>NZ_JAQNCZ010000009.1 GCF_028369055.1 Cognatishimia sp. SS12 | reverse complement strand
AATGGCTCTGGACTTACAACAACGAAAGACCAAACATGGGCATCGGCGGGATGACCCCGATACAGAAACTGACAGCAGCTTAAATTCTACTGATACGCCCCTCTAAAAATGGGGGGATTACCGAATGTTCTCGCCCCTTTTTAAATACCGGTCAACTTTTGGGTTCCATAGCTTTTGATTCCGAATAGGTCGAAATTCGTACATGTCAGTCAAAATTACATATTGTTTATAATTCAATTACTTAAGGTGCCATCAAGGCGAAAATAAAGTTGACCTTTTCTTACCACAGCCCATCCACAAGCGACGCAATCGCCGCCTCAAGCTTTGCCCGATCAATCGAGCTGAAATCGCGGTCCACTTTGATCTCTAGCCGCCCCACCCCGGCCGTGCATTTCACCTGCCCGGCGCTGCTGCGAATGTGGAACGTGGTCTTGGCTTTGCCGGGCTTGCCGGTCGCGGCTTTCTTGGCCGGCTCCGGCACCTTATCCGCGGATAAGCTTTCCAGATCTTCGATGCCCGCGTGGCGGCGCAGCACATCCAACTCATCCTTGATCGAGCGGTTGTCCCACCCCGCCAAATCCTGCTTGATCCGGCCAGCCATTTCGGGCGCATCTTTAAGGGCACGCGCCAAGGCCAGCCCCAAGGCGCGCGGAATTTCTGTGGGGTAATTCAGAGCCTCCCCTACCTTATCCAGCAAGAGCGCAAAGTTCCGGATGTAATTGCGCTTAGAGTATGGCGCGGATTGGAACAACGCTGCGACTGCCGCCGGCAGATCCGTCGCCTCAGTGGCGGGGTCAGCGGCATAGTTCTGCGCCGCATGGGCCATCTCGGCAAAGGACAGGTCTTTGCGGATCACATTCTCATCGACCATACGGCGGTAGAGCCCGGCGATATCCGTCTCGCCCGGTAGGATCAGCGCCGGGATGGTCGCCCAGGCGTCACCCCCCTGCCCCTCTGCGTGCAGCAAGCGATAGGCGCTGAGGCGGCGGTAGCCTTGCACCAGCTCATAGCCGCTGCCATCCGGGCGCGGGATCACGCGGATTGGGTTCGAAAGGCCCAGATCGCGGATCGAGGTCATCAGGCTTTCCAGCTCAAGATCTTCGCCGGGGATACGGTCGCGCACCAGCATGAAGGTGTGGACCTGATCCAGCGGGATCGCCTGCACCACATGGCCCGCCTCGCGCAGCTCGACAAACTCATGCGCCAGCGCGTCATTTTCGGCGCGGATCGCTTCGGCGGCGGTTTTGCGGGCGGTCAAGGCTTCGGCGTTTTCGGCAATCGCGCTCGCCATGGGCCCGCGTTTCGCCGGTCTTTCATCAAGGCTTTTGATCGAAGGTGTCGGCGGCGTCACCGCCTCGTCCGGCACGTTGATATCAAAGATGCGGCGTTTTCTGCTCATGCCTGCGCTCCTTCGCTGACCTTATCCGCGGATAAGGTTTTGTCATTCATGGCCTGCCAGCACGGCAACATGGTTACGCTGAATTCATCATAGGCCTGATCAAAACTTGCCCGGGCCCGACGCCATGTCTCGCGGGTCATATCGCGATAATCCATCTCGTAGATCGAGCTGAGGAACCGGCCGGACTGTTCAACCGCCCGGGTCATTTCCACCGGGTGGGTCGCCAGCTTGTCGCCAAAAACCTTACCAAAAGCTTCAAACATCGCGCGGTGCAAATCATTGCCCGGCTCATAGCGTGTCAGCAGAAAGCGCACGTCTTGAAAGACCTTGGGCAGGGCGGCCTTATCCGCGGATAAGGTGCCCTCAAACCCATGTGCCAAATCTTCCAGGGCTTCGGAAAGCTGGCCGATAAATGAGGTGGTGGAATCATATTCCCAATAGCCGGGGCCGGAGGGGATATAGAGCATATCGGCGGCAAAGACCGCGTTCATCGACTGATAGCCAATGGCGGGTGGGCAATCAAAAAAGATCAGATCCCATTGATCATCGGGCAGCTGATCGAGGAACCGTGACATTGCCGCAAAGAAGGACCATTCCGGATTAAGGTGGCGGTATTGGGCTGAGGCAAATTCGACAAAGGCGGCATTGGCGCAGGACGGGATGAGGTCGATGGTCGGCCAGTTGGTGGGCTGGATGAAATCAGACACGCGCAGATCCTGCAGGCCCAGATCGGTGATGCTGCCGGGAATGCTGCGCTGGGGCAGGGCGGTGCCGCTGGCCGCGCCGCGTGGGGCGGCGTTCTGTGCCTCGGTCTCGCGCACCAGATCGCGGGCCATGATGCCCCAGACGGTGTGCTCTTCGCTGACATCATTCAGCCCCATGGAATGGGACAGGGTGGCCTGCGGGTCAAAGTCAACGCAGAGTACGCGGTAGCCATCGAGCGCGGCGGCATGGGCGAAATGCAGCGCCACGGTGGATTTCCCGGCGCCGCCCTTAAAGTTGGCAATCGCAGTGCGAAAGGCCCGTCCGCCGGGGCGCGGCGGCATCAGCGATTTGCCGCGCGGCTTTAAGCGCCGCCGCAAGGTGTTGATCTCTTCGAGGGAAAACCAGCGCTGACGCCCGTCCGGCTCGACCTTACCCGCGGGTAAGGTCGGGTCCGCGGCCATCTTGCCCCGGAAGGTCGACTGGTTCATGCCCAGGATCAGCTCGGACACCTCCCAAGAGGAAAAGCGCCGCAAGGTCTTTTCATTCTCTGGCGAAAAGGTCTGCTGGCGGATCCACCCCTGCATCTTGAGGGATTTGGTCTGCAGCTCGCGTAGGTCTGAATGTGTTAACATGCCTGTCCTCGGACGTAGATTTTATGAAGTTTTGTATTTACGGCTAATTTGCCAAATTTATCCAAATTGATAAAGTGGTTTTATCCACAAGCGGAAACGCGGCGGATTTAGGGGCCATCCTTAGAAAAGACAGGTCCTTCTAACTGCCCACCGATTCGCAGCACCGCTAGAAATATGGCCCGCGTGCACCGCAATTTGGGGGGACATGGCTAGCGCGCCCCAGCATCTTGAGGGGACATCAATACGATTTAGGGGGACATACATGGCGTCCCCTAATACCAAGACCATACCATTTTCTTTTCAAAAAGGATTTGGTTTAAGGGGTCAGATCGCGAATCCTTGACAAGCTCAGCCTTTCCAACGCTAATAACGGCAAGCTAGGGAAAAGCGTTTGAACCAGTGGTCGGAGCAACCCAAAACTGGTAGTTTCCTTTCACAGCAGTCACGAATCGACGCGGGCAAAAGATCCGCGCAGCTACAGGCATATCCATGACACAGTCAGGGCTATTGAATGAGACAAGCGGGATCACCGGTCCCGGCTCGGCGTCGGTAAAATACGACGTCTTAACCGCGCTTTTGGTGACCGCGTCGCAAGGGCAGGGGGTCGAGGCGCGATTGGCCCTGCGTCTGTCTCTTTTGATCACCGCCCGGTTCAATTGGCGGCGCGGCGTCTTTGCTGTGGGTCAACGTGAGCTGGCGCGCATGTGGGGTGTGACCGATCGCACGGTAAAGCGCGAGATGGCGGAACTGCGCAAGTTGGGCTGGATTAGTGTCGATATTCCGGCTGCGCGCGGCCGGGTGGCGCAGTATAAAATTGAGTTCCCAACCGTCCTGCGCGCCACAGCTCCGTTCTGGGATGCGGTGGGCCCAGATTTTGCCGCCCGCATTGGTGGTGCCCCAGCAGAGGCCGAGGCGGCAGCAGACAACAATGTGGTGCCCCTGCATAGCGCCCCCGCTGCGCCTGCGAATGACGTGCCGCTGTGGACCGCCGTAGCCGCGCGCCTGAAGGCGCAGGATGCCAAGTTGTTTAACGCCTGGTTCGCCCAATTAGAGCCGCATGATCTGGGGGCAGGGCACCTGCAACTGATCGCGCCGTCGCGCTTTGTCGCGGATTACATCAAGACCCACTATCTAACGCGCCTGACAGCGGCGGCCCTCGCTGAGGACCGATCCATTGTGGCGCTAGAGGTGGTTGAGGCGCGCTAAGCGCTTTGCAGCAGCGGCTCTTTCCGGGCGCTGACACCCGGATTCAACATGGCGCGGAGCGCGTCCTCGTCAAAGTTGGCGATGGCCTCGCGAAAGGCTTTGAGCGCCAAGTTATGATCCAGGATCGAGATATCCGGTTTCGGTGCCAGCAGAAGATCCGGATTGGCCGCCAGGGGCGTGCAGAATTTTTCAGCGTCGCAGGTTTCATGCAGCGCTTCGCCGGGGCGCAAGCCGCAGAATTTCACGTCGACCCCAAATGGGTTTGCGTCAGAGCGCAGGCCTTTGCCGGACAGATCAACCACCTTATGCACAAAATCCATCACCTTACGCGGTGTGCCTTTGCACATATGTGCAGGTTGGGCGTGTAGCGCGGCGCCATGGGGCAGGGCGGACAGGATCATATCGCTGGCCTTGGCCGTGCTGAGGAAAAGCCGCGTCATTTCGGGGTGTGGCAGGGTGATGGAGTTGCCGTTACGCACCTGCGCTTCAAGCAGTGGCACGATGTCGCCCACAGGCCCAGAGGTTTGGCCAAAGCGCAGGACATTGATCTGGGTGTTCGCCGCAGAATGCGCCAGACCCATCACCAGCGTTTCCGCCAGCTGCTGCGTATGATCGACCAAATGACGCGGTTTTGCCACGCGCTCAGAAGACAAGAGGATCAGCTGCTCGATGTTTTCGGAAATGGCGACCTCGGCCAAGGTCAGCGGGCCGACGACGTTGGTTGCCAAGAGATCAAAGAGGTTTGCTTCGGCGAGTTGCGGATCGCCGTAATGCGCGGCATTGATGATGATCTGCACAGCTTCTTGGCGCAGCAGATGCGTCATGCGGCCGGGCACAGCGATTGACCCGGTGCGTGCCTCGATCTGAATGGACGCTCCGGCGCGGCGCACAAGCGCTTTGACCTGGCGGGTGACGTCGAGCAGGGCAGTTTCATTACGCTCAAAAAGCACAAGTTTTGCAGGTTCAAACCGAATGATTTGCTGGCTGATTTCGGCCCCCATCATGCCGCCGGCACCGGCGATCAAGATGGTTTTGCCTTTGCACGCCGCAAGCGTCTCTGGATTGCGCGCGTTAATGTGCGATTTGCTGGCCACATCTTTGAAGCGTTTGGCCTGCAGCCCATTGTGCAGCGCGCGATGGCCCACCTCGTCCGCCATATTCGGCAGCTCGATCACGTCGACCTGCAGCGAGGACAGCGCCTCTAGTATTTCGCGGCGCCGATAGCTGCTGGCGGTTGGCATCGCCAAAAGAATGCGTTTCAGCCCGTGTTTTTTGATCAACCGGCGCAGGGTTTGCGCAGGGTGCACCTTGAGCCCGCTGACCATGATGCCGTGCAGCTGACGATTGTCATCCAGAAAGCAGACCGGTTTGAATTCAGAGCTTTGGCGCAGGGCGGCGGCCAATTGTTCACCGGTTGCGCCCGCGCCATAGATGGCCACGGGCAGGCGGATTTGTGTGCGTTCGCGCACCAGTTCCAGCACAAAGCGGGCGATAAAATGCACCAGCACGGAGGACATGAAAAACACAGCGCCAAAGATCAGCGGTACAGAGCGGGGCGCAGGCAGAGTGAACAGATAGCTGACCGCCATGGCGCTGATTGATAGCACAGCGGCAAAAACCGCCAGGCGCAGGACCATATTGTTTTCAACCGCATGCACCTTGATCTGATTGAGCCGCATCATGGTGATCAACAGGGCACCAATGGCCAATAATGCGGGTAGAAGTGCCCAGTTGGTTTGCAGCGGTTCAACTGGAACGGTCATTCCGAATCGCAAGGCAAAGGCCACGATCAGGCTGGCGGCAATTAACATCATGTCGACGGAAAACAGAATCAGCCGCTTTGTTGCGCGGGGCAGTTTCGAAATCTTATTGAGCATTACCAAAGCCTTAATTCACCGCACAAATATCGCCAACGGCCAGTCGTTTAAAATATCTGGCCCCTCGTACCCCAAGTTTGTAAGGGGAAAAAGAGCCAAGCCGCGCCATCTGAACGAACCTTTACCGACTCAACATAAAACAACCCGGTGGATCGTGAAAGAACCACCGGGCGAAATCTTGCCGAGACACAGCAACCTTTGATTGACAAGTGCGTGTTGTAAGAGGTGAGCTTTCCGATTCAATTCCCTAGTTGCAAATTCCTTCAGTTACTAAATCTAAGATTAGTGGGTTAAATGGTTTTTTTCTTTCTTGATGTGGTCAAACGAACCGAAGTTTTGCTAATGGCTAGTGAGGGTTTTGAGTTGATGAATAGGGCGCAAGAATGTTTGAAGTCGTTTTGAGTGTAGGCGCTGCGCCAATTTTGCTGGCCTTTCTGACAAGCTTTGGATTGTGCAGCCTTTTTGCCTTTGCGCCGCAGCTGTTCCTGAATCAGGAACATATGCAAAACGATCTGAGCGCGCGGCAAGCCCAGCACAAACGCCCAACGCCCCGTATCGGCGGCGCAGCCGTCATCGTGGGGCTTGCTGTGGCAATGGGTGTCTATGCGCGCGCCATTCAGGCGGATCTTTTGTGGGCGCTGGCCGCTGGCGCAGTGGTGTTTGCCGTGGGCCTGCGCGAAGACATCCGCCGCGACATGTCTCCTAAGGTGCGCCTGCTGGCCGCCTTTGTGTCGGCGGCGCTGGCCATTATGCTCAGCGGCGCGATGGTGCCACGCTTTGGCGTGCCCTATGTGGATGGCGTCGTTGGGTTTCTGGCGGTGGGCGTGTTGATCACCATGCTTTGGTCCGCGGGGGCCTGCCACGCGCTGAACCTGATTGATGGGCTAAACGGGCTGGCCTCGGGCTATAGTATGATGGCAGCGGCCGGGTATTTCGTGATCGGCGGCATCACCGGCGATGGGGATGTGCAGCTGGTCGCAGCCCTGTTGTTTGTCGCGCTGTTTGGCTTTTTTGTCCTCAACTGGCCGTATGGCCGCGTGTTTCTGGGCGATGCGGGGGCCTATGCCATTGGCCATGTGCTGTCTTGGCTGGGGATTATCCTGCTGGCGCGCAACCTGGAAGGGGCCGGGCTTGCGGTTGTGCTGATTCTGTTTTGGCCTGTGGCGGATACGGCTTTTGCCATCATTCGGCGCCGACTTTTGGACAAGGACACCGATCAGCCAGACCGCTTGCATTTCCACCACCTCGTGGTGCGGGCCCTGCGGCTCTTGACCAACAAGCAGTTCAATCCCGACATGCTGAACCCGGCGGCCACACTGGTGATGCTGCCCTTCATCGCCGTGCCAATCACCATGGGCGTGCTTTTCTGGAGCAGCGGCGCCGGGGCCCTGATCGGCCTGCTGTTCTTCGCGCTGCTTTTCGTCAGCACCTATGCGTTTTCCATGGATTACTTCAAGAGCCGGCGCTTTGTGGTCGGGGATCTGCCCGCGGATGTGCAGGCGCAGTTAAAAGGCTATGCAGTAGAAGTGTCTGACTTGTCAGGGCTGGTGGTCGCGGATTCGCGATCCACCTACCTGACGATTTGTCGCCGCGCTGGCGAAAAAGGATGGAGCCTGATTTCCAGCAACGAAGCTGGCGCAGAAACCGCGGTGTTTGATCAGTTTGAAACCGACGTTGAGGCCTGGGGGTATTTTCAGGCGCAAATAGGTTAAAGCCCGACGGCAATGGTCTGGCGTAGACGTAACACCCCTACGCCAGCTGATTATTAAAACGTTTTCTGAAAACTCACGCCAACCCGTGTGCCACTGCCAAAACCTGCTGTATTCAGATCAAAGCCTTGATGCGCGATCAGCGCAGAGAGCGTGCCGCCCAGCATCTCGCGTGACACGGCCGCGCTGACAACAAAGCCCTCGGCGCTGGTGCTGCTCAGGCGGTGGGCGGCGCGGTTTTGATCGTTGATCAGATAGTGGCCAATGCTCCAATCCACGGACATGTCGTCAAACTGATGTTTGACGTAAAGCGCGGTGCTGACGGATTGGGAATCAATCGCGCTGCCAATCACAACGCCGTTTTGGGCGTAGGAATAGGTGTTGTTGTTATAGGCGGTGTTGGCCCCGCAAAAGCCGCTGGTCGTGCGGGCGATCCGCGTGTCTGTATGCTCCAGCGTCACTTGTGAGGGCACACCAAAGAGCGGCAGGTTCACCTCAACGCCGCCCATATGCATCAAACAGGATGGGCCGCCGCCCGCCTCGTCTTCGCCAATCGTTTGGTAATAAATCCGCGTGCCGTCGGCCAGGTTCGGCAGGGTGTAGGAAATACCGACGCCGGCCATTTGGTTGGCCCCGCTGGCCACGCCACTATTGGTGCGCCCGGCGAGAATATTAATGAAGGTTTCCAGATCATTTGGCTGGCCAGTGCCACCCCATTGCGCGGTGCGCACGAAATCAATTTCCAGGTTTTCAATCGGCCGCACACGCGCGCGCATGCCCATGATCAGCGCATTGCTAGGCTGGCCTGCATCCTCGGTGGTTCCAACAAAAAACTCGCCATCCCAAGCGCCCAGCCAGCGCAGCACCGGCAGGTCAATTTCGCTCGCTTCGGATTTGCGAAGATAGGCAGAGTGAAACGCCGGCGCGTTCTGGCCCATGATCAAGCTGCTGTATTGTGAAGGCGACCAATTGCGATCCACCTTGCCCACCCCGATCTGCCAATCGCCGTTTCCAAGCGCCAGCGAGATGTCGTAATTCAGCAGCACATCCGCGTCGCCATAGATCGGCTGACCAAGTGTCGCGGAGGCGCTGAGACGCCCGTGTTCAAACGCGCCGCTGAGCGCAAGCCCATTAAAACCCAAGGTCGCATATTGCTGGCTGCGGCCAATGAAATCTTCGCTAAGCGCGCCCAGCGTCAACGTGTATTCCGGCGCTTCGGCGGTCGCGATTGAGGCGGCTGACAGAGCAACAGAAGTGCCCAAAATGGCGGCGCGCGAGAGGGTGATGGCAGAGTGTTGAAAATGCATGTCTGAAAACCTTTGGCTGTTACCGCGTGTTTGGGTGAGAGCTGCCGCCAAGTCAATGCAGAGATACCCCATGCGCCCCAACCGGTGAAGTTGCGCAACAGATTTGGGTGTAACAGGCCAAGCCTTGCCGATTTTAGCGGCAACCGGTGACGGAAATTCGAAGCCCGACCAAAGAGTGGCTGACGTTTGTCTCGCCCTTTGGGCTCAGGAAAAGATACACACGTAACGCAGTAGCGCGTTTTTGCGTATAAGGCTTTGTTTTCAAATGGAAAAATTGAGATTTGGAGCCGTTGGGCCGTGACCATTTTATTTGCTAGTGTTTTCAGTAGGTTGAGGGGTCTTGGTCCAATTTGGTCCAAGGTGAACCCAGCGTGGTCCACCTTCTGGTCCAAACTGGTCCACCTCGTATTTGCCGAATAGGGCCGTCCTGCGCACGTAGAAATCGCCCGCATTTCGCCACCCAAATGCCCTACCCCCGCGCGGTCTCGTAGTTTGCGAGGTACCAAGCGTAGGTTTCTTGCAAACCTTGTTCTAGCGCGACTTTCGCGTCCCATCCCATTTGGCTCAGGCGGCGCACGTCCATGAGTTTGCGCAGGGTGCCGTCAGGTTTGCTGGGGTCGGTTTCGATGCGGCCTTGATAGCCGACGACTTTGGCGATCAGTTCGGCGACCTCGTAAATCGCGATATCGCTGCCGGTGCCGACATTGATGTGGCTCAGCATCGGCGCGGTATTGGCTGCGTAGGTCTCTTGGTCCAGGTCCAGCACAAACAGGCTGGCTTCGGCCATGTCATCAACGTGCAGGAATTCGCGGCGCGGCGTGCCAGTGCCCCAGATGGTGACGGCTTCGGCACCATCGCGTTTCGCTTCATGAAAACGGCGGATCAGCGCCGGCAGGACGTGAGAATTCTCAGGGTGGAAATTGTCGCCGGGCCCATAAAGATTGGTCGGCATGACTGAGCGGTAATCGACACCGTGCTGGCGGTTATAGCTTTCACAGAGCTTGATGCCGGCGATTTTGGCCACGGCATAAGGCTCATTTGTCGGCTCTAGCGTGCCGGTCAGCAGCGCCTCTTCGGCCATCGGCTGCGCCACGGCCTTGGGGTAGATGCAGGACGAGCCAAGCTGCAACAGTTTGGTCACGCCCGCAGCAAAAGCCTCGTGGATCACGTTGCATTCGATCATCAGGTTTTCGTAGATGAAATCCGCCGGATAGCTGTTGTTGGCGTGGATGCCGCCGACTTTCGCCGCGGCCAGAATGACCACATCCGGGGTTTCCTGCGCCATAAACGCGCGCACCGCTGCCTGATTGGTCAGATCCAGCTCGGCATGGGTGCGCGTGACCACCGCCAGCGCTTCACCCGCCGCCTGGCGCGCGGTCAGTTTACGCACAATGGCACTGCCCACCATGCCACGATGGCCTGCGACGTAGATCTTGCGCATGGTGTTACCCTTCCACGGACACTGGGATATCCATGCCGTGCTCTTTCAGCAGGGCGTGGCGTTTGGCGGTTTTGAGGTCTTCGGCGACCATCTCGGCGCACATCTCTTGCGCGGTGATTTCTGGCACCCAGCCAAGTTCTGCCTTGGCTTTGGCCGGATCGCCGAGCAGGGTTTCCACCTCGGCCGGGCGGAAATAGCGCGGATCGATGCGCATGATCACATCGCCCACCTTCAGTGCGGGGGCCTTGTCGCCCTCGATCGCCGCGATAGTGGCGGTTTCCTCAACGCCCGTGCCGCTGAATTCGAGTGAAATGCCCAACTCAGCCGCCGACCAGGTGATGAATTCGCGCACGCTGTATTGTTTGCCGGTGGCGATGACAAAATCCTCGGCATTATCCTGCTGCAGCATCATCCACTGCATGCGCACATAGTCCTTGGCATGGCCCCAATCGCGCAGCGCGTCGATGTTGCCCATGTAAAGGCAGGGTTCCAGCCCCTGCGCGATATTGGCCAGGCCACGCGTGATTTTGCGGGTCACAAAGGTTTCGCCGCGGCGCGGGCTTTCATGGTTAAAGAGGATGCCGTTGCAGGCATACATGCCATAGGATTCACGGTAATTGACGGTGATCCAGTAAGAATAAAGCTTGGCCACGGCATAGGGGCTGCGCGGATAAAACGGCGTGGTTTCGCGCTGCGGCGTTTCCTGCACAAGACCATAAAGCTCGGATGTCGAGGCCTGATAAAACCGGGTTTTCTTTTCCAGCCCCAGAAAGCGGATCGCCTCAAGCAGGCGGAGCGTGCCCATCGCATCGACATCGGCCGTGTATTCGGGGCTTTCAAAGCTGACGGCCACATGGCTCTGCGCGCCAAGGTTATACACCTCGTCAGGCTGTACTTCGGAAATAATGCGCGTGAGGTTGGAGCTGTCTGACAGATCGCCATAATGGAGCTTGAATCGGGCATTGTCGACATGTGGGTCTTGGTAAATATGGTCAACCCGCTGGGTATTTAGTGAGGACGCACGGCGTTTGATGCCATGCACCTCATAGCCTTTTTCCAGCAGAAATTCAGCGAGGTAAGAGCCATCTTGGCCGGTGATGCCAGTAATTAGGGCGCGTTTCATATTAATGTCCTTTGAACCTTAACCTTGCTGGTTTGGAGCCTACTAAATTTCCGGCCTAGGTAACACCTTCGGCGAAATTGGCAAGCATTCGCGACGTCTGGACCAATTATTGTTAGGGGCAGTCACATACTTTCTAGTTATTCGCCTTAAAGATAACGCGCCCGAGTTTTCTACAAACGTTATAATTGATTGTCGGGCTGCTTTGCGGCATCTAGGCGGGAATTGGCGACTGTTTATGGATTGCAAAATGAATATTACCCCGGTTCTCCTTTGTGGCGGTTCTGGCACGCGGCTTTGGCCGCTGTCGCGCAAGAGTTACCCGAAACAATTTGTCCCACTCGTGGGCGAAGAAACCTTGTTTCAGGCGGCGGCGCAGCGGCTGGCGGGGCAGGGCGGCGGCGTCAGCTATGCTGCGCCTATGGTGCTGACCAATTCAGATTTCCGCTTTATCGTGGCAGAACAATTGCAGGCGATTGGCATTGATCCCGGCGCGATTGTGATTGAGCCGGAGGGGCGCAACACGGCGCCGGCGGTTTTGGCGGCGGCGCTGAGGGCGCATGCGGATGATGCGGAGGCGATTTTGCTGGTGGCCCCATCAGATCACGTGGTGCCTGATGCGGCCGCGTTCCGGGCGGCGGTCGCCAAAGGGCTGGATGCTGTGGCGCGCGGGCAGCTCGTGACCTTTGGCATTACGCCCACCCATGCGGAAACCGCCTATGGCTATCTGGAATTGGCGGAAACGCCGGATGCCGCGGGCACGGCTGTTGCGCTGAAACGCTTTGTCGAAAAACCCGATGAGGCGCGCGCGGCAGAGATGCTGGCCGCGGGCAATTTCAAATGGAACGCGGGGATTTTCTTGTTCAAAGCCGCGGATATGATTGCGGCGTTTGAAGATCACGCGCCAGATATGATTGCGCCGGTACAAGGCTCGCTGGATGCGGCCAAGGCAGACCTCGGCTTTCTGCGTCTCGCGCCAGAGGCTTGGGCCAAGGCCGATGATATCTCCATCGACTACGCGGTAATGGAAAAGGCGGAAAACCTATCGGTTGTGCCCTTTGATGCGGCCTGGTCTGACCTCGGCGGTTGGGATGCGGTGTGGCGCGAAAGCGGGCCGGATGAAAACGGCGTTTCGACTTCGGGCGCGGCGACGGCGATTGACTGCAAGAACACTTTGCTGCGCTCTGAAAGCGAGAACCTGGAAGTGGTCGGCATTGGGCTTGAGAATATCATGACCATTGCGATGAATGATGCGGTGCTGGTGGCCGATATGAGCTGCGCGCAGAATGTGAAATTGGCGGTCGCGGCGCTGAAAGAAAAAGGCGCAAAACAAGCCACTGAATTCCCCAAAGATCACCGCCCTTGGGGCTGGTTTGAAAGCCTTGTGGTGGGCGGGCGTTTCCAGGTGAAACGCATCATGGTGCATCCGGGCGCGGCGCTGTCGCTGCAAAGCCATGTGCACCGCTCAGAGCATTGGATTGTGGTCGAGGGCACTGCCAAAGTCACCATCGATGATGAGGTGAAATTGGTTTCGGAAAATCAATCTGTGTACATCCCGCTCGGGGCTGTGCACCGGATGGAAAATCCGGGTAAAGTACCCATGGTATTGATTGAAGTTCAGACGGGCGCCTATGTCGGGGAAGACGACATCATTCGCTACGAAGACGTTTACGCAAGGGACTAGGGAATGAAAATTGCGGTCGCTGGCCTGGGTTATGTGGGTCTGTCAAATGCGGCGCTGATTGCGCAGAACCATGCCGTTACCGCGGTTGATATCTCTAAAGAGCGCGTTGGGATGGTGAACGCTGGTCACTGTCCCATCGTTGACGCGGAGCTAGAGGATTTTCTCGCCCATCGTGATCTGCAGCTGACCGCGACAACCGATGCTTCTTCGGCCTATCGCGATGCGGATTTTGTCATTGTCGCAACGCCGACCAATTATGATCCCAAGTTCAACTACTTTGACACCAGTAGCGTTGAAGCGGTCATCGAGCAGGTGATCGACATCAACCCGAAGGCCACGATTGTGATCAAATCCACCATCCCGGTGGGCTTTGTGAATGATCTGCGCCGGCGGCTTGAGACGGATCAGGTGATTTTTTCCCCTGAATTTCTGCGCGAGGGGCGGGCGCTTTATGACAACCTGCATCCCAGCCGCATCATCGTGGGGGAGCAATCAGACCGCGCCCGCGTGTTCGCAGATCTGCTGCTGGAAGGCGCGATCACCAAAGATGTGCCGGTCAAATTCACCGACCCGGATGAGGCCGAGGCGATCAAGCTTTTCGCCAATACATATCTTGCGATGCGGGTGGCGTTTTTTAACGAGCTCGACAGTTACGCCATGGCAGGCGGCATGGACAGTCGCCAGATCATCGAAGGCATCAGCCTCGATCCGCGTATTGGCGATCATTATAACAACCCGTCTTTTGGCTACGGCGGCTATTGCCTGCCCAAAGACACCAAACAGCTCTTGGCCAATTACAACCACGTGCCGCAAAACCTGATCCGCGCGATTGTGGATGCCAACCGCACCCGTAAGGATTATCTGGCCGATCAGATCCTGATGACGGGCGCGCGCACCGTTGGCATTTACCGTTTGGTGATGAAAGCCGGGTCTGACAATTTCCGCCAATCCTCGATCCAGGGCATTATGAAGCGGCTGAAGGCCAAAGGCGTGGAGGTGATCGTCTATGAGCCGGTGCTGCAGGAAGAGGATTTCTTCCGCTCCCGCGTGGTGCGGGATTTGAGCTATTTCAAAGAACATTCTGATGTCATTGTCGCCAACCGCATGACAGATGACATCAGCGATGTCGCCAGCAAAGTCTTTACCCGCGATCTGTTTGGGGGGGATTGAGCCATGACAGAGACTGTTTTGGTCACAGGCTCTGCTGGGTTCATTGGGTATCACACCTGCAAGCGGCTGCTGGCCGATGGGTTTCGCGTGATCGGGCTGGATGCGCTCAGCGATTATTATGATGTCGCCCTCAAAGAGGCGCGGCACGCCGATCTGACACATGAAAATTTCATCCCGGTGATCGGCAAGGTGGAAACACCGGGGCTGATCATGGATTTATTTCAATCGCATAATCCGAATTATGTTATTCATCTCGCTGCGCAGGCGGGCGTGCGCTACTCGATTGAGAACCCGCGCTCGTATCTGGAAAGCAATATCAACGGCACCTTTGAAATTCTGGAGGCCGCCCGCGCGCACCCCCCGAAACATATGCTGCTGGCCTCAACCTCTTCGGCCTTTGGGGCCAATACCCAGATGCCGTACCAAGAGGTCCAGCGCGCTGAGCATCAGATGTCGTTTTACGCGGCCACCAAAAAAGCCACCGAGAATATGGCACATTCTTATGCGCATCTCTTTGATCTGCCGATCACGATGTTCCGGTTTTTTACGGTCTATGGCCCTTGGGGCCGCCCGGATATGGCGCTGTTCAAATTCACCAAAGCCATCCTCGAAGGCACGCCGATCGACGTTTATAACCATGGCGATATGAAACGTGATTTCACCTATGTCACTGATCTGGTGCACGGCATGCGCCTGTTGATGGACGCCGTGCCGCAGCGCCCGGCAGATGGCGTTGTACCCAAGGGCGACAGCCTGTCGCCAGTCGCCCCGCACCGCGTGGTCAACATCGGCAACAATGACGCGGTGCAGCTCACAGATTTCATCGCAGCGATTGAGGCCGCCACCGGCCTCACCGCCAAGCGCAACCTCTTGCCGATGCAACCCGGCGACGTGCCAGCGACGTGGGCGGATGCAGAATTGCTGAAAACCCTGACCGGGTACCAGCCAAAAACAGATGTGCCCACCGGCGTGCAGGCCTTTGTCGATTGGTACCGCAGTTACTACCGCCCGAATGAGGCGGCGGCGAGCTGAGGATCGATTCTCATGGTCGGTTGACCGGCACCAAATCCCATTCTGGAATGTCGATGGGCGCGTTGAGCGCAGCGGCCAGCGTGTTGGCATTTTGTGCAATCACATCGCCAATCCGCTTCCGCTCTGGGCCGCCGAGGCCCGGGATTTCTGCGGTGACGTTTTCAATCAACGCCGTAATCCGCCGTTTCATTGCGGCGGTCAAACGGCGATAGCCAAGGGCGCGGGCAAAATCCTCCAGGTCCGGCCCAGTGATATCCTCGGCCATCTGTGCACCCCCGATATCAAAGGACATTTGATGGGTGACGGTCCCATCAAGCATCGTGGGCACCACATCATAAAGCGGTGCAAAGATGGGCCTGCCGCGTGGGTCATTGTCATAAAGCAGCGCATGATTCTTTGCATGATTATCGGTGTTGCCCAACAGGATATTTAGCAGGCTGGCTTCGAAAAAGGCCACGCGGGCCTGCGCGGGCGTGGCGCAGGCGGCCAGAACGGTGCCAGCGGCCTGCGCAGAAAAGACGGCGCTGTCTGTGCCGTCGCGCTGATATTTTAGTGCCGGTCCAAGACCCAGCGCCTGGCAGAAATCTTCCTGATGCATGCGGTGCACGGCGGTGCCCTCGATACGGCGATCAAAGCGTTTGATAAGCAATGCGCGTAGATCGCCAGTGCCGATCATGGTTGTCTCGGCCACCGGGTGGGCCATCTGCGCCGCCATGATTCCCATCACGATATGTTCGTGCGGCACCATCTGCATATCCTGCACGCGCGGCACCTTCAGGATATGGGTGGTTGGCGCGCCGGTGCCGGGTTTTGGCAGCGCAAATCTGCCATCGGGAAGCTGTGTTAACGCGACCTTCGCCTGCACCCCGGCAAGTGGGGATGGATCACCGGCGCTGTTGGGCAGCCGCCGCACATCCCGAAGTGACGTCATCAGCGTGATCAGATCATCGTCGGACAGGGCCACATAATCTGTGTCCAGATGGCCGGGGCGTTTGCCCGGTGCGGTGCCTTGGGGCACAACAGACAAGGCACCGGGGCAATCCTGACCCAGATGATACAGCAGGCCCGCGATGTCGTTTTGGTCGATGCGGTGACGCTGCATCACCTGATCGCGCATCGTGTTTTCAAAGAGCAGATTGGCAAAGAATGCACGTGTCCTCACGTCGCCGAACGGGGCCTCCTGCACCGGCAGCGAGAGCGAGACCGGGTGCGGCAAATCATCGGTGAGATATTGGAATGACAGCGCCCCATCGTCCGCGCGGATGAGCGCCCCTGCCGGGGCGGTTTGGCTTTCTAAAAAGACATCCAGGCGCAGCACGCTAAAGCTCCGCCGTTAGGGAAATACCCAAGTCGCGGCAGAGCGCAAAAATGATGCCAATCTGGGCCGTTTCTTTGCCCTTTTCGGCGGCAATGATGGTTGGGACAGAAACACCAGATTGCAGCGCAAGGCTTTCTTGCGTCAGTCCCAGCGCCTTGCGCTTTTGGCGCAGCACTTGGCCAAGGTCTGCGGCTGTCAGGATCGGTTGGTTTGCGGCTGTCATACTAAATGCTCATTTAGGTTTTGTCCTTTTTACTTCGATTAGCACAAAAACTCAATACTCTTTTAGGTTTTGCCAACAGAAGTCCGAAATTTCGCAAAACTAAACACCCGTTAATGACGTCGGCAAAGGGGCTCAAGCTCCGCCCGACCCGGTTTTTTCATGCGCTTGCCGCGGAATGGTCTTAAATTTCGGCGACTTATCGGCAAACTAGCGTAGATTATCCCAAACAAGCCGCGTGCAGACCTGAAAACGAGACGACATTTGAAAATCGAACCCACCTCCCTTCCTGACGTGCTGTGTATTACCCCGGCACGGTTTGGCGATCATCGCGGGTTTTTCAGCGAAAGCTGGAACAAACAGCGCATGGCGGATCACGGCATCACCACTGACTTTGTGCAGGACAATCATTCACTGTCCAGCGATGTGGGCACCGTGCGCGGGCTGCATTTTCAGGCGCCGCCGCATGCGCAGGCCAAATTGGTGCGTTGTGGGCGCGGCGCGCTGTTTGACGTTGCGGTGGATATTCGCAAAGGCAGCCCGACCTATGGGCAATGGGTGGGCGAAAAGCTGACGTTTGAAAACGGCAAACAGCTGTTGGTGCCCGCCGGGTTCTTGCATGGGTTCATCACGCTGCAGCCCGACACAGAAATCATCTATAAATGCTCCGACTATTACGCGCCCGACTGTGATGGCGCCGTGCGTTGGGACAGCTGCGGCATTGACTGGGGGTTTGATGGCACGCCGGTGCTGAGTGACAAAGACGCCGCCGCCCCGGCGCTGGCGGATTTTGACAGCCCATTTGTGTACGAAGGATAAGACATGAAGATTTTGGTCACAGGCGGCGCAGGGTTTATCGGCTCGGCCGTGGTGCGCACGGCGATTGCGCGGGGCGATCAGGTGGTCAATCTGGATGCGCTGACCTATGCGGCCTGTCTGGAAAATGTGGCCAGTGTGGCGGACCACCCAAACTATGCGTTTGAGCAGGTGGATATCCGCAATCGCGCCGCGCTCGACACTGTTTTTGCCAAATATAAGCCTGACGCGGTGATGCATTTGGCCGCCGAAAGCCATGTCGATCGCTCGATTGACGGGCCGTCTGACTTCATCGAAACCAATATCACTGGCACGTTTAACATGCTGGAAGCGGCGCGCAGCTATTGGCAGGACGCCGGCAAGCCAGACAGCTTTCGTTTCCATCATATCTCGACCGACGAAGTCTACGGATCGCTGCCCGCCGACCCCGATGTGCAGTTCACCGAAGACACATCGTATGATCCGCGCAGTCCCTATTCCGCCTCAAAAGCGGCCTCTGACCATCTGGTGCGCGCCTGGGCCGAAACCTATGGCCTGCCGGTTGTTCTGACCAATTGCTCCAACAATTACGGCCCTTATCATTTCCCGGAAAAGCTGATTCCGGTGGTGATCCTCAATGCGTTGGCGGGCAAAGCGCTGCCGATTTATGGCGATGGCAGCAATGTGCGCGACTGGCTTTATGTCGAGGACCACGCCGATGCGCTGCTGCTGGTGGTGAAAAAGGGTGAGCTGGGCCGCAGCTATAATATCGGCGGCGAGAATGAGCGCAGCAATCTGGAGCTGGTGCAGACGATTTGCGACATTCTGGATGATCTGCGCCCCCGTGCTGACGGCACATATGCCGATCTGATCACATTTGTCACCGACCGCCCCGGCCATGATGCGCGCTATGCGATTGACCCAAGCCGCATTCGCGATGAGCTGGGCTGGCGCCCGTCCGTAACCGTCGAAGAGGGCCTGCGCAAAACCGTACAATGGTACCTCGCCAACGAGGATTGGTGGCGCCCGCTGCAAGCGCGCCAAGGTGTTGGCACCCGCCTTGGGGTAAAGGCATGAAGATTCTCGTTTTCGGCAAGACCGGGCAAGTTGCGACTGAGCTGCAGCGCCAGGCCGACGTAATTGCCCTAGATATGATCGCTTTGGGCCGCGATCAGGCGGATCTGTCTGATCCCGCCGCCTGCGCCGCCGCAATTGCCAAACATGCGCCGGATGCCGTGATCAATGCCGCCGCCTATACCGCCGTCGACAAAGCCGAGGAAGACGAGGCGCTGGCCACCGTGATCAACGGCGACGCCCCCACCGCCATGGCCGAAGCTTGCGCCGCGCGCGACATTCCCTTTGTGCATATCTCAACCGATTATGTCTTTGATGGCAGTGGCGATGCGCCCTGGCGGCCCGGCGACGCGACCGGCCCGATCGGGGCCTATGGGCGCAGCAAACTGGCGGGCGAGCGCGGCGTTATCGCAGCCGGCGGGTGCTATGCGATCCTGCGTACCTCTTGGGTGTTTTCGGCCCATGGCAGCAATTTTGTAAAAACCATGTTGCGGCTTGCTGAAACGCGCGATGCGCTGACTGTGGTCTCTGATCAAATTGGTGGCCCCACCGCCGCCGCCGACATCGCCGCGGCCTGTCTGACACTGGCGCGCGGCTTGCGCGCGGGCACCGGCAAAAGCGGCACCTATCATTTTGCAGGCCAGCCCGATGTCAGCTGGGCGGATTTCGCGCGCGATATTTTTGCGCAGGCCAATCTGGCTGTGCGCGTCACCGACATACCGTCCAGCGACTATCCAACCCCGGCCAAACGCCCGCTGAATTCTCGCATGGAGTGCGGCGCATTAGAGACTGAATTTGGCATCGCGCGCCCGGACTGGCGGCGCAGCCTTGCCGACGTATTGACCGACTTAAAGGGATCGACATCATGACCCAACGCAAAGGTATTATCCTCGCCGGCGGCTCTGGCACGCGGCTTTATCCGATCACCATTGGTGTCTCAAAACAGCTGCTGCCGATCTACGACAAGCCGATGATTTACTATCCGCTGTCGGCCCTGATGCTGGCCGGCATTCGCGAGATTGCGATCATCACCACGCCGCAAGATCAAGACCAATTTAAACGCACGCTGGGTGATGGCAGCCAATGGGGCATTGCGCTGACCTATATCGTGCAGCCCAGCCCCGATGGCCTGGCGCAGGCCTTTATCTTGGCCGAACAGTTTCTGGATGGCAGCCCCAGCGTTTTGGTTCTGGGCGATAATATTTTCTACGGGGCCTCGCTGCCCGCCTTGCTGGCATCCGCGAACGCCAAAGAGGTCGGGGCCAGCGTCTTTGGCTACCGCGTTGCCGATCCCGAACGTTATGGGGTGGTCGATTTTGACGCGGCGGGCAACGTGCGCAGCATCGTCGAGAAACCCGAGGTGCCGCCCTCGCATTACGCTGTCACCGGCATCTATTTTGTCGACGGCACCGCGCCTGCGCGCGCCAAGAAAGTTGCGCCCTCAGCGCGCGGCGAGCTGGAAATCGTGACCCTGCTGGAAAGCTATCTGGCCGAGGATCAACTCGACGTGCAACTGATGGGCCGCGGCTATGCCTGGCTTGACACCGGCACCCACGGCTCTTTGCTGGACGCCGGCAATTTCGTGCGGACATTGGAACAGCGCCAAGGCATGCAAACGGGCTGCCTAGAAGAAATCGCCTATGACGCCGGCTGGATCACCAAAGCACAGCTGCTTGCGCGGGCAGAGATGTTTAAGAAGAATGATTTTGGGCGGTATTTGGAAGGGCTGGCGGGGGAGTAAATATGATGAGTAACAAGAATATGCTGCTATAACCACAGTTCCGCTTTGACCAATGCTCTACGCAATGCTATCCGGCACGCGAAGTATAATGCGGCAGAGCTTTGGGGGGGGTGAAGATCACCGCTATCAGAAAGAGCCGTTTGTTTGAATTAAGATCTCTAGACTGAAGAAATTACATCGGCAAGGTTTTTTAGGTTGTTTTAAAGACATGGCAAAGTACAAAAAAATTACGGTGATTGGTGGTTCTGGTTTTGTGGGGACAAATTTCTGCCAACGCCTCGTGGATCATCAAATTGATTTCGAGATTATCGATATAAAACAGAGCCAGCGTTTCCCGGAAAAATGTAAAACTGGAGACGTACGAGATATTGTGTCTCTTCGTGAGGCTATATCAGGGGATGTTGTCGTAAATCTTGCGGCGGTTCACCGCGATGATGTTCGTGACAAAGCTGAATATTTCCATACAAACGTAGCAGGTGCCGAAAACGTCGCCAAGATTTGCACAGAAAAATGCATAAACAAAATTGTGTTTACAAGTACGGTTGCCGTTTATGGTTTTGCTGATCCAAAAACAGATGAATCTGGTAAAATTAACCCCTTTAACGAATATGGAATAACTAAATTTCAGGCAGAAGAAAAACTCCGCCATTGGAAGAATTCTGGAGATAATAGCTTAGTCATAGTCAGACCAACGGTCATATTTGGGGAAGGAAACAGAGGAAACGTTTTCAACCTGCTAAACCAGATATATTCTGGGAAGTTTCTTATGATCGGGGGCGGAGAGAATAAGAAATCAATGGCGTACATTGGAAACATAACGGCCTTCCTACAAACTTGTCTGAGTTCCGAAAAAGATTACGCCGTCTATAATTATGTAGATACGCCTGACCTTACAATGAACGAGTTGGTTGGACTGGTGCGTGACAAACTACTTGGCAAACACGGTGCGGGCTTGCGTCTGCCATATTGGTTCGGTTTACTAATCGGTTACATAGCCGACTGTGTCACGAAAGTTACTGGAAAAAACTTTCCCATAAGTTCGATAAGGGTGAAAAAATTTGTAGCGTTTACGCAATTTTGTTCAGCTAAGAATGATTTAGAGGGGTTTGAGGCGCCTTTCACATTGTCGGAAGGAATACATAACACTTTACACAGTGAGTTTCTGGCACCTGATCCGAACAGAGAGATATTCTTTACGGAATAGCCTCCACTTTCATCGCAGCCGGCTAAGAACCTTTGGTTCTTTGAACCTAATAAGACAATTTCTTCGCTTACTTTAAAAGCGGTTTAAGGAGACAAAATGGTTACGAACCCCATTCATGTTGTTGGCGCTGGTCTGTCGGGCTCGATCATCGGACGCAAACTTGCAGAAGCTGGCTATCGCGTTATCGTAACGGATTCTCGTTCGCATATTGGGGGTAACTGCCACACTGAGCGCGATTCAGAAACCGGGGTAATGACCCATTGCTATGGCCCTCACATATTTCATACCGATGATGAGGAAGTCTGGAAATATGTGAATTCGTTCGCTCAGTTTCTACCCTACAAAAACCGCGTCAAAACAACTTCTGTTGATGCCTATGGGGCAGAGGGGGTGTTTTCTCTTCCACTGAATTTGCACACAATCAATCAGTTTTTTAGAAAAACCTTATCGCCGAATGAAGCTAAAGAATTCATCACACAAGAGCTTGCTGACACAACAATATCTGAACCCACAACATTCGAAGAACAAGCTCTTAAGTTCATGGGTAATGAGCTATATGAAGCTTTTTTTAAGGGCTATACCATCAAGCAATGGGGCTGTGAGCCAAAAGACCTACCGGCATCTATACTGAAACGACTGCCAATTCGCTTTAACTACGACGATAATTATTTTTTCCACAAATTTCAGGGCATGCCTGAACACGGCTATTCAAACATGATAGCCAAGATACTCGACCACCCAAACATCGAGCTGCGGTTAGGCACTTTTTTTAGCCGTTCACAATCCGGCAAATACGCTCATGTTTTTTATTCTGGGGCTATCGATGGTTGGTTCGACTATGAACTGGGCCGTTTGGGATATAGAACCCTCGACTTTGAGAGGTTCAAAGTTGATGGGGATTTTCAAGGTTGTGCCGTCATGAACTATGGTGACCTAAACGTTGCTTATACTCGAATCACAGAGCACAAGTATTTTTCCCCTTGGGAGCAACATGATGCTTCTGTATGTTACAAAGAATTTTCTCGCGCAGCGGAACCCGAAGACATTCCATATTATCCAATAAGGCAGGTTAACGAAAAAGCACTTTTATCAAACTACGTGGATATCGCAAATACGTCAGATGGCGTTACATTTGTCGGCCGGTTAGGAACTTATAGATACCTTGACATGGACGTCACTATAAGAGAAGCACTAGATACTGCGGACCATTTTTTGAATTGTATGCGATCTTCCAAAAAAATGCCGGCATTTTTTAAAAGCCCTCTTTGATCTATTACCGTAAACCTATCTGGTTTCTCGCGAGAACTAGAAAATCGTACAAATCAACTTTGTGACCTCGAGACTCTCTCAGAGGCAGCCCCAAAAAGCAGTTTTCCTTGGAGGAAAAATGAACGTAACACACTACCTTTTCGGGCACACAAACTATGGCGGTGCCAACGGATATATCTCTCATTTCGTTGCAGATTTGGACGAACCTTCTAAAAAGAGATATATATCTTTTGACATCGAACACACCGACGTAGCCATTTTCCATCGAGCTGACGGTTTAAAAAAACGATTTTTTGGTTATTTGTCGCGTTATAGCAAACATAAAAAAACACGTTTCGTGCAAACTTTTCATAACCCAACGCTACCATATTTAGAGACGTACTATAATAATAAAACGATTGCTAATTTTGCCAAAATACCGTTGGAGTGCGTAAAATTTTACCTCGCCTTGATCCTATGCGACGCGCTTTATTTCGCTTCTCCACAATCAATTAGCTCATATCGAGATCCCATTTTCTTATTAGCTAAGCAGATTAAAAAGGTTGGGTATTTCCCCACTTTACTTTCGACCGAGCTTTTGCCTGACACTGATTTTCCATATCCAAAAGCTGTTCAAAAGAAGTATGAATTCGGGTTCTTAGGTAGAGACATGAGGGTAAAAGGCGCTGACATTTTTAAAGCGCTGACAAAACGGCATCCTAATCAACGCTTTGTAGCAACCTGGAAAGGTAAAAGCATCTCCAACCTTGAAAAAATTGGTAGAACTGACAAGTGGGATTTTCTTTCAAATGTCGGGGCAATAATCATTCCAAACAGGAAGTGTTACTATGATCTGGTAATACTAGAGGCTCTATCAGCTGGTGTGAATGTAATAACGACCGATGTAGGCGGCGTACGCGATATAAATCATGAATTACTGTTTAAAATACCTGAAGAGGAATGGAGCACCTTAGAGCTTGATAAGATCAGTGCTTACCAAAACTTGGATAATAACCAAAAAGAAACCAAATTGGAAGCATCATGCTCCGAAATCAGGGAATCATTTAACAATATGATCGTAGGTTTGTTTGAGAATGCTTAACGCATCAAAAATTACGCTAATACAAACTTTGTCTTCAATTGTTCAGTTTTTTCTGTTTTCACTATTAATACTAAAAGTAAATTCTGAAATAATAGCGCACATAATTTACATTATGTATTCAGCAATATTCGCAACCAGTATTATTAACTTTGGAACAAATAATAATTGGCCGTTCTATTTAAACACAGGAAAAACAGCACGGCTATTGATAGTCCTCACGTTCCAAATATTCCTTGTCGTTATTAGCGCAATTGTTGCGACAATTGCTCTCGGGCTCTCTTTGACCAGTGGTCTATTCTTTAGCCTTTTTACTTTTTCGTTGTTGTTTAATATTACAGCAATCCATATTTCCACAAGTTCCATCAACAGACTAATCGTTCTAATAATTATTAGTAGATGCGTTCAAGCTGCGATAGTTCTTTTGGCGCACGACGTAAACTATACCGCGGTTTATAGCTATTTTTTACTTGGTAGCTTGCTGCCTGCAATCCTGACATTTTTCGAGGTAATCAATCGTATAGAATATAAGATTTTTAACATTTCTCCAAGATACATGTTGCTTGCTATTCGCAAACAACTCCAACTCAGCGTTTCAGCCAATTTACTTGGCGCTGTACCCAATACACTTTTGTTTTATTTTGTAAACCAAATTACAGCAACACAATTAGTCGAATTTACCTACATAGATCGTATTCGCCGTTTAGGACAAAATATTCTAAAAAATGTATCACTAATAAACATTAAAAGAAATCATGGAAATAAAAGATCCACAGTATACAAACATTCAACTAACGAGATGAAGAGAATCGGTCCGCTTTTTTTCGGGATATTTTTATTTACTACCTTGGTATTTTTTTCCTTTAAGGGTGTCCTCTACGAGAACTTGAAATTAACACCCGATCTTAATGGCACTACTATTCTATCACTCATACTTATTGGTCATATTGTACCCCTGTCAGCATTCCTTTATTCAAACTACCTCATAGTAGTTCTCAACATGAACTCACTCCAAAGATACAATTTAATAGTTTTCATTTCGGGTGCACTCATTGCGTCAGCAAGCGTATCTATCAGTATTGCAGCGATACACAGTCTGTTGCTGTTCGAATTATTCTCACTATTGGCGATCCTTATTAAGTTGAGGCTAAGACGATGAGAAAAAATGACACACGGTTAGTTTTTTGCTGTGGTTGTGATCGATCTGGCACGACAATTCTATCCCGTGAGTTAGGCAATTTAATCCCAAATTCTATTGTCTTACCTGAGGCTCACTTTTTCGCTGAACTCCGAAAGGTTCCACTGGGCGCACTGCAGAATAACTTGGTGCAAGCTCTAAGCACCAATCAAAGATACCAGATTTGGGGAAAAGGCGAGCTACGTTTCAATTTTACATTTGAAACATATGAGGAACTATTTATTCGACTAGCATTTCTAAATTTCGACGTTCCTGTAGAGACGGAAGTTCTGATTGATTCAACCCCAATCGCCTACCTTTGGAAGGTCAATGGTGAATTTAAGAACTCAACCTTTATTCATATTAAAAGAGATGCTCGATCAACGGTACGATCTTTGCTCAACGTATCTTGGGGGCCTACTCACACTGGAAAAGCCGTCGAGTATTGGATAGACCGGGTGCATTTAGCTCGCCAACTCACTGAATTTGAAGTGAATTTCGAAGATTTTATTAGTCAGAGCCGCGCGCAGATAAACTCCTTACTATTGTACCTGGAGAACACTGGATTTTGCCCAAACATGGGTGATTTTAATCAGTCCATCGATATAAAAACACTGCCTGAGTTCACGCGGAAGCAACACAAACTGTTAGGAAAGGCTCTCGATCTTAAAAAAGCGAAAATTGAAAGTAATTGGTTCATCGATTACTATTATAAAAATAATTTCTCAGCTCAAATTTTAAATCATGACGAAAATGACTACCCAGAAATACACTATCGTTGGGTAAAAATAGTAGAGTTTGCCCTCTCCATTTTTCGGCAATTAAAGGACACTGTGAAATGAAGGGCTTCGTATACAAAAGGCTAATTTTTGTCGAACTATGCCTATATGCGTACTTCTCGATCCGCCTTAGAGGCCTCGAAACACCGCTACGGAAACGTTTGAAACGGGCTATTGAGCTTGAATCCTTACCATCAGAGGATTTACTGTATAGAATATCGTGCCATAGAAAAGGTATAAGGCGATATTCCATGAGCAAATTACTCCACGGAATTGACTACGAAGACCTTCCGGGCCGCTGGCAACTTTCCGTCACCGATTGCTTCTGCAAGGACTATCCAGCGGAATACGCGTCGGATTACTTCAATAAATACATAAAAATTTTGGATCAGCGTGTCCATGGAACATTGAATTTAATTCAGAAAGGTACACCTTTCAACCCTGTTGAATTGGTCGTAGAAGGTGGGTACGCGGCAATATCTAATAGAAACGATGTGTTCCAAAATATAGTTCGATTGATTGAAGAGGCTCAGCTTGATCAACTATCTAAAAACCGACTTATCAGAGCGGTTGAAGAAAACGAACGAAAGTGCAAAAATGCTTGGTCTGCAATTAGATAGGTATATATCCGAAATTCGAAGCTACCGCGGCATATATCAACTATACAAATCTTTGAACGCCGAAATTCCTGATACAAGGTGGCACTACGCCCTATTTGAGAAAACAGATAAAATTTGGCTTAAAAAGGCCTCCCAATTTGTTCCTTATTTGAATAGGACGCTTATTTCTGTTTATCCACGGCTAGCATTATGCAACTCTTTATTTGTCCATGACTTTATCGATGAACGCAAAATGAAGTCCTCTCCATCAGCTTTGAAAAGAATCATAATAAAAATTATATCTATTTTATTAGCCAAGCGACTAATATTCATTTCAAAAACATCACTACGAGAATTTACAAATTTTTACCCAAAACTTGCAAAATTGGTTTTAAAGTACAAAAAACATACCGTCATCTATAACTCAGCAGATTCAGTGTTTTATTCTCAGAAGAAATCCGAGTATCCGGATACCGGTCCAACTAAGATTTTGTACTATGGTGCATGGAAGGGCTACAAAAACTTTGGTTCGGGTGTTCGACAATTAGAAGATCAGCCAAATATTCAATTAACAATTATTGAAAATGGTATCGAAACGGACACGGCTCTTGTCAATTATCTAAGAAGCATATTCGCAAGTGTAGAGTTTATGCGTGCAGATAGCTCGTTAGAATTACTTGAAGCGATAGATCGACATCAAGCCGTGCTTTATACAAGCAAGCTTGAAGGATTCGGAATACCATTACTTGAGTCCGCATTGCGGGAGCGTTGGGTTATCGTCGACAAGCACCTAAACGTCCGCAGTGAATTCGACTATGGAAATCAGATAGTTTTATCAAACAATTTGCCCAGAGAATTACTAAAGCTAAAAACCAAACCTACTATTAAATTTGACCAGAAATTACCAAAATCGAGCCTCGAATGGGCCGAACAAGTCATAGAGTTTAGCGAAAAATGACAGTGTTTTTTTACAATGGATCCGAGCGGGGTGGGCATGAGGCTCAAGCAGAAATGTTTGCAAATGAAAGACGCGCAGAGTTTACTGTTTTTAATGCCGCAAAAATCTTGAAGTTTAGGTCATCTAATCAAGTATATTGTTTAGGTACTATATATCAAAATATCCCTTTGATTATATTCTCTTTTTTTGTTGTCTCAAAGAGAAATCGTTTCATTTACCTGCCATTTTTTAGAAAAGGGCAACGTTTTCATAATTTGAAAATTTTCTGGTTGAAATTTTTGTTGAGGCATTTTAGCTTGATAACTATTTCCAAATTTGAACAACGCTATCTGAGGAAATTCTGTGCTAAAGCTCAGATAGACATCCGAAAAAACTATATAAACCATAGAAATCTCTTTGTTACAAAATCAGACCTTAATGAAGCAAATGTCTACCTAATAGGCAGGCTCTATAGTCCCCAAAAAGGGATTCAATCTCTAGAAAGGTTCCTACCAAATCTCAAGAAATACAATATAAGTCTGATTGGCGACAATAGGGCGAATAATGCACAAATTCCAACAGAGTTCGTACAGCATGAAAATATCAACTTCCTTGGTTTCATACAAAACCCATGGAATGTTATTGATGGGGTATTATTGGTGCCTTCAATTTACGAAGGTCTCCCTCTAGTTATAATGGAAGCCTATCTAAATAGAGTACCCGTACTAGTGAATAACATTCCAGAATTGAGAGTTCTTGTGAAACCTGCGTATCGTTTCGACTTTTTTTCGGGTTCTCCAGAAGAACTAACAGAAAAGCTTTCAATGGCTACAAGTAATCCGTTGGGTTGGCCAACCCAATTTTTGGAAGACTACATGAAATTATGATTCTGGCTTTATACAACTTAGCATTGTTGGTGTATGTAACACGCGCGACAAATATTTACTTCGCAGCCGCAGTGTTTTTTTCCTTCTCATACTATTATTTTTTTCATCTCATCGGCTACTCGTTGATTGGCTATCAAAGTGACAGCATTTATTTGGTGCAAACGCATGAAATACTCATGTTACTCACAGTTACTTTTTATGCATTTTTTCTTTCAAAAATGCCTTCTTTTGTTTCCTCTCTCAATTATGTGAGAAAATTACCGATTTCCTTGGTGATCTTTATCCTAATTGTGTGCATATCGCTCCTTGTCATTCAAACAAGAAGTCTTTCGTGGTTTACAGATCCCAGGCATGCATACCAGCATCAAAGAAATGGAAATGGGCTAATCTACGCTCTGTTTGTTTTTTCTATCGCACTGTCGTTTTTAAAAATCACTCAATCTAAATTTAAGCGCACTGCTAAAGGTTCACTTGTGCTATTATTGGTGCTTTTTTTCGTCTATATTTCTGGATCGAAAGGCATTTTTCTTTCTTTTGTGATTGTTTTGTTTCTAAATAGGCTATCACTTGAAGAAATGACGATAAATCAAAGAGTGCTTTATACAGTCTTGGGCATCGTATGCCTATTCTGCACGATTATAGCTATGATTTTTCTGGGGTTTTTTGGAGAAAACTTTGTAAGCGTGTTTACACATTTTGACGCAATCTTTAACTCCGTGAAATTTTACGAAAATCAGGGCGTTGGCTTGCTTAATAACAATTTTCACGAGTCGAGTTTATTAAATAGTAGAATTTTCTCAAAGCTACAGCTCGCATTATTTTCAGCTCAATCATTTCACCAAATTTATTATCCAATTCAAGCCGAATTAGGTCACTTTAGGGCCCACCTTGGGTCTACTTATTTTATCGCAACAAATTTACCCGTGATTAGTCTGTTGGTCGTTGGGCCATTAATTAATATTTCTCTATTAATTAAATTGAGCCTAACCTTCTTTGCATGCAAAAATTGGAATTCGGTTCACCAAGACTACAAAAGACTAGTTATCGTATTCTTGGTCTTCCAACCCACTCTGAAGTTCTTTGTAGATCTGCAAATTGTATATACTCTGATCTTTGTAGTTTTGATCTCACTCGGCTTCTCCAAGTCAAAAAAATCTACAATACATCAAATCCTTTAGTTCCTTGGAGAACTTTCTCGAGGTGCCCGCTTCGTTCATTTTCCTTTTCTCGGATTCATAGTCAACTTTAAGCGTTGCGCTGATCACACTGGTCTGACGTAGTTCCATGGCAGCAGATCATTGATGTTTGTCTGTTTGTGTCCGCGAGCAATGGCTGTCAGGATGCCTGACAGATAGCCGTGCGGGTCGAT
>NZ_JAQNCZ010000008.1 GCF_028369055.1 Cognatishimia sp. SS12 | reverse complement strand
AAATGGCTCTGGACTTACAACAACGAAAGACCAAACATGGGCATCGGCGGGATGACCCCGATACAGAAACTGACAGCAGCTTAAATTCTACTGATACGCCCCTCTAAAAATGGGGGGATTACCCCTGTTGTTAAAGTTATATGGCAAAACGATTCAAAATCGCAGCAGAAACTGCACGCGGACTGTGTACGAATTGTGTACGAAATGCAAATTACACGATTTAGTGTAGTTAGCTATCTTCGATACTATATTTTGTGGAAATTTGGAGGCGAGTACCGGAATCGAACCGGTGTACACGGATTTGCAATCCGCTGCGTCACCACTCCGCCAACTCGCCGCCGATGGTGTGTCGCGGGAATTATCGCAGTTTCTGATGGGCCGCAAGAGAGAACCTGCGCTTTTCATGCTGCGGTGCGTTGCCCCTTGGAATTTATTGTGGCAAACCCATATCAACGAAATCTGAACGAATGAGTTTAGTATGCCCGACTATACCTCCCTCCGTACGGCCATGGTGGATACGCAGGTCCGCCCATCCGATGTTACGAAATTCCCGATTATCGAGGCGATGCTGACTGTCCCGCGCGAGGCCTTTGTGCCGGCAGCGCAGCGCGATGCGGCCTATCGCGGTGAAAACCTGCCGCTCGAAAACGGGCGCGTTGTGCTGGAGCCGCGCACCCTGGCAAAAATGCTCGATGCTCTGAACGTCAGCAAGGATGAGCTGGTGCTCGATATCGGGGCGGCGCTGGGCTATTCCTCGGCGGTGGTCGCGCGCATGGCAGAGGCTGTGGTTGCGGTGGAAAGCGACGAAGATCTGGCCGAAGACGCGCAGGCGGCGCTGGCCGACCACAATATCGACAATGTGGTTGTGCACACGGGGCCTCTTGCAGAGGGCGCGGCGAGCCATGGGCCCTATGATGTGATCATTGTGCAAGGTGGCGTCGAAAATCTGCCTGAAGCGATCGCACAACAGTTGAAAGATGGCGGCCGGATTGCTTGTGTGTTCATGACGGGCGCGCTTGGCGACGTGCAGATCGGTCATAAGACGGGCAGCCGGATTCATTGGCGCTCAGAATTCAATGCCGGGGCACCGGTGCTACAAGGCTTCGAAAAAGAGGTCGCATTCGAACTCTAACGACGCGCCGTCATGGCGCGCATACATCGGGTAGTGAGGTCAAGGGTTATGGGTTTCAAACGGGTTTTGGTATCGGCGGTCCTGACCGCATCAATGAGCGTCGGCATGACAACGGCTGGTCTGGCCGAGTCACTGGCGGATGCGATGGCGAAAGCCTACGGCCATTCAGGGCTGCTGCAGCAGAACCGCGCTTTGCTGCGCGCGGCGGATGAAGATGTCGCGCAGGCTGTGGCGGCGCTGCGCCCGATTGTGAATTGGTCGGCGGATATCACGCGCAGCTTTTCTGATGGGTCGGTCAATTCGGCGACCACAGATGCAAGCGTCGGTGTTTCGCTTAACTGGTTGCTCTATGATTTTGGCCGCTCCGCTGCGGGGATCGAAGCGCAGAAACAATCTGTGCTGGCCACCCGCCAGTCTTTGGTGTCGGTAGAGCAACAGATCCTTCTTAATGCGGTGCAGGCCTATATGAGCGTGCGCCGTGACTCCCAGATTGTTGCGCTGCGGCAGAACAATCTGCGTCTGATCACCCGTGAGTTGCGCGCTGCGCGAGATCGTTTTGAAGTGGGCGAGGTGACGCGCACTGATGTGGCCCTGGCCGAGGCGCGCCTGGCTGGCGCACGGGCCGAGCTGGCTGTCGCGCAGGGCAATCTGATGGCATCGCGCGAATTTTACGCAGCCGTCGTGGGCCGGCAGCCCGGCACTTTGTCGGCACCCGCGCGCTTGCCCAGTACCGCGCGGACGTTGGATCAGGCCAAGGCGGTCGCGGTGCGCAGCCACCCAGATATGCGGGCGGCGCAATACCAGGTGGCCGCTGCTGAATTTGGCGTGCGCCAGGCGTCAGCTGCGATGAAGCCGCAGGTCAACATGTCTGCCGGGCTGAGCGCGACCGAACGGTTCAATTCATCCTACGAGGTGACTGGGGGCCGGATTGGCGTTGGGGCCAGCGGTCCGATTTATCAAGGTGGGCGGCTAAGCTCGCTTGCGCGGCAGGCGATGGCACGTCGCGACGCGGCCCGCGGGGCGCTGCACGCCACGCAATATCGCCTGCAACAGAATGTGGGCAGCGCCTGGGCGCAGCTTGCGGCGGCACGCGCCCAAAGCGAAGCGAGCGCACGGCAGATTCGCGCCGCCCGCATCGCCTTTGATGGGGTCCGCGAAGAGGCCAGCCTTGGCGCGCGCACCACATTGGATGTGCTGAATGCCGAGCAAGAGCTATTGAATGCGCAATCCAACCAAATTTCCGCGCGCACCTCAGAGTTTACGGCGGCTTATACCTTGCTGGCTGCGATGGGGCTTTTGACGGTGGATCACCTTAATCTGGCGGTCGAAAAATATGACCCGGAAGCCTATTACAAGGCCGTCGAATCCGCGCCTGCGCTAAAAAGCAAACAGGGTCAGCAACTTGACAAGGTGCTGCGCCGTCTCGGGAAAGAGTGATCTGCACGAGAAATGTTGTGCGAAGCCTGCTCTGCCGCTAGAGTTGTCGGCGAGAGAGAGTGGTAATTCATATGTCAAATCCGGTTAAAAACACGGAAATCGAAGATGTGTTGTCCTCGATTCGGCGATTGGTATCCGAAAACGGCGCTGGTCAGCGGGGCAGATCTGCAACAGAGACAGCCGCCGCAGAGAAACACGCGGCAGAGGTGACACGCAACGCGCGCAGCACGCAAGAGCAGGCAGAAGATCGTCTGGTCCTGACCGAAGCGCTGCGGGTGCCCGAGGCCCCCAGTGACCCAACAGGGGATGTCGCGGAGGCCGCACGCGCGCCGGAGGTCACATTGCCCGACAACCCGTTTGGGCGCGAAATGCGTGAGGATCTGGACAAGATCCGCAGTGATTTGCCTAGTTTTTTGCAGCGCCGTGCTGCCCAGCCTGAACCTGTCCAGCCTGAACCTGTCCAGTCTGAACCTGCGGAAACGACCGCAGCGGAATCGGTCGAAGAGGGGGGCACGGCAGAATCGCTTGGGCAGCTGCGCTTTGAAAGTGCCCGAGATGATGCTGCCATCGTGTTGAAAGACCCGGATGCCGAAGCCGCGCAAATGCCCGAAACGGCAGAAGAGCTTCCGTCGGCCTATGTCGCAGCGCAGAGCGCCGTGGACACTGAAGAGGCACCCGAGATAAATGAAGATGCCCGCCCTTGGGAAGCGGAGGGCGAATTGCTGTCTGAGTGGCATTCTGTGCGTATGGACACCCCTGACGTGCTGGAGCCGGATGAGCCCGGTGATGGGGACTATGCTGGCACTGTGGTTGAGGCGCTGCCGTGGGAGGACCACGTAGAGCCTGAGGTTGTCGACGCGCCCGCAGAGGAAGTCGCCGCTGAGGCGCAGGCGGCACCTGCCGATGACGATGACACCGCGCAAAGCGGGCCGTCACTTGAGGACAGCGCCGCTGAGGAGATCGGCCTAGCCGCTGCCCAAGAGGCGGTGCGCGACGCGGTGATTGAGGGCATTTCTGAGCAGCAGGAAGCCGAGGATGATGGCGAGCCCTATGAGGCGGTGCTGGACGAAGAGATGCTACGTGATCTGGTCGGGGAAATTGTCCGGCAAGAGCTGATGGGCCCGCTGGGGGAACGTATCACGCGCAATGTTCGCAAGCTGGTCCGCCGAGAGATCAATCGCGCTTTGTCCGCGCGAAATCTGAGCGGTGATTACTAATTCAATGCGCTTGCGGTGCGCCATGGCTGCACCGTGAACACGCCCGCACACCTATTGCTTGGCTGGGCGGCATTTGGCCGTCGCGGTGCCCCTCGGCATGAATGGGCTGCGCTGGCTGGGGCGCTTGCGCCTGATCTATCGCTTTATCTTCTCGCGGGCGGGTCCATTTTCGTCTTGGGTATTCCGCCGTCCGTGGTCTTTCGCGATCTCTACTACTCGGATCTTTGGCAAGGTATTTTTGCCGTTGATAACTCCTTTGTGGTCTGGGGGCTGCTGCTGCTGGTGGCCGTTTGGCGGCAGGCGCGGTGGGGCGTGGCCTTTGCCGGGGCAGGGCTGTTGCATCTGGCGCTGGACTTTCCGCTGCACCATGATGACGGGCGGGCGCATTTCTGGCCTTTGAGCGATTGGATTTTCGCCAGCCCGGTCAGCTATTGGGACCGGGCGCATCACGCTGCCATTGTGGGCCCGATCGAAGCGATGCTCTGCCTGCTCTGCGCCATTCTTTTATGGCGCGTCGGGCCCTCTGTCTGGCGCAAGCTTGGCATTGCCGCCTTGATGGTGATGGAGGGAGTCGCCGTGATGCCCGGGTTCTTTATCGACATTTGATCGTCGCCGCGCGGCACGCGCAAAAAAACACGCGCCCGATAGGGCGCGCGTTTTTGCAGGGCAGCAGTTTTTTGTCGCTTTAAGCGGCTTGGCTTTCTTGTGCAGCATGACGGCGCTCGCTTTCTTCGCGAGACAGGGCCACAGACGTACGCACGCCTTTGCCCACAAATTCCATCAGGCCAGAAACCACGCGCTCATTGGGGTCAATCCCCGCGCAGGACAGCACTTCGCGACCATCGCGCGAACGGGCCCAGCGAGCGATCTGCTCAGGACCATTGCCGTATTTCTTGTCATCGGCAATGGCGTCATCAAGCGCGGCAAGAACGACCGCGGCAAACAGTTTGCGCGCGCGGTTGCCCTGTTCGTTATTAAAAGCCGTGCCATCAACGAAATCTCTCATCTCGTCGTCCTTGTCTTATTGCTCTTGTGTTTTTGGCGTGAGGTGCCTTATGACCGATCTTTTACGATTCGGGTACCCTAAATTTGCATAGCTTTTATGCAGCTTGTGCATAACTGAAGCGTCTTTAGGCTGTCTTGTCACCCGTCATCGGGCGAGATATAGGTGCTTTCGAACTCCGATCAACCTTTTTTTCATGGTTTTGTCACATGCCCAAAATTAACGGTAACGAAATTCGCCCTGGCAACACGCTGGAGCACAACGGCGGCCTCTGGGCAGCTGTCAAAGTGGATCACGTGAAGCCTGGCAAGGGTGGTGCCTTTGCCCAGGTCGAGCTGCGCAACCTGCGCAATGGGTCCAAACTCAATGAACGCTTCCGCTCTGCCGACAAGGTTGAGCGCGTGCGCCTTGAGCAGAAAGACCAGCAGTTCCTCTATGAAACTGACGGCATGCTGGTTTTCATGGATACCGAAACCTACGAGCAAATCGAATTGCCATCCGAGCTGCTGGGGGATCGCCGTCCGTTCCTGCAAGACGGTATGACCATCCAGGTCGAGTTCTATGACAACGAAGCGCTGAACGCGGCGCTGCCACAGAAAGTCACCTGCCAGGTGGTGGAGACCGAGCCAGTGGTCAAAGGCCAGACAGCGGCGAATTCTTTCAAACCGGCCATTCTGGACAATGGCGTCAAGGTGATGGTGCCCCCGTTCATCGCGCAGGACGAGATGATCGTCGTGGACACGATTTCCATGGAATATTCCGAGCGCGCCTAAACCGCGCTGCGCAACAGAAAAGGCCGCGTCCGGTGATCCGGCGCGGCCTTTGTCGTGCGGGCCTCAGATTTCCTGGGTCAGGACTTCGGTATAGGTCACGGTGGCAGCGCCGGCGTGCATGGTGGGCATGGCGCGATCAAAGCGCAAATAAGCCAGCGCAAGCTCACCGGCGCAGCTGTGCAACGTGCCCACAACCTTGCCATTGGCGGTGATATCCGTGCCGGGCACAGCCTCGCCTGAGATCGCGACCTGCGCCAGACCTTTGCGCAGCTCGGTCTTGTGTTTCATGCGTGCGGTGACTTCCTGCCCGACATAACAGCCCTTGCGAAAATCCACGCCATTCAGGCGCTCAAACCCCATTTCCAGAATATAGCTGTCCGGCGTCAACTCGACGCCGGTTTGCGGGATTTGCGCCGCGACATAAAGCTCGTTCCAGTCGATCGGGTCATGTGCCTGCGGCTCTGCGCGATAGGCCCGCCAGCCGAGCGCGGGATTGCGCGGATCGGTATGGCCATCCTTGGGGGTGGGGCCAAGTCCGCGGTGGACGTGCAGCGCACTCTTTTCGATGCTGACATCGGCGCGCAATTTATACATGCTCAGCCGGGTTGCCAGCATATCGACCAGGGTGGCGTCGACGTCCAACAGCACCTTGTCGCCCTGCCGCGCGACGAAGAAATCCGCCATATATTTGCCTTGCGGGGTCAACAGGGCGGCATAAAGAATGCCGGCGTCCAATTTCTTGATGTCGTTGGTGATCAGCCCCTGAAGAAAGCTTTCTGCCTCCGGGCCGCTGATCTCTAAGATGGCGCGTTCGGTGGTCATGGTAAATTCCTGTATTTTTCCGCTCTCTTAATATAGATAGGCGCAAGCCGTGCAACAGGGGGCCTCTGGATGAGAGCACCGGTTTCTGTCGTAATACCGACGTTGAACTCAGAACTGACACTGGCGCCCACTCTTTTGGCGCTTATGGAAGGCTTGTCTGCGGGCCTCATCCGCGAAGTGGTGATCAGCGATGGCGGATCAAGTGACGCCACCCAGCGGATCGCAGAAGACGCCGGAGCAGTGTTCGTCACTGGCGCGCCCAGTCGCGGTGGGCAACTGCGGCGCGGGGCCAAGGCTGCAGAAGGCGACTGGCTGCTGTTCCTGCACAGCGACACCCTCCTGTCGCCCGGCTGGGCGGATGAAGTTGAAGCGCATTTACCAAGCGGGCAGGCGGCCTATGGGCGACTGGCCTTTGCGGGCGGCGGGCTGCGCGGGCGGATCGTCGCGGGGTGGGCCAACCTGCGCTCGCGGCTCTTTGACCTGCCTTATGGCGATCAGGGCCTGCTTGTCCCCACGTCGCTGTATGCGCAGCTCGGTGGCTATGCTGATATTCCCCTGATGGAAGATGTCGCTCTGGCGCGAAAGCTGCGGGGGCGTTTGCGCCCGCTCAACGTTGTCGCGCTGACAAGCGCAGAACGCTACCAGAAGTCCGGCTGGATGCGGCGGGGCAGCCGGAACCTTTGGGTTCTGGCGCGCTACTTTGCTGGTGTCTCCCCCGAAGAGCTGGCCGACAGCTACCGGCGCTAAGCCGGGCGCTTAGATACGCGGCAGGCGGCCCATCATCTTGGCCCAGATGCTCTTGCGCGGGCGGGTTTGTTTGACCTTGGGCACATTGCGACGCTTGGCGACCTCTTCGGCGGTCGGGCCGCTGGTGGTGAATTGCAGATTATAGAGATCCGCATAAGTCCCGTTCTGGGCCAGCAACTCCTCATGTCCGCCTTCTTCAATCACACGGCCCTTGTCCATGACGATAATCTTGTCGGCGTCGCGTACGGTAGACAGGCGGTGGGCGATGACCAGCGTGGTGTGCCGCTCTGACAGTTTATCAAGCGCCTGCTGCACCATGACCTCCGATTGGGCATCAAGCGCGCTGGTGGCTTCATCCAGCAAGAGGAACGGCGTGTTGCGCAGCAGCGCGCGCGCAATGACCACGCGCTGGCGCTGCCCGCCGGACAGGCCGCTGCCGCGCGGGCCGACGCGCGTATCCAGCCCATCGGGCATCTTCTTGACGAAATCACTGACATAGGCGGCATCCAGCACGCCCATCAGCTGTTTTTCTGTGATGCGCGGGCGGCCCAGCAGAATGTTTTCCCGCAGGCTTTCGTCAAACAGCATGGCGTCTTGGGACACCACCGAAAACTGATCGCGCAACTCTTCCAACTTGAGGTCCGCAATGTTGGTGTCCCCAATCAGCACGCGGCCCGATTGCGGATCCACCAGCCGTGTCAGAACATTAAAGAGCGTTGATTTCCCCGCGCCCGAGGCCCCGACGATCGCCGTGGTTTCGCCCGCCTTAGCGGTGAAGCTTGCCCCGTTCAGCACTTTGGTTTCGCCATAGGACAGATGCACATCGTCAAAGATGATATCGCTATGACCCACGGGCAGCGCCTTGGGCTGCGCGGGGGAGTGCAACTTTGGTTCGGTTTCCAGCAATTCCTTAAGCCGCTCAATGCTGGCCGCGGCCACCTGCCATTGTCCGCTGACCGCGCCCAGTCGGCGCAAGGGCTCAAACGCAAATCCAAGCGCGGTGAAAAACGTCATGAATTGCCCGACGGTTTTGTCGCCCGCGATAATCTCGCTGCCGCCAAACACCAGCACGCCGAGAAAGCCGACGCCCGCCATCATGTCGATCAACCCGGGAATGGCCGCAACCCCGGCGGCAGAGCGGACCTCGGTCTTGACCAGATCATCGGTCAGCTCGCGATACTGGCGGGATTGATAGTCCTCAAGGCGGTTCAGTTTGACAGCGATAATGCCGTGAAAAACCTCGTCCAGCCGGGTGGCGAGCCGCGCGCCCAGATCGCGCGCTTCGCGGGCACGGCGACGCACGAATTTTTGCACGATCAGCGAGGGCAGTACCAAAAACGGGATGCCAATGAAAGCCACAAGCGTCCACTTCCAATCGACGCTGACCGCCACAGACATCAGCACGATCAAGGCAATCACATCGCGCCCTGCGCCGGTGATCACCGTGCTCCAGACCGTGTTGATCTGGTTGACGTCATTCTGCACCCGCTGGATCAGATAGCCGGGCGGGTGTTCCTGATGAAAGGCATTGTCCAGCAACATCAGGCGGTCCAATAGCTGGGTGCGCAAGCGTGCCGCCACCTTCTGCGCGATCTGCGTCAGCAAGATTTTCTGCCCCATGGAGGCAATGGCGCGGGCAATGAAGATCCCCAGAATGGCCAGGCCGACCCACCAAAGCGCGCTGGTTTTGCCCTCAATGAACACCAGATCGAACATCGGTTGCATCATCCAGCTGAGCGCGCCCATCATGGAGCCTTCAACGGCCATGAAAACCACCGAGAGCGCCAGCAAGGCCACATGTTTGGACAGAAACTTGCGCCAGAGCCAGCCAATCAACTGGCGGGCGGTGTCCGTCTGGGTCAAACGCGCGGTGTCTTTGGAAGAATTCGTCACGTGGGGGATTTCCTGTCGTTGAAAGCCCGCAGGCGCTGCCTCATCCTAGGCGGCACCGCGGCAATCTTCAAACCTGTTATTACCAAAGTCTCGCATCTAATGCGCGTCGTCGCCGGGGGCAAGGCCCCGCCTAGGCGGCCACCGCCGCGAGCGCCTTGGGCAAGGCGTCTTGCAGGATGCGCAGATCTTCGGCGCGCCCGCAACTGATGCGGATACATTGGTTGTGCGGTGCGACAAAAGGCATCCGCGCAAAAACGCCTTGCTCTGCCAGCGCTGCCAGCAGCGCCTTAGCGAAATCCGCATCGCGATGACAATCAAGCGTCACGAAATTGGTGGCCGAGGGCAGGGCTGTCAGCCCGTTTTCAGCCCCGATGCGGGTAATTTCGGCGCGCGCTGCGCTGATATCGGCGCGCAATTTGCGCAGCCAGTCCTGATCGGCCAAAGCCGCCAAGGCCGCGGCTTGGCTCGCGCGGTTGACCCCGAAATGGTTGCGGATCTTGTCAAAATTCTGGATCAGCTCGGGCGCGCCCATGGCATATCCGATCCTTGCGCCTGCCAGCCCGTAGCCCTTGGAAAAGGTGCGCATGCGAATGACCTTGGGGTGCGCCACCGGATAGGCTGCCGCAGTGCCCTCCGGCGCAAGCTCCACATAGGCTTCATCCAGCACCAGCAGGCAGCCATCCGGCACGCTGTCGAGCAGCGCGGTGATCTCCGCACCCTTGCGCCAGCTGCCCATCGGATTGTCGGGATTGGCAAAATAGATCAGCTTGGCATCAACCTCTTTGGCGCGGGCAATCAGCGCAGGCAGGTCTTCGTGCATGCCCGCGTAGGGGACAGTTTCAATCTGCCCGCCAAAGCCCGCCACATGATAGTTGAACGTCGGGTAGGCCCCGGCCGAGGTGACAACACGGTCGCCCGGTTCAATCAGCATCCGCGCCAGATACCCCAGCAGGCCATCAATGCCTTCGCCGACCACGATATTTTCAGGCAAGACATCGTGAAACGCCGCCAGCGCATGCCGCAGATCGTGGTTTTCCGGATCGCCATACATCCATTGACCGGCGCTTGCGCTGCGCAGCGCGTCCAGCGCTTTGGGGCTGGCTCCAAAACCGTTTTCATTGGCCCCAAGGCGCGCCGTGAATTTGCGCCCGGTCGCCCGTTCCTGGGTTTCAGGGCCAACAAAGGGCACGGTGGCGGGCAGGGCATTTACGAGTGCGGTGTAACGTGGTCCGGTCATGGCGCAGAGTCTGACCTAATCGCATGGCAGGCGCAATATAGGAAAACGCCCGCCAAAGGCGGGCGTTCTGGGTGTCAGGCGATTTCGGCGATGCGGGCGAGAGCGGCCTTTAGCTTGCCCTCTTCCTCTTCGCGCGCCACCAGATTGGCCTTGGCCTCGGCGACGACCTCATCGGGGGCAGAGGCCACAAATTTGGGGTTGTTCAGGCGCCCACGCAGACCGCCCAGTTCTTTGGCGAGCTTGCCCAGCGATTTTTCCAGTCGCGCTTTTTCCGCCGCAGCGTCAATGATCCCGGCAAGCGGCAGACCAAAGGTCGCCCCATCCACCGCCACCGTGGCGCAGCCTTTGGGGAATTCAGCGACAGTCTCAAGGCTTTCCAGCCGCGCGAGTTTGAAAATCAGCGCTTCATTGGCAGCAAATGCAGCGGCGTTTTCATCGGTGATCTGCGAGACGACCATCGGGATTTTGGCCCCGGCCGGCACATTCATTTGCGCGCGAGTTGAGCGGGTCGCTTCGATGGTTTGGATCACCCAGTTCATTTCCCGGTCGGCTGCATCATTCACCAGATCCGCGCCATATTGCGGCCAGTCTTCATGCATCAAGAAGCCGTCGCGCTTGGCGGTCTGGCCCCAGAGCTCTTCGGTGATGAAGGGCATGATCGGGTGCAAGAGGATCATGCATTGATCCAACACCCAGCCCATTGTGGCGCGGGTTTCGGATTTGATCGCCTCATCCTCGCTGCTGAGGAGCGGCTTGGCAAACTCCACATACCAGTCGCAAACCTTGCCCCAGACAAAGGCGTAAAGCGCATTGGCCGCATCATTAAAGCGGAAGCTTTCCAGCGCCGCATCCACCGTCTCGCGGGTCTTGCCCACTTCGCCGATGATCCATTGGTTTACCGTGGCTGAGGCCTCGGGGATGCCGCGCGCGGGTGCGCCGCCGACATACACCTCGTTCATCTCGGCAAAGCGGACGGCGTTCCAGATTTTGGTGCCGAAGTTGCGATAGCCTTCGATGCGCTTCATGTCGAGTTTCAGCACCCCGCCAAGCGCTGCCATCGCAGCAGAGCTAAAGCGCAGCGCATCGGCCCCGTATTCGTCAATGATCTCAAGCGGGTCGATGACATTGCCTGTGGACTTGGACATCTTCTTGCCCTTGGCGTCGCGCACAAGCCCATGCAGGTAAACTGTGTCAAACGGCACCTGATCCACGACCGCCAGCTGCATCATCATCATCCGCGCCACCCAGAAAAACAGGATGTCTTGGCCGGTGATCAGCGTGGACGTCGGGAAATACTTTTGCATTTCCGGGGTGTCCGCAGGCCAGCCGAGCGTGCCGATGGGCCAGAGACCGGAAGAGAACCAAGTGTCCAGAACGTCTGGGTCGCGGGTGAGTTCTACGCCTTCACCAGCTTGCGCCTGTGCTTCGGCTTCGGTTGCTGCACAGAATTGATTGCCGTCGGCATCAAACCAAACGGGAATCTGGTGGCCCCACCACAGCTGACGTGAGATGCACCATGGCTCGATGTTTTCCAGCCAGTGGTAATAGGTCTTTTCGCCGCTTTCCGGCAGGATCTTGACCTCACCGGATTTCACGGCCTCCAGCGCCGGGCCGACGATCTTGGACGTGTCGACAAACCATTGGTCGGTCAGCATCGGCTCGATCACCACTTTGGAGCGGTCGCCAAACGGCTGCATGATCGGTTTGTTTTCCACCATCGGCACCGAAATGGTGATCTCGTTGCCATCCTCATCGGTGCTGGTGTCGGTGATCATCACCGCCAGACCTTCGTCGGTGATTTGTTTGACCACCAATTTACGGGCTTCAAAACGATCAAGGCCGCGCAGATCATCGGGGATCAGGTTAATGGCATCGACTTCGTTTTCGGTGAACGCCGCCCCCTTGGCATGGGCCTGCGCCTTGCGCGCGTCTTCCGCATAAGGCGCACCATCCGCGCGCATTGCGCCGCGCGTGTCCATCAGGCGATACATCGGGATGCCGCCGCGCTTGGCGACTTGGTAGTCGTTGAAATCATGCGCGCCGGTGATTTTTACGGCCCCGGAGCCAAAGTCTTTGTCCGGGTAATCATCAGTGATGATCGGGATCAGGCGGCGATGTTCTTTCGGGCCAACCGGAATTTCCACCAGCTTGCCGACGATGGGCGCATAGCGTTCATCGGACGGGTGCACCGCAACCGCGCCGTCGCCCAGCATGGTTTCTGGGCGGGTTGTCGCGATCGAAATGTAATCGCGCTCCTCGCGCAGGGTGACGTTACCCTCTTCATCTTTTTCCAAATACTCATATGTCTCGCCGCCGGCGAGCGGGTACTTAAAGTGCCACATGTGACCCGGGGTTTCGATATTCTCAACCTCAAGGTCGGAAATTGCCGTTTCAAAATGCGGGTCCCAGTTCACAAGACGTTTGCCGCGATAGATCAGACCCTTGTTGTACATCTCAACAAAGACCTTGATGACCGCATCATGGAAATTGCCGCCCGCCTCATCGGCAGGGGCACCGGGGGCCCCGGACATGGTGAATGCGGCGCGCTCATAATCTGCCGAGGCCCCAAGGCGTTTCAGCTGATTGATGATGGTGCCACCGCTTTGCGCTTTCCAGTCCCAGACTTTCTCAAGGAACTTTTCGCGGCCCAGCTCGCGGCGCGAAGGCTGCTGGGTTTCGGCCAGCTTGCGCTCGACCACCATCTGTGTGGCGATACCCGCGTGGTCGGTGCCCGGCTGCCAGAGCGTGTCAAACCCCTGCATGCGTTTCCAGCGGATCAGGATATCCTGCAGTGTATTGTTAAAAGCATGGCCAATGTGCAGCACGCCGGTGACATTGGGTGGCGGGATCATGATGCAATAGGCGCTGGCACCCGGCTTTGCGTTTGCGCCGGCTTTAAAGCAGCCCGCTTTTTCCCAAGCCTCCAGCAGGCGGCTTTCGGCCTCTGCTGCGTTAAATGTCTTTTCCATCGCCATGTGCGTCATTCCTGCGTGCGGGTCATGTCAAGTTTCAGCGAGGTTTAGCGAAAGGCGGGCTGAAGGGAAAGGTGGTCTTGTGCTATACTTGGCAAGATATCCGCGCAAGATATCCGCTATGACCGAGGAAACGATGCCCAAGCTTATCCGCCTTTATATCACCCACAGTTTGATCGGGTTTCTGTTATCTGCCGTATTTGTCGGGCTGTTGCTGGTCTTTGATGTCGCCGGTCTGCGCGGTTTGATCCTGCGCAGCGCTGCGGGGTGGCTCGCCCTGCTGATGCTTTGGGTCTTTAACGGGATTATCTTTGCGGGCGTACAGACCAGCATTCGCGTTATGCTGATGGCAGAGCGCAGCGCATCGCCGCCGGGCGGAAAGCGCCAGCGCACTCAGAGCAGCGGCAAGGGCGCAGTCGGCGTCGCCGTGCCCGCCAAGGGACGGGCGTCAGATCAGCGGCACCAGCGGCACGCCGCAGCCAGATAAAAGCGCGCTGCCAAGCAGGACAAGGTGATATAGCTTAAGTGTCATGACATGCCCCAATTGCAACCTTTTGGTGCATTAGGGCGCAACGTTGCAGCGCGGGCAAGGAAAATGTGGCGGGCCCGCAATCGCAGCCGTGGGGTTATCTCATTCCCGAGGACCTGTATATACAGGTGGGCGCCAGGTAAATGGACCAGGATCCAGACAGAGCCAGCTCCCTCGGAATTGCTTAAGGCCACCGGAATGCAACCGTATCACGAGAAGGGCAGCACCCGCCACAGACCCTATGTAGGGTGCGGCGCGGGGCAGGGCAAGAGGATGTAGGACTGCGCCAGAGTCGGGCAGCGGCGCGTATCAGCCGCGCGCTGGCGGCCAGCAGCGGGTTTTTGAGCCTCGCGATGCTTAATTCTTGGTCGAAGCGACTGAAATCGCTCAATATATTGGCAGGTTTCTGGGTTTGCGCCGCCGTTTTCACAGGCCACCCACTTTCCGCCTTACGCTTGGTTCCGCGCTGTACCAGCTTGCTCGCACGACGACGCGAGGGCAAAATTGGAACTTCGATTTTTTGAAATTTACCGCAATCCCGACTATTTGTGGCTTCTGGCCGAGGGGGCCGGTGCCAGCGCTTTGATCACGACTGCGTCAGGTTTGTTGGGCTTTGTCATGGCGCTTGTTCTGGCGGGTGTTCGGTTCGGCAAAGTGCCGGTTCTGGCGCAGATCTCTGCCTGCTATGTTGAATTCATCCGCAACACGCCCCTGATCGTGCAGCTGTTTTTCGTGGCATTCGGTCTGCCGATGCTGCTGGGATATCAATGGCCTTTCTGGGCGCATGCGGTCTTGGCGCTGACATTGAATTTCTCGGCCTATTTCTCGGAAATTCTTCGCGCGGGCTTCACCACGGTTGCCGTCGGGCAGCGTGAGGCCGCCAAGGCATTGGGCCTGCCGGGATGGTTGGCCTTTGTGAAGATTGTGCTGCCACAAGCGGTGGCGCGCATGTTCCCCTCGATCAATAGCCAGTTCATCTTTTTGTTTTTGACCACCGGCGTGATTTCAGAGATCGGCGTGCGGGATCTGACGCAGGCGGGCATGTTCATTGACAGCCGGACCTTCCGTTCATTCGAGGTGTTTTTCACCCTGACCGTGATCTACGTGCTGCTGTCTCTCAGCTTTAAGTTCGCGCTGACCCAAATGCAGCATCGTCTGTTCAAGTGGCAGGTGGCGCGATGAAGGATTTGTTTGTTGCCCTCTTGGGCAAACCCGAAGGCATCGTGCTGTTCCAACTGCTGGAAGCGACGCAATTCACCATTTATCTTTCGCTGATTGCCTTTTTAGGCGGCGGTCTTCTGGGGGCGGGCATCACGCTGCTGCGGATCATGCCCGGCCGTTTGGGCAAACGTTTGGCGCTGGGCTATATTTGGATTTTCCAATCCGTGCCGCTGTTGATGCTGCTGTTTCTCGCAGGGCTTGGCGCGCCCAAGCTTTTGGATGTGCACGTCAACCCCTGGACGGCGGCTTGCGTGTCGCTGACGCTTTACGCCAGCGCCTATCTGTCTGATGTTTGGCGCGGGGCGATCGAAAGCGTGCCGCAAGGCCAATGGGAGGGCGGTCACGCGCTGGGCCTGAGCTTTTTCAAAGCGCTGCGCCTGGTGATCTTGCCGCAGGCAGTGCGTGTCGCCCTTGCCCCCACCGTCGGCTTTATGGTGCAGATCATCAAAGGCACATCGCTGGCCTATATCATTGGGTTTCACGACCTCATGGCCATCGGCAAACGCTGGGCCAACGCCCCGTTGGATGGCACCGAACCCTTCATCATCTTCCCACTGATGGCGCTGATCTATTTCTGCCTCTGCTACCCCCTGTCGCTGACGGCGCGACGGCTGGAGGCCAAGCTGGGCAAAGTCGGCAGCCGCAGTGCCGAAGCCGCATAACACAACACAAAACCGACCCAATAAGGAGTGACATTATGAAAATTCTCAAAGGCCTGATCGCCGCCGCTACCGTGGCCCTTGCCAGCCCGGCTGTCGCCGATCTTTCGGACATCCTGTCTGCGGGCACCATCAAGGTGGGCGTTCCGGAAAACTTCCCGCCCTTTGGTTCCCTGGGGCTTGAAGGCGAATACGAAGGCTATGACATCGATGTGGCCAAGCTGATCGCCAAGGATCTGGGTGTTGAACTGGAGCTGGTGCCCGTCACCTCAAAACAACGGATCCCGTTCCTTGAAACCGACAAAGTCGATCTGGTGATCAGCTCGATGGGGGCGAACCCAGAGCGCGCGAAATCAATCTGGTTCTCTGCGGCCTACGCGCCCTTCTATTCAGGGGCCTTTGCCTCTTCTGAGGTGATGGTGAAAGAATTCGCGGATCTGGCCGCCTATAAAATCGGCCTGACCAGCGGAACGCTCGAAGACCTTGAGGTCACAAAGCGCGCGCCCGAAGGCACCGACATCATCCGCTTTGGCGATAATGCGGCGACTCTGGCGGCCTTTACCTCTGGTCAAGTGGACGTTCTTGTGACCGGCAATACGGTTGCTGCGAAACTGGGTGCGGATCAGCCAGACCTGGATCTGCAAAGCAAGCTGATCATCAAAGAATCCCCGGCCTTCATCGGCGTCAAAAAGGGTGACTTTGATCTGCTGCAGTGGGTGAACGTCTTTATCCTGCACAAGAAACTGGGTGGCGACCTGAACGAGATTTCCGAAACATGGCTCGGTCAACCGCTGCCGCCAATGCCGACCTTCTGATTGGATCAGGCTCAGTGACATGACTTGCAAAGGGGCCTCCGGGCCCCTTTCGCGTTGCGGGGCTTGCCTTTTGTTCATGTATTGTTCACCATATGCCTTATGGATATCGACCTTCAACCCGGACAGTTATTGGCGCGCGGCGTGTGTCGGCATTTGCGCAGTTATGGATTCGCCTCGATCGAAGAATTTGTGCCCGAGCGCGGTAAGCGCGTGGATGTGATCGCGCTGGGGCCAAAGGGTGAAATCTGGATTGTCGAATGCAAATCCAGCCGCGAGGATTTTCAGACCGACAGCAAATGGGAAGGCTATTTGGAATGGTGTGATCGGTATTTCTGGGCGGTGGATACCAACTTCCCGACCGATCTTTTGCCCGAGGGCACGGGGCTGATCATCGCAGACCCTTATGATGCGGAAATTATCCGCATGGCGCCGGAGGATAAGCTGGCCGCCGCGCGCCGCAAAAAGATCACACACAAGTTTGCCATGGATGCGGCGCGGCGGTTGCATCGCTTTCGCGATCCCAAGCTGGTGCCGTTGCCGGATGAGATGTGATTACTTCTTCATCTGCGCCGCGGTCTGAGCCGCCGCGCGAATTTCTTCGGCAATTTCTTCGGCTTCTTCCGGGGAGAAATCCATTGGAACTTCAAAGCCGCCAGCTTCGATGAAAATGCGCACAAAGCCTTGATCGGTTGGACCGATCTGCATATTCGCTTCCATATCACGTTCTGTATTGATGCCCATGTTTTCACTCCTTGCTTGATCCCCGCCTAGCGGTATAAGCTGGATTTAGCAAGACGTTGGCGGGACGCCCGGTCGCGGATATTATCCGCAAAAATCGTGATTTTCCCGCTTGCATTTGCCCACGCGGATCAGTAAACCGCCCCAGCGTGCCGCCTTAGCTCAGTAGGTTAGAGCGCCTGATTGTGGATCAGGAGGTCCCCCGTTCGAGCCGGGGAGGTGGTACCACTCTCTCCCCCTTTGATCGTGCGAATGATGCCTGCAAATGGCCCGGCTCTATGCCTGTTTCTCGCGCGATTTAATCGGTTGAAATTGTGATGGTTTGCTTCAGCTGGCCGGTCAACGCATCAAAGATCAGGATCTGCTGACCGTCGGTCACAACCGCATACCAGCCGTCGCCTTTGGTAAAGGCAGTGGCGCTTTGGCCATCTGGCAGGGTGATGCTTTCTGGAACATCCGGGCCTTGGCCGTAGAAACGGGTGACAAGCAGCCCAACCACAAGTAAAAGCCCGCCAATCATCACCACCGTCAGAACTGTGATCAGACGGCGCAGAAAACGCAGATTTACGGGTTCGTCCAGTTCAGGAGTGTCATCCATGGCCACAACTCACGTTACCTTTGAGATCGCGGAGAACCCGCCTGCGCGTCTTGATAAGGCTTTGGCACGTGATGTGCCAGCAGAAGCCGCACTGTCCCGGACGCGACTGGCCAAACTATTGGAAACGGGTGCCATCACGGTGGACGGTGTCGCGGTGACGGACCCAAAGGCCAAAGTTGCGGCCGGGGCGATGATTGCCGTGACGGTTCCCGTGGCTGACGAAAGCCATATCGGTCCCGAGGATATCCCGCTTGAGGTGGTGTTTGAGGATGATGATCTGATTGTCATCAACAAACCGGCTGGCATGGTGGTGCATCCGGCCCCCGGCACGCCAAACGGCACCTTGGTGAATGCGCTGCTGCATCATTGCGGTGATACGCTGTCCGGGGTGGGGGGCAGCAAGCGGCCCGGCATTGTGCACCGCATCGACAAAGAAACCTCTGGGCTTCTGGTGGTGGCCAAGACGGATCGCGCGCATCAGGGGCTGGCGACACAATTCGAAAAGCACACGGTTGAGCGCTATTACAACGCCGTGGTCTACGGCGTGCCAGATGCGCATGATCCGCGTTTGCGCGGGGTGCGCGGCGTTAGTTTTGAGGCCGGCAACATCATGCGGATCACCACGCAATTGGCGCGCCACAAGACAGACCGCCAGCGTCAGGCAGTGTTGTTTGAAGGCGGTCGGCATGCGGTGACGCGGGCACGTATTGTTGAAAGCTTTGGCACGCCCGAGGTTGCGGCGCTGGTGGAATGCTGGCTGGAAACGGGGCGGACGCACCAGATTCGTGTGCATATGACACACGCGGGCCACAGCCTGATTGGCGATCCGACCTATGGCGGTCGGCGCAAATTGTCTGAAAAGGCGCTAAGTCCGGCGGCGGTCGCCGCCGCGCGCGGATTTGCGCGTCAGGCCCTGCATGCGGCGGTGCTCGGCTTTGTGCATCCGGTCAGCGGTGAAAACCTGCGCTTCCAAGCGCCCATTCCCGAGGATATGGCCGCCTTGATCGCGGCACTGCGCGGCAAATCCACGGCCTCCTGACCGGATCTGGCGGCAGTAACTGTGTATTTATGCGTAGGTTATATGCGCATTTGCATGTTTATTTCAGTTTCGCACAGATGTGTTTTTTGACATATTTCGCAAACACCTGTGAGGACACGCCCGTGTGACTGGATATTTGGGCTGCCTCGCGCCAACTTAATAGACAAGATTTCTGAGCACGCGCGCTTGAAAGCCTGTTATCGCTCACCTATCTGAATGTTAATCCTTTATACATTGAAGGGACAGGACATGAGCAACTATAAAAACTTACCGGCGCCAACGCCCGAAGGCGGGCTGAATCGCTATATGCAAGAAATTCGCAAGTTCCCGCTGCTGGAACCCGAAGAAGAATACATGCTGGGCAAGGCCTGGGCCGAAAAGGGCGACACCGAAGCCGCCCATAAAATGGTCACAAGCCACCTGCGCTTGGCGGCCAAGATCGCGATGGGCTATCGCGGCTATGGCCTGCCACAGGCCGAGGTGATTTCCGAGGCCAATGTTGGCCTGATGCAGGCGGTGAAACGGTTTGATCCGGAAAAGGGGTTCCGTCTGGCCACCTATGCCATGTGGTGGATCCGCGCTTCTATTCAGGAATACATCCTGCGCAGCTGGTCGCTCGTAAAGTTGGGCACAACCTCGGCGCAGAAAAAACTGTTCTTCAATCTGCGCAAGGCCAAGGCCCGTATTGGCGCGCTGGAAGAGGGCGATCTGCACCCGGACAACGTGGCCCGGATCGCGCATGACCTCGGTGTGACAGAGGATGAAGTCATCAGCATGAACCGCAGGCTGTCTGGCGGCGATGCCTCGCTGAATGCCACTGTCGGCTCTGAAGGCGAAGGCACGATGCAATGGCAGGACTGGCTGGAAGACGAAAGCGCCGATCAGGCGGGTGACTACGAAGCCCGCGATGAGCTGGAAGCGCGCCGCGAGTTGCTGGCAGAAGCGATGGATGTGCTGAATGAGCGCGAAAAAGATATTCTGGTGCAGCGCCGGTTGCAGGACACAGTGGTGACGCTGGAAGAGTTGAGCGGCCAGTATGACGTCAGCCGCGAACGCATTCGCCAGATCGAAGTGCGCGCCTTTGAGAAACTGCAAATGCGCATGCGCGCTTTGGCGAGTGAAAAAGGCATGATGCCGACTGAGGACTGACTGAGGTCCCCTATATGGTTGCTCAAGGCCGCGCATTGCGCGGCCTTTCTTATTAGAGATGCCACCGATTGGCCTTGCGCGGGCGCAAAGCGCCGCTAGGCTTGCTGTGAATGGAGGGCGCGTATGGCATTGAATTGGGGGATCTTGGGGGCATCCAAGTTTGCGCGGGACCATATGGCACCGGCGTTGTTGACGGCCGAAAATACGGCGCTTATGGCGCTGGCCACAGGGTCAGCTGACAAAGCCGCGCCCTTTGTGGCCATGGCCCCCGGGCTGAAGGTGCACGCCACATATGAGGCGCTGCTGGCCGATCCGAATATCGATGCCGTCTATATTCCGCTGCCCAATCACATGCATGTTGAATGGGCGCATAAGGCCATTGCCGCCGGCAAACACGTGCTTTGCGAAAAACCGATGACGCTCCGGGCCGAGGAGTTTGACGGGCTGATCGCGGCCCGCGACACGTCGGGCCTGTTGGTGGCCGAAGCCTATATGATTGCGCATCACCCGCAATGGGCAGACGTGCGCGTGCTGTTGTCTGATGGCGCGATTGGGCAGCTCCTGCATGTCACGGGCGCGTTCACTTACAACAACGCCGACAAGCCGGGGAACATTCGCAATCAAGCCGCCGCCGGGGGCGGTGGGTTGCGCGATATCGGGGTGTACACCATGGGCTCTGTTCGGCTCGCAACCGGGCAGGAGCCGCAGCACATTTCGGCCCGGATGCGCCAAGAGGACGGCTATGATACCTTTACCGAGGTTCGCGCCGAGTTCGCGGGCTTTACCTATAGCGCCTATGTGTCCACCCGGATGTCCCTGCATCAAGAAATGGTGTTTCACGGCAGCACCGGGATGATCCGCTTGACCGCGCCCTTCAATCCGGGCGTTTTTCGCGAAGGGCAGGTGATCCTGCAGCGCGCCGGGCATGACGAACAGATCCGCCGCTACAATGATATCAACCAATACAAACTGCAGGCCGAGGCCTTTGCCCGTAGCGCCAAATCCGGCGCGCCCTATGCCTGCCCGCTGGAATTTTCGCGCGGCACGCAGGTGATGATGGACGCGGTTTTCACCTGCGCTACATCGCTGAAATAAGGTCGCAAGTGATTTTACCAAGGCCCGAGGGATGGCGGAAATGCCCAGAGCGATACGTGATAAAAAACACCTGATATTGGGTCTGGCGCTCGCGGTTTTGTCCGGCTGCGGCGCGGCGCGACCCGATTTGGATGTCGCCCCAGCCGTGCCAAGCGCGCAGGTGCAACCGATCTATGTGGCAACGGGCTACAAGCTGCTGGACAGCGGCCAGAACTTTGGCCGGGTGCGGTCAGGCGTCTTAAACTATGCGCGGGTCGATGTCTCTGTACCGCCGACGCATGTGCCTGGCAATATTGAATGGCCGCGCGGTGTGCCGGATGCGGCCACGGATTTCGTCGTGACAGAGGCGGCACCCTATGATGGCCTTGGCGCGTTTGCCCGCGACATTCGCGCCGACGCGGCGGGGGAAGAAACTTTTTTCTTCGTGCATGGCTATAACAACACCCTGCCCGAAGCCATGTATCGTCTGGCGCAAATCCAGACCGATTTTGAAAACGACATGCCCGGCGTGCTGTTCAGCTGGCCCTCCGCCGGGGACCCGCGTGGCTATGTCTATGACCGGGATAGTGTGCTGTTCGCGCGTGATGACATGGAGCGGACGCTAGAGGCGCTGACCACGCAGCGCGGTGACAAGGTGTTTATCGTGGCCCATTCCATGGGGGCGCATCTGACCATGGAAGTGCTGCGGCAGGCTGCGCTTCAGGGCAATCAACGTCTGTTATCGCGGATCAGCGGCGTTATTTTGATGTCGCCAGACATTGACCCGGATATTTTTCGTCGCCAGGCCGAAGCCATTGGCCGCCTGCCGCAACCTTTCTTGATTTTTGTGACGCAGGAGGATCGGGCGCTGAACTTGCTGGGATGGCTCACCGGACGCAAGCAGCGGCTTGGGGTGATCAACAGCCCGGACAGCGTGGCAGGGCTTGAGGTTTCGGTTGTGGATTTCACCGGGCTTGGCGATGGCGAGGGTCTGAATCACTTTGTCCCTGTCACATCACCCGAAGCCTTGCAGGCGCTGCGCGGGCTGACTGCGCGATCGGGCCGCACCGGCGGCCCGCGCTATAGCAATTTTCTGGTTTTGAAACCGCCGGCTTAGTCTTCCATCTGCTCCAGCTCGTCGATCATGTCAGAGATCATCGACAGGCCTTTGTCCCAGAACTTCGGATCAGAGGCATCCAGACCAAAGGGGGCCAGCAGCTCTTTGTGATGTTTGGAGCCGCCCGCCTTCAGCATGTCAAAATACTTGTCTTCAAAGCCTTCGCCGCCTTCGGCATAGACCGCGTAAAGCGCGTTCACCAGACCGTCGCCAAACGCATAGGCATAGACATAAAACGGCGAGTGGACGAAATGCGGAATATACGCCCAGAAGACGTCGTAATCATCCATGAACTCAAATGATGGCCCGAGGCTCTCGGCCTGCACCGACATCCAGAGGGCGTTGATGCCCTCGGGCGTCAGCTCGCCATCGCGGCGCGCCTCGTGCAGCTTGCATTCAAAATCATAGAACGCGATCTGGCGCACAACGGTGTTGATCATATCCTCAACCTTCCCGGCCAGCATCACCTTGCGCTGCGCTTTGGAGGTCGCGTTGTCCAGCATGCGCCGGAAGGTCAGCATCTCGCCAAAGACCGAGGCGGTTTCCGCCAGCGTCAGCGGGGTCGAGGACAGCATCTCACCCTGTTCGGCAGCCAGAACCTGATGCACGCCATGCCCAAGTTCATGCGCCAAAGTCATTACATCGCGTGGTTTGCCAAGGTAATTCAGCATCACATAGGGGTGCACGTCCGTAACGGTCGGATGCGCAAAGGCACCGGGCGCTTTGCCCGGTTTCACGGCGGCATCAATCCAGCCCTTGCTAAAGAACGGCGCGGCAATTTCGGCCATGCGCGGATCAAACGCTTCGTAGGCATCCATCACGGTTTTCTGCGCCAGGTCCCATTCAATGACGCGCGTATCTTCCATCGGCAGGGGGGCGTTGCGATCCCAGACCTGCATCTTGTCCAGACCCAACCACTTGCGCTTAAGCTCGTAGTAGCGATGGCTGAGCTTGGGATAGGCGGCGACAACCGCATTGCGCAGCGCCTCGACCACTTCGGGTTCAACATGGTTAGACAGGTGCCGGCCATGCTGGGCGCTTGGCATCTTGCGCCAGCGGTCCAGCACCTCTTTTTCTTTGGCTTGGGTGTTGTGCACCCGTGCGAAGGTTTTGATATTCGCCTTAAGCACCCGCGCCACTTCGAGTGCCGCAGCTTCGCGTTTGCCGCGATCCTGTTCGGTCAGGTAATTCAGCGTCGCCTCGATGTTGAGCTTTTCGCCCTCCATCTCAAATTCCAGCCCGGCGATGGTTTCGTCAAACAGACGCTCCCAGGCGTCGCCAACCACCCCAAGATCGTGCAGGAATTTTTCCAGCTCATCGGACAGCTGGTGGGGTTTCATTGCGCGAATGCGGTCAAACACCGGCTTGTAACGTGCCAACTCGGCGTTTTCGGCAAACATCGCCGTCAGTTTGTCATCCTCAATGCGGTTCAGCTCCAGCGAGAAGAACACCAGCGGCGTAGAGAAATCGGTCAGCGCTTCTTGCATGTTGGACATGAATTGCGCGCGTTCGGCATCGACCGTCATCTGGTAATAGCGCAGGCCGGCATAAGACATGATGCGGCCGGAAATCTGACTGATCTTTTCATTGCGCTGTACACAGGTCAGCAACTCGGCGGCAGTCAAGCTTTCCAATTTGCCTTCGTAATCCGCCGCAAAAGCTGCGCATTCCTGCTCAAGCCACTCCAGATCGCGCTCCAGTTCCGGCGCGTCGGGGCTGGCATAAAGGTCACTCAGGTCCCATTCTGGCAGGTCGCCAAGCCCATCCGCCCCATGAGAAGAATTTGCGTCGCGTACGGGGAAGGGCAGATTGAACATGGGGGGCCTCATCAAACTTTGAATTGCGTTGACTAGAGATATGCAGGTGCGGCCACTGGGTTCAAGGGGGCGCAGACGCTTTCGCGGCGCAGGGCGCGGAAATCAGACCGCGCGGTCAAAGCATTCCAGAATAGCGCGCATGGCCGATCCGCGTTTTTCCGGGCCTTCCATCAGGATTTCGTGCTGGCCATCCTGTGCCCAGACGAGGCTGCCATTGGGCCAGTTGGCCATTCGGGTTTCGATGGCGCTCTTGCTGACGATTTGTTCGTCCGTGCCCAAAATGGTCACGGTGGGGACCGTTGGGGAAGGACGTTTGGCCAGCGCCCTGCATTCCGCCAGCGCGGTTTGCAGCCACAGCAGGCTGGGTCCGCCGAGGGTCAATTCCGGATGGGCACGGGCTTGATCACGCAGCCGGTCATACATGGCGCGATCGCAGGTCAACTGGTTGTCTTCAAACGGCTGATCCAGCACATAGGTGTCGTTTTTCGTGCCCGGCGCGAGGTGATGCGCCAGCCCAATGCGCCGCGCGCCAGTGCCGATCACATGGGCGATGGGTTTCAGGATCGCTGCAATACCGATATCCCACATCGGGCCGGTGAAGGCCGCGGCACTGACTGGCAAATCTTCCATCAGCGCCCGAAGGCCGATGCAGCCGCCCATGGAATGCGCCAGCAAAAGATAGGGCTGCGGCAGGCTTAATTCTTCGGCGGCCCCCAGTAGGGCGGCGACATCCGCCTGATAATCCGGGAAGGAAAGTACATGCCCCGCCATCGGATTGTCGCACAGCCGGTCTGACAGGCCTTGGCCGCGCCAGTCAATTGACGCGGTCGCATAGCCAGCGGCCGCAAGCTCCCCGGCGGTGATGGCGTATTTTTCGATATATTCCGTACGCCCCGGAAACAGCAGCACGGTCCCCTTTGGGGCACCCTCCGCTGCCCAATGCGCCACCCGCAACCGCAGCCCGTCGGATGTGGAGGTCCGATAGGCCTTGGCCACAGGCTCCCCTGCGGGTGTCGCGTGGTAGGGTGCAGGGCTGAGCAGCATTAGGCCAGCACTTGTCCCAGTTTCATCGCCATGCCCATATCGCCATCCACCTTCAGTTTGCCGCCCATAAAGGCCGCGGTGGCATTGGTGTCGCCTTCAAGGATCGACTGGAAGGTATCTGCATCCGCCGTCAGCGTCACATCGGCGTCGTCATCACCGGCGCGCACGCCGTTTTCGTCAATGATCAAAGCGCCTTCGTCCTCGATGACAAATTTCGCGGTGCCGTCAAACCCCTGGTCGCCCAATTTGGCGCTCAGCGCCTCTACTGCGGCGGAGACAATATCGCTCATTTGGTAAACTTCCTTTGAACTGTGCGCGTCGGGCTAGTAAATCCCGATGCGCAGGTTACATTCAAGACTGATATGGGCCTGTTTTTGAATAAACTCAAACCTGTCCTTGCGGCAGCTAGCCTGATTGTGATGGGCAGCGGTGCTATGGCACCGGCGGATGAGGCGCGTGTTGCGGATTTGCTCAGCGAATTGCAAAGCGCCCCGGCAAGCCGTGCGGCGCAGATCGCGGATGAGCTGCAGTTGGAATGGGCAAAAAGCGGCTCTGCCAGCGCCGATTTTCTGCTGTCCCGTGGTCGCAAAGCGCTTGAGGCGCAGGACCCGGAAGCGGCCATTGACCACTTCAGCGCGCTTGTAGATCACGCGCCCGGCTTTGCCACCGGCTATGTGGAACGGGCGCGCGCCTATCTTGAGACCGGGCTCTTTGGTCCCGCGTTGCAGGATCTTGAAGCCGCGCTGGGCCTGAACCCGCAACATTTTGAGGCGCTGAGTGGTGTGGCGCTGATCCTTGAGATGATCGACCGGCCAGAGGCTGCCTATGACGCCTACCTGATGGTGCGCTCTATACATCCCCATCATCCCGCCGTAACAGAGGCGCTGGAACGACTCGAGCCGGTTGTGAAAGGCCGCAGGCTCTAAGGCAAAAGGCGCGCGTATGTCTCATCTGGGCCGGATCACAGCGATTTTGGGGCCGACCAATACCGGCAAAACCCATCTCGCGATCGAGCGGATGCTGGGCCATCGCACAGGGGTGATTGGCCTGCCGCTGCGACTTTTGGCGCGCGAGGTCTATGACAAGATCGTGGCTGCGCGCGGCCCATCTGTGGTGGCGCTCGTCACGGGCGAAGAACGGATTGTCCCGCCGCGCGCCCAATATTGGGTATGCACCGTCGAAGCCATGCCAGAGGGCATGGGCTGCGATTTTCTGGCGGTGGATGAAATCCAGCTTTGCGCCGACCCTGAGCGCGGCCATGTCTTTACCGACCGTTTGCTGCGCGCGCGGGGCCTGCATGAAACCATGTTCATGGGGGCCGATACCATGCGCGGCACCATTGCTGCCCTGGTGCCCGGGGTGCAGTTTGAACGGCGCGAGCGGATGTCGACGCTCAGCTATTCGGGCAGTCGCAAAATCAGCCGGATGCAGCCCCGGTCTGCCATCGTCGGCTTTTCGGTGGACAATGTTTATGCCATCGCCGAACTGCTGCGCCGCCAAAAGGGCGGGGCGGCTGTGGTGATGGGGGCGCTCAGCCCGCGCACCCGCAACGCGCAGGTTGATCTTTATCAGAACGGTGATGTTGACTTTCTGGTGGCGACTGATGCCATTGGTATGGGGCTGAATCTTGATATTGACCACGTCGCCTTTGCCAGCACCAGCAAATTTGACGGCCGCCGCATGCGCGATTTGATGCCCAATGAACTGGCGCAGATTGCGGGGCGCGCCGGGCGCGGGATGAGCCATGGCACCTTTGGTGTCACCGGGGAAGCCCGCCCGCTTGACGAAGATGTCGCCGAAGCGATCATGGACCACCGCTTTGCGCCGCTGAAAAAGATCAACTGGCGCAATCCCAATCTTAGCTTTGGCTCTGTTGCCGCGCTGATTCACACGCTGGAAGAGCCGCCACAAGATGAACGGTTGCTCAAGGCGCGAGAGGCCGATGACCTGTTGGCGCTGAAATCCCTGTCCCGCGATGCCGAGATCATGGCCCGCGCCAGTGACCCGAAATCCGTGCGTCTTTTGTGGGATGTCTGCCGCATTCCGGACTTTCGCGGCATCAGCCACAGTGAACATACCAGCCTGCTGGAAGGCATTTTCAACCACCTACATGAACGGGGCCGGGTGCCCAATGACTGGTTCGCGCGGCAGGTCAAGCGAATCGACCGCAGCGACGGAAACATTGATACCCTGTCAAAAAGACTGTCATATATCCGTACCTGGACCTATGTGGCGCAGCGAAATGGTTGGATTGACGAGGAAAACCATTGGCGCGAGGAGACTCGCGCTGTAGAAGATCGCCTGTCAGACGCGCTTCATGCGAAATTGACAGAAAAATTTGTGGATCGCCGTACCAGTGTATTGTTGCGGCGGCTCAAACAGAAGGAGGCCCTTTTGGCCGAAGTGAATGATAAGGGTGAAGTGACCATCGAAGGTGAATTCGTTGGTCGTTTGGATGGGTTCCGTTTTCAAGCCGACAAAAGCGCTGATGGCGCTGAGGCGAAGACGCTGCGTCAGGCAAGCCTTGCCGCGCTGGCACCGCAATTTCATCTGCGTGCGGACCGGTTCTATAACGCACCCGATACCGAAATTGATTTTACCGAACAGGGCGGCCTGATGTGGGGCGAACATGCGGTTGGCAAATTGGTGGCCGGCGCAGATCCGTTTAAGCCTACAGTCAGCGTTTTTGTCGATGACGAAGCTGGCCCGGAAGTGGCGCAAAAAGTAGAGCGCCGCTTGCAGCATTTCATCGACCGCAAGATTGCCGCGCTGTTTGAACCGCTGCTGAACCTGTCGCGTGACGAAGAACTGACAGGGCTTGCGCGTGGCTTTGCCTTCCGCATGGTTGAGGCGCTGGGCGTGATTCCGCGCGGTGATGTCGCCGCCGAGGTAAAAGACCTTGATCAGGACGCCCGTGGTGCGCTGCGCAAACATGGCATCCGCTTTGGTCAGTTTACCATTTTCATGCCGCTCCTGCTGAAGCCTGCGCCGACGCGCCTGCGTCTGGTGCTTTGGGCGCTGTACAATAAACTGGACGTCTTTCCCGAGGCACCGCCTGCCGGTCTGGTCACAGTGCCTGCTGTCGAAAAAGCCCCGGGGTATTATGCGATGGCGGGCTACCGCGCCGCCGGTGAACGCGCCATTCGCATCGACATGCTGGAACGTCTCGCGGACATGCTGCGCACTGAAGATAGCCGCGGCGGCTTTGAGGCCAACCCAGACATGCTGTCGATCACCGGGATGACGCTGGAGCAATTCGCGGACCTGATGCAGGGCCTTGGCTACAAAGCCGAGAAGGGCGAGCGCGAAAAGGTCAAAGTGGCCCCAGCGGAAACCGCAGACGCGGCCGCAAGCGCTTCTGAGGCGTCAACGGATGACAGCGAGGCGGCACCAGCCGACACTGAAGCTGCCGCAACTGACACTGGCGCGACAGAGCCTGAGGCCGCTGCGCCAGCAGAGGCTGCAGAGAGCGCCGCAGATGAGACCGCGCCAGAAGCAGATGAGACCGCGCCGGAAGTGGAAGTTTTCTATACCTTCACATGGGGTGGCCGCGCCAATCGCCAGAACAATCGCCGCGCCCCGCAAGGTGGCCGCCGCGATGGCGCACCGGGTCAGGGCAAGCCGGGTGGCAAACCACGCGGCAAACCTGGGGCCAAAGGCAAGGGCAAGCCGCGTCAGGACGGCGCGAAAAAGTTCTCTGCCCGGCCGCCGAAGAAGGAAAAGGCGATTGATCCGGACAACCCATTTGCCGCAGCGCTCATGGGTCTGAAAACCAAGTAATCGCAGCGCGGTTCCGGTCTGAAGAAATCGAAAGGGCGTGCGTCATAAGCTGCACGCCCTTTGTCTTTTCCCGCTAATATGATTGCAGCGATGACTGATAGCACCAGCAAATTGCGCATCGACAAATGGCTTTGGTATGCGCGCTTTTTCAAAACCCGCAGCCTTGCGGCTAAGGTTGTGAGTGGTGGCCATGTGCGCGTGAACGGCCAAAAGATTGCCAAATCCAGCTTTTCGATAAGTCCAGGTGATGTGCTGACCTTCCCACAGGCCAAGCAAATCCGGGTTGTGCGCATCGAAATGCTTGGCACGCGCCGTGGCCCGGCCCCGGAAGCGCAACAAATGTACTTTGATATGACCGAAGTGCGCGAAAACGTTCCGCGTGCCCCGCGCTTTGAAGGAAAAGGGCGCCCCAGCAAGAAAGATCGCCGCAATCTCGACCTTATGAAAAACAGCCCGCTTGAAGATTAGCGCGCAACGCTTTAGCTAGACCCTCAACAATTCTGTAGATCGAGACGTCCCATGACCTATGTCGTCACTGACAACTGCATTGCCTGCAAATACACCGACTGTGTCGAAGTATGCCCCGTAGATTGTTTCTATGAGGGGGAGAACACGCTGGTGATCCACCCGGACGAATGCATCGACTGTGGTGTTTGCGAACCGGAATGCCCGGCAGATGCCATCCGCCCGGATACCGAGCCGGATATGGAGCAATGGGTTGAATTCAATCGCAAATACGCTGAGATTTGGCCGGTCATCATCTCAAAGAAAGATCCGATGCCGGAAGCCGAAAAGCGCGATGGCGAAGAGGGCAAGCTTGAGAAGTATTTCTCCGAAGCGCCCGGCGAAGGCGGCTGATTCGGCGATTCGTTTGCGCCCGACGGTCATGTTGCAGCGCAGAAATAGCATAACTCTCTGATATTCCGGGGCTTTTCACTGAAATGCCTCCGGTGCGCTTCTATATGGGGCGTTTTTATGCTATAGTTACATGACAATAGAATATGACCACATGTGCCATCCCGATGCTGACGGCTGATGCCCGATCCGAAGGATGGTTTTTTGCGCCAAACGGTTTGTGCTTTGATCACCGGATCACCCGCCTGTGTTTGGTTGCGCTCTGTTAGGAAGGACTGCATGAGCAAATCTAAGAAGAACGAATTCCGTCCGAACGAATATGTTGTTTACCCGGCTCATGGTGTGGGCCAGATCGTGAATATCGAACAGCAAGAAATCGCAGGGATTGAGCTGGAACTTTTCGTGATCTCTTTTGAGAAAGACAAAATGACCCTGCGGGTGCCGACGCATAAAGCCACAGAAATTGGCATGCGCAGCCTCAGTTCTCCTGATGTGATCAATCAGGCGATGAAAACCCTGAAAGGCAAGGCCAAGGTCAAACGTGCCATGTGGTCCCGCCGCGCGCAGGAATACGAACAAAAGATCAATTCTGGCGACCTGATCGCCATCGCCGAAGTGGTGCGCGATTTGCACCGCACCGATGATCAGCGCGAGCAAAGCTATTCTGAGCGTCAGCTCTATGAAGCAGCGCTTGAGCGTCTGACTCGCGAAGTGGCCGCCGTGGCGGGCGGGGATGAAATCCTTGCTGCCAAACAGGTGGATGAGGTGCTGACCGCGCGCGCCGCATAAGGTCGCAAAGCAGATTAATAGGGGCCGCACCTGGCGACGGGCGCGGCCTTTTTTGTGGCTTTCTGATCCCTATTCCAAGCTTTCCATGATGCAGACAATCTGCGCCTCCGCGCATTCCGCCACATATTGGTGCGCGACATCAGCCGGGTAGCGGTAATAATCGCCGGTGTTCAAAGTGGCGGGTTTATCAACTGGCCCAACCGTCACCGTGCCGGATATCACGATCACATGTTCCACGGTGCCCGCCGGATGTGGGTTGGCGCGGCGGTCTTCGCCACGCAGCACCTTGGCGCGATAAATATCGCGTCGCCGCGCGGCGGGGCATTTGTCCAGCAGCGTTGTTGAAAAATCGGCATGGTCTGATGAAACGCCGACGCCTTCGGTGGCGCGGATCAATTTGACCTCGGGCTCCGGCATTTCAAACAGATGGCTGAAAGGCACGCCAAGCGCAGCGGCAATCGACCACAGCGTTTCCACACTCGGATTACCTTTGCCCGCCTCCAGCTGCGATAGCGTGGATTTGGCCAGCCCGGCCTGCTGCGCCAGTGCCGTGAGGCTGATGTCGGCCCGCTGGCGTTCGCGTTGAATGGCGCGGGCGATCAGTTCGGAAGGGGTCATGGTCGGCCTTTTGTTCGTTTTGTCGAACGTAGTTCGAATTGACAGTCGGCGCAACGTCGTTCATTTTGACGAACAGTGTTCATTATGAATGAGGGTACCGGTGTGAGCGAGGACTTGGAGTGGCGCAGGCAGGCCAGAGATGGGGTGCGAGATGCAGTGCCGATTGTTGTGGCGATCTTCCCCTATTCCGCCGTGTTTGGTGCCGTAGCGATTGAGCGTGGGCTGAGCCTGGCAGAGCTGCTGGTGACATCCGCCAGCATCTATGCGGTGGCCAGCCAATATGTGATGCTGGACCTATGGGGCAAGGACGTGCCGGTTTGGGCCATTCTTTTGGCTGTCTTTGCGGTGAATTTTCGTCACGTGCTCTATTCCGCCAGCAGCAGCGCCTGGCTTGCCGGGTTTTCCCGCACCCAGCGCGCGCTCGCGTTTTTCTTTTTGATTGATCCGCAATACGCCAGTTGCGCCAAACGCGCGGCCCAGAGGCAGATCCGGCCCGCATATTATTTCTCTTATGCGGTGCTGGTCTATTCCAGCTGGATGCTGGCCAATTTTCTGGGCGGACTCTTTGGCAATTTGATCGAGGATCAGGCGCGCTTTGGTCTGGATATGATCTTGCCGATGTTCTTTGCCAGTCTGGTTTTCGGCTTTCGCGGCAAGTCGCGGTTTGCATTGGTGCTGGCGACAAGTGTCAGCTGCGCCCTGCTGGCATATCTGACCGTCGGGACCCCGTGGCATATTTTGCTGGGCGGCGGCGCGGGCATGTTGGTTGCAGCGATGACCAGCCGCGCCCCTGGCACCGGACAGGGGGCCCAGCATGGATAACGTTTATGTCCTGATCCTGCTCTGCGGCGGTGTCACCTATCTGACCCGCTCGGGCGGATATCTCATCATGGCGATGTTTGGCACCGTACATCACCGCGTCCAAGCGGCGCTGGATGTGGTGCCGATTGCCGTTTTGTCCGCGCTTGTGTCGCCCTGGATGGTCTCCGGGTCGGTGGTTGACGCTGTGGTAATTGCCTTGGTGTGCCTGCTCAGCCTGCGCTTGCCGCTTTTGCCCAGTGTCATTCTTGGCACAATTGCCGTCGCATTCATGCGGCAGCTCTTGGGATAGCCGGGTCTCTATGTGGCGGCAATCAGCATGAGGATCAGCGCGACCTGTTGCGCCGCCCCAAGCACATCGCCGGTCTGCCCGTCGATCTTGCGTTGCGCCAGGAAACCCACTGCGCTGGCTGCCAAAATAGCTAGCAAAGCCCAGCCCAAGCCGCCCCAGCCGCAGAGCAAAAACGCCAAGAGCGATGGCCAGACAACCGCCAGCGCCGCGCTGCTGAGGGGCGGGCGACCTTGCGCATGGCTGAGGCCGCTGTTTCGCGCATGGGGAAGCGCGTGCATTAACGCGGGCAGGACCGCGCGGGACAGCGCTTCGATCGCAAGTAGCGTCCAGATCCAGCCGCCACTTTGCACAAGTTCCGTCACCGCAAGCCAGCGCAGGCCGACGCCGAGGATCAAGGCCAAAACGCCGTAGCTGCCGATCTGGCTGTCTTTCATGATCTCAAGCCGCCGATCGCGGTCCCAGCCGCCCCAAAACCCATCGGCGCAATCTGCGAGCCCATCTTCGTGCAGCGCGCCCGTCACAAGCAGCCCAGCACCGATATAGGCGGCGGCAGCCATCGCGGGCGCAAGCCCCAGCCAAAGGGCGACGCAGGCGGCGAGACCGGCGAGCGCCGCAACTGCAAGCCCCGCACAGGGATAAGCCCAGCTCGCGCATGCGCTGCGGTGAAACTTTGCTTTGAGGGGCAGCCGCGTCAATAGCGCCAATGCGGTTGCCACATCAGCGAACTGCACAAGCGACGTTTCGTCCTTTTCGGCCATAGAACGGTTTCCAGACTTGTTCCCAAAGTTGCATCAGGTAAACACGCTGCGACGTCAAGAAACAACAGGAGCCCGCCATGAGCCAAGAGTTTTCCAACCTCGCAGAGTTTCGGGCGTGTCTGGCGGCGGCTCCTACACCGGATGCGGCGGCAATCAGCGCTGCCGAAGAGCGCAATGGCCAGCTGACCAAACCCCCGGGCGCGCTGGGGCGGCTTGAGGATCTGGCCATCTGGTATGCGGGCTGGCGCGGGACCGCGCGCCCCCAAATTACCGCACCGCAGGTCATCGTCTTTGCCGGAAACCACGGGGTGACGGCGCAGGGGGTCTCGGCCTTTCCTGCGGAAGTGACCGCGCAAATGGTGCTGAATTTTGAGCACGGCGGCGCAGCCATCAACCAGCTGTGCAAGGCGGCCGGGGCCAAGCTGGCCGTGCATGCGCTTGATCTTGATAGACCGACGGCCGATTTCACCGAAGGCCCGGCGATGGACGAGGCCGATGTGATCGCTGCGCTTAAGGCAGGCTGGGACGCGGTGGATGCGTCCAGCGACCTGCTGGTGGTCGGCGAAATGGGCATCGGCAATACCACGGCGGGCGCAGCCATTCTGAATGCGCTTTTTGACGGCGCGGCCGAAGATTGGGTCGGGCGCGGCACTGGCGTGGATGATGCCGGACTTGCCAATAAGGCGCGCGTTGTGCGCGAGGGGCTAGCGGCCAATACGGCACGCGAAGGGCTCGAGGTGCTGCGGTGTTTGGGTGGGCGTGAATTGGCGGCGATGGCCGGGGCAATTGCGCGCGCCCGGCAGCTGCGTATTCCGGTCATTCTGGATGGCTTCATCGCCACCGCCGCTGCCGCGACGCTGGCCGCTGAAGAGACCGGCGCGCTTGATCATGTTGTGGCGGGCCATGTTTCTGCCGAAGCGGCACATGTGAATGTGCTGAAAAAACTGGGCAAGGAACCACTGCTTGCGATGAACATGCGCCTTGGCGAAGCCTCGGGCGGCGCGTTGGCCATCAATATCCTGAAAAGCGCAGTGGCCTGCCATTCGGGCATGGCCACATTTGCCGAAGCAGGCGTAGCGGACGGCTAACCGCGGTGCCCTAGCCGCCGCTATTCTGCGGCGGTTTTCTTTTCAAGCGCTGCCATCAGGGATGTCTCAAGGTCCTGCTCAAGTTCCTTGGCGCGGTCGATATAGGCTTTGTTTTGCGCGGATGGGATGTCAGGATCCCAAAGTTCCGCCAGTTCCCGCACCGCTTGCCGGTCGTGCTGAAAGAAAGTCTGCTCGCTGATCGCGGCCTCATATTCACTCAGCCCCATGTTTTCGAGCACATATCGCCCCGCGCGTAGAGAGCTGTCAAACATCTCGCGGACAATGTCATTTGCCCCGGCTTTGTAGAGCTGAAAGACATGCACCCGGTCACGCGCCCGCGCGATGATATGCAGATCGGGCCGCTCGCGGCGTGCATGTTTGATCAGCTTGATGGTCGAATTCGGATCGTCCAGCGCCACAACGAGAATTTTGGCTTCCATCAGCCCGGCCGCATGCAGCAGGTCAGGGCGCGTTGGGTCGCCGAAAAAGCCCTTAATGCCAAATTGGCGCATCAGCTCAATTGCTTTCAGGTCATGGTCCAGCACCACGGTTTTGAATCCGTGCGCCCGCACCAGTCGGTTGACGATCTGCCCAAATCGGCCAATGCCCGCAATGATAATCGGACCGGTTTCGTCAATCTCATCCGCGTCTTGTTTGTTTTCGCTATCTTTGCTGCGCCGCGCCAGCACCTCATAGAGGATGAACAAAAGCGGCGTGATCAACATCGACAGGGCGACCACAAGCAGCAGCGCTTCGCCAAAATCGCCGGGCAGGACATTCTGCTGGGTGGCAAAGGAAATCAGCACAAATCCGAATTCACCCGCCTGCGCCAGCCCAAGCGAAAAGAGCCAGAGGTTGCGGCCCCGCAGGCCAAACACCCGGCCGAGACCAAAAAGGATGACGCCTTTGATGCCAATGACCGCCAGCGTCAGTGCAAGCACGTTCAAAGGATCGTTGAAAAGCGTGCCGAAATCGATCTGCGCCCCAACGGTGATAAAGAAAAGACCAAGCAGCAGGCCTTTGAAGGGTTGGATATCGCTTTCAAGCTCGTGCCGAAATTCCGAGTTGGCCAGCACGACGCCTGCCAGAAAGGTCCCCAGCGCTGGGGACAGGCCCACAAGGCTCATCAGGAAGCCGATTCCGATGACGATCAGCAGCGCTGCAGCTGTATACATCTCGCGCAGGTTCGCGTGATGAATAAAGCGAAAGAGTGGGCGGATCAGGTAAATTCCGGCGAGAATGACCGCCACCACCGCGCCGATTGTGACCAGCGTCACGCCCCAGCCGGGCAACCCTTCGACGAGCGACATACTGCCATGGCCCGCGCCATGGGCCGCCTCTTCGCCCACCGCGATAGATCCGTCCTCGCGAAAACTGGCCGTGCCGCCAAGCGCCAGAAGCGGCAATAGCGCCAGCATCGGAATGACGGCAATGTCTTGTGTCAGCAGCACCGCAAAGGTCGATCGCCCACCTGCCGTGCGCATCAGCCCTTTCTCTGAGAGCGTCTGCAGCACAATCGCCGTCGAGGACAGCGCAAAGATCATGCCCACCGCCAGCGCAATGTTCCAAGCATAGCCGAATTGCATCATCAGAAGCATGATCGTCAAAAGCGTCAGGCTGATCTGCAATCCCCCAAGGCCGATCAATCGATGTCGCATCGCCCAAAGCGCGCGGGGGTCCATCTCTAGCCCGATGAGAAACAACATCATCACAACGCCAAATTCGGCAAAATGCTGCAGATCGGCGGTTTCAGAATGGGCGATCAGACCCAGAATGGGGCCAATAATGATCCCCGCCATAAGGTAGCCCAGCACCGAGCCGAGCCCAAGGCGCGCGGCAATCGGCACGGCAAGCACGGCGGCCAGCAGGAAAATCGAGGCTTGGAAAAGGAAACTGTCCATTCTTGGTCCTTAAGTGGGCAGGGGGGCGTCGCGTTTGAATTGGTCCATCACGATCTGGCTTTGTATCCTGCTGACAGCAGCATGCGGCAAAAGGATCTCGTGGATCAAGGTGTTGAGCGCGCCAAGATCGGCACAATAGACCCGCAGCATGTAATCCGCGTCGCCCGTCAGCGTCCAGGCGCTGATGATTTCGGGACGTGCGGCGACCAGCCGGGCAAAGCTTTTGGCTTGGTCCGGTCCATGGGTGCCCAATTGGACCTGCACAAAGCCTTGCACCGTCAGACCCAAACGCATCGGGTCAAGCTTTGCGGCGTAGGATTGAATAAAGCCGTCTGCTTCCAACCGCTGCCGGCGGCGGCCCGCCTGACTGGGCGACAGGTTGAGCATCTCGCCCAGTTCCTGTGCTGTGAGATGGGCGTTATTTTGCAGTGCGCTGAGCAGCTTTTTGTCAGTTTCATCCAGTTTCATGCGTCATTTCCGCGCCATATTGGAGTATTGCGACAATCATACGCGCAAATTTCGAAAAACGCACGAAACTTCGCGGAGTTTCCGCACGGATAATGCGCTATTCTGAATGGGATTTAGAACACTTAAAGGAGGGGGCAATGGGTCCGTTTCCACACGATGCGCCACGCGCAGAAATTTCAGAGTATAATCCAGCGGGAACCGATGGGTTTGAATTCGTAGAATTCGCCCACCCAGAGCCGGAAGAGCTGCGGGCGCTGTTCACGCGCATGGGCTATGCACATGTCGCCAACCACAAATCCAAGGCGATTGAGCTGTGGCAGCAGGGCGATATCACCTATATCCTGAACAACGAGCCGGGCAGCTTTGCCCTGCGCTTTGTCGAAGAGCATGGCCCCTGCGCCCCCTCGATGGGCTGGCGTGTGGTTGACGCGCAGAAAGCGTATGAACACGCGATTTCAAAAGGCGCAGAGCCCTATGATGACGCGGACAAAACCTTGGCGTGGCCTGCGATCAAAGGGATCGGCGGTTCGCTGATCTATTTCACCGATCAGTATTATGACACCTCGCCGTTTAACGAAGAATTCGACTGGCTGACCCAATCCAAGCCAGAGGGCGAAGGGTTCTTCTACCTCGATCACCTGACCCATAACGTCTTTAAGGGCAACATGGACAAGTGGTTCAAGTTTTACGGCGATCTGTTCAACTTCCGCGAAATCCGCTTTTTTGACATTGAAGGCAAATTCACGGGCCTCTTTTCGCGTGCGCTGACCAGCCCCTGTGGCAAAATCCGTATTCCGATCAACGAAGATCGCGGCGAGACCGGGCAGATTGTGAATTATCTGAAAAAGTATAACGGTGAGGGGATCCAGCACATCGCCGTTGGCACGGATGATATCTATGCCTCGGTTGATGCGATCGCCGACAAAGGCGTCAAATTCATGCCTGGCCCGCCAGAGACCTATTATGCCCTGTCCAAAGATCGGGTGGTCGGCCATGAAGAACCTCTGGATCGCCTGATGAAGCACGGCATTCTGATTGACGGCGAAGGCGTGATTGATGGCGGCGAAACCAAGATCCTGCTGCAAATCTTCTCAAAGACCGTGATTGGACCGATCTTCTTTGAATTTATCCAGCGCAAGGGCGATGACGGCTTTGGCGAAGGCAACTTCAAAGCGCTGTTTGAAAGCATCGAGCAAGAGCAGATCGACAAAGGCGAACTCAACGCCGCCGAATAAGGTAGTGCAGCGATGAAACGACACAGGGCCGGGAAAACCCCGGCCCTTTTTTTGATCTTACTTCGTGATCATTCTGGGGGCCGTCAGCCCTTTGGCATCTTCAGGACAATATCGCGGCTGCCTTTGACATAGCGCAGCTCGCTGCTGCTGATGGCCGAGACGCGGCCGCCGTCGATGCGATCCCCCACTTTGACTTTCTTATAGCGTCCGCTGGACAGGCGCACGAGAGCGCGGCGATCTGCGGCAGAGCCATAGACGCCGATGAGATTGATTTTTCTAAGGTTAAGCACGTTCTTTTCCGTCGCACTGCGCGCCACTGAGGCGGTGGTTGGGAGCGTTGGGGCCAGCACCTCTGTTTGCGGGACTGCAACCGAGGCGAGTTGCTGGCGCGCAGCCGTCACTTTGCTGGCAAAATTTTGGGGCCGGGCACGCGGTTTCAGACTGGCCGAAATCGCAAGATCGGAGGCGGAGTCAATTGCGTTCTCAAGGGCGTCGTTGATCGCACCTGTATTGACCGAGGCGATTTCCACCGCCTGTTCAGGCCGGGCACGCGGGCGAAACTGCGCCAGTTCCGAACGGGTGCTGCCGCCCAATGTCGCGCGTTCATTGCCTTCGACCAGACCCTCGGGGCGCAGGGTAGGGCGCAAATTGGCGATGGCCGCGCGGCCCACTTCGGCTGCGTCGCTTTCCAGTTGCGTCACTTCCAGGCTGCGGTCGGGCCATTTCTCGGGCAAGGCGGCCGGACGGCCTGCGAACACCAAAATCCCTTCGGGCGAGAGCGCCCCCTCAGGGGTCGCCACCACCAGACCGCGGGCGTCCAGCTCAATCTCAATTCCATGCGGGACAGGGTTGCTTTGCGCGCCCAGGCTTGCATCTTCACCAAAACTGGCCGCTGTTGGCAGGGCCACGGCATCATGGGTGATTTGCCAGGGTTCAAAAGAGGCCAGGTAGATGCTTTCTGATATTTCTTCCGCGGGCGACAAAGGTTGTTCCGGGGCGATGGCCCAGATGCCGGTGGCGGCGTAAAACGTATCACCGCTGACGATGGGCAAGGCGGCGTCAATCACCGGGTCCAACGCGACAAATGCGGTGTCATTGGCGGCAGGCGCTTCGATGACCCCTTCGTTGCCATCCAGCGCCTCGACTTCCGCGCTGTCTGTTATGGTGTCCGGTGCCGTCGGCTCCAGCACCGTCAGGCCTAGGTCGGCGTCGGGATCGGGCAAAAAGGCGATCTGCTCAACATCCTCACCGGATGAAAACCAGCCTGCCAGTCCGTCCTCGGTAAAAATGGACGCCCAGACGGCGACACCGGCCAAAAACACGATCAGGATCGCGACAAGTATGGCCCCGAGATACCGCGGCCTGCCGCGCTGCGTTGGCTCTGCCGCAAGGGGGCTTGGCTTTTCCGGGGCGGCACGCGCCGGGGCGGTGCCTGCGGGCTTGTTGGCGACCGCAGGTTTTGCAACCGGGCGGGGCGGCGGGGCCGGCTGTTCTGCCGGGGCGACAACCGGGGCAGGTTTGAGGCTCGCCAGCAACGAGGCCGGATCAAATCTTGTATCCTGTTGCGCCAGCGCGCTTGCGTCCTCGGTCGGCTTTTGGGGCGCTGCGGCAGCCGCGTCTTTGATCCCGCGATCGACACCGGGCAATTTGGCGTTTGACGCGCCGGCGGTGCGCTCGGCGACCAAGCTGCGCGAGGTTGCAAAGGCTGGTGCTGCCGCACTGTCATCGCCTTGGGTGTTGGGGGTGTCCGGCGTGTCCGGCTGATTTTCCGCCACAGGCAGATCGGGTGCATCAAGCGGCAAGGCGGGCTGAATAGGGTCTGCGGGGGTGTCTATTTCCGCCTCAGCCTGAGCCTCAACCTCAGCCTCCATTTCGGGTTCAGGCAACGCGCCTTCGGAGGTTTGTATGACCGGCAGGTCGTCTGGTTCAATTTCCGCAGTGTCCCCGATCAGCGCCGGGGCGGCTTTGGTCGGGCCGAAAAACGGCTCTGCCTGAAACTCCGCCGCCTCGGGGGCGGCCACAAAGCTGACCGCATCAAACCCGTGCCGCGCGGCAAATTCTTCGGCTTCCCCCAATGTATCACGGGCCACCGCAGCAATTTGCACGCTGTCGTTGGTTTCGACAAAATCATAGGCCAAGTCGTCGAGGTCATAGGGGGTCGCGCCCACAAGCGCCCGACGCACAGCCGCTTCCAGGTCATCGGTGCCCGTGGTGATGGACAGATATTTGATCTGATCCCCCGGTAGGATCAATTTGCAGAGCGCCGGACCACCGGCCTGTGTTTCGCCGCGCTGCCGCAGATCCTTCAGCGCGGCGTCCAGATCCGCGTGATCCAGCGGCACATCCCCAAGCAGGTGCCAACCGTCAGGGACGCGACACAGCAGGCGAATGCCGTCAAGCGACAGGGACAGCGCAAAATCAGGTTTCATAAGCTGGCTCTAACATTCGGTGTGGATGGCAAAAAGCCCATCAGGTTGCGGGCCATTTTTATAGCAGGAATCTGCCGAGGGGAAGAAAAAGCAAAACATCCCCGCGCAATCCGCGGGTTTCTGCCCTAGCTATAAAGGTATGCGTAGAAGAGTGAGGAGCAACTATGCGGAAATTCGGCACTTTTTTGGCGGCCTGCGCGCTGGCCGCACCGATGATGGCCTCAGCCGGTGAAATTGTGGTTCAGGGGCGCGGCACCGTCGATCAAGCCCCAGATATGGCCGTGATTTCCGTCGGGGCGCGGTTTCAGGCCCATACGGCGAGAGAGGCGCTGAATGAGGTGAACAACCGCACGCAAGCGGCATTTGATGTCGCCGCTGAATTTGGCGTTGAGCCGCGCGATATGCAGACCGGCAACCTCTATCTCAATCCACTCTGGAGTCGCGGTGCCAACCATAATGAAGTGGCGCGGATCACCGGCTATGAGGCGGGCAATCAGGTGACAATCCGCATTCGCGATCTGTCGGTTCTGGGGCGGGCACTCGATGAAATGGTGAGCGACGGGGCAAATGTGTTCAACGGGCTGAGTTTTGCGCTGCAGGACCCCAGCCAGGCCGAGGCCGAAGCTCGCCGCCGCGCGGTTGAAAACGCACGCGCCAAGGCAGAGCTTTATGCTGATGCGGCGGGCGTGGAACTTGGCGCTCTGTTGTCGATCAGTGAAAACGGCTCGGTGCGGCCACAGCCGATGTTCCGCGCTGCGGCCGATATGGCCATGAGCGAAAGCGTCCCGGTCGCCCCGGGCGAATTGACCACCATGGCCAACGTGACGCTGGTTTATGACATCAAAGACCCTGCCGGTGCACAGGACTAGGCGCAAAAAAGAAGGCCGCCCGTTGAGCGGCCTTCTGGTGAATTGCAGGGGGTTCGATCAGGCAGTGGCTTTGCTCAGGGCCTGATCAAGATCTGCGATCAGATCATCGGCATCCTCGATCCCGATCGATACGCGCACCACATTGGGGCTGGCCCCGGCGGCCTCTTGCTGCTCGGGGGACAGTTGCCGGTGGGTGGTGGATGCGGAGTGGATGATCAGAGAGCGCGTGTCCCCCAGATTGGCCACATGGCTGAACAGCTCCAGACTATCGACCAGTTTCACGCAGGCGTCATAGCCGCCCTTGACCGCAAAGGTGAAGAGCGCGCCCGCCCCCTTGGGGCAGACTTTCTCGATACGCTCATAATAGGGGGACGACGGCAGCCCGGCATAGGTCACGTAATCCACCCGGTCGTCGTTTTCGAGCCAATCGGCGATTTTGCGGGCATTCTCCACATGTTTCTGCATCCGCAGGGACAGGGTTTCGATCCCCATCAAGGTGTAATGCGCGCCCTGCGGGTTCATTGTCATACCCAGATCACGCAGCCCAACCGCAATGCTATGGAAGGTGAAGGCCATCGGCCCCAGCGCTTCGCCAAAGACCAGCCCATGATACGCCGGTTCAGGCTGGCTGAGCGATGGGAACTTGTCGTTCTGCATCCAGTCAAACTTACCGCTGTCCACAACGCAGCCGCCGGTGACGGTGCCATTGCCAGTGAGGTATTTGGTGGTCGAATGCACAACCAGCGTTGCGCCATGCTGGATCGGGTTGCAGAGGTAGGGCGTCGCGGATGTATTGTCGACGATCAGCGGAATGCCGGCCGCATCGGAGATGGCAGCGATGGCGGCGAGGTCGGTGATATAGCCCCCGGGGTTGGCGATGGATTCACAGAAGACCGCGCGGGTGTCGTCATCAATCGCCGCCTTCACCGCGTCTTCATCGTCAAAATCCACAAATTTCGCGGACCAGCCAAAGCGTTTGATCGTCTGGCTGAACTGGGTGACAGTACCGCCATAAAGCCGGGTGGAAGCCACGACGTTGCAGCCCGGTTGCATCAACGGAAAGAGCGCCATGATTTGCGCCGCATGGCCCGAAGAACAGCACACGGCACCCGCGCCGCCTTCGAGGGTGGCGATACGTTCTTGCAGCACCGCAACCGTTGGGTTGGTGAGCCGCGAGTAGATAAAGCCCACTTCGGCCAGGTTGAACAGCGCCGCCGCATGATCGGCATCGCGGAACGCATAGGCGGTGGTCTGATAAATCGGGGTCTGCCGCGCGCCGGTGGCCGGGTCAGGGTGGGCACCCGCATGAATTTGCAGTGTATCAAAGCCCAGGGGTTTTGCGTCGGTCATTCTGTCCTCCAAGAATTCGTTCGCCCCTAGGTGTAGGCGGCGACAGGCGGCACTGCAATGAAAACGCGCAGTTGCCTTTCAACGCATCCAATACCCTTCACGGCGGATCTTGTTGCGGATCGCCTGTTCCTTGCGGGGTAGGTTGGCCCGATCAAACAAGGCGCGCACTTTCTGACCGCGCCCATGGTAGATCATGAATTTGAAGGGGTCATATTGCTTGAGCACCCTCTTGATCGATTGCTCTGCCGCGACCGTTTCCAGCACGTCGACCACATGATCCGCTTCGCGCGCGTAAAGCAGGGGCAGCAGCCGGTAGTGGCAGGTGATTTCGCCGTCCATCAGCCCGGCGGGCAGTTTATCCCGTCCGCCCCCCAGCGCATGGATCACCAGCGGCAGGGCCACCTGATCCAGCCAGGGGTCCAGCGATTGGCACGCAAGGGTCCTTGGTGGATCATCCCGGATGCTGCGCGCATAGTCGAGAAACAGCCGCCCAAAGACGTGCGGGCAGCGATAGTAAAAGAACCCCGCATTGAAATAGAGATAGCGCCGCCAGTATTCGTCGGGCTGGCTCAGATCCAGCGAGATTTCAAATGGCAGGTCAAATTTGTCATAGAGCGATTGCCAGATGCCCGTATAGCCCGGACCGTAGAGTTCCGGCTTTGGCCAGGTGCCGGTGACTTTCTGCGACGCGCTGGGCACATCAAAATCAAATGGCACGCGGGCAAGATCGCCGGTAAAAAGCGTGTCGGTGTCTAAAAACAGAAACGGCTCCGCTTCTGGCAGGGCCAACAGGGCCTCGATCTTGTTGCCATGGGGGTAGCTTTGGCCAAAGACCTCGTTGCGCAGTGGGATGATTTTGGCCCCAAGCTCCTGCAAGAGCGCCCGTGCGGCATCATTTCTAATGCTGGGGTCTTTCTGCCACATGGGGCCCGGCTGCGGCTCGGCGATAAAAACGGTCCCGTCAAATCCTGGGCTCATCCTGCGCAGGGAGGCCAGCAGCAGCACCGCCTCAAACGTCAGCCGCCCCGCTTGGGCAATCAGCAGAATGTTGAATTTTTGCGGCTTTGCGGTGAAGGTCATAAAAGGGCGGGCTCGAATTTTGTTTTTGCCACCATACTGAGAAGACCGCCGCCGGGCCAAGGGGAAAGGGAGAAGAGGACATGAGAAAGCAGAATGCCAGGGCAGGGCGGAATATGTCGTTGCAGGCGGCGGTGATGGCTTGCGCCTTCGGAATGGCTGGGCAGACCGGTGCCGAAGAGGGCGCGCGCCAGGCCGAAGATCAGACACCGACCGGAAAGTTTCTCACCGCGAGTGAGGTCAAACCGATCCTGACCGCCACCAAAGGCAATTGGATTGCGGTGCGCGCATGGGAAGGTCAGGATCTGCTTTATTTCACCCAGCTGCTCTCATGGCGCTGCGGACTTTATGAAATCCGCTATCAGATCAATGCGGGTGAGATGCAGAGCTGGCCGGTGCCGGACTGCGACGCGGCCAGCTACACGCCCGCCAGCATCCCGGAGGATGCCGACATATATGCCAGCTTTCCGCTGAATGCGATTGAGGCCGTCACCATTGAGCTGCTGTATGACGATCTCAGCACTGACAGCGTCCGCTATGAGCGTGCTGCGGTGATGATTCCCTGAAACGGGCGGCGCAAAGGCGGATTTTTCGGCCTGGTGCCTGGAATTTGCGACTCGTGCCAGAGAGTGGGCGCGGGATTTTCCGGCGAGTCACCTGCTTTATGCGGTGCCAGACCGCCGAGTCTCCGTGCTGGGCGGGGGGCTCTTGTGGATAACCCTGTGGAGCAGTCCGGATTTGGCGCACCGCAGGCCAGGCGCTAGCGGCGGCGGCGAATTTCTGCGACGTAATTTCCTGATTAACCAATTGAATTTATTGATTATTTATTCTTTTGTTAAAAAAGTTGGATTTTCTGTGAAAAAGCGCTTGCGGGTTTTGCGGGGAAACCTTAGAACCCCCTTCACCGGCGGCGCTGAGGCGCACAACGGCGGGTCAGACGGGAAACGGAGCGGTGCTCTGGGGGTCGTTTGAAGGATAC
>NZ_JAQNCZ010000007.1 GCF_028369055.1 Cognatishimia sp. SS12 | reverse complement strand
GCTCGCGCACCTCTTCGGCCGCATCCCATGTGCCGCCGCCAACCATGATCATCGGATTCTTGGCTGCGGCAATCATCTCTGCTGCGGCGGCAATCGCGTCCGGGTCCGGTGTTGGTGCAGCGCGACGCTCGGTGGCGGTTGGTGCCTCGACCTCGGCGGCCATGCCAAATACGTCCCAAGGCGCTTCGATGCCAACCGGACGCGGGCGACCGGACAGCATTTCTTCAAACGCCTGCGCCATGGTTGCGCCTGCTTCGGTCGGGTGATCAATGCGATCCGCCCATTTGGTCAGACCCTTCAGAGTGCCTAGATGATCTGGCAGTTCGTGCAGCTGACCCCGGCCCTGCCCGATCAGATGCGACATGATATTGCCGGTCACACACATCACCGGCGTGTTTGCCCCATAGGCGGTACACAGCGCAGCGCCCGAGTTCAGCAGGCCGGGGCCCGGTACAACAGTATAAACGCCGGGCTTGCCGGAAGAGCGCGCATAGCCATAGGCCATATAAGCGGCGCCCTGCTCGTGACGTGTGTGGATGAAACGCATGCCTTCTTCGCGCGCGAGCGCATCGTTGAAGTCATACATATGCGCACCGGGGATACCGAATACGGTATCAACACCATTTGCAGTCAATGATTTGGCGATCACTTCGCCAGTGGTCAGCTTGGCCATCTCAGGTCCTCGTGTTCAAGGTTACTTGGCGATCGAAAGCACTTGCACGGTTGTATATTCGCGCAGGCCTTCTTCGGAGAATTCCACACCGATGCCAGATTGTTTGACGCCACCCATGGGCACCATTGGATTCAAAACTGCGTGGCGGTTCACCCAACGGGTCCCCGCGACCACGCGCTTGGCAACTTCGGCTGCTTCTTCTGGGTCATCGCCCCAGACCGAGGCCCCCAACCCAACTTCCAGCCCATTTGCGGCTTCGATCGCTTCATCCAGCGTCTTATAGGCGATGATTGGAACCACATTGCCGAACTGTTCGTCGTAGACAACGCTCATCTCATCGGTGCAGCCACTCAGGATCGTAATTGGGTAGATATAGCCGGGTGCATCAGATGCCTCGCCACCGGCCAGCACGGTTGCGCCTTTGGCTTTGGCCTCTTCAACCATGCCCACAACTTTGTTGTACTGCATTTCATTGGTCATCGGGCCAATCAGCACGCCTTCGTCCATGCCGTTGCCAACAGGGATATTGGCGGCGAATTCTGCAAGCGCTTTGCCAACTGTTTCGACATCGTCTTCGTGTACGTAAAGACGTTTCAGGCAGGAACAGGTTTGCCCCGCATTGATGAAAGTGCCCCAGAACAAGGGTTCCACCAGTTTGGAGATATCAGTGCCCGGAAGGATGATCCCCGCGTCGTTGCCGCCCAGTTCCAGCGTCAGCTTTTTCAGAGAGGCCCCAGCGCGCTCCATAATACGGCGCCCGGTCGGGATGGATCCGGTAAAAGTGATCTTGGCGATATCTGGATGAGTCGAAATCCGGTCGCCCACTTCGCCGTCACCTGTGACTGCATTCAGAACGCCCGCCGGAAGAATACCCGCCTCATTCACCAGTTCAACCAAACGCAGGGTCGACAGCGGTGTGTAGGGCGAAGGTTTGATCACCACAGGGCAGCCGATGCGAATGGCTGGCATGATGTGCCAGATCGCAATCATCAACGGCCAGTTCCATGGCGTGATCGACGCGACAACACCCACAGGCTCGCGGTGAATTTCGACACGCTCTTCGTCATTGTCGATGATCACTTCGGGCGCCAGCGACAGGCCAGCGGTCACGCGCGTCCAGCCAACCGCACCCTGAATCTCAAAGTTCGCGCCTGGGCCCGCTTGGGGTTTGCCCTGCTCTTTTGTGATCAGCGCAGACAGTTCCTCAGCGTTCGCTTCGATCAGATCCGCAATCTTGTTCAGCGCATCTGCGCGCTCTGCGTCCGGTGTGGCCGCCCAGGCAGGAAAGGCCGCTTTGGCCGCCGCCACCGCGGCATCCAGTTCTTTGACGGTGCCAAGAGAAACCTGCGCGGCAACCTCGCCATTGGCTGGGTTTATTACGTCAAAGGTTTCCGAAGTCGTTACCGGCGCGCCGCCGATCGAAAGCGAAAAAGTCATGCGAGTCCTCCTCCTCTGTATCGGGATACTGAGTACATGAATATTCCTGCATTCGCAACATTATTTATGCGAATGCACTTATTGATTTAGCCCTTTGGGGTCCAGTCAAACGACAGCGTTTCACGAAACGCAAACCGTTCAATATGGCGTTGGACAACACCCGCCCAATAGTCGAGATCGCCGCGCGGTCCGGTCTTGGCGGTCAGGGTCAGGGTCTCGGGCGTGGCCTGCATTTCGACAATATTGCCGCTGTCAAATGTGAGGGTCCCGTGGGTGGCATCAAACTCCGCCGCCGCCTTATGGGACCAATGCTTGCACAGCTGCTGCAGATAGCGGCTGCCGCTTTCTGTCTGCACCACTGCCACGGTTTCTTGGTTGGGCAGCAAGGTCAGTGCATTTTTCGCTGCCGCGCGCATCGCCCCGGCAAAGAGCGTCACATCAATCCCGGTCGCCACAAAGGTCGCGCCGATATCCAGGCAGGCTTTTTGCATGGCTGGATTGAGCGTCAGGATGCCCCCTGCTTTCCCGGAGGCCACGATCTTGCGCATCGCTTCCAGCACGGTCTCTTCAACTTCGGGCGCACCCGCGTTGCCGATATGGCCCATGTCTGCGGCCAGATCTGACGGGCCTATGAACACGGCATCCACACCGTCGACTTCCAGAATTTCGTCCAGCGCCTCAATGCCTTTGACATTTTCGACCTGCAAAATCAGGCAAATCTCGTCACGCGCTGTCTTGAGGTAATCCGGAATGCCCGCAAAGCTGGACGCGCGCGCCAAAGCAGAGCCGACACCGCGCACCCCATGCGGCGGGTATGTCACGGCTTTCACAAGCCGGCGCGCCTGTTCCGCGCTTTCCACCATAGGGATCAGCAGCGTTTGCGCGCCGCCATCCAGCAATTGTTTGATGATCCAGTCCTCGCCAACCGGCGGTCGCACAACCGCGTGGCTGTCAAAGCCGGAAATCACCTGAAGTTGGCCGATGATCGACCGCAGATCATTGGGCGCGTGTTCGGCATCGACAACCAGCCAGTCAAACCCTGCGCCAGCGCTGATTTCGGCAATATACGGGTCTGCCAGACCAAGCCAGCACCCCATCTGAGGTTTGCCAGCTTTGATGGCGGCCTTAAACGGATTGTGAGGTGCAGGCATTGGGTTTCCTCAATCGAAGTTGATATCAACGGTGCCAAACGGCCCGAAGTCAGTGTGAATCTTAGTACCGGGCGGGCATTCGACAGGACGGATAAAGCTTCCAGAAAGAATGATCTGCCCCGGTTCAATGCTCTGGCCATACTGCGCCATGCGGCGCGCCAACCAGACCACGCTTTCAACCGGGTCATTCAAGACACCGCCACCGAGGCCGGTTTCTTCGATGTCCCCATTGCAGAAGGCCATGGCCCCTACCCAGCGCAGATCAAAGGCATCCACCGCGTGGCGCTCTTGGCCCAATACGACGCCCGCATTGGCGGCATTGTCGCTGATGGTATCAAACACCGTGCGCGCCTTGCCGGTTTCCGGGTCCACACGCTGAATGCGTGTGTCCAGAATTTCAACCGATGGGCAGACGTAATCGGTGGCCGCCAGCACGTCGTCACGGGTGACATCCGCACCGCCCAAAGCCGACTTCATCACAAAGGCGATCTCGGCTTCGATACGAGGCTGAATAAAGCGACCCGCCGGCACCGTGCCGCCATGGTCAAAGGCCATATCATCAAACAGGATTCCGCTATCGGGAATGTCGATGTTCAGCGCATATTGCATGGCCTTTGAGGTCAGGCCGATCTTCCAACCGATGACCTTGCGGCCTTCGGCGAGCTTGGCGCGGTAAATCGCGTTCTGCACCTCATAGGCGTCATCCATCGCCATCTCAGGATGGCGCAGAGTCAGCAGGCCGATCTGCTCGCGCGTCTTCTCGGCCTCCAGCAGATCCGCGGCAGCTTTGGCGTGATCTTCAGGGGTCATACGACTTCGTCCTCAACGCCGTTGCGCAAAATGCCGATGCCTTCGACTTCGATCTCAACCACATCACCGGGTTTCAGGTACTTGGGCGGATCAAAGCGCGCGCCTGCACCCGTTGGCGTCCCGGTCACAATGATATCGCCGGGCTGCAGCGTCATGAAGGTCGAGATATATTCGATCTCACGGCGGATCGGGAACATCATGCGCGACAGAACATCGTCCTGGCGCACTTCGCCATTCACGCGGGTCACAATGCGGGCGTCATCCAATTGCGCGGCGTCGGTGAAGGGAACAAGCCAAGGCCCGATGGAGCCGGTGCGATCCCAGTTCTTGCCCTGGGTCACGTTGAATTTCGCATGGCGCACCCAGTCGCGGATGGTGCCTTCGTTGCAAAGCGTCAGCGCCGCAATGTGATCATAGGCATCTTCTTGCGAAATGCGGCGGCCTTCTTTGCCGATCACAATGGCGACCTCGCCCTCATAATCCAGCGTGTGGTTTTCTGGCGGACGGATCAGCGGACGGTCATGGCCGGTAAACCCAGTCGCAAAGCGCGGGAACAGCGACATGTATTTTGGCTGCGCGCTGCCATCTTTGTATTCGGCGTTGCGATCCGGGAAGTTCACGCCAACGCAGAGAATGCGGCGGACGTTCGGCATGACCATTTCATAGACGAAATCTGTGTGGGTCACGGCGCGGCCCGAGGCCGCTTCGACCAGCTGATCCAGCGCACCCGCGGCCATCACGTCATAAAGCGTTGGCCACTGCGGGAAAGACGGGGACAGGGCAATCGCGCCCTCATCGGTGATCGCACCGTAGTATGTTTCGTCGTTGGCGGTGAAAGTTGCAAAACGCATATTGTTAGTCTCCTGCCTCATCAATGCCGCCCATGCAGAGGTATTTCAGTTCCATGAAGTCATCCAGACCGTGGCGCGATCCCTCGCGGCCAAGACCGGACATTTTGACCCCGCCAAAGGGCGCTTCGGCGGTTGAGATCAGGCCGGTGTTGATGCCGACCATACCATATTCCAGCCCCTCGCCCACACGCCAGGTGCGTGCCAGGTCGCGGGTGTAAAAGTAAGACGCAAGGCCAAAGTCGGTGTCATTCGCTGCGGCGAGCACTTCGGCTTCGGTCTCAAATTTAAAGAGTGGCGCAACCGGACCAAAGGTTTCTTCGGTGGCCACGGCCATATCCGAGGTCACGCCGGTCAAAACGGTCGGTTGATAGAAGGTGCCGCCCAATTCATGTGCCGCGCCACCCTGGATCACTTTCGCACCTTTGGAGGTCGCGTCGGTGATATGCTCTTCAACCTTGGACACTGCGGCTTTGTCGATCAGCGGGCCAAAGATAATGCCCTCGTCAAAGCCATTGCCGGTCGGCATCGACGCCACTTTGGCGGCCAGCTTTTCGGCAAAGGCATCATAGATGCCCGCTTGCACATAGATACGGTTGGCACAGACGCAGGTCTGGCCGTTGTTGCGGAACTTGGCGATGATAGCGCCTTCCACAGCCGCATCGACATCAGCGTCATCAAAGACGATGAACGGCGCGTTTCCGCCCAGCTCAAGACCCAATTTCTTGATCGTTGGCGCGCATTGTTCATACAGCATCGCGCCAATTTCAGTGGAGCCGGTGAACGTCAGCTTCTGTACAATCTTGCTGGAGGTCATCTCGCCGCCAATCGCGCTGGCAGAGCCGGTCAGAACGGAAAACAGACCCGCAGGCAGCCCGGCGCGTTCACCCAGAACCGCCAATGCAATCGCGGAAAACGGTGTCTGGCTTGCGGGTTTCAAAACCATGGCGCATCCCGCCGCAACGGCAGGGCCTGCCTTGCGGGTGATCATGGCATTGGGGAAGTTCCAAGGCGTGATCGCCGCCACAACGCCGATCGGTTGTTTGATGGTGACAATGCGTTTGTCCGCGGCGTGACCGGGGGTGATGTCGCCATAGGCGCGGCGCGCTTCTTCGGCAAACCATTCAATAAAGGAGGCACCATAGGCGATCTCGCCCTTGGCCTCGGCCAGCGGTTTGCCCTGTTCAGCCGTCAGGATCGCACCAAGATCATCTTGGTTTTCCATCATCAGCTCGTACCAACGGCGCAGGATTTGGCTGCGTTCTTTTGCCGTGCGCTTTGCCCAGGCTTTCTGAGCCGCCGCCGCCGCGTCAATCGCAGCGCGTGTTTCGTCAGCACCCAGCTTTGGAACATAGCCCAGTACATCGCCGGTGGCAGGGTTCGTGACCGCGATTCCGGTCGCTTCGTCAGCTTCGACCCAGTCGGTGCCAACCAGAGCAGCCTGTTTGAGAAGAGAGGGATCTTTCAGGGAGAACATGTTGTGTCCTTGCGGAATTGTCGACCTGTCTCACGCAGACAGAAAACCGACGCGGGTTGTAAGAAAAGTGTCAGTGCCCGGGGATGTTACCCCGGGCATATCCCGTTATTGAACCGGGAAAACGACGTTGGTCTGACCCGTGCCCGAAGATGGGAAGTAGTCGGTGATAATTTCGCATTTCGCGTCGTATTTATCCCAACCCAGCGCGCCATAGAGCATTGCGGTGTCGTGCATGGAGCCTTCGCCACAGCAGAAATCCGCGTATTCTTCCAGCATCTTGAGGAAGGTGGCGTGATCGCCGTTCTTCCACATTTCAAGCACATGCAGGTCCATCTGGCGGTTGAATTCGCTTGAAATGGTGAATGTCCCATTGTTTGGCGCGTATTCTTTGTTCGACCAGATTTTATGGCTCAACGAACCCGATGCCAGCAGCAGCACTTTTTCATCGCTGGCTTCAACCGCTGCGCGGATGGCTTCGCCAATGACGCGGCTTTCGTCGTGGTCATGCACAGTCGCCCATGCCGCCACGGAAACCACTTTCATATCGTGCTCGCGGCTCATGAAGCGCATCGGAACCAACGTGCCATATTCCAGCTCAAGGCTATCCAGATGGTGGCACAGGGTATAAACGCCCTTGTCCGACGCGATTTTGGCAATGGCATCACCCATTTCTGGGTTGCCTTCGTATTCATAAGGCAGATCCGAAATGAATTGCGGGAATTCATTGGATGTGAACATGCCTTCGAACTTGTTGTTGGCGTTGATGTGGAAGCCTGCATTGATCACCCAATGCGTGTCGCAAATAATCACTGTGGTCGCGCCAAGCTCTTTGGCGCGCCGCGCGATTTCACGGTGGCCATCAATGGCCGCCTTGCGCTTGTCTTTGATCGGACCGTCTTGCTCCGACATAATCAACGTTGGGACGTGCGTCACCTTGGCCGCGAGAACAATCTCACCCATCGTGTTTCCTCCTCTGGATATATATGTGCGTTTCCGTATGGTCGTAATTTATTGTGCGCCCAGGCGCATGATTTTATGTTCGCCGGTGGCAAAACCGATGTGCTTTTGTTCCATGTAGAACTCAAACGACCAATCGCCGCCGTCGCGACCGATGCCGCTGGCTTTGACCCCACCAAACGGGGTGGGCAGGTGGCGAACGTTTTCGCTGTTCACCCAGATCATGCCAGCATCAATCTTGTCAGTCACACGCAGCGCACGGGTCAGATCATTGGTCCAGACATAGCCGGTCAAACCGTAGTCTGTGTCGTTTGCGATCTCAATTGCCTCTTCTTCGGTCGAGAAGGGGATCGAGGTCAGCACTGGGCCAAAGATCTCTTCCTGCGCGATGCGCATTTTATTGTTTGCGCCGGTGAACAGGGTTGGGCGCACAAAGTAGCCTTCGTCGCCAATTTTTTCGCCGCCAGCGGCCACTGTCGCGCCATCTTCTTTTGCGATGTCAAAGTAAGAGGTCACTTTATTGTAATGCTCTTCTGTCACCAGCGGGCCGATTTCGGTGGCTGGGTCCAGCGGGTGGCCGACCTTGATGTTGTTCACACGTTCGATCAGCTTGGCTTCGAACTCATCGCGGATGGTGTCCTGTACCAGCAGACGCGAGGACGAGGTGCAGCGTTCGCCGTTGATCGAATAGATCATGAACAGAACCGCATCCAGCGCGCGGTCAAGATCCGCATCTTCGAACACCATGACAGGGTTTTTGCCACCCAGCTCAAGGTGCATACGCTTCAGCGTGTCTGCGCCCTGCTTGGTGATCATCGCCCCTGTGCGGCTTTCGCCCACGAAGGCGATCGCTTTGATGGCAGGGTGCTCGGTCAGGCGTTTGCCTGCATCGTGTCCAAAACCGTTGACGGTGTTCAGAACGCCCGGTGGCAGGCCTGCTTCTTCCGCGATTTCCACCAGCAGACGCGCGCTCAGCGGGCTGTCTTCGGCAGGTTTGTGAACAACGGTACAACCGGCGGCCAGAGCTGGCGCAATCTTCCAAGTCGACAGCATGAAAGGCGTGTTCCATGGTGTGATGACACCCACTGGGCCAATCGGTTTACGTGTGGTGACGTTCATCAAAGTCGGCGACTTCAGGTGTTGACCATCCCGCGCTTCGACCACTTGATCTGCAAAATAACGGAAGTTCTCGGCGCCGCGCAGCGCCGCTTTGGACATAAAGCGCATGGTCTGGCCGGTGTCCCAGCATTCGCACAGCGCAATTTCTTCGGCGCGCGCTTCGATGGCGTTTGCCACGTTGATCAGAATTTTCTTGCGCTCAAGCGCTGGCATGTCGCGCCACGCCGGGAAGGCATCTGCCGCCGCTTTGGCCGCATCGTTCACGTCCTCTTCGGTGCTGCGCGCAACGTCGCAGATCACAGATTTGTCGACCGGCGACGTGGATTGAAACACGCCCCCTGCCCCTGGGCGATCTTCGCCAGCAATGCGGTTGGAGATGCCGCTTTCTTTGAAACGGGCAAGGTAGCCAGCAAGTTTGGCGATGTTCTCGTCAAGAACGCTCATGAGGAAGTCTCCGTCTTGTTGTGGCCCAAATGCTCTCGAATGGTGCCGGTTTTTGGGGAAAGGTCTGGATCGATGTCGCGCATCTCAACAGAGAGCGCGAGAGAATTGGTCTGCATAACAGGTGTCAGGAAGGTCCGGGCTGCTTCAAAAATGCGCTGGGTGGCATCCTTTTTCACATCATCAGGGCGCCCACCGCGCAGGCGGATCGAAATGTCGATGAATGCATGTTTGGCCTGCCCATCTGCAATCGCATAGTGATCGACTTTTACGGCGCGCACGCGAATGCCAGGCATCGGAAACGTGTCAATCTGCGCCGCTGCGGCACGAATGTGCTGGCAGAACGCGCTCATATCCACGCTTTCTTCGAGGTTTCCAGAGTAATCGATCTGAAAATGAGGCAAGGCTTCATTCCTTCACATGTTAAGTAACTACCATCTATGCGCACAAACTGACAGAGTCAATGCAAATATTGCAAACACAATATTAACATGTTATCTAATATGGAATTCGAGAGAGAATATTCCAGAGTGGGCCCCGTGGAAAATCGTTTGCCATCCCCAAACCGATCGCTGCCAATCGCGCTTATGCGCGCGCGCGAATCCGTTATGAGCCCGATCCGCGCCATGCTGCTGGAATCTGGTCTGACCGAACAGCAATGGCGGGTTTTGCGTGTGCTGGCCGAATACGGCCCGCAAGATGCCACCGAAGTGTCCGAACACGCGGGGCTGATGATGCCAAGCCTGACGCGCATTGTGAAACGTATGTGCGAAAACGGGCTGATCACCCGTGTCAAAGACGAAACGGACGGGCGCCGCCAAACCTTGTCGCTGACCGACGCGGGTCACGCCATGATCGAAGCAAACAAGGATGTCGCCCTGGGCATCGTAAATGGCTTCAAAGAGCGGCTTGGCCCTGAGAACTACGAAATACTGCTGGATCTGCTGCAGGCCATTTCACAACGCGGCGAACACTAAGGCGCGCCGCGTTGTCAAAATCTTGGTCACAGGGCTAGCCCTGCGGGATCTCCGGCCATTTGGCCGTGTTCGGCAGTTTCCCTGGCACATCCATCTGCACCGCAAACAAGCCGCCAGAGTAAGGCTGCTCGACCATCTCTTCTGGAGACAGGTCAAATGTGCCGGTTGTGACATAGAGGGTGGAAAGATCAGCCCCGCCAAATGCACAGTTGGTCACGATCCGGCAAGGGATCTCGATCTTGTCGATCACATTGCCATCTTGGTCGAGGCCCAGAACGCAGCCCTTGTTGCAGATGGCAACCCAAAGCGTGCCAGCAGAATCAACGCACATCCCGTCAGGGCGGCCAAAATCCTCATCGCAGGTGCGCAAGATCGACCATTCATCCTGGGTGTAAAGCCAGATCCGCCCCGGAACACTGTCGATAAAATAGAACCGCGATCCATCTGGCGACCAATCCAATCCGTTGGAAATTGTCGTTTCGCTCAGGGCGGTATCTCGCCCCCCTGCCCCATAGCGGTACAGGGCACCAAACGGGCCTTTCGCGCCTTCGGACATCGTGCCGAGCCACAAAGCGCCCTCTTGATCCACAGCCATATCGTTGGGCCGGCTGAAAGGTTTGTCCGGCTCAGGGCAATCGAACACGCTGACCGCGCCACTATCAGGATCGACCCAGCCAAGGCCGGATTTGGTGGCAATCAGCAGACGACCGCTCTCGTGCAGGGCCAGCGCGCTGATCAGCCCGGGCATGGCAATCTTGCGATTGACGCCCGTGCCGGGTGCGTGGCTGCACAAGGTGTGGGCCGCAATATCAACCCACCAGAGCAGGCCGCGCGTTTCATCCCAAAGCAGGCCTTCGCCGCAACGGGATTTCACCGGATCAACACAAATCGCAGTCTTCATGTCACGCGCCCCTTAGAGATCAAGCGCATAGGTCGCGAGGAAATCGCGGTCCGGCTCAACCCCGATGCCGGGCTTGGTCGGAATGTTGATATACCCATCCTGCGAGGCCACCTGCCCCTGAATATCCAGCGGTTCTGCCAAGAGATGGTCGCGGAAACGGTTTTCCGTGGTGTCAAATTCAAGCAGCGGCTCACGTGGGAACAACCCGCCGGGCATGGGCGGCATTGCTGCCAGCAGCTGCAAATTGGTCGCCACAGCCACCGCAGAGCCCCAGACATGGTTTACAACCGGGGTGAAATGCGCGTGGCAAAGCGCCAGAACCCGCAGATATTCGGTAATCCCGCCCAAAGCGCAAACTTCGGGTTGGGCGATGTCCAGACCGCGGGATTCCAAGAGGCTGCGCCAGCCCCAGCGGTTAAATTCAGCTTCGCCGCCGGAAATGTTGACCTTCAGCCGGGCTCGCAGCTCGCGGTAGCCATCCAGATCTTCGGGCGCGATCGGTTCTTCAAACCAATAGGCCCCCAAATCGCCAAGCGCCTCGCCAACGTAAAACGCATCAGAGGTGTTATAGGCATGGTTCGCGTCCGCCATGAAATCGAAATCATCGCCAACGCCCTTGCGCACGGCCTCGGCCAGTTTCACATCGTCTTTCGGACCAAGGCCAAGCTTCATCTTGGTCGCCGCAAAGCCCATGTCGCGGATGGCCGCCGCTTCGTCCACAAATCGCGCCACGTGATCCGCCGCGCTTTCGCGTTTCAGCATCATGCCATAGCCATAGGCCTTGACCTTACTGCGATGCGCGCCGCCGATCAGCTTGTGAATCGGTAGCCCGGCGGCCTTGCCCGCGATGTCCCACAGCGCAATATCCACGCCAGAGAGTGATTGCAGCGGCATGCCTTTCTGCCCGTGATCGCGCAGCAGGTTATAAACCTTGTGCCAAATCACATCGCGATCAAGCGCATCCATGCCCAGAACAAGCGGTTGGATCACTTTTTCAACGATGGTCTTGTTGGCAATGGCAACATTGCCCGGCCCAAAGCATTCGCCCCAGCCGGTGATGCCTTCGTCGGTTTCCACCTCAACAATATGGGCGGTGCGCTTGGCGTAATATTGCTGCGAATAGCCCAGTTCTTCGGGCATATCACATTGCAGAACGTGGCTGGTGATTTTGGTAATCTTCATGCCGTACTCCTACACCAAACCGCGCGAAACACGTTTCACGACCAGATAATCATTGAGCGCGAGGCGCGAGCAGTCATGGCCAATGCCGGATTGCCCAATGCCGCCATGCGGCAGGTAAATGTCGTATTTCACGCCGTTGATCTGCACCTCGCCATAGCGCAGCTGCTTGGCCACACGGTTGGCCAGGTCCAGATCTGCGGTGAAGATATAAGACGACAGACCGCCCTCTTCCCCGTCATTGGCTCGCTCGACAACCTCGTCGCGGTCGCTGAATGGGATCAAGCTGATCACCGGGCCAAAGATCTCGTCCTTGTAGATCTGCATATCCTGCGTCACGCCGTCCAGAACGGTGGGCGCAAGGTAGTGACCTTTCTCCAGCCCTGCCGGACGATCCCCACCTGCAAGCAGGCTGGCACCGTCTGCGACAGCCCCGTCGATCAGCCCCTTCACCCGCGACCAAGCGCGCCCGTCAATCATTGGGCCGGTCAAAATATCCTGGGTCTTGTCAAAGCCAACCTTGGCCGAATGCGCCCGTTCCACCACTTTGGCGCGGAAGGCGTCATAGACCTCTTCTTCCACGAACACGCGGTTCGGGCTGACGCAGATCTGACCGGCATTGTTGAATTTCACGGTCGATACAATGTCAGCCGCAAGATCAAGATCGGCGTCTTTGTAAATCAGCACCGGCGCGTTGCCGCCCAGTTCCATAGAATACGACTTGATCGAGGTCGCGCCGACTTTCATCAGGTGTTTGCCTGTGTTGGTCGAGCCGATCAGCGTGATCAAATTCGGGATCGTCGAGGACGCCAAAGCATCCGACGGCGCATAGCCATCGGTTGTCAGAATATTCACCACCCCGGCAGGCAACCCGATCTTGGCGCATAGTTCGCCAACCGCATAGGCCGAAACCGGCGTGGCCGCAGAGGGGCGAATGATGATCGGGCAACCGGCCGCCATCGCGGGCCCGATCTTATAGGCCAGGTTCAAGAGCGGGAAGTTCCACGCCAGATAGGCAACCGCAACGCCCACAGGTTCATAGACGATCTTGTGTTCATGGGTGCCTTCGCGATCCGCGAGCGTTTCATCGTGCACCCGCTGAATTTCCTCGGCGTAGAATTTCAGCGACCGCTCAAGCAGATCAAAATCCTCTTGCGTGCCGCCCCATGGCTTGCCCATTTCCTGGTGGATGCAGTCGCGCAGCATCTCTTCGTTTTCCAGCACAGCGTCGCGCAGTTTCAGCATCCAGGCCTGGCGTTCGGCAATGGGCGTGTTGCCCCATGAGGGCGCTGCCGCCTGCGCCGCTTCCAGCGCAGATTGCACATCATTCAGCCCTGCCGCCTGCACGGTTGCATAGACTTCCTCGGTCGCAGGGTTGATGACATCTACCTGGCCTTCGCCATCCACCAATTGCCCGCCGATATACATTTTCATGGTTTTCGTCACGAATTTTGCCATCCTTGTTGCCATCAGCATCGCCAATGCTATTCATATTATGTTTAGATAGACATTTGCGGCTCTGAGGTAAAGAGCCTCGCATTAGAAAACTTCGCCCCCGCGTCGGTCCAATGCGGACGCTCTGCCGCCGCAAACACAATATAAGGAACTCCGATCCCTTTTCATTTTGTCGACAATTTATAAATTTGTCGATACAAAAACCCTGCCTCCAACGTCAAATCCGAATCGGGATCGCCGCCATTGCGCGCGCTTGCGCATTCGTTTGGATCAAAAGGCCGATCTTGCCCGGCTGCGCGACCGGCCAATTTTCCTGCGCGCAAAGGTTCTTATGCAACATTCATTTACCCGAATTGCCGTCACGCTTGGACTCATATCTTTGGTCGGCCCGCTGACGATCGACATGTACCTCCCTGCCCTGCCCGCCATTGCAGATGAGCTGGGCGCTTCCATCGGCGAGGTGCACTGGACGATCACAGCGTTTTTGCTCGGTTTCGGACCCGCACAACTTATCTACGGCCCACTGTCAGACCATTTCGGGCGCAAGGCGCCGCTTTACCTTGGTCTGACGCTTTATATCACAGGAACGCTTGCGATATTCTTCGCCCCGAATATCGAACTGCTGACGTTCGCCCGTGTTCTGCAGGGGTTTGGCGGCGCTGTCGCGGTGATCTTGCCGCGAACCGTGGTGCGCGACCTCTATACCGGGGTTGAAGCGACAAGGCTGACCGGCCTTATGATGATGCTGATCAGCGTTTCACCCATGCTCGCGCCCTTGCTGGGTAGTCTCGTTTTGCTGGTCGGAGGCTGGCGTACAATATTCTTTGTCCTCTCTGTGTTCGGTTTTCTTTGCCTTTTCCTGACAGCCTATAAATTGCCCGAGACCCTCCCCAAGCAGAACCGCGTCAGCTTCACGCCGCGTACCTTCTTCGCCGGGACACGCCGGCTGTTCACGGACCCGCTCTTCATGGGGCTGACAGTTTTGGGGGCCTGCAGCATGACCACCTTCTATGTCTTCATTGCCAACGCCTCCTTTGTTTACATCGGTCAATTCGGCCTCACACAGATGCAATTCGGCGTGGCCTTTGCCCTCAACGGGGTCGGGTTTTTCTGCGCGAGCCGAATCGCGGCACCGCTGGCGCAAAGGTTTGGCATCCCGCGGGTGATCAAAGCGACCGCCTTGATCTTTGCAATCTTGCTGCTTGGGCTAACGCTGCTGCTGTCGTTTGGCCTGCAATCCCTTGTCGCGATCATGATCACATTCTTTGTTGCCTATGGGCTGCAGGGTGTGATTGTCCCCACATCAACCGTCCTTGCGCTTGAAAAAAACGGCGACATCGCCGGGCTTGCCTCCTCTTGGATGGGGGTGCTGCGGGTCTTGCTGACGGGCACCACCATCGCCCTGAGCGAACCCTTTGTGGATGGCACCGCCCTGCCCATGGTTGCGATCATCGCGGTTGTCGGGATTTTGGCGCTGGTCACGACGCAGATTGTGCTATCAGAAAGACGGCATCCGTTGCAGCCATGTGAGCGAGAGTGATGAAAACCATTGGGATACTGCTGGCCGCTGGGCGCTCCTCCCGGTTTGGCGGCCAAGACAAGCTGTTGGCCGATCTCAACGGCCGCCCGCTGGTGCAATACGCCGCTGCTGCGCTTTTGGGGGCCGAATGTGACCATGCGGTTGCGGTTGTGCGACCGGGCGGTGTGCCCCCTGCCCTCTTGGGCATGGCGCATCTGACACTCCCCGGCCATGACGCGCCGCAGAGCGCCAGCGTGAAACTGGGGCTGGCCTATGCCCAAGAACATCAATTTGATTGCGCGGTGATCGTTCTGGGCGACATGCCATTTATCACCCCGGAGATCATCCGATCTGTCGCCGATCTCTCAACACTGTCCCGCTGCGCCGCCGCGCAAAACCGCAACCGCACCCTGCCCCCGGTTGCGATCCCTGCCAGTCAATTTGAGGCCGCTCTCAAGATTTCGGGCGACCAGGGCGCGCGCGCCTTAACCCGCGACTTACCGCCAAATGCATTGCTGGAAATATCCGACAAAGAGAGCTGCGATATCGACACCCTCGCTGATTTGCGGGCAGCGACATCTTAAGTGAAACCGCGACTCTACGCTGATCAGAAGAGTTTACAGCTGTAAACTTGGCGTATTTACAAGTGTCTTATGTTGCGGCCCAGCTTACGGTAGACACTAAATAGGCAGAAATTCATTGACTTAGACGCTGAATCATCGCTTTTATCCCCAAGTGGCAGAAAAAAGACCATATAGAGCAGATTGGGGCAACTAAATGATTCCCGTGACACCTATCCAGAGCGACCGACCATCAGAGTTGGCGACGGATATTTCTTCACGTCTGAACGCGGCAATACGTGAACATCTATTGTCTGCATTCGCGCCAGACAACACAAAATCCCTGCGCAGCTTCCCGGCGCCAGAAGCCGCAGAGCTGCTGGGTGTCTCTGGGCAGTTCCTGCGCAAATTGCACAGCGAAGGCACCTTGCCCGAACCGCAGGATATCCGCAGCGGCCGCCGCCACTATTCTGCGCAAGAGATTCGCAATGCACGCGCCGTTCTTGAAAAATCCTCACGGACAAAGGGACGCTATCTCCCTGGCCGCCGCGCCGGTGAAAAACTGCAGATCTGGCAGCTGATGAATTTCAAAGGCGGCAGCAGCAAAAGTACAACCACGATCCACTTGGCGCATTATCTCGCGCTAAAGGGCTATCGGGTACTGGCCATTGATCTTGACCCGCAAGGGTCGCTGACCTCGATGTGCGGCGTCAGCCCTGAGATCGAGTTTGATGGGATGACCATCTATGATGCCATCCGCTATGACGATCCGGTGCCGCTGTCGGAGGTGATCCAGGAAACCTATTTTCCGGGCATCTGGCTTGCCCCCTCGCGGCTGATGCTGTCGGAGTTTGAGACAGAATCCGCCATTCAATCCAATTCGGATCAGCCGTTTTTCACCCGCATTCGCAATGCGCTGAATGATGTTGAGGACCAGTTTGACATCGTCTTGATGGACAGCCCGCCACAGCTGGGGTTTTTGACCATCTCTGGAATGGCGGCGGCGACCTCGCTGCTGGTGCCGTTGTCACCTTCGATGCTGGATGTGTCATCGACCGCGCAGTTCCTGGAACTCGCCGGGGCCTACATGGGCGTGATCGAAGACGCCGGGGCGATGCTGCACTACGATAATTTCAAGTTCCTGATCACCCGCGATGAGCCCACGGATATTCCGTCACAGCAGCTCAGCTCATTCATGCGGGCACTCTTCCTTGATCGGGTCATGGCAGCAACCGCGCTAAAAAGCACGGCTATCAGCGACGCAACCATGCTCAAGCAATCCATCTATGAAGTCGTGCGCTCTGAGATGACGCGCGCCACCTATGATCGCGCGCGCGATTCCATGGATACGGTCGGCAAGGAGGTCGAGACTATGATCCTATCTGCATGGGGGCGTAACTAATGGCACGCAAATCACTGCACGATCTGTCTGGCATCGCCAAAACGATTGCAAAATCTGGTGCACAGGCAACGCCGCGTCCGCAACCCAGCGCGCCAGCGTTGGGCGCGCTGCAAGGGTCGCTGTCAGCCATCCGCGAATTGGACCCGGCTTTGATCGACGACTGGGGGCCCAAGGATCGGCTTGATGGGTTTACAGCTGTAAACTCCGAGGATGAGGGCGACGGGTTTGACGCCTTGAAATCCAGCATAGAGGAGGGCGGCCAACAGGTCCCCATCCTTGTGCGTCGGTCTGATATTCAGGGACGCTTTGAGATCATCTATGGCCGCCGCCGCCTGCGCGCCTGTCAGGATTTAGGCATCAAGGTGCGGGCGAACGTTCAGGATCTGGATGATGCAACCGCATTGCTGGCCAAAGGCCTTGAGAATGCCGCGCGGCGCAACCTTTCGTTTTACGAAAAGGCGCGGTTTGCCGCCGTCATCAAGGTCGCAGGGCACGATAGCAAGACCGCGCGACAGGTTCTGAACTTGACCGCCTCGGGCCTGTCCCACCTTACGAAGGTCACGGACAATATCCCAGATGACGTTGGTGATGCGATTGGAGCGGCCCCCAAGGCTGGCCGCCCAAAGTGGACCGCATTGGCCGAAGCGTTTATCGCCCAAAAGATCACCGCTGTAGCCGCATTGGCGATTTTGAAAGGCGCACTCCAGGGCAGCACATCCGACGAACGTCTGGACATTCTTTTGAAAGAGATCAGCCGCCGCGGGGCCCGGCCAGGCCAAACGCGCGAAAGCACGCCTGTAGAGGGCGTGACCGTCAAATCTGCGCAAAGTTCCCTTGCGATTTCGATCAAACGCAGTGGAGTATCTGCGCCCTTTGCGGACTGGCTGGACGATAATATCGAAACCATAATCAAGAAATCTTACGCCGAGTTCACAAAAGCGAACCGAGCGGAAGACACCTGAGGACCGAGCAACAAAAGGAGAAACGGGCAAAAGAAAACCCCCAAAACAAAGTTTCGAGGGCTGCTGCGCTAAAAGCGCTTCTTAGTTTGACACCTAGACCCTAGCAGCCTCCGATTCGCCAAACAAGACAAAACGCTTCTGAGCGAACGGTTTTTCTTTGCCTCACTGAAAATATGGAACCAATTACAGGACGGGCTCCCGGCGGAGCCAACTTGCCAGCGCATGCGGCAGGGCAGGGGGCGTGTGCGCTTTCAAAATGGCAGCTGCTGAATGTCATCGAAGAGCTGCGCGAACCCCTTGGGCTGAAGGGCACAAGCATCGCTGTTTTGCGGGCGTTGTTGTCGTTTATTCCCAGCGATGAAATTTCAGAGCGGCGGCTTGAAGCGCATCTCTGCTTTGCCTCAAACGCTAGTTTGGCGCGGCGCGCCCATGTCAGCATTCAAACCATCGAGCGTCACATCGCCAAGCTCGTCTCGCTGGACCTGCTGCAACGCCTGCCCAGCGGCAATGGAAAACGCTGGGCGCGACGTGACAACACGGGCAGAATTACCTATGCAACCGGCCTGTCCGCGCTGCCACTGCTGCGGCGCTACGCTGAGCTGTGTGCCCAAGCGGAACAATATGCCGCCGAAAAACAGAAGCTCATCACCCTACGCGATCGCTGCGCAAGCGGTTTGGCTGAATTGGTATCTCTTGCGCGCGACAGCGCAACGGTGGCCGCGCTCACATCTCGGGCACGCAAACTTTTGCGGCGCAAACCACAGGCAGAGGCTTTGCAAGGCTTCCTGTCTGAAATCACAACAGAGTTGGCGGCCTATCAGGACGAAAATCCAACAGATTTGAGGGCCAGCGACACGCAATCTGAGGGGCACAAAGAGACTTCTTTGAATCGATCCGCTTTTAAACACACGAATATGGATGTGCAGGTGACAGACAAAGACATGGAGACGAAATTCCCTAAACTCTGTGCAGAATTGCGATTGGCACGCACGCCGCAAGCCTGTCAGCAGCGGATGGACCAATTGGCGGATCAACTTGGTCTAGGATATCTCTGGACAGAGGCAAAGAAGATGGGCCCAGCCCTCAGCTTTATTATTCTTGGCTATCTCCTGGAACGGTTGGACCAAATTCACGCACCGCGTTCCTACGCTTGGCGATTGATTACCTCTTTGAATCGGGGCGAGATGTCGTGGCAAAACCTGATGAGAGCGCCTGAGAGCGCTCGTAACAGCCATTCGGTCCGCGGGAGAGGGCAGGGGGCCAAAAAGGGCATACCGACGCTGCAGCGGACGCTCAATTGATGGGTGACATCGCCGCATACCTCAATCCGGTGCAATGTGCACCGAATATGGGCTGGGACAATGGGCTTTCGCAGGGGGGGCGCGTTAGTCGCTGGCGTTGCGATTTTCTTCGATCCGTAGCTGATCGACAAGGTGCCGGCTGGCATCCTCGATATGCGCATAAAGCACTTTGGCGGTTTTGCCCGGATCTTGGCTGCGGATCGCTTCGATGATCTGCCGGTGCTCATTCAGAATGGCCTCGCGGCGGCCAATCGCAATCGGAATCCGCGTGGAGATCGACGACAGGATTTCACGATGCTGCTTCCAAAGTTTGTAAGCCACACGATTGTAATGGCTTACATACATACGCTGGTGAAATTCCTCGTTGAGGATGGAATGCTTTTCTTTGTCCGTGAAGTTTAGGGTTTCGATTTCGGTCTGAATTGCTTCGAGCGCATCGATATCGTCTTGGGTGGCGGTTTCAACGAACCAGCGCACAAGATAGGGCTCAAGCTGCAATCCAACCTCGGACACATCACGCACGAAATCCATATCAATGGCGCGCACACGGGCACCTTGATTGGCCACGAACAAAACCAAGCCTTCGCCGCGCAGCTGCTGCAACGCTTCGCGCACCGGGTTTGTTGAACTGCCGTACCGCTTTGCAAGCTCACTGATCTTCAGTCGCTCATTCGCTTTGAGACGCCCGGCCAAAATTTCATGGCGCACTTTCTCGTAAATAGACTTAGACGTGTTCGCGCTATCAGAGCTGTCGCGACCGGCCGAAATATTCAGTGATGTATTAGCTGCATTCATATTCTGATCGTCTATTCAAAGGGCCAAACTGTCAATGATAAGTGCGTTTTTATACACCAAATAAAACACCAAATACACAAAAATATAAAAACTGTGTACCGATTGCGGCCACGATAAAAAGCCCGGCCAACATCTGCCCGGGCTCTAACTTGCCAATTGCTTCAGAAAAAAAGCGACTTATCGGCGAATGCGTGCATCACGCACGCCGAGCAGTGATGACATCCCGCGGTCGGCGATGATTTCAGTGCCAGTAATGGATGCCGACAGGTCAGACAACAGAAAAACAGCAAGATTGCCGACATCTTCGACGGTGTTCACTTGCTTGTCCGCGTGCCAGGAATTGAACATTTCTGCATTGTCCGCGTCCTGCATAGCGTCCAGAACAATTTCGGTCTTTGAAAGGCCCGGGCACAGCGCATTGACGCGAATGCCATGTTTGCCAAGCGACCAACCCATGGCGCGGGTCATGGCGTTAATCGCCCCTTTGGAGCCTGCATAGGCTTCGAACCCCGGGTTTGAGCACCGGCTGTGGTTGGAACTGATCTGTACAATTGCGCCAGCTGTCCCATCGGCCACCATAATTTTTGAGACCATTTGCGACGCGGCCAAAATCGAGCGGTGATTGATGGTCCAGATGGTTTCCATCTGATCGCGTGTCATCTCAAGGAAGGGCACATTGATTGTCACGCCCGCGTTGTTGACCAGACCATCAATGCGGCCGTGGGTTTCGCGGGTGATTTGAATGGCGCGCTCCAGGGCGTCCAGATCCGCGACATCCACCTGCAGAAAGTGGCCGCCTTCGGCTGTCACCTTGGCTTCGGCAGCGGGATTGACATCAAAACCGACACCGGTGGCCCCGGCGGCAATCACCTGGCGAAGAATACCAAGACCAATACCAGCCCCTGCACCTGTGACGATGACAACTTTGTCTTTCAGTTGCGACATTATTTAACAGCTCCTGCGGTCGCGCCGCCCACAATGCGACGCTGGAATACAATGAAGAGTGCCAGCAAGGGCAGGGACCCTAGAACCGCAGCTGGGAACAGCATGGTCGGATCAATCCCTGTCGCACCGACAAAGCGATAGACGGCGATCATCACAGTGAATTTGTCTTTATCCGTCAGCAGCAGCAGCGGATAGGTAAAGTCGTTCCACACCATCAGCATCACGAAGAGCGCCAGCGTGGCTGTGACGGGTGTCAGCAAGGGGCGGATGACATACCAGAAGATCTGCAGGTTTGAGCACCCATCCAGACGCGCCGCCTCTTCCATTTCTCGGGGCAGGGCTGCGATGAACCCGGTGTAAAAGAACACCGCCAAGGGCAACTTCAGCGCGGTAAAGGCCAAGACAATGCCCAGATAGGTGTCCAGCAGGCCCAAATCGCGGAAAATCACATAGATCGGCGTGATCGTCACAAAATTGGGGGTCGCCAGACCCAGTGCCATGATCATGACGATAATCCGGCTTGTGCGACTTTCGATACGTGCGAGCGGGTAAGCGGCCAGGGAGCCAATCAGAACCACAAGCACGATGACCGAAATGGTAATGCCAAGAGAATTGATCACCGAGCGGACATAGCCCATCGAGGACAAGGCCCTGATGTAGTTGTCCAGGTACAAGCTGCCCGGCAGGCCAAGCGGATCTTGTGAGATTTCGGTCGCCGTTTTGAACGACATCATGACCATATAAATCAGTGGCATCACCATGATGAACACCAGCAACAGTACCAATCCGTGGCTGATGATCATCCGGGCGCGTTTGCGCACCAGATTTGGGTCGATTTTCTTACGCGCCGATGGGGCAGTCGTCGTCTGATCTGTCATGCTCATGTTACTTTCTCCGCATCGCGCAGAACTTTGTTTTGGATGAAGGCGACGGTCAGAACCAGCACCAGCATCACGATCGAGAGCGCAGAGGCGAACCCGAATTTGTACTGACCAAAGAGGTTATCAATAATCTCGATCGACAGGACGCGCGTCGCGCCATCCGGCCCACCTCTGGTCAAGATAAACGGCAATTCAAAGGTACGCAGCGTCCCGATGGTGGTCAGCATCACCGCAACCGTAATGCTTGGTCGCAGGAGCGGAATTTCGATGTAGCGGAAGCGCTGCCAGGAACTGGCACCTTCCAGAATCGCGGCTTCTTCAAGCTCAGAGGGCAGGCCAGCAAAGCCCGCGAGATAGATCGCGGCCGTAAAGCCGGTGAACATCCAGATCTGCACAAATGCGACTGCAAACAGGGCCAAATTCGGATCGCCAAGCCAATTCAGCGCAAAGGATTCAAGGCCAAGGTCACGCAGCGCGACGTTGATACCGCCATTGATGGGCGAATAAAGGAACTGCCACACATAGCCAATGACGACAAAAGACATCATGGCAGGCGTATAGAGCGCGGCGCGGCTGAAGTTTCGGATCAAGGGCATCCGGTGTAGGATCGCGGCGAAGAACAGCGCCGAGATATTCTGCAGGACAACAACCAGAACCGTATAAATCAGTGTGATTTTGACGGCGTCGACATAGCGGCTGCGCGTGAAGATTCGTTCATAATTCCGCCAGCCGACGTCTTTTGCTTCGCCGATGCCTTTGAAGTTCGTCAGGCTCATGTCGAAGGTCAGATAGATCGGGTAAACGAAAAAAACGGCCAACACGATGAGGGCTGGAACCGTAAAAAGATAAAGGGAGTTTTTTGCACGCATTGCTATGTCTTCCGCAAATGGGGAATGCGAAGCAGCGCCAGCCGGGGAGGAAGGAGGGGGCCGGCGCTGCTTCTCAGTCTACGATCAAAGGTCGTCTTCGACCGTATCGTCCCAACGCTGCAGGGTTTCAGCGTTGTCTTCGTCGAGGTTCAGCAGGAAGCCTGTCAGGCTTTCTTCCCACTCACGCTGGAGTGTTTTGCTGAATTCGAGCGTAGAGAAAGGCCAGAGGATCAAGCTGTCCTGCTCGCGTGCCGCACCATATGAGGCGGCCAGTTCTGGCATTACGTCAGCTGCGTCAACAAATGGGCTGTAGGCCCCTTCCGCATCCAGGAAGACCGACAGGTTTTCTTCTTTGGTGAAGAATTCGATGAACTTTGCTGCCGCTTCAGGCTGGCTGGAGTCACGTGGGATTGCCCAACCTGGGCCAACAAGATCCAGCGCCATACCAACCTCGGAGTTGACCGAAGGCATCGGTGCGAAAACAAAATCCAGGCCTTCAACGCGGGAGAATTGACCGATATTCCATGCGCCCTGCGGCAGCATCGCCGAGCGGCCGGATTTGAATTCTTCCAGCGCGGTGGACCATGGGTCCAGACCCGCTTGCAGTTTCGGGTCAAAACAACCCTCATCCACCAGCGTACGCACAGAGTTCAGCGAGGCGTTGAACAGCTCATCATCGACAAACTTGCGCTCGCCAGTGCTGTATTCGCCACGGGCAGGGCCATCAACCGCCATGCCGTTTGCGCCAACCCACAGCATTGCTGGGAAGCCACCAGCAAAGATCATCGGGTTGATGTCGGTGCCTTCCAGCGCCTTACATACTGCGACGACTTCGTCGAGTGTCAGCGGCGGGTTTTCGATGCCATGCTCACGCAGGATGCCCATGTTGACAAAGTTGCCCATGCCAATGACTTCCAGCGGCATGATGTTGATTTCGTCACCGCGTGCCAGGATGGATTTTACGGAGTCTTTCAGATTGCCGTACCATTCGGAATCTTGACCAAGATCCTGCAGAAAGCCTGCATCGCCCCAAAGCTTGTTCAGGGATGGGTCAACCATTGTGACATCTGGTGGGGTGCCCGCTTGCAGGCGTGGCGGAATGAGTTTGTCGACATCTTTACGCGCGACATAGGTCAGCTCGACATCGATGTCTGGGTTCTCAGCTTCGAACTTGGCCAGCAACTCGGGGAAACCCGCAGGTTGTGCCTCGTTTCCTTTCCAAGCAACCACGTCCAATACGATGGTTTCAGCGCTTGCAATCGTTGCCGTGGTTAATGCCAGGGCCGCGACTGTCGTCAGTTTTAGTTGTTTCAAAATTTGCATTTTGTCCTCCTCTGTTTCATATTACGTTACATGAAAAATTTATTTCGTACATATAAAAAATAAAATAATGTACGATTTATTGATGTGATGAGTTCCGCAGCCATTTAGAGGTAAGATTTATCTCTTGGATTTTCAGCTACTTGCCTTGCAGTCGCGGCATGTAACGAAAAACGGGGACCGATTCGCATGCGCGATTCTGCGCGCAATAAAGTTCAAGAAACGCTTTCGCGGGATAGCTCCCGTATATGAGCGGGGCACTTCGGAGACAAAAATGAAGAATCAACCTAATGTCATTCTGATCTCAACTGATCAGCAACGCGGGGATTGTATCGGCCCTGAGGGCCGCGGCGTGCGTACGCCGAACATCGACCGAATCGCGCAAAATGGGGTGCGGTTCTCCAAGTGCATCACCCCGCACCCGATGTGTCAGGCCGCGCGGGCATCAATCTTGACGGGCAAGCTGCCGTACTCGCATGGCGTGCGCGACAATGGCCGCGATCTGGACTACAGTTTTGGGGCGCAAGGGCTGGCCGGGCTGTTCGGGGCCGCCGGCTATGACACGCATTTCATTGGCAAGGCGCATCTGTCCAGCCAGCAGACCTTTGAGCCGACAGGCCGCCCCGAATGCTACACAAGCGCCAAAGATTTTTCCCCAAACTGGCGCGGCAGCTATTTTCATTTCAACAATGTGCAGATGATGCTGCGGCCACACCACCACACCAAATGGTACGAGGCACCGGAAACGCTGCACTATGAAAACTGGCTTGATCAGGACGGGCAGGGCAAGGCGCGTTGGGATCTGGCCAAGGAGCCGCTGGCACCAGAGACGTTGAACCATCAGACATGGCGCTCGGCTTTGGATGAAGAATGGCATTCCTCCCCCTGGATCGGCGACCGCGCAGTGGAAATGGTCAACGAACGGCAGGACAAGCCCATTTTCGCCTGGGTCTCTTTCCCTGATCCGCATCCGCCCTTCCTCGCGCCGAAACCATGGTGCGATATGTATGACCCCGAAGAGGTGACGATTGCCAAGCACATTGAGCTTGATCTTGAAAACCGCCCCTGGTGGCACAAGGCATTCATCGACAGCCGCGAAAAAATCAAGCAGGGCGCAGAACATAGCGCAGGCGGCAAAGACTGGGGCATTCGCGGCGACATGAGCGAAGAGGCGCTGCGCGAACTCACCGCCATCTATTTTGGGATGATCACCGCAGTGGACGCGCAGGTGGGCCGCATTCTGGACGCGCTTGAGGCCAAGGGTGAATTGGACAACACCATTATTGTCTTCATCTCCGACCATGGTGAATGGCTGGGTGATCATGGCCTGCTGCTGAAAGGCCCGATGCTCTATGATGGCTTGCTGCGGGTGCCTTGCATTGTCAGCGGCCCCGGCGTCAGCGTCGGCAAGGTTGTTGATGATCCGGTGTGTACAGTTGATATCCGCTCGACACTTGCTGATCTCTGCGGCCTTGAGGCCGAAGACGACAACGGGACATCCTGGAAAGGCCTCTTTGATGGTTCTGAAACGCGCGATTTTGCGCTGTCAGAATATGAGGTGGATGCCAAGCGCAGCGCCGTTGACATGGATCTGATGACCGTGCGCAGCCAGCGCTATCGCATGTCTGTTGATACGCGCACCGACACCGGGGAACTTTATGACATGCAGGAAGATCCGGATGAAATGATCAACCTGTTTGATGATCCCGGCAGCGCAGCGATCCGCAAAGAGCATATGGATATGATCCGTGCGCGGAAACAGGATCAGATCCCCTGCGCGGAGCGGGTTGGCTGGCACTAAAGCTGACCTAACCTGAAAACTGACAAAACCGGCCTGCATCTGCGGGCCGGTTTTTTGATTCGTCGTCGCGGAAACGCGCCGCGGGCTGCCGCTTCAAAACGCGCGTTATTGCCCGCGTTTTCATCAGCCCGTCGGGATTTGTAATATATCGTTGACATCCTATTTTCTCGATTGTTAATAATAATATCGACAAAAAGGATAAATTCATGCTTTCCCAGATGCAGCGCGACGCCGCGGTAGAAACGTTACAAAAAGCTGAACGGACAAAGCAGCAAGCCGTTCAACTATCTCAGCAATTTCCGGACATCTGTATCGAAGATGCCTATTCGATTTCCCAGACAGTGGCGCAGCAGCGCGGCGACTCGGGGGATCGCTTGATTGGGCATAAGGTGGGCCTGACATCCCGTGCGATGCAGCAATCTTCCAAGATTGATGAACCGGACTATGGGCATGTGTTCGAAAGCATGCTGATCAGCAATGGGGCGACGGTGAAACATGCAGATTTCTGTGTGCCGCGCGTCGAGCCAGAGCTGACTTTCGTGCTGAAAAAACCACTGCGCGGCCCTGATCTGGGCTTGCAGGATATTCTGGACGCAACCGAATGTGTGATCCCGTCGATCGAAATCATTGACGCGCGCGTTCTGGAACCGCGGCTGATCTTTGACACCGTCGCCGACAATGGCGCGGCGGCAGGGTTGGTGCTGGGCGACACCCGCTTCAAACCGGAGGAACTGGATCTCAAATGGGTGGGGTCTTTGTTCTTCCGCAACGACGATCTGGAAGAAACGGGCATTGCGGCGGGTGTGATGAAACATCCGGCCAATGCCGTGGCCTGGCTGGCCAACAAACTTGCGACCTTCGGCGTCGGCATGGAGGCGGGGCATATGATCCTCTCTGGGTCATTCACGCGCCCGGTTTGGGCAGATCCGGGGGATCTTTTGCTGGCGGACTTCGGCCCTGCCGGGGTTGTTTCGGTCAACTTCGAATGAGCGCCTCAGTTCCAACGAACCGATTTAAGGCCGCCTTGGCTGCGCAGCAGACCCAGGTTGGCCTTTGGTCGTCGCTCTCCTCGCCGGTGGTGGCCGAGTTGATCGCAGGCGCAGGGTTTGACTGGCTGCTGTTTGACACCGAACATTCACCCATCACGATCCCGGCGGCGGCAGAGCTGTTGCGCAGCGCTGCCCATAGTGACAGTCAGGCGGCCGTGCGCGTTGCGTGGAATGACCCGGTTCTGATCAAGCAGGTGTTGGATATTGGGGCTCAGACCGTGTTTGTGCCCTTTGTACAATCCGCCGAGGAGGCGCGCGCGGCTGTGCGCGCCTGTCGCTATCCGCCGGATGGCATTCGCGGCGTCGCCGGGGCGACGCGCGCGTCTGGCTACGGGCGGCGCACGACGTATTTGCAGGAAGCCAATGATCAGATTGCGGTCGTTTTGCAGGTGGAAACCAAAGAGGCGCTGGATCAATTGGAAGAGATCGCCGGGGTGGAGGGCGTTGACGGGGTGTTCATTGGGCCCTCCGATCTCAGCGCCTCCTTTGGGCACCTGGGCAACCCGGGCGCGACAGAGATGCAAGCTGTTTTGAAAAGCGCCGCCGCACGTCTGAACGCCATTGGCAAGGCGAGCGGTATCCTCGCGGGGACAAGTGTGGATGCCAATCGCTATCTCAGCTGGGGCTATACATTTGTCGCGGCCGGGGTCGATACGGCCTTGCTGACCAAGGCGGTCGATACAGTACGGAGCGAAGTATCGCGCAACTAATTTGGTTCCCATCGTTTTCAGAGGGGCGGATTGTATGCTGAAAATTGGGGCAGTGGTCTTCCCGGGATTTGAATTGCTGGACCTTTTTGGGCCATTGCAGATCTTTGGGATGTTGCCTCAAAATTTTGAGACCCATCTTGTTGCTGAAAGGCACGGCGCGATCCCAAGCAAACAGGCACCATCTGCATTTGTTGATACTTCATTTGAAGATGCGACGGCATTTGACGTTTTGTTGATCCCGGGTGGGATTGGTACGAGGCGAGAGGTTGATAATCCCGTCATGATGGATTGGCTTCAAAGCGTTTCTGCTGACGCCGCATACATCCTGAGTGTTTGTACCGGCAGCGCGCTTCTGGCAAAGGCCGGTATTTTGGATGGTCGCCGGGCAACCACCAACAAAGGCGCATTCCAGTGGGTGGAAGAGCAGGGGCCCAATGTGCGCTGGGTGAGCCGGGCCCGATGGGTGGAAGATGGTCGTTTTTTCACATCGTCGGGTGTATCAGCGGGCATCGATATGGCCCTAGGATTCACAGCTTCCGTATGCGGTCAAGAAGTTGCTGAGAAAGTTGCAAATTGGTGCGAATACAAATGGTGCGATGACAGGGATGACGATCCCTTTGCCGACCTGTACGGCCTTAATTGAACCGCAATTAGACGTTCTTAAATAGAAAGCCCGCGCCAGATAGGCGCGGGCTTTTTTTGTTTAGCCGTATTGCAGCGGCAGCCAGACCGACATGGTGTTGTCCGGCCGGTTGTTCCAGGCAAAGTAGGGGATGAGCGTGGCCTTGACCGTTGCTGCGGGCAGTTTGGCCAGCGGCGCGTATAGCTCGTGGCTGGTCCAGGACGAGCGCAGCTGCAGATCCGTTGAGAGAACCCTCAACCCTTCAAACAGGCCAACGCCCGGCTGTACCTCAAACTGCGTGTCGGACCGCAATACCACATCGTCAATCGAGGTGCCGTCCGGCAGGTCCGCGCCCTCCAGGCAATAGACCAAGGGGCCACAAATGACGGCAGCCTGGCTGCGGGCCTCTTCGACTTCGGGGCGCGCGGTCAGAACCTGCGGAGAGGTGTCAAACGACAGTTCAATCACATCGCCCGCCGACCATGTGCGTGTGACGGCCACATAGTTCGGGCTGCCGACAGGCACGCCGATGGCATCGCCATTCACGGTCAAAGACGCGGTGGGCGTCCAGCCGGGGATGCGCAGGTGAATGGTCAGCTCACCCTCCGGGGCCGCCTCCACCTCAAAACGTATGTCACCACCCCATGGGTAATTGGAACTTTGAGTCATCGACAGCTTTGCGCCGTTGATGTCCGTGTTGATCGTGTTGGCACCATAAAGATGGACCCAGACGGCGTTTTCGCCGGTGGAGTAGGTCCAGCGATGCAGGCCCGCGATGGTGCGTGTGATCTGCGGTGGACAGCAATAGCAGCGCCAGGTTTTCCAGCGCACCGGCGAGTCGTTGGAGATCAGCATATGGTCTTTGCCGTTGAACCGCAGTGGATTGGTATAGGTGAACTGCTCACCATCCAGCGACAGGGCCGACAGCGCAGAGTTAAATAGCACCCGCTCCATCACATCGGCATAACGCGCATCCCCGGTCAGCTGCAGCAACCGCCAGCTCCACATAGCGTTAGAGATATTGGCGCAGGTTTCATTGTAGGCTGAGTCATTGGGCAGCTGAAAAGGGCGGCCATAGGCTTCGCTGATTTCTTCGTAATCGGGGTTGGATCGCTCAGCGATCCCCTTGTGCAATGCGCCAATGCCGCCGGTGATGTACATTTTTCGATAGGTGCTGTCCTCCCAGATGCGGGTGATGGCATCCAGCAGCTCTTGTTCGTTGGTCTCCATCACCAGATCGGCTGCGCCGGCCCAAAGGTAGGGGCCGGTGACGGCGTGGCCCACCGCTTCGGTTTCGGCGCGCACCGGCACGCGGTCTTGCGTCTGGTCCAGATCCGAGCGCGGATTTTTCGGGTTGGAGCCGCGGTTGTCGATGTAAATCTTGGCGAGCTCCAGATACCGCTGTTCTCCGGTTTCGCGATAAAGTTCGACCAGCCCCATGATCTGCGAAGGGTTAAAGCAGAATGCCGAAAGTTCGGGGTCGCGGGTGCTGAAGGTGTCATAGAGATAGTCCGCAGCGCGCAACGCCACATTCAGCAGGCTGGTTTTCTTGGTGACTTGGTGATGCAACACGCCGACGGTCAGCAAATGCCCGAAATTGTAAAGCTCGTGGTCGTGGATATTTGTCCAGCGCGGACGACCTGTCAGTGTGATTTGCGTACAGATATACCCATCGTCTTCTTGCGCCGATGCAATTTCAGAAATCATGCCATCGATCTGCGCGTCCAGCGCGGCATCATATTCGAGATCCAGAAACAGGATCATGGTTTCGAGCGATTTGTAACAGTCGCCATCGCTCCAATCGACGCCAACGAACGCGCCCGTTCCGCTGCCCGCGTTCTTGAAGTTCGGGAAATAGGTGGCGTTGCTTTTGTCGTTCAGTGCCGCAAGCACACTGGGCAACGAATCATTTTTCACTGTTGTCAGTTTTTGCGCCCAGAAGCCGTCGGTCCACCGAACTGCGTCAGAATCCAGTCGTTTTAGCTTGGAAAAAGGGCTGACGTGAATCGATTCATTCACTCGCATATTCATATTATGATCCTCATTTCGGTGCGACTTACCCAGCGTTCACAGGGATTTTGTCTTAATTTTAAGGGGTTGAACCAAGATCGCAGTCTTGGATTCAAACCAGACAAGGTAACTCTTGACTGGATTTCAGCATAACACTACATTTTAAAAAATATCGGTAAAGTAAAATAACGCCGACAAATATATTAATATCAATCCTAGGGAGGATAGTATGTCAAAACTACTGAATACCACCGCGGCGGCTCTGCTTGCTTTGCCAGGTGTCTTCGCGGCTGACATCGCGAGTGCGGAAGGGGAGGTACACCTGTTCCACCGGTCGGCCGCTGAAGCAGCCCGCAAACCGCGCATGGACATGTGGAATGTCTGCGCCGAGAAGCTTGACATCACTATTGTCGAGAATTTTTCTCCGCCTGAACAATACGAAGTTCAGTTGCCTGTTCAGCTGTCCAGCTCCACTCCGCCGGACATCTATGCACTTTGGGCTGGCGGTCGCGCACAATTCCAAGCGGCAACCGGCAAAATCAAGAACATGAATGAGGCCTGGGAAGAGATCAAAGGCAACTACCCAGCAGGTATTCAGGCCACTTCGACCGAACCTGATGGCAATGTCTACGTCATTCCAACCACCTTCCAGCCCAACGTTTTCTGGTACAACAAAGCCCTCTTTGCAGAGCATGGCTTGTCTGAACCACAGACCTGGGACGAGCTGATGAATGTGGCTGAGACCCTCAAAGGGGCGGGCGTCACTCCATTCGTGCTGGGCGCAAAGTCCGGTTGGGAGCCACTGTTCTGGTTTGACTATATGATCCTGCGGGTTGCAGGCTCTGATTTCCGCAATGGGCTGATGTCCGGTACGGAAAGCTATCTGGATCCCAAAGTCATCGAAGCCATGGAAAAATGGGCTGACCTGATCGAAAAGGATTATTTTGACGATGGCTTCTCCAGCCTGGGCTGGCGCGAAATGGCGACCAAGCTGCTGAACGGCGAAGCGGCCATGGAAATTATGGGGCCATGGACTGCTGGTAACTTCATCCGGTCTGGCTGGACACCTGACGAAGACTTTGGTGTTTTCAACTTCCCGACAATCGATCCAGCAATCCCTGCGGCGGTTGAAGGTGCGGTTGAAGGTTGGGCGGCCTCGGGTGCCGGTGCCAATACCGAAAACGCTGTTGAGATGCTGAAATGTATCAGCTCTGCTGATGCGCAGCGCGAGTTTGCTATTCAGGCACAGCGCCCGACAGCAAACAATTCCATCCCGGTGGATCTCTATGAACCGGCGTCGATCCAGCCGACAATCAACAAGTTCTATGATATGCTGGACGCACCGTTCCACCAGAACCTGGAGTTGGCGACACACCCAGGCGTGACCGAAATCGCGAAACGCGAATTCCCGCGCTTCCTCGTGTTCCCAGATCAGTACATGCAGGTTCTGGAACGTCTGGAAGAACGTCGCCTTGAAGTTTTCGGCGGCTAATCCATAGCCCATCGGCTTTGAAATGCTCCGATGCGGGATATCGCATCGGAGCGCATGATCATCAGGGACAGGAGCGCAGGAGCTCCACCCGCATTACTTAATCGAGGAGTAGGACATTGAACGCCCGGTACACGCCTTGGCTGTTTTTGATGCCAGCCATCGTGATCTACGGATTTTTCGGAGCCATTCCGATCTTGCAGACGTTTTACATCAGTATGACGGATCAGGTCGGTGTTGCAGGTGCCGGAAACTTTGTTGGTCTCACAAACTATATTGAGCTCTTTCAGGATGAATATTTCCTGAATTCTCTAAAGAATACAGGTATCTGGGTCGCTTGTTTCCTTGTCATTCCAAATACCCTTGCCGTGATCATCGCGCTTTTGGTGAAACGCACCTTCTGGGGGGCGAGCATCATCAAAACCGTGTTTTTCCTGCCGCTGGCGCTGTCGTTTGCCATTGTCGGGGTCATCTGGGCCTGGATTTACGAGCCTGATGTCGGCCTGCTTGACCAGTTGTTGATCGGGCTTGGGCTCGATGTGCTGATTGTCGAATGGCTTGGTCCACATGCAGGCAATTTTTCGGTGATCGCTGCAGCGGCCTGGCGTCAGACGGCGTTTGCCACCGTGATCTATCTGGCAGGTCTTTCGGCCATTCCGCAGGAATTGATCGAAGCGGCCAAAGTGGATGGCGCAACCCGTCGTCAGGTCTTTTTCCGCATCACGCTGCCGCTGCTGAAGCCGGCCAATACCATCGCGGTGTCTTCCGCTCTGATTCAGGCGCTTTTGGCGACCGAAATCGTGCTGACCATGACACGCGGCGGCCCCTTTGGCATGACCGAAGTCGTCGGCTACCGCATGTATATGGAAACCTTCTGGAACTACAAATTCGGCTACGGCGCCGCCATCGGTGTTGTTGTGACGATCATGACCGCCACAATGGTTGTTCCTTATGTCAGACGCATGGCCAAGGCCATGGAACGAGAGTGGAGCTAAGGTCCGATGACACAGATTGATACCAATACACTGTCTGCGTCCGGGTCCGAACCCGACCGTGGGAGCATGTTTGAACGCTTTGAAGAGCCTGTGGTGCGCTCAGGTCAAATTGGCCTGCTGCTGCTCTTGGCTGCGATCTTCTTCATGCCGATCTTTGGGTCCTTGCTGACCTCGATCCGCACGATCGAAGATATCACCACCAATGGCTCCTGGGCCTTGCCGTCGAGCTATGAGTGGGAAAACCTGCAAATCGCTTTCATCAAGATGCTGCCTTTCCTGAAGGCCTCGACCATCATCACCCTGCCATCGGTTGCAGGAACGTTGCTGGTGGCGACCATGGCGGGCTACGCGCTGAGCAGGTTGCGCTTTCAAGGGCGTCTCTGGATGTTCCTGGTGATTGTTTCGCTGAGCTTCGTGCCCATTCACACGCAGCTGATCCCGGTGTTTCGCCTGATCAGTGAAATTGGGCTGCACGACACGTTCATTGCCCAGATCATTGTGCACATCATGCGTCACATTCCCTTTGCTGTGTTGATCATGACGAACTTCTTCAACACGGTGCCGGGCGAATTGCGCGAAGCGGCCCGCATTGACGGCGCGAATGAGTGGACGATTTTCCGGCGGGTCTATGCACCCATCGCGCGTCCTGCAATTTCGGCGCTGGTGGTGCTTGAATTCACCTGGATCTGGAATGACCTGCTGTGGGGCCTCGTGCTGACACAGGGGACCGGCAAAAAGCCAGTCACCGTAGGCATCCTGTCTTTCCAAGGTGAATATGAAATCGCCTATAACATGGTAGCGTCCGGCGCGGTGATCGCAGCGATCCCGACACTGGCTGTCTTCCTCATCTTCCAAAAACAATTCATCCGCGGGATGACCATGGGGTCTGTGAAGGGCTAAGCCTGGATCAGCTCAAAGGAGTACAAAAATGGCACATGTAGCGATCAAAGATATCTACAAAAACTATGGGGCGGTGCGCGCGCTGAAAGGCATCGATTTTGAAATCAACGATGGCGAATTTGTTGCGCTGGTCGGTCCGTCCGGCTGTGGTAAAACCACTTTGCTGCGGATGATCGCCGGTCTCGAAGACATCACCGGCGGCGAAATTCATATCGCCGGCCGCGTGGTGAACGACCTGCAACCCAAGGCGCGGGACATCGCCATGGTGTTTCAGAACTACGCGCTCTATCCGCATATGAAAGTGGCTGATAACATGTCGTTTTCGATGCAGCTCGCGGGGGCACCCAAGGACGAGATCAAGACAAAGGTTGAGGAAGCCGCGCGCATTCTGAACCTTGAAAACTACCTTGATCGTTACCCGCGTGAGCTGTCGGGCGGTCAGCGCCAGCGCGTCGCCATGGGCCGCGCGATTGTGCGCAACCCCAAGGTCTTCCTGTTTGACGAACCGCTGTCCAACCTGGATGCCAAGCTGCGTGTGTCCATGCGCGCCGAAATCAAGGCCCTGCATCAGCGCCTTGGCACCACGGCGGTTTACGTGACCCACGACCAGATCGAAGCCATGACAATGGCCGACAAGATTGTGGTGATGAGCGAGGGCCATGTAGAGCAGGTGGGCACGCCGCTTGAACTCTATGATGAGCCGCAGAATCTGTTTGTCGCAGCCTTTATCGGTTCGCCCTCGATGAATCTGATGGAGGCGACGGTGACAGAAAGCGGTCTTAAGATCGGGTCTTTCCCCGAGATCGCCACTCAGTCCTATGACTGGTTGCCCACCGGCAAAGAGATTGTGGTTGGCATGCGTCCCTATGATTTCGCAATCGGCGACACGGGGCTGAAGCTGGATGTTTCTGTGACCGAGCCGACAGGCGTTGAAACCCAGGTGGCGGGCCATATCGAAGGCAAGCCTGTGACCTGCCTCTTCAAAGAGCGTGTGTCGGGCCGCTATGGGGACACGATGCATGTGACACCAAACGGCCCGCTGCATGTTTTTGACAAAGAAACCGGTCAACGTCTGGGTACGGCCTTTACCGTCACCAAACACTAAGCGGAGTTCGAAACGAAACGAATGGACACCGCAGTTCAAACTTCCCCAAAAGCCAAATTGGCTTTTGGGATTTTTTTGGTCACGATTTCAGGGGCCTTTCTGGCGTCCCAGGACGCTTTGGTAAAACTATTGGTTGCCGAGAATTCGGTGTTTCAGATCGCCTGGCTGCGCCACACGCTCCATGCGGTTATCGTCACCTCGATCTTGCTGATCCTGCATGGTCCCAAGATATTCAAAACTAAGGCGCCCAAACTGCACATGGCGCGGGCCGCAGCTTTGATCACCTTGACGCTTTTGCTCTATAGCGCGTTTCAAGTCATGTCTTTGGCTGAGGCAACGGTGCTGATGTTTCTCGGGCCTGTTCTGGTCACGGTGCTCTCTGTGCTGGTGCTGAAAGAACGAATCGGGCCCCGGCGGGTGGTCTCGGTTGTCTTGGGTTTCGTGGGCGTCACGGCGGTGATTGGACCGATATTTGACGCGATGTCCTTTGCCGTTTTCCTGCCGCTCGCCGCGGCGCTCTGTATGGCGACATTTATCCTGCTCAGCCGGCGACTTTCAGGCCCTGAAGAAGCGAAAACAGCCTTTATTTCATTGCCAATTCTTGCAAGTTTGGCCCTTTTGCCTATACAACCCTTCGTATGGTCCGCCATGAGCCTGAATGAGTTCCTCATCACCGTATGTTTGGCATCTTTGGGGTCGGCGGGACAGGTTTTGTTGCAGACGGGGCTGAGCTACGCAAGCGCGTCAATTCTGGCTCCGTTCCTATATGGGCAAGCGATCTTCGCGAGTGTTTTGTCCGTCCTCTTTTTCGGTGACGTTCTGGGGGTCGGCTTTTACATCGGTGGGTTGCTGATTGTCGGAAGCGGGATCGCCATCTGGTGGTTCGAACGCGATCACGTCCAGTAACACTCACGTATTACCCTTGCTGGTGGCACACACGCGAAGAGAAAAGAGAAACGTTCTGATGAAAAAGCAAAACATAATATTATTCCTCACTGACCAGTGGCGGTGGGATACTTTGAACCAGCCGGGGAACCCTGCGAAACTGCCAAATTTGCAGGCGTTCAAGCAAGAAGCCACCAATTTCACCAATGCCTTCACCTCGGTGCCGCTGTGCACGCCCGCGCGGGGCAGCCTCTTTACCGGCAAACTTCCGCATCAGAACGGCACCATGGACAACGTCTCTGGGGGGTCTTTCTATCCAGAGGGCAAATTGCACCCAAGTCACCCCACCTATATGGAGCGGCTGATGGCTGCGGGCTATGACGTCAGCTTTATCGGCAAGTGGCACCTGGGCAAAGGCACGCTGATTGATCGCGGGATCACGGATGCCCCGCTGAGCGATGGCGGCGACAACGCCCTTGTTGCCTCGGTGGATGACCTTGAGTTTGCCGAAGATCGCCTGAACCCGTTTTACGGCACCGTTCTGGATGGCATCCCGGCGGATGAACAGCGCGCGATGATCGGCATCGAACGTCTGGAACGCTACGCGAAATCGGACAAGCCGTTCTGCCTGATCGTGTCCCTGCATGGCCCGCATTTCCCGCACAATGTGCCGCAGAAATGGGTCGATCTCTATGATGATCTGCCCGAAGACTACATGCCGGACAACTACATTCCGCAGTTCACTGAAACCGATAAGCCGCACGCGCAGTCTGCGCATTATTGGCCCTGTCAGGACACCCGTGGTCTGACCCAGCAAGATTGGCGCAAAACTGCGCAGCATTACTGGGGATTCTGTTCCTATATCGATGACATGTTCGGTCAGTTCTGGCGCAAGATGAAAGACCTGGGTCTGGATCAGACGTCGGTTCTGGGCTTTACTGCCGATCATGGCGAAATGCTCGGCTCGCATGGCTGGTTCGACAAGGGGCCATTCTTCTATGAAGAAGTCATGCGCATTCCGATGTTCATGCACACGCCGAACGGCAAGGCCGGGGAAGTGCGCGACAACTATGTGAGCTTCCGTGATGTCTTCCCAGCGTTGCTGGATCAGGCCGGAGTGGGCGATTTGCTGTCGGACGAAGAACAGGCCCGGTCTTTCTGGAAAAGCGACGCTGATCACATCACCTATGGCTATGACGCCTATCAGGGGCGGCAGTTCAAATTCCGCGGCATTCGCAATGACCGCTATAAATATGCCTGGAGCCCGCATGACATCGAAGAGCTCTATGATCTCGAAACCGACCCGGGTGAACGCATCAACTTGCATCAAAGCGCAGAGCATGCCGCGATCAAGGCGGATCTGAAAGACCAGCTGTTTGACCAGATGCGCGCCGAAGAAGATGCGCTGGCCTATCCGGGGTATCAACTGCCGGTGGGCAGTTACATCGATGGGCGTCCGCACGAAGAACAGCATATCCATCAAAAGCCAAAATAACCAAAAAGAGGAAGCCCTATGGGCTTCCTCTTCCGCTTTTGGCTTTGTTGATCTGGCGGTTAGCTGGACATGGCCTCGGATGCAGATTTGGTTGTCCGGTCGATGTGATCCGTGGTCAATGCACAAGCTTCTTTGACATCTCTGCGAATGACCGCATCGTAAATAGCGGCATGTTCGGCCGCCGTGTCGCGACTGCTGTTCTTTTTGGTGCGCGACAAATAGCGATAGCGTTCATGGTGATGATAGACCTGCGCGCGCAGTTCCAGCAGCCAGCGTGATTGCGTTGCCGAGACCAGCGCCTCGTGAAATTCATTGTTCCGCAATTCCAGTTCGCGCAGGTTTTCCGGCGATTTGCTGCGCCCCTCGGCAAGTGTCAGGCGGTGATAGGAGGCGACAACCCGCGCTTCCCAATCGTCTTTGCCAGACAGTAGGCTTTCGCGCAGTGCTTCGCATTCCAGCAGATTACGGACCCGGCCTACATCTTCGACATCGGCAGGGGAGGCTTCTTTGACACGGAAACCGCGTTGGGTTTGCTGAACAACCAAACGATCCCCGACCAGACGCGACAGCGCTTCGCGCAGGGGGGCGGCGCCAACGCTATATCGCGCGCGCAGGTCGGCCACTTTCAGTTTGCTTCCGGGTTGCAAGTGACCCTGAATAATATCGTCGCGAATGCTGCCATAGGCGAGTTCGGTATCGGTCTGCGTTGAATCGCTGTTCGGGGCCAAATCGTTCATTCTACTCACAATCGTTGATAGGAGTATATTCTATCAACGAAAGCAGGAAGTCGGCAATATCTACAAAGTGCAAAAGTGGTGATTTTCGAAATTTTATCGATGAAAATTTCAGTTTCGTACTTTAGCCCAAGTCGGCACCAAAACGTCATTCAAAGCTCCCAATGGCCTTGATTACGACATTTGCTCCAACAGGCGACGATTTGAATCGGCCAGATGCTCTTTCATACGCATATAGGCACCTTCGGTGTCTTGTTTGCGAATGACTTCGGCAATGTTCTGGTGGAAGGGCAAGGACCGCTTGTTATAGTCGCGATCTGGGTTTGTGAGGCGAATTGACAGCATCAAACCTGCGAAAATCGCATTCTCAAGAGAATCCAAATAGGGGTTATGCGCGGCTCTGAGAATGGCGATATGAAACTGCGCGTCGGCAATCACATACTCATTGCTTTCATCCAGATTTTTGGCCATCCGGTCGAGTGCGTTGAAGATGTTTTCCAGATCCGCCTCGGTCCGGCGTTCAGCGGCGTAGCGCGCGGCGTCCGGTTCAATGGACTGGCGCAGCTCCAGCAGGCGCATGATCCGATCATTATCAACCGGAATGCCCTGATGCCAAAGCAATATGTCGCGGTCCAGCATCTGCCAGTTGCGAATGTCCTGGACGCGGGTGCCGATACGTTGGCGCACCTCTAGCATGCCTTTGGCAACCAGCATTTTTACCGCTTCGCGAATGACGGTGCGGCTGACCCCAAATTCTTCGCAAAGCTTTACCTCATCAGGCAAAAGCTGACCGGGCTGCAGAACTCCCTCAAGAATACGCTCACCGATGGTGCGGGAGACTTGTCCCGACAGAGAGCGTGAGAGAGTCTGATTGACCGGAATAACGCCTTTGGCATCCATGATGAATTTCATTTTGTTGTTGCAGTTGCCTATTGTTACGGAAGTCCGGGGCATATCGCAATTGCGCGAAGCGCAAAAAATCGACAAAATCGGCTTTTGTCATATCTTTTTGGGCGACGGGGGAGGGCCGCCGCCCAAAAAGCTTAGCTTGCTTTGCGCATCCGGGGGTCAGGATTGGGCACAGCCGCAAGCAGTTTCTTGGTGTAGGGGTGCTTCGGGTTGGCAAACAACTCGTCGCGGGTGGTCAGTTCGACAATCTTACCCTGGTACATCACGGCCACACGGTCGCAGATATGCTTCACGACGCTGAGGTCATGGGTGATGAACAGATAGGTCAGATCAAATTCGTCCTGAAGGTCCTGCAACAGGTTCAGCATCTGCGCCTGAATGGACACATCCAAAGCCGAGACCGCTTCGTCCGCGATCACCAGTTCGGGGTTGGTCGCCAGCGCACGGGCAATGCCAAGACGCTGACGCTGCCCGCCCGAAAACGCACCGGGGTATCGCAACAGGAATTCTGTCTTCAGCCCGGCCTGAACAAGCAGGTCAGAGACGCGCGCCTGAAGGTCACGCCGCCCAAGGCTTTCGGCCTTTTGCAGACATTGCCCAACCAGATCGATCACCCGCAGACGTGGGTTCAACGAAGATTGCGGATCTTGGAACACCATCCGCATATCGCGCCAGACGTCGCGCAGCTCACTCTTGTTGGCCTGGGTCAGATCAACCGTTGGCTTTGCCTTGCGGTGAAACAGAACCTCACCAGAGGTCGGATCCAGAATGCGCATGATCGCGCGGCTGAGCGAGGTCTTGCCACTGCCACTTTCGCCAACGATGCCAAAGGTTTCGCCGCGATAGACGTCAAATGAGATCTCGTCGCAGGCCTTGACCACGTCCGTAGACTTTGAAAACACGCCGCCACCAATCGGGAAATGCACATTTAGGTTTTTGACTTCCAGAATGCGGTCTTCCTCATTGTGCGTTTTCGGCTCGGCGGGCGCGATTTCTGCGACCTTATGCCCTTCAAGCCGGGCGTCCGGGCTGAGGTTGGCAGGGTTGTTCATATAACCCGGCGGCAGCAGTTCGCGGATGTCGGGCAGGCGACGGCGCCGAATACCACCCAGCCGCGGAGCGGAGGCGAGAAGCGCTTTGGTATAGGGGTGTTTGGGGTTCTCAAACACCGAGTAGACATCGCCGCGCTCAACGATTTTGCCAGAGTACATCACAGCAACGTCTTCAGCGACTTCGGCCACCACACCCATGTCGTGGGTGATCAGCATCACGCCCATCTGGCGTTCCTGCTTCAGCTCGGCAATCAGATCAAGGATCTGCGCCTGGGTGGTTACATCCAAAGCTGTCGTCGGCTCATCGGCGATCAGCAGCCGCGGCTGACAGGACAGGGCCATCGCAATCATAGCGCGTTGACGCATGCCGCCAGACAGTTCGAAGGGGTAGGCCTCGAACCGTTCCGCCGGCCGCGGAATGCCCACACGATCCAAAAGATGGATCGCCTCTGCTTTGGCTTCGGCCTTTGTCACATTGCGGTGCAGACGAATGGTTTCAACGATCTGCTGACCGATCTTGGTGATCGGGCCAAGCGAGGACATGGGTTCCTGGAAGATCATTGAAATGTCTTGCCCGCGCACGTCACGCAGCAAGCGCGACCCATGGCGTTCCTTGGCAAGGTCGACCTCACGCCCATCTGCCGAACGATAGTGGATCGAGCCCTCTACGATGCGGCCCGGGTTATCAACAATGCGCAGGATGGACCGCGCCATGATGGATTTCCCGGAACCGGACTCGCCAAGGATACACAGCGTTCGGTTGGAATGAATGTCCAGATCAACATCGTCGACGGCTTTGACGATCCCGTCCTCGGTGAAGAACTGGGTCTTCAGACCCCGGATCTTCACCAAAGGCGCGGTGTCAGACTGCGGGTTATTGTGCATGGGGATCTGCTGCATCACGAAGACCATCTCCAAGGAAGTTGAGGGACAGCACGGCCAGAACGATGGCCACGCCAGGGCTCCAGAGAAGCCAAGGGGCTTCGATGATTGAGCGGATGTTTTGCGCTTCTTTCAGCAAGGTGCCCCATGAAACCTGTGGCGGCTGAAGGCCAATGCCGAGGAACGACAGGGAGGTTTCTGCGAGGATCATCAGCGGTACGGCCAGCGTCAGCGAGGCGATGATATGGCTTGAGAAGCTTGGCACCATGTGTTTCATGATGATTTCCCAGTCGCTCAGCCCGTCCAGGCGCGCGGCGGTGATGAAATCCTCGTTCCGCAAACTGAGGAACTTACCTCGAACTTCGCGGGCGAGGGAGGTCCAGCCGATCATCGACACGATCACGGTCACGACAAAGTAGGTGCGCAGCGGCGGCCAATCGAGCGGGATCGCAGCGGCCAGACCCATCCAGAGCGGAATGGTCGGCACCGAGCGGATGAATTCGATCAGACGTTGGATCAGGTTGTCGGCCAGGCCGCCGTAGTAACCGGAAATGCCACCGAGAATGACACCGATCACCAGCGATACGGCGACACCGACAAGGCCAATGGACATCGACACACGGGTGCCCACCACAACACGGCTGAGAATGTCACGTCCCAGACGGTCCGCGCCAAAGATGAACACGGTATCGCGCGGGTTCTTTGGCCCAAAGAAATGGGTGCTGGAGTCAACCAAGCCCAGCAGTTTGTACTCATGCCCTTTGACGAAGAAGCCCATCGGAATGATCTTGCTTTCGTCTTCCACAAAGGTGCGGCGGCGCAGCTCGGTGTTGAGCTCCATTTTCATGCCTTTTGCGTGGAGCATGAAATTGGTGGAGCCATCCTCATCTTTTACGAAAAGATGTAGGCCTTGCGGCGGCTGAAAGGTGTGGCGCACGCTGGTTTTGTGCGGATCTTGCACAGCTAGGAATTCACCCAGGGCGGCCACGAGATAAATCAAACCGACAATATACAGGCTGAACATCGCCAGTTTATGCTTGCGGAACTTTCTCCAGATTAGCGCCCAAGGGCCAAGGACCACAGGAGCTTCGGGCGCGTCAGCTGGCGCGAGATTTTGTGTTGTATCGGTCATTGGTAGCGAATCCTTGGGTCAATCCAGGCAAGCAGCAGGTCGGAAATCAACGTGCCGACGACGGTCAGCATGCTCACGATCAGGATCAGAGAGCCCGCAAGGTACATGTCTTGAACCAGCAGCGCGCGCAGCAGCAGCGGTCCAGTGGTGGGGAGGTTCATCACAACGGCAACGATGATTTCGCCAGAAACAAGCGTCGGCAAGATCCAACCGATGGTGGAGACGAAAGGGTTCAGCGCGACGCGCACGGGATAGCGCAGCAGCAGCTGGAATTCGCTCATGCCTTTGGCACGGGCTGTGACCACATAGGGGCGATAAAGTTCGTCCAAGAGGTTGGCGCGCATGATGCGGATCAGGGCCGCGGCGCCAGATGTGCCCACAACGACAATCGGCATCCAGATGTGTTTGAACAGATCGACGTATTTGTCCCAGGTCCAAGGCGCATCCAGATATTCCGGGCTGACGAGGCCGCCAACGCTTTGGCCGAAATATTTGAAAGAGATGTACATCATCACCAGGGCCAGCAGGAAGTTTGGCACAGCCAGGCCGATGAAACCAAAGAAGGTCGCAATGTAGTCACCCGCGGAGTACTTGCGAACTGCAGAATAGATGCCGATGGGCAGCGCTGTGATCCAGATGAACAGCAGCGTCATGATCGAGATACCAAAGGTCCAGCCCAGGCGGTTCCAGATCAGGTCCGTCACCGGACGGTTCTTTTCAAAGGACAGTCCAAAGTCGCCATGCAGCAGGATGGCTTTCATCCATTTAAAGTATTGCACATAGATTGGCTGTCCGAGCCCGTATTGCTCTCGCAGAGCATCCATTGTGCTCGAATCTTCTACGCCGGCCTCGCCAAGCTCGGTCATCAAGACGTCCAGATAATCCCCCGGGGGCAGCTGGATGATGACAAAGGTGACAATTGATACCAGAAACAAAGTCGGGATCATGTATAGGATCCGACGAAGGATAAAGCCCTTCATGGCAGTCTCTTCTTTCTGTGAATGAGGTTCATTCTGGGTGGACGAGGCCCCAAAGTTCGGGGCCTCGCTTTAGTCGAAGGTTAGGGCAGGCTCTTGCCACCTTCGTAGTAGAGTTGCGCGGTGTAAGGCGCAGGGTACCACAGCTGGCCCGCAATCGGCAGCGGATCAGGTACGTTGCGTACGTTGTTCCGTGCAATGCCGAATGGCGGCAGGTTTTGTACCAGACCAACAGTGAAGAGCTGAGGCATCGCGAGGTCAAGAACCTCTTGCATGCGGGCCTTCTGGTCTTCTGGGTTGCTTGCGGTCAGAACCTTTTCATAGGCGTCAAATACCGCTTTCACCTCTGCTGGTGGTTCTTCACCGGTGGTTGGGTCTACGCCCCACTTGGCCCATTCGATGGCCCAGTTCACGGTGTTGCCTGGCAGCGGTACGTAGCAGATTGGTGCTGTATAGGCATCTGCCTGACCACCGGCACAGTTCCACATGTAGGCGTCATGCTCGTTGGAGCGCACCAGTTCCATCAGACGGGACCGGTCGGTCGCGCGGACCTGGAAGTCCAGACCTACGTCACGGGCATATTCAGCCACCAGTTGCATCGCATCTGGGAATTGCAGACCAAAGACGTCAGCCACCATGAAGATCAGGGTGAAACGGTTGCCATCTGGACCCAGACGGAAGCCTTCGTCGTCCTTGTTCGGGATAACCTTGTCCAGGAACTCATTCGCCAGATCTGGGTTAAACTCGGTGAACTGCTTGGCGTACTCTTCCTTGTACAGACCAGAGGTCTCACGCGGGGAGGTTTGCACAGCCAGACCAGAGCCGAAGTACAGCAGATCGATGATTTCCTGACGGTTCACCGCGTGGCTCAGGCCTTTGCGGAAATCAACGTTGCTCAGCACTTCACGCTTCACCGGATCTTCGTGGTTCAGGTTCAACATCAAGATCATGGTGTTGGACGGAAGATCGTTGGTGTCAAAGAAACGGTATTTGCCGCGCTCTTTGTTGTCGTTCAGTACCGCACGGTATGCTGGGCGACCCAGGTGACGGTTCATATAGTCGATTTCACCGTTGAAGGCCTTAAGCAGAATGGTTTCCACGTCTTCCACCTGATCATAGGTGATGCGGTCCATATAAGGCAGCTGCTGGCCAGCTTCGTCGACTTTGAAGTAGTATGGGTTGCGCTCTGCAACAACGCGATCGGTGGACCCGTAGGCGTTGGTCAGGTGCCAAGCGTGCAGGGTTGGGCGATCTGGGTTCTGCCAGAAGAGCGGCGTGTGCATTGGGCCGGCCTTCAGGTTGAAAAGTTGGATCCAGTCAGCAGCGGCTGGCTCTGCGTCCACCAGTGCCTGAATGTCTGGGTTATACTTTTCGTGGAATTGGCTCAGGTAGTGTTTTGCATAAACAACTGGGTAATAGCCGAAGCCATATGCCATTTGCTGCAGGAACAGACCGTTTGGCTCGCCAAATTTAAACTCAACAGCGGTGTCGCTGAGTTTGGTCACTTTGACAGGGCCGGATGGGCCAACATAGTTGGGGTGCTTGGATGGGGTCAGCTTCTCGTTTGAGAAGACGTCTTCATACCAGAACATGATGTCGTCTGCTGTGAACGGCGCACCATCAGACCAACGCATACCTTCGCGTAGGTTAAAGACAAATGTGCTTGCGTCTTCAGAGACATCAACGCTTTCGGCGATGTTCGGACGCACTTCGGTCCAGTTCACATCCCAGCGTACGAGGTTTTCGCTGCCGATGGTGCGCACGATGTTGTGCTGATCACCGCCGCCCAGGATCGCACGGCGCAGAGTGCCGCCATATTCACCGGGCTGTTCCACGACTTCGAGAACCAGGGGGTTTTTGGGCAGGCGCTCCTCCAGCGGGGGCAGGGCACCGCTTGCTACCTGTTCCTTCAGCATGGGGGCTTCTTCGAAGCTCCAGGCTGCTGTTGCAAATCCGAGGGCAAGACTGGCCCCCGTCAATGCAATTTTGCTAAAAAATGTCATATTTCTCCTCCTATGCTGGTCTTCTTACCAGTTGGTCACACTCCCGTCGGGTTTGATCAGGTGTGGACATTCAACGTGCGCAGCATTTTCCGCTTCGCGCAGCGCATCTTCATCAACCTCGACACCCAGACCCGGCGCATCGCTGACGATGTAGTTTGGGCCTACGATTTCTGCCTGAGTTGGGAAAATCTTCTTGTCATGGAAGCCAAGCTCTTCAACACGGCTTTGGCGGGTTTCAACCCAGCTCAAATTCGGAACAGCGGCACTCATATGGGCAGTGGCTGCGGTGCAGATCGGGCCCAATGGGTTGTGCGGCATCAGGTCGATGTAATGGCGTTCGCTCCAACCGGCGATCTTCATCGCTTCGGTAAAACCGCCGACATTACAGATGTCGATGCGCATATATTGGGTCAGACCTTTGTCCAAATATGGACCGGCTTGCCACTTGGAGGCAAATTCTTCGCCGACCGCAAATGGCACGCTGGTCATGGACCGCAGCATTTCATAGGCCTCTGGGGTTTCATCGCGAATGGGCTCTTCCAAGAAATCCAGCACGCCGGCCGGCAGCATATTGCAGAAGCTCGCAGCCTCTGCAGGGGTCAGCCGGTGGTGGTAGTCAATGCCAAGCGCAATGTCCGGGCCAATCAGTTCGCGCACGGCGACCAGTTGTTTCACGGTTGCGGCGATGCTCTTGCGTGCCTCGAACGTCCGTCCGTCGCCATAATAAGAGGGCGCGACACGCACACATTCAAACCCATCGTCCAGCAGGACCTGCACTTGATTCAGCATATCCGCAGGGTCTGGCGCGGTTGCGGTCGCAAAGCTGGGCACCACGTCGCGGTGTTTGCCGCCGAGCAATTGATAAACTGGCACACCCAGCTGCTTGCCCAGAATGTCATAAAGCGCAATGTCGATTGCCGAAATCGCGGCGGTGATTACACGACCGCCTTCAAAATACTGGCTGCGATAGAGTTCTTGCCAGATACGACCAATGCGGCGGGAGTCTTGCCCAACAAGGATATCGGCAAAGATGTCGACCATGGCGCAGACAGATTTTTCGCGCGAGGACAGGCCAGATTCGCCCCAGCCAACTGTGCCGTCGTCGGTTTCTACACGAACCAAAGTTTGGTTGCGCATTCCAACGCGAATGGTGTGGGCGGTTATTTTGGCGATCGTCGTCATGGTTGCTCCGGCGTGGCGATTCTGAATCAAGGCGCGGATTGCGGTAGATTCATTGTGCTATTCAGTTCTTATAGCCCATGAAATGAAATAATCATACATTATTTTGGCATTTCGCACACAAATCCGGCATTTCAGCCCCTTGTCCAAATGTCAGAATCGCAATCCGCGAACGGTAAGGCGTTGAAAGGTAATATCATTTTGCATCGCAATAATCACCAGACTCTTTATGGCGACGGCGATTTTCTTGATCCTGAAAGTTTTTTTACCGCCGAAATGAATTTCTATCGACATTTTACTAAAGCTAATATATTAGTACTCATGATTACCCACTAAGTCATCGCTCTGCGATCAAGAGAGGTTCCGTGACGTCTATCCCTCAAAGCTCATCTGTGCCCGCCCAGGCGGCGAACCTCGGCGAAGATGGCGCTGAAAGCCAGATCCTGCGGGCCTGCGCGCCGCTCAAGATCACCGCGATCCGCGCGTTCATGCAGCGTGTCGATGATCGCCCCCGGGTTTTGGTCAGTGTCGAGACTGACGCCGGAATTTCGGGGTGGGGAGAGGCTTATAACCATGGGCCAGATCTGGCGCTGCCACCCATACTCGATTACTTTTTCTCGCTGTTAGAAGGCGAGGATCCGCGCCGTGTCACCTTCCTGCATAACAAAATGTTGCATATCGGTCGTTTTCCTCCTGGTTCGCTTGGCTTGGCCGCCATTGCAGCCATTGATCATGCACTTTGGGATATTGCAGGTAAGGCGGCCGGCCTGCCGGTTTATCAGCTGCTTGGCGGCAATGTGCGCGACCGCGTGCGCGTCTATGCGACGGCCATTTATCACCCCGATCCGGATGATGCCGTGCCCTTGCTGATGGGCTTGAACGAAAAATTCGGCATTGATGCCTTTAAGCTCAGCCCCTATCGCATTGGCCCTTACGAAACGCGCTGGGGTTTGGTCTGCAAAGCGCTGGCTGAATATTTCGCGGAATTGCGTCAGCGATTGCCAGCCCATTTTGAAATTGCCTTTGATGCGCATGCCGTCATCCAAGAACAGGCGCAGGCTGTGCAGATGGCCAAAGCGCTTGAGCCTTATGAACCGTTCTTCTTTGAAGAGCCGATGCGCCCGGAACACATGCCTGCATGGGGGCGGCTGAAGCAAAAGATCAATATTCCGCTGGCAACCGGCGAGGCCCTTTATAATCGCTTTGAGTTCCTGGCACTGCTGCAAGAGGGTGGCGCTGATATTGTTCAGCCCGATATCGCGGTTGTTGGCGGTCTTACAGAAATGCGCCGCATTGCCGAGGTGGCCGATGCGCATTTTGTGCCCGTTGCGCCGCATAACCCGATGGGGCCACTGGCGACGGCGCATAACCTGCATTTCTCAGCAGCGACGCCGAATTTCAAAATCCTTGAATACAAGATTTGCAATGACTGCCCTTGGATTAAGGACCAATACCTGCCGGTTGATGGCCATCTTGAGCTGCGGCCTGATCGCCCGGGCTGGGGCGTCGAAATTGATGAAGATGTCATCAAGGTCGACGACTACATTCATTGGAAGCGTGATGCCTACGTCAAACCCGACGGTGCCACGGCATATTCCTGACATTTCAGCGGCCGGCTCTGGTCGCGCAATCGCATAGATAAAAGGATCAATCGCATGATCGACAAGCCGCTTTTCCTGATTGGCGGGGAGTTTACCGACCAGTCAGAGCATCCCAGCTTTCCTGTGGTGAACCCTTGCACCGAAGAAAATTTGTGGGACTGTCCGCAGGCCGGACCCAGCCATGTGGCAGAGGCCGTCAAACATGCCAAGGCGGCGCAAAGCGCATGGGCTGACACCCATCCGTCGGCGCGGGCGACTTTGCTGCGCAAAACCGCAGACATCCTTGCATCTCGGGTTGAAGCCATCGGCAAAGCGCTCTCGCTTGAAGTGGGGCGCCCGTACAAGATGGCCGTCGGTGAGCCGACGCGCGGTGTTGAAATCCTGCATTGGATTGCGGGAGAGGCGGACCGCATCGGCGGAGAAACACTGACCTCTCGGGCCGGGGGGCGCATCAGCATCGTGCGCGAGCCTGTGGGAATCGTTGCGGGCATCACGCCATGGAATTTTCCGGTGGGTCAGGCCTTGCAAAAACTGGGGCCCGCACTGGCCGCCGGTTGCCCGATCATCCTGCGCCCGGCGGAAATCGCGCCATTGACAGCAACGCTGCTGGTGCAGTGTTTCGTGGATGCGGGGTTCCCCAAAGGGGTGATCCAAATGTTGCACGGCGCGCCGCAGCCGATTTCTGATGCGATCTTTGACAATCCAGACATCCGCAAGGTGGCCTTCACCGGGTCGACTGCTGTCGGCAAAATGCTCCTCGCGAAAGCCGCAGCGTCGGTCAAACGTACGTCGATGGAATTGGGCGGCCATTCGCCGGTTATTGTCTGCGCAGATGCCGATCTGGACAATGCTGCCGCGCAAACAGCCATGCTGAAATTTGCCAACAGCGGGCAGGTATGCATCGCGCCCACGCGCTTTTACGTGCACGAAGATGTCGCTGAGGCCTTTACGCAAAAGCTGGTCGCGCAGGCAGAGGCGCGCGTTCTTGGCGATAGCCAAAATCCCGACAGCACCATGGGTCCCTTGGCCCATGCTGGTCAGCGCGCCAAGTTGGAAGAGCTGATCGCCGATGCCATTGCAAAGGGCGCGACGGTCCGTACAGGCGGCGCGCGGCCCGCCGGTTTGGATGTGGGATATTTCCTGGAGCCAACCGTGCTCGCCGATGTGCCGGCAGATGCGCGTATCATGCACGAAGAGCCATTTGGTCCGGTTGCGTTGATCACGACTTTTAGCGATCTGGATGAGGCCATCGCGCGGGCCAATGACAGCGAATATGGTCTGGCGTCCTACGGGTTTACAACCGATCTGGCCACATCTGAAAAGCTGTCGCGCGGGTTGCAGGCCGGCGTCATTGCGATCAACAACATTGACGTCTCAGGCCATGAATCGCCCTTTGGCGGTATCAAGCAATCAGGCATTGGCCGGGAGGCCGGGCGTTATGGCATTCTGGAATACATGAATATCAAAGCGACGCATGTGACCTGGTAACCAGGGTCTCATGCGGCAAAGTTCGAAGGATCTACAGGCGCACATCCGCCCTGTGGGTCCTTTTTACTTAAAGTAATCTGGATGCTGTAGGCGCAGATCTTCCAGTCTTGAGATCGTCACCGAAAGGTGACTGCGGATCGCGTCCTGGGCACCGCCAATGTCCGCGGCTTCGATTGCGTTCAGAATTTTCGTATGGTCCGCAATCACCCCGGCATTGCGCTTGGGGTCGCGGTGATACAGCTTGCCGGCCCGCGCGATATTGCCACTTTGCGATTTGATCAGCTGATGCTGCGCGCCCTGTCCAATGCTGTCAAAGATGGTTTTGTGAAAGGTCTCGTCCAATTCATTGAACATGCTTTCGACCGCAGGTTCATTGCCAAGGGCTTCGGCCATTCGAATGATGGCGCGCAGGTTGCTGATGACCTCCGGGTCCGGGTCGGCAGCCACACGGCGCACTGCTTCGCTTTCAAGCGCGAGGCGCAAGAACTGGGCTTCGCGCAGTTGCTCAATATCAATCGCAGAGACGCAGGTTTTGGCGTGGGGGAAAATATCCAGCAGCCCGTCTTTTTCAAGGCGCTGCATGGCCTCGCGGATCGGTGTGGCGCTGACGTCGTATTCTGCGGCAAGTTCAGATCGGACCAGAACAGTGTTTGGCGGCAACTCCAGGTTCAGGATGCGCGCCCGCAGGGCCAAGAAGACGCGCGTTGAGGCCGACATATTGGACTGTTCGGGGCGATTGAGAAACTTGCTATAGAGTGTGTCCATCGTGGTTTGGCTGTTCCTTTGCGGTCTGTCTTCAGTCTTAGCGCCTCTTTGTCATTGGGTGTAGACATCACGCACATTTTCTCAGCGCCTGTGCGCGCCACGCCTCAGCGTAGCGGCAATGATCGACCACCAAATCTGAGCAATCAAGACTTGCCACTATGTGAGTGCTAGTATATTAGTTCACATACAGTACAATGAAGCCGTAGGCAAGCCAGATCACAGTATACCGTCGGCGGGGAATTCCCGGGCCAGGTGTATTTGTCGTTTTGAAATGCGCCTCCCATGCGTAAGCTTGCTCTTGGTGAAATCAGGGAAAATCGATGAAGTATCACAAACCAACAAGCTTCAAAGAAGCTGTCGCTTTGGCCGAGGGGGCCGAAGGTGTCACGCGGTTCCTTGCGGGGGGCACGGACGTTCTTGTGCAATTACGCCTGGATATTGTCACGCCCGATACGCTGGTGGATATGAAAGCCATTGCAGGGGTGAAAGACATCACACGCAATGAGGATGGCAGCTGGGATATCGGCGTGGCCGTCTCCGGTGCTGAAATGACCGAGCATCCGACATTGGGCAAAGAATGGCCTGGTCTCGTGGAGGCGATGGATCTCATCGGGTCTACACAGGTGCAGGGCCGGGCGACGCTGGTGGGGAATCTCTGCAATGGCTCGCCCGCAGCCGATAGCGTGCCCGCCTTGATGGCGACGGGGGCGGTTGTGACTGTTGAGGGCAAAAACGGCACCCGTCAATTGGCCGTGGCTGATGTGCCAACCGGGCCGGGCAAGACCAGTTTGGCAGCCCATGAGGTCATTACCAATATTCACATACCACCCCGTGGGCAAAACGCAGCGGATGCCTATGAACGGTTCATTCCGCGCACGGAAATGGACATCGCCGTGGTCGGCTGCGCCGTCAATTTGCGTCTGGATGGTGACAAGATCGTTGAGGCCACCGTTGTTATGGGGGCCGTTGCGCCAACAATCCGTATCGTGCCTGACGCTGCCAAAGCGATCATCGGCACCACGCTGGACGACGCGGCCAAAGACAAACTGGCCGAAGCGGTGCGCGCGGCCTGCCAGCCGATTGACGACAAACGTGGCACGATTGAATTTCGCGTACATGTGGCGGGCGTGCTCGCCAAACGTGTGGCGCAAACCGCCTATGACCGAGCGAGGACAGCACATTGAGCAACCAAGCAGTATCAACAACCGTAAACGGAGATCCCGTTCAATTTGTATGTGACCCGCGCGAAACGCTTTTGGATGTGTTGCGCGACCGCATTGGCCTCACCGGATCAAAAGAGGGTTGTGGCACCGGCGACTGCGGGGCCTGCTCTGTCACGGTGGATGGGCGGCTGGTCTGCTCCTGCCTCGTGCTTGGCGTTGAGGCCGAAGGCAAGAAAATCGAAACCGTGGAAGGCATTGCAGAGGGGCCAAATCTGCACGTGCTGCAAGAAAAGATCATTGAGCACGCGGCATTGCAATGCGGGATCTGCACACCCGGCATTCTGGTCGCGGCCAAAAATCTTTTGGAAAAGAACACCAACCCGACGGAAACCGAAATTCGGTATTGGCTGGCTGGCAACCTGTGCCGCTGCACCGGGTATGACAAAATTGTTCGCGCGGTTCAGGCCGCGGCTGAAGACCTACGAAAGGCAGGCTGATGGCGTTTGATACACAGACTGAAAAACAGTTCAAATATATCGGGACGCGGCCCAAGCGCCAGGATGGGGTCGATAAGGTCACGGGGCACGCGCTTTACGGGGCGGATACTTATAAGGCCGGGATGCTGCATGGGGCGATTGTACGTTCCCCGCATGCGCACGCGCGGATCATTAAGATTGACACCTCAAAGGCCGAAGCGCTCGACGGCGTCAAGGCGGTGGTGACACGCGCGGATTTCGCAACCGGGCTTACTGGTGAAAACTGGAACATTCTTGAAAACATCATGGCGGATAAGACCGCGCTTTATGATGGGCATGCCATTGCGGCGATTGCGGCAACATCTAACCTGATCGCGCGGGATGCGGTGAAGTTGGTTGAGGTGGAATATGAAATTCTGCCCCATGTCACCGATATCAAAGAGGCGATATCAGAGGGCGCACCGATCATTCGCGAAAGCTCTATCGAAGCCAATGTGCCGCCGGATCATCACAAGAACATCACCCGCCGTTTTGAATGCGGCAAAGGGGATGTGGACGTCGGCTTTGCCGAAGCCGACCTGATCGTAGAGCGTGATTTCACGACCGAGGCAGCGCACCAGGGTTATATTGAGCCGCATGCCTGCCTGGCGCATATGACAGCGGATGGCAAAGGTGAACTTTGGTGCACAACCCAAGGCCATTATAATGTGCAGCGCATCTGCGCCGCGCTTCTGGGCATGGAAACCAGTCAGCTGCGCGTGACCGCCTCTGAAATTGGCGGCGGCTTTGGGGCCAAAACCACGGTGTTCATCGACCCGGTGGCGCTGGCCTTGTCGCGCAAGGCGAACCGTCCGGTCAAAATGGTTATGACACGCTCAGAGGTGCTGCGCGCGACCGGGCCTGCGTCGTCGTCGTGGTCAACTGTCAAAGTCGGAATGAAGAAAGACGGCACCATTACCGCCGCGCAGGCGACCTACCGCTTGCAGGGCGGGGCCTTTCCAAGCGCGCCGTCTGAATCGCCGGCGCAGGTGACTTTTGCGCCTTATGATATCGAGCACGCCGAGATGGTCGGCCTGTCGGTTATGACCAACCGTCCCAAACAGGCCGCATTCCGTGCGCCGGGTGCCCCGATGGGGGTGTTTGCCTCTGAGCAAGTGCTCGATGAAATGGCGCAAGAGCTGGGGATCGACCCGATCGAGCTGCGGCTGAAAAACGCCGCCAAGGAAGGCACCCGCGGTGTGCATGGCCCGACCTTTAAGCGCATTGGCCTGATTGAAACACTAGAGGCCGCCAAGGCGCACCCGCATTACAGTATTCCGCTGAAAGAAAATCAGGGGCGCGGCGTGGCCTGTGGCTTCTGGTTCAACTTTGGCGGCTCGACCTCGGTGTCCATGGCGCTTTCAGAGGACGGCTCCGTGGCCCTGTCGATTGGCACGCCGGATATTGGCGGCTCGCGCGCGTCGATGGCGTTGATGGCGGCTGAGGTACTGGGGATTCCTTATGAGGATATTCGCGTCACCGTCGCTGACACCGCATCCTTGGGCTATAACGACAATACGCATGGCTCGCGCGTGACCTATGCCGTGGGCCTCGCCACGATTGAGGCCTGCCGCAGCGCGGTGAAAGAGATGTGCAAACGCGCGGCGCTCAAGTGGGGTATCGACGAAGAGGCCGTGAGCTGGGAAGATGGCTATGCCAAACCGTCCGGCCCGAACGCCGGGGATTTTGAGCCGCTGCCGCTGAAGGCGATTGCCTCTGAAATGACCAAAACCGGTGGGCCGATCAATGGCCATTTTGAGGCCTCGCCCAACACGGCGGGACCGGGGTTTGCCACCCATCTTGTCGATGTTGAAGTGGACCCTGAAACCGGCAAAACCACGGTTCTGCGCTATACCGTTGTGATGGATGCTGGCAAGGCGATCCACCCTGACTATGTCGAAGGGCAAATGCAGGGCGGCGCGGTGCAGGGCATCGGCTGGGCGCTGAACGAAGAATATGTCTATGGCAAAGACGGGCGGCTTCAGAACACTGTCTTCCTGGATTACCGGGTGCCGGTGGCCTCAGATCTGCCGATGATTGACTGTGTGATCATCGAGGTGCCCAATCCGGGCCATCCGTTTGGTGTGCGCGGGGTTGGGGAAACCTCGATCGTGCCGCCGCTTGGCGCAGTGGCCAACGCGGTGTCAAACGCGACAGGTGTGCGTCAAACCGATCTGCCAATGTCACCGCCTCGCGTTCTGAAAGGGATTTTGGAGAAGCAAAAGGCCAATGGTTAAAGTTGAGCTCTGGGCAGGATTGCGGGCCTTCACCGGCGGCGAACGCACGGTTGAAGTCGACGCAAAAAACATCAGAGAGTTGCTTCAGGCGCTCTCTGATGCCTATCCGGGGCTGAAACCCATCTTGGACGAAGGGGTATCGGTTGCGATTGATGGCGAGATATTTGCCGACAGTCTGATCGAACCTGTGGGCCCCGAGAATGAAATTGTTCTGATGCAGAAAATCCGGGGCGGCTGAGCGCAGGGCACCCTCTGACATTCGCATATGCAAACCAACATTGACCTGAGGAGGTTCCGATGACCCATAAGCTCGTCCCTGGTTCAACTTTGCCAGATATTTCCGTGCCGCAGTTTGGCGGCGGCGCGCTGACGCTTAATCGCCCGACAACGGGCTATGACTGGCGGTTGATCATTGTTTATCGTGGCAAACATTGTGGTGTGTGCACGCTGTATTTGCAGGACATGAAAGCCTTGGTCGACGATCTTGGCGCGCTGGGTGTAGAGGTCGTTGCCGTGTCTGCGGACACCGAGGAAAAAGCCGCCATCCAACTTGAGAAGGTGAAACCCAACTTTACCATTGGGCATGACCTGAGCGTTGCGCAAATGAAAGAGCTGGGTCTTTATATCTCTGACCCGCGTTCCTTGCAGGAAACCGATGCGCCGTTTTCTGAACCCGGCTTGTTTGTCATCGATCAAAACGGCGTCATTCAGATTGTCGATCTGGCCAATAATCCATTTATGCGCCCGGACCTGACCTGGCTCATGAAAGGGATCAAGTTTGTGCGCAATCCCGACAACAATTATCCGATCCGCGGAACCAAAACCTAAGGCGCGCTTATTCTGGGGTGTTGGCCAGCGCCAGAATTTCCGCAAGGACCGAAACGGACAGCGTGCGCGGATCGCGGGTTGACGGGATCAAACCAATGGGACCACGCAGGCGGTCCAGCGGCGCGGTGACACCCTGGGCAACCAGCGCCGCGTCCCGCGCCGCACGCGCCCGTTGGCTGCCTTGCGCGCCGATATAAAACGCCTTTGTTTCAAGCGCCTGCGCCAAAATGCCCGGCTCAACCTCATGATCATGAAAAAACAGCGTCACGGCGGTGCGGTGATCGACGGCAAAACCGTCAGGAAAGTTCAGCGATGGCGACAGCGCCGTTGCGACCCGGTTTTCTGCGGCTTGGGCCAGTGTTTCGGGATCATTGGACACCAGCAGGTGATCATAGTCTGATGCGGCCAGCAACGATGCAAAGGTCACCGCCTCGGGTCCCTTGCCAAAGACTAGAAACCGAAGCGGCGGTTCAAAACACACATTCAACCGTTCGGCCTGGCGATAGGTGCTGTGATTTGCACTTTGTGCAATGGCACCGTCGGTCACGTTGATGGACATGGCCGTTGTTGCGCGGCGGGCACGACACTGGATCAGATGGTCGATCACCGCTTGGTCAGGGCGTGGCAAAACGCAAATTTCCAACCCGCCGCCGCAGGGCAATTGAATGTCAAAGAATGGCGAGCCGTTTCCATAACGCAAAAGGGTGGGCTGCCCACGGTCCAAGGCGCGCAGGGCGTGCTGCACAACGTCAGCCTCAATGCAGCCAGAGGACAGCATGCCCGTTGTCTGCCCCTCGGCGTCAATCGCCATCATAGCACCAAGCGGGCGATAAGACGGCCCATCGACCAGCGAAATCACAGCAAGCGCTGCGCTTTCGGTTTGATGCAGCGCAGCGAGAATGTCAGTGGTTGAGATCATAGAAAGTGCGGCGGCCTGAGTGTGAAAAGAGGCGTCATGCGCCCCTCTTCACTTTGTCGATATTTTACCTGAATATCAAGTTTGTTCCAGATAATTCGCCACGGCCTAGGTCTGAATTCCGATCTGCGCGAGGTCGGACCACAGCGCGTCAGGCACCTCAGCCCGGATCGCTGTGGCGCAGTCGCGCACCTCGGCCACCGTGCGCATGCCCGGCACCACTGAGGCCACAGCTTTGTGGCGCAGCGGGAATTGCAGCGCCGCGGCGGTCATGGACACCCCGTGGCTGTTGCAAATATCGCGAATGCTTTCAAGCCGGCTCAGGATTTCGGGGCTGGGCTTTTGATACATATAAAGCGCCTTGGCAGGCTCTGGGGCCACCAAGAGGCCCGAGGCAAAGGGGCTGCCCAGCAGAATGGAGCGGCCTTGCGCCGCGCAGGTGGCCAGAAATTCTGCCCCAGCGGCCTGATCGAGCAGATGGTAGTGCCCGGCCATCATGTAACAGTCAAAATCGCCCTCGGCATTGAATCTTTTCAGCATGGTGAGGGAATTGTTGCCGACCCCCAGCGCCTTTACGGTGCCTTCGCTGCGCAATTGTTCCAGCGCGCGATACCCGTCGGACATGCATTGTGAAAACATTGCTTCAAGCGCCGGGCCATCGTGGTTGGCCGGGTCGATATTATGGATGTGCAGAATGTCGATCGACGGGATGCCAAGGCGCTGAATGCTGTCTTCGACAGACCGCATAATACCGTCATAGGTATAGTTGTTGATCAACGAAAAGGGCAGGGGATCTTCGAAAATACCGGCGGCATTGTCCGCGCTTAGGCTGTCGGGGCTGGCGGGTTGCAACAGCCGCCCGACTTTGGTTGAGGTCACAAAATCCCGTTCCGCACGGTTGCGCAGCGCGGCCCCCAGTCGGTGCTCTGCCAAGCCGTGCCCATAAAGCGGCGCGACGTCAAAATACCGAATGCCCTGCTGAAAGGCTTCGTCCAGTGCCGCCATCGCCTCTGCGTCGCTCAATTTGGTTGGATAATTGCCAAGCGGGACACAGCCAAACGCCAGTTGCGTAACGTTCAGGTCCGTTGATCCGACGGGATTTGTGGGCAGCATAGGGGGCTCCAGAAAGGTTAAAGGCGGTAGAAGCGGTGGGCCGTCTCATGGAAAACAGCCCTGAGATCCGCGTCCTTTTCAGACTGCAACGCCGCAATATGCGCGGCAAGCAGATCAGGGTAACGGGCAAAGAGGCGATCGACCGGAAAGTTTGACCCAAAGCAGAGTCGCTCAGGACCAAAGATATCAAAAACGCGGCGGACCATTTCGGTCATGCTTGCCACGCTCCAATGCCAATCGCCCATGGCAAGACCGGACAGTTTGCAGATGACATTCGGGGCCTTTGCTATGTCCCGCAGCCCCTCTTGCCAAAGCTCAATGCCCTCGCTGCTGCGGTCTAGTGGCAGGCCGGCGTGGGTCAGCGCAATCGGCAGATCGCCGACGTTTTCTGCCATATTGCGCGCGGCCTGTAGCATGTCAGGCCGCGCTTGCAGATCAAAGTTGAGGCCGCGCGCTGCCAGCGTCTTAAGGCCCGCGAGGAAGCGCGGGTCCGAAATGAGTTCAAGTCCAGCGGGGGGCTGTGGGCGCTGCGTCATCATGCGAACGCCGCGGAACTCACTGCTTTGCATATGCGCATCCAGCACGTCGGCAAGGTTCTCCGCCAGCAGATCGGCGTGGCCAACAATGGCGTCTGGTCCGCCTGCCAAGGCTGACAGCCAACGTGTTTCGCCCGCCGGATCCACAAAGCCGCGCCAATGCGCTTCGATATGGACACGTTTCGCCACCACGACCTCGCCGTGGTCCGCCGCAAAATCCGCAGGCAGATAGCTTTGGCGGATCGCGGCGTAATCGCCAAAATGGGCCTTGACCGGGCTTTCTTGCAGCCACGGGTAATGGTTGGCCGCCAAATCCCACTGATGAAAATGCGCATCCACAATCGGGCCGACGCGCGCCAACAATTCGGCCCGCTGTGCGGGGTGAATGCGCAGATGTTCAGGGTTCGGGCGCGTCAAGAAAACGTGGCCTCCACACCCGGGGGGGGCGAAAACCCAAAGTCGCCGCGGTCAATGATGGCCTGGGCCCCGCCCAGTTCCTCGACGCGCGCAGCCTGCGCCGTGATCGCTTGTTGATGGACATTCTCGGGGTGCAATTTGGCATAGAGTATGGTTTTCAACCGCTGCAACACTTCAGAATAAGCGGGGTCGTTGGCCACATCTGTCAGCTCGTTTGGATCATTTTTCAGGTCAAAGAGTTGCGGTTCGTAAAGCGCATAATGCACATATTTATAGTCGCCATGGCGCAGCATGAAGGCGCCACTGCGTGATCCGGTGGCATGATATTCTGAAAACACGGGCTCATTGCTGTCGCCAAACAGATCCTGGGAGCCAAACCCTTCGCCGCTGAGGCCTGTGGACTGCAGCACAAAGCGGGATACATCGATCAGGGATCGTGCTTCATCGCGCACCGCGCCCTCTGCGATATCAGCCCCGGCGACAATCAGCGGAATGCCGGCGCTTTCTTCGTACATATTTGATTTGCCCCACAGCCCCCGGGTGCCAAGATTGTCGCCATGGTCGCTGGTGTAAACGATCCGGGTGTTTTCAAGCTGTCCGGTTTCTTCAAGCGCGGCCACGATGGCCCCGACCTGGGCGTCAATAAAGCTGACCAGCCCGAGGTACCCCTGCATGGCGCGGCGTACATCTGCGTCGGTTTTGAAATGGTCATCATAGGCAATCGTGCGCCTATAATCCGAAAGGTACGGATGGTTTGGCCGATCCGCATCTGTGCGCTGACCGGGGAGGGGCAGGTCGACGTCATTGTACAGATCGTAGAACTCTTGCGGCGCAGTCAGCGGAAAGTGCGGACAGACAAATGAAACAAACAGCGCCCAAGGTTTGTCTTGCTCTGCCGGGGCATCCTCGCGAATAAACCGCTGTGCCCGTTTGGAAATTTCGCGGTCATAGGTGGTGTAGACGCTTTCGCCCGGCCCTGCCATTTTGGCCATTTTATCCGCCGCACCGCGTGGCTCGGTCCGGTCGCGCAGCAGTCCAAGCGCATCGCCGACGCCACCCACGATGTTCATCGGCACCTCGGAAACGCTGAAGCCGTTGTCATCACCGTCATGGCCCCGGAAATGTAATTTGCCAATCGAGCGTACATGATGCCCCGCATCACGCAGCTTATGGTGCCAGCTTTCTGGCGCGCCGGTATAGGCAAAGGCATTGCACCACGCGCCGATTTCGTGCGGCAGCTTGCCGGTTGCAAAGGCTGAGCGCGCGGGCACGCAGATTGGGCTGGGGGTATAGGCATTGGTGAACCGGGTGCCACGGGCAGCCAAGGCGTCCAGATGTGGAGTTTTGGCGATCTTGTGGCCAGCGCAACCCAGAAAATCCCGGCGGTGTTCGTCCGCCATGATGACGATGGTGTTCTGGGCTTTCATACTGCGGTCCTCGTTCAAGAATTCTACAACTATATCACAACGCGCCATGCGCGAGATGGCCCGCGCGGTCATCCAATCGCGCGGGCCATTATTCATAATATGTTTTTTAAAACTTGCAAGCGCGGCTGGGCGGATCAGCGCAAAGGCGCTGAGCCTAAATCAAGGGTGCGCCAGGCCTAAAGGTCAAAATGCTTTGCTATAGGTGCCAGCACCGCGCGACCCAGCGCTTTGCTGTGGTCAACGCCCCAGCCCGCAATTGGATCGGGGCGGGCGGCATTGTCTTTGAATGGCATTTCAATCGTCATCGCAAGACAGCCAAATCTGTGACCAATCTGGCTGCAGGCGATGGACAGGTCTGCGGCGCCGGGGGCGTCAGGCGGGTACCCGTTTTTTACAGAAAAGTCAGGGTTTTCTGCGCGGAAGTTCACGCGAAATTTTCGATCTTGCTCCGCCATTTCTTCCGTAAAGCCCGGAATGCCTTCGCAGCCAGCCGCAAAGACAAATCGGAATTCTTCATCACCATGTATGTCCAGAAAGGCATCGACGCCGCGCTGATCCATCAAGGCGCGCACGCCAGCGACCTCGGGGCAGGTTTCCGGGGAGGGGTCTGCCCAGGCGCGATTGAGATCAATGCCTGCGGCATTGGTGCGCAGGTGCCCCGCGACACTGCCATCCGGGTTCATGTTGGGGACAAGGTAAAACGCCAATGACTGGCGCAGTTTGGTGGCCAAGGCATCCTGCGGGTCAATCAGCCGGTCAATCAGCCCTTCCATGAACCATTCTGCCATCGGCTCACCGGGGTGTTGACGGGCAATGATCCAAATGGCCGGGGCATCGGCGGCGTGATTGCCAAGCGCCAGCACTTCGATCGTGCGGCCCTCGACGGTTGGAATGGCCGCGTGCAGCCGGCAAAATTCAGACGACAGCGCCCGGCCGACCAACGCTTGATGCTGCGCGGCGGAGTAGGGCGGAGACAGCGCCACGTAAAGGACATCTGACTCATTGTTGTGCTCAAACGTCAAAAGGCTATCGGCATAGCGCGTTGGTGCGCGAAACCAGTTTTCGCCATCAACCGACAGCACAACCGACCCATCAGGCCAGGCTTCGGGGTAGGCGGCGTCCCCGGCGTTCACAATGCGAAAACAACACTGTTGGCCCGCGCCGCCCAAGACGCGGAAATAGAACCATTGGGCATGGCCTGAGCGCGTATCGGGTTGAATTTTCAGATCAATCGCCCGTGGATTGTCGCATGAGACGACCTCAATATTCCCGCCGTCAAACCCCGCATCAATGTACATATTGCCCCTCAATATTACTGGCCACGCCCTGCGTGCCCAGATTTGCTAACGCTTCGGGGGGCCGGGAAACAGACCGTATGGCTGATGAATTCATCGCCCGATCTGATGCAAGTTAGGGCAGGGTCCGCAGGCTCTGCATTTCTTCCCAAAACTTCACGGCCACATCGTTTGGCGTCCCGGATTGCAGACGCACAGCATGAATTTCCGAAACGATTTCATAGCGGTCATGCGCGACGGGGCAGAGCGCGCCGCTGTCCACCCAATTCTTGGCGTAATGGAGCGGGATCAGCCCAACATGTGTGCCCGCCAATGTCAGGTACGTGGTTGATTCAATATTGCCTTGGGACACTTCGGCGTTTTCATCCAGCAAATGAATTTCCAGGCTTTCATCAATTGGATTGTTCAAGAAGCTATGGGCAGAGATTTTGCTTTGCTTCAGCAACTCATATTGGGCATCCGCGTCCGTGGTTTGCGCGCAGGGATGATGCGGCGCGCAGAACAGACCGCTTTTTTCATCATAAAGGTGCAAAGTCTCAAGGTCATCCGGGGCTTTGGCGGCCCATGTGGTGCCGACTACCACAATATCCAGCCGGCCCGCGCGCAATTCGGTCAGGCTGTCCAAATAGTCGTACACACCAATACGGATGCGCAATTGCGCGAACGCGCCATGAACCGCAGCGATGGCCTGGGTGACGGGGTTTGCCGCATCCGTCACCAAACAATCGACGACGCCAATGCGAATGAGCTGCGTAGACCTGCTGCCAATTTCGTTCAATCGCGCCGCATAGCTGTCAAGGTGATTGAGCAGTTGCTCGGTTTCATCGAGAACTGCTTTTCCCGCAATCGTCAAAGAAAACCCCTGACGTCCGCGATTGCAAAGACGCACGTTCAGGCGCTGTTCCAAATTGGCGATATGCGCACTGATCGCAGGCTGGCTGATTCCAAGCTGTGCCTGCGCTTTCACAAAGCCGCCGGTTTCAGCAACTGCTTTGAATACGCGCAGAAGGCGCAAGTCGATGTCTGATAAACGCATATCCGCTCCGTCAGAACTGTTTGAAATTGAAGCTGAATTCACAAGTATGTTGCATAGCTTATACGTGCATCAGCCAATTGATATGGTTTCTGAACATGTACGTATCATAGAGTCGATGAAACGCAAAAAGTCACCAAAGACAAGCCCAAATCGCGGCTCGTCATGTCTGTACAGGGGGTTCTGATTATGAATTCAGCACGCAAAAATATCTTCGCCGTTGGCTTCGCGCTGGCATCGGTCTCTGCAGTGTCTGCAGAAGAAATCACCGTCAGCGCTTGGGGGGGCTTCTTTGAAGAAACCCTGAAAACTGTGATCTATCCGGGGTTCACCGAAGAAACTGGCATTGAGGTGCGTTCGATTGCGCAGCCCGCCGACCAGGCTTGGCTGACCCAGCTGACAAATGCCGCGCGGGCCAAACAAGCGCCCGCCGATCTTTCGTTGGTTGCGGACGAAGTCTTCATCCGTGGTCAATCCATCGGGCTTTGGGCGAACCTTGATGCCGCCGATATCCCCAACACCGCAACCCTGCTGGATGGCTTTACCAAAGTCAGCGACGAAGGCAATCTGAACGCCGTTGGCGCGCTCTCCTGGTTCACCACCTTCGTGACCAATACCGACGCGGTTTCCGATGCTCCAGCCTCTTGGGCTGATCTTTGGGAGCGTGACTGGGATGGCAAGCTTGGTTTGACCTCCAACTCCAACAGCGGCCTGATCGAAGCAACGGCACTGACTTTCTTTGATGGCTATGAAACCATGCAAACCCGCGAAGGTCTGGAAAAGATCATCGCGAAAATTGCTGAACTGAAACCGCAGGTGCAGCTGTGGTATCGTGACGAAGGCCAATTCCAGCAGAGCCTTGAGGCGGGTGAACTGGCAGGTGGTCTTTACTATCACGATGTGACCATGCTCTCGGCCGCCGATGGCCGCCCTGTCACCTCCACCTTCCCGAAAGAGGGCGGTATTCTGGGGGACGCCTATTGGATCGTGCCACGCGATTCCAAAAACATCGACGCGGCAGAGCAGTTCATCAACTACATGATCCGCCCTGACATTCAGGCCAAACTGGTTCGCAACCTGGGTGTTGCCCCGGTTGCCAAACGCGACGCGATGGACCTAAGCGATGAAGAATTCGCCGCCGTCAGCTCCACCGGGACACCGATCCGCAACCAGACCGAAGTTCACCTGCGTGAAGGCGACTGGCTGTCGGACAAATATCTTGAGATGATCTCTCGCTAAGCCTCGCGGCCCAAAATTTTAACTGCATCAGATCGGCACAGGGTGCCACCCGGTTGCCGGTCTGAATAGAGGAAGTTCTTCTTATGGCCACGTTGTCTCTTTCAAACATCCAAAAATCGTTTGGCACATTTCAAGCCTTGCGTGACGTGAACCTCGACATTCGTTCTGGCGAATTTATCTGCCTTCTGGGCGGTTCCGGCTGTGGCAAGACCACATTGCTCCGCATTATCGCCGGGCTGGAAGAGATGACATCGGGCAACCTGCTGCTTGAGAATTCGGACCTTTCCTCGATTGAATGCCATAAGCGTAACGTCGGTATGGTCTTTCAAAGCCTCGCGTTGTTTCCGCATCTCAACGTCGGGGACAACATTGCCTATGGGCTTGAGGTGCGCGGCGTTGCAAAGTCAAAACGCAGGCAGAAAGCAACCGATCTTTTGGAGGTTGTGGGCCTGTCAGGGCTTTATGAACGCAAGGTTTCGGCCCTGTCTGGCGGTCAACGTCAGCGGGTGGCCATTGCCCGTGCCTTGGCAATTGAACCAAAGCTCTTCCTGATGGACGAACCTTTCAGCGCGCTCGATGCGGGCCTGCGCGAACATTTGCAGATCGAGGTCAAAAAGCTTCAGCGCAAACTGGGCGTGACCACGATTTTTGTGACCCACGATCAACACGAAGCCATGTCGATTGCGGATCGCATCGTGATTTTGAACGAAGGGCGCATTGAACAGGCCGGGACACCGACCGAAGTTTATGCGCGGCCGCAAACACGGTTTGTGGCCGACTTCATGGGCACCAACAATATTTTCAGCCCGATCTTTACGCCGGGCGCAGACGCCATGCTTGAAGACGCCAATCTGGGGCGGCCAAGCGGCGAGTTGGGGCAGTGGAGCGGCAAGCACACCGTTGCGGTGCGGCCGGAGTATTTGCAATTGAAACCGGCAAGTGCGGACAGCACAGGTCTGGTTGGCACGGTCGATTTTGTCCGCCTGCTGGGCGCGTCAATTGAAACAGAGCTGAGCGTAGGCGATCGCAGCTTTGTTCACACAATGGTTTCCGACCGGGCACCGCAGTTCGCGGTTGGGGACAGCGTTGAAATCAGCTTTGATTTTGACCATGCATGGGTGATCCCGTCATGAAAGGCAAAGCTGTCCCACATTTGATCGGCGTCTTCCCCTTGGGGATGATGAGCCTGTTTTTCCTCGCCCCGCTGGCCTTTATGGTGATGGTCAGCTTCTATGAACGCGACCCGCTGGGGTTCTTCAACGAAGCCTTTGTGTGGGACAACTACGCAAAATTCTTCTCCAGTTTTTACTATACCATTTCGTTGCGCTCGCTCTGGTCGGCGTCACTGGGTGCGGTCCTGGTTGTTCTGCTGGCTTTTCCGGCAATGTATATCATCGTCGATATGGCGCGCCGCTGGCAGCTGTTCTGGGTGATCCTGCTTTTGTCGCTGATGTGCCTGAGTGAGGTCATCATCGGGTTCGCCTGGCTCATCCTGTTCTCTGAAAACTCGGGTATCCCGAAATTCATGGGCTGGATCGGCGTTTGGGAAAACCCGCGTTCATTGTCGCCCAGTTTCGGCGCGATGATGGTGGGGTATGTCACGCTCGGATTTTCACTGGTGGCCCTGATGTTCCTGCCGCAGCTGGCGCGCCGGGATCGCAGCATCGAAGAGGCGGCGCTGACACTGGGCACGCCCCCGATGCAGGTCTTTTCCAAAGTGATCCTGCCCAATTTCAAAGCGGGGATCGTTTCGGCGCTTGTGACGATGTTCGTATATTTCCTTGGTGTTTTCGTCATGCCAACCATGTTGGGCCGCCCGCAGGATTGGAACATGACTGTGATCATCACCGACAAAGCGGTCGGTGACGCCAATATGCCGCTGGGGGCGGCGCTGTCGGTGATCATGCTGATCTTTACCCTGTTTATCATCGGGGCTCTGACCTACGCCTCGCGCAACAAAGACAAGGGGGCGCTGACATGATCCCGATATTCAAACGTCTCTTCGTCACCGCGATTGCTGTCGGTCTGATCCTGCCCTTTGTGATTGTGGCCGGGGTGTCCATCAACTCAGCAAGCAATATTTCCTTCCCGCCGAGCGAGCTGTCGCTGAAGTGGTACACCCAGCTTTTGACAGAGCCCGACTGGCTGCTGCCAATCCGCAACTCGCTGTCGATTGCAGCCGTTGCAGGCTTTATCGCCGTCAGTATCGCTCTGGCCGCGAACTACGTGCTGTGGCGTCTGAAATCCGGCTTTGGCAAGTTGGTGTTTGGTTTGGGTCTGGGGCCCTTCATGCTGCCGCCGATCATCATTGCCATGGGGGCGAGTGTCTTTTGGGCTGAAATGGGGTTCTACGGACGTGTTGAGGCCACGGTCATTTCGCATGGCGTGTTCTTCGTGACGCTGCCGCTGGTGATCTTGGCGCGCGGCTTTGCGGCGCTGTCAGATGACGTGATCGAGGCCTCGCGGACCATGGGCGCAACGCCCTGGCAGACCTTTGTCAAAGTGATTTTCCCGCTGGTACTGCCCTATGCCATTACGGGTTACGCGCTGGTCGCTATCATCTCGGTCAACGAATATCTGATCTCATACATGGTGTCAGGCTTTGTCGTCGAAACGCTGCCGATCCGCATTTTTAACAACGTGCGCTATGGCTACACGCCGGTCGTTGCCTCCGCAGCAATGGGCTTTGCCCTGCTGACCATCGGAACGCTTCTGGTTCTGTCGATGTTCACGGACCTTCTCAAATTGCTGGGCGCCTCGCGCGACTGAGCCAGCGTTACTTTTTCGGATAAGAACTATGAAAAAACTGACTCGTCAGAATTTGGAAGATATTCTCTACGGGGCCACCATTTTGGGCACCGGCGGAGGCGGGGAGCTGTCAACTGGGTTTGCGCTGATTGATGATGCGCTGGCCAAAGGCAAAAGCTTTACCATGGTGAGTCTGGATGAAGCGCCGCAAGATGCTTTGGTCTGTACGCCTTACATGCTGGGCGCAATCTCGCCCTTGCCGCCGGAAGAAGAAAAGAAATACGCGCGCCTGCCGCGTATCGAAGAGCCGTCCATTCTTGCGGCCTATCGCCGGTTCGAATCCTATCTGGGCCGCAAATTCTACGGGACGATATCATGTGAATTGGGTGGGTCGAACACTGCAACCGCATTTTATGCAGCGGCGATGTCTGATGCCTATATCATCGACGCAGACCCAGCAGGCCGCGCGGTGCCAGAAATTACGCACTCTACCTATTATATCAACAGCTTACCTGCCGCTCCTATTGTGGCGGCCAATGCCTTTGGCGAGACGATCATCTGCGAAAATGTCATGGATGATGAGCGGGCCGAACATATTGTACGGGCACTGTCGGTGGTGAGCCGCAATGATATTGCCGCGATTGACCACGCGCTGGAAGTCAAAGACATCAAACATGCGGTCATTCCGGGTGCAATTTCGATGGCGATGCGGATGGGCGAAGCCTGGCGTTTGGCCAAAGAGGCCGGCGCGGATATCCCCGATGTCATTGCCAAGGAAGGCAAAGGCGCAGTTGTGTTCCGCGGTGTGGTTGGCGAAAACGCCTGGAAAACCGAAGAGGGCTTTACCATTGGCGATATCACAATCGCTGGGTCTGATGCCAATGACGGTGACACCTATAAGATCTGGTTGAAGAACGAGAACATGATTGGCTGGGTCAACGGCGAGGTGCACGCCACCATTCCTGACCTGATTTGCCTGATCGATACCGAAACCGGCGCGCCGATTACCAATCCGAATTATTATACGGGACAAAAGGTAGCGGTGGTTGTCCTGCCGGCGCCCGAGCCTTTCACCACACCCAAGGGACTGGCTGCCTTCGGGCCAGCCTATGCGGGGCTGGATCAGCCATACCGTCCCGCCATTAGCTGAACAACGGCGCTGCTGATCGCTGGTCTGAAGACTTAAGAATAACCGCACGCCCAGTTCGGGAGCGCGGTCATCTTAACATAATGACAATTATGGGCGCTTAAGCTGCGCGGCCTCCAGGGCCTGCTCCAGCACCCCAAGCTCGCCAATATGGTTGGCAAGAATGAGGATGAGCCGCGCGTTGTAGGATTGGCTCTCCTCCTCGCTCAGGCTGTCTTGCACATCAATCAGCCGTTCATAAAATGCATCGGCGCGGCCGATATTCGGGGTTGTGATCAAGCGAGGCATAGTTCTTCCTTTCCGCACGCGCGCGCCAGCGCACTGGCAACATCGTTATCGTCATATGTCGTCCAACGGGCCGCCACGTGCTGATCGGGGCGGATCAGATAGACCGCTTGGGGCGCTGTCCCCAGATAGCGCGCCCGGAGCAGCTCTAGCGACGGATCATTGATATCAAGCGTTATGCCTTTGACAATGATACCGTCGATCTCTTGGCGTTTTGGGACATCCATCCCGAGGCCGAGCAACACGAATTCTGTGCCCAGCATGTCCAGTAGATACCCGCCAGCGACCGGCGCGTCTGGGCAGGCACTGCCCACGCGGCTGCGCGCCGGGCCTGTGACAGCGTCAGATCCGTTCAGTGACAGCCCATCATAGGTGCAGGGCACCGACAGACGCCCCGAATTGACAAAGGGGCGCGCAAATTCAAAGCGCTCTGACAGGTCAAGAACCGCGTTTCGAAAGCAATAGCTGTTCTTGGATTTGGGGGTGATGAAATCGGTGGATCGCGTTGAATTGCGAATGTTTTCCTCAGCGCCATACACCCGTTCTTCCGAATAGCTGTCCAGCAGGCTCTCTGGCGCCTTGCCCTGCACGACAAGCCCGAGTTTCCAGCCCAGGTTATCGACATCCTGCATGCCCGAGTTCGCACCGCGCGCGCCAAATGGCGATACCTGATGCGCGCTGTCGCCCGCAAAGATCACCCGCCCGTGGCGGAATTTTTCCATACGCTTGCATTGGAAGGTATAGATTGAGGACCACACCAGTTCATATTCGACATCATCGCCGAGCATCGCATCCAAACGTTTGCGGATATTGTCTTCCTTCAGCTCTTCTTTGCGGTCGGCATCCCAGCCGATCTGAAAATCAATGCGCCAAATGTCGTCTGGCTGCCGATGCATGAGCGCGGACGCCCCGGATTTAAAATGGGGCTCAAACCAGAACCACCGTTCGGTTGGGTAGTCGGCCAGCATGCGAATGTCGGCAATCAAGAAACTGTCTTTGAAAACGCGGCCCTCAAAATCCAGCCCCATCATCCCGCGCAGCGGAGAATTGGCCCCATCACAGCCGATCAGCCAATCGGCTTCCAGCTGGTATGATCCTTCAGGCGTCTGTACCGTCAGCGCGACGCGATCTGCGTTGGGCGTGACAGTTTCCACGCGATTGCGGCCGCGAATTTCGATCGGCGCGCCCTTGGCAATTTCGGTTTGAATCTGTTCAAACAGGAAGCGTTCGAAATAGGGTTGCTGCAGGTTGATGAACGCCGGGTTGCGGTGCCCGTCCTCGGGCAGAAGGTTGAATTCAAAAACCTGCCGGTCGTCGTGAAAGACTTTGCCAACACTCCAGACCACACCCTTGTCCAGCATCGCGCTGCCGCAGCCATAGCGATCGGCGATTTCAAGCGTGCGCTTTGAAAAGCAAATCGCGCGGCTGCCCTTGCCGATGCCTTCATGGTCATCCAGAACCAGAACCGGCACGCCTTGCCGCCCGAGGTCCAGCGCGGTGGCAAGACCAATTGGCCCTGCCCCCATAACAATCACCGGATGGCGCGCGGCCTTGGGTTTGTCCTGATCCGCTGAACGCGCATAGGGATAGAGTTTGAATGCAAGTGAATATCGGTCCTGCAGCATGGCGGATCCTCCCGTGTCCTGATTAGTTCTGCAGCGCGTTCCACATCTCTTTGTCGCGCGCGGCGGTCCAGACGCGGGGCGTGTCAATGCCGCGCGCTTCGTCATAGGCCCGCGCGACGTTGAACGGCAGGCAGTGTTCGTAAATCGCGTAATCTTTGAATTTTTCGTCACAAGAAGCCCGCACCGCATCCCAGGCTTCTTTGAGGCTGCCGCCCCGCGCGGCCACGCGCTCTACAGGTTTATAGGTGGAACTGATGAAATCCTCGGTCGCGGCCAGCGCCTTTGCCACCATCTCTTCGCCAACCAGCGCATCGCCACGGCCCGGAGCAATTGATTTCGGCTCAAACGCGGCGATATTGGCCAGTGTATCGGCCCAATCTGAGAAATGCCCATCGCCGCAGTAGCAGGCAGAATGATATTCAACGATATCGCCGGTGAACATCACCTCCTGATCGGGCACCCAGACCACGGCATCACCCGCCGTATGGGCGCGGCCCAAATGCATAATGTCGACGCGGCGCTTGCCAAGATAGACGGTCATACTGTCGCTGAATGTGGTGGTCGGCCAGGTCAGGCCTGGAATTTCCTCATGGCCCTGAAACAGCCGTGGGAAGCGGTCAAATTCTGAATCCCAATCCTCTTGGCCCCGCTCTGCAACCATCGCCCGTGCCGTGTCGGACATGATGATCTCCCGCGCGCCATAGGCGGACGCCCCCAAAACCCGCACCGCGTGGTAATGGGTCAGCACCACATGGCTGATCGGTTTATCTGTGACCGAACGCACGCATTCAATCACCTTGCGCGCCAGGCGTGGTGTGGCCTGCGCTTCGATAATCATCACGCTGTCATCGCCAATGATTACCCCTGTGTTGGGGTCGCCTTCGGCGGTGAAGGCATACAGACCTTCGCCGATTTGGGTGAAGCTGATTTCTTTGTCTTCCATGTCACCGACGGATGCAAAGGCCTTGGACATTTCGTTCTCCTGTTCGCGTTTCTGCCGCGCTTTGACTGAGTCGCGGGCTTTGGTCTAAAATTCGTTACATATGCAACTAAGTCAAGATATTTGTTACACATGAAACCAAAATTCGCTATGAAGGGACATCGCTATTCCGGCCCAAAAGGCCTATGTGACTGTGATGCGGATTTTTCCGCGACCAACGACTGGTGAACTTGGAAACGACGTGGGCGACGCCATGAAGGACGAAAAAATCTATAAGCTGGACGATTTCCTGCCATATCTACTGAACCAAGCAGCAGATGCGTTGAGTATGGAATTCCAGCAGCATTACCGCGACCAATACGGCATGCTGCGCACGGAATGGCGGGTGCTGTTTCATTTGGGCAGCTTTGGGGATCTGACGGCCAAAAGTATTTGCGAACGCTCCAACATTCACAAAACAAAGGTCTCGCGCGCGGTGAATGCCCTTGAAAGCAAGGGGTATGTCACGCGCCAGACCCTTAAGAATGATCGCCGCCATTCGATGCTGTCGCTATCGGACGCTGGAAAGCGCGTCTATGATGACCTCAAGTCCAAAGCCATCGACTATGACGCGGACCTGCGGCGCAGCTTGTCAGCGGATGAAAACCGCGTGCTGCGCGACGTTCTCAGCCGTTTCATGCACACTCATCCCAAATAAGCGCGCTCAAGGATGCTGCGGTCCGCCTTCAGTTCTGCGGGGGTGCCCGAATAGCTCAACCGCCCTTGCGTCAGAACATGGGCCCGGTCTGCGACGTCCAAGGCCAGATGGGTGAATTGTTCGATCAGCAAGATCCCCATGCCACCATCGCGCAGCTTGCGCACCACCGCGACCAGCCGCTCAATGATGACCGGCGCGAGGCCCAAAGACATTTCGTCCAGCAAGAGAAATTTGGGCCGCGAAACCAGCGCCTGCGCGATGGCCACCATCTGCTGTTGCCCGCCCGATAGGTTGCCGGCCGCCTGGCCGGATTTCTCCCGCAGCTCGGGAAAGACCAAAAAGGCGTTTTCAACCGAACCTTCTAAATCTTGATCGCTGAGGTTGGGCCCAGCGGCGCGCAGATTATCGAGCACAGACAGCCCGCTGAGGGTCTGGTGCCCTTCTGGAACGGCGGCAATACCCTGCGCCCGGATCGCTTGCGGGGATTGGCGCGCAACCTCTGTGCCGTCAATCTGCACCCGGCCGGTCAAAGGCATGATGCCGGCGATGCCGAGCACCAGTTCAGATTTCCCCGCCCCATTCGGGCCAAGCAGAGCAACAATTTCGCCTTGCTTCAGATCAAGCGAAACCCCGTCAACGACACGGCGGGTTTCCCCTTCGATGGTGATATCGGTCAGTTCTAGCATCACAGCTCCTTACCGACCCAAATAGGCCGTTTTAACAACTTCGTCTTCAAGCACGGCATTGGTGTTGCCAAAGGCAATCAGCTTGCCAAAATCCAGCACCGCTGTTGACGCACAGACATCGCGGATCAGGTCGACGTCGTGATCCACCAGTAGAATTTGCGCACCATATTCTGGGTGAATGCCGCGGATCACCCGTCGCAAATGCTGCATTTCGGCCTGCGACAGGCCGCCGCCCGGTTCATCCAAAAGAATGAGACGCGGCGCGCCGACAAGGCATTTTGCAATCTCGGTCATGCGACGTTGATAGGGATTGAGGCTGCGGCCCATCTTGCTGCTGATATTTTGAATGCCCACAAAATCCAGCGCGTGGTGCACCGCTTCTTTGCATTGCGCGCGGCTCAGCCCCTTGCTGTCAAGCATTGCCAAGAGGTGATCCGCAACGCTGAGATCGGGCACGATCTGCACCTTTTGAAAGCTGCGCGCCAATCCCCAGCGCGCGCGTTCATGCGGCGCAAGATCCGACAGGCTGGTGCCATGAACGGAAATCCGCCCCCCGGCCTGCCGCACAAACCCGGAAAAGGCGTTCACCAAAGTTGTCTTGCCCGCGCCATTCGGCCCGATCAGGCCAACAACATCGTCCGCAATTTCCAACGTCACGTTGTCCAGCGCGACGACGCCGCCAAATTTGACTGTGACATCTGCAATCTCAATCATCGGAGCCTCCCCGGTTGAATGCGCCCAAAATCTGACCGGCAATGCCCTGCGGGGCTGTCATGATGGCATGCATCAATGCGGCCCCGAATATGATCATGGCGACATCCGCGCTAAGCCCGAGATCGTTAAAAAGCGCGGGCAGCAGTTTATAGAGCAGCCCGGCCACGATTGCCCCGACCCAGCTAAAGACGCCACCGACAACGGCCAAGGCAAAGAGCAAAATCCCCTCCCCCGCCAGGAAGCTGCGCGCATCAAGTTGACCGAGGGCACCCGCCAGCAGGGCACCGGCGGTCCCGGCCAGAAGACCGGACAAGGCAAAGGCCCAAAGCTTGTAAAGCGTGACATTGACGCCGGTCGCCATGGCGTTGGCCTCAGATTGCCGGATCATGGCCCAGGCACGCCCCGGCGCAGTGATTTTGTGCAGGCCGATCACGCCAAATCCGATGGCCATGAAAATGAGCGTATAGCGATAATAGCCAACATCACTTTCTGCGAACCCCGGGCGGCGCACCTCGCTTGCGGACTTCTGGGCGACACCCCAGAACCCCTCGCCGCCATTGGGGAACTGGAAAGCATTAAAGAATATCTGGAACAGCGCCGCGACCATCAAGGTCACGAGGGCAAGATAAAGGCCGCGCATCCGCAGCGCGGGCAGTGCAAAAATCGCGCCGATTACTCCGGTCAGCGTGCCCGCAATTAGCACCAGCAAGGTGACAGGCAGGTCCGTGGCATAATTCAGGCGCAGCGCGATCCATCCGCCGACCCCGATCAAGGCGATCTGGGCCAGGTTGATCAGACCAAGCTGCGCATAGACAAGCGCCACACCGGCAGCGGCCAGGGCAAAAATTGCAGCCGAGGTCAGCACTTTGATCCAAAGCGCCCCCAGCATGAGCGGCAGCGCAATCAGCGCCAATATCAACAGGCCAAGGCCTGTCAGGGTTGCGTAAGAAAATATGCGTCCCATCGGTTCACTCCTTGGTCGCAAAGGTCAGTGTGGTGCTGCGCTGCATCCAAAGGATCATCAGTCCGGCGATGACAAAGGGGGTCATCGCGCGCAGCGGGGCCAGAGGTTTGTAAAGGGTAAGCATCGCTTCGACGACGCCAATTACCAATCCGCCCACGAGTGTCATCGGAAGCGAGGTCAGGCGCCCCACAATCGCTGCTGCCGTGGCCGGAATAACCATGAAGGTGATCACCGTCGGCTCCAGCCGGACAAGAGAGCCAAACAACAGACCAGTGCCACCTGCAAGCGCCCCGGAAATCCCCCAAGCCAGGGTTTCTACTTTGACGATCGGGATGCCGATCAAGGCCGCATGATCGCGATTGTCTGCGAGCGAACGCATGTTCAATCCCATGCGCGAACGATCAAGATACAGGATCATGATCACCACGGCCGCCATCGCCACAGCCAGCGCGATAATCCGGGTCACAGTGACGCGCACGCCCAAAAGCGTGACCGCGATTTTGTCGGTTGGCAGGCTCAGCTTGCGCAGGCTGTCGTCCCAAAGCAAGCCCATCAGACCAAGCAGGATCAGCATATAGCCCAGCGTTGCCACCGCTTTGACAGCGGGTTCGCGCCAGGCCAGCGCTGGGGCCAGTAGGCGCCCATAAAGCACGCTCAGCGCGATGCCGGTCAGCAAAGCCGCAAGCCACGAGACTGGCTGCCAAGCCCCCCACTCTGCCACTTGCCAAGCGACCATTGCCGCAGCGGCGGCCATCGCCCCATAGGCGAAATTGAGAAACCCGGTAGAGCGGCGCAGGATCACCAGACCAATGCCAGCGAGGGCATAAAGCGACCCAACCGCGAGGCCCGAGACCAGAAAAAGACCATAGACTTTCAACATGAAAATTCCTTTCAGGGCGGGCGGCCTTGCGCCACGCCGCCCTTCTGGGGAGAGAGGTTAGTTCAAGCCAAGGGCGGCTTCTTGCGCCAGAATTGGCTCCAGGTAGTTGGTGTCGATGTCATAACAATCGCGCACCAGCTCAAACCCGCCGTCCTTGAAAACCACCATGCGGCCCGAATGGTTCGGCATGTGGCGGTCCGCAATGCCGACATAATATGGGTCACACAGCAGGTCGGATTTGACGCCCACGATGTCCTGAATGGTTTTCGTGACGGTGGGGCGATCAATACTGTCTGCATCCAGTTCCAGCAGCGCATCCACAAAGAACTTTGCCGAGATGTAGCCTGACTGGCTGAAGGTATCGCGACGATCGCCGTCTTTGCCGAAGGCATCCATCACCTTGACCCAGTTCTGGTTGTCCGGCCCTGCGCTGTCGAATTGGTTCAGCTCGATGTTTACATAAAGATGCTCAGACCAGTAATCGCCCAGCACCTCGCCCACGCCCGGCTCATAGAGCGGGGTTGGCGATACCCATTTGAACATCTCGCGACCGCCCTGCTCTTCTGCGACCTTCAGCAGACCAATCGCAGGCCCCGCTGGCAGCATCAACAGAATGGTGTCGACACCTTCGGCCAGCGCCTGCAAATAGACAGAGTTGAGGTCCACCGCAGTTGGGTCCATCAGGATGGATGTGCCCTGCAGCCCCTTGCTGGCCATATATTCATTCATCCAATCACAGGCCCAGCCACCGTTGTTCGGGATGTTAAAGCCAATGCAGGCGGCGTTTGTGCTGCCCAGTTCTTCGATGGCAAATTTCAGCGCGCCGATGCCCGATGGCAGCGGCCCCTGGTTGGTCGATACGATGTGGCTGCTTTCATAACATTCAGAAATCGCGCAGCCCGAGGCCATGACCATCACGTCCTCGGCGGCATAAAGCGAAGCGTTCACCGCCATTTCGACAACAGATCCGTTGCCGACCAAGGCCACGACCTCTTCATCCTTGACCAGCTTCGTTGCGACCTGCCCGGCCAGTTCCGGGTTCCATTGATCATTTTCAACGATGTATTCGATGGGGCGGCCATGGATGCCGCCATTGGCATTCACACAATCAAAATAGGCCGCGGCAGCATCGGTTCCGCCCGAAAAGTCGCCCGGAGGCGCGTTTCCATTGATGCCGCCCACTTTGATCGGTGCGCCGGTTGCCGCTTGGCCGGTGTTCAGGCCGCAATGGGGTTTGGCATCCTCAGCGGCTGCGGAATTTGACATGAGCGAGAGGCAAAGCGCCGCCGCCCCTGTCGCCAGGGTGAATTGAAGTTTCATAGTGGTCTCCTGTTGAGAAAGAACCCCGGTTTCTCCGGGTTTTTCAGATCAGAGCCGCAGAGCGCGCGGCCCGTTGTGGGTGTCAGGACGTGCCTTTTGCAACCTTGTCCAAATACTGTTCTTCGCTGATTGTGCCGCCCTCGTGCTCTGCGCGCCCTTGATCGTCGGGGTGCAGGAAGGGTTGCAGCGGATCGATACGTTTCCAGGCCGGGAACGGGGCCTTGCCCTCTGCGTCCGGAACATAAGGCGATTTTTCGACCCGTGTATGTTTATGGATGTAGCGGGCGCAGTTCTGAAAGACGACATCAACATGGACATCGACAACCATATTGGCCCCGGGGAACTGAGCAACCAATTCAGGATCGCGGTTGATTTTCGCCGTGCCCTGCACCCGGATACGCCAGGGCGTGACCATATCCATGAACAGCATGCCGACCTTGGCCGTCTCATCAATATTGCCGAGCGAGAGCCACATGCCATTGCCATCATAGTTCGGAAAGATCAGACGGTTGTTTGATAGCACTTTGACAAAGCCGACATCGCCGCCTTTGTAAGACACCGTCGGCTCGCCCTTGGCATTCACGCTGGACAGAAAGAAATAGTCCCGGCTGTTGATATAGTCGGTGTGAATTTCTTCCAGCTCGTCCCGCACGATGGCGTGCACCACGACGTCGGCCAGCTTGTCCTGCTTGCCTTCCTGCTGCAATGCGCGTTGGGCATCGGTATAGAAATCATCTGGTGTTGGCACGTTTACCTCCATTGACGCATGGTGTGATTTGGCATGGCCCCCAAACCACGTGGCTGGGGGCCATTGACGTCACTCAGCCGCCTGCTCGAGTTCTACGATCTCGGCATTTGGGGATGCGCTGAGCTCAACGTCATTCGTGTCGTCAAAATACATCACGGCGCGCTGCTTCTTTTTGTTCAAAAGCAACCGGGTGCTGTCGGCCTTTGCATAATGCCCAGCCGGATCTGCCGCGGCCTTGGCATAGCCGATCATATGCAGATCAATGTCGGCATAGACGATGCCTTCCTCGTCATGGGCAAGTTCAGACCCGATGCTGGTTCCATCCGGGGCATAGATCTTGGTGTAGCCCCCGCCGGTCGGGCACAATTTTTCCTTTTCAGGGTCGCCTTGGCAGACAATGTCTTGGTTTTCTTTGGTTACGAGCGAACAAGGCGCAACGACAAAGCAGCTGCCTTCCACCGCATACATCATGCTCGCGCCGTTGTTGACCTGATGCCCCAGCGCATAGGCGGTGCCTTCATACAGCGCCAGATTGGGCCAGGCTGCGATGTGAATCTGCTCGTTCTGGGAATACATGGCGTATTTGGACAGCGGCTGCAGGTGTTCCCAGCAGGCCAGCTGACCCACGCGGCCAAGCGACGTGTCCACGACGTTCAAATCAGACCCGTCGCCTTCGCCGTAAACCGTGCGCTCCACATGGGTCGGTTTGAGTTTGCGGCGCCGGTTGATGACCTCGCCGTTTTCATCAAAATGCCACTGCCCAATATAAAGCGAGCCGCCGTCCCGTTCGGATACACCAATCGACAGCTGGATGTTGTTGTCACGGCAGGCCTGCGCCAAACGCTTTTCTTCTTCGGACCCCGCAACAATGGAATTGTCAAAATAGCGGCCCACGAATTGCATTTGCCAGGCCACCGGACCCAGCCAGATGTGATTGGGATAGCCGGGCAGCCAGGTTTCGCTGAAGGCCACAAGTTTTGCGCCATTGGCGGCCGCTTCTTCGATATAGGTGATCGCTTTGGTGACGCTTGCCTGCAGGTCCAGAAAGACAGGGGCGGCTTGCACTGCGGCAACTTTGAATTGTTGAGACATTTCTTTTCTCCCGGTTGGATGCCTTGATCCTGTGACATCTGAAACGCCTCTGCTTTTGTATTTGGGCTGAAAAACTTGCGTTTTTGTGCGTTTCGGGGAAAATAGTTGAAAATAGGACTAGATCGCATGAACCTGTTGAAACGCTATGACACAACGCAGATTTCGCAGGCAAATCGCTTTGCTTACTGGAGTGATGCGATTTGCAACAGCTATGTTCAGCTTGGTTGCGATGCGAAAAACACCAGTGGTTTCAAAGGCGAAATCAAAGTTCGTCGACATTCTATCCTGTCGATTTCGGAAGTGTCGGCGATGGCGCACACCGCTGAGCGCCGCAAGGAAGATATTCGCGGCGCCACCGATGAATTTTTTCTGCTGAGCCTGCAACGCAAGAGATCATCGCGAATCACGCAGTTCGGCAAAACGGCGGTTCTGCAACCTGGGGATATGGCGCTTTATTCCAGTTCTGACCCCTATCGCTTGGATCTGCCCGACAATTTCGAAAAAACTGTGGTGCAACTCCCGCGCGAGAAATTGCTGGCGCGTCTGCCGAATGCGGCCATGCTGATCGCCCATCGCATTGACGGGCAATCGGGCATCGGGGCGCTGGTGCGCAACAGCATTTTGGAATTTTCCAAACATGCGGGCGATGACAACGCGACCTTGCAAAGCATGGTGCAGGCCACGTTGATTGACTTGATCGCCACGGGCCTTGCCTCTGAGATTGGTCAAAAAGCAGAACTGTCCTCGCCCGAGCAACACGTTCTGATGCGCGCAAAGAATTTTGTGCGATCAAACCTGGGGCATGCCGAACTGGACCGCAATCTGGTTGCCAATGAAATCGGGATGTCCCTACGCCGCCTGAACGCCGTATTCACCAAAGAGGGGTATTCAATCGCAGAATTCATCCGCTCAGAGCGTCTGAAACGGGTGGCGATTGAGCTGCGCGATGGGCGCTATGCGCATCTGTCGATCAGCGAAATTGCGATACGCAACGGGTTTTCAAATCTGCAGCATTTCTCAACGCTGTTCCGCACAACGCTTGGTATGACCGCCAAAGAGTATCGCAACAGGCCCGACACGTCCCACTAAGCTGCGCGCAGCTTTTCCCAGAGCTTTCGAGGAATGTACTGCGGGCGGAAGCCGTTCCAGCCGCTGTTCGGACCTGACCCCGGATCGGACATCTTGCCCTCAAAAACAATCTCACCGCTTGGGGTGACTTCCCGCAGATAGATCATCCCTTCCCCATCGGGTGGGTCATTCACCGGCAGGCCTTCGGCATCCACGCGAATGCCGGTGCAGGCAATGAATTTATTGCCATTGCCCATTTCGCATACCCCGCTGACGTAGTGCGAATAGGGCAAAACATCGCGGCCGCCATAGCGCCAGACCTCGGTCGCCTCCATCGTGCTTTCGTCGATCTGATACGCCAAACAATAGCTTTGGCCTTGGGTGACATGTTCCATCGGGTTGGGCCAAACAGCGCCGCGCGCGCCATTATCAAACAGCATCAGCGCCCCGTCTTTGGTGAAACTCAGATCATGCTGATGATAGGCGGGGCGCCCGCCGTTGATCTTGAGCAGCCGTTCGGCCTGTGGGCCTTTCCAGCCGGTCTTATCGCCCAAAATCCAATGCAGATCACCGTCAAAGCCAAACTTGGCCACGCAATCCTGATGCCGCATCGACACCAGCACACCGGAATTGTCAGGCGCAACGATGGCACAATTTCCGTGGCTCCAATCCAGCGTGTTTTTCCAACCCTGGTGGATCCAATACGGAATTTCGGCGCTCCAGCCGAGGCGGTCACGATCCAGCCCCTCGGACACCGGGAACTCGATTTCAATGTTGCCGTCGCGATCAAAAATGACCACCGTATCCACCATGCGGTGGGTCCAGTCTCCGATTGGCTCGTGCAGTTTTTCATGCGCCAGCGACAGCGACATATACCGCCCTTTTGCGATCTCTTGCACCGTGTGATGCACCTTGAGCGTATCCAGACCGGCACCGTCGAGGCCATTGGGATGCTGGGGACGGCAATACCATTGATGCAGCAGCGTGCCATCAAAACCGATTTCGACAATGCGCCCATCGGTGCCCATCACCAAAAGCGTGTCTTGCAGCGAAAGCCGGCAATCCATCAGCGCAAAGTCAAACGGACGGCGCCAGACGATCTGCCCGGCGCTATCAATCGCAATGACCTGTTCGCAATCGCTGCGCTTGTGGATCGAGCGCGTGTTGTTCCCAACGGTCAGGATGATGATGCCATCATCGCGTTTGGCCGCATCAATGGAAAGAACGTCAAGTTCTGGCTGTTTCATGGCTCCCCTCCCCTTTGATGTCCAAACTGCGCAATTTACATGGCATGTGCAACAAAATTCTTGCCCGCCAGCGCAGCACATGATCAGGTAGCGGGAATCCCTTAGGCCTTGCAAAGGAGGAGAACCCAATGGATGAAGTCATTCTGCTGGGCGTAAAAGGCGGCCCTGCGATCCGTCAGGGCGGCGCCATGCCAACCGCCAGTCTACTTAGAATGGGGGGGCAAAATATCGTCGTGGATTGCGCTGTTGGCGCTACGCGCAGTGTGGTTGAGGCCGGCGTGTCCGTGACGGACATTGATGCCATCTTTATCACCCACCTGCATTCCGACCACCTGCTGGAACTTGGGCCCCTTATCTATACAGCCTGGACAACAAGCATGCCCAAGAAGGTCAAGATTTTTGGCCCCATCGGCATTGCGGATTATTGGAAAAACTTCCTGGCCTCGATGTCCTATGACCATGCGATCCGCATGGATGACGAAGGTCGTCCTGACTTGAACACTCAGGTGGAAGTTGTTGAATTTGATGCATCTTTGGATGTTTCATTAGGCGACGTAAAGGTGACGGCCTTGCGGGTCGATCATCCGCCAGTCACCGAATGTTATGCATTGCGGTTTGAGCATTCGGGCAAGTCGGTCGTGTTTTCGGCAGATACGTGTTACTTCCCGCCGCTCGCGGTGTTTTCCAAAGATGCGGATATCTTGGTGCACGAAGCGATGCTGCTTGCCGGGGTCGACAAAATTGTCAACCGCACCCCGGATGCCAAACGCCTGCGCGAACATTTGCTGGCCTCGCACACCGCGGCGGGCGATGTTGCAAAGATCGCCACGGCGGCCAATGTGAAACATCTGGTGCTCAATCACTTGATCCCGGTGGATGACCCGGAATTTGGCGAGGCCGACTGGCGGGAAGAAATGTCACATGGGTGGGATGGGCCCCTGACCATTGGCCACGACGGCCTGTCAATCCCGATCAAATAATCAAAAAAAAACGGCCCGGACATCCGGGCCGTTTTTCTAATAGGTTTTTCAGCGGCAGTTTTTTTTGAAGTCTAGCCTGCGATACTGGGCAGCCAGAGCGCGATACCCGGCACCAGCAGCAGCAAAATCATCAACACCGCCAGCGCAGCCACAAATGGCATCACACCTTTGTAGATCGTCGCGAGCGACACTTCTGGTGCCATACCTTTGATAACAAACACATTCATTCCCATGGGCGGTGAAATCAGCGCCATCTCCACCACAACCACAATCAAGATGCCGAACCACACCGGATCATATCCCATGGATGTCACCAGCGGGAAAAACACCGGCACCGTCAACAAGATCATGGCAATCGTATCCAGGATCGCGCCCAGAATGATATAGATCAGGATCACCAGCAAAATGGTGCCGGTCGGCCCCAAGGCAGTTTGGCTGATCCAGCTTTCGATCAGAAAGGGCACCTGCGCCAGCGCCATGTAGTTCTTGAACACCAAAGCGCCGATCAGGATGGTGAAAATCATTGTGGTGGTGCGGATCGTGTCCATCAACGCATCGACATAGATCTTCCATGTCATCCGCCCCATCGCCAGACCGAGAAGTACGGCGCCAAAGGCCCCGACCCCGGCGGCCTCAGACGCGGTGAAAACGCCCATATAGATCCCGCCCAGAACGACCAGAAACAGGATCAAAGAGCCAAACACCTTGCGCAGCGCGGCAATTTTTTCAGCAAAGGGAACGGACCGACCCGGAGGGCCATAGCCCGGACGCACCCGCACCAGAATGGCCACGGTCGCAAAGAACAGCAGCACCAGAATTATGCCCGGCACCAGACCCGCCAGAAACAGATCAACAATGCTGGTTTCCGTCATGATGCCATAGATCACCATGATCACGCTCGGCGGGATCAGAATACCAATGGTGCCGCCCGCCGCGATCACACCGGTGGCCAGCGTATCTGAATACTCATAACGGCGCATTTCCGGCAGGGCGACTTCGCTCATCGTGGCGGCGGTCGCCAGCGAGGATCCGGAAATCGCCCCAAAGGCCCCGCAGGCCCCAACCGTTGCCATGCCCAAACCCCCACGCTGTCCGCCCATCCAGGCGTTAAAGGCAGCATAAAGATCCCCGCTTAGGCCCAATCGCGTGGCCAAAAAGCCCATCAGGACAAACAGCGGGATCACCGATAGATCAAAGCTGAGCGCGGTGTCAGACACCGTTTGCCCCAGCAGATACAGCGAACTGTCAGCGGGAATAATTGTGGCCATGCCGACAAAGCCAGCCAGCGCCATGGCCAGACCGATATGCATGCCAAGCGCCAAAAGGCCAAACATGCCCAGCACAATAATAAGAGGCAGAAACTCAGCGCCCATGAGCGTCACCCACTTTCGTAACGTTTGTTCTAAGATGGCGCTGCAAATGAACGAGCAGGCCAAGCACCAGCATCAGACTGAAGGCGGCCATGATCCAGACAACAAGCCAAAGTGGCAGGGTCAGCACCTGTGTGACGCTGCCGTCAGCGGTGTTTTGCACCGCTTGCGCTGCCAGACGCCACGTGATGACCCCTGCAATCAGCGCGCTGAGCACATGCACAAAAACCGCCATCAGTCGTTGCCACTTTAGCGAGGCCATTTGCGTCACAAGATCGACCTTGATGTGGCCATCGCGCAGCGTTGTCACCCCCATGCCGGCAAATACCAAAAGTCCCATAAAACAAGAGATGATCTCAATCGACCCGATGATGGGTCGGTTGAAGACATATCGCCCGATCACGTCGAAAAACATCACGAGCATCATCAGCGTCAAAATCACCCCGCCGACCCAGGCCAAAGCGCTGGAAAGGCGGGAAACCCAACGTTCAGCCGGAGTTTCGTCCGGCTGAACTTGATTGGGAGGGGGAGGAGTTGGGTTTCCCATTCTTGTATCGATTTATTGAGCGTTCGCTGCGATCTGAGATTTCAGCTCTTCGATCAACGCAGACCCGTTAAGACCCTTGTCGTCCGCCATCTTTTCCCAGTCAGTCTGAACGAAGGAAGAGACGTCTTTGACTTTGGCGAGGTCAGCATCGCTCAGTGTGGTGATGGTATTGCCCTGGTCCACCGCGCCTTGGCGGCCCGATGCCTCGACAGCATCCCAACGCGCGCCGATCATCTTAGAGCCGGACAGGCCCATGCCCTCGATCGCGGCTTGTGCTTCTGGGGACAGCTTGTCCCAGCTGCGTTTGTTCATCGCGACCCAAAAGACGGTGCCGTAAAGACCCTGAGGGAATTCAAGGTGATGGCTCGACAATTCGGTCAGGCGGAACCCGGCCAGCGCTTCCCAAGGGAACTGGGTCGCATCGACAGTGCCGCGTTCCATCGCTTCGGTTGTACCCGCAGGCGGAATAAAGACCGGCGCGGCGCCCAGGCGCTTGAGGATTTCGATGCCAACACCGCCCGCACGCACTTTCATGCCGTCCAGATCCGCCAAGGATGTCATCGGCTTACGCGCGTGCAGCAGGAAGGGTGCTGTGGTGAACACCGCCAGAAGTTTGGTGTCTTTGAACTCCATATCGTCAAAGCCATTGTCCGTGTACCACTGCCACGCACCGGCAGAGGCCGCTTCGGCGCTTTCAAACAGGAACGGGATTTCAACACCTTGCAGCAGGGCAAATTGGTTCGGGGTAAAGGCCGCCGTGCTGTAGGCGATATCAACAGCGCCGTTTTTGACCAGATCATATTGGCCGGGCGGTGGGGCCAGCGGGGCCTTCATCAGTTCAATGGATACTTCGCCATTGGTCGCTTTTTCGACTTCGGCAATCCACTGACCAAAGGTTTCCTGGATGTGGTGTACCGGCGGCAGCCAGTTTGCCATGCGCAGTTTTGTTTCTGCCATTGCGCCCTGCGCAAGACCTACGATCAGCGCTGCGGTGGCCGCACGCATGCCAAGAGTTTTGTATTTCGTGAACATTTTGTTCCTCCCTAAATGTTCCGCGATTTTGAAACCTCGCGAAATTATACATAGCTTGTGCCATGTATTTTCGATTGGCAAGAAAAATGTTGCACATGCCATGTATTTTAGCATTAGATGGCCCCAAGCGGAGGAAAATCATTTGGAAGACCCCCTGATCACGGAAGGTGACATTGACGATTATCTGAACATTCGTGCGGTTCAGATGTCCAATCGTCTGCAGCTGATGGTGCAGCGCCGTGCGTTGCGCCCGGCGGGGCTTCCTTTGCAGGATTGGCGCATCATTGTGTCGCTGGCGCGGTATGGCTCAAGCCATTTGCGCCATATTACACAGCGCGCGTCGCTCGATCCGGCCCACGCCAGTCGCGCCGCAAGCAACCTTGAAAAACAAGGCCTGATCACGCGCCGTGTCGACCCCAACGATTCACGGCGGCGTTTGCTGTCACTGACCTCAGCGGGCGAAGAGATGTTCTGGAAAATCTGGAATGAATCCATGGCGATGAGCCAGGAAATCAACGCCCTCTTTTCCAAAGATGAACTCCAATCCCTCAAATCCTACCTCGATCGCGTCATCCACTTTGCGGATGGCAAGCTTGGTAGCGACACCTAAACAAATTATTTGCAAAATAGGCTCTCTCAATGACCAACCCCATGCAACCCGATCTCAAGATATTGGCCTGCGACACCGAGCGGCGCAGCCCCGGCGTCGTGCTGTTGACGGTTGGCCGTTCGACCCGTGCGATTCGCAAAACCAGTGAATTCGAAGCAGTGATTGCGATCACGCAGGACGGCAAAATTGCCTGGCAGCGCGAGTTTGATTTTTGCCTGATGGATGTCCGGCGCTCGCGTCAGGATACGATTCTGATCATGGGCACCGGCGGCATTGCCTGCGAGATCGACCATGAGGGCAATATGCTGCACAAATGGTATTGCCGTGGCCTGCACGACAGCGCACCGGATGGGGTGCTGGTGGATACGTTGAAATTCCACCACTCCATCTGTGAGCTTGAAGATGGGACACTTTGCTCGCTGAGCCTTGAGCAAAAGCCACTGGCCGAACCTGACGAGCTGGCGGATTACGTCATGCTCGACACGATTTTCATCTGGAATCGTGACGGGTCGGTTGTCAAAGAAATGAGCCTCGCAGATGTCTGCGACATTGAACGCTATAGCCATGACAGCCACCCGATTTATTACCAGAACCAGGGCTGGCCGCGCACCAAAGACTGGAGCCACGGCAACTGCGTGATTCAGGACCCAAAAGACAAAGGGTTCTTGATGTCCTTCCGCCATCAGGACAGCGTGACCAAGGTCACAGAGGATGGCCAATTGCAGTGGATCATGGGCATTGATCGCGGCTATCGTCCGCAATTCCAGGACAAATTGCTCAAGATGGAATGGGAGCGCCCGTTTTATCACCAGCATGACATTTCCTTTACCCAGAATGGCGATGTGATGATCTTTGACAATGGCACTCGTGGGGCTTTCCCCCCTGATCCGATTGTCGCGCCGGAAGAACAGGAAAGCTTTGCGCTGTGCTTTGATGTGGATGAAGAGGCCATGACCGCAAAAGAAACCTGGCGCTATGGCGGCCACGGTGTGCTGCCCTTCTCTCTTTATGTCAGCGGCGTTTGTGAGATGCCAAACGGCAATAAATTCATCGCCTGTTCCGGGCTGAAACACGACAAGGAAGGTAAAGTCGCCTTTATCCCCCCGCAGGGTGTTGGCGCCATTGAACTGATCGAAGTCACGCCCGAGGGCGAGCGGGTCTTCCATGCCCGAATCGAAGCCCCGGAGGATCCGATCGAAAAGGGCTGGAATGGTTTCCGGCCTGAATACGTCGCCCCCGATCTGGCGGATCGCCTCGCCGGTCCATGGCTGCGCGACGACAGCTAACTGCATTATTCAAGGAACGTCCCATGACCCGCTTTTGCCTTACGATCAATGGACAACAGGTTGAAACACCTGAGTATTTTGATGTGATCAACCCCGCAACCGAAGAGCTGGCCGGACGCGCGCCCGCTGGCGAAGCGGCGCATATGGAACAGGCCATCAACGCGGCCGCCGCAGCCTTTGAAACCTGGTCCAAAGTCGATGACTCCGTGCGCAAAGAGGCCTGCCTTGCCATCGCTGACGTGATGGAGGCCCATAAGGAAGAGCTGGCCAATCTGATCACGCTGGAGCAGGGCAAACCTTTGGGGGGCCGTGGGTCGCGATTTGAAATCCAGGGGGCCGTGGCCTGGACGCGCTATACCGCAGGGCTCGATCTGCCGGTCGAAGTGCTGCAAGACAACGATGCCGGCCGCGTCGAAGTACATCGCAAGCCGATCGGTGTGATCGGCTCCATCACCCCTTGGAATTGGCCGGTATCCATTGCCACATGGCATTTCATGCCGGCCATTCGCGCGGGCAATACCGTGGTTTTGAAACCCTCGCCCAACACGCCTTTGGCGACGCTGCGCCTGGCGGAGCTGATCTCTGACGTGCTGCCCGCCGGCGTCTTGAATGTGGTGTCGGGGCTTGACCATCTGGGACCGATCCTGACGGGACATCCAAAGGTCGACAAGATCACCTTTACTGGCTCCACCCCCACGGGCCGCAAAGTCATGCAATCGGCGAGCCAGACCCTTAAGCGGCTGACCTTGGAACTGGGCGGCAATGACGCGGGTATCGTCCTGCCAGATGTTGACCCGGCTGATGTTGGCCCCAAGCTGCTGGCCGCAGCCTACAACAACAATGGCCAGACCTGTGCCTGTCTGAAGCGTATCTATGTGCATGACGATATCTATGACGCGGTTTGTGACGCGATGGTTGCGGCCTCCAAAGAGATCAAAGTTGGCAACGGCCTGGATGCGGACAGCATGCTGGGGCCGGTTCAGAATGAGGCGCAGTATAATATCGTCATTGATCTGGTCGAAGACGCCAAGGCGCAGGGGGCCAAGGTATTGGTCGGCGGCACCCCACGGGACGGCGCGGGCTATTTCTATCCGATCACATTGGTCGCCGAAGCCAGAGACGGCATGCGGATTGTCGATGAAGAGCAGTTCGGCCCGTGCACCCCGATCATTCGGTACACGAATCTTGATGATGTGATTGAACGCGCCAATGCCTGCGATGTCGGCTTGGGCGGCTCTGTCTGGTCAAATGACCTGGACAAGGCACGCGCGGTTGCGGCCCAGCTGGAATGCGGATCGGTCTGGATCAACAAACACGGTGCCTTGCAGCCCAACGCCCCGTTTGGCGGCATCAAGCAATCTGGATTTGGGGTGCAATTCTCAGATGCGGGCCTGCGCGAAGTCACAACCGGCCAGACGATGTTCGTGCGTTAAGGCGATCTCGCTTGAAGGGACAGGATGTTGGACCTAGCGATCTTTGCTTTGCGCGACGGCTTCGAGCAGGTCCAACAACCGTTCATATTCTTCGGCCCCGACACGGGCCTTGATATCCGCGATGATGCTGACCGCTGTGGTCAGGTTGTTGTCAATCAGCGCCTGCCCTTCTGCGGTCAGCGACAGTGTTTGGCGCCGGCCATCGCGCGCGTCTTTTTCACGGGTGATCAAACCCACTTCGCTCATTCTTTTGACGATACGGGTCAAACTCGGCATCAACAGACACGCGCGTTCGGAAACTTCGGTGGCATCCTGCGGGCCATATTCTGCCAAAACCCGCAGAACGCGCCATTGCTGTTCCGTTACGCCGGTGTCTGCAAGCATTTCACGAATCGGGCCCATGATCGCCTCGCGCGCCCGAATGAGCGCAATTGGCAAAGAACGTTTCGTGGAGGGCAGTTTAGGAGCCATGAAATTCAAGCCTTACAGGTGCACATCTGTTTAAGGCAATTTGCCTAATGCGATCTGAAACGCGGCGCAAGAATTTGATCTGACAAAGCGGCCCCAAAGGCCCCCAAAGCGGGGCTGGGGCGCGGTTTAGTCCGAAAAATGCTCAACCAGCTTGGCAAAACTTTCATGCAGTCCGGAAATCGTCTCTTGGCCCAGCAGTTCTTCGACTTGCTGTCGGCGTGCCGCGAATCGGGGGGCCAGTTCTGCCATCAGCGCAATGCCTTTCGGGGCCAGCGCGACCAGCTTGCGGCGCTTGTTTTTGGCGTCGGTGTGAAACTCGACCAACTCTTTATTACCCAGGTCCGTGGCCACTCGACTAATTTGCGCATTGTCAGTTACCATATGTCGGCTAAGATCAGCGATGGAGATGCTTTCAAAGGTCTCCACGGTTTTCATCAACCGGTAGGCGGTTAGGTTCAGAGACGTATCTGCCAATAAAAGCAAGGCGTTCTGATCCATGAGCTTTGAGATCATAGAGAACTGAAAGGTCACATTGCTTTCGAGTTTGAGCACTCTTTCAAGCCTGCGTTCCAGCTCTCTTGACGTGATAGTCATGCATTCGCCCCTTAAGTCCTGCATTCGCAAGATAGTTGTTGAGTTAACTTGTTAAATATGATACTTCGCTCATGTATCTTGCATACACAGTAAGATGGATTGGTCTGAAAGGAAAGGTATCTGAATTTCAGTAGAAGGCTTCATAGCCCTTCGACAACAATCGACACAGTTTTTCGGGCAGCAATGCCCAAGATCTAAAATCTCACAATTTCAAGCTTCTTTGGAGGAGGAAATATGAAACTTGGACGTATTAAGAGCACACTGGTCGCAGTCGCTTTGGCATCTTCGATGGCAACAGCTGCTGTTGCAGAGTGGCAGCCATCTGGCCCAATCAAACTGATGATCGCATTCCGCGCAGGCGGCGGTGTTGATACATCTGCGCGTTTGCTTGCAGAAGAGCTGACAGCACGTCACGGCTGGGAAATCATCCCAGAGAACGTTGCTGGCCGCGGTGGTGCAGCAATGGCTGCAGCGCTGAAGGACGAGCCTGCAGACGGTCTGGCCATCGGCATGACTGCCATGGACAGCCTGGCCTATGGCGTGCTGGCGGCAAAGAACCCTGGCTTTACACCAGAAGATTTCACCTATCTGAGCGCCATCACCGGCACACAGACCGGTCTGATCGCCAAATCCAGCCGTGGCTGGAAAAACCTGGGTGACGTGATCGCTGCTGCGAAAGCAGGCGAGGAAATCTCTGCTGGCGCAATGAGCGCTAAGCTGGCCGACGCGCTTTACCTGATTGGGCAAGCCAACGGCGTTGAGTTCACCACTGTGATGGTTCAAGGCGGCAAAGGCGGTCTGAATGGCGTTGTTGCAGACGATCTGGACATCGCTTGGGCGGCTGGCCCACAAACCCAGGGCGTCAAAGCTGGCGACCTTGTGAACCTGGTTTCCGCAGAATCTGCGCCACTGAACATCTCACCTGATGCGCCCCTGCTGAACGAATACAATGTCGAATTCACCTTCGGCACAAAATTCGGTGTGGTCGCGCCAGCTGGTCTGGACCCAGAAGCCCGCAAGGTTCTGCAGGATGCGATCGTCGAGGTTGTCAACGACCCAGAAAGCAAGCTGAACCAGTTCATCACACGCGCGTTCTCTGGCCCTGAGCCAATCGCCGGTGAAGACTTTGATGCCTTCATGGCAGCCGCCCGCGAGGAATCCGAGCGTTTCCTGAAGGCTGTGGAATAATCTCTTTCCGCATATAACAACGCACCGAGTGTTCGCACTCGGTGCATCTGGGAGGAATTCGCGATGCTAGGACGCAGAGCTGAGCTGATGCTCGGCGCAGTATTTCTGTTGCTTGGGCTTTTTGTCATCGTCGTTTGGGTGCCGCAGGACAGCGAAACCTGGATGATCGAGACCTTTCGACGCCAAACCACAATGGGTGATGCATTTCTCCCGATGATTGCCGGGGCGCTGGTGGCCATTTGCGCTGCTATTCACCTGTTCATGACATTGCGTCGCAACGAAGAACAAGAGACCGATGGGCCGGTTTTTGATGGCGCAGCGCTTGCCTTCTTGGTGCAGCTTTCTGGCCTGACCGCGCTTTGTCTTGCCGTCATGTATTGGGCCGGACCAATTGCGGTGCAGCTTTTTGCCTCCGGCGAAACAGGCGACGCCGCCACATATCGCCAGATGCGTGGCACCTACCCTTACAAGCTGCTCGGCTTTGTATTGGGCGGATTTTCCCTTGTGTTTCTGACCACATCTTTGATCGAAGGCCGCTTTAAGGTTTCGCGCGTCATCTCGTCAATTTTGGCGGTCATCGTGCTGATCGTCATCTTCGATCTGCCATTTGACAACATTCTCTTGCCCCCGAACGGAGACTGGTAATGGGTGTCTTTGAATATGTTTGGGCCGGTGTCATGGCCGTTTTTGCAGGGCCTGAAGCCTTCGCAATCTTTGGTGTCGGCATTTCGATCACCCTGCTGATGGTGGCCTTTGGCTTCTTTCTCGGAATCGTGATTGGTGCAACCCCGGGCTTGGGCGGCCCCTTTGTCATGGCTGTGTCCTTGCCGGTGCTGATCTCTATCTTTGGCTTCACGCCTGATGCACTGCTGCCGATCATGGGGTTTCTTGTCGGCGTCATGAAGGGTGCGACGGTGGGCGGCAGTGTCCCTGCCATTCTCTTTAATACGCCGGGGACGCCGGATGCATTGATGACCACGCTCGATGGGTATCCGATGACCAAAAAAGGTCAGGCGGGCAAAGCCCTGCGCACGGCGCATTTCGCATCCGCCTCTGGGGACACGTTCTCTGACCTTGTGCTCTTTACCACCGCGCCGTTCCTGGCAATCTTGGTAGAGGGCTACCTCGGCTTTGCCGAAAAAGCCGCGCTGATTATCCTGTCATTGAGCTTTGTGGCCGCCGTCGTTGGTGCCTCCCCGATGAAAGGGTTGATTGCCGCTTTCCTTGGTCTGCTCATAGCTTCGGTAGGCACTGGCGAAGATCTCTATCCCCGCATGTCGATGGGCACTGATTTTCTTGCCAACGGCGTTCCGCTGATCACCGCTGTTTTGGGTGTGTTGATCATGGGCGAGGTTTTCTCATCCTTTGAACAGATGTGGCGAGACCGGCGCACCGAAGCCGCCACCGCTGAAATCCCGCAATCCGGCGACAACAGCTTGTCTTTCCGCGAGCGGCGCAAATTGATGCCTTTCATTGGTGTATCTGCCGTGGTGGGCACCGTTATCGGAGCCCTGCCGGGGATCGGCTCTACCCTGGCCGCAACGCTGGGCTATGCGACGGGTCAGAAAATGCACAAAGGGCCCGTGAATTTTGGCGAAGGTACCCCCGAGGGTGTTGCCGCAACCGAAGCTGCGAACAGCTCTGTTTCTGGGGCCAACCTCATTCCTGTGTTGTCTCTGGGCATTCCCGGCAACGTGGGCGCGGTGTTCCTCATTCTGGCGGCCGAAAGCATCGGCGGGTTTAACCCGGGGCCAAGTGTTTTCCGTTTCACCACAACAGAAGTGAACCCGGAGCTGGTGATTGCCTTTGGTCTCTTCACCACAATGATGTTTGCCAATATCCTGAACTGGACCTTTGGCGGCCAATTCATGCGCTGGGTTGGGATCATGGTGAAAATCCCCAAACCGGCCTTGATGCCCATCGTCTTTTTGCTGACCATCACGGCGGTCTACGTCCAGGAAACCAGCATGCTGTCGGTCTATTTCCTGCTTGGTTTTGGGCTGCTGGGCTATGTCATGCGCAAGATCCGCATGCCAATCTTGCCTTTCGTGATTTCCTTCATTCTGGCGGGCAATCTGGAAACCGCACTGCGTCAGGCCTTTGCCGTGTCCAAGGCAGACCCGTTGTTCCTGTTCCGCAGCCCGCTGTCGGTGGTGTTCCTTGCGCTGTCGATCATCGTGGTGATCTTCTTTTCCCGCGGCAAGAAATCCGATCCCAAAATGACCTCTGAAGTCTCCTGAGAGGAAGGTTCTTATGGCGATAAAAAATATCCTGGTGGCCTTCAACGGGTCGGAAAGCAGCGAAGCTGCATTGCGCACCGCGATCCTGATGCATCAGAAACATGGCTGCCATGTCACCGGATTGCTGGTGCATGCTGGGCAGCGTGAAAAACTCAGCACCCACAGCTGGGTGCCCGAGAGCGTGCGCAAGACCATTGCCAAAAAGGTTCGAGAGATCGAGCAAAGCTTTGAAGCCAAGTTTCGCGACCTTGTCGGCGATGCCGTCCCAGCGGATCAATTGCACTGGATTTCCCTGTTTGGGGACTCCGACGCCACCGTTGCGAAATATGCCCGCATGTACGATCTGACCATTGTGGGCCGTTATGACGCGGTGGATGGCCGCGCCGACCTTGAGCTGCATCCGGAAGAGATTGCACTGAAAAGCGGTCGGCCGGTATTTGTCATCCCGCGCGGTCATGCGCCCAAGCGCATTCGCGAACGGGCCGTGGTGGCCTGGGATGGGCAGCGGGCGGCAACGCGCGCTGTCACTGATGCGATGCAGATCCTTGAATCAAAGCAACAAGTTGATGTGCTGAGCATCGAAGATGGCTCCGTGCGCCCCTCTTTGCCCGGCATCGACGTCGCAACCGCGCTGACCCGGCATGGCATCAATGTGAAACGTGTGCGCCGCGATCCCGCAGGCGCGCGCGTCGCCGCCGACATCCTCGCCTATTGCGAAGAAGTCGAAGCCGGAATGCTGGTGATCGGCGCCTATGAGCATAGCGTGTTCCGCGAACGTCTGATGGGCGGCTCCACCCAATACATCCTGCAGCACGCCAAGCTGCCGGTCCTAATGTCCCACTAATTTCGGATAGTGTAATGTCAAAACCAAACTTTATTTTCATCACTTCGGATCAGCACCGCGGCGATTGCCTGGGTGTTGAGGGACGCAAGATCCGCACCCCGCATTTGGACCAGCTTTCCAAAGAGGGCACCCGGTTTACCTCTGCGATCTGCCCCTCCCCTGTGTGCCAACCCTCGCGTGCGTCGATCCTGACCGGGCAGCTCTGCCGCACCAACGGCGTGCATGACAACGGCATCGATCTTGAACCGGAAGTGGGTGAAAAAGGGTTTGCTGGCGCATTGGGCGCGGCGGGCTATGAAACCGCCTATTTTGGCAAGGCGCATTTTTCCAGCTACGATGCGCGCCACAAAACCGGCACGCCGGAAAGCGTGCTTTCCTCTGAAGATTACGGCGATGACTGGTATGGGCCTTACATGGGCTTTCAGCATGTCGAAACCATGATCCATGGCCACAACTACTTCACCCCGCAAAAGCCACCGCGTGGACAGCATTTTGAACGCTTCTACTATGGGTCCGGGCGCGGTGATGAGCTGAACGAACTTTACAAGCAAACAGGCAAAGACACCAAAGGTGCCGCGCAAACCTGGCATTCGCAGCTGCCGCTGGCGTTTCACAACACCCCTTGGACCGCCGATCGCGCCATCGAATGGCTCAAGTTCAAACGCGACACCGACAAGCCTTTCATGACCTGGATCAGCTTCCCTGATCCGCATCATCCATTTGACTGCCCAGAGCCTTGGTCGCTCCTGCATGACCCGGCCGAAGTGGACATCCCAGAGCACCGCACCCGCGATCTGGAAAACCGCCCCTGGTGGCACAAAGCCGCGCTGGAAAGCGAACCGCAGGGCGACCCGGAATCCGTGAAGATCCGCAAGGAATATTCCAAGATTGCGCAGCAAACCGACGAGCAGCTGCGCGAAATTATTGCAAATACTTATGGCCAGATCGCGCTGATCGACCACCATATCGGGCGCATTATGAATGCCTTGCGCGAGGCTGGACTGGATGAAAACACCTATATCATCTATTCGGCAGATCACGGCGATTGGCTTGGCGATCATGGCTTGGTGCTCAAAGGGCCAATGTTCTACGAAGGTCTGCTGCGCATTCCTCTGATCGTTAAAGGCCCCGGCGTTCCGGCGGGCAAAGTTGTGGATGAACCCGTGTCCAACATGGACCTCGGCCCCACGATGTACGATCTGGCCGAGGTGGCGCCGCTGCACACCCAACATGGCGAAAGCCTGCGCCCGCTTTTGGAAAGCGACGACGCGACCCGCGATTTTGCGATGGGCGAATGGGAATTGCTGCCAAACCGCGTGGGCGTTGCTCTTTCGCTGCGCTGCGTGCGCACCAAGACCGACAAGCTGACCATGGATATGCGCTCCGGTGCCGGCGAGATGTATGATCTGGTCAACGACCCGCAAGAAATGGTCAACGTCTTTGAGGACCCGGCCTATGCAGAGCGCCGCAAAGTGCTCGAAGGGTATCTGGCCGCACGGCCTGATGACATCGGCCCAATCCGAAAGCCAGTTGGACCCGCGTAAACCATGGATCTTGCAAATAAATACCCCTCTATCTGGCACCTTGCGGATCGGGCCAAGAAACGTATCCCGTTTTTCGCCTGGGAATATCTGGACAGCGGCACCGGCATGGAACGCTTGGTGGACCGCAATCGCGCCGCGCTCGACGCGGTGCACCTGACCCCGCGTGTGTTGGGGGGCCGGTTCACACCTGACCTGACAACCACTTTGTTTGGCCAAGAGTTCTCTGCCCCCTTCGGTGCCGCCCCGGTCGGCATGTCAGGGTTGATGTGGCCCGGCGCTGAGAAATCTCTGGCGCGTATGGCGGCGGAGAAATCCATCCCCTACGGGCTGAGCATGGTGGCCAACGAAGATCCCGAGACGGTGGCGGGCATTGCCCCGGACCAGACCTGGATGCAGATCTACGCGCCAAAAGAACCCGAGGTTCTTGACGACCTGATCCAGCGCAGCAAGGCCGCGGGCGTGAAAACGCTGATTGTCACCGTCGACGTGCCCGTTGGCAGCCGGCGTGAACGCCAGCTGGCCGCCGGATTGACCGTACCGCCCAAAATGAACGCGCAGACCCTATGGCGGGTTGCCGTGCGCCCGGAATGGGCCTTGGCGACGCTGGCCTATGGGCAACCGCGCTTTCGCACCCTTGAACGCTATTTCCCGCAAGATCAGATGCGCGAGGGCGCAAAGCTGATCGGCAATATCGTCGACGGTCGCCCGGACTGGGCCTATTTTGACCGTATCCGCGCGGCGTGGGATGGCAATCTGATCCTCAAGGGCATCATGGACCCGCAAGACGCCAAAGATGCCATTGCACATGGCGCGGATGCCGTCTGGGTGTCCAACCACGGCGGGCGCCAGTTTGACGGCTCTCCAGCGGCCATCGACGCCCTCCCCGCCATCGCAGATGCGGTCGCAGGCCGCGTGCCGGTCATGTTTGACAGCGGCATCCGCGGTGGACTGGACATCCTGCGGGCGCTCTCGCTTGGGGCAGATTTCTGCTTCTTGGGGCGGGCGTTCTTGTATGCGATTGCGGCCTTGGGCGACAAAGGGGCCACGCATGCCTACGATATTTTGCGCGGCGATCTGGAAAACAACATGGTCCAGATTGGGGCAAAATCACTAGCAGACCTGCGCAGCCCGCAGGCGTGACATAAGCGACGGAAAGACTTTCGATGGCAAAAAATGTCCTTTTCATCATGTGCGACCAACTGCGCTATGACTATCTGGGATGCGCGGGCCACCCGACCATTCGCACCCCAAATATTGATGCCCTTGCCGCGCGCGGGGTCAGGTTCAGCCGCTCATATGTGCAGTCGCCCATCTGTGGCCCCAGCCGTATGAGCACCTACACCGGGCGCTATGTGCGCAGCCACGGTGCCGATTACAACAATGTGCCCTTGCGCGTTGGCGAATGGACATTGGGGGATCACCTCAAGAGCTCTGGCGCGCGGGCGGTTCTGTGTGGGAAAACCCATGCCAAAGCTGATATCGAGGGCATGGAACGCCTTGGCATCGACCCATCCAGCCCCAAGGGCAAACACATCGCCGAAGCGGGGTTCGAAGTCTGGGATCGCCTGGATGGCCTGCATCCGAAGAATTTGAAAACGCCCAGCCATTACAACGACTATCTGCGCAGCAAAGGGTTTGATGGTGACACCCCTTGGCAAGACTGGGCCGCATCGGTTGTGGACCATGATGGGTCGGTCAAAAATGGCTGGCTCAACGAATATGCCGATCGCCCCGCGCGCATCCCTGAAGAGCACAGCGAAACGGCCTATTCCACCAATCGGGCCATGGAGTTTATCGAGCAGGCAGAGGGCGACCCGTGGTGTCTGCACCTGAGCTATATTAAGCCACATTGGCCCATCGTCGCCCCTGCCCCCTACCACAATATGTACGGCCCCGAAGATGTCGTGCCGGTAGTACGGGCAGAGCATGAAAAGACCGAGGCCCATCCCGTCTATCAAAGCAACCAGAATGCGCGGTTCTCGACGATCTACAATCGCGACGGCGCGCGCGAAAAGGTTGTCGCCGCCTATATGGGGCTGATCACGCAGATTGACGATCACATTGGCCGCCTGATGAATTGGCTGGATAACACCGGCCGCAGCAAAGACACGCTGATCATCTTTACGTCGGACCATGGCGACTATCTCGGCGACCACTGGATGGGCGAGAAACTGTATTTCCATGATCCCTCCGTCCGCGTGCCTTTGATCGTGGTGGATCCGTCACCCAAAGCCGACAAGGCGCGGGGCACGGTGGATGACCGCCTGACCGAATCCATCGATCTGGTGCCCACCATCGTGGATTACATGGGCGGCGAGATCCGCGATCATATCCTTGAGGGGCGCTCGCTGTTGCCGTTGATCCATGGCGAAGACGTCACATGGAAGGGCTGCGTCTTTAGCGAGGCGGACTATGGGCGTTCAGCGGCCCGGACCAAGCTGGATCGCCCGACGGATCACTGCCGCATGGTGATGGCCTTTGACGGGCGCTGGAAATATGTCCACTCCGAAGGCCTGCGCCCGATGCTGTTTGATCTGGAAAACGATCCGGAAGAGATGAACGATCTGGGGCAACACACCTATTACGAAGATATTCGCCAGAAAATGAAAGACCATGTGCTGGATTGGGCCTACGGCGGCAAAAACCGCATCACCCAGACCAATGCGTTTATCGAAGCCAAGAAGCCTGAATTCAAAAAAGGCGTGCTGATCGGTTTCTGGGACGAAGAAGAATTGGATGCCGCCTGGCGCGCATCCTAAGCCGCAGATAGGCCGCATGAAAAAGACCCGCGCTGTTGCCAGCGCGGGTCTTTCTTTTTGTGGTGAATTGGCCGGTGCTACCGGCCAATCCTTTTACTGCTTCAGCGCTTCGATATCGATCATCAGGTTGATGACTGGGCCCAGGCCGAACCCTTCCATCTTGGTGATGCCAAACTCTTTGGAATCGATGCTGCCGGTTGCAGAGAAGCCGGTTTTGATTTTCGCGTCGTTCCATGGCAGAGGCGATTCAGAATTCCACACCACGTCCAGAACAACTGGCTTGGTCACGCCAACCAGGGTCATGTCACCCGTGATCAGGCCGGTACGGTCGCCAGTTTTCTCGATCGATGTCGAAACGAATTCGATGGTCGGGAATTCTTCTGCGTTCAAGAAGTCTGGGCTGCGCAGGTGATCGTCACGGGCCTCCAGGTTGGTGTCGATGCTGGCCGCTTCGATGACAACATTCACAGAGCTTTTTGTGACGTCTTCTTTGTCAAATTCGATTTCGCCGCTGACCGCGTTAAACGTGCCGCGTGCGTTGGCCCAACCAACGTGGTTGGTGGAGAATTGAACCCAGGCGTGTGCTGGATCAATCATATAGGTATCTGCAGCAAGAACAGGCGCTGCGAAGCCGGTGACAGCTGCGAAAGATACAGCAGAGCAGAGTTTGGTCAGAGTTTTCATGGAAGTCTCCTTTAGGTGTGAGATCAGGCTGCGGTGAGCCAGGCGGTGGCAATAGCGGCGAGGGCTGGCACAACGGCGTAGCCACCGGTCGCGATGGGTGCTTTCCAATTCATCCGGCCGGCAAATCGGGCCGCCACGAATGGGATCGCGTAGAGCAAGCAAAGCAAAACAAATGCCAGGGAGCTAAGCTTTGAAGCAAAGACCGCGATGGAAAGCAAAATGATAGAAACGCTGGCCAGCAAAACCCAGTTCAATGCAGCGGCTTTGCCTGCATCGACTGCTTTGCCCAATACGGCGACGCGCAGATACGTGAGCGCCAGGTAACCGCCGGTCAAGGCAGCGCAGGCACCCAACATTTGCGCCAGGCCGATATAGCCGCCCAGCACCGAGACGATGGCGCCCGCAATGGCCAGCGCAAGCGTCATGATCGGCCAGAGGAACAGATCCTGGCGCAGCTCTGCACGCAGGGCCGTGTTGCCGGTCAGGCCCAGCACTGGCAACAGCGCCAGGAACAGCTCAGGCTGGAAGGGATCTGAGGCGATCTTGCGCTGCGCGATCCAGCCAAGCGCCACCAGACCGACGACCAGAGCAATGAGGGTCTTGGGGGCGTTTTTCATCGCGCCGAAGCCAAAACCAACGACGCCGATCAAAATCAGCAGATAGGCCAGCTTGTGTTTAGAGGAAATTGGCGGGAATGGTGGCACCCCTTCAAGCAGGTAGTAGACCACCAAGATGAGCACCGAGGCAAACAGCGCCAGAAGCGCCGCCTTTGCCGAAGTGAATTGCACGCCACACGCAAGAAATACCCCTAAAACAAGGGGTATCGCCACGGTGGTTAAGGCGAGTGTCAGTAGCACGGAATTGGTCCTTATTTCCGATTGTCCTCAGCAAATATAGTTGCGAACATTCGAGCGAAAATGGAGAATATGGATATAGAGAATCGCCGAAACGGAGATAATAAATGGATCACCTGGCGACCATGCGCGCCTTTGTTGCTGTCGCGGAAGAGGGGTCCTTTGTTGCGGCTGCAAAGCGGCTTGGAATCACACCACAATTGGTCAGCAAACATGTGCAGGCACTTGAATCTGAATTGGGTGTGCGTCTGCTAAACCGCACCACCCGCTCGGTCAGTCGCACGGAAATCGGTGATCGTTTTGCACGGCGCTGCGCGACACTTTTGGACGACTTCGAAGACATCGTGACCGAGGTCCGCGACGAGCATAGCCAGCCACGCGGCCATTTGCGCATCACGGTGCCCGTGACGTTTGCCGAGATTTACATGGCACCGATCTTGGTAAAATTCAGCGCGCTTTATCCTGACATCACCGTCAATATGCGCTTGTCTGACGATTTTTCCGACCTGCTGGAAGAAAGCGTGGATATCGCGCTGCGGATCGGTAAGCTCAACGACTCCTCGATGATCGTACGCAAGATCGTCGATACCAAATCGGTCCTCTGTGCGGCGCCAAGCTATCTGGAGAAAGCAGGCATCCCGAAACGTCCGCAAGATCTTGAAGCCCATGACTGCATTGTGGATACCAATCGCCGGGCCCCAGACCGTTGGACATTTTCCGATCAGGGCAAACTGCAAACGGTGACCATATCGGGGCGCTACACCGTGAATTCCGCCACGGCTTCGATCGAGCTTGGCAAGGCTGGGGCGGGCATCCTCATTTGCCCCGACCTCTTTGCGCAAAGAGATCTGGCCGCCGGCCATTTGGTGCAGGTCTTGCCCAATATGACAACAGAAGGCTCAGGCCTTTATGCGCTGTTTCACAGCGCCCGGCATTCGGCGGCAAAAACCCGTGTCTTTATCGACTTCGTGACCGCGTGGTTCAAATCACACCACACCATGCCCCATCACATGGGCCAGACGACGCGAAACCCCTGATGCGTTGTGGTGCTGTCGGGCGACGTGCCCGAACGCGCGGCGATGCGGTAGCGGTAGCAATAGGATTGATGACATAGGAAGGACCCACCCTTTGAGAGCTTGTATCCTTTCATCCCCTCAAGCCGCTGGCGCACATGTTTCTTGAGTGACTTGATCCGATAGGGCTCTGTCGTCCATTCCCAGACATTGCCGACCACGTTGTAAAGACCATAGCCGTTAGGCGCGTAATGTTTGGCAGGTGCGGTTGTGACAAACCCGTCCTTGGCCGTGTTTTCTTCGGGGAATCGGCCTTGCCAAATATTGCAGGGTTGAAAATCAAAATCGTTCGGCTCTTCGCTGCCCCATGGGAATTTGACATCGCCACTGCCGCCCCGCGCCGCATGCTCCCATTCCGCTTCGGTTGGCAGGCGTCCCCCGACCCATTTTGCATAGGCCTGCGCATCGTTCCAAGACACCTGCACAACCGGATGATCCGGATGCCACGCCTCTTCCTCAGTGCCCGGGCCGTTGATGTCGCGCCAGTTTGCACCATCCACGCGGCGCCACCATTCGACATCAACCACGGCTTGGGTGGGCCCCACGCTTTCGGGTACCTGTGCCCAGAAGACAAAAGACCAGCCGAACCTTTCTGCTTCCGTGACATATCCTGTCGCCGCGATAAAAGCGGCAAACTGGGCGTTGGTGACGGTTGTGGCCCCAATGCGAAAAGGTTTGATGCGGGTCTTTCGCAGCGGATCTTCGCCATCATCCAAAATTTCCGCCGTGCGCGTGCCAACCAACGACGGCCCGCCAGGGATCGCAACGGCATCGGGCGCAACACGCAGCGCCGCAAGATGCGAGATATCTTGAGCTGAATCGGAAACGTCTTGGTCAGGGCGCGCTGGGGTGCAGCAGCTTTTTGGCTTGGAAGAATCAGGCATGCGGGACCTTAGAAAACCTAGCCCCCTTTGCCAACACGCTCTGCGCGTGACGTTAATATGCCGGCCACTGTCACCGTGAACACAATCCGAAAGAGATGATGCGTTGTCACAAGAACGGGGGCCACCCCCAAGCTGAGCGAAACAAGGCTCATTTCGGTCACGCCACCGGGGGCAAAGCTGATCAGCAAGGCCTCAAACGGCATGGGCACAAGACGGTCAAGAACCAGTGCGAATCCAGAGGCGATGATCAAAGTTGCGCCCACCGAAAGACCGCCGAGCAAAAAGGCACCCCCAAGCCGCCGCGGCGTTGACCGCGCAAAATTGGACCCAAGGGCCGACCCGACGACCAGCTGCGCCAGATTGACCAGAATGCCCGGTCCGTTCAGGTCAATCACCCCGGAGCCTTGCAAGATTGCGGTCAGCAAAAGCGGTCCAATCAGATGGCTCGCCGGCAATTTCAGCCGCCCGCCAATAAATATCCCGACCGGCACGATGATCAAAAACAGCAGCCAATCCTGCCATTCCGCTGGAGCGCGCTGCAGCGTTTCACCGGCAGCGCTGCCCACGGTTTCGCCGGTAATCAGCTGGAACAGCATCGGGATCGACACGATCACCAGAATAAGCCGCACAAAATGTTGCAGGCTCAGCGCTTCGACATCGCCGCCCGCTTTCTCGCCTAGGGACACCGCCTCAACCAGACCGCCCGGCATCGCGGCATATTTCGCCGTCACGGAATCAAATCGGCCGATCCGCGCGAATATCGTGTAGTTGACCACCTGCGCAATGGCGACAAACACCATCATGGCCGTCAATGTAATGGCAAAATCCGGAACAGCCTTGAGAACGTCTGAATTGAACGTCGTGCCAATCATCGTGCCAATGACCGCAATAAACACATGACGCAGCTTTACCGGAAACCAGAGCCGCGTGCCGGTGCTGGCGAAATACCCCAGCGACAACATCGCAGAGGTCGCCATACTGCCCAAAAGAAACGGGATCGGCATGCCGATCCATTTCCCAAGCAAAGCGCCAATAAGCCCCGATCCTAAGATCGAGGCCAATTGGATGTATTTGGTCTTGGCTTCCGCCATTACTCAGGGGCAGCCGGATGAATGAAGGGCCAAGGCGATCCATCGCTGCCACGTTCGACCGGCACCTCAATCAGAACTGGTGCGTTGGCGGCCAGGGCCTCTTCCAGCGCTTCTTTCAGTTCCGAAGGATCCGTCGCCTTGATCCCTTTCACGCCAAAGCTCTCGGCCATCGCAACAAAGTCTGGGTTTTCCAGATCCGCGCCCATCAGGCGATTGCCATAGACCGTTTGCTGATCACGGCGCACGTTGCCGTAGGCAGAGTTGTTGAACACAATCGCAACCACATTGATGCCATGTTGCACCGCAGTTGCCAGTTCCTGCACGCCAAACATAAAGCCACCGTCACCGGATACCGAGATCACGGCCTTGTCCGGGTTCGCGACCTTCACACCAAGCGCGGTATTGAAACCAAAGCCAAGGTTATCCTGATAGGCACAGGTCACATATTGGCGCGGCTCGTAGACCGGGAAACACATGCGCGCGGTAAAGCCAACCTGGCTGACTTCTTCCACAAAGAAACCATCACGCGGCAGCACATCGCGGATCACCTTAAGGTAGCCCTGCTGTGGCTGAACGCTGGTCAATTCTTCGGCCGCTGCCGCAGAATATCCACGGTACTCTTCAGCGCGATCTGCACGCGGTGCGATCTTGCCTTTCAGAGCGTCAATCAATGCACGGGTGCCCTGCGCGGCGTCAGCAACCACACCGTGGTCTGGCTTCAGGCGCACAAATTCAGTCGGATCAATGTCGATGCGCAGGGTTTTGATCCCTTCCGGGAACCAGCGCCAGCGGAAGTGCTGCAGCTCCAGACGTGAGCCGATGCCGATCAAAAGGTCGCATTCCGGCCAGAATTTCCAAGCTGCCGGTGGCAGCAGTGCCAGATCGTCATCTTCCGGCATTACGCCTTTGCCCTGACGGTGCGCTGTGACGGGTGCCTGCAACAGGCGCGCCAGCTCGCGCACCTCTTCGGCCGCATCCCATGTGCCGCCGCCAACCATGATCATCGGATTCTTGGCTGCGGCAATCATCTCTGCTGCGGCGGCAATCGCGTCCGGGTCCGGTGTTGGTGCAGCGC
>NZ_JAQNCZ010000006.1 GCF_028369055.1 Cognatishimia sp. SS12 | reverse complement strand
CCGAAACATGCACCAGCGCCGCCAATTCGCTGATGGTCAGCGGCACCTCCAGATTGTCCTCCATCGCGCGCACCACCGGCTGCAACTTGGGGTGCAACAGGCGCTTGCGCCCGTCGGTGGTGATGGTGGCGCTGCTTTGCACCGCCTGCAAGGTCTTATACAGCAGCTGTTCAGACACCTCATGCGCCAGCGCCGCGCCGTGGCGAACTTCGATCAGCGCCAGCATCAGGTCAATCGACGACACCCCGCCGGCGGTGGAATAACGGTTGCCGTCAATCTCGGTGGGCGTATGGGTCAGATGCACATCCGGGAACAACTCTGTCAGGCTGTGCTGATTTTCCCAATGGATGGTGGCGCGTCTGTTCTGCAAGAGCCCGGCATGGGCCAATACAAAAGTGCCGGTACACAGCCCGCCCATCGCCGCGCCTTTGCGGGCGGTTTTGCGCAGCCAGTTCATGACCTGCGCCGAGGCCGCGCTTTCGACATTCATGCCGCCGCAGACCAGTACCACATCATCGGATCTGACCTCGGGAAAACCCGATCCCACCGGAACAGTGACCCCAATGGACGAGGCGATATCCGCCGCCGCATCACCGCAAAATACCCAATCATACAGCCTGCGCCCGGCAATCCGGTTAGCAATGCGCAACGGCTCAAGCGCTGAGCAGAGCGACAGCATCGAAAATTCGGGCAGCAGGCAAAAGACGAACCTTTGCGGATCGTGCTGCAAAGGATGGGCGGGCATCTCGCGGGCGCGTGTCACGGTGTCTTTATCCTCAGATCCACTTGGCCGACGCTGCAAAGCCAAAAACCAAGCGGCCCTTGGAGGAGCGGCGCGCGTCTCAACGAGGCGTACTCTAAAACGGCACCTTTGCATCAACACGCCTAGATTCTGCGCCCTGAGGGTGTGTTTTTTTGGCGCATGGCGGAATTTTGATGTATTAATAATGACAACGCAATGCGGCGGAGGCCTCTGGTGAAAAACACCCCCTATTTGAATTTTGTGCGCTCGTTTGAGGCGGCGGCGCGCCACCTCAGCTTTACCGCCGCTGCCGAAGAGCTGAACTATACGCAATCGGCGATCAGCAATCATGTGCGCTCGCTCGAAGAGTTCATCGGCCGCCCGCTCTTTATCCGCTATCCGCGCAGCCTGGCGCTCACCACCCTGGGCGAGGCCTATTTGCCTTCGATCCGCCACGCGCTTTCTGAGATCGACAAATCCACCGAAGCCATCATCACCACGCTGCACGAAAAGAAAGTGGTGGTCTCTTGCCCGGCCTCCCTGGCGCAGAATTGGCTGGCGCAGATTGTGCCGCAGTTCAATGCGGTGCACCCGGATATCACCGTGGCCATTCACGGCAATCTTTGGGCGGTTGATGACACCAATGTGGCCGATATCAAGATCACCTCGGCCCGCCGCGAAGACGCGCCCCAGGATGCGCAGCTGCTGTGGCGCGAAAAGCTGGCGGTGGTCTGCGCGCCTGACTATCAGGTCGCGGGCCGCCCGCTGAGCGAGGTGGCGCAGATGCGCGATGCCCAGTTGATCCACCTACTGGGGCGCACCGCCTATTGGCAGGCCTTTGCCGAGATGTTCGGCCTGAGCAATTGGAATCTGGCTAGCGGGGCCCAGACCAATTCGCTGGATGTCGCGCTGGAACTCGCGGCCAATGGGCAGGGCTGCGCCATTCTGCCCAAATCGCTGCTGGGCAATTATCTCAGGCGCGGGTTGCTGATCGAACCGTTTGAATTTGAATTGGAAAGCCCCTGGTCCTGCTACATCACCCAGATCAAACCGGAAACCAGCAAGCCGGCGCAGATCTTACACGGGTTTCTCGCCGAACACGCCGCGCGCTGAGTCCGGCGCATTGAGCGTATGGCGCAGCCTTGAGGGAGAGCTGCCATAAAAGTCAGAGAAACAGGCGGAAAAATACGACCCTGAGCGAAAGCCGGTCGCAATGGCCACGTCCAAGATCGACATATTGCTGTGCAACAGATAGTCGCGCGCCCGCTCCAGCCGCCGGACCTTGATGTATTTTGACGGGGTTTGCCCGGTATGGCGCAGAAACAAACGCTCCAGCGTGCGGCGGCTGGAGCCAACCTGATCGGCCAGCTCATCGGTGGAAAACTGGCGCTCGATGTTCTGCTCGACCCATTTGATTGCCGCCATCATGCGCGGCGGAGCGGTCTCAAGGTTGCGGTCGCTGCCCTCGATCTGCAAATCGCCAAACTGCCGCTTGCGGCCAAATTGCAGCTGGTTGGAAATCAGCCGCACCAGATCTTCGGAATGGTCGCGTTGAATGATCTCAAGAAACAGATCAAACGAGGCAAAGCCCCCCGCGCAGGTCAGAATATCACCGTCAATCTCATAGAGCGTCACGCCGATATTCAGATCCGGGAATTCTTCGCTGAAGGCCGGCAGCCCTTCCCAGTGGATGGTGCAGCGTTTTCCGCGCAGCAGACCGGCCCGCGCCAGAAAGATGCTGCCCATCGAAATCGCCCCCACCCGAGAGCCGGCCTTAAACCGCCGGTTGAGAAGCGCGCTCAGCCAATGGGGGTCGCGACAATGCAGCGTCAGACCGGCGCACACAAAGGTATATTCCGGCACGATATTGGGGCTGACCTTGGCCGGGGTGGCAATCGCCACCCCATTGGAGGCCGAGACCGTTTCACCCCGTTCCGAGGTGATAATCCAATCATAGATCTTGGTGCCGAGCAGCCGATTGGCCACCCGCAAAGGCTCAATCGCGGCAATCACCGACAGCATCGAGAAATCATCAATGGCGATGAATTCAAACAGTTTGGGCTTTTGCGTGGCGTCGTTGGGCATCGCAGGGCCTGACAGATTGGCAAGGGTTCAAAGCGGGTTGCGCCGGTTGTAGCAAGTTTACGCCCGGCGCGAAACCGGCCGCCCCGGCCCGCATTATCCCGGCACCTGCCCGGCCTGCGCCGCTGCAGTTTTCATCGCAACGCAAAGCGCGTGATGCAGCGCCTCTGCAAAGGAGCGCGCACAGAAAAGCCGCATGTGGCGGTCTTCGGACAGACACAGCACAAAACAGCCGATATGTTCGATTGTGGCGCGCAGCGCATCGCCAGTCTGCATCGCAGCCACGTCAAAACCGACCAGCCGTTCAAACACCGCCGTCAGCGCCGGGCCTTCCACGTCCAGCGCCACCCAGCCGCCGGTCTGATCCGTGACCGCTGCCGCCTCGGCGAGGGCCTCGGAGAGTTGGGCCGCCAGCACATGTTCTTGCGCAATCGGCGCGGTGACAAACCATTGCTGATCCCCGGTCCAGAAACAGAGGCTCTCGCCGGTTCCGGCAAACCGCTGCACCCCGGGCAAAGTTTGCCCCAGATGCCGGGCCAGCCTGTCGCCTGCCTGCCCGGCGGCCTCGGCGTGGTCAAACGCCGCCACCGAGGCCAGCGCCAAAGGCGTTTCACGCAGCACCATTTCGCCGATGTCGACGGATGGCTCCACAGCGGCTGTCGCTGTCAAAACATAATCAGGCACGCAAACGCTCCCCTTCTGGATCGATGAAATGCGGGCTGACAATCTTGGCCCGTGCCATGCCCCCCTGCAGCGGGTTGGCGACCTCAATGATTTCGCCCATACGGTCCTGCCCGCGCGCGATAAAACCAAGGGCGATGGGTTTTTCAAGATGCGGCGAATAGCAGGCCGAAGAGATCCAGCCCTGATCATGGGCGGCGGTTTTTTCGGCCCCTTGGGCAAAGAGATGGCTGCCCGCCGGCAGGTCCGCCCCGTCGACAGATTCCAGCCCCACAAGGCGCACACCGTCAGCCTCGGTCAGGCCATCGCGATTGCTCAGGACCGTGCCGATGCTGTCCTTCTTGGTAGAGACCATGCGCCCCATGCCCAGATGCGCGGCCGAGGTCTGGCCATTCAGCTCATTGGCGGTGCCATGGCCTTTTTCGATCCGAAGCACCCCAAGCGCTTCGGTGCCATAGGGGGTGACGTCAAATTCTGCGCCCGCCTCCATCAAGACCCGCATCAGCCCGTCGCCATAGCGGGTGGGCACGGCGATTTCATAGGCCAGCTCGCCAGAAAACGAGATCCGGAACAGCCGCGCCGGAATGCCGCCGCAGATGGTCAACTCGGCGCAGGCCATAAAGGCAAAGCCTTCGTTGCTGATGTCAAACCCCGGGTCGATGATCTTTTGCAACAGCTTGCGCGCATTGGGGCCGGCCACGGCATATTGCGCCCAGGCGTCGGTGGTGGAAATCAGCTGCACATCCAGATCCGGGCGCAGGCATTGGCGCACGAATTCCATATGGCGATAGACCCCAACCGCATTGGCGGTGGTGGTGGTAACAACAAAATGCCCCTCGGCAAACCGCGCCGCCGTGCCATCATCCATCGCAATACCGTCTTCGCGCAGCATCAGCCCATAGCGGCATTTGCCGACCGGCAGTTTGGCAAAGCCATTGCAATAAATCAGATTGAGGAACGCGGCGGCATCTTTGCCCTGCACGTCAATCTTGCCCAGCGTGGTCACATCACAGACCCCGACCGAACGCCGCACGGCCAAAGCCTCGCGGTCCACGGTCTGGCGCCAATGGGTTTCCCCGGGGCGCGGGAAATACTGCGCCCTGAGCCAGGCTCCGGCCTCAACAAACACCGCGCCTTGCTCTTGCGCCCAGCCATGGCTGGGCGTGCGCCGCGTGGGGCGGAAATCTTCGTCGCGGTGCCGCCCGGCAAAGGCCCCGATCGGGACAGGGGTATAAGGCGGGCGGAAAATCGTGGTGCCGACCTCGGCAATCGGCTTGCCACTCAGCTCGGCCATCACCGCCAGACCGCCCAGATTGGACAGTTTGCCCTGATCGGTTGCCATGCCCAGCGTGGTATAGCGCTTCAGGTGTTCGACCGATTTGAAGCCTTCCTGATGGGCCAGTTTCACGTCCTTGACGGTGACGTCATTCTGAAAATCGATCCAGCCCCGGCCCTTGCCCTCGCCCACATGCCAGAACGGCGTGATCGCGACGGGCGCATCCTCGGCCACGGGCAGATCAGGCAGCCCGGCAGTAACGCCCAGCTCTGCGAGCGCGGCAACGGCGGCCCCTGCCCCACCGTTCAAGGCGGCATGGGTGGTCATCTGCGCATTGGCAGCCCCGGCCACCGATTGCCCCACCGGCAATGTGCCCGCCGGGACAAAAGCGGCAATGTCATCGTTCCAGGTCGGGCGGCCCCGTTGATGACAGCTTAGCGCCAGCATCGGGTTCCAGCCACCTGAGACCCCCAGCGCGCCACAGTCAATCTGTTTCAGGCTGCCATCCGACAGCCGCACCGAGATCGACCGCAGACCCAAGCGGCCCTTGGTATCCACCACCTGCGCCCCGGCATAAAGCGGATAGTCCGCCAAGCGTGGCGCATCGGCGCGCACATCGACCACGGCGGCCACCGTTGCGCCTTTGGCCATCAGATCCACTGCGGTTTTGTGGCCATCGTCATTATTGGTAAAGATCGCAACGGTCTGATCCGCCAGCACCGCCCAGCGGTTGGCATAGGCCCGCAGCGCCCCGGCCAGCATGATGCCGGGCCGGTCGTTGTTTTCAAAGGCGATGGGGCGCTCGGTCGCGCCCGAACAAAGAATGGCGCGTTTGGAATAGACCCGCCACAGGGTTTGGCGCGGCAGATCCGCATGCGCGCGCGCCAGATGATCGGTGTTGCGCTCCAGCAAACCATAGACGCCGTGGTCATAGGCCCCATACACTGTGCTGCGACGCATCAGGCGCACATTGGGCAGGCTGGCCAGCTCGTCCAAAGTGGCGCTCAGCCAGGCGCTATTGCCGATCTCAGAAAGCAGCCCGGCCTCCATCGTCAACCGGCCCCCCATGGCAAAATCTTCATCCGCCAGAATGACACGCGCGCCGGCGCGCCCAGCGGTCAGCGCGGCGGCCAACCCAGCGGGGCCGGCACCCACAATCAACAAGTCACAATGCAGCGTGCCTTTGTCATAGGCATCCGGGTCCGGCAGCATCGACAGCGCCCCAAGACCGGCGGCCTTGCGAATGATCGGCTCATAGACCTTTTCCCAGAAGGCGGCAGGCCACATGAAGGTTTTGTAGTAAAACCCCGCCGTCAGAAAGCTGGGAAAGAAATCATTGATGCCCATCAGATCCAGCGCAAGGCTGGGAAAGCGGTTCTGCGACTTGGCGGTCAGCCCGTCAAACAGCTCGGCCACGGTGGCGCGGGTGTTGGGCTCATGCCGGGCCCCCTCGCGCAGCGACACCAGCGCGTTTGGCTCTTCTGAACCGGCGGTGAACACCCCGCGCGGGCGGTGGTATTTGAAACTGCGCCCCATCAGACGCACCCCATTGGCCAGCAACGCCGAGGCCAGCGTATCGCCCTCAAACCCTTGATAAGAGCGGTTGTCGAAGGTGAAATTCAGGGGTTTTGTGCGGTCCAGACGACCGCCGTCAACACGATTGACCTGGGTCATGTGCGCTCTCCTTTGCCGCGCGGACGCGCAAGCTCGGCCTTCAAAATTTCGTGGGTGCGGGTGTCGCGGGTGACAATCAACCACGAGCGGTCGCCCTGCTCGTGAAACCACAATTCGCGATGCTGCCCGGCGGGGTTGTCGCGCAGATAGGTATAGTCGTGAAAGGCCTGCAGCGCGTCATCGGCCTGCGGGTCGGGGCGCGCCATCAGGCGGGCGTCGCCCTTGTAGACAAACTCCTGCGCGTCGCGCAGCCCAAGCAATGGATGAGGGATCAACATATCTTCGGCTCCGTCAATGCAGGTTCGGCTGTGCGCCGACGCCTTTTTCGTCAATCATGTGCCCGCTGATAAAGCGGTCCAGACGATAGGCGGTTGCGGTGTCATGCGGGGTGTCGGTGGCCAAGAGATGCGCAAAGGCATAGCCCGAGGCTGGGGTGGCCTTAAAGCCGCCGTAACACCAGCCGCCGTTGAAATAGAGCCCGTCGATATGGGTCTTGTCGATAAAGGGAGAGCCGTCCATCGACATATCCATCAGCCCGCCCCACATGCGCAACAGACGCGCGCGACCGATCATCGGCATCAGCGCCATGCCGCCTTCGCAGACGTCTTCGACCACCGGCAGATTGCCGCGTTGGGCATAGGTGTTATAGCCGTCGATATCGCCGCCAAAGACCAGGCCGCCCTTATCGGACTGGCTGACATAGAAATGTCCGGCCCCAAAGGTGATCACACCCGGCAGCACCGGTTTCAGACCTTCGGAGACAAAGGCCTGCAGCACATGGCTTTCGATCGGCAGGCGCATGTCCGCGTAGGACATCACCTTGCTAGAGGACCCGGCCACCGCGACGCCCACCTTGCCCGCGCCGATAAAGCCGCGGCTGGTCTCAACCCCAAGGATCTTGCCATTTTCGATCTTAAAGCCGGTGACTTCGCAATTCTGGATGATGTCCACCCCGTGCCGGTCCGCTGAGCGCGCATAGCCCCAGGCCACCGCGTCATGGCGCACGGTGCCGCCACGCCGATGCACCAGCGCGCCCTTGATCGGAAAGCGCGCATTGTCAAAGTTCAGAAACGGCGCCTCTTTGCGCAGCTGCTCCTGATCCAGCAGTTCAGCGTCAGAGCCGTGCAGGATCATCGCATTGCCGCGCCGCCGGTAGGCATCGCGCTGCCCGTCGGTGTGAAACAGGTTCATAATGCCGCGCTGGCTGACCATCGCGTTATAATTCAGGTCCTGCTCCAGCCCCTCCCAGAGTTTCATTGAAAACTCATAAAACGGCTCATTGCCCGGCAAGAGGTAGTTGGAGCGGATGATCGTCGTGTTGCGGCCCACATTGCCGCCCCCGATCCAGCCCTTTTCCAAGACCGCAATCCGCGCCTTGCCATAGACCTTTGCCAGGTAATGCGCGGTGGCCAGCCCATGGCCCCCACCGCCGACAATGATGAAATCATACTGGTTCTGAGGGGCCACATCGCGCCACGCGGGTGTCCACCCTTTGTGACCGGTTAACGCCTCTTTGATGATCCGCAGACCCGAATATCGCACATCGCTCTCCACTTGATGGCCTAGAGGGCATGATGCGAAAAAACCCATATCATATCTTGCGAAAACCTGCCAAATATATGTAAATTCCCGCCACGTTTGGACCGGCCCCGATGGACAGAAAATTCAGAAAGATTGGCTTTGTTTTGCTGGATGGCTTTGCGCTGATGTCCTGCGCCAGCGCGATAGAGCCGCTGCGCGCCGCCAATCTGCTGGCTGAAACGCCACTCTTTGACACGGTTTACCTGTCGCAGGACGGCGGGGTGCGGCGCGCCTCTTGCGGGGCGGGGTTTGACACGGTTGCGCTCGATCACCTGCGCGAAAAACCCGATGTGATCTTTGTGGTGGCGGGCGGCGATCCCTTTGCGCCGGTGTCCCGCACGCTCCTGGCGGGGCTGCGCGCGCTGGCGGCGCAGGGGGTGGCCATGGGCGGGATTTCCGGCGGCAGCGTCCTGCTGGCCAAGGCCGGGCTGCTGCAGAACCGGCGCTTTACCGTGCATTGGGAACATTTTGAGGCGCTACAGGCCCTGTCAGATGACTATCTGATGGAGCGCCGCCTCTATGTCATTGATCGCGACCGTTATACCTGCGCCGGCGGGGCGGCGCCGCTGGATATGATGCATGCCATCATCCGTTCGCAGCACGGGGCAGCGCTGGCCCATGCGGTGAGCGACTGGTTCATCCACACCGGCGTGCGCCGCGCCGAAGACCCCCAGCGTGGGCCGCAGCGCCAGCAAGCGCTGCACCGCGCGGTAGAGACCGCGCTGGCGCTGATGGAAAACCACCTGGCCGATCCGCTGAGCGTGCCGCAAATCGCCCGCCTGTCGGGCAGCAGCGAACGCCAGCTGCACCGCCATTTCGCCGCCGATCTGGGGCAGACGCCCAAGCAGGTCTATCTGCATATGCGGTTGCGCAAATCTGATGATTTGCTGCGCCAGACCCGTCTGCCCCTGACCGAAGTGGCCCTGGCTTGCGGATTCGCGACAGCGGCGCATTTTTCAACCGCCTATAAGAAGCTGCACAAAATGTCGCCAAAATCCCGGCGCGAACAGGCGAAAAGCCCGCCAGTATCATGATTGCGCCACGCAAGTTGGCGGGCAATCGAAAAACTATGACGACATCCTGAAAAGCCCTTTCCCAGCGCGCTCGCATACTTGGGGCAATTGATCCCTATGACCTCAGGAGACGTCTGATGGCTTTCCCACAAAGCGCTAAATACCTCGTGATCGGGGCCGGTATCCACGGCCTGTCCACCTCGCTGCATCTTGCCAAGAAACTCAAGGCGAGCGGTCAGGGGTCGGGCGAAGATATCGTGATCCTGGACAAGACCGGCATTGCCGCCGGGGCCTCGGGCATTGCCTGCGGCGTGGTGCGCAACAACTATTTCCAGCCGGCCATGCGCGAATTGATGGCGCATTCGGTGCAGCATTGGGAAGCCAACGCCGACGCCTTTCAATACAACCCCGTCGGCTATCTGCAGATTTCCTCGGAAAGCATGCACGACGACGTCGCGCAGATTCACCGCGAGCAGCAGGCCATCGGCTATGAGTCCGATTTCATCGAAGGCACCGCCGACTGCGACGCCTATATGAAAAACATCTTCTCGGATTGGCGCGCCCAAAACATCACCTCGGTGCTGCACGAGAAAAAAGGCGGCTATGCCCATAATGCGGCGGCGATCTATGCGCTGGCCAAAATGGCCGAAGAAGAAGGCGTGCGCATCCTCTCGGGTGTGACCGTCACCGGTTTGAAATTCGCCAATGGGGCCTCTTCGGCCGTGACCGGCGTTGAAACCGACAAAGGCACTGTTGCTTGTGAATATCTGATTGTCGGCGCAGGCCCTTGGGTGCGCGATTTCTGGACCATGGCCGAGCTGCCGGAAACCGTCACCATCAAAGGCCAGGACGGCAGCCAGCATGACAATATCCCGATGTGGAAATACTGGCAGCTGGAAGAAGGCGTGCTGCGCGTTGATCCGGAAAGCTTTAAGACCAACGACGGCAAGCTGCCGCCGGTTGTGCATGTCGACACCGACGCGCCGCTGATCTCGGATGTCGACGGCAGCGTGATCACCGAAGAGATGTGGGGCATCTACTATAAGCCCGATTTCAACTTTGGCGGCATTCAGGGCGGCGCGATGCCCTATAAGGTCGACAAACCGGCCTCCGAAGTGGCGATTGACCCTTATGGCCCTTCCTCACCCGAATTCGTCTCGTCGCAGGAATTTGCGCATATGTGGGTCTCGGCGCTGGCGCATTGTAACGAACGCTTCTCCGGCACCATGCCGAAATACCACAAAGAGCCATCGGGCGGCGTCGGCTGCTTTACCCCTGACAGCTTCCCGGTTTTCGATGTGTTCCGCGAAAACTGCTACATCATCGCTGACTCCAATCATGGCTATAAAATGATTGGCGTGGGTGAATTGGTGGCCCAAGAGATTCTCGGTGAAACCTCTTCCCTTCTGCAGCCTTTCCGCTTCAGCCGTTATGCCGAGGGTAAACTGCACCCCGTGTCAAACAGCCCCTATCCTTGGAGCTGATCCAGACACGCATGTGACACCTTGGGGAGGCCTCAGGCCTCCCCTTTTTGTTCCCGTTTGTGTGCGTTTCAGCCGTAGATCAGCGCCTGAAGCGCCTCCAGACTTTCTGCGGTGTCATCCAAATTCTGCACTGCCGCAATAATCGCCGCAACCCGGCCCGGCGCAAGCCGCGCGCCCGCCAATGCGCGAAATTTATCGGTGATCTCTGTGGCACTCAGCTGGGTTTCTGGATCGCCCCGCGCCACGGTTGGCGGCCCGGCAATCTCGGCCCCCGTGGTCAGCCGCAGCGAGACATCCGCCCAGCGTTCTGCCGGGAATTTGGCGTCATAGACCGGGGCCGGCACGTAGCGGATGGCGCGCAAAATCCGGCCAAGCTCGGGGTCGGAAAACGCGGGTTCCGTGATCTCAGCCAGCCCCACCTGCCCGCGCGCCAAGGCCGCTGCCACCGGCAGACCAATGGCATATTGCGCCTGTTCGGTATCTTTGGGCACGCCCTGCCACAGCCGTGTGCCTTCGGTGAAGGTCTGAACCGTGATCTCGGCAATCTCGCCGGGGGCAAAGCCATGCGCCGCCTTCAGATCCAGCGCCGCCTGCACGGCGGGCTGGGCCCAGCGGCAGACCGGAAAGGCCTTGAGGTATTGCTGCAGCGTTTCCCAGTCTGTGCCCAGCGTGGCCCAGATCGGCGCGAGGTCGGGGGCCAGCACCGTGACCGCCGGTGCGCCGGTGAAACCCTCGGCGGCCAGATAGCCCGCTGACACCCCCGCCAGCGCGCCCCAGCCCGATCCATCCTTGAGCATCGTGGGATGATCAATCACCCGCATCATCGGGCTGCGCGGCCCATGGTATTCTGCAATGCCAAGCGCATGCTCGAAGGGCCTGCGCGCCAGCCCCAGCTGATGCGCGGTCAGCGCCGCGGCGGTCACGGCATTCCAGGCGCCGCTGGTGTGATAGTCCGCCGCGCTGGCGTGCAGCGCCATGCCCGCGCGGGTGCCAATTTCATAGCCCGCCACCAGCAGCGTCAGAAAGGCGGTGCCGCTCAGCACCCGGCCTGTGTCTGCGCCCACCGCCAAAAGCGCGGGCAGCACCGCGCAGCCAACATGGCCCTTGGTCAGCCGATGCCCGTCATGGGCATCAATGGCGTCAATCGTCATGCCCCCCACAAGCGCCGCACCTTCGGGCGACAGCCGCGCCGCGCTGAACAGCACCGGGGTTGTGCCCGCCAGATTGCGCGCGCCATAGCGGCTGACCGCCCCATGCAGCGCCGTGGCGCTGCCCGCCGCTGCCACGCCCAAGAGATCCAGCAGCAAAAGCCGCACCTGCGCCTGCACCGGCGCTGGGATATCCTCCCAGCGCAGCTGGTTCAAAAACCCATAGAGATCAACTTGCGACATTCAGATGCGCCTTGAGTATCGGTATTTCCTGCATCAACAGATCCGGCGACAGATCGCGGATGGTGGGCAATCGGGCGCGGGCATCATGAATATCTGCGACACTCAGATCCGTCACAATCGTCTCGGCGCGATCGCCAGCTTCGACGGCCTTGTGACCTTTCGCATCATAGATCGCCGAGCCGCCCCAGAACCGCATATCCGCCCCAAGCTGCCCGGCCCAATTGCAGGCCAAAAGCGGCATGCCGTAAATCAGCGCGTGGTTGGCGCAAATCCGCTGCCATCCGTCTTCATTGGAAAAGCCGCTGCCCACCGCCTCGCGCGTTGACGCAAAGGGCACGACCAGCAGCATGTCACGCGCCAGCGCCGACAGATAAGCCAACCCCGGATCCCAGAAATCAGCGCAGATCAGCCCGCCGCATTGATACCCCGACGGCAGCCTCATCCGCGTGGTCTGCTGACCTTTGGCAAAATAGGTGCCCTCGCGCAGCCGCCCATAGGTGGGGAGGTTGATCTTGCGGTGTACCGCCAGCACCTGCCCCCGGTGCAACCAGGCGATGGCATTGTAATACTGCCCGTCTGCCCCGTGTTCGACAAATCCGACAACGGCGGTGCACTGCTGGCACATCTGCGCAAGCTGCAGCAGCGCGGAATGCGTGCGGGGGATCGCTGCGGCGCGCACATGCGCCATCGACGCCGGGTAGCCGGTTAACGAGGCTTCGGGAAAAACAAGCAGGTCCACGGCTGCAGTCTCGGCCTCGGCAATAGCGCGTTCGTGGGCCTGAATCAGCAGCTCTGGCTGGTCTGGCGTGTGGTCAATCTGCGCACAGGCGCAACGGAGGAAAGTTTGGTTCTGGCGCATCGCAATATCTCATCAGAAAGGCCGGCCCCCAAGGGGAACCGGCCATGGTGTCGATATTCAGTTCTGCCCCGCAGGTCAGATCAGACCTTGGGCAGAGAGGAACTCGCTGGCCACATCTTCGATGGTTTTCTTTTCAACATCGACCTGCGCGTTCAGCTGCTGCATCACGTCGTCAGACAGTTTTGCGGCCAAACCGTTCAGGATGTCCGCCAGCTCTGGGTTGGCTTCCAGCACTTCGGTGCGAATGGTCGGTGCCAAAGCGTAGTTCGGGAAATAACCACGGTCATCTTCCAGTACTTTGAAATCAAACGCGGCAATGCGGCCGTCGGTGGCAAACACCAGACCCACGTCAACCTTGCCCTCTTTCAGCGCCTCATAGACCAGGCCGGATTCCATCGGCGCGAGGTTGCGGCGGCTGGTTTTAAAGCCATATTCGGCTTGCAGACCCGGCAGGCCATCGGCGCGTTTTGGGAATTCGATGTTCACACCCATGGTTGGTTTTTCATCCGATTCATAGGCCGCAGCCAGATCGGACAGGCTGTTCAGCCCCTTGTCATCCCCGGCGCGCACGGCCAGCGCATAGGTGTTGTTGGCGTTAGAAGCATCCAGCCATGTGATGCCAACAGCCGCATCCAATTCCTTGACCTTGGCATAGGTGGCGGCGGCGTCCATCGGCTCGGTGATCTTGTTGAAGGTCACCAGCGAGGTGCCGGTATATTCCCAATAGACATCGATCTGGCCGTTTTCCATTGCGGCGCGCAGCACGCTGGTGCCCATGCCGTCCAGCATGTCGACGTCAAAGCCTTTGGCTTCCAGCAGCGTTGCGGTCATTTCCGCCATGAGCAGCTGCTCGGTAAAGTTTTTACCGCCGACTTTGATGGTATCCGCAGATGCCACGGCCGGGAGTGTCAGGGCTGCTGCAAGCGCAACACCTTTGAGTGCGGTTTGGATTGAGTTAAACATAGTAACCTCCGTTGGGATCGTTTGTTTGTTTGTTTTGTTTTTCATTTAGCGCGCAGAGGGTTAACCCCGCGCGGGATCAGCCAAAGCTGAATTTGGGACAGCAGAAAATCGGCCAGCATCGACAAAAGCGCCACCGGGATTGCGCCGGCCAGCAGCATGTCCATGTCATCCAGACTGATGCCCGAGAAAATCAGCTCCCCCAGGCCGCCGCCACCAATCAGGAAGGCCAGCGGCACGGTGCCGACGTTGATTGCCACCGCGGTGCGAATGCCCGCGAACATGACAAAGAGCGCATTGGGCAGCTCAACTGCCCAGAGGATGTGCAAGGGGCGCATCCCCATGCCGGTGGCCGCCTCTTTCAGGTGGGCCGGCACTTCGCGCAGACCCTGATAGACGTTGCGCACGATGGGCAGCAGGGTGGCAATCCACAGGCCAAAGATCGCCGGGGTAAAGCCGATGCCCATAAAGGTGATCGACAGCGCCAGAATGGCCAGCGTCGGCACGGTGGTGCCGATGTTGAACACCTGCAGCGCGCTCTGGGCATAACGCTCCATGCTCGGACGGCTGAGCCAGATCCCCGCAGGCACGCCCACCAGAATCGCCAGCGCCGAAGACAGCAGCACCAGTTCGATATGCTGCACGGCCAAGAACATGATATCGTCGCTATAAAGCGACCAAATGCGGCTGAAGAGGCCGGATTCGCCCGCCATGATGCCGAACATAAAGATGCAGCCAACCGCAAAGCCGATCAGTGCACGAACATTCCCATTGGCGCTGATATTGGGTTTCGTGCTCATCAGATGCTCCCCGGATTGTCGCGGTAGGTGGCCCCCAGCGCATGCGAAACCGCGCGCTGCGTAACCGAGCCTTTGAAGAACCCGTCGTCATCGACAACCGCCAGCCAGGTGCTGTCATGGCGGAACATTTTTGACACGGCAGTGCGCAGATCATCGCGGATATGCACCGTGGTGGGCAGCGCCTCATGGTGCTCGCCCACGGTGCCTTTTTCGTCGCGCACATCGTTATAGCGCAGATAGCCACGCGCCCTGCCCTGCGGGCCGGTCATCACGATATTGCGGTGGCCCAGCTCCTGCATGCGTTTGATCGCCAGTTCCAGATTGTCATCGGCTTTGACGCTGGGGTCTTTGAACATCACCTCGCCCACCGTCAGCAGGCTCAGGCGTTTCAGCGTGCGGTCCTGCCCGACAAAACTGGTGACAAAATCATTCACCGGGCGGGCCAACAGATCATCCGGCGAGGAGAATTGCACCAGCTTGCCGTCTTTGAAGATCGCCACTTTGTCGGCCATCTTGATGGCTTCGTCGATGTCGTGGCTGACAAAGGCGATGGTTTTGCGGATCTCGCTTTGCATCTTCAGGAATTCATCCTGAATGACCGCGCGGTTGATCGGGTCGATCGCGCCAAAGGGTTCATCCATCAACAAGACGGGCGGATCAGCCGCCAGGGCACGGATCACGCCGACGCGCTGCTGCTGACCGCCGGACAATTCATTGGGATAGCGTTTCAGGAAAATCCGCGGCTCAAGCGCCACCATCTCCAAAAGCTCCCCGGCGCGGGTGCGCGATTTTTTCTTGTCCCAGCCCAAGAGGTCCGGCACCACGCAGATATTCTCTTCGACCGTCATATTCGGAAACAGACCGATCTGCTGGATGACATAGCCAATCGAGCGGCGCAGCTCGACCGGGTTCATCGTGTCGACATCCTTGCCCGCGACGGTGATGCGCCCGGCGGTTTTCGGGATCAGCGCGTTGATCATTTTCAAGGTGGTGGTCTTGCCACAGCCCGAGGGGCCCAGCAGGACGCAGATTTCGCCTTCCTGCACTTCCATATTGACTTGATCCGCAGCGATCACCGAGCCCCCGTTCGGGGTTTCGAACACTTTCGACAGTTTTTCTAGTTTGATCATGTGGTTTCTCTTCGCTTCGGATTAATGGGCGCCTTGCGGCTTAGAGCTGGACGGGGGGGACAGTTTTTTCTGTGCCCACATCAGCGCAAAGTCCGCCGCGATCGCGAGCACCGAAACCATGATGGCGCCGGTGATCAGCTGGCGCGGATCGGTTTGCGAAATGCCCCGGCTGATAAAGACCCCAAGGCCCCCGGCCCCGATATAGGCCGCAATGGCGGTGATGCCGATATTCATCACCACGGCGATGCGCACCCCGGCCATCACCACCGGGATCGCCAGCGGAATTTCCACCCGGCGCAGGCGCTGCATCGGTGTCATGCCCAGCCCCCGGGCCGCTTCGCGCAGCGCCGGATCAACATTGGAAATGGCGGTATATGTGTTGCGGATGATCGGCAGCTGCGAATACAGCAGCACCGCAATCGCCGCTGGCAGGTACCCAACCCCCTGCCCGATCAGCGACAGCACCGGGATCATCAAACCAAAGAGCGCAATGGAGGGGATCGTGACAATGATCGCCGCGATATACAGAACAATATCTGCTGCACGTTTGTTCAGCGTGATCGCAATACCGATTGGAACACCGGTCAAGATCGCCAGTGTTATGGCAACGCCGACAATCGCGACATGTTGAACCGTACGTTCAAAAATAACATCAAGATTGTCGATGAAGAAATACAGCGTCTCCAATCGCACACCCCCTTTTTATGGTAGTCTTTTGAGCGGCGCGACCAGAACAGCGCCCGCTGAAAACATGCTGAACCGCGCACCCCGGTTTCTTTTTAGATCGCGCGCCATTTGTTATTAAATATGCGTCACAATGTCGGATATGCCCTGTTTTTGCTGGCGCTCTCTGCGCGCGCGCGGCCCGAACACAGCGCGCGCAAACCCCATAGCAAATGCCATGGGATTTCGAAAGCAGCGGATCGATCCCTTAGATCGGGTTGCGCTCTGCAAAGGTGCGAAAGAAAGCCAGATAGGCTTTGTCGACATAGCGCGGCGGCGGTTGGCCTGGCTCAGGTCAGGATGAACATGTCATCGGAAAAATCTGACAGCGTGGTATTGGCAAAGGTGATTTCAGTATTTGCGCCGGCCAGCACCACATCATTGCCGGATTGCACCAGCGCGTCTTGCGCCGCGCGCGCGCTGGCAAGGTTGAAATTGTCCAGCTCAATCCGGTCCCACGCCTCAAGGTCCACGACGGTGTCTAAAGCCGTGCGTTCATCGTCAAAATAAAATGTATCCGCAAGCCAGCCGCCAAACAGAATATTTGTGCCAGAGCCGCCGTCCAGCCGATCGCCGCCGGTTTGTGCCGCGATATAGGCCTGATAGCGCGGCGCGCTTTGGGCAATGAATTCGGCGCTATCGGCAAAGCCGCGCACCACGTCTTCGCGGCTCATTGCGCCGGTGGCCAGGCGCTCTGTCCAGTTCTGTTGCCCTGTCGCATCGGGCTGACGCTCCAGGACGTTTTGATAAAGCAGCGTGACAAACTCACCGTCGTTTGTGGCCCCATAGCGGGCTTGAAATTCTGCGCTGTCCACAAAGCTGCGGGTGACGCTGTCAAGGCTCCGCCCTTCGGCAAGCGCGCTGGCCCAATTGCGCAGGCCTTCGAAATCCGGCAGGCGATCCAGTGTCGCCTGGTAGAGGCGAAACACCGGCTCTGCCCAATCGCGCAGGTATCCGGCGGCGCTGTGCAGCATAGCCGCGTGACTGCTGCGGGTCTGAAACTCGGCGCTTTCGGAAAACCCGATGATGACCTCGGCGCGGCTCATGCTGCCGCTGGAAAGTTCGCCACTCCAGCGGCTGAGGCCGCCATCATCAGGCGAACGCCCAAGGGCATTCTGATACAGCAATGTGACAAAATCCGCAGGCGCGCTGCTGGGATAGCGCCCCAGAAACTCTGCGCTGCTGGCAAAGGCCTCGGCCGCATCGGCAAGTGTGATCTGCCCGGCGTGTAGCGCGTTGGCCCAATGCATATGGCCGATGGCATCCGGCGCGCGGCCCAGCGTCGCCTGATAGAGCCGAAAGATCTGCGCCAGCGCATCATCCCAGCTGCCAGACAGTTCCTCGCCATGCAAGATATCGTGCCCGGCCGAGCCGATCAGCGTATCGCCGCCGCGCCCGCCAAACATCACGTCATCCCCGCGCCCACCAAAAAGGCTGTCACTGCCGGTGCCGCCGTTCAGCCGGTCATCCCCTGTTTCGCCATAGATCTGATCATGATGCGCGCCGCCGTGCAGATAATCCGCGCCGCGCCCGCCATAAAGCAGATTGGCTTGACCGGAGCCGACCAGATGATCGGCCCCATCGCCAAGTTGCACCGCCTCAAGCGCCGCGCCATTGGTCAGTGTTGTCCAGGCGGTGCCATCCACCGACAGCTGCCCGCCCGTCGCCAGTGTGACGGCCACATCGCCAGACAGGGCCGCAAGGTTCAGCCAATCATAGCCGCCATCTGTATCGCTTAGGCTGCGCCGCGCGGCGTCCCTTTGGGCATAATCCTGAAAGTCGTCGGTGAAGTGATAGACGCTATCGGGTGTGGCTGCGCGGCCCAGAAACTCCAACCGGGCATCGCGCAACAGCCCGTTGGCACCCCCAAGGCTGTCGGTGGCCCGCAATGTCCATTGCCCGGCGCTTTGCATGCCCATCGCGGCGGTGACGCCAAAAGTCCAATCACCGTCAAAACCGCTGTTCATTTCGCCGTCAAACAGCGTGATGGCTGTGCCCGCTGGGCTGATCAATTCCAGTGTCAGATCCGAAGGGCGGCTGTGGCTGAAATTCACCTCGGCATAGATATGTTCGATCTGGATATTGCCGCTGACGTCCAGGCGCAGGCTTGTCTGGCCCTGATCGGGGATGCTGCGGGCGCTGCCGCTGTAATCTGCAACAAGACGGTGCTGGTTGGCAGAGGTCGCCGCATCGCTGTGAAACCGGTCCCAGACCTCAGCCATGCGCACAGCCGCATAGGCATCCACCATGCCAAACCCATAGCTGGCATGAAAACTCAACCCGCCGCCATTCCAGTTCGCGGCATCATTGCTGTCCCAGGTGCCAATCTCATAGCCGGTGCCTGCCGTGCCATATCCAGAGCCAGTATGCGCCGCGCTATTGGCCAGGATGGTTTGCACATCGCGCCAGCCAAGGCGTGGATTGGCATCCAGCATCAAGGCCGTCACGCCCGACACCACCGGCGTCGCCGCCGAGGTGCCGCCAAAGCTGCTGGTGCTGTCGCCCCAAGCATAGCCCGCGCTGCCGCTGCGGTCGGTGGTGACGGCGGCGGCCGGGGCAGCGATCAGGATAGACGGCCCCCAGTTGGAATAAGAAGCGACAGCGCCGGCGCTGTCGGTTGCGGCGACCACCACCAGATCCTGCAGGTTGTTGCGCCCGTCTCCGCTGGCGTTGCCGAGCACGCCAATCTCGGCATAGCTGCTGGAATGCGCCTCGTTTCCGGCCGCTTTGACGATGATGGTGCCGCGCCCGTCGCGGCCATATTCGGTGACATATTCAAAGGCGGCCCGGCTGGAGGGCCCCCAGCCGCTGGCATCGCCAATATCGCCATAGCTGCGATAATTGGGTGTGCTGCCCCAGCTGTTGTTCATGACGTCAAAGGCGGCGGCATGGCGCAGCGCATCATAGTAAATGGCGCTGCTTTCAAACTGCACGTCGCCGAGAAAGTCGACCGAGGTGAGGGCACCGTCAAAGGCGACGCCAACACCGCCCTGCCCATTGTGGGCCGCGGCGATGATGCCAGCGACGGCGGTGCCATGGCCATCATCGCTGCCGTTGGGTTGGCCGTTGTCGGCACCGGCGCCATTCAGCCCATCGTAATGCAGGGCGGCATGATAATTGGCCGACAGCTCCGCATGGCTCTGCTCAATGCCATCATCATAAACCGCGACGTGAATGTCGCGGCCGGTGTAGTCATCCCAGATGGTGTTGATGTCACCAATCAGGGGAAAGTGCCATTGTGCCGCAAAGCGCGGGTCTGAAATCTGCATGGGCTGCTCTGTGCCAGATGAACTGACATCTTAGCGTCCCATGCGGCAGGCCCCGCGCGAAAACTAGTTCAAATCATAGACGTTAACTTTGATAGATGTTTGGCCACCAGGTCTTCGGCCCGCAATTTACTGCCCGCTTCGGCATAGCAGCGCAGTTCCGGCGCGTTCCCCGAGGGGCGCAGATGCACCACCTCGTCGCTGGCGAAGCTGACGCGTAGCCCGTCGGTCAGATCAAGCGCGGTTTCCGCAGCGCCCGTGTCAAAGAAAGCGGCGCGCGCGCTGACATCTTGGGTCAGTTCTACAATGAGTTTGGCCGAGGCTTCCATCGGGATTTCCGTCAGCCGGTTGGCGGCAGTAAAGCGCTGCGGCAGGCTTTCAGTCACTGCGGCCAATTGGCCGCCCTGCTGCCGCGCCAGCGACAGGCAGGCGAGGATTGGCAAGAGGCAATCGCGGGTCATCAGCGGGGCGAGCGGACCGGCAGGGCCAGCAGCGGTGTAGCCCAGCAGAAACCCGCCATTGGCCTCATATCCCACCACTTTTTCGCTCGGGTTCGCGGCCAGCGCCGCCTCCATCGCGGCGATCACATAAGGGGAGCCGATGCGCGTCAGCGAGATGGTCTGAAAGGCGGGCATGGCGGCAATCATGGTGTTGGAGGAGACCGGGGTGCAGATGGTGTCAGCCCCCAGCGCCTGCGCCGTCACCGCGCCCAGCACGTCGCCCAGGATCACGGCACCATCCGCGCCCGCAACCATCGGGCGATCGGCATCCCCGTCGGTGGAAATGATCGCGTCCAGCTGATGCGCCTCGCACCAGTTTTTCAGCGCGGTTTTTGTCTCGGGGTCGACCGCTTCGGTATCCACCGGGGTGAAGGTTTCGGTGCGCCCCAGCGCCACGGGTGTGCCGCCCAAAGCGCTGACAATCTCCATCATCACATCACGCGCAACAGAGCTATGTTGGTAAACGCCTATGCGCAAATCTGACAGCGCCTCGGGCCCATACGCGCGGGTGTAACGCTGCATATACCCGTTCAGCGCCCCCGAATCAGCCTCTGGCAGCACGGCGTCACCCACTGGCGGCATTGCTTCGGTGGGCAGGCCCGCCAAAATATTGCCCTCATCCGTTTTGCTGATTTCGCCGGTCAACGTGTAGAATTTTAGACCGTTGCGGTCGGCTGGAATATGGCTGCCGGTGATCATGATGGCGCCGGTCTGCGCCTGCGCCGCGGCCAGTGCCAGCGCCGGGGTCGGCACCGCGCCCGCAACAATAACCCGCACATCCTGCGACTTGGCGGCCTGCAGGACGGCGCGGGCGATATCCGGGGAAGAGGGGCGCAGATCCCAGCCAAGATAGATCGTGCCGCCGGTGTCGCAGCTTTGTAGGAACGCTTTTGTATACCGCTGGACGAGATCATCTGTCAGGTCCACCACAAGGCCGCGCAGACCGCTGGTGCCAAATTTCGGAGCCATATCCAATCACTTTCATGCTTGTCGCGCCGCAAGGATCAGGCGCCGTAAATCTGCCCCTGACATGCGCAAACTGACGCTGAAAGTAAAGCCGCGTCTAGAGGTCTTTGGGGTAAAGCACGTGACCTTCCATGATGCGCCGCTGGGTGCGATAGCTGGTGGCAGAGACTGCGCGCAGCCCATCGCCGTTGCGCGTCACCTCTGCGGTGACAGGCAACACGCCGGAGGGGTTGCCCAACCGGATGGGCCGGGCGGCAGATTGCGTCATGTCGGCGACAAGCGATCCGGGAATTTCGGCGGCCACCGCGATGCACATTGCGCCGGTGAGCGTTACGGCGCGGTGCACATTGCCCATCGAGACGAGGCGCACCGCGATATCATGGTCCTCTGCCGCATACGTGCGCCCATCGAGCGCCTGAAACGGGGCAGGCGGCGCGATAAGCGCAACGCGCGGGTTGGAAAGTTTGACGCTATCTGGCGTTTCGGCCATGCCCATCGCCACACCGCCTGCGCGGCGGATGGCGTCCAGCGCGGCCATCACGTCGGTGTTGCGATCAAGCGCTTCGGGCGTTTCACTGCCGTCGCAACCCAGATCTTTGGCACGCAAGAACACCATGGGGTTTGACGCATCAATCAGCGATACCTCAAAGCGGCCAAACCCTGCTACGTCCAGATGATCGCGGGGCTGCCCGGTGGGCAAAAGCATACCTGTGCTTGCACCGCCGGGGGCCAGAAATTCTAGCGCAACTTTGGCACCGGATGTGGCCACCCCAGGGATTTCAAATGATCCGCTTTCAACCGCTTTGCCGTCTTTCACCGGGAAGCGGGCATGAAAGAACTTGTTGGTATTGGTATTGCGCACCCGCACGGTGGCCTCGGTGCCGGTGGCTGTGACCATGCCTTCATCAACGGCAAAGGGCCCGACGGCTGAGGACATGTTGCCACACATCGCCCCGTAATCCGCAACAGGGGCGTCAACGGCGATCTGCACAAATGTGTAATCGACATCAGCCTCGGCATGGGTCGAGGGTTCAACGATCACCACTTTTGAGAGGGACGACAGCCCCCCCCCAAGCCCATCAAGCTGCCGCCCATAGGGGTCCGGGCTGCCAAGAACATGCAGGAAAATGCGATCCCGTTCTGCGCGATCCTGCGGCAAGTCGCGCCCATCAAACACCACGGATTTAGAGGTGCCACCGCGATAAAATGCGGCTTTCAATCTTTGTTGCGCCATGTGGCCTGCCTTTGCGTGCGTCGATCTTGCGAGATGATATCCGGTGTCAAATGGCGGTGCCAATGCCCCAACAGGCGCGTTCTCCCGAGTGAAATATTTGCGACGTTCTCGGGCGTGTGGTTTTGGGATGAAAACGGCGTCTGGCAATTTCCGCGCGCGGGTCGGGCTGATCTGCTGATTGGCTGATCAGAACCAGCGACCTATGGCGATCAGGGCGGCAGTATCGCCGCTGCGCGTTTCAAATGAAAACCCGGAAACCGCCCAAGCTGTACTGCTGCTGGCACGGGCATTGATCCAGCCGCGTGCCGTGTTTTGCAGGCTGCCACTGCCATGGGGCGCGGCCACGAAGGGCATGGCAAAATCCTGCGTCTGCGCACCAGACCAAAAGAGCGCACCTGCAGTCTGGTTGATATCAAGCGACAGCGTGGCGGTACATATCTGCGTGCCATCGGCAAATCGCACGTATTCACCATTGGCATTGCTGCCCTGTTCAATGACCGCGCCGGTGGGCAGACCGCCGCTTTCGCTGACGCTGCCCAGAAGATTGCCCGGGCCATAGGCATAATCAGCACGGGCGAGCTTGCCGGGGGTGACGTCACTGGCACTGGATTGCACCGCCGCGCCCGACAGATGCCCGCTGCTGGCATCGACGATCACCGCCTCTACCCAGGTGCTGCCGTCGGCAGAAACTTTGACATGCAGATCGGTATCGCCGGTCAGGCCAATCTCGGCGTGGCCCGTCCAGCCTGATTGCAGCAGGAGCGCGGCCGTGTCTGTGTCAGCCGCCTTGTTGATTTTCAACTGATGGTCACTGCCCGCGTGGCTCAGCAAGGTTGCGTCGCCGGACACAGAGAGGGGGTTGGTCGCATCAGAAGCGGTGCCGATGCCGACGCCCGGCAGGTTTTGCAACAGCGCCTGCCAGCCGGTTCCGTCATAAAGGCGCATGAGACCCGCGCTGAGGTCCCAGGCACGCCAACCGGTCTGCGGCGCGATAAAGCGCCAGTGATCGGTCTGCCATTGCGCAAGCAGGCCGCCCTGCCCGGCCCAGTCGCCGCTGGGGTTGGCACCAAGCGCATGCAATTCGCCGGCGCTGGTGACGGCGGGGGGTATCTCGGCCTCGGTGCTGGTCAGAACCAATTGCGTAACCCCATCCAGCAGCAAAAGCGCTTCGTTGTGGGTCACGTGTTTTTGCGCCTGCGCCGGGGCGATCAAAGGCAAATCAAGGCGGGCTGACGTATCGGGCATGGGCTGATCCTTCGCGATGGCTGACCCTGCCGGTACTAACAACGGCACGATCAGCGACTCGTAAAGGCGGCGGCCTTAACCCCTTGGCAACACTTGACTAGCTGAGGTCGATTTTCGGTTGCGATTTCGTCAGATCATCGATCGCGCGCAGTTGGCCAATGACCTCGGCCATTTTGCCAACCGGGATCATATTTGGCCCATCAGACGGCGCATTGTCCGGATCTTCATGGGTTTCAATGAAGAGCGCCGAGACACCCACCGCGCAGGCCGCGCGGGCCAAAACCGGAGCAAATTCGCGTTGCCCGCCAGATGTAGTGCCCTGCCCGCCCGGTTGTTGCACCGAATGGGTGGCGTCAAAGACCACCGGATAGCCCGTGGCGGCCATGGTCGGCAGGCCACGGAAATCGCTGACCAAAGTGTTGTACCCAAAGGAGGTGCCACGATCGCAGAGCATGATCCGCTCATTGCCGGTCGAGGCAATTTTCTCGGCAACATTGCCCATATCCCATGGGGCAAGGAACTGCCCCTTTTTGACGTTGATCGCCGCGCCGGTGTTACCGGCGGCCAGCAACAGATCGGTCTGGCGGCACAAAAAGGCCGGAATTTGGATGACATCGCAGACCTCAGCCGCGCCAGCACATTGACCGGCGTCATGCACGTCTGTCAGGATCGGGCAGCCAAATTCATCCTTGATCTGACCAAGGATTTTCAACCCTTCGTCCATACCAAGCCCGCGTTTGGTGCTGATGGAGCTGCGGTTGGCTTTGTCGTAGCTGGCTTTGAAAATGAATTTCGTGCCAGTTGGCGCGCAGGCCTCGGCGATTTTTTCCGCCATCATGCGCGCATGGTCCAGCGATTCAAGCTGGCACGGGCCGGTGATCAACGCAAATGGGTTGCTGCCGCCAATGGCAATATCGCCAACTGTTACGATTTTCTGTTCCATCACAGATCCTTCAATACGCTTTCAATCCGAGGCACGTCCTCGGGGTTGTTGAGTTCCCAAAAGACGCGGCCTTTGCCCTCGACGAGCACGCAGCGCACGGTGGTGTCATTGACCAGAAAGCGCAGCTGCTCAAGCCCTTCGAGGGTCTCTAGCTCACTCACCGGCCAGCTGGTATAGGCGGCCAAGGCGCTGGGGCGATAGGCGTAAACACCAACGTGGTGGTAAACCGGAATATTGCTGTCTGGCACCTTGTGGGCATCAATATAGGGCAGCACTTCTTTAGAGAAATAAAGTGCGTGGCCCTTGGCGTTGAACACCGCTGTGGTGCCGCCCACGCGGCCCGCTTTGCGGTCTTCGACAAAATGGCCATAGGTCAGCGGATCACATTGCAGCACCGGGGTTGCCACCTGCGCCTCTGGGTCGGCCTGCATGGCGGCGATCAGATCTTCGATGAACCACGCGGGTGTCAGCGGCGCATCGCCTTGCAGGTTGACGATCAAGTCCGCCTCAATATCTGCTTTGGCCAAAGCATCGGCGCAGCGCGCGGTGCCGTTTTCGCATGATTCCGCGGTCATGATGACCTTGGCGCCGAAGGCTTCGGCGGCGGCTTTGATACGGTCATCATCCGTGGCGACATAGACCGCATCGACGCCCTTGACCTGCATCGCGGCTTCCCAGCTCATGCGGATCAGGCTTTTCTTGCTGCCATCAGGCTGCGTCAGTTCGGCCAACGGTTTGCCAGGATAGCGGGTGGACGCATAGCGCGCCGGAATGAGGACAACTGTTTTCATGCGACACCTGCGCGCAGAAGATCGTGGATATGCAGAATGCCAACAGGGGCACCGGCGGCATCGGTCACGGCCAGCGCGCCGATTTTGCGCTCATTCAGAATGGCGAGCGCCTGGGCCGACAGCATTTCGGGCCCAACGGTCACTGGATCGGGGCTGGCGATTTCACCCGCAGTTTTGTTCATTAACGTCGCCATATTGCGGCGCAAGTCGCCATCAGAGATCACGCCAGTCAACTTGCCGCCTTCGACCACCAGGGCGACACCAAATCCTTTGGATGTCATGGTCAGCAGCACTTCGGGCATGCTGTCATCGCTGCGCACCACGGGCAGACGCTCGGCCCCATGCATCAGCTGGGCGACCTTGCTGAGCTGGCTGCCAAGCTTACCGCCTGGATGAAAGACCTGAAACTGATCCGCGCTAAAACCGCGCTGCTCCATCACCGCGACCGACAGCGCATCGCCAAGCGCCAAGGTCAGCGTCGTGGAGGTGGTCGGCGCTTTGCCGATGGCGCAGACCTCGGGGATTTGCGGCAGGTTCAGTTTGTAATCCGCGGCCTGCATCAAGGTGCTGTCCGGCTTTGAAGATATCGCAATCATCGGGATGTTGAACCGGCGGGTAAAGAGCGTGATGTCGCGCAGCTCAGCGGTTTCGCCAGAATTGGAAATCAGAATGCAGATATCGTCGGGCGTGACCATCCCCAAATCGCCATGGCTCGCCTCGGCGCCGTGCACAAAATAGCACGGCGTGCCGGTACTGGCCAAGGTGGCGGCCAATTTGCGGCCAATGTGACCGGATTTACCAACACCTGAGACAACCACCCGGCCTTTGACCGAAAGGATACGCGCAACGGCGGCTTCAAAATCGGCCGGCAGCTCTTCTGCCATCGTGGCCAAGGCTGCCGCCTCTTTCACCAGCACATCGCGCGCAACAGCGACGGCATCGCGCGGCGCAGGGGACAACGGGGTATCTTGTGCAGACATCGACAGTTTACCTTTGGTCTTATTCCGACTGCGCACCACCTGCGCAGAGCTTGCCTCGCTACATATAGGCATCATCTGCGCATCGCAAAGACTTTCGTCCGGCCAGCCTGCCCCCGGCGACAGTGCCTTGACTAGCCAACTGTCTTGACAGAGTCGGTCTGGGCCGCGTCCTGCAGGCCGCGCCACAGCACCCGCAAGGGCGGTTTGGTGTTTTCGCGACGGCAATAGACCCGCACCTTGAGTGTGGTCGCCAAAGACTCGCCTGGCACACGGACCAACTGGCCGCTTTCCAATTCCTTTTCGCACAGACGCAGCGGCAACCAGCCCAAGCCAAAGCCTTCTAGGATCAAAGCTTTGACCGAATTGGCGAGCGCATTCTGGCTGACCATCAAGGTTTTGGACGCCGCAAGATGCGTGTGCAGCAGATCATCGACCACAGGCCGGAACGCCGAGGCACTGTTATAGGCCAAAAGGGGCACGCGCTGTTTGTCGTTGCTGTCCAGCGTAAACAATGGGGCCCCAGTGGCATCCGCCTTGACCACCGGCAGGAAATCATCTTCGTAAAGGGTGAGATAATCAAACTGCGTCATCTCAAGCGGCGCGAGATAGGACATCGACGGGTGGTAATAGGTCAGGATGACATCACAATGCCCCTGCTGCAGCGTGCTGACGAATTTTTCGGCGGGCCAGCTGGAGGAGTTGAGGTCAATGGAGAGCCCGCTTTCAGGCAAAAGCGGCGCAATTCGGTTTTTGTAATAGGTGGTATACAGCGATTGAGACGCCGCAAAACGCACAACATTTTCACCCGCTGCATCAATACTTTGGCACCGCTCGACCGTTTCATCCAGCATCTGCAACATCATGCGCGCCTGCGTCGCAAAAACATTGCCCGCCGGGGTCAGCGACAGCGGCAGGGTTTCGCGGTTGATCAGCTGCACCCCTACCGCGTTTTCCAGCGCACGGATACGCCGGGAAAACGCCGGTTGGCTGACATGACGCTCTTCCGCCGCGCGGGAAAAATTCCGGCACGCCGCAAGGGTTTCAAAATCTTTGAGCCAGTTAAATTCCAAATTGCTGATCCGCTACCTAGACCGATGCCGCCGTGTCCAGCCGATCTTCTTCGACGGCGTGGCAAGCAACAAGGCTGCCGTCTGGTTGCTGAATGGTCTTGGGCTTTTCTTCGTCACAACGCTTGTTTGCAAAAGCGCAGCGCGATCGGAACGGGCAACCTTTTGGCAGGTTGATCGGCGTCGGAATTTCACCTTTGAGGCGAATATGATTGGGCCGATCATCCTTGAGCTGCGGCACAGCCGACAACAGAGCCTTAGTGTAAGGGTGCTTTGGATTGGAAAACAAGGTTGCCGTGTCGGCAACTTCGCAAATTGACCCCAGATACAGCACCACAACGCGGGTGCCAAAATGCTCGACCACGCTCAGATCATGGGTGATGAACAGATAGGTGAGCCCGCGACTTTCCTTAGCCTCCAGCATCAGGTTCAGCACCTGCGCCTGAATGGACACATCCAGCGCGCTGATCGGTTCGTCGGCGACGATAAATTCGGGATCGACGGTCAAAGCGCGCGCAATGGCGATCCGCTGGCGCTGGCCGCCGGAAAATTCATGCGGATAACGCTTGGCCCAAGCCGGGTCCACCCCGACCGAGCGCATGACCTCGGCGACACGGTCGCGCACCTCGGCATTGCTATAGCGCGGATTGTGATGGCGGACAGGCTCTTCCAGCGCTTCAAGGATGGTCATGCGCGGGTTGAGCGAGGCATAGGGGTTTTGAAAGATCATCTGGATCTTTTTGCGCAAGGGGCGCATGGCATGCCGCGAAAGATTGTCGATCCGCTGCCCCGCATAGTGGATTTCGCCATGGGTCGGTGCCAAAAGCCCCGCCACCATGCGCGCAACAGTGGATTTGCCGCAGCCAGATTCTCCGACGACACAGACCGCTTCGCCTTTGTGCACATCCAAAGTGACATTGTTCACCGCATGCACGGCGCGGGTTTCGCGGATCAGCCGCCCGCCGCGCAGCTTCAGGGTCTCCAGAAAACCCTTGTCGAGGTCGAATTTCTTTTCAAGGTTCTGGATATCCAGCAAGGGGCCGGCACTGCTTAGGTCTTTCATGCCTGTTCCTCTTCTCGGGCCGGTTCTGTCTGCAAGCGATGCACTTCATGGCAGGCCACTTCGACATCCCCATATTGGCTGATTTTCGGGATCTGGCTGCGACAGGTGTCGGTGGCAAATTCACAGCGCGGGTTAAAGGCGCAGCCCGGCGGGACCTGCGCCAAGGTTGGCATGTTCCCCGGAATTTGCCGAAGCTGATGGCCCGGCAACGTCTGCTGCGGCAGCGCATTGATCAGACCCTGCGTATAAGGATGCTGCGGATCGTTGATGATCGACCGGGTGCTGCCACTTTCGATGATGCGCCCGGCATACATAACCAGCGTGCGCTCGGTCATCTGGCTGACAACACCCAGATCGTGGGTGATCAGGATCAACCCGACCTGATTGGACTGGCACAGCTCAAGCATCAATTCCATGATGTCGGCCTGAATGGTCACATCCAGCGCAGTGGTCGGCTCGTCCGCAATGATCAATTGCGGGTCCAAAAGCAGGGCGATAGCGATGATGATCCGCTGCCGCATCCCGCCTGACAATTCATGCGGGTATTGCTCCAGCCGCTCTTCCGGAGACGGAATATAGACCTCGCGCAGCTTAACGATCGCTATCTGCCGCGCTTCCTCGACACTCAGCTTGCGATGGGCGCGCAGCGTTTCCACCATCTGCTGACCAATGGTGAGCACCGGGTTCAGAGTCACCATCGGATCTTGGAAAATCATTGCCATGCGGTTGCCACGCACGCTGCGCAGGGCTTTTTCCGACATCTGCACCACATCCTGCCCGTCAAACAGGATCTGGCCGCTGTCAATATAACCCGGACGGCTGAGCAGGTTCATCAACGAAAATCCTGTGATCGACTTGCCCGCGCCGGATTCCCCGACGATGCCTAGCCGCTCGCCTTTGGCCAGATCAAAGGAAATGCTGTTGAGCGCCGTGACGGTCTGGTCACGCATCGCGAATTTTACGGTCAAATCCCGGACAGATAACAGAGACATGGCCTTACCCTTTGTAGAGTTTCGGGTTGAGCACATCGCGCACCCAATCGCCCAAGAGATTGATGACAAGCACCAGCACCACAAGCACGATGCCCGGAATGACCGTGATCCACCAACTGCCTGAATAGATGTAGTCAAAGCCGGCAGAGATCAGAGAGCCCAGCGACGGCTGGCTCGGGGGCATGCCAAGACCCAAGAAGGACAGCGACGCCTCGGAAATGATCGCGTTGGCCACCTGTACGGTGGAAATCACAAAGATCGGCGACAGCGAGTTTGGCAGGATATGCCGGATCATAATGCGCAGCGGGCCAAAGCCCAGCACACGCGCGCTGTCGATGTATTCTTTCTTCTTTTCGGCCAGAACAGTGGCGCGCACGGTGCGGGCATATTGCGGCCATTCGGCCACGCCAATCACCGCGATCAGGAAAAACACCGCATAACGATTGAAGGTTTCCGACCCAAACAGCGCCTGCGTCACCGCAAGGAAGATGATCGCCACCATCAGCGTGGAAAATGACAGCTGGATATCCGCCATACGCATCAGCAAACTATCGGTGCGCCCGCCCACATAGCCCGCCACCAGACCGATGGTGATGCCCAAAAACGCCTGCAACGCCACAGCGCAAAGACCAATGATGATCGACAGGCGCGTGCCATAGAGGATCGTGGAGAGCAAATCGCGCCCCTGATCATCCGTGCCCAGCACAAATTCTGGCAGCGCGCCGTTGACCCAAGCAGGCGGGTATTCTGAATTCATCAGGTCAATCGACGCCGGATCATAGGGGTCATAGGGCGCGATCAGGGGTGCCAGGAAGGATAAGACCGCAATGACAAGAAAGACCGCCAAGCTGGCCACCGCCACCGGATTGCGGCGAAAGCTGTACATCATGGTGCTGTCCATGACCTTTTGCAGACGGCTTGGGGCAGGCGCGTGAGAGAGATCAGACATATCAGGCTCCCATCCGGGCGATGTTCACGGTGGGATTCACGAGGCCATAGATCAAATCGACGATGGTGTTGGTCACAACAAAGATAAAGCCCACCACAATCAGATACGCCACAATCAGCGGGGTATCGACGCGGTTTACCGCCTCAAGAAACATAAAGCCCATGCCCGGCCACTGAAACACGGTTTCCGTCAGAATGGTGTAGGCCACCATGGTGCCGATCTGAACGCCACCCACGGTGATCACCGGCAGCAACGTGTTCTTGAGCGCATGCACAAAGTATATGCGCCAGGGCCGGATGCCCTTGGCCGTCGCATAGCGGACATATTCGCTTTGGAGCACTTCCATCATCTCAGCGCGGATCAGGCGCACAAACAGGGGCAGCATGATCGATGCCAGCGCGATGGACGGCAGAATAATATGGGCCCAGCCATCCGCCGTCAGGAAATTGGTTTCCCAATAGCCCCAAACAGGCACGATATCGCCACGCCCGAAACTTGGCAGCCAGCCCAGTTCCACGGAAAAGACAAAGATCATCAGGATCGCGGTCAGAAAAACCGGGATCGAAATGCCAACAATCGACAGGCCCATGATGATCTTGGACAGCAGCGCATTCGGTTTGATCGCCGTATAGACACCCAGCGGCACCGAAAGGCCGATAATGATCAGCGTCGCGCCAAACACCAGCTCCAGTGTCGCGGGCAGTTTTTTCAGGATCACGTCCAACGCGGGTTCCTTGAAAAAATAGGAGGTGCCCAAATCGCCCTGCAGGGCATTGCCAGCAAATCGCAGATACTGCTGCAGGAAACTGTCGTTCAGTCCCAGTTCCTCGCGCAGTTGCTGGCGCACTTCTTCGGACACCGATTGCCCCACCAGCTCTCGGAGAGGATCCCCCAGATTGCCTTGGATGGCGAATGCGATCAGCGAAATGACAAACATCACCGCTATCGCCTGAAAAACTCGTTTCACGAGATAGGCAAACATAGTCCTCACCCAATTTCGAAAGGCCTGCGCAGGCCATCGGCGATGGCACCGCCCTGAAAGATTTCAGAGGTTATACATCAGGGAAAATGGTCCGGGCCAGCACGAATGCGCCAGCCCGGTCCAACGGGGCATTATTCAGAAACGACCAGATCGCCGAAGTAAGGGAAGTTCAGCGCATTCACGATGTCTTCTGCGTTCATGTTGTCTTTGGCACCCCATGCCAGGTTCTGCCAATGCAGCGGGATAAAGGCCGCCTCCGCATAGAGCATGCCTTCCAGCTTTTGCAGCGCTTCGGCGCGTTTGGCCGGATCGGTCTCTGTATTGGCCACATCCATCAGCGCATCCGCTTCCGCGTTACAATAGGCGCCAGAGTTGTACTGGCCATTGCCGCTGTCTGAATCTGGGCAAGCGCTGAGGAATTGGTGGAAGTTCGCGGAATCTTCCGTATCCGCATGCCAGCCAATCATCATCATGTCCGCGGCGCGTTCATCAAACTTTGGCCAGTATTGCGCTTTGGGCATGGTCTGCAAATCAACGGTGATATTGATCTGCGACAGCATGGAGGCCACGGCCTGCGCGATACGGTCATCGTTCACATAACGGTTGTTGGGCGCCATCATAGTGATGGAGAACCCATCCGCATATCCCGCCTCTTCCATCAAGGCTTTGGCTTTTTCCAGATCATAGCGCGGCGTCAAAGACGCATCATAACCCAGATATCCTTCGGGGGAGGCCTGCGCCGCAACGGTGCCAAAACCACGCATGATCCGATCCACGATACCGGCGTTGTTCACCGCGTAATCAATCGCCTGACGCACACGGGCATCTTTGAAGGCTTCGACACGATCCTGGTTCATTTGGAATGTGATGATGCGCGTACCCGGCATGGTGATCAGGTTGACGCCGTCGGCTTTTTCGACGCGATCCAGATCAGTCGGCGGCACGGGCGCGATGAAATCAACATCCCCTGACAGCAACGCCGCGACGCGGGTTGGGTCTTCTTTGATGGGGGTCAGGACAATCTCATCGACATTGCCTTCGGACTCTGTGTCCCAATAGCTGTCATTGCGGTCAAAGACGACGCGCACGCCCTGTTCGCGCTCGGTCACGGTGAACGGGCCGGTGCCAGAGATATTGCGCGATGCAAAGCTGTCGCCGTGCTTGACGATCTCAGCCTTGTCTTTGCCATCGTCGGTCTGCCCGCTATAATACGCGCTGTCCATCGCAAAGATGTAGGTCGCGGTGTGCAGCACCAGCGGGAAGGGTTCGGAGGTCTTCAGATCGACAGTGTAGTCATCAACAACTTCGACGTCGACGAAGGGGGCAAAGATGCCCTTGAAGTCGTCGGATTGCTTGATGCGATCAAAGGTCCAGTCGATGTCCTTGGCGGTAAAATCATTGCCGCTGTGGAATTTGACACCTTCGCGCAGTTTGAAGCGCATCGTGGTTTCGTCAATCTGCTCCCAGCTTTCGGCCAGGCGCGCTTCGAATTGCAGATCCTTGGTCCAGCGCACCAGCGGATCGAACACCATGTGGTTCAGCTGCAGCGTGCCGCCCGACAGTTGTTCATAGGGGTCCATCGAAACCGGATCCGCGTCGTAGGCGACGCGCACAGTGGTTTCAGCGTAAGCAGCGCTGGATAAGGCTGCGATCAGCGCAGCGGTCGCCACGCCAGCAGTAAATTTTGTCATGAATATACCCTCTCTGTTTTATTAGGTTCAGTATTCACCTGAAAAATCATTGTTCAAATGCCGGTTTTGCATAGGCCCATGCGCAAGACGTATGGGGGGCTAAAGCCATAGTTTTAAATGATAAATAATAGATTGATCTGGCGGCGTGCCGTCAAAACGCTTTGCGCGCCAGCCCATATTGATATGCGGGGTATTCCCGAATGCGCTCATACCCAAGGTGCGGCAGGATCAGATCCCAGACGCGGCGCACGGGCAATGCGGCCTGTTCATCCGCGTCATATTTCTTGGTCAAATGCGGGGTCCGCTCGTAGTAGGCCGACGTTGAAATCGACCAATCCATGTCGTCCAACAACAGCAGCCCCCCAGGTCGAAGTAGCATATCCACCAGCAGCACCCCAAAGCCGGTGCTGTCCCAGGTATGACCACCGTCGAAATAGCAAAAATCAAATTGCGGGCGCGGGCGGGCACTGATCAATCGCTGCAGATCCCAAGTGTAGGAACGATGCGCAAACAGAGGCGTGACCCGGTGGCTCAGATCGGTCTTGTTAAGCACCTCTTCTATGTTTGGCGTGTTGTTGCGCGCCGTCGCCAGATCTACTGTGGTCAGATGCCCAGCGTCCTGTTCTTCCAAAATGGCGGCAATAAAGGCGCTGCTCTTGCCGTGATAGAACCCGATCTCCAGCACATCTTTCACATCGTTCTCGGCAAAGATATCCCGCAACAGCTCTGCGCGGGCGCGGTTCATGTAAGGCAGATCGGCCAATAGCGTGTCGACGGTCTCTATCGTTGTCATCTGGCCTTCTCCCGCTTCCAATGTGCTGTGCGCTGACTGCGCACAGCCCGCAATTTACCGTCCTCTAGATGAATAATCTCAGGCACGTTTGCGCCTTTCGGGGCCAATCGCGTCAGCAGCGGTGCCACCAAACTGTGATCCGCCCCCACATCGCGCAGCAGAATCAGGTCAATCGGCGGCATGTCCTGCGGCGGTGTCAGCGCAGAATGGTAGCTGACAGAGGCAAAGCCCGCCGCCGTGTCCCGCGCCCCCTCACCCAGCGCGCCCAGTTCAAAGCCGGTATAGCTTTTGGCCCCCGCGGCCAGAAAACCGGCGCCGGACATACCAAGGTCGCGGCCAATTTCAACAATATCTTGGCCGAGGCAGTCTGCGCCAAGCAAGGCCGGCAGCGCCATGTCGCCTGCCGCAAATGCCTGTGCCAACAGGTTCGGCTCAAAGCTCCAGCCGTCCGCGCGCTGGCTTTGCGTCGCCCAGAACCCGCGCAACGCCCAAGTTAGGCTCTGATCCACCGGGCGCGCACATTTCATGTCAGACTGGCTGTTCTGAAAACTCAGGAGTTCGGCAAAAATGGCCGTGTTCATTTGGACCTCGGCAGGAAGATCAAGCTGATGTTCCATCACATCCCAATCACGGATGTGGGCCGCATTGCGCGGCAGAGCCGCTAGGCCTTGAAAGGCGGCGCGCGCCCGGTCGTCGCGCAATCTGCGCGCCAATTGCACGAGCGCAAACCCTTTGCCGCCCCAGGGGTCATCCACCAAGGCGAGCGCCCCACCCTGCGCGGACTCTTGCAAATAGGCGGGCAAATCCCCCCAGTTTGGCCCGGGTGTCAGCACCGCGATATTGCACCAGCGTGGCTGCCCGGTTTGGACCAACCGCGCCACCCCGTCCTGCAAAAGCCGGCCCACCCAACACATCAAATCCAGCCGCGCGGGATTCAGCCCATGTTTGATCAGCAGGTGGCTGTCCGGTTTCAGATCGGCCTGCACCTGACGCAGACAAGCCCAGAGCGTCGGTAGGTCACGCGGACCATCAATCAGACAGAAATCCAGCGCGCCGCCCGTCCATTCAAACGCTTCAAATTCGCATTCATGCACGGTTGCGGCTTGGCCCGCCGCACTCAAATACACCTCAAACATCGGACGAAACGAGGCCCCCGGTGCCAACAGGTCGGGGTGCGCCGATGCATTCAGATCAGACCAGATGAAATGATCAACGACATGCAATCTGCCATGCTCAGCAAGCAGTCGACTGACCCCGCCGAGCCATGAGCCGAACTCTATCAAACAGGCATCAGGCGGGCATTTTTCCAGAATTTGCAAGATCAGCGCGACATCGGCATTGCCCATCATACGCGGCTGTTCAGGCAGGGCCTGCACGGATGTCTTGTCAACATTGTGGGCGGCCTGCATACTCAAACTGCCTTGCTAGTGACTGGTAACTTATGGATCAGGGTAATTTATTGCATCATTTCGCGCAAGTTCGGCGCCAAGTGACGGCCCTTTGCCATAAAGAACGTTTTTCCGCCGCCCACGTTTTGCTGACCGGATCGGGCCTATCGGCCGAGGATGCACCGGGGCTGTGGGAATATGTCGCCCGACAGGCCGCGCTGGCCGGGCATGACGATCTGGCGCACCGCGTGCGCGAAACACTTTGGCAGGCGGGCCTGCTCAGCGATCCGCTCGCCTTGGATGAAGGGGCTTATTACCTGGAGGCCGAGGACGCCGAAGCCTGTATCTATGTACTGGAAAGCCATTTCGGGGCCCTGCCCACGCAGCCAGAGGCGCTGGAGTATCTGACACGCGCCCATATGCTGGCCGCGAGCCGCAGGACCTCAGGTGGCAAGCTGCGCACCAGCCGCGCCACCGCGCTGCGCCTGACGCAAAATATTGAATTGAATTCCCCCGCCCATGCCATCGCGGCTGTGGATCTCTTGCGTTTCGCGGATGAAATTGATCGGTCGGTTGCATTGAATGCGCAGGCCCGCGCGACCTTTCCCGATGACATCCGCTTCACCATGCGTGACGCCAGAATTGCCGAACAAAAGGGCGCACCGGACACGGCCCTGCGCCTTTGGCGCGAGGTGGCCGATACATCAGAGCGGTATCGAAGCGATGCGCTCTTTAAGCTGCTTTCACTGTCCTTAAAGCGCGAAGACAGCGCCGCCGCGGGCGCCCTTGCCGCAGAGCTGGCCTGCCTTGAGTTGCCCTTGGACGCAAGGTTGCAGCTGGCGCTGCTGACCGGCCAAGAAGATATGGCGCTCGCCGTTAGCCAATATGTGTCCGAAAACGCCGGTAATAGCGATGCGGTCAGCTATGCCGAAGGCAAGGCAGTGGGTGATTTGCTGCTGCAAGCCGGCTATTTCGGCCTTGTGCTGTGGTTACGGCGGCAGCGCGTGACGTTGAGTGAGCGTGCAAAGGCGGTTCTGGACGCAAGCCGCTTTGGCGAAGAGCTTGGCTTGCCGCTTCCGGCAAATTTCCAAGAGGCCGCCGCTCTGCGCAGCCCCGCTTGCATGTTGCCGCTGCGAGATTTCATGCACCTGCCCGAGCGGCCCGCAGGTTGGCCTGCCCCGCGCCAAACCGCCGGGCGCATTCTGTTGGTGAACTCCTCTCTGAAGGCGGGGGGCGCTGAACGCCAATTCGTGGCGCTGGTCCGGGCGCTGTTGGACGCCGGGTTGCCCAAATCCCAGATCGACGTCGCGCTTTTTAATCTGGATGCGGACCGGGCGCGCGATCATTTTTTGCCGGATCTCATGGCGCTGGACGTGAGCATACATAACCTCAGCCAACTGCAGATCGCCAACCCACATCTGCCGCAGCGTATCGCGCGCGTCGTCGGGGCGCTGCCTGCCGGTTTGCAACAAGATGCACGTCAGCTCTGGCATCTATGCCAGGATCTGCGACCGGATGTGATTCATGGCTGGCAGGACCGCTCTGCCGCCGCGGCAGGTCTGGTGGCAGAGCTTTCGGGAACCGAACGTGTGGTCCTGAGCATGCGCAACATGGCCCCCCATACCCGGCAGGATCGGGGTCTGACGCTCTTCAAACCGCTTCTGCAAAGTTGGGCGAGACTGCCAAATGTCACGCTGACCGCCAACGCAGGCCCCGCCGCCGCTGATTATGAGGCTTGGCTGGGCTGTGATGCCGGCACCGTTGACGTGCTGCGCAATGCAGTAAATATCGACAATTTTGCCCCGATCTTTGAACAGATCAAACGCCGGAAACCGCACCAGGGCCCACTGCGGGTGGGTGGGGTGTTCCGTCTTGCCACCAACAAGCGCCCGCTGCTCTGGCTTGAGACGCTTGCGGCCCTTCGTGACACCCATGGCCTTCAGATCGCGCCGCAAATTTATGGCGATGGCCCCTTGCGCGATCAGATCATCGCGCATGCTGCCCAGCTGGGATTCAAAGACCTCATGATCACAACCGGGGCCTCCGACCCGCGCGCGCTTTACGGTGATCTCGATATACTCCTGCTGATGTCCCGGGTCGAAGGCCTGCCAAACGTTCTGCTCGAAGCGCAGGCCTGCGGTCTGCCGGTGGCAGCCTGCGATGTCGGCGGTGTGCGCGAGGCCGTGCAGACCCGCGGCGATGCCAGCGCCTTGGTCATGGATGCAGACATCAGCGCGACAGAGGCTGCTGACGCTCTGGCCGCTTGGCTGCCGGCTGCGCGCGCTGCTGACCCACAGCCACGACATGGGTTTGTCCGCACGCATTTTGCCCCCGAAACCCTCGCGCAGGCCTGCCTGAAGGCCTATACCGGAACCGCCCATCCTCTGCACAGGAGGAGCACAGCATGAGTTTTGATCGCGCAGCGCTGCCTTGGCGCGTTGGTATTTTAGGGGATGGGGCCGACCCGGCCGCGCAGCTCATCGAAGAGCAGCCGGAGCGGTCCGATCACATATTTTATCTGGTGTCTGATCCGGCGCGCGACGCCGAGATGGTGGATGAATTGATTGTCCTTAGTCAGGGCCATGCCTTGGCGCATCTGCCCGCGTTGCAAGCATTGAATATCCCATGCCAAATCCTCCTGCGTCGTCACGGCGGCCATGGCAGCGCCGCAGATTGGGCAGCCGGCCTTGACATGCTGGCCGCCGCGCTCGCCAGGTCTGCCGCGCCGCATCTGACCCTTGCGGCCCTGACCCCTGCCGCCACTGAGGCGCTGCGCCCGCAATTCCCAGCGCTGCGCGCCTGGCCTGACCTAAGGCCGGTGTATGACGACGTGCCGCGCTTTCCTGTGGATCGGAACGAGGCCCAGAGCACTTTTTCGATTGAATTCAACGACCTGCGCGAAAGTCGCCGGATTGAACGCGATGCGCTGCATTGGGCGCGGCTGCGCTGTCTGGCGCAGCTGATTGCACGGGATCCGCAGGACGTTGATATGCAGGATCTGGTGGCGTTGGCCAATGGCACCCGTCTGCCGCGCCCGGAGTTGCGCCCAGAGGATCGGCCCCTGCGCTGGCTTGCGGTGGTGCCCAATGGCGTCGGCTTGGGGCATATCACGCGCATGATGGCGCTGGCGACGGCCCTTAAACAGCACCGCAAGGCCGATGTGATTTTTTGGTGTTTTTCCCGCGCTGCGGAAATTCTGCAAGCGGCTGGCTTTCAAATTGTACTGCGGCAAACCGCGCAGCACCTCAAGGCACATCCCCCAGCTTGGCGCGACTGGGAAAGCGCGGAATTTGCCCGCGCGATTCAGCACATCAAGCCCGATGTGGTGTCATATGACGGTGCGGTCATTGACCCGTTTGTGTTTCGCGGCCTGCGCCATCCAGGATGCGGGCGCACCGCCTTTGTCTGGGTGTTGCGCGGCATGATGCGCCCGGATGCCGACCCCGCGTTTCTGGAGAACGCGCAATATTGTGACCTGATCCTTGAACCGGGCGATTTTGCCGTTTCGGTTGACCGCGGCGCGACCCGCACACGCCAGCCGTATTTACGCGGGTTCAGCAGCAAGATCACCACGCAGCCGGTCGCGTTTTCGCGCACCCAAAGCAAGTTTTCCCGGCGCGAGGCCAAAAAACGCATGCAGCTGGGGTGGGGCAAACATTGTCTGGTCTCGCTCGGCGGGGCGTTTGGCGATTGGGACGCGATTGAAGCTGAAATTATTGCCGAGGCCAAGGCACATGGGGTGACGTTGATCTGGGCGCAGTCCCCGTTGGCCCCGCCCCCGCGTGACAGCGATACGCCTGTGCGCCGGCTGTTTCCTTTATCGCGCTATCTGGCAGGCATTGATGGGGTTATCACCGCGACGGGCTACAACAGTTTTCATGAACTGATGCTGGAATATACCGGCCCGGTGATGTTTGCGCCCACCAATCATATCCGCATGGACGATCAGGTGGCGCGCGCACAATTTGCTGCCGATCAGGGCTGGGCCTCGATTGTACTGGCCGATCAGCAAAGTGAGATGAAAGGCCAGATTGCCGCCTTCATGGCCGAGGTGCAAGCGGGGCAAACCTATGAGACACGCCCGGACCAATCGCTGGACGGCGCAGAGTTTGCCCGCCACATTTCAGCGATTTGTCAGCGATACGCGGTCGTGCAGCCGGAATGGACAACATGACCCAGAATGATGATACCCACCTGAGCGCGCCTGCATTGCTGCGCCGCCTGACCCGCGATGCGGAGGCCATGGGGCCACGTCTGGCGCAGCTTGAGTATCAGCTTCTGGCCAAGGAACTTGAAACTCCGGGTCTGTTCGACCTGGATTTGACCATCGAAGCGACGGGGCACGCAGAGCCGCTGCGCCTGCCCGACCTCAACGACATGCCCCAGCGGGCACGCGCCGTTGCGCTGAATGTCACCCTGGGCAAAACCGCCTGGGTCGAAACCCCCGAAGCCCTGCCGGTGATCGGCGTGCTGGTGCGCAGCGCGGACCTTATGGCCTTGCAGCACGCGCTTGCCGCACTGCTGAAGCAACACTACCAGCAGCCCTTCGCCCGCTTTGTTTTTCTGTGCACAACGATGCGGCCGATTCCATTCCTTGGGCGATATGAGTTCACCTATGACTATATCGCCACAGAAAATCCGCTGATCGCGGCGCAACGGCTGAAGCTCCGGTACGAGATGCAGCAGATTCGCGACCTGATCACAGGCCGCGAGATCTGGCGCGCGCCGAAAGTGTAAATCGGTTTTTCGATGGACCGCAGCGGCAACAGGCAGGTTTTTGACCGAAACTGGCCAAAATCCGCCTGCCATAGTCTTGCCACATTTTCTGCGTGACGAGGGCAGAAACGTTTTTTAAATCCCTCTCAGGCATAATCGAATTATGTTGTTTTCGACAACAAACCTGAATGCAGGTCAAACAAGAGCGGAAATTGAGGGCTAGAGTATGAAACTGAAACTCCTCGGAGTACTGTCTCTGTGCATACCAATGGTAGCGGTCAGTGGCGCATCTGCCGCTACATGTGCTGACAGAGATCACGTCACAGCACGTCTTGCAGATCAATTCGGCGAAGCGCCGGTGGCCAACACCGTCAGCCGGAACAATCATGTGCTGGAAGTCTTTGCATCCCCGAATGCGGAAACATGGTCCATCGTGGTGACGCTGCCAGAGCGGAACCTGGCCTGTCTTGCCGCAACGGGCAAGGGCCAGGTCCGGCTAACTTCGACTTTGCAATCGCTCTAAGCGATCGCAAAGCCAAAGCGGTGATTGGGCGCGGGCATCCCCTCCCGCGTGTGGTGACTTGAGTCAGGTGGTTTAGTCGTGACCACCTGAGCCACCGCCGTCGCAATCACCCCCGCCGCCGCCGCCACCCCAGGCTTTCCAAAGCCAACTGTCGAGCGCGGAGCCATCCCCTTGCGGGATCGGCACATCAAGCGATGCGCGCAGGGCAAGATATTGGCCCATCTGCGCAGAGCTGCCCTGAGACACCATCAGATCGACCCAATGGGAATCAAGCGAGGCGATTTCTTCCGGCAAGGCGATGGCATAGGAACTGCGCACCGCAAAATCCAGATCCGCGTCCAGATCGCTCAGCGACAGAATATCCATCAACTCATCGCGCAGGGGCATTTGCGTCTGGCTGTTGTCCAGCTCCTGACGCAGCTTGTCCCAATTGGCGGCGAACTGATCGAACCCCTCATTGGCTGGCGGGGCCATCACAGCCGAGGCGCGTGTCACCGCGATCGACCCGATAATCAGCCCCTTTACGACCGAGGACATCAGTTTGAGTTTGTTTCTGATTTTCATCGCTCAACCCTCCTGATCTGCCAGGACAATGCCGGCGATTGAAAAATCGTTGCTGGCATCAAAGGGCGCGAAGAAATCCAGACCATCCAGACCCGTTGCGTCGCTCAGGTCTACGCCAACCTCCCCGTTGGACATCTGAATCGTTTGACGCTTGCGTTCAGCCACAAGACGCAGGTTGTTCAACTCGGTCTCATTGTCGGCGACGCTTTGCACCTGTTCATAGTTATTGGTGCCAAACGCAAAGAGATTGGTGCCGTGGAACTCTGTCAAAATTCCGGCCAAATCAATTTCGAAGGTTTCGGTGCCTTCGAAAATGGCCTTTTTCTCTTTGTCAATTTTGCCGATTTCATTCTGCAACAGCAGATCTTCCTGATCGCCGGTGCCACTTGGGGCAAGCACTGTCACCAGATCATCCTGAATGATCACCCGACGCCGCAAATCCCCATTCTCTTCGAACCGGGCCGAGACTTCCTGATTAAAGGGAGCCCATGGCAGGCGGTCCTGCGCCGAATAGGTATCTGTGTTGATTTCCTGTCCCGCGGCGATCATCGTCATGCCGGCAATTTCGGCATCCTCTGGTTCGCCCTCAACACGGTCCGTTGCAAACGACCCGTAGCGGCGATCTTCTGAATGGAACAGATCGCTATACCAAACCTTGGCGACGGTCTGTGCCGAAGCAAAGCGAATTTCCAGCCGTTCGTCAAAATCGATCTCGTCGTTCTGGGCCCCGTTTTGCACACCGATACCGTCAATCGGATCCCAGTAGATCGTGGCCTGGCGCCAGCTTTCGTTATCGTCGTTCAGCCGCAAGGCGCGCAGCGTGATATCACCGACGGTGCATTCATGTTCGCCGAGGCATGCCCGAAACAGCAATGCGCGAAAATCAATGTGCTGTCGCAACTCACTATCAATCTGCGATAATCCCTGAGCCTCGCCGGTTGTCGCTGTCGTCGACATAATGGGTGTCGCGGCGACAATAGCGAGGGCCGTTCTCCTTAATATTGACATATTTCCCTCCCTGCACTCGCTATTCGGGCTGCAAACTACGGTCTACAGCGGGTTTAGCCAGTTCTATTTTCTCCTTTAAAAATAACGGATTATGGGCAATTTTTGGAAAGTATTTAGGTTATTAATCGTTCGGGTGATGGGCCAAATCTCGCTGCGCTTCTAAATACGGCAAAAAAAAGGCAGGAGCCTCTATATATAGTGGCTCCTGCTAGCTGTGCTAAAATGCAACAGATAAAACTGATGTTTCGATCTAGAGAAGAGGTTTAGTTCTCCGCTGCGCCAGCGAGTCGTTCTTTCTTCCGCTCAGCCACAGCTTGTGCCATCAGCAAGGCGCTGTCATAGGTCACTGGCCCGTGTTTGCAGGTCTCAAAGATCCCTTCGGCCCGGCAGAAATCGAACATCGCATCAATGGTGCGCTGGGTCAGCTTGCCCGATACACTGCCGGGATAGGCCCCCAGCGCTTTCAGTTCGGACTGCATCAGATAGACATATGACGTGCGCTCAATGCCGCGCATCCGCATGGCAGCGGAGACAAAGGCTGGGCCACTGACCGCTTCGAGCTCTTCGGTCAGCGCGCGGCGCGATTTGCCGTGATTGGCAAGGTCATAGCGCGCGGTGACAATTTCTGCATAGCGGTCTTTTTCCGGCAGGTTTTGCAGGTGATCCGCCACCAATGCCGCATGTTTGGCGCTGGCACCGGGAATAAAGCGGCGCAATTCTCGATAAGCACGCGCCAGTATGTGCGTTGCCCGCGCGTCCCCTTGTGCCATCCGGTCTTCCAAGGCGGCGACAATCGCCGGCACATCAGCACCGCCCATCCGGGTCGAGCGGCGCTCATGGTTGCGCAACACGATATTGGCGGCGCTGGTGTTGCCCGCAGTCGCCATTTGCAAAAGACCACGTTCGCCAAGTGTGCGATCCGAACTTGCGCCCAATTTGCCTTCGTAATGCGCCAGTGCCTGCTTGGCCTCTGCGCCTTTCAGACCCAAGTCGACCGCTTTTTGCAAACTCTGTGCCGCATCAGCCCCCCGGCCAAGCGCAATCTGCGCCTCAGCCAAATGCAGCAGCGCCGCTTCATATCCGCCAGACACCGCCGTATTCAGCGCATCAGCGGCAGCGGTCATATCCTGCGTTGTGCCATTGCCGCGCAAATAGGCGCTGCCCAATTTTGCAGAGGCCCGCGCCTCGCCGGCCGTGGCGGCGGCCTGGTAAAGTGCAATGGCCTCATTGGGTGTGCCGCCAACGCCCTCCATATATAAATCGGCCAGCGTCATCTGCGCCCGCGCCGGGTTGGGCCCCTCGGCCAGGGCGGTCAACATTGCAATGCCCTTCTCCGGATCGGAACTGGCGCCGAAACCGCCGGTGGCATGATATTTTGCCAGCGACATGCGGGCAGAGGCGCTGCCACTTTCGGCGGCCGCTTCGAAGGCGGTGCGCGCAAGGTCCTTTTCACCCAGGGCAAAATGCAACTGCGCAATCCGCAATTGCGAGCGGTTGCTGCCCTGCGCCAGCAGATCCTGTTGCAGTTTCAGCGCCTCGCGCAGGTCAGCGTTACTGCGCGCGGATTTGCGCAGCACTTCAGCGCGTTCATAAAGCGCCTTGGCATTTTCGGCCGTTTGGGCCGCCAAATCAGGCGCGGCGCCCAAAAAGGACAGCAGTGATAAGATTGCGAGACAGCGCAGCATGTATAGTCCTCCCTAAATTGCGACCCTTCTCTGTCGCAAATACCTTTAATTACTTGGGGCCGGTGCCACGGGCTGCGAACTGCCCGCCCCGAGCGCAATTTGCAGCGCGATGTAGTTCAGGGCGCGCTGCCGCCGGTTTTGCGCCAGATTTGCCTCGGCCTGGATTTGATTGCGCTGCAAGCGCACAAAATCGAGCACGGACATTTCCTGCGCGTTGAACAATTGACGCGACAGGTTGATCGCCTCGGTGTTCAGTTTTACCGATTGGCTGGAATTGCCGACCGCCTGACCCAATTTGCGTTGCGCAACCAGCAGGGTCTCCACCTCTTCGATCGCCACAAGCACCTGAGATTTCCATTGCAAAAAGGCCGCCTGCGCATTGGCATGACGCGCTTTGACCTGTGCTTTGCCGGCACCTTGGTTAAAGATCGGGATCGACAGACCCAAAAGGCCAATCGCCCCGCGCACCGGGCTGGCGTCGCTGCGGGCCGAGATGGTGCCATTCAGCGTCAGCTGCGGATACAGGTTTGCCTCAGCCACATTCATTTCAGCAACCGCCAGACGATAGCGGTGCTCTGCGGTGCGGATGTCCGGGCGATTTGCCAATAGATCGGCAGGTACGCCAGAGGCGACATTAAAGCGCGGATAGGGCTGACCGCGATAGCGCAGATCCACAGGATTGGTGCCGGCAATCTTGCCGAGCAAGGTTGCAATGCGGTTTTTCTGACGCTCTACCTCGATTCCCAGCACCGAAATTTCGGCACGGGTTTCGGCGATTTCAGCGGTGGGCTGCAACACATCCAGCCGCGTGGTTGCGCCCTGCTGTTGCAATAGATCCAGATCGCGCGAGGTGCGCTGCCAGGTCTCCAGCTCTTTGTATTTCAGCGACAGGCGCTTTTGCACAAAGCGCAGATCGACATAGGCCGAAGCCAGGTTGGACAGCACCAGAAGCCGGGCGGCATCCAGTTCGGCCAGACTTGCACTGGCGCGGGCGCGCGCGGCCTCTTCGCGGAACCGTTGCGAGCCGAAGAGCACGGCCGAGCCTGAAATCGCCCCAAGGCTGCGGTCATTGCCAATGTTGGAGGACGCCACCTGAGACTCAATGCGGCCGTTGACGTCGATCACCGGACCAGCGGTAAGCACCAGGGCATCCGCCTCGTCAACGCGTAACCGCGCCTGCGCCAGCTGCAAATTATCTCGCAACGCGATGGCAACAAGTTGATTGAGAACAGGGTCTTTGAAGCCCTGCCACCAGGCAGAAGTGGTGGATACTTTGCCAGCATTGGCTGCAGGGGCCGCAAATTTGGCCGGTACAGGTGTCGTTGGTTTCTGATATTCCGTGCCCACGGCGCACCCTGAAACGAGCGCGGCCGCGATAAGCGGTTTGATAAATCCTTGTACGGCAATTGTCCCCATTGCACTTCTCCTGCTGCTTTAAGTCAATTTTTCAATCACTTCCCACTGTTTGAATGCTGCGGTTCCGGGCGCGCACGCCCAGCCCCCTATTGTGCCGTGCCACGGGTGGCGCGGGATGCTCGTGTATGTCTGCCTCGCTTTGGTGTCGGTCAAAGAGGAAAGCTGTGCTTGCGCACCAACTCCCAGATATCCACATTCAAAGCTTCGAGACGCGCGATGCAGCTGTCGATATCAGCTGCTTTGTCGCTGGTCAGAGCTTCGGTTTTGCCGACTTTAATCTCTTTGCGGCGATCCTGAATGCGCATCATAATGGTCTGGATGCCGCCGCTGTCTGCATCAAAGGAATAGATGCAGTGGTTGTATTTGTTGCGCAGCGCCGCCTCGCGCACCAGACGAGAGGTCAGCGCCAGAATATCATCGCGTAAATTCGGGGGCGTGCGTTGCAATTTGGACAAACGCTCCACCATATCCACCCGCGCGCGGGTGGTGTTCAGCGTCAGGAATATCACCACAGCCACATCTTTTTCGACCTCCGCGAGGCCTGCAATCAAGTGGATCAGCAGGCTTTCGGTATTGGTCCAGGTGTAGTTGAGGCGCCCGACGCGGTGAAGAATCTGGTCCAGTTCCACATCGCGCCCTCCAAAGTTTGGCCTGTGCACGGTCTGTCCCATACGCACCCCTCAGTGTGGCATGACTTCCATGAACTTCATCGCCGCCGCGGTGCGGTTGCTGACATTCAGCTTGGTGATGATGTGATGGATGTGCAGCTTGATCGTGTGTTCTGACACGCCAAGCTCGCCTGCGATCTGCTTGTTCTGCAGACCATTTGAGACATGTTTCATAACCGCCACTTCGCGCGGGGTCAGAATGTCGGGGTCAACCGAAGGCGGCGGTGCCGCGGCCGCTACGGGCTTTGGCTTGGGTTTCACTTCCGCAGAAACGGAGCTCAACGCAGCACCCGTTTGCGCCCCCTGCATGATCTCCAGCGGATAATACCCCCCGCCACTGATCAGCAGGCGCATCAGCGCCAAGAGAATTTCGATGCTTTGGTTCATGGGCAGAAAACCCTGCACCCGACCCGCATCGCCAAGCCCCGCAACAACAGCCTGGGCGCAATGATCGCTGCAATAGGCCACCACGATCCCGGGCAGTTCAGCGCCCGGGGCCGCTTCGCCGTGTTTGGCGAGCAATGTTTCGAGTTGCTGCAACTCCTGATCAAAAATCGCCGAGTCCACAATCACAAGCCGTGTTGCCGTTTTCTCAGGGTCGATTTGCGCGTGATATTCCTCAACGCTGTCAAATCGCACCGGCATCACGTCTGGGATTTCCTCTTCGACGTTTCGCAGAACAATATTACTGAAGTTTTTGACCGGGCCGATAAAAACGGCCAATTCACGGTCGACATTCGGTACGTTGTGGCCACCCAATACCAATGGGGCCACAGATTCAAATCCTGGCATTTATCCCTCCCACACAATCGCTACCCGGGCATGAACAATTACACCCGTTACGCAGTGCCGACCCTGCCCCGTCCTGCAACGGCGAACCGGCTTATCCCCAACTGCTCGACTAGTGAGTGGATGTCCTCGTATCCACATGAGACTAATTTAACGTAGGAAATTTTCCTTTGAAATCAGTCTTTAAACGTTAGTTCACAGGCTGCGGCATCGTCAATTAACCAAACGGTTAGTGCGAAACCCTCATTTTATCCACAGCTCGCCAAAGTATTATGTCAACTTTTTCGAGTCGTTTCAAATGATTAACGAATCATAAATCATTCTAGGTAAACGCAGCGATTCTCAGCCCGAGCATTTTTATTAAAGTCTCAAAGCAAGACATTGATTTTCAATGATTCTCGCCCGTCGCATTTTACCCCATCCGAAGTAGACCCAATCGGCAGCTTACGCCGTTACAGGAATTCCACGAGGCTTAGTGGCACCAGATCCCGGGCTATGCCTGCGGATTTGGCACCATTTTAACCGGCGTTTGCATGCCCCCGATTCGGTCCATTTCAGCGAACCGGGCAGCGCCCAAAAAACCAGGGGAGGGAAACAGAACCAAAGAGTGACTTCGCGCGGTCGCAGCTGCTTTTGCATGACCGCATCATGAAAACTCAACTTTCAAACAAATCTAAATCATGTTCGACAATGGTCACATTAGAATGACTGGTGACCGCTCGAACCCTTAGTTAGGGAGAAGTAACAATGCCAGGTGGATCACGACATCACCCACTTTTCGGCCTTCAAGGCCAACTGCAAGGTCAAGGTCAATTGCAAGGCCAAGGCCAGCATCAAGGGCAAGATCAGGGACAGGGCCAAGGCCAACATCAAGGCCAGCACAGCGAAAACCTGAACCTGAACGGGAACGGGAACCTGAACGGAAACGGTAACCTCAATGGCAACGGAAACCACAACGGCAACCACAACAGCAATACCAATGACACCAGCTCTGATTCTTCCAGTGCTGGGCTTGGTGCTGGTCTGGGCGCTGGCCTAGGGGCTGCGGCGGCAGGTGCGGGTTCGCACTCGAATTCTGACGCAAATTCCGGTTCCAATTCCGATTCTACGTCCAAGTCTGGATCGCATTCGAAATCCGGGTCCCACTCCAAGTCAGACGCGACCGCTACCAGCTCGAACACATCCACGACTGAAGTATCGAACACCTCTGACGTAGATGTGGACATCGACATCAGCATGGAAGGCTGGGAGCCAACCGATGATGATTTTGCTGATTTTGACCTGCATGGGTCAACCGTCGGCGACATCACAATGGCAGATGGGGATATGAACACCGATATTGGTGGTGACACCCATATGGCCAAACTGCTGCAAAACTCATTGACCGGTGCAGGGAATGATGTTGGCACGATCAACAACATGAACAACGCGCTTCAGGACAATGACATTGTCGAGGACGCTCGCGTCTCTAACAGCGGCGATTACTCTTCCAAGCAGAAAGCATATGGCGGCGAAGCCAATTCGGAAGAAGGCATCGACAACGAGTCTGACGGCGGCAACGCTGGCAGCGCCAGCACCGACAGCGGTGACGGCAGCGCAGACGATACCAGCGGCGGAAAAGCCTTTGCCATGGGTGGTAAGCACTATGGCAATGAAGGCGGCAAGTCCAAAGGCGACGACGGTGGTGACGGCGGCAATGCCACATCCACTGGCCTTGGGCTGGGCGGTCTAGGCATCGGCCTTGGCCTCGGCGGCGACGCTGGCACAACCGGCGACGGCGGTGATGGCGGCGACGGTGGCGACGGCGGTGACGGCGGCGATGGTGGTGACGGCGGCAACGCAGGTCACGCTGGTGCGCTGGGTGCCGGTCTTGGCGGCCATTCAGGAGCACTGGGTGCAGGTGCTGGCGGCGATGCTTCCGCAACCGGCGGCGGTGATGGTGGAAAAGCCAAAGCTGACGCTGACTCTGGCGGCGGGTATGCCCGTATTCCAACTGGTGGCGGCCGCTCAGACGCTGACGCAACTGGCGGTGCCGGTTATGGCCCAGCAGACGCTGATGGCGGAAACGGCAAAGGCTATGCAGACTCAGATGCCGGTCATGGCATGGGCGCTGGCATGGCGAAATCCTACTCCGGTGGCAATGATGCCGACGGCGGCGCAGGCGCAGGCGGTGGTTCTGGTGCCATGGGTGGCAGCTCAGGCTCTGCTGACAGTGGCGACACTGGCGGCTGGGGTGCTGGCCAAGGTATGGGCATGGGCAAAGCCGGTGCTGGCGGCGGTGACGGTGGTCATGGCGGCCACGGTGGCGACGCAAGCGCAGCTGGTGGTCACGCTGGCAACGGCCTAGCACATGGCGGCGACGCTGGTGTCTGGGGCGGTAATGGCGGTGCATCCGGTCATGCCTCTGCAGATGGCGGCATGGGCGGCAAAACCGGCGGCTCATGGGGTTCGCACAACGGCGATGATGGCTTTGTGAATGGCTATTCCACCGCGTCTGCTGATGCAGCGTTGGATAACGCAGCCTTCAACATGAACATCGTGCAAGGTGCGAATGTTCTGGGCAACACCGTCGATATGACCGTTGTAGGCGGTGGCTATTCCACCACCCTCATCGGTGACGACGACATGTCATAAGGCAAACGCCTGAAACACCGGCCTGCGCAGCGCAAGTTGCGCAGGCCTTTTACAAGAAAAAAATAATCGAGCAGCACAGGGTATTAACGCCAGAACGGCAGGGATTTGACCCATGCTAGACGATAGAACAGAAATTATTGCCCATTTCATCGGAATGTTTGAGCTGAATGCAGAAGCGGCTCGCATGAAGATCCAATATCAAGAAATGCTCGCACGGCTGGCCCAGCAGGCTGACCTGGGCGGGCTTTTGAATGTCACGGTCAATGTCACCAGCGCCTACGGGCTGCAAGATTTCATGGCCGGTATCAAATGGCCGCTATCTTTCGTAAATGTGCCGGTCAGCAATTTTTCCATTCTGGTTCCGGGCATGGCGGGCTTTGCCCCGGCGATGCTGCCAATGTTTTTCCCGCCGGCCTATTTCGGCGATGATTTTTTCAATGGGGTGCAGGCGGCCGCAGGGCCGGTGTTCAGCATCCCCCTGCCCTCATCGATGGCCAACATCACGGTCGAGGCCAACTATCTTGAGGATCAGGACAAGTTTCTCAACTATGACGCCGGCGTGGAATTTGTCGCGGCGCGCGATTTTGATGACGCGCTGCAACAGCTGGTAGATACGGCCAATGTGCTTCAGCCCCTCGGGGCCCCAGCCCTGCCGCAGAACGAAGAGGTGATCGCCCAGACCGGCGTCGATCTGGCACAGGACATCGCAACGCTGCGCACCGACGGCGGGCTGCCCGAAGTGGATGGCGCAACGCAACATGTCGCCTTTGGCGGCGACGTGGCGGGCAAGACCGTCAATGGCGAGAGCGTCGAGGACATTCCGAAGCTGGCCGAGCTGCGCAAACGTTTTGAGGAAAAGGACGAAGAGGACGAGGATGCGCCGCTGCTCGAAGATCATCTGGCCAATCACGAACTTTCGACGGGCCAGAACCTGCTGCTGAACGAAGGTGTGGTTGTTACCAATTGGCTGGACGCGCCGATGATTTCGGTGATGGGCAAGGCGATTTTTGCCAAAGCCATCAGCCAGACCAACGTCTGGAACGACAGCGACACGATCAACGGCATGCTGCATGCCAGCGCCAATTCCAGCACGCAAAGCATGAACGCAGCCGCGTTCACAGCCGAATCCAACCCACATCACAGCCAGATCGAAAAGGTCGAAGGCGAAGAGATGGGCGATGGGCCGAACCATGTGGTCGTCACCCGCCTGGAAGGCAATCTGATCAACTACAACCACGTGTGCCAGTATAATTTCGCCAATGATTCAGACACGGTCAGCGTGAAATTTGACGCGGATTCAACATTCCTGCAAATGGGCGACAACACGCTCTACAACGTGTTTGATATTCTTGGTCTGGGCTTTCACTACGATCTGATTGTGGTTGGCGGCGACATGATCGACGCGACGTTCATTTCGCAGACCAATATCATGCTGGACAGCGACTACCTCTATTACCAAGAGGGCTTCGGCGGCACGATCGAGACTAGCGACAACTTCCTTTATAACTACGCCTCGATCTCGGATTTCGGCATCGACATGACCGAAGAGATGACCGAGGACATGGCCCACGCCTCGCAAAAAGCCTCAGAAGGCAGCAATGCGCTTGGCGACAAGATCCTGGGTCACAAGGCCTTTGCCGACAGCGACATCATGAGCGTGCTCTACATTTCGGGCAGCTGGCTGGATATTCAGATCCTGCAGCAGTTCAACATTTTGGGCGATGCGGATCAGGTGGCGCTGGCGTCGGCCACAGTGCAGAGCGCGGAAGGCGCAGATATCTCTGTGCTGACCGGCGGCAACGATCTGATCAACTATGCCGCTGTCCACGACGCGGGGCTTGATTCCACGATCTACACCGCAGACGGGGCCTATTCTGAGGCCTTCTTGTATCAAGCAGATTTCGTCTCTGAGAGCGATCCATTGATGCTGCTGGATGCAGATCCGCTGGCTGGGGAGGCTGTGCTCTTCCTCGCGGATGGCATGCTTGAAAACACCTACGAAGAAGACGGCGTCACCGTGGCCGTGAATGCACCTGCTGAAACCACAGTGGATGTCATGCAATCAGTACTTGCCTGATTTGGGCATTATTTTGGGGAGAGCACCATTGAAGGACTACACATCAAAAGATGTAGAAACCGATCAATCCACTTCAGAGCTCAAAGGAATTTCTTCAGAAGACCCACGTCTTAAGACCACACTCACGGATAAGGACGGTGCCAAGGGCAAACCCAAGGCGCGGGCCTTTGAATTTCAATCCCGACGGGGGCAAGCCGCAGAGAAACCTGCGGGCACCGATCTGCAAAAGAAATCAAATGGCAAACCGGCGCTGGCCAATGGCTCTGGTGGGGGCGGGCGCAATGGTAAATTTCACCGTCGCCTCGGGCCGAATGATTTTGCCGGTGGGCTGAAACGTGGCCTCAAAGCCATTCGTAAGAACCTGGTTCTGGTGATCTTATTCACCTGCGCCACCAACGTTCTGATCCTCGCCATTCCAGTTTATCTGTTTCAGATCTCAGACCGTGTTCTGACCAGCCGGTCGTTGGATACGTTGATCATGCTGACCGCTGTGATTGTCGGGGCCGTGCTCTTGCAGGCCATGCTGGATGCGATCCGGCGGTTCGTTCTGATGCGCACCGCTGTCGAAGTCGCGGCGCAGCTTGGTTCGCCCATTCTCAGCGCGGCGGCGCGCGCCTCGCTCAACAGCAATGGGCGCGAGTATCAGACCCTTGGCGATCTGCAGCAGCTGCGCGCCTTTCTGGTCTCTGGGACGCTGCTGTCTTTCCTTGATGTGCCATTTGCACCGCTGTTCATTCTGGCGATCTATCTGGTGCACCCGCATCTGGGCTCCATCGTGGTGGTCACAGCGCTGATCCTGTTTATGTTGGCGATGATCAACCAGCGCATCACTTCGCGCAGTTTTGCCGAAGCCAACATGCACCAGAGCAAGGCGAACCTGCATCTGGACAGCATGTCGCGCAACAGTCAGATCATCAATGCCTTGGCCATGATCCCCGAAGCGGTTTCGATCTGGGGTGCGGATACGGCAAAATCGCTCAAAGCGCAGGTCAAGGCGCAGGACCGCAACATTGTCACCGCCGCGCTGTCGCGGGCGGTACGCCTGCTCACGCAGATCGGCATGCTGGGCTGGGGGGCCTATCTGGCGATCCATGGTGAAATCACCGGCGGGATGGTGATTGCCGCATCGATCATCGCAGGCCGTGCCCTTGCGCCCATCGAAGGCGCCATCGAAGGCTGGAACCACTTTTTGCTGTCGCGCGCTGCCTATGGCCGCATCTCGGCCCTGCTGCGCGCCTCGCCACTGAACACCGATCGGCTGCTGTTGCCGAACCCCGAAGGCCGCTTGGATGTTGAACGGCTACTTTATGTGCCCATCGGCACAAAGCGCGTCGTCCTTAATGGGCTGAGCTTTGCATTGGCACCAGGTGAATCCCTGGCCGTCATCGGTAACTCCGGCGCTGGGAAAACCACCCTTGGCAAGATGCTGGTCGGATCTGTCATGCCAACATCCGGTGCCGTACGGCTTGACCTGATGGACCTGCGCAATTGGGATCAACGGCAGCTGGGCACCAATCTTGGCTACCTGCCGCAAGATGTGCAGCTGTTTCCCGGCACAATCAAACAGAACATCGCCCGTATGCGCGCGGACGCCACCGATGATCAAATCCACAAGGCGGCTGTTCTGGCGGATGTGCATGAAATGATTGCCACATTCCCGGAAGGTTATGAAACCATCGTGGCGGCCGACGGCACGCCCTTGTCCGGGGGTCAGAAACAGCGCATTGCGCTGGCACGGGCCTTCTTTGGCGATCCGCGCCTTGTGGTGCTGGATGAGCCGAACTCCAATCTGGATGCCGCAGGGGATCAAGCGCTGGCGCGCGCGATGGTCCATGCCAAGCAACAGGGGATGACCGTCGTGGTCATCACGCAGAAGCCTTCGCTGCTCAGCTCGGTCGATAAGATCATGCTTATGGCGGATGGCAATATTTCTATGTTCGGCTTCCGCCAGCAGGTGCTGGAAGCGCTGGAACAGCGGCGACTGGACCGACAGGCGCGCATGAACCAGATGCAACGGCCACAAGGCGGGCCGCCGCAAAATCCGAACCAACCAAATGCTTAATGGGGACCAATTATGAGCGTTGTAAATCTTCCTGGGGAGCCAATGAATGATTGGTCGTCCGAATTGCCACGGCAAATTTGGCGGATCGGTATTGTTGGCTTGTTTTTAATGTTTGGTGCCTTGGGCGGCTTTGGCTATTGGGCCTTCTCTGCCCCACTTGCCGCAGCGGTTGTCTCACAGGGCAGCTTTGTGGCCACCGGGCGCAATAAGGTGATCCAGCACTTTGAAGGCGGGATCATCAAGGACATCATCGCCAGCGAGGGCGATGCGGTGCAGGCTGGCGATACGCTGATCACGCTGGACACCACGCCATCGTTCACCAAGCTGACCGAACTGACGCTCCGCAAAGCGCGGCTGGACGCCATGGTCACACGCCTCAAGGCGCAATATGGCAATGATACGCAGCTCACTTTTGCCAGCGCTCTGCGGACGCAGGCGATCACTGATATTGGCCTCGCCGATATCTTGGACAGCCAATCGCAGAGTTTCGAGCTGTCGCGCGACAAGCTGGAAAACGAATTGCAGCTTCTGAATTCAAACATCTCGGCGCAGGAACTGCGGATTTGGGGGTATGAGGAACAAAGCAAGGCTCTTGATGACCAAATGGCCCTGCTCAACGAGGATTTGGCCGCAAAGCGCGAATTATTCAGTTCCGGCCTGACCCGCAAGACAGAGATCAACGCACTGCAACGGGCGCTGGTGGATGCCCGCGGGCAAAAAGCACGATTGGCGGCAGAGATTGGCGAAAGTGAATCGATGATCGGCAAATATCGCAAACAGGCGCTGCAGATCCGTCACGCCTATTCCCAAGAGGCTCTGGATGAATTGCAGGCCGCGCAGGCCGAGCTAGACAGTATCAATGAACAGATCCTGAGCGCCGAGGACGTTTTGCGCCGCACCGAAATCACTGCGCCCGTTTCGGGCACGGTGTTTCGCATGCACTACCATACGTCAGGCGGCGTTATCAAAGGCGGACAGGAAATCGCCGAAATCCTGCCGATGGACGCGCCTTTGATCATCGAAACCCTGATCCCGCGTACAGAAATTGACAGTGTGCAGATCGGCCAGCACGCCTTTGTGCGGCTCACCGCCTTGAACCAGCGCACCACGCCGGTGCTAGATGGCGAAGTGTTCTATCTCTCGGCGGATGCGGTTCACAACGCAGCTGATGCCACCAACCCCGAGGTATATATTGCCCGCATCAACATCACCCCGGAAAGCATCGCCAAGGTGCCACGGTTTGTGCCAACACCCGGCATGCCCGTTGAGATCCTGATCGCGACAGAAGAACGCACGTTCTTTCAATATCTGACCAAACCGATCGTGGATTCAATGTCGCGGGCCTTCCGCGAGGATTGATCAGCTTTTGGGAAATTCGAAGGCGGGCAACCGGCCAAATGCATCACGCAGGGCCACGCCCCAGCCTTCGGAGATCTTCTGATAATAGGGATCGTCCCGGCCAATCCGCAGGCTTTGTCCTGCGGCCAAGCTGTCTTTGTGATAGATCCGCAGATCAATCGGCAGATCGACCCCAAGATTGGCTTTGATCGTACTGTCAAAAGACACCAGCAGCAGCTTCACCGCCTCTTCAAAGCTCATGTCAGCGTCAAAGGCACGCACCAAAATGGGGCGGCCATATTTGGTTTCACCGATCTGCAAGAACGGCGTATCGCTGCTGGCCTCAATAAAATTGCCCTCAGGATAAACGAGGAATATCGTCGGATCCCCATCCGCGATCTGCCCACCCAGGATGATCGTTGCATTAAACGATGCATCGGCCCGCTGTCCCGCTTGCGCATGTGTGTCGAGGACCTCTTTCAGAGTTTCCCCCACCAAAAGAGCCGCCTGATACATGGTCGGCACTTTCAGAATGCTGGGGTCACGCTCATCGCTGGCCTTGCTGCGCTCTTTCAGCAGGCTGATCACGGCCTGTGTCGTCGCCAGGTTTCCAGCGGTCATCACCGTGATGCTGCGCTCTCCGGCAACATCGAATGTGAACATCTTCCGATAAGTCGAAATGTTATCGACGCCCGCGTTGGTGCGGGTGTCGGACATAAACACCAATCCTTGGTTCAACATCAGGCCGACGCAATAGGTCATCTTGGGATCTCAACTGTTCGCACTGTACAATCTATTGCTGCACTTGCAGAGTCACTGCAAGTTTTTCCGTGCCCATTCCCTGGCGAATACCCAAGATCGGTGCCGCATCGCGATAGTCGCGCCCGGTCGCCACACGCACATAGCGAGAATCCGGCGAAATCCCGTTTGAGACATCAAACCCAACCCAGCCTAGGCTCTGTGTAAAGACCTCGCACCAGGCATGGGTCGCATCCTGATCCACGCGATCATCCATCAGCAGATAGCCCGAGATGTAGCGCGCCGGAAAGCCAAGCTGCCGCGCCAGCGCAATCATGATATGGGCGTGGTCCTGACAGACCCCCTGCCCGGCGGCCAGCGCATCTTCGGCACCTGTGGTGCTGTCTGTGGTGCCGAGCTCGTATTGCACCGATTTCGCAATCTCTGCGGACATCGCGTGCAGCAAGGCAATGTCATCGACATCCGCCTGATATTTGCGCAGGGCGGTTGCCATGGCGGTCAGCTTGGGGCCGGGTTTGGTCTGCTCTGTCTGGGCCTGAAACAGCCACAGAGGCGCATAGCCACGATGGTGGCCAATCACACCGGCTGAATCTTCGACTTCCACGGTGCCGGTACTGACAATTTCAACCTGTTTCACGCCACTGTCGACCTTCACAAGATCGGTGTGGTTAAGGAAATGATCGTCAAAACTGACCTGCTTTGACCCACCCTGAACGGTGCATTCCCAGTCAAGCACGGTCTGCCCATGCCCATTTCGCGGTGTCAGACGCAACTGCTGCAAGGCATAGTGCACAGGTTCATCGTAATCATAGGTGGTGATGTGACGGATCGTCAGCCGCTTCATGTCAGCCATTGAATCTAAAGTCCTCCTCGACCTGCTGTGCAAGCTTACCATTATCCAGCAGGAACTGAGTGAGGAATTCGTGCAAACCCTCTTCGAAAATGGTTTCGATGGATTGGCTGTCAAAGCGGTGTTGCAGGGCCTCGGCCAGAACATTGCTTTCCTGGCGGCTCAGATAGCAACGTTCCAGAAACGCCAGATTTTCCCTGACCTTTTTGGCGCAGAACGCCAAAGATCGGGGCATCTGATCATCCAGGATCAGGAAATTCGCAATGCTGATCGGGGTGCTTTCACCACCATTGATCCAGCGATAGGAGCTTTCGGCACTGACCGAACGCAGGATCACCTCCCATTGCGCATTGTCGATGGCCTGGCCGACAAAGGCGGCAGACGGCAGCAGCACATAGTATTTTACATCCAGAATGCGCGCGGTGTTGTCGGCGCGCTCTACAAAGGTGCCAAGCCGCGAGAAGGCATAGATATCATTGCGCAGCATCGTGCCGTGCAAGGCGCCCCGCACAACCGACGTGCGAAAGCGGATTTGCGTGAGCGTGTCATGCAACGCGCGTTCGGTGATAGGGCGCGAGAGGAGCGCTTTGATCTCCATCCAGCATTCGTTGGTCGCCTCCCAGACTTCCGAGCTGAGCGCGGTGCGCACCAGACGCGCATTGCTGCGCGCGGCGCTGATCGCCCCCATGACAGAGGACGGGTTGTCCTTGTCGCGCAAAAGATAGTCGATCACCGCCTCAGCGGAATACTCTTCGTATTTGGTGCGAAACCCGGCATCCATCCCGGCGGTGGTGATGATGGATTGCCATTCGCTTTGCGCTTCGCTGCCACCCGCGCGGGTCAGGGCAATGTGCCACCCAGCGGCCAGAAGCCGTGCGGTGTTTTCGGCACGCTCAAGGTAGCGGAACATCCAGAACAAGCCGCCTGCGGTCTTTCCAAGCATCATGTCTTAATCCCCCAATACCCAAGTGTCTTTTGTGCCGCCGCCCTGACTGGAGTTCACCACGAGCGAGCCGGCCTTAAGCGCCACGCGCGTCAGCCCGCCAGGGGTCAGATCAATGCGGTTGGGCGATACCAGCGCGAAGGGGCGCAGATCCACATGTCGCGGCGCAAGGCCGGATTTGGCCAGGATCGGCACTGTCGACAGGCTCAGCGTTGGCTGGGCGATATAATTATGCGGCTTGGCGCGCAGCTTCTTTTCAAAGGTCGCGATTTCCTTCTTGCTCGCTGCGGGGCCGACCAGCATGCCGTAACCACCTGAACCGTGCACCTCTTTGACAACCAGTTCTGGCAAATGCTCCAGCACGTATTTCAAGCTGTCTTCTTCCGAACATCGCCAGGTCGGCACATTCTTTAATATGGCCCGCTCGCCGGTATAAAATTCAACAATATCAGGCATATAGGAATAGAGCGCCTTGTCGTCGGCAATGCCCGTTCCCGGTGCGTTGGCAATGGTGATATTGCCCGCACGATACACATCCATGATGCCGGGCACGCCCAGCATGCTTTCCGGGTTGAATGTCAGCGGGTCCAGATAATCATCATCCACGCGGCGGTACAGCACATCAATCTGCTGATAGCCCTGCGTGGTGCGCATCGCCACGTGGCCGTTTTCGACACGCAGATCATTGCTTTCAACCAGCTCCACACCCATCTGATCCGCCAAAAACGCATGTTCAAAATAGGCGGAGTTGTGAATACCCGGCGTCAACACCGCAACCACGGGTTTGGCACTGTTGCTATTTTCCGGAGCGCAATCAGACAGCGACCGACGTAGCAATTGCGGATAGCTGCTGACCGGGCGCACATTCAACTTGGTGAACAGCTCAGGGAACATGTGCAGCATGGTTTCCCGGTTTTCGAGCATATAGCTCACCCCGGACGGGGTGCGCGCGTTGTCTTCGAGCACATAAAAATCATTCGGACCGGTGCGCACCAGATCCGTGCCCACAATATGCGTATAGACGCCACCGGCGGGTTTGACGCCAACCATCTCTGGCAGGAACGCCTCGTTTCCAGCGATGATTTCGCGCGGAATGCGACCGGCGCGCAGAATTTCCTGGCGATGATAGATATCGTATAGGAAGGCGTTGATCGCGCGCACACGCTGTTCGATCCCGCGCTCCAACGTGCGCCATTCGCTGGCTGAAATGATCCGGGGCACCACATCAAAGGGGATCAGCCGCTCATCCGCTTCTTTTTGCCCATAGACGTTGAAGGTAATGCCTATGCGGCGGAAAAACTTCTCAGCTTCGATCGAGGTGCGCCTGAGCGCCTTGATATCCTCGCCTTTGAACCATTCATAATACGCTTCATAAGGTTGCCGAGGCTCATCCGCGCTCGCCAACATCTCGTTAAAAAAATCTTGTTTCTCCGACATGGCAACAGGCTGGCATTTTTGCGGGCAGTTGCAAGCAGGTCGCGGAACTTTCGCCTTAAAAAAGCGCGAAACATTAGAAAAGAAAAATTGGCAAGCGCGAAATAAATGAAATACTGCCTAAAATTTAGGCACACTGGCTGCAATTCGGCAGGGTGTGGAAAAACCCGGCGAGTCAGCCAAGGCTTTTGCAAAGCGCCTCTGCGGGCTACACAAGAGATGAAAGTGCACTGCGAGGACCCGTGAAAGACACTCTTGATCGCAAAATCATCGCGGCGTTGCAGGCCAACGCGCGCCAGTCTACTGCCCAAATCGCCAAGAGTTTGGGGGTCGCGCGCACGACGGTGCATGAGCGGATCGCCCGTATGGAAGCCGCAGGGACAATTCGCGGCTATACCGTCAAACTCGGTGCCGAGGAAATGGCGCCACTGGTACAGGTCATTGTTCTTTTGTCGGTGCAGCAGCCGGAAACATCACGCATTATCAAACGCTTGGAAGCCTATCCGGAGATCAAACTCTGCCTGTCCGTGAACGGTGAGTTTGATCTGATGCTCTCCGCCGAAGCGCCGCGACTGGAAGATCTGGATGTGTTGACCGATGAGCTCGCCGCGATCGCCGGGGTCAACCGCACCAAGACCCATGTGGTTTTTGGCCGGCGCATAGATCGGCACTGACATATCGGCGCATCTTTCGTCGATGTGACGGATAATTTCAGCACTTCGTCACTTTGCCCCCTCCCCTCCGAACAGTGAATGCGCGACCCTGTTTAGACAAAGAGCGGAGGATCAGATGCAGTGGCATATTTGCGTTATCGGGGCGGGGAAGATTGGTCAGATGATCGCGGCCCTGCTGAAACAGGCCCCGAATTATCAGGTGACGGTGGCCGATCATGACCTCGCGGCCTTGGCAACAGCGCGCGACATGGGCGTGGCGACACAGCAGATTGACGCAACCGATATCGCTGGGCTCACCCGATCGCTGCAGGGTTTTCACGCTGTGATTTCTGCCGCGCCTTTCTTTCTGACCCCGACGATTGCCGCCGCCGCAAAAGCGGCGGGCGCGCATTATTTTGACCTGACCGAAGATGTCGCCGCCACCCAGGCGGTCCGGGAACTTGCCAAGGGCAGCGCCACGGCATTCATGCCGCAATGCGGCCTCGCCCCTGGATTTGTCGGCATCGCTGGCGCCGCGCTCGCCGCCGAATTTGATACGCTTCAAAGCCTGCATATGCGGGTTGGCGCGCTGCCGCTCTTTCCCACCAATGCGCTGAAATACAATCTCACCTGGTCCACCGACGGCCTCATCAACGAATATTGCAATCCCTGCGACGCCATTGTCGACGGGCAGTTGGTCAAAACCCAACCTTTGGAAGATTACGAGATCCTCGGCCATGACGGTGTGGAATACGAATGTTTCAACACCTCGGGCGGGCTTGGCACTTTGCCCGAAACTCTGCTGGGCCGCGCCGAAGACGTGTCTTATCGCTCCATCCGCTATCCCGGGCATTGCGACGTTCTCAAACTGCTGCTGCATGACCTCGGCCTGCAGAAACGCCGGGACCTGCTGAAAGAGATTTTCGAAGCCGCCCTGCCCCGCACCGATCAAGACGTCGTGCTGGTGTTTTGCACCGCAAAGGGCACCAAAGACGGCGTTCTGCGCGAGCAAAGCTATATCAACAAGAGCCTTTCGGCCAAGATCAATGGCCAGATCTGGAGCGCGATCCAAATCACAACCGCCGCCGGTGTTCTGGGCGTGGTGGATTTGATGCGCCAAGGCAAGATCCCATCAAAAGGCTTCGTGCGCCAGGAACAGGTCAAGCTCTCAGACTTCCTGAACACCGAATTTGGCCAGCTCTACCGGGCTGGCGAAAAATCACAAACGCATCAAGCCGCATAAGAAAGGCCCGCAAAATGAAAGACATGCCCCACACCGCCGACCAAATCCTTGCGCGCCTTGGCCTGAGTGCCGACCAGCTGACCGGCGGCACCCTCACCGTGACCTCCCCCATTGACGGGACGACGCTGGCGCAGGTTCATATACATGGGCTGGACGATGCTGACGGCGCCATCGCCCGCGCTGACACGGCCTTTCGGGCGTGGCGTGAAGTCCCGCCGCCCCGGCGCGGCGAGTTAGTGCGCCTGTTGGGCGAAGAGCTGCGCGCCGCGAAGGATGATCTTGGCGCGTTGGTCAGCCTTGAGGCTGGCAAAATCACTTCAGAGGGCCTTGGCGAAGTGCAGGAGATGATCGACATCTGCGATTTCGCTGTTGGCCTGTCGCGGCAACTCTACGGGTTGACCATCGCCTCCGAACGTCCGGGACACCGCATGATGGAAAGCTGGCATCCGTCGGGGGCGGTCGGGGTGATTTCGGCCTTCAACTTCCCAGTCGCGGTCTGGAGCTGGAATGCCGCCTTGGCCCTTGTGTGCGGCGATCCGGTGATCTGGAAGCCATCGGAAAAAACACCGCTGACGGCCTTGGCCTGCGCCGCGATATTTGACCGCGCCTGCGCCCGCTTTGGCACGGACGCCCCCGACAATCTGCTGCAGCTTTTGATCGGTGGCGCGGATCTGGGCGCGGCGCTCGCCGCCACGGACAAAGTACCGGTGATCTCGGCCACCGGCTCTACCCGCATGGGCCGGGCGGTGGCCCCCATGGTCGCCGCGCGCTTTGGCAAAAGCATTCTGGAACTTGGCGGCAACAACGCGATGATCGTCTGCCCATCGGCGGACCTGGAGATGGCCGTGCGCGCCATTGTGTTTTCCGCCGTTGGCACGGCTGGGCAGCGCTGCACAACATTGCGCCGCCTGATTGTGCACGAAGATATCAAGGCCCCGCTGCTGGAACGTCTGCAGAAAGCTTATGCCGCACTGCCCATTGGCGACCCGCGCGCCGACGGCACTTTGGTTGGCCCGCTGATCGATGCAGAGGCAGGCACCGCAATGACAGCGGCACTGGCGCAGGCTGAGGCCGAAGGCGGCACGGTATTTGGCGGCGCAGCCGTGACAAAGAGCGTTCCAGAGGGCGGCACCTACATGCAACCGGCGATTGTCGACATGCCCAAACAAAGCGCGGTGGTGCGCGACGAAACTTTTGCACCCATCCTGTATGTGCTGAGCTATCGGGATTTTGACGAGGCGCTTGCGCTGCAAAATGACGTGCCGCAGGGGCTCAGCTCCTGCGTGTTTACGCTGAACATGCGCGAGGCCGAACGCTTCATGTCTGCAGCAGGGTCAGACTGCGGCATTGCCAATGTGAACATCGGCCCATCGGGGGCCGAAATCGGCGGCGCTTTTGGCGGCGAAAAGGACACCGGCGGGGGGCGCGAAAGTGGATCGGACGCCTGGCGCGCCTATATGCGGCGGCAAACGAACACCGTCAATTACTCCGCGGACCTGCCTTTGGCACAGGGCGTAAGGTTTGACATTTAGCCCGCGATTGAGGACGCTCGTTTCAAGTTGAGATTTGAATGCTCTTCCGGCGCATCAGGGATATGGAGGATGACGTCGGAACCAAGAGGGTCGCGCAGCAGTGCGCGACCCGTTTTTTTATAATTTGCCCTATTTTTCAGCGGCTTGCGCAGCGAGTCACCAAGGCTCTAAAACGCCCCGACGTCACCGCCGCGCGCGGCAATTTGCCCTGAATATCCTCAAGGGGGGGCGCGCATGATTCGGCCGCAGGCACCTGTTTCATGGCCGCCGGACAGAATTTTTCTGCCCCGCACGGCAATTTAGCGGCTTTTACGCCCAGAGCGCGAAAAAATTTCAGCCCAGACAATCAGGTCGTCAGGCCGCCCCTTGCGCGGTGGCCTCGTTCAGATACGCGGCAATGCGCGCCTTTTGCGTATCGTCCAGACGCAACCCCAGTTTGGTACGCCGCCACAAGAAGTCTTCGGCAGTACGCACCCATTCGTTGTCTTGCGCCCAGGTCAGCTCAGCTGCAGTAATGCCGGCTCCGAAATCTTCGCCGAGATCATCGGCAGAAGAGGCTTTGCCGAGCACATGAAACGTTTCGGTGCCATAAGTGCGCACAAGGCGCAGCGCCACGGCGTCCGTCAGGAAGGGATATTGCGTTTTGACCTTGGCGATCAGCGCCTCCACGCCATCCACGGGAAAATCCCCGCCGGGCATTGGCACACCGGCAGTCCAGGGACCGGGCAGATCAGGAAAGACCTTGCCAATCTCTTCCAAAGCACTTTCGGCGAGACGACGATAGGTTGTGATCTTGCCGCCAAAGACATTCAGGATCGGCGCGCCGCCCTCGGCATTCACCCGCAGCACGTAATCGCGTGTAGCCGCCGTGGCGCTAGAGGCCCCGTCGTTATAAAGCGGGCGCACGCCGGAATAGGTCCAGACGACATCTTCGGCGGTCAGATCTTGTTTGAAATAGCCATTGGCAAACTTCAGCAAATAGTCGCGTTCTTCCGGCGTGCAGACGGGCGCTTCATCCGCGTCATTGTGATCGGCATCGGTGGTGCCAATCAGGGTGTAATCCTGCTCATATGGGATCGAAAAGATGATCCGCCCATCTTCACCCTGAAAGAAATAGCATTTGTCGTGGTCATAGAGCCGCTTGGTCACAATGTGACTGCCGCGCACCAAACGCACCCCTTCGGAGGAGTTGATACCCGCCACGCCGCTAATCACATCCATCACCCAAGGACCGCCTGCGTTCACCAACATCCGCGCGCGAAACTCTTGCTGCGCGCCTTTTGCGTCTTCGGTTGTGATGATCCACAGGCCGCCTTCGCGGCGGGCATTGATCACTTTAGTGCGGGTCATGATCTTGGCCCCGCGCGCCTCTGCATCACGGGCGTTCAGCACCACAAGGCGGCTGTCTTGTACCCAGCAATCCGAATATTCATAGGCCTTCACGAACCGATCATCGATTGGCGCGCCTTCGGGGCCGCTGGTCAGATCCACGGTGCTTGTGCCCGGCAGGATTTTCCGCCCGCCCAGATTGTCATAAAGAAACAGGCCCAGCCGGATCAACCACGCCGGGCGACGGCCTTTCATCCAGGGCATAAAGGTCGTCAGCAGCTTGGAGGTCGGCGTTTCAGAGTCAAAGCGCATGTCTTTGTGGTAGGGCAGCACAAAGCGCATCGGCCAACTGATGTGCGGCATGGCGCGCAGCAGGGTTTCCCGCTCGATCAACGCCTCGCGCACCAGACGGAATTCAAAGAATTCCAGATAGCGCAGCCCACCATGAAACAACTTGGTCGAGGCCGAAGAGGTCGCCGAAGCAAGATCATTCATTTCCGCAAGCGCCACGGACAACCCCCGCCCGGAGGCGTCGCGGGCAATGCCACAGCCATTGATGCCGCCGCCAATTACAAAGAGATCAAGGGTATCGCTGTCAGTCATCGGGTTCACTCAGATTGATTAGTTTTGTGCCCCCGGCCTCTGCGGCTTGGACAAAGCGCGCAGGCGGGCGTGTGTCGGTGATTACATAATCAAGGTCAGCCACATCGCAGATCCGGACCGGCGCGCTGCGGTCAAATTTGGAAACATCCGTGACCAGGATCTTGGTGCGGGCGTTTTGCAAAATGGCGCGGGCCACCGCGACCTCGCGTTCGTCAAAATCCAGGATGGCCCCGTCTTCATCCATCGAAGAGGTCCCAATCACCGCAAAGTCGACCTTGTAGCGGTTGATGAATTCCACGGCTTCCACGCCAACCACCGCGCCATCGCTTTGCCGGACGGAACCGCCCGCGATCACCAGAGATTTCAGCCGCGCGCCGCGCATGATGTGGATGACATTCACGTTGTTGGTGATCACCGTCAGCTCTTCGTGGGTCGCCAGCGCCGCCGCCACCTGTTCGGTTGTTGTGCCGATATTCAACAACAAAGAGGCCCCATCCGGGATCAACGCCGCGGCGCGTTTGGCGATCGCTTGTTTTTCCGCCGATTGCCGCAAACGCCGCTCTTCATAGCCAAACGAGGCCGTGGACACGAGTTTGCGTGCGCCGCCATGGGTGCGCGTTGCGAGCCCACGTTCGCAAAGCTCTGTCAGATCCCGGCGCACCGTCTGGGTGGTGACGGCAAACCGGCGCGACAGGTCATCCACCTCGACGCGATCTTCGGCGCGCAACAGGTGCAAGATCTTTTCCTGACGGTCATTCAAAGCCATTCCACGCCCTCAAATATTCATTTGATGATCGAATTACATCAAATGAACATTGCTGTCCATGGGAATCTCCGAAAACTGCATGCTCTGGCCAAGGCAAACGTAGCCGGTTGCCACAATTGGTTCATATGAACGCGCGCGCACTGCTGACGCCGCGTGAGAATACCACGCAAATGCGTCAAATGCTGCCGCTTTTGCGTGGCATCCCGGCTGGCGTGCCCGTTAAGGTGGCGGCACGACATTGGAAACCGGCCATGAGTGACATCACCCAGGGTCTGCTGGCAGCATTCACTCTGATTGTGACTCTGGATGCGGATCTGATCGAAATTTCGCTGCGCTCACTTTATGTGACCTCCTCCGCCGTGCTGATCGCCTCGGTGATTGGTTTGCCGTTGGGCTGTTGGCTGGCGCTGCGCCGATTTCGGTTTCGCCGCGCGACCATTGCCGTTCTGAACGCTCTGATGGGGCTGCCGCCTGTGGTGGTTGGGCTGCTGGTCTATCTGCTGCTGTCGCGGTCGGGCCCTTTTGGGGTCTTTGGCCTGCTGTTTACCCCCGCTGCGATGATCATTGCACAGGTGATCATTCTGACGCCACTGATTGCCTCCATTGCGCATCAGGCGATCCGGGACCTTTGGGCGGATTATCATGACCTGCTGATCTCGCTGAATACCTCGCGCGGCCAACGCATGCGCACCCTTTTGTGGGATGGGCGGCGCGCCTTGCTGACCGCTGCGCTGGCGGGTTTTGGCCGGGGGATTGGCGAAGTTGGGGCGATCATGATCGTCGGCGGCAATATCGACCATGTCACTCGCGTATTAACCACCGCCATCGCGCTTGAAACCGGCAAAGGGGACTTTGCACTGGCCCTCGGGCTGGGGTTTGTTCTGATTGGCCTCGCCATCACCGTTAACCTTGCCATCCATCGGCTGACCGGCACAGAGGTCCGTGGCCGATGGTAGGCTCGATCCTCCCCGCGCGCCTAGAAAACGTCGAAGTGCGGCGCAAATCGCTGCGCCTGCTGGGCCCGGTGTCCTTTACGCTCGTGGAACACGGTATCACCGTGATCATGGGGCCAAATGGGGCCGGAAAATCCACGCTTTTGCGCGCCTTGCATGGGATGGAACGGCTGTCTGCTGGGGCAATCCGCTGGGCCACAGATCAACAGACCGCGCAGCAGCGGCAGGCCTTTGTTTTTCAAACGCCCACCCTGATGCGCCGCACGGTTCTGGACAATGTCGCCTATCCGCTGCGTCTGGCGGGGCACACACGCAAGGCTGCGCGCGGCAAGGCGCTGGCGCTGCTCAGCAATGTCGGGCTGGCAGAGCGCGCGGACGTACGCGCCAGTGTGCTCTCCGGTGGGGAACGCCAGAAAATGGCGCTGGTGCGGGCCTTGGCACGCGCGCCAGAAGTGCTGTTTCTGGACGAAGCCTGCGCCAATCTGGACGGCAGCGCCACCCGCGACATCGAGGCCATTCTTCAGGCTCAGGCCCAACAAGGCACGCGGCTGATCTTAACCACCCATGATATTGGGCAAGCACGGCGCCTGGCCGATGACGTGCTGTTTCTGCATCGCGGCAAATTGGTCGAAGCCGGCCCGGCCGCCGCATTCTTTGACGCCCCGCAATCACGCGCTGCCCGCGCCTATCTCAACGGAGACATCGTCGAATGACCCTGCGCCACACGCTATCTCTGGGCCTGAGCCTGCTGATATTGACCGCACCGCTGCGCGCCGCTGCGGATGAGATGAAATTGGCTGTAACGACATCCTTTCACAACTCGGGTCTGGCCGACGTGCTTTTGCCCGCCGTGAAAGCGGATCTGGATTTGACCGTTCACCTGCTGGTGGTGGGTACTGGGCAGGCCTTGCGCCTTGGGCGCGCCGGGGATGTTGATGCCATTTTAGTTCATGCCAAAGCAGCGGAAGAGGCCTTTGTCGCCGCAGGTCACGCGCCGCATCGCACCGAGGTCATGTATAATGATTTTGTGCTGATTGGACCGAAGTCCGACCCCGCAAAGATTGCCGATGCCCCGGATGTCGGCAGCGCGCTCTCCGCCATCTGGCAGGCGCGTGCGCCGTTTGTCTCGCGCGGTGATGACAGCGGCACCCACACCAAGGAAAAAGCGCTCTGGGCTGAGATTGGCGCAGACAGAACCGCCTTTGACCCCGGCTGGTACCGCGCCGCTGGGGCCGGCATGGGCGCAACGTTGAATTTGGCGTCTGGTCTTTCGGCCTATGTGCTGAGCGACCGCGCCAGCTGGCTGACCTTTGGCAATAAGGGGGATCTGGCGCTGCTTTTTGCGGGGGATGCCGCGCTATTTAACCAATATGCTTATTTGCCGCTGGACCCTAAGCGCCACCCGCATGTCAACGCGGCGGCAACGCAGGCCTTTGAACACTGGTTGACCAGCCCGCGCGCCGCTACGCTGATCGATGGCTATCGGCTGAATGGCGCGGCGCTGTTTCATTTCAACGCGGCAGCGTCCCAATGAGCGTCGGCCCCACCCCCGGTGCCATTGCGATGCTCTTGCATGCGGGACAATTCCTGCTGGTTAAGCGCGGCAAAGACCCCGGGCGCGGGCTTTGGGGGTTTCCAGGCGGTCATGTTGAGCCGGGCGAAACCGCGACGCAGGCCGCGCTGCGCGAACTCACCGAAGAAACCGGGGTACACGCCAAAGCCCTCGGCGTTTTGACCGAATTAACGGTGAAACTGCATGACTCCGATGGTCGCGTCACCCACAACTATCGCATCAAGGCCATTGCCTGCGTTTACCAGAGCGGCACGCCGGTGGCCGCAGACGACGCCGCCGCCGCTGAATGGGTGCGCAGCGAAGACCTGCTGCACGGCACTCGCCCCCTGCATCCCGACGTGATTGCTGTTGCCAGACTGCGCTTGGAACAGGACTGGGGCTAAACCACCAAGACGCGACAACAGGAATGCTGTTGCGCCCGGCCCCGCAATCCGCTTCACTCCGCCAAGCGCAACATAGGCTGCGCGCCGGACAGCGACAGGAGCCCCAATGCAGGACATGCCACAAAAACCACTCAGATTTGCGCTGGTGGCGCATGACGCCTGCAAATCCAAGATGATCGAATGGGCACAGTCCCATGCCCAGTTCTTTGACGGCGTGGATGTCTTTGCCACCGGCACCACGGGTGGGCTGTTGCAAGACAACCTGCCGGGCCTGAAAGTCACCCGCTTTAAAAGTGGGCCATTGGGCGGCGATCAGCAGCTTGGCGCGATGATCTGCGAAGACAAGCTGGATGCACTGGTATTTTTCATCGACCCGATGTCGCCCATGCCGCATGACGTTGACGTCAAGGCGCTGACCCGTTTGGCCATTGTGTATGATCTGCCCATGGCCTGCAGCCCGGCCACAGCCAATTGCCTTGTTGAATATTTCGAGCGTCACGCCGCTGGCTGATGTTCCCCCCAAGCGAGGCCGCGATGACTGCTTCTGATCTTCTGCGGCTCGCCGCGATTGTGTTTGCCGCCGTCAGTTTTATTGTGGTGGGCGATACCGCTGGCAAACTGCTGACCGCCGGGGGGGTGCACCCGATTGTCGTGGCCTGGGCGCGCTTTGGCATCGGGGCTTTGGTGCTCTTGCCCTTCAGCGGCCTGAAACTGCCTGAGTTGCGCGACCTGCTGCAATGGCGCGTCGCGCTGCGCGCGGTGTTTGTAATCACCGGGATCAGCTGCATTCTGACCGCGCTGAAAACCGAACCGATCGCCAATGTCTTTGGCGCGTTTTTTGTCGGCCCCATCGTGTCCTATGTGCTGGCCATCATCTTCCTGGGCGAGCGCCCGTCAAAGCTGCGCAGCCTGTTGCTCATGATTGGATTTCTCGGCGTTCTGCTCGTGGTCAAACCCGGGTTTGGCGCGTCTGTCGGCATGGGGTTTGCCCTGGCTGCCGGGACGTTTTACGGCGCTTACCTGATGATGACCCGCACCATTGCGGGCGCGTTCAGACCACGGTTTCTGCTGCTGTCGCAATTGCTGATTGGGTCGGTTCTTCTGGCCCCTTTCGGCCTGACTGTGGGGTTGCCCGAGTTGACAGGCGGCCTGGCGCTGCTGTTTCTGGTCAGCGCTCTGGGGTCGGCGGCGGGCAATTATCTGTTGGTGATTTCCAGCAAGAAGGCTGAGGCCAGCCTGATCGCGCCTCTGGTCTATACCCAGCTTGTCTCGGCCACGCTTTCGGGCATTCTGGTCTTTGGAGATTGGCCGGATCTTGTCTCGCTCATCGGGTTGGCGTTGATTGCCCTGTCGGGGGGCAGCGCGCTGTGGGACCATCAGCGTCGCCAGCGTAGCGCGCCGATTTAGTCGCGATCCGTGCGCAGGCTGGAGCCCGCCGGCGGTTTGCGTTTGGGATCGCGTTGCAGCGCCATCACGAAGCTGATGATTTCCGCCACAAGTTCCCAATGCTCGACCGGCACGGCGTCATCAACCTCGACCACATCAAAGAGCGTGCGCGCCAGCGGTTTGTTTTCCACAATCGGGATCTCATTGTCATGCGCAATGAGGCGGATCTGCCGCGCCATGACATCGGCGCCTTTGGCCACACAGATCGGGGCGACATCCACCCCTTGTTCATAGCGCAGCGCCACGGCAAAATGCGTCGGGTTGGTCAGGATGACGTTGGCGGTGGGCACCGCCATGGCGATGCGCTGTTGCGCGCGCTGGCGGCGCAGCGCGGCGCGTTTGCCCCGGATAAGCGGGTCGCCTTCGCTTTCCTTCATCTCATCACGCACCTCTTTCATCGACATCATTTGTTTGCGCCGCCAATCGTAACGGCGCCACAGAATGTCAAAGATGGCCACCGGCACCAGAAAGGCCGCCGCCGCGATCAGAAGTTTGCGCGTGGCGTCGGCCATGTAGCCCGGCAGTGTTTCCGGCACAAAGCCCGGGCCCTGCCAGATGCCGCGCACCGCCGTATTCGTGACCCAAAGCGCCAGCCCGCCAACCACCAGCACTTTCAACAGGTTTTTAACAAAATCCACCAGCGTATTGGCCGAAAATTGACGTTTTAGACCCTCTTTGATCGAGACTTTTGACAGCTTGGGCTTGATCCGTTCCACCGCAGCAACGGTTTCGCCCTGGATCAAGACGCCAAACAACGCCCCCGCCAGCAAAAGCCCGAAAATCGGTGCCACTGCGACGCTGACCCGGCCGATAAATTCCCAGAACACCGTGCCCAAAGTCGCCACGCCCGGCCTTTCGACGCCGACGTGGATACGCCCGGCATTGTCGATGAGTGTGGACAGCGCCGCGACCAATTCTGGCGTCTGCCACTGCAGGCCAAATGTGACAATCCCGATCATCGCGACAACAACCATCATGTTGCCGGTTTCGCGCGAATTGGGCACATCCCCTTTTTTGCGCGCATCACGCAGCTTTTTCTCGGTGGGTTCCTGGGACTTACTACTCTGGTCTTCTTCGGCCATGTGTCAGAACCTGAATGCGCTGAACCAGCGGATGAATTCGGTCAAAAAGTGTTCAATCATCGACGGGATGGCGATCGATAACACGATCAGGCCAACCCCGATCAACATCGCCGCCGCCACAAAAAACACCGGCAGTTGCGGCATCATGCGGTTGGCCAGACCCATGCCCAGATTGAGGATCACCCCCATCACAAAGAAGGGTGCCGCAATCGAGGTGCCAATGTAAAGGCTGCGACTGCCCGCCTTGACCATTTGCTGCGCCAGATCGCCTGCCATAATCACCCCCGGGGGGAACACCACATAGCTTTCCATCAGTCCGCGCAGAATGATGTGATGCGTGTCCGTCACAAAGATCAGCGCAACCGAGCCAATGATCAAAAGCGAAGCCATCAGAGTGGCCCCCTCAAACGAGCCAAGCGACGGACCAAAGGCATTGGCCAGACCAGAGACCTGCCCCACCTGATATCCGGCAAACTGCATCGCCGACAGCAACACGCGCGCCACCAGGCCGATCCAAAGCCCGATAGTGGCCTCCGCTGCGAGCAACACGAACATCGCGCTAGGGGTGCTTGGCGGCGTGGCTGCCACGGGCACCACCGGATAAAGCGCAAGGCACAGAACCAAGGCAAACGACAGCCGCGCGCGCAGCGGGATCTGTGTTTCGCCAAAGCCGGGCAGAAACAGCATGGCGCTGCCGATCCGGGCCACCACCAGCAGGTAGCCAAAAATCAGCGTTGCGATATAGCTGTCGACCGTCATGGCTTAGGGGCCGACCGTCGCCACGGTCTTAAGCGACGCTTTGCGATGCACCTCATTGTGAGAAATCACCTGCGTCATCGGGCTGACCCGTTCAAGGATCGAGCGCACATAAGGTCGGCTATCAGGCGCAACCAGGATCGCAGGCCATTGATCGCCCTCGGCGAACTTTTGCACCTCTTTGCGCACGGCCAGCACAAATTCCTGAACCCGCTGTGGGGACATGATGAAATTCACCTCATCGCCGTTTCGCGAAATCGCGTTCATCAATTCGGTTTCCCAGGACTGGCTGAGCGTGATTACAGGCACGTAGCCCTGCGCATCCACCAGTGCCTGACAAATCTGCTTGCTCAACTGGGCGCGGACATGTTCGACAATGATCTGCACATTCTTTGTGGTGCCCGCCGCTTCGGCCACGGCTTCGATGATCTTGGGCAGATTGCGGATCGACACACGTTCCGAAAGCAGCGCTTGCAACACATGCTGCGTCAAGACCATCGGCGCGTTGTTGGAAATGTCATTGAGCAGCTTTTGATATTCCTTGCTCTGCCCCTCCACCAACGTCTGGGTTGAGGCATAGGTCAGCAGCTCTGGCATGTGTTCTTTGATGATTTCAGTCAGATGGGTGGTGACGACGCTTTCCGGGTCGACCACCGTCATGCCGCGGGCTTCGGCCTCAGAGGCGCGAGATTGGTCCACCCAGATCGCATTCAGCCCAAAGGTCGGCTCGCGGGTGCGTTCGCCCGGTATCTCAACATCCGCGCCGCTTGGCTCGATCACCATCATCGCGCCGGGCCGCAATTCGCCGCGCGCGGTTTCCACACCATGGATCGAAATCGCATAGCTCATGGCCGGCAGCAACGGATCATCCTTGATGCGCACCGGCGGGATCACATAGCCATAATCCTTGATAAAGAGGCTGCGCAGGCTTTTCACTTTGCCCGGCAATGCCGCATCCGGCGAATTGATCAGCGGCACCAAAGCACTGCCCAGATCAAGGCGCAGATCATCCAATTTCAACATCTCTTTCAGCGGATCTTCCGGCGCCTCAGACGCGGTTTTTGCGGCGGCATCTTGCGCCGCGCTCAGCTTGGCCTGTTCAGCCAATTGCCCTTGCATGAAATAGCCCAGCACAGCCATGCCGCCCGCCAACGCGCCAAATACCAAAAACGGAAACCCGGGCAGAAAGCCGACCACGAAACACAGGGCCGCCGCCATATAAAGCGCGCGCGGGAAATTCCCCAGCTGTTTCAGAACCGCTTCGTTTGTTGCCCCTTTGGTGCCGCCCTTGGTCACAAGCAGACCTGCCGCCAGCGACACCACAAGCGCCGGAATCTGAGTGACAAGCCCATCGCCAATCGTCAGCACGGTATAATTGCTCGCCGCTTGGCCAATCGACAGGCCCCGGCTTGTCACCCCGATCAGAATGCCGCCAACCACATTGATCAGCGTGATAATCAGCCCGGCAACGGCATCGCCGCGCACGAATTTTGACGCACCATCCATTGCGCCGAAAAAGGCGCTTTCTTCTTCCAGAATACGGCGGCGCTCACGCGCCTCGTGTTCGTCGATCATGCCGGCGCCCAGGTCCGCATCAATCGCCATCTGTTTGCCCGGCATCGCGTCCAAGCTAAAGCGCGCCGCAACCTCGGCGATCCGGGTCGAGCCCTTGGTGATCACGATGAAGTTGATGATCACGAGGATCGAAAAGATCACGATCCCGATCACAAAATCGCCGCCCACGATAAAGCGCGAGAAACCTTCGATCACACTGCCCGCAGCGGCGGTGCCATTGTGCCCTTCGGACAGGATCAGCCGGGTCGAACTGACGTTCAGCGCCAGTCGCAGCATGGTGACAACCAGCAGGATGGTCGGGAAGGAATTGAAATCAAGCGGTGTGGGAATCCACAGCGCCACCATCAGGATCAGAACCGCAAGTGACAGCGATGTCGCCAGCCCGAAATCCAGCAGAATGGGCGGCAAGGGCACAAAGAGCATGCCCAGGATCATCACAACCCCAAGCGCGAACATCACATCGCGGTTGGCAAGAACCCGGGTGAAATCCCGACCCGTGGTTTTGGCGCTATTGGTATCACTTACGCTCATGCCGGGCCTCAGAACATTTCGCGGTACTTGGGTAAGACCGCCTGCAAAGGTGTGTTGGAATAGATCGAATACTGGCTGCCCTGCCCGCCGCCGCCCCAGAACACCGCCGGTGTTGGCGCCGCAGGTTCTGTCTGCGCCACAGCGACCGGCGCGGCGCTATGCGCAAGGGCCGCCAGGCGGTCAAAATGTTTGGCAACCACTGCGGTGTTGCGTTGCAGTGAACTGAGATAGCGCTGCTGATGCACGTCAGTGGCCGAATGGTAGCGGCCTGCGGCCTCGTCCCAACTGCCGGTCTTTTCAAAGAGCGCACGCAGGAAGCGCGCCGCGTAATCTGCGTTCAGATGCGGATCAAACGCGGCTTCTTGCGTGGCAAACTCGGCGCCGTGCCAACGCAAGTTGATCTGCATGCAGCCCACATCGATGCTGTCGATCCCCGCCGCCTGTTTTTCGCGCACCCAATCAAGGGCCGCCTGCCGAGACTGAAAAAACGCCCCTTCGCCAGCGGCATTCACCGTCCAGGGCCAGACTGTCAGACCCTGCGGCCCGCTGCGCCCGGCCTCTTGGATGCCAATGCTCAGCAGCAGGTTGTCCGGGATGGCATGATTGGCCTGCGCTTCAAGGATAGCGGCGATGCACATACCAGATATGCTTGGCTCTATCCTTGGCTTCTCTGCCGGGCGCTTCGGCTGGCTCTGCGCGGTGTAAAAGCCCGAGAACAGATCGGCCGCCGCAAAGGGCGCGCCACCCAGGGCCAAAGCCCCAAGCAGAACCGCGCCAAGAACCCGCCGGGCGCGGCGCATCAGACGCCCCCGCTGACAATAAGGTCAAACACCCGATCAGACAGCCGCGTCAGCGTGCCGAAAATAAAGGGCAACGTCAGCGCCAGCGCGCCAAAGATCGCCACGATCTTGGGTACAAATGTCAGCGTCATTTCCTGAATTTGTGTCAGTGCCTGAATGAACGAAATGATCAGACCAACCAGCAACGCCACCGCCAGAATCGGAGCGCAGGCCAGTAGGATCGTATCGATCGTCATCCGCAAAATGTCATATGCGCTTGCGGTATCCACTGCCCTATGTCCCTTCGCGCGCCATCCCGATCCTCAGATCGGCATGCGCATGATTTCCTGATATGCCTCGACAATTTTATCGCGGACCGCGACCGAGACGCGCACTGTGCTTTCCATCGTCATTGTGGCCTCGACCACCTGCTGAATGCCGGCTTGTCCGATCAGCCCCTGCGTGGCGACCTCATCCCCCTGCCGGACGTTCTGCACCGATTGCGCCGCAGCATCGCGCAGCAGATCACCAAAGCTTTGCTTGGCCTCTGCATCCGGGGAGGACGGCCCCTTGAGGGTCTGCGCTTTGCCATAGGCCCCCTGAATGGCCGCGCTGGAACGAATGGAGGAAAAATCACTCATCTTGGGGCCTATTCAATCAAATCAATCAAGCGGTTACGCATGGAACGTGCATTTTCGAGCATCGACATATTCGCCTCATAAGACCGTGAAGCCTCGCGCATGTTGCTCATTTCAAGCAGGGGGTTCACGTTCGGCAGTTTTACATAGCCATTGTCATCCGCCGCCGGGTGCGCCGGCTCATAGCGCACGGTAAAATCACTCATGTCGCGAGAGATTTCTGCCACCTCAACCTGCGAAATCCCGGTACCGTTATCGATCAGCTCTGAAAAAGAAATCGTTTTGCGGCGATAGGGATCACCACCCGGCTGATCAGAGGTCGAATTGGCGTTGGCGACGTTTTCAGACACCACGCGCATGCGTTCACCCTGCGCGCGCAGGCCACTGGATGCGATGGCGGTGATGGTTGAAAGGGAATCCATATCTGCCTCCTAGCTGTCAGCCCGAAACCGCGCGGATCATTTCATGCGCCTTGCGATAGAGATTGGCCGCAATCCGGTATTGGCCTGCGGTGCTGGTTGCCTCAAGCATCTGCTCTTCGAGCACAACATTGTTGCCGGTGAGATCTTCGCCCCATGTATGTGACGACTGCAGGATATTGGCGTCCGGTGAAACCTCCCGGCCCTCGGCGGCCCTCATATAGGCCTCAAACCCTTCCACCTCACGCGCCCGATAGCCTGCCGTATCTGCATTCGCGATGTTCTCGGACACGACCTTTTGGCGGTCTGACAGCCACTTCAGGCGACGCGACGCAAGTTCAAACAGATTTTGGGCATCCAGATTCATGATGGACTCCTGCGTAATTATTGTTGATTATAGCAAGTACAGCAAAGATTAACAGAGGGTTTATTCTTGTGTCCAAGGTTTTTTTGGAGTTGAAAAGCAAGATTTCCTCGTTGGAAAGCACCCGGATCATCGGCCGCGTCAGCGCGATTTCCGGCATGTCTTTAACGGTGGCCGGGCTGCAGCACGCGGCGGGGATCGGCCAGCGCTGCGTGGTCAAAGGCGCGAAAAAGCCGGTGCTGGCCGAGGTGATCGGAGCCCGCGATGACGGGCTGCAGCTTTTGCCGTTTGGCACCTGGGACGGCGTTGCCATCGGCGATCCGGTTGAACTTGTGCAGCATGACGTCGGGCTGCGCCCAGATGACAGCTGGATCGGCACGGTGATTGACGGGCTTGGTCGCCCGATGACCATCTCACCGCGGTTCAAAAAGGGGCGCACCCGCCGCAGCGACCGCGCCGAACCACCGCCCGCCTTTGGCCGCCGCCGCGTTGGGCCCAAACTGCAGACCGCCGTGAAATGCATCGACGTTTTCACCCCCCTGTGCCAAGGGCAACGGATGGGCATTTTCGCGGGCTCCGGCGTCGGCAAATCCACACTGATGGCCATGCTGGCGCGCAACACCAATGCCGATGTGATCGTGATTGGCCTCGTTGGGGAACGGGGCCGCGAAGTGCAGGAATTCATTCAAGAAGATCTGGGGCCCGAAGGCATGGCGCGATCGGTTGTTGTGGTCGCCACCGGGGACGAAGCGCCGCTGATGCGGCGGCAGGCCGCCTATACCGCGACCACCGTTGCCGAACATTTCCGCAGCGCCGGAAAGCAAGTGCTGCTGCTGCTGGATAGCGTCACCCGCTTTGCCATGGCGCAACGCGAAATCGGCCTGTCCGGCGGCGAGCCGCCCACCACCAAAGGGTATCCACCCACGGTCTTTTCAGAACTGCCGCATTTGTTGGAACGGGCTGGCCCCGGCTGCGAAGGCGAAGGCGATATCACTGCCATTTATACCGTGTTGGTGGATGGCGACGATATGAACGAACCCATTGCCGATGCCATCCGCGGTATCGTGGATGGGCATTTGGTGCTGGATCGCAATATCGCCGAAAAAAACCGCTACCCTGCGATCAATATCCAGCGCTCGATCTCGCGTATGCTGCCGGCCTGCCACAGCGACGAAGAATACAAGATCATGCACGAAGCGCGCAAAGCCCTGGCGCGTTATGCCGATATGGAAGATCTGATCCGCGTTGGCGCGTATAAACCAGGCACCGACCCGGAAATTGATGCGGCGGCACAGTTTCACAAAGGCGCCGATGTATTTTTGGCGCAGCGTAAATCTGAAAAACTGTCATCTGATCAAAGCTTTGCAGAACTGTTTCGCCTGCTGCTAGAGGCCGGCATTGACGTGCCGATTGATCTGGGCGCTGCCCCCTAAAAAACAAGCCGGCCACCCTGGGGTGGCCGACCGAGCTCCTGCAAAGGAGACTTTACTCTGTCTGATCGTTACGGAAAGCCTTTGAAGGAGCTTTCCCGTTAACCATTTAACCTTAACGGAAGAGCGACATGATGTTCTGCGGTGCCTGGTTCGCGATCGACAGCGACTGTGTCGCCAGCTGTTGCTGAACCTGATAGGCCTGCAGACGGGCTGCTTCTTCTTCCATATCGGCGTCAACCATCGCGGATACACCTTTGTCCAGTGTATCGGTCAGAGCGGACAGGAAGTCCTGCTGACCTTCGAGGGTTTTCTCTGCAACACCCAGGGATGTCGCCGCCGCGATTGCGTTGCCCAGCTGTGTCTCTGCCAGTTCCAAAGCTTCTGTCAGAGAGTTCGGGTTCAGCGCGTCGGTGGTGCCTGTGTCAAGGTTGGTCAGGTCGATGGACGACAGACCAGTTTGGATCGCAGTCAGATCCACCGAAGAGAAGCTCATGGTGGTGGCTGCAAATGTACCGCCTGTACGGCTCACACCGGATACAACGGTTACGGTTGCGGCCGCGGAGACCAGATCGTCGCCATTGAATGTTGCCTGGCTGATCGCGGAACCGATCTGAGTCACCAGAGAGTCCAGTTCGGACTGCACTTCGGACAGGTCGATGCCGTTGCCTTGCGCAAACGCGACACGCTCGGTGAACTGCTGCGCCAGATCCTTAACGGTTTCTGAGCCCAGGCGCGCGGTCGATACAGAGTTTTTGGTCGCGGTCAGGCCATCGTTGATCGCCTGGAACATGCCGCTGTCGCCCTTCATCGTCTCAGAGATCGCGAAGTAAGCGGCGTTGTCTTTACCGGAGCTGATCTGCAGACCGGAGGACACGCGGTTTTGAGTTTCGTTCAGACCCTTGTTCACCATGTTCAGGGTGGCAAGGGCAACCATTGCGGAATTATTTGTGAGAATGGACGACATTTAATGCTCTCCTCATTTCTCGAGTTTATGAACAGTCTTCTGACTGAGTTTGGTTTTACACCAATACCGAGAATATAACGGCACTGGTTAAAGCCCGGTTTACGTTTCTTAAGAAACTTTTGAAACTGTTGCTAAAACTCCTGATCGATGGTCATTTTTGCCACCTTGGGGTCATTTAGCTTTTGGCCCGATTTGCCATAAAGACCGTTTAAACTATGGCGCTGCGTGGCTTTTTCGATCTCACGCACCACCGATCCGGCCGCCTGCGCCATGCGTGACAAAAGTGCACTATTTTCGGCCACGATGTCTTTCAGCCCCTGCAATTTTTCCGGCAATTTGCGCGTAATCGCGGGATCGGTACTCATAAATGGCTCAACCAGAGGCATCTTAAGCTCCAGCCATTTGAGAATCGCTGACTTCTCTTCATAGAGGTCACTGACCATGGAAAGGGCGCCGGAATTGATCGCTTCAATCTCGCGCTGCAGGAGCGCGACGGCCTCATCCAGTTTGACGGCAAAGGCATCAAGGTTCTCTACATCCCGCTCGGTCAGGGTGCCCCCTGCATCGGTACGGGCCTGCCGCCGATCTCCCATTCTGAACTGCCGTCCCGCGATCACCTGACTACCCCCGCTTACTTTTTATACGCCGTCATCATCTGCTGAATATTGGCCGCCAGACCCAGGCCGCCCTGCTCCACCAGACTTTCAGACAAGGCCTCTGACATAAAGGAGCGCCACATATGCGCATCCTTACCGCCCGTTGCCGCGCCCATATCAACGGTTTTCATCATCTCGTCGACAAACTGCGACAGGAAAACCGCTTCAAACTCCTTGGCCGATTGCAGCTCTTTTTCTGAGAGCTGCGGTTTTTTGGCCTGCATCTCGGTCAGGGCCTGCTGCAGGCTTGCGGTCATTGCCACATCCGCCATCAGATAATCTCCAGATCCGCATGCAGGGCACCAGAGGATTTGATCGCCTGCAAAATCGAAATGGTCTGACGCGCCCCGACACCGATGGCGTTCAGCCCGTCCACCAGATCTTGCAGGCTCACGTCGCCCTCAAGAATGGTGAATCTGCTGTCCTGCTCATCCACATCAACGTCGGTGTCAGGAATAACCACAGTTGTGCCGCCGATTGAAATTGGCTCTGGCTGGCTGACATTGAACCTTTCGCGCACGCGCACGGTCAACCCGCCCTGACTGATCGCAACCTGGCCGATCCGCACGTTGGAGCCGATCACGATGGTGCCGGATTTTTCATCGACCACAACACGCGCAATACTGTCGGGGGTGACGGTCAAATTTTCAATAACAGAGACAAATTCAGCGACATTTGCCTTGTCATCTATGCGCACCTCCACGGTGCCAGGGTCCAGGACATAGCCGTATTTCGCGCCAAGCTGCGAGTTGATTGCGTCCCGCACGCGCGTGGCGGTGGTGAAATCGGGCGTGCGCAAAGCGATACGAAAGCTGCTGAGATCGCTTAGGCTGAACCCCACTTCACGCTCGACAATGGCCCCGTTGTCAATGCGGGCGATGGTTGGCACGCCTTCGGTGACGGTGGCGGCATTGCCTTCGGCGCGAAACCCCGAAACCGCGACCGGCCCCTGCGCCACCGCGTAGACTTCGCCATCCGCGCCCGACAGCGGCGTCACCAAAAGTGTGCCGCCGCGCAGGCTGGTCGCATCGCCCAATGAGGATACCGTAACATCGATGGGCGCGCCGCGCCGCGCGAAAGGTGGCAGCTTGGCGGTCACCATGACTGCGGCCGTATTCTTGGTTTTCAAAAGGTCAGCATCCAGGTTCACAACCCCCAGACGCTCAAGCATGCCGCGCATGGATTCTCGGGTGAACGGGCTATTGCTGAGCTTATCGCCTGTGCCGGACAACCCGACAACCAGACCATATCCGATCAGATGGTTTTCGCGCACACCCTCAAAACTGGCGATGTCCTTGATGCGCACATCCGCCGAGGCAGAGGCGATCCCAAAGCAGATCAGCGCGCCCACCAAAGTGAAAACGCGCTGAACCGTAAGCATCAGGTGCTTGGAAATTATGAGGTACTGCTCCATAGGTCTTTCCTGTATGCCTGATACAAGAATAGCGATTTATTCTTGCCACGTCTAGCTTTAACCCAAAATTAATCTTAATTATTTTTCCTTTTATCATTGAATAGATAATTTATCCTTGCTACCGATAAAGAATAACATGAATAAGTCGGCGGAGGTGACAATGCGCGCCTATGTATTTGAACCGCGCGAAAAGCGGCGGGCGTCCCTTGCGGCGGAGCTGGAAAATGTTGGCTTAAAGCCTCTCTTTGTTGGTGAAGAGTTTTTTGACACCGGGCTGGCCCCTCTGACGCAACCGGGTTGCGAGCATCGGGCGATCCTGATTGGCGAGTCGGTCAATACCCACAAGCAGATCCGCACCATTCGGGCCTCTGGCTGTGAGAACCCATTGATTGTCCTGCGCGATTTCCGCAATTCCACCGATACAGCCGCCGCGCTGGACCGCGGCGCGGATGATGTGATTGTCAGCCCGATCAAAGGGTCCGAAGTCTTTTCGCGCATCAATTCGATCATTCGCCGTTCGCACGGCCATGCCTCCGAAAGCATTGTGGTGGGCGAAGTGACCGCGTTTTTCGATGGCCGCGACCCGCTGGTTTCCGGTGCACGCATCAAACTCAGCAAACGCGAACATTCGATTTTTCAGCACCTAGCGCTGAATTCAAACAAGGTGATTTCGAAAAATGCCATCTATGACGCGGTCTATGGCATGAGCGCGGATCAACCGTTTGACAAGGTGATCGACGTGTATATCTGCAAGCTGCGCAAGAAAATCGCCGCTGCCGCAGAAAGCGGTGCGCAGTATATCGAGACGATTCATGGGCGCGGCTACAAGCTGAGCGCGCCGGAAGATTATGAATTGCCATCCGTGGAAACCATCACGCCACAACTGAGCCTGCAAGCGCGCGCCTGACGCCGCTTGCCACACACCCCAAAAAATTAGCGCATGTGGCTGAGGATGCTTAGCCCTGAAAGCCGCGCCGAAACATTGTAACTGGCCTGCAGTTGGGTTTCGAGTGCGGTCATCTTTGTGGCGACCTCGTAGGGGTCAATGTTCTCATAGGTGCCGATCTGCGTGCGCTGCACGAGTGACATATCTTCAAGCCGCTGCTGGGCCTTATCAACCAATTGCTGGTTGAACCCGATGTTCGTCGCCGCATCCAATGTGCCCTGCACCCCCGAGGACAGCACCTGTGTGGCTTCCTCCATCCAGGCGCGATAGGCGTCCGGGTCGGTGATGTCCTGCGGATCAATAGTGGCAATCATCGCAAGGCCCTTGATGACATCGCGCAGACCCTGATCATTGGCCTGCACGCCATAATTCAGCACCTGCCCCACATCCAGCCGCGCTGTGATACGTTCGCTGGGCTGGCCGCCGCCGTCCAGTTCCGGTGTGCCGGAATAAAAACTGGCCTCAAAATCATAATCCGGCGTCGTCCCATGCGATGAGGAAAACACCGCATCAAGTTCAGCGATGATGGTGGCCGCTTCGGTGGCGTCTGCCGGGCCGGTGCCAATCACCGCCTGCATGATGGCCTCTGGCGAAAGGCCCGTGTCCGGGTGCGCCTCGCTCCAGCGGGTCATGGGCGGCACATTGCTGACCGTGCCCGCAAAAAGATGTTCGCCATTGAAACTGGTATTAAGCGTGCTGATCACAGTTTCCAGCGCGGCGCGGGCCTGCGCCTGCATCGCATGCGCCCCTGTCACCGGCGCTTCCTTGTTCAGCAGCACGGCCTGCAGCACATCCTGCGCAGGATCGCGGATGGCCGTCACGGCCGTCAGCATCGCTTCGAGCTTGTTTTCCAGCGCCTTGTTGGCGGTGATATAAGATTGCGTGTTTTCTTCGCGGCCCCGCATCGTGATGGCGATACCAGCACGCGGCCCCAGATCGCCAAACATGTCAGACCGGCGTCCGGTCGACAGCTCTTGCCCCGCCCGCTGCAACTGCAGCGAGGATTGCGAAACATTGTCCCGCAGAAAGTAATTCATCTGGTAGGTCGACATGCGCGTTGAAAGCCAGCTCATTTCAAACCCCTAGACCGCTGCCAACAAGGTATCGAGCATTTCGGCCACCGCGGTCAGCATCTTAGAATTGGCCGCGAAACTCTGCTCGATCATCATCAGCTTTTGCATTTCTTCGTCGATATTGACGCCCTCGACATTCTGTCGAGAGGCCTGGATCACCTCGGCTGCAGACCGGGCGGCATTATAGCTTTGCTCAGCGCGGGCGGTCGCGGTGCCCTGCGCGGTGACGACTTCGGCCCCGAAATCCGCCAATGTGACCGCCGCATTGATCCCAGTGCCCGGATCGGCGGAAAACGACTGGTTCATCCCGTCAATAAACGCCTGAATCTGCGTGGCGGATGACGCCGGCCCCTGCGCCGTGGCCCCCAACCCATCGCGGATCAGCCAGGCCGAGCCGCCGGCACCAGCATGCAGCGCCTCATTGACGCGCAGGCGCGAGGCCAAGCCCTCAAGGTTTGCCGCATCAAAGGCAAAGCCGTTGTCGGTGAACAGACCCGCCTGCCCGGTGGTCAGCGTCGCGTCGGCTGCCTCAAAAGACTGAATCAGCCCACGCGCATATTCATCAAGCTGCAACTGAAACTGCGGGATGGTTTCGCGCTTTAGCGTCGCAAACCCAGCCAGACTGCCATGTTCGATCCCGCGCACGCCGGGTTCACCGGGCGTGATCTCCTGCGATCCGGCAAAAAAACTGCCATCGCCGGGGTTATAGGTCACGTCTTGCACCCGGTCCCCCTCCAGCAGCGCCGCGCCGCCGGTGGTATAGACATTGACCCAGCCATCAGCGGTCTGCGTCACACGGATATCGACAATGCCCGACACCTGATCAAGCGTCTTGGCGATCTGATCATGAAACGCCGCCGCCTCATGCGAACCGGGCGCAAAATCACCCAGCCGGGTGTTAAAGTCGCGCAGCTGATAGAGCATGTCGTTGAGGTCAGAGACCTCATAGCGAATTTCCATATCAACATCAGCGCGCACATTCGCGAGCCGATCACTGGCATCGCGGATCGAGGCGGCCAGATCCTCTGCCGCAAACACCGCCCCTTGCTGCGCCGCTGCCGAGGACGGCAGGTTGACCAGCGTTGTCATCGACGAATTGAAGGCCGAGAATTTTTCCGCTGGCGAGGCCCCATCGCCAATCTGCCCCAGAAACAGCGTATAGTCGCGCAGGCCTTCGTGGATGGCCTGCTGCTCTGCCATTTTGGAATTTTCATTGCGCGACATGCGCACCAGCGCGGCGTCAACTTCGCGGCGGATTTCCGCAACTTGCACGCCGCCGGTGCCAATCGAAGTGCTGACAAGATGCGCATCGCGTCGCGCATAGCCTTCGGTCATGGCATTGGCCACGTTGCCCGCCGTCACCCGAGACAGGCTCTGGTTCACGTTCAGACCGGCTGTGGCCGTATAGAGGGCTCCCGAAAGGCTCATGTCAGACGCCTCTTAACCTTGCTACTATCGTTTCAGTCGCGTGGTTTCTTCCATCATGTCATCCACTGTGGTGATCACCTTTGCATTGGTCGAAAAGGCGCGCTGCACACGGATGAGATCGGTCATCTCTTCGGCGATATCCACGTTGGATCCTTCAAGCGCATTGCCGTTGATGGAACCGGTGGAACCGGAGTTGGCCTGTAGCGCAAAGAAGGCCCCCGTTTCGCCGGACAGGCTGTAGGCATTGCCCTTTTCTTCCAGCAGGCCATTGGGGTTGGCCACCGTCGCCACCGGAATTTCGTAAAGCGGGCGGCGCATACCGTTGTCAAACACGCCGAACAATGTGCCCGCCTCGTCGATTTCGGTGCGCACCAATTCCCCCACGCTGGAGCCATCGCGTTCAAAAGACTGCGAAAAATCACCAGCGAACTGCGTGATCCCCGAGAAGCTGCCCGGCTCCCCCAGGTCGACAACGATGGTCTGCGGGGTGGTGCCATTGTTCACTGTGATGGTCGCCTGACCCGTCGCGGTATCAAAGGAAAACGCCGCTGGTGCTGTCGCCGCTGAGGTCGCGCCCGAATAGCTGGCCGGCGTGCCCGACAAAGAGCCTGAATCGTTAAAGTTCACGGTCACAGAACCCAGATCGGTACCAGTGTGATCCCGCAGCGTGACATTCCATTCGTTTTCGGTGCTGGACGGCTGCCAGCTGAATTCAATGCGCTGGGTTTCGCCCAGGCCCGTGAAAAACTCGGAAGAGGTCTCAAACGGCGCGCCGGGTGTGGCCAATCCGGTATCCTGCGCAGGCAGGTTGCCGACAACGCCCATTTCGGTTGTCCCCGCCGCTGATAGGCTGATGTTGCCGACGTTCACCGTCTCCATCGAGCCGAAGGAACTGCGGTCCACATTGCCGATGGTGCCATCGGTGCCATAGGGAAAGCCCGAAAGGAAAAAGCCTGCGGCATTCTTCAGGTTGCCGTCTTTGTCGGGCAGGAACGACCCGGCGCGGGTCAACATATAGTTGGTTTGCACGGTCTCGTTCGGGTTAACCGACACGATGAAAAAGCCCGCCCCGCCAATCGCTAGATCGGTGCCGGAATTGGTGGAAATCAGACCACCGGAACGGCTGATATCATGCGCTTCGACCGCCGAAACCGATAGCACGCCGTTGCCGTTGCCGCCAGAGGCTGTGGTTGTGACCATATGCGAAAACCCGCGGCGATAGCCGACCGTGTTCGCGTTGGCGATGTTTTCAGAGATGCCGCCAACCGCTTGAGAGTTGGCCTGAAGACCGCTGACCCCGGTTTGCAATGCACTGGAAATTGACATGACAATAGCCTCAATTTTTTTGTTTTTGGTTTGCCTTACGGAAGAATTACATGATTTTCTTTTAAGGAAAGTTAAAAGATTAGCTAAATCTGCAAAAACAGGTGATTTTTATCTTTGCTGAGGCATCGGAAACGACACATTTGCGCCGTCAAAGACCAGAGTTTTTCAGATTATCCAAAGACTGATCCAGACTGTTCATGCGCTCTTCTGCGGCTTGACGGGTCAAAGGCATCAGTTCTGCCGGGGGTGCCAGCAAGCTTTGCGCAACCCGCATCAATCCGGCGCTTTCGGTCAAATTCGGAAAGGCCGCGACAACCCGCTGCGCTGCTGCAATATCGCCGGAGCGATGCGCAGCGATCAAAAGATAGGTCGCATCATCAACATCAAACTGCCCGGGGTATTCCGCCCATAGCCGGTCAAAAAAGATGCGCGCCTCATCCCAATCCTGGTTCTTCCAAAGCGCCAGGCCGACGTTGCGCAAATTCTGCGCGCTGGGGGCCTGCACATGGGTACGCAACAGCCCATCCTTATCCCCCAGGCGCGCCATGACGTCTGATCGCAGCGCGTTCACATCATTGCGTTTTTTCTGATCTTCCGGCACATCCATGGCCATCAAAAGCGCCTTGGCGTCCTGATACTGCCCGCCTTTGGCAAAGGCTGTGGCAAGCTTGAATTGCAGGCGAAAATCCTGCGCCGCGTCCGCTTTGTCCGGATAGTGCAGCACCAGATCTTTGCGCAAATCGATGGCGCGCTGATATTCCTTGGCCGCCATGGTGGTGCCGCCCTGCGCCAAAAGAAAATCCCCGACCCGTTCCACGTAATCCGGGAACTGGTCGTAATAGCGGAAAGCGGGTACCAGCTGATAATGCACCGCCAACCACCGCGACATGGGCAGCTCCCCGGCTTCGCCTTGCCGGTAAACCTCGGCCAAGGCCCCTGCCGCCTCCAGCTCGGCCTCTTTGGCCGCCGCGCTTGTCGGGAACCGCAACATAATCATGCCAAGGGTCGTCAGCGCATCAACGCTGTCGTTGTTGGCCTCGTAAACCTCGGCAAGCGATTGCAGGGTGGCGATTTCCAGATGGTCGCCCTTCCAGCTGTCCGCCCCGTATTCCAGCACATCCTTAGCCGCCAAAATGGCCCCGCGCCCACCATCGGCCAGCGCCATCTCGGCCAGCGCAAGCCGGGCACGTGCGGCAAATCGGTCCCAGCCCTTGGACGCTTTGAAATAGGCCGTGAGGGCAGCGGCCTCGTTACGTTGCACTTCCTCGGCCCGCCCACGCAGGTACAGCCCGACAGAACCTTCGGAGAGACCGGGGAATTCATCCATCAGGCGCAGTGCTTGCGCCGCCATCGCATGGGCACCGGATTCAATCATTGCCTCAGTCAACACCGGCAGAACCGTGCGTGCCACCGGGCGGGTTTGGTGCATAAGGCCCAAAAGGCCCGGTTCCAAGTTGGCCGTCAACAGCGGCGCATCGGCCGTGGCAATGGCCTGCATGGCGGCCCAAAAGGCGCGGTCCTCGCGGCCAAATTCCGCGAGCGGCGAGCCTTCGAAATCCATAACCGGCACGCCTTCGAGAAGATGGCGCGCGTCCTGCAGCGCGCGCAGGCGCCGCGCTTGCGCCGGACCTTCGGGCACGGCCGCATCCAGGATGGAGCCCGCTTCGAACACCATCATCTGCCCCAGATAGATTTCCGCGGTGTCGAGCATGACAGCGACGCTTTCCGCGCCATGCGAGCGCGAAAGCAGATCCACCTGGGCGGTCACGTTTTCATAAAACCGCTCTTCCGGCCAGCGGCGCAGATCCAGATCCCAAAGTTGCTGCACACCCGTCGGCGGGGGCTGGATACGCTCGGGCGTGGCGCGCAACGGGGCCGGCGCGGTGATCTCTTCGGGCGAAGAGGCCGCCTGCAACGCAGCACTGCTGACCAGCCCTAGCAATAGGGCCATCAAAGAAATGCGCGCATTGTTCATGAGTGGCGACACGATCCCGAAACTATCCTTGTCTATCCAGAATTAAATCTTGTTTTAATCTTTATATTGATGGATAGTTTAACAAGCAATAACCAAGGTATTCCTAATATCCGCCCGGCTGTTCTTGAAGCCGATATGTGTGAGGCTCTGGCATGGGAACAACAAATTACGTCTCCCTTTCGCTTGCGACCGCGCTTGAGCGCAGCATCGATCTGGCCGCGCACAACATGGCCAACGCGTCGACCGCAGGCTACAAGACCTCGCACCCCTTGCTCGAAGCGGTTGACCCCGCCAACACGGGCGATGACACCACCGCCGTCAATTACGTCAAGGACAAGGGCGTCTACGTTGACATGACGCAGGGGGCGCTGCTGCCCACCGGCAACCCGCTGGACATTGCCGTCACCGGCACCAGTTGGCTTGGCTATGAGACCGCAGGCGGGCAAACCGCCTATGGGCGTGACGGGCGGCTGACCATCGACACAGAAGGGCGACTTGTGACCATGGGCGGCTCGCCCGTCGTGGATATCAGCGGTGCCCCCATCACCATCCCGGCCGAAACCGGCCAATCCGTCACCATCGCACTGGATGGCACCATCACCGATCAGAACGGCGGCACCATCGGGCGCATCGGGCTGTTTCAGGTCAGTGACCCCTCTGCGATGGAAGCGCTTGGCAATGGGTTGTTTCTGGCCCCGCAGGGCGGCGCCGAAGGTACCGAAGAGGGCACCATTGCCCAAGGATATATCGAGCAGAGCAATGTCAAACCTGTGGTGGAGATGATCCACCTGATGGATATTCAGCGCGCTTATGAGCGCGCGGTGAAATTGATGAACGAAGAAAATGACCTCACCAAGCAAGCGATTCAACGACTTGGGCGTGTGGTCTGATCTGGCGACAGAGAGCAGGAGCAAGAGGCAATGAAGGCACTGGGCATCGCAGCGACCGGCATGTTGGCACAGCAGACCAACGTGGACGTGATCGCCAACAATATCGCAAACGCCAATACCACCGGCTTCAAAAGCGGCCGCGCCGCCTTTCAGGATCTGATCTATCAATCCATGCTGCAAGAGGGCGCGCTGACCTCTGCAGATGGAACCGCGCGCCCCGTCGGGCTGAACGTTGGCCTTGGCGTGCAGGGCGCCGGCGTGATGCGGCTCAATAGCCAAGGCGGCCTTATTCAGACCGAAAATCAGATGGATCTGGCGATCGAGGGGCGCGGCTATTTTGTGGTCAACCGCCCGGATGGCAGCCTCGCCTATACCCGCGCTGGCAATTTCAACCTGTCGGCCGAGGGTCAGATTGTGACCCTAGATGGCTATGAGGTGGACCCAGGGGTCACAATTCCCGAAGGCACCCGGCAAGTGGTCGTCAACGCGCAGGGTGTGGTGATGGCCTATGTCGACAATGACTCCGACCCGGTGGAACTGGGCCAGCTGACGATGGCAACCTTTCTCAATGAGGCAGGCATGAAACCGATCGGCAACAACCTGCTCGAACAGACCGCCGCCTCCGGCGAGGCCACAACCGTGACCCCCGGCGATCCGGGCATTGGTGTCATCCGCCAGGGGCATCTGGAAAATTCCAACGTCAATATCATCCAGCAGATCACCGATCTGATCTCGGCACAACGCGCCTATGAAATGAATTCAAAAGCGATCGAGACCGCTGATCAGATGCTGCAAACCGCCAATCAGATTAAATAACCATGCGCGCGCTCCCTAAATATCTGAAATATCTGCGCCGCGCCTGTCTGGCGGCGCTTTTGCCCCTCTCCTTCGGGCCACTTCAGGCCGCGCCGATCACCGAGCTTGTCGCCGAACGCGCCGCCGCAGAATATGCCGTGGCCATGCCTGAAAATGGCTATTTCTCGGTGCGCCTAGCCGATGGCTTGCCGCGCGATGGCGAATATATTCAAGAATTCTGGGTTGATCAGGACACCGGGCAATTTATCGCTAATGTCGTCTCGGATCGTGGCACCATTCAACGGGTCTTTGGCCTTGCGGTCCTGACCGTGCCGATCCCGATGGTGAACCGGCGCATTCAGCCCGAAGAGATCATCCAGCCGCAGGACATCGAAATGGTCGATGTGCCCTGGGCGCGGGTGCATAATTTTGCGGTGATCGAGCGCGAGAACCTCGAAGGGATGCAGGTGCGGCGCATGCTCGCCGCCGGGCGCCCGGTCCATCGCCAATCGGTTATCCCGCCCATTGTCGTGGCGCGCGGAGACCGCGTGACCATCCAATTGCAATTTGGCGGCATGCATCTGACCGCCAAAGGCAAAGCCATCAGCGACGCGCACAAAGGCCAAGAGCTGCGCGTTGTGAACCTTGCAAGCAACAAAACCATCATCGCCGTGGCCCGCGCCAATGGCCTTGTGGAGGCTCAATTTTGACCCGCTCTTTCTCTGCCTTTCGGATTTCTGGAACCACGCTTTTGTTGGCGACGCTGGCCGTCGCTGGCTGTACCCAGAACTACAAAGAACACCGCAATCCGGCGTTTAACGAAATGGATCCGCAGCTGGTGCCCGAAGTGAACCGCGTCAGCGTTCCGCTGCCGCCCACCCAACCGCACAGCCGCCCCAAACGCGCCGAAGCCTCCAGCCTTTGGAGTCGCGGCACCAGCAGTTTCTTTGATGACCAGCGCGCGCAGGCGGTTGGGGACATTCTGACCGTGGTGATCAATATTGACGACGATGCCTCGCTCAAAAATGAATCAGAACGCTCGCGGTCATCCTCACAGGCGGTGCAAGATCCGTCGTTCTTGGGCTATGGCGGCAAAATTGCCAGCATCCTGCCCGGCATCAGCGCCTCTGATCTGCCAACCGGCGGCAATATCGTCGACCTTGGCAACACCTCCAGCTCAGGCGGGGCCGGCACCATAAAACGGAACGAAGCGATCAATCTGCGCATCGCGGCCATCATTCTGAAAGAACTGCCCAACGGCAATTTCGTGATCGCCGGACGTCAGGAAGTTAAGGTCAATCAGGAACTGCGCGAATTGCGCGTCGCCGGGATCATTCGCCCCGAGGACATCAGCACCGCCAACACGGTCGCTTATGACAAAATCGCCGAGGCACGCATCGCCTATGGCGGGCGGGGACAGCTGACCGTGGTGCAGCAACCGCGCTATGGCGAAGATTTCCTAGATGTAATCCTGCCATATTGACCCCATGAGATGAAAAAACTGCTTCTCATACTGCTCGGGCCCATCCTACTGGGCCCGGCAGGCTATTTCGCCGGGCAAATGCTGGCACCGGAACCGCCGGCACCGGAACCTGCCGCGGTCAAAGCGCATGTCACGAAAGAAGAGATCCTCTACAAAATGCCGATCGGCAAATTCACGGTGCAAGTGCTGCAACCCCACAGCATTCTGCACCTCTTGATGGACATCGACGTTTATATCGCCGGGGCGTCAAATTTTGAGCGTCTGAATGGGGCCAGCGGGCGCACGCGGCTGCGCGACGCCACAGTGTCAATCATTTCGGATATGGCCGAAAGCTCGCTTTGGCTAGAACCGGGGGAAGAGGTCAATATTGATCAGGCCCTGCTGGCCGAAGACATTGTGCGCAAATTGCATTTGCGGTTCCAATCGGTGCGCACCGGGCGCATCAATGAATTTCACGCCGAACGTTCGCTGCGAAATTAACCTGCGCTGGCTGCCAGCACCGCCTCGGCTGGGATGGTTTCATCGCCGGTCAGTTTGAAATAATTCTGCCCTTCGGTGAACAGAACCTCCTGCACTTCGGCTTTGCGATAGGTATAGGCCCCGACCGGGTCGTCCTCACCGCGCCGCGCCGTTACCGTCACAGTATATGTGCCATCCAGCACCGGGTTGCCGTATTCGTCCAGACCATCCCAATCGATTTTCTGCAATGACGATGCATCCGTTGACAGCCCCGTCAGCTTGCGCACCACCTGCCCCACCGGATCGGTGATCGTGGCCGTCACCTGCGTGGCCCCTTCATCAACGTTGTAATAGCCATCAACCACGCCATTGCTCAGCGTCATCTGACTGGACGACACCGTCACCTCGCGGCCCAGCATATCCGCGCCCGAGACCGCGAGCAGCGAGCCCATCTGCGCCCCGAGAGATTCAAGATTGCTGTTGGATTTCACCGCTTGCTCCACCTGGCTCAGCTGCGCCAGTTGCGAAACGAACTGCGTTGCGTCCATCGGGGCAAGCGGATCCTGATGCTGCACCTGCGCGGTCAGCAATGTCAGAAAGCGGGTATAATCTTCGCCCAGCTGCGACAGAGAATTTGCACTATCGCTGCCCGCGCCTTGCGCCGCGCCGCTCTGGCCTGTGATCGGTGCCAATGCCATGGCAATCCCCTTACGTCATCATATCCAAATGGCCGCCACCAATGGTGGCCGTGGGTGCCGTGTCTGGTGCGGCGGAGTCAGCGACCTCAGCGCCCTGGCCCCCAGAGCCAGAATATCCGCCATCGCGCCCCTGGCCCTGCTGATCGGGTTTTTCATATTCCTGAAACTCGACAGAGCTTTCGCCCGCACCGGCAATCGCATCCGCAAGCAGGCTGCGCTCTTCACGCAAGCTGTTCAGAACATGGGCGTTTTCGGCACGCACCACCACGGACAAGGCACCATCGGAACTCGTCTTAAGCTCGATCTCGATATTTCCCAGCCCGCGTGGGGTCAGCTCAATCTTGGTGACGCCTTCGCGAAATTCGACGCCGCGCACCTGGTTCATCAACGCCGTGGCAAACCGTGGCGCTGTTGCCTCATTGGCGCGCGCGGCCTGGGCCGACTGCGCAGCTTGGGTCGATTGCACGCCCTCTGGAGCCTCGGAGACCAGCGCCGCAATTTCATGGGGCACAACCGGGATCAACTCTTTTGGAAGCTCCGCGAAAGGCACGCCGTTTTGCACCATTTGCGCTGCGCCCGTTGCGCTCTGCTGCGCATTGGACATGATCGCCGAAAGGACCGATTGCGCCTTGTGTGACAGCACAGGTTCCTCGGCGAGCGCTTCGGTGGTCTCGCCCGGGGCCACAGCGATGTCACCCAGCGGCGCAACGCCGGTCTGCGTTGCCGCGCTGAGCGTTGCCTGAGCCTGCGCAATCTGGGGCATAACCCGCGCGATCGCCTCGATATTCAGCGCGCCGTCCGATTTCACCAAGGCGGCAACGTCGCGTTTGACGACGCGCGCAATTTCAACCAGCGCGGCCACAAGCTCCGTGCCCGACAATGGGGTGCTTTCGATTTCGCCAGACGTTTGCAGCGCGCTAAGGCTCTGTTTGAACTGCTCAAACAACTTGCCCTTGGTTTCGGTGTTCAACGTACCCAACACATCCGCAAGCGCGACCAGCGCCTCGCCTGCCTCTTCTGCGGTGGGCACCGCTGCGCTCTCATCCTTTGGCAGCAATTTGTTCAGGATCGTTTCAATCTTTTGAAACAGGCCTGCGATCTTCTCCAGAGGTAGATCTGCCTTGGGTCCCTGTACCAACTGCGCCGCACTTTGGGCCTGTGCCGCAACCATCGCGCCAAACCCGCTCTGCGCCGAGGCCAGCCCGGCAATGGTGCCCGCCTCGGCTGCGGGTGCGCCGCCGAGCAAAGAGAGCAAAGGATTACCAGAGATATTCATGATCAAACCATCCGCGCAGTGGTGACACCGCGCGCCAGAAGAGCGTATTTCAATCGAGACAAGGCCCGGCGTTCAATCTGGCGCAGACGATCACGGCCCATCCCCAAACGCTGGGCCAAATCCTCTAGGGGCTCTGGCGTTTGCCGCAAATTGCGCGCAATGACAATGTCCTGCTCTGTCGCGCCAAGATCTGTCAAAGCGGCGGCCATTAGCTGGCGCAGCTCACGCTTATGCGCCCGTGCTAATGTGGCCTCTTCCGGTGTTGGATCGTCGCTGGCCAAGGAATCTTCAAGCGTGCCTTCGCCCTCCTCCGCGCCATGAAAATCGTGTATCGCCAGCGATCTGGCGTTACTGGGGGTATCAATAACCGACCTCAGTCGCGCATTGGCCGCACGCACGTAGTTCTGCACCCACCACTGGGCATAAGTTGAAAACCGCGTGTCGCGCGAAAGATCAAAGCGATCTGCCGCCTGAATGAGCCCAATGAGCCCTTCGGCCAAAAGATCCTCTTGGTGATCAGGGGTGCGATTGATCCGCCGCACGCAGGCATGCACTTGGCGCGCATGCGACGTCACAAGCGCCTGCATGGCTGCCCGGTCCCGCTGTGCCTGCCATTTCGTGATCAACCTGCGCTCCTGCACACTATCAAGCATCGGCGCTTTCAGCGCCGCCGCATAAGAAATAACCATGTCCTGCCTCGCGAAATCTATGTTTCGTTAAGGATTACAAGATCACAGCAACAAGGATACGCAAAGATAAATGTGATTAACGCCGAATTAAATCAGCCCAGCGTTGCCAATAGGTTAACCGATTATTGCAGGCGCGACGCCCCAGGGACCATCACACCTGTTGCCTGCGCCAGAGCGCCCAAATGCTCAAACTCGGCGGCATCGGCGTCGGCCAGACGGCTTTCCTGCGACATATTCAGAACGACCTGACCCAGAATTTCGCCCAGTTTGGCACCGGAATAATCCTGCACACAGGCAAAACCGCGTGGCTGCAGCAGGATCACCGCGCCATAGGGGATGTCGAGCGCGAGCTCTTCGGCCAGCATGTCACCCAGACTCACGCCAGGCAGCACTTCGGTCGCTTCAAGGAACGCATGCGGCAAGGCCCCGTCGCTCTGCAACGCCAGCGGGATCACAGGCGCATTCATCAAAGAGCCCAACACACCACAGAGCGGCGATACGATTTTGGTTTCTTCTTCAGAGATAGCACCACCCCAGATTTGGGCGGCCAATTCGCGACGTTCCACTATATATTCCCCCAGGCCATATATCAGTCTCATTAACAGCGTAATCTGTTTCCCGGGAAAGGAGAATTACCTCTTTGTAAAATTGAGTGCACTCTCCCATAAGTCGCAAATCGGTCTCAGGGCGAGATTTAGAACAGGTCCAAGTTGTAATATTACCGTTACGCTCGCCAAATCACCTTGAAACGCAGGGGAATGGCAACATGTGGGGAGCGATCAAAAGTTATCCACAACCTCTTGTGGTATCACCAAGCTGTGATCAGCCCTTACCCCTATGGGTCCAGAATTTACAAAAACCCCACTTGACAGAAGATTTACGGCAAAACGGCCGCTTTAGAACAAAGGTTTATGCCGCCAGCAACTGTTCCAAAGCCGCCCGATCCAGTCGCAATTCGTACCCAACGGAGCGCACGGTTGTCACGGTGACATGCGCCCCAAACACCTGGGTCAGCTTTTTGCGGATCTTGGCGATATGCACATCAAATTTACGGTCGCCATAGTCCCACGGCCGATCGTCAATCGCGTAAGACAGCTCATCGCGGGTCACAATCTCGCCATTCCGGCTCATCAAGATATGGGCAATTTGTGCCTCTGCTGCGGTCAAATTTGCATGTTGGGCAATATAAGCCCCGGAATTCCAGTTGGACCGATCCTGCAAAATCGCCCGCCCCTGCGCGGTGTCCAGCATGCCAATGCGCGCGCGCAGCCGCAGGGCCAGCGCCCGCAGTGAGAAAGGATAGCGCACAACATCATCCGCCCCGGCAAGAAAAGCGTCCTCTGCTTCTTGCGGCGACTCCTCGCGGTCGATGGCCAGAAGAAACGACGGCAGAACAGCCGAAAGATGCGCAAGCAACGCGGCCCGCCCCGCCATTCGGCCGACAATCACAATCTCGGGCGCGGCGCTGTGATCAAACAGCGCGTCCGCCTCGTCCTTGGTCAGGCAAACCTCGCAGCTCAGCCCGCAGATCACGGTAAACAGATAGCGCAAGGACAGCGCCACACCGGGATCAGAATCAATGATGATGGCAAAAGGAGCTTTGGCCTGCATGTCTTACCTGGCTGTCTGAATCTGCGCTCGAATCGAGAATTTGGCCGCAGTGTAGCGTCTGCCCCGGCAAAGCGCCCCCGGAAAATTTGCATAACACTGATGACATCGCGCACAGAACTGCAAGAACACTGTTTCTCAGGGAAAGAAAAACCGCGCTTTAACCATTTTTTGTTCTTTATTGGCAAACGTTGGCAAAAAATTAACCCAAGGACCAATATCCTTGTGAGCAGGTAGCAGAATGCACCTGGAACCTCTCAGAATGGAGAAACAGCAATGGCTGGATCCCTGACGCATCTTGACGGCCATCAGGCCGCCTTGGCAGCGGCAGAGCGGATTTCAGAGCTGCGCGCCACCGCGCAGCGTGATCCGTATCTGCAAGCGGTGTTACACTCCGCGCAGGCCGTACTTGGCACTTTGACCGCAAATTCCGCCGGACCCGCGACGGACTTGCCCCATGGCGACGTATCACAAACAGGTGCGGCGCAGCCCCGGCACGTGAAAAACCGGGCGCATGGCGCGCGCGTTATTCATTGATCTGGGGCACGGGGTCTGACCCCGTACCAAGTGCAACCAAACGCTGAGGAGGCCCGGCGAAACGCTCAACCCCAAGTATTTCTTGAGTTTTTTGCCATCCCGCAACCAAGGACAAACCGCGCTATTCTTGACACATACGCATGTTTCTATATATAGTGCGTCGCGAGACAGGACAAAAACCATGGCTGTAGAAAAGAACATGGATACTTACAACAAAGATATCAGCAACGCTGTTGCACAGGTTGTGGCGGCTTATGCCCAACGGGGGGATGCCTCCACCGAGAATATCGTGGAGCTTGCGCGCCGCCTGATGCCGATTTTTGGCGCGGCCCAACCGCAAGCTGACACCCAAACCGCATCCGCCGCCGTAAAAATCGCGGCAAGCGCCAGCATGACCCCGGCCCTACCGCTGGACCAGGCGGTGACAGAGGACAAAGTGTTTTGCCTCTGCTGCGGGCGTGGTTTCACCATGCTCAAACGCCACCTGAATGCCGAACACGGGCTCAGCGAAGATGATTACCGAAAGGCTTTTGGCCTGCCGGAAACCATGCCGCTGGTTGCCCCCAGCTATTCGGATCGCAAAGCCGCCTATGCCAAAGAGGTCGGCCTTGGCAAATACAGCCGCGACGCCGGCCTGGAAGAGACCACCCCTGCGCGCTAATGCCCGCGCGGGGTTTCCCCTGCCTTAATCTTGACTTAATCGCGCCCTTCTGAGGGCATTGTTGCTGTTCATATCTCATCCTGACCAATAATGCGCAGAAGCGCGTGGGTGGAAAAGCCGGGCCAACCGGCGATCACGAGGCAAGAGATATGGCAGACGCTACAGTTAATATCATTCGCAAAGTCGAAATCATTGAAGCTGGCGGCCACCACGGCGGCGCGTGGAAAGTGGCCTATGCGGACTTCATGACCGCGATGATGGCGTTTTTCCTGCTGATGTGGATCTTGTCTTCTTCGGACGAACAAAAACTGCGCGGCATTGCCGAGTATTTCACCAATGCGACTCTGCCCGGCGGCAGCGGTGTTCTGGATGGGGCCACGCTTGGCCCGCCCGGCACCTTGACTGCTTCCAACGGCTCCACCGTGGCGCGCGGCGCAGAATTTGGTGAAGTGGACGATCCCTCCCCTGCCAAATGGGAAGTGATGGACACCACCCCAACCTCGGACCCTGAACAGACCAAAAAAGGCAGCCAAGAAGGCCACCATGAGAATCCGGCCGGTGGCGCGGCCAGCGCTGTGATGCTGGCAGAAACCAAAGCCGATGCCGTGACCAACGACACCGCTTCGGGTCAGGCGACCGAGGTCAGCGATGGCCAAGACCCAGAGCAAATCGGCGGCGCTGCGCAGCTGCAATCTCAGGCGGAGGCGGCCGCAGACGCGGACAAGATGACGCCCGACGCAACGCTGAACGCAGCCGGGGATGTGGATAACAACCACCCGGACCACGCGGCGGACATCCAGCGCTTTGAAGAAATGAAGGCCGAAATCCTGCAGGCCATGCAGGCCAGCCCGGACCTTGCGCCACTGCAGCAAAACCTGATGTTTGAAAAGACACCAGAAGGCCTGCTGATCCAGATTATCGACCAACAGGGACAGCCGATGTTTGCCAGCGGCAGCACCACGCTGACCCCTGCGACACAGAAACTGATGGCGCTGTTGGGCCAATCCCTCACGGAACTGCCCAACAACATGGTGATTTCCGGTCATACCGACGCTGTGCCATTTAGCAACCGCAAGGCCTATGACAACTGGGATCTGTCGTCCGATCGCGCCAATGCGATGCGCCGGGTGCTGCTGCAAAGCGGCGTGCCCCATGAACGGATCACTCGTGTTTCAGGCATGGCTGACACGCAATTGCTGAAACCCGAGGCCCCCAACGATGCCTCAAACCGCCGCATCGAAGTGCTGCTGGCTTATGAGAAACCCGCTGCGCCCGAGGCCGCGCCGATGCGGGCCGATACCCCGGCCCCTGCGGCAGAGCCGGCCCCGGCCCCGATCGAGGTGGAACAGGCCGCTGCACCCGAAGTGCCCAGCGTTGCGGCAGAGTTGGCGGAAGAAAACACCGTCACGCTGCTGAATGAAGAAGTATTCCAGAACCTGCGCAGCGCCCTGCGCTAAGCACAGCCCAAGACTCTAAAAGCCGCCCAGATCCGGGCGGCTTTTCTATTAAAGACGGTCGCTTTGCATCGACAGGCGGAATTGGTTCCAGTCCACTTTGTTGTTTTCTGATTTCTGCTCACCTGACCCGTTGGGAAAGGCGCTCATGATCAGAAAAATCGCCAATGTCGTGGCGGTTGTCATTGCCAGCAGGCGCATGGCGCGGGTCCGGCGCAAGCCGCCCCAGAAACCGCGCGCCGGCTTTTGCGCCGCCGCGTCCGATTTGGCCGCATCATAGAGCGGCGTTGGCGTGCTGACCTTTTGCTTTTCGGGCAGCGCAACATAGGCGTATCCAGCTTCGAAAGTGACGGTGACTTCGCCCAATGCACCTTCGAGTGCCCCGCGCAGCAGGTCTGGCATGCCCGCGCGGGCCATGCGCAACGTCGCCGGCACCTGCGCTTGTCCGGGCAAGGCTATTGCCACCAATTGGTGATCATCCCGCAAGAAAAGCGTGCGCGCATCGGTAATCTCGACAGCTGGGCCCGCGCCGCGCGACAGGGTGATCCAGCGGTCATCCCGGTGCAAATGATAGGCCCCCGGCGGGGTATCAAGCGCAATCAATTGGTCTGCCGGGATGAACCCGGCGGCCGGCGGCGCAATCGGCGCGGTGCCTGTTTCTGCAAATTCCTGCACAGTCGCGGCGGTGGGGGCATCGGACCGGGCCGCTTCGCGCATCAGATCAAAATGCAATTTCCGCATTGGGGCGGCGGGCACCGCGGGCTTGTGCCGACGTGATGAAAACTGCAGACCGTCCTGCCCTGCTGTCGGCTCTGCCCAGGCAGAGGCAAAGGCCGGCATTTCATCCGCAGCCGTTTCGTGATGTGTAGGCATCAGCTGGCCGCGTTCTGGCGTGCCCTCAAATCCAAGGAAGGCCACGGGGTCCAGCCCCTCTTCCAGCGCATAGGAAAAATTCGCCGAATAATCCTGCGCATCTTCCAGCAAGCCGGGGCTGTCAGCGAGCAAGGCCGCCAGGCTGCGCTCGTCCGAATACTTGAGACCGCGTGATGGAAACCCCGGCACCGGGGGATAGATGCTCAGCTCTTCGGGGCGCAAGCCCAGATGTTTGCGCAAGCGCTGCGGGAAGCTGCTGAATTCTTCCTGACGGAACATCAATAGCTGGCAATCCCCGCTGGGCATCAGGCAAACGGCGAGGCGCATGTTCATCGGCCAGGTGCGATGCACCTGTCGAAGGTCATCTGACTCCAGCAAAACTGCCATGATCTGCTCATTTCCGGCCATGCTCGCCCCCAAGCGTCGCGATTTTTAATCTAATATACTTGAAGTTTATGCTTGCTACGTAAATTTATCCATATCTATTCTTCAATCTAAGATAGTTTTTCCGCACTATCCTGAACAAATCCGCTTTAATTCTTGCTCACACCCCCTCGCTTGTGGCAAAAATATGGCAAGAGAGCAGCCCGACGCGGCACACGTCACAGATAGCGAAAAAACATGAACATCATTATTGGCTTTATTCTTGTTGTGGTTCTCGTCTTTGGGGGCTTTTTGCTGTCGGGCGGCGAAATGGGGCCCATCCTCCATGCGCTGCCCTTCGAGGGCATGATGATCGGCGGGGCCTCGCTGGGGGCGTTTGTTGCCGCAAATTCATTTGGCGACGTGATCGGCACATTCAAGGCGGTGCTGAAATCCCTCAAGGGACCGAAGTGGAAGCAAAGCGACTATATCGATCTTTTGAACCTTATGTACGGGCTGACCAAGATTTATCAGCGCGACGGTATTCTGGCGCTGGATGAACATATTGAGAACCCGAACGAGAGCTCGATCTTTTCGCAATTCCCGCGCATTCAGCACGATCACTTTGCCATTGATTTGATCACCGACAGTTTCCGCATGCTGGCGCTGCAATTTGATGACCCGTTCCAGACCGAAGATGTGATCAACAAGAAACTGAAAAAGCACCACCACGAAGCGCTGGCCCCCCCGCATGGGTTGCAGACCGTAGCGGATGGTTTGCCCGCGATCGGGATTGTTGCGGCGGTTTTGGGGGTGATCAAAACCATGGGCTCGATCGACAAACCCCCTGCCGTTCTGGGTGAAATGATCGGCGGTGCCTTGGTGGGGACCTTCCTTGGGGTTTTCCTCGCCTATTGTTTTGTCGCACCGCTGTCCTCGCGCCTGACCGCCATCGAAGAGCAGGATGGCGCATTTTACAGCGTGATCCGCGATATCTTTGTGGCGCTGCTGCAAGAACATTCGCCCACCATCTGCGTGGAAATCGGGCGCGGCAACATCCCCTCCACCCTGCAGCCATCGTTCTATGAAATGGAAGAGGCCCGCCAGGATCTGGCCGAGGCCTGATGCCGCAACGTCGCCGCATCAAAGCGCTGCAGGTGCTGCAACGCCTCAAAGAACACGAATTGGACCAGCACGCTGCTGAGATGGGCGAGATACGCGCCCACCAAGCGCAGCTTCAGACCGAAATCACGACATTGCAAACACGGCTTGAGACCGAGGCGCAGATCACCGCACCGGAATCCGCGCCTTATCTTGCCGGGTTTCTGAATGCGGTGAACAGCCGCCGCGCGTTTTTGGACGCTGAGATGCACAAGCTGGACCAGAAAGCCGCCCAGATCGAAGGGCGGCTTTTGCAAACCTATACCGAAGCGCGCAGCAACGAATCCGTGCTGAACAAAACCCTGCATACGCAACGCCGTATCGAGGATATGGCAGAAACGACCGCGCTAGAGGAAATTGCCCGCACCCGCTATCTGCGCCAAAAGCGGGGCGACGTTTAGGCCGCGTTGGCCAGACCCTGCGCCCAAAGCTCGCGGATCTGGGTCGACAGGCTGGTTGGGTCAAACGGTTTGGCAATCAGCCCCAACTCCAAAGGTCCAATCAAACTGTCTTTTTCAGATTCGCCCACTTTGGCCGTCATGAAAATCGCCGGGATCGTTTCGTAACCCGGCAGCTTGCGGATTGCTTCCAGCGTTTCCGGGCCGGTCAGGCCGGGCATCTGTACGTCAATCAGGATCAACTCTGGTTTGAAATCTTCGATGATCTCAAGCGCGACAGTGCCCAGCTCGGCCTGCGCCACCTGAAAGCCGCCGATCAGCTCTAGCGCCATATTGGCAATTTCGCGGATGTCCGCTTCGTCTTCGACATGCAAAATTCTGGTCAGTTCACTCATAATCATATCCTCATCTATCTTTTATTAACCACGCGCGCGACGGCGGGCTTTGCCACGCCCTGCCCCGGAGGGCCGCGCAAATTTCGAGACAACGCCGCGTTCCGCTTCGGGGGCTTCGACCTGTGTCACCATCAGGACGATAGGCAGATCGCTGGGCAGATCCCCCTCAAGGGTGGGCACCAACATCAAACAATGGGCCAGCCCGATTTTGTCGAAATGCAGGATGGCCTCGTAAGGAGAGTCATCAACCATCACCAGCGCCTGCGCCACATCCTGCACCTGTGTCAGATCAGCCCCATCAATGCTGAGCGATGGCATGTCGCTGGTGCCGATGCTCAGCATACGCAAGGCGTCGCGATGGCCCAAGCCCGGGCTTTGACCCAACCAATTTGAGGCCATGTTCGCCTTAAGCCCATTGAGCATCAGCGCGTCGGACATGGACGGCTCGGTCGCATTGGCTTGAATCACGGCGACGTTGAGGTTGCCGATTTTCTTACGCTCCAGCAGGTCTGTCACCAATGCGCGCCCAGTATCTGACAGCCAGTTGAAGACAGTGGATTGGCCAACCACGCCTTTGCCACTGACGACCTGACTGACCGAAACGGTGCCAGATTCGATTTCAGCCTCAAACCCTGCGGATTGCAGCTGCGACAACAAAAGACGCAGATCGGCAGAGCCAGAAGCGGCCGGTTGCGCTGCGTGCTGATCGGCATCAAGCCCCATGCCGCTGAACGCCACGTCCTCTGCCTCATCAAACGGCGTCAATGGCACAATCTCTTCGTTGATCAGCCGCGGCAGATCCACAAAGAATTCTGTGCCCACCTCTTCTTGGCTGGCAAAGAAAATTGCGCCTTCGTGACTTTCAACAATCAGCTTGGCAATCGAGAGGCCGAGGCCGGTGCCGCCTTGCGAGCGGGTATCGCCCATATCCGCCTGGGTGAATTTGTCAAAGATGGTGGCATGGGCGGATTTTGGAATGCCACAGCCAAAATCGCGGATCGACAGCCGCATGCGACCACGGTGAATGCGCAGGGCCACGATCACCTCGCTACCCTTTTCAGAGAATTTAGACGCATTGGACAGCAGGTTGTCCATGACCTGCGCCATGCGGTTTTTGTCGCCCATGAAAGAAAACCCATCCGGGTCCTCATCGACATTCAGGCGCAGGGTCACACCGAATTTCTCGGCGTAGAACTTGTTGGCCTCCAGCGCTTTGTCGATCACCTCGGTCAGATCCAATGGCTCCATCTTGAAGTCCATCTTGCCCGCTTCGATTTTTTCCATGTCCAGAATGTCATTGATCAACATCACCAGACGGTCGCAGTTGTTGCTGGCCATGCTGATCATCTTGTTCATCTGCTCAGGCATTTCGCCAATCGCACCAGAAAGGGCCAGACCCAGGGCGCCTTTCATCGACGTCAATGGCGTGCGCAATTCATGGCTGACGGTGGCAACAAATTCATTCTTCGCTTTCTCGGCCACCTTGCGCTGCGTGATATCGCGGTAGATGGCGATAAAGCGCGGCTCATCGTTTTCCGGCTGGACGTATTCAAGGCTGATTTCATAAGGCGTGCCGTTCTTGGCCGTCACCTCCCAGGTGACGCGGCGCTGCGGGCCTTCGACCAAAGCCTTGCAGCGCAGATCCAGCGCATGCATGTCACTTTCGGTGATGAAATCCTTGACCTTCTTGCCCATCCACTCGCCGCCCATGCGTTGGCGAATAAGCCGCTCGCGCGCAGCCTTGTTGCAATAAAGCATTTCCAGCGTATTGGGCCGCATGACCACAACCTGATCTTCGATCAGCTCCAGGCTGTCATGGAACCGCGAATCCGAAATGCCCTTGCGGGTCTGCGTCATGTCGGTGGCGACCAGGGCAATTTCCGACAGCTCATTGCCGGCGCCAGAGACCGGGATCACCGTACATTGTGCCCAGGCGGCTGACCCGTCTTCGCGCAGGATTTTTAGCGGCCCATCCCAGGGTGCGCCGACCTGCATCGCTTTCATGATATCGTCGTGCAGGATCTCTTGTTCGCGCTCATCCAGCAGATCTGCCAAAGGCATGTTCAACAGATCCGCGCGGGCGCGCGCCGTTGTCTTGCAAAAGCTTTCGTTCACATGGGAAATACGGCCTTCCAGATTGATCATGCAGAACACGGTGTGTTCCTCAACCGCGCTGCGATAGAAGATCTTGGACCGGATTTCAGAATCCAGAATATTCTTGCGTTCTTCGGCCAGCATGATGTTCCGGCGCAGCTGTAAGATCAGGAACAGCAGCGACAGGATAATCGCCGAGACAACGCCAATGATGGCCCAGCGATAGGTGCGATAGATGCGGCCCGCCGCCTGCATCAAATAGTTTTCATAGGGGCGCACCCGCAATGAGATCAGAAGATCATGCACAGTCTGATAGTTTTGCGGGGCTTGCCAGACGACGTTGCCGGCATTGCGCGACTCAACGCTACCTGCATCGATGTTGAGAAAAGAGTTGATGATGAGCGCCAGCGCGCCCTCGGGCACATTGGGCTGCGCGGCCAAGACCCACTCCGGGTAAAGCGGGGTCGAGACCCAAAACGGATAGCCCGGATGATCCGCGGCAGAAACCGGGGCAAAATCATCCAGGCGAATGGCCCCTTCGGCGGCCAGCTGTTCCAGCACGCCCGCCGGTACAACGCCCGCATCCACAAGACCGGATTGCACGGCGTAGATCACTTCGCGTTGGTTGCCGCCAGAAAAGATCAATTCGCCCAGCAACGCCCCTGGTTCGGTGCGATGGCGCCGGAATTCCTGCGCCGCCAGCCACCAGCCACTGAAATCATTTTCAGCCACCGCCATCACGCGAGCCCCCTGCATATCGCTGATACGGCGCATGGGGCTATCGGCGCGGACAAAAATCGTTGCGCCAATTTCAGAATAGGTGCGCCCCTGCCAAATCCGTGCCTGGGAGAGCACAGCCCGCACGCCACTTTCGACCTCGGCGGCGACGAAATGCGCGGGGTTTGTCAGCGCCAGATCCAGCGACCCATCAGCGACGCCCTGCGAGAGGCTTTCATGCGACTGCGGCGACATGACAAAACGGTAGGGTGTTTCCAAATAGGCCGCTTCGCGATTGAGGAAATCAATCGTTGGGCGCCAAGCCTCTAGGGCACGTGTGGCCCCCTCGGTACTGAGAACACCCAAAGAGAAAACCTGCGTGCTGGCATCAAACTGGTTGTCCTGCGCCGAGGCCGCCGTGGCGCGCACCACGAGCGTGACGGTCACCGCCGCCAACATGACCCAGAAACCAAACCAGCGGCTTAGGGCTTTTGCGTTCCGCCAAAAATTTGTGTCACGACGCATCCACACTCTGCTCCATCTCATCGAGAAGCGCGTTCAGAAGTTCGTCGACAAAGTCGGTGTTGAGGGGGCGCGGTCCCGCGATCACGGTATCAATGTGCTGTTCCAGCTGTGCCGCAAGGGCACCCATGCGCGGTTGCCCGACGCTGCCACAGATTCCGTGAAGTTTATGGGCTTGTGCGCGAATTTCCAGGCAGGCGGATTCTTCCGTCGCTGGATCTTCTAGCCGTTCCGAGAGAGCGCAAAATTCTTCGATGCGGTCATCCAAAGATGAAATGAACCGCTCACGAATGCGCGCAAGTCCGGCCTGTAAGACAGCCGATTTATCTGCGTCCATTCCCTGCATCATTCCTGCTCTCTACCCAAACGACTTATACCTCAACGCTCTTCTGGCGCTGATTTTTCTTGCCATACCCATCGTTACCACGAATGACGGCAACAATGTGGCAAAATCCGCCGAAGAGATTAACAGGTGGTTAACAATTCACCGTCCGATGCGCTGTTTCTTTTGGTGTGGTGCACCAAGGTCACGCGCAAACCCTTGAAAAATGGTGTCTGAATGCGATGGCCATTCGCAGCTAGGTCACGCCGCGAAGGCCGATCGGCCGTTTCCCGAGCGTTGACCTGTGCTTGAAGAGACTTCGTTCAGCTTTTCCACCGCCCGATCCAGGAAACGCAGATCTCCACGTTTCTCAAACAGCTTGGGCGCTGCAATTTCACCGATCTGCGCCGAGAAGCCTGTCGCCACCTCTTCGCAATAGACCAGATCCGGGTCGTTCAGCATCATCACAAATTCATCATGCATGCTGTCTGCGGTCGGCAATTTGTTCTTGGCACCGACACAGACAAATACCCCACCGCCGATATAGGACAGAAAGGCCTGCGCCCCGACCAGAACATCTGAAATCACCTCTGCCACATCCGTGACCACATAAGTGAATTCTTCGATGTCTGATCCGGCATGCACCTGCTCGAGTTCCGGGATGCGAATGGCGAATGCGCCCATCGCAAATTGTTTCTGTTCCAGCATCAGCAAAACATAATTGTCCAATGCTGCGCTTTTGACCACGCCGCGCACATCTTTGACTGTGACGGGTGTCGCAAATGGCGGCTTGGGCGCAGCCGCAGCAGCCGGCGCAGCCGCCTGCGCCGCTTGGGCCTTGCGCGCCTCTGCCTGCAGGCGATCCGCCAAGCGGATCCGCGTCATCAGTTCGGTGGTGTCAAACGGTTTGGTGACATAATCGGTCGCCCCCGCCATAAAGGCCCGGTCGACATATTCTTTGTTGTTCATCGCGGTGATCATGATCACCGGCGTGTTGCGATAGGCTTCCATTTGGCGGACATGCTGGCACAATTCCGTCCCGTCCATACCCGGCATCTGGATATCGAACATGAACCCTTCGAACGGCGTTGGGGACGCGGCAATTTTCTGCAGTGCATCTTCACCACTCTCCGCCAGGGTCACATCCGTATAGCCATGCGCCTCTAGCGTGGCAGAAAGGATTTCCCGGATCAGTTCGTCATCATCGACGGCAAGGATCTTCATGTTTCTCTCCAGTCGCGTTCATGCGGTTCCGCGCTTCAACGCCTTCTGCGTCTCTCAGCTGTCCCATAACATGCACCATAATCAATGGCATTCAACCGTAGGGACAGAGCTTTTTGTCTTATTGTTCCATTTACCAAGACAATTGTGGCGCAAATGGGGCAAACTTTTGGATTGAATCGATCAAAGGTTAAAAACATTAAGGCAGTGTTAACGCTGGTGCAGCTGCCTTTGAGTTTTACACATGAATATCAGTTGGTTAATGAAAAATGAACTTTGCAGAAACGGCGACGCATATCTATACCAAGGGTTGAATATGTGCCTAATTTCTAGTTTTCCCTGCGCCAGAAACGATTCAGCCAAAGGTTGATTCGTCTCATGATGAGACAAATGCTCTCAAAAAATCCAAATTTCGTTGCCGCGCAGGAAACAATCCACCACGCTTGCACGAGAATTGATTAGGAATCAGCGTCAAACAGACCCGGTGCCAGATCTTCCCAGAACGCAAAGATCGCGCTGGCATTCAGCGCAGAATTCCAGCCGTGGGCGCGAAACGCCTCTCGCGCCAGGTCATCTGGCAGACTGGCCATGAACAAACGTTTATCCGCATCGCGCTGCGTCGGGTTCCGGCGTGCCACGTGATCGGCCACAATCGCAAATTTGCGGCCACGTTCGGCGCGCTCTACACGGCGGTTTTGCAAATCGCGGTCGGCCTCGGCCGCTTGCGCCTTGCGGTCAGCGGCCCGTTGCAGCGCCGCATCCGAGGGGGCGGCGACGGGTTCGACCCCGGAACTGGGGCGATAATCGTCCCTGAGGGCGGCGGTCAAATACCCCACCTTGGATTTCACGGAGCCCTGCCCCTTCATATAGGTCAGTTTTTCGCTGACATAATCCGGGCCATGTTCGGCAATCCACTGGCGCGCCAGACGGTCAGACACGCCCTGCGCGATCAAGGCTTTATATACAGGCAGGTTGCGGGTGCCATCGCTGTCATCAATCTGGAACATAGCCAGTTGCGGATTTTCCTTGATCAGAAACCGGATGTCCGTGACCGCCCTGCCCTTTTTCTGAAACTCCGGCGTGATTTCGATATCGGAACTTTTGTTCACCTCAGCGACGGCGGGTTTGATGATCTTGGCATTCAGATGTTTGAAGCTCTCATAATAACTAGAGCCATCCACCCCCATCAGTTTGCGAAAGGTCTCAAGGCTCCACCAGCCGGTGCTGCCGGTGCGCACGAACCGGTAGCAGTTCTCATAAAGCGCCAGCCCATGGCCGGAGCTGAAATTGCGCTGAATATGCACGTTGATCAGCGCGTAGATCTTCGGATCATGCAGTTTCTGCGCCAGCGCCGGAGAATAGGCATATTCACACACACCGTTTTTCAGCTTGGCAAAAGACAAAAGAGAGCTGACCCCCCACTCCTGTTTACCGTCCTCATCCAGCATATCCCATTCGGCCACCGTTTCGGCGAGGGTGCGCAGGCTGGCGCGCAGCGTGTCAAAATCGTTGGAGTTATACCCGACCATCATTGCCAGCGTGCGCGCGTCAATCGAATGGCTTTGCGCCGAGGTCAGCGCATCATAGGCATTCAGCAACAGCACGTTGGAAAGTTTGCGCTGCAGCAGGCTGAGTTTTCCGCTGATATGAATGGCGGCGACATTCTTTTTCACCGTCTCACGCCGCAGGGGCCCGGTGAGGTTATCCATATCGATCTGGGTCTGTGCCATGATTCTGCGCCACTCGATTTTTGGGTATTATCAATGACACATTAGGTACCCCGCTGCAAGGATAACATGGGTTCTTTAGCACATCCCGCAAACGGGTACCCAAGCGAATCTACGGAGTCGCCACGTTCGAATCACGTCGATATGCGCGCAATTATTGACTCCTCGGCCGCGCTTTGCGGGTGAAATCGGCGTCATTTCGCCCCTGTTTTAGGGTATTCGAGGGAGAAAACCACTAAATATAGCAGTCCTGCGAATCGGATCCCATCATCCTGTAGTCGGGTACCTTAGGTCCCGTAAGCTGGTACCTTTGATCCCGGAATCGGATACCCGTGGTCCTGTTCTAAGGTCCCCAAAGTAATTTAAGCTATTGATACTTAACAGATAATAATAGGCAAACCTCTTAAAGTCCTAAAAGGAATTAAACCTTTTGGTTGCGTGATTTTGAATTGAATAAGGATAATAGAAATAGGTTTCGCGGCGAAACCACCGCATATTCTCTGAAATCAGGCATGCAGGCCAACCTGATGCTGGCTCGATTGAGAAATGTGCGCTATTCTCGTAGATATCATAAAAACAGGCATACATTTTACGAGGCACCGCAAGTGAGCAAAGCTCCCCAACCTCCTCTTCCTCCGTATCTCAATCTTGATCCGGAAGCAGCAGCCAAGAAACTCCCTGATCCTATCGACACCACACGATTCGCAAAAGCGGCCGCGTTTTGTGCCAAAGGGCGCGAAGATATGGCCCGGCGCGGCTATGCGCCTGATGGGGAAAAACGGCTGAGAAAATTCTCGACCTGGGAAATCACCAAATATCTTATCCCGGTCGCCCCCGCGCATCTGCGGCGGGTGCTTAAGGCCCATCCAGACTTGCCGCAGGGCGAAGGGTCTGGCGGATCAAAGTGGTTCACCCTGGAAGAAGTGCTGACCCTGCGCAATCACTTTGCCAACGAAGGTGTCAGCACCAAAGAATACCTGCCCTATAAACCCGAGGGGTTGCCGGCCAAGGTTGTTGCGGTGGCCAACTTCAAAGGTGGCGTTGGCAAAACCTCAACTGCGGCGCATCTCGCGATGTCCGCTGCGCTTGATGGCTATAAGGTGCTGGTGATCGACCTGGACTCCCAAGGATCGATGACCTCGATCCTTGGCGGCACGGTCCCGGATGAATGGTCAACGGTCTTTCCATTGATCGCCAAAGATTATGCCAAGGCCGTGGTTGCCGAGAATGAGGTGCGCGCTGCCGGGGGCCAGGCCGAAATACCCCTGGATGAGACCCTGCAAGAGGCGCTGAAAGTGACCTCCAAAGATGTCATTCAGTCCACCCATTGGCCCAATATTGATCTGATCGGTGCGCAGCTGAATCTCTATTGGGCGGAATTTCAAATTCCAGTCTGGCGCATGGGGCTGCGCAATTGGCCCCTGTGGGACGGGCTGACCAATTTCCTGAACGACGAAAAGGTGCTGGACGACTATGACATCATCTTTCTGGATACCCCCCCTGCCCTCGGCTATTTGACGATCAACGGGCTGGCGGCGGCTGACATCTTGCTGGTGCCGCTGGGGGCCTCGTTTCTGGAATTTGACTCCACGGGCCGTTTCTTTGACATGCTATATTCGACCTTTGCCAGCATCGAAGATGGTGAAAATGCCGCCGCGCGTGCGGCGGGGCTGCCAGAGTTGAAATTCGAATGGGACGTGGTGCGGGCGATTGTCACCCGCTTTGACGCCAGCCAGCAGACCGATATGGCCAATGTCATTCAGGCCTATTTCGGGGATTTCATGAATGCCTATCGTCAGGACTATACCGCGCTGGTTGGCCAGGCGGGCGAGCAGGTGAACGGCATCTACGAAGCCGACTATCGTGATTTCAACCGCGAGACATATGTGCGTGGGCGGGAAACCTTTGATCGCACCTATGCGGAATTCAAAGAGTTGCTGATCGGCAGCTGGTGGCGAGATGCACATATGGAGGGTGAATAATGGCACGACGCAGACGGCTGGAGGCACCAGACCAATCCGAACTTGCGAAACTGAATGAGGGTTTCGCTGCGAAACCTCCGCTTGGGCAATCCATGACTCCGCCCATCGCCCAGGTCGCGGGAGAGGCCGCGGCACAGGCCGCAATGGGCGCAGTGACGGATCGTGTGGCCGCCGCAAAAGAGGCATCAGACGCGAAAAAATGGCGCGCAGCGGAAACTGGCGGTCATGCGGCTGTACAGATCAGCATTGATGATATCCAGAGCGGCTATCTGCGCCGCGATCGTTTGCATGACAGCGCAGAAGAGCGGCAGGAATTGCTCGGCTCCATCCGGCAGAATGGGCTGCGCACGCCCATTGAGGTCATCGCCACGGATGACGGCTATGGTTTGATTTCCGGGCATCGTCGGCTTCAAGCCTTTCGCGCGCTGGCGTCAGAGGATGCGGCGTTCCGCGAAATCCCGGCATTTGTGCGCCGGCCAAGAGACAGCGCAGCCGCGTATCTGAACATGGTTGAGGAAAACGAAATTCGTGCCAACCTCAGCCACTATGAACGTGGCCGCATTGCGGCCCTTGCAGCGCAGGGTGGGGTGTTTGACAGTGTGGATGCCGCTGTATCCGCATTGTTTGAGCAGGCGTCAAAATCCAAGCGGTCAAAAATTCGCAGCTTTGCCGCAGTGCATGAGGCGTTGGGGGATCTGTTGCAATTCCCGACTGAGATGACAGAGCGCATTGGCCTCAAGGTGGCCGCCGGGCTACGCGACGGGGCGCAGGGGCAGTTACGCGAGGCACTAAGTGCGGGCACAGCGCAGAACGCCAGTGCAGAGCTGAAGCTGCTAGAAAACGCGCTGACGGAGGTGCCCGCCGAAAAAGACCCGCGGCGCGGGGGGCGTCCGTCTGAGGTGGTGAAACTGGAGCCTCTGATATTGGCGGACGGCGGCATGCTGCACGCACAAGTGACGGCGCAGGGCCTAAAGCTGGAGCTGAAGGGCCGGGCGCTGGACCCAGACGAGGCGCGCCAACTGTTGACGACGATACAAGAGGCGGTTGAGGCGATGGGCTAATTGTAGGGGGTTTCGCCGCGAAACCCCCAGCTTCTCTCACAGTACCCCCAAGTGGCGCACATTTAAGCCGTTTTTTGTTCTTTAAAAGCGCAACTGATTGACCACTAATGACTAAAGCGGCTGCACAAAAATCCTTGTCAGCCGGGGGCCCGCCGGATGGTGGCCACCAGTTCCGCGACTTTGACGCCAAATTTCCGCATATGGGATCGGTTGAGGATGGTGCCATTCTCCGTCAGATACATCCAATCCGTGACCGACAACACATGACCGCCAGCATCCGCTTCAAGGCGAAGCCGGTAATCCATACGCGCGGTGGCCCCTGAGGTCTCTCCGGTCATCTTGCCAACAATATCCGCCGCAGTGCCCCAGAACCGCCCGTCATTGCCTGTCGAAAGTTCCCAGCGGCGGGTCTGCGTGTCGCCACTGGAAAAGGCGAAAGCTTCGTTCAGAGTGCCCCTTGATCCATCCCAAGTGCCCTGCATATCAGCCACAAAGCGCGACACCACCGTGCCGCGGGGGCCAAAAATCACCCCCTCGGAAATGAGATTGCCCGACAGGTGTTCCCGCAATTGCAAATTCGGCCCTGTGTCTGCGTAGTCCGCGCTGCGCTGGTTGGTGAAGCCGAAGGAGGGCAGGCGGTTCGTCAAACAATTAAGCATGGGCCAGCTCCACTTGTACGACATCGGTTTGGCCGACGGCAAAGGATGCGGCGCAGATCTCTAGGTAAAATTGCCAATTGCGCAAGAACGCCTGATCATGGCCAAGCGCCAGCACCTTTTCGCGCTGCGCCATCAGCCGTTCGGCCCAGACCCGGCAGGTGCGCGCATAATCCTGCCCGAACGCAAAATTGTCGCGCACCTGAAGCCCAGCGGTGCGGGCCTGATCGGCAATCACGGCATCAGACAGCAACATGCCGCCCGGGAAGGTGTATTGCCGGATATAGTCTGATCCGCGTCGATAAAGATCGAAATAGGAATCTTGGACCGTAATCGCCTGCACCAGCGCACGGCCCCCCTCAGCCAGCCGCGCCTTGAGGGTGGCAAAATAACTGGGCCAATACCGCTCACCGACCGCTTCGATCATTTCAATAGACACGATGTTGTCAAAGGTGCCCTGGATGCTGCGATAGTCCTCAAGCCGGATATCGGCGCGGCCATCAAGCCGCGCATCGGCATAGCCCTTCTGGCTGGGCGAGAGGGTCAGGCCTGTCACATGATGGCCTTGATCAGCCGCGCGTTCGGCAAACCCACCCCAGCCGCAGCCGATCTCAAGGATGCGTTCGCCATCCGCCAACCTGCTGAGCACGCGGTTGTTCTTTTTGGCTTGCGCGCGCTCTAAATCAGTCTCTGTTCCGGCGAAAAGCGCTGATGAATAGGTCATACCCGGGTCGAGCCAGAGCTGGTAAAACTCATTGCCTACGTCATAATGCGCACGAATGTTGCGCGAGGCCCCGCTTAATGAATTCGCCCGCAAGAGCCGATCAACCACCAGAAACTTGAACCGGTTGAACGCACTTGGATTGGCGAAATCGGAAAAGGTATCAAAATTGCGCAGCGCAACAGTGACGAGTGTTTCGATGGACGACGTTTCCCAGAGGCCGGCAACATAGGTTTCGCCAAGTCCCACATCACCACGTGCCGCCATGGCGGATATGACGGACCAATCCCGGATATCCATATCCGCAACCGGGCCGGTGGTGCCGAACCTGTGCAGGGCTCCATCAGGCGTTTTGAGAGAAAGCTGCCCATAGGTGATCCGGTCACAACAGCTGAGAAATTCGCGCTTTACCGCGTCGGTGAGTAGGGTCATCAGCTTAGGTCCTTTTTCGGCGGGGTGGGGCGTGTGCGATAGCGCGCGCCCTGTCGTTTCAGTTTGAGGGCTTGCCAATAGATCAGCGCGATGGTGCGCACGGGCCCGAGCGGGCGGCGCAAAAGCGCGCCCAATATGGCCCGGTTGTTCAGGGGGCGGCGCGGCCCGGTCAAATGGGCATAAAGCGTTTCTGCGCCGTTGTAATGGATGATCTGAATTCGGATTTTTTCATCTAATATACTGAATTTAAATGAATATTCGCCCGCCACTTCTTGAAACGGCGACACGTGCATCTGTTTTTTGGCCGTCAGGGTCATGTCCGGGGTGATGTCTGCGAAATCTGGCGCGTGGCACAGATATGAATGCCGGTCGCCAAAGGTGTTGTTCACCTCGGCGATTACGGCGCGCAGGGCACCGTCCTGATAGGCCAACCAAAAACTGATGGGGTTGAACACATATCCCAGAAAACTTGGCTGGGTCAGCAGAAGGACCTTTGCATCCGGCAGCCCGGCCGTCGCCAAGACCTGCTCTGCCCAGGCAGCGCCGGTGCCGTTGCCCCGCGGACCACCATGATTACGATCGCTCACACCTACCAAATTTGCCCGGTTGCGCCCGAACAAAAGTGGAAATTGCGCTGCGTTAGGGTCGATTAGGACGTAATCGACACTATAGGTGAAACTGCGCGTCAGCGCGCCTTTACGGCTGTGCGTCGTGCGCGCAGGGATGTGCTGCGGACCCATCATGCGGCAAGCATCCCGTGTCGCTGCGCTGTGATCATGCGGGCCACGCGCACGGCGCTGGCAAAGCCGTCTTCGTGAAACCCATGCCGCAGATAGGCCCCGGCAAACCAGGTGTTGCGTGTCCCTTGCAGCGCGGCAATCTGATCCTGCGCGCTGAGCGCTGCGCGATCAAACACCGGATGGCGGAAGGTCTTTTCGTCGTAAATCAGTCTCTGATCCACGGCTTTTACGGGGTTCAGAGAGACAAACAGCGGATCGCTTTCCGGGATATTCTGTAACCGGTTCATCCAATAGGTCACGCCGATAGCCGGGCGCTGATCAACGGCGTCGGCTTTGTAGACCCAGCTGGACCAGCAAGCTTTGCGGCGGGGCATCTGCCGGGTATCGCGGTGCAGGATTATGTGGTTGTCCTGATAGCGCAAATCGCTGAGGGCAGCGGTTTCGCGCGGACTCGCGTCTGCGAGCAGGCGCAGCGCATCATCAGAATGGCAGGCCATGACAATGTGGTCGAAATGTTCAGGCTCGGCGCGCGCCGTGTGGACACGCACCCCATGGGTTTCACGCCGCACCGATGTGATCGCCGCGCCTGTGCGCAGGGTCACGCCGGAATTTTCCAGATGACGAGCCAGGCGGGTGACATATTCGATACTGCCGCCTTTCACCGTCCACCATTGATGTTGGCCCGATGCGCTGAGCAGGGCGTGGTTTCGGAAAAACCGCACCAGCGAGCGCGCCGGGAAGGATTGGATTTCTTCGGGTGGGGTTGACCAGATCGCACCGCAGATCGGGGTTAGGTAATAGCGGCGGAACCAGTCGCCCAGCTTCATGTCCTCGATTAGCTCGCCGATGGTGGTGCTGTCGCTGTCTGCCCGCGCTTCTGCGCCGTTGTTGAACCGCATGATATCCCGCAGCATGCGAAAATAGGCCGGGCGCAACAGGTTGCGCTTTTGTCCCATCACTGCTGACAGATCACGCAGCCCGTATTCCACGCGGCCATCATCCACGGTGGCACCAAAGCTCATGTCGCTCTTGGTGACGGGCACGTCAAGCTCGCGAAACATGCGCGTCAGATGCGGATAATTCACATAGTTGAAAACGATAAAGCCGGTATCCACGGGCTGATCGCCACGCAGCCCGGCCATGACGGTGCGGGCGTGACCGCCCAGACGCGGGGCGGCCTCGTAAAGGGTGACGGAATGATCACGTGACAGCAGATAAGCCGCCGCCATACCGGAAATGCCGCCACCGACGATTGCGATGCGCTGCGGCTGACGGGACGGGGTATCAAATGACATAAAGGCTCCTGCTGTTTTATTGAATCTACGGCAAAAAATTTATTTCGGATCAAAAAAATGATCCAAATCTCGACGGGTCGCGTAGAGAAGGTATGCTGACCTTAGAACAAAGCCACCAAGAGACGTTGCAAACTGAGCCTGCGGTGCTGGCTCGGGCGCAACAGAACCGGGAAAACGTGGAGCAAAAGACACAGCAGGGATACTCTGAACAGACCGTGTGGATGCTCGCGGTCAAGATGCAGCGTGATCGCGCGGCTTTCTGCAAGCTGTTTGATTATTACGCGCCGCGTCTAAAGGGGTTCGTGATGCGCTCTGGTGTATCTGGGGCCCAGGCCGAAGAGATTGTGCAGGATGTGATGCTGACGATCTGGCGCAAAGCCGGGCAGTTTGATCCGCATCGCGCGCAGGTCAGCAGTTGGATTTATCAAGTGGCCCGCAATCGCCAGATTGATGTGCTGCGACGAGAACGCAGGCCGATGCCCGAAGACTTGGCAGAGCCTGATCAAGCAACAGAGGATGCCAGCCAGATCCTCGCATTGGAACAAGAGGCGCAAAGGTTGCGCCTGGCGCTTTCCCGGCTGAAGCCGCGGCAACGTGAGATGGTGGAAAAGGCATATCTTGGGGAATTGTCCCATGCGGAGATTCAGGAAGAAACCGGCCTGCCGCTTGGCACCATCAAGTCGCGGATCAGGCTTGGCCTGGAAAAACTGCGTCATGAGCTAAAGGAACTTAGATCGTCATGAGTGAGATCAGACATCATATCTCAGAGCCGCTGATTGCCGCTTATGTTGCGGGCAATGTGGCACAACCCTATGCGTTGGTGATCGCGGCGCATGTGTCCATGTGCGAAGAATGCCGCGCCCGGATGGCGGCGCATGAAATGGCGGGCGGTGCTGTGCTTGAGGCGACCGATGGTCATGTGATCTCCACCGATCTCAGGGCGCAGGTGCTTGACGCATTGGATCATGCGGCCCCGAATGAGGCGCAGGCCTATCAGCGGTCGGGCATTTTTCCGGCGCCCGTGATGGAGGCCCTCAAGGGCAAGCCACCCAAGTGGAAATCGCTGGGCTTTGGTGTGCGGCAGTCGATCTTGCAGTCTGGCGATGACGGGTCTGTGCGCCTGCTTTACATCCCGGCGGGGCAGGAAATGCCCAACCACAGCCACGATGGGCTGGAGTTGACCTTGGTTTTGCAGGGCGCGTTCAGTGACGAAGATGGGCGGTTTGGTGTCGGCGATGTTGAGGTGGCCGATGATGACGTGGATCACGCCCCGGTGGCCGAAGCCGGCGAGGCCTGCATCTGCCTCGCCGCGACCGGCGCGCCCTTGAAATTCCGGTCATGGATGCCGCGTTTGTTGCAGCCTTTGTTCCGCATCTAAGCTGGTGCAGACACAAAAAAAACCCGCAGCGTCCGCTGCGGGTTTTTCTTTGGGATTGTGGCGCTGATTTACAGCAGCGCGCCCATTGCACGACCGGTGTCGATCATACGGTTGGAAAAGCCCCATTCGTTGTCATACCAGCTGACCACGCGGATCAGACCCTCTGACGTCACAGAGGTCTGCGGTGCTGCAAAGGTCGAAGAATGTGGATCGTGGTTAAAGTCGATCGAGACCAGCGGGCGATCTTCGTAACCCAGAACGCCCTTCAACGCGCCTTCGGCAGCTTCTTTGATGGCGGCATTGATTTCTTCGACGGTTGCGGATTTCTCAGGCACAAAGGTCAGGTCAACCAGCGATACGTTCACGGTTGGCACGCGAATGGCGGACCCTTCCAGGCGCCCCTTCAGATGCGGCAGCACTTCGGAGATTGCACGCGCTGCGCCAGTTGAGGTTGGGATCATCGAAACCGCCGCCGCGCGAGCGCGGTAGAGATCTTTGTGCGCGGCGTCGTGGGTTGGCTGATCACCGGTATATGCGTGGATGGTGGTCATGTACCCGGTCTTGATACCAAAGGTGCTGTCCAGAACCTTGGCCACAGGCGCAAGGCAGTTGGTGGTGCACGAAGCGTTTGAAACGATCACGTCGTCTGCGGTCAGATCCTGATGGTTCACGCCATAGACAACAGTGCGGTCAACTTCTTTGCCCGGGGCAGAGATCAGCACGCGCTTGGAGCCGTTTTTCAGGTGTTTGGCCGCTGTGTCGCGGGAGGTGAAAATGCCGGTGCATTCATAGGCGATGTCGACACCGTCCCATGGCAGTTCTTCGGGGTTGCGGATCGCTGTCAGTTTGATGGTCTGGTTGCCAACGGTCAGCGTGTCGCCATCGACAGTGACCTCGGCATTCAGGCGGCCATGCACGGAATCAAAGCGCAACAGATGGGCCAGCGTCTCGGCAGGGGCCAGATCGTTGATGGCCACGACTTTCACGTCGTCGACGCCATTTTCAATGATAGCGCGCAGTACATTGCGGCCGATACGGCCAAAACCGTTGATAGCGATGTTCAGGGTCATTTTAGTCCTCCGAAGTGTTCCAATTCGTCGTGCGCACAGCCTGCGAGACATGTTAGCGTTAACGTCGCTGCACCGTTATCGCTAACGGGTGCATTTTGCAAGATGTATTGCGCCGGGCAGAGATTTCCAGTGTTGGCGCGAAATGCGCCTTGATGTTTTGGTGCCGCTCGCAGACGATGCCCGCATGACAAAACGGCTCAACCTCAAGGATGTCGCGCAGCTCGTCGGCGTCAGTGAAATGACGGCGAGTCGCGCTTTGCGTGGGGCCCCAGACGTTTCACCCAAGACACGCCAAAAGGTCGAAGAGGCCGCGCGCTCCATCGGCTATGTGCCCAACCGCATCGCGGGTTCACTGTCGTCTCAGTCCGTCAATCTGGTTGCAGTGGTGGTTCCGTCGCTCAACAGCTATGTGTTTCCCGAGGTTCTGTCGGGGATTTCGTCGGTTCTGAAGTCCACCGCGCTGAAACCAGTGGTTGGCGTTTCGGGCTATCGGCTGGATGAGGAAGAAAGCGTGATCCGCGAGATGCTCAGCTGGCGGCCTTCGGGCCTGGTTGTGGCGGGGCTTGAGCATTCAGAAAGTACGCGCAAAATGCTGCGCAACGCGCATTGCCCGGTGGTTGAGGTGATGGACACCGACGGCACCCCGGTCTGTCACTGCGTGGGGGTGTCCCATATTGATGCCGGCCGCGAGATGGCAGAGCAAATTCTCGCTCGGGGCTATCGGCGTATCGGCTTTATCGGCACCAAACTGCCGCAGGATTTCCGCGCCTTGAAACGCCTGAAGGGCTTTGAAGAGGCTCTGCAGGCGGCCGGTGTGCACCTGGCGGACAGGCAGCAGGTGTCTGGGGATTCGACAATACAAAATGGCCGCAGGCTGACAGCCGAAATGTTGGCCCGCACCCCTGATTTGGACTGTGTCTACTATTCGAGCGATGTGATGTCGGTGGGCGGCTATATGCATTGTCTGGCCGAAGGGCTGTCGATCCCGGATGATTTGGCCCTCGCCGGGTTTAACAATCTGCAAATTCTCGAAGGGTTGCCCCTGTCGCTGGCGACAACAGATGCCTGTCGCCGCGAAATTGGCGTGCGCGCCGCAGAGATTATTCTGTCGCACAGCGATGCGGCGGCATCTGGATGGGTGTTTGAAAAGCTGCAGTCCAAAATCACGCTTGGCGGATCGCTGTAAGCGGAAATTGAGCGGTTCGCAATTTTCGGGAATCATCCTAGGCTGAAGATGATATGACGGAACCGCCCGCCAAAAAGCAAAACGATCCGAATGCGGCCCAGGATGGTCCGGATGCCTATGAGGATGGGATCCTGCCGCCGCCGATATACGACGCCCCTGTGACGCCCGAAGAAGACCTTTGGTTTCTGCCGGGTCCCATCGAAGAATTTGAACCCGGCGCAAGCCCGTTGTTGTATGACCGGCGGGACACTCAGAAGGGACTGCAAAAATGGCATCTCGCCGAGGCGGCGCATTATCGCGCTTTGGTGCGGGCCGCCGAAGCTCTGGCCCGTTATGCCGAACGGCTGAAAACGTTGCCCTCAGATCTGGTGGAGCGTGTCGCGCTGCAGAGCGTATCGGCGATTTTGCGCAGCGAAGGGGTCTGGCAGGCACCTGAACATATCGCGCTGTTCCGGGCACTTCGAATCGGCTCCCAAGAGGAAACGCGCGACCTGGAACGGGCGTCTTGGGCGGTCAGGCGGCTGGTCGCGGGGCGTCGTGATGACCCGTTTGATGATGGTTTGCATCGGTTTTTGGGGCGCAAAGCACTGGAGGATCCCAGTGATTTGCCCGGTGAAGGCCAAGCGGCCGGGCCGGAATTGGCGGCGCTTGGGGCCACGTGGCAGCGGCTTTTGCAAGGGGCAGGGGAGTTGCATCCGCTAACCCGCGGGGCCTGTGGTTTGTTTTTGTGGCGGCGTTTGAGTGTCACATCAATCGACATGGCGCTCGAGCCGATGGTGGCCATGTCTTTAATGGCGGCCGGATCGCAAGCCCCCTTTGCGCCAATGCCCGATTCTTTGCCGCAATTGCATGCGCGCGCGCAGGATCCGGAAATATCATTAGGCCTTTATTATCAAACGGTTGAACAGGGCGCGCTTGCGGCGCTGCTAGAATTGGACCGTTTGCAGACATGGCGCGAAAAAGCGCGCGCCGAAACTGCAGATTTGCAAGGGCGGACGCCCGCGCGCATGATTGATGCGGCGCTGCGATTTCCGGTGTTTTCCGCCGAGCTGGCAGCGCGCATGGCGGGCTGTTCCTTGATGTCGGCGCGGCGCAATCTTAACCTTTTTCAGGCGCGCGGGCTGATGCGCGAAGTGACCGGCCAGCAGCGCTATCGGTTCTGGGCGGCGCAGCTTTAGGTGATCGCCCACTTGACGGATCGTTTTTCCTGCCCAACAATCTAGGAGTCGCGACTCTCGCCGCTGCAACGACTGGGGCGAAACGCGCACAGCTGCTGAGGCAGAACTATTTCACAGGCATAGGCTGCGCTATTTGCGCTGACTTCCTTCGGGCATGAGATTTAGCCGGGGAGGGAAGGACTTGCGTGTTTTTACCATTATCGGGCCGTCTCAAACAGGTAAGTCAACTTTGGCCGCGGCATTGGCGGGGCTGGAGGGAACCCAGAGCAAGAAGTTTTCGGTAGAGGGCGTCGGTACCATCACGCCATTTACCTATATGAACGACGAATGGGCCGTCATCGACATGGATGGCGGTATCGAGAATCTGTCACACGCGGGTCCCACGGTGGCCTGCAGCGATGCTGCAGTCCTCTGCGTGTCGGCAGATGCGGACGCGGCTGATCTCGCTGCACCCTATATGCGCCTTCTCGAAGAGTCCGATGTCCCCAGCATCCTCTTCGTAAACAGGGTGGATACGGCCACAAGCCGGATAAGCGAGATCGCCGCGGCCCTGCAAACCTATTGCAATCACCACATTCTGTTGCGGCAGGTCCCTTTGCGGTCCGGCGATGCAATCACGGGGACCGTTGATCTGGTGTCCGAACGCGCGTGGAAATTCCGTGACGGGCATCGCTCAGCCTTGGTTGAAATTCCGGCTGAAATGCAGGCGCGCGAAAATGAGGCGCGCACCGAAATGCTGGAGACTCTGGCGGATTTTGATGACGCCCTGCTGGAGCAGCTGATTGAAGACAAACAGCCCCTCCCCGAAGAGATCTATGACGTGGCAAAACAGACCCTGCAACACCATGATTTGGTGCCTACGCTGATCGGATCTGCAACCCATGGCAATGGCATTCAGCGGTTGATGAAATCGCTGCGGCACGAGGCACCGGATGTGGGCCGCGCCTGGGCGCGGCTCTCCACGAAAGGTCAGGCGGTGGCTGTGCCGATCATGGCGGATCAGGTGAAACACCTAGGCAAAACGGTGATGTTGCGCGTTTTGCAAGGGCAGCTGGCAGCCAGCGATCAGCTGGGCGGCAGCGCGCTTGGGGGGTTGACCCATATCGGCGCGCAATCCCAAGCCGACACGCAAGGGTGCCTCAAACTCGCTGTGAAATCGGATCATCTGAATTTGGGTCAGGTCTATGATCAGGACGGTAAGGCCCCGTTGCCCGGTTGGGCGCGGCCACATGTTGCCAATTATCGGCGGGTGATCACACCGGACCATGAAAAAGACGATGCCCGGCTTTCCGGTGCGCTTGAACGCCTGCGCGAAATAGACCCTGCGCTGCGGATAGATGTGGATTTGGGCACCGGACATGCGGTGCTGGCGACGCAGGGTCCGCAGCATATGCGCCGTTCGTTGGCGCTGCTGGAGGATCGGTTTGGCATCAAAGTGTCGACGCGCAAAGTGCCGCCTGACCTGCGCGAAACCGTGCTGCGCCCAGTCCGACAGTCTTATCGACACCGCAAACAATCTGGCGGTGCAGGGCAATTTGCAGATGTGCAGGTTGAATTGCGCCCGCAGGACCGCGGATCTGGCTTCTTTTTCAGCGACCTCGTCAAAGGCGGCGCGGTGCCGAAGAACTATATTCCGGCGGTCGAAGCCGGCGCGATCGAAGCGCTGGACGAGGGGCTGCATGGCTATCCGGTTGTGGATGTGGCGGTGACATTGCTGGACGGAAAACACCATGCGGTCGACAGTTCCGACTATGCCTTTCGGCAGGCGGGCAAAAATGCCGTACGCGCGGCCATTGCCAAGGCGGGCACCGTGGTCTTGCAGCCCATCATGGAGGTGCAGATTCATGTGCCGTCGGTTTTCTCGGGCGGATTGGTGCCAGTGATCAGCGGCCTGAAAGGGCAGGTCCTGGGGTTTGAAGCCCATGAATATTGCGCTGGGTGGGACGTATTTCGCGCCAGCTTGCCGATGGGCTCGCAAGATGCTCTGGCCCAAGCCTTAGCCGCGGCAACCCGTGGGACGGCCTGGTTTGAGAGCGCATTTCAGCATTACACAGAAGTTTACGAGAAGGACGCAATTGTCGCCTGAGCCCTTGTTTTCGGGCCGCCGCGACAAAGCGTTGCAACCTGATTGATTGCAGCGAAACTCTGTTCTAAAAGGGCGGCAATGAATCTCCGTGTCAGCTGCGTGTAAGCCAAGCGGCATAGGAACTCTCTGAACCTGCGCGACCGGAACTCCGGACAGCGCAAAACCTCTCTAAGACCGGTGAAAGGCGAATTTCATGACCGAAACATCGAAACCAGACGTATTGTATACAATTGTAGACGAAGCACCGGAGCTGGCCTCTGCCTCGCTTCTGCCGATTGTGCGTTCCTTTGCTGCGGCGGCCGGTCTGGACGTCGGCACGAAGGATATTTCCTTGGCGGGCCGGATCATTTCGACCTTCCCTGAATTCCTGACCGAAGCGCAGCGCCAATCTGATGATCTCGCCGCCCTGGGTGGTCTGGTGAAAACACCGGATGCCAATGTGATCAAACTGCCGAATATTTCGGCCTCGGTGCCGCAACTGGTCGCGGCCGTGACCGAATTACAGGGCAAAGGCTATGCGCTGCCAGATTACCCGGAAGAGCCGAAGACCGACGAAGAAAAAGCGATCCGTGCGCGGTATGACAGCATCAAAGGCTCCGCGGTGAACCCGGTGCTCCGCGAAGGCAACTCTGATCGTCGTGCGGCCAAAGCCGTTAAGAACTATGCGCAAAACAACCCGCATTCGATGGGCGCATGGTCATCTGATAGCAAGACCAAGGTCAGCTCCATGCCGGGCGATGACTTCTATGCCAACGAAAAATCCGCGACCATCACCGCAGATCAGGCGGGCGATGCGAAAATCGAATTTGTGGCAGCAGATGGCTCTGTCACTGTTCTGAAAGCAGGCTGGCCGCTGGAAGAGGGCACCGTGGCTGACGCGACCTATATGTCGGCAGCGGCGCTGTCGTCCTTCCTGACGGATGCGATCGAGGACACCATTGCCGACGGCACCATGTTCTCGCTGCACATGAAAGCCACTATGATGAAAGTGTCTGACCCGATCATCTTTGGCCACGCCGTCAAAGCATGGTTGGGCCCGGTCTGGGACAAGCACGGCGCGGCAATTGCCGCTGCGGGCGGGTCGCCAAACTCCGGTCTGGCTGATGTTCTGGCTGCGATTGAAACGCTGGGCAATGCCGCTGAGATCAAAGCGGACATCGCAGCGCTTGAGCGCCCATCCATGTATATGGTCGACAGCGACAAGGGCATCACCAACCTGCATGTGCCTTCTGATGTGATCATTGATGCGTCGATGCCAGCGGTCATCCGTGCCGGCGGCAAGGGTTGGGATGAAACCGGCAGCAAAGGTGACACCAACTGTGTGATCCCGGATCGCTGCTATTCGACTGTCTATGATGAGACCATCAATTTCTTCAAAGCCAATGGCGCGCTCGATGTGACCACCGCAGGCGCTGTGGCCAACGTGGGCCTGATGGCGCAGAAAGCTGAAGAATACGGCAGCCACCCCACCACGTTCGAAGCGCCGGGCGCGGGCAGCATTCGCATTGTTCTGGCCAATGGCGAGACGCTGCACAGCCACGAAGTGGCAGCAGGCGATATCTGGCGTGCGTGCACGGCCAAAAAAGCGCCGATCGAAAACTGGATCGAACTGGCGCTGGATCGCCAGCGCCTAACCGGGTCTGAAGCCATCTTCTGGCTTGATGCCAACCGCGCGCATGACGCCGAACTGATCGCCTATGTAAAGCCAGCGCTGGAAGCGGCGGGTGTGGCTGACAAATTCTTGATCATGGCACCGCGCGAAGCGACCGCCCAGACGCTGAAAACCATCACATCGGGCCAGGACAGCATTGCGATCACTGGCAACGTGTTGCGTGATTATCTGACCGACCTGTTCCCGATCCTGGAATTGGGAACATCGGCCAAGATGCTGTCGATTGTTAAGCTGATGAACGGCGGTGGCCTGTTTGAAACAGGTGCCGGCGGCTCTGCGCCAAAGCACGTGCAGCAGCTGATGGAAGAAAACCACCTGCGCTGGGATTCGATGGGGGAGTTCTGCGCGCTTGGCGAGAGCTTCAACTTCCTTGCGGACACGCAGGGCCACGCCAAAGCCGGTGTGCTGGGCACTGCCGCCGAGGCCGCGACCCAGGGCATTCTGGATAACAACAAGTCGCCGTCGCGCAAAGTGGGTGAACCGGACAACCGTGACAGCCACTATTGGTTCGCGCGTTATTGGGCAGAGGCTCTTGCGCAGCAGACCGAAGACGTGGAACTGGCCACGCATTTCTCTGAAATTGCAGAGCAGCTGGCACAGAACGAAGCGAAAATTGTTGCAGAGCTGGCCGCGGTTCAGGGTCAGCCGGTTGATCTGGGGGGGTATTTCAAGACCGACCCAGAGAAGACCGCAGCAGTGATGCGGCCAAGCGCGACGCTGAATGAAATCATCGGTTAATCACCGCTGAGCAAGACTGAAAAAACCGCCCGGGGGGAACCTCGGGCGGTTTTTCCTTGCTGTGCTGCGCCATGATCAGGAGTTGGCGACAGACTTTCGATCTTCGATTTCCTGCTTCAGTAGCGTTTCGTAAATATGGCGATCTTGCATGTCCTGCGTGTTGGCCGCTTCCAGGCTACGACGGGTGGCCGACATCTTGAGGATCTTGTGATAGCTGTCAGAGCGCGCCTCGACGCGGGCGACGGCGTTCTGCAATGAGGTCAAACTGCCAGCGCGGGTCAGCGAGATCAGAGATACAGGTTCCCCGGCGCAGATCTGAATGGGGTGCTCCGCGTCCTGCACACTGCGCAAGTCGCGCAGTTTGCGGTTCAATGCTTTTTCCAGCTCAAACTGCGAAAAGGGTTTGCGGCTGCTGGACGCGATGGCAAATACGCCATTGCCGCGATATGTCACAAGGTCGCCGTCACTGCCGTAATCTTGCGCCAGAAGCTGACTGATGTCGCCCAAGAGCGTGCGAAATTCGACGCGCGACATGTTGCGAAAGATTTTTTCGACGTTCAGGATTTTGATGGCGAGGACGCTGGTCAGCAGCATCCGCATCCGCGAGAGCTGCAGCAGGTAGTTTTCGAACGAGACATAGCCCACGACACGTTCGATGCCGAGTATTTCAACTGGTTCGCTCAGACTGTGCTCGACGCTGCGCGCCAGATCATGTTTCAACGAATTGATCTCGGCCCGGCGGCGTTGTGTTTGGCTTTGTTCTTCAATCAGCCGTTCGGCGTTTTTCAGGCGGCTGAAGAGTTCGAGAAACTCGAAGGGCTTGGAAATATAATCGGTGGCCCCGGCCTGAAACGCACGGTCGACAAATTTCTTTTGCGCCATCGCGGTCAGCATCAGGATGGGCGTTTTCTGATAGGCCGACATCTGGCGCAATCTTTGGCATAATTCGATGCCATCCATGCCGGGCATCTGGATATCAAGCAAGAAGCAGTCAAACTCTGGGTCGACGTGGCCGGCCACGGCCAGCGCCTTTTGTGCGCTTGGAACGGTGGTAATGTAATGGCTGGTCTCTGCCGCAATCGAAGCGGAGAGAAGTTCGCGGATATTTTCGTCGTCGTCGACCGCAAGAATGCGCATGTCTGATCCCATCTCGTTGCTTCAACTGACGCGGGTGATCGCCCTTGGCAATCGGCGCAGCAGCGAAACCCAATCATTCAACTGGATTATGAAAAGTTTAGATATCTGGGCAGTTTGGCAGGAAGTGGGCGAATTAAGGTCAAAATAGGGCCGATATCCCGTAGGTTGATCAACAATCCAATTGCAATTTTGAAACAATGCCGGCTAATCACCCATAAATTGTAAAAATTGCCAAAGAATTAAACCGGCTTTAACCTCATATAGATACTTTGTTCATGTGAGGCAGAAAAAAATAGTTCGGAAGAAACTGAATGAGCATTACTGCGTATAAGCGGACGATTACCGAAACGGAATCGCCGCGGCAGATCGAGCGTCGCATTTTGTCAAATGTGACAGCCGACTTGGAATCCCGCCATCTGGCCTTTGATCAGGCCGCAACCTCTGGTGACAAACTGGCGCTTTTGGCGGATGGGCTGCGTGACAGCCTTTGGCACAATGAACGGATATGGATGGCGCTGCGCAATGATCTTGCCGACAGTGGCAATGCGTTGCCTCCAGATTTGCGAGCGGGGTTGATTTCGCTTGCGCTCTGGGTTGAAACTCATACCCAGAAGGTCCTCGCGGGCCAGCAGAAAATTAAGCCGTTGCTGGACATCAACCGCAGTATCATTCGCGGTTTGGAAGGCAATCCGATGCATGTGATGGAATAAGAATTGGCGCTACGTCTGACTCTGAAACCCAATGAGAAAATCGTCATCAACGGCTGCGTGATCCGCAATGCCGATCGGCGACAGTTGCTGACGATTGAAAACCACGCCGATATCGTGCGTGGGGTGGATTTGCTCGACGATGACGAGGCGGGTACGCCGGTCAAGAACGTCTATTTCTTTATTCAAACCGCCTTGCTCAACCCGCCTGTGCGGGATGAATTGGTGCCCGTGATCCAAAAGGATTTGGCGGCTTTGGTGCCGATCTTCCATGAGGAAATCGGCGGCCATATCTTTGAAGCGGCAAACCACGTGTCATGCGGGGATTACTATAAGGCCATGCGTGCGTTGCGCCCGTTGATGAAATACGAAGCGGACTTGCTGGAGATGATCAACGGCAAAGCCGAACGCGCGGCGGCGGAGTAGGGCCATGGTTCTCAGCATCAATGGACTAAGCAGTCAGCTGGCGCTGAACCTGATTGATCGAACCCGCGACCGGCAGCTCGAAGTGCTGCGCAACGAGGTCGGGCATCAACGGGCCGCAGATACATTCCGCGAACGCATTGGGGCGATCACCACCCCGGAAGAATTCGTCAAGGATTTCGAAGTCTATTCCTTTGTCATGCGCGCCTTTGATCTTGAAGATCAGATTTTCGGCAAGGGCATGATGCGCAAGATTCTGGAAAGCGATCCCAGCGATGATGAGTCTCTGGTCAATCGCCTGACCAGCGAAAGCTTCTCCGAGATTCACGAGGTGCTGGCCTTTACCACCGAGGCCGGGCCCCAGGTGCCGAATTTCAACAATGTCGCCTGGCAAGAAGCCATCGTGAGCCGTTATTTTGAAACGGTGTACCAAAATGAATATGACGCCCAGAATGACACAGTGGGCACGGTGCTGGAGTTTCGCGGGCGTCTTGGCGAAATCGACAATTGGTTTGATGTCCTGAAAGACAAAGAGATGGGCGAGTTTTTCCGCACCGCTCTGGGTCTGCCCAAAGAAATGGGCACGCTGGACATTGATATGCAGGCGGGCATCTTTGAAAAGAAATTTGACCTCGCCAAACTGAGCGATCCGGATGAGGTTGAGCGGCTGATCACCCGTTATGTCGCGATTTCCGATGTGCTCAACCCGCCGCAGACTCAGACCAGCAGCATCGCCGTTCAATTGCTCAGCAATTCTGCCAGTGGCCAGTTTGTGCCGATCACCATCGACATCCCCAGCATCACACCGTCTGGCGCGTCAATTTACGGCTGATCAGTCGATCATCTCTTCTTCGTCGGTCTCAGGCAGCTCGATCTCGCCCGCTTCGGCCAGTTGAATGGCCGTTTCCACCATTTCCGACTGTGCCTGTTTCACGTCGCGTGATTTGACCGGGCCCATGGCCTTCATTTCATCCACCAGCATATCGCGCGAGCGCGCAGGCATGGAGGCCAGGAAGTGGTCTCGAATTTCCTTTTCGGCCCCGCGCAGGGCAAGGGGCAGGGTATTGCCGCTGACTTCACGCATGACGCGGGCCAAAGCGTTGGGCTTCAGCTGGGTCAGATCATCGAACACAAACATCTTTTGTTTGATCGCCCGCAGTTTTTCCGGGATTTTTTGTTCCAACTCGCGCGACAGGCCCTCGAACAATTTGGTGTCCAGCTTGTTGAACACTTTGACCAATTTCTTCTCGGCCTCAGCTTCAGCGTTGTGTCCGGCCTTGGCCAGGACTTCGCGGCGCAGGCTGTCCTCGATGGCGCGGATCGCCTCGACCGGCAGCTCTTCGATGGCGACCATCCGTTCGACCAGATCCACGGAGCGATCATTGCCAAGCAAAGGCAGGACCTTGGCCACCGCATCTGGGCTGATCCGCGACAAGATCACCGCCACGGTCTGGTTGTGTTCCTTGCGCAGATAATCGGCAAGCATCTTTTCATCCAGCAACGACAGGTCTTTCCAAAGATCACCGGTGCCGCTGCCTTCGATTTCCTCAAGAATCTCGGCCACCCGGTCCTCGGGCAAGAACCCTTTCAGCAGCCCGCGCGCCGCCTCGATGGAGCCGGTGATTCCGCCGTAGCTGGACACTTTCTGCCCAAATTCGCGCATGACCTCTTCGACGATCTCAGCCTGCACTTCACCCATCGCAGAAATGGCGCGGGTGATCTGGGAGATTTCCTTAGTGTCCAGCTGCTGCATCAGCGCGCTTCCCCGTTCTTCCCCCAGACACAGGAAAAGGATCGCCGATTTCTCGGGGCCGGTCAGGCGCTTGGCGCGGCGGAAAGATGCAAACTGGTTCATGCAGCGGCCTTGGCTTTGGGTGTATCAAGGATTGTTTCCATGAATACCCATTTTCTATTCTTGTATATCAACAATAGCACTGTTGGCGGCGTAAAAACAATTGTGTTTTCAGCGTGCCTAACCGCCGCCTGCATAGGGCAGATAGGACTCCATAAGCGAGCCGGCCAGCATGTACCAGCCATCAATCAGGACAAAGAAAATGACCTTGAAGGGCAGCGATACGATGACCGGCGGCAACATCATCATGCCGGCGCTCATCAGCACCGATGCAACGATCAAATCAATCGCGATGAAGGGCAAATACAGCAGAAAGCCAATGGTGAAGGCCCGCCGCAATTCCGAGATCATGAAGCTGGGCACCAGAATGCGCCATTCGACATCATCCGGGCTTTCTGCGGCCACCTCGGGGTCGGTTTGACCTGCGATATCGCGAAACAGCGCCATATCCTTTTCGCGGGTATTGGCGAACATGAAGGATTTGAAGGGGTCTGACATCGCTTCGATCGCCTGTTCTTCGGTGATCGAATTCTGAATGAGGGGCCGCAAACCGGTTTGGAATGCGTCGTCAAACACCGGCTCCATCACGAAATAGGTCATGAAGAGCGCCATGGCGTTCAGCACCATGTTGGGGGGGGTCTGGTTCAGGCCCAGAGCAGAGCGCAGCATCGAGAACACGATGACAAAGCGGGTAAAGCTGGTCATGACCACCAAAAGACCCGGCGCGATGCTGAGCACGGTGATCAGCGCAAAAAGCTGAATGATCCGGCCCGACAGGCTGGCGCTTGTGTCGCTGCCAGGTTCGGCATCGCTGAGGGAGGTCGACAGATCGCGGATCAGACTGCCAATATCCGCGTCTTGCGCCATCGCCGTTGGCACCGCGCAGCACAGTGCCAGCACCAGCGCGGTGCCCAAAACGGTCCAGAATTTGCAGGGCTGTGTCACAGGGGTGCCGCTTAGTTGCCGGGGATGAAATCCTTGACGATTTCACGCAGCGCGACGCCGATGAAATCGCCATTGACCTTGACCAGATCGCCGCGCGCGACCATGCGATCATTGATCATAATGTCGATCGGGTCGCCGACCTTGCGGTCAAGTTCGATCACGGATCCGCGCGTCAGCTCCAAAAGATCAGCGATTGACATGCGGCTGCGGCCAAGCACCACGCGCACATCCAGTTTGACGTTATAGAGCGCATCAATGTTGCGCCCATCCTGCCCCTCTGCGATGGCGGCTGACAGCGTGGTGGCATCCAGCTTGCTCTCAAGCGCCTCAGTCGCTTCGGGGGCGCGGGGCGGGTCCAGATCGGGGCCGTTTTCTGGGGTGTCTTCTGACATGATTTAGACCTTTTGGTTTTCGTTTTGCATCTGCGCCGAGGCGCTGCGAAGCGCGCTAAGCACCCCGTCACACACGCGATCAAGACTGTAGGACAGGAACCCGTTTTCCCAGCTGACGCGGGCTTCACCGCGCGCCAGGCTGTCGTCTTCCAAGAAATTGGGCGCTTGGATATTTTCGCTGCGCGCAAGCTCCGCCAATGGGCGCTCGAGCGCGGCTTTCGTCTCTGGGCAAAGGCGCACGGTGATCTGGGCTTGGCGGCCGCCGATGTGCAGGGCTTCGGCCAGTTTGGCGTGCACCAAAGGGTGCGAATAGTGCTGCAACAGCTCTGGGACCACGCGCTCTGCGATGTCCAGAACCATATCGATCAGATCTTGCTCCAACTCGGCGCGGTGTTGGGCATCTCTTTGATGAATATCGGAAATTTGCGTTTTGATGGCGGCAAGCGCAGCGCAGCGCAGTTTTTCTTCGGCGTCCAGCGCCATGCGCTGACCTTCCTCAATGCCCTGCGCCAAGGCGGCCTCACCGGCGGCCTGCCGTGCGTCAGAAAGGAGTTTGGCAAGTTCGGATTCGGTGAAGGTATAGACTGGTTCCGCCGGTTCGCCGGTGGATGACGCGCCGTTTCTCATCCGGTCCTGTTCTGCATCAAAATCGCGCAGGGTAAGGCCCATCATGCATCCGCCTCCGAACGCAGCCAGGTGCGCAGAACGCGCAGTACGTCATCGGGTTTTTCTTCGGCCATATTCTGGATCGCTTCGACCCGCGCCTTGATCAGATTGCCGCGCACACCCAATGTTTCGATATATTCATGCGGGCCATCTTCTTCATCTAGTTCAAAGATGCTGGTGACGCCTGGGGCCTTGGGATCAAAACTCAGCCCGCTGGGTTTTGTCCGCGTGATGTCGCGGTCCGGCAGCGGCGCGGCGTTGGTGCCGGTGGCATCGGGCATCGGTTGGTTGGCCAGCGTTGGCAAAACTTCGGGCGTTTTGTCCGCACCGACAGAGGCTGCGCCTTCTGGGGCCGCCAGCGCGGCAGCGGCATCGCCAGCGGGCGGCAGTTGCGACTGAGGTTTTTCCAACAGGGTCCGCAGGGCAGGGCGCACGCCTAGGATCATGACCAGCGCCACGATCATCAGGCCCAGCAATCCGCGCAGGATCGGCACGATATTACGGGTCAGCTGTTCGCCCATCGACAGGGTGATCGGGTCGCCGACCTCCATCGAATAATCCATGAAACGCAGGCTATCGACCGAAACATTATCGCCGCGACCAGAATTAAAGCCGACAGAGGTTTTCACCAGCTCGGTCAGGCGCTGAATTTCGGCAGCTTCGCGATCGGAATAGATCACCTCGCCGTCTTCAACATTATAGATGCCGTTCACAAGGACCGCGACGGAAATGCGTTTGATTTCACCGGCTTCGCGCACCACCTCGCGGCGGGTATTGCCGATTTCATATTGTACGGTTTCGCCGCTTTTGGATTGCGACGACGAGGGCGCGGCGGTGCCGTCACCCTGTAGCGCGGCCGGAATATTGTTTTCAACCCCGACGCCGCCACCGCCACCTTCGGTACCAGCCTGTTCTTCGGCGCGACTTTCGGTGGAGCGGACGACCTGCTGATCTGGGTTATAGCTTTGTTCAATCACCACTTCGCGTGCGGTGGTCAGCTCGACGTTCACCCGCACCCGTGCGTTGCCGGCACCAACCCGCGCGGTCAGCATATTGCGCACTTCTTGGGCCAGCCGTTCTTCGATGCTGGATTTGGTGGATTGCAGCGTCACCTGCGTGTCGCCCTCGCCCGCTTCGGCCAAGATGACCTCGCCGCTGGCTGACAGAACCGTCACGCGGCCGAGTTCCAGCTCTGCCACAGACGATGCCACCAGATTGCGAATGGCCGACGCTTGTTTGCGGCTGATGGTGCGGCCCGGCACCGGGCGCACAATGATCGAGGCGCGCGGATTTGGCCGCTCGCGCGAGAAAGCTTCGCGTTCCGGTAGCACAAGATGCACGCGGGCGCTTTGCACCCCTTCCAAGGTCTGGATGGAGCGGGCAAGTTCACCTTCCATCGCGCGTAGGCGGTTCACGCGCTGCATGAAGGTGTTCATCGCCAGACCTGAGGCTTCGTCAAACAATTCCCAGCCGGGATCGCCCTCAATCGGGATGCCGGTTTCCGCAAGCACCATGCGCGCCCGCGCCAGCGCATTAGAGGGCACCATGACCGTGGCCCCGTCTTCGGACATGCGGGCGTCAAATCCGGCGTTGGCGAGTGTCGCCTCAACCGAGGTGGCGGTGGCAGGCGACAGGTTTTTGTAGAGTGCGGCGTAGTCTGGTGTCGTGATTGCGCTGATTCCGAGAATCAGGGCCGTCATGACGCCTGCCCCCACACCCCCAAGGATCATCAGGCGCTTCTGGCCGAGGTCCGTTAGGTTCTGGATCACATTTTGCATGACAACTCCGCTGCGCATAGGCGATTAAAAACAACGTAAACTATTTTTGCAGACCAAGTAAATAACCATGTCTATACTTGCAATCTTTATGAATAAATAGGAATATAGTTCTTGTAGAGAAACGGGAAAATCATGGCAAAAGCGCCTCAGAAAGCCAAAGACGCGCCCGCCGCAGAGGCAGACAAAGCCGCTGGGGATGCACCGAAGTCCAGCAAGAAGCTCTTGCTGGCAGCGGTCGCGCTGTCTTTGCTGTCGCTGGGCGGCGGGTTTTTTCTGGCGCGCATGGCGTTTCAGCAGGACGCCAAACAATATGAGCCTGATTATGTCGAAGAGGTTGAGCCTGTGGCGGCAGACTCTAAGGATGCCAAAGGCAGCACATCCGCGGATGATCCCTATGCGGTTGAGGAGGCTTCTGCCAAGGGAGAAGGCGAAGAGGCCGCCCCTGACGTGAACGAGGGCATGCTGAGTTTTGATGAAATCCTCACCAATATCACCAGCGTGAACGCGCAAGGTGTGCCGCGCAATGCCTTCCTCAAATTGAAGCTGACGCTGGTCTATCGCCCCGACGAAGGCGCGCAGGCGCTGATGGAAAAACGCCAGCCCTTTATGCGCGATCTATTCAACGGCTATGCGCGCAGCCTGACCGAAGCGGATGTGCGCGGTATGGCCGGCATATTGAACGTGAAGGCAGAGCTTCTGAAGCGGGCCCGCGCCGCAGCGGGCAGTGATTTGCCACAAGAAATTCTGATCAGCGATCTGATCGTGCAGTAAGGACCGGCATGAACAAGGTAATGACACCTGAAGAAATCAAGGCGCAAAGCGGCAATCTCATCGACGAGATTATCCGCATGTCCGATTTCTCGTTCGAGCGCCTGCCGATGCTGGACATCATTGGCGAGCGCCTGGCCGATTCGTTGTCGGTTGTCATGCCCGAGGTCACGGGCGTGCTGTGCGAAGCGTCACTCAATCAGCTGGATTACCTGCCGATGGCGCAAGCGGCAGAGGGGCTGAACATGCCCGCGCTTTTGGGTATTGTTGCGGCGCAAAATCTGGATGGTGAAATTCTCATCGCAATGGATGCGACCTTTGCGCTGACCGCGATGGAGCTGATGCTGGGCGGCAGCGCCAAAGGCGAAATGGTGCGCCAGTCTGATGAATTTACTGCCATCGAACGCGGGTTCGGCCATCGGATCGGCGATGTCGTCACGGGCGAATTGCGCCGTTGTCTTGCGATGGTGGGGGATATTGATCTGGAGCTTGACCGGGTTGAAATCGACCCTGATTCAGCCTCTGTCACCCAGCCTGCCAATCTGTGCGTGCGGATGCGTATCGCCATTGTGCTTGCAGGGCGCACAGGCTCCATCGATGTGGTGATCCCTTATGATGCGCTCGAGCCGATCCGGCCAAAACTCGGCAAGATTCACTTTGGCGAACCGTCTGAGGACGGCAACCCGTGGAAAGAGCAGCTGGGTGGGCAGATCGAACGATCAACCGTGGAGCTTGAAGCGGTGCTGACCGAGGTGAAAGTGCCGATCAAAAGCGTGATGAATTGGAAGCCGGGCGAGACCATCAACCTCTGGATCGACGAAGATCACGAGGCCACTGTGGTCTGCGCAGAAACTGAGATGTTCAAGGCCGTGATGGGCAAGCGCACCAATGGCAATACGGCGATCCGCATCACTGAACAGATAGAAGCAGAAGAGGAGGCCGAAAATGGTCGCGACCCTTACTGATATCCTGATTATCACCTTGCTTGCGGGCAGCATTGGCTATGGCTGGTATGTCTCGCGCAAGGTGCAGATCCTGATGGCGGCGCTCAAGGATATGGAGCCTCTTGTGCAGCAGTTTTCCATGGCGGTCGACAAATCCGAAGAAAGCGTGAACCAGCTGAAGCTGAACCTGAATGAACCGCCGCAGCCTGCGCCCGCCGTCGAGGAGGATGAGGAGGACGAACCAGTCTTCAGCACGCGGCGCTATCCGGCCCAGAAAATTCCGGGCGTTCAAGTCGTGCGCAACAAACAGGATTTGGTGCGCCGCTTTTTTGAAACCTCGCGTACAGAAACAAGGGCCTGACCGATGGCAAAATTCCTGGTTGGAAAACTTTTGATCGGCGGCTTGGTGGTCACTGCCTTTGCCAAGGCTGCGGTTTCCTTCCCGGAATTGCCTTCGGTTCTGGATACGCCGCCGCCCGCAACATCGGCCGTCGTATTGGCCGCAGGCGAGGCAGAGCCGATTGCCGAAGCAGAAGAAGATGATGATGTTCCGCCGCCGGTGGTCGCCGGGTTGGGGCAGACCTTGGGGCAATGTGAGACCCCCGAAGAAGTGCTGCGCGCCCTGTCGCTGGAACGCGACCTGATTGCGGATCAACGCAAGGCGCTGGACCTGCGCGAATCCGAACTGGCGCTGGCCAAGGAAAAGCTCGGCATTGAAAAAGCGGCGCTGACCGAGCTGAAAGACTCGATCGAAACCCTGCTTGGAAAAGTCGAGGCGCAGCAGACCGCTGACCTGGACCGCCTGATCGATTTTTACAAAAACATGAAGCCCGCCGAGGCCGCGAATATCATGGATGAAATGGATATCGAGGTCACGATTATGGTGCTGGGCACGATGAACCCCCGTATCGCCGCGCCGATCATGGCCAAAATGTCCCCGGTGCGCGCGCGGGCTGTGTCCAAGATCATTTTGGAACGCGGCCAGTTGCCCGGTGATCAGGATCTGAACGGCATTCGCCTGAACTGATCACGCCGGTCTGCGCCGAATTGTTCTACTATGTGCTTTTGCATGGCCGCTCGTGAGCGAACGCGCTAGGTATAGTCACGTGATGTTTCACCTCATTCGGTGCTGGTATTGTGTTTGAATTTCGCCCTCGGGTTTTGACGCTGGTTTTCACAGCTTTCTGCGTGCTCTGCGCCGCGCCACTATTTGCCTATGACGCGCTGTCTTTCACCGTGCGCGGGGCGGATGATGATCTGCGCGACGAATTGCGCGCCGCCTCATTGGTTGTAACGTTGCAGGGCGACATCAGCAAAACATCGCGAGATATCCTCGCGGCCAGTCAGGCCGATTATGCGCGGTTGCTTGGCGTGCTTTATGGGCGCGGGCGGTACTCTGGGGTCATCCGCATCCGGCTTAATGGGCGCGAAGCCAGTACCATCCCAACCTTTTCTGTTCCAAAGGTCATTCAGCAAGTCTCGGTTGAGGTGGAGCCCGGCCCGGTATTTCGGCTCGGATCCGCCCGCGCCGCGCCTTTGGCGCCCGGCACCGCACTGCCAGAGGGGTTTCGTCGTGGCGCTGTGGCCGAAAGCCTAGTCTTGCAAGAAACCGCGGACGCTGGGGTGGACGGTTGGCGGGATGTGGGCCACGCCAAAGCACGCCTTGAGGCGCAGCGCATCACCGCCAATCACGCAAGTCAGCAGCTGAATGCCGACCTCAGTTTTGCGCCGGGGCCGCAGGTGCGGTTTGGCAATCTGGTGTTGCAACGCGAGTCTGCGGTGCGGCCCGACCGTATCCGCCGCATCGCGGGCCTGCCTGTGGGCGAAGTGTTTTCGCCAGACGAGCTGGACAAAGCGGCAACCCGCCTGCGGCGCACGGGGGCCTTTTCTTCTGTTGCCCTGCGCGAAGCGGAAACGCTTGGCCCGAACAACACCATGGATATTAACCTGACGGTGGCGGACCAGAAACCGCGCCGATTTGAGTTTGGCGCAGAGCTGTCCTCCATCGAGGGGCTGACACTCTCCGGGGCCTGGATACATCGCAACCTGCTGGGCGGGGCCGAGCGGCTGCGCTTTGATGCTGAGGTGGCCGGGATTGCCGGGGAAACCGGCGGCATAGACTATACAATTGACGGGCGGTTTGAAATTCCGGCGGCTTTTGGCACCGATACCAAGGCGATCTTCACAGGCAAGCTGGCTTATGAAGATGAACCAAGCTTTACCTCTTCGCGGATCGAACTTGGGGCCGCTTGGGCTAAGATTTTTTCTGATACCTTTGAGGCGCAGCTGGGGGTCGGCCTGCGGTTTTCCGAAACCCAGGATGCCATGGGCACGCGGACATTTTCGCTGCTGACCTTGCCGGCGTCGGCGACCTGGGACACGCGCGATGATCCGCTATCGGCGACCAACGGCTATTATCTTTACGCTGATGCGACGCCCTTTGTCGAAATGCGCGACGCTGCGACCGGATTGCGCCTAAATGCTGATGCGCGTGCCTATCGCGCGATCGGCGGTGCCCGTGATGTTGTGCTCGCCGGTCGCTTGCAACTCGGCAGTGTGGTCAGCTCGGATAGTGCGTCTGTCCCGCCTGACTTTCTCTATTTCTCTGGCGGCGGCGGCACCGTGCGCGGGCAGGGGTATCAGTCGCTTGGCATTTCCTCTGGCGGTGGCACCGTGGGCGGCGAAAGCTTTTTGGGCGGCTCCGCGGAAGTCCGTGTAGGGCTGGGCGAAAAATTCGGACTTGTCGGATTTGTCGATGCGGGCCTCATCGGGGCCGACAGCACCTGGGGTGGCGGCGATTGGCACGCCGGGGCTGGGCTGGGCGTGCGCTATAAGACGATTGTTGGGCCGATCCGATTTGACCTGGCGGTGCCTTTGCGTCGCAACGCGGGCGGCGGCGTGCAGTTTTACATTGGCATTGGGGAGGCGTTCTGATGCGCCTGCTTTTTGCCCTGACGCTGTGTCTTTTGTGGGGGCTTTTTGCCACCGCAGAGGCGCAATCCACGCAAGAAGAAGCGCGCGACCGCAGCTATCTTCAGGGCCTGCTCGAAGACAACCTGTCCGCTGCGGGCCGCGATGTGCGCATCACCGGGTTTTCCGGTGCCCTGAGTTCACAGGCCAGCCTGCAAGAGTTGACGATCGCCGATGATGACGGGATCTGGTTGACCCTGCGTGACGTGGTTTTGGATTGGGACCGCTCTGCGCTGTTTTCGCGCCGTCTGGATGTGACTCAGTTGACCGCAAAAGAAATTGTCTTGGCGCGCCTGCCCGCGCCAGAGGGCGCAACAACCCCAAGTCCGGAGGCGCGGCCTTTTGCCCTGCCCGAGCTGCCGGTAGCCATCGAAATTCGCAAACTTGAGGCCGAGAAAATCACCCTGGGCGCCCCGCTGTTGGGCGATGAAATTGCGCTGAGCCTCGAGGGCGAGATTGCTTTGGCAAACGGGGAAGGCTCGGCCGATATTTCGCTGGCGCGGATTGATGGGCCAAAGGCTGAACTAAGTTTTCAGGCCAGCTATGCCAATGCCACCCGCAACTTGGCGCTTGCGCTTGAGCTGGATGAAGCGGCCGACGGTATCGCTGCGCGTCTTCTCAACCTGCCCGGCGCGCCGTCGGTCAACTTGTCGATCGAGGGCACGGGTCCACTGTCGGATTATGCCGCAGACGTGCGTCTGGCAACCGATGGGCAAACGCGCCTGGCGGGCCGCGTGCAACTGACAGAACCGGCAGCCCCGGGGGATGAAACGCCTGCTGATCCGGCGATTGTCGTGGCCCCGAAACGGATCTTTAGCGCTGAGATCAGCGGCGATATCGCGCCGGTCTTTCTGCCGGAATATCAGGATTTTTTTGGCGATACCGTTGCGCTGACAGTCGCAGGCACCGTGTTTCAGGATCAAAGCCTGACCATCAACGCGCTGGATCTGCGCACGGCAGAGATGGTGATAGCCGGCGCGCTGTCATTGGACGCGACAGGCTGGCCGGTCGTCATCGACGTGACCACACGTATTGCAGACCCCGAGGGCGGCGCTGTTTTGTTGCCGTTGCCCGGCCTGAAAACACGTCTCACCCAGCTGGCGTTGGATTTTGACTATGACGCTGCCGTCAGCGACAGTTGGACGTTCACTTTGGCATTGGATGCCTTGCAGCGCGATGACTTAAAGATCGGACGTGCGCAACTGACCGGGCAAGGCGCGCTTGAAAAGGGCGACGCGACCCTTGTGAGCCAAGTCTTGGGGGCGACGGAGTTTGTGATCGCGCAGATTGCGCCGACCAATGAGAAGCTGGCCGAAGCCTTGGGCACTGAGCTGACCGGCACGCTGGATTTCGCCTGGGCCGAGGCGGTGCCCCTTCAGCTGACCAATCTTGCGCTGCGTGGCGCGGATTACCGGCTGACTGGGGTGGTGTCGCTCGACAATCTCGAGGATCCGCTCAATCTTTTGGCGCGCGGAGATCTGGCGTTTCAAGCGGATGACCTGACGCGATTTTCCGCTTTGGCCGGCCGTTTGCTGGCTGGGCGAGCAGAGCTTGCGGTCACGGGAAACATCGCCCCATTGAGTGGCGCATTTGATGTTGAGGTCACCGGCGATACCTTAGGGTTGGCGGTCAACCATCCGCAAGTTGATCCGCTGATCGCCGGACAAAGCACGCTTGACCTCGCTGCGCAGCGTGATGAAACCGGCCTCACCGTGCCGCGCTTGGTCATTCGAAATGACGCCGCCAATATCTTTGCCAACGGGCGTCTGGCGACCGGGGCAAGCCTGCTGTCTGCGCGGGCGCAGATCACAGAACTCGCGCCGCTTGATCTCGGTCTTGCCGGCAGTGCCACGGTCACGGGGCAGTTCAATCAGGAAGGCGAGAATTGGAAATACGAAGTTTCTGGCACTGGGCCGGGCGGCGCGGTGGTGCAGGCAGACGGCGCGCTGAACTTTGATGAAACCATACTGCAGCGTATTGTTTTTGATGCCCGCGCCGAGGTCGACAGCCTGCGCCCCTATGCTGCGCTTGCCAAGCGCGATCTGGCGGGCGCTGCCGCGCTGACCGCGGAGGGCTGGTTTGAACCGCAGGACCGCCGCTTTGTCCTCGCGCTCGATGGCACCACGGACGACATTCAGATTGGCAGCACAGTTGCTGACCAACTGCTGGCTGGGGCTGGCAATATCACCGCTGAACTGCGTGGGGCGGGGGGCAATGTGTTTGCGCTGGAAAATCTGCGCCTAACGACCCGGGAGCTGACCGCCACTGTGACGGGGGATGCGGATGGCCCGACCACCGATTTGGATATTGCGCTGCGATTGCGCGACTTGGGTGTGTTTGCGCCGGGCTTTTCCGGGCCGGTCTCTGTGCAGGGACGCGCCCTGCAGCAAGCGGCGCTGTGGCGGCTGGATCTTTCGGGAGTTGGCCCCGGAGGCACAAATGCCGAGGTGCGCGGCACCCTGGCCGAAGACGCGAGTGGCGCCAATCTGTCGATCACCGGGGGCGCACCGGTGGCGCTGGTGAATAACTTTATTGGGGCCAATGCCGCCTCGGGCCGGGTCAGCTATGATCTTGCGCTGACAGGGCCTTTGGCGCTCTCTTCGCTATCGGGCCGAGTCAGCACAACCGATGCGCGGCTGTTCATTCCGGCGCAGCAAATCACGCTCAGCCCGATCAGCGGAGATATCCGTCTGTCTGGTGGGCAGGCCGTGCTGGATATCGCGGCGCAGGTGACAGATGGCGGGCGTTTGACCGCGCGCGGACCAGTGGCGCTCTCTGCGCCGTTTTCTGCGGATCTGGAGATCACTTTGGCGTCGGTCGCCTTGAGCGACGATGCGCTTTACAGCACCACCATCAGCGGGCAGGCCGATGTGTCAGGGCCATTGACGGGCGGCGCGCGGATCAGCGCAAATCTGGAGCTTGGACCGACCGAGCTGCAGATCCCCGACGGCAGCGCGCCCAATCTGGCGGTTCTGACGGATATGCAACATGTAAATGAGCCCGCAGATGTGCGCCGGACTCGCGTGGCGGCGGGGTTTGTGACTAGCGGGCAGGGTGGTTCCGGTGGCGCACAGCGCGCCTATCCGCTGGATATTCTGCTGCGTGCCCCATCGCGGATCTTTATTCGCGGGCGTGGGCTGGATGCGGAACTGGGCGGGCAGTTGCGTTTGACGGGCACCAGCGCAAATGTGATCCCGCTGGGGCGATTTGATCTGATCCGTGGTCGGCTTGATATCTTGGGTAAGCGGCTGGTGCTGAGCCAAGGCTCAGCGCAGCTGCAAGGTGGGCTGGACCCCTATATTCGCCTTGTTGCAGACACCGAGGCCGCGGGCACTGACATCCGCATTGTGGCCGAAGGGCTTGCCTCTGCGCCGAGCATCACCTTTACGTCGTCTCCGGAATTGCCCGAAGACGAAGTGCTGGCCCTGTTGTTGTTTGAACGGAACCTGAGCGAGATTTCACCTTTGCAGGCGCTGCAATTGGCGGCGGCCGTGCAAACCTTGGCGGGGGGCGGCTCTGGGTTGCTCGGCCGGTTGCGCACGGAATTTGGCCTTGATGATCTGGATGTCACCACTAGTGACAGCGGCGCGACCGGGGTGCGCATTGGCAAATATATCAACGAGAACATTTACACCGATGTGACGGCGGGATCTGACGGGACAAGCGAAATCAATCTCAACCTCACGGTCACACCGTCGGTCACCGCGCGCGGCAGTGTGGGATCAGATGGTGAAACCCGGCTTGGCATCTTTTTTGAGCGCGATTACTAACATCGTGACACCTGCGATAAATCTTTGTGTTGTATTGTCTTTTGGCGCTAGGGTTCTGTCATGATAGCCACGCAGATCATGCCCATCGCGGCCTATGATATCTCCGACATCGGCAGCAAAGCCGTCAGCGCAGCCTGGCCGCAGCCAGTGCCTGAGGCGGGCCATCGCTATCGCTGGCTGCACTTTGACGTCGCTGATGCGGCGATGCGTAGCTGGGCTTATCAGCATCTGCCGGATATCGCCGCTGGGGCGCTGGTGCAGCCGGAAACCCGCCCGCGATGTGAACGACATGACGCGGGGCTGATCCTGAACCTGCGCGGCGTGAATCTGAACCCGCAATCCAGCCCCGAAGATATGGTATCCCTGCGCATGTGGGTGACAGAGGGCGCGGTGGTCTCGGCGCGGGTGCGCAAAGTCTTTGCCATGGACGCCCTGCGCGAAGCGGCAGAAGGCGGCACGGCCCCGCAGACTGTCGGACAGTTTCTGGTCGCGCTTGTGCATGGGTTGACCAATCGCATCGAAACCGTGGTGTTGGATCTCGAAGAAAAGACAGACGCGCTGGATGATCGCGTTCTAGAGGGGGCCTCTGCCACAGGGGCGGATCTGACCGGCTTGCGCCAGACCGTTATCAAACTGCGCCGCTTTCTCAACCCGCAGCGCGAGGCGATTACCGCGATGGCGGGTCTGCGAGATTGGATTTTGTCACCCGATGAGCTGGCGGAACTCGGCGAGGCCAGCAACCGAACCCGGCGCATTGTCGAGCAGCTGGACGCCCTGCGCGAGCGGTTGATGTCGTTGCAGGATCATGTTGACGCTGAGCGCGCGCAAGCGATGAGCCGCAACAGCTATATTCTGTCCATCATGGCGGCGATCTTCTTGCCGCTCGGGTTTTTGACTGGATTATTCGGGGCCAATGTGGCGGGCATGCCGGGCACGGCCACGCCCGCGGCCTTTTGGATCTTGGCGTTTGGCTCGGTTGCGACCGGGCTGCTGCTGTTCCTGATTTTCCGATGGACCAAACTTCTTTAGTGCGACGGACGACCTGATGATACGAAGCCTTTTGCCGCTTTCGGCCCTTTTGCTCGGTTCTGCCTTCTTGCTGTTTGCAGGCGGCATTAACGGGCTGATCTTGCCTGTGCGCGGAGAGTCCGAAGGATTTAGCGCCGCGTCGCTGGGTCTGCTGGGCACCGGCTGGGCGCTGGGGTATGTCGCGGGCTGTCTGCGCACGCCGGCACTTGTGGCGCGGGTCGGGCATATTCGCGCGTTTGGCAGCCTCTGTGCTTTGGCGGCCATTGCAGTTCTGCTGAGCCTTCTCTTGATCAGCCCTTATGTTTGGGTGCCGGTGCGGGCGCTCTCGGGGTTTTGCTTCGCTGGGGCGGCGATGATTGTGGAAAGCTGGCTCAATGAACGCGCCGATGCGAAATCGCGGGGCAAGGTGTTTGGCATTTACACAATGGTGAACCTTGCGGCCTCCACTGCCGGGCAGATGGTTCTGATCCTGGGGGATGCGCGCGGATTTTTCTTTTTTGTGCTGGCGGCCATTATCTATTGTCTGGCGCTGTTGCCGACCGCCATGTCCGCCACGTCGACGCCCAAACCGTTGACCAATGTATCGCTGGACCTCAAGGGTCTTTGGGTCAATTCCCCGATTGCGCTTTTTGCGGTGTTCATGGTGGGTATTTCCAACAGTTCTTTTGGCACGATGGCGGCGGTTTACGCGGCGCGTCTGGGGCTGCCGATCACCGAAGTGGCGCTGTTTGTTAGCATCGCCATTCTTGCGGGTGCCGTGATGCAGGTGCCGGTGGGCATCGCATCTGACAAGATGGATCGCCGCTGGGTGCTGATCGGCATGGGGGTGCTGGCATTGATTGCCGACGCGCTATTCATTTTCATCGCCGCAGATACCGCTGCGGTGCTGCTGCCGCTGTCGGCGGTCTTCGGTGCGGCGGTGTTTTCGATGTATCCCATCATCGTGGCGCATGCCAATGACCACGCCGCGCCGGGGACCTTTATTCAGGTGTCAGGGGGCCTGTTGCTGGTGTTTGGCATTGGGTCGATCATCGGGCCGACCATCGCCGGTTTTGCGATGAGCAGCCTGGGCGAGTTCAGCCTGTTTCTGACAACCGGGGCCGCGCATGTGATGCTGGTGCTGTTTGCGGCGGTGCGCATCAAGCTGAAGGCCGCGCCCGAGCACAAAGGCAGTTTTCAGGCCGCTCCCATGGCGCGGGTGTCGACACCTGAAACCGTCGCCATGGCCGCCGAGGAGGCCGAACTTCAGGGGCAGGATCGCGAAGGGTATCCAGCCGATGAGCGTGAGCCGCAGGGCTGACGTGACATATAAAAAGACCGGCGCAGGGCCGGTCTTTTGCTGAATTCGTCTCTGATTTTCAGTTTAGACGCAGGCCTGTATCGGGCGCGAAATAGGACACTTTGCCAAGGTCAAAGCTCAGCCGCTGGGTTGCGCCCGGTGTGGCCGTGGTTTCGGCATGCAGCCGCGCAGTAACATGTTTGCCCCCCAGTTGCATGACCGCATAGGTGTCTGCGCCTGCAGGCTCGATCACGTCGATCAGGCAGTCGGCTTCTTGACCGGCGCTGCTGCTGGCGCGGGCCGGGTCGGCGATGTCTTCGGGGCGCACGCCAATAATCACATCTTCTGGCAGATCGCGGTTGCGCCGATCTTTCAACACGATTTGCGATCCATCTCGCCGCGCGATTTCGATATGGGTGCCATCCCCATTGGAGCGGGTTTTGGCGGGGATCAGGTTCATTGCCGGGCTGCCCATGAAATCTGCCACAAACAGGTTGGCCGGGCGATTATAGATTTCAGCGGGGGAGCCGACCTGCTGAATCACGCCGCCTTTCATCACCACGATTTTGGTCGCCAATGTCATCGCTTCGATCTGATCGTGGGTCACATAGACCATCGAAGCCCCAAGGTTCTGATGCAGGGATTTGATTTCTGTGCGCATCTCAACGCGTAGCTTAGCGTCAAGGTTGGACAGGGGTTCATCAAACAGAAAAAGCTTGGGGTCGCGCACCAGCGCCCGCCCCATGGCGACCCGCTGGCGCTGGCCCCCAGACAGTTGGCCCGGGCGGCGTTTGAGCAGCGGTTCGATCTGCAATTGCTGCGCAACTTGTTGCAGCTTGCGCTCTTGGGTCGCCGGATCGACACCGCGCACCTTCATGCCAAAGGTGATGTTCTTGGCCACCGACATGGTCGGATAGAGTGCGTAGGATTGAAACACCATGGCAATGTCGCGGTCTTTCGGGCTGACATTTGTCATATCCTGCCCGCCAATGTTCAGCGTGCCGCTGGTGATGGGTTCCAGCCCCGCGATGCAGTTGAGCAAGGTGGATTTACCGCAGCCCGATGGGCCGACTAGCACCAGAAAGTCGCCCGCATTGATCGACACATTGATGTCTTTCAGGATCTCTGTGGATCCGTAATTCTTGTAAAGATTGCTGATTTCAAGGATCGGAGACATTGGGTTTATCCTTTCACGGATCCCGCGGTCAGCCCGCGGATAAAGTATTTGCCAGCGACGACGTAGACCAGAAGCGTGGGCAGGGCGGCGATGATCGCAGCGGCCATATCCACATTGTATTCTTTCACGCCCGTGGTGGAGTTGACGATATTGTTGAGTGCGACAGTAACGGGTTGGGTGCCGGCCTGACTGAATGAGACGCCAAAGAGAAAGTCGTTCCAGATCTGGGTAAACTGCCAGATGACGGTGACAACAATGATGGGCAGCGACAGTGGCAGGAAAATCGACCAGAAGATCCGAAAGAACCCGGCGCCATCGACTTTGGCCGCTTTGGTCAGTTCCGCAGGAATAGAGACATAGTAGTTGCGGAAAAACAGCGTGGTAAAGCCAAGCCCGTAGATCACATGCACAAAGATCAGCCCCGGAATGGTACCCGCGATGCCCATCATGCCGAGCAGCCGCGCCATAGGCAGCAGCACCACCTGAAACGGGATAAAGCAGCCAAACAGCATCAGTGAAAAGATCAGGTTGGCCCCGCGGAACCGCCATTGCGCGATCACATAGCCATTCATCGCCCCCAGCAGGGTCGACAGAGTCACCGCAGGGATCGCGATCAGGACCGAATTCCAGAAAAACGGCCGCACCCCTTCGCATTGGATGCCGGTGCAGGCACTGGACCATGCGGTGCGCCACGCCTCAAAGGTCACTTCGCGCGGCAGGGCGACCAGATCGCCGGTGCGGATTTCTTCCAAGCTTTTGAGCGAGGTTGTGACCATCACAAAAAGCGGCATGAGATAAAAGAGCGCAAACACTCCAAGCAGGATGTACAGCGACCAGCGCAGCACGGCTTTGCCGATGTGGGATTGCCGCGTTTGAACCGGGGTAAGGGTAAGATCAGTCATCTTTGGACCTCAATTCAGAATAGAGGTAAGGGACGACGATGGCGAAAACGACCATCATCATGATCATGGCGGAACTGGCCGCCTGTCCGATGTCGCCGCGCGAAAACGCCATGGCGTACATATAAGTCGCAGGCAGATCGGTGGCGTAGCCGGGGCCACCGCCAGTCAAGGCGATCACCAGGTCAAAGCTTTTGATCGCGAGGTGCGATAGGACAATGAAGGCAGACAGGAAGATCGGGGCCATCGACGGGATGATAATGGCGGTATAGACCCGCCAAGTCGGGATGCCATCCACCTGCGCGGCACGAATGATCTCTTGATCAACCGACCTGAGCCCAGCCAGAAACAGCGCCATCACAAAGCCCGAGCTTTGCCAAATCGCCGCTATGACAACCGTGTAGATCGCCATATCAGGGTTCACCAGCCAGTCGAAGGTAAAGCTTTCAAACCCCCAGCCTCTGATCATGGCTTCCAAACCCAACCCGGGGTTCAAAATCCATTTCCAGGCCGTACCCGTCACGATCATCGACAGGGCCATTGGGTAAAGATAGATGGTGCGAATGGCGCCCTCGGTGCGGATGTTCTGATCCAGCAGGATCGCCAGCAGCAGACCCAGCACCATCGCGATGATGATGAACAGCGCCCCGAAGACAAACAGGTTGTTCAGCGCGGTTTCCCAGCGGGGGGAGGCCATGAGCCGTTCATATTGGATCAGCCCTTCGATCTCGTACTTTGGCAGCAACCGCGAGCGCGTGAACGACACCCATGCGGTCCAGGCGATAAAGCCGTAGACGAATATCATGATCGCCACAAAGGAGGGGGCCAGTACCAACTTGGGCGTGTGTTCTTCCAGCCATTTGGTCATTGGAATATTCCTAAATGTGCCTGCACAGGCGCAAAACCCGTGCAGGCGCTTGCGTTACAGGCTGTTGGCGACCGCGTTCGCCAGCATCTCAACCGCCTCTTGCGAGGACATGTCAGAGTTGAAATGCGCTGTCACCACATCGGTGATCGCACCGGCTTGCGCGCCGCGCATCGCCATGCCGTGGGCATAGCTTGGCAGCAGAGAACCGCTGTCGGAACTGGCTTGCATATCGTCGGCAGACAGCAGGGCGCAGCTGTCAAATTCATCCAGCGAAACATCGGTTCGGGCCGGAATAGAGCCTTTATTGAGGTTGAAAACCTTCTGGAAGTTCTGGCCTACCACAAGTTTGGCCAATAGTTCCTGACCGGCTTTCTTGTCATCGCCGTCCACGTCAAACATGGCAAAGCTGTCAACGTTGTAAAGGAAGCCTTCGCCCGGCGTCGAAGCACATAGGAAATCTTCGCCCGGTGCTTTGCCTGCGGCAAGGAATTCGCCCTTGGCCCAGTCACCCATGATCTGGAAGGCCGCTTCGCCATTCATGACCATCGCGGTCGCAAGGTTCCAGTCGCGCCCCGAAAAGTTGTCGTCCACGAAGCCGCGCATCGTGCGCATCTGGTCAAAGACGGCAACCATTTCGTCAGATTTCAGCGTGTCTATATCCAGATCAACAAAGGCTTTGCGGAAGCCATCGGCCCCCAGAATGCCAAGCGCGACGGCTTCGAACACCGTGGCGTCCTGCCAAGCCTGGCCGCCATGCGCCAAGGGGATGATGCCTGCGGCCTGCAGCTTTTCGGCTGCGGCGTTGAACTCGTCCCAGGTGGTTGGCATCGCGATGCCATTGGCATTCAGAACGTCGGCGTTGGCCCAGATCCAATCCACGCGGTGCACGTTGACAGGCGCGGCGCACCAGGTGTCTTCGCATTTCATGTGACCTGCGATCGAGGCGGGCAATACGTCGGCCCAGTTGTTGGCCTCTGCCACGGCCGTGATATCGGCCAGCACGCCTTCTTCGTACCATTCCTGAATGGCGGGGCCTTTCAGTTGCACAGCGGTCGGCGCGTTGCCGGACAACACACGTGCCCGCAGCGCTGTCATCGCGGCATCACCGCCGCCGCCCGCCACGGGCATATCTGTCCAGGTGCCACCGTTGCTCGCAAATTCTTCCTGCAAAACGGCGACGGATTTTGCCTCGCCACCGGATGTCCAATAGTGCAGCACCTCTGCTTCAGGGCCTGCGCTTGCGGCGGTTGAGGCCACAATGGCCAGGCCCGAAACCGCACCCAATACATAAGATTTCATCTTTGATATCCTCCCATTTCGGATCACACCTGTGATCGCATGGGCCTAGTCTTCGCGATCTCATTGGCGTGCCGCAACAGGCCAGCGGCCTGTTTTCATAAGCGTTTTGCAGAAAATCGGGCGGGCCGTTACACGATGTTACTTTCCCCTCGATTTTGTTGCATGGTGTTACATAAACTGCCTGCAAGACAAGCGTGTTGCGCCCGTTCAAGGAGGAGAGCTGGTGACGATTCCCCGGATTCTGGTCGTGGATGATGACGCCGACATGCGTCAGATGTTGACCCAATTCTTGCGGCAGCAGGGGGTGATTGCTTTGCCTGCTGCCACCGAAGAAGAGGTGCGCGCCCATCTCGCCCAAGGGCGGATTGATCTGATCTTGCTGGATGTCATGCTCGGGGACGAAAACGGGCTTGAGATTTGCAGCCGCCTGCGGCGCGATCAGGCGGTGCCCATTATCATGGTTTCAACGCTGTCGGCGGATCATCAGCGCATGTCAGGCTATGATGTTGGGGCGGACGATTATATTGCCAAACCCTTCAACCCCCAGCTTCTGCTCGCCCGGATCAAGGCGGTGCTGTCGCGCACGCGGCGCTCGGCCTCATTGGCGCATCGCCGAAACACCAAGACATTTCGGTTTGATGGCTGGACCTATAACGCAAAACGAGACGAGGTGCTTTCGCCGGCGGGCGTGCATGTGGCCCTGTCCAAACGCGAAACCGCATTGCTTCAGGCGCTTCTGGCCAACCCGCATATTCCATTGTCGCGCGAGGAAATTGCAGCCGCTCTGGATGTTTCAGGGGAAAGCACTGCAGAGGCCTCGGGCCGGGCGATAGATGTGCTGGTCGGGCGCCTACGGTCCAAGATCGAGGCCCAGCCGAAAGACCCTCGCATTCTCAAGACCGAACGCGGCTTTGGCTATGTTTTGGCAACAGATGTCACGGTTGACGATACATGAAGCACCGCCTGCGCAGCCTTCAGGTCCTTGGGCCCAGTCTGATGATCGCAGCGCTGCTGATTGGGGCGGCGGCGGCTTGGCTTTGGATGCAATCAACCGCAAATTGGCGCGATTTTCGCAATCAGGCCTATGCCTCAGGGATCACACTTTACCATGCGCTGCAGGACGGGACAGCCGTGCCCGCCGGCACAAACGTGCTGCCATTGCCCGCAGAGGATCAGATTTTGGCCAAAACCGGTGCCTTCGCGCGCCTCTCCATTGCTCCGATGGCCGCGCGAGATACGATTGTGCCGATTTCTGTTGATGCCGAGAACATCGGGCGCCACCGGCCACTGACCTTGGTGATCCTGTCGCCGGATCTGACCTATCCGCTGGCGCGGCTGTCGCTGCGCGACAATCACACTGCTGCGGAAATCACCGGCGCGGTGTTTCGCTTGATCGCCTCCTATTGCAGCGCGCCGGTGGTCTTGGCCCGCGTTGGTGGCGCGCCATGGGTGGAATTGCGGGGCGACGAAATCTGGAGCTGCGCGGCCGCCCCGCGAGATCTGCGCTTGCCTGCCGCGCTGCTGCTGGTGCTGGCGGCGGGGGTGCTCGTGACGCTCACACTGAATACCACCGCGCATTTCAGTCAATTCGCCGAAGAACTGCGCCGCCGCCGCCGGGTTGGCGGCCCGGAGAGCTATGCCGCCGCAGGCCCGCAGGAATTGCAAGAGATCATCGCAGCTGTGAACAGCTATCTTGAGACGGAGCGCGCGCAGCTTGAAAGCCGCGCCGCCATTCTATCCGGCGTCAGCCATGATCTGGGCACCCCGGCGACGCGGCTGCGCTTGCGCAGTGCGCTGATTGCCGATGCGGAACTGCGCGAAAAACTCGAGGCGGACATTGATCGCATGACCGAAATGATCGAAAGCGTTCTGACTTATACGCGCGCTGAAATGAGTGTCGAAGCCCCGCGCAAGCTGTCGCTGACGGCCTTGGTGGATTCCATCGTCGCGGATTATCAGGACACCGGCCGCGCGGTGGAATTGATGCCGGTTGAGGATGTGGTGGTGCAGGGCGCACGCTCGGTTTTCATGTCGCGTCAGGGGCAGGGTGTTCTGAGCAAGGATCAGGATGTCATCGTGATCGCGCGGCCCGTTTCGCTGCAACGCGCGCTGAGTAACCTGATCGACAATGCGCTGAAATATGGCCGCCGCGCGCATGTTTCGCTGACCAGTGATGCCACCACGGCCACGGTGATTGTCGAAGATGAAGGCCGCGAGAATACCGCGCAGGATATTGAAAAGCTGATGCTGCCGTTTCGGCGCGGGGATAACACGCAGGCCATCGATGGCTTTGGTCTGGGGCTGACGATCGTGGCCACGATTGCCGGGCTGCATGGCGGCGCGCTGTCGTTTGAAGACGGTCGCCGCGGCCTGCGCGCCTGCCTTACAATCCAGCGCCAGTAGCAAAGCCACCCGCCCGCAAGAACAAATGCGCGAAACTGCAAAACCACTCTTGCACCGCGCCGCGCCATCGTCTAAATCACCGCGCAGTGCCCCTATAGCTCAGCTGGTAGAGCAACTGATTTGTAATCAGTAGGTCCGCGGTTCGAGTCCGTGTGGGGGCACCACTTCAAATCATTGAAAATAAACGTATTTTTCGAAAGCGCCAAGATCGGCTGCCTCGAATTTTCAAACGTTTTTCAAACGCCGCGGTGATTTGTGCCTCGCCTTGTTTAAACGGGCACTCGACTCACCCACTGTCGCCAAATTCGCGCCAAAGTGCTGCCACATATGGGAAATAGCGTCCTCGCGAAAGGGGGCGTGATCGCTGAAACACGTTGCAGACATAGAGCCAGTAACGCAAAGGGCATTCACGCTGCCTCTAGAGGAGTGGCAAGGCGAACTACTGTCATTTGAGCAGCCTACAGAGCCTCAAGAGTGGCACGCTTTGCCAGAGCGATTCCTAGTAGGCATCGAACGTGCTTCAAAATTCATCGGCAGCGCAAAAGGGCGCAGCCCTAAGTTTTCGAAAGTCGAGTATGCCCACGTGCTCGACGGCAAGGTGATTGCCACGAACAATGTCACAATCGTCGAACACGACATTGGCAGTTGCGATCTTGCCTGCGCGCTGACGGTCAAGCAGTGCCGAGTTATCAAAGCGTTTGGCGCGACACCGACTCATGCGGCAGTTAGTGGAGATTCCTCTCTTGAGCGAAATCTCGACCTTAAATGGGACAACGGAAACCGCCTCTCACTTAGCCATGCGCGCGACCCATCCTCTGATCTCTCCGATCTGTTCGGTTCTTACGATTGGGAAGGTTTCACCCCAATTGATGAAGATTGGCGGGCGCAGGTTGTCGGTCACTTTTCCTTCAAACCCCTTCGGGGCAACGAAGGACTTCTGACAGTGTACCCAGATCGCATCGCCGGAGGTATCTTCGACAACCGCCCGGACACTGAACTCCGCATCGAAACGCATTCGGGGCGTGAGGTTGCTTTTGGACAAGCTACGTTACTGAACGTCCTGAAAGCCGCATCTGAAATCAAATTTGTCCACGACGGCGACCATTCGCGCTTGTTGTTCAAAGGAGAGAATATTCGCGGCATAGCGGTTTCAAGACAAAGGGTCTCGTCATGAAAACCGTTGCCGACGGATTGCTTTTTCACCCGGATGGCTCAACGGGTGCTGATGTGCTTAAGCGCATGGTCGAGGGGACAACCAACTACAACCTTGATGATCCGTTTAAGCCCGCGATTGACGAAACCGAGCAAGAGGTCGCCAAACTGGACGAGCAGATTTTTTGTGCCGAGCAGCGGCTAATTGCCCTGCGCCATGAGAAGGTCCGCGCCCAGCAACGCCTTGAGCAGCAGCAGACAGCGAAAGAGCGATTTGCCGAAACCGGAGAGATTGACGAGGCGCTGTTGCCTTGTACGGAGGTTCTCGCGAAAGCTGAGGCGGCTCAACAGCGTGAAGAGATCAAGGAGGCAGAAGCCGCAAAGTTTCTCTTACCTGTAGAATTGCGCGATGCTGGGTGGATAGACGATCCTGTTCGTGTAACCGAAACAGAGGTCATCATTACGATCCGAAAACGCCGAACCGATGAACCTGTCGATGTCGAGCAAACCGAAAAACGGATTGCGAAAGTCGTTGAGAATGCCATGCAGCCGTTCCGCGTGAACGACTCCCACTATCGGTGTGTACTGCGCGAGCGCATTGCAAGACGCCCTCAACAACCGAAAGGGCCGCCTGATGACTGAAATCGCAACCGAGGATGACCTGTGGAAACTGTTTTCAAAGAAGCCAAAAGACCACCGCATAAAGGGTGAAGGTTTCATTCTTTGGGAAGCAATCAGCCAGGTACTTAACGCGAAATCCTTCGGAGACGGCAAGAGCTTTCTCGAAGTGCATAATGAAGAACGGTTTTATTTGGTTGCAAGCAGCCAAGCATCCGCAGTCGTGCGCCAATGCGACCTACGCAGTGTCGGCCATGCGTTCAAAAGCAACGCAGGGCATACATTCGTTGGGTATTTGGGTACAATTCATCCCACAGGGGAAGCGCTGGCAGTATGATAAACTGTGGCGTAGCTGCGCGGGTGTACTCGCGTTGTTGACGACACTCAGCCGAGTGTTGTGCAGAAGAAAAGAAGTAGGCCCTTCTGTACGGTTCCGAAATCGAGATTGGAGCGCACGCTTCGCGTGTATTGTTGCTTGCCGACAAGGCGCTGAATGGATTTAACTGTAGGCGACAAAATTGAATTTTCAGACGACTCGATTTAGCGGAAAAAATAATGATCGAAGGCTTCAACCTACTTAGGAACATTGGTCAGTTTGACTCAGTAGCACCGGGCGCAAGTGTTGGGCTAACCCCCCTTTCCCTGATCTATGCGGAAAACGGGCGTGGCAAAACTACGATTGCCGCCATTCTGCGCTCACTTTCGTTAGACGATCCTTCGCTAGTTATGGAGCGCCAACGGCTTAGTGCACAACATCCGCCGCATATTGTCGTCAGGAATGGTGGGCAAGCTATCACCTTCCAAAACGGGGCGTGGTCTCAGGCACTTCCCGAAATCGCGATTTTCGATGATGCTTTCGTCGCAGCCAACGTCTGCTCAGGCATCGACTTGGTTACATCGCACAAGCAAAACCTTCACGAATTGATACTTGGCGCACAAGGCGTCACGCTAAACATGCAACTTCAAATGCTTGTGGCGAAGATCGACACCCACAACAAAAGCTTGCGCGAAAAAGGGGATGCCATACCTGCAACCGCAAGGGGACCATTCAACGTTGCCGATTTTTGCGAGTTGGAGGCTGATTCAAACATAGACTCCAAAATTGAAGACGCCCAGCGTCGATTGGCTGCGGCTCGCGCAGCCGATGCAATCCGGCAGCGTTCGGGATTTGCTCAATTAAGTTTGCCTGACTTCGACATTGAGGCAATCAATGACGTTCTTGGGCGGATGTTGGATGATCTACAATTAGACGCGGCAAATCAGGTTCGTGCTCACTTGGGATCATTGGCCGGCAATGGCGAAGCTTGGGTCTCTGAAGGTATGGCTCATACGGCAGCGGTTTCGCATGTAACTGGAAACGATACATGCCCGTTCTGCGCCCAAGATTTAGCCGGTTCGAGCCTTATCGCGCATTACCAAGCTTACTTTAGCGATGCCTACAAAGACCTAAAAGCAACAATCCGGAAAACTGGAATTGGTGTTCGGGACACCCACGGAGGTGATGTCCCCGCTGCATTTGAGCGCAGCATTCGCACCGCTGTGGAGACGCATGAGTTCTGGAAGGATTTTGCAGAGCTCCCCGAAATTTCGGTCGATACTGCTGCAATCTCTCGCGACTGGAAAGCAGCTCGAGAAGCAGTCTTGCAGACTTTGCGGGACAAAGCTGCATCGCCTTTGGAAGCGTTAGTTTTATCACCAGATACCGTGAGCGCGATCCAGACATATAGGCGCCGTATCCGCGAAATTACTGCGTTGTCAGATCAGCTTGTCGACTGCAATGAGGCGATTGATATCGTGAAAGAACAATCGGCAGCGGATGAAATCTCGGCCCTTCAAAATGATCTTGCCAAGCTGACAGCCCGCAAAGCTCGCTTTGAGCCTTCGGTAGTTGATCTCTGTGCCGAATACTTGAGCGAAAAAAGCGCCAAGTCGGCGACGGAAGGGCAACGAGACACAGCGCGGGCAGCGTTAGACAACTACCGCCAGCAGATTTTCCCGACTTATGAAGTCGCCATCAATGACTTCCTTTCGAGGTTCAATGCTTCATTCCGGTTAGGCAAACTGAAATCGGTCAATAGTCGCGCTGGATCATCTGCGTCCTATTGTGTCGTGATCAATCAGCAGGACGTGAATGTCACCGCTTCCAGCGGTCCGTCTTTTCGCAATACACTGAGTGCGGGTGATCGTAACACTTTAGCGCTGGCGTTTTTCTTCGCCTCACTGGATCAAGATCCTAATTTAGCACAGAAAATAGTGGTGATCGACGATCCGATGACGAGCCTCGACGAGCACCGTACACTCAGAACACGACAGGAAATGCGCAACCTATACTCGAAGGTAAAGCAAATGATCGTCCTCTCCCATTCCAAACCTTTCTTATGCGCGCTGTGGGAAGATGCTAGCACCAATGATCGTTCTGCTTATCGTCTTTCTCGGGCTGCTAGCGGCAGCGAAATTGTCGATTGGGACGTACGAAATGATAGCATTACCGAGCATGACAAGCGCTACGAACTGATTGCAGGATACGTTCAATCCGGCGGTGCAAATGTTGAGCGCAAGGTTGCTGAGGCGCTCAGGCCAGCACTGGAAGCTTTCATGCGGGTTGCATACCCAAGCGAGTTTCCGCCGGGGCAACTTCTGGGGCCATTCCTTGGTAGATGCGATCAAAGTCCGGGGGCAATCCTTTCAACGAACGATACAAATGAGCTAAGAGCTTTGAAGGATTATGCTAATCGGTTTCACCACGACGCTAACCCGGCTTGGGAAACGGAAACCATCAATGAAACCGAATTAACTGACTTCGCTGAACGTACAGTTCGGTTTATCTCAAGGCGCTGACATGATTTTAGCACCAACCTCGCAACGTACTGACAAGGATTTTCTGCGGCTTGAGGTATTGGGACGCGAATGCACCAACGATCAAGGCGATGCCGAGATCGCCGTGACCGGCGGCCGAACGTGACTGCGTGATGATCTGATTGCCAGCCGCCGTTGTGTGAACTGAAAACGAGGCGAGATCGGTTTCGATCTCGTCGCGCAGTGGCAGGTCGTGCGCGAACTTGATGTCGCCTGAGGCGAGCAGCACGGCTAGGTTTTCAATCATGAAAGTTTTGCCCGCGTTGACATAGCGAGAACTCTTTTTCGTCCAATCTTGTCCGCCCGTCATCTGCACCGCGTTGTGGCGGACGCCTTGGTCCCAGAGCATGTCCGATACGACCCGACCAATAGACGTGCCGTCGATGACAAGTTCCGACTTGCCGCCGAAGGGCGGGGCGTTGCGCACCTTGATCAGGTGGTCGACCACATCGACATAAGAAATACCACGAAACCGATCCGCATAGACGACTGTCCGCTGCCGTGGCCCAACGATCACCTTGCCGCTGTCCACAATCGGCAGCGCCTCGTCTTTGATCACGACGACCGCCGAATAGTCGTTCGCTTGCCCAAGGTCTGCTGCAACCCAATAGGTCGAAAATCCGGTAACGCGCTCTATTGCGGGGTCATTGTTGGTTTCGTTGATCACACGCCCGTCCGGCATGTAGGTCAGGTTTAGAGCTTCGGACATATTGCGCCCTCCTTGCTTGTCGCTTGTTCAATGATTGAAAGGTCGAAATACGCCTGACCGTCGGCCAGCATTTCGACCAAGATTTCCTGCCTGAATTTCGTCGCGGATAGCGTGCGGCGCATCCTTTCAACCTTCTCCGCCAGCCTCGGAATATCTGTCCCGCGCACGACGATGCGGTGGATGCCGTCACCGGGTTTTGCATCGAGGAACAACCGCGCGAAGTAGTTGTTCTTGCCAGCGGGCGTGCTGCTGAAAAACACCTGTCCGTTCTGCGTCAGCATCGGCAGTACAGACGAGATCAAGTCTTCGCCGCCACCTTCACCTTGAAGGAAGGCGCATTCGTCGATGATCAGCAGCGACACCGACGGATACCCACGGATTGTGTCCGACGTGGACGGCAGTGCGACAACGCGGGCACCATTCGACATTTCGAGTTCAGTCAGGGTCGATCTCGTGATGACCAAATCCGTACGCCGAAGTTGTTGCCCGATTTCGCGGGCAATGATCTTCGCCTGACGTTCCGCCGGTGCAACGCAGATGGTCAATGACTCAGGGACGTGCAATTCCTCGACGGCGCGCGCAGCGAGAACGGATGTCTTGCCCGCCTGCCTACCTACACGCAGTGCGATCTCGGACGACTGCGTTGTGAACGCCTCGATCTGCCACGGGTCAGGATCATGCCCGATCCAATGGGCGAGGCGCGCTGACGGGTTCAGATCGCGTTCGAGGCCAACGCACCAGTCATGTAGGGCGTCAAATGGCATCGCCGTTCTCCTGACTGACAGACAGAACATGGTGGCGCATCCGGCGCAGAAACGGTTCGCGGGCGTCGGGCACCTCATCGCAGACATCGCGGATGATTTGCTTGAGCGTGACCCATTCAGGTGACTCCGAAAGCGTGACCGACACAGACAGGTCAGTCGCCATCTTGCCGTGCATGGTCGCGATGTCGCGCAATACCTTGCGCAACCCCTCCATCGCGGCGAGCGCAAACCCGTCGTCTTCGTTTTCCTCGGCTTTGGTGATGAGCCGTTCGACCCGCCGCGCCAGTGACTCGTAGGTTCGAGCCACGTCCATGCGCTCGTCGTTCAGGATTTCGGTGTCAGCTTCGACCTTCTCAATCCGCGCATCGGCCAAGATCGCCCGCACCATTTCTTCGGTGATATGATCCTTGCGATATCGGGTGATCGTTTCAGGTGACAAGCCGATCCGGCGTGCTACTGCCGCCTTCGACATGCCTCCGGGCATGCCGTGTTCTCCGAGAACGATCTGCTTGATGATCGTCTTCTTCTCGGGGTGAATGTTGATCGTGTTGGGGCGACCGCTGCCCTTGTTGCCAGCCATTTCAGGACTCACCTTGAACTTCGGTTGAGGCGGGCAACGGTTCGCCCGTATCGTCGCCATACCAACGGATGCGGGCGCGGAGCGCCGCCCATTCCTCAACGGAGACATCGACCAGATGATCATGAACGCGATTTGCGAACTGTTCCCGCACGCCCGACCGCAGGAGGTCGTTGCGCAACTCTCCAAACCCGACGCCGCCAAGATGGAGCTTCATCATCTGGGCAAGCGTCGTGATAACGGCATCAAGCGGATTGCTTGACGGGTCGAACCGGTCAATTGAATCGACCATGACGCACGCGCCATCCGGTGTGACGTAGGCATGATCCAAGCCAAGCGCGACGTGGACCGCATATTGCAGGCAGGCGCGATCAGTGGGCGTCATGGGATTTCTCCATCAGCGCAAACTTCGTCTGCATATGCTGGGGCAATTCGTCCGGCTGATCCCATGAGACAGGCGTAAAACCGTCCTCACGAAGTTTCCGATACTGCGCCTGAAACTCGGACGATCCCATCATATCGCGGCGCACATAGGCGCGGCGTGTATCCTCGTCTTTGATAACCGTGGTGCGTGATGTTGCGGTGTCGGGACGGCCACGGCGATGTGCATCTTCGGGCGCATCCGGGTCGATGATTTGCAATGTCGCACCCGCTTTCTCGGCGGCCGCTTTGGCCTCGCGATACTTGTGCGGATCACGCGCCTCTGCGCGCGTCAGACTGTGGGTCGGGCCCGTTCCCTTGGGATACCAATTGCCGTCTGAACCCCGCTCTAAACCGAGCTTTTCCATCTCAGCGTCGGTCTTGCCATCAGGTTTGGTCGCGAGCTTGCGCTGCAGGTCTTTCTTTTCGTCCAAAATGCGGGTGTTGAAGTCGTGCAGGCCGTCGAGGCGTTTTGCCTGATCCGTCACCGTGGTGGTGAGGGTTTCGACCTGCTTGATGAGGGCTTGCAATGCAGCCGTGGTGTCGTCCGTCACGATCTCGTCCTTTCCAATAAATGAACGCGACGCTTTGGTGGGCGTCGCGCTCATCCGAATTGGATTAGACAGGAACGTCGCACACCGTTGCGTTCACATTCGAATTCAATGGGGCTGCCTCAGATCGCCGACCGGCAGAATTAGGTGGAGTGGGTTGTTTGGGCGGGTTTTTTAGGTACCGCCAGCGCGCGCGAATTGTCTCGACGGCTTGTGCGTGACGACTTCTGATCGCTGGCGTGCAGTCCGGTGAGATTGGAAAGTCGTCACCCTCCATCATGGCGCGAATGCGCTCAGCCAGAACATCGCCGTCCCAGCCGATCAAGCTGCATAGGTGATTGCGTTGCCGCGCGAGCGCACCCGTTCGATCCGTCAGGAAAGACATGGCCTGATCTTGGTCGGCCCGTCCTGTGAAGGATGAGGTTGCGTCTGTCCGAACGCTCATGAACAGGTCGCGGTATGCCTGCATAATGATTGCCGTCACAAGGGCCGCTTCGGGCGATTGTGGGCGTTCGCTCGGTATCATGCCCGGAGTTGTGAAACCACGTCGGTGATGCGCTGCCACGGGATCATGAACGTCCCGTCTCCGACCTTCACGACGCATCCACGGTCATTGGTCAGTACGGCGTAGGTGTCGCGGTATATGTTGCCTTGCCCGACGTTCAGTGTGGCGGCGATGTCGTCAGCCAAGTCGATGCCTTTGGGCACCTTGAGATCGAAGGTCGAGGCGTTGTTGGTGCCTTCAATCGTCACGGTGTCGTACTTGTCGATTGTGGCGCGCAGGGTCAGGTAGTGGGCGGGCATTTGGAACCTCTCTGTGTTGAGCGCGCACCCGGCAGGCAAGGCCGAAAGGAGGCAGCCCACTGGGTCACCGAGTGCGCGCGAGTGCGGCGCGTTTTCACCGGCACACCGCAAACCCAGCGACTATTGTGTATCACCTAGCTTTGGGGTGATGTTCCGAATAATTAGGTGGAGGGGTGGGGGATTTAGGTACTGACGATGCCAAATGGCAACCCGTGAATTTGGCAACGTAGGTCCAGACTACTTTTAGACCGCTCTTAGCTGGGAGAGCATTGGGCAAGAGACGTTCCCGCTGTCACAGTTGGCCGTAAGTTCAGTCAATGCCGCTTCCAAACGCCTAAGTTTTCTTATCTTTTCGCGTACATTGAGAACGTGGTGTTCGGCCAAGTCCTTAACGGATTGGCAATCCTCGCTATCGCCTTCGGACAGTCCAAGGAGCGTTTTCGCGTCGGCAAGCGGAAAACCCAAGTCACGGCACTTCTTTAGGAAGCAAAGCCGCCCAATATCGTGTGTGGAGTACATGCGTCGGTTATTTGATGCCCGCTCCGGCTTTGGCACGATCCCTTCACGTTCATAGTAGCGGATAGTTTCAATACCGACGCCGCTTTGTCGTGATGCTTCGCCAATCGCAAACATGTGAGATTTCCTACCTTGATCCTGTAGTCTGCTACAGGAGTTATAGATGATTGAACTGATGTGGCAACAATCACAACCCGAGGAATGAAATGCAGAAATACCTTAGCCTCAGTTACATAGGATCTCTGTCCGCGCTTGGCGTTGCGACGTGCTGTGTAATGCCCATGACAATGATGCTGCTAGGACTGGGCGGTAGCTGGTTAGCGATCTTTGGTAAGATTGCAGCAGCAAGCTTTTATGTGCTGGCGATTTCAACCGCACTTGTCGCGGTATCTTGGCTGGTGACTTATCAGCGCGGTTCATTGCCAAAGTTGAAATGGTGGCTTTGGGGAACGACCGCTATGACCGGATTGGCATGGGTTGTCGTGTTCAATGAGACCCGGATCAACGACTTCTTGATTATGCAGATGTGAGGCAAAGATGGACAAAACCGTAGTGCTTGAAAGCACGCTGACTTGCCCAAACTGTGGGCACAGCGAAACCGAAGAAATGCCAACAGATGCTTGCCAGTGGTTCTACGAGTGCAAGTCGTGCAACGCGGTGTTGAAGCCGTTGGAAGGTGACTGCTGTGTGTACTGCTCCTATGCCACGGTTCCGTGCCCGCCAATCCAGCTAGGTGATAGTTGTTGCGGGTAAGCGGAAAAGGTCAGTTTTAGCCTTCCGAGTCTGACCTTATCACTCACCAATTCGTCGGTGTTTGAAATAGCGTTTGAAACTTCCGCAGCAGTGCAGCCAAACCACTTGCTGCCATGACGCTGCTACCGGTAGCCCCACTGATATGGCATCAGTAGGACGGTAATTATCGGGCCAGTAGCGACCATCTCGCAACAAGCGGGCGGAGATTGCGACGGGAGATCACCCAGAGATGCCATGGCTCCCCCGCAACCCTTACAGGCAATGCAGCGATTACATGTGGTTTACTTTAGAGGGAAAAGTTAGTTGGTTGGTCGGCGACCGTATCCAACCAACCAACTAATGTTTTCAGACACCTACGCTGCCTTGTAATCCCTGCATTGCATGTATTTACCCTTGATTGCCTTCCTGCGGCGATCTACTTTGGCGGCAACTCGATCTTCGGTGGTCGGGGCAGGTTCGAATCCTGCGGCTGCGCTAGTTTTGGTCGCTCTTCTCAGCGTTCTACTAATTTTGAACGCAAATATAAGGAGGAACGCCATGATGAAATTGACTGAAGAAACGAAGTCCAAGTCCTGCGGAGCAAAGCGTGTACTGATGAAACTAACTATGAACTTAACCCATGTCTTCGAAACCATATGGGCGACGGGAGTTAGCGTAGCAGCAGCGATGGTTATCTCCACCCCGATCAATTCGTGCAGGGCGCAATAACGCCCTGCACATTCGCATCTAAGACACCATCGCAGTCAATTCCTCTGCGGTTGCCTCCGGTGGCGGGATCAACAGCCATTTCCTCGACTTTTTGTCGATCTGCCAACCTCGCTTCCGCAGTGAGGGCTTGAGCTGGTTTAACTCCCGGCTCAACGTGGCAGCTGTCTGCGGCAATCGACCAGAGTTGATGCCGAACGCCTCCGCTGACTGATGCATTTCCCCCAGAAGTTCCTGCGGCGTACCCCAAAACTTGCCTCTACGAATAATCGGCTCCTGCATGGCATTCAAAGCCTGCATCGTAGTTGAGTCATCGGCAGCTTCGTCCTGTGCGATGTCTTGTGCTTCGACCATCATCGCGATGAACCAGCCGGGTTCTTTTCCGAGAACGCGCGCTGTCGCCTCGCCAATGGCACCGAACTCGGCCAGTCGCACATTATCCGCGAACTCATGTGGGTCGATCTTAGGCAACAACTTCAACACTTCGACTACAAGGCCAACCGCTCCCATAAACATGCGCGGTGCGGTTTCGAATAGGCGTTGTTCGAACTCGGATTCGAGCATCCGTTTTTCTGGCTTTTCTAACTCGATCTCAACCATTCGCGAGATCAAGTCAGCAGCGTACTTCGACGGGTCGATGCCGTTCACAATAACAGGGCGACGCACCCAGATTGAAAACAAGTCACCGTTGGTAAACAACTGCCTCACCTCGAACCCCATGCCGGTGGTAATACCGCAGAGTGTGTCCGATAATTTCGTCAAGTCGGACATGTTTTCGAGAGTAAGAACGTAGTTGTGCCACGCGCGGATCAGTACATCGTCGGGCTTCTCACCGCCGGGTGCAACCATCGCAGAAACCGGGTCAATCAGAGACCGCAATACCCGCGTTGTCGATGTCTTTGCCGAGCCATATTCACCGATCAAGTTAACGATGGGAGATGGTGTGTCGGGGAAGAACATCTTCACGGCGCATGCCATAAAGACGACAAACTGGTCATCGTCCATGTTGACCATAGACCGAATGTCTTCAAGCGAGCCATCTGCCAGCGCTATCGGCAACTGACGCGAACGACGGAAGACAACTGCGCATTCGGTATCTCCTTCGATCAATTCAATGTCGTCGGCTGAGATCGCCAAGACACGGTCGTCAGCGTCGCAGAGATCGACGTAGATGCGGTCGCCCTTTCGAGCCACCCGTAGATGGACGTCTTCGACCGTTTCGTAGGCGTGCGCCCGAGCGATGCCCACGACTAGGTTGATCTGTTCCTGGCTGGGCGTAACACCGCTTGCATAAGCAGTGCGCCGCAGCCAATCCGCGAATTCTATCGAGTCGATCCGCATAATGCGCCGAGGGCCAACTCGAGCATATGCTGTGCCATCGGGATCGCGGAATAGTTTGAGTGATCCTACTACATCGTCGAGGATCACCTTCGTCTGATCCCCTTTGCGGTCGAGATGCACGTCGTCCGGTAAACCGCCCGAATACCCGCCCGCGCGCGCATATGCCCAGAACGGCGCCGAGCCGCACTTGCCCGACTTCGCGATGTCTGCCCACTTTTTGAGAACGTCTTTTTCGGAAACGAACCCGTCGGTTTCTTTGGAGTAGGTGAGCCAATGTTCGCGCCCATCTTCGCCGAATGCGCCGAAGATATTGAAACCCGCGTCGCTCCATTCCTTATAGCCGCCTCCGGGCCGCGCTTTTATGAATGCTAGCAATGCGGCATCTACGTCGATTGCCTTAGTGCGCTGACCGCCTTTTGGCCCTGACTTGCGCGGTTGTGCTTTGCGCAGAACGATCTCGCCGCCCTCATGGAATTGCATTGCACCTGTCTCGTCGATCTCCCTAGGCGTCAGCACAACGCTTTCGAGTGCCAGGGGCAACGCTACCACTGGCCGCTTACCACCCTTTGGTAATAGCTCGACATAGTGTTCCACCGTCGTGATGTCGGGTTTGTCAGGGAGTGGAACACGCTGCCAGATCTTGCCCGTGTCATGAAACATCCCTTTGCCTTGCCCATCGTCAGGCACAAATTTCTCGTGCGCCCATGGTGACTGACTCAGGATGCGGTTTGCGGCATCAAGCACGTCGCGCATCCGCGAACGGATGGTGTCCATTCGGGCAGCGTTCTCGAAGGCGACCCACAGATGATAACCCCTACCACCGCCAGACCGGACGACGAAGTAAGGCGTGCCCATATTGTTGAGCGCAGCAGCGATAAATCCTGCTCGCTTTCGCATAACGCTCGGCTCATATCTGCTGTCGTGGTCATCAAGGTCGAAAACGGCGAGATACGATTTGTCGTCTCCAATGTGCATGTTGACGCCGATAGGCTGAGTTCCGTTGAGATGAGCGCGGAGCACGTCATCTGTAATTTCGCCGTCGGTTGCAAAGTAGGCCTTCTTGCCGCCGCTTCGTTTCATCTTTGAATAGCCGGGACCGGCCAATTCAGTGATCTGCTTTAACTGCTGAATTTCGTCCATACCAAATCAGGTGGACCCGCATCATCGGTTTAGCGTAGCCAAAATCCCGTATATAAACGAGTTATTCCATCGACTTCGCGGTAACACCAAACCAATGGGGCGGGCCTTATGCCTGCCCCACTTTTTTAGATTGCGCCCATGCGATAACGTCGTCTCGGTCATACCGAACCGTTCTCTCCGACCAGTACATTGCAGGCGGGCTGTCTCCTGCCTGTTTCCGCATGTAGAATTGCCCTTCGGAAATCCCGAGGAATTCGCATACCTGCGGCGTGGTCATGATTTTGGGCGTTATGAGTTCCAACTCCAACGCTTCGATGCGCTCCTCGAGCGCGCGGATTGTCTGTACGGACATCGGCAACGAACCTCTCTGTCTGTCCAAATTCGAACAGTCGGGTTTCAGTTGCTACTGGCGACAATTTCCCCCTCAGCTTCGGGGGCATCGTCGCACGCGTCACCGAAGCATATGCTGTTGCCCCCGTCATGGGCGCGGCATTGACTGCCGCTGACGTTTCCGTCGGCGAAGATCAACGTAGTCAAACAGCCGCGCTGCATCAACCGGCGAAATTAGGTGTTGTTTTGATGCGTTCACTCATGACCGTTTCAACCATGTTTGGCGCGGACGTTCCAACGCGCGCCGTGTACTTCATCAGCATTTTCCCGTCGCCTTGGGTTGCCTTATCACCGCGCAAGTAGTGCATGACGTGGTCAGGCAGTAGCGCCTCGTTGCACGCCTCTTGAAAAAACTTGCGTGTGTCGTGAGGGCGGATCACCGCGACACGTTTGCCTTCGACCATTGCTTTGAGCGTGTCGAGACCATGGCCGCCACCGACGTACCCCGTCACGGAGTTGGCTGGAAACACCCACTCGCTATCCGAGTGTCGAACAGACAGCAGTGCGTTTGTCGCTATGTCGCCGATTGGCAATGCGCGGTTTCGCACACCCGATTTGAGCTTTGGAAAAACCAACTCTTTGCGTTGAAGGTCGACGAAACCGTGCCTGCCGTCCGCTTCCCAACGCAGTGAGCAAACGTCTTCTGAGCGAATGCCGGTGAACAACATCAGCAACCAAGCTGTGCCAAGGATGATGTTCTGTTCCCGTTTCTCCCAAATAGCTGCCCAAACAATTGAGAGGTCATCGGGATCAAGGTCGCGATGAATATCGCACAAGTCGTACCAAATCGGCGGGCGTTCATTTGCTTTCGGAACAGTGACGCCCTCGGCTGGGTTGCGAATGCTCAACCTATTGAAAGCGGAAGATAGCGCGACCCTGATGTGGCGCTTTGTGGCCGCTGAGTTATTGCCGCGACCTGTGTCGATGGCGTTGATGACTTTCTGGATCATGATGGTCGATACATCGGTCGGCGACTTATCGAGTATTTCTGATGCCCAACGTTCGAGTTTGCCTGTCATGTCTGCTTGATGCCGATCCGACATTTGGCTTGAAGCGCAATGGTGCATCCAAGCGTCGCGCACCGTTTTGATATCCGCCGACGCGCCATCCTTATGCATTTCGCCAAGCGCTTTGATCTTTGCGAATGCCTGCGCTGCCGTTGTGTCTGGAAAGGTGGCTTTTAATGCCTTCTGCTGTGACCGCCCATTCAGCCGACCTTTGAAGTACCAAGAGGCGCGGGTTTTGCCGACGCCCAAGTAAAAGCAGGGGTATTTGTCGCCATCATGAGCATACCAAGTGGTGCCCGCGTCGGGCTTGTTTCCTGCAACTTTACGCACTTGCGGAACGCTGTCGAAATTGATCGTCGGGGTCATGTCGGGCTCCGTTTTCAAACGCTTTTTCAAACGCACGACAACGCTTACATGGACTTTCCTGAGCTGTAAACCGGCTGATTATCGTTTTAAAAATCGCATAAATAGCTGAAATATATATCAAACTGAACTAACTTGAACCATCCTTATAAATCTATACTTCTGATTTGTAATCAGTAGGTCTGCGGTTCGAGTCCGTGTGGGGGCACCACTAACTTCCTGAAGTTACTATGTTTTGTTGATTGCGAGGCGTCGTCTGTCCGAACGTCCGAATCCGTCCGACTCGGAGGCGGAGCTGAGTGCCTAGGTGCTGGCATCAAGCGTCTTGATACAGCGGAATCCGAGGTGCGAGGTCGACGTATCCGAAGGTTGCGGGTGCCGTGCGGCGGGACGGTAGCGGCGGCAATAATTGTCTGCGCAGAGATGCGAGCCGCCTTTCATCACCCTCTCCAGATGGGGGGAGGATTGGTCCGGCGCCGCGCAGCAGGTCGCTCCCACGGACCCGGCGGCGCTTTGGAAGACATCTGTTGTCCATTCCCAGACATTGCCGATCATGTCATAGAGGCCAAAGCTGTTGGGCGGATAGGTTTGAATGGGCGATGTGCGCATAAACCCATCTGGGGAGGTGTTGTGCATGGGAAAGGCACCATGCCAGTAATTTGCCATCAATGCCCCGTTCGGTGCGCGGGTGTCGCCCCATGGATAGACGGTGTTTTCGCGACCGGCGCGGCAGGCGTATTCCCATTGCGCTTCGCTTGGAAGTGATTTTCCCGCCCACCCCGCATAGGCCAGCGCATCGCAATAGGCGATGTGCACAACCGGGTGGTCCTGCAGCCCGTCCAGAGTGCTGCCCGCTCCAGCCGGATGGCGCCACTGCGCGCCCCTCACATAGTGCCACCAAGAATTCGGCGCGAGCGCATCCAGCGAAGCTGGTGGCACAAAGACGAGCGATCCGGCGTGCAGCATTTCTGGCAGAATACCTGGGTAATCTTCGGCATTCGGGGGCCGCTCTGCCAAGGTGACATAGCCGGTGGCGCGCACAAATTCGGCGAACTGCCGATTTGTGACGGGCGCAGAGTCGATCAAGAACGGATCAACCTGCACCTCGCGCACCGGGGCCTCTTCCGGGTAGTGATCATTTGACCCCATGTTGAACGTGCCGCCGGGAACAAAAATCATGTCGTCAGCAAGCTCTGGCATTGCGATATCCGTTGGGGCGAGTGAGTGGGTCACACGCTGATCTTTATGTTGGGGCGAGTTTGATCGTCAAGCGCTCCACGCGCCCGGTAAAGCGGTCTGGCACTTGTTTCACCTCTATTAGGCCGGTGCCGAAACTGCGGCCGATGCCGATCCCTTCAGCCGGGAAAATATTGGGGATCGTGCGTTCTGCCCGGCCTTTGCCAACCACAGCGCCATCGACGCGCAAGACAACCGATATGCCGGAGCCGGGGGCCGCATCATCGGCGGTGATCTCTGCCGTGATGTGGTGGGTCCCTTCGGTCAACCTGCCTTCGGCGGTGATTTCAAAGATATCAAATTCAAAGGCACCCGCCTTATAGATGAAGCGCAGCTGGCCCTGCCTGCAAAACAGACCCCAACCGCCGAAAAAACCACCTTGGTTGATGATCACACCCTCGGCCGGTGTTGCCGTCAGCGTCACTTCGGCGTCTAGCGCCCAGGACCGTTTTTTCAGATCAGGAAAACCCTGATCCGGTATGCGGGTTTTGGTTTCGAAAAACTCAAACTCAGACCGCCCATTGGTGACATAAGGCCGCAAATCGCGGGTCATGCGCGGGCGCAAATCATTGTCCACGGGGTTGATGTTATGTGCGGCCGCGTAGGTTTCGAATTTCGCGCGCATCTCTTGCAGTTTCTCGGGGTGCTCTTGGGCCAGATCATCGGCCTGAGAATAATCGCGACTGAGATCGTAGAGCTCCCAATTGTAGTCGGCAACGCTGGGCGGGGGCTCCATGATCCATGGCAGTTTGCCGGGTGTGGTTGAGGCGATCCACCCATCTTCGTACCAGGCGCGATTGCCCACCATTTCGAAGTATTGGAACGTATGGCGCGAGGGGGCATCGGGCGCATCAAAGCTATAGGCAAAACTCGTGCCTTCCAGGGGCGACTGGTCAATGCCATCAACCTGCTCAGGCACATCGATGCCGATGATTTCATAAAGCGTCGAGGCCACATCAACGACATGCGAAAACTGTTGCCGCACGCCTCCGCGGTCTTTGATCCCCGCTGGCCAGGTCACGACCATGCCGTTGCGTGTGCCGCCAAAGTGCGACGCCACCTGCTTTGTCCATTGAAACGGCGTATTTGTGGCCCAGCCCCATCCGGTCGGGTAATTCTGGAACGTGGTTGGCCCGCCAAAATCTTCGAGACGGCTGTGCATATAAGACATCGGGATCGGACGCGGATTGAGCGTGTTCGCCAGCGACCCTTCCAGTTTGCCTTCGCCGCTGGCACCGTTGTCGCCCTGAATATAAAGGATCAGCGTATTGTCATATTGCCCGGTGCGCTTCAGCTCTTTGATAATCCGGCCGAGCTGATGTTCAAAATATGCAAGTTGCGCAGCAAAGCATTCCATCATCCGTGCCGCGACGTCTTTTGACTGATCATCAAGGCTGCTCCAAGCGGGGATCTCCTTGGGGCGCGGGGTCAGTTTGGTGTCGGGCGGTATCACGCCGAGCATTTTTTGGCGCGCGAAAATCTCTTCGCGCATGGCGTCCCAGCCCTGATCAAACTGGCCCTTGAACCGATCAATCCAGTCTTGCGGGGCGCGGTGCGGTGAATGCGCGGTGCCGGGTGCAAGATACAACAAGAACGGCGCATCCGGGGCTGCGATGCGCTGTGTGCGCAACCACTCAAGGGATTTGTCTGCAAGATCCCGATCCATGAAATAGTCTGGATCATCGGGTGTATCGAGCAGCGTGGTGTTCTCGACCAGTGCCGGGGCGTTCTGGTCGGCGGCCCCGCCATGGAAGCCATAAAAATAATCAAACCCCATGCCTGTCGGCCAGCGGTCAAACGGGCCTTGGGCGGTTAATTCCCAATCGGGTGTGTTGTGGTTTTTGCCGATGAAAGCGGTGCTGTAGCCGTTTTTCTTGAGCGTTTTGGCAAAGGGCGCGCAGCTGTCGGGAATGATGGAATCATACCCGGGTTCATCATAGCCAATATCAACCACCGAACCGGTGCCCACCGTGTGGTGATTGCGGCCGGTCAATAGCGCAGCGCGCGTTGAGGAACACATCGCTGTGGTGTGAAAACCGTTATAGCGCAGACCATCTTCGGCGAGCGCATCAAATGTGGGGGAGGGGACGGGGCCGCCGAAGGTACTGGAGGCCGCAAACCCAACATCATCGGTCATGATAATGAGGATATTGGGCGCGCCTGCAGGTGCGCGGGTCCGGTTGGAGGGGATAACCCCATACCGTGCGTTTGGTTCTGCTTTCTGTTGACCTGCCATTGTCGCCCATGCTCCGTCGTTAGTGTCTGCCCCTAGGGGGGCAAAAAACAGCAAGCGCAGGGCTGCGCTTGCTGAGTGTCATTCATGTCTCAGCGTGTTGGTGCGCCGGACCATACAAGTTCTTCCGCCGAAGGCGCACGTTTCAGCAGGCCGAATGTCACCATATCTTGGCCCAAACGTTCCAGCTGCTCGGTGACCAGATGGATGGTGGAGGGCACAACGCGGCGTTTGTCGATAAAGTCATGCGGCAGGCGCGTGTGCTTTTTGGTCGTTTCACGCACTTCCAGTTCGTTTTCATTGGCATAGGCATAGGCCCGTTCCAAAACGGAAATCAGCGTCTGGAGTTTATCGGCGTTCTCGTCAGCAAAGCGCTTGGTCGCCACATAGCTGATCGAGGGCAAGCCCACCATATGAGACGATGGTTCATCAATCGCACGGAAGTCCGGGTTCTCAAGTGCCAAACCATAGTACAATGACAGCGGAATGATCGCTTCGACATTACCGTTTTTCAGGTTTTCGATATGCGTATCATTGGGCAGGTTCTGGAACTCGATGTCGCCCTTTTCCATCCCATTGGCATACATGGAGCGCAGCATCATGATGGTGCCCTGACCCTGTGTGCCGAACATGCCGACACGTTTGCCCTTAAGGTCATTGACGGTGTGATACGGATCGCCGTCACGCACCACCAACCCACTGTTTGGAATTTCACTCGCAACCGTGGAACCGAACACGAATTGGATCGGAACACCGTTTGAAATCGCAGAGACACCGGGGATTGAGCCGGTGGCAGCAATGTCGATTTCGCCGGACAGCAAGCGGGCAATATCGTCTGAAGGGCGCGACCCGCGGATCAGTTCAACGTCAAGCCCGGCTTCTTTGAACCATCCTTTTTCTTGCGCGATCAGCAGGGGTTCAAATGAACCCACAGGCGCATAGGCAAGTTTAAAATCCTGCGCGGCGGCGACAATCGGCAGCGCCAGGGCGCTGATCACGCCGACAACGATGCCATTGATCATAGGTTTGAATTTCATCTTGGGTCTCCTCCTTGTTTATGGGCTAGGCGGCTTTTTTTAGTTTGATCTCGCCTAGAATACGGCTGCGATATTCTGCAAATCTCGTGTCAGCTTTGGTTTTGATCTGGTCGCGTTCCGGTCCCAGGTCGATCTCAACTGTGTCCACGACGGTGGCGGGTTTGCCGGACAGAACGATGACGCGATCGGACAAATAGACCGCCTCGTCGATGTCATGGGTGACGAGGACCACGCTGATCCCCATGGTGCGGCGCAGGTCCAAAATCAGGTCTTCCAGTTCAAAGCGCGTTTGCGCATCCAGTGACCCAAAGGGTTCATCCATCAAAAGGATACGTGCGTCATAGGCCAGCGCCCGCGCGATCGCGACACGTTGCTGCATGCCGCCTGAAAGTTCCCAGGGATACATGTCCCCGACATCCGGCAATCCAACGGCGGCCAGACATTGCTGCGCGCGCTCAAACCGTTCTTTGCGGGGCACGCCCTTGCCTTCCAGCGGCAAGGCCACATTGTCAGCAGAGCGCATCCAAGGCATCAGAGATCCGCGATAGTCCTGAAACACCAGGCCAATTTCTTCGAGCGGTTCGGTCACATGTTTCTCGCCCACACGCACGCCCCCCTCGCTGCAGGCCATGAGGCCAGACAAGCAGCGCAACAGCGTTGTTTTTCCGGCCCCCGATGGGCCGACGATGCAGACGAATTCACCGGGCTCGACCGTAATGTTCAGATTGTCGAGGATATGGGCCGCAGTGGCTCCTGACCCGTAGGTCTTTGACAGGTTTTCGACGACGAGCCGTTCAGCTGTTGGATGATTTGTCATTGTTATGTCCTCAAAAACGTTCTGGTCAGGCGACGCGGTGCAAGCCAGCGGCGCCGTGGGCGTGGGATTTCAAAGTACCAACCGAGCACCCGACGCTCGATCATCAGGAAACCCGCACTCAGCAGATAGCCGATGATGCCGACGAAAAAGGTGCCGGCCCAGGTTTCCGCAACCGCAAAGCGCTGGCTGGCGTCATTGATATAAAAGCCCAAACCTTTGTTTGCGGCGTAAAACTCTGTCACCATCATGATGGTGAGGCTCACCGCGAGCGCCAGTCGAATGCCCGCCATCAACTGCGGCAGGGAGGCCGGCAACAACACTTTGGTAAAGTAGACCCGCGGCGGCAACCTGAAGGCCTGGCAAGCATCGCGGATCGAGGGGCTCAGGCCGCGAATGCCGTCGATCACATTCAGCATGATGGGCCAGTTGCAGGCATAGGCGATCAAGATGATGCTGGGGATCGGGCCCGCGCCAAAGGCGACGATGACAATCGGAATGATGGCAACCGGCGGGATGGATCGAATGAAATTCACCAATGGCCAGACCGCTGAGCGCACACGTTCATTGGCACCGATCAAAATCCCCAGGCACACGGCCAAAAGGGTTGCGAAGGTGAGGCCGACCATCAGGTTAAGCAGGCTGATATAGGCCTGGGCAAAAAGCTCGCCGGATTTCAGACCCTCCCAGAGCATCTTCAGGATCTCGGAAAGGGGTGGAAAGAAGAAAGACGTGGATGATTTGGACGCAACATACCAGAGGATGAAGAGCCCAAGCGGCAGCCATGCCTGTTCAATGAGGGCGGGCAGCCGCGTTCGCGTAAGGAAAAAGCGCATCAAACTAAACCTCCCCTGAGCTTTGCAAATGCCAATTCAGCACCCGCTTTTCGAAGATGTCCGAGAACGCATTGACCGAAATACCCAAGATCCCGGCATAAACGGCGTAGGCAAAGGCGATGTCTGTTTCAAAATATCCGCGCGCAACGGACAGCTCGTGCCCCATGCCGCCCACGGGGCTGACAACGCCAATGCCAAAGGAAATCAGGATTGATTTCACGATGGCGATGCGCACGCCGGTGAAAATGAAGGGGCCCGCCGCCGGAAGCACAACGCGCCGAAACCTTAGAAACGGTGGCAGGCGATAGCATCTGACCGTGTCGCGGATGGTGCTTTCCAAGCGGCGCGCGCCATAAATGGCCTGGATGAGGATGGGGAAAAAGCAGGCGATTGATACCAGCGTGATGACCATTTTTGTTGTCGCCCCAAGCAGCAATAGCATGCCGGGGAACAGCGCAATCACCGGAAAGGACCTGCCAAAGTCGACAAGAAACCGTGTTGTGCGTTCAAGCGCAGGGACCATCCCGATGATCAGGCCCAGCACGATGCCGAGGACCGACGCGATACACAATCCGGCCAGCGCAGAACTGATCGTCAGCCAGACCGCTGGCAGGAATTCGGGGCGCCCCCAAAGTGTGAACATGGCCAAAAAGACATCTTGGACAGGGGGCAAAAGCGTCGGCTCGACCCACCCGGCTGTGGTGACAGCCCACCAAAACAACAGGGCCCCCATAAAGGTCAATATTTGCGCTCGACGGCGCGCGCTAACAAGCATGTTGCACCTCTTTGCTGGGGTGTGTGCGTGTGGTTCCGGTCATGTCATGGCCCCTTTGGGTCAACAACGCCCTGGTCTGCCCAAAGCGGTTCCAACGCCCCGCGCAGCTTGGCTTTCCCAATGCGGTCCACCAGCTCAACCGCCCGGAGCGCTTCGGCGAGATGCGCCGCTTTTGAGGCCCCAAACAGAGTGTTGACGATGTGATCATGCGTCATAGTGAACGCGATACAAAGCTGGGCGGGTGTCGTGCCAAATTCATCCGCAATGCGGCGCAGCGTCTTGGCCGAGGCCGCGATTTTTTCGCGGATGCCGCCCGGATCCTGGCCGATCATGCGATCAGAAGGCGCGTCTTTGACCAAGACCCCACCTTCCATGACATCAGAGGCCTGCAGTTTCAGACCGCGTTCGAACAACGCTTTGAAAGGGGCACCATCAACAATCGCGCGCCGCGCCGGGGAATACTTCAATTGCGCCATTGCTGGCGGATCGACGTTTTCGGCGGCGGCGATATCAAACAGCGCAGCAATGTTGCTGGCGGACCAATTGTTCACACCCCAAGCGCGAATAAGGCCACGTGATTTCAGATCCGCGACAGCCAGGACAAGATCTCGCATCTCAATTTGATTGTCGCGCACATCGCCCAACACAACGATGTCGGCATGATCCGTGCCGACGCGAAACAGCGCGCGCTCCAATTGCGGGCGAAAGCCTTGATCGTCGTCAAAGCCTTCAAGCCACAGTTTTTCAGAAAGAATATAATCCTCACGGCGCAACTTCGCCGCCCGCACGATGGCCGAGAAAATGATATCACTGGTCGGTATTTTTTGCGTGCGCTGGCCGTAGACCCCGATGTCGAACATATTCACGCCGGAGGCGAGGGCCTTCTGCACCATTGACACCGCTTCGTGAAAATCCATGCGATCATAGGTGTTCCATGAGCCCAGCGACAACGCCGGAATCTGAAACTCAGGCGCGACCAAAGTGTTCTTTGGGATCTGAATGCTGGTGGTAGTCATGTTCATTGCGTGTCTTTCTGGTCAGCGCTTTAGGGCAGTCGCGGGTCGATAACGGCTTTGATGGCGCGGTGTTCTGCCATTGCCAGGACGCTCTCTGCGGCGCCGCTCAGACCCACAGGTGCCTCAAAGAGTGAATCCCATGGCGCAGCCTCTGCATATTTTTCAAAGAAATTGATGGCGTTTTCATAGTCGGCGATGTCGCCATTCAGCGATCCGAGCACTGTCAGCTCTTTTCGCATGATCCCCCCCAACGGCACGGGGTAATCGGCCGGACCTGTCGCGCCGACAACCATGATTTTGCCGCGCTTGGCGGCCATTTGCACCGCCTCGCGGCCAATGGTTTTGGCACCGGCAAAATCAAACACATAGTCCGCGCCGCGTCCTTGCGTCATGTGCAAGACCTGCTCAGCGGCGCCGTCAGATCCGCCCGAGATATCAATGGTCTCATCGGCACCGAAGCGGCGCGCCATGGCCAGACGCTCTTCTGGCGCACCGATCGTTATGACGCGCCCGGCCCCAGAAATTTTCGCAACGGCCGTGGCAAATATGCCAAGGGCACCCGCCCCTTGCACGACAACGGTTGCCCCCGTGCAAAGGCCGCCCACGCGGTCAAAGGCGCGCAGGACGGTTTTGCCCGCGCAACACGCCATAGAAGCCCAGGTCGATTTGACCGCTGCCGGAATCCGCAGCTTGGCGGAGGCGGGTTTGACGTAGCAATACTGCGAAATGCCCGCCGCGGCATAAGGCGGCCTGTCGGCGCGCTGCTTGAATGAATAGCCGCGGTCTTCGCACAAGACAGGTTCGCGGTAAGACACGCAGCCCGCGCATTGGCCGCATGTCGATTCGGACCAGCCGATCCGATCACCCACGGACAGGGGGGTGCCATAAACGTCAGCTGCATCAGCACCCGTGGCCACAACTTCGCCCACCATTTCGTGCCCCAGCACCTGCGGCAGCATGTCTGGCATCCGCATCTTGCCGGACCAGATTTCGATGTCGGTGCCACAGAGGGTCGCGCAGACGATCTGCACGATCACCGCGCCGGGTTCGAGTGTGTCAGGCAGCGGCAAGGTCTGAACTTGCAGCGGTGCCCCAAATTCGGTCAGCACTGCGGCCTGTGTTTGGGTTGGTCTCACTTGGTCCATACTCATTTCAAAAGTTGCCCCCCATCAATGGTCAGGCTGGTGCCGGTAATGTGGCTAGCTGCCGCGCTCGCTAGAAAGAGGGCTGCAGGTGCGATTTGATCGACCTCGGCAATCGTCCCGAGCGGAATGCGCGCCTCCCAGGCGGCCCGCGCGTCGGGGTTTTCGACCAGACGCTGGGTCATTGGCGTGACAACGGGACCCGGCGCAATGGCATTGGCGCGGATGCCAAAGGGGGCCATTTCAATCGCGGTCGTGCGGGTGATGGCCTCAATCGCCGCCTTGCTGGCTTCGTAGTGGCCCATTTCTGGCGTCGGCTGACGGGCCCCAATTGAGGTGATATTGATGATTGTTCCCGCTTTGCGGGCCTGCATCTTGCGCCCAATGGCCTGCGTCACCGTCCAAGTGCCCAGAACGTTGACCGTGAGGGCCCGGCGCAAAACCTCAAGGTCAAGATCAACGACGCTGCCGCGCCCCCCGACGATGCCGGCATTATTGATCAGAACATCAACGCGCCCACTGTGTTCGAAGATGGCGCTGGCGGCCTCTTGGACAGAGGCTGCATCCGCAATATCCATCTGGACCGCGCGCCCGCCCAGAGCTTCGGCCACGGCATGTGCCGCGTCACCGTCAATGTCGGCCACAAAGACGAAATCGCCGTTCTGAGCGAAAGCAGTTGCAATTGATTTCCCGAGGCCGCTGGCAGCGCCAGTGACGACCACACATCGTTTGTCTGTCAAACCGATCCTCCCAATCAGTTTGGTGATGCGTGTACCGGCGAGGGGACACGCTTGCCCTTATGTTTGACAAAACTTTTTGTGTAGTCAATATTTATTTATATTGATAATTATCTACTATAAAAAATAGTGATTTGTTGGGGGGAGATCATGACCGAAAGCGATGTTGATCGTCGAAAACTCGATGCGACTGGCAATAAATATCCTTTGTTTTCATTGGGTTCATGGAACACTTGGGATCGGATGACGCCCGATAGCGCGGTTGAGCTGATCTGTCGCGCCCAAGCAGAAGGCTGCGCGTTTTTCGATGTCGCCCATTATAATATGGGTCCGCATTCTGAACATTCACAAACCGATATCTTGTTTGGAAATGCCTGGCGCGACAGCGGGCTGAAGCGTGAAGAGATTCAGCTTTGCGGCAAGCTTTGGCTTTGGAAGTATCCCGAGCTGAGCTTTCGTGAGCAAATCGAAACCAGTCTGGACCGGATTGGGACCGACCGGTTTGAAACGATTGTTCTGGGCGATTATTTTGAGCGGCTCGATATCCCCAGGGTCGTGACGGCGGTGAATGAATTGATTGCCGACGGGCTTGTTCAGTCATGGGGTATCAACAATTGGGTTCTGTCAGATACCCATGCGGCACTCGACTACGCGGCGCAAAGCGGGATGATTGGCCCGAGTTTTGCACAGCTCAAATACAGCCCTGTGCGCCGCTCGATGGCCGAAGGTGCCGGGTACGGCAGCCTGTTTGGATCCGGCAAATTGGCGCTTCAGGCGTCTGACTGTCTGGAAGGCGGTATCCTGGCGCTTAAGACGCCCAATCGCAAAATTGGTGCGGACCCCGGAGATATTCGCGCGCGCATTATTGCGGCCGCGCCCGAGATTGCGAAGGTCGCCCGCGACTTTGACGCGACCCCGGCGCAGGCGGTTCTGGCCTTTTGCTTGGCCAACCCGGCCACGGCTAATGTGTTATTCGGGGTCTCGCAGATGGCGCAACTCGAAGAGAACCTGGGCGCGCTGTCCCTGGCACGAACGCATGGCGCTGATATTCGCGCGCGCATGGCGCCATTTTGGCTCGACAAACATGTGCCCTCCGAAGGGCAGCGCGCCCGGCGACGCCCGCCCCAAGCAGATTTAATTACATATTAAGGAGGGAATGATCACATGGTCCCATTTATGCACCTTACCAGCACAGCGCCCGCGACAGAGGGCGGCGTTCCGATCGTATTTCTGCACGGCATGACCTCGTCCGGCGCGCGCGACTGGCCCGCGCAGCACTGGGCAGACATCTGCGTGCGCGGCGGACGCCCGGCGCATGTTTTTGACCTGCCTGCCCATGGGAACAGCGCAGAAGTCACCGCACCCGATGCGGTGTCGATAGAAAAAATTGTCGATCATGTGATTGCTTTGGCCGACGACGCGGGCGGCACAATCGATCTGGTCGGCTATTCGCTGGGGGCAAGATTGGCCTGGGCCTGCGCCGCGCGTCATCCTGCGAAAATCAGGCGGTTGGTTCTGGGCGGCATCAGCACGCGCGATCCGCTTGCGGTTGTGGATTATGAGGCGGCGCATCAGTTCATTGACACCGGGGTGACGCCTGCGGATCCTGTGACTGCGCGTATATCGGGCCTGGTTGCGGGCACTGACATGCCTCATTCTGTCTTGCATATGATGCAGGGCATCGGTGTCGATCGCTTTGATCCACAGGCGGAATCCCCAAAGGGAGAAACCTTGTTTGTCGCGGGGGAGGCTGATCCGATGTGCACACAGATCGAAGATCTCTGTGCGCTTGTGCCGGACAGCCAGCTTGTCAGGGTTCCGGGGGATCATCAGTCCGCCCTGAGAGCGCCTGAGTTCCAGCAAGCGGCTCTGCGCTTTTTGTCTGTGCAGGCTTAATCTGCGTTCTTGTCGCTCTCAGCAGTGTCGAGCAAAGCACGGTGCTGGTCAGGAAATTCGATCACGATTTTTAAAAGGCGGTGCAGTTCTTGAATGACGTCCTGATCAGTTTCCGCCGCGAGCAAGGTTGCCTTTTCTTCGATCTTTTGACCGATTTCAGCGCAGACCTCGCGCCCTTTCGGCGTCAGCGCGACGGGGGCGCGTCGTTTGTCGCGCTTGGCAACCAAACGCTTTGCGAGGCCGAGGTCGACCAACTCGCGCAAAACACGCGACACGTTTGGCGGCTGCATGAACGCCCGTTTGGACAGGACCTGCGGCTCGACCGAGGTTTCTTCGTAAAGGCTCCGCAAGATCCGCCATTGCGCCTCTGTGACCCCAGCATTTTTGAACAATGGGCGATAAAATTGCATCAACGCATCACGCGCGCGCAGCAGGCGGGCGGGCAGAGTTTCATTCAAAGGAACTCGTGGGGCCCAGTGTTTCACCAGGTCGTCATTGCCAAGGTCGTCTTCGGGCACCTGTTGCCTCGCTTGCCATTTCGATTTCTTGCCAACTTACGACGCCGCCCGAGTGACCACAATAACGAGTTGGCGTTTTGCCATTCGGTTGGGGCGTGGGCGCAAGCGACGAAACCCGCCTTGCCAGACGTTGGAATCGGCCAGAAGGAACTCGCGTGAGGCGTGCGTGATCCTCGCGCCAGCCACAGTAAAAGACCTTGTGCCCGCGAGTGGCATTCTCAACCCGTTCTGGAAATAAATGTCTGTAAATAAATAAGAATTTTTAAAGATCCGCGTGTCGAAAAAAAAGATGGACACAAAAAATGTAGTATGTTTAATTCATATTATGAATAAGTTGATCGACTGCCCGAATCAACTGAGGTGCCGCCTCTGAGAGCTTGCAGTCCATCAAAAATCAAAGCGTCCCGCGCCGCAGAAGTGCCGCAGGGCCGCGCGGAACACAGACACATGGGAGGCCGCAAGGCAGACAGAATATCATCCGAGGGACAAGAACGGTCGTCACTCTGAGCACCTCAGAGGGGTCTTTCCCACGGACATGAAATCGCTTGATGCGGCGCATTAGCCACGTGCCCAGGGCGAGATCTTATCGCGAATTCGACAGATGGGCGAATTACGTGATCTGCAGACTCTTTTTGATCTGCAACACAGTGAGCTTTGGAGGGCTCTACCCATCAAACAGATGCAAATTAAGCATCGAAACATCAGAAGGAGGAAATGATGTTTTCTAAAGTGACTAAATCCCTGCTTGCAGGGGGTGTAGCATCCATGGCTATTGCAGCCGCAACCACCACAGCTTCTGCAGATACAGTTGCCCTTTTGCTGCCTGAAAACGTGAATCCGCGTTGGGAGCAGCAAGATGCAGCCGCATTTGTTGAAAAGATGGCGGAAATTGCGCCTGATATCAAAGTCGAAGTCTTCAACGCCAATAACGACACATCCGTGCAGCAACGCCAGGCAGAGCAGGCGCTGACGCAGGGCGCGAAGGTGTTGGTTGTGATCCCGATCGACGGTGAAAGCTCTGCCATTATTGCAGACACAGCCGCCGAAGAAGGCGTTCCAACCATTGCCTATGACCGCATGATCAACTCCCCGAATACAAAGTTCTGGGTGCAGGCGGACATGTTCGCGACGGGTGCGGCGCAGGCGCAGCACGTTGTCGACAACACCAAGTCCGGCGATACGCTGGTGATGCTGAAAGGCTCTCCTACGGATCCGAACGCAGGTGTGATTGCGGCGGGGCAGATGTCTGTACTGCAGCCGCTGTTTGACTCTGGCGAGCGTGTGCTGGGCTATGAAAACTGGACCCCGGGTTGGGACCCTGCGATTGCCCGTCGCTCGATGGATCAGGCTCTGACGCAGCTGAACAACAATGTTCAGGGTGTTGTGTCGTCAAACGATGGGAACGCCGGTGCCGCAATTGCTTCGATGGAAGAGCAGGGCATGGCAGGCACTGTGCCGGTTTCCGGTCTGGACTGCACCATACAGGCACAGCAACTGATGCTGCTGGGCAAACAGACCCAGTGTGGCTGGCGTCCGTTGCATGAAATGGGTTGGGCCGCGGCAGAAGTTACGCTGCGTCTGATCAACGGTCAGGACACTTCTGATATCGCGACAGAAGTTGTGCAGAACGGCGTTGGTGCGGATGTCGCATTTGTGCCGGTCGACAGCTATTCAGCTGTGGGCGCGGAGGGCGTGTCTTATGTGATCGAAAACGATCCGACGGTCACGAAAGAGGCCGTGTGCCAAGGCGAAGCCGCAGCCACAGATTTCTGTAGCTAAGCACAGACCAATGACAATCGAAAAAATGATGGTGGGGCGTGATGCCCCACCACCGCATCTGAAAGTTGCGGGAATTAAGAAACGCTTTGGCGGAGTAGAAGCCCTGCGCGGTGTCGATTTTGAAGTCGCGCGTGGCGAAGTTATGGCCCTCGTTGGGGATAACGGTGCGGGCAAATCAACCCTGATGAAAGTTCTGGCAGGGGCTCATGTCGCGGACGAAGGCACCTTTTGGTTGGATGACCAGGAAGTGACCGTCAACAGCCCACATGATGCAGGCGGTTTGGGTATTCAGATTGTTTATCAGGACCTTGCACTTTGCGAGAACCTTGATGTGGCGGCTAATCTGTCACTGGGCGCAGAGCCGGTCAAACCCGGTTGGAAATTCTTGCCGCGATTCCTGAGGCCGATTGATGATCTGCGGATGGAGGTCAAAGCCCAGAAGGCGATTGATCGCCTTGAGGTGCGCACGCTGAAATCGGTGCGCGCGACGGTCGGCGGCCTGTCCGGTGGCCAGCGCCAAGCGATTGCGATTGCGCGGGCTGTGGGCGCAGAAAGCAGCGTTGTGATGTTGGATGAGCCGACCGCCGCGCTCGGCGTGGCCCAGACCCGGCAGGTTCTGAATGTGGTCAAACGCCTGCGCGAGACCAATCATGCCGTGGTTTATATCTCACACAACATGCGGGACATTTTTGAAATTGCGGATCGTATCTGCGTGATCCGTCACGGGGGCAATGTCGGCATCTGGAATACAAAAGACACCACGCCGGACGAGATCGTCGTTGCGATGACACGTGGTATAGATGAGGCAAAAAATGCAGTCTGAGGCTAAACTTACCTTCGTCGATCGTTTGCGCATCATGCGCGAAACCAAGTTCGGCGCCTTTGTCCCGGTATTGCTTGCGCTGGCAGCAATCTGGACATACTTCGGGCTTGCGGTCCCGCTTTTTGAATATTTCACCGATCCGTCAGTGGATGAGGTGCGTTTTGTCTTCCTTAGTCCGCGCAACATCTACAACCTGTTTATGCAATCCGCTGTGATTGCGACCCTCGCTGTGGGGATCACGATTGTTCTGTTGCTGGGTGACATTGACCTGTCTGCTGCCGCAACAGCCGGCGTTTGTGCTGCGCTTTTGGGCGTCATGGTGCTGGCGGGTGTGCCCGGCTGGCTGGCCTGCCTGATCGTCATGGGCGTTGGTGCCATCATGGGGGCGGCGCAGGGGCTGTTGGTGGCCTATGTCGGTATTCCTTCGTTCGTGGTGACGCTGGCGGGTCTGCTGGGCTATCAGGGCCTGATGCAGAAAATTCTGCCTACCGGCAATCTCAACGTCGGTGATCCGTTTGTTCGCGCGATTGCCCGCATTCTGATCCCTGATTTCTGGGGGCTGGTGATCGCGGCGCTGCTGGTTGTTTTCGTGGCGGCCATGGCCCTGCGGCGTCAGGCGCAGCGCAAGGCGCTGGGGCTAGAGCTCGACTCAACAACCGCGATCTGGGGCCAAGTTGCGTTTTTCGCGGTGCTGATCTTTGCCGGTGTCTTAACGATGAATGCCTATCGGTCGTTGCCGCTTTTGATCCTGCTCTTGATGGGTCTGACGGCCCTCATTGGCTGGATCACCACGTCAACGCCTTATGGTCGATCCCTCTTTGCGGTCGGCGGCAATAGCGAAAGCGCGCGCCGGGTGGGCATGGACGTCAAACGAATTCGTGTGTCGGCTTTTGCCTTGGTCGGGATTTTGGCCGCGATTGGTGGTATCTTTGGGGCATCCCGGTTTGGCTCTGTCTCATACACGGCGTTTGCGGGCGGCTCTCTCTTGCTGGAAAGCATTGGTGCTGCAGTGATCGGGGGCACGTCGCTCTTTGGCGGGCGCGGCTCTGTCTGGAATGCCATTTTGGGTGCGCTTGTTATCGGGTCGCTGGGCAATGGCCTTGATCTTTCAGGGGCCAGCGCTGCGGACAAATTGATGTTCTCAGGCGCTATTTTGCTGCTGGCTGTGGCGATTGATGCGCTGTCCCGTTCCGGCACTGGCACGGGTCGATAGGGAGTGTGACAATGTGGACGAAGGCGCAATCTGAACTGCTGAACGTCATTCTTGACCACCTCATTCCGCCGCGGGCCGATGGGTCGGCCCCCGGGGCGGGCGCGTTGGGGGTTGCCGAATTTCTCCCCACGGCAACCCCTTTCGCCGAAGATCCGGTTGGCACTGTCACCGCTGTTTTGGACCATGTGTCCAAAACAGCACCCGACTTCCTGAGCCAGAGCGCAGCAGCGCAGGTCGCGGTGCTCAAGGCGACGGAAGCCGCTGTCCCGGCACCCTTCGCCTGCCTCGTGCGCCTGACCTATATGGGCTATTACAGCCGCCCCGATACGCGACCGTATGTTGGTGTCGGGGCCCACCCGATCCATCCCGAAGGCTATCCTGTCCCGAGCGAAAGCGCCGAAAGCCTTGCCGAATTGACCGCTCCGGTCCGGCGGCGCGGACAAATCTACCGAAACGCCTAGGTGTTTTGAGAGAGGACGAAACATGAAAAATGAACCAGTAGACGTCTTGATCATCGGGGCGGGCGCATCAGGTGCGGCCATTGCATGGTCCCTGCTTGAAACACGCATGCGTATTCTGTGTCTGGAACAGGGCGGGCACCTGCAGGACAAGGATTTCCCCAGCCGGCGAGACGATTATGAACTGTCGCGCTACAGCTATTTTTCCGTCGATCCGAATGTGCGCGGCGCCAAAGAAGACTATCCGATCAACAACAGCGACAGTTGCATTGCGCCGGTGAATTGGAATGGGGTCGGTGGCTCCACCATGAATTTTCTGGGCCATTGGCCACGGATGAAGCCATCAGATTTCCGCGCGAAAACCCTGGATGGTGTCGCTGAGGATTGGCCCATTGATTATGCGACGCTTGAACCTTTCTATGAGGCCAATGATCGCAACACCGGCGTGTCGGGTTTGGGCGGCAACCCGGCTTATCCCGATTACACGCCGGACCTGCCGCCCATTCCCATCGGGACCCTGGGGCAGACCCTGGCCAAGGGCTTTAACGAAAAGGGCTGGCACTGGTGGCCGTCGGATGTTTCGATCCTCAGCCAGGACCATGACGGGCGGCAGAAATGCGTCAACGCAGGCACCTGTGATCTGGGCTGTGCGGCGGGGGCCAAGGGTGGCACGAATTTCACCTATTGGCCGATCCTTGAAAACGCCGGGGTCGAGTTGCGCACCCACGCGCGGGTTGCGGAAATTCTGGTGGATTCCGACACGGGGTTTGCCACCGGCGTTCTCTATTTTGACAAAGACGGGCAGCTGCATGAACAGCGGGCCGAGATGGTGGTTGTTGCCTGTAACGGCATTGGCACACCACGCTTGCTGCTCAATTCCAAGTCAAAGGCCTTTCCCGATGGTCTGGCCAATCGCTCTGGCCTTGTTGGCAAAAACCTGATGTTCCACCCGCTGACGGGTGTGGCGGGGGTCTTTGACAAACCGATGCGCGGGCACGAGGGGCCCATGGCCTGCTCGATCCTCAGTCAGGAGTTTTATGAATCCGATCCCGCGCGCGGGTTTGTGCGCGGCTACGGGTTGCATTCCGGTCGGTCGACAACGCCAATGACCTTTGCCCTGGGCGGCTATGGGATTGATAACCCGATCCCTTGGGGTCAGGAGCATCGGCGCATCATGGATGACGTCTACCCCTATCTGGCGGGGCTGACCGTGGTGACCGAAGATCTGCCCGAAGAGGTGAATTGCGTGACGCTTGATCCTGACCTCAAGGACAGTGACGGCATCCCTGCACCCAAAATCACCTATCGCCTGGGCGAGAACACCAAGAAAATGCTCAAGCACGGAGAAGAGAAAGCCAAAGAAGTGCTGCTGGCGGCGGGCGCAAAAGAAGTGCTCACCAAGGGCGATGACACAGTTTGGTGGCGCGCGGGCTGGCATCAGATGGGCACCTGCCGCATGGGCCATGATCCTGAGACTTCTGTGGTGAATGCCTGGGGGCGCAGCCATGATGTAAAGAACCTCTTTATTGTCGATGGCTCGATCTTTGTGACCTCTGCGGCGGTCAACCCGACTTCGACGATACAGGCCTTGGCGCTCTATATTGGCGATAGCATCAAGAACAACTTCGAAACGTTGTTCGATTAAATAAATCAAAACAGCATGTTATGGGATGCTCGCGCTGGTTGCCACCGCTAAAGCGATGAGGGCGGCACAGACCTTGCGTAGTGTAACGGTGCTGACGGCGCGGTCGCAGCGCCGGAGTCTGCATCTGCGCAAAATCTAAGCGGTTGCTGTCGTTTCGGTGGCAGCCGCAGCACGCTTGGGATCAGACATAAGAATGTCATGGCAATATGGTTGGCTCTGCCCGGCGGATGCCATAAACGCAGGGCATGACCGCACGTCAGCCGGCCAAAGGAAGACCCATGACCAAATCAGAGCACATCACGTTCCGCCAATTCATGCTGCAAGAGCATCGCCGCGTTGGCGTGACAAAAGACCTGATCTTTCTGCTCGAAGATATCGCCACCGCCTGTCGCATCATTTCGCACCAGATCCGCAGCGGCGCGTTTTCCGGCACGCTGGGCGCGACCGAAGACACAAATGTGCAAGGCGAAACGCAAAAGCAGCTTGATGTGATCGCCAATGATCAATTCATGCTGCATTGCGCCAATACCAGCCGTGTTGCGGCGCTGGTCTCAGAAGAGCTGGACAATGTGGTCTGGCAGAAAGACGCGCCGAAGAAAGGCGACTACATCGTCTATTTCGACCCGCTCGACGGGTCATCCAACCTTGAACTCAATATCTCGGTCGGCTCGATCTTTTCGATTGTCGAGCTTGAGGAGGATCTGTCCAGCACGGATGACGCTGCTGTATTGATTGCCGGGCAGAAACAGGTCTGCGCGGGCTATGCGCTTTATGGGCCGTCGACCTCACTTGTGGTGACGACGGGCGATGGGGTTAATGGCTTTACCCACCTCAATGGCACCGGGGAATTCTTGCTGACCTTCCCTAATATGACGGTGCCCGCCGCAACCAATGAATTTGCCATCAATGCCAGCCGCCAGAAATACTGGTACCCGCCGGTGGCCCGCTATGTCGATGAATGTCTGCACGGCAGTGACGGCCCGCGCGGCAAGAATTTCAACATGCGCTGGGTGGCCTCGATGGTGGCCGAAGTGCACCGCATTCTGACCCGGGGCGGGGTGTTCTTGTATCCCGTCGATACGCAGAACGCCGACATGGGCGGCCGTTTGCGCCTGCTGTATGAAGCAAACCCCATGGGGTTCATCATAGAACAGGCGGGCGGCAAAGCCTCTGTCGGTGGCAGCCGTATTCTGGACGTTGCGCCCAGCGATCTGCACCAGCGCGTACCTGTGCTGCTGGGGTCGTCCGAAGAGATTGATTTACTGGACGACTACCACAATTCTTAACCTACTAGGGCAGGGCCGGGGCGATGGCCCCGGATGTATTGACCCCCTGCCAGATGATGAGCAGGAGAGCCCAATGGCCAGCACCGAAACCTCGACCACGCCATTTGATGATCAGATCCCCGGCACCTCGGGGCTGCGCAAGAAAACCCGCGTGTTCATGCAGCCCGGGTATTTGGAAAATTTCGTTCAGGCGATTTTCGACGCCATTGGCGGGGCGCAGGGCAAACATTTTGTTGTCGGCGGGGATGGCCGGTTTTTTAACGCAGAGGCGATTCAGACCATTCTGAAAATCGCGGCGGCCAATGGCGCGGCGCAGGTGACGGTTGGGCAGGGCGGCTTGCTGTCGACCCCTGCGGCCTCTCATCTGATCCGCAAGCTTGGGGCCGATGGCGGGCTGATCCTATCCGCCAGTCACAACCCTGGCGGCATCGATGCGGACTTTGGCCTGAAATACAACATCGACAATGGCGGGCCAGCGCCAGAGGCGATCACCCGGAAAATCAGCGACAGTGCCGCCAGCCTCACCCGCTATCATATCGCGGAGGCCAAGGATGCGGATTTGGCGCAGATTGGCACCAGCGAGATCGCCGGAATGTTGCTGACGGTGGTCGACCCGGTTGACGATTACGCCGCTTTGATGGCCGAGCTGTTTGATTTTGACAAAATCCGCGCGCTGTTTGCGGGCGGGTTTTCCATGCGGTTTGATGCGATGCACGCTGTGACCGGCCCCTATGCGCGCCGCATTCTGGAAGAAGAGCTTGGCGCGGCCAGCGGCACGGTGATCAATGCCACGCCCTCGCCTGATTTTGGCGGTGGCCACCCGGATCCGAACCCGGTCTGGGCGCATGAGTTGATGAGCGAAATGATGTCAGATCGCGCCCCCGATTTTGGCGCCGCCTCTGATGGCGATGGGGATCGCAATATGATCGTGGGGCCCGGGCTGTTTGTGTCACCCTCAGACAGCCTTGCGGTGCTGGCGGCCAATGCGCATCTGGCCCCGGCCTACACGGCGGGCATTGCTGGGGTGGCGCGCTCTATGCCGACCTCGGCGGCGGTGGACCGCGTGGCCGAGAAATTGGGCGTCGCGCCATATGAAACGCCAACCGGGTGGAAGTTCTTTGGCAATCTGCTGGATGCGGGGCGCGTGACGCTCTGTGGCGAAGAAAGCGCTGGAACAGGCTCTGATCACGTACGCGAAAAAGATGGGCTTTGGGCGGTGCTGCTGTGGCTCAATATTCTGGCGGAGCGCGGCGAAAGCCTGCCGGCCATTATGCAGGATCATTGGCAGACCTTCGGGCGCGATTATTATGCGCGGCACGATTACGAGGCGCTGCCAAAACCCGTCGCCGAAGAGGTCATGTCGCAGCTGCGCGCGCGGCTTGGCGATTTGCCTGGCGAGAGTTTTGGGGCGCTCACGGTCAGTGCCGCGGATGAGTTTTCTTATGTCGATCCGGTGGATCAGTCGGAAAGCCATGCGCAGGGTCTGCGGGTCTATTTTGAGGGCGGCGCACGCGCCGTGCTGCGCCTGTCCGGCACCGGCACCGAAGGGGCGACCCTGCGGGTTTATTTGCAAAGCTACACGCCGGGGGATGGGGCGCTTAACCTTGATACCTCCGTCGCCCTTGCCCCGGTAGCGGCGGCCATTCATGCCATCGCCGGGTTGGCGCGCACCGGGCGCGACGCGCCCGATGTCATCACGTGATGTGATTACGCGGCCAAGAAATCGCGGAAGGCGCGCGGAAGCAGCCCGCCTGCCGCAAAAGTCGCGCGCTCTGCCGCATTGTAAAGCCGCAACTCAAGCGGGGTTTCTGTGGTGCTGCCATCCTCGCGGTGAATGATCAGCCGCGCGCTTTTCAGATCTTGGGCGAAATGAATGTCAAACTGCTCCGCCCCGGTCAGGCCAAGGATTTTGCGATCCACCCCGTCCGGGAAGCACAGCGGCGCGATGCCCATATTCACCAGATTTGAGCGGTGAATGCGTTCAAAGCTTTCGGCAATCACAGCCCGAATGCCTGCAAGCCAGGGCGCTTTGGCGGCGGTGTCGCGCGAGGAGCCGCACCCATATTCTTTGCCGCCGATGACCACCAGTTGCTGATCGCGCGCCTTGTAGGTTTCGATGGCCTCAAATACGCTGACCTCGCGGCCCTCGGGATAGAGGCAGGTCACGCTGCCTTCGCTGCCGGGCAGCATTTCGTTGCGCAGCCGGTAATTGGCAAAGCACGAGCGGATGATCACGTCTGAACAGCCGCGCCTTGTGCCAAATGAATTAAAATCAGCATGCGCCACACCTTGTGCCATCAAATACTGACCGGCGGCAGACTCGCGTGTGATGATGCCGGACGGGGAAATATGATCGGTCGTCACGCTATCGCCCAGAATGACCAGCGGGCGCAGCCCTGACAGCGGCTCGAGCGGCGCGGCTGTTGCTGTGATTGCGCGGATGAATGGTGGAAAGGACACATAGGTCGACGGCACCCAATCATAGCGGTCCGTGCTGGTCGGCAGGGCGGTCCAGCTGGGATTAACCGAGTCTATTTCAGCGTAATTGCGCTGAAACGCATCGGGCGTCACATGGGTCGTGATGATGTCGGCCACCTCTTCGGCCGTCGGCCAGAGGTCGGCCAGATAGACAGGTTGCCCGTCGCGATCATGGCCAAGCGGCGCGCCCGTCAGGTCGGTGTGAATGCTGCCCGCCAGCGCATAGGCAACCACATAGGGCGGGGCCGCGATCACGTTGCGGCCCGCAAGGGGGTGAATGCGCCCGGCGAAATTGCGATTGCCCGAAAGCACCGCGACCCCTTCGATATCCTGATCTTTGATCACCGCCTCATGCGCCGGGTGCAGCGGGCCTGACATGCCGTTGCAGGTCGAACAAGAGAAGGCGGCGATGTCAAACCCAAGGGCCGAGAGATCATCTTGCAGCCCGCTGCTTTCCAGGTATTTCGCCACCACGCGCGAGCCCGGGGCCAGCGAAGTTTTGACATGTGGCTTCACCGTCAGCCCCCGCGCGACAGCGTTGCGCGCCACGAGGCCAGCCAAGACCATATTGCGCGGATTGGCGGTATTGGTGCAGCTGGTGATTGCGGCAAGGATCACATCGCCATCACCCATATCGTGATCCATGCCCTCAACCGGCACGCGGCGGGCGCTGGCCTTGTCGTGGTTCGGCGCAAGCGTCGCCGCGGCAGCCCCAAGGTCAATGCGCTGTTCTGGCCGCGCGGGGCCCGCCACTGAGCGGCCAATTGCCGATAGATCGACAGAGATCACGGCGTCATATTCTATGGCGCTGGTGGCCCCGTCCGCCCAGAGGCCCTGCGTGCGGCAATAGGCTTCGGTGCGCGCCAGATGTTGGCCGCGCCCGGTCTCGCGCATATAGCGCAGCGTGTTGTCATCGACGGGGCAATTGACGATGGTACTGCCGTATTCCGGTGCCATATTTGCCAGCGTGGCGCGATCCGGGACTGACAGATTCGGATAGCCGGGGCCAAAGAGTTCCACGAACCTGTCAACCACGCCAAAGACCCGCAGCTTTTCGGCCAGCACCAGCGCGATATCGGTGGCCGTGATGTCATGGCTGGGGGTGCCGGTCAGCTCAACGCCGATCACTTCGGGCACATTCAGGGGCGAGGTTTCGCCAAAAAGCAAGGCTTCCGCCTCCAGCCCGCCGATCCCCCAGCCGAGACTGCCAAGCCCGTTGATCATGGTGGTATGGCTGTCGGTGCCCAGGCAGCTGTCGGGGGTCAACAACTGCGGGTTTTCGGCGGCGGGCAGGACAACCTGCCCGAGGTATTCCAAATTCACCTGATGGCAAATGCCGCCGCCGGGGGGCACAACACGCAAGTTCGGGAAGCGTGCCGCGCAGGCTTTGAGAAAGGCAAAGCGTTCGCGGTTGATTTCAAATTCCCGATCCATGTTCTTTTGAAGCGCAAAGCGGTCGGCCCAATGGTTGATCGACATGGCGTGATCAATGATCAGATCAACCGGCAGGCTCATGTCGACCGTTTCCGGGTCGCCGCCATGTGCGGCGATATGATCGCGCATCGCCATAATGTCGACCAGTGCCGGAATGCCGAGCATATCGTGCAGCAGCAGTCTCGCCGGGCGGAAAGGAATGGTGCCGCCGTCTCGCGCGGCCACAGTCAGCGCGGCTTCGCCGTGATCAGAATGACGCGCCGCGATTTCAGCCAACGCGCGCAACGCATAAGGCAGGCGCGCGCGCTGTGCGCCCAGCAGCGCGTCGATATCAATGGTCACAAAATCTGTGTTGGCGAGCGGTCTGGTGATGACGTTGCTATGCATTCGGGCCTCCGTGCGTTTCACGATGGCTAGACTTTCGTGGGCCAAGCGCGCAAGCTGGCGTTTGATTGATTTTACTAGAGAGAACGTAGGGGCCAGCGGTCATGGGGGCGAAACGGACAGAAAGCGTGGAGCGGGCGATGTCGATCCTATCGGCATTTTCGGCGCAAAAACCCACGATGTCACTGGCGGAGCTGGCCGAGGAAACCGGGCTGCACAAAAGCACGATCCTGCGCCTGACCACCAGCCTGGCGATTTACGGGTTTATTCAGCGCGACAGCGCAGGGATTTTCAGTGTGGGGCCTTCGGTCTGGCGGCTGGGCCTGATTTTCCGCCGTGAATTTGCCCGCCGCGAAGATGTGGCCCCGGCTCTGAGGCAACTTGTTGAATTTTCAGGGGAAACCGCGTCGTTCTACGTGCGTGCGGGCAATGATCGCGTGTGTCTTTATCGCGAAAACTCCCCCAATTTGCTACGCTTTCATGTGGAGGAAGGCATGCGGCTGAACCTGCGTACCGGCGCATCCGGGATGGTGCTGCGTCATTTCACAGGGGAGCCTTTGGCCGATCTGTCGGCGTTTAATCAGAATGGGACGGCGCAATCCATCGGCCAGACCAATCCGAATATTGCATCGGTTTCAACGCCCGTGTTTTCCGGGGGCGGCGATTTGCTTGGGGCGCTGACGGTATCGGGGCTGGTCAATCGGTTTGATGCAGAGGCGCGCGCCCGTGTGATCCCGTTGCTTGAAACCTTGGCCGCGGGTCTGGGATAAGATTTTGCAGAGGAGAACGTGCGCTCCCCCGTCTTGCGGCGGGTACGTGACCGGCGCTACCTATGCGGCAGCACGTCAGACCGCTTTTTGCGAAAGGATCCGCTATGTCCCAGATGATCAACAAGACATTCAAAGACCGCCTCGCCAAAGGCGGCGCTATTCTGATGCCCGGTGCCGCAAATGCGCTGGCAGCGCGGGTGATTGACGGGCTGGGGTTTGAGGCGATCTACCTTTCGGGCGCAGGGCTGACAAACACCTATTATGGCATGCCGGATCACGGCTTTGTGGCGCTGCCCGATCTGGTGCAGCATGTCAGTGCCATTCGAAATGTCACGGATCTGCCGTTGGTCGTGGATGCGGACACCGGGTTTGGCAACGCCGTCAACGTCCATCACAGCGTGCGCATGCTGGAAAATGCCGGGGCCAGCGCCATTCAGATCGAAGATCAGCGAATGCCCAAGAAATGTGGGCATTTTTCCGGTAAGGATGTGGTGGGTCTAAGCGAGGCGCGCAGCCGGATCAAAGCGGCGGTGGATGCGCGCAGGGATGAAAATTTTCTGATCGTGGCGCGCACGGATGCGCGGGCCACGCTGGGCATGAATGCCGCGATTGACCGCGCGGCCGCCTTTATCGAAGACGGCGCCGATATCACCTTTGTCGAAGCGCCGCAGGGCATGGATGAAATGCTTGCCATTCCAAGCCGCCTGCCCGGCGCGCCGCAGCTGATCAATCTGGTCGTGGGCGGCAAGACACCCATTGTGGATTTTGGCACGTTGGATCAGGCCGGTTTTGCCTTGGTGCTTTATGCCAATGTCGCCTTGCAAGGCGCGCTGCTGGGGATGCAGACGGCGCTGTCGAAATTGCAAGATCAGGGGCGTATGGATCTGGATGGCCCGTTGGCGAGTTTTGAGTTGCGCCAAAACAGCGTCAACAAAGGTCACTATGACGCGCTTGAAGCCGCCTATCGCCACGATGAGGAGAGCTGACGCAGCCGCGTTAACCAAAGCGCAGCACTCTGCCCCCTAGGGTCGATGGACCAATGGGTTTTGGGGGCGACGGATGCTGTGCAAATCTTTGCTTCATAGAAAAGGCGCGCTGTGATCAGACGCGTGTTTCGGCTGTATGGGCGTTACTGCGCGCAACACCGCAGCGCGGGAGCGCGCGCTTGGCTGTGGCCGGGGTTTGCGCTTCGGTTGGCGCGCGCGGTGCCGCAGATCTGGCGGGCACTATGTGGCCCGCAGGCTGGGCGCGCGGCGGCGCGGCGCGCTGTGCGCGATGCGCTTGGGCTGGCACCGGGGCATCTGGGCGACGTGCCAGAATTAGCACCGCTTGCCGATCAGCCACCGAAACCTGCACCGCCGCCCGCTGTGGTGATCCTGATGCCGGTCCACAATGCCTTTGTGGAAACAAAAGCCGCGCTCGACGCTTTGCTGCGGCACACGGAAGTGCCCTGGCATCTTGTGTTGGTGGAGGACGCATCAACAGAGGCATCTGTCCGGCCATACCTTCGCGTATGGTCGCAGCAGGTCAATCTTGGCCGCGCGAAATCGCTGGCCAGTGGACGGGTGACGCTGTTGGAAAACCCGCGCAATCTTGGGTTTGTCGGGGCGGTCAATCGCGGCTTGCGCGCGGCGCGGCGACAGGCGCAAGTGCTTCGTAGCCCCGCTGTGGTCTTGCTGAATTCAGATGCGCTGATGCCAAGGGGCTGGGCCAGCCGCCTGTTGGCCCCGCTGGCTGCCCGGACTGATGTCGCGAGCGTCACGCCGTTGTCAAACAATGCAGAAATCCTCAGCGTGCCCGCCATGTGTCAGTCGCAGCAAATGCCGCAAGACATGGCCAGCGCGCTTGATGACTGCGCGCAGAACCTGCCCGCTGGCCCGGCGGTGGCGCTGCCCACGGGTGTCGGGTTTTGCATGGCAATGTCTTGTGAATTTTTGGCGCGTATTCCGCAGCTGGATTGCGCGTTTGGGCGCGGATATGGCGAAGAGGTGGATTGGTGTCAGCGGGCGGCTGCCCTGGGGGGCGTGCACCTCGCGGCGCAGACTCTCTTTGTGTCCCATGCCGGTGGTGCCTCTTTCGAGCCGGCAGAGAAAGCGGCGGCGCTGGCGCGGGCGGGCCAGATATTGCAGCAGCGTTATCCGGGATTTGACACAGCGGTGCAGCAATTTTTGCGGCGCGATCCACTGGCGCGCCCGCGTATAACCTTGGCGCTGCGGTGGGCTGCCGAAACTGTCGCGGCGCGTGGATCTGGTGCTTTGCCCATCTATCTGGCGCATGCCTTGGGCGGCGGGGCCGAGATGGATTTGCAGCGGCGTATCGGTCAGCATGTCGCCCAAAACGGTGCGGCTGTGGTGGTGCGGGTCGGCACAGCGCGGGCCTGGCAGATCGAGGTGCATGGCGCCTTTGGCGCGTGCCGCGCAGCCACCGATGATCTGCGCCTGATCCGTCGCCTGCTTGCAGAGGCACCAAATCGCCGCCTGATCTATTCCTGCGGGGTTGGCGCGGCTGATGTCGCGGCGCTGCCGCGCGCCTTGCTGTCATTGCGCGGCGCCGGGGGGCTGGGCGTGTTGATCCATGATTACCTGCCGCTCAGCCCGTCTTATACCTTGCTTGGACCTGACGGGTGGTACAGGGGCGTCCCGGCAGATGAAAGCGGTGATCGTGCGCAGGGCTGCGGCGCGCTGCAGCCTGACGAATGGCGCGCCGCCTGGGGCGCTTTGCTGACTGCGGCGGATGCCATCGACGTCTTTTCCGAAAACAGTCGCGCGATTGTATCTCAGGCCTATCCGCATATCGCTGACAGGCTGCGGGTGGTGCCGCATGTTCCCTTGCAGCATATGCCTCGGTGCCCTACACCCGGTCCGGGCCAGCCGCGCAGGGTCGCGGTTCTGGGCAATATCAACCATCAAAAGGGCGCTGCATTGCTGCCCGCACTTTACAAAGGGCTGCGCGCCGCTGGTGTAGGGCTGGTCGTGATCGGGCAGGTCGATCCGGCGCAGCGATTGCCACGGCGGTTGCGTGTCCATGGGGCCTATGATCAGGCGGAGGTGCCAGATTTGGTCCGGCGCTATGGCATCACCGACTGGGTGATCCCCTCGATCTGGCCGGAAACTTTTTCTTTCACCACCCATGAGGCGCTGGCAACAGGCCTGCCGACCTATGCCTTTGATCTTGGCGCGCAGGGCGATGCGGTGCGCGCGATCTGGGGCACAGAACATGTGGCAGAATTGGGGGGCCATGTGACCGAAGCTGCCGCAAATTTGCAGCGAGTCATTCTGTCTGCATCGCAGGAAACCGCGCGTGACACCATGTGCCAAAGGAGCGGTTATGTTCGGGCGTGAGGTCTTTCGAAATGCAAATCCAATATCGCCCCCGCCGCAGGCAACTGTGCGTTTTCCGCCCGATGTGGACAAAGCGCAGTTCGCGGCACTGCTGCGGCAGCCACCGGCGCATCGGTGCTATGCGGTGTTTTTCACCGCGCGCAGCGGCTCTTCCTGGCTGACAGATGTCGCCGCGCGCAGCGGTGTGCTGGGGCTGCCGGACGAATGTTTCAACCCGCGGTTTGTGCCGAATATGGCGCAAAATCTGCACGCTGCCTCGCTGGATGACTATATGCTTGCGCTGCGGCGCCGACGCAATATCGCGGGGTGCTTTGGCTGCGAGCTGACCGCGCATCATCTGCGTGCCACCTTTGGCGGTGCCGCGACCTTCATGCGTTATTTTGACGGTGCAAAATTTATCTGGCTCCTGCGCGAAGACATCGTATTGCAGGGGGTTTCCTTGATGAAAATGCAGCAGACGCGCATTTCGCATTTGCCGCAAAGTTCTGCGCAGGCGATTGGTCATGCGGACAACACCGTGCGCTATGACGCTGCGGCGATCAAACGTTGGATAACCCACAGCTTTCAGGCCGAAGAGCGCACCGAAGCGCTGTTGGCCCGGTATGGGCTTGCGCCTCTGCGGCTGAGTTATGAGAAAATCACCCAGCTGCCTGAACAGGCTTTGGCGCAATATCTGGCGGATTACCTCGTGGCACCAAAGGTGCCGCCGCTCTCCGGGCGCTCTGCTCACAAACGGATCGCAACGGCGCTGAATACTGAATACGCCGCGCGGTTTCGGCAGGAAGAGGCGCAGTTTCTCAGGGGCATCACCCAGACGCGCTGGCGCTGGGTCCAGAAAGTCGCGCCGCTTAGCGCTGCAGCAGATCGCGATGAAAACGGGTCAAAAACACCAGCCCCGCCACCAGCGCAACGCCACTGATCAGCAGCACATAGATTGGCGAGACATATGCCGCGTCATAACTGGCATAAAACCCGCGCCGTACCAGCCCGACCACATGAATCAGCGGGTTCAATTCCAGCATGTCGCGATAGGGGCGCGGGATGTCTTCGGGCAAATAAAAAATGCCTGAGACGATAAAAAGCGGCCGCATCAGAACTGACCAGATCTGCTGCCACACCGGCCAGAGCGCAAAGAGCAGCGCATTCAACGTGCCAATCCCCATTGCCAAGCCAGCACATAAGGCCAAGGCTGTTGCCAGACTGCGCGTGTCCGGGATCACCCGCGGATCAAGCCAAAGCATGATGCCGCCAAACACCAGATAGGCCACCATGATCTGCGTTAGCCCATTCAGCAGCAGCCGAGCCAAGAGCGCATCACTGAACCGCACGCTTGGAAAGGCCAGCAAGGGTTTGGAATACATCAGCGCGGTCGCGATTTTGCCCGAGAGGCTGCTATAGGCCAGAAACGGCACCAGGCCGGTTGCGTAAAACATCGGGAAACTGACCCCCAGCGCTGGCGTCACAAAACCAATGGAAAACACCAAGGTCAAAAGCGTGATGCCCGCGACCGGTTCTAGGACCGCCCAGAGATACCCGCCCGGTGTCCGCCCATAGCTTGTCGCCATTTCGCGCAGCATCAAAGCGCCGACAACCCGCGCGCTCGCAAATTTGCGGGGACGCGCAGTGGGCACCAAAGGGGCAAGGGGCATAAGGGTGTCTTTCGTGACGCTCGGGCAGGGTCCCGCGCCATCTTTGGATAATCGAAAGAAATTAACGCCATCCTAGGGGAAATTTTGCGGAGGTGCCCTTGCCAGATCCCATTCCACATCCTTCAGCCCATCGATTGGCAGCGGTGCCTCAGGCGCGTCCACCGGCACGGCGCGCGCGCTGGCGGCGTCGGCATTTTGGCTTGGTGCTCAGCTTTCTGTCTTTGGTCATCATGCCCCTTGCCGTGGCGGCCTGGTATCTTTGGGCGCGCGCGGCGGATCAATATATTTCGGTAATGGGATTTTCTGTCCGCCATGAGGAGGCCGGCGGTGCCTTGGAATTTCTTGGCAGCAGCCTTGCCGGGCTGAGCGGTTCAAGTTCCAGCGATACTGATATCCTTTATGAATTCATGCAGAGCCAAAAACTGGTCGCTGATCTTGACGCCGCGCTTGACCTAAAGGCGCTCTGGTCCCGGCCCGCGCAGGATCCGGTCTTTGCCTTTGAACCCTCGGGCGCGATCGAGGACCTGCATGAGTACTGGCAGCGTATGGTGCGCATTTACTATGATCGGAGCGCCGGGCTGCTTGAGGTGCGGGTGCGCGCCTTTGACCCGTATGAGGCACAGCGCATTGCGCAGCATCTGAAAGCAGAAAGTGCGGCGATGATTAACGCGCTTAGTACCATAGCGCGTCAGGATGCCATCGCAGCGGCGGAACATGATTTGCAGATGATGAAGCGCCGGCTGACCGATGCCCGTCAGGCCGTGCTGATGTTTCGCAACCAGCATCAGTTGATTGACCCGGAGGCCGAGGTGCTGTCGCAGACCGAGCTGATCAGCGAATTGCAGGCAGAGCTGGCCGAGACTTTGATTGAAGTGGATCTGCTGAAAGAAACGGCGCGGGCTGGGGATTCGCGCATGGCCTCGGGCGCGCGGCGCGCTGAGGTCATTCGCGCCCGCATTGCGGCCGAGCGGCGCAAGCTGGGTCTGGGCGGGGCCGGCCCTGAGGGGGCCGCCGCCTTTGCGGCGCTGATCACGGAATATGAGCGTCTGGCCGTTGAGCGTGAATTTGCGGAAAGCACCTATGCAGCCGCGCTGGCGGCCTACGACATTGCCCTGGCGGATGCGCAACGGCAAAGCCGCTATCTCGCCGCTTATTTGCAGCCCACGCTGGCCGAAACCGCGCGCTATCCAGAACGCGGGCTCATCTTGGCCACGCTCGGCAGCCTGCTCTGCCTTGGGTGGGCGATTTTGGCGCTGGTGTCTTATGCTGTGCGGGACCGGCGCTGACCATGATCCGCCTTGTGAACCTCCACAAATCCTTCGCGACCGGCGGTGGGTCGCGCAAACACGTGGCGCAGGGCATCAATGCGGTGTTCCCCGCTGGCCAATCTGTGGCGCTTTTGGGGCGCAATGGCGCGGGCAAATCTACGCTGCTTGGGATGATCGCCGGGACAATTGCGCCGGATGCGGGCCGCATTGTCACGCGCGGCAGCGTCAGCTGGACCGTTGGCTTTGCGGGGACGTTTCACGGGGATCTGACCGGGGCGCAGAACGCGCGATTTGTTGCGCGTATCTATGGTGTGGACAGCGATGAAATGCTGAAATTTGCGGCCGATTTTGCGGACCTCGGCGCGCATTTTCATATGCCGCTGCGCAGCTATTCTGCGGGGATGAAGGCGCGGCTGGCCTTTGGGGTGTCCATGGCGGTGCCCTTTGATACCTATCTGGTGGACGAGGTCACCGCCGTCGGGGACGCCCGGTTTCGCGACAAGAGCGCAGCCTTGCTGAAAGCGCGCTTGACGCATGCGGGGGCAGTTGTTGTCAGCCATTCCATGGCGCAGCTGCGCGACCTCTGCAGCGCCGGCGCGGTCTTGGATCGGTGCAAATTGCATTATTATGAGGATATTGAGGCTGCGATTGCACACCACATGGCGGTGATGCAGCGCTAATGTCCCGCTAGAGCCGTCCGGTGAGCGCCGCAAGATAGACCAAAAGCGTTTCCGGACGGGATTGACGCCACGCACCGGCCTTATGCAGGGCCTGCACCTTGGCAAGCTTGCCCTTGGCGCTGCGCAGGGCTGCAACCGCTTGCCGCGCTTCGGGGCTGAGCATCGCGTCAAGACGGGACAGCAAATTGAGGTGCCCCGCCAGCCAAGTGCCATATTGACCGTTCAGGATTTGACCGGCGCGATGGGCTTTCGCCCGGACCCCGCGATTGGCTCCCACCAGATTTTGGGCATGCTGCCGGTAGCGCAACGTTGCCGCAGGATCGATCCGTACCGTGCCGCCGGCTGCGCTGATCAAGAGGTAAAGCCACCAATCATGAAAGCGAATTTCAGGCTGCGGGCCGACGCGGCGGATCAACGAAAGCGCCGCCGGGGTCAGCACCGCGCTGTGGCCGCTGACGACATTCTGCAACAGGGCATTGCCAAACCCTGTGCCGCGCCGCGGCGCAGAGGAGCGCCCGGTGATCGCCAGCGCGGCGTTGGTGTGCAGGCTTTGCGCGCCATAAATCGCCGGGCGCGCAGCCGGAACATCCGAAAGATTGGCCAAGGCTCGGCACAGTTTATCAGGGTGCCAAATGTCATCCTGATCGCAAAGCGCAATGTGCTGACGCGGCAGATCAGGATGGCACAGCAGAAACAGATAATTGGCAGCGGCCCCTTTTTGGGGCCCGTCGAGAATGCGCATTGGGTGCTGCCCTCGCCAGCGGTTGCCCCAAAGCTGCAAGATACGCAGAGTTTCATCGCTGGAGCCATCGTCACTGACCCAGATCTGCCAGTGCCGATGTCGCTGCGCGGCGAGCGAGGCAAGCTGCGCGTCCAAAAAGGCGGCACCATTATAGGTCCCCAGCAACAGTGTCACCGGGGTGTCTGAGGGCGATTGCGCGGTCTGCGTGATTGGATTGGGCTGCACGGTATTCTCCTGCCGCCATGCTGTTTGGTCTTGGTTAATAAAAAATGAGTCCGTCAAAAATTCCGAAAATTGGAAAGAAGGGGCGCAATTTCGCCGCAGTTTTTCCGCGTCGAATGCGCCTTTGTCCCAGATCTTTGTTGAAAGATTTGACGCAACTTGGGGGTTGGCGGATGACACGTTTTTCACATCAAGGCACTTATTTGGCGGGCGATCCAGATGACGAACTGGCGCTGCGCGATATCATTGCGATCGAAACCGCAGCCGGGCTGCGCATCTTTGCGGTCACGGGGCAGGGCGACAGTCTGGCGGCCTATGATCCGCTGGATGGCATGCGCCGCGTGGATGTCGAGAGTTTTGCGATCAGCGGCGGTCTGGGGGCCGGTCTGAAGTTGGCGCAGGCGCAAAATCTGGATGGCAATGGCGCAAGTGAGATTTTGCTGTTTGGTGGGGCAGGCATGGGGGTGCAGCGCTATGGCATCACCGACAGTGGCCGCATTGGCGCGCGTGATTTCCTGATTGATCCCTCAGATACCATTCTCTCGGCCACGGCCACCTATGTCGGCGGGCGCAATGTCGTCTTTACCACCGCCACCGACCGCGCCGGGCTGAGTGTTTGGCGCGAAAACAACAGCGGCACCATGGAGCGCACCGATACAGTGCCGATTGGTGCCAACAACGGCGGGCATGATCTGCTCGGGCTGGCGCAGATCACCCGGGGTGGGCAGGCCTATGTCATGGCGACGTCAACCGAAAGCGGCACGCTGAGTGTTTTTGCGCTGCAATCGGATGGCAGCCTGCGCATGACGGACCATTTGGAAACCGGCACTGATTTTTACATTGCCACCCCGAGCGCGCTGAGCACGGTTGCCATGGGCGGCACGGATTATGTGCTGATGACCGCCAGTGGCACCGGATCGCTGGTGGTGGCTGAATTTGCCGCCGATGGCACGTTGACGGTCACGGATCAGGTCAATGACAATTTGACCACCCGCTTTGGCGGGGCGGTGCATGTCCAAACCGTTGAGGTCGACGGCCATGTCTTTGTGGTGCTGGCAGGGGCGGATGACGGGCTGAGCCTGCTGCGTCTGTTGCCGGATGGCACGCTGTTGCATCATGACAGCATAGCCGATGACACCGCTATGGCGCTTAACGATATTGCCGCGCTGAGCGTGGTGGAAATTGACGGGCGCATCGAAGTGCTGGCGGCGGGCGAAGGCACGCAGGATGTCAGTCACCTGCGGGTATCGCCGGGCACGATGGGGGTGATTGAGGTGGATGGCGACACCCGCGACTCCCTCACCGGCACCAGCGGCGCGGATATTCTGGATGGCAACGGCGGCAGTGATACGCTGAATGGCGGTGCGGGCGATGATATTCTGATGGATGGGCGCGGCAGCGATCAGCTTTGGGGCGGCGACGGCGCGGATGTGTTCATCTTTGAGCGCGATGGGCAGAGCGATACGGTCATGGATTTTGAAGCTGGTGTCGATCGTCTGGACCTTTCGGGCTGGGGATATCTTTATTCCAGTGCCGCGCTCAGCTTTGATCCGCATTCAGATGGAGTGTTGATCAGCTATCGCGATGAGGTGCTGGATGTGCGCTCGCATGACGGGGCGATGTTGCGGGCGCGTGATTTCACCAATGCTGATCTCTTTGACCTCACCCATGTGGTGAATACGCTGCCGCAAGATTATACCGGCGTCTTCAACCGGATGTACGGGAGCGAGTTGGGTGACACGCTGAACGGGTCGGGTGCCGATGATCTGCTTTATGGTGAAACCATTCAGGCCGCAGGCTATGACGCGGTTTTGGGGCAGGTCTATCGCATTTATCAGGCCACGCTTGACCGCGCCCCGGATGTGAACGGGCACCTGAACTGGGCCAACCAGATGATGGATGGGCAGCAGACACTCGCCAGCGTCGCCTATGGTTTTGTGAACAGCGGCGAATTTCAGGCCACCTATGGCAACACCAGCAACGGTGAGTTTGTGACGCTGCTCTATAACAACGTGCTGGATCGCGCGCCGGATGCCACCGGGCTTGCCAATTGGACCGCGCGGCTGGACAGCGGCGCCATGAGCCGCGCGCAGGTGGTGGTTGGATTTTCCGAAAGCCCCGAATTTCGCGGCAATACCGAAATCGACAGCCTCGCCTTTAGCCGCGCGGGGTACCAAGCGGCCTGGACGGATGAGGTTTTTCGCCTCTACCAAGCGACCTTGGATCGCGCGCCGGATCTGACGGGGCTGACAAACTGGACCGGCCGTTTGGCAGATGGCATGCGCTTTGAGCAGGTGATTTCCGGTTTTGTGAACAGCCCGGAATTCAACGCCACCTATGGTGCCACCAGCAACAGCGATTTTGTCACTTTGCTTTACAACAATGTGCTTGAGCGCGCGCCGGATGCCACCGGGCTTGCCAATTGGACGGCCCGGCTTGAATCCGGGAGCCACAGCCGCACGCAGGTGGTGTATGGCTTTTCCGAAAGCGCCGAATTCAAACAGCGTAGCGCGCCGGATCTTGCGGCATATATGCTGGCGCAGGGTCAGGACGACCGGCTGTCTGCCGGGGCGGGGGACAACACACTATTTGGCGGCCGGCTGGCAGATACCTTTGTCTTCAACGCCACCGTTGATGGGCGCAGCATCGTGCTCGACATAGAGGCTTGGGACCGGGTGGAGTTGCAGCAATACAGCCAGAACAGCGCCTCAGAGATTGTCGATTCTCTGGTGCAGGTGGGCGATGATGTGGAGCTGACACAGGACGATATGACCATTGTTTTCCAGAACCGGACGCTGGATGCCTTTGACGAGGATATGTTTGTTCTGGTCTAAGCCGCGGCAAGCCATGCTGCACGTTTCTGAGCGGCGGCATAAAGCTGTTCGTCCCAATAGGTCAGCTCATGCATCAATGCCTGTGTCGCCGCGCATGGCATTTGGCGGGGCACAGGGCGCAGATGTGGGTTGCTTTCTGTCACCGCGCTCAGGGCCTGCTCGGGCTTGATCTCGTCAGGGGCGGTCTGGCCAAGGCAGCGCGCGATCTGCTGCAGGCTCCGCTCATAATTTTCCACAAATCCGATTGCGTCAAACCGCTCTAGGTTGGCGCAGGCCTCGGCAAATAGTTCTGCCATAGGCGGCATTGCTCGTCCGGGCAACTGCGGGTGATCCGAAAGATAGCGCGTCATTGCGTTGTCAACGCCGGGGTGGGCGCGCACGTGAGGATCCGCGAAATACCCGGCCAGTTCATGATCATGGGCAAACTGCGCCAAGGTCAGATTATGCGCAGCGATGAACTCTGCACGATGGGCGCGATGGAAGTGATAAAGCGACAACAGGCGGTCGCGCGGTTGCCGCAGAAAGGTGATCATCCGCCGCGGCCCCGGAATAAACTGCGTGGAATAGAAATCAAAATGCCCGGAAAAAACCTGCTTTTGCGCCAGGCTCATCATGCGCGATTGATAAAGACCATTGTGCCGCTCGGGGTGAAAGGCGGCGCGGGGATACCAGCGCAGCAGTTGGTGATGCAATGTGGTGCCGCCGCATTTGGGCAAATGCAGAAAGACAATCCGTGGTGTGCCTGGCATAATCACGACGCCTGCCGCGCGGCGCGCCCTTCTAGGATGTCCTGCAAACGGCTGGCATAGCGCGCGCCAATGGCTGCGGCGGAAAAATCGGCTTGAACAAGCTGCCAGGCGGCCTCTACCCGCTGCGCGCGCGCAGCGGCATCATCAAACACGCAGCGCATCTGCTTGGCGGCGTGGGCCACATCCGGCTCGGCCCACATCTGCCCGCGTTTGGTAAAGATATAGTCCCCTTCGGCGACAGGAATCAGACTGTGATCAACCAGAAACGCTGTTTCGGGTGTGCAGAATTCCAAATTGCCGGAATAGCCCGTGCAGATCACCGGCACCTTGAGGTTCATGGCTTCGATCATGCCAAAGCCCCAGCCTTCCGCGCGATGCAAAGAGACATAGCAATCCGATCCTTTCTTCAGGCGCAGCAGATCTTCGTAAGCCCAGGTTTCGTTGATCAAAGTGATGCGCCGATCCAAGCGGCACGCGGCATCAATCTGGCGCCACATACGCATTTGCACCGGGTCCAGCACGTGATCGCGATTCTGGGTTTTCAGGATCAGCCGCGCGTTGTCTGCGGTGGCAAAGGCCTGCTGAAAGGCGCGGATCACGGCGAGCGGGTTTTTGCGCTGCACAAAGGAATAGGAATCAAACACCGCCAGAAAGACAAACGCATCCGGCGCGATGGCGCAGCGGCGCTCAAGAAAACCGCGCGCCTCGCTGCGGGGCAGGGGGGCGGGGGCCTCAAAACACATGCCAACATTTGTGACCGGGATGTCGCAATGCGGGCGATAGATCGAAGTGCCAAAGGCGCTGGACACCCAGATTTCATCCAGCAGATCCATCCCCAGATCATGGCAGGGGGCGGGGCTGTCCAATTCCCAGAAAAAATAACCGATATTATAGGCCCCGCTCATCACGTCAGGGGCATAGGCAAAGGCCAGCGGAATGCTTTCAGCATTCAGATGCAGCAGATTGACCCGCGCGCGCTGAAAGCCCCCGTGCTGGGCCGCGCTGCTGAAGCCTTCGGGCGCGGGATTATCAAGGCCAAAATCGACGGCATTGACCGAAAATCCAGTCTGCGCCAACGCCTGTTGCGACAGGCGCGTCGCTTGGCCAAGGCCAGATGCTTTGCCAAGCGGACCAATCAGCTGCACATCTACGCTTGGACCGCTGGGCGAGGGCGCAGGCAGCGCCGCCGCATGCAGACGGTGCCCTTGCGCGCTGCGGGTCAAAAATTCACGGCGACCCAGATCAAAACCGCGATCCGCCAGCGCGGCGCGATAGCCAGCGCCGGTGATCTCGGGCGCGTCCTCCCACAGTGTGGTTGCAAATTCACTGAGCGGGCAGGCCCCGCTGTCATCGGCTGTCAGCGCAGCAGCAAGGCTTTGGGCGGGAAGATAACGCAGAATATCGGGCCGCCGCAGCGCTTGGATCATCAAAACAAAGGTCAGGGTCGCCCGGTCTGTGGCGCAGCTGGGGTCAAGACACTGCAGCGCGGGCATTTCGCGCAACATCAGATCCATGAAACTGCTCAGCGGGTAAATGTCGTCGCGGCGGCTGTGGTGGACGCGCGCCATATCGGCCGCCATATCGCCGGGGATCAGGCAATCCTCGACCATCAATGCGGGGGCCGCCTTGTGAACCCACCAGAACTGCTGCGCGAGCACAGTGGCCGGATCATTCAGATCAAGCGCCGCGCGCTGCGCGTGCGCGTTCATCAGGTGCCAAAACATGAACCGTGGCAGCTGTGCGGTCAGCCCACCGAGGATCACGGGCTGGTTGAGATAGGCAATTTCATCGGCGCTAAGCGGGACGCGCAAACCGCGGTCGCGCCCATAGCGGGTGATATACCAATAGAGGCAATGGGCACGGTCCTCGGCCAGGTCAATGTCATACGCCGCATCGCGGCGCAGGCGTTTGCGGGTAAAATCCGTATAGGCCGCGATCGGGACATGTTCTGCAGCATCAATGGCGGGCGAAACGGACCGTGATATCGCGGTATGGGCCGTCAACGCAGGCACCGGGCGGGGTGTTTCCTCGGTGTCGCGCAGGGCCATGACGGCGCTGCATGCTGGTGCCAAATGGTCGCGCAACACCTCAATCTTGGCTTGCGCCTCTAGCGCTGCAAAATCCGTGTGCACAGGCAGCGTCACGCGGCCAAGCAAATGCCCAGCCGCCGCGGTCGCGCCCCGCAGCAGACGCACTTCGAGGGGGCGGTTCTGCGCGGTAATGAGGGCGATATCCTCCGCGGTCAGCGGCAATTCAAACCCGCAATCGCCGCGCCCATAGCCCTGGTTGGCGACGTCACCGCGAAACTGGTTGGCAACCCCCGATGCCAGACAGCGCGGGCCCAGAAAAAGACCCACACGCAGCCCACCGCGTTGCCGGACCCGTGTGGCCACCCAGCCGCAGATTGCCGGGCCGTGCAGCCCATCGACATGACCACAATAGCGCAAAGCTTGCGCGCGCTGCCGGATATTTCGGGCCGCGCCCATCATGCGCGCAGCGCGTCAAAATCGGCCTGGGCCATCATGGCGGCCAAGGTCTTGACCGGCATTTTCGCATGCCAGCCGAGCGAGGATTTCGCTTTGCTTGCGTCGCCGATCAGCAGGTCAACTTCCGCAGGGCGGAAGAAATCCGGGTCCACCTCCAGAATGCGGCGGCCGGTCTTGCGCTCCACCGCCATTTCATTCAGCCCGCGCCCCATGAACTCCAGCTCCATATCCAGGGCTTCGGCGGCATAGCGCACAAACTCTCGGATCGGTGTGGTGACGCCGGTGGCGAGCACGTAATCATCCGGCTGATCTTGTTGCAGCATCAACCACATGCCGCGCACGTAATCCCCGGCATAGCCCCAGTCGCGCTGCACATCGAGATTGCCGAGTTTCAGAACCTCATTGCTGCCGCGCGCGATTTTGGCAAGGCCAAGAGTGATTTTGCGTGTCACAAATTCTTTGCCGCGCAGCGGGCTTTCGTGGTTAAACAGCACACCAGAGGAGGCATGCATGCCAAAACTTTCCCGATAGTTCATGGTGATGTAGTGGCCATAGGCCTTGGCAACGCCATAGGGGGAGCGCGGATAAAACGGTGTGGTTTCGCGCTGCGGCACCTCTTGCACCAGCCCAAACATTTCCGAGGTGGAGGCCTGATAAAAGCGCGTATTTGGATGATAGGTGCGCAGGCAATCCAAGATGCGCACGACGCCCATGCCATTGGCGTCACCCGTATAAATCGGCTGTTCCCAACTGGCCCCGACAAAACTTTGGGCAGCGAGGTTGTAAAACTCATCCACCGGGGTGTCGCGGATCACGCGGACAATATTGTTGATCTCGTTCAAATCAAAACTGTGCAACGTGACCTGATCTGCGATGCCAAGCGCGGCGAGCCGCGTGGTTTCGGGGTGTGAAATACGGCGCACCCCGCCGTGCACGCGGTAGCCCTTTTGCAAGAGCAGTTTTGCCAGATAGGCACCGTCCTGGCCTGTGATCCCGGTGATAAAGGCGGATTTTGTCATGTGGCATCCTTTTCAAAGCGGCAGCACGCCGGTTCGGTGGTGAATGCCCCACTGTAAAATCAGCTTTCTTAACAAAGTTCTCACCACGATTGCCGCGGCACAAAAACTGTGGCGGGCAGAATATTTGATAACGGCTCATATTTGATGCTATAAAGGCAGAAGTGCCAGTTATGGGATCGAATATGAGCCTTTTGCCCGAATTTTACACCGCCACAGATCTGCATCAGCGCGTCGCCGCCGCCGCCAAGGCACGGCGGCTCGCGATGAATATCACCCAAGCGGCGCTGGCGCAGCGGGCCGGGGTGTCGCTGGCGACGCTCAAGCGGTTTGAAAACGGCGGCACGGCCAGCTTTGCGACGGTCTTGGCGGTGGCGGAATCGCTGGACGCTCTGGCCGAATTTACCCGGCTGTTTCCTGCGCCAGAGGCGGCGACATTGGATGATCTGACCGCACCGCAGAGAGGGCGCAAACGCGCGCGGGGGCCGCATGATTGAGCGGCTGACAGTGTCGCTTGCGCCGGGCTATGGCGGGCAGGGGGCAGGGCAGGGGGACGGGCCGCAAGAGCGCGTGATCGGGCAGCTGGGGCGCGATCCGGCGCGGCGCGGCTTTGCCTTAGAATGGGATGCGGAGTTCGCCGCCGCGCCCCTGCCGATCTGGCCCGTTCACACCCGCCAGTACAGCGGCCTGCTGCGCGGGCCTGAAACCCGGCCCGGGGCCTTGCCGGGTCTGTTCGAAGACAGCCTGCCAGATGGCTGGGGGCGATTGCTGCTGGATCGCGAAATCAACGCCGCCGGGGCTTCGCGGGCGCAGCTTGATGATCTGCACCGGCTGGCCTTTGTGGGCACGCAGGGCATGGGCGCACTGAGCTATCGCCCCGTGACAGCCCCTCAGAGCGCCGCTGAGCTGGATCTGAGCTGGTTTGAAGGGGTGATTGGCCGGATTGACGATGAGACCGACCTGGAGGTGCTACAGCGGCTCAGGGTGATCAGCGGCGGCTCGCAGGGGGCGCGGCCGAAATTTGTCGCCCAGATCGGCCCGGATCAGCGCAGCCTGCGCGATCACCGCGCGCCCTGGCAAGAGGGCTGGACCCATGTGCTGATCAAGGGCCGCGGCAGCCTGGACCCCAAAGGCGCGATCGAGGCCGAGCTCGCCTATGGCGCGCTGATGCGGCGCGCCGGGATCGATTGCCAGCAGATGTTTAGTCTAAAAGGCAGTTTAGAGACGTTTTTTGCCACCCATCGGTTTGATCGCGATCAGGGCAGGCGGCGGCATATGGCCTCGGTCGCGGGGCTGCTGAACACCGGGTTGCAGCATGGTGTCTTTGATTATGTCGACCTGATGCGCCTGGCCAAAACCCTTTGTCTGAACAAGGCGCAGACCGCCGAAGAGCTGTTTCGCCGCATGGTGTTCAATGTGCGCGCGATCAGCCGCGATGATCACATCCGCAACCACGCCTTGCTGATGGACACGGCGGGACAGTGGCATCTGGCGCCGGCCTTTGATGTCACCTTTGATCCGGGGCCGGGGGGTGAACATTCCATGGCCGTCGCCGGGGAAGGGCGCGCGCCGGGGCAGGGGGCCTTTGCCACAGTGGCAGAGATCGGCGGGATCAAAGCCAAACGCCGCGATCAGATTATCGCAGAGGTGGATGCGGCGCTGGCGGACTGGCCGCAGGTGGCGCAGGAGCATGGCGTGCCAAAGCCGCTGCGCCAGACCATTGAGCGCGAGATCGCGGCTGCGCGCCGCTGGGCTTAATCTGCGCTGGCAAAACAGCTGAAGCAGAATTGCACAAAGGCATCCACTTTGCGCGAATCCTTCAAATGCGGCAGGCGCAGAGACGAAATCGGAGCCGCGCTGGCGGGCAGGGCGCCGGGCAGCACTTCGACCAATTGGCCTGTGGCCAGTTCCTGCGCCACCGCCAATTCGGATTTCAGCGCAATGCCCACCCCATGGGTGGCGGCATCGGTCAGTGTGTCGGAATTGGACACCACAACATGGATCTGCGGCATATGCGCCCCCAGCCCCCAATCGCGCTGCCAGGGCAGGCAGACGGCCTTGTGCTGCGCCAGATCGGCCAAGGCACCGGGTGTGCCCTGCTGTGCCAGATAGGCAGGCGCGGCGCAGAGAATACGCCGGTTGTCCGCCAATTTGCGCGACAGAAAGCTGCTGTCCGCCAATTTGCCAACCCGAATGGCGCAATCCTGCCGTTCCTCGGCCAGATTGACAAAGCGGTCCACCGCAAGAAATTCAAAGGTCAGCCCCGGCTCTGCCTGTTGCAACCTCGGCAGATTGGGCAGGATAAAGCGCGACAGGATCCAGGGGGCCATGGTGACGCGCAGATGCCCGCGCAGCTTGCCGCCATGGCTGCCGATGTTCAGCTCGGCGTCGGCCAATGTTTCCAGAATGGTTTCCACCTCGTTGAAAAACGCTTCCCCCTCAGTGCTGAGCGTCACCGTGCGGCTGGTGCGGTGAAACAGCGTCACCCCCAGATGTTTTTCCAGCTTGGTCAGCCGGTGGCTGACCGTGGCGGGGGACAGCCCCTGGCTGTTGGCGGCGGCGGTGATGCCGCCCCGCTGGGCGATGGCGACAAAGGTTTGCAGATCTTCGATGCTATACATGGGCAATCCCGGCAACCATTTGGTTTTTTCGAACGATGGTTTTGATATTCACCGTATTATGCATGAATTTATCAAATGATACACCTTTCGCACGACGACAATGTCGTAAGGGAGGAACCGATGTTCAAATCACTCGTAACCACAGCGCTGCTTGCAACGGGGCTGAGTTCACAGGCGTTTGCCGAAATTGAAACCTATGCCACATTCACTGCTGATATGCCGCCGGGCAACCTGGCGATTGCCCCCGATGGGCGCATGTTCATGTCTGTCCATGAGTTTTACGGCAAGGCGCTGCGCATTGTCGAAGTGATGCCTGATGGCTCGACCAAACCCTATCCCAATGCCGCCTGGTCCAATGCACCCGAAGGCGATGGCCCGGGGCTGAAAGGGGTGCTGGGGCTGCGGGCGGACCGCGAGGGCATTTTGTGGATGTTGGACGGTCAAGCTGAGGGGCAGACCGGCCGCATCGTGGGCTGGAACACCAATACAGAGACGCTGCACGCCATTTTTTACCTCGGGCAGCCAGCGACTTTGCCATCCAGCTTTCTGAACGACCTTGCCGTCGATCGTGAACATAACGCGATCTACATCACCGACACGGCCAATGCCGAAACCACCGCGCTGATTGTGCTGGATATGGACACGGGCCGCGCGCGCCGTGTGCTGGAGGCCTCGGCCTTCACGGTGCCGGAAGATACCGATATGGTGATCGACGGTAAGGTTGTTCACCTTGGCGGGGCACCGGCCAAGATCGGGGCCAACCCGATCACCATCGATCCGACCAATGAATGGGTCTATTTCGCCCCAATGACCGCCAGCGCCATGTACCGCGTGCGCACCACGGATCTGCTGGACGACAGCCTGTCTGAGGCCGAGTTGGCGGCGCGGGTGCAGCGATATGGCGACAAGCCGATTTCCGATGGCTCCACCGTGGATGCGGACGGCAATGTCTATATCACTTCGATCACCGAAGATGCGGTGGGCGTGACCAAAGCCGATGGCACCTATGAGATCCTCTATCAGGCCGACAATATGTCCTGGCCCGATGGCTTTGCGATGGGGCCGGATGGCTATGTCTATGTCACCATCAACGAGCTGCACCGCTCGCCGGTGCTGAACGGCGGCGAAGATGCCACCCAGGGCGAATTCAGCATCATGCGCTTCCCGGCGCTTGGCGGGGCGGTCTCTGGCCGCTGAGGCGGATCACCGCAGAGCGTATCGCACAGAGTTAGAAAGGCGCGCAGGATCTGCGCGCCTTTTTTGCGTCTGTTCTCTGCTGTACATTATCGGCGAGACTGGGTTGAATGCTGCAACCCCCATTGTCTGAGCCGGAGCTTTGGATGCACAGCGAACCTCAAAAATCCACATGGGCTGTGTTCCGGAACCAGGCCTTTCGCAATCTCTGGTTTGCCACGCTGGCCTCAAACTTTGGCGGCATTGTGCAGGCCGTGGGCGCGGCCTGGTTGATGACCTCGCTGACCACGTCGGAAAGCATGATTGCGCTGGTGCAATCCTCGGTGACATTGCCACTGATGATCTTTTCGCTGACGGCGGGGGTCTTTGCCGATAATTTTGACCGGCGCAGGATCATGCTCTGGGCGCAGGCCTTTATGTGCGTGGCTTCGGTCTGTCTGGCGGTCCTGGCCTTTAAGGGGCTGCTGACGCCTTGGCTGCTGCTGTCGTTCACGTTTCTGATTGGCTGCGGCACGGCGCTCAATAACCCGTCTTGGCAGGCCACGGTGGGGGATCTTGTGTCCAAGGCGGAATTGCCTGCGGCGGTGTCGATGAATTCGATGGGCTTTAACATGATGCGCAGCATCGGGCCCGCCGTCGGGGGGGCGATTGTGGCCTCATTCGGGGTGGCCGCCGCCTTTGCGATCAATGCCGCGAGTTATATTGCGATCATTTCCGCGCTCTTTGCCTGGAAATCAAAACCCAAGGCCAGCCGCCTGCCGCGCGAACAATTTGGCAGCGCCTTTGTGGCGGGCCTGCGCTATGTCGCGCTGTCGCCGAACCTGGTGCGCACCATGGTGCGGGGCAGTATTTTCGGGTTTTCCGCCATTGCGCTGCAGGCGCTGCTGCCGGTGATTGTGCGCGAGAATCTGGGTGGCACCTCGGTGATCTATGGCATCTTTCTGGGGGCTTTTGGGCTGGGGGCGGTGATTGGCGCCGTGTCCAGCAAACGCCTGCGCGAGCGGTTTGAGAATGAGGCGATCATTCGGCTAGGGTTCTGCGGCTATGCGCTGTGTTACGTGATTTCGGTCCTCGCACCGACGATGTTTGTTGCCGGGGCGGTCATGTTTTTGGCCGGGGCCTCCTGGGTGATGACCATGTCGCTGCTCAATACAACCATTCAGCTGTCAACGCCGCGCTGGGTGGTGGGGCGTGTTCTGGCGCTGCATCAGACCGGGACTTTCGGGGGCATGGCGGCCGGCAGCTGGATATGGGGCGCGCTGGCTGAGGCGGCGGGGATGCCGACGGCGCTCTTGGGGGCCGGGGTGGTGGTCTTGCTGGGGCTGGGGTTCGGGGTCTTGGCCCCACTGCCCAATCGCGCCGAGATGCGGCTGGATCCGGCGGGGCATTTTGTCGAACCTGAGCTGTCGCTGGATATCCGCCCACAAAGTGGGCCGGTGCTGGTGATGATTGATTTTAAGATCGACGAAGCGGATGTGCCGGAGTTTCTGGCGCTGATGGCGGAGCGGCGGCGCATGCGGATCCGTGACGGGGCCGGGCAATGGGCGCTGCTGCGCGATATGGAAGACCCGGATCAATGGACCGAAAGCTATCATGTGCCGACCTGGGTCGAATATATCCGCCACCATGAACGGCGCACCGAAGCGGATGGAGAAAATTTTGAAAAGCTGCACCGCCTGCATCGCGGCGACGCGCCGATCCGCGTGCACCGCATGATCGAGCGCCACTCCACCGCCGAGATCCACAGCACCCCGGGGCGACGCAAGGGGTGAGGTGACGTTGGGAGGATCCGAGCCTGCGGGTTCTGGTATCCGCGCACAAAAAACGGGGCACCCACAGGCGCCCCGCGTGGTCGATCTGTGTTGGGTCAGCTGCCAGAATCTGAGACGAGTTTCAATTTTTGCTCAGATTGCACATCCATGAAAGCTTTGAGATCGTTGCCTGTCATGGCTTCGGGGCCTGAGAAAAATTCGCTCACATAGGCGTTGAGCTTGCTTTCCGGGTCCATGACCACGGCCGAGATCGCCTCTGCCAGGGCCTCTTGTGCCTCTGTGGGCAGGCCTGCGGGGGCCATCAACAGGAACTTGCTGCTGAAGGTATAGGGCACATCAAAATCCGCAAGCAGCGGCGCGTCAGGGTCGCTTTTCAGCGGGGTGGATCCTGCTGATGCCAGATTGACCAGAACGCCCTGCTTAACAAGCGGTGCCTGAAAGCCTGCGACCCAAGCAAGGTCAAGATCGTCCCCGACCACGCCGTTCAGCCCGCCTTTGCCACCTTTGACGTTCACCACGGTCAGTTCGACACCATGCAGCGCCCCGATCATATAGCTGCCGTCCGCAAGGTTGGAGGATTGCGCGCCAATGGAAATATTCTCTCCGTTCTTCAGCGCTGCGATCACGTCGCCCAGATCGGCCCAGCCTCTGTCCGCTTTGGCGACAATGGCCATCTGCGCTTCGGTGACGGTCGACAGATAAGAGAAATCATCCAGCGTGTAGCCCGGATTCTCGGAGGCGTGGACATTGTAGACCAGGGGTTCGGACACGGTGAAGCCGATCGACAGCCCGTCTGCGGGCTCGTCCTTGAGCTGCGCCGCCATGGTGCCGCCGCCCATGCCCGGTACGTTCTGCGGAATAATCTCCCATCCGTTGCGGTCTTGCAGATCCTCCGCCAACAGGCGAGCCTGGGTGTCAACGCCGCCCCCCGCGCCAAAGCCAATCAGCAGCTTGATGGGACCGGATGGTTGCCAGTCCGCCGCCGCAAACGTCGTTGTCGTTGCCAACAGCCACGTCGCGAGCACCGATGTCATAACCGGATATTTCATGTTGTCTCCTCCTCAGGAACGTTGATGGGCCAGCGTCTTGGACCCGCACTCTGGCAGCAGCATCAGAAATACCGGGGTCTGCCGCAATTGCGAAGCTGGCGCATTCCGACTGGCGAAACGCCCGGTCAAACCAACTTACAACATCGCGCGCGCGGGCGATAACCCAATCAGTCGGTTGACTGCTGCGAGGAAACACATATGCCCCAAGACACGCCCCGGTTCGCGGACCACTTTCGAAACCGCCAGCCTCTCGTTGGTACATTTGTCAAAATGGCCAGCACGATGCCGACCGAAATTCTGGGCCTGAACGGCTATGATTTTGTGGTGGTGGACGAAGAACATGCGCCTTTGAACCGCGAAACGACCGACCGCATCCTCTTGGCCTGCCGGGCCGTGGGCATTGGTGGGCTCGTTCGGGTGCAAAGCGCGGATCCAGCGGCGATCCTGTCGGTGCTGGATTGCGGCGCGGATGGCGTGCTTGTCCCGCATATCAAAGATGCCGCTGATGCCGCCCTGATCGCGCAGGCCGCGCGGTATCGCCCCGGGCGGCGGGGCTATGCGGCGACCACGCGTGCCGGGGCCTTTGGCGGGCAGGGGATTGCGGCGCATATCGCCGAGCAGGACCACCGCGCCACGGTCATCGCGATGATCGAGGACCCCGAAGCGCTGGAAGATATCGAGGCGATTGTCGCGACCGAGGGGATTGACGGCGTGTTCATTGGCCGGGGCGATTTGACCGTGGCCTTTGGCGAAGATGCGCCCGGCAGCGCCCCTGTCCGGGCGGCCACCAGCAAGATTATCGCCGCCGCGCGGGCCGCAGGCAAAACCGTCAGCGCCATGGCCGGTTCGCCCGAAGATGCGCAGGCGCTGTTTCACGACGGCGTCACGACCTTTGTCGTCGGCTCGGACCAAACATTTCTGCGCACGGCGGCCATCGCCACATTGGCGGGCACGCGCGCCGCACTGAAACCGAAAGGCTGAATCGCAATGTATGATAAATCCGACCCCCGCGCGCAGCTGAGCCCAGCTGCAAAAGCCGGCAAACCCCCCACCGGGCTGGTGGCCGAGCATCAGATCGCCACCTTTTATGACAGCGCGCCGCAGATCGAGGATGCCAGTGGCAAGACATGGCTGCTGCGCGGCAAGAATTTCATCATCGCCTATTCCGAACTGGTGCCCGGCGCGCGGCTGTCGCGGGCAGATCAGCCGGATGAATATGTGCTGCTGTTGCCCGAAGGCGGCGCGGCTGTGAGTTTTGCGGGCACAACCACGCAAATCGCGGGCAATTCGATTGCCTTTCTGCCCCCCGGTGAGACCGAGATCACCTCGGATCAGGGCGGTGTGCTGATCCGCATGTTCACCTCAAAGGCCGCGGATTTGCTAGCCCAATGCGCCAATGCCGGGGCGTATCAGCGCCCGCGCAGCCATATGCCGGAGTTTCAGCCCCTGCCCACGCCGCCGGACGGGCATCGCGTGCGGCATTACACGCTGGATGTGCCCGCCAAAGAGGGCCGGTTTGGGCGTCTTTTTCGCTGCACAACCTTTATGCTGAATATCATCTACCCCTATCAGGGCCCGCGGGACACCACCAAGATGTCGCCGCATACCCATGACGATTTTGAGCAATGTTCGCTCTTGCTTGAGGGGGCGTATATGCATCACCTCAGATGGCCCTGGACGACCGATCTTTCTGATTGGAAAGAGGATGTGCATCTGAAAGTGGACGGGCCGTCTGCGCTGGTCATTCCGCCGCCCGTCATCCACACCAGCCGGGCCATCGGGGCAGGGCGCAATCAGCTTGTGGATGTGTTCTGCCCGCCGCGCGCCGATTTTAACGCCAAGCCAGGCTGGGTGCTGAATGCGGCGGATTATCCTTTGCCAGACTAAGGCAGCGGCGCGCCGATCACGCGGTCGGCCTCGTTGATGAAATACGCCGGCAGGCTAAGGTTCAGCTTGGCTGCATTGGTCAGGTTCAGCTCCATCGGGGCCTTGAGCCCGCGATCAAACGGCAAGCTGGCCACCGGCGTGCCCTGCAGGATCTGGTCAATCATACCCGCGACACTGTCCCAGCCTTTGGCGGCCGGATTGGACACCCGCACCAGCGCGCCGGCCTGCAAGATCGACATTTGGTTGCAACTGGCCGGGATGCCGTGGCTGAGTAGGCACGCGCCGATGGCTTTGCCGTTTCGGTTCAGCATTTCATGCGGCCCAACCACAATGCCCCGCGCCCCGCCGGCGATGAGGGTTTCCAATGTGGGCAGGATCTCGGCTTCTGCGGCGACCTTGCCGTGGTGCAGCGTGAGGCCCAGCAACTCTGCCGCCTGGGCAATCTCGGGCAGCGCATGGCGGGCCGGGCCATAGGTCGGATCATAAAAATAGCCGATATCACTGAGCGTCGGATCGGCGATTTTCAGCGCCCTGACCTTGGCGAGATTATGGTAGGGATCATAGGTAAAGCCGGTGAAATTGCCGCCCGGCTGCAGGTAGCTTTCTGCCAGCCCTTCCTGTAGCGGATAGGACGACCAGCACACCACCGGCGTCTGCGTGGTTTCGGTGGCGATTTTTGCGGCTTTGTTGGCGTTGGAAATAAACGAGCAGATGACATCGACGCCCGCGTCCACCATGGCCTGCGCCAGCGCCACGGTGCGCTCAAAGTCCCGGCCGCCATAGGCCTCGTGAAAGGTGACATTTTCGCCGTCGTGATAGCCATATCTTGCCAGCGTCTGCCGGACACGCTGCACCGCGCTGGTATCAAAGAACGGATCGTTTTCGTGAACGTAGTGCAGCAGCCCGATTTTGTGCCTCTTCATCGCGCTTTGTCCTCTCTTTGAATGGTCCAGATCCGGCGCGCGCGCCGCCCCCGAAACTTGGCTAGGAAGTTGGTTCGTCGCTCCGGGGTGTTCCCAGGGTTGCGGACAGCCGCTTGAGATCGGTGGTGATTTCACTGGCGGCGCGCTGCAGGTGGGGGACGATCTCGTCAGCGGCGCTCTTGGAGGAGTCATAGGCGCTTCGGAAATAGGTCATGCCGAGGCTGGCGGCCACCTCCCCCTCCGGGTCATATATCGGCACCCCAATGGTATCGGAATTCTTCGGCTCCACATGATCGAGCCGCGTGGCATATCCGGCGCGGCGAATGGACTCGACCAGATGGGCAAGCTGACTGGGCTCGCGGGCCATCTGGGCCTCTGGATCATCAGAACCGGCGAGCAGCCGCAGAATAAAGGCGCGCCGTTCGTCGGAGGCAAAGGCAAAATAGGCCAGCCCCAGGCCGCGCGTTAAGATCGGCAGCTTGCGCCCGACCGAGCTGTGGAAGGGCGAGATTGTGCTATTGGGAATGGTGGAAAAGCGGATGGTGACTTCGGTGCCGTCCAGCAGGGCAATCGCCACCGGCCATTTGTGCCGGCGTGTCAGGGCCACCGCCCAGGAGCGCCCGGCCTCGACAACCATCGGATCTTTCCAATAGCCGCTGGAGAGCGCCGCAACCTGCGCCGTGATCTGATACCCCCCCAGCCGCGAGTCGCCGTCAACCAGGCCAAGCTCTTCAAATGTTTGCAGAATTCGCACAATGGTCGGCTTGGGCAGCTGGGTTGCCGCATGCAGCTGCCGCACCGTTGTGATGGGCCGCCGGTTCAACTCGGCAAGGACGTTTATCGCCCGCTCAATGGCCCGAATACCCATGATGCACTGTTCCCCTTTGTCTGGTCCGCGCGTCCGGACCGTTTTGTCTGGCGAAACAACCTGATCTAAACATTGTCCAAATTGCCCGTCAAGCGGATGGTCAGCACAAAGGTCACAGCGACCATGCGCCCGCCAGGTTGATTGGAGAAAAGATGGGAAGCGAAGAAAACCGTAGCAAAGTCAGAGACCTGATCGCCGCAATTGACGACAGCCGTGTCGATGCGCTCATGCAGGGGGCCTTTGATCTGCATGTCCACTCCGGCCCCTCGATCATGGCGCGCCAGATCGACCATTTCCAGGCGGTAGAGCAAGCGGCGGCCGCGGGCATGAAGGGCATCCTGTTCAAGGACCACCACTATTCCGTGTCCCCCATTATCCCGATTATGGAGCGCCTTCTGGGCGATCTTGATGTGGCGATGTATGGCGGCTTGGTGCTCAATAATTCGACCGGCGGGTTTAACCCGCATGTGGTGGACTCGGTGCTCAAGCACGGCGCGAAAATCATCTGGATGCCCACCGCGCATTCGGCAAACCATATTCGGTCCAACTTCCGCAAATCGCGGCTGGCCTCCAACGTGGCCCTCAAAGAGCCCAAGATGCTGTCGGTTGTCGATGATCGTGGCGGCATCATCGATCCGGTGAAGGAGATCCTCGACAGCATTGCGGAATTTGATGCCATCCTGTCCTCGGGGCATCTGCATGTGTGGGAAATCTGGAAATTGTTCGAAGAGGCGAAATCCCGCGGGGTCAATCGCCTGATCGTCAACCATCCGATGTATGGGCTGCATTTCACCTATGACGACATCAAAGAGATCGCAGAAACTTTTGAAGCGCTGATCGAACAATCGGCATGTCTTTATATCGACAGCCGGTTCAACGTCTATGAACCCGAGCTGCTGGCCGAACATATCCGGGCCGCCGGTGTCGCGCATTCGTCGATCGGATCGGACCTGGGTCAGGTCGACAACCCCACGCCCGTCGAAGGTATGCGCCAGGCCATCAAACTGTGCCTTGCGCTCGGCTTCTCGGAGGATGAGGTCCGCATCATGGTGCGTGACAATCCTGCGAAATTGGTCGGCGCCTCGGTGGAATGACCGCCGCGCCGAAAGCCAGACCCTATGCCCCACACTGACAGCTGGACATCCCCATGGCAAACGCAATGACAGTCGTAGAATTCGAAGGCACCGGCGGCCCGGAGGTGCTCAGGCATGCGACGCGCCCGGTGCCAGAGTGCGGCGCGCATGATGTCGTGATCGAAGTGATCGCAGCGGCGGTCAATCGCCCGGACATTCAGCAACGCCGCGGGCTTTATCCGCCGCCCGCCGGCGCATCCGATCTGCCGGGGCTCGACGTGGCGGGTATTGTTGTGCAGGCCGGGCAGGATGTGGACACCCCCAAGGTGGGCGATGCGGTCTGCGCCTTGGCGAACGGCGGCGGATATGCCGAATATTGCGCCGTGCCCGCGCAGCAATGCATGCCGATCCCCCAGGGGTTTACCTATGCGCAGGCGGCCTCGCTGCCCGAGGTTTTCTTTACCGCCTGGAACAATGTGATGCTGCTGGGCCGTCTGGCACCAGGGGAAACATTGCTGGTGCAAGGCGGCACCAGCGGGGTTGGCATGGCGGCCATTCAGATGGCCATCGCGCTCCGGCAGGCCCGGGTTTTTGCCACGGCGGGCACCGAAGAAAAGCGCCAGATCTGCCGCGATTTCGGGGCGATCGAAGCCTTTGATTACCGCGCGGACTGGGATGCGCAGCTGCGCGCGCAACTGGGCGGGCAGGGGGTGGATGTGGTTCTGGACGGGCAGGCCGGGCCTTACACGCAAAAGCAGCTGGATCTGCTGGCCTATGACGGCCGGGTGGTTCTGATCGCCAGCCATCTTGGGGCCGAGGCCAATATCAACCTCAGACAGTTGGTGCGGCGCAGGCAAACGCTCTGCGGCTCCACGCTGCGCCCCCGAAGTGCCGATTACAAAGGGGCCATTGCCACCGCACTGGTCCGCGACATCTGGCCTTTGCTTGAGGCGGGCAAAATCAAAACGCGGCTGCATGAAACCGTCGCCTTTGACGACGTGCAATATGCCCATCGGATCCTCGATGAGAACCTGCAGATCGGCAAGGTCGTTCTCGCTGTCGACAGCGCGCGGGTCGAAACTGCGCCGCGCCCCTGAGCGGCGGCCCGTTCCGCAGCGCGAAACGGGCTGAAGAAGTGCTGTCCTGAGCGCGCGGGGCGCCCTTAGCGTTCATGTGGGACGGCGGCGGCGCAAGTTGCGGCCGCTTCGCTGAAACGCTGATCCCTGTTCGGAGGGGCGAGAATGGAAAGCTGGGCAATCGTGGCGGTCTGCGTCGGACTGGGGTGTTTGATCATCGCCAGCCTCTATGCCGTTGCCCGGCACCGCACCCACGCCGCACCGCCCGCCAAAGAGACGTCAGACGAAGAGAGCTTTGTTCCATTCTGGTTTTGACGGCCCCGAAGGTGCAGGCTGAGGACGAGAGCCTGAGAGGGTCAGATCAACGATCCGTTTTCTCATAATCAACATTATGTTGTTTTTAGGGGCGAATGCCGAGCGCCTTCAGTCTGATCTCCATCGCGGCGTGGGACACGTCGCAGAGATCTGCGAGTTCCGTGACATTGTCGCGGGCGGGGTCATACCTTGCTCGCAATATCCCGGCAGGCATCAGGAGATCGGCAGCAAATTTGTTGGCCTGCACTTCATGCGACGGGGCAAGCGGCCCATAGGGATTGTCGCGCCCGCTATCTGAGAACAACCGATCCAAGTGCTTTTTCCCGTCGAGCAGATCACGATGCAACAAGTAATGGCCCAGCTCGTGCGCTGCAGTGAACCGCTTGCGCTGCGGACCCTCGGTGGCATTGACGGTAACGGTGCAGAATGGATCTTCGTAGTGGATGCGTCCGGATTGGCCCGGCGCCATTGGTTCCTCTACATAGTCGATGCTCAGAGCGTCAAAGATTCCAATCACGTCAACCGGCAGACGGGACGCAAAGTCGTTGACCACTGACATTTCATCAATCATTGTCGCCCTCCCTATCCAGCGCCTGCATCATATCCTGAGTGCTATCGCTTGTGTCGGTTGTACCACCTTTTTGCTCTAGGTGTTTCATATATTCTGCGACCGTACGCCTCACAAGAGGGGGCGCGACATCTGCGATCTCGCGCTTGGCAACCCCTTCAGCAACGCGCGCGGCCTCTTCCTCCGCGCGGCTCATGGCGGCGCTTCGGATGAGGAAAAATCCGCTGACTGCGATCACGGCGAGAAAAATCTCGAGCACGGTGAGGGAAATCGACAGGCTGTCCATCTTTGGCAATTGGCCTGAGACATTCCAAAGCAGAGCGATCAAGAAGAGATTGAGCATGCCCAACCCACACGCGATGAGTAACCAGCAATTTTCAGCTTTGCTGAACCATGACCTGTCTTGTTTTTCCGGCATTTGCCCTCAATTTTGGCTGCTGCGAGACGGGATCTTAGGTTTGTAACTTGCCCCGACAATCCTTTCGACAGACCTAACACACCCCCAGTGCGGTGATCTCTGCGGCGGCTTGGCTGAGGCAGGCGCGGGCGCGGCTTTGCAGGGCGGCGTCAAACCGGCTCAGCATGCCAAAGGCGGACAGCGACAGGATCATCCGGCCCTGCGCATCAAACACCGGCACGGCGCAGGCCCCGATATTCTCTTCGTTTTCGCCGCTATTGGTGGCGCATTTTTGCGTAGCGATGCTGTCCAGCTCGGCGTCAAAGGTCGCAGCGTCGGTGATGGTGCGCGCGCTGTGGGGCACCAGCGCCAATTCTGCCAGATGGGCGGCGCGGGCGCGCGGCGCGGCAAAGGCCAGCCAGAGTTTGCCCTGCGCGCTGGCGTGCATCGGCAGGGTGGTGCCCACTTTGATATTCACCGAAATTGGCCGGGACGAGGACGCAACAGCCAGGCACTGCGGCCCCAGATCGGTAAAGCGGCAGGCCATCACCGATTCATTTAAGGTGCGTGCTGCCTGCTCGATGATCGGCTGCACCAAGGTGCCCAGTTGCAGCGATTGGTCGGCAATCCGCCCCAGATCGCGCATTTTCTGACTGAGGCAATAGCGTCCGCGCTGAAAGCTGATCAGCACCCCGGCCTCAACCAGCGTTGTCAGAAACCGATGCGCCGTGGCCGCGTTCATGGCCAGTTCAGAGGTGACAATCGCGGCGGTGATTTCAGGGCGCTCGGCGGTGAAAAGATCAAGGATCGCGACCCCTTTCAACAGGGATCCATTCAGGGGGGTGCTCATGGCGGAACCCTTCGGTCGGTGTTTGTCATTGACAAGGATAGGCAATTCTTTGCATTATTCAAGATATAAATCTCATTATTTGAGATAGCTGTATTTCACAATCACAGCGACATGCGAGGGAGGCACCATGTCCGAGACTTTCACCACTGCGCCAAGCGTGACCGCAGGAGGCGCATTTTTTGGCAAGCTCAAGGCCCTGGGCGTTGACTATGTCTTTGCCAATTCAGGTACGGATTTCCCGCCCATCATCGAAGGGTTCGTGGAGGCGACGCAGAAAAAGATCCCCCTGCCCGACCCGATCATCTGCCCGCATGAAAACGTCGCGATGGGCATGGCGCATGGCTATTATCAGCTGTCCGGCAAATTGCAGGCAGTGATGCTGCACACCAATGTGGGGCTGTCCAATGGGGCCACCGGGGCGATCAACGCCTGGTGTGATCAGATCCCGATGATCCTGATGTCTGGCCGCACCCCGGTGACGGAGCAGGCGCGCTTTGGCGCGCGCACGGTGCCCATTGGCTGGGGGCAGGAAATGTTCGACCAGACGGCCCTGGTGCGCGAATGCACCAAATGGGACTATGAGCTGCGCTTTCCCGAGCAGGTGGCCGAGCTGTTTGACCGCGCCTGGGCAATCGCCAATTCCACCCCCAAGGGGCCGGTTTATCTGTCCCTGCCGCGCGAGGTGCTTTGCGAGCAGACGCCGCTGAAGGGGCTGGATCAGCCCTCGGCCATGGCCCCGGTGATGGCCGCGCCGGAGCCTGCGGCGCTCAAGCAGGCGGCGGCGCTTTTAGCGGGGGCGAAAAACCCGGTGATCATCGCGCAGCGCGGCGCGGGCAGCGCCGAAGCCTTTGCTGCCCTGTCAGAATTTGTCGACCACTGGGCCCTGCCGCTGTCGCATTACTGGGCCAATCAGATCGCCATTCCGATGTCCCATCCGATGCATATCGGCTGGTCGCCCAACCGCTATCTGGAAGAGGCGGATGTGGTTCTGGTGTTAAATTCGCTCGCCCCTTGGATGCCCGATGCCGTGACCCTGCGGCCGGATGCCAAGGTGATCCAGCTGGGCCCGGACCCGCTGTTTGCCCGCACGCCGGTGCGCAATTTCCCGGCGCAGATCAGCCTGCTCGGTGAAACCGCCCCGACGCTTCTGGCGTTGATTGACGCGGTGAATGCCCAGCCACACGACGCAGCACACATCGCGGCGCGACGCGCGCGGGTGCAGGATGACGCCGCCGCCGACCGCGCCAAAGTTGTGGCCGCGGCCAAACGCGGCAGCGGCAGCCCGATGCAGAAAGACTGGGTCAGCCATTGCCTGGGCGCGGCGCTCAAGGGGCGCAAGGCCACCGTGTTTCACGAGCTGGGCTGCCCGCTGCCTGCTTTGGAACTGGACGCGCATCAAAGCTATTTCCAAGAGCCGCATGCCGGCGGGTTGGGCTGGGGCCTGCCAGCGGCGCTGGGGGCGCAGTTGGCCGATCGCGACCGGCTGGTGGTCGCGACCATGGGCGATGGCTCTTATATGTTTGCCAATCCGACCGCCTGTCATCAGGTCGCCGAGGCCTATGAACTGCCGGTGATTGTGCTGGTGCTCAACAACGAAGAATGGGGCGCGGTGCGCCATTCGGTGGAAGGGCTTTATAAAGGCGGGCAAGCGGCGCAGTCCAATGAGGTGCCGCTGACCTCGCTGCGGCCCAGCCCGGATTTCACCCGCACCGCCGCGGCCAGCCGCGCCTATACCGAAACCGTCAGCGATGGGGCGGATCTGCCCGATGCGTTGGCGCGGGCGATTGATGTGGCCACGCGGGAAAAACGTCAGGTGCTGCTGAATATCGCCATTGCGCGCACATCGCCGCACTAACGGGGCCGCCCCGCGGCGGCGGGGGGCAACAGATCATCGTGCCAGCGGCACGGTGCAACAGGGAGGGAAGGATGACTGATGTGTCTGTCACAATGCCAGACGCCAAGCCCCAGGAGGATTTCGGGGCCTTGGCGCGGCAGCTCTTTGGCAATATCCGGCAAAAGTTTTTGCAGGGCGACCGCAGCGGCGCCGTGCATATGTCCAGCGTGCCGGTGGGCGACTGCCAACTGACGATGATCAACGCTCCGGCGCCGCATGTGGTGATTGCCACCAAGGCGGTGCAAAGCAGTTTTGATCCCGACAGCATCAAGGTTCTGGTGCAGAAATCCGGGGTCTCGCGGTTTCATCACAACGGGCAGCGCTTCAAGCTTGGCCCCAATGCGGCGGTGATTTACGACCCGACGTTTCAATATTCGCTGGTCAATTACACGCCGGTGGATCAGGTGGTGTTGCAACTGCCCCGGCATCTGCTGGATGACCGCCAGCTGCGGCGGATTGCGGCGCCGATCTTCATGCCGGGCCATGGGTCCGAGTTTTCCAACACGCTGGCCAGCTTCATCTCCACCTCATCTACCACGGTGATGCAGCTGCCCCCGGCCCTGCGCAGCAGTCTGGGGGAGTCGCTGGCCACCTTTGCACAGGGCATCATCGGCGAGGCATTTCGCAGCGACATGGTGGCCAGCCTGCAAAGCGGATCTTTGATGCTGCTGCGCGAACGGGCCAAGGCCTATGTCGCCAAGCACCTGCAGGACCCGGATCTGACGGTGGAGGCGATAGCGCAGCGCATGGGCTGCTCGACCCGCTATCTGCACAAGGCGTTTGAAAGCGAATGCACGACGCTGCACCGCTATATCTGGGATCGTCGGCTGGAGTACAGCCACAGTCAGATCTTGTCTGACCGGGGCGGTACGATGACCATTTCCGAGATTGCCTTTCGCAGCGGTTTCAACTCCAGCCCGCATTTCAGCCGGGCGTTCAAACAGCGCTATGCGCTGACCCCCAATGAGGTGCGCGCCGGGCTGGCGCAGGCTCAGCCGGTCGCCAGATAGGCCGAATGTAGAATGCTGCTGTCGGCCAGCAGCTCTTTTGACGTGCCGGAAAACACCACGCGGCCGCGCTCCATCACATGGGCGTGCTCTGCAATCTTCAGCGCCAAAGTGGTGAATTGCTCGATCAGCAGGATGCCCATGCCCTCATTGGCCAGCTCTTGCAGGGTTTCCGCAAGGCGGCTGACGATGGTGGGCGCAAGGCCAAGCGAAAGCTCATCCACCAGCATGAATTTCGGCGCGCTGATCAGCGCCTGACCGATCAGCACCATCTGTTTCTGCCCGCCCGAGAGCGCCCCGGCCGGAATGGGCAGGCGGCTGCTGAGTTCGGGGAAAAGCGCCAAGACCCGATCCACGGCGGCATTGATGTGTTTGGCCGGCAGATGGCTGCCCGCGACGCGCAAATTGTCCAGCACGCTGAGCGTGGACAGAACATTATGCCCCTCAGGCACCAGCGCGACGCCCCTGCGCCGGATCGCATCCGCAGACAGGCCACTGATGGGCGTACCCTCCAGCAGCACCTGACCGGATTTGAGCGGGATCGCCCCCGCCGCCGCCAGAACCGTGCTGGATTTGCCCGCGCCATTCGCGCCGATCAGCGCGGTGATCTCGCCGGGCAGGAAGGACATTGAAATGTCATGCAGCACCGGCTTGCCGCCGCGCTCCACATAGAGGTTTTGAATGTCCAAGGCGGTCTGATCACTCATACGTCCACTCCCAGATAGGCGCGTTTCACGATGTCTTCGGCCAGCACGTCAGCGGTGGGGCCATAGGTCAGGAATTGGCCAAAATCCAGCACCAGCGTTTTGGAACACGTCGCTAGGATCAATTCGACGTCGTGGTCGATCAGAAGGATCTGCGGGCCAAATTCATCGGGGATCGCCAAAAGCGTTTCGCGCAGGGTTTCCCCTTCGGATTCGGTCATGCCCGCCCCCGGCTCGTCAAACAGCAAAAGGCGCGGCGCGCCGACAAGGCCGCGCGCGATTTCCAGCATGCGGCGCTGATAGAGGTTCAGCTCGGCACCCATGCGGTGCGCCTCGCGGTCCAGCCCGACGAAATGCAGCGCTTTGGAGACCTGCCGCCGGGCCTCGGCGCGGGCGACGCCAAGATGATCGAGCAGCGCCAGCACATTGTCATAGACACTCAGGTCCTCGACCACCTGTTCGGTCTGAAAACTGCGGCGCAGCCCCAGATCGACCCGCCGCACCGGGCTGAGCGACAGCAGGTCGGTGCCATCCACATCCACCCGCCCCGCCTTGGGGGTGATAAAGCCCGAGAGCACATTCAGCAGCGTGGTCTTACCCGCACCATTGGGGCCGATCAGCCCGCAGATCTTGGCATCCAGTTCGACGTTGAGATCGTCCAGCGGTTTGACCGCGCCAAATTGCACCGTCAGGTTTTCTATTCGGATCATCAGCTGTCCTCCTGCCGCGTCGCCTGCCTTGGCGGGGTTTTGCGGCCCAACAGCGCTTTTATGCGTGTGATCAGCCCGGAGATCTGCCCGGCAATGCCGCGCGGCGCGGTGATGATCGCATGCAAAAGCGCGGTGCCGTAAAAGACGATGGCGGCATAGCCGTTGATTTCAAAATCGGTCAGCAGGCTGGGCACGGCGCGCAGCAGCAGCCCGGCGATCAGCGCGCCATACCAATTGTAAACCCCGGCCACGACGCTGAGCGCAAAGAGCGACAGCGATTCAGAGGCGGCAAAGGCGCGCCCATCCAGCTGCCCGACGCTGCCTGCCAGCAGCGCGCCCCCGACCCCGGCCAGAAACCCAGCAAAGGCAAAGGCGATGATCTTATAGACGAGAAGGTTGACCCCAGCGCTCATCGCGGCGCGGTCATCCTTGCGGATCATGGCCCAGGCGCGCCCCGGTTTGGCCAGGCGCAGCCATTCTGCGGCCATAAAGCCCAGTGTGGCCCAGGCGGCGCAATAGATCAGATAGCGGGTGCTGTTCTGCGCCACGACGGGGCGCTCTAGCATCAGGCGCTGGATCGCATCGGCGCGCCCCAGCCAGCCCTGCCCGCCATCGGGAAAGCCGGTGGCCGAGATGACAACTTGATAGGCTCCGGCCAGCATCAGCGTGACCAGCGCCAGATAAAGCCCTTTGAGTTTCAGCGCAGGCGCGCCCCAGACCACACCGACCGCCGCGGCGACCACGCCGGCGAGCAGCACGTTCAACTCAAACGGCAACCCGGTGCCATGGCCCAGCCGCAGCATCGTCCAGCCGCCGACGCCGATCAGCGCAAACTGGCAGAGCGACACCAGCCCCAGCAGCCCATACAGCACGCCGATACCGCGTGCCGCGAGGGCAATGGCCAGCGCCGAGGTTAGGGTTGAAATCCAATAGGCATTGGCAGTGAAGGCGGCGATCAGCGTGAGGATCAGCATCACCACAGGAATTTCCCAGAGCGTGCGATAGCGGCCCGGCAGGATGATCAGCGCATCCGAAATTTTGGGTGGGGTCATGATCCGGACTTTCTAGGCAAAGAGGCAAGCGCCGCGGTGACAAGGATGGCCAGCAGCGCAATGGCAAAGGGGCTGACCGTGCGAAACGGCGCGATGGCGGGAAAGACGATCAGCATGGCTTCGGTGATGCCGATGGCCAACCCGGCGATCCCGGTCCAGAGCAGCGATTGCATGCCGCCCAGCAGCGCCGCCGCAATCGCGGGCACCACCAGAAAGGTCAGCTGCGCTGCCTTCAGGCCAATCAGATTGGCCAGCAACAGGCCGGTGACACCGGCGAAGACTCCGGCAATCATCCAGGCCAGAAATTCTACCCGCAGGACCGGCACGCCGAGAATGGCGCTTTGGTCGCGGTCATCTGACAGCGCGCGCATGTTCAGACCCAGCCGGGTGCGGCTGATCAAGAGGCTCAGCCCGATGATGGTGCCGCCCGCGACGGCCAGGGCAATGAGGCGCGTATAGGTCAGGCGCGCCCCAAAGAGCGAGATGGCCATACGGTCGGTCGGATATTGGATGCGGCGCGGGATTTCCCCCCAGATCAGCCCCATGACGCCCAGCACGATCAGGGCAAAGCCCAAGGTACCGACCGAGCGGATCACCGTTTCTCGATAGGCCAGCATCGGCGCGATCACGCGCCCATAGGCGCAGGACAGCAGCACCGAGGCCCCAATGCCCGCCAGCGCGGCCAGAACCAGCGGCACGTTCAGCGCCAGACATTCAAAGGTCACAAATGCGCCAAAGGCCCCAATGGCCCCAAAGGCGAAATTCAACACGCCAGAGGTGCGGTAAAGTAAAACCAGCCCCACGCCGGAAAGTGCATAGACAGCACCAATTCCGAGGCCGGACACGATAAATGGAAGCCAGTTCACGGCAGTCTCCTGTCTCGCTATTTGGGGCGGCCCGCCGAGGCGCGCCACCCCTGGGGAGGTGCAGTCTTAGTTGATACCAGCTGAGGCTTCGTAGGCGTGGATATCCGCCAGCTCAGGGTCTGCGCTGGGGCGGCAATCGCCGACGGTTTCCCAGACATCGCCCTGCACAACCGCCATGCGGGTGGTGTGGTTGGCGTTCTGACGCGGCTGGTCCTTGCCAATGTACCAGGTGGCGCAGAAGATATCGCTTTCAAAGCTGTTGACTTCGCTCAGCGCCGCTGTCACCGCGTCGCGGTTCATTGCGCTTGGGTCCAGCGCCAGCAATGTGTCCGTGACCACACGCGCCGCCAGATAGCCAGCTTGCGCAAAGGTGTCGCGCGGGGTGCTGTCATCGGCGTAGCTGTCCATGACCGCCAGCCAGTTCTGGTTGTCAGGCGCATCCGATTGCAGCGGGTTGAACTCCATATTCACATAAAAGCGCCCGTCCCAGTTGGACCCAAGCGTGACCGGCACGCTGAGATCATAGCCAGATGCAGCCGACAGCCAGTTATGGGACTGATCAAAGCCCTGTTCTTCGGCAGCGGTCAGCACCGGCAGCATGATGCCTTTGGGCAGCGAGAGCACGATGGAATCCGCGCCTGTGCTGATGGCTTGCAGCACCAGCGATGTGGCATCCAGCGAGGCCGGGTCAATCAGGATGGTATTGGCTTTCAGGCCGTTGGCTTCGCTCCATTGGGTGACGCCATCACAGGCCCATGCGCCGACATTGGGGATATTGGGGCCAATGCAGACCACGGATTTTGCACCGAGCACTTCGCCGGCGAATTCCGCAGCCGCTGTGGTGGAAATGCGCGGCCCGGCATTGGTGGCCGCGATATTGGAGGCGGCAAAGCATTCGCGCGGCACGCCGACGCCAGACACAGCCATGATATTGTTTTCAGAATACAGCCGCGCGTTGGCGGCGCATTCCATAAAGCTGGAGTTGCCCACCATGGCCAATGCGCCTTCGTCCTTGACGATCTTGGCGGCCAGCTGCGCGGCAATCTCGGGGTTCCATTGGTCATCGCCAACGATGTATTTGACCGGGCGGCCATGGATGCCGCCGTTTTCGTTGACGCAGTCAAAATAGGCTTCGGCGGCGCGCGCCGAGGTGCCAAAATCATCAGGACCCGTGCGGCCCACAATCGCGCCCAGAACAATCGGCTCGCCGCTTGCGGCCTGCCCGTTTGACACGCCGCATTGCAGATCTGCGGCCATGGCTTGCGAACTGAAGGCCAGGCTGCCAGCGACAAAGGCCCCGGCCAGAATTACTTTCGATTGCATATTATCTCCTCCTAAGACTATGCGGATCGCGCGCCCGATGGGCGCGCGCTGATCACGCCCTCATGGCTTGGTTGACCAAAAGCGTGTCGGTGAATTGTTCGAAGTTGACGACGGTCCCGTCCTTGAGATCCCAGACATGGGTCACGCGGGCGGACATGTGTTTGCCGGTTTGCCGGTAGGTGCCTGCATAGGTGCCGACGCCAACAATCGTCTCGCCACCATCAATCAGACGCTCAAGCGTAAAGCCAAACCCCTCCCAATCGCGGCCCAGCACCTCAAACACCCCGGCCACCACCGCCTCGGGGCCGATATAGGTGCCAGCGCAGGGAAAGCCGGCCATTTCGGTCCAGCGGGTCTGCGGGCCGAGCGGCGCGAGCATGGCCGCAAGATCACCGCGCGCCGAAGCATCGTAATGGGCCTTGATCATTTCATAGGGTGTCTGTGGCATGGCGCTCTCATTGGGGTGCACGGGCGGGCTGCGCAGCCGTCTGCGCGCCGCGCTGCCGTGGCGAAAACCGGGTTGACGATCACAATGCCAAGCTGCGCGCGCGCCGTCTTGCTCGAGCGGGAACTAATGCTTGTCTGTAGCAGAACATTGCCGCCGCAGCGGTGCCATCGCCTAGGATTTGAAGTGTTTCAGCGCCGCCTGCAGGAAAAGCTCGACCGCGCGCTGGCGGAATTTGACCGGCGGAAACACCGCATAGACACCGCCCGCGCGCAGGGTCCAATCGGGCAGCAGCCGCACCAGTGTGCCGCTGTCCAGCCCCTCCTGCACCAGATAATCCGGCAGGATCGCCACCCCGGCGCCCTGCTCTACCGCGCTGCGCAGCGCCGGGCCAACGTTCATGATCAGCCCGCTGCGCAGGGTCACGCTGCAGCGCCCCTCCGGGCCGGTGAACTGCCAGCGGTACGGATCGGCCAGCGCGCGGTTGGCGACAAAGGCCACTTTGGCCAGATCCCTGGGGTGGGTCACGTTCAGCTTCTGCGCCAAGGCGGGGGCGGCGACGATGGTTTCGGCAAAGTCAAACATCTTGCGCGCCACATTGCTGGAATCCTCCAGCCAGCCGACGCGAAAGGCGATGTCAAAGCGGTGTGAGACCGGGTCCAGCCTGTCATCGCTGAGGTAGAGATCCAGCTCGACCGCCGGGTAGCTTTTGGCAAAGTCGGCCACCAGCGGCGTGATCTGGGTCATGCCCAGATCCACCGGCGCGGTGATGCGCAGCTTGCCGCTGGGCACCTCTGCGCCACTGGCGATGGTCTCAAAGGCCTCATTGGCCTGGGCGACAATGGATTTGCAGCGTTCGTAAAACGCCAGGCCCGCATCGGTGGGCACCATATGGCGCGAATTGCGCACCAGAAGGCTGACGCCCAATTCTTCCTCAAGGGTTTTTAGCTGTTTGCTGACCACGGCCTTGCTGATGGCCAAGGCCTCGGCCGCGCCGGTGATCGAGCCGGTTTCCACCACGGCAATAAAATGCGCAAGCCGATTGAGGTTGTGACGTTTGACCATAGCCCCTCGTTAGCCAAAAGCGAACGAAGGATCAATATTGTTTGTCTTTTTTATACGAAACTCAGGGGCTAGGTATCGCGTTAGACACATGACCCAACGCACAGGAGGCTCTGATGCCGAATACGAAATTCATTGTCATCTATGACACCTATTGTGGCTGGTGCTATGGCGCGCATCCGGTTCTGGACGCGCTGGTCAATTCCGGCGCCGAGGTGGAAACCTATCACCGCTATCTGTTTCAGGGTTACAACGCCCACCGCATGGCTGATGGCTTTGGCGTACAGGCGGCGCGGATGGATGCCCGCATCGGGCAGATGTCCGGGCAGGAATTTTCTGAGGCCTATATGACCAATATTCTCGGCTCTAAAACCGAGGTGCTGGAATCCGGCCTGACCGCGCAGGCGGCGGCGCTGGCCCATGGCAAAGGCCCCAAAGTGGAACTGGCCGTCGCGGCGCGTCTGCAAAAGCTGCGCTATGTTGACGGCGTGTCGGCAACGGATCGCGACGCCATTGTGGCGGCGCTGATTGCCGAAGGGTTCTCTGAGGCGGACGCCGCGCGCATCGGCACTAAAGAGCTGGCCGCTGAGGCGGCTGCCCTGGCCGAGACCGCCGCAGACTATCTGGCCCAGGTCCACGCCGGCGGCGTGCCCACCATTTTGAAACTCACCGAAGAGGGGGCGCAGGTGATCTCGCCCACCGATTTCATGTCTAACCCGGCTGCCATTGTGAAACTGGCCGCCTGACCCAACCCAAACAAAGGAATTTCTGTTATGAAAATCTCTGCAATCGCTGCCGGCCTGATGCTGGCCTCCCCTGCCCTGGCCGCAGATCTGGACATCACCGTCTTTAACCCTGGCACCGCCAGCCTGTTCCCGGTGGTCTCCAGCATCATCGAAGGCCCAAGCGAGGTTATTCTGGTGGACGCGCAGTTCCAAACCAATGACGCGCAGACCCTGGTCGACATGATCAAAGCCACCGGCAAAGACCTGAAAGCGATCTACATCACCCACAAAGACCCCGATTTCTATTTTGGTCTCGACACCATTCTGGCGGCCTTCCCCGACACTCCGGTTTATGCGTCACCTGAAACCGTCAAAGGCATCAAAGCCTCTGCCGAAGCCAAGTTGCAGGTTTGGGGCCCGCGCCTGAAAGAAAACGCACCAGCGCGCACTGTTGTACCTGCACCGCTTGAAGGCGATCACCTGATGGTGGATGGCGAGCGTGTGAATGTGATTGGTCTGGACGGCCACGACCCCAAGCACACCTTTGTGCATGTGCCGTCTGAGGACACCGTGATTGCCTCGATCTCTGTCTTTAACAACCAGCACGTCTGGATGGCGGACTCCCAGACCGTTGAATCGCGCGACAACTGGCGCGCCACGCTGGAAACCATTCTGGATCTGAACGCTGAGCGTATCATTCCAGGTCACTTTGTGGGCGATGTGGCGCTTGATGACTCCGGCGTATATTTCACCCGTGATTACATCGCGCGTTTCGAAGGCGCCTCTGCGGCGGCCGAAGGCTCCGAAGAGCTGATTGCGGCGATGCAAGCGCTGTACCCTGATTTCGGCATGGGTGCCCTTGGCCTCAGCGCAAAAGTGGCTGAAGGCGAAGCAACCTGGCCATAAGCTGAGAGCGGTTTTCCCGGCGGGCGCGCGATGACCGCGCCACCGGGGCCAGCCTGATTTAAGAGCCGTCCGTGATAAAGCGGGCGGCTCTTTCTGCGATCATCATCACCGGCGCATTTGTATTGCCCGAGACCAGCAGCGGCATGACCGAGGCATCCGAAACGCGCAGCCCCGCCACCCCTTTGACGCGCAGCTTGTCATCGACCACGGCCATCTTATCGGTCTCAGGGCCCATTTTTGCCGTGCCTGAGGGGTGAAACACCGTCTTGGCCGTGTCGCGCACGTAATCACGCAGCGCCTCGTCCGAGGTTTCCACCCCCGGTTCCGGCAGCGCGCGGCGCGCGATCAGCTTGGCCAGCGCCGGGGCGTTCAGGATGTCGATGCCCTTTTTGACCCCGCGCACCAGCACCTCAAGATCCGCCGCATCCGCGAATGTGCCCGCGTCAAACAGCGCCGGGTCGCGGAAATCGGCAGAGCGCAGCTTGACCGAGCCGCGTGATTTGGGACGCAGGAAACAGGGGTTGATCGACAGGCCATGATCTGGGATCGGGTCGCGATCCACCCAGCCCACGAGACTGGGAATGACGTGGAATTGCACATCGGGCAGCCCGGCGTCTGACACATCCACAAAGCCGCCGGATTCCACCACATTTGAGGTCAGAAGCCCGGTTTTGAACAGCAGGTATTGCGCCATGTGCCGCGCCGCTGCCAGACCTTTGTCTTGCCGGAACATCGAAATTGGATCTTTGGCAACGCCCTGCACCGTGGTTTCGATGTGGTCCTGATAGTTCGCGCCCACGCCGGGCAGATCGGCCACCACCTCGATGCCATGTGATTTCAGATGCGCGGCATCGCCAATCCCCGAGAGCTGCAACAGTCGCGGCGTTTCCACCGCCCCCGCACAAAGGACAACCTCGCGCGCTGCGCCATAGCTTGTGCCATCTTCCAGCGTGACCCCGGTGGCGCGCGGGCCATCGGTGGTGATGCGCGCCACGCGGCGTTCGGTCAGGATCGTTAGGTTCTTGCGCGCCTCGGCCTTGCGCAGAAAGGCCTGCGCCGCCGACCATCTGCGCCCGTTGTGGGTGGTGGTCTGGTAAAAGCCCGCGCCGGTCTGATCCGCGCCGTTGAAATCGGGATTATAGGGGATGCCCACCTGCTGCGCGGCGCGCACGAACCCATGGGACAGCGGGTGATGAAAGCCTGCCTGCGCCACATGCAGCGGCCCGTCATTGCCGTGAAAATCGCCGGCGATTTCTAGGTTGTTCTCCAGATCGCGGAACACCGGCAAAACGTCGGCATAAGACCAGCCGCTGTTTCCGGCCTGCGCCCAGGCGTTGTAATCTTCGGCCTGGCCCCGGATATAGACCATGGCGTTGACCGAAGAGCCGCCGCCGATCACATGGCCCTGGATCACCACCGAGGGGCGATCATTCAGCGCTTGGGTGGGCTCACCGACATAGGCGACGATATCGCGGCCCTTTTCGATCACCTTGAAAAACGTCGAGGGGATATGGATGAACCGCGCGTCATCGCGCCGCCCGCTTTCGATCAGCAACACCCGGTTGGCCGGATCTTCCGAGAGGCGCGCGGCCAAAACACAGCCCGACGAGCCGCCGCCCACAACGATGAAATCAAATTGCTGCATGGGCTTATCCGCCCATCAAGGGCGGGCCAGCAGGCGCGCCATGCTGAGCGGGGAGATCTTGGCCTAGGTTCAACATGTCGCATTCCTGAAGTTGCAATATTTGATTAATATGTTAAGGAAAATAGCCCGTCGCATTCTTGGGGTCTGACGACGCCAATATTGGACAACCGCGACAGGGGATGGCGCGGCGCGGGAGGCGGCGGAATTGTCTGGGGAGGACTGACAATTGCTGACACAGTTGACGAGCTCCGAAATGCAGATTGACCAGTTCAATCAGGCTTTGTGCAAGGTGTTCGGGGCCTTTCAAACCGACGCGGCCGAAAGCCGCCAAACCGTGCGCGGGGCGGTGCATGCGGAAACACGCGCCGGGTTTGACGTCGCCCATATTGCCAATGATCTTCAGACCATTCGGCGCACCCAGGTCGAAATCCTGCGCGATCAGGGCACAAATATTTTTCTGATTGTGCAGGAAGAGGGCCAGACCCTGATGGCGCAGCGCAAGACCGTGCGCATTCTGCGCCCCGGCGATATGATCCTGATCGACAGCGCGGTACCTGCAGAGTTCACCTTTTTCGGCCGGCTGGGGCGGCAATTGTCGATCCACATGCCCCGCGCCGATCTGGTGGCGCGCATTGGCGATGTGGATTTCGCCGGTTGTCATCTGCCGCGTACCCACGCCATTACCCTCGCCATGCGCGCAACTCTGGCCAAGGCGTTTCAGGCCGAGACCAATGCGCACCAAAGCCAGTTTCTGCATGAGGTGCTGATCAATCTTGTCGGGGCCTGGGTGCACGAGGCGCAGGATCATCGCGTGGCGGATGTCGAGGCTGAGATCGGCCGCGCCAAGGTGCTGCAGATCGGCCTGGCCTATCTGGACCGCATGTTCAAAGACGGCAGCCTGACGATCCAGAAAGTGGCGGATGACCTCAAGGTCTCTATCCGCCAATTGCAACGCGCGTTTGAATTGATCGGGGTGACGCCCATTGATTACCTGCAGCAGCGGCGGCTGGAATACGCCTGCCAGCTTTTGCTGGATCGTAAATCAGGCAAGCTGGAGGCGTTGGTGTCCACCATTGCCTATCAGTCCGGGTTCAACGACGTCTCTTATTTCAACCGCCAGTTCCGCAAGCATTTTGGCTGCTCGCCCAGCCGCTATGGGCAGGATCGTCTGACCGCCTGAGCCCCTGCGCCTTCAGGCAAGACTCGGCAGCCAGAGGACAATCGCCGGGAAGGCGACCAGCAGGCCGATGGTGATGGCGTCGGCGATGAAAAACGGCATCACGCCTTTGAACACATCCTGCACCGACAGATCGTCGCGCACCCCGGCCACAACAAAGCAGTTCAGCCCGATGGGCGGGGTGATCAGGCAGAATTCGGCCATTTTCACCACCAGAATCCCAAACCAGATCGCGCACATCGGCCCGGACATGCCAAAGCTGCTGTCTGCCGCAGCGACAAGCTCGCCGCCATTCAGCGCCATGACCGCCGGGTAGACCACCGGCAATGTCAAAAGCAGCATGCCAATCGCATCCATGAACATGCCCAGCACCGCATAGGCCAGCAGGATGCAGATCAGGATCAGCATGGGCGACAGGGTCAGCGAGGTGATCCAGTCGCTGAAGGCTCCGGGCAGATCGGCAAAGCCGAGGAACCGCACATAGATCAACACCCCCCAGATGATGGTAAAGATCATCACCGACAGTTTGGCGGTTTCAATCAGCGCATCCCTGAGCTGCCCCCAGCGCATCCCCTGATAGAGCGCCATCAGAAAGACCACAAAAGCCCCGATGGCGCCGCCTTCGGTGGGCGTGCCCCAGGCATCGCCGCCAAAGGGGTTGTAGACAAAGCAGATTATGACCACGACCACAAAGACAATCGGCAACGCAGGCGGCAGGGCCACCAGACGCTCGCGCCAGGTAAAGCCGCGCACCGGCGGGCCAAAGCCTTTGATCGTCAGCGCCAGCCCGATGATGAGCAGCGCATAGATCAGCGCCGAAAATGCCCCGGGAATAAAGCCCGCCAACAAAAGCTTGCCCACGTCCTGCTCGACGATGATGGCATAGATCACCAGGATCGCCGAGGGCGGGATCAGCGAGGCCAGCGTGCCCCCCGCGGCCACAACGCCCGCAGCAAAGCGTTTGTCATAGCCGATCTTCAGCATCTCGGGGATGGCAATGCGCGCAAAGACCGCCGAGGTCGCCACCGAAGCACCCGACACGGCGGCAAAGCCTGCGGTGGCAAACACGGTCGAGACCGCCAGCCCGCCGGGCACCCAGGCGATCCAGCGTTTGGCCGCTTCAAACAGCGCTTTGGTCAGCCCGGCGTAGTAGGCCAGATAGCCGATCAGGATAAAGGTGGGGATCAGGCTCAGCGCCTGGCTGGAGACTTTGGAATGCGGCACCTGCCCGGCGGTTTTCACCGCCACGCTCAGCGCCCAGCCGAAATCCTCGGGGTCATAGCCCTTCTTGGACCAGAAAATCCAGATCAGCCCGATCATCCCGGCCAGCCCGGCGGCAAAGGCCACGCGCATGCCCAGAACCACCATCAGCAGCAGGCCGCCCGTCACCCAAAGGCCAATTTCAATGGGTTCCATCACTGTGCATCCTTGTCAGTTTCGGTGTCTGGCTGCAGCTGCTCTGCCTCCATCTGGGCCTGTTTGGCGGCATCGGCAATCAGCGGCACGGCGATGGCCTGCCCGGTGCGGATGGCCCGCAGATAGGCCCAGACCTGCAGGCACAGCCGCAGGCACAAGACCCCAAAGGCCACCGGGGCCAGCAATTTCGCCGGCCAGATCGGCAGGGCAATATCCATCGAGCTGTCGCGGCTCCACATCGGGGCGGCAAAGTCAAAGCTGCGCTGAAAATGCGCCCAGCTGCCCCAGACCAGCAGCAGCATCAGAACCAGCACCGCCAGGGTGGTGATCAGCTCAACGACATACAGCGGGCGCCCCCTCAGACGCCCGACCAGAATGTCCATGCGGATATGCCCGCCTTCGCGCATGACATAAGAGGCCCCCATAAAGGCGATCAGCGGCATGGCCTGCTCGATCCAGTCCACATAGCCGGGCAGCGGACTGTTAAACAGGTTGCGCCCGCTGACCGAGACCACCGCCAGCACCATCAGCCCAAAGACCGCGAGGCCACTGGCCAGTGCAAGCAAGCGCTCGAGCTTCAGAAAATTGCGGTCAATGCGGCTGAGGCGGCTGTCGTCAGACAGCACCATAGATGCGGTGGCCATAAGGATCCCTCCTGGACAATCAGCGCGGATCAATCGAGGCCACCCCCTGCCCTGTCACGGCAGGCGGGGCGGCCCCGTTTGGGTGCGCAGCGCTTAGTTGGTCTTTGCGATCATGCCGGTGACAAGATCGTAAAGCTCCTGCGCGGGCAGACCTGCGGCGGTGTTCGCCTCGATCCAGGCACTCGCGGCCGGACCGGCGGCGGCCTCTTTGAAGGCGGCGATTTCAGCATCCGAGAATGTCACCTGCGTGATGCCGCGCTCTTCCAGCGCCGGACCCCAGGCCGCCATGGTTGCGCCATTGTAATGCGACACGTAATGCTCCAGCGCCGCATCCACCGACGACAGCAGCGCGTCGCGGTGATCATCGCTCAGGTCTGCCAAGGCATCGGAGTTGACGACCACCGGGCAATTCACCGTGCCGGGGTTGAGGTTGGTGGTCCACCAGGTGGCATTTTCGATGGTGCCAAAGGACATATGCGCGTGGGGGGCAAAACTGACGGCTTTGACCACGCCGCTGTCCATCGCCTGACGCACTTCAGAAGCGGACATAGAGGTCGGCACAGCGCCCACCGCTTCCATCGCGGCACCAATGCCGCCGGTGGCGCGCACCGCCAGACCTTCAAAATCTGCCAGCGTTGATGGCGCGTCACCGACACCGGCGATATTGTACTGCGGCAGCGGCGACGGCATCAGCAGCGTGGCGTTCCAGCGCGCCAGATCAGCGACGGTGGCCGGATGTTCATAAACCGCCATCGACAATTCAATTTCCTGCTCCAGCGAGGAGACCCCGAGGAACGGCAGTTCCAGCACGGTGATCGACGGGTTCTTGTCACGGTGATAGCCCGCGCAGAACTGCGCCATCTCAAAGGCCCCGATCGAGATGCCATCCAGGTTCTCGCGGTTGTTGCTGAGGCCGCCATAGCTGATGTTCAGGGTGAATTCACCGCCGGTTTTTTCGCTGACCAGCTCGGCCAGTTTTTCGACATGTTCGGTAAAGGCGCGACGTTTGCCCCAAAGCGAGACATTCCATTCAGTGGCCATGGCTTCGCCGGCAAAGGCCACGGTGAGTGCGGCGACGGCCGCGCGGCTGAGATATTTGCTCATCTGTTTTCCTCCCAGAAACTCTGTGCCCGGAGTGAAGCAGATTTGCGCGCCATGGACCCATGAAGGAATTTGCGCGCCGCGCCGCGCGCGGCCTGCGGATTTCCGCAGGGCTAAAGCAGCGCGTCTTTGTCCAGACCCAGTTTGACGATTTTGTCGTTGAGTGTGCGCCGCCCAATGCCAAGCGCCAGCGCCACGTCATCCATGCGCCCGGCATGGGTCTGCAGCGCCCGCGCGATCAGCTGCCGTTCAAAACTGGCCACCGCCTCGCGCAGGCCGGGTTTGGTGGACTGGCCGAAAATCCCGCCGGGCATCACCTCGGCAAAGCCCTGACAACCCTGCCCCGCCATGATCACCCGCCGCTCCGCGACATTGCGCAATTCGCGCACATTGCCGGGCCAGTCATGGGCCAGAAGGGCGCGCAGGTCGTCGTCCTGCACCTCGGGGGATTTCAGCCCATAGCCCTGGGCAAATTGATCCAGAAAATGCGTGGCCAGCAGCGGCACATCTTCCAGCCGCTCCGCGAGCGGTGGCAATTGCAGCTGAAAGCCATCCAGCCGGAACAGCAGATCCTGGCGCAGCCGCCCCTGCTCGACGGCCTCTGCCGTGTCTTCATTGGTGGCCGAGAGCACCCGCAGATTGATCTGTTCGGGGGTGCCACGATCCGGGCTGAGCAGCTCGCCGCTTTCGATCAGGCGCAGCAGGCTGGCCTGCACATCCTGCGGGCAGGCGCAGATTTCATCCAGAAACAGCGTGCCGCCTGCGGCGCTGCGGGCGATCATTGGCAATTGCTCGGCGCTGAACTGGGCGGCGTTCACCGCAATGAAAGGCGCGCTGCAGCGCGGGGAAATATCATGCAAGGCCCGCGCCACCAGATCTTTGCCGGTGCCGGTTGCGCCCCGGATCAGCACGGCGGCGTCCTTGTCGGCAATCAATTGGATGGTGCCGCGCAGGCTTTGCATCGGCGGCGTCTGCCCGATCAAAACGCGATCCAGCCCGGCCAGCTGCCCCAGCCGCGCCCGCAGGCGCGCATTGCTTGCGCGCATCCGGTGCTGTTCGGCGGCATGGGCGAGGATGGTCAGCAGACGCCCCGGCTCATAGGGCTTTTCCACAAAGCTATAGGCACCATTGTTCATCGCCTGCACCGCCATGGGAATATCGCCATGGGCCGAGATCAGCACCACAGGCGGCGGGTTGGTGAGGCTGTCCAGCAGCTCAAGGCCGGACATCTCTGGCATGCAGACATCCGAGAGGATCACATCCGGCATGAACTGGGTGATCCAGCGCGCGGCCTCGGTGGCGCGGGACAGATCCTTGGCGACCCAGCCCTTGGCTTCGATCAGATCCACCAGCGAGCTGCGCAGCAGGCGGTCATCGTCGATGATCAACACGCGATAGTCGCTCATGAGGGGGTCTCTTCCTTTTGCTTTTCAAACACCGCGCGAAAGATCGCGCCGCCGCCGGGCCGGTCATCAGCCGTCAGAACGCCGCCATGATCCGAGATGATCCCGGCTGAAATCGTCAGCCCCAGCCCCATGCCCTTGCCGCTTTCGCGGCTGGTGGCAAAGGGTTCGCGCAGATCGTCCAATGTCTTGTCCCTAAGCCCATGGCCGGTGTCGGCGACCTCAATCCACAGCGTCGTCGCATCCTCGCCGATGGTAATATCGATCTGGCGCTGCGCCCCGCCTTCGACGGCATCCAGCGCATTGCGGACCAGATTTGTCACCACCTGCTCAAGGCGCATGCGGTTGCCCAGCAGCGTTGCCCCTGCCGGTCCCGGATCAAAATGGACCTGCGCGCCAAGCGTCTGGATGTTCGGCTCCAGCAGTTCCAGCGCCGTGCGGATCACATCCGCGCAGGCGACCTCTTCGAATTGATCCCGCCCCTTGCGCGAAAAGAATTTGAGCTGCCGCGTGATCTCTTCCATCCGCGCGACCAGCGTCTGCATCTTGCCGTTTAGCCGCGTGGCCCCATCCGACAGCTCTGCCGCCGCCAATTGGTTGCGCATCGCGGCAATCGGCTGGCCCAGCTCATGGGTCACGGAAGAGGCCAGCTGCCCCAGCGCCGCCAGACGCCCGGCCCGCTCCAGCTCTGCCTGGGTTTTTTTGAGCGAGCGTTCCGCCGCGCGCCGCTCTTCGATTTCCACCGCCAGTCGCGCATTGGCGGCGCGCAGCTGGCTTTCCTCGGATTCCGAGCGTGTCAGATCGCGCCGCACCTGCCGCGCCCGCCGCAGCTGCCACACAAACAGCAGCGCCCCCGCCGCCAGTACAAAGCTGCCGGTGCTCAGCCAGGCGCGGGTGCGCGCCACATCATCGGGCATGAGAAAATGCAGCGACCAGGAATTGGGCAGATCGCCGGTGCGCAGGTAAAGAAAATTTTCGCCGTCAATCGTGGCGGTCTGCCGCGTGTCATCCGGGCGCCAGCCCAGCGGGGTCAGCGGCTCATCCGCGAATTGCCGCGTGGCGGCCAGCGCGCGCTGGGTATTGGACGGTAGCGGGGCCAGCACGCGGTAGCGCCAGGCCGGGTTGGACGCCAAAAGCACAATGCCATTGGCATTGGAGAGCATGAAGCGCTCGCCCGAGGCCTGCCAGCCATCCTGCAGGCTGGCCAGATCCAGCTTGATGGCGATCACGCCGGTGGGGCTGCCCTCGGTCTGCACCGCCATGGCATAGAAATATCCCGGAATGCCGGTGGTGGCCCCGATGCCGTAAAACTCCCCCAGCTCCCCGCGCAGCGCGGCCTGAAAATAGGGGCGATAGCCATAGTTCTGCCCCAGAAAACTGCCTGCGGTCCCGGCGTTGGAGGCCGCGATGGTCAGCCCGGTCGCATCCATCAGATAGATCGCCTCGACCTCGGCGCTATGGGCAATGCGCCGCAGCCTTTGATTCAGCGTCTCTGGGTCCGCCCCGGCCAGCGTGCGCGTGACCACCGGATCCAGCGACAGCACAAAAGGCAGATGGGCAAAGCTTTCCAGCTCGGCCTGCACCGCGCTGCTATAGAGCGTGAGCCGCGCCTGCGCCTTTTCCAGCTCTTGGGTTTTGAACAGCAGATATGACCCCCAGAACAGCCCATAGGCCACAGCCGCAAATCCCGCGATGGCGGCAGCGCGCGTCAGCCACATCATCGGGGCCGCGCCGGTGTGAAAAGAAACACAGTCATGGCCAAGGTGTACGAACCGCGCCTGTAATTTGCAAATTCTACCGCGCGGCATGCAAATTGCCGCAGCACCGCCCTGCGAAGGTCTTGGGGCTTGAACAATCCCGCGAGACGGTCTTTTTTGGGCAAAGCGGCGCAGGCCGCAGCGAAGGATATGCGATGACGGCCCCGATTGTTTCAGATGATGATTTTGATGATTTTATCAATGTGCGCGCGCTGAAAATGGCGGTGAAGCTGCAATTGCTGATGCAGCGGCGGGCGCTGCGTCCGGCCCGTTTGCAATTGCAGGAATGGCGCATTCTGTTGTCGCTGGCGCGCCATGGCGATCAGCATCTGCGCGCCATCACCGAACGCGCGGCGCTGGATCCGGCCCATGCCAGCCGCACGGCGGCGCGCCTGCTGAAACGTGGGCTGATCCTGCGCAGTCAGGACCGGGCCGACAAGCGGCGGCACGTGCTGTCGCTGACCCCGGCGGGCATCGCCATGGTCGAGGAGATCTGGCCGACAGCCCAGGGGATCACCCAGGAATTCCGCGCCCTGTTTTCCGACCGCGAATTTCAGGATTTCAAAAGCCTTCTGGATCGCTCCATCGGTCTGGCCGACCAGCTGCTGGCGCAGACCGAACCCAACGTCCAGGGCTAATTCGAGGCTAATTCGGGGCTAAGGCGCGCGCGCGCCGATGTGCTGGATCGAGGTGCAGAGATCCTGCGCCAGCGTCAGCGCCCGCCCGCTTGCCATCATCATGCCCGGCAGGATCATCCATTCCAGCGCCCAAGCCGCGCCGGAGCGTTCTTGTTCATGCAGCAGGGCGTGGTGCAGCCCGGATATCTGCACCGCATTATAGCGCCCCAGCGTCACCAAAGTCTCGGCCTGCACCGGGTTCTGTTTGTGCGGCATCGCTGAGGAGCCGCCGCCAGCCGACAGTTGAACCTCGTCAATTCCCTGCTGCGCCATCAGGGTGATATCCTGCCCGATCTTGCCCAGATGCCCGCTGAGCGTGGCGAGCCAATGGCCCCAGTCAGCCAGCGCGCTGCGGGTGCTGTGCCAGGCGGCGTCGGGGGCCTTCAGGCCCAGATTGGCTGCCATATGCGTGGCGATGTCATCGGCTTTGCCCTGAAAACTGTCGCGGTTGCCCACCGGCCCGCCCAGTTGCAGCCGCGGCAGGGTGTCGGCAAGATCAGACAGGCGCTGCGCCAAGGGTGCCAGCGGCGCGGTCCAGGTCGCCAGCCGGTCGCCCACGGTGATTGGCAGGGCCAATTGCATCCGCGTGCGCCCCGTCATGGTGTTGCGCCCATGCTGCCGGTCCAGATCGGCCAAGGTGGCTTGCAGCGTGGTGATGCGCTGGCCCATCAGCTCCAGAACCGGCACCAGCGACAGCATCAGGCTGGTGTCCATCACATCCTGCGAGGTCATGCCGCGATGTAGCGCGCCCTGCAGCGGCTCTGGCAAAGCGGCGCGCAACTGCGCGATCAGCGCCGGGACAACCACGCCATCCTGCGCCATGCCCCGGGCCAGATCTGCCCCATCGGGCACAAACTGCGTGATCTGCTGCGCCGCCGCTTCGGCCAGATCAGATGGAACAAGCCCCACGGCGCCAAGCGCACGCGCATAGGCAGCTTCGGTGGCCAGCATATGGCTCAGCGTCGCCTCGGCGCTGAGCAGCGCTGCAATTTCGGCATCGCCAAACAGCGCCCCAAGCCAAGGGTGGGAAAAAACATCAGCGCTCATGTCACGACCCTAGCTTGCGGCGGCGCGCATCGGTACCCCTAGAATGTCGCGCGCTTCTTGCCAGGTGGCCACCGGGCGCTGGTATTTTTCGCAAAGCTCAGCCGCCCGCGCCACCAAAGCGGCATTGGAGGGGGCCAGGTGATCGCGGTCCAGGCGCACGTTGTCCTCAAGGCCGGTTCGGGTGTGCCCACCGGCGGCAATGGCCCATTCATTCACCGTCAGCTGATGGCGGCCAATGCCGGCGGCGCACCATTGCGCATCCGGGGTCAGACGGTTGACCGTCTTGATGTAATAGGCAAACACATCGCGATCCACCGGCATGGCGTTTTTCACCCCCATCACGAATTGCACATAAAGCGGGCCGGGAATGCGCCCGTCCTTATGCATGGCCGCCGCCTGATGAATATGGCTGAGGTCAAAGGCCTCGATCTCGGGTTTGATGTCATAGCGGCGCATTTCGCTGGCCAGCCAGTCCACCAGATCCGGCGGGTTTTCATAGACGCGGGTGGGGAAATTATTTGACCCGACAGACAGCGAGGCCATATCCGGCGCCAATGGCAGCATGCCGCCCCGCGCCTTGCCCGCGCCCGAGCGCCCGCCGGTGGACAGCTGCACGATCATGCCGGGGCAATGGCGGTGCAGCCCTTCCATCAGACGCGCGAACCGCTCTGGATCAGACGAGGGGGTTTCATCGGGATTGCGCACATGGCAATGCGCGATGCTGGCCCCGGCCTCAAAGGCCGCCTGGGTGCTTTCGATCTGTTCGTCGATGCTGATCGGCACCGCGGGGTTATGGGCCTTGGTCGGCAAAGAGCCGGTGATGGCCACGCAGATGATGCAGGGTTTGCTGGCAGGATCAGACATCAAAAAACACCGTTTCCTTATGGCCTTGCAGGCGGATGTCAAAGCGGTAGACGCCCTCGGACTCCTTTTGCGCAATCAGGGTGGGCACGCGGTTCTTATGCTCCATCCGCCCTAGCACCGGATCGGCGCTGTTGTCCTCATCGGGGAAATACATGCGGGTCTGCAAGCCGATGTTGATGCCGCGCGCGACCACCCAAAAGGTGATATTGGGCGCCTGCATGCGGCCATCCGGGAAAGGCACGGGGCCGGGTTTCACCGTCTCAAAGGCCCATTCGCCGGTGTCATAATCGCCGGCAAAACGGCCCCAGCCGGAAAAGTTGGGATCGCCCGCGCCGCGCGGATCGCCCGAGGTGAAAATCCCGTCGGCATCGGGCTGCCAGACCTCGACCAGTGCATCTTTCAGCGGTGTACCGGTGCCATCCCAGACCGCGCCCTTGATGGTGATCGGCTGCCCCTTGGCCCCCTCGCGGCGCATGACCGCGCCCAGATCTTCGGGGTACACGCCGTGGATGCCGGAAAAATTCGGCACGCAGCCGATATGCACATAGGGGCCTGCGGTCTGGCTGGGGCTTTCTTTTAATAGGTTGAGCTTTTGCATCAGTTGCCCTCCGGCCGGTTTTCAAACATGGTCGAGCGCCGCCCGCGCAGCACGATGTCAAATTTATAGGCGCGCGCATCCATCGGAATGGTATTGGCCATGTCCAGCGGCGCAATCAGCGTTTCGATGGCCTCGCGGCTGGGGATGGTATCAACAATCGGGCACTGCCAGATCAGCGGATCGCCTTCGAAATACATTTGGGTGATCAGGCGCTGGCCAAAGCCCGAGCCGAAGATCGAAAAATGGATATGCGCCGGGCGCCAGTCGTTCTGCCGGTTGGGCCAGGGATAGGGGCCGGGCTTGACGGTGCGAAAGCGATAGCCGCCCTCGGCGTCGGTGATGGTGCGCCCGCAGCCGCCGAAATTCGGATCGAGCGGCGCAAGGTAGCCTTCTTTCTTGTGCCGATAGCGCCCGCCGGCATTGGCCTGCCAGAATTCCACCAGGGCGCCGGGTACGCCGCGCCCGTTTTCATCCAGCACCCGTCCGTGCACGATGATGCGTTGCCCAATCGCGCTTTCGCCGGGTTGGGCAAAATTGTGGATCAGATCATTGTCCAGCTCGCCCAGAATATTGTGGCCAAAGACCGGGCCGGTCTGTTCGCTCAGCGTTGGGGGAAAGGAAATCAGCGCCTTGTTGGGCGATCTGACCACGCTGGTTTTGTAACTCGGCGTATAGGCGGGCGGATGCCAGCTGCGGTCCCGGGTAAAGTAATTGCCGTCACTCATTTGCGGCCTCCATCTCTTTATATGTCTGTTTGGCCAGTTTCAGCGCGTGGTTGGCGCGCGGCACCCCGGCGTAAATCGCCACATGCTGAAAGCTTTCCAGCACGTCCTGTTTGCTGGCCCCGGTGCGGGCCGTGGCGCGGATGTGCATGGGGATTTCATCAAAATTGCCCGTTGCCGCCAACAGCGCCAGCGTCAACATCGAACGTTCGCGGTCGCTGATCGCATCGCTGGCCCAAACCGTGCCCCAGGCGCTTTCGGTGATCAGCGCCTGAAACGGCAGGTCAAGATCGGTCTTGGCCGCCTCGGCGCGATCCACATGGGCGTCGCCCAAAATGCGCCGCCGCACCTGCATGCCCGCGGTATATTTGTCCGACATTAGGACACCTCCTGAATAAATGTGTTGAGGATTTCGGCCAAGGCCTCTGGCGCTTCGACGCTGGGCAGATGGCCGACATGTTCGATCAGTTTGAAATCTGCGCCGGGAATGGCCTCGGCCATGGCGCGGACGGTCTCTGGCGGGCTGGCGGCGTCCTGACCGCCCGCGATCACCAGAACCGGCAGATCCAGCTGGGCGGAAAGCGCGGTCAGATCGGCCCCGGCAATGGCAGAACAGCAGCCGATGTAGCCCTCGAGCGGGGTGCGGCTCAGCATGGTCTGCCACAGCGCCAGCTCGGGCGTGGCGCGGAAGGCCGCCGAGAACCAGCGCGCCATGACACCCTCGGCGATGCTGGCAAGGCCATCGGCCTTGATGGCTGCGATCCGGGCCTGCCAACTGGCGGCATCGCCGATTTTTGAGGCGGTGTTTGTCAGCACCAGCGCGCTCACCAAATCGGGGCGGCGCGCGGCCAGCGTCTGGGCCATCATGCCGCCGATGGAGCAGCCGACAAGAATGCAGTTGCGGATGCCACGCGCCTCCAGCAGCGCCTCGGTATCCGCCACCAGATCAGCCAGCGCATAGGGTGCAGGTGGGCAGGACGACAGCCCATGGCCGCGTTTGTCAAACCGCAGAACGCGCAGACCCGGCGCGAGATGCGGCAGCACCCCATCCCAAAGCCGCAGGTCCGTGCCCAGCGAGTTGATAAAGACCACTGGCGTGCCCGCGGCGTCGCCCGCTTCGCTCCAGTGCAAGTGGACGGATCCGGTTTCAAATACCTGCATCAATACGGCAGCCCCACATAATTTTCGGCCATGGCGGATTGGGCGGCAGCATTGCTGCGCAGAAAATCCAGCTCGGCGATCTGCATTTTGGTGTCAAACATGTTCTGGCCCGGGAACCGGTGCATCAGCGCGCTGAACCACCAGCTGAAGCGCTCGGCCTTCCAGACCCGCCTCAGCGCCTTTTCCGAATAGCGGTCGATGCCCTCGGTGCTGTTGTTTTCGTAAAAATCGCGCAGGCCATGATAAAGGTAATGCACATCCGAAGCGGCGGTGTTCAGCCCCTTGGCCCCGGTCGGCGGCACGATATGCGCCGCATCGCCGCATAAAAACAGCCGCCCCCAGCGCATCGGTTCGGTCACGAAAGAGCGCAGCGGCGCGATGGATTTTTCGATGCTTGGCCCCGTCACCAGACTGTCGGCAAATCGGCGGGGCAGGCGCAGCTTTAGTTCCTCCCAAAAGGCCTTGTCGGTCCAGTCCTCGGGATTGTCATAAAGCGAGCACTGAATGTAATAGCGGCTGAGGTTCGGGTTGCGCATGGAGCACAGCGCAAAGCCACGATCGGTGCTGGCATAGATCAGCTCATCGTGCACCGGGGGCGTTTCGCTGAGAATGCCCAGCCAGCCAAAGGGATAAACCTTTTCATATTCGCGGCGCAGATGGTCGGGGATGGTCTTGCGGCTGACCCCGTGAAAGCCGTCACATCCGGCGACAAAATCACAGTCGATCTGCCGCGGCTGCCCATTGACGCTATAACGCACAGAGGGGGCATCGGTATCTGCGCCGTGAATCTCGACATCCTCGACCTCAAATTCCAGCGGCGCGCCAGCGGCCTCGCGGGCGTCATAGAGATCGCGAGTGATTTCGGTCTGCCCATAAACCAGCACCGAGTGGCCGGCGCGCTGGGTGAAATCAAGCCGGAAGCTGTCTTCGCCATAGGCAATCAGGGCACCGTCATGGCGGATGGCCTCTCGATCCATTCGCTCGGCCACGCCCGCCTCGCGCATCAGCGCCGCAAGGCCGCGTTCCAGCACCCCGGCGCGAATGCGCGACAAGACATGGGCTTTGGTCTTGCGCTCCAGCACCACAGTGTCAATGCCGCGCCGATGCAGCAGCTGCCCCAAGAGCAACCCGGAGGGCCCGCCCCCGATAATCGCAACCTGTGTTTTCATGGCAGCCTCCCTTCCATCCAATTTGACTGATTGTTTTTGGCAAGTAAAATGACTAATTTTGCCGAATAGTTGCCAGAAAAGGAAAGTATCTTGGACCGCCGGATCAAATTGCGCCACCTGGAAAGCTTTGTGGAAATTGCCCGCGCGGGCAGCCTTAAGACGGCGGCGGAAAAGCTTTTCCTGACCCAGCCGGCGATCTCAAAATCGCTGAAGGAGCTGGAGGATATTCTGGGGGCGTCATTGATGCAGCGCAGCCGCGCCGGGGTGATGTTAACACGGCAGGGCGATATTTTCCTGCATTACGCGCAGATGGCGATGGCGAATTTGCAGCGCGGCTTTGACGGGATCGAGCAGGCCCATCTGGCGCAGCAGCGCCGCCTGACCATTGGTGCCCTGCCCTCGGTGGCGGCCTCGGTGATGCCCGAGGTGGTGGCCGAGTTTTCTGCCCTGGCCCCCGATGCGGTGCTGCGGATTGTCGATGGGCCGCACCCCTATTTGATGGACCGGCTGAAACTGGGCGAACTGGACGCGGTGATTGGCCGCCTTGGCGAGCCAAGCTCGATGGGGGGCGTCACCTTTACCCAGCTTTACAGTGACGAAGTGGCCTTTGTGGTGCGCGCGGGCCATCCGATCCTGACCGCCCCGGCGCTGCACCGTCTGGGCGAGTGGCAGGTGCTTTATCCGCCGCAGGGCGCGGCCATCCGATCCTCTGCCGACCGCTATCTGCTGAGCCACGGGATTGCAGAGTTTCCCAACCGCATTGAAACCGTCTCCGGGGCCTTTGGCCGGGTCTATACCCGCAAGACGGATGCGATCTGGGTGATCTCCAAAGGGGTGGTTGCCAATGAAATGGCCGATGGGCATCTGACCTGCCTGCCCTTTGACATGGGATTGACCAAAGGCCCTGTGGGGCTGATGACGCGGCCCGATGACGGCAGCTCGCCCTTGCAGCAAATGTTCAAGATCGCCATGGAGCGCGTGGTCAAACGCCAGGGGTTGACCGCCTGAGGGCCGCGCCGCTCAGGGCCAGGCCGCATAGGTCTGTGTGCTTTCTGCGGGGGTGTCCTCTTTGAAGCGCAGGCGGAACTGGCCGGGCGGCACATCGGTGTGGCGCTGAAAGAAGCGGTTGAAATAGGCCGCATCGCTGAAACCGAGCCGATAGGCGATTTCAGAGACCTGCAAATCGGATTCGATCAAAAGCCGCTTGGCGTCGCTGATGATCCGCTGCTGCACATAGCCATGCGGCGAATTGTTAATCGTGCGGCGCACAATCGCGTTCAGCCGGTCGCGCGAAACGCCCAGATGTTGGGCATAGCGGCTGACCGGCCAGTGATGATGCAGATGCAATTCGACCAGGGCAAAGAAATCATGCGCCACCTTGCGCGGTAGCCGCCCCGCCTTGCCCGGTGCCGGATTGGAGAGCCGCCATATGCGGATCAAAAGCAGCGACAGGCAATGATCCATCACCGCCTCGGCGCCAGTGTCATTCTGAAAAAGCTCATGTTCAATTTCGTCAAACAACGTCTGCAGTTTGCCAAGATCCGCCTTGCTGAGCGCGGGCGCAATGATGCGCTGGGAGATCGCGTAGCGCACATTGGATGAAATCGCCCCACTGGGGATCGCCCGCCCCAGCATCGCCTCGGGCACGCGCAGCAAAAACCCGCGCGCGCCGGCGGCAATGCGCAGGCGGGCCGCACTCAGCGAAGGGGCCCAGATCATGCAGGGGGCGGTCAGGGGGATCACTTCTTCGCCCGCCTCCAGCGCCGCAGAGCCTGAGGCCAGCACCACCAGATAAGAGCGCGCGCCCTGCAGCGAAAACTCAGATCGGGTGAGCGCGCTTTTCAACCGCTCAGCCTGAAGAACTTGGTTGTGCATGCTGCTCCGCCCCCTCAAAAACCCGTCAAATGTACAATCATTCCTTCAAAATGTCTATTATTTTGCCGGAATTCCCTCTCTAGGCTGAAGATCTGGCCCCGCAGATCGGAGAATCTGTGGCTGGCCGACATTTGGGAGGATGTTTTATGCGAACGAAATCATTCAAATCTGGCACCTGGATTGCGCGCGCTATGGGCGCGCTGGGTCTGGCCGCCACTGTCAGCGCAGGCGCGTTCACCGCCGTGCAGGCACAAGACCGCACATCGGTGCGGATCGGCTATGCGGTCTCGGCGACCGGCCCCAACGCGGGCGGTGCCAATATGACCGTGACGCCCAACTATGAGCTTTGGGTCAACGAAGTGAACGCCAAGGGCGGTCTGGCCCTGCCCGATGGCAGCCGCCTGCCGATCGAGGTTACGGCCTATGACGACCGCTCCTCTGCCGAAGAGGTGGTGCGCGCGGTGGAGCGTCTGGCCACACAGGACAAGGTCGATCTGATCCTGCCGCCCTGGGGCACCGGGTTTAACCTGGCGGTTGCCCCGCTGATGGCGCGCCATGGCTACCCGCATCTCGCCGGGGCCGCGGTGACGGACAAGGCCCCTGATTTTGTCAAACGCTGGGACACCAGCTTTTGGTTCATGGGCGGTGGTCATGACTATGCCACGGCGCTGGCCTCGGTGCTGCAATCGGCCAAGGCCGACGGCAAGATCAACAACAAGATCGCCATGATCTCGGTCGCCGATGGCTTTGGCATCGACCTGGTCAAAGCGGCGCGCCCCAGCTTTGAAGAGGCCGGCTTTGAGATCGAATATGACAAGAGCTTTCCACCCGGCACCTCGGATTTCTCCACGATCCTGAGCGAGGCCAAAGCCTCGGGCGCGGATACATTTGTGGCGTTTTCCTATCCGCCGCACACCTTTGCGCTGACCAAACAGGCGCAGGTCGCCAGCTATAATCCGTCGGTCTTCTACCTGGGTGTGGGCGCGGGCTTCCCGGTCTACAAGAATATCTCGGGTGGGCAGATGGAAGGCGTGATGAGCCTGGGCGGCATCGACCCTAACAACGCGGCAAACGCGGAATATCGCCAGCGCCACGAAGAGGTTCTGGGCCGCGCGCCGGATTACTGGGGCAGCGTGCTGATCTATGCAAGCCTGCAGATGCTGGAAGAGGCGATTGCCCGCGTTGGTCTGGATCGCGCCGCCATTGCCAAGGAACTGTCGACAGGCACGTTTGACACCGTGCTGGGCGAGACCAAGCTGGAAGACAATCAGCTGCGCAACATCTGGTGGGCGGGCCAGTGGCAGGATGGCGAATTTGTCGCCCTGTCCCCCGAAGACCGCGCCGGGGCCGGCACGGTACAATTGCCAAAACCCGCCTGGCAATAAGTCAGATCGGCGGTCGCGCGGCAGGATCCCCTGCCCCGCGATTGCCGCCGCTTCTGCGCTTTTCTCTATCCCTGAAAGCTTGAGAACTCGATGTTTGAACACCTTATAAACGGGTTGGTTCTGGGGGGCACCTATGCCCTGGTGGCCATGGGGCTGACGCTGCAATATGGCATCGCCCGCATCATGAACCTGTCCTTTGGCGACACGGTGATTGCCGCCGCCTTTGCCGCCTATGTTCTGTTCACCGCCCTTGGCCTCAGCCCGCTGCTGTCGCTGCTGATCGTGGTGCCCGCGGGCTTTGCCTTTTCCTACGGGATCTTTTCGCTGATCATGCGCCCGCTGGTGCGGCGCTCGGCCAATAGCGAGGCGCTGGAAGTGGATTCCATCCTCGCCACCTTTGGCCTCTTGTTTGTCATTCAGGGTGTGCTGCTGGTGCTCTTTGGCGGCAATTTCACCAGCTATTCCTATCTCAATGTGCCGGTGGACATCCTGGGCGCGGTGGTGGCGCTCAACCGGCTGAGCGCGCTGATCTTGGCGGCGGTTCTGGGCGGGGCGCTGGTGCTGCTCTTGATGCGCACCCGCTGGGGGCTGCGCATGCGCGCCGTCGCCATTTCGGCCAGCTCTGCGCCTTTGGTGGGGATCAATGTGATCCAGACATCACGCATGGCCTTTGCCATCGGCGGGGCGCTGGCGGCCTCGGGCGGGGTGGTGATTTCAATGTATCAGACCTTCACCGTAACCTCTGGCGTGGTCTTTACCATGAAGGCGCTGATCGTGGTGATCATGGGCGGCAAAGGCAGCCTGCCCGGCGCGTTGGCTGCCGGGTTGATCCTAGGCTTGGTCGAAACCTTCGTGGCGGCCTATATTGATCCGGGGCTGACCCTTGCCTCTACCTATCTGATTTTCTTGGCTTTGCTGCTCCTGCGCCCATCGGGCCTGTTTGGAAAGGCAAGCTGATGGGACCTCTTTCTATGAAACCCTTCCTCTTTGGGCTGCTGGTCATTGGCTTGCTGGCCTGGGCGCCGCTGGTGCTGAACGATTATGGCACCGGGCTGTTGCTGGGGCTGACCGGCTATGCGACGCTGGCCACCGCCTGGGCGATGTTTTCCGGGCCAACGCGCTATGTCTCTTTGGCAACCGTCGCGTTTTTTGGCATCGGTGCCTATACGGTGGCAGTGCTGAGCGAAACCCTGCCCTACCCGCTGGTGCTGGTCGTGGCGGCGCTGATCGGGCTGAGCGTATCGCTGGTCGTTGGTCTGGCCACCCTGCGCCTGGCCGGGGTCTATTTCGTGATCTTTTCCTTTGGTCTGGCTGAATTGGTGCGCCAGACCGTTACCTGGTATGAGGTCAATGTGACCGGCACCCTGGGGCGCTATATCTTTCTGCCGCTTGAAGCGCGCCATATCTATTGGCAGCTGCTGGCGCTTTTGGTGCTGACACTGCTGATCGGCATCTACATGCGCAAAAGCCGGATCTGGCTGGCGCTGGTGGCTGTGGGCGATGATGAGGTCGCCGCGCGCCACGCCGGGGTGGATGTCACGCGCACCAAACTGGCGCTCTTTGCGCTCAGCGCGACGATCATCACGCTGGTGGGGGCGATACAGGCCCCGCGCTGGACCTATGTTGAGCCGACCATTGTGTTTAACCCCACCATCTCTTTCCTGACGCTGGTGATGGCGCTTTTGGGCGGGGCCGGGAAACTCTGGGGGCCGATTGTGGGGGCGATCCCGCTGTTTCTGTTGTTTGAATGGCTATCGGCCAATTTCCCCAACCATTATTCGATTATTCTGGGCGGCATCTTTATCCTGATCGTATTTGCCGTGCCCAATGGCATTCTGGCGCGGTTGGAAACGCTGGGCCAGCGCCGGAAGGGAGAGGCGCAATGAGCGAGGTTCTCAAAGTCGATGGCGTCTCGCGCCGTTTTGGCGGGCTCTTGGCGGTCAATAATGTGTCCTTTGCGATTGAACCCGGGCAGATCGTCGGGCTGCTGGGGCCCAATGGCTCGGGCAAGACCACCATGCTCAACATGATCTCGGGGGCCTTGAAAGTCTCCGGCGGGCAGATTGCCTTTCAGGATCAGCTGGTAACCGGGCTGCCCGCGCATAAAATCGCCAAACGCGGCGTGGCGCGCACCTTTCAGCTGGTGCGCAGCCTGCCCTCGCTGACGCTGACCGAAAATGTGCTGATCTCGGCCGCCTATGGGCGCGAGCGCCTTTGGGGCGCGGCCGCCTTGGACAAGGTCGCCGAAAATCTGGCGCTGGTCGGGCTGGAGGGGCGCGGCGATGAGCCGGTGGCCGATCTGACCTATATTGACCTAAAGCGCATGGAGCTGGCCCGCGCCATGGTTGCGGATCCAAAACTCTTGCTGCTGGATGAATGGCTGGCGGGGCTCAACCCGGCTGAGCTGCAGATCGGGGTGGACCTGATCCGCAGATTGCAACAGCGCGGCATCACCATTCTGCTGGTGGAACATATCATGGATGCGGTGCGGGCCACCTGCGCGCGCTGCATTGTCATGAGCGCCGGCGCGGTCATCGCGGATGGGCCGACGGATCAGGCGCTGGCCGATCCCGAAGTGATCCGCGCCTATCTGGGAGATGACGATGCTTGAACTCAGCGATGTAACGGTAAAATACGGCCAGCATCTGGCGCTGGACAAAGTCTCTCTGCAGATTGCCAAGGGTGAAACCGTGGTGATCCTGGGGGCCAACGGCGCGGGCAAATCCTCGCTGCTGAAGGCCATCGCGGGGCTGGTGCCCTGCGCCGGGGCCGCGCAGATCACCCTGAACGGGCAGCCCCTGCGGGGCACCGCGCCGCATCTGATCACCGAGGCCGGCATTGCGCTGGTGCCCGAAGGGCGCGGGATCTTTGGCGATATGACGGTGGAAGAAAACCTGACCCTAGGCGCAAACCCGATCCGCGCGCGACAACGCGAGGCGGAGACGCTGGCGCTGATCTACGATCTGTTCCCCCGCCTTCAAGAGCGGCGAAAGCAGATCGCGCGCACCATGTCAGGCGGCGAGCAGCAGATGGTGGCGATTGGGCGGGCGCTGATGTCCAACCCCGATTTCCTGATGCTGGATGAACCAAGCTTGGGCCTCGCCCCGGTTGTGATCGGCGAAATGTTCAAGGCGCTGGCCAAGATCAAAACCACCGGCGTCGGGCTGTTGATGGTGGAACAGAACGTCAAGGCCAGCCTGAAGCTCGCCGACCGCGGCTATCTGATCGAAGCGGGCCGCATGTCCGCCTCGGCAGAGGCAGCGACATTATTAAATGATAAAGAAGTTCAAAGCGTCTTTCTGGGCGCGGTTGTTTAAGGAGAATGGCATGCTTGAATTATTGATAGGTGGGCGCAAAGTGCCGTCTTCGGATGGGGCGACATTTACCCGCAAGAACCCAATCACCGGCGAGGACGCCACCGTGGCCGCAGCGGCAACCATCGAAGACGCCATTGCGGCGGCGGATGCGGCAGCAGCGGCTTTCCCGGAATGGTCCGAAACTGGCCCGACCGAGCGCCGCGCCAAGCTGATGGCGGCAGCGGACTCGCTGCAGGCACGCAGCGATGACATCGTGCAGGCCATGGCCGAAGAAATCGGCGCCACCACCGCCTGGGCGATGTTCAACGTCAAACTGGCCGCCAATATGCTGCGCGAAGCCGCCGCTCTGACCACGCAGATCAAGGGCGAGGTCATCCCTTCGGACCGGCCCGGCAGTTTTGCCATGGGCATTCGCCAGCCGGTGGGTGTGGTGCTGGCCATTGCGCCCTGGAATGCGCCGGTCATTCTGGGGGTGCGCTCGATTGCGACACCTCTGGCCTGCGGCAATACAGTTGTGATGAAAACTTCGGAAATTTCGCCGCGCACGCACAGCCTGATTGTCGAAGCCATTCAGGACGCGGGCTTTCCGCCCGGCGTGCTGAACGCCATTTCCAACGCGCCCGAGGATGCGGCAGAGATCGTAGAAACGCTGATCGAGCATTCCGCCGTCCGCCGCACCAATTTCACCGGCTCCACCCGCGTGGGGCGCATCATTGCCAAGAAATCCGGCGAATGCCTGAAACCCGCGCTGCTGGAACTGGGAGGCAAAGCGCCGATGGTGGTGCTGGAGGACGCCGATATTGACGCCGCCGTCGCCGCAGCGGCCTTTGCGGCCTATATGAATCAGGGGCAGATCTGCATGTCCACCGAACGTCTGATTGTGGATGAAAAGATCGCGGATGAATTTGTCAGCAAATTGGCCGCCAAGGCCAAGACGCTCAAGGCGGGCGATCCGCGCGCGGGCAACACTCCGCTGGGCTGCGTTGTGGACGAAGCGGCGGCCAGCCGGATTTCTGCGCTGGTGCAGGATGCCGTCGACAAAGGCGCAACCCTTGCCGCAGGCGGGTCCGCCACCGGGGTGATCATGGACGCCACCCTTTTGGACAATGTCACCCCCGCCATGCGCATCTATGCCGAAGAAAGTTTTGGGCCGACCGCCTCAATCGTGCGCGTGCAAAGCGTGGACGAGGCCATTCGCGTCGCCAATGACACCCAATATGGCCTGTCCGCCAGCGTCTTTGGCCGCGACACCACCCGCGCGATGTCGGTCGCCAAACGCATTGAATCCGGCATTTGCCACATCAATGGCCCCACCGTGCACGACGAGGCGCAGATGCCCTTTGGCGGCATGAAAGATTCGGGCTATGGGCGCTTTGGCGGGACGGCGGTGCTGAATGAATTCACCGAATTGCGCTGGATCACCATCCAAGAGGGTGTCCCCCACTACCCGCTATGAGCAAGACAAAAGGAGAGACAGCATGGCGGCATTAAGCGGAAAAACCTGCGTCATCACCGGCGGGGCCGGCAGTTTGGGGATCGCAACCGCCAAGCTGTTCCATGCCGAAGGCGCCAATCTGGTGCTGGTCGATCTGGACATGACGGCGCTGCGCGATGCCGCAGAGGCCGCCTTTGGCACCGCGCTTGACAACGTGCTTTTGGTGGCGGCCGATGTCAGCGATGAGGCCGACGCCGCGCGCTATATCCGCGAGGCGGTGGACCGGTTCGGCGCGATTTCGGTCGTGTTCAGCAATGCGGGCAATTTTGGCGTTGTCGCCCCGATCACCGAATATCCGAGCGATGTCTTTGCCTCGGTCCTGCACGTGCATGTGCACGGGGCATTTCTGGCGGCAAAATATGCGGTGCCGCATATGGACAAAGGCGGCAGCATCATCATCACCTCAAGCGTGGCCGGAACCCGGGGTGATCCGGGCGTTTATGGCTATATCACCGCCAAACATGCGCAAACTGGATTGATGCGCTGCCTGTCCAAAGAGCTTGCGCCCAAGGGTATCCGGGTCAATTCGATCAACCCCGGCCCGATCGACAACAGTTTTCAAAAGAACGTTGAAATCGGGCTGGGCGAGGAAATTGGTCAGGACGGCACGGAATTTTTTGACAGTATCATCCCGATGGGTCGCCACGGCACCCCGGATGAAATTGCCCAAAGCGTGCTCTATCTCGCCTCTGATCAAAGCGCCTTTACCACCGGGATCACCCTGATGGTCGATGGCGGTATGAGCAGCTAAGACACCCCGCGGCCAAAACGCTGGCCGCGGGCAAAATTGTCAGAGAATTGGCCGCCCGGTCTGCACCATGGCATTGACCAATTCATCTTTCAGCATGGCAAAAACATTGTCGGCCCCCTGCGGCCCCTGCGCCGCCACCGCATAAAGAAACGGCCGCCCCAAAAAGACAAAATCCGCGCCCGCATTGCAGGCCTTTAGAATATCTTCGCCGCTGCGCACCCCGCCATCGACGGCCAAGGGATAGGCATCGCCAATCTGGCTACGGATCTCTTTGAGCGCATGCAATGTCGCCGGCGCCCCATCCAACTGGCGCCCGCCGTGGTTGGAGACAATGACCGCATCCACGCCAATTTCCATCGCTTTGGCTACATTTTCCGCAGCGCTGATGCCTTTGAGGATTAGCTTTTTGCGCCAGCGCTGACGAATTTTCTGCAACAAATCCCAATCCAGACGCCCCGAACTTTGCGAGGCCATCAATTCGGCCAAAGACGCCGTGCTGGCCCCCGGGTCGGCATATTGCGCCAGATTGGCAAAGCCCGGCACGCCGGTTTTCAACAGATTCAGCGCCCACTGCGGATGGGTCAGCACATCGGCGATCATGCGCGGGCCAATTTTCAGCGGCAATCCGAATTTATTGCGCAGATCGCGCCGCCGTTTGCCCGGCCGGGGCACATCCGCGGTGACAACCAATGTGTCATAACCTGCGGTTTCGGCGCGCAGGATCAGATCCTGCACAATCTCTTCGGAGCGGCCGACATACAATTGAAACCACCCCGAATTGGGCGCGATGGTTTTCAAATCCTCCAACGCGGCGGTCGAGGGTGTTGACGCCACATAAGGCGCGCCAAATTTTTCGGCGGCCGCGGCCAGATGCTGATCCATCCCCGCCCAGGCCAATCCGGCTAATCCCATCGGCGCCACCCCAAAGGGCAATTGCCAGTCTTGATCCAGAAAACGGCGTTTTGTGACAATCTCGCGATCGGTATTTTCCAAGGCAAAGGGCTGCAGCAGCTCATTCTGAAAGGCAGATGAATTGCGCCGCAGCCCGTTTTCCGCCCCCGCGCCGCCGTCGATGAAATCAAAGGCAAATTTCGGAACCCGCCGCTTGGCGCGGGCCCGGCTGTCGTCCACAGAGATCAATGCAGGGGGTCCAAACAGGCCCATTTTGACATTCCTTTTGCCTTGAAAATCATCAGTTCCATCGCGGGGATACCGCCGCATCACTATCGCCGAAACCGGCGTAAAATTCTATGTATTTATCAATAAAACAAGGGATTTAAGCAAAAATTCAGGCCCGCGCGCGCAGCGGCAGAAATTGGTCCGCGACAGACAAGAACCCTGTCAGTCTGCGACTAACCGGACCTGCGTTTTGCGAGTAGACTTGGCCCTGAAGGTGCACGCCCAAAAAGTCACGGGCGCACGCCCAGACATTATGGGAGGACCCAACATGAGCGACACAAACAAGGGTGAATTTTGGCGCGACCTGAAGCCGATCACCAAAGTCTTTCAACCGGACGCGCAGCCCGAAGTCTATCTGCCCAATGTCGCGGATGGCGATGATCGCTATTTCGTGCCCCTGACAGAAACGGTGTTCACCCGCCCCTTGTGGATTTCACCGCAGACCAACCGTTGGTGCGACATCCTGATGTCCAAAGGCCCCGGTCTGGTGAACCGGCATTATCACCCGCATGAGGTTTTTGCCTACACGATTTCCGGCAAATGGGGGTATCTGGAACATGACTGGATCGCCACGGCGGGGGATTTTGTCTATGAAACCCCGGGGGAGGGCCACACGCTGGTCGCCTATGAAAGCGATGAGCCGATGAAGGTCTGCTTTAACGTCACCGGCCCGCTGATTTGGCTGGACGAAGACGGCGAACCGGACGGATATTTTGACGTGCATATGTATCTGGAGGCAGCGCGCAAACATTATGACGCGGTGGGGATTGGCGCGGATTACGTCGACAGCCTCATTCGTTAAGGTCTTTGGTTCACTGCCCGTGCAGTTTTATGGTTTTTGCTTTAAAAACAAAAGGCTGCACGGCGTTGAAAATTTGACCTGCAGGGCCGGATTGGCCTAAACTTCCCTGATTGTCCGCGAATTCGCGATGTCAGGGAGGCACCGATGCAACACGAAACTTTCGCGCCGCTTTGCGTGCCAAAACAGGTTGCCCCCACGGCGGAAATCGACACCAAAGCGGTGCCCGCCCATGAGCGTATTGATTATTGGGAAGCGCGCTGCCGCAATAACATCGTCGGTTTCCAATGCTCAACCCTTTCTGAACAGGGGCTTGCCGCGCGCTATCGCCATTATCGCTTTGGCGCGCTGCAAATGACCGACATCCTCGGCAATGATCACGTGATTGATCGCACCCCAGCCCATGTGCGGCGACAGGAAAAAGATGCGATTTTCCTGATTGCGCTGGTCAAGGGCCCCGCCTTTATCAATCGGCAGAACCGCTGCGTCCTTGCGCAGTCCGGTGATCTCATTCTGTACGACACCAACACGCCTTATATGCACGGGTTTCCCGGCGACATGCGGCAGGTGATCTTTGAAATTCCCGGCGCGCCGTTCCGGAAACGCTTTGGTAATTGGGATCTGCGCGAGGCGCTGCGCCTGGATTCGACATTGGCGCACAGCAAAACAATTTGCCAAGACCTTTTCACCCTGAATTTTGACAGCCCCGCCGCCTCGGTTGAAACCCAGATCTGGGATGTTGTCGCCGCCGCCTATGATCTGGCCAACGGGCAAATGCGCACAGCCTATCAAAGCCAAATCTTCAAACGCATTCGGCGTTATATCACCGCCAATCTGGCGGATCCTGATCTGTCGCCCAGCAGCATCGCAACCGCATTGGGCATCAGCGTGCGGCAGCTAAACCGTTTGTTTTCAACGGAAATTCATTCGGTGCAACGCCACATCTATGCCGAACGCCTGCAAAGATGCAAAGACGAGCTGCTGCAGGATCACACAAATCCTGTCAGCATTTCAGACATTGCTTTTAAATGGGGCTTTAAAAGTCAGGCGCATTTTGCCCGCAAATTCCGCGAAGAATTTGGCGGCACGCCCAGTGAATTCAGGGCCGCCGCCCGGCAGGCCGCCTAGGCCGCGGCCGCTGCGTTCACGACTTGGACAAATGCGACGCCCGAAACGGCACCGCCGTCTCAAAAAGATGCACCAGACTGGCCAAAGTGCGGTTGACCGGCACCTGTAAACCCAGGCGTTCGCCCTGTGTGGCCACCGCCCCGTTCAGCGCGTCAATCTCGGTCCGGCGCCCGGCTTTTCGGTCCTGCAACATCGAGGGCTCATGCATCAGGTGATGGGCGCAGGCCTTGCTCATCAGCGCCTCAACCTTGGTCAAATCAGCGGGAATCGTCAGCGCGTTTGCAACCGAAATCGCCTCGCGTGCCACCTCAGAGGCCAGCGCGCGCGCCGGTTTGGAGACGCCAATTGCCCCCGGCGTGCCATCAGTCAGCGCACACAGCGCGTTCATCGCGCAATTAAACGCCGCTTTTTCCCAGATCGCGGCCTGAATCTGCGGATCAATCACCGCCTCAATGCCGCCGTGACGCAGGGCCTCGGCCATCTGATGCAGGATCGGCCTGTCTGTGCCATCCAGACTGTAAAACGCGGTTGCGGCCGGCCCGTGCGAGGCCACTTTGCCCGGCGCGATGAACTCCGCCGGGGTCATTGTCATCCCGAGCAGGATCTGCGCCGCCGGCAGGTGCTCTTGCAAACGCTCTGCGTTGCCGATGCCGTTTTGCAGGCTCAGCACATGCGCCGCGCCGATTTGCGGTGCGATCGCGCGCAATGCCGCCTCGGTGTGAAAGGTCTTGGTGAATAAAAGCACCAAATCCACCGGGCCTTTGAAGGCCTCTGGCCGCAGGGCGGGCAGAGAGATCACCTCTGCCCCCTCGTCCAGATCAACCTGCAATCCGCCTTCGTTGATCGCCGTCAGATGGGCGTCGTTGACGTCCAGCAGGGTCACATCCGCCCCGCCTTTGGCCAGGCGGGCCCCAAAGACAGAGCCCATGGCGCCCGCGCCGAGTACTGCGATTTTCATAAGCTGCCCCCTAACTGAGTACCCTGGGCAGCCAGAGCGTCAGCGCCGGGAAGGCGATCAAGACGACCACTCGCACGACCTCTGCGGCGAAAAACGGCATCACCCCAAGGAAGGTATCGCTCATCGGCACGTCCTTGGCCTGCGCGGAGATGATGAACACATTCATGCCCACCGGCGGGGTGATCAGCCCCAGCTCCACGACAATGAGCGCCAGAATACCAAACCAGATTTTCAGATCCTCTGTGTCCATGCCAAAGGGCGAGCTGTCCGCAGTGGCGAAATCGCCGCCATTCATTTCCACCAGAACTGGCCAGAAAAACGGGATCGCCAAAAGGATCATCGACAGGCTGTCCATGATGCAGCCCAGCAGAACCAGCGCGATCAGTAGCACCACAACCGTGGTCATGGGCGTTAATCCCGAATTGGCCATCCATTCCGCCATGGCCTGGGGCACCCCGCCCCGCGCCATAAAGATTTTCAGCAATTCAGCCCCCAGCAGGATCAGATAGATCATGCCCGCCGTGCGCGCGGTTTCCAGCAGGGCTTCGCGGGTGTTTTCCCAAGTGACCTGGCCTTTGAAAATACCGAACAGAAACACCATCACCACGCCCGCCGCGGCGGCTGGCGTCGGGTTGAAGAACCCCAGATAAATGCCGCCGATCACCACCGCAAAGACCACGCCCACCGGCAACACGCTGAGCGTGGCGCTGATGAATTCGGCGCGGCTGGCCGCCTCGCCCTTGGGGCCGGCCTCGGGTTTGATCAGAACATAGATGAAAATGGTGATGATAAAGAACACCACCGCAATCAGCCCCGGGATCAGCGCCGCCATGAACATCGTGACCACATTGGCCTCAACGATAATGGCATAGATGATCAGCACCACCGAAGGCGGGATCAGGATGCCCAGCACCCCGCCCGCGGCAATTGTGCCGGTGCTAAGGCGCGGCGAATATTTGTAACGGCGCAGCTCTGGCAGGGCGACGCGCCCCATGGTCGAGGCCGTCGCCAGCGAAGAGCCGCAGACCGCGCCAAAACCGGCGCAGGCCGCAATCGCCGACATGGCGACGCCGCCGCGCATCCAGCCCAGCCAGGCGTTGGCGGCCCGAAAGAGATCGGCGCTCAGACCCGTGCGCGAGGCAATCGCCCCCATCAGCACGAATAGCGGCACAACCGTCAGATCATAGGTCGAGAATTGCCCATAGGCCAAATCCTTGAGCTGGCTCAGAACGATGGCCGGACCGTTGAGAACCGCAATGCCCACCCCGCCAACGGCAATCATTGCGTAAGCGATCGGAATGCGAATGGCGATCAGGGCAATCAGAATGCCCAGCCCCGAAAGGCCAATTGTAATACTGTCCATAAATCAGGCTGCCCTATGCGTTCTAAAATCTTCCAGCGCATCCCTCAGGGTGATGAGAGAGGCCACAATCAACAGGGCCAGCGACACCAGCGCCGGCACAAAGGCATACCAGATCGGAATCGCCAGAATGCCCGTCACTTCGGTATATTCGCGGTAATCTTGTAGGCCCGCCGTCATGCGCCACAGCAGGATGCCCGCAAAGAGCACGGCAAAGATACCCGCCAGGATCGACATCATCGCGACCGATTTCGGCCCGGCCTTCATGGTGAAAATATCGGCTGAGACATTGGCCCCAACCAGTTGGCAATAGGGCAGAAAACAGAATGCGCCGATAGCAGCGCCCAATTCTGTCAGCTCAAAATCGCCAGAAAATGGCTTGTTGATGATCGCCCCGGTCAAGATCGAATAGGCATTGACCAGAACAACCGCAACAATGACAAAACCGCCGACCAGCGCCCAGCCGGTGATAATGCGGCGGGCGAGGCCAATTGGCCCCGCCCCCAGTTCACGTGACATCTCGGTCATATTTATTGCGACGCCATATTGGCCGTTACATGCTGTACCGCTGCATCATACAGCGCCTGACCGTCGATGCCTTTTGAAGTGGTTTCTTCGATCCAGCGTTCGACCACAGGAGCGGTTGCTGCCTCAAATTGGGCCCATTCCTCTTCGGTCAGCACGACGTGTTCGTTGCCGTTCTTGACCGCCAGTTCGATGCCAAAGGCTTCGGCGCCATCCCATTGCGCGCCAACCGCGCCATGCCAAGCTTCGTCAGAAGCTTCGATAAAGACTTGCTGAATATCCGCTGGCAAGCTGTTCCACTTGTCCTCGTTCATGATGACCGAGAATGTGGTGGTGCCCAGACGTTTGCCGCCCGGTCCTTCGATCTGATACTGGGTCTGCTCGTGGATCTTCAGCGGTGGGATGATCTCAAAGGGGATCATCGCGCCATCAACAACTTTCTTGGACAGGGCGACCGGGATTTCACCGACCGATGTCTGCACGGCGCTTGCGCCAAGCGCTTCGATGATCCAGCCGCCGGTGCGTGAAGGAATGCGGATTTTCTTACCCGCGAAATCCGCTGGCGTGCGCACGATTTCAGACGCCATGTGGAAGGCTTGGCCACCATGCACATGGTGGAACATTGGCACCACGCCTTTGAAATCTTCCTTGAGGTATTCGTCATACATCTGGAACATCGCGCGGTTCACCGCGCCGCTGTCGCCCTGATGCACGCCCGGCAGTTCAAAAACCTCGACCCGCGGGAAAGACCCGGTGGCATAGGAATTCACGATCCACGCCAGATCAACAACCCCGTCGCGCACCTGGCGCGGCAGTTGCGGCGGCTTGCCGCCCAGCGTCATGGAGGGGAAAATCTCGATGTTGACACGACCGTCTGTGGCCGCTTCGATTTTTTCGGCCCAAGGCGCAAGCATCTGCGTATGTGCGGGGGCTTTGGCGCTGAGAAAGTGGTGCAGTTTGAATTCAAATTCAGCTGCAGCCACTGTGGTTGCGGTTGTTGCAGCAACCGCAACACCCATGGCCAGCGCTAGCGTTTTATTGAAGATTGTCATTATTTCCTCCCTAATAACTCTCTGCGTCAGTATTGACGGATTTTGCCCTTTCACCAGATTTTTTGCTTGGACTTTTGCGACCCTCAGGCGGATTCAGGCCGGTTTTCAAAAAAATTTACCTTGTTAACTAACTCGGGCCCTCTGGGCGCGCTGCGAACCGGGAGATTGGGCCCGCGCGCGAATCAGGCAACCGGCAGGCCGACGATCTTTTTCAGGCACCGCAACAGCTGCGCTTTCTCCTCTGCGTTCAGCGCGGCGGTCAGCGTGGCCTCACTTGCGTGGATCTGGCCGCGCAGCTGCGCAAACCAGCGCTGGCCCGCTTCGGTCAGATGATAGCCCCGCTTGCGCCGATCCGGGGCCCCGGCCTGCGCCGAAATCAGCGCTTTCTCAAGCAGGGGTTTCAACGTGGTTGTGATCACCGAGGGGGCGGTGCCCATGGCCGCCGAAATATCGCGCTGCGCCACCCCCGGGTTCGAAGCGATCAGATCCAGCACCATGAATTGCAGCGCCGTCACATCCTGCCCCCGGAAGGTCTCGGCAAAACTGGCCTGTGACACATTGGAGGCATGGCGCAGCAGATGGCCGACCAGATCGTGCAAGCCCCCATAGTGCAGGTCAGGAAACTCTGGGCGCAGGGTGGACATGAGCGGCCTCAATCTAATTGTTTACATGATAAACGATTTTAGTTTACTATGTAAACAATACACCGAACCGGGGGAATGGCAATGCGCAGGCCCCTGCCCTGCAATTTGCCCCTTGGGGCCAGCGGATGAGACACCCATGACTGTATTGATTTCCGGCGCCGGCATCGCGGGCCTGACCCTCGGCCTAACCCTGCACGAGCTTGGCGTGCCCTTTCGCGTCTACGAAGCCGTGCGCGCGCTGCGCCCCTTGGGGGTTGGCATCAACCTGCAGCCCAATGCGGTGCGCGAGTTGCTGAACCTGGGGCTCGCCGATGAGCTGGAGACCATCGGCGTCAAAACCAAGGATTATGGATTCTATTCCAAACTGGGGCATGAAATCTGGACCGAACCGCGCGGCCTGCACGCCGGATACAAATGGCCACAATATTCGGTGCACCGTGGCCATCTGCAGATGATGCTCGCCCGCGTCCTGCAAGAGCGCGCCGGGCCAGACTGTTTGGTGACAGGGGCCAAGGCCAAGGGTTTTGACACCTCTGGCAGCGCCGCCACTTTGCATCTGGACGATGGGCGCCATGTCACCGGCACGCTGCTGATCGCGGCCGACGGCATTCATTCGACGCTGCGCCAGCAGATGTACCCCGATGAAGGGGCTCCGATCTGGGGCGGCGCCATCCTGTGGCGCGGCACGACGCAGGCCAAACCCTTTCTCAGCGGGGCCTCCATGGCGCTGATCGGCCATGACACGCAGCGCATTGTCGCCTATCCGATTTCCGCGCCCGACCCAGATACGGGTCTGGCCACGATCAACTGGATTGCCGAGCTGAAGGTTGACCCCAGCTCTGGCTGGCGCAAGGAGGATTGGAACCGCCCGGCGCAGCTGTCGGAATTTCTGCCCAAGTTCGAAAACTGGGACTTTGACTGGCTCAATGTGCCCGCGCTGATCCGGGGGGCGCAGCAGGTCTTTGAATATCCGATGGTGGATCGCGACCCGGTGGACAGCTGGACCCAGGGGCGCGTCACGCTGATGGGCGATGCCGCCCATCCGACCTATCCCGTGGGCTCAAACGGGGCCAGCCAGGCCATTGTCGACGCCCGGGTGATCGGGGCGCAGATGCTGACGCATGGGGTGACGCCAGAGGCGCTCTTGGCCTATGAAAATCTCATGCGGCCACGCACCCGCAATATCATTCTGGCCAACCGCGGCTCCGGCCCGGACGCCATCATGCAGCAGGTCGAGGATCTCTGCGGCGGGGCCTTTGACGACATCAATGACGTCATCCCGCATCAGACCCTGGCCGATCATGCCGATCGCTATAAGAAACTGGCCGGTTTTGACGCCGAAACGCTGAATGCACAGCCGCGCTGGATTCCGGCGGGGGCCAAATTGGCGTGAGCGCCGCAAACGGCAAAGGAGCCTGCAATGATCTATGAACTGCGCACTTACAGCTGCAAACTGGGCACGGTGCAGCGCCAGATCGCCTTTTATCGCGCCCACGGCATGGCGATCCAGACCCGGCATCTGGGGCAGCCGGTGGTGTTTGGCGCCCAAGAGTTCGGCGATGTGAACAGCTATGTGCACATTTGGCAGTTTGCCTCGCTGGCCGACCGCGACCAGAAACGCGCGGCTTTGCAACAGGACCCGGACTGGCAGGGCTTTCTGAAGAAAAGCGCTGAGGTCGATTACCTGACCGCGCAACACTCCACGATCCTGACCGCGCCGGATTTTATGCTGCCGGGCTAAAGCAGTCGCAAAAAATCATGGGCCAATGACGCCGGTTTTTTTGTGTTACATCCATCCGTGATCCCTCTAGGACTTTGAACAAGGGCGTGCCTGGCCATCGGCCACGGCCCGCGCCGCATTCAGGTTCCGGCCGCATCCGCAGCTTTAGCAAGGGTTTCACCATGACGCGCAGCATTTCCGAATTGATCGCCCAGCGACATCCCGATCACGCATTGGAACAGGCGTTTTTCAATGACCCTGACGTCTATGCCCATGATCTGGAAGCGATCTTCTACAAAGAGTGGCAATTCATCGGGCTCAGCTGCGAGCTGGAAAAACCCGGCAGTTTTCTGACCCATACCATCGGCGCTTATAAAATCGTTGTGGTGCGCGGCGTGGACAATGAAATCCGCGCTTTTCACAACAGCTGCCGCCACCGCGGCTCTGTCATCTGCAAAGCGGCCAAGGGCACAACGCCCAAACTGGTCTGCCCTTACCACCAATGGACCTATGAGCTGGACGGCTCGCTGTTGTGGGCGCGGGAAATGGGCGATGATTTTGACCCTAAGCAACACGGTCTCAAAACCATTCACACCCGCACGCTTGAGGGCATGATCTATATCTGCCTGGCTGAGACCCCGCCGGAGTTTGACAGTTTCGCCGAGACCGCGCGCCCGTATTTGGCGCCGCATGATCTGACCAATGCCAAGGTCGCGCATGAAACCACCATCGTTGAGAATGGCAACTGGAAGCTGGTCTGGCAGAACAACCGCGAATGTTACCACTGCGGGGCCAATCACCCGGCGCTTTGCCGCAGTTTCCCCGATGATCCGACCGTCACCAAACTGGAAGAAGACGGCGCCCCCACCCGCGTTGGCCTGCATTTTAACCGCTGCGAGGCGGCAGGTCTGCCGTCGAAATTTTTCCTGAGCGAGTCGATGCAATACCGTCTGGCGCGGATGCCACTGAAAGAAGGCGCGCTTAGCTTTACCCTCAGCGGGCAAGCCGCCTCGCGCCGCCCCTTGGGGAATGTGTCGCTGGCGGATGCCGGATCGCTGCTGAAATTCCACCTGCCGTCGACCTGGAACCATTTCCTGCCAGATCATGCGATTGTCTTCCGCATCACGCCTCTGGGGCCAAACCAGACCGAAGTCACCACCAAATGGCTGGTGCATAAAGACGCCGTGGAAGGGGTGGATTACGCCTTGGACGATCTGACCAAAGTCTGGCTGAGCACCAATGACGAGGACCGCCGCGTGGTCGAAGACAACCAGCTGGGCGTGAATTCCCCGGCCTATACCCCCGGTCCCTATTCGCCCACCTATGAGGCAGCGGTGATGCAGTTTGACGACTGGTATTGCACGGCTGTCACCGCGCATCTGAAGGCGGGCCAATCATGAACAAGACCGCCGAACTTTCGATCTGGTCAGATACTGACCTGCTGGAATGCGTTTCGATCATCCCCGAGGCCCCCAATGTCGCCACCTTTGTGTTTCGCGCCGCCTCGGGCGGGCTGTTCAATCACAATCCGGGGCAGTTCCTGACACTGGAAATCCCGCACCCGGACGGCGTGGTGCACCGCACCTATACCATCTCGTCCTCACCCTCGCGGCCACGGTCGATCTCGATCACCGCCAAGGCGCAGGCCGACAGTATTGGCACCCGCTGGATGCTGGACAATCTGCAACCCGGCATGCGTCTGAAGGCTATTGGGCCGGGCGGCAGCTTTTCCTATATCGACCATCCGGGGCCGAAATACCTCTTTATCTCGGCGGGCAGCGGCATCACTCCGATGATGTCGATGACCACCAGCATGTGGGATTCCGGCGAGGCACTGGACATTGTGTTCGTGAATTGCGCCCGCAAACCTTCGGAAATCCTGTTTCGCGACCGGCTGGAGCATATGGCCTCGCGCACGCCGGGCCTGAAGCTGCGCTTTATCGTCGAAGAAGAGGACCCCTACCAGCCCTGGACCGGCTTTCAAGGCCGGTTCAACCAGTTGATGCTGGGGCTGGTGGCCCCGGATTATCAGGATCGCACGGTCTTTTGCTGCGGGCCGGAACCTTTCATGAAATCGGTGCGCGAGGCCTTGGCCGGCTTTGGCTTTGACATGGCGCAGTACCATCAGGAAAGCTTTAGCGCGCCGGAGCCGACCGCGCAGCCCCCTGTGCCTGACACCCATGACAGCAGCAGCACTGGCGCGGTGCGGGTCACATTTGCGGCCTCGGACGTGACCGTTGATTCAGATGGCACCGAAACAATCCTCTCCGCCGCCCGCGGTGCCGGGCTCAACATCCCTTCGGGCTGCACCTTTGGCGTCTGCGGCACCTGCAAAACCAAAAAGCTCTCGGGCGAGGTGCATATGGTACACAATGGCGGCATTTCCCAGGATGACATCGACGATGATTATATCCTGGCCTGCTGCTCTACCCCTTTGGGCGCGGTGGTGGTGGATGTCTGATCCCCGCGCCTAAAGGCAGGCTTTCTGCTGGCGCAGCTGGCTGGGAGAGACGCCATAAAGCAGGCGATAGCGTTTGGCGAAATGGCTGGGTGAACTGAACCCGCAGGCCATGGCGATATCGATCAGCGGCATATTGGTGCGATGCAAGAGATCATGCGCCCGTTTCAGGCGCATGTCAGCGTAAAACCGACCCGGCGACTGGCTGAGATAGCGCCGGAACAGCCGCTCCAGCTGCCGCACCGAAACATGCACCAGCGCCGCCAATTCGCTGATGGTCAGCGGCACCTCCAGATTGTCCTCCATCGCGCGCACCACCGGCTGCAACTTGGGGTGCAACAGGCGCTTGCGCCCGTCGGTGGTGA
>NZ_JAQNCZ010000005.1 GCF_028369055.1 Cognatishimia sp. SS12 | reverse complement strand
TCTCAAAACGATCACTATAACACACAAAACCATCGCGGGATGGAGCAGCCCGGTAGCTCGTCAGGCTCATAACCTGAAGGTCGTAGGTTCAAATCCTACTCCCGCAACCAAACTTCGGCCATAAATTACAATATGATAGCGCCCCAATGGGCGCTTTTTGCGTTTCTGGGGATGCCAAAGCGCGACCTCAGAAATAGAGTTTTGCTCAGCGACCTTCGCACGCGGCAGAAGTGCCGAACGCCGGCGCAGGGTGGCACAAGCGGGCGAAACGCGGCGGCTCTTTCCGGGGCGCTAATGCAGCTCGTCGGGGTCAAACAGCGGATCTATGTCCAGATCGTCATAGTCCAGCATATCAGCCACGCGCTCCAGTGAGGCGAGCAGCATGGCCTGTTCCCAATCCTGCAAGGCCGCGAACTTGCGGGCAAATTTCTGGTGGAGCGGATCGGGGGTTTCGGCCAGCACCTGCGCGCCGCACTCGGTGATCATGATATTGGTGCGGCGCTTGTCTGAGCTGGATTTTTCCCGCCGGACCAAGCCTTTGAGGGCCAGGCGATCGATGATGGTTGTGACCGCCGCCTGCGAGACGCGCAGGGTCACAGCGATTTCCTTGCCCGTGGCGTGGCCGCTTTCAGACACCGTGCGCAACACCCGGTATTGCACCGCCGTCATGCCCGAAGCCTGCGCGAAGTCACGGCCGAACACTTCGGTTGCGCGCAGAATGCGCCGCAGGGCGATCAGGCTTTGGTCTTCGCGTGCGAGCATGGTTACATCCTCATATCAAAGCGCGATTTTGCTAGAATGCGCGCCGGGTGTCCGACGCTTTGGTGCGCACCAACGCGCGCACCAGCGCCTTTAGATCCAATTGCCCTACAACCGCGCCTGCGCGCGTGACGCGGTACATGCCGCTGGTATCGCCGCCGGTCAGGGCGATCACATCCTCGAGTGATGCTTCCTGATCGACATCCCCGACGAAACTGTCCTGGCTGATCGGGTCCATGATCGAGCGCACACGCAGCACCCGCGCGCGGTTGATATCGGCAATAAAGTCTACCACGTAATCATCCTGCGGATTAAGCAGAATGTGTTGTGGTTCGTCCTGTTGCACCACGAGGCCGTCTTTGAGGATGACCAGATGGTCCGCCAATTTCAGCGCTTCGTCCAGATCGTGGCTGATGAAAACGATGGTCTTGGCAAGTTCGTTCTGCAGCTCTAGCAGCAGGTCCTGCATGTCGGTGCGGATCAGCGGATCCAGCGCTGAGAAGGCTTCGTCCATCAACATGATCGGTGCGTTTGAGGTCAGAGCGCGGGCGATGCCGACCCGCTGCTGCATGCCGCCTGACAATTGGTGGGGGTAGTGGTCCTCATAGCCCGCAAGGCCGACGCGCTCCAGCCAATGGCGGGCCTCCGGATCGTAGCTTTCGGAAGGGTCGCCGCGCACGATCGGGGCCAGTGCCACGTTTTCAAGGACATTGCGATGCGGCAAGAGGGCGAAGTGTTGAAACACCATCGACATCTGGCTGCGGCGCATGGCGCGCAGGCGGTCGCTGTCATACTCCAGCACATTATCGCCTTGGATCAGTACCTCGCCGGCGGTCGGGTCGATCAGGCGGTTGATGTGGCGGATCAGGGTGGATTTGCCCGAACCGGACAGCCCCATCACCACGGTGGTTTCGCCCTCCTGCATATCGACATTGATGTCCTGCAGACCCAGCACATGACCGTGGGCCTCAAGCAGTTCTTCTTTGCCGATGCCGGCGCGCACCAATTCCATCATCTTGTCGGGCGTATCCCCGAAAATCTTGTAGAGATTGCGGATCGAAATCATCGGGTTCTTGCTCATGTCGGTGGCCCTTTATTGTTGTTTCTGGGCCGCGTTGACGCGGGCGAGGGCAGCTTTGGTCACGCGATCCAGCAGCACGGCCAGCAGCACGATGCCCAGACCGGCGACAAGACCAACGCCCAGTTCAAGGTTGCGAATGCCGCGCAGCACCAGCACGCCAAGGCCGGGGGCCGACACCAGCGAGGCAATGACAACCATGGCGAGGCTCATCATGATGGTTTGGTTGACGCCTGCCATGATGTTGGGCAGGGCCAGCGGGATCTGCACTTTGAACAGTTTCTGCCGGTCGGTCATGCCAAAGGCATGGGCTGCCTCCAGCACCTCTTTGTCCACCAGCCGGATGCCCAGATCCGTCAGGCGGATCACCGGCACAATTGCGTAAAGAATAATGGCGATGCCATAGAGTTTGGATTCCGTGACCGAAAAGAGAAAGATCAGCGGGATCAGATAGACGAATGTCGGCAAGGTTTGCAGCATGTCCAATATGGGCACCAAGGCACGCCGCATGGAGCGGCTGCGCGACATCAGGATGCCGATGGGCACGCCCAGCACAACGCTGAAACTGGTGCAGACAAAAATGATCGACAGGGTTTGAATGGCTGGCAGATAGTGGTCAATGAAAGCCATGAACAGGAAGGACACGCCGACAAACCCCACCAGCGCCAGCGAACGTGTGGCCCAATAGACCACAAGCAGAAAGATCGGGATCACGACAAACCAGGGCAGCGCCTCAAACAGCCACATTGATCCATCCAGCGCCCAGCTGAGCGGCTGCGTGATCGGGTCAAGCACGGTTTTCAGCGGGTCCTTGATTGAGAGGAACGAATTCTCAACCCCGTCGGTGACGCTGCGCGTTTTCGGGATCGCAGAGCAGGCGGCATTGAGTTCATCAAGCGACGGAAACGGCGTGTCCCAGAACGATGTATCCGCGGCGCTGTCGTCGCCCTGCGTCTGCTTAAGCAGATCTGCCATTGATACAGGGCCAGTGCTGGCCTCATTGCTGCACCAATCCGCTAGGCCGAGTGATTCAATCAGTTTGTCGTAAAATGCCATCTGCCTGTCCGTCATGCCCCTGCGTCATAAAAACAGGGGGCACCGCTGGTGCCCCCTTTGGAAGTGTTGTGCCGCTTATTTCAACAGCGCGGCCAGGTTTTCCTTGGCGGCGTCATTGATCCATGTGGACCAGATGTCCTGACGGCTGGTCAGGAAGTACACAGCGGTTTCTTCATAGGTCGCTTTGTTGTTTTCCATCCAGTCGAGGAAATCCAGAACATCGGCGTTCTTGTAGCTCATGTTTTTCATCAGCTCGGCGATGTCAGGTTCACGTTCGGCGAAATCGGTGGTGACAACGGTTTTGACCGGACCAACAGGCCACGAGGAGACGCCCTCTGCGGTACAATCCGCGTTGGCGGCGCAGGTAAAGACCTCGTGGTCGTATTCGACGCCCAGATCAACCTCGACCATTTTGTATTTCGCCAGCAGCGGATCAGGCGACCAGTAGTAGCCGATCCATGGTTCTTTGTTTTCATAAGCCGAGGCGATGGAGGAGGCGAGAGTTTCGCCAGAGCCATGCAGGAAAATTTCATAACCTGCGTCCACGAGGCCAAAGTTGGTCGCAAGATCACTGTTTGTGTTCTTGCAGGCCCACCCATCCGGGCAGTTGTGGAACCGGCGGCCCAGCAGATCCGGGTTGGCCAGAACGCCATCGATGGTGGCCAGTTCTGGGTGCTCATCAACCAGATATTGCGGCACCCACCAGCCTTCGCGGCCACCGTCGGCCAGAACGTCCGTCGCGGTGATGATCTTGCCCGCATCCTGCAGCTCTTGATAGGCTGGCGCGCCGTTGATCCAGAGTTCGGTCACGATGTCAGGTTTGCCGGTTTCTGCCACCGACACCAGCGATGGCGTGGTGGAGGAGGGCACCGTGGACACCGTGCACCCATAGCCCTGTTCCATCAGGAACTTTGCGATATGGGTAATAATGGCGCTTGAGGCCCAGTTCATTTCGGTGATGGTGACTTCGCCGCAGTCCTCTGCAGCCGCCACACCCGGCACCATTGCGGCGGCAAAGGCCGCCCCTATCAAATATCTACGCATGACATACTCCCACATTAGTCACTTAATTGACAATATTAACGAATTTTCCGCGATCCTCTAGGAATACTTGTGGAATATCAAGGGGCATTCACGGAAACCATCTGTTGACCCTAGGGGATGCTTAGGATTGTGAAGTATCATTTTACATAAATTTCGTAATTTTTTTATCCGGCCGTCGCCAAATGGGCCGCGCCTGACGACGCGGCGGAGGGCTGGGATGTCGGTAAACAATTGCTTTAGCCTTGCCAGAGCGGCAACGGGTCATATCCGAGCTGTCGTAACACATGCGGGACATCGACAAAGACCCAGTTTTCCACCAGAAGATCATTTTCCCGCCGCCACCAATCGCAGACCCGCATAAAGACCCGCTCTTGTGTGGGGGGCTGCCCTAGGAAGGGGCGCACATTGATCCCCGTCAGGGACGGCCATCCACCCGAGCAGGCATAGTTTCCTTCACCATATCGTGTGAAATGCTTGGTCATCCCGTTGTTTTTGGACCCGCCGGACCATTGGTCAAACTGCGACTCAAAGGGAACTTGAAAGGATGCAAATTCGTCCACGCCAACAAAGCTGCCAAACGCACCGGGACCATACCACATCATGTTGTCATGCCAGTAGGGGCGCCAGGCTTCGTCCTCGGTTGCCAATGCCCCCAGCATATCGGTGACAATTTGGTAGCTGCGCTGCCCCTCGGCGGGATCTGGCGGGTTGGTCATGACACCGTCGCGGGTTGCGGGCCCGTGAATCAGGCCAGTATAACCGCGCGACAGGCCCGGCCCCATGGGCAGAGGCCATTGATTGCAGGCGATCATCAGCTCGGGGATGTCGAGAAAGATATAGCTTTCAACAGCTTGTCCATTTTCGATCTGGTGAAATTCACCGTAGCGCAGATAACAGAGGGTGCCTGTGGCTTTCAGCCCGATCCAGTCCTGCGCAAAATGCCCCACGTAATAGCCAGTTGAACTGATCCAATCTTTGCCCTCGAACTGTCCGCACATAACGATATCGTCACGTCGGTACAGCCCCGTAAACGCCTTTTGCAGCGGGGCGATAAACCGGGCGTGGTAAGTGTCTGCCCCCTTAAGTTCATTGAACGGGTGCACGACGTTGATTTGCGCGTCAGCGGCAAAAAAACCGGCGACGGCGTCAGAAAAATCGCCGGGATGGCGGAAAGCATCCGCATAGCGCAGATACAGCGAGCGGTCCTGTGATGACATGGTAATTCCTTTTGAATGCGTGGTGTTTCAAGATGGGCCAGCTAAAGGAAAGCAGGACCCGCACGCATTCTGGAAAATGGAATTCGACCTGGACGCCGTGAGCGCACGGCAAGCAGACGCCTGGTTGCGTTGCGTGCAGATGTGCGCATGGAGTGAAGGCTGAGCAGTGCCATAAGACGACAGTAATGCCGGATCAGGCAAAAACAAGCGCCAATCTCCAGCAGCCAAGACGGGGTTTGACCATAGACTTATCGGCGACTGCAGGCTGGTCGCGTAGTCAAAATCCGTCCAATAAAAAAGCCCCGCCATTTCGGCGGGGCCTTGACTGATACCAAAAGCGGCGCGGCTTAGCCCTTTTTCAGGACTTCGCGGCCCAGAGTTTCGGCGATTTGCACGGCGTTGAGCGCCGCCCCTTTGCGCAGGTTGTCAGACACGCACCACAGGTTCAGCCCGTTGTCGACGGTGCTGTCCTGACGGATACGGCTAATGAATGTCGCGTAGTCACCCACACATTCTTTTGGGGTGACGTAGCCACCATCTTCGCGCTTGTCGATCACCATGATGCCCGGCGCTTCACGCAGGATGTCGCGCGCTTCGTCTTCGTCCAGGAACTCTTCAAACTCAATGTTCACGGATTCCGAGTGGCCGACAAAAACAGGCACGCGCACGCAGGTCGCGGTGACTTTGATCGACGGGTCGATGATCTTCTTGGTTTCGGCAACCATCTTCCACTCTTCCTTGGTGGAGCCGTCATCCATGAATACGTCGATATGCGGGATCACGTTGAACGCGATTTCCTTGGTGTAGACCTTGGCTGGCACATCGGCGGTTGGGTTGTAGACTGCTTTGGTCTGCTCCCACAGCTCTTCCATCGCCTCTTTGCCAGAGCCGGACACCGACTGATAGGTGCTGACAACAACGCGCTTGATCTTGGCACGGTCGTGCAGCGGCTTCAGCGCGACAACCATCTGCGCGGTCGAGCAGTTGGGGTTGGCGATGATGTTTTTCTTGGAATAGCCGTGGATCGCGTCGGCATTGCACTCTGGCACGATCAGCGGCACATCCGGGTCGTAACGATAGAGCGAGCTGTTGTCGATCACGACGCAATTCGCTTTGGCGGCGATGGGCGCATATTTCTTGGTGGCGTCGGAGCCAACAGCAAACAGCGCGATATCCCAACCGGCAAAATCGAAGGTGTCCAGGTCTTCGGTGGTCAGGGTTTTATCGCCAAAGCTGACTTCGGTGCCCAGCGAACGGCGGCTGGCCAAGACTGCGATTTCATCCACCGGGAACTGACGTTCCGCGAGGATATTCAGCATTTCGCGGCCCACATTCCCTGTGGCACCCACGACGACGATGCGATAACCCATGTTTATCTCCAATGTTTCGGACGCGGCTTCTTATCCCTAATCTCGTAAAGAAAAAAGGGGTATCGAGGCGCTAATTTCGTGATGTGCCGCATTTGGATCAGGAATGATCAGTGCGGGGCCTCGTTCAGCAATTTCTGGTAGAGGTCGATCAGGGCCCCGGCCTCTTTTTGCAGCGAAAATTCCGCCATGACGTGCGCGCGTGCCGCTATGCTGGATTTTTCCCGCAGGGCGGCGTCGCTCAGATAGGGGCGAAGCGCCGAAGCGAGCGCTTGCGAATCCCCTGCCGGGAACAAAGCGCCTGTGTGCCCGTCCTGGATTTGGTCGTTGAAGGTGCCGACATCGCGGCTGGCCACAGTGGGCACGCCGCATGCCATGGCTTCCAGCGGGGTGAGGCCAAAACCCTCCAGCAGCGACGGCGCCACATAGAGATCCAGCGACTGATAGGCGCGGGGCATCTCAGTGACTGGCAGTTCTTCGGCAAACCGGATACGCTCTGTCAGCCCGGCGCGCGCAATCTGCGCCTTAAGATCATCGGCGAACTTGCGGTGATCCGGCGCGATCCGGCCCAAGATCACCGCGTCAAATTCAGGGTGATCTGGCAGCAGTTCACACATGGCAGAGACAAAGACATCGGTGCCCTTCTTGGCGCGCACCCGGCCAAAGCAGCCGATCAGTTTTTGGCCCTGCGCGTCAAACACATCGGCAGTGCCGGGCCGAAAGCTGTCTGTATCCACCCCATGCGAGATGATGACCGGCGTACCGGGCATCACCGCGGCGTTTTTGGCGTTGGTGGCGACAATCGCGTCCATCCGCGCCACCAGCCAGCGGGTCAGCCCGCCACGTTTGCGCGGCGAAGATGAGGTGAAGATCAGTTTCAGCCTACTGCGGCAGAGCCATTTCAGCAGCAGGCCCACCATCATTTCATTGTTGCGCCTTGCGTGCCAGATGCGGGTGCGGCGCGGCAGAAACGGGATACGCGAGAGGGGCAGAAACGGCAGCCCGTGCGGAACACTGACCCCGGTGGCGGCAATCTTGATCTGCTTGGTCTGCAGGGGCACCAGAGCAAAAACCGTGGCGCTGACCCCGGACAGGCGGCGATTGAGGTTGGGCGCAAGAACGTCTGGGTCTTTCACATCCATGGCCTACCTGCCCAAATCCGCTGTTGTGTGACTTAGAAATCCACTGTCACACCGGGAAGATCAAGCGCTTTGATCAGATCGCGCAGCTCTTGCCGGGCCGCCACGTTTGAGATGTTGAGCTGCTTGACCCCAATGTCGCGCAGGTCGAGCAGGGTCAGACCGCGCGGGAAAAGCTCGCGAAAGATCACCCGCTCGTTAAAGCCCGGCGCCGTGCGGAACCCGATGCGTTTGGCCAGACGGTCAAGGGCTTTGCCCATCTTCTCCTTGTTGACCATGTTCTGCGCGCCCAGACGATTGCGCACCACGATCCAGTCAATCGGCTTCAGCCCGGCCTGTGCCCGCAGTTGGCGCGCGTTCCAGACCATTTCGGAATAGACCGATGGGCCAAGGATTTTTTCGGCGTCGCCATCAATGCGCGCCAGCAGATCGAAATCAACAAAACTGTCGTTCAGCGGCGTGACCAACGTGTCTGCCAGCGAATGCGCCACTTGACTCAGCCGGGTGTGCGACCCCGGGCAGTCGATCAGGATGAAATCGTTCTTTGGCTCCAGCTCGGCCACCGCTGCCGAGAGCCGCAGGTCATAGATGTTTTCCCCGTCGGCGAGGCTGCTGGGGTCAATTTCGGGCAATTCATGATAGGTTGGCCCGGGCAATTCCAGACCTTCGCGGCGACAGAAACTGGCGCGATTTTCGACATAGCGGCCAAAGGTCCGCTGGCGCAAATCGAGGTCCAGACCGCCAACGCGAAACCCCATGCGCGTCAGGGCGGTGGCCACATGCATCGACACGGTTGATTTGCCCGCGCCGCCCTTTTCATTCCCCACGACAATGATATGTGCCATGCGTTTGTCCCCGCTCGCCTCTGTCTGCCTTCGTGTGTCCCGATGCTTCGGGTTGCCTAAATCACACTATATGTTGTGGCGTGCAATAGGGGAAGCGCCACGGATGCGCGTTGGCGTAAGAATTTTATTTCCGTGGCCGCCTTGCTAGACCTTGACGTTGATCCATTTGCCGCTGGGCAGCCCATCCAGCGCCCAGGGGCCGACCTGATAGCGGATCAGGCGCAGCGTCGGGTGGCCCACTGCGGCGGTCATGCGCCGCACCTGCCGGTTGCGTCCCTCGGTGATCGTCAGCGCAATCCAGCTATCGGGCACGTTTTTGCGAAAGCGGATCGGCGGGGTGCGCGGCCAGAGCCGCTCTGGCTCTTGCATGCGCTGCACTTTGGCGGGGCGGGTCTTGCCATCTTTCAGCATGACGCCCTCGCGCAGCGCCGCAAGCGCGGTGTCATCGGGTGTGCCCTCGACCTGCGCCCAATAGGTTTTCGCCATCTTGTTCTTTGGATTGGCGATGCGCTGCTGCAGTTTGCCATCCGCCGTCAGGACCAGCAGCCCCTCACTGTCGCGATCCAACCGCCCGGCGGGGTAGACATCGGGCACATCGACAAAATCGCTGAGCGTGCGACGCGGGCTGCCTTCGGTGCCTTTGTCGGTGAATTGCGACAGCACGTCATAAGGTTTGTTGAGCAGGATCACATAAGACATGGCCCGGCCCTACACTTTTGCAGCGGCTTTGACCATCCTTGGCGCTTGCCATTGCGCAGCGGCGGGGGTCTAACTTGCCACACGGATTACGGAGGCACATATGGACAAGGATCTGAAACCAGCAACTTGGCTGGCCCACGCAGGCGGGGCAGGCGATGATGCAACCGGCGGTGTGGTCCCGGCGATCCATATGGCCACGACCTTTGAGCGTGACGCCGACTATGCGCTGCATGCCTCGGGCAATGTGTATCTGCGCCCGCATAACAAATCTGTCGCGCAGGTCGAAAAGGTTCTGGCGCAGCTGGAAGGGGCCGCTGAAACGCTGGTCTTTCCATCGGGTATGGCGGCGATTGCAGCAGCGTTTCGCTGGGTGCCGAACGGTGGGCGTGTCATTGTTCAAAATGGCATCTACTGGGGCACCAGCAAATGGATCCGCGCGTTCTGTGCGCGCCGTGACATCACGCTGGTCGAGTTGGACGCCAGCGACGCTGCGGCGCTGCGCGGTGCCTGCGCGACAGCGGCTGATCTGGTGTTCGTTGAAACCCCGTCCAATCCCTGGCTGAAACTGGTGGATATCGCGCAGGCCGCGACACTGGCCCATGGGGCCGGGGCCCTCTTGGTGGTGGACAATACGGCGGGCACGCCGATCCTGTCGCAGCCCCTGGGTCTGGGCGCGGATATTGTGATGCATTCGGCGACCAAATCGCTTAACGGGCATTCCGATGTGCTGGGCGGCGTGCTGTCAACGCGCGCGTTGACCCCGGCATGGGAAGCGATCCGCGAAGATCGCGCCGATGCCGGCGCGGTGATGGGGCCGTTTGAAGCTTGGCTTTTGCTGCGCGGCCTGCGCACTTTGGCGCTGCGCGTGCAGCGCGCCAGTGCCAATGCACAGACAATTGCCGAACATCTAGAGGATCATGCTGGGGTTGAAGCGGTGCTGTATCCCGGCCTGCCCGGTGCCCCCGGCCACGCGATTGCGGCGCGGCAGATGCAGGGCGGGTTTGGCAGTTTGCTGTCAATTCTGGTCAAGGGCGGGGAAAAGGATGCGCTGCGCGTGGCGGGGCGGCTCAAACTGTTCTTGCGCGCCACCTCATTGGGCGGCGTCGAAAGCCTTGTTGAGCACCGGTTTACGGTCGAATCCCACACCGGCCTGCCGCAGAACCTGCTGCGGCTTTCGGTCGGGGTGGAGGATGTGTCGGACCTCATCGCCGATCTGGATCAGGCGCTGGGCCAGTGAATCCTTTGGGTTAGGGTCTGGCAAAGGCCTTGCGCGCGGCTGCGGCTTTGGCGCGGCACACACAGCCTTCGGCGTGATCGTTGATCAACCCCATGGCCTGCATAAAGGCAAAAACCGTGGTTGGGCCGACGAATGCCCAGCCGCGTTTCTTGAGCGCTTTGGACAGGGCGACAGAGGCCTCGGATGTGGATTGCGTCTGCGGCCTGCCAAGCGTTTCGGGGGCGGGTTCAAACGACCATACGAATTTGGCGAGCGATCCGGCCTCAGCAATCACATCTTGTGCGCGGCGTGCATTGTTGATCACGGCGGTGATCTTGCCGCGATGGCGCACGATGCCGGCATCATCCATCAGCCGCGCAATATCGCCTTCGTCAAAGGTGGCGACGCGGGGGATGTCAAAGCCGTGAAAAGCGGCACGAAAATTGTCGCGTTTGGCCAGAATGGTGCGCCAGCTCAGGCCGGACTGGAAACTTTCGAGGCAGAGTTTTTCAAACAGGCGCTGATCGTCGGCCACCGGAAAGCCCCACTCCTGATCATGATAGTTCAAAAATTCAGGCGCGCCCCCGGCCCAGCGGCAGCGCGCGTGCCCATCCGGGCCCTTGTAAAGATCATTCATGGGCGCAGTTTAGCGCGCGGGATCGTGTTGGCGAATGTAATTTGAAACCCGCGCGCCGATGGCGGCGCTGGCCTTCAGCGAGGGGTGGATCATGTCGATGCCATGAAAGGACCGATCGCCATAGGGCACCAGATCGGCGATTGAGACAAAATGCACCCCGTGACGCCCCGCGGCAAACCGCGCCAGCCGGGCCTCAAGTTCATCCCCCTCGTCGCTGCAGTTTTCGATCGGGGATCCAACACCCGGGCTGCGCAGATATCCCACCCATAGCACCTGCGCCCCGGTGCCACGTAGCCGGGCGATCAGACTCGGAATCTTGCCACTGACGCCGTTGGAGGAAATCAGGCTTTCCATCTTGTGGTCACATTGGTTGCAGCCACATCCCAGCCACAGATCATTGCCACCGCCGTTCAGAACCACCCAATCCCATTGGCCACCGCGATATTGCTTGCTGATATTCAGCCCCATCGCGCCGCTGATGGGCAGCGCATAGCTCATGCTGGCCCCAACCACCGAATTGTCATGCACCGGTTCACGTAGGTTGCGCGCGACAACATCCGAGACGGCGCGCCCAGAAATGCGATGCGCCGCCATCATGGAATCACCCATTGCGAGGATGCGCGGATCATTGCGGCTGGCTGTCTCTTGCACGCAGCTGGCAAGAACGAAGGTTGAAAGGAAAATCGGGAGGGAAATCAATTTCATGGCGGATACCTGGCGTCTGTTGCTGTCGCGGCAGAAAATGGGGCGGCCGCGTTCTGCTGGCCTATGCGGCGGCGGGAAAAGTGCCACTGCGGTCGCTTTCTGGCTAAAGTTGTAAAGTTCTCTTGTTAATTCACGGTTAAGCTTAGCCCTGTCGATAAGCCGCCAAAATGGCTGGAATTGGGAATTCTGGTGGCGCTGGCGTTTTTTTGGCGCGCATCAGCAAATGTGCGCTTGCCTTCGGCCGGGCGCTTTCATCAGATGCAGAGACATTTGCGCCATGTGCGCGGTTGGGGTTTGGGGGCGAGATGCAGGTTTCTCATGTGATCGCGGGCAGTATTGCCGTGCTCGTCGGTTATGCGGGCAGCGCGGCGATTATCTTTCAGGCCAGCGCGGCGGCGGGGGCCAGCCCGGCGCAGGCGGCCAGCTGGATGCTGGCCCTGGGCCTTGGATGCGCCTTTAGCAGCGTTTACCTGTCGCTGCGCCATCGCATTCCGGTTCTGACGGCGTGGTCCACACCCGGTGCCGCGCTATTGGCGGTGTCCTTGCCGGGCATCCCCTTGGCCGAGGCCACCGCAGCATTCCTATTGTGTGGGGCGTTGCTGGTTCTGACCGGGCTCACCCCCTGGTTTGCGCGGTTGATCCGCCGTGTGCCCGATGCGCTGGCCAATGCGATGCTCGCCGGGGTGCTGTTTCAATTTGGCCTGTCGGTCTTTACCTCGCTGCAGCTTGCGCCGGCGGTGGTTGCCCCTATGGCGCTGAGTTATATCGCGGCCCGGCGCTGGGCACCACGCATGGCGATCCCGCTGGTGCTGATTGTCGGGCTGCTGGTGACAATATCGCGCGGGCAGTTCCCAGACTTTAGCGCGATCCCATTGACCATGGCGCAGCCGCTGTTTGTGATGCCCGAAGTGAATCTGTCGGTTCTGTTGGGGGTTGGTCTGCCGTTGTTTCTGGTCACGATGTCTTCGCAGAACCTGCCGGGGATCGCCGTCTTGCGCGCCGCCGGATATGAACCGCCGGTCGCCTCTGCGCTGAAGGTGACGGGCGGCGCGACGCTTGTGCTGGCCCCCTTTGGCGGGTTTGCCTTTAACCTTGCGGCCATCACCGCCGCGATCTGCGCCAACGAAGAGGCCGGCGCAGACCCGAAATCGCGCTTCTGGGCCCCTGTGGTCAGCGGCGTGGCCTATGCCATTCTGGCACTGTTTGGCACCACGGTGATTGGGTTTTTCCTCGCCGCGCCGACGGCTTTTGTGGCCGCCCTGGCGGGGCTGGCGCTGTTGCCGGTGATCGCGTCCAGTTTGACCGGCGCCATGGCCGCGCCGCAGAGCCGGGAGGCCGCGCTGGTCACATTCCTGACCACGGTCTCGGGCATCTCGTTCTTTGGCGTGGCCGCCCCTGTCTGGGGCCTGCTCTTTGGCGGTCTGATCCTTGTGCTGCGCAAGCCTACATGACCCGGCCCAATCTGTGTTTGATTTCTGGGGGCAAGTGGTATTGCCTACGGTGACAAGCCCCCTCGCAGGAGTGCCCGATGACCCAACCGCCGAAGTCTGATCCAAGTATTCGCAGCGTCACGCAGCAGAACCTGCGGGCGTGGAATGAGGCTGCCCCGATACACGCGCGCCACAATCTGGCGGATCTGATTGAGGCGTGCCGCAATCCCGGTTTTTCCTGTCTGGACCGGACCGCGACAGAGATGCTGCACAGGCTTGAGGTGGCGAGTAAGGACGTTGCGCAGATCTGCTGCAACAACGGGATCGAGCTGGTGTCGATCAAAAACATGGGGGCCGCGCGCGGTGTCGGCTTTGATGGGGCACAGGGGTTTTTGGATCAAGCGGCGCAACTGGCGCAGGCCGCAGATCAGGACATCGAATTTGTGTGCAGCGATATCTACGATATCGCGCGCCACTATAACCGTGCATTTGATCTGCTGGTGATCACAATTGGCGTGCTGGGATGGATGCCGGATATCGCGGGTTTCTTTGACCGTATCGCCAAACTTCTGCGCCCCGGCAGCGCGATTTTTATTTACGAACATCACCCGGTTCTAATGATGCTGAAGCCCGATCGTGCCGGTGCGCCGGTGGAATGGGAATTGTCCTATTTCCGCACCGCGCCCTATGTGGATGACAGCGGGCTGGATTATTATGGCGGCGAACTTTATGAAGCGACGCCCAATCAATCGTTCAGCCACAAGATGTCAGATATCATCATGGCGGGTATCGCAGCGGGCACAGAGGTCGAGCATTTTGAAGAGCTGCCGCAGCATATTTCTAATGCATGGTGGAATGTTGAGAGCGCGGATATCGGCCTGCCGATGAGCTATACGTTGATCTTGCGCAAACGTGGCTAGCGTCGATTTCGCAATCGTGGGCTGATGCTGTACACTTTTGCCCATGCAGATCGAAAAGACATATCATTTGGCCTTTCCTCGGGCGCAGGTTTTTCAGGCCTGGGTGTCGTCTGACACCGTAATTGCCCCTGCGCAGCGGATGCATGTGGAGCCTTGGGTGGGCGGCGTCTACCAGCTGTTCATGGACGCTGGTGATACCCCCAGCAACGCGGGGCGGTTTCTGCAGGTTATCCCCGACGCATTTCTAAAATATTCGTGGGAATGGTACGGTGATGGCCATGTAACCGAGATTGACGTGCGCTTCACGGATGCCCCTGGCGGAACCACCGTCACCCTGTCCCATGGTCCGTTTTCAGACCCGGATAGCTACGCTGCACATGATACCGGCTGGGACAGTTACATCGCGGGCTTTGAACGCCACCTGCAGAGCGCATAGCCCAAACAAAAACGCCGCCCCAAGGGACGGCGTTTTGCGAAAACAGTGGCAGGTGCTTAGAAGCCCAGACCTTCGTATTTCTTTTTGAACTTGGAAACACGGCCGCCCGCGTCCATCAGGCGCGAGTTGCCGCCGGTCCATGCTGGGTGCACGGAGGGGTCGATGTCCAGCGCCATGGTGTCGCCTTCTTTGCCCCAGGTGGAGCGCATTTTGACGATGGTGCCATCGGTCATTTTGACGTCGATGAAGTGGTAATCTGGGTGGGTATCTTTTTTCATGAGACCACTCCTTACGCTTTGGACTTGTAGTTGGTGTCTTCTGCGATACGCGCGGATTTACCACGACGTGTGCGCAGGTAATACAGCTTGGAGCGACGCACGCGGCCACGGCGCACGACGGTGATGCTGTCGATGTTGGTGGAGTGCAGCGGGAATACACGCTCAACGCCTTCACCAAACGAAATCTTGCGAACAGTGAACGAGCCGGCAATGCCTTTGCCGTTCTTACGGCTGATGCAAACGCCTTCGTAGTTCTGCACACGGGTGCGCGAACCTTCGGTCACTTTAAAGCCGACGCGAACAGTGTCGCCAGCTTTGAAATCAGGGATGTCTTTCCCCAGAGCGGCGATTTGTTCCGCCTCGAGTTGTGCGATCAGATCCATCTGACCTTCTCCTATTTTTGCCCGTGGTTAATCCACGAAGTTAGCTGCCGTCCCAGAACTCTGTGTCTTCATCGGGTCCGCATATGCGCCCGCCAGAGGAAGTCCGCCGTTGCTTTGCTGTGCTGCGTCGCGTGGCCAGCCCGCCGAAGAAAAGGGGCATTGCCATAACGAAACAGGTCCGCACGACTCGAACGAGCCTCGGACAGGCGGGGTTTAGGCCATATTGGCTGGGTTGACAAGCCCGGGCAGGGGGAACGGCATGTTCTTTTTGGCAGGGGCTTGAAAGGTTAGGTTGTCTAACTTAATTAAGTGCCATGACATTGACCGCTGATCAAATACACCACATCCACCGCATGGCCCATCGGGAATGGACGATGGCGGCGCGGCCGCTTGGCCTGAGCTTTAGTGAATTTGAGTATCTTTCAGCAGTCTATGCCGAAGAAGAGCGCATGCGGATCGAGGATGAGCATGGTCAGCATTTGCAAGACATCGTGTCCGCGCTGGGCGTGTCCAAAGCGTCCGCAAGCACGATGATTGCCAAGTTGGAAACCCGCGGTTTGGTGCGGCGGTTTCAATGTCAGATGGATGACCGCGCCAAGCACATCGTTCTGACAGACGAGGGACGAGATCTGATGGCCAAAGGGCAGGCGGTCTATACCCGCGTGGCAAAAGCGCTGGCGGCTGACACCCGCTGACGATGCTGCGAGAGCCGATCAGTCCGCGCCTATCACGATAACTATGTAAGTTAGTCTAACTAAAGGAAATGACATGACGGATATTCTCAACTTCTCAACGCTGCTTCTCGGCGTGTCGCTGCACATGCTGTTTTGGGAGCATCTGCCCCATTGGGGCACGTGGTTTAACAAGGCTCTGGCGGCGCTGCCGCAGCCGCTTCAGACGCTGTATGAACAATGGCGCTGCCCCTATTGCGCCGGGTTCTGGATCGGGCTTGTGCTCCATGCTGTGACCGGGGCGTGGTTCGTGCCTGCCTTTGCGGATCTGCCATCTTTCTGGGGCGCGGCGGCTTTGCCGCTCGGCTGGGTTCTGGACGCGCTGGTGTTTGCCATGATGAACAAACTGGGTGTGCTGACGCTGACCGCCTTGGCCTATCCGGCGATGCGTGGACACGAAGCAAAGGCGGCCTTTATGGCCAAGATGCAGGCCGAAGAAGCGGGCCAATCGGCATAGGGCCTGCTATTCCAGCTTGCAACTTGCATGAATTTCCGCAGGTTGCACCTCGGGGGCATCAGCCTATGCCCCCTCTGGAGGGGTTATGGATTTCGGCATTTTGACGCAGCTTGATCCGGTCACTGTGCTGCTGGCATTGGCGGTGGCGCTGGTGGCCGGGGTGGTCAAAGGGGCGATCGGCTTTGCGATGCCTCTGATCCTGGTCTCTGGCATCAGTTCACTGACCGATCCTAAACTTGCCATCGCGGCAATGCTGTTGCCCACGGTTCTCAGCAATGTGTTCCAGACCTTTCGCAAAGGCATCGCCCCTGCCATCGCCGCCGCCCGCGAATACTGGCGCTATCTTCTGGTGGTATGCATTTTCATTGCAATCTCTGCCCAGCTTGTGCCGCTGGTTTCCACGCGGATCTTTTATTTTTTGCTGGGTGTGCCTGTTGTTGCGCTGTCTGTCTTGCAATTGGCGGGCGTACAAATGCAGGTCGCCCCGGAATATCGCCGCCGCGCGGAATGGGGGCTGGGGGTCATATCCGGGGTGCTCGGCGGGTTCGCCGGCACATGGGGGCCGACAACGGTGCTGTATTTGATGGCGATCAACACCCCCAAAGCTAAGCAGATGGTGGTGCAGGGTGTGGTCTATGGGCTGGGCTCGATCACATTGATCACGGCGCATGTGCAATCGGGCATCTTCAATCGCGACACCGCACCGCTGTCCGCAGCGCTGTTGCCGATGGCAATGCTGGGTCTGTGGATCGGCTTTCGCATTCAAGACCGCTTGGACCAGGCGCTGTTTCGCAAAGTCACCCTAGTGGTGTTGATCCTTGCAGGGGTAAACCTCTTGCGCAAAGGCTTGGCCGGATAGCGCAGCTTTTGCGCTCGGGCCCGGCTGCGCCGCGCGGCAGGGGTGTTAGCCGTCGCTGTTGCTGCCTGTGTTTTTGGAGCGGCTCTGGTATTTGTCCCACATATCGGGCCGCCGCGCTTTGGTGATGTTTTCGGCTTGCTGCTGGCGCCATTCTGCGATTTTGCCGTGGTGGCCTGACATCAGGACCTCGGGGATCTCCATCCCGCGCCATTCTGCCGGGCGTGTATATTGCGGGTGCTCAAGCAGCCCGTTGCTATGGCTTTCATCTTCGATGCTGTCAGCATTGCCCAGAACCGAGGGCAAAAGCCGCACCGTCGCATCAATCATCGCCTGCGCGGCGATTTCACCGCCGGTCAGAACAAAATCGCCCAGGCTGACCTCTTGAATGTCGTAGTGATCCAAGACCCGCTGATCGACGCCCTCAAAGCGGCCACATAGCAGCGTGACGCCATCACATTGTGCCCACTGCTGCGCCATCGCCTGATCAAAGCGTCGCCCGCGCGGTGACAGGTAAACCAACGGATTGCGGCCCCGCACATCGCGCAGGGTGTGATCGAGTGCCTTGCCCAAAACGTCAGGGCGCAACACCATGCCCGCGCCGCCCCCGGCGGGCGTGTCATCCACATTGCGGTGCTTGCCGTCACCAAAGGGGCGTAAATCTGTGGTTTCCAGCTGCCACTTGCCATCCTTCAGCGCCTTGCCGGTCAGGCTTTCGCCCAGCACGCCGGGAAAGGCCTGCGGAAAGAGCGTGATAATCCGCGCCGTCCAAGCGCGCGCAAGGCGTGGATTATGCGTCATCAGCTCACGTGGTTTCAGTGAAACCGAGATGGACTTGCGGCCGTGGGATTTGTTTTCTTTAGGAGTCACTCAAACAGCCCATCTGGCGGGTCGGCGACGATGCGGCCCGTGGCCAGATCGACGGTTGGAACAACTGATTTGGAAAACGTCAGCAGCACAGTGTTCTTCAACCCCGGACCATGCACTTCAAGCATATCTTCTGCGCCATTGTTCTGCACCGATTTGACGCGGCCGAGCACGGTGCCGCCGGTGTCGCGCACCTCAAGACCGATCAGGTCGGTGTGGTAAAATTCATCTTCCGGCAATTCTGGCAGGCGGTCGCGCGGGGCATAAAGCTGCACACCCTTCAGCGCATCGGCGTCCTCTTTGGTGATGACACCAGAGAGGCGCGCGGCGATGCCGTTTTTGATGGCGCGCGTCAGCACGATGTCAAACTCGCGGCTGCCATCTTCGGTGGTAAGCGGCGCGTAATCGGCAATCGCCTCCGCCTCGGCGGTGAAGCTTTTCAAGCGCACTTCGCCGCGCACCCCGAACGCGCCAGCGATGGCTCCGACACAGATCATTTCCGTCATGCTATGTCCTTTCGGGGCAGATAAACGTGGGTTGCTTTTGGCGGAATTCGCCTGCTTAGGCAAGGCTCAGCGGCGCTCGGTTGGCAAATGCGGGCGGCGGTCTTCCCAGCCGATTTGTTCAAGTTCGGGCGTTTTGGAGACGGTTTCCGGCCAGCCCACACAAAGATAGGCCACAAGTGACCAACCATCCGGCGCGCGCAGGTCTGCGTTTAACTTGACCGGATCAAGGATCGAGACCCAGCCAACCCCCAGCCCTTTGGCGCGGGCGGTCAGCCAAAAAAGGTTAATGGCCCCAACAACCGAATAGCGGCGCATTTCCGGCATGGTGCCAGCGCCCAGCCCGGCCCCTTTGGCCGTTTCGTCGTCGCAATAGATCGCAAGCTGCACAGGGCTTTCGGCCATGCCCGACAGTTTCAACCCGGCATAAAGCTTGGCCTTGTCACCATCATAGCCGGCCAAGGCGGCGCTGTTTGCGGTTTTGAAATTCTCATAGGCTGCTGTGCGGGCAGCGTCGCTTTCCACGCGGAGGACCCGCCAGGGTTCCGAGAGCCCCACCGACGGAGCGAGGAGGAAAGCATCGAGGCACTCTTGCAAGAGTGCCTCGTCCACGGGATCGGTGCGGAAGCGGCGGACATCCCGCCGCCACCGCATCAGCCGTGCAAGCTCGTCCTGGAAAGATTGGGCGAAGGCCTCCATTCCAGAAACGCGCCGCCTTATTCTGCGGCTGCGTCTTCTGCAGGCGCAGCAGCTGCTTCGGCAGCTTCCGCCGCTTTGGCTGCTTTTTCTTCTGCGCGCTCTTGGGCTTTTTTGCCTGGAACCGCTTTCTTAGGGTTGTTGCGCTCTTTTTTCTCAACGATGCCAGCGGCTTCCAGGAAGCGGGACACACGGTCAGTGACCTGTGCACCTTCACCGATCCAGTACTGAACGCGCTCGATGTCCATTTTCACGCGCTCTTCGCTGTCTTTTGGCAGCAGCGGGTTGTAGGTGCCCAGCTTTTCGATGAAGCGACCATCGCGTGGCATGCGGGAATCCGCAGCAACGATGCGATAGAAAGGACGCTTTTTAGAACCGCCGCGGGCGAGACGAATTTTCATGGCCATGGTGTTTTCTCCTATAATGGCTTGAGCAGGGAAGGCCCCTGTTATTCCTGGTGTTTCTTGTGATGTCGGATGACTTCCTGAATGATGAAATTCAGAAAAGCCTTGGCAAAATCGGGGTCCAGGTGGGCCCGGTTTGCCAGATCTTCTAGGCGTGCAATCTGTTTGGCCTCGCGGGCCGGGTCAGAGGGCGGCAAATCATGGTCTGCTTTCAGCCGGCCAACCGCCTGCGTGTGTTTGAAACGTTCCCCCAGCGTATAGACCAGGATGGCATCCAAACGATCGATGCTTTCGCGATGCTCTTTCAGCAGCTCGGCTGCGCGGTTGATGGCGTCGGTCATAATGTGGCCTCAGCTGGGTTGGTGTGGCGATAAACAAGGCAAGGGGCGTCTGGTTTGGGTTGGGCTGCATTGGGATCAACCACCGCACCCAGACGTTCCGCCAGCGCGATGGAACGCGCATTGCCATGGTCGATGTAACTCACGGCGGTGTCCCAATCGAGCACTTCAAAGGCGTGACGCAGGGCGGCCTGCGCGGCTTCAAAAGCATAGCCCTTGCCTTCGTGCCCGCCGAGCATGAACCAACCAATTTCAGTTTCCGGCCAATCGGCGGGTGTCCAAGGGCCAATCAGGCCGATAATGCTGTCATTGTCCTTGGTGGTCACGGCCCACATGCCGTAGCCCAGCAGATCCCAATGGCCGACTTCGGCCGCGAACTGACGCCATGCCTGCCCCAACGAGTAAGGCCCGCCAATGTATTCCGCGCGTTCAGACTGAAAGAACGCGACCACAGCCTCAAGGTCGCGCGCCGCAGGCATGCGCAGGATCAAGCGATCCGTCGTTATGATCGGCGCGTCGGTCACTTATTTTTTCTTTCCAAAGCCAGAAAGGCCGGGGGGCAGGCCACCGCCGCCAAGACCAGGCAATCCAGCCATACCTTTGCCGCCCAATTGCTTGGCGGCGGCTTCCAGCGCTTTGGGGTCCATTTGGCTTGGGTCCATGCCGGCGGGCATATCGGGCATGCCGCCCTTGCCGAACATGCCTTTCATGGCTTGTTTCAGCATGCCGCCTTTGCCCATTTTGCCCATCTTCTTCATCATGTCGGCCATCTGGCGCTGCATTTTCAGCAGCTTGTTCAGGTCAGACACTTCCATGCCTGCGCCTTTGGCAATCCGTTTTTTGCGACTGGCTTGCAGGATCTGTGGGTTGGCGCGTTCTTTCTTGGTCATCGACTGAATCAGCGCGATCTGCTGCTTCAGGACTTTGTCGTCCATGCCAGCGGCGGCGGCTTGGTTTTTCATCTTGGCCATGCCGGGCATCATGCCCATCACGCCTTCCATGCCGCCCATCTTGATCATTTGCTCAAGCTGCATTTTCAGGTCATTCATGTTGAAGCGGCCCTTTTGGAAGCGCTTCATCATGCGTTCGGCTTGCTCAGCCTCGATGGTTTCCTGTGCTTTTTCAACCAGCGCAACAATGTCGCCCATACCCAGAATACGGCCAGCAATCCGGTCGGGTTCAAAGGTTTCCAGCGCGTCCATCTTTTCGCCAAGACCGACGAATTTAATCGGTTTGCCGGTCACAGCCCGCATCGACAGGGCCGCACCGCCACGGCCATCACCGTCCATCCGGGTCAGCACAACGCCGGAAATGCCGATCTTGCCGTCAAACTCTTCGGCGACTTCGACGGCGACCTGACCGGTCAGACCATCAACCACAAGCAAGGTTTCGCGCGGGTTGACCGCGTCGCGCACATCCTCGACCTCTTGCATCAGAGTCTGGTCGATCTGCAGGCGGCCCGCCGTATCCAGCATGTAGACGTCATAGCCACCCAAAGTGGCTTGTTGTTTGGCGCGCTTGGCGATCTGCACCGCGGTTTCACCGGCCACGATGGGCAGGGTATCCACGCCGATCTGCGCGCCCAGAATTTCCAACTGCTGCATCGCGGCCGGGCGATAGATATCAAGCGAGGCCATCAGGACGCGCTTGCCGTCTTTCTCTTTCAGGCGCTTGGCCAGCTTACCGGTGGTGGTGGTCTTACCAGAGCCCTGCAAGCCGACCATCAGGATCGGGGCGGGCGCATTGTCGATTTTCAGCGCGCCGGGGGTGTCTTCGTCGCCGGCCAGCACATGCTGCAGCTCGTCATGCACGATCTTAACGACCTGCTGGCCCGGTGTGACCGATTTGGTGACGGATTGACCGGTCGCCTTGTCCTGAACGGCTTTGACGAAATCACGCGCAACCGGCAGCGAGACGTCCGCCTCAAGCAGGGCAACACGCACTTCGCGCAGCGCGGTTTTCACATCATCCTCAGACAGCGCACCCTGTTTGGTCAGCCGGTCAAAGACACCGGAAAGGCGTTCGCTCAGATTTTCAAACATCGCTTTCGGCTCCTACTTTGTCCGTTTCCATATGGACCATAGATAGGCATGATCCGCACAAGTGCGACCCAAACGCAGAACAGCCCCCGTGGGCGAAACTCGCTGACGGGGGGCGATCCCGGCCTGTGGCCAAGGGACCGGAAGCTATTGGACTCCCGGAATTGGGCAGCGGTTACAGCGCCTGAAGGCCAGAGTCAAGTTTGTCGCGTTGATTTTTGCGCCAAAGAAACCGCTGCGATCGCCTTTACAGAGGCACCCGCAGAGCGCTGCTGCACCCTAGTGAGTTCCCCGAAAGGTTGACAAACGCCCGTTTTGCGTGCGGTAAAAGTATAAAAAATGCATCGCGCGTGGTGCGACATCACCGCGCCAAGTTGGAAAGACTGAATGGGCAGCAGAAACCACAGGGTATTTTGGCTTGGAGTTTACGGGCTTTCTATTTTTGTGGCCTGCGCCCTGACGCTCGGTGTTTGGCTGTTTTACGAGAAAGAAAGCCTAGAGAACGAAGACGCTTTGGCCCGTGTGCGCTTGCAACAAGAGCTGGACCATCTGGTACGGGAATTGGAGGCCGGGATTGCGCATGGCGCTGACGTTGCGACCAGCATCGCTTCGCTCACTTCGCTGGAGCCGGATATGTCTGCGGAGCGGTTTGCGGATATTGCCGAAAAGTTCCTGAATGACCACAGCCATGAAGCAGGTGAACAAGAATTTCTGGCCGTGGCCATCGCGCCCGATCTTGTTGTGCGCCATGTTTTTCCTCTGAAAGGCAACGAGGCGGTTGTCGGCCTGAATTACCGCGACCTTCCCGCCCAGTATGAGGCCGCGCGCCGGGCGGCGGAAGCGGAAGATGTCATTGTCGCGGGGCCGGTGAACCTCATTCAAGGCGGCCGGGGTTTGATTGCGCGCAAAAGCGTACATATCGAAGACCCTGTGACAGGCGCAGAGGATGTCTGGGGTATTGTTTCGCTTGTTATCAACCTGGATTTCCTGTTGGAACATGCTGGGGTGTATGACGCGAATTTCCAGATTGCGATCCGGGGCAAAGATTCGCTTGGCGCGGTTGGCGATGTGGTTATTGGTGAGCCGCGCATTTTTGCCGGGGACCCGATTACCAGTCAGGTGAAGCTGCCCTATGGGTCCTGGTGGGCCGCGGCGGTACCAAATGGCGGATGGCAAACCACCCCCGGTTTCTTGTTGAAATTGCGATTGACCTTTTTTGGCGTTGCCATTGCGCTCAGCCTATTGGTGGCCGGGGCGATCCGCTTGATCCAACAGCGCGCCCGTGCGATTGCGATTTTGGAAAACGCGATCAACAGTATCGACGACGGCTTTGCGCTTTATGATGCGGATGATCGCCTGATCACCTGCAATGACAAATACAAAGAACTTTATACGCTTTCAGCGGATCTCATGGTGCCGGGTGCGCGCTTTGCCGACATCATCCGCGTTGGTATTGAGCGCGGCCAATACGCCGAGGCCATCGGGCGCGAGCAGGAGTTTTTGTCCCAACGCCTGCAAGACCACCAGCGCGCCAATCGCTCGATTGAGCAGCAGTTGGATGACGGGCGCTGGCTGAAAATTTCCGAGGCGCGCACGCCGGATGGGGGAATCGTAGGCTTTCGGGTGGATATCACCGAGTTGAAAAATGCCCGCGAAGAGGCCGAGCGCGCCAATCAGGCCAAGTCAGATTTCCTTGACGTCATGAGCCACGAATTGCGCACGCCTTTGACTGTTGTATTGGGCGGCACGCCGTTTCTGTGCAAACCAGAGTTGTTGCCCGCCTCCAAAAAGCTGTTTGGCACGTTGGAAGCGCGCGGCGAAGAGGTCGAAGATATCAAGGTTGAGGTCGACGCTTTGCTGCTGTCGCTCAAGACGCTGGCCGGCAAAGTCGAACGCTCCGCCAAACACCTGTTGACGTTGATCAACGACGTGCTTGATTTCTCCAAGATCGACGCTGGGCGGATGGATATGGATTTTTCCGCGATTGATGCGGCGGACCTGATCGAAGATCTGGTCGAGGATTTTGCGCAAAAGGCCGAAGGTAAATCGCTGGAGCTGACCTTTGATGCCGCGCCCGATTTGATCCGCGCCGACACGGTCCGCCTGCGCCAGGTTCTGATCAATATCGTGGGCAACGCTATTAAGTTCACTGATGAGGGCGGCATTCACATCTATACCGAAGAGGAAGGCGCGTTTCTGCGGATCAACGTCAAAGATACCGGCTGCGGTATTCCGCAACATCTGCTGGCCTCAGTGTTTGATAAATTCACGCAGGCCGATTCCAGTTCTGCGCGCCGCGCTGGCGGCACCGGGCTGGGCATGGCGATTTCCAAGAAAATCGTCGAACTTCACGGCGGTGAGATTTCGGTCAGCAGCGTCGAGGGGGAAGGCAGTGTCTTTTCCTTCACCATCCCTATGGCCACGGAAGCTCTCGCGCAGGAAGGTGGGGCAGCGGTCAAGGCCGCCAGCTGACGCCGGCGGCTTTGAATTTTGGATTAGGCCGCCTGTGCAAAAGAGGCCGCGGCTTCTGCATCCAGGATTGTCACATCGGTGATCCCCAGAAAGCCCAGTGCAAATGTCAAGTAGGGCGAGGCAAAATCTGCCTCAGAGCCGATGGGTACGCCGCCGCTGGCGATGACGATAATCACTTTCTTATCTGTCAACAGGCCTTTGGGGCCGTTTTCAGTATAGGCAAACGTCACGCCGGCGCGGGCGATCTGGTCAATCCATGCCTTCAGCACCGCAGGCAGCGAGAAATTGTAAAGCGGTGTGCCGATCACAATTGTGTCGGCCGCCTGGACCTCGCGCACCAACGCATCGGAGGTTTCCAGCGCCTTGGCCTGCGTCGCGGTGCGTTGCTCTGGCGCGACGAATGTCGCCGTCACCCAGGTTTCGTCCAGGAACGGCAGCGGCGTGGCCAGGTCGCGCCGCAGCACGTCGCTTGGCGCAAGGCTTTGCACGATCGCAGAGGAATGTACCCGCGAGACGGAGTCAACGCTGCGAGGGGAGGCATCAATATGCAGAACTGTATGGGTCATCGGTGTATCCTTTCATGTCTGTCTGCAATCTGGTCACTTGCAAATTCAAACGCAATATCGCAAAATGAACCGATAATGTTTGAAAATGCACAGTAAGGGGTGTGAGGTTGGCCATGAACAATTGGGACGAAGTGCGCACGGCCTTTCAGGTTGCGCGTCTTGGCACGGTCAGCGGGGCGGCTGAGGTTCTGGGGGTGCATCACGCCACGGTCATCCGTCACATTGACGCGCTTGAGGCGCGGCTTGGCGTCAAGCTGTTTCAGCGTCATGCGCGCGGCTATACTCCGACCGAGGCGGGTGAAGATATGATGCGGGTCGGGCAGGCGACGGACGATCAGTTCAGCCAGCTAGAGGGGCGCATCAAAGGGCGCGGCGCGGATGTCAGCGGCGAGCTGGTGATCACCTCTTTGGCCAATATGTCCCATCTGCTGACGCCGGTGTTGATCGAATTTCAGGCCCGCCATCCTGATTTGATCATCCGGTACCTGACCGACGACCGGGTGTTCCGCTTGGAATATGGCGAGGCGCATGTGGCGATCCGCGCCGGTGCCGCGCCGCAGGAACCTGACAATGTGGTGCAGCATCTGGTCACAATGGAAACCGGCCTATTCGCCTCGACCGATTATGTCGAGCGCCGCGGCGTGCCTGACAGTCTGCAAAGTTTTGACCAGCATCATTTTGTCGGCCCCGACAATGAAAACAGCCGCGCCCCATTCTTTCGCTGGCTCGCGGGTGTTGTGCCGCGCGAGAATATCACATTTCGCGCCACTGATACCGTTGCTCTTGAGCTGGCGGTGCGCGAAGGGGCAGGCATCGGCTTTCTGTCGCGCCGCATCGCGCAGGCCGCGCCGGACTTGCAAGAGGTTTGGCCACCTCAAGACGAGTGGCATGGCAATGTCTGGCTGGTCACACATGTGGATTTGCATCGCACGGTCAAAGTGCAGGCATTTTTGAGCTTCCTGAAAGAACGGGCTCAGGGTTGGTCGGCAGAGGAAGCGCTGTCCTGAGCGTCAGGCCGCATCGCCGTCTGCTGGCGGCGCACTGCCGGGCAGCTCACTTTCCAAGAACCGTTCAAAGGCATCCAGATTGACAGGTTCAAACTGTCCAAAACCTTGAATCCAGACCGTGGCGTCGCGCAGCGCATCCGGTTCCAGTTTGCACCATTTCACCCGTCCGCGCTTTTCCTGACTGATCAGCCCAGCACGGGTCAGGATCGCCAGATGTTTGGAAATCGCAGCCAATGACATGTCAAAGGGTTCGGCCACATCGGTGACGGCCATGTCATCCTCTAAGAGCAGCGAGAGGATCTGGCGGCGTGTCCCATCGGCCAGCGCGGCGAATTTGCTATCGAGATCGGTCATTGGCGCGATCCTATCGCCCTTCATGACATTGCGAAAGTGGCAAGCATGATGATGGGCATCATCAAATTGAATTGGACATGCCAGCGCGGGTCTGCATAGTCGCCCCTCTGATCACGAGTGAGGCTGGCAATGGCACTGCGGTATTGGCTTTGTATTTTTGTGCTCGCCATGGGCTGGGGGGCGTCGTTTTTCTTTAACGAAATCCTGCTTCGCGAACTTGGCCCCTTGTCGGTCGGCGCGGGGCGCGTTGGCATGGGGGCGCTCGGATGTTGGCTTTGGCTCTTTGCAACCGGGCGCGCCGGCTGGGTGGATCGCGCAAGCGTCAGCGTGCTGATCATTTTTGCGGCCTTTCAATACGCCATTCCGCTGACGGTCTACCCATTGACGCAGCAGTATATCACCTCGTCCGCCGCAGGGATTGTGAACGCTTTGACGCCGGTGATGGTGGTGCTGATCAGCCATTTCTGGCCCAAGGGAGAGAAGATGACCGTCATGCGCAGCATCGGTGTCCTCTGCGGGTTTCTGGGCATTGTGCTGCTCGCGCTGCCCTCCTTTGGCGGGCGCGCCGAGTCTGATCCGATTGCGTTGCTGCTGACCATATCAGCCCCGATCTGCTATGCTTTGGCGTTGAATGTACTGCGCAAGCTCGACGCCATGGGGCGGGTGCGCCTGACGGCTTGGTCGCTGACGTTCAGCGCCATCGTGCTGTGCCCCATGGCTGTTGTGCAAGAGGGCTGGCCCGTGATCACCCAGGCTGAAACCTGGATTGCGCTGGTGGTGATCGGTTTCGTGCTGACCTCGGCGGCCTTCATCCTGCTGTTCTGGCTGATCCCAATTGTCGGCGGCACCACCGCATCCACCATCACCTTCATTGCGCCGATCTCATCGGTGTTGCTTGGGGTGCTTGTTCTCAATGAAACCCTGTTGCCAATTCAATTGGGCGGCATGGCGGTGATTTTCGTGGGCTTGCTCTTTGTGGATGGGCGCCTTTTTCGGCGCATGCGGCGGCAGGGCGGGCTTGCCGAATGATATTCAACCGATGAGTTGAATACCAACTTTCCCCTGCGCCACGCCAATCCTGCCAGTGGCAGCGCGCGTTCTGTCACATTCCATTTTTGTTTTTCTATTTATTTTCAGCACCTTAATGGTGCGTCAAAGTCGCGCCAGACTCTGATTGACTCAGGGGGCCAACGCCCGTACCTATCCGCCCAGTTCAACCGGTGGAAATGCGCGTGACCGATCCTGATGACAAAGAGCGGCTAAGGCAGCTTGAGGCGCGGATCGAGGCGGCCAAAGGCGTCCAGGCACCCAAACCCCACATGGAAGAACACCACTCGCAGGCGCAGCTGGCCTGGCGCATGGTGATTGAGCTTGTGACCGGTCTTCTGATCGGGTTTGGCATCGGATTTGGGCTGGATAGCCTGTTCGGCACAACGCCGATCTTCATGGTGCTGTTTATATTGCTGGGTTTCGCGGCCGGGGTGAACGTCATGCTCCGGAGTGCCAAAGAGATCCAAGAAAAGAAAATGGCGGCCGAAAACGATCTCGGCGCTGACAAGGATGAGAGGGACTAGACGTGGCAAGCGAAGCACACGGCGCAGAAGAGGGTGGTCTGACCTTCCACCCGATGGACCAGTTTCAGTTGGAGTCCTTTTTCGGGGACGGTCCCATTGGCATGTTCACAATCACCAACGCCACCGTCTGGATGGCCCTGGCGATTGTATGTGTTGTTGCCATGATGGTGTTTGGCTCTTCGCGCCGCGCCATTGTCCCAAGCCGCGCCCAGTCTGTGGCTGAGTTGGCTTATGGCTTTATCTACAAGATGGTCGAAGATGTCGCCGGCAAGGATGCTGTAAAATTCTTCCCATATATCATGACGCTGTTCATGTTCATCGTGTTCGCCAACTTCCTTGGCCTGATCCCGATGTCGTTTACCACCACATCACATTTTGCTGTCACAGTTGTGCTGGCGCTGCTGGTGTTTGTCACCGTGACCGTGGTTGGTTTTGTGAAAAACGGCGCGTCGTTCCTGGCGCTCTTCTGGGTCTCCTCGGCACCGCTGGCGTTGCGCCCGGTTCTGGCCGTGATCGAGATCATTTCCTACTTCGTGCGTCCTGTCAGCCACTCCATCCGTCTTGCGGGTAACGTGATGGCCGGCCACGCCGTTATCAAAGTTTTCGCAGCCTTTGCCGCCGCGCTGGTTGTCAACGAGATCCCAACTGCTGTTGGGGCCATCGTGACGCCGCTGTCGATCCTGGGCATCACCGCACTTTACGCACTTGAGGTTCTGGTGGCCTTCATTCAGGCCTATGTCTTTGCGATCCTCACATGCGTGTATCTGCGCGATGCGCTGCACCCCTCACACTAAGGGCGCGCCGGGCGCAGGCCCGGCCTCCTAAAGTCAACCGTTTCACACTTATTCCAAACTTCCAACGTAAGGAGAATTCACCATGGAAGGTCAACTCGCACACATCGGCGCAGGTCTCGCAGGTCTGGGTACTGGTCTCGCAGCACTGGGCGTTGGCAACGTCGCCGCAAACTACCTGGCTGGCGCTCTGCGCAACCCATCCGCAGCCGCATCCCAAACCGCGACCCTGTTCATCGGTATCGCGTTTGCAGAAGCACTGGGCATCTTCTCGTTCCTGGTTGCTCTGCTGCTGATGTTCGCCGTCTAATCCAGCGGAACCATCCTTACGTGCGGGTGGGATTGCCCTTTGGCATCTCACCCGTAAGACTACGGAAGTTCCCAGGAGGACGTTATGGCGACTGATACATCCGCCGCAGGCCACGCAGCAGACGCTGCCGCGGCTCCAGGTATGCCACAGCTGGATTTTTCAAACTGGGGCAACCAGATTTTCTGGCTTCTGGTCACGCTCGTCGTGATCTATTTCGTCCTGTCGCGCATCGCGCTGCCGCGCATCGCCGCGGTTCTGGCCGAGCGTCAGGGGACCATTACAAATGACATCGCTGCAGCGGAACAGCTGAAAGCGAAAGCAGCAGAAGCCGAAGAGGCCTATAACCTCGCATTGGCAAACGCGCGCACCGAGGCGCAGCGCATTGTTGCTGAAACCAAGGCTGAAATTCAGGCCGATCTGGATGCAGCCACTGCGCAAGCAGATGCTGAGATCGCGGCCAAAACCGCCGAGTCTGAAAAGGCGATTGGCGAAATCCGCGCTGGCGCTCTTGAGAGCATCCGCGAGGTGGCAACCGATACGGCCCAAGAGATCGTGACAGCCCTGGGTGGCAAGGCAGATGCCGACGCCGTCAAGGCCGCGGTTCAAGCACGGATGAAAGGCTAAGAGATATGCGCACATTGACGACTCTCCTCGCCCTGACCCTGGCCACCCCGGCACTGGCCGCATCTGGTCCGTTCTTCTCTCTGAAGAACACCGACTTTGTGGTGCTGCTGGCGTTCATTCTGTTCATTCTGGTTTTGCTGAAGTTCAAAGTGCCGTCCATGTTGACCGGCATGCTGGACAAGCGCGCTGAGGGCATCCAGTCCGATCTGGACGAAGCCCGCGCGCTGCGCGAGGAAGCCCAGACCATTCTGGCCTCCTATGAGCGCAAGCAGAAAGAAGTGCAGGAACAAGCTGACCGTATTGTTGAGCAAGCCAAGGCGGACGCCTCCGCGGCTGCTGAGCAAGCCAAGGCTGATCTGAAATCCTCGATCGCGCGCCGCCTGGTCGCAGCGGAAGAGCAGATCAAATCCGCCGAAGCCTCTGCGGTGAAAGCCGTGCGCGACGAAGCGGTTGTTGTGGCGATTGGTGCTGCCAAAGAGGTGATTGCCAAAGGCATGACCGCAGCGGACGCCAACAAGCTGATCGACGCTTCCATCGCCGAGGTGGATGCAAAGCTGCACTAAGCCTTGCACAGATTATGAAAAAAGAAACCCGGCCAAGGCCGGGTTTTTTTCTGCCTTTTTCCTGCGCCGCTGCTGAAAACCTAAGTGACGTCGCGTGCCGACCAGCGAAAGTGGGAGATTGATTGACAAGAAATAGGTCTGAATTACTGTCTCATAAATTTGACGATCGATGAGGGATTCGATGGACTTTCAGTCATTCTTTGCCACCCGCGCTTCGCGTATGAAGGCCTCCGAAATTCGCGAGCTTCTCAAGCTGCTGGAGCAGCCTGGCATCATTTCCTTCGCGGGCGGTATTCCCGATCCTGCGCTGTTTCCTTCTGCGGGGTTTGCCGATGGCTATCAGGCGGCCCTCAGCACAGAGACCGCAGGCACCGCATTGCAGTATTCGGTCTCCGAAGGCTATCGCCCCCTGCGCGAATGGATCGCTGATCAGATGCAAAAGCTGGGTGTGCCCTGCACCCTGGATAACATCCTGATCACCTCTGGGTCACAGCAGGCGCTGGATTATCTGGGCAAGCTGATGTTGTCGCCCAACGATACCGCCTTGATCAATTGGCCCACCTATCTGGGCGCGCTTGGGGCGTTTAATGCCTATGAGCCACGCTATGACCAGATCAGCGTCAATGGCAACCGTTCGGCCGCTGACTATGCCGCTGCCGCCGAAGCGGCGGGCGGGCGCGTCAAATTTGCCTACCTTTCTGCGGATTTCGCCAACCCGACCGGCGAAACCGTGGACCGGCGCGGGCGCGAAAACCTTCTGGCTCTGGCGCAGGACCTCAACTGCGCCATCATCGAGGATGCTGCCTATCAGTCGCTGCGTTATGATGGCGAGGCGATCCCGCCGATCCTTGCGCTTGAAGCGGCGCAAACCGGCGACATCAACGCTTGCCGCACCATCTATTGCGGCAGCTTTTCCAAGACACTGTCGCCGGGTCTGCGCATCGGTTGGGTCTGCGCCGCTGCGCCGGTGATTTCCCAGATGGTGCTGATCAAACAGGCCGGCGATCTGCATTGCTCGACCATCAACCAGATGGCGCTGACACATGTGGCCGAGACCCAGTTTGAGGCCCATGTCGCAAAGTTGCATGCCGCCTATTCCGCTCGCCGCGATGCCATGCTGGACGCGCTGGACGAGGTCATGCCCGACGGCGTCAGTTGGACAAAACCCGAAGGCGGCATGTTTGTCTGGATGACCCTGCCGGGGCATATGGATGGGGCTGCGCTGCTTGAGCAGGCGTTGAAAACCGCCAAGGTGGCCTTTGTGCCTGGGCGGGCGTTCTTTGCGGATGGCTCCGGTGGCAATACGCTGCGCCTCAGCTTTTCCTGCGCAGATGAGGAAACGATCCGCGAGGGCATCCGCCGTCTGGGCGAGGTGATCCGCGCCGCGCTCTGATCTCGGCGCGCGAGATTTTAGCAGGCCGCGTTTGCATGCGCTTACGCGGCCTTAATCATTTTCGGGTCAGCTGGCGACATGTGGAGATATTTTGCCATGATAGCCGTACTGGCCGCCTGCGATACGCCCAGCCGCGCCTTTTGGGGGGCAGAGCCAACGCGGCTTACGGTTGGCAGCAGCAGCTTTGATGTGCGCCAGAACGGCACACAGGCCGAAGCGATCCGCCTCAACCCGACGCTGCGGCCAAACTATGCCGTGATTTCCCGCGAGGCCGAGGCTGCGATTGAGCAGGTGACAGGATGCGCCGTGGACCGGTTGGGCGGCGATGTTGCGGTGGTGCGCGCGACATTGATCTGCACGCCGGGTGTCGACGCAAGTTGGCCAGCGCAGTATGACCCCGGCCGCAGCAGCGCGCTGAGCTGCGTGGCGGACGCATTGGGGGGCGGAACCTTCAGCCTCTACTGCGATTGAACCAGCGACTTTTCCATAAAGACCGACGCCGGGCTGTCCTGATAGCTGCCAAAGGCGCCGCAGCGGCGAAACCCGCGCCGCTCATATAGCGCCAGCGCGGCGGGCAGCTCCTCGCCGGTTTCCAGCCGCAACTTGGGCAAACCCTGCGCCAGCGCGATATCTTCTAGGGCCTGCATCAGCGCCGCAGCCGCCCCTGTGCCGCGCGCCTCTGGCGCAACAAACAGGGATTTGATTTCGCCATAGCCATCGCGCAGCGCCAGTGCGGCGCACCCGATCATATGCCCCTGCGCAGTCGCCCCCAGGAATCTGATGTCCGGCGCGGTGAGCGCAGAAATATCAAGCGCATGATTATCCTCATCCGCATAAAGCGACGCCATCAGGCTGTGGCTCTGCGCCAGAAGCTGCCGCGCTTCGCGCGCACGCGGATCTGCGGGCTCGACCGCGATCTTAGACATCTGTGTCCCTTTCCAGTTCTGCGCAGGCTGCCAAAAATGCCGCGCAGGGTCCAGCCCCGGTCACACCGCGCTGCGCCGCAATATTTTGTGGATAACTCCGCCTATTCCACCATATTCGGGGCATGCCCATTGACTTTGCCCCCCTCAGGTCCGCAGGATTGCAGGACTTAGGAATCACAGGATACAGCCATTTGCGCTTTTCCAAGCTCAGATTGACGGGGTTCAAAAGTTTCGTGGACCCCACGGACCTGATCATCGCCGACGGGCTCACTGGCGTGGTCGGGCCAAACGGCTGCGGAAAATCCAACCTTCTGGAGGCGCTGCGCTGGGTCATGGGCGAAAACCGCCCCACTGCGATGCGTGGCGGCGGGATGGAAGATGTGATTTTCGCCGGGGCTGCCACCCGGCCAGCACGCAATTTTGCCGAGGTCGCCCTGCATATCGACAACTCTGACCGGCTTGCACCGGCGGGGTTCAATGACGACGATAGTCTGGAAATCACGCGCCGCATCACCCGCGACATCGGCTCTGCCTATAAGGTCAACGTCAGGGATGTGCGGGCGCGCGACGTGCAGATGCTGTTTGCCGATGCATCAACGGGCGCGCATTCGCCCGCATTGGTGCGGCAGGGCCAGATCTCTGAGTTGATCAATTCAAAACCCAAGGCACGCCGCCGCATTCTGGAAGAGGCGGCCGGGATTTCGGGGCTTTATCAGCGTCGCCATGAGGCCGAACTGAAGCTCAAAGGCGCTGAAGCAAATCTGACTCGTGTGGATGACACGGTCGAGCAATTGGCCGGTCAATTGGCGAGCCTGGCGCGGCAGGCCAAACAGGCGGCGCGTTATAAGGCGATTGGCGCAGAGTTGCGCCAATCCGAAGGCATGTTGCTCTATCGCCGCTGGCGCGACGCAGAAGAAACCCGCATCAAGGCAGATGAAGAATTGCGCAACTGCGTGGTGATCGCGGCGCAGGCCGAAACGGCCGCCCGCATGGCTGCGAAAGCCCGCGAAGAGCAGGATGCGCTTTTGCCGCCGCTGCGCGAAGAGGAAGCCATCGCCAGTGCCATCCTGCAACGTTTGCAGGTGCAGCGTGACAGCCTGAAGGATCAGGAAGAGCACGCGCGCCAGATCATCGTGACGCTAACCAACCGCATTGAACAGCTGGCCCGCGATATGGAGCGTGAAACCGGTCTAAATCGTGACGCCGGGGAAACTATTGAGCAGTTGGAATGGGAGCAACGCGAGCTTGCCAAAGCCTCTGAAGGCCATAGCGAACTGGTAGAGGAGGCCGAAGAGGCCGCCCGCGAAGCGGCTGCGCTGTTGCAGGAACGCGAAAGCGATCTGTCAGAGCTGACCGAAGATGTGGCACGTCTGTCCGCCCGGCACCAATCTGCACAGCGCCTGTTGTCCGACACCCTGCGTCAGCAACAGAAAAGCGAAGCTGAGGCCGAAAAAGCCCGCCAGGCGGCTCAAGACAGCAAGGCTGCGCTGGCACAGGCCGAAGAAGAATTTGAACTGGCGCAGGCTGCCGAAGAAGAAGCGGTTGAGCGCGCCTCGCTGGCCGAAGAAGCCTTGGCAGAAGCCGAAGAGGACCGCGCGGAAACACAAGCGCGCGAGGCGGATGCCCGCGCTGAGCGGTCCGAGGCCGAGGGCGAGTTGAACGCGCTGCGCGCTGAGGTGACGGCGCTGGCCAAATTGCTGGAACGCGACACCGCCGAGGGCGGGCAGATCCTGGATCGCCTTCAAGTCGAGCAGGGATTTGAAAAAGCGCTCGGTGCGGCGCTGGCCGATGATTTGCGCGCCCCCGAAGTCGACGAAGATGGCCCGTCCGGCTGGCATGTTCTGCCGGCCTATGATGATGCACAACCTCTGCCCGCTGGCGTGACCTCTCTGGCGCAACACGTTTCGGTGCCCGAGGTGTTGGAACGGCGGATGAGCCAGATTGGCCTTGCCTCCCCCGAAGACGCAAGCCGCCTGCAAAGGCTGCTGAAACCGGGTCAGCGCCTTGTGTCCCCAGAGGGCGACCTATGGCGTTGGGACGGCTTTCGCAGCTGGGCCGAAGATGGCCCAAGCGCAGCGGCGCTGCGGTTGCAGCAGCTCAACCGTCTGGAAGAGCTCAAGCAAGAAATGGCCCGGGCCAGCGCGCGCTCGGACGGCGCGGTTCAGGCGCATGAAACGCTGCAGTCGCGGCTTGTCGCGCTGGCGGACGCCGACAAACGTGCCCGCGAGGCGCGCCGCGATGCGGATCGCGCCGTGGCTGATGCCGCCCGCGCACTCAGCCGCGCTGAGGCCGAGGTGAACCTGTCAGGCGGCAAGCTGGAATCGCTGGGTCTTGCGGTGCGCCGCCACGAAGAAGCCGCGATGGAAGCGCGGGGCCAGCATCAGGAGGCTGAGCGCGGTCTTGCCGATCTTGGTGATCTGGATGCGGCACGCGGGGCGGTCGAAGATATCAAGATGACCGTTGAGGCGGCGCGCATCACCATGATGTCCAAACGCTCCGCCCATGATGAACTGCGCCGCGAAGGCGAGGCGCGTCTGGCGCGCAGTCAGCAGGTGAAGAAAGAGCTTTCCGGCTGGCGGCATCGCCTTGAAACTGCCGAAAAACGCAGCGGCGAACTGGCCGAGCGTAAGCGGGCTTCGGAAGAAGAGCTGCTGGATGCGCAGATGGTGCCCGAGGACATCGCAGAAAAACGCGAAGATCTGACCGTCGCAATCGAAGACGCAGAAGCGCGGCGGCGCGGGGCGGCGGATAAGTTGGCGGAAGCGGAAAGCGCGCTGCGCACTGCGGAACAGGCCGAACGGGATGCAGAGCGCGAAGCCTCCGAAGTGCGCGAGAAACGCGCCCGCGCCGAAGCGCTGGCCGATGCCGCCCGCGAAACGGTGGCAAGCGCCGCAGAGCGTATCCATGATGAGATGGAGCAAACACCAGAGGCGCTCTTGGAAAGCCTGGATGTGGTGCCCGAAGAGATGCCCGCCAGCCAAACCATTGAAAGTGACGTCAACCGTCTGAAGCGTCAGCGCGATGCGCTCGGCGCTGTGAACCTGCGCGCCGAAGAAGATGCGCGCGAGGTCCAGGAAGAGCACAGCACTCTGGTGACGGAAAAGCAGGATTTGGAAGAGGCGATCCGCACCCTGCGTTCGGGCATTGCTAGCCTCAATTCCGAAGGGCGCGAGCGACTGCTGACAGCCTTTGAACAGGTGAACAGCAATTTTTCGATGCTGTTCAAACATCTCTTTGGCGGCGGCGAGGCCAACCTTGTGCTGGTGGAAAGCGATGATCCGCTGGACGCGGGGCTTGAGATCATGTGCCAGCCGCCGGGCAAGAAACTGTCGACGCTCTCGCTCTTGTCAGGGGGGGAGCAGACACTGACCGCCATGGCGCTGATCTTTGCGGTCTTCCTGGCCAACCCGGCCCCGATCTGTGTGCTGGATGAGGTGGACGCCCCATTGGATGACGCCAATGTCACGCGCTTCTGCGATCTTTTGGATGAAATGTGCCGTCAGACTGACACGCGCTTTTTGATCATCACCCACCATGCGGTGACGATGGCCCGGATGGATCGTCTCTTTGGTGTCACCATGCAGGAACAGGGCGTCAGCCAGCTTGTCTCGGTCGATCTGAAGGCCGCCGAAACGCTGGTTGCGTGACCTGCCAACGATTAATCTGGCGGATTGTGACAAAACATCCATTGCGAAAGGGCGTCAGCTTGTGCTCTGCATAGGGCAGCGCGTGGGCCTTATGGGCGGGCGGCAGCGATACATATAGCAAAAGGCACAGGATCACAGATGACAGCGTCAGACGAAGAGAAGGTCAAAGGGCGCCTGCATGGCGAGCAATTTGAACCAGAGGCCGCAGATTCACTTCTGATGCGCGCGATCTATATGATCTTGATTGCGGTGATGATCTCGATGGCGCAGACCGTGCTGGGTGTGGTGGCCGTGCTGCAATTCGTGGTTCTGCTGATCAGCAAACAGCCCAATGAAAGATTGGCGGATTTTGGCACGGATCTTGGTATTTGGGTCGCCAAAGCGGCGCGCTATCAGACGGCGGCCAGCAACGTGAAGCCCTGGCCGTGGACCGAGCTGGACTAAGCATGCTCTGCGTCAATTGGGCAAGAGCGTGATATGACCTCTCTGGGTTTGCTTCATTTTGCCTTGATGATCGCAGTTCTCGGACTTGGCATGACTGTGTTCTTGCAGCCCAAGGGCACCCGCCAGCATCGGCTGAAGGGGCGGGCCTTTGTCGGAATGATGCTGATTTCTAACGTCGCGGTCTTTGGGATTTACCAAGACTCCCCCAATATGGGCGTCTTTCATTATTTGGCGATCATCAGCATCGTCTCATTGGTTCTGGCGGTGGCCCTCCTGCGCGTGCCGGGGCTTTCACAGGGCCGCAGGGTTGCGCATGGTCATGTGATGCTCTGGACATTTGGGGGTGTCGTGGCCGCGGGTTTGGGGCAGGGCGCTACCGCGCTGGGCTACTCCCCATGGCCCGCCATTGTGCTGGCACTACTTTGCATTGCGCTGATCGCGGCCAAATATGATTTTGCCAAGGCCGTGCGGCGCACCCCGCGCAATTAGAGACGGCGCAGCAGATCCGGTGTTGGCCAGGCATCAGCTGGCAGGCCGAGGCGCTGCTGTTCGGCTTGCACCGCGTCGCGGGTTTTGGCGCCCAGAATACCGTCCACCTTGCCCACGTCATATCCGCGCGCCTGCAGTTTGCGCTGCAGCTCTTTCATCTGGTTGCCATTCAGCCCCTGATCCGGGCTGCCCTGATTGTAGGGTGCGGCCCCCTCAAGTCGGGTGGCGAAATACGCGGCTGTCGTCACGTAGATGAAGCTTTGGTTCCATTCAAAATAGACATTGAAATTCGGATAGGCGAGAAAAGCCGGTCCCTTGCGGCCCTGCGGCAGGACCAAGGACGCAGGCAGGTTCGCCAGACGTCCCTGACGCGGGGCAACGCCGAGCTTGGCCCAGTCCGAGGTTGATTTCGTCGTGTTCAGCCCGGATTGCGACCAATCCATATCGGCCGGAACGGTGACTTCTTGCAGCCATGGCTCGCCACTGCGCCAGCCCAGATGCTGCAGCATCTTGCCCCCGGACATCAACGCATCCACCGCAGAGGTTTTAAGGCTGACCTTGCCGTCGCCATCACCATCCACGCCGTTTTCAATGATGTCGGCAGGCAACATCTGCACCATGCCAATTTCTCCGGCCCAGGCCCCGGTGGTTTTAGTCGGCGAAAAATCTCCGGTCTCAAACAATTTCAGCGCTGCAAAGACCTGCGGGCGGAACAGTTCGGGTCGGCGACAATCATGCGCCAGCGTCACCAGTGAATTCAGGGTGTTGAAATCGCCCTGAAAGCCACCAAAATCGGTTTCAAACGCCCAGAACGCCAGCAACACGCCGCGCGATACGCCATAGTCACGTTCTATCCGGTCAAACACCGCGTCATATTGCTGGGATTTGGCCTTGCCGGTGTTCAGGCGATTGGCGCTGATGAGGCGCTGGGAAAACTCCAGAAATGGTTTCTGAAACACGCCCTGCGCCCGGTCCGCCTTGAGCGTGCGCGCATCCTGCTGGGCAGACGCAAAGAAGCGATCCACCGTGCTCGCATCATGCCCCATGGCGCGCGCTTCCTGCTTGAGGCCTTGCACAAAGCCGGAAAAAGACCCGCCACAGGGGGTGTTGGCAAGGCTGGCGGTGGCAGACAGGCACAGGCCTGCAAGGGCAAGGGCGAAACGCATGGGAAAACCTCTTATAGTGTTAAGCGCACCCTAGCAGCTTGCGCCTGATGCGCAACGCTCACAGCAGCGCAAGCGCAGCCGTCACCGCAAGCGCCACGGCCCAGACCCGCCACAGGGCTGCCGCCGCCTGATCAATGGCGTTGGGGCCGATATCTTGCGCCCCTTCTGGGTTCACATAAGGAAAGTCGCGCATCTCGCCTTCATAGCTGCGTGGCCCGCTGAGGGCGACATTGAGGCTGATGGCCATCGCGGCCTCTGGCCAGCCAGCGTTGGGGGAGCGGTGCAGCCGCGCGTCATCGCTGATATGCGCCCAATCCTTCAGGCGGCTGTGGGTGGCAGCGATCAACAGCGCGGTCAACCGCGCCGGCAGCCAATTCAGCAGATCATCGAGCTTGGCCGCGGCCCAGCCAAAATCTTCGTGCCGGGGGGTGCGGTAGCCGATCATGGAGTCCGCCGTGTTGATCGCCTTATAGGCCAGAATGCCGGGCAGGCCGAAAATCAGGAACCAGAAGGCTGGGGCAATCACCCCGTCCGAAAGGTTTTCAGCGCCACTTTCGATCGCGGCGCGGCTGACGGCGGGGCCATCCATTTCTGCCGTGTCGCGTCCGACGATTTTGGCCACGGCGATGCGGCCCTCCGCCAGGCTATTGCGCAGCGCGCTTGCCACGTCTTTCACATGGTCAACCAGAGCGCGCTGGGCCAATAAAATGGCGACGACAAGCAGTTCGGCCAGCCAGCCGATCGCTTCGATCACGCCGCCGATCAACCAGGTGCCGACCAGCAGCGCCAGCACCAGAAGCACGCCGTTGCGTTTTGCGTCCCCGGTGTTGAAGGTGTCATCCGCCCAGCTGATCAGCTTCCCGATCAGGACCGCCGGATGGCTGACGCGGTCCCAGAGCCACTTCGGTTCCCCAAAGGCGGCATCCAGCAGTAGGGCGCAGAACAAAAGCGTGGCGGTATCCATATCAGCCTCCAAGCGCGGTGGTCAGTCGATCCCAGCCTGCGGCGCTGGGCAGGCCAAGACGCAGGTAGCGATCAGAATAGGGAAAAATGCGGCTCAGAATATATGCGCGCCCGAGCCGATCTTGCCAGGCCGCGGCATCGTCAACCTCGTAAAGCTGAAACAACCCGCATCCGCCGCGCGGCGCTGCACCGTTTTGGACCATCAGCGCATCCAATCGCGCGGCGTCCTGCGCCAGTCGATTGCGCGTCTCTGCGGCCCAAGCTGGATCCGAGAGCGCCAGCGCCCCGACGCGCAGCGCGGGGCCAGAGACGGCCCAAGGGCCGATGACATCGCGCAGCTTGGCGATAATCTCGGGGGCGGCAATGGCAAAGCCTAGCCGCAGGCCGGCAAGACCCCAGAATTTGCCAAAACTTTTCAGAACCAGGCAGCGGCCGCTGCGCGCCTCAGAGATGAGGCTGCGCTCTGGGGCGACGTCGCAAAAGCTTTCGTCGATAATGGTAAATTCGGCGCTCAGATCCGCAGCGGACCAATAGTGGCCGGTGGGGTTGTTTGGGTGCACGAGCACCCGCAGTGCCGCACCTTCCGCCTCTTGCCAGCCCTGCGCTGCAAAGGCGGCTGCGTGTTCATTATAGGTCGGTTTGGGGATATCCACGCTGCCGCGCGCAAAAAGCCCAGGCATCTGCGCGATCAGGCTAGAGGCCCCGGGGGCCGCCAGAATGTCCAACGTATCCGGCACATCCCAAAATCGGCGCGCGGCAGAGATTAATTCGGCTTCGGCAGCGCTGCCTGGCAGAGCGGCCCAATCATCCGGCGTAAAATCCGGCAGAGGGTAGGGCACCGGGTTGATGCCCGTGGACAGATCCAGCCAATCTTGGCGCGCACCGCCCCAGCGGCGCATTGCGGCATCGATGCCGCCCCCGTGGTCTCGTGTCGCTTGTGGCTGTGTCTGCACGGCGCGTGCCCCTCTTGCTGTCTCGCGCTTTGTGCGCGCAAACCGGCCAGTTTGGCAAGGGGCGCGCGGTCAGCCGCGACCGTGTGGCGCGAGATAGTCCAGCACCGGGTTGATCGGTAGAATGCGATGCGGGTTAATCGACTCGTGGCTGTAATGATAATGGCGCACGATGTGCGGCAGGTTCACGGTCTCTGCCACGTCAGCGTGTTGATAGAGATCGCGGGTATAGGCCCAAAGGTTTGGGTAATCTATGAGGCGCTTGCGATTGCATTTGAAATGCAAATGATAGACCGGATCAAAGCGGATCAGTGTTGTGAACAGCCGCCAATCTGCCTCGGTCAGTTGATCGCCCATCAGGTAACGGGTTTTGCTGAGCCGCTCTTCGAGCCAGTCCAGCGTATCAAACAGCGGCGTAACTGCGTCGTCATAAGCGCTCTGGCTGGTGGCAAAGCCGCATTTGTAGACGCCGTTGTTTACGGTGTCATAGACGCGGGCATTGACCTTTTCGATGGCGTCACGCTCCGCTTCTGGCCAGAAATCCAGCGTGTTGCCGGTGAGCGCATCAAACGCGCTGTTGAACATGCGAATGATTTCAGAACTTTCGTTGGACACGATGGTGCCCTGTTTCTTGTCCCACAGGATCGGCACGGTCACGCGGCCTGAATACTCTGGGTCCGCGCGGGTATAAATCTGATGGGCAAATTCAGAGCCAAAGAGCGTATCGCCCGTTGCGCCGAACGCATCTGTTTCAAACGTCCAGCCGTTTGAGAGCATGTCAGGATGCACGACCGACACCGAAATATGATCTTCAAGCCCTTTAAGCTTGCGGAAGATCAAGGTGCGATGCGCCCAGGGGCAGGCCATGGACACATAAAGATGATAGCGGCCGCTTTCGGCTGCAAACCCGCCCTTGCCAGAAGGTCCGGCGCTGCCATCCGCGGTGATCCAATTGCGAAACTGCGATTCAGACCGTTCAAATTTTCCGCCCGATTTTTTGGTATCATACCATTTGTCGTGCCATTTACCGTCTACGAGCAGGCCCATGTCATTCTCCTGTTAAGCTTACTTCATACCTAGGGGTGTGACGGAAAAGAGCAATCAAAGCAGATGCAGAGGTGTTGCGCATTTGCGCACATGGTGCTGGTACATGCGTGGGGCATTCTTGACGGAAAACCCATTTATTGCGACCCTTTAGCTCCGATGGAGGCGGACGATGACTGATTTTCTTCCCAAAGAGGTGCAAGCCGGGCTAGATGCGGCGCGCAAGGCTGACCTGCGCAAGACCAGCCGGTTGCGCGTTGAAGCGGGGGAGCAAAGCTTTCGCATCCTGCGGTTCCGCGATGACGGGTTCACGCTGGATGTCGACGCGGCCCCGCATTTGCGCGGCCTGGTCGATGTTTATGACGGCGCGCGCCATCTCTATCAATGTCTGGTCATTGCCTCGGTCGAAGAGGATGGCGAGATGTTTTATGAATTCAAGCGCGCCACCGCCGCGTCGGACAAACCGGCGCTTGATTATTATCGCGAGGAAAACGCGCCCGTTGCATTGGTGACGGATCAGTCTAAAAAGCACTGAGCAGCTTAGACGCCGAAGGCCGTTTTCAGACGTGCGGCGGCCTCTGCCACCAATGAGCTCCGGGTGCCGAGATTAAAGCGCAGGAAATTTTCGCCGCCTCGGCCCAGGCCGACTCCGGGTGTGGCTGCGATTTTGGCCTGTTTGTAGACCCGCGTGTTCACCTCATCCATGCCAAGCCCGGTGCCGGAAAAATCCACCCACGACAGATAGGTGGATTGCATCGGCATCACAGTTGCCCCCGGAATGTCGGCCAGTTCCGCTTTGAACACTTCAAAATTGCCTGCCAGATAAGCGGTGAGCTCATCCACCCAAGCGGCCCCCTCGGGGCTGTAGGCCGCGCATGTCAGCGCCACGCCAAGGCCGTTGGCGTTGATATCAAAGCAGCCATAATAGTCGGCAAAACGTTTGCGCAGCGCCGGGTCCGGAATAATCACGCAGCCTGTGCGCGCCCCGGCGATATTAAAGGTCTTGGAGGCCGCGCATGTCACCACAAGCCGATCCAGGATTTCTGGCATCGCAAGTGCGGCGGTCTTGTGTTGATGGCCTGGAAAAACCAAATCGTGGTGGATTTCGTCGGACACCAAGATGAGGTCGTGTTTCTGGCAGAATGCGGCAAGCTTGCTGAGCTCGTCCTGCGTCCAAACGCGCCCAGCCGGATTGTGCGGCGAGCTGATCAGCAGCAGCTTTTCCTTGCCGGTCATCAACGCCTCGTAGGCGTCAAAATCCATATAATAGAGGCCAGCATCGTCCACAGCCAGCGGCAGCTGGGTGTTGATGCGGCCTGCGGCTTCGATCTTGCGCTGAAATTCATGGTAGACCGGCGTAAAGGTGGCAATGTGATCGCCGCGCTCTGTCAACGCCATCAGCGTTGTCGCAATGCCGTGGCCCAGCCCAAAGGTGACAAAGGTCCACGCGCGCTCAATCTGCCAGCCATGGCGGGTCTTCATCCACCATGCGACGGCCTCGTGAAACTCGTCCATACCGGTGAAATAGCCGTAGTTGCCGGTATCGACATAGCGCTGGGCAGCCGCGCTCAGAAACGCCGGTGCCGCAAAATCCATATCGGCGATCCACATCGCGATGCCATCGCCGGGGGCGACGCCAAAGGCGCGCTCCATCCCATCCCATTTCGCAGATTTGGTGCCCACGCGGTTCACGACTTGATCGAAATTCATTTTGCGCCTCTTCGATAATTGCCGCGCACGCTACCTGATTGATCAGAGGGTGCAAGAGCCGTTGCAGGTTTTGCAGCCATGGCCTATGTGAAACACATGTTGAGACCGATCCTGATACACCCTGATCCCCGCCTGAAAAAGCAATGTGAGGCCGTCGCTGACCTGTCAGATGAGCTGCGCGCGCTTGCCTCTGATATGCTGGAAACCATGTATGATGCGCCCGGCATCGGGCTAGCTGCGCCGCAAATCGGCGTGTTGCAGCGACTGATCGTGCTGGATTGTGTCAAAGACGGGGATCCAGACCCCGTCGTCATGTTCAACCCGGAAATCTTGCAATCGTCCGATGACACCAATGTCTACGAAGAGGGCTGCCTGTCGATCCCGGATCAGTTCGCCGAAGTTACCCGCCCGGCTGACGTGCGCGTCGGCTGGATCGATGAAAACGGCAATCCGCAGGAAAAGGACTTTGACGGTCTCTGGGCGACCTGCGTGCAGCATGAGATCGACCACCTGAATGGCAAGCTCTTCATTGATTATCTCGGCCCGATGAAACGCCAAATGATGACACGCAAATCTGCCAAGCTGAAACGGGAGCTGGCGCGCGGATGACGGTGCGCGCCTGCCTGCCATGGCCCGACAAGCGCCTGCGCACCGTTGCCGCGCCGATTACGCAGCTGTCCGATGAGGATCACGCAACCTGGCGCGATCTGATTGACACGATGGAGGCCATGCCCGGCGTCGGTATGGGGGCCAATCAGATCGGTGTGTTGCGCCGCCTGATTGTGGTTGATGCGTCCAACGAACGGGGCAAGGCCGTGAAAATGGCCAATCCGGAAATTCTGCACAAATCCATTGAGCTGCGCGCCCATGACGAAGCCAGCCCAAACTTGCCCGGTGTCTCTGCCACCATCAAACGCCCGCGTGCTGTCACCGTGCGCTATATGGATGAAACCGGCGCGCTGGTCGAAAAGGATTTTGTTGGCCTCTGGGCAACATCCGTGCAGCACCAGATCGACCATATCAATGGCAAGATGTTCTTTGACCACCTCAGCCGCACCAAACGCGACATGTTGATTAAAAAGGCAGGGAAGCTGCGATGAAAGTTGTCTTCATGGGGACGCCCGATTTTTCGGTGCCTGTTCTGGATGCGCTGGTGTCCGCAGGGCATGAGATCGTCGCGGCTTATTGTCAGCCGCCGCGGCCTGCGGGGCGAGGCAAGAAAGAACGCCCTTCGCCCGTGCAAGCGCGCGCCGAAGCTTTGGGGCTGATGGTGCGGCACCCGGTGTCGTTGAAGGATGCGGCGGCGCAGGCGGATTTTGCCGCGCTCGGCGCTGATGTGGCTGTTGTTGTGGCCTATGGGCTGATCCTGCCGCAGGCTATTCTGGACGCGCCCAAATTTGGCTGTCTGAATATCCACGCCAGCCTGCTGCCGCGCTGGCGCGGCGCGGCCCCCATCCACCGCGCGATTATGGCCGGGGATGCGGAAACCGGCGTCTGCATCATGCAGATGGAAGCGGGGCTGGATACCGGACCTGTGCTGATGCGCCAGACCACCGCGATCGGGGCCGAGGAAACCACGCAGCAGCTGCATGATCACCTCAGCCAGATCGGCGCAAAAGCCATCGTGGATGCGCTGGCGCACCTGCCTGATCTGACCGCCACGCCGCAGCCAGAGGACGGCGTGACCTACGCCGCCAAGATCGACAAGGCCGAGGCACGCATTGACTGGAGCAAACCTGCCCAAGAGGTGGATCGCCTGATCCGCGGGCTTTCGCCCTTTCCGGGGGCCTGGTGCGAAATGGATGGTCAGCGCGTCAAAGTGCTCGCTTCGCGTTTGGCGGATGGGGCGGGGGCACCTGGCACGTTGCTTGACGATGCATTGACCGTGGCCTGCGGTGGCGGTGCGGTGCAGCTCTTGCGGCTGCAGCGCGCAGGCAAAAGTGCCCAAGAGGCCGAGGTTTTCTTGCGGGGCTTTGCGTTGCAGGCGGGGCAAAGCCTCCTTTAGCGCGATCTTGTATTTGTGATTTCAATTTTTGCGCGTTAATTTCAGGCATTGAATTCTGTTTGAGCTGTTTTGATGCCTGAAATTTCTGTTGGCGCGCAGACCAAAGCGCCTAAAATCACCGTGGTCACGTCAATGAAAGACGAAGGCCCCTACATTCTGGATTGGGTCTCGCATTATCTGGCGCTGGGCGTGTCTGATTTTGTGATCTTCACCAATGATTGCAGCGATCAGACCGACCATATTCTGAGGTGCCTCAATCGCATGGGTATTGTGCACCACCGCTTCAATCGCGTTATGCGGCGGGGGCCACAGAAAAGCGCGCTGATGTGGGCCGAATATGAACCAGCCGTGCGCAATGCCAATTGGCTCATGGTGATTGATGTCGATGAATATCTGCAGATCAATACCGGCGATAAGACCCTGCCGGGCCTCATCCGCCGCCACCCCGAGGCAGACGCGATTTCCTTTGTCTGGCGCATCTATGGCAATGCGGATGTCGCGCATCTGGATCAGGCGCCCGTGCCGCTTGGCTTTACCCTGACCGAACATGAGAACAGCACCGCAGAGGACAATCGGTTCTTCAAAACCCTGTTTCGCAATTCTAGCAAGTTTGTCCGCATGGGGGTGCATCGCCCGTTTCTCAGCGAAACAGCGCGTGATCTGCACTGGGTGCTGCCCGATGGTCAGCGACTGACAGAAGAGCAAATCCAAAGCGCCTTATTCGTTTCGGAGTCTTACGGGTATGGGGCGGCACAGCTGAACCATTATGCCCTGCGCTCGATGGATTCGATGTTGAACAAACGTTTGCGTGGGCGCGCCAATCATCATCAAAAAAGGCATCGAAGGTGCCTATTGGAAGCGCTTTAACAAGAATGAAACTCAGGACGCGCGGCTTGCGCTGAATTTCCATCGCGCCCTGGAAATCAAGGCGCAGCTGCTGTGCGATGCCCAGCTGCGCGGCTATCACGAAGAGGCCTTTGAGTGGCACAGATCACAAGCGGCCCGCCTGCGCGAGAAGAGCGGGTTCAAGAAATTCCTCGACAAGATTGACGAATTTGAAATGGCACAGGCCTAGCGGCCTGCGCTTTCACTGCTGTGGCGGGCGCGCCTTATAGACAGGTAGGCTCCAGCCAAACAGCAAAGACCCGGCGCGCAGCACCCAGGTGGTGCCTGCGCAGACAGACAGCGCCGGCAGGCCGCTGAGGCCAAAATATTGCGCCACCAGCGCGGCACTGGCCCCGGCGAAGGCGGCGGTCGCGTAGATTTCGCCCTGTTTCAGCAATAGGGGCACCTCGTTGCAGACTACATCGCGCATCAGCCCGCCGAGGCATCCGGTCGAGATCCCCATCAGCACCACGATCACCGGATTATGCCCAAGGTTGATGGCAACGCCCGATCCGGCGGCCACCGCAACCGAGAGCGCAACGCTATCGAGCCATAAAAGGGTGCGATAGCGGCTTTCCAGAAGATGCGCGGTGAAAAACACCACCAAAGCCGCAGCGCAAGCCACAAGGATATACCCCGGCTGCCCCACCCAGAACACCGGATCGCGCCCCAACAATAGATCGCGCAAGGTGCCGCCACCCACCGCCGTCAGGCAGGCGATAAAGGCAAAACCCACCAGATCGAGCTGCGCGCGGCTCGCCACCAATGCACCCGTGATGGCAAAAACCAGCACCGAAGCCCAATCAAGAAAGGCGACCACGGTCATGTGTCTTTTCCGGGTTTGAACGGGGCCATCCCCGCGCGGGCCAGTTCATCGGCCTTTTCATTTTCTGGATGGCCGGCATGCCCCTTGACCCATTCCCATGTCACCTGATGGCGCGCCTGTGCCGCATCCAGCCGCTGCCAGAGCTCGACATTTTTTACCGGCTTTTTCGCAGAGGTTTTCCAGCCGTTGCGCTTCCAGCCGTGAATCCAGCCTGTCACGCCATTTTTCACATAGGCGCTGTCGGTCACAATGGTCAGCGCGCTGGGTCGTTCCAGCGTTTCAAGCGCCATGATGGCGGCCATCAATTCCATGCGGTTGTTGGTGGTGTCCGCTTCGCCGCCAGAAAGCTCGCGTTCTTTGAGGATGCGCGCGCCCTCGGTGGCGCGCAGCAAGACACCCCAGCCGCCCGGGCCGGGATTACCGGAGCATGCTCCGTCGGTATATGCGTGTAGGTCTGCCATAAGGGGGCGATAGCGAACTTGACCGGGCCGCGTCCAGCTTAATTTGCGCGCGGAGGGCCTGCGCTTGCAAAGCGCGCATAGCGGTCACATATGGACGAGATGAATTTTATTAAAATTATCTCTTTTTCCACACTGTCGCTCATGGCCGCCGCACCCTCAGTTGCCGCGCAGAGCTGTCACACCAGTTACCAAGGGGCCTGCCTGCCGCCCAATGGCCCAGACGTTGATTGTGCATCGGGCTCGGGCAATGGGCCGCTCTATGTCCAAGGTCCCATCCGCGTGGTCGGGCCTGATCCTTACGGGCTTGATCGGGACGGGGATGGCGTCGCTTGCGAGCGTTAGAGCGCCGCGGCTTGTTCCACATCTCGCAGCACGCGCGGCACTTTGAAGTTCACGGTCTCAACGGCGGTTTCCACCACTTCGACCGTCACATCATAGCGATCGCGGAACGCATCAATAACTTCGTTCACCAGCACTTCGGGGGCTGAGGCACCGGCCGTGATGCCGACCGAGGTGATGCCGTCAAGCGCGCGCCAGTCGATATCTGTGCCGCGCTGAACCAGCTGCGAATAGCTGCAGCCCGCCTTTGCGCCGACCTCGACCAAGCGGCGCGAATTGGAGGAATTTGGCGCGCCCACGACCAGCATGGCATCGCATTTCTCGGCCATGGCTTTCACCGCCAGCTGTCGGTTCGTGGTGGCATAGCAGATGTCTTCTTTATGCGGGCCGACAATCTTGGGAAACCGTTTGTTAAGCGCGGCAACAATGCCGATGGTGTCATCGACAGACAGGGTCGTCTGGGTCACAAACGCCAGCTTTTCAGGATCACGTACCTCGATGGTGTCTACGTCAGCCTCGGTCTCAACCAGCAGCACCTCGCCGTCGGGCAACTGGCCCATGGTGCCGATGGTTTCCGGGTGGCCAGCGTGGCCAATCATGATGATTTGCAGCCCCGCTTCTGAATGGCGCTCAGCCTCGATATGGACTTTGGAGACCAGCGGGCAGGTTGCATCCACAAAGACCATCTCGCGGCGGCTCGCCTCGGCGGGGACGGATTTGGCAACGCCATGGGCAGAAAAGATCACCGGGCGGTCATCGGGGCAATCGCTCAACTCTTCTACAAAGACGGCGCCTTTTTCGCGCAGCCCGTCGACGACAAATTTATTGTGCACGATCTCATGGCGCACATAGACCGGCGCACCCCATTTTTGCAGCGCCATCTCGACAATCTTGATGGCCCGATCCACGCCCGCGCAAAAGCCGCGCGGTGCAGCGAGAAAGATGTTCAGCTTTGGTTTGCTCATGCCGAGGCCCTCTGATCTGTTGCCTCAGAGGTAATTCCTTCGCACGGCGAGGTAAAGGCCGTGTGGCAGGCAGGGTGCCTATCGAGGACTGAAAAACCGGGGCGCGGGGCCCCGGTCTGATCCTTAGGCAGAAGAATAGTCAGTTTCTTCTTCGCCCGGTGCCGGTTCGCGCGGCGGACGGCCAATGACATCCTTCAGACCTTCAAGTTCAATGAAGTTATCGGCCTGACGGCGCAGTTCGTCAGAGATCATCGGCGGTTGGCTGCGGATGGTGGATACCACCGATACGCGCACGCCCTGGCGCTGCAGGCTTTCGATCAGGGGGCGGAAATCGCCATCACCTGAGAAAAGCACAATGTGATCGACATGTGGCGCAAGCTCCATCGCGTTGACTGCAAGCTCGATGTCCATGTTGCCTTTGACCTTACGGCGGCCTTGGCTATCTGTGTATTCCTTGGCCGGTTTCGTGACCATGGTGAACCCATTATAATGCAGCCAGTCCACCAGCGGGCGGATCGGCGAGTACTCGTCATTTTCCAGAAGTGCCGTATAGTAAAAGGCGCGCAGCAGTTTGCCGCGTCTCATGAACTCTGCTCGAAGGAGTTTATAGTCGATGTCAAACCCCAGCGACTTTGCCGCCGCATATAGATTCGACCCGTCAATGAACAGCGCAAGCCGTTCGTCCTTGTAAAACATTAAATGTCCTTCCAGTAAAATACCGCGCGACTGAGTGAGTGAGAAAAAAAATATGCGCGCGTGGAATACTTAGGCTAAAGATTTTTGTTTGGCTCGCAAGAGGCGGTGGTTGGTTCTTCGGTATGGGGGCTAATTCTTTCGGATAGGTGTGAATAAAGATGAGTAATTACAGTATGTTGGCTTTTGGTGGGAATGCCGATTCCGACCATGGATCACCGCTGGAAACGATAAAGTTCGCGCTCCGGTCGCTGCCCGATCATGGCGTCTTCTCGCATAGGGTGAGCGATTGTTTTGCGACCCCGGCTTTTCCGGCCGGATCGGGGCCCGATTATGTCAATGCCGCTGCCGTTGTACGCAGCGATCTGGACCCAGCTGCGCTGCTTTCGGTGTTGCATCGGGTTGAGGCGGCCTGCGGCCGGGTGCGGCACAAACGCTGGGGCGCGCGCACGCTTGATATTGACCTCATCGGGCAGGGGGCTTTGGTGCGCCCGGACCGGGCCACATTCGAACATTGGCGCGATTTGCCATTGGCGCAGCAGACCACCCGCGCACCAGAGCAACTGATTCTCCCGCATCCGCGATTGCAGGACCGCGCTTTTGTGCTGGTGCCACTTGCCGAGGTCGCGCCAGACTGGATTCATCCGGTTTCCGGCCTATCTGTAACTCGGATGCTGGAAAAATTGCCGGAAAGTGACCGCAAAGCCGTTGTGCGCCTATGACAATCTGCTTGTAACCCGGTCTGATCCGTCCTAGATACACACTTTCTGATCCAGACCAGATAATGGAGTGCCCGATGGCCCGCGTTACCGTAGAAGATTGCGTCGACAAGGTTCCTAACCGTTTTGAACTTGTGATGCTTGCCGCACATCGTGCGCGCGAAATTTCTGCCGGTGCCGCCATCACCGTGGACCGCGACAACGACAAAAACCCTGTTGTGTCCCTGCGCGAGATTGCTGAAGAAACTCAGACCGCAGATGAATTGCGCGAGCGTCTGATCGAAAGCAACCAGCATCAGATCGAAGTGGATGAACCTGAAGAGGATTCCATGGCGCTGCTGATGGGTGCGGAAACTGCAGACAAGCCATCTGACGACGACATGTCCGAAGAAAAGCTGCTGCGCGCGCTGATGGAAGCACAAGGCCAAGGCTGACGCCGGGCCCGAACCTCAGGGGAAGACGAGGCACTATGATTCCGGCTGACGATCTGGTCGAACTCGTCCGGGCCTATAACCCCAAAACCAACGAAAAACTCATCCGCGAGGCCTATGACTTTGGCCTCCAGATGCATGAGGGGCAATTCCGGCATTCGGGAGAGCCCTATTTTACCCACCCCATCGAAGTCGCCGCGATCCTGACGGAACAGCAGCTTGATGATGCGACCATCATCACCGCGCTCCTGCATGACACGATCGAAGATACCAAAGCCTCATATGGCGAGGTGTCCGCACGCTTTGGCGAAGAGGTGGCCATGCTGGTGGATGGCGTCACCAAGCTGACCAACTTGCAGCTCGCCTCCAGCGAGACCAAACAGGCCGAAAACTTCCGCAAGCTTTTCATGGCGATGTCCAAGGACCTGCGGGTGATCCTGGTCAAACTGGCCGACCGGCTGCACAACATGCGCACGATCCGCGCCATGCGGCCACAAAAGCAGGTGGTGAAAGCGCGCGAAACCATGGATATCTATGCGCCGCTGGCCGGGCGGATGGGGATGCAATCCATGCGCGAGGAGCTCGAAGATCTCGCCTTCAAGGTGCTGAACCCCGAGGGGCGCGCCTCGATCATGCGCCGCTTTATCACGCTGCAAAAAGAAACCGGCGATGTGGTTGAGCGCATCACCAATGACGTCACCACGGAACTCGACAAGGCGGATATCACTGCCAGTGTCATTGGCCGCGCCAAAAAACCCTATTCGATCTGGCGCAAGATGCAGGAAAAGGATCAGGGGTTCTCGCGTCTGTCGGACATCTATGGGTTCCGCATTATCACCCAGACCGAAAATGACTGCTACCGCGTGCTAGGCGCGATCCACCAGCGGTGGCGAGCGGTGCCCGGACGGTTTAAGGATTACATCAGCCAGCCAAAATCAAACGGCTATCGTTCCATCCACACCACGGTATCAGGCCGCGACGGGCGCCGCGTCGAAGTGCAGATCCGCACGCGGCAAATGCATGATGTGGCCGAAACCGGCGTGGCGGCGCATTGGTCCTATCGCGATGGCGTGCGCGGCGAAAACCCTTTTGCGGTGGACCCGGCGCGCTGGATCCGCTCGTTGACCGAGCAGTTTGACAGCGAAGAGGATCACGCTGATTTCCTCGAAGCGGTCAAGCTTGAGATGTATCAGGACCAGGTGTTCTGTTTCTCGCCCAAGGGCGATGTGGTCAAACTGCCCCGCGGCGCGACGCCCATTGATTTTGCCTATGCGATCCACACCCGGATCGGCAATGCCTGCGTTGGGGCCAAGATCGATCATATTCGCGTGCCGCTGTGGACGCGGATCAAGAACGGTCAGTCGGTCGAAATCATCACCGCCCATGGGCAGATGCCGCAGGCCACCTGGCTGGATGTCGCAACCACCGGCAAAGCCAAATCCGCCATTCGCCGCGCCTTGCGCGCGCAGGATCATGAACGCTTTGTCAAACTGGGTTATGAGCTCGCCCGCGCGGCGTTTCACCATGTGGGCAAACGCCCGACGGAAAAAGTTCTGGATATGGCGGCGCGCCAATTGCGGCTGGATGACCGCGAAACCCTGCTGGCGCGACTTGGCAGCGCAGAGCTGAACGCCCATGAAGTCGTGGAGGCGGTCTATCCGGAACTGACCCCTGATGAGCGCGAAGAGGTCTCTGCAGATCGTGCGGTTATCGGCCTGTCACCCGACCAGAACCTGCAGCGCGCGCCCTGTTGTGACCCCCTCCCGGGGGAGCGCATCGTGGGCATCACCTACCGCGGCAAAGGCGTGGTGGCCCATGCGATAGATTGCGAAAACCTCTCGCATTTCGAAGATCAGCCCGAACGCTGGATGGATTTGCACTGGCAGACAGGCAAGCATAAGGCGGTCTATGGGGCCACGATTGACCTGACGATTGCCAATGATGCAGGCGTTCTGGGGCGCATCTGTTCGTTGATTGGCGAGCACAAGGCCAATATCGCTGATCTGGAATTCACCGACCGGAAGCCCGATTTCTTTCGGCTTTTGGTACATGTGGAGCTGCGCGACACAGAACATCTGCATTCACTGATGCTGGCCCTACAGGCCGAAAGCGAAGTGGCCGCGATTGAGCGTCACCGCGACCCAAGCCGCGCCACTCCGACCGTCCAACCAGAGTAGCCCCAACCCACAAGGAAACGCCATTGGTCTTTAAGCGCCGGGACAGACGACCAATCCTGCAGATGGTACAGGATTTCTTCTGGCCCCGTGGTGGCTGGACGCGGGCGTTTTACTATGTCCGGCATCGGCTGCGGCGCTTGCCCGGCTCTCCCGAACGGATCGCGCGCGGGCTTTGGGCCGGGGTGTTCACCACATTCACCCCCTTTTATGGGCTGCATTTCGTGGTGGCGGCCATGATGTCTCGGCTGGTGCAGGGCAACCTTTTGGCGGCTCTATTGGGCACATTTTTTGGCAATCCGCTCACTTATATTCCGATTGGGGTGATTTCGCTTAAGACCGGGCATTTCCTGCTGGGCACAGAGTTTCAGGAAGGCCAGGAAAGCAGCCTTGTCGGCAAGTTTGGCAATGCGGGCGGCGACCTTTTGCATAACTTCTGGGCGATGTTCACGGACGCCGACATGGATTGGCGCGGGCTGTCGATCTTTTGGGATGAGGTCTTCTATCCATATTTGATCGGCGGCATCCTGCCCGGTTTTGTAGCGGCCACTGTGGCCTATTATCTGTCGGTGCCGGTGATCCGGGCCTATCAGAAGCGGCGCGCCAAGCAGATTCAGGCCAAGTTTGAGAAACTGAAATCGAAAGCGGAACGCGCCAAGGCGCAGGTTTCAGATGGCGCAGCCAAGGCCAAAAAATAACGAAAATTCGGTTTTCTCTGCGCCCGGCTGCGTCTAGGGTCGGCGCAAAAGACGAAGGAGCGGACGCCATGCTGCGCTTGGGTGTAAATATTGATCACGTTGCCACAGTGCGCAATGCGCGCGGCGGGGCCTATCCTGATCCAGTGCGCGCGGCCAAATTGGCCGAGGCGGCGGGCGCGGATGGGATCACCGCGCATCTGCGCGAAGACCGCCGCCATATCATGGATGCGGATATCGACGCCTTGATGGAGGCACTGACAGTGCCGTTGAATTTTGAAATGGCGGCCACCGACGAGATGCAGCAAATCGCGCTGCGCCATAAACCCCACGCCGTCTGCATCGTGCCTGAAAAGCGCGAGGAAAAGACCACCGAGGGCGGGCTAGAGGTCGCCCGTGAGGAAAACCGCCTGGCGCATTACATCGCGCCTTTACGTGATGCAGGTTGTCGGGTCTCGATCTTTATTGCAGCGGACCGCCCGCAAATCGAAGCGGCGCATCGCATTGGCGCACAGGTGATCGAGCTGCACACTGGGGCCTATTGCGACTTTCACGCCGAAGGCAAATTTGCCGAGCGCGATGCCGAATTGGCGCGGCTGACCAAGATGGCCAGCTTTGCCCATGGGCTTGGCCTTGAGGTGCATGCCGGGCATGGGCTGACCTATGATACTGTCCAGCCTGTTGCCTCGCTGCCAGAGATCAAAGAATTGAACATTGGCCATTTTTTGATGGGCGAAGCACTGTTTGTTGGCATGGACGCCTCGATCAAGGAAATGCGTCGTTTGATGGATTTGGCGCGCGCCGACCAACAAAGCGCATGACAATAGAGCGGTGCCATCCCATCATATGACTAACACATTCGGAGATTTGACGTGCTGAAATCCGCTTTGATTGCATCCATGCTGCTGGCCACACCCGCCATGGCACAAGAGATTTCTGAATGCGACTGGCAGGCCCGTGCCGATGCGATCTATGAGCCATGGGAAGAGTTCTCACGCAGCTATGCCAATGGCGCTGTGCGACTTGCCCTGCTGGATACCATCGAGCCTGCGGCTGGCTCGTTCCATTTGCTGGTGTTGTCCCCGCCTTACGACGAAGTCGGTGGCCGCCAATGTCGCACCATCGGTGTCGCTGGCGGCATGGGGTTTAGCGGCATTGGCTTTGAAGAGCTGAATGCCCACTATGATCCAGACGTTGGTCTGATCTTTGACGTGCAGGTGATGTATTTTGACAGCGAGTTCGATGATTTCTCATCAGGAGACCTCTACTTCAATCTTAACCAAGACACTGGTGTGATTGAGGCGTTTTTGGAATGATCCTTGGGATCGGGACAGATCTTGCGAATATCGACCGTATTCAGGGCACGTTGGATCGGTTTGGCGACCGGTTCAAAAACCGCGTGTTCACAGAGCGGGAGCAGATGAAGGCCGAGCGCCGCAAAGATATCGCTGGCACCTATGCCAAGCGCTGGGCCGCCAAGGAAGCCTGTTCCAAGGCTTTGGGCACCGGGCTTGCCATGGGCATCGCCTGGAAGGACATGCACGTCAGCAACCTGCGCAGCGGCCAGCCAATCATGGAAGTCACCGGCTGGGCCAAGGAGCGACTTGAGACAATGACGCCGCCCGGACATCGGGCGGTGATCCATGTGACCCTGACCGATGATCACCCCTGGGCGCAGGCTTTTGTGGTGATCGAGGCCCTGCCGATCAGCGATGACGCAGGCACAGCGGGTTGACACTTGGCCTGCCGGGTCGCATGTAACCGCAAACCAAGCCGGAGAGACAGAATGGCATCTGAGGCCTCATCAAAGCCCAACAGCATTGTGGAAACCATCAAAACGGTGGTCTATGCGCTGCTGATCGCGGGTATTTTTCGCACGCTATTCTTTCAACCGTTCTGGATTCCGTCCGGCTCGATGAAAGACACACTGCTGATCGGCGATTTCCTCTTTGTGAACAAGATGGCTTATGGCTACTCCTATGCTTCCTGTCCGTCGTTGCCGTTCATTGGCGTGGATGCGCGCGATATCTGCGGCGTGTTTGATGGCGAGAATGAGCGCTTTCTTGGGTCTGAGCCAGAGCGCGGCGATGTTGTGGTGTTTCGCCATCCGGTCACGGGTTCTGATTTCATCAAACGTCTGGTGGGGCTGCCTGGTGACACAGTGCAGATGAAAAACGGTGTTTTGCATCTCAACGGTCAGGCCGTGTCCCTGGACCACGGCGGCGTCTTTGAAGAGGTGTCTGAACCGCAAGGGCCGCAGGGCAACTTGCCACGGTGCGAAAACGGCCCAGTGGGCACCGGCGGCACCTGTCAGAAAACCCGCCTGATCGAAACCTTGCCGGGCGGCACGCAACATGCGATCTTGAATATCGATAATTCCTTTGTCGACAACACAGGCGTCTTTACCGTGCCTGCGGGGCATTTCTTCTTCATGGGGGACAACCGCGACAACTCCACCGACAGCCGCGTGCCGCAAAGCCGTGGCGGGGTGGGCTTTGTCCCGTTCGAAAACTTGATCGGACGCGCCGATCGCATCATGTTCTCTTCTGCAGGTCGGTCGATGTTTGCCTTCTGGACCTGGCGGGGGGATCGTTTCTTTAAGGGCGTCAATTGAAGATTTCAGCGGAATTGAAAGCATTGGAAAAACGGCTGGGGCATCAATTTGGTGCCCCTGAGCTGTTGGTGCGGGCTGTCACCCATTCGTCGATGTCCTCGCCCACGCGATCTGACAACCAGCGGCTGGAGTTTCTGGGCGACCGCGTCTTGGGCCTTGTCATGGCCGAAGCGCTGCTGGACCATGACGCCAAAGCCAGCGAAGGCCAATTGGCCCCGCGTTTCAACGCGCTGGTGCGCAAGGAAACCTGCGCCGATGTCGCCCGCGAAATCGGTCTTGGCGATGCGCTGAAACTGGGGCGGTCCGAAATGCTGTCCGGGGGCCGGCGCAAGCAGGCCCTTTTGGGGGACGCCATGGAAGCGGTGATTGCCGCCGTGTACCGCGACGCCGGTTTTGAAGCCGCCAAAGCGCTTATCGTGCGGCTCTGGGGCAAACGCATCGCGTCGGTTGAGGCGGACGCCCGTGATGCCAAGACCAGCCTGCAAGAGTGGGCCCAGGCGCGCGGATTGCAGCCGCCGCGCTATGATCTCGTCAAACGCAGTGGGCCGGACCACGCCCCTGTTTTCACTATTGCGGTCAAGCTGGATAACGGCGAGACCGAGGCCGCAACTGCCGGATCGAAACGTCAGGCAGAACAGGCCGCCGCCAAAGCCCTTTTACAAAGATTGGAGAGCGCATGACCCGCGCCGGATTTGTAGCCCTGATCGGAGAGCCGAACGCCGGCAAATCCACCCTGACCAACCGCATGGTCGGGGCCAAAGTATCGATTGTCACCCATAAGGTGCAAACCACCCGCGCCCGCATTCGCGGCGTTGCGCTGGAAGGTGACGCGCAGATCGTGTTTGTTGACACGCCGGGGCTTTTTACGCCCCGCCGCCGTCTGGATCGCGCGATGGTCGCGGCCGCGTGGGGCGGTGCTGCTGATGCCGACATCATCGTGCTGATGGTCGAAGCCCACCGCGGGATCACCGAGGGTGTGGAACGTATCTTGGAAGGTCTGAAAGACATCGGCGAGGGCCGGACTGTCGCCTTGGCAATCAACAAGATCGACATGGTCAAATCCGAAGTCCTGCTGGCGCTGACACAGGATCTGAACGCCCGCTATGATTTTGCCGAAACCTTCATGATTTCCGCAGAAAAGGGCCATGGCGCAGATGATTTGAAAGCCTGGCTGGCAAAATCGCTGCCCGAAGGGCCATGGCTCTATCCCGAAGATCAAATTGCCGATCTGCCAATGCGGATGATTGCCGCAGAAATCACCCGCGAAAAACTGACCCTGCGCCTGCATCAGGAATTGCCCTACCAGCTGACTGTGGAAACCGAAAAATGGGAAGAGCGCAAAGATGGCTCAGCCCGTGTGGATCAGGTGATTTATGTGATGCGGGATGGCCATAAGGGGATCGTGCTGGGCAAACGCGGCGAAACGATCAAAGCGATTTCGACTGCCGCCCGACAGGAACTGACAGAGTTTCTGGGCCGCAAGGTGCATTTGTTCTTGCAGGTCAAAGTGCGGCCAAATTGGCTGGAGGAGTCCGAGCGCTATTCCGAAATGGGGCTGGATTTCAAAGACGGCAATCAATGACGCGACTGACCGCTGAATTTTGGGTGCAGGCCTATTTGGCGCGATTGCGGCTGGCAGACATTCCGGCCTTTGTCGTCAGCCACGGGGATAACACGGCAGGCGCTGTTCTGGTCAAACTGAACACTTTGGACGGTCAGGCCAAGGCCTATCAGAAAACCTTTGACCTCATGTCCGGCAACCGCGCCTGGATGGTGCTGAGTGAGGGGGCAGAGCCAGACGTGGATGCTGCCTTGCAGAAACAGCGCAGTTTTGATCCAGACCTCTGGGTCATTGAGGTTGAGGACCGCGCCGGCCGCCATTTGTTAGATGAGCCGGGGCTGACGGATTAATTCGCCAATTGCGCCTGCCCGGCCCCGCGCCCTAGGGTGGTCAGAGGGCAAGGGGGTGCTATGGACTGGCGCGATCAAGGTTTTGTCATTTCCACACGCAAACACGGCGAGAATGCCGTGATCCTTGAGGCATTCACCCCGTCCCATGGACGGCATGCCGGGGTTGTGCGGGGTGGCACCAGCCGTAAGATGATGCCGATCCTGCAACCCGGTGCGCAGGTTGATCTGCATTGGCGGGCGCGGCTTGAGGGCCATATCGGCACATTCACGGTGGAACCGGTGCGCAGCCGCGCGGCGGTTCTGTCAGATCGCTTTGCCCTGTCCGGGCTGAATGCCGTCACCAGCCTGCTGGGCTTTGCCCTGCCCGAACGTGAAGCCCACGCGGCGCTTTATGCACAGACTGTGCCTTTGCTGGATCTGCTCGGTCAGAATGATCTGTGGCCCTTGGCGTATCTGCAATGGGAAATGGCGCTGCTGACAACCCTCGGCTTTGGGCTTGATCTGTCCGACTGCGCAGTGACCGGGCGCAACGACATGTTGGCGTATATCTCGCCGAAATCCGGCCGCGCCGTATCAGCCACCGCAGCTGGCGAATGGGCACCGCGACTTTTGCCTTTGCCTCCGGTGATGGTCGGGCAGGGGGATGCCGCGGACGGCGATATCCTTGAGGCGCTGAGCGTCACTGGGCATTTTTTGGAAAACAAGCTTGCCCCAAGCCTTGGAAATCGGCCGCTCCCGGAGGCGCGCGCGCGGTTTCTGGATCAGCTTAGCCGTCGCGCAACAGGTTAAATTCCATCATCTCGCCGCTGTCATTGGACAGGATGAGCGTATCGCCTGAAACCTCGGCGAGGGTCATGGCGTTGAGCGCCCGAAAGAACTGCTGCTCCTTGGCCAATTGGGCGCAGGCGATTTGCGTGGATAGCATCTCGCGCAGCTCAAACCAGGGGTAGGGCGCGGTTTGCGTCGCCCCATAGCCATTGCAGGCCCCTTGGCCCGTCACCGCGCCATTGGTACCAAAGGCGATGGTGGCGCGCGCCGCATAAGGTTGGCCGTTTAGACGCTGCAATTGCCAAGTTCCCGCACCGCCATAGGCGGTTAGGCTTTCATCGGCGCGGCAGGACATCAGGGCAATGAAGCTGATTAGAAGAACAAGTGATCTCATTCTTCTTCATATAGGGCGAGGATCAGATCCACCAAGGTTGCCAGCGCGGGCGCATTTGCGGCCCCGTCGCGCAGAGACAGTTCCTGCATGCCGATCAGCGCACCATAGAGTATGCGCGAAAGCTCAGGGTTTGAGAGGCCAATATCGGCCAGCAGCGCGTTGAGATACTCCATGCGCTTTGCATCAACGCGCGCAACGCCTTCGGCCACTTGCGTGTTGTCACGCGCCCAAGCCCGGATCGCGGGCTCCGCCGCGCGGCCGCCGAATTCTTCGGACGTATCTTCGGCCGCCATGGCCCCGAGCGCGCGCAAGCGCTGAATCGGGTTGTCCTCACTTTCAAGGCTTCGCACCACATTTGCGAAGGCACGTTCTTCCCACAAGGTCAGCATGGCCGCGTGAAAGGCGGGGACATCGGCAAAATGCCAATAGAAAGAGCCCTTGGTTGTGCCAAGGCTGCGCGCCAGCGGTTCGGCCTTTAGTGCGGCTGGACCTTGGCTTGCTAGCGCACGGAATCCAGCGGCGACCCAGGCCTCGGGAGAGAGACGATTCTTTGCCATGCCCAAGGCGTAAGCGGCGCAGACTCAAATCACAACCTGAGATAAAACATACGCTGGGGAATGTGTTCTGAAATTGAAATTTCTGCCGCTGAGCGGCGCATTGAGAGGCGCGTTTGCCTCGTCGCGGGGACAGTGCCACATTTTTGCGCAATGGACAGAAAAAGGCCCGGTCACTGCCGGGCCATTTTCCTGTTGGGCGTTAATCCAGCAATCGCCGCGCGATGACCTGGGCCTGAATTTCGGCCGCGCCTTCAAAGATGCTGAGAATGCGTGCATCGCAAAGGATGCGGCTGATTTCATATTCCAGCGCAAAGCCGTTGCCGCCATGCACTTGCAGCCCGTTATCCGCCGCCGCCCAAGCAACGCGCGCGCCGAGCAATTTGGCCATGCCGGCCTCAAGATCACAGCGCTTGTCGTGATCTTTTTGCCAGGCTGAAAAATAGGTCAGCTGCCGCGCGATCATAATTTCGACCGCCATCATTGCCAGTTTACCTGACACGCGAGGGAATTCGATCAGCGATTTGCCGAATTGCTTGCGGTCAATGGCGTATTGCATCGACACATCCAGCGCCGCCTGGGCAACGCCCACCGCACGGGCGGCTGTCTGAATGCGCGCGCTTTCAAAGGTCTGCATCAGCTGCTTGAAGCCCTTGTTTTCCTCGCCGCCCAGCAGGTTTTCGGCCTTGACCTTGAAGGCATCAAAGCTCAGCTCGTATTCTTTCATGCCGCGATAGCCAAGCACCTCGATTTCCGTGCCAGTCATCCCTTCGGAGGGGAAGGGGTCGGCATCTGTGCCCGGGGTTTTTTCGGCGATGAACATCGAAAGACCCTTGTGGTTGTCGGTCGTCGGATCGGTGCGCGCCAGCAAGGTCATAATCTGGGTGCGGGCGGCGTGGGTGATCCAAGTCTTGTTGCCGGTGATTTCATAGCCGTCGTCGGTCTTGACCGCGCGGGTGCGCAGGCTGCCCAGATCCGAGCCGGTATTCGGTTCGGTGAAGACCGCGGTTGGCAGCACCTCGCCGCTGGCCAGCTTGGGCAGCCATTTTTGTTTTTGCTCTTCGGTACCCCCGCAGAGGATCAGCTCCGACGCGATTTCCGGCCGGGTGCCCAGCGAGCCAACGCCGATATAGCCACGCGACAGCTCTTCGGTCACGACCGCCATGGAAGCTTTGGAAAGGCCAAAGCCGCCGTATTCCTCAGGCAGGGTCAGGCCAAAGACGCCCATGTCCGCCAGCTCCTGAATGACCTCAAGCGGGATCAATTCATCTTTTAGGTGCCAGGCGTGGGCGTGGGGCAAAATCTTGTCCACGGCATAGCGGCGGAATTGCTCGCGGATCATCTCAAGCTCGTCATCGAGGCCGGATTTTCCGACCGTAATATTGGCAGCTTGCTCTTGCATCAACGCGACAAGCCGCTCGCGCGCGGCTTGGGTATTCCCGCCTTCGCTGAGCGTTTGGACCGTCCCTTGCATAAAGGTTTGCATCTCGGCGTGGCTGAGGCCCATATCCTGCGCGCGGATGATTTCGCCCTGGCTCATCGGGATGCCGCCATACATCTGGCTGAGGTATTCGCCAAAGGCGATCTGGAGCAGCAGCTGCTCAAGCTCGCCAAACGTGCCTTGGGAGTGTAGCCCTTCGGCCCAGTTCTGCATTTGGCGCAGGGATTGTTCGTACGTGGCCAGCCACGACAGGCCGTGCGCCATGCTCTGGTGGGCTTCAATCGCGGCACCGGATACACGACCGTCAATCGAGACACGCTGCCGCAAATTTTCAGTAGCAACCGACACAAGCCTTGCGACAGGCGGCAGCGCTTGGGCCGTCAGGGCGAGAAGGTCGGGCAGAATAGTCGCGTGCGTCATTGCAGGGTCGTGTCCGTCATGAGCCATGAATCATATCCTTATTATGCTGCACTGTGCATAATCACTTTGCAGTTGCAGCGCAATAAAAATACAAAATATGACGTTACGGCGTTTTATTTGTTGCGTCGACGTTTTGGGCTGGCGTTACCGAATGCCTGCGCGCCGCCCGTAACGAAACAACAACATCAAGAACAACATGAGGAAGAACAACCCAGCCACGTCACCAATGAAGAAGGCAAAGTAATCCAACACCGGGCTGCCAAAAGCGAGGTTGGTCAGGATCCCGCCCGCAACCGCTGCAATCACGCCCGCCCCCATCACGCAGGGCCAGCATGGGGTGCGATGTGCGGCTGGGTGCAGATCGCGCAGGACTTTCGCCAAGAGATAGAACACAATCGGTGCCGTCAGAACGGCAATGGAAATGCCCATCAGGCGGCTGGCCATAAATACTTTTTCCCCGGCCAGATAATAGTAGGTGAAAAACACGCCGGGCAGCAGCGCAATGATCGAGCGCCAGCCCAGCAGCCACGCCGTCAAAACACGGACACCATGCGGCAGAAACAGGAGGCTGGCGCTGCTGTAAAAATCAGGAAAGAAGCGGTTCTGCACCGGCATCAACGCTTCGAACGTCAGGAAAAATGCGAGGACGTAGCAAAGCGAGGCAATCACCGTTTCAACGGCGAGCGACTTGATTTCCAAAGGGGCACCCTCTCTGAGAGCGGATCAACCGCGTGGCGTGTTCACAACATAAACGCCACGGCGCGACGCATTGCTTTGAGACAAATAGCCTTTGCCGACGAGGGACTTCAATGCCCGAAAAAACGTTGGGCGCGAGACATCTTCCAGCAGCGCGTGGCTTAGCAGGCCAGTCGTGCGCACCCCAGGTGCCTCGGTGGAAAGTTCGCTTGCAGCATAGTAAATATCACGCTCGACTGCAGAAAGATCTTCAAGACCAAGCGCACGCTCCATCCCGAGCAATAGTTTGCGAAGTTCTGCGAGTTTGGAAATTTCCTGCATGCGACCTATACCATACTAATTTGCGCCTTCCTTTTAGGCAAAATTGACCAATGCGTCAATAATTCGAAAAAAGAGATATGTTGCTTGGGGGCCGGGTGCGTTTTGCGCGCCGCAGAACATTCATATTCTCGCCCAGCAAACGTTACATTGAGGTGCAAATTTACGCCCGACGAGGCCGTTGAACCGTCGGAATGAGAATTTCGACAGCAGCGCTTTTGCCTGCCAAGGCGGGCGTGTAAGGTTGCGGCACTATATTTTGCTTTGAGAGGGCATTTGATGCAAAGAAAAGTCACAAAAGCCATTTTTCCGGTTGCGGGTTTGGGCACGCGTTTTTTGCCGGCGACCAAATCTGTCCCAAAAGAAATTATGACATTGGTGGATCGCCCATTGATCCAATATGCCATTGATGAGGCGCGCGCCGCTGGCATCAAAGAATTCATTTTTGTGACCTCGCGCGGCAAGGGCGCGCTGGAGGATTACTTTGATCATGCTCCGCAATTGGAAACAGAGCTGGAGAAAAAGGGCAAAACAGAGCTTTTGAACGTCTTGCAAGATACCAATATGGAATCAGGCGCGGTGGCCTATGTGCGTCAGCACAAGGCCAAGGGTCTGGGCCATGCGGTTTGGTGTGCGCGCCGCCTGATCGGGGATGAGCCCGTTGCGGTTTTGCTGCCGGACGATGTGATTGACGCCGATACGCCCTGTCTTCAGCAGATGGTAGAGGCCTATGAGGAAACCGGCGGCAACGTGGTTGCCGCGATGGAAGTGCCGGACGAAAAGACATCGGCCTATGGTATTCTCGATGTGGCCAGCGACATGGGCAATATGGTGTCGGTCAAAGGCATGGTTGAAAAACCAGCGCCAGGGACATCGCCCTCCAACCTCGCCGTGATCGGGCGCTATATTCTGACACCGCAGGTGTTGGAAAACCTGAACGACATGGAAACCGGGGCCGGCGGTGAAATCCAACTGACAGATGCGATCGCCAAGGAAATCAGCGCAAGCGACAATGTCTATGGCTTCCGCTTCCGTGGTCAGCGCTTTGACTGCGGCTCCAAAGCCGGTTTTCTGCAAGCCACGGTCGCGTTCGGCCTGGCGCGTCCCGATCTGCGCGATGAACTCGGCCTTTATCTGCAAGAGCTGATGGCCAGCCGGCAGGCCGCTCAGTAAAGCAAAGCCTTGTCTCTGAAATGAGTCTCGCCCATCCGGTAGTGGATGGGCGAATTTTTTTCCGAAACGAACTTTCCCCCGCGCTGGGTGAAAAACTTGCCGCTTTTTTGTTTCTGTGTGTCGGAATTTCCGCTTTTGCCCGGGGTGTGATCCGCTAGTGATAAGCATCCGCGGGATGGCCTGCGATGAGTTGCAGAGCGCAGCTCGCACAAGTGGAGAAGAGACGATGAAATACGTACTGACCGTTGAATGCCAATCTCGCGTGGGCGTGGTCGCGGCGGTGTCGGGCTATCTGGCCTCAGCCAATTGCAATATTACAGATGCCACGCAGTTTGATGATCAGATCACTGGGAAATTCTTTGCGCGCCTGGCTTTTGAGGCCCCTGAAACCCTCGATCTGGACACGCTGGACGCAGAGTTCGCCCCAGTGGGCGCAGAATTTGACATGAACTTCAAATTCTTTGCCGACGGCGCGAAGATGAAAGTTCTGATCATGGTGTCGCGGTTCGGCCATTGCCTGAACGACCTGCTCTATCGCTCGCGTATTGGCGCGCTGCCGATCGAGATCGTCGGCGTCATCTCAAACCACATGGATTACCAGAAAGTCGTCGTGAATGCGGATATCCCGTTTCACTACATCAAGGTGACAAAAGAAAACAAAGCTGAGGCCGAATCCGCCCAAATGCGCATCATCGAAGACAACGGTGCCGAATTGGTTGTTCTGGCCCGCTACATGCAGGTTTTGTCCGACGAGATGTGCACCAAAATGTCTGGCCGCATCATCAATATTCACCATTCTTTCCTGCCATCCTTCAAAGGGGCCAACCCGTACAAACAGGCCTATGAACGCGGCGTGAAACTGATCGGGGCCACCTCGCACTATGTGACCGAGGATCTGGACGAAGGTCCAATTATTGAACAGGATATCGTGCGTATCACCCACGCACAGTCGGCCGCTGACTATGTGTCTTTGGGCCGCGACGTTGAAAGCCAGGTGCTGGCCCGCGCGATCCATGCGCATGCCCGCCATCGGTCCTTCATCAATGGCAACAAGACCGTGGTCTTCCCGGCCAGCCCGGGCAGCTTTGCCTCTGAGCGGATGGGCTAAGTCAGCCTTCGCTGCATTGCGAAAAGAAAACCCGCGGTGCGCCGCGGGTTTTTTTTATGTGATGTCCTTAAGGCCTTTGGCGTTGAAGTCTGCCTGCAGCTTCTCCGCATCATAGTGTTCGCGCACCCAGTCGGCGAAATTGATGCCCGTCTCTTCATAGCGCTGCGTGTAGCTCATCAAAAACCGGTCAAGCACACCCGTGCGGGTCGATTTGAGGTGCAGGTATTTGAACGATAGCATCGGGAAGGTATCGCGCGGTGCAACGCCTTTTTGAGTCATCAGGTAAATCGCACTGGCAAGGCCCGTGCGGTCGGCCCCAGATTTGCAATGCATCAGAAACGGATGCTCAATGGTGTCGAAAATCTCCAGCAGCTCCAAAATCACCTCGGCTTTCGGGGCCTCGCGGGACGCCATGGGCAGGGTGATGAGCGTGAGGCCCAGTTCTTCACACAGGGCCACTTCTTCGCGGTAGATCGGCGAATCCATTCCGCCGCGCACATTCAGCACCGTTTTGATGCCCATATCTGGCAATTTGCGGAAGCGCGCGGGCGTCGGGTTGTTGGAGCGCCAAGCACCGGGGGAAAATTCATCCAAATTGGTCCAATGGACGCGCAGAATGCCATGATCCAGCCAGCGATTATAGAATTGCGCACGGCGGATGTTTTCCGGGCTGTCTGCGGGCACGTTGTAGCGGCGCATGACGCTGCGCTCCCATTCCTTCAGGCGGGCTTGAATTCCGGGTTTTGCCATAGCAGATATCTCGTGACCTGATGTTGCGTGCTTGGCAGACCTAGGGGGTTTCCCATGGCAGTACAAGCACGCGAACCGCCACTTTCCTTTGCCGGAGCGTTCAGCGATAACAAGCCATGACCAAAACAGACACTATCACGCGCCCTGTGGCCTTTCGCGATCGGGTTGAATACGCCGCGATCCGCTCGATCCTCGGCGTGTTCCATGTGCTGCCCTATCGCGCGCGCGTCGGATTTCTGGGCTGGATAATGGAACGGGTGATCGGCCCATTGGCGGGCTATAACAAGCGCACGCGCGAAAACCTTGCGCTTGTGATGCCGGAGATGCCGCACGACGAACGCGAAACGCTGGTGCGTAAGGTCAGCAATAATGTCGGGCGGACCCTGGCTGAAATGTTCTCGCCGGACAAATTGGTGCCGCTGGCGCGCGAGTCCGAATTCGCGGGGCTGGGTCTTGCGACCGTGGATGCGGCGCGGGCTGCGGGGAAACCCTGCATTTTCATCTCGGGCCATTTTGGCAACTATGATGTGGGGCGCGCGGCCTTGATTGCGCGCGGCTTTGACGTGGGCGGCCTTTATCGCAAAATGAACAACCCGCTGTTTCACACCTATTATGTCGACAAAATCTCGACCATTGGCACGCCGCTGTTTGAACGCGGGCGCCCGGGGCTGGGGCAGATGCTGCGCCATATCCGGGGCGGGGGCAGTATTGCCGCCCTGATCGACCTGCGCGCGGGCAGCGGCGCGCCGCTGACGTTTTTTGGCAAGCGCGCCTGGACGGCATTGTCGATGGCAGAAATGGCGATCAAATATGATGCCCTTTTGGTGCCGACCTATTCGGTGCGCCAGCCGGATGGGATCTCATACAAGATTATCGTCGAAGAGCCGGTGCCGCACAGCGACCCGGAAACCATGACCCAGGCGCTGAACGATTCGCTCGAAGCGCGCGTGCGGGCGCATATGGATCAATGGTTCTGGGTCCACCGGCGGTGGAAAGACATCTAACGCGGTTATTGACGGCGGATCTTGAGGATCTGTGAAATCCGGAAGGTGCCGGGGGCCACACCGCGCGTGCGCGTGCGCAGAACAGGCGTATTGGCGGATGCGCCGCGTGTCTCCCGAAGGACGATGTACACGCCGCTTGCAATGATGATCACAGCGCCAACCAGCGTCAGCGTGTCCGGACGCTCGTTAAAGAGCAGCGCGCCAAAAATCGTGCCCCAGATGATCTGGCAATACTGCATCGGCGCAACAATGGCGGCTTCGCCCAACCGGTAGGCCCCCACAAGCAGCAGCCCGGAAACAAAGCCCATCACAGCAACCGCGGCCATCGCCCAAAAGTCCATAAGCGGAATGGGTTCATAGACAAATCCCATGCCTGTGCCCATGACCACCAGAATGGCAAGAAACGGGAAAACCATCATCACGATGGATCGTTCATCATTGCCGATGCGCCGCGCCACGACCGATTGTAGCGCCACGCAGATCGCGGCCGTAAAGGCCGCCGCATGGCCAGAAGAAAGCGGTTCTGCGCCCGGGCGCACCACAACAAGCACCCCGAGCAGGCCAACGATGATGGCCCCAGCGCGATGCACCCCCACTTTCTCGCCGAGAACAGGGATCGACAGCAACGTGATGATCAGCGGCACCGTGAAGAGAATGGAATAGACCTGCGCCAAGGGCAGCGTGGCGAAGGCGTAAAACCCCGAAGACGCCCCCACCACCATCGTAAGCGAGCGCAGGGCCATCCACCAGGGATGGACCGGGCGCAGATTGGATTCACTGCGGTCGCCGACCAGAATGAGGATCATCAATGGAAAAGATAGCAGGCTGGTGAAAAACAGAACCTGCAAAGGCGAATAATTGCTGCCCAGATAGCGCACGATGACGTCGTGAAACGCATAGTTGGTGAAGGCCGCAAGCGAAAGCAACGCGCCTTTGATATTATTTGAAACTGCCATATGTGGCCTCATGTGGTGCTAGCGCTATCGGTCGGTCTAGCACAGCGCGTGATACAGGCAAGGCAGGCGCATGAATTATTTGTGAATTCTGGGTCATATCGGGCTGGCGCAGGGTCATATGCGCCAGCCCGAAAGCTTAGAGGGAGGCGTCGAGCGCAGCGATGATCGCGTCACCCATTTGGCTGGTGCTGACGGGCTGCGCGTCGTCGGCCTGCATCAGATCACCGGTGCGTACGCCATCTGCCAGAACCTGCTCAACCGCTTTTTCAAGACGGGTGGCTTCGTCGCCCTGATCAAAGCTGTAGCGCAGTGCCATGGCAAAGCTGAGGATACAGGCGCACGGGTTGGCTTTGCCCTGACCTGCGATATCCGGCGCAGAGCCGTGCACGGGCTCATAGAGCGCTTTGGGGCGGCCGCTTTCCATCGGCGCACCAAGAGAGGCCGAAGGCAGCATGCCAAGCGAGCCGGTCAGCATTGCCGCGCAGTCCGAGAGAATATCGCCAAAGAGGTTGTCGGTCAGGATGACGTCAAACTGCTTTGGCGCGCGCACCAGCTGCATCGCGCCGTTGTCAGCGTACATGTGGGACAGTTCGACATCCGCATAATCCGCGTCATGCACCCGCTGCACAACTTCGCGCCACAGAATGCCAGACTCCATCACGTTGGCTTTTTCCATCGACACAACTTTGTTGCCACGACGGCGCGCCAGTTCGAAGGCCGAACGCGCAACGCGGTCAATCTCGGCTTCGGTGTAGCGCTGGGTGTTGATGCCAACGCGCTGACCATCCTCTTCGAAGATGCCGCGCGGTTCACCAAAATACGAGCCGGAGGTCAGCTCGCGCACGATCATGATATCAAGGCCCGCAACGATGTCTTTTTTCAGGCTCGAAAAATCTGCCAGGGCGTCGAAACATTGCGCCGGGCGCAGGTTGGCAAAAAGGTCCATTTCCTTGCGCAGACGCAGCAGGCCGCGTTCTGGTTTCACTGCGAAATCCAGATCATCATAGGCCGGGCCACCCACCGCGCCGAGCAGAACAGCGTCCGCTTCTTGGGCCTTGGCCATCGTGTCGTCGTGCAGCGGCACGCCATGGACGTCATAGGCCGCGCCGCCAACGAGGTCCTCGCTGACGTCAAATTTCAGGCCGCGTTTGTCGCCGTACCAGTCGATGATACGGCGCACTTCGGTCATTACTTCCTTGCCGATGCCATCGCCGGGCAAGATCAGAAGCGACGGGTTGCTCATGATGTGGGATCCTTCGTGAATTTTCTTGCTGCTGCCTAGCGCTCCGCGCAAGAAAGATCAAGAAATGAAGGGGTATTCTTGCGCACTGCGCCCTAGGGGGCGGGTTCAAACGCCAGATCAAGCCAGATCAGAGCATGCGGGTGCGCCCGTAGGGGCGGCTGCGCTGGCGCGAGCGTTGATCGCCCGCCCGCCAGCACTTTGAGATCGGGGGAGGGCAACAGATAAGACAGGCGTAGATCACCTGTCGTGCTCTCAGGCCAGCGCGAGGTCACGCGATGAGACGGCGCGATGTTCCGCGCAGGATCGACAAAAGCTGGGCTGTCCAAAAGCCGCCGCATCGCGCCGTGCTGGCCCGCGCCGCGCCAAGGGTCTAGATTGGTCATGGCCGCCAAGATCAGCGGCGTAGGCGGCGGGGGGCCGAGCGTGCCATCCAATATATAGAGCCACAGCAGATTTTCGGCGGCATTGCGAAAGCCATTGCGATCCTCGGGGCCATCGAAAATCGGCGGCGTGGCGTGGTGCGTCAGCAGCGTCAGGCTTTTCCCATTGATACGTATCGGCACGGCCACATGCGCCACCGAACTGAGGCGCTGAACCTCTTGCGCATTATCTGTCAGCAGTCTGTCGAGAATGACACGTTGGGCAAATAGGTCGGCGACCTCTGCCCACAAATGATCCGTATATATCTGCGCCGCATCGCCGGCGATGGGGTAGGTGGACAGTATCGCCAGACCGCGCTGACCGGGGAAGCGCCCATAGCCCTGCGCATCCCGCGGGCCAAAGGCCGTGCCATCGCCATCCAGGTCCAGGCCCGTCGGCCAGCCGCTGTTGGGTTCGGGGGCATAGAGATAGCCCATCTCGTGCCCTTGTGTCGCAATAAGGTCGCGCAGCGCGGTCAGGCCATGATGCTCAAAATCATAGTCTATGTTTTGCAGCACAATCACATCTGGTTTGGCATCTGCGATCAGCGCCGCGACACGCATCGGGTGGGGCTGTTGCGCCAGGATATCGCGCAGCATAACGCCGGGGCCGGTGCCATGCAGGTTGGTGTTAAATGTGGCGACCCGAAAGCTGTCTGCGCCCGCGAAAGACGCCCAAAGGGCGATTAGACCGGCTGCAAGCCCTGCGCGACGGCATAGGCGCGCTTGCGGTTTTCGTCGATCATCGCGGCAATGCGGATCATGGCGACGCCGCGCATCACCAGCCCGGCCGGGAAAAACGCCCATAGGATCACTGTCCAGATCAGGGTCTGCGGATGGGTCAATTGCAGCGTATTGAATAGGTCCGAGATGGTGTGAATGAATGCTGGGAACAAAAATGGCAGCAGAAACCCTAAGGCAATGTTAAGACGGCCGTCGCGGTTAAGCCGCGGCAAGACATCGCCACCGGCGGTCGGGTCAAACAGTGGCAGGTTGACCCAAACGTTGAACGCGCCATTTCGGGCCGGCCATTCCAGCACGCGGACCATAAAGTAAAACAGCAGCAGGCTGAGCAGAGACAGCGCATAAGACAGGCCCGCGGCGGCGCGTACGAAACTGATCTCTGCTAGATCGGTCCCGGCGGGCAGCGTGGCCAGCACAAGCCGGACAGGCGAATAAGGAAAATCGAGCGCCGCGCCAACGAGCTGGCCGAGCGACGTCAAAAGGCCGGTCCATAGGCTTGGATCGGTGCCGTTGCGCGCAATCGAGGCGAGAACAAACACCGTCAGAAACACCGACGCATACCGCAGGCGGTTGAACGGCGGCGCATAACGAAATTCGATGATGCTGGGGTAGGTTGCGAAATATTCGATAAAAACCAGCGCGGCGGCAAAAAGCGAAATCAGCAATGCAATCTGCGCACTATCAGAGCTCACGCCCGGCAGAATCATGGCAGGCATCGCCACCAAAACAACCATTAAGATCGCGCGCGTGAATGCGCTGACAAATTGTGCGAGCACTGCTCTTTTCCCTTCAAACTGGACCGCCACGATTCGTTGCCGCGTGCTGTTTCCAACTTGATCCGCCCGATTTCTCAGGGCGGTCTGCCTCATTCTTGCCTTAATTCTGTCTGGGAACGAAAAAATGCTCAAGGTTTAGTTGCTGTCGCTGAAAAATTCCAAGGCGCGGGAATGAATGTGATGCCCGTTTGCATCAATTTCCGCGAAAAATCGTTTCGAAACCATGAATTTACCGGCGAGAGTTCATGCGAAAAATTTTGCAAAAACTCCACTTTTGGTAGATCTATCCGTGGTTCCGATGCCGCAAAAACCATACGGCGCGGGGAGTTCTTCGCCCGCGCCGTACAGAATAAATTGCAAATATGGCCAAATTCGGGCGGTGCGCCCGCTGGCCTGTTGCGTCACACCCAGGGGCGCACCGCAGAGGCTGTGGCCTCAAAGCTGTCGATCGCGGCAGCCTTTTCCATGGTCTGGCCGATGTCATCCAGCCCGTTCAGCAGGCAGTGCTTGCGGTGGCTGTCGACGTCAAAGGTGATGACCTCACCGTCCGAGGTGGTGATTTCCTGCGTTTCCAGGTCCACGGTCATACGCGCGTTTGCGCCTTTTTCCGCGTCTTTCATCAGCAATTCGACCTGCTCTTTGGGCAGAACGATTGGCAGAATGCCGTTCTTGAAGCAGTTGTTAAAGAAGATGTCGGCAAAGCTGGTAGAGACGATGCACTTGATGCCAAAGTCGGCAATGGCCCAAGGCGCGTGTTCCCGCGAAGAGCCGCAGCCAAAGTTGTCGCCGGCGATCAGGATCTGCGTTTCGCGGTATTGTGGCTGGTTCAGCACAAAGTCGGCAATCTCGTTGCCTTCGCGATCAAAGCGCATTTCGTCAAACAGATTGGCCCCAAGGCCAGAGCGCTTGATGGTTTTCAGGAAGTTCTTGGGGATGATCATATCGGTGTCGATATTCACGAGTGGCATCGGCGCTGCGATGCCGGTCAGGGTGGTAAACTTGTCCATAGTGTAAGCCTCCTTGCAAACTGGCTGGATATGGAATTCTCAATTCGGTTTCAGGTCTCGTGATGCCCGCAGGCGCTGTGCGATCGCGCGCGATAGGCTGGCCTGATGGCCGGACATCGGTTCTGGTTTTGGGATGCCCTCCAGCACCCAGCGATAGATCTGGCTGATCTGCTGGGCCTTGGCGGACCATGTGAAGTGTTCTTGCACGCTTTGACGCGCGGCTTGGCTTTTTGCCGTTAGCTGCGTGGGATCGGCGCAAATCTCTGTCAGCTTCTGCCGCAGGGCCTGCACGATACGGTCCCGAGGCCCCATCGCAATCTTATAGCCCGTGTGATCTGACACCAATTCTGCCGGGCCGGCATAATCGCAAATCACAGGCACCAATCCGAGGCTCATCGCTTCGAGCACCACGCCGCCGCCAAATTCCCGGATGGAGGGGAATGTGAACAGCTGTGCGCCTTTGGCGATGTCTTGAACTTTGGCATGATCGACCCAGCCATGAAACCGGATCGCGTCGCTGACCCCGGCTGCTGCCGCTTGCGCCTTGAGGGCGGGCAATTCAGGTCCGTCGCCAAGAATATCAAGCGCCAGCTTGCCGTCGGCGAGCAACGGCACCGCCGCCTCAATCAACATGTCCGCGCCTTTGTAGGGCACAAGCCGACCGATGAAACAGCTGCGCAATGGGCCGTCACCATAGGGCGCATTGCTGCCGTCAAACCGGGACGGGTCAATGGCGATCTCTGGCACAAAGAATGTCTTATCCTGATAGCGCGCCGGAATTTCGGACCGCGTTTGTTGCGATCCGGCAATGATGGCCTGGGCGTTTTTCAACGTCCGCCCTCGCGCTGGGTTCAGCTTGAAGGCGGCGCGCACAAAGGACAGGAACTCGCGCTCGCGCAGTTGCGCGCCCCGGAAGTCCCGGGGCCATGGCACGCCGCCATTCAGCGGCCCCATCACAAATGGCACACCGGCCCGCTTGCACTTGCCCGCGATCAGACTGTTGGCGGTTGGGGTCAGGGGCGTGACGCGATGCACGATGTCAAACTCCCCGGCTTTGATCCTTGCGCCAAACTTCTGCCAGACCTTGCGTTCAAAAAAGGGATACACAAGGCTTTCGATCAGCCGCACCGTTGTCCAGCCGCGGTTCTTGCCCATGCGCAGGCGTTCGGCCAGCTTATAGGCGAAAGCCGCGGTGGTTTCGGTGTCGATGACGGTGAAATCTTCGCCCTCTGTCAGCCCTGCCCGCAGGATCGCATCGGGATTGCGCACCTGTGTGACCAGATGCACATTCGCGACTTCGCGCAAGGCCTGCGCCAACGTCCAGCCAACCAGCGGAACGCTCACCCATTCAGGGTTCGCGGCTTCCGCCAGCACGAGGACACGGAGTCGTCGTTGGCTGGGCGTTGGCGTCATCTTCAGATCACCTCGCGCACGTCGGTCAAATGGCCGGTCAGGGCAGCGGCTGCTGCCATACCTGGGCTGACCAGGTGGGTGCGGCCTTTGTAGCCTTGGCGACCCTCAAAGTTGCGGTTGGAGGTTGCGGCACAGCGCTCGCCCGGGGCCAATTGGTCCGGGTTCATCGCCAGACACATGGAGCAGCCCGCAAGGCGCCATTCAAATCCGGCCTCTTTGAAGATGTCGGCCAGGCCTTCCTCTTCGGCTTGCGCACGCACCAGGCCAGAGCCCGGCACGACCATGGCCCGCAGACCATCCTTGATCTTCTTGCCTTTCAGGATCGCGGCCGCCGCACGCAAGTCTTCGATGCGCCCGTTGGTGCAGGAGCCGATAAAGACGGTGTCGATCTCGATATCTGTCAGTTTTTGGCCGGCGGTCAGGCCCATATAGTCGATGGCGCGCTTCACAGCGTCGACCTTGCCACCCTCGAAATCTTCGGGATGGGGCACGGTCGCGGTGATGGGCAGCACATCCTCAGGCGAGGTGCCCCAGGTCACAACCGGCTGAATGTCTTCGCCTTTGAGGGTGATCACCTTGTCAAAATGCGCGCCTTCATCGGTGAAGAGCGTTTTCCAGTATTCCAGTGCCTGTTCCCATTCTGCGCCTTTCGGGGCATGGGGGCGGCCCTTGCAATATTCAAAGGTCTTTTCGTCCGGGGCGATCAGGCCCGCGCGCGCGCCGCCTTCGATGGCCATATTGCAGACGGTCATGCGGCCTTCCATCGACAGATCGCGGATCGCTTCGCCGCAATATTCGATGACATAACCTGTCCCGCCGGCCGTTCCGGTTTCGCCGATCACCGCAAGCGTGATGTCCTTGGCGGTCACGCCCGCGTTCAACTTGCCGGTGACTTCCACCTTCATGTTCTTGGATTTCTTCTGGATCAGCGTCTGGGTGGCCAGAACATGCTCAACCTCAGAAGTGCCGATCCCGTGCGCCAATGCGCCAAACGCGCCGTGGGTCGCGGTATGGCTGTCACCACACACAACCGTCATGCCAGGCAGGGTCCAGCCTTGCTCTGGGCCAACGATATGCACGATGCCCTGACGGATGTCAGACACTGGGTAGTAATGCACGCCAAATTCCTTGGCGTTTTTGTCCAGCGCATCAACCTGAATGCGGCTTTCCTCGTTTTCGATACCTTTTTCACGGTCCAGCGTGGTTGGCACGTTGTGGTCAGGCACAGCGATGGTTTTTTCGGGCGCGCGCACTTTGCGGCCGGCCATGCGCAGACCTTCGAAGGCCTGCGGCGAGGTCACTTCGTGAACCAGGTGACGGTCGATATACAGCAGGCAGGTGCCGTCATCGGCCTCATGGGCGACATGGGCATCCCAGATTTTGTCATAGAGTGTTTTGGGGGACATGGGTCCTCTCCGTATTGTTTGAAATGGCGGTATGGCTGCAATACGGGCGCACAGAGGTGCGCCGCGCCCTTATAGGGCGGCGATGACAGTCTTGGACTGACCGTGAAAGCGCCAAGGCAGAAAGGCGCGGTCGTCAATGTCATGAATGCGTTTCATGCAGCCCAGATAGACGGAGTCGCGCGACAGAGCAAGGGAAATGGGTTGTTTCGTCCCGCGTGCCTGTGCCACCTTGATGAAAAGAAGGGGCGGGTATGACGGAACACACCTCGACATTGCCAGAGGATACGGCCGCCGCCACGAACACGGCGGACGCGCCAACGGTGCAAGATATATCCCTGAGCCTGTGGGAGCAGACCGAAGTCTTCCTTTCGGGGCTGATGCGTCCCTGGAATGCCTATCAACTGGCGATTGCCTTTGGCATCTTGGTCCTGTCCTTCCTGCTGTCACGCTATTTTGGGCCCAAATTGCGCGAGTGGATGCGCGAGCGCGAAGGATGGCCGAAATGGCGCTATCGCTACATGTTGCTGCTGCAGCGGCGCATGGCGCTGATATTCTTTGTCATCCTGATCTGGATCACCGTCGCAGTGATGCGCGAGCTGACCTGGCCCAGCCGATCTTATCTGCTGTCGATCTTTGGAAACCTGACAGCGGCCTGGCTGGTGATCGCCTTGGCCACACGGCTCATCCACAATTCCTTTTTGCGCTCGATGCTGCGGTACGGGGCCTGGGCCTGGGTCACTCTGGCGCTGATCGGCGTCGGCGAAGAGGTGCAGCAGCTATTGGATTCTGCTGCGCTTCAAATCGGATCGGTGCGCCTGTCTCTTTGGACCGTGCTGCAAGCGGCGGTGATGCTCGCCGTGACGCTGGCGATCGCGCGGTTTGTGGCGGGCACCTCTGCGGCGCGTATTCGCAGCAATGAAGATATCAGCCCCTCGATGCAGGTTCTGGCAATCAAGTTTTTGCAGGTGATCCTTTACGGTCTCGCCTTCTTTATCGGGCTGCGCATCGTTGGTGTAGATCTGACGGGGCTTGCGGTTCTGTCCGGTGCGATTGGTGTGGGCCTTGGTTTTGGTCTGCAAAAAGTGGTCTCAAACCTCGTGTCGGGTGTGATTATCTTGCTCGACAAGTCGATCAAACCCGGCGATGTGATTTCGCTGGGCGATACCTTCGGCTGGATCAATTCGCTGGGCGCACGCTATGTTTCGGTGGTGACGCGGGATGGGCGGGAATACCTGATCCCAAACGAAGATCTGATCACCGGACAGGTGGTGAATTGGTCGCATTCCAACGATTTCGTGCGGCTCGATATTTTCTTTGGGACTGCTTATGGCGACGATCCGCATCTGGTGCGCAAGGTCGCCATTGAGGCCGCGCAAAATGTGGAGAGGGTCCTAAGCACGCCCAAGGCCCCAGTCTGCCATATCGTCGGATTTGGCGACAGTTCGGTGGATTATATCCTGCGGTTCTGGATTTCCGATCCAACCGGCGGGCTGACCAATATTCGCGGCAATGTCTATCTGGCGCTGTGGGATGCCTTTAAGGATGCCGGCGTCAATTTCCCGTTCCCGCAGCGCGAAGTGCGCGTGCTCAACGAGGAACCAACCCGGATCGACCCTGAACAGACCCGGCAAGCGCGCAAAGCCGATGGCGTGGAAGACTAAGCATTTTTGGCCGCAACTGCAGCCGCCGGGCGCGAAATGTGATACTTATTACCGCAAATTTACCAATGCCAGCGGCATTTCGCTTGCGTTTCATTGGAAATTCATAGAACGGGTGCTATCTTAAAGTTAGGCCCAGTGCCGGGGCAATGCGGCACGTTGCTAAGGAGGGCAGATCTCTGTCTTTAAATATGGATGTGGCAACTGCCACGACTGGTGACAAAATCGCGGAGACACCGAACCCCGGTATGACCGCTTCCGAGCTGCTAGAGCTCATTCTTGATTCTCTTGAAAACGACAAGGCCGAAGACATCGTACAGGTGGACCTGCGCGGGCGTTCTTCGATTGGCGATTACATGGTGATCTGCTCCGGCCGTTCGTCGCGCCAAGTTGCGGCAATGTCCGAAAAACTGGTTGAGCGTATCAAGAAGGCAACCGGTCGCACCAGCAAGATCGAAGGTAAGGATACCGGCGATTGGGTGTTGATCGATACGGGCGATGTGATTGTGCATGTGTTCCGTCCGGAAGTGCGCGAGTTCTACCAGCTCGAAAAAATGTGGATGCAGGGCGGCACCGCCTAAGCACAACCAAGGGCAATGGCCCTGAAAGGCACTTGTGGCACTGCGACTGCATATCTGCGCAGTGGGCCGCCTGCGCGCAGGCCCAGAGCGGGATCTGATCGACGATTATCTGAAACGCTTTGACAAAGCGGGCCGGGCGCTGGGCCTCGGCCCTGTTCGTGTGCATGAGGTCGAGGATCGCAAGGGCGGCGGCATGAGTGCAGAGGCCGCATTGTTGTCAGACGCCATTCCCAAGGGGGCCGTGATCTGCACCTTGGATGAACGCGGCAAATTGATGAGTTCACCAGATTTTGCAAACGAGTTGGGCCGCCGCCGCGATTTAGGGGTGAGTGATCTGGCTTTTGTAATCGGGGGTGCGGATGGCATCGACCCGAGCCTACGCGCCCAAGCTGATTTTTCGCTGAGCTTTGGCAAGATGGTCTGGCCGCATATGCTGGCGCGCGTGATGCTGAGCGAGCAGATCTATCGCGCTGCCACGATCCTCGCCGGGTCCCCCTATCACCGGGTGTAATGCGGCGCAGACAGAGCCAGCGCAATCACCTCGGTGGCCCAGCCATCTACGTTGCAACGGGCCTGAATGCCGACTTCTGAAATACCGTCTGGCAGGACCACACCGCCGAGGCTGCGGGTAAACGGTTGCTCGTTGACATGCGGATGATAAAGGACGCGCAGCGCCAGTTCATTGCCATCCGGGTCCAAGATCCGCCAGCCATCTGCATAGTGTTCAGTTCCGGTATCCGGGTGGCTCAGCGTCACATCAAAGCGCCACGTAGTACCTTGCAGCGTGGCGCGCACCTCTTCGATCACCGGCGGATCGGCCAGCGCCGGCGCGGCCAGCATCGTGAGCAATGCGCTGATCAAAAGATGTCTCATAGACCAAGCTTAGGCGATTAAAGCGGGGATTGCATCAACGACAGGCGTGAGCGGCTGGCAAACTCGCGCCGCCAGACAATGAAAACCGTCAGCAGGCTGCCGACAATCAATGTCCAACCGCCGCCCAGCCAAGCCGCCGCCGCAAGACCAAAATAGACCGAGCGCAGGCCGCGATTATAACTGCGGGCCGCGGTAATGTTGATCTCTCCGGCTTTCTCTGCGCGGGGCAGGCATTGCGGATCTTTCGCGTCGACAGGCACGGCCGACATGATGACAGCCGCATAGCCAAACAGACGATGCGCCCAGACGAATTTCAAAAACGCATTGGCCACGAAGAACAGCATGACGATCAGTTTGATTTCCCAGACGATGGTCGGGGCGCTGACCAATGTCAGGTCGGTCGCAACGCCGGTCAGGCGCTCGGCATTGCCAATCAGCGCCAGCCCACCCCCGATGGCAATCATCGAGGCCGACGCGAAAAACGCCGTGCCTTGGCGCAGGTTGCCGAGTATCTGCGCATCGTAAATACGCGGATCGCGCAAAACAAATTGCCGCATCCATTCCTGGCGATAAAAAACCATCAGGCTTGAAACCGATGGACGGCCTTTCGGAGGGTTCTCGGTGAACCAGCCGACGATCAGCCAGCCGGATATCAACAGCGCCAGCCCAACAAAGTCGAGCGTTGAAAAAAGTGTAAGTCTATCAGCCCATTGCATGGGCGCACCCTAGCCAGCGGCCCGCAGCTTGTCATGGGAAATCATCAGGCAGGGCCGCGTATTCTTCGCCAGATGGCCCAAGAGGCGCCCCATTTTCGCCTTGTGGGCCCATCAAGGTTGGCACAATGAATTTTGGGGTCTTTATGCTGCGCGCCTTACTTACACTCTCCTTTGTCATCTCCGCCCTTGGCTGGGCACAGCCTGCCATGGCTGACGTGCAAGTGACCGAAGCGGCACTGGCCCCGACGGATGTTCCGGCGGTCGGGCGCATTGATCTTGCAGGACGGGGCTATTGTACCGGCACTTTGGTGGCGCCGGATTTGGTTCTGACGGCAGCCCATTGCTTGTATGACAAGGACACCGGCGCGGCCTTTGCGGCCCATCAGCTGGTGTTTCGCGCCGGGTATCGAAATGGCCGTGCGCTTGTGGATGCCCCCGCGGCACGTCTGGCCGTTGCCCCGGAATATGATCGCCTGCAACGGGCGCAGATTGGCACGCTGCGCCATGATGTGGCGCTCTTGCAGCTCAGCCATCCGATTTCCCGCAGTCTGGTGCCGCCGCTTGCGATGGGTCAGCCCGACCTAAGCGGTGCCACCGCCGGCGTGCTTTCTTATGGGGCGGGCAGTTCTGAACAATTGCAGCTGCAGCAGGGCTGCGATCTTGCCGCCCATCCGGAAGGGGTCTTTGTGACCCGCTGTCTTGCCAGCCATGGGGCCAGCGGGGCCCCGGTATTGCAATGGCAGCGCGGGCAATTGCAGATCGTCTCGCTGGTATCGGCGATGGCGCGGGCTGATGGTGCCCCGGTGGCGTTGACAGTTGCGCCTGCCACCCTGGTAGAGGGGCTGATCGCGCGGCTGGCATTGGGGGATACCTGATGCGGGGCCTGCGGCCCGCCCTTGTGATCGCGCTTTTGGCGCTGACCCCGGCAGTGGGACAGGGCGGATCCGCGCTCGAGAAATTGGACACGCGCGGCAAGCTGCTGGGCTGGGAGGCCGTGGGGCGCGTCGACCTCAAAGATGGCGGGTTCTGCACCGGCGTTCTGATTTCGGCGGATTTGGTGCTGACCGCAGCGCATTGTCTGATCGATACCCAAACAGGTCTGGCCCGTGATGCGCAAGACGCCGTGTTCCGCGCCGCCTATCTGGACGGCGCGGCCCTTAGTGAGCGGCGGGTGGACAAGCTTCTGCTGGCCGAGGGCTATGTGTACGAAGGGCCAAATGTCAGCGCACGCAGCATTCCGCATGACGTGGCGCTGCTGCGGCTTGAAAAGGCCATTCATAGCGCCGAAGCCAATCCGTTTCTCATCCATGAAACGCACGGCACGGAAAGCGATGTGCAGTTCCTGTCCTACGGCCGTGGGCGCGCCGAAGCGATGAGCTGGCAGCGCCAGTGTCGCCTGACCGGCCGCTATCAAGACATCTACAGCTTTGACTGTGACGGCACTTATGGCTCCTCCGGTGCCCCGGTTTTTGTGCGCCATGGCACGCGGGTGCGCATCCTGTCGCTGGTCTCTGGCGGGCACAAAACCGCAGAGGGTCGCACGGTGATGTACGGCATGGCACTTGGCCGTGTGGTTGATGATCTGCGTCGCCGCATGCGCGGGCAAAATGCGATCACGCAGCGGGTGGGGCAGGGCGCAAAGCGCATCCGCGTTGGCACACAGCCCGCAGGTGGGGGTGCGAAATTTTTGAAAGCGCCCGCGCATTAGACCTCTTGAATCCGGTTTTTTGCCGCATATCTAATTTGCACCGGACGCCAATCATGGGTCCGGCTGAACCGCCTGTCCCCTTTGGGAAGGCCTGAACATATGTTGTCGCTTAGAAAAGGATGACCCTATGCGTAGCTTTGATTTCGCACCCCTCTACCGCGCGTCGGTAGGTTTTGACCAAATCGCAGATCTGATGGATCGCGTGCTGACACAGGATGCCGCCGCATCCAGCTACCCTCCCTATAACATTGAGAAAACTGCAGATGATGCCTATCGCATTTCTCTGGCGGTTGCCGGCTTTTCTGCCGAGGACCTTGGCATCGAAGTCAAGGAAAACGCGCTGATCGTGACCGCGCGCAAATCCGAAGACGCTAAAGAGCGCAGCTTCCTGCACCGGGGCATCGCCACCCGCGCGTTTGAGCGCAAATTCCAGCTGGCGGACCATGTGCGCGTGACCGGCGCAAGCCATGAAGACGGCATGCTGCACATCGACCTGCTGCGCGAAGTGCCCGAAGCGCTGAAACCGCGCCGGATCGAAATTGCCAGCGGCTCCAAAAAACTGGAAGCCGATGTGGTCGACGCCAAAGCCGTCAACTGACCTGACGCGCTGAAATTTGACCGCTGAAAATGGCCCCGCTCTCGCATGAGAGCGGGGCTTTCTTTGGCGCTGAAGCCTGATCAATCAATCTGGCGAATGCGCAGCATCAAAAGATCGTCTTCAAGGATGCGATCTTGGTTCTTGAGCGCCGCATCAAGGTTGTCTTTGACATGGATGAACCGCCCACCGAATGCGTCAGCCTCCCCCATTGCAATGCGTTCAATCAATCGGGTGACGGTTTCGACCGGAAAGATCATGTCCTTGTCAAAACCGGTCCAGTCCGACCGCGTCTCTTTGAAGACCTGGTCAAAATGGTCAAGCATATCTGTTTCCACCACGCCAGGGCTGACGGCGATGGACAAAAGCCCCTGCGTGCCAATTTCAGAGGCAAGGCTTTCGTTGAACCGAAGCAGCGCGGTTTTTGAAACCGAGTAATCTGTGACCCCGGTGCCGGCAAGGTTGCCAGCATTTGACCCCATGTGAATGATCCGCCCACGTCCCCGTGCCAGCATGCCGGGCAGCACGGCTTTGGAAGCGAGCAGCACGCCCATGACATTGATCTCAAGCGTGCGCCACCAGGCCTGGGCATCAACATCGGCGATATTGCCCGGCGTGCCCGTCACGCCCGCATTGTTGACCAAGAGGTCTATGGGGCCAAAAGTTTCCTCCGTAGTTGCGACCGCAGATGCCAGGGCCGCGGCGTCGGTCACATCTGCCACGATCGGAAGCGCGTTTGCGCCGATGGCTTCTGCCGTTTCTCTGACCGAATTTTCCGTTCTGCCAAGCAGCGCAACCTTAGCGCCGCAGGCCGCCAGATGCGTTGATATCGCCGCACCAATCCCGCGACCGCCGCCCGTCACCAACGCGACCTGGCCGGAAAGTGTTTGTTTTTGCATGGTATCCTCATCCCTAAGAGCCGCAGCTAGGAAACTGCTACTGGCATCGATACCATAGACAATAATTTGGAAAGAGAAAGATATGGTGGAGCCTAGGGGGATCGAACCCCTGACCTCTTGCATGCCATGCAAGCGCTCTCCCAGCTGAGCTAAGGCCCCAAAGCGACAGTGTGTTGCTGTCTGTGCGCGCTTAATTAGGCGCTTCGTTGGGCGGGATCAAGTGCAAAATCCCGCCCGAAAACGATTAATTTTCGTCATCCTCAGAGGCGACATCAGCGATCTCGTCGAGAGACACATTCTCATCGTCATCTTCGTCCAGAACATCATCTTCCAGATCCAGATCGACGTCTTCTTCTTCCAGCACGTCGCCATCCTCTAGGTTGGCGGCCTTGGCTTTCAGTGTCGCGGCGTCTTCATTGTCGGCGGCAATCATGCGGCCTTTGTTCTCGTCAATCTCCACGACCTCGCCCGTATAGGGGCTGACGATCGGGTTCTTGTTCAGGTCATAAAATCGTTTGCCCGATGTCGGGCACAGGCGCTTGACGCCCCATTCTTCTTTGGGCATGGGAATCCCCCTAATCACGTGAGTCTTGTCGACAGTCCGGGCCAACTGCCATAAGTGATCGGGCAAGTCAAAGGGTATCGCGCAAAGGGGCGGCAGAGAGTGGTGGCGACAGAACATATCTTGCCGGGAAACCCTGAAATCCGGGTGTCGCTGCGGCAGAGCGCACGCGCTCGGCGCATCAGCCTGCGGGTGTCGCGCCTGGATGGGCGCGTGACCTTGACCATGCCGCGCGGGGTCCCTGTGGGCGAAGCGCTGGCCTTTGCGCAATCCAAACAGGACTGGCTGCGACAGCAGCTGGCGGCACGGCCTGAACCCGTTGCGATTGGCTTGGGGGCAGAGCTGCCGGTGCAGGGTGAACTGCGGACCGTGACCCGCGCGGAGGGGCGGGTCGGCCATATCGCTGAGGGGGCTTTGTATGTGCCTGAAAACCATCGCGCGGTGCCGCGATTGGTCGAAGAGGTGCTCAAGCGCGAAGCGCGCACGCGCCTGACCGATGCAGCCATGCGCTATAGCGCATCTCTGGGTCGCCCCTATGGGAGGCTCAGCCTGCGCGACACGCGCTCGCGCTGGGGCTCCTGCAGCTCTGAGGGCAATCTGATGTTCTCATGGCGGCTGATCATGGCCCCACGCGAGGTGCTGGAGTATGTCGCCGCGCATGAGGTTGCGCATTTGGCGCAGATGAACCACTCGCCCGCGTTCTGGGCGGTCGTGGACCGGCTTTATGGACCGCATGCGGCCGAGAGGCGCTGGCTCCGGCAGCATGGGGAAAAGTTGCACCGCTACCGGTTTGACACTGCGCAGAATGGTGATTGACGGCGCGGCGATTTGTGATCACATTCACGCCATGCTTTCGCAACCGCGCCCCACCGAATATGCCACATCTGCCCATGACCGGGTCTATCGCGGATTACGCTCGCGCATCATGCATGGTGAGATTGCCCCAGGGCAGGCGCTGACACTGCGGGGCATTGGCGCGGAATACGAGGTCTCGATGACCCCGGCGCGAGAAAGCGTGCGGCGGCTTGTCGCCGAGGGTGCGCTGACGCTCTCAAGCTCGGGCCGGGTGGCGACGCCAGAGCTCAGCAATGATCGAATCGAAGAGCTTGCGGCCCTGCGCGCCTTGATCGAGGTGGAGCTGGCCAGCCGGGCGCTGCCCCGCGCGCATATGGCGTTGATCGATCGGTTGCAGTCGATCAATAACGCTGTGGCCGATGCTGTCGCCCAACGCGATGCGGTGCGCTACATCCGTACCAATCTGGAATTTCACCGTACGCTCTATCTCAGGGCGCAGGCCCCGGCGATGTTGGCCATGGCAGAAACGGTCTGGCTGCAATTGGGGCCGACCATGCGGGCGCTTTACGGGCGTATGCGCAAGAACGAGCCGCCGCAATATCACCGGCTGATTCTGGCGGCGCTCAAGGCCGGAGATGAACCCGGCCTACGCCTTGCTGTGCGGGGGGATGTGACGCAGGGGTTACGTCACTTGGCGGTTTAGGCCGCCAGACCTTTGGAGCCCATTTTCAGGAATTTCTCGCGACGCGCCTTGATCAGCGCCTCACGGTCCATGCCGTCCATCTCAGCCAGCATGGCTTCGATCGCGTGGCCCACGCTGGCAATGGCAGCGGCGCGCCCCCGGTGAGCCCCGCCGGTGGGTTCCGTGATGCTGCGGTCCACAACGCCCAGCTGCAGCAGGTCATTTGCGGTCAGGCGCAGCGCTTCGGCCGCTTCGCGCATCTTGTCGGCGTTCTTCCAAAGGATCGAGGCACAGCCTTCCGGCGTGATGACCGAATAGACAGAATGTTCCAGCATCGCCAGTTTGTTGGCCGTCGCCAGCGCCACCGCGCCGCCAGAGCCGCCTTCGCCGATGATGACGGAAATGACGGGCACACCAACCTCAAGGCATTTTTCGGTGCTGCGCGCGATGGCTTCGGACTGGCCGCGCTCTTCGGCACCTTTGCCTGGATAGGCACCGGGAGTGTCCACAAGTGTCACAACCGGAATGTTGAATTTGTCAGCCAGCTCCATCAGGCGGATGGCCTTGCGATAGCCTTCGGGGCGCGCCATGCCAAAATTCCGCTCAATGCGGGATTTGGTGTCATTGCCCTTTTCTTGGCCGATCACCATCACCGGGCGGTCATTGAACCGCGCTAGGCCGCCCATCACCGCGTGGTCATCAGCAAAATTGCGGTCGCCCGCCAGGGGCGTGAATTCTGTGAACAGTGCATTGATATAATCCTGACAATGCGGCCGATCCGGGTGGCGGGCCACCTGACATTTGCGCCAAGGAGTCAGGTTCTGGTACAGCTCTTCCAGCAGTTCACCTGCTTTTCGGTCCAGCGCAGTAGCCTCGTCCGAAACATCCATTTCCTCATTTTGCCGGGCCATCGCCCGTAATTCTTCGGCTTTGCCTTCAATTTCGGCCAAAGGTTTTTCAAAATCGAGGTAATTCGTCATTTGTCACTCCGCGCACTGTGCGTCTGCGTATATGACCTTGCGTTCAGAGAAATGCAACTAATGCTGTGCGATTAGATGCCGGGAAATGTCAGCTCAGAAAGCTGGGCAGCAGCGACAGGATCAGCAGCGCGGCCATCGTCCAGTTGAACGCGCGCAGTCTGGATGCATTTGTCAGCACCCGCTGCATCTCTTGACCCAGCAGCGCCCAGGCGCTCACAGAGGGCAGGTTGACCGCCCCGAAGACGCCGGCAACCACCAAAACAGCAGTCCATTCGCGACCCGGCGCATAGAGCGTGATTGCGGTCAGGGCCATGGTCCAGGCCTTGGGATTGACCCATTGAAACAGCGCGGCCTGCAGAAAGCTCATTGGGCGCGCATTGCTGTTGCTGCGCTCTGGCGCACTGGCAGTGGCGATTTTCCACGCCAGCCAGACCAAATAGAGGGCGCTGACCGCTTTGAGAATATGATAGCTGGCAGGCCAAAGATCAAAAATCTGCATCAGCCCGCTGCCAACCAGCACAATCATGATGGTAAAGCCAATGCCAATCCCCAGCATATGCGGCACGCTGCGGCCAAATCCAAAGTTGGCCCCAGAGGCCAACAGCATCATGTTGTTTGGCCCCGGCGTGATGGAGCTGACAAAGGCAAAGAGCAAAAGGCCAAGCAGAATTTCATAGGTCATCTTGCAATAATGATCCATTCTTACGAAGGTGTTGTTGCAAAGTGCTGCGAATTTTTGGGAAAAATGCAATTAATGGGCAAGAGGGATCAAATATCCGAGCGAATATTGCAGGTGCTTTCGGATGAAGGCCGGATCAGCAATATTGAACTGGCTGAAAAAGTGGGGCTCTCGCCCTCGGCCTGCCTGCGCCGTGTGCAGGAGCTTGAGCGCAGCGGCGTCATCACCGGGTATCGCGCGGTGGTGGATCGCAGCAAACGCGGCATAGGGTTTGTCGCCTATGTGACTGTGGGGCTAAACCAGCACACCAAAGCCGCGCAGCAAGCGTTTGAAGTGGCGATTGCCGATGCGCCGGAAGTGGTGGAATGCCATAACATCACCGGCGCGGTTGAATATCTGCTGCGCGTGGAGGCGACGGATCTGGTCGCCTATAAGACTTTTCACACCGACGTTCTGGGCGTTCTGCCGCAAGTCAACGCCATTACGTCCTTTGTCGTGATGGGCAGCCCCAAGGACCTGCGGGCATAGCGCGCACAGCCCGAGCGATGGCCGGGGCTGTCCTGCCGATTCTCAAAATTAACTATTCGCTGCGATCAGCTCTGACTGGGCGACAATCACCTCTGCCTGCTTGATTGAGGCGATATCAACCAGACGACCCTTGTAGACAGTTGCGCCTTCGCCCTTGGCTTTGGCGTCCTCCATGGCAGCCAGAATTTCGCGCGCTTCGGCGAGGGCCTCCTCAGAGGGGGTAAAGACCGTGTTGGCCAATGCGATCTGTTTGGGGTGAATGGCCCATTTGCCGACCATCCCAAGTGTGGCCGAGCGCGCGGCCTGGGCGACATACCCTTCGTCATCCGAAAAATCACCAAAGGGTCCATCGACCGGCAAGACGCCATGCGTGCGGCAGGCGGCCACAATCTTGGCCTGTGCCCAGTGCCACGGATCAGACCAGTGTTTTTCGCCATTACGCAGCATGTAATAGTTTTCCTGCGTACCGCCGATGCCGGTTGTTTGCATGCCCATCGAGGCCGCAAAATCCGCAGCCCCAAGGCTCATCGCCTGCAGGCGCGGGGAGGCGGCGGCAATCTCTTCGGCATGGGCAATTCCAGCCGCCGACTCGATGATCACCTCAAAAGAGATTTTCTTTTGTCGCCCCTTCGCGGTTTCAATGGCGGTGACAAGCGCATCAACCGCATAGACGTCTTCGGCGCAGCCCACTTTGGGGATCATGATCTGATCAAGGCGCTCGCTGGCTTGTTCCAGCAGGTCAACCACATCGCGATACCAATAAGGCGTATCTAGCCCGTTGATGCGCACGGACATGTATTTGTTGCCCCAATCGACCGTGTTCAATGCCTCGATGATATTGGCGCGCGCACTGTCTTTGTCGGACGGGGCGACGCTGTCTTCCAGGTCAAGGTTGATGACATCAGCGGCAGAAGCAGCCATTTTTTCGAAAATCGCAGGGCGAGAGCCGGGGCCAAACAGTTGGCAGCGGTTCGGGCGGCTGGGCGCGGCGGGTTGAATGCGGAAGCTCATCAAATCCTCCAGGTAAGGAAATTTCAGATTTATGTTTGTTTGAGTTATTAAGTTGCGCCAGAGCCGCGCGCAATAACTTTTGCACGCGCGGCAAAATAACGCTGCGTTGCAGCGCCATTTCTGCTGCCGACGCGCAAGAATCCAGTGTTAGCGCATGACATTGCGGGATATTTCATCGAGAAGTGGGAAATGAGTCGAAGAAAATTCGAATTTGGCCCGGTTCTCATGTCATTTTGGTAAGAAATTCGGACCTTCTTCGCAGAGTCTTCGAATGACGCTGTAATTCTGCTTAGAAAGTGACTGCCATGATTGAGACCCCATATCTGCTGTTCCTCGGCGATGCGCCTGACATGCTGGCTGCGAAAGTTGCCATCGGCATTCGTGACTGGCGCCCGGAAAACGCGGTTGGCCAGATCAGCCTGCCAGATTGTGGTGCAGATCTGGGTCTGACCGAGATGACGCTGCAAGAAGGGTTGGATGCCGGGGCCAGAACCCTCGTGATTGGTGTGGCCAACCGGGGCGGTATCATCTCTGCGGCCTGGAAAGAGGTGCTCGTGCAGGCACTTGAGATGGGCTATGATATTGCCTCCGGGCTGCACAACCTGCTGCGGGACGAAGGCGAGCTGGTTGCCGCGGCACAAATGCATGGTCGCACCCTTCATGACGTGCGCGTACCGACCGTGGCTTACCCGATTGCGACCGGCGTGCCGCGCCGCGGCAAACGCTGCCTTGCTGTCGGCACCGATTGCTCTGCGGGTAAAATGTATACGGCCATGGCGATGGACGCCGAAATGCAGAAACGGGGTCTTAAATCGACCTTCCGCGCCACCGGCCAGACCGGCATTCTGATCACAGGCCAAGGGGTTCCACTGGACGCCGTGATCGCAGATTTCATGGCGGGTGCGGTTGAATATCTGACCCCGGACAATGACCCCGATCACTGGGATTTCATCGAAGGGCAGGGCTCTCTGTTTCATGTGTCCTATTCTGGTGTGACGCTTGCGCTGGTGCATGGTGGTCAGCCAGATGCGCTGATCCTCTGCCACGAGCCAACCCGAACCCACATGCGTGGCCTGCCGGGCTTTAAGTTGCCAAGCCTCGCGCAGCTGCGCGACACCGCGCTGACATTGGCCCGCGTGTCCAACCCGGACGTGGTTGTGGCCGGCATTTCGATCAACACCCAGCATCTCAGCGACGAAGAGGCGACAGCCTATTGCGCCCAAGTCGAAGAAGAAATGGGCCTGCCCACCGTGGACCCATACCGCCATGGCGCGGGCCGTCTGGTGGACGCGCTGGCTGCGATCTGATCTAAGCCGACACGAACAGAGATCGCGGCTTGTCGCGGTCTTTTTACATTGATCTTCCAACACCGCACTGGCTGGAGAACCGTTTTGAATATCACCGTGACGCATGATGTCTTCCGGCTTGCCCAAGTTTTCACCATTTCGCGCGGCTCTCGTACCGAAGCCAAGGTGGTGACGGTGCACATCTCGCGCGGGGGGAAAACCGGTCGCGGTGAATGCGTGCCCTACGCGCGGTATGACGAGAGCCTTGATAGCGTGACCGAGCAGATTCACGGCCTGCCCAAGGATTTCACGCGCGATGAGCTGCAGACCTTGCTGCCCGCCGGGGCCGCCCGCAACGCGGTGGATTGCGCGCTTTGGGATCTTGAGGCCAAGCTGGCTGGCAAGCCGGTCTGGGACCTCGCTGGTCTGCCCGCTCCGACACCAGAGATCACGGCCTATACGCTCTCGCTTGATACACCCGAAAACATGCAGGCGCAGGCCGCAGAAAACGCCCATCGCCCGCTCCTGAAAATCAAGCTGGGCACCCCCAATGATATGGAGCGGCTCGAGGCCGTGCGCGCCGGCGCGCCAAGCTCAAAAATCATTGTCGACGCCAACGAGGGCTGGAGCGCTGAGGTCTACGCAGAGCTTGCGCCACATCTGGTGCGTCTGGGGGTCGAGTTGGTAGAGCAGCCGCTGCCTGCGGGCGATGATGACGCCCTGATCGGCATGGAACGTCCGGTTCCGGTCTGCGCCGACGAAAGCTGCCATGACCGGGCGTCGTTGGCCTCGCTGAAGGGCAAATACGATGTCATCAACATCAAACTTGATAAGACCGGCGGGCTGACCGAGGCGCTGGAATTGCGCAAAGAAGCCTTGGCGCAGGGCTTTGACGTGATGGTGGGCTGTATGGTGGGCAGTTCTTTGGCAATGGCCCCTGCGACACTTGTCGCGCAGGGCGCATGTGTGACAGACCTTGACGGCCCGCTCCTTCTGGCCGAAGACCGCAAGGACGCATTGATTTTTGACGACCGTGGCGTGCATCCGCCCGAATCGGCCCTGTGGGGGTAAGGAGAGACAACATGACCCGTACCGTATATGTGAATGGCGACTATCTGCCCGAGACCGAAGCCAAGATTTCGATCTTTGACCGCGGGTTCCTGATGGCCGACGCGGTTTATGAAGTAACTTCGGTTCTGGACGGGAAGTTGGTGGATTTCGAAGGTCACGCCGTGCGGCTGGAACGGTCGCTGAAAGAACTCGACATGCGGGCCCCGTGCACAAACGAAGAGCTGCTGGAAATTCACCGGAAACTCGTCGCTGAAAATGATATTGTCGAAGGCCTGGTCTATTTGCAGGTGTCTCGGGGCTCTGATGGGGATCGCGATTTTGCCTTCCCGGACCCTGAAACCACCCAGCCATCTCTGGTCCTCTTTACGCAGAACAAGCCGGGGCTTGCTGATAGCGCCGCGTCCAGAAAAGGTGCCAAGATCATTTCCATTGACGACATCCGCTGGGGACGTCGCGACATCAAGACCGTGCAACTGCTGTACCCGTCGATGGGGAAAATGATGGCCAAAGCGGCAGGGGCAGATGATGCCTGGATGATCGAAGATGGCTATGTCACCGAAGGCACCAGCAACAACGCCTATTTCGTGAAGAACGGCAAGATCGTCACCCGCCCGCTGTCCACCGATATTCTGCATGGCATTACACGCGCGGCGGTACTGCGGCTGGCGGCCGAAAGCCAGATGGAAATCGAAGAGCGTCTGTTCACCATTGATGAGGCCAAGGAGGCTGACGAAGCTTTCACCACTTCTGCCTCTGCTTTTGTCATGCCCGTCATCGAGATTGATGGGGTCACTTTGGGTGACGGCACGCCGGGTCCGGTGGCAAAGCGTCTGCGCGAAATCTATCTGGAAGAGGCGCGCGCAAAGGCGATCTGATCGCCAACAGTGCAAAAAATACATGCAATGGGCGGGATCATCCCGCCCTTTTGCTTTTAGACCCCTGCGCGCCTAATCGGCTTTGGCCAAGTCATATTCTGCGCGTGAGGCGCGAATGTCGGTCTGATTGGCTTGTGCCCAGTCCGACAAAGTATCGATTGCGGCGCGCAATGACACACCACGCTGGGTCAGCGCGTATTCGACTTGCGGCGGCGAGGTCTCAAGCACCTGCCGCGTGACAAGACCGTCTCGTTCCAAATTTCTCAACGTGACAGCCAGCATGCGCTGTGAAATGCCATCCACCACGCGCCTCAGCGCATTGAACCGGCAAGCACCGCGGCTCAGCTCCATCAGGATCAATACGGTCCAGGCGTCGCCGATCCTGTCTAATACATCCCGGATCGGGCAATCGTATTCTTGTTTGCGATTGTTGGGCATTGGTTCCCCCAAAGTAACTATGTGACGAAAGAATGCCTCTTCCAAAGGCGATGCACCTCGACTACCTAGTTACCAAACGTAACCTGATTAACCCGGAGACACAATATGAAGATTCTCGTTCTAGGCGCCAGCGGCATGATCGGCAGCCGCATCGCCGCAGAGGCCGTGGCCCGTGGCCATGACGTAACAGGCACGGCGCGCAATCCTGAGAAAATCGAAACCGCGCAAAGCAAAACCGCGCTGACACTGGCAGATGTCGATAAGCTGGCCGAACTGGCGACAGCGGCCGACGTTGTGGTCAGTGCGATTTCGCCGCGCTCCTCCGGCGATGCCGAAGCGGATGCGCTGGCCGTGGCAAACGCGCTGAAATCCGCGGTTGGCCCAACCGGCACGCGGATTGTGCAAGTGGGTGGTGCGGGCTCCATGAACCTGCCAGATGGGACCCCTGTGGCCGAAATCGTGCCCGAGCTCTATCGCGCCGAAGCCAAAGCGATGCGGGTGGCCTATGAAACACTGGCGGCCAGTGATCTGGATTTCACCTTTATCGCGCCGGCCGCTTTGATTCAGCCGGGCGAGCGCACGGGTGAATATCGCACCAGCACCGATCGCACGATTCTTGCTGACAGCAAGATCAGCGCCGAAGACTATGCGGTTGCGCTGGTGGATGAAGTTGAATCCGCCGAACGTCGTGGCACCCTGTTCCAGGTTGCCAACTAAGCGGGTTCAAAACCAGCTATTGAAGAATAGGCAGGCGGGATGGTCCCGCCTGTTTTGCTTAGTCAAACGCGAATTGGCAGCGATAGTCGTAGGTCTCGCCCGGCCGCAAGATGGCGTTGGGGAAATGGTCAAAGCGCGGGGCGTTGGGCCAGTTTTGCGGCTCAAGCGCAAGCCCGGCGAAATCGCCGTAGCGCTGCCCCGCAAGACCTGTCGCCGGGGGGGCGAACTTGGGCGCATTATAGGCCTGTAGCCCCGGTTGATTGCTGCGCATTGTCAGGCGGGGGCCGCCAGCGGTCGAGGACAGATAGGCGACGTCGCGAAGCGGAACCACATTGTCTGACAGGCAGAAGTTGCCGTCAAACAACCCGTCTGCCATCCCCTTGGGGGCCTGATAATCACGGCGCGTGCCGGTGATATCTTCGATCTCGCCCGTCGCGATTGCCTCATCGTCATAGACCAGCGCGCGATACGTCGGCACCGTCAGCAGATGTTTGTCGATCGTTGGGCGGCCATCTAGGTTGAAATAACAATGCGAGGCCAGACCGCAGATGGTTGGCTTATCGGTTGTGGCTGTCAGAGTGAGATCCAGCGTGCCGCTGGATAGAATTTCATACACGCAGTTGATCGTGAGAGCGCCCGGATAGCCCATATGCCCATCGGGTAGGGTCACGGTCATCTCTGCGCGGCGGTCACTGCTGCTCAGCAGGGTCCAGTTCCAATACTGCAGCCCGTCGCGCCCACCGTGCAGGGCGTGTTTGCCAAGCCAGTTGGCATCGAGCGCAAAGTGCTCGGCGTCAATCGTGATTTGTGCATCGGCAATGCGATTGGCAAAGCGGCCGGCGATGGCCCCCATGCAGACCTGATTGTTGGCATAGGCGGCGATGTCCTGAAACCCGAGGATCAGCGGGTGCGCCACACCTTCGATGCGCAGATCTTGCAGGGCAGCGCCGAGCGTGACGATTTTGGCTGTCATTCCGAAGGCGGCCAGCGTTACCTGCTGCGCCTTGCGCCCATCCTCAAGGGTGACACAGTGCGTGACTGTCATCGCTCAGCTCTTTTTGGTGACGTTTTCGTCAAACGCAGTTTTGAAGGCGGCCTGCTGCTCGGCGTTTGCGTCTGTCTGATAGTTGGCCTTCCATTCGGCCATGGTCATGCCATAGAAAATCTCGCGCGCCTCATCCTTGCTCATCTCGATGCCCCGCGCGTTGGCCGCCTCTTGGTACCAGCGGCTCAGGCAGTTACGGCAAAAGCCGGCAAGGTTCATCATGTCGATGTTCTGCACATCGGTGCGTTGGGTCATCAAGTGATCACGCAGCGTGCGGAAGGCGGCTGCCTCAAGTTCGATCTGGGTTTGCTCATCCATTCGGCGTTTCCTTCTGTGGCGCGGGCGCGTTTAGTAGCCGCTGTCTTGCAGAGCGGCTTGTAGCACCGGGGCAAGTCGCGCGCCCCAATGCTGCTGGCCGGTTTCGTCTGAGATGAGATCCTGACGCACTTCGATCAAGGCGTTCAAGCGGTTTTTCTGCAGGGCAAGTCGGTCCACGCTGTCTCCGGGCAGGTGCCCGGCATAGGGTTCGTTGTCGCCCACGGTCAAAGACGGATCGCGTCGCAGGGCGTTGATCACATGTGGACCAAGGCTGCGCGGATCATGCGCGGCGTGCAAGATCGCCACTTCCCAAGGGCGCGGCGCACGGCCATTGAGGCGCGGTGAAAAACTGTGCATAGCGACGATCACCGGATCATCCCGCTGGCTGACCACATCCTCCAGCGCGGCGTGATAGGGCGCATAATAGGTCTCGATACGGCGGGCTTCTTCTGCGGCATCCACCTCGGCATTTGCCGGAATGATGGTCCCATCATAGAGCCGCATCACCAAGGTCGGGTCGATCACACCCCGATTGGGGTCAATAACCAATCGCGAGAAATTGCTCGCCACCACCGGCGCATCCAGCAGTTCGCCCATGACCATCGCAACACCCAACGCGCCGATGTCATAGGCGATGTGGCGCTGCATATCCCCTGCGGAGAGGCCCAAATCGCCGCCATTGATCTCTGCCGGGACGGTATTGCGCGCATGGTCAACGGTGATGACCCAGCGCGACGTCCGATCCGCCCCAAAAATGTGATAGGGTGAATGTGTCATATGCCTGTCGTTTCCTTTGGCTACCCCATAGGCGACATGCCCCGAAAAGGGAATTGCGTAAAATCGCATTCCGTTATAGTTAGCGGTAACATTCCCCTCAATAGGTGAGAAAATAGATGAGACGCCTGCGAAACGTTAAGATTGTTGCCACTCTTGGTCCAGCCTCCGAAACTTATGAAACTATCCGGGCGCTGCATGAAGCGGGCGCTGACGTTTTCCGGCTGAACATGAGCCACGGCAGCCACGACGAGATTGCCGAAAAACACGCCCATATTCGTAAAGTTGAAAAAGACCTGGGCAGCCCGATTGCAATTCTCGCGGACTTGCAGGGCCCAAAGCTGCGCGTCGGAGTATTCGCCAATGACGAGGGCGAAGATCTGGTCCCGGGTGCAAAGTTCCGCCTGGATCTGGACGATGCCCAGGGCGATGTGAATCGCGTGCAACTCCCACACAAAGAAATCTTTGAGGCGTTGAAACCCGGCGCGCACCTGCTGGTGAACGACGGCAAAATCCGCCTGCGCGTCGAAGCCTGCGGCGCGGATTTTGCGGATTGCATTGTTGTCACCGGCGGCCGTATCTCCAACCGCAAAGGTGTAAACGTGCCGGATGTGGTGCTGCCACTGGCGGCGCTGTCGGAAAAGGACAAGCGCGATCTGGAATTCGTTTGCGAGCTGGGTGTGGACTGGCTGGCGCTGTCGTTTGTGCAGCGTCCCGGTGACGTGCTGGAAGCGCGCGAAATGGTGCGTGGCCGCGCATCTGTCCTGTCCAAGATCGAAAAGCCGGCTGCGGTCGAAAACTTTGACTCCATCCTTGATGTCTCTGACGGCATCATGGTGGCGCGCGGTGATCTGGGCGTGGAATTGCCGGTTCAGAACGTCCCGCCGATCCAAAAGCGTCTTGTGCGTCGTTGCCGCCGCGCAGCAAAGCCGGTGATCGTCGCGACCCAGATGCTGGAAAGCATGATCGAAAGCCCGATGCCAACCCGCGCCGAAGTGTCCGATGTGGCCACGGCGATCTATGAAGGGTCTGACGCCATCATGCTGTCGGCAGAATCGGCGGCGGGTGACTACCCGATCGAAGCGGTCACAACGATGAACAATGTGGCCATCGAAGTGGAAGGCGACGCAACCTATCGCGAGGTCATCGAAGCGTCGCGCATGTCGGCGGGCGAAACCGTGGCGGATGCGATTGTGGCGGCGGCGCGCGAAATTGCGGAAAAGACCGAGATCAGCGCCATCTGCTGCTTTAGCCAAAGCGGGACCACCGCGCTGAAGACCGCGCGCGAACGTCCGCGCGTGCCAATTGTGGCGATGACCAGCCGCATGGGCACCGCCCGTCGCCTGGCGCTGACATGGGGCACGACCTGCGTTGTGACACCCGAGCTGGACCGCTTTAAATCCTGCGTGATTGCTGCGGTGGGCGCGGCCAAAAGGCTTGAGATCGCCACCGAAAAAGATCAGGTGGTTGTGACTGCGGGTCTGCCGTTCAACATGCCGGGCACCACCAACATCGTTCGTGTCGCCCCTTGCGATGAACGTTTGATTTTGGCCACCGAACCTGAGTAAATTCTTCGCAGAGCAATTGCGGAGAAATCAGTGCACGCAGATACCTTTCTGACGATCGGTCTGTTTTTGGCGATCTTTTCAGTGCCGGCATATTTGTCGGCGCTGGCGGATGGCCGACCCTTGCGCGCCGCCTCGCTGTGCATGATCTTGGCCGGGGGCAGTATTGTCTGGGCTCTGTCCAGCAAACCGGGCGGCTACCGGGCGCAGGAGATTCCCACCGTGGTGATTGAACAGATCGCCAAAGTGGTGAAATAACGCGATTTATCCCTTGCGGAATTCCAGAGGGGCGTGTACATCGCGCCATCTATCCGCGCGTCCGGCTGAGTGGCATGCCGAGTCGCGTTTGAACCGACGACTACAAAGGAGACGGAAATGCCTAAGATGAAGACTAAATCGAGCGCCAAAAAGCGCTTTAAGATGACGGCAAGCGGCAAGGTCAAAGCAGGCCAAGCAGGCAAGCGTCACGGCATGATCAAGCGGACAACCAAGTTTATCCGCGACGCACGCGGCACGACAACTCTGTCTGCGCCAGATGCGAAGATCGTTAAATCATACATGCCATACGCACGCTAAGGAGCTTTGAACTATGTCCCGCGTTAAAGGTGGTACCGTAACCCACGCCCGTCACAAGAAAATCGTCAAGCAAGCCAAAGGCTACTATGGTCGCCGCAAGAACACCTTCAAGGTGGCGTCCCAGGCCGTTGACAAAGCGAACCAATATGCAACCCGCGACCGTAAGAACCGCAAGCGCAATTTCCGCGCGCTGTGGATCCAGCGGATCAACGCTGCTGTGCGCGCGCATGACGAATCCCTGACATATTCCAAATTCATCAACGGCCTGAACCTGGCTGGCATCGAAGTGGACCGCAAGGTTCTGGCGGATCTCGCCGTACACGAGCCAGAAGCGTTCACCGCGATTGTTGAGCAGGCGCAAGGCGCGCTGGCCGCATAAGCCGTTTTGAATGATGAGATCTGAAAACGCCGTGGCCCAAAGCTGCGGCGTTTTTCTTTGTCTTGAACCCATGCGCTGATCCGGCTAGCAGGGGACAACGAATTTGGAGGCCCTGATGGACGATCTGAGAGACAAGTATATCGGCCTGATCGCAGATGCCGCGGACGAAGCTGCCATCGAAGATTTGCGCGTGCAGGCGGTTGGCAAAAAGGGCGAAGTGGCCCTGAAGATGCGCGAGTTGGGTAAAATGACCCCGGAAGAGCGCCAGATCATGGGGCCCAAGCTGAACGCCCTGAAGGATGAGATCAACTCTGCCCTGAGCGCGAAGAAAGCCGCGCTGGCGGATGCCGCCCTCGAAGAGCGCCTGCGCACCGAATGGCTGGATGTCACCCTGCCGGGGCGCGGACGCCGCCAAGGCACCATCCACCCGATCTCGCAAGTGACCGAAGAGGTGACAGCGATTTTTGCCGATATGGGCTTTGCTGTGGCCGAAGGGCCGCAGATTGAAACCGACTGGTATAACTTTGACGCGCTGAACATTCCCGGCCACCACCCGGCCCGCGCGGAAATGGACACGTTTTATACCCACCGCGCCGAGGGGGACAATCGCCCGCCGCATGTGCTGCGCACCCATACCTCGCCGGTGCAAATCCGCTCGATGGAAAAACAGGGCGCGCCGATCCGCATTATCTGCCCGGGCCGTGTGTACCGCGCGGATTACGATCAGACCCACACGCCAATGTTCCACCAGATCGAAGGTCTGGCCATCGACAAGGACATCTCGATGGCAAATCTGAAATGGGTGCTGGAAGAATTCTTCACGGCCTTCTTTGGCACCGAAGTGAAAACCCGTTTCCGTTCGTCCCACTTCCCGTTCGTTGAGCCGGGCGCCGAGGTCGATATTCAGTGCAAATGGGAAAATGGTTCTGTCAAAGTGGGCGAGGGCGATGATTGGCTCGAAGTGCTTGGCTCTGGCATGGTGCACCCGCATGTGTTGAAAGCGGGCGGTATTGATCCCGACGAATACCAAGGTTTTGCCTTCGGCATCGGCATCGACCGTCTGGCGATGCTGAAATACGGCATCCCGGACCTGCGCGCCTTCTTTGACAGCGACCTGCGTTGGCTGCGCCACTATGGCTTTGCAAGCTTGGATCAGCCGACGCTGCATGGCGGTTTGGTAAGATAGGCAAAGCCAAATCTTTGATTTGGCAGCGCCCGAACCGCCCCCGTCAAACCGAAGGTTTGCCTCTGGCAAAACGCGGGCGCTTTGCACCCACCCCTCGGTTCGGACGCGGGTGCGCTTCTGCAATGCCCTCATTACCAGCATATACCCTTCCCCCTTTGGCCCATATCCGGTAAAGCCAATTTGACCCGATTTTGACTGCGGAACAGACCGATGAAATTCACTCTCTCTTGGTTGAAAGACCACCTCGATACCGACGCGAGCCTAGATGACATCCTTTATGCCCTCACAGACCTTGGTCTTGAGGTCGAGGATGTTCAGAACCCGGCGGATCGCTTGAAGGAGTTTACCATCGCCAAGGTGCTGCACGCGGAAAAGCACCCGGATGCGGACAAGCTCAAGGTGTGCAACGTGCTGACCGATGAGGGCGAAAGTCAGATCGTCTGCGGCGCGCCCAATGCGCGCGAAGGCATCACCGTGGTTCTGTGCAAGCCGGGCAGCTATATTCCGGGTCTGGATATCACCATCAAGGTCGGCAATATCCGCGGCGTGGAAAGCCATGGCATGATGGCCTCTGAGCGCGAGCTTGAGCTGTCAGATGAGCACAACGGCATTATCGAATTGCCGTCTGGTGAGGTTGGTGAGAAATTTGTCGATTGGCTGGCAGACAACGATCCGGCCAAGGTGGACCCGGTGATTGAAATCGCCATCACCCCTAACCGGCCGGATGCTCTCGGCGTGCGCGGCATTGCACGCGATCTGGCCGCACGGGGTCTGGGCACGCTGAAACCGGCCAAGACCGCCGAAATTTCCGGCAGCTTTGCTTCGCCGATCACTGTGACCATTGACGAGGACACCCGCGAAAACGGCTGTCATATCTTTGCGGGCCGCGTGATCCGCGGTGTCAAAAACGGCCCATCGCCAGAATGGCTGCAAGCGCGGCTGAAGGCGATTGGCCTGCGCCCGATTTCGGCGCTGGTGGATATCACCAATTTCTTCACCTACGACCTTAACCGCCCGCTGCACGTCTTTGACGCCGACAAAGTGTCAGGTGATTTGCGTGTACATCGCGCAGCGGGTGGCGAGACCATGGTGGGGCTGGATGAGAAAACCTACGGCTTCTCGGGCGGCGAAGTCGTGATTTCTGACGCAAATGGCATCGAAAGCATCGGTGGCATCATGGGCGGTCTCGAAACCGGCTGCACCGAGGGCACCACCAATGTCTTCGTTGAGGCAGCGTTCTGGGACAACATCCAGATTGCGCTGACAGGCCGGGCCCTCAAGATCAATTCTGATGCGCGCTATCGCAATGAACGCGGCATTGATCCGGCCTTTAACAACGAGGCGCTGGACCTTGCGAGCGCAATGATCCTGGAGCTTTGCGGCGGTGAACCGTCCGAGCCGGTCGTTGCAGGTGCCGTACCCGACGTGAGCCGCGCTTACAAGCTGGACACAGATCGGGTGCAATCGCTGGTTGGGATGGAAATTCCCGCCGAAGAGCAGCGCCAGACACTGACCGCGCTGGGCTTTGAGCTCAAAGGCGACATGGCGCATGTGCCGTCTTGGCGCCCCGATGTGTTGGGTGAGGCGGATCTGGTGGAAGAGGTGGCGCGCGTGGCCTCCCTGACCAAACTCAAGGGCGTGCCGATGCCGCGCATGCAGGCCGGTGTACCGCAGCCGATCCTGACGCCGCTGCAAAAGCGCGAACAGATTGGCCGCCGCACCACAGCCGCGCTGGGGTACAACGAATGTGTGACCTACTCCTTCATCGACGAACGAGCGGCGCTGCTGTTTGGCGGTGGATCTGACGCGACAAAGCTGGAAAACCCGATCTCAAGCGAGATGAGCCATATGCGCCCTGCGCTGTTGCCTGGCCTTTTGCAAGCGGCAGCGCGCAATCAGGCGCGCGGTTTCATGGATCTGGCGCTCTTTGAAGCGGGGGCCGCCTTTCAGGGCGGCGAGCCGGGCGAACAGCATCTGCAAATCGCAGGTCTTTTGGTTGGCCGTACCATGGGCAAAGACGTGCATGGCGAAAGCCGTGGCGTGGATCTTTATGATGCCAAGGCGGATGTCGAAGCGGTGCTAAGCGCCCTGGGAGCCCCTGAAAAAGTGCAGGTCCTGCGCGGTGCTGAGGCGTGGTGGCATCCGGGCCGTCATGGCCGTATTTGCCTTGGCCCCAAGAAAACCCTCGCGGTGTTCGGCGAGTTGCATCCCAAAGTGCTAGCGGAATTGGATGTCAAAGGCCCAGCGGTCGCCTTTGTGATCTACCCCGAGGAAATCCCGCTGCCACGCAAAAAATCGGCGACCCGCCCCGCGCTTGAGCTGCGCGATTTGCAGGCTGTGGAGCGCGATTTCGCCTTTGTGGTTGATCAGACCGTCGAAGCGCTTTCACTTGTGAACGCGGCGCAGGGCGCAGATAAGGATTTGATTGAATCCGTGCGTGTCTTTGACGAATTCAGCGGTGACAAGGCCGAAGCACAGATGGGCGCTGGTAAGAAATCCATCGCCATGACCGTGCGCCTGCAGCCCACCGACAAAACGCTGAAAGAAAAAGACATCGAAGCGGTCGCGGCGAAGATCGTTGAAAAAGTCTCCAAAGCGACGGGCGGCACACTGCGCGGCTAAATGAACGACACCTCTAGAATGAAGGCCGGCGTTCCAGCGCCGGCCTTTTCATTTCAGTGCGCTCAGATGACGCGCCAGCGTGTCAAACACCAATCTGATCTTGCGACTGGTGTGCAACTCTCGGTGCGCGACCAGCCAGCCGGGGAAAATGATGGGCGGCTCATCTGGCAGGATCCGCACCAGTCCCGGCGTCCGCTCGGCGACCAGCGTGGACATGATCGCGACCCCAAAGCCGTCCTGACACAGTTTCCAGGACACCAGCCCGTTGTTGGACCCAACCGGGAAATTTGCCAGCGCCAACTCCACCCCCATCGGTCTGAGGTAATCGATCATTTCCTCCGCATCGCCAAAAGAGATTACTTCGTGGTCTGTCAGATCATTGATGGTTTCGGGCTGCCCTTTTCGGTCGACATAGCTTTGTGCTGCGTAAAATCCGGCCTCTGCTTCCATCACCAGCTTTGCAATCAGGTCCGGTTGTTCGGGTCGGACGTGGCGCAGCGCAATATCCGCCTCCCGGCGCATGAGGTCGCGAATGTCGTTTGCCGCCACGATATTGACGCGCAGGGCGGGGGCAGTTTCGCGTAGGTCTGTCAGGGCAGGCGTCAGAAAATAGGCCGAAAAGATATCTGCCGCAGTGATGCGGACCTCGCCTTCAATCGCTTGGCTTTGACCGGAGGCGGTCAAGGCGATCTTGCTCGCCGCTGCGCCCATTTCTTTCGTGTGATCAAGCAGTTCAAGGCCCGCTTGCGTCAATTCAAGACTGCGCCCGACCCGTTCAAACAGCAGCACGCCAAGGTTCTCTTCGAGCGCGGCGACCTGACGTGACAACGTGGGTTGCGTTAGGCCAAGGTCGATCGCGGCAGCCGAAAGTGAGCCATGTTCTGCGGTCGCCAGAAAGGCGCGGATGTGGTTCCAGTCAGGGCTGAGGCGTGGCTGTTTCATGCAATTTTGTATAAGTAAATTGCAAAAATATGCAATTCCTAATCGTATACGCATAGGTATATTGATCTCAACCGAAAGCGCAGGCCTGTTTAGTCTGCCAAAGGAGATCGACATGAAAGACGCACTGACATTCTGGGACGGTATCGCGCCCAAATACGCGACCACTCCGATATCGGATATGCAAGGGTATGAGGCGACTTTGGCGCGCACCCGCAGCTATCTCAAACAGGACGATCACGTGCTGGAAATCGGCTGCGGCACCGGTCGCACGGCACTGCAGCTCGCGCCAACAGTAGGCGAAATCGTCGCGACGGATCTGGCACCGGCTATGCTGGATGTCGGCCGCGAAGAGGCATGGAATGACGGCATCAAAAACATCCGCTTTGCCCAATGCGACGCGCTGAACCCGCCAGAAGGGCCTTATGACGTTGTTCTGGCCCACAATATCCTGCATTTGGTTGAGGACCTGCCCGGCGTTCTGCGGGCGTCGCATGCGGTGCTCAAGCCTGGTGGTTTGCTGATAAGCAAGACATTCGTGCGCCCGAGCGGGGGGATAAACTTCAAAGCGCGTGCCATGATGGCAATTTTGCCGGTACTGCAATGGCTGGGCAAAGCGCCTTTCGTAAAGGTGCACAGCCGCGCGAGTTTTGAAGCCAGCTTCCGCGCTGCAGGGTTTGAGATTGTCGAAACCGGCGGATATCCCGCGGGCGCAGACCGGCTCTACCTCGTTGCGCGCAAGATCTAGGCGCGCATTGGGGCTGGCCGCGCGCGCAGCCAGCCCCTTTTTGGTAACATGGTTAGGGGCGCGGTGGGATGTTTAGCCCTTTTTCAACCGCTGGTCGCGCTTTGAAACGCTCAAGATAAGCGGTGACATTCTTCAGCTCGGCGAGGCCCAGCTGCTCTTCAACCCCGTAAAAGGATAGCGCGCGCAGCCACGGCGCAATGGCGATGTCGGCGATGGAGTAGGATCCCGCGATCCAGTCCTGCCCCTCAAGCTCTTTCTCCAATACGGCCAGCAGGCGTTTGGCTTCGTTCAAATAGCGCTCGCGCGGGCGCGGATCTTCGATGTCAGCCCCGGCAAACTTCACAAAAAAGCCCATTTGCCCAAACATCGGGCCGATCCCGCCCATCTGGAACATCAGCCATTGGGTGATCTTGGCCTTTTCCGTTGCGCTGGACCCGATCAACTTGCCGGTTTTCTCAGCAAGATACAGCAGGATCGCACCGCTTTCGAACAGGCCGATTGGGGCCCCATCTGGCCCGTTTGGGTCGATGATTGCTGGGATTTTGTTGTTCGGGTTGAGCGATAGAAAAGCATCGCTTTTGACGTCGGCATCCGACAACGTGACCAGATGCGCTTCATAGGGCAAGCCCATCTCTTCCAGCGCAATGGAGATTTTCACGCCATTGGGGGTGGGAAAACTGTAAAGCTGCAATTTTTCAGGGTGCTGCGCCGGCCATCTTTGCGTGATGGCAAAATCGCTGAGGCGGGTGGGGGATGTCATGTCTGCTCCTGAATTATGTCGCTTTGGTTACAAGATAGGAATTATTCCCCTTGGTACGAGTCAAAAACACGTGCGAATTTGGCGTGCGACTGTGCAGAATAGCGCAGTGTCAACATTAGCATTCAGCGAGGGACAGGACATGCTAAAGGAATTTCAGGCTTTTATCGCCAAAGGCAACGTGATGGATATGGCCGTCGGGATCATCATCGGCGCGGCGTTCACAGCCATCGTCAAATCGGTGGTCTCTGATCTGATCAACCCGATCATCGGGCTATTTACCGGGGGTGTGGATTTCACCGACAAGTATTTTGTGCTCGCAGGGGAGGTCGCGTCCGGGGTCAGCCTTGAGGTCGCGCGCGAATCCGGGGCCGCGATTTTTGCCTATGGGGCCTTCCTGATGGCGGTGATCAATTTCCTTATCATCGCTTGGGTCGTGTTCATGCTGGTGCGCTATGTCAACAAGGTGAAAGACAACTTTAGCAAAGAAGAGGCCCCGGTGGCCGACGCGCCCAAAGGTCCGACCGAATTGGAAGTTTTGCTTGAAATTCGGGACTCTCTGAAGAAATAAGCACAGAACCGCAAAGCGGATGTGATTTGAACGGGCTGGGGATCCCCGGCCCCTTTGCTTATGGGGACACTATGGATTTGATCGTGGATTTTGCGCAGGACAATGCGCATGTGGTGGTGAATGCCGTCAAGGCGCTATTGGTTCTGATCGTTGGCTGGATTCTGGCCGGCGTGATCAGCCGGTTGATCCGCCGCAAGGTTTTGGCAAGCAAGCGCATTGACGATACGATTGGGGGGTTTGCTGCCTCGATCAGCCGTTGGCTTATTCTGATCGTGGTGGCGATCACGGTGCTCAGCATCTTTGGTATTCAGGCCACCAGCCTAGTTGCCATTCTTGGCGCGGCGACGCTGGCGATTGGGATGGCGCTGCAGGGCACGCTGGCGGATCTGGCGGCGGGCTTCATGTTGATCCTGTTTCGCCCGTATCGCATTGGTCAATACGTCGATATTGCCGGCACATCAGGCACCGTGAAAGACATCAACCTGTTTGTGACCGAACTTGCGACGCCAGATAATGTGCAGATCATCGTGCCGAATGGGCAGGCCTGGGGATCGGTGATCACCAACTTCTCGCATCACAGCACGCGCCGTGTGGATGTGACCTTTGGCATTGATTATGGCGATGACATCGAAAAAGCGAAGTCGATCATTCTGGCGGTTGCGGATGCGGATGCGCGCGTGATGAGCGATCCGGCCCCATGGGTGCGTGTCACCAACCTGGGCGATAGCTCTGTGGATGTGACCATGCGCGTCTGGAGCGCGGCAGAAGATTATTGGGACGTGAAATTTGCCCTGACCCAAGCGGTGAAAGAGAAATTTGACAGCGAAGGCATCTCGATCCCTTATCCACATGTGGTCGAGATCAAGCGCGAAGCATAAAGACAGCGCATTGACGCAATGGGGCGAAGGCAGCGCGCTTTCGCCCCATTTTTTGGCCAGCCTACATCAAGATGATGCGCGAGTCGGCGGCTTGGTTGCGCAGCGCGTGCACGTGCGCGATCTCTGGGTCGTTGATCCAGGCTTCGGCATGGGCGCGGTCGGGGAACTCCAGAATGACCGAGACATCGGGGGCCGCTTCGGTCCCTTCGATCACGCTGGCGGAATGGCTGACCGCCAAAGGGGTCGCCCCATGTTTGGCCATGGCGGGTCCTGCGAGCGTCCGATAGTTTTCAAAAATCTCCGGATCTTTCAGGTAGATGCTGACTTGGGCGTATGTGGGCATGATCTGTTCCTTTGCTTGGCATTTGATATGCCCCCAAGGTAGCTGCGCATGGAGTGCGCAAAAATGATCATTGTTGCGCCTGCTGTGTGCAATTATGATCAGATCTATGAATTGGGATGATCTGAAATACGTGCTCGAAACCGTGCGCCATGGCGGCACCAGCGGCGCGGCGCGTGCGCTGGGGGTCAATCACGCGACGGTCGCGCGGCGCATTGCGGCGGCAGAAGCGGCGCTGGGTGCGCGGCTGTTTGACCGATTGCCCGGCGGCTATGTCCCCACCGAGGCCGGGTTTGATGCGGTCGCGACGGCAGAAGAAATGGCGGCGCTTCAGCATCGGCTCGATCGTCGTATTGGCGCGCGCGACACGGCGCTGCAGGGCAGGCTGTGCATCACCGCGCCGGAACTGCTGTTTCAACGGATCCTCGCGCCGATCTGCGCCGATTTTATCGCGCAGCATCCCGAAATCGACCTGCAGTTGCTGGCCACCAATGAAAACGTGAACATGGCGCAGCGCACCGCAGATGTGGCGTTTCGCTTTTCTGCCAACCCGCCAGAGGCTTTGGTCGGGCGGCGCGTCTTGGCGACACAGGCGTCCGTTTATGCCCACCGGGATTTGATTGCCCAGGATCCGGGCGGCACCGCCCCGCTGGATTGGGTGCGTTTTGCGCATTGGCCCGGGCCGCCGCCCGAGGTCACAGAGGTGCGCCCGAACCTACGGCAGCGCTTCACCGTGGATGATATGACGGCCGCCATCGGTGCGGCGCGGGCCAAAATCGGGGCAACCCGCATGGCGTGTTTTCTGGGGGATACCGACCCGGTTCTGGCGCGGGTGCCCGGCATGCCGCTGTTTCCATTCCGGCCCCTCTGGGTGCTGACCCACGAGGATCTGCGGCAGGTGCCGCGTATTCGTGTTTTTATGGAGTTTGCCGTTCAGCGGCTGGTTGCGCTGCGCCCGCTTTTTGAGGGGCACAGCGCATCGTGATAAGGTGCGGCTTTATTGCTTGAGAGCCAGCGCAGGGGCCAGAACATCCATCCCGAGCGCCTTGCCGACCGCATAATATGTCAGCTGACCGTTGTGAACGTTCAGACCATTCAGCAGGTGCGGATCATCCTCGCAGGCCTGACGCCAGCCTTTGTCCGCCAGAGCCAACAGGAACGGCAGGGTGGCGTTGCCCAGAGCCTTGGTTGATGTGCGCGCGACCGCGCCTGGCATGTTGGCAACGCAGTAATGCATGATGCCATCCACATCATAGATCGGGTCAGCATGCGTGGTCGCTTTTGAGGTTTCAAAGCAGCCGCCTTGGTCGATTGCCACATCCACCAGCACGGCGCCCGGTTTCATTTCAGACAATTGCGCTCGGGAGATCAGCTTTGGGGCAGCCGCGCCCGGGATCAGAACGGCGCCAATGACCATATCCGCTTCGCGGATCAGTTCTGCGGTCGCGCCAGCGGTGGAATATTGGTTCTTGAAGGTGCCGCCAAAGACGTCATCAAGATATTTCAAGCGGTGCAGCGAGCGGTCCAGAACCGTGACATCCGCGCCCATGCCAGCGGCGATCTTGGCCGCGTGGGTGCCAACGACACCGCCGCCGATGACGATCACTTTGGCCGGGGCAACACCGGGCACGCCGCCCATCAGAACGCCGCGCCCACCATTGGCCTTTTGCAATGTATAGGCACCGACCTGCGGGGCCAGACGCCCGGCAACTTCGGACATTGGGGCCAGCAGCGGCAGACCACCGCGGTCATCGGTGACGGTTTCATAGGCAATTGCAGTACAGCCGCTTTCCAGCAGATCTTTGGTTTGCTCGGGATCGGGCGCAAGGTGCAGATAGGTGAACAGCAGCTGGCCTTCGCGCAGCATCTTGCGCTCAACCGCCTGCGGTTCTTTCACCTTGACGATCATGTCTGCGGTTTCAAAAATTTCCGCAGCCGTGCCAAGCAGGGTCGCACCAGCGTCGATATAATCTTGGTCGGTAAAGCCAGCGCCCATACCAGCGCCGGATTGAATGAACACCTCATGGCCGTGGTTCACGGCTTCACGGGCGGCGTCCGGCATCATGCCAACGCGGAATTCTTGGGGTTTGATTTCTGTGGGGCAACCGATTTTCATCGCCTCTTCCTCCTTGGACCTTTTCTTTAGGATCGTGGAAAAGCGGAAAAATGTGCTGTCGTTTTTCGTGCCCAAAACCCGTGCAATCCGAAGCTTCTTCGAATAAAGTCAAAAAAACTGCAAGGAGCTTCGAAGAACTTGACGCTTGATCAGATAGATCGTCGCATACTGGGGGTATTGCAACGCAAAGGCCGCATTTCGAATGCGGAATTGTCCGAGGCCGTCAACTTGTCGCCATCGGCCTGTCACCGGCGGGTGCAGCGGCTGGAAACCGATGGGTTCATTCGCGATTATGTCGCCCTGCTGGATGCACGCAAGCTGCGGGTGCCCACCACCGTGTTTGTGGAAATCACGCTGTCCGGCCAAGCAGATGAGGTGCTAGAGGCGTTTGAGAAATCTGTGGCGCGTATTCCGGACGTGCTGGAATGCCACCTCATGGCGGGCAGCGCCGATTATCTATTGAAAGTGGTGGCCGAGAATACCGAAGATTTTGCGCGCATTCACCGCCAGTATCTGGCGCGCCTGCCAGGCGTGGCGCAAATGCAAAGTTCTTTTGCCTTGCGCACGGTTTTTAAAACAACGGCATTGCCGGTCTAAGGTGGGCGCGCGCCCCTAACCAAGGGCGCGCCGCCGGGTTATTCTGCCGCAGAGAGCTTGTCCTGCGTCTTGGTCTCAAAATCGCTGGCGTCATGGCGTTCATGCAATTGCAGCTCCGGCTCGCCAAAGACACGGTTGACCTTGCGCCCACGTTGCGCCGCAGGGCGCTCGGCAATGGCCTTGGCCCACCGCTGCACGTTTTCATAGCTCTCGACATCCAGGAATTCGGCCGCGTTATAAAGGCGGCCAAGGGCCAATTGCCCGTACCACGCCCAGACCGCGATATCGGCAATGGTGTAGTCATCGCCGGTCAGATAGGTGTTTTCGGCAAGCTGTTTGTCCAGCACGTCAAGTTGACGCTTGGTCTCCATGGCAAACCGATCAATCGGATACTGCCATTTTTCCGGGGCGTAGGCGTAGAAATGGCCAAAGCCGCCGCCCAGATAGGGCGCGCTGCCCATTTGCCAGAACAGCCAGCTCAGCAATTCCGGGCGCTTGGCCGGATCTTTGGGCAGGAAGGCCCCGAATTTTTCGGCCAGATGCAGCAGGATCGCGCCGGATTCAAACACACGTGTCGGCGGCGTGGTGCTGTGATCCATCAAAGCAGGAATTTTCGAATTGGGGTTCACCTCGACAAAGCCGCTGCCAAATTGATCGCCATCGCCAATTCGGATCAACCACGCATCATATTCTGCATCGCGATGCCCCGCTGCCAACAGCTCTTCGAACATGACCGTGACTTTCACACCATTTGGCGTCGCCAAAGAATAGAGCTGAAAGGGATGCTCCCCGACGGGCAGCTCCTTGTCATGGGTGGCACCGGAAATCGGGCGGTTGATGCTGGCAAATTGGCCGCCGTTTTCTTGTTCCCAAGTCCACACTTTGGGTGGGGTATAGGTATCGGTCATGTGAAAGTCTTTCTGTAAAGCGTCTGGCAATATCTAAGCCAAACCAGGGGGCAGGCCAACGGTGATGAATTTTTTGTGATCTGTACCGCGCATGGGTTTCTGGACCCGGCAAAGACAAACCCCCGCGGCTGGGCCTCGGGGGTCGTCAATCTTTCAGTATCCAAAAGCTGGAGAGGCTGCTTAGAGCATACCTTCGCGCTGGGCTTTCTTGCGTGCCAGTTTACGGGCACGGCGGATCGCTTCAGCTTTCTCGCGCGCTTTTTTCTCGGATGGCTTCTCGAAATGTTGCTTGAGCTTCATTTCACGGAAGACACCTTCACGCTGCAGCTTTTTCTTCAGGGCACGAAGCGCCTGATCGACGTTGTTGTCGCGAACACTAACCTGCATGTGGTTTTCACCACCTTTCTAAGTTGAGTTGCAAGGATTTGCAGGAGTGGCCCCTATAGCAAAGGGCAGATGATCTGTCTAGTATGTCGCCAAAGAATGGAGTGACCGATGACCACGCCCCCCAATGAGACTGTTTCGCGGCTTGTGGATGCTGCGCTGGCCCATGTCGCCTTTGATGGCTGGAGCACGGAAACCTTTGAGGCCGCCGTGGCGGACAGCGGCATTGCCCCGGCTTTGGCGCAGGCGCTCTGTCCGCGCGGGGGCGTTGATTTGGCGGCGGCCTATCATCGGCTTGGCGATGCGAAACTGGCAGAAATGTTGGCGGAGGCCGACCTGAATGAGATGCGTTTTCGCGACCGAGTCGCGCATGCGGTCAAGCTGCGCCTACAGATCAGCGCAGACAAAGAAGTGGTGCGCCGCGGCACAACCTTGTTTGCCTTGCCGCAACATGCGGCGCAGGGGTCTGCCCTGATTTGGGGCACAGCCGACACCATCTGGAACAGCCTTGGGGACACATCACGCGACATCAATTGGTATTCCAAACGCGCCACGCTCAGTGCGGTCTACGGGGCGACGGTGCTCTATTGGCTGGGCGATGACAGCGACGCCCATGAGGCGACCTGGGCGTTTTTGGACCGGCGCATCTCCAATGTGATGCAAATCGAAAAGGCCAAGGCTACCTTCAAAGACAGCGCGCTTGGCAAGGTCCTTAAAGGGCCGCTTTCTGCGCTGTCCGCGATAAAAGCCCCCGCAGCGCGCGATGATCTGCCCGGCAGCTGATCTGCGAGAAAGGGCGCAAATAATTTTCAGGGATTTAAATGACACAAAATATGCACGCCATCGAAATTTCTGCGCCCGGCGGGCCAGAGGTATTGAAGCTGTCCACACAGCCCATTCCCGAAGCCGGGCCAGGCGAAGTGCTGATCAAGATCGCTTATGCAGGCGTCAATCGGCCCGATGCGCTGCAGCGCGCCGGAAACTACGCACCGCCGCCAACCGCCAGCCCGCTACCGGGGCTCGAAGCGTCCGGTACCATTGTTGCGATGGGCGCGGGTGTCACCGAATGGGCCATCGGGGATCAGGTCTGCGCGCTGTTCCCGGGGGGCGGCTATGCGGAATATGCGCTGACGCCGGCGGCGCATTGCCTGCGTGTTCCGACGGGCATGGGCCTGCGCGAAGCGGCGTGTTTGCCAGAAACCTTCTTTACGGTCTACAGCAACGTCTTTCAGCGGGGCGCGCTGCAGGCGGGCGAGAAATTTCTTGTGCACGGCGGCTCTTCGGGGATCGGCACCACCGCAATCCAGCTTGCCAGCGCCTTTGGCGCGCGGGTGTTCACCACGGCCGGATCCGAGGCTAAAGTGGCCGCCTGCAAGGCCTTGGGGGCCGAAGTGGCGATGAACTACCGGGAGCAGGATTTTGTCGAAGTTCTCAAGGCCGAAGGCGGTGCCAACCTGATTTTGGACATGGTGGGCGGGTCTTATTTGCCGCGCAATATCAAGGCGCTGGCCACCGAAGGGCGGCTGGTGCAGATCGCCTTTCTGCAGGGCCCAAAGGTCGAGTTGAATTTTGCGCAGATCATGAAACGGCGGCTGACCGTGACCGGGTCAACCCTTCGGCCACAAAGCGATTTTGCCAAGGCTGAGATTGCCAAGGCATTGCAGGCCAAGGTCTGGCCCTTGCTCGACGCTGGGCGCATCGCGCCGGTGATGGATCGCGAATACGCCCTTGCGGATGCTGCGGCGGCGCATGCCCGGATGGAGGGCGGCGATCACATTGGCAAAATTGTCCTTAAGGTGGCTTGATTGCCTTCGGCTGCTCAGCGAAGGGGGGAGAACTTGGCGTTGGGCAGGCTGCAATCGCGGCTGACATCGCGTCCGCAGCGTACGGGCGTCAGATCTTTGGACAGGCAGATGCGCGCTTCTTGAATGTGGCCGTCCTTGCAGGTGACGGTCAGCCCCTCGGCGCTCAGCCCCGGGTTCGCCGTCAGGAAGGCATCTTCGATCAGATGGGCGGGCAGGGTCACGGGCCGATCGAGCTTGCGGAACACCTCCGGGCGCTGGATGGTGCCGTAGGCGCGGCGGGACAGCGCATAATATTGCGCGGCGCTCAGCCCGGTACAGCTGCCGTGTTTCTTCCACTGGTGCCACGCGAGGCCTGCGGTGCCCATGATGTCCGCCATTTCTGCCGTCATGCGCCGCGACGGCGCGCGCGCGATGGTCGGGCAATAGCTGGGCCAGCCGAGATGATACTGTGGCCAAAGCCCGTGCAAGATCCAGCCGTGACCGGACTCGTCGGCGCATTGCGGCGAATTGCGGGCATCGCCTTCCAACGCGCACCAGTTGGGCGACCAGCTTAACGCCAGCACATAATAGTCAAATTCGCCCGCGCGTTCGCCCTCTGTCGCTGCAGAATGGCCAAACGTGAGCAGGCTGAGACAGAAGACCAGAAACCGCATTCACTCTTTCCTTTTCACACGAAGGGCACTATATCGGCTGCAAGTTCCCCTTCAATGGAAACCCGCATCCCCGCAAGGATGCCGCCAGACCCCGGGTCTGGCACCGGGAAAACTATGTTTCAGGAGGCCGATATGGCAAAACCGATTATGGCGAAGGCCACCGCTGTCTGGCTCGTCGACAACACCACGATCAGCTTCAAGCAGATCGCAGATTTCGTGGGTATGCACGAATTGGAAATTCAGGGTATCGCAGATGGCGACGTCGCCACCGGCGTCAAAGGCTTTGACCCGATTGCCAACAACCAGCTGACCCAGGAAGAGATTGACGCCGCGCAGTCCAACCCGATGCACAAGCTGAAACTGAAATTCAACGCTGCAGCCGTCGGTGAAGAAAAACGCCGGGGTCCGCGCTATACCCCGTTGTCCAAACGTCAGGACCGCCCTGCGTCGATCCTGTGGCTGGTGAAATTCCACCCAGAGCTGACCGATGGTCAAGTGTCCAAACTGGTGGGCACCACCAAGCCAACCATTCAGGCGATTCGTGAGCGCACGCACTGGAACATCGCCAACATTCAGCCGATCGATCCGGTGGCGCTGGGTCTGTGCAAACAGTCCGAGCTGGACGCTGCGGTTCAGAAAGCGGCGGCGAAAGCTGCGGCTGAGGGCAAAGTGATGAGCGACGATGAGCGCCGCAAGCTGGTCTCCACCGAGCAATCGCTTGAGATGGAAGCAGAGCCGCGCATTCCGTCGGCCATCGAAGGGCTGGAAGGCTTCACTTTGGGTGGCGGTGACAACGCAGCCGACGAGGACGACCGCAAAGACGAAGATTTCGCCGATGCGGACAGCTTCTTCAACCTGCCTGACAGTGATGAGGACGACGACAAGTCCTAAGCGGCCGCCAAGCCCGAAATCAAACAGCCCGCAGCCGAAAGCTGCGGGCTTTTTTGTATCTAATTTTGACTTGATCGGCCGGCGACGCGGCGCGTCACGACAGTGGCTTGCGTGCCTTAAGGGCGGCGGTAATCGTGCCCTCGTCCAGATAGTCGAGCTCGCCGCCAATGGGCACACCCTGCGCCAGCGACGACAGGCGCACCTGTCCTTCAAGCTGGTCGGCGATGTAATGCGCCGTGGTTTGCCCATCCACCGTGGCGTTGAGCGCCAGGATCACCTCGGTGATGTTTTCACTTGTGACGCGGTCCACCAGACGCGGGATCGAAAGATCTTCGGGCCCGACCCCATCCAGCGCCGATAGTGTGCCACCCAGCACGTGATACCGCCCCTGAAAAACGCCAGCGCGCTCCATCGCCCAGAGGTCGGCCACGTCCTCGACCACACAGATTTCGCCAGTGGCGCGCTTTTGGGACTCGCAGATGTCGCAGATATCGGCGGTGCCGACATTGCCGCAGTTCAGGCATTCGCGTGCCGTCAGCGCCACTGCCTGCATCGCGTCAGCCAGAGGCGTCAGCAGCAAGGCGCGTTTGCGAATAAGATGCAGCACCGCGCGGCGTGCAGAACGGGGGCCAAGCCCCGGCAGCCGCGCCATCAGGTCGATCAGGGTATCCAGATCACTGCTGCTCATCTCAGCTGGCCTTCGCTCCGATGTCTTGGATTTAGAATGGCATCTTGAAATCAGCAGGCAGGCCCAGCCCTTCGGTCAGTTTGCCCATTTCCTGCTGCGCGCGCTCGCCGGCTTTGGTCTGCGCTTCTTTGATGGCGGCAAGAATCAGATCCTCGACCACTTCTTTTTCCGAGGCCACAAAGATCGAGGGGTCAATTTCCAGGCCCTTCAGATCGCCCTTGGCCGTGGCGGTGGCCTTGACCAGCCCTGCGCCGCTTTCGCCGACCACCAGAATATCCTGCAGGTCGTCCTGCATCTGCGCCATTTTGGTCTGCATTTCTTGCGCTTGTTTCATCATCTTGGCCATATCGCCAATCTGGCCCAAACCTTTGAACATGGGGGTCTCCTGAAAGTAATGTCTTGCGTCTGTTAGATACGGTCTTGCCCCGGTCAGAACAAGGAGGGCAGTCCGGCGGAATCATTCCTGTTCGAATGGATCCCATTCATCTTCGACCTCGGGCAGGGCTTCGGCCAGCGCTTCGTTGGTCAATTCATTGCGGGTTTTGACATCGGTGATCTTGGCCTTTGGAAAGGCGGTGATCACCGCCTGCACCAGCGGATGGCTCATGGCCTCTGCCTTGATGGCATTTTCAGAGGCATTGCGCTTTTGCACGATTGTTTCCGCGCCGCCCTCGGCCACCAGACTGATGGCCCAGCGTTGCCCAGTCCAGGACTGCAGCCGCTGGCCCAAGCGCTGCGCCAGATCCGAAGGCGCGTTGGGCGTGGGTTGAAACTCGATCCGGCCGGGGCGATAGCTGACCAGCTGCACATCCGCCTCGACATCCATCAAAAGCTTGCCGTCGCGCTTTTCGCGGATCAGTTCGATCACGTGGTCAAATGTGGCATAGCGCGCCAGCGCGTTTTCCACCTGCGGGGCAAGCGCGGTCACCGTGCCGCCGGGGCCACCGGCCACCTGACCGTTGCCATAGGCCTGCGTGCTGCCCGACATTGCGCCGGAACGGCCGCCGCCACCACCTCCGCCGCCTTGCGGGGCGGGGGGAACGGGTGCGTTTTGCAGCTTGCGCACCAACTCTTCGGGGCTGGGCAGATCCGCCACATGCGTAAGGCGGATGATCGCCATTTCTGCGGCCATCATCGCGTTGGGCGCGGCCGACACTTCTTCAATCGCCTTGAGCAGCATCTGCCACATGCGGGTCATCACACGCATCGGCAGCTGCTCTGCCATGGCCTGACCGCGGGCGCGTTCATCCGGGCTGATGGTCGGATCGTCCGCCGCTTCGGGGGTGATCTTGACCACCGAGACCCAATGGGTGACTTCGGCCAGATCGCGCAGCACGGCCAGCGGGTCCGCGCCGTCGGCATATTGACCCGACAGTTCACTCATCGCGGCCCCCGCGTCGCCGCGCAAAATCATGTCATAAAGGTCAAGCACACGGCCGCGATCAGCCAACCCCAGCATGGCGCGCACCTGGTCGGCGTTGGTTTCACCGGCCCCATGCGAAATGGCCTGATCCAGCAAAGAGGTGGCATCCCGCGCGGAGCCTTCGGCGGCGCGGGTGATCAGCGCAAGTGCGTCATCGGTGATTTCGGCGTTTTCCGAGGTGGCGATCTTGCGCAGCAGCGCAATCATCACCTCAGGTTCGATCCGGCGCAAATCAAAGCGTTGGCACCGCGACAGCACCGTCACCGGAACTTTGCGAATCTCAGTTGTGGCGAAGATGAATTTGACGTGGGCAGGTGGCTCTTCCAGCGTTTTTAGCAGCGCGTTGAACGCGCTGGTGGAGAGCATGTGCACTTCGTCGATGATATAGATTTTGTACCGGGCCGAGGCCGCGCGATAATGCACCGAGTCAATGATTTCGCGGATGTCGCCCACGCCGGTGCGCGAAGCAGCGTCCATTTCCATCACGTCGACATGGCGGCCTTCCATGATCGCCACACAATGTTCGCAGCGTCCGCAAGGTTCGGTTGTCGGGCCGCCGGTGCCATCGGGCCCGATGCAATTCATGCCCTTGGCGATGATCCGGGCGGTGGTGGTTTTGCCCGTGCCGCGAATGCCGGTCATCACAAAGGCTTGGGCAATCCGGTCAGCGGCGAAGGCGTTTTTCAATGTGCGCACCATCGCGTCCTGACCGACCAGATCCGCAAAGGTTTCCGGGCGGTATTTGCGGGCAAGCACCTGATAGCCTTTGGAGTCGGACGCTTGGGTGCTGGTCTCGGGGATATCGCTCATCGTCAGCCTTTTGAATCGGGGTGCCGCCAAGTTACGCGGTGGCGCGCAGCGCGTCCACCGCATTGCCGCCACCTGCGCTCAATCAGCCGCCTTTGCGGAATTTGCTGGCTTTCACCGCGTTGTGGACCATCTTGCCAAAGGCCTTGTCGCGGGCACGTGCTTGCTGAATGGTTTCTGAGTTCAGTTCATTCTCGCGTTCAAGCTTGCGCCAGCGGGCCAGGCGCGGCGCATCAATTTCGCCCCGTTCCAGCGCGGCTTTGACAGCGCAGCCCGGCTCGCTTTCATGCGCGCAATCGTTGAATTTGCATTGCGCCGCCAGTGCGTGCAGGTCTTCAAAGACCGCCTCCAGCCCGTCCTGCGCATCAAATAGCTGCAATTCGCGCATGCCCGGCGTGTCGATCAGCCAACCGCCGTTGAGCATCGGTTTCAGGAACCGCGCTGTTGTGGTGTGTCGCCCGCGCGCGTCATCTTCGCGGATGTCCTGCGTGGCATCGTTGCCGCCAGTCATGGTATTGGCCAGGGTGGTTTTGCCCACACCGGAGGAGCCGACAAAGGCCGCTGTCTGCCCTTTGCGCACCCAGTTCATGATGGATTTGACTTCGGCTGTATCCTTGGCGTTCAGGCATTCTACCGAAGGTGCGTGGGGCAGGCGGGCGATCTGATCGCTGTAGACGCTCGGATCGTCGCATTGATCGGCCTTGGTCAAGAGCACAACAGGGTAGCAATCGGTCGAGCTGGCCAGTGCCAGATAGCGCTCCAGCCGTGCGATGTTGAAATCGGCGTTGCAGGAGCTGACGATAAACAGCGTATCGACATTGGCGGCAATCAGCTGACTGCGCACCTCATGGCCCGCAGCGCGCCGCTGCAGCAGGCTTTTGCGGTCGAGAATTTCTGTGACGCGGTGGTCGCTATCAGCAAGCACCCAATCGCCCACCGCACAGGCCCCGGTTTCGTGATCGGGGGTGCTGAGCGAGGAAGGCCCGTCAGGGCAAAGCGCGATCAATCGGTCGCGGTGCACTTCGGAGACGCGAAAGGGTTGCGAGGTTTCGTCTGTGTGTTGACGCGCGAAAAAGGAAGACCAACCGAGGTCTTGATAACTAAATGTCATGGATTTGCCTATGGATCGAGAAGCATGCGCCAGTGCCGTGTGGCATCTAGCGAAAGGAGATCAGGCAATCGCAGCCGGTCTATCAGGCTGCGGCCTGAAGGGCGGTGATGACAATCATAAAGTCCCTCCAGTCTTCTCGAATGCCCGGCGCTGGTTAGCGTCCGACGGGCGGTTAAAGCAAGGTGAGAGGCTGAACATCGACCCAAGCGGGGCTCGTTACGGCTGCTTCCTTCCGGATCTGACCGGGTTGGCGAGGCGCTTGCCCGCGCCAACCTCTCAAGGCTGGATATAGGCCGGAGTGTCAGGGATTGCAAGCGACTGCGTTGCTGTCTTTGATGACAAATCAAGCGGGTAGAGCGCAAAGCCCTCGGCGTCAAACGCGGCCGGATGCGGGGCCAGCGTGGGAAAGGCCGCAGCGTGGTGCGCCGCCGCCGGCCCCGTGCGATAAAGCGCCGATGTGCCGGGCAAGGCCGAAAACCGCCAAGGGCTTTGTGGGAGGTCCGCCGCCGAAACACCGCGCCTTATCGCGCGCTGCATGAGGCTGCGCAGCGCCGGTGCGGGCAGGGGCACACGTTCAAGCTGTCTGGCCCCCGGAATATTGCCGCCGCCCCCGGCACGATAGCCGCTGGTCAGCAGCAAAAACTCATCCGTATCCTCCACGGGCCGCCCGGCGTAACGTAGATCGCGCACCCGCGTCGCACCTAGGGGCTGCAGCCGCTCGCCAGAGGGGGCAAAACAAGCCGGTTGGCTGATGTCAAAGGCATAGGTCAGCCCGAAAATGCAATCAAAGGCATAACAGGGAAAGGCGAGGTCTTGCAGCACTGTGCCGCTGCTGCCGACCTGTATCTGGTTAAAGTTTGAGGCCGCCATGTCCAGCCAACGCCGCAATCCGGCCCCGGTGATACGCAGAACGCAAAGCGTATTTAGAAATGGGTAAAGCGAAAACAAATCCTGGAAACTGACAGAGCCGGGCGCAACATCGGTGAAAAAATGCGGCCCGGCCCGCCCACCACTGCGAAAGGCTGTGCCCACCGCCAAGACAGGCAGGTCGCGCGCGTCGGTTTGCGCCAGCAGAGGTTTGGCATAGTCCAGTGCAGCCAATGCGGTCAGCGCAGGGCAGGGATCGCCCGGAAGGCGCGAAAAATAGCTTTGGATCGGCGTGTCGATTCGCCCGATAATTTTTTCAGATTGCCGTTGGGCCCGGTTCAGGGCTGGGGCCAGCTTTGCCAGCAGGGCCGCATCCTCGGGGCGTTGGGACAGGCGCGGATCTGTTTTCACAGCGAGTGCTTCGCACGCAGGCTTTTCGATCTGCCAATCGCTGTCTGGGTCTTGGCGGGCAAGGGTCAGGCGAATTGCACCTAGGTGCGATCCGTTGAATCCTGGCATCACGGTTGGGGTGCCGCAGACCAGCCCACGGGTGTTGTCAACGCCGTCGATCATTGGGCCATCGGCGGGAAACACGCGGTGCGCATGGCCGCAGATCATAATGTCTACCTCCGGCAGCGCGGCGATGCCCAAACCGACATGCTCGCTTATGTCGCGGGCGCTTTCTTCGGTGGGCAACGCGGCAATGCCCGTATGTGCAAGCGCGATAATCAGATCGGCCCCTTGCGCCTTCAGGCTTTGGGCTGCGGCTTGCGCGGCGGCAAGCATCGGCTGGGCAGCGATGGCACCATCCAGCTGTTCGGCGTTCCAAGCGACTGTCTGCTGGGGAAGCACGGAAAACAGGCCGATTTTGAGCTGACAGCGACCGCCGCCCCGCAGGGGGAGCGTCTTGTGAATGATCAGCGTGCTGCGCCAGCCTTGATCCGGTGCTGTGACATTGCTGCAGAGAATAGGAAACGCCGCATCCGCCAGCGCTTTGCGCAGCACCGGCATCCCATAGTCAAATTCGTGGTTCCCAAGGCCAACCGCGTCATAGCCAAGGTGATTCATCGCTGTGATCATCGGGTGCGGCAGGTCCGGCTCCGGAACCGATGCGAGCACATCGCAAATGGCCGAGCCTTGCAGGAAATCCCCATTATCCAGCAGCAGCACATTCTCGCCAGCGTCGCGGCACGCGGTGACATAGCTGCCAATCTGCGCCAAGCTGCCCTGATCGCGGGGGGTAAAATGGTTGGCCTCAGAATGGGTGATCGCGCCATGAAGGTCTGCCGTCGCAAGGACGGTCAGATCCGTGATATCCCTATGGTCTTTGGGACGTGGCGCCATGAATAACCTTTTGGCAGAAAACAGAAAACTTGAATGGAGTAGTCTTAAAGTCGTGTGGCCTACCGTGTCATGCTATCTAGGGTTGTGTCAATCCTTTGCCGATCATTGTGTTTTTTGTAGATTTTCTGACGACAACACAGAGCCCGCTGCTTAGAAGGGCGAAAGATCCTGGGCGTAGTGGGATGACCGAAAAGTGGAAAGTGGTGCGGTATGGTTGATTTTGAAACAGTGACATTTGGTGGATCGGGCTTTGATCGCGCGGCCAATCTGCGCAAGGACAAGGACGCCCTGTCTGCGGCCATGACCGACCCGCAGAGCCAGATGATCCTGTTCTGGCGTGGCAAACCACTGTTCGTGCAAGGCGATGCGCCAACCCTCGCGCGCTTGGCAGCCACTGATAAGGTGGGCGCGACCGCGACAGAACCCGCCATCCTCCTGGGTCGGCAGGAAGATGGTGCACTGGTGTTTGCGCAGGACATTTCTGCCTGGGAACCCGCAGCTCAAACGCTGCCCGACGGCAGCTTTGCAGATCAAACGATCCAGACCCACCCTGATCTGCCGGGGACCATGGCGTTCATGGACCTGCGCCAGCAGATGGGCAAGCTTAGCGCGCGCGACGCTGAACTGTCTGCCATTGGCCGATCCCTTTTAAGCTGGCATCAGAGCCACCAGTTCTGTTCGGCTTGCGGCGTCAAAAGCGTGATGGTCGACGCCGGATGGCAGCGCAGTTGCCCGGCATGCAACACCCAACATTTTCCGCGCACAGACCCGGTGGTCATCATGCTTGTCACCCATGGCAATGATGTGCTGCTGGGGCGCAGTCCCGGTTGGCCGGAAGGGATGTTTTCGCTCTTGGCGGGGTTTGTAGAGCCGGGCGAGACGCCGGAGGCGGCCGTGCGCCGCGAGGTTCTTGAAGAAGTGGGCGTGCCAGTCGGAAAGGTGGACTATCTGGGCAGTCAGCCCTGGGCCTTTCCGTCCTCGCTGATGATCGGTTGCCGCGCAGAGGCGCTGGGGCGCGAGATGACCATTGATCCGGCCGAGATCGAGGAGGCGCTGTGGGTGAGCCGAGAAGAACTGATGACCATATATGCCGGCGCGCACCCGCGTATCCGCCCTGGGCGGAAAGGCGCAATTGCCAGCTTTATTCTAAGTAACTGGCTTGCGGATCGGCTTGATTGACGCAAGACTGTTCCTAATTCTTTTGGACATAACAAACAGAGCGGTACCATGGAATTTTCAGCCAAAGATGATCTGGACGTCCCGATCGAGGATGCTTTTGACCTCCTGTCGGAATACGATGTGTTTGAACGTATGGCGATGCGGCGCGGCATCGAGGTGCAGCGACACGACCGAGGCGAGAGCGTGAAAGTAGGCTCTGCGTGGACGGTCGATTTTGAATGGCGCGGCAAAGATATCCGTATGGATGCCAAGGTAACGCGCTTTGACCGGCCTGAGTATATCGAGCTGGAATCTATCATGCCCGGCCTGGACGTGGACGTAAAATTCGAACTCGTCGCCCTGTCCCGCAAGCGCACGCGGCTGCATTTGCATCTGGATGTGCGCGCCAAGACCTTGCCGATGCGTCTGTTGGTGCAATCGCTCAAGCTGGCGCGCGGCAATATTGACAAAAAGCTGCAAGAGCGCGTGAAAACACAGTGCCGCAATCTGGAAATGCGGCATGCGCAAAAGCTGGCGACCGGTACGGCTGGCTGACGTCAGTCCACGTGGCGGGTCTGCGCGGCTGGGTAGACCCCCAGAATGTCCACGGAATTGGTGAAATAATCCAATTCCTCTAGCGCGAGGCGCAGGTTCTGGTCCTCCGGGTGGCCCTCCACCTCAGCATAGAATTGCGTCGCGGTGAACCGCCCGTCGATCATGTAGCTTTCCAGTTTTGTCATGTTGACGCCATTGGTCGCAAATCCGCCCATCGCTTTGTAGAGCGCGGCCGGAATGTTGCGCACCTGAAAGACAAAGCTGGTGATCATGCCATGCCCGGTATCGCGGCGTTCGTGCTGCGCGTCGGGCGACATGATCAGAAAGCGGGTGGTGTTGGTGTCTTCATCCTCGATATGGCGGGCAAGCACGTCCAACTCATAGATTTCCCCGGCCAGTTCCGAGGCCAGCGCGGCGGCTTTCTTGTCCCCGGCTTCGGCAACTTCGCGCGCGGCGCGGGCATTGTCGGGGCTGACGCGGCCGCGAATCCCATGTGCGCTGAGGAATGTGGCACATTGCGGCAGCAACACGAGGTGCGAGAACGCCTCTTTGATGTCCTTGAGTTCCGCGCCCGGCACCGCCAGCAGGTTGATATGCACCCGCACAAATGCCTCATCGATGATATGCAGCCCGCTGCGGGGCAACAGCCGGTGAATATCGGCAACACGGCCATAGGTCGTGTTTTCAACGGGCAGCATGGCCAGCTCTGCCTGACCGGATTTGACCGCCTCAATGACATCTTCAAAGGTGGCGCAGGGCAGGGGCTCCATGTCGGGGCGTGCGTTGCGGCAGGCCTCATGTGAATAGGCGCCGGGCTCTCCTTGAAAGGCGATGCGGTTTGTCATTTCATTTTTTCCGTCATTTTCCCAAAAATGGGCGATTGGTCGCGGTAACTATACCTTGCGTTCAAGGGAAGGAAGCGGATAGATACGCCGCAAACGCCACGAGACGGAAAAACGTAGCATGTTTGACACGATGACAATGACAAAGATCCTTGGCGCATTCTGCGGTGCGCTGTTGGTTTACCTGCTGGGCGCATGGGCGGCAGAATCGCTCTATCACACCGGCGGTGGCCATGGTGAGGGTGATCACGCCAAAGCCGGTTATGTGATTGAGGTTGAAACCGCGTCGGCTGACGCCGTTGTGGAAGAAGGCCCCTCGCTCGAAGAGCTTCTGGCTGTTGCTGATGTCGACAAAGGCGCGAAAGTTTTCAGCAAATGTAAAGCGTGCCACAAATTGGAAGATGGCGCGAACGCGACCGGCCCGCATCTGGCAGGTATCGTAGGCCGCACTGTTGGTGGCGCGGATGGCTTTGGCTATTCTGGCGCGCTGGTTGCAGTGGCTGACGTTTGGTCCCCAGAAAACCTCGATGGTTTCCTGGAAAGCCCAAAAGGTTTTGCACCGGGCACCAAGATGAGCTTTGCTGGTCTGAAAAAACCAGCTGATCGCGCCAACCTGATCGCCTATCTTGGCCAGAACTGATCAGAGCCAAATTGAATTTCTTAAGGGCCACCGCAAGCGCGGTGGCCTTTTTTGTTGTCTGCTCTAGCTGATCCTTTGAATGCGCGGGAATGCGCTCTTGGTGGGCCGTGCTCACCGTGAGTTTATGTAATCTTGCCTTGAATGACCGCGCATCGGGCCACTATGTTGATTCATAAGAACAAAGCGCGCAGACCGCGCCGCAGTCCAGGATGGGAGCACACGATGCCAAGTCAGGCCGATACCAATAAATTCCTGAATTTCACCCGCCGCAACATGTTGGGCCTTATGGGCAGCAGCGCCGCCGCCATTGGCTTTGGTCTGCCGGGGCGTGTCTATGCCGATGATCATGAGATCATCAAGGCGCATGGGTATTCTTATTTCGGCGATCTGAAATATCCGGCGGACTATCCGCATTTTGATTACGTCAATCCCAATGCGCCCAAGGGCGGCGAAATTTCCGTATCAACCCGCGGCACCTTTGATGGCATGAACCGATTTGCCAGCAAGGGGCGGTCGGGCCTGTTTTCGGGGCTGACGGGCGAATCAATGTTTGCGGCCGGCCCCTTTGGCACTGCGGTTCCGTCTGACAGTCTGACCGATGGCTATGGGCTTTTGGCCCACACGGTTGAATACCCGAAGAACAAGACCTGGTGTATCTTCCACATGCGCCCCGAAGCGCGCTTTGCCGATGGCACGCCGGTGACGGCGCATGATGCGCTCTTCACCCATAACCTGTTCTTGGAACAGGGCATTCGCAGCTATGCCCGCGCGGTCAAACAGCGCATCAGCGGCGCTGAAGTGCTGGATGATCACACCATCAAATACAGTTTTGTCGATGGTATTTCCCGCCGCTCTCTGATCTCGCAGGTCGGGGCGACGGATGTGTTTTCCAAAGCGTGGTATGAAAAAACCGGCGAGCGTCTGGATGAACCCAGCCTGCTGACGCCGATGGGCAGTGGCCCCTATGTGGTCGATGATTTTGAGATCAACCGCTATATCGTCTACAAACGCAACCCGGACTATTGGGGCTGGCACCTGCCGATCAACAAGGGGCGGCACAACTATGACCGCGTGCGGGTGGAATATTTCGCCGATGACGCTGCCGAGTTTGAGGCCTTCAAGGCCGGGGTCTACACCTTCCGCGCGGAAGGCAGCACCAAGCGCTGGGCCACCGGCTATGATTTCCCGGCCATCGACAAGGGCCACGTAAAGCGGGAAACCCTGCCCAGCGGCACGCCGCCATCGCCCACCGGGTTTATTTTCAACTTCCAGCGGGAACGGTATCAAGATGTGCGCGTGCGCGAAGCCATGTCGCTCGCGTTCAACATGGAATGGACCAGCGAATCTCTGCAATACGGGCTGACGACGCAGCGCCATTCCTTCATCGAAGGCACCGAGATTGAGGCCAAAGGCCCGCCAGAGGGACTTGAGAAAGCGTTCTTGGAATCGCTGGGCGATGTGGTGCCGCCGGACTTTATGACCCAGGACGCGGTGCGTGCGCATACGTCCAACCCCGCCTCGACCGTCGATCGCCGCAACAAGCGTAAAGCTTTGAAGCTGCTGGAAGAGGCCGGCTGGACCATTGGCAGTGACGGGTTGCTGGCCAATGCCGAAGGCATGCATTTTGAGCATAAATTCATGCTGTCCTCCGCCACTTCGGACACCGCCGAGGCGATCATCACCACCTATGTCGCGAACCTTCAGGACTTTGGCTTTAAGGCCGAGATGGAAAAGGTCGACTCCGCGCAAATGCAGCAGCGTTTCCTGGATAAGGATTTCGACATGCTGTTCACGCGCAACCAGTCCTTCCAGACCTCGGGCACCGGGCTTAACCAATACTATGGCTCGGAAACGGCGGTTGTGTCGTCTTGGAACCCGCAGTCGCTGCAAAGCCCGTTGGTGGATGCCATTATCGACGCTTCGCTGAACACCACCTCGCGCGAGGAAGAGGTCGCCTCGCTCATGGCGCTGGACCGCGCGCTGCGCTATCTGCGCATACAGGTGCCGGTGGGCTATGTCGCCGACAACTGGGTGGCCTACTACGATATGTTTGAACACCCCGAAGAGCTGCCGCCGTTGTCAGTGGGGTATCTCGATTTCTGGTGGTTCAATCAGGAGAAATACGAGGCTTTGAAAGCCGCAGGCGCGGTGGAGTAATAAAACTTGGGCGCATATATCCTTCGCCGTCTTCTTTTCGTCATCCCGACCCTTCTGGGCATCATGATCATCAATTTCACCCTCGTGCAATTTGTGCCCGGGGGGCCGATTGAGCAGATCCTGGCCGAGATGCGTGGCGAGGGGGACGTATTTTCCAGCTTCTCGGGCGGCGGTAATGATGTCGGCACCGAAGAGACCTTTGGATCGGACAGCGACTATATTGGTGCGCGTGGTCTGCCCAAGGAATTCATCGAGGATCTGGAAAAAGAGTTTGGCTTTGACAAACCCCCGCTGGAGCGGTTTTTCAACATGATGTGGGGGTATCTGCACCTGGATTTTGGCGAAAGTTATTTCCGCAAGATTTCCGTTGTTGATCTGGTGCTGGAAAAACTGCCGGTGTCGGTCACGCTGGGGCTGTGGTCCACGTTGATTGCCTATCTTGTGTCAATCCCGCTGGGCATTCGCAAAGCCGTGAAAGACGGGAGCAAGTTCGACACCTGGACCAGCGGCGCGATCATCGTGGCCTATGCGATCCCCGGCTTTCTGTTTGCGATCCTGCTGGTGGTGCTCTTTGCGGGCGGGTCCTATTGGCGCGTCTTCCCGCTGCGGGGGCTGACCAGCGAAGGCTGGGAAAATCTGTCGCTGATTGGCAAAATTCTAGATTACTTCTGGCATATTGCCCTGCCGGTCATCGCCTCGACCATCTCAGCATTTGCCACGCTGACCTTGCTGACAAAGAACTCCTTTCTGGATGAGATCAAAAAACACTATGTCATGACCGCCCGCGCCAAGGGCCTGACCGAAGGGCGCGTGCTCTATGGTCATGTATTCCGCAATGCCATGCTGATCGTGATTGCTGGCTTTCCGGCGGTGTTTATTGGGGTGTTCTTTGGCGGATCTTTGATCATTGAAACGATCTTTTCGCTGGACGGCCTGGGGCGGCTTGGCTTTGAAGCTGCCGTGGCGCGCGATTATCCGGTGATTTTTGGCACGCTGTTCATCTTTGGCCTGATGGGGTTGGTTGTGGGGATTCTCAGCGATCTGATGTATGTCTTTGTTGACCCGCGCATTGATTTTGAGCGGAGGGAAGGCTGATGGCGCTCTCTCCGATCAATCAGCGCCGCTGGCGCAATTTCAAACGCAACCGGCGCGCGTTCTGGTCGCTGATCATCTTTTCGATCGCCTTTGGCCTGAGCCTCTTTGCGGAATTCATCGCCAACGACAAACCGATCCTCGTGCAGTATCGCGGCGAATATTTCACGCCGATCTTCAGCTTCTATCCCGAAACGGCCTTTGGCGGCGATTTTCAGACCGAGGCGGCTTATGCCGACCCGGAGGTGAAATGCCTTATCCGCACCGGCGGGCTTGAGGTCTGTTTTGATGACCCCGAGGCGATTTATGCCGATGCAGCCGACGGCGAGGTGGACGGGACGGCGATTGAAAAAGGCTGGGCGCTTTGGCCGCTGATCCCCTATTCCTACAACACGGCGGTGGACCGCCCGGGCGCGGCACCCTTGCCGCCCAATGATCAGAATTTGCTCGGCACCGATGACACGAAACGCGATGTGGTGGCGCGGGTAATCTATGGTTTCCGCCTGTCGATCTTCTTTACGCTGATCGTGACCACCCTTGCGAGCCTTGTGGGGATCATTGCGGGTGCCATTCAGGGCTATTTCGGCGGCTGGACCGATCTGATTTTTCAGCGCTTCATCGAAATCTGGGGCGCAACGCCCAGCCTCTATGTCATCATCATTCTCTTTGCCATTCTCGGGCGAAGTTTCTGGCTGCTTGTCTTGCTGACTGTGCTCTTTGGCTGGACATCGCTTGTGGGGGTGGTGCGGGCCGAATTCTTGCGGGCGCGCAATCTGGAATACGTGCGCGCAGCCAAAGCGCTGGGCGTCAGTAACCGGGTGATCATGTTCCGCCACATGCTGCCCAACGCCATGGTTGCGACGGTGACAATGCTGCCTTTTATCGTGACCGGCACAATCTCGACCCTCGCCGGGCTTGATTTTCTGGGCTTCGGCCTGCCTTCCAGTGCGCCGTCTCTGGGTGAACTGACCTTGCAGGCCAAACAGAACCTGCAGGCACCTTGGCTGGCCTTCACGGCCTTTTTCACCTTCGCCATCATGCTGTCGCTGCTTGTCTTCATCTTCGAAGGGGTGCGCGACGCATTTGATCCAAGAAAGACCTTTTCATGAGCATACTTGAGGTCAAGGACCTGCGCGTGGCTTTCCGGCAGGATGGGCAGCTGTTTGAGGCGGTGAAAGGCGTGTCATTTTCGGTGGATCGCGGCGAAACCGTTGCGCTGGTGGGCGAGTCCGGCTCCGGCAAATCGGTCACAGCCCTGTCGACCGTGTCGCTTTTGGGCGAAACCGCCGAGGTGAGCGGTTCGGTGCAATATGACGGTCAGGAAATGGTCGCTGCCCCCGCGCGGCTTTTGCGCAAGGTGCGCGGCAATGACATCAGTTTTATTTTTCAGGAGCCGATGACCTCGCTCAACCCGCTGCATACGCTGGAACGACAGCTGGGCGAATCTCTGGCGCTGCATCAGGGCATCACGGGTCGCAAAGCGCGCGAGCGCATTTTGGATCTGCTGCGCAAAGTGGGTATTCGCGACGCCGAAAGCCGCCTTAATGCCTATCCGCATCAGCTGAGCGGCGGGCAACGCCAGCGCGTGATGATCGCCATGGCACTGGCCAACCAGCCCGATATTCTGATTGCGGATGAACCGACAACTGCGCTGGATGTGACCATTCAAGCGCAGATCCTAGAGCTTTTGGCTGGTCTCAAGCAATCAGAAGGTATGGGGCTGCTCTTTATCACCCATGATCTGGGGATTGTGCAGCGCATCGCTGACAAAGTCTGCGTGATGAAAGACGGTGAAATTGTCGAGGCCGGCCCGGTGGCTGAGATCTTTGGCAATCCGCAACACCCCTATACGCAAAAACTGTTGAATGCGCATTCCGTAGGCACCCCCGGTCCGGTCGCGGCCGATGCGCCGACGGTGGTTGAGACCGAGGATCTGCGCGTCTGGTTCCCGATTCAGCGCGGGCTGCTGCGCCGCACCGTTGGGCATGTGAAGGCTGTCAATCAGGCTGACCTGACGGTGCGCGCAGGCGAAACGCTGGGCATCGTCGGGGAAAGCGGATCGGGCAAGACCACGCTTGCACTTGCGATTATGCGGCTGATTTCCTCCGAAGGGCAGATTGTCTTTGACGGGCAGGACATTCGCGGCCGGTCCACCAAAGAGCTGCGCGCGCTGCGCAAGGACATGCAGATCGTGTTTCAGGACCCTTTTGGCAGCCTGTCGCCGCGGATGAGCTGCGAGCAGATCATCGCTGAGGGGCTGGGCGTGCACGGCAACCCGGGAGGCCGCGCACCGCGAGAATTGGTCGCCGAGGTGATGCAGGAGGTGGGGCTTGATCCGGCGACGATGCATCGGTACCCGCATGAATTTTCCGGCGGGCAGCGCCAGCGTATCGCGATTGCCCGCGCCATGATTTTGCGGCCCAAGCTTGTGGTGCTGGATGAACCGACGTCTGCGCTGGACAAGACCGTGCAGGTCCAAATCGTCGATTTGCTGCGGGATCTGCAAAAGAAATATGGCCTCGCCTATCTCTTCATCAGTCACGATCTGCAGGTGGTCCGCGCGATGAGCCACCGCATTCTGGTGATGCGCCAGGGTGATATCGTTGAGGCAGGGGCCTCTGAGACCTTGTTCGAAGCGCCCCAGCATGAGTATACCAAAACGCTGCTTGCGGCGGCGGTCTGACCCTCAGATCGCTGAGCTATGGCCAGCTTTGCTGAGGTCATAGGCATCAAAGGCGCGCGCCACGATGCGGGTCAGGGGGCGGACGTCATCCGGGATGCGTAGCCCGCTGTCATCCACCTCAAGCAGCCCGTCAAATTGCCGGTTCACCGCGTCAAAGCGCGCCCGCAGCGCCGGGGCCGTGATGTCGTGATTGGCCAAGATCTCTTCGGCGTTGATACCAAAGTCGCACATGATCGCTTCGATCAGCCGGGCGTTCAGGCGGTCGTCGCCGCTAAAGACATGGCCACGCGCGACGGAAAACTCCCCCGCCTCGATCGCTTTGATATGCGCCGAGGTCGCAGGGGCGTTCTGGGCAAAGCCCTGCGGGAAACGCGAGATGGAACTTGCGCCAACGCCAATCAGCACATCCGCCTGATCGTCGGTATAGCCCTGAAAATTACGCCGCAGTTTGCCCGCTTTTTGCGCCTGCGCCAGCCCATCACTGGGCGCGGCAAAGTGGTCAATGCCAATCGCCTTATAGCCATCCGCCAGGAACAAACGTTCTGCGAGCTCAAACAGCGCCAGGCGCTCCTGCGGTGTTGGCAACGAAGCCGAAGGGATCAATTGCTGCCGCTTGGACATCCAGGGCACATGCGCATAGCCGTAAAGCGCCACGCGATCCGGGTTCAGTGAAAGCAGTTTCAGCACACTATCGGTCATGCGCGCCGGGCTTTGATGTGGCAAGCCGAAGAGGATATCGGCGTTGACGCTTTTGATGCCGTGGGCACGCGCCATCTCAATCGCAGCGCGGGTGGTGTCAAAATCCTGTATCCGGCCAATGGCCTGTTGGATCTTTTCGTCAAAATCCTGCACCCCAATCGACGCCCGGTTCATGCCGGCACCCGCAAGCGCGGCAAACCGCGCGGCGTCAATTTCATTGGGGTCGATTTCCACGGAAAATTCGCCATCTGGTGCCAGCGGAGCGACTGCAAATATCGCATCGGCGAGGTCTTGCATCATCTCGGGCGTCAATAGCGTCGGCGTGCCGCCCCCCCAATGCAGGCGCGATAGGGTGACATTTTCAGGCAAATGGGATTTCAGCAGCGCCAGCTCGGCCTTGAGCGTTTCGACATAAGCCCCCACCGGAGACATGGTTTTTGTGCCCTGTGTGCGGCAGGCGCAGAACCAGCACAGCCGTTTGCAGAATGGCACATGCACATAAAGCGACACCTGGCTGCCGGGCTTGATCTTGCTGATCCAGTCGACGAAATGGCCCGGCGTGACCGCATCGGTGAAATGCGGCGCGGTCGGATAGCTGGTGTAGCGGGGGACTTTTGCGTCAAACAGTCCCAAATCTGCGAATTGTGTTTTCAGTGTCATGTTGTTAGCGTTATGGGGAGGAAAACATTAGCTCTTTGACGCAGATCAAGAACGGCAAAAATCATGTCATTTGAACTCCCTATTGAAGCGCCGCGTGATTGTGGCAGTTGTCAAATCCGGCATCGTGCGGTCTGTGCCCGCTGCGATGCAGATGAGCTGAAAACTCTGGATGAAATCAAATACTACCGCAGCTTTCAGGCGGGCCAGACCGTGCTTTGGTCCGGGGATCGGATGGATTTTGTCGGTTCTGTCGTGACAGGGATCGCTTCGCTGACGCAAACCATGGAAGACGGGCGCACCCAGATGGTCGGCTTGCTTCTTCCGAGCGATTTTGTCGGCCGCCCGGGGCGCGAAACCGCCCCTTATGACGTGGTGGCGACCACCGATCTGGTGATGTGCTGTTTTCGCAAGAAACCCTTTGAAACCATGATGGGCACCACCCCGCATGTGGCGCAGCGCCTGCTGGAAATGACGCTGGATGAGCTGGACGCCGCCCGCGAATGGATGCTGGTACTGGGCCGCAAAACAGCGCGCGAAAAAATCGCCTCACTTCTGGCGATTATCGCGCGCCGGGATGCGACACTGAAGCTGGCCTCTTTGACCGGGCCGATTGTGTTTGACCTGCCGCTGACGCGCGATGCGATGGCGGATTACCTGGGTCTGACGCTGGAAACGGTCAGCCGCCAGATATCTGCCTTGAAACGCGATGGCATCATCAGGCTGGAAGGCAAGCGCCACGTGACCGTGCCCAATATGGACGCGCTGTTGGAAGAGGCCGGCGATGATTCTGACGGTGGCATGCTGATCTAATTGAGCAGCGGCCAAGCGCCATGGCCATCGCCCGAGTTTCATCGGGCCAAGATCTTCTTTCAGAATTTAATGCGCCATAAAAACCGGCAAGTCCGCTTCTTCCAGCATGTGCCGGGTTGCGCCGCCCAGAATGGACTCGCGGAAGCGCGAATGGCCATAGGCGCCCATGACAATTAACTCACTGGCGGAATCGCGGGCATGCCGCAAAATCAGGTCAGACACACGCGGCATGGTTTTGGACATCACATCAATTTCAACACGCGCGCCATGACGGGCCAGATACTGCGACAGAGGGCCGCCTGGATCGGAGCGATTGGGGCCATGTGTGGGGGGATCAATAACCGCCACGCGCACCAATTCAGCCTCGGTAAGCAGGGGCAGGGCAGCGCGGGCGGCATTGAGCGATTCTGAGCTTTCATTCCAGGCCAATGTCACGGTCTTGGGGGCTGTGACCATCGTCGTGCTGCCGGGCACCACCAGAACCGGGGTCTGCGCATCAAACAGTGCGGCTTCTACGGCGGTTTCCATTTCGATACCGCGGTCTTCGCCATAGGGACGTGCCAGGATCGCCAGATCGGCAAACCGTGCACGGGCCGCCACATGGCGCGCCATTTCGGCCACCTGTGTAACGCCGGTTTCCGTAGCCCAGCGGCACTCGGTTTTCTTGAGTTCCGCGCGCGCCAGATTTTCCAGCTTGCGGGCATCATCGCGCGCCGCATTCAGCGATTGTTCCAGCAGGACCGCAGTTGCTCCGGCATAATAATAACCGGTCTGGCTGCGATCGACGCCCAAACACAAGACATCTAGATGCGCGTCACAGTCTCGTGCCAATGCCGCCGCAGCGGAGAGGGTTTCGGTGATAAACGCACTGTCAGTCAAAACGGTAAAGAGTGATTTGTAGGACATATTCGGCTCCTTCCCATGGCCTTGCGCACCAAGACAAGCGCCCGGTGCTTTGACCCAGAATGCGCCAACAGCCGGGAAAATCTTTGATGCAGATCAAGGCGAGCACCGCCGCCGCAGCGCAAAAAGGCCCCAGTCAATATCCGCCACGAGTCTGCGCGTCGCAGCTGTGGCACGACGAAGGGACGCAAAATGATCAACACTGTAAAGCTGATCGCGCTGGGGCTCATCACGCTATGCGCGATGATTGCCGCCAACTACGCGCGCGATCTGGCCTATATGGTGCATGCACTGATTATCGTGCTTGTATCTGGGGGCCTGTTTCTCTGGGTGTTGCGGGGTGTCGACGAAGACAAACCCGCCCCCTCTCAACATGAATATATGGATGATGTGATCCGCGCCGGAGTGATTGCCACCGCCTTTTGGGGTGTGGTTGGCTTTCTGGTCGGCGTGGTCATCGCCTTTCAGCTGGCCTATCCGGCGCTGAACTTTGAATGGGCTGAGGGTTTTGCCAACTTTGGTCGCCTGCGTCCATTGCACACCAGCGCGGTGATTTTTGCCTTTGGTGGCAACGCGCTGCTGGCGACGTCTTTTTATGTTGTGCAGCGCACCTGCGCGACACGTCTTTGGGGCGGTAATCTCGCTTGGTTCGTGTTCTGGGGCTATCAGCTTTTCATCGTGCTCGCGGCCACCGGATACCTGCTGGGCGGCACGCAATCCAAAGAATACGCAGAGCCTGAATGGCACGTTGACCTGTGGCTGACCATCGTCTGGGTGGCTTATCTGTTGGTCTTCCTTGGCACCATCATGAAACGCAAAGAAAAGCACATCTATGTGGCCAACTGGTTCTATCTTGGCTTCATCGTCACGGTGGCGATGCTGCATGTGGTGAACAATCTGACCATTCCGGTGTCGATCTTTGGGTCAAAGTCCGTGATTGTCTGGGCCGGTGTGCAGGACGCAATGGTGCAGTGGTGGTATGGCCACAATGCTGTCGGCTTCTTCCTGACTGCGGGCTTCCTGGGGATGATGTACTATTTTGTGCCAAAGCAGGCTGGAAAACCTGTCTTTAGCTACAAGCTGTCGATCATCCACTTTTGGGCGCTGATTTTCCTATATATCTGGGCGGGCCCACACCATTTGCATTACACCGCGCTGCCGGATTGGGCATCGACCCTTGGCATGGTGTTCTCAATCGTACTGTGGATGCCAAGCTGGGGCGGCATGATCAACGGTCTGATGACGCTGCAGGGCGCTTGGGACAAGCTGCGCACCGATCCGATCATTCGGATGATGGTGGCCTCGCTGGCTTTCTATGGCATGTCGACCTTCGAAGGCCCGATGATGTCGATCCGCGCGGTGAACTCGCTGAGCCACTATACCGACTGGACCATTGGTCACGTTCATTCTGGTGCGCTGGGCTGGAACGGGCTGATCACCTTTGGTGCGCTCTACTATCTGGTGCCGGTGCTGTGGAAACGTGAACGCCTCTATTCGCTGAGCCTTGTGAGCTGGCACTTCTGGCTCGCCACGATTGGCATCGTGCTTTACGCCTCGGCCATGTGGGTCACGGGGATCATGGAAGGTCTGATGTGGCGCGAAGTGGATGCCAATGGCTTCTTGGTGAACTCGTTCGCCGATACCGTTGCAGCGAAATTCCCAATGTATGTGGTGCGTGGTCTGGGCGGTGTCCTGTATCTGGCGGGCGCGATCATCATGTGCGTGAACCTTTGGTTGACGGTGCGCAAAGCTCCGGCTCGTGAAGCGAGCCTGGGTGTTGCGGTTCCGGCTGAATAAGGAGGGCTGAAGACATGGCCATTCTGGACAAACATAAACTGATCGAAACCAACGCCACGCTCCTGCTGATCCTCAGCCTCTTGGTGGTCAGCATCGGGGGGATCGTACAGATTGCCCCGCTGTTCTGGCTGGAAAACACCATCGAGGATGTGGAGGGCATGCGCCCCTACACCCCGCTGGAACTGGCTGGGCGCGAAGTCTATCTGCGCGAAGGCTGCTATGTGTGCCACAGCCAAATGATCCGCCCCATGCGCGACGAAGTCGAGCGCTATGGCCACTATTCGCTGGCGGCAGAATCTCAATATGACCACCCGTTCCAATGGGGGTCCAAACGCACCGGGCCAGATCTGGCCCGGGTTGGGGGCCGCTATTCGGATGACTGGCATGTTGATCACCTGATCGATCCGCAATCTGTGGTGCCTGAATCGGTGATGCCGAAATATGGCTTCCTTGAGGACCGCAGCATTGATGGCCGGTATATCGGTGATCTGATGCGCACGCAGGCGATTGTGGGCGTGCCCTATTCGGATGAGATGATCGAAAATGCCCAGGCTGATTTCCTGGCGCAGGCCGATCCAGATCGGGATTATGACGGGCTGCTGGAACGCTATGGCGAGGACGTCGCTGTCCGCAACTTTGATGGCAATCCTGGCACCAGCGAGATGGATGCCATGGTCGCCTATCTGCAAATGCTGGGCACTTTGGTCGATTTTTCGACCTTCACGCCTGACGCAAACCGATAGGAGGGGATCATGGAAACCTATTCCTTCCTGCGCGCCTTTGCCGACAGCTGGATGCTTTTGTTCCTGTTTGGGTTCTTCGTTGCGGTGATCCTTTGGGTCTTCCGCCCCGGCTCAAGCCGTGAATACCAGGAAACCGCGGGTATCCCGTTTCGTCACGACGATGCCCCCGCTGTAGAGAAAGAGGGACCGAAATGAGTAAGAAACCGGTTCAAAAAGAAGAAACACCCACCACGGGCCACACCTGGGATGGTATTCAGGAATATGACAACCCGATGCCGCGCTGGTGGCTCTGGCTGTTCTACGCCACAATTGTCTGGGGTATTGGCTATACCATTGCCTATCCGGCTTGGCCGGGTGTCAAATCGGCCACCGCGGGGATGCTGGGCTATTCCACGCGCGCCGAAGTGGCGGCCGATATCGCGGCCGTTGATGCGCAGAATGAGGCGATCAACATTCGCCTTGCAACCGCTGACATGTCGACTTTGAGTGATGATGCAGAGCTGAATGGCTATGCCATTTCTGCGGGTGGCGCGGTGTTCAAGACATGGTGCGCCCAGTGTCATGGGTCCGGCGCGGCGGGGGCCAAAGGATATCCGAACCTGCTGGACAATGACTGGCTTTGGGGTGGCGACATTGACGCCATCACTCATACGGTGCGCCACGGTGTGCGTAATGAAACCGGCGAGGATCCGCGCTATTCGGAAATGCCTGCCTTTGGCCGCGATGAGCTGCTGGAAGATGCGCAAATCGATCAGGTGGTGAACTTCGTCATGTCGCTCAGCGGCGAGGCGCAGGCCCCCGAGCTGGTCAAACCCGGTGCCGTAGTCTTTGAAGAGAACTGTGCAAGCTGCCATGGCGAAACGGGTCTTGGGGATCGTGACCAAGGCGCGCCCAACCTTGCGGATGCCATCTGGCTCTTTGGTGGCAGTTATGCTGACATTCATGACACGGTCAGCAACAGTCGTTTTGGCGTGATGCCCAATTGGGATACGCGCCTGACAGAAGCGCAGATTCGCGCTGTTTCTGCCTACGTCCATCAGCTGGGCGGCGGCGAATAAACCGCACGGCGGCGCAACGCGTCGCCGTGCATCGTCCCTTTACTCGGGCGCAGCACTGTCTGCGCCCGTTTTTTTAGGCATCGACCAACTGGTAATGTGTAATCTGCCGCGATTGCACCAATTCGGCTTCGGCCGGATCAATGTGCGGGCTTTCGTAATCCTCCCCCACAAAGGCCTTGAGCGCCGATAGCGTCTCCCAGACCATGACAAATGCGAATTTGCGCGGGTGATCCGGCATGGGCGCGCCGGGCAAGACCGTATGGCAACCCTTGGTTTTTTTCATGAGGGGGATCGCCGTTTCGTGAAAGAATTTTGAGAATTCTTCCTCTTTGCCAGGGTGGGTCGTGACTTGAAATATGCGAATGATCATAGGGCCTCCTCTCTTGTGCCAAGCGCTGCAACACTGCGCCTTTCAGCATAGCACAGCGTCATTGGGTCCCAGACATTCGCATTTTTTGAACATCAATTTTCCTGGTTTGATCTGCGTCAAAGTCACCCACGGCAAAATCACGCATACCCAATCCGGAGTGAAACAGTGCATGCATGCCTGTTTTAGGGGTGTCGGGCGGCAAGCCGTCTGACCGAGGTGCTGACCTTCCGTCCTGTTCGCGCGTTTCCTGGAAGGTCAGCACCCCATTTTTTTTCGGAAAACTTGTCGCAGGAAAACTTGATGCAGGTCAAAGCATCGGGCGGCTAGAATTGCGACAAGGGATCATCGAATGAACGTGCGAGCATACCGATGACAAAACCTGTTTCTGCCCCAAAGCTTTTTGCGGCCCGCGAGCCGGTGTTTCCGCGCCGGGTCTCTGGCTTTTTCCGCAATCTGAAGTGGGTGATCATGGTGATCACCTTGGGCATTTATTACCTCACCCCCTGGCTGCGCTGGGACCGTGGCGCCAATCTGCCTGATCAGGCTGTTCTGGTGGATATGGCCAACCGGCGGTTTTTCTTTTTCTGGATCGAAATCTGGCCGCATGAATTCTACTTCGTTGCGGGGCTATTGATCATGGCGGGGCTGGGGCTGTTCCTGTTTACCTCAGCGCTTGGCCGGGTGTGGTGCGGCTATGCCTGCCCACAGACCGTTTGGACCGATCTGTTCATTCTGGTCGAACGCTGGGTGGAAGGGGACCGCAACGCGCGACTGCGCCTGCACCGGCAGAAAAATTGGAGTTTCCGCAAACTGCGGCTGCGCACCACCAAAACTGTTCTCTGGCTGTTGATCGCATTGGCGACGGGCGGGGCTTGGGTCTTTTACTTTGCGGATGCGCCGACGCTTCTGCGTGATCTTGTCAGCGGCAACGCCCATCCGATTGCCTATACCTCCATGGCGATTCTGACGGCCACAACCTTTTGGTTCGGCGGGTATGCACGTGAGCAGATTTGCATATACGCTTGCCCATGGCCGCGCATTCAGGCCGCCATGATGGATGAAGACACGCTGACCGTCGGATATCGCGACTGGCGGGGGGAGCCACGCGGAAAACTGAAAGCCAATGCCGAGGCACCACAGGGCGATTGCATCGATTGCATGGCCTGCGTCAATGTCTGCCCCATGGGGATCGACATTCGCGATGGGCAGCAGATGGAATGTATCACATGTGCGCTGTGCATTGATGCCTGTGACGATGTGATGGACCGTATCGGCAAACCGCGTGGGTTGATTGATTACCTTGCGCTCAGCGATGAACCACAAGAGCGCGCAGGCACCCCGCCGCGCCCGATCTGGCAGCATATTCTGCGCGTGCGCACGCTGGTCTATACGGCGCTTTGGTCGGCGGTCGGCATTCTGCTGGTGGTCGCGCTGTTCATGCGCAGCGAATTTGATGTGACAGTTGCCCCGGTGCGCAATCCGACCTTTGTCACGCTTTCTGATGGCGCGATCCGCAACACCTATGAGCTGCGCCTGCGCAACAAATTTGCTGAGGCAAAGGAATTTCGCGTCGAGGTGAAAGCAGATGTGCCTTTGGAAATTTCGCTGGAAGGGCGTGATGCGAATACCATGGTGGTTCCAGCCGATAGCACCCAGCTGCAAAGGGTCTATTTGATTGCGCCCAAGGGCACAGAGGGCGCGATAACCGAGCTTTCTGATGTTCGGTTCTGGATCGCCGACAGTACTGGCGATGCCCGCGAACATGCGGACAGTGTTTTTCACGGAAAGGGTCAATGATGGCAAAGGAACGCAAATTTACCGGCTGGCACGCGGCAATCATCTTTTGCAGCGCTTTCACCATCATCATTGGCGTGAACCTGGTGCTGGCCTTTTCGGCGGTGCGCACCTTTCCGGGGATCGAAGTCAAGAACTCCTATGTCGCAAGTCAAACGTTTGATGCGCGGCGCGATGCGCAGACGGCACTGGGCTGGGAGGTCAACGCAAAGGCCGAAGGCGGGCTGGTGATCCTGTCGATCACAGACGCCAATGGGCAGCCTGTGCAGGTCGGCTCGCTTGACGCCGTGGTTGGCCGCGCCACCCATGTCAAAGACGACCTGGCCCCCGAGTTTGTTTTTGACGGTCATGCCTATGTCGCGCGGGCCGAATTGGGGGAAGGAAATTGGAACATCCGCATGACCGCAGTGGCGCTGAACGGCACCCCGTTTGAGCAGCGTGTGATCCTGCACAAGGAGGGCTGACAATGGCGATCTCTGCCTGTCCAGCCTGCGAGGCGGCCCCCGTTGCGGCGGCGGCCGCTGCCGCGGTTCCGAAAGATACGCGCCTCTCGCTCAGCCTGCCGGGCATTCACTGTGCGGCCTGTATTTCAACCGTCGAAGAGGCCTTGCGCAGCGTGCCGGGCGTTCAGGAGGCAAGGGTCAACCTTACCCTGAAGCGCGCCAATGTGGACGCTGCGCCCCATGTCCGCCCCGATGCCCTGATTGCCCGGCTCAGCGCTGCGGGCTATGAGGCGCATGAGCTCGACGCCGGCAGCCTCGCCGCAACCGAAACCGACCGCGCGGGCCGCGATCTTTTGATGCGACTGGCCGTGGCCGGCTTTGCCAGCATGAATGTCATGCTTTTGTCGGTGGCAGTCTGGTCCGGCGCGGCTGAGGCGACGCGCGATCTTTTCCACTGGATCTCTGCGGTGATTGCCCTGCCGGCCATTCTCTTTTCCGGCCAGCCATTCTTTGCCAACGCCTTTGCGGCGCTGCGCGCCCGGCGCCTGAATATGGATGTGCCGATTGTGCTGGCCATTGTGCTGGCGCTGGCGACGTCGCTTTGGGAAACGGCGCTGTCGGGGCATCACGCCTATTTTGATGCAGCGCTGACCTTGGTGTTCTTTTTGCTCACCGGGCGCTATCTGGATTATCGCACCCGCGCCGTCGCGCGATCCGCTGCCGAAGAGCTTGCTGCCCTCGAAGTGCCGCGCGCGATCCGTGTCAAAGAGGGGATCGAGGCTGAGGTTGCCGTCAGCGAGTTGCGCCCCGGCGATACCGTGTTGGTACGGCCGGGCGGGCGTATGCCCGTCGACGGGGTGATTGTGTCTGGTCAGTCGGAGCTTGATCGCTCGCTCCTGACCGGCGAGACGCTGCCGGTCTTTGGCCAAACGGGTGACAAGGTCAGCGCCGGGGAGGTGAATTTGACCGGCCCCCTGACCATTCGTGCCACAGCCGTGGGCGAGGACACCAGCCTGCACCAGATGGCTGACCTCGTCGCCATCGCTGAATCGGGTCGCTCGCGGTACACGTCGCTGGCGGACCGCGCCGCCAAACTCTATGCGCCGGGGGTGCATATCTTATCGGCGTTGGCCTTTGTCGGATGGTATCTCTACACGTTTGACATCCGCACTGCGCTGAATATCGCGGCGGCGGTTTTGATCATTACCTGCCCCTGTGCATTGGGGCTTGCGGTGCCTGCGGTGACAACTGCGGCCTCCGGGCGTTTGTTTCGCATGGGGCTCTTGGTTAAACACGCAACTGCGCTTGAGCGGCTGGCAGAGGTCGACACCGTGGTGTTTGACAAAACGGGCACGCTGACGATGGGGCAGCCCGAGGTGCAAAGCCTGGATGGCATTCCGCAAGATGCATTGCGCGTGGCGCGCGCCCTGGCCGAGGCATCCGCGCATCCGTTGTCCAAAGCCGTCCGCAGCGCGGTTCACTCAGCAGGCATCCCACCTGCAGCGGTGCAAAACATCGAAGAAGTGCCCGGTTATGGCGTTCAGGGTCGCTGGCGTGGGCAAACCGTGCGGCTTGGTCGTAGCGCCTGGCTCGGCGTGGCAGAATGCGCGGCAAGCGCGGTGCATCTGCAATTGGACGGGGCCACCTATACGATCCTTTGCAAAGATGCGCTGCGCCAGGGGGCCGCAGAGGTGGTCGCCGCGCTTCAAAACGCGGGCAAAGAGGTGCAGTTGCTGTCCGGTGATACCGAAGGCGCGGTGCGCATGACCGCAGAGCAGCTCGGCATTGCGTATTGGCAGGCGGGCATGTTGCCGGCTGAAAAGGCGCAGGTCATAACGGCGCGCACATCCGGCGGTGCAAAGGTGCTGATGGTGGGGGACGGGCTGAATGATACAGCTGCCCTCAGCAGCGCACATGTGTCGATTTCGCCCGCTTCAGCGCTGGATGCGGCGCGCGTTGCATCGGATATCGTTTTACTCGGCAACGATCTGGGACCCATCGCTGACGCCCTGACCGTCGCGCAGAAGGCCACCCGGCGTATTCGCGAAAACTTCCGCATTGCAACGCTTTATAACGTGATTGCCGTGCCCCTCGCCGTGGCAGGGCTCGCCACGCCATTGATTGCGGCCTTGGCAATGTCCACAAGTTCGATCACAGTCAGTCTGAATGCACTAAGGCTGCGCGTAAAATGACCATCCTGACCTATCTCATACCAATTTCTCTGTTGCTGGGCGGGCTGGGCCTTTGGGGGTTTATCTATACCATCCGCAGCGATCAGTATGATGACCCGGACGGCAACGCGCAGCGTATTCTCGGCGGGCAATACGACGATAAACCGAAAGACTAGGGCGCGTAGCGCACCACCGCCTCTGACAGGCCGTCGATTCGAACGGTGCAGCTTTGCCCCGGCTGAAGTGGGCCGACACCGGCGGGGGTGCCGGTCATGATCAGATCGCCCGGCTCCAGGCTGACATAGCGGCTGAGATGGGCAATAACATTCGGGATGGGCCAGATCATATCGGCAATCTCGCCGTCCTGCCGCAAGACGCCATCCACCTCGGCCGTGATGCGGCCAGACCGGATATGGCCACATTCAGACACCGGATGCAGCGCGCCCATGACGGCAGAATTGTCAAACCCCTTGGACATATCCCAGGGGCCGCCACGTGATTTTGCCTCTGATTGCAGGTCGCGCCGCGTCAGATCATTTCCTGCGGCATAGCCCCAGATCACCTCTTCGGCCGTGTCCGGCGCAACATCTTTCGCGCTGGCCCCGATGGCCACAACCAGCTCTGCCTCGTGGTGCAGATCCTGCGTCATTGGCGGGAAAGGCAGCACTTGGCCGCTGGCCGTGACGGCATCCGCAGGTTTGGAAAAAAAGACTGGTGGCTCGCTATTGGGGTCCACGCCCATCTCACGGGCGTGTTCGGCATAGTTGCGCCCGACGCAATAGATGCGCCGCACCGGGAACAGCTCCGCCGTGCCAAAGATGCGCAGCTGTGGGCGGGCAGGGGCGGGAAAGGGTAACATTGCAGCTCCGTTCAGCTCGGCCCAATCATAAAGCAGGAAATCTGCCGCGCCTTCAGACGGCGGCATGCCAAGTCCGCGCCTTCACGGGTCAGACCCATAAAGTTCGCATCAAAGCCGCGCGGTGATTTGACAACTTTGCGCAGGCTGCCTTCCAGCGTGCTCATTTCGGCAAGCGCGGTTTTGAGTAGGGTCTTTTCGGCAGCATAGCGGCTTGGATATCGGCCGACGTTGATGCCCCAGTGGTGCCCGCCAGACGTGCTGAGCCGGGTGACGACCTGCGGCTGTAGATCTTCGATCGGCTCGGGTTCAATGACCAGCGCAGTCTCAACAGGTGCTTCGACCTCGGCAATCGCGGGCTGAGGGGTCACATCAGTAGCCTTGAGCGAGGAGGGGAAGAGAGAGGCGGTATTTGACTGCGCTTGGCGCAGGGCGTTTTCGATATCATTGTTGATCTCAGTGCCTGACGCAATTGTGACAACGGGTGCCGGTTTGGCGACAGTCGGCCGCACCCGTGGGCGCAGGCTTTTGTTGACGGCTGTCGCAACGCGCACGGTTTTGGAGGCCGTCTGCACGCCATCACCGCTGATCCCTGCGTTGCCCGCATAAGCCGGGCGTGTTGGTTTGCGCAGCGCAACGCGAGAGGGCGCACGGCGGAAGCCAAGATCAAGGAGTTCGGCAACACGCGCGTTGCGCGTCGCGGTGGATCGCCCGCCAAACACGGTGGCAATAATACGTTCCTGACCGCGTTCCGCCGAGGCCACAAGGTTGAAACCTGCGGCGCGGGTATAGCCTGTTTTGATGCCATCTGCGCCGCGATAATTGCCAAGGAAGCGCCGGTTGGTATTGGCAACTTCGCGCAGGCCCGCATGGGTCGATTTGCGCGAGAACAGGTTGTAATACTGCGGGTAATCATAAAGCAGATGCCGCCCCATTCTGGTCATGTCGCGCGCAGTGGAGAGGTGCCCGCTTTCGGTCAGCCCATGGGCATTCTTGAACGTGGTGTTTGTCATGCCAAGCGCTTTGGCCGTGCGGTTCATGCGCCGCGCAAAGGCCGCTTCGGAGCCGGAGATCGCCTCGCCAATGGCAGTGGCGGCGTCATTGGCCGATTTCACTGCGGCGGCGCGCACCAGATAGCGCAGGGCAATGCGCTGCCCGGCTTTCAGGCCCAGCTTGGACGGAGGCTCAGACGCCGCTTTCTTGGAAATGCGCACTTTGGTGTCCATCGACAGTTCGCCGTTTTGCACGGCTTCGAAGGCCACATACAGGGTCATCATCTTGGTGAGTGAGGCCGGGTGCAGGCGCGTGTCAGCATTGCGTGAGTGCAGCACTTCGCCCGAGCGCGCATCAATCACCATCGCGGCATAGGGTGCCGCCGCAGCTGGTGTCAGCGCAAACCATAAAAATCCGAGTATTGTCAGCACGTACAGCCCTAGACGGGCCGGCCTGCTCTGCCGATCCTTCACTTTTCTTGCCCTTAACTGCCTCTCGCCGCCGATTTTTCAGCTGACCTTTTGAAAGAAGGCTACCATAGGGTGCATTTTGAATAAACCCTTTGAAATAAATAGTTCGTTCGATTTCTGACGCGGGCCAATCAATATATTGCGGTATCATCATGATAGCTGGCTAAACCTGCGATTGTGACGAGACTGTGGCGCGCCGCGCAGAATCAGCTTCGTTTCGTTCGCAAAGAGATCCGGGTTGCTGCCACTGGCGCGCGGCGCGATTAATTGGTAATTTTGTCAATATGTTGCAGCCGGCGCGGCCTCTGGGGCTTTTCTCTGCGTGCAGAGCGGTTATATACAGCGTTCAACGCGAATTTCGGGTGATGTTGCATGATTTTGCAGCCCTTGCAGATGTCAGACGATGATCAGGATCGGGACGGGGATGTCTCCGTCGTGACCAAGACGCGCGCGCGCACCAAACGGCCGCCGCTCTACAAGGTTCTGTTGCTCAACGATGACTACACCCCGATGGAGTTTGTTGTGCATATTCTCGAACGCTTCTTCGGCATGACCCATGCCCAATCGTTTGAGATTATGTTGACCGTGCACAAGAAAGGCGTCGCCGTTGTGGGCGTCTTCAGCCACGAAATCGCAGAAACCAAGGTGACACAGGTGATGGATTTTGCCCGTCAGCATCAGCATCCCCTGCAATGCACCATGGAAAAGGAGTGATCCGGCCCGGCCGGATCTGAGACCCCAATGTTACAATCGCGTCTTTCTCTGGCTGCTGAAGGCGGCCAGTTTGAATTGCCTGCCGAAGGCCGCATCGCTGTTTATGCCCCGCCAATCGGCATGGATCTTTCGGCGCTGCCCAAGGAGCGCTGCCTGATCATTCAGCGCATGAAACCAGCCTATGACGCCTATGAGGCGGCGGGTTATGATGTGGCGGTCGCCGCAGAGGGAACGTTTTCTGCCGCAGTGGTGTTTCTGCCCCGCTCCAAATCCCTGGGGCGCACTATGATCGCCGAAGCGGCCGCCCAGGGCGGTCTGGTGATCGTCGATGGACAGAAAACCGATGGGGTTGAATCCTTTTTGAAAGATTGCAAACGCCGCAGCGCCATCAATGGGGCGCTGTCCAAGGCGCATGGTAAGCTGTTTTGTTTCACGGGTGGCGACTACGCCGATTGGGCCGCCACAGAGCCGGCAAAGATCGACGGGCGCTTTGCGGTCGCGCCGGGGGTTTTTTCGGCGGATGGGGTGGATCCGGCCTCTGCGCTTTTGGCAGAGGCCCTGCCCGGCAAACTGGGCAAGACCGTTGCAGATTTGGGATGTGGCTGGGGTTTCCTGACGCAGCAGATCCTGACGCGCAGCGATGTGGAAACGCTCTATGCGGTTGAGGCTGATCACGTGGCGCTGACCTGTGCCAAGCAGAACGTGACGGACCCGCGCGCGGCGTTCCATTGGGCGGACGCCACCACATGGGAAGCCCGCGCACAGATGAATGCCGTGGTGATGAACCCGCCTTTTCACACCGGACGCAAGGCAGAGCCGGATCTTGGCCGCGCGTTCATTTCTGCCGCCGCAGCCATGCTGATGCCAACCGGGCAGCTCTGGATGGTGGCAAACCGGCACCTGCCCTATGAGCAGCACCTGCAGGACCTCTTTGCCAAGGTGGAAGAAGTCGCCGGCGACAATCGGTTCAAAATTCTGCACGCGCAACGCCCGTCTCGCGCTAAACGCTGAAACCGCGTAGTCTGCCACAGAATCAACGAGGTAGAGCATGTCATTTTCGATCGCTGGCAAAACCGCCATTGTCACCGGCGCGGCCAATGGAATTGGCCTTGCCATCGCCCGCGAGTTCGCTTCGCAAGGGGCAAATGTGGTCATGGTCGACATGGACGACAAGCAATTGTCCAAGGAAGTCTCTGATATGCCCGAGGGGCTGAGCGTGCAGCACTTTGCCGGTGATCTGCGCGAACGGCTGACCATCGCCAACCTTTTGTCGGCGACCATCGACAGTTTTGACCGCGTCGATATTTTGGTGAATGCGAGCCGACAAATAATGCGGACCGATCCGCTGGATATGAACGATGACAGCATCCTGACCATGCTGAACCAAAATCTGATGACGGCGCTGCGTCTGTCGCAGGCGGTCGCCAAAAAGATGATCAAGCAAGCCGAAGATCTGGAAAAAGGCACCCCGGCCGGGGCGATCGTGAACCTTTCATCGATTGCGGCGTGCCGGACCAACCCTGATCTGATGGGCTTTTCAATGTCGACCGCGGCGCTTGATCAGATGACGCGCGGTCTGGCCACGGCCCTTGCGCCACACCAGATCCGGGTGAATGCAGTGGCCTTTGGGTCGGTGATGAGCGCGAGCCTCAAAAATACGCTCAAGGAACACCCGGAGTTCCGCGAGGACATTGCCGCATACACCCCGCTTGGCCGCATCGCGCCGCCAACGGAGCTGGCTGATACCGTGCGCTACCTGGCCTCTGACGCTTCTGGTTTCATGACCGGTCAGGTGATCACGGTTGATGGGGGGCGCACGTTGATCGACCCGGTTCGTTCGCCAGCGCATTGAGGACTTTGACATGACCGATGAGATGCAAGCGCAAAAGGCGCGTGCCAGCGACTGGTTCCGCAGCCTGCGCGATGAGATTGTTGCAGCCTTTGAAGGGCTGGAAGACAGCCATGATACCGGCCCCTTTGCCGATCAGGCACCGGGACGATTTGACGTCACTGAAACCAAACGCGCCTCTGAAGATGGCGCTGATGCCGGAGGCGGGCTGATGTCGGTTATGCGCGGCGGGCGCGTTTTCGAAAAGGTCGGCGTCAATGTCTCCGCCGTCTACGGCACGCTCGGCGCGCGGGCGCAGGCCGCGATGGCAGCGCGCAAGGGCCTGCCCGGGATGGCGGACGATCCGCGCTTTTGGGCGTCGGGCATATCGCTTGTGGCGCATATGCAGAACCCGCATTGCCCAGCAGTGCATATGAACACGCGCATGTTCTGGACACCACATGGCTGGTGGTTTGGCGGTGGTTCTGATCTTAATCCTTGCCTTGAGTACGACGCGGACACGGCGCATTTTCATGCGGTGCAGAAAACCCATTGTGACCGCCATGACCCGGCGCATTACCCGCGCCTCAAGGCTTGGGCCGATGAGTATTTCTACATCCCGCATCGGGGCCGCGCGCGCGGCGTTGGCGGTATTTTTCTGGATGATCACTGCACGGGCGACTGGGAGGCTGATTTCAGCTTTGTTCAGGATATCGGCCGCGCCTTTTTGCCCGCCTTCCTGCCGCTGGTCGAAAAACGGCGGGTGCAGGATTTTGGCGATGCCGAAAAAGAGGCCCAGTTGGTGCATCGCGGGCTCTATGCGGAATACAACCTCGTGTACGACCGTGGCACAAAATTCGGCCTTGAAACCGGCCATGACGCCAATGCGGTTTTGATGAGCCTGCCGCCGCTGGCAAAATGGATCTAACACCCCGGGGTCGCACTGCGCTTGCCTTTTGCTGAGCCGTCTTTTTAGATCGGCGCAACGCAAACAAAGGGCCGCAGCTGATGAGTGCACGATCTCGCATCCATTCTTATGAGGACGCGCGACGCTTGGCCCGCCGTCATCTGCCGCGGATGGTGTTTGATTACATCGATGGTGCGGCAGGGCTGGAGGCCGGCAACGCGCGAAATCGGCAAATGTTGAGCGATATCTGGCTGCAACCCAAGGTGCTGCGCAATGTCCAGCAGCGCAGTCTGGCCGGCAAAGTCTTTGGCACGGAAACCGGGCTGCCCTTTGGTATTGCGCCCATGGGCATGTGCAACATGACCTCGCCGGATGCAGATCGGTGCATGGCAGACTGCGCGCGTGCGCATCGTATCCCGCTGGGGGTATCGACGCTATCGACCACCTCACTGGAGGAGATGCAGCAGCGGTCGGGCGGGCAGGCGTGGTTTCAGCTCTACGTTAGTGGCGGGCTTTCTGACGCCGAAGGGCTGATCGCCCGCGCCGAGGCGGCGGGGTATGACACCTTGATTTTCACGGTGGATGTCCCCGAACTGGGTCGACGGCTGCGCGAACAGCGGCGCGGTTTTGTCATGCCGTTTCGCATCGGGCTGTCGCAATTCTGGGACTTTGCCCTGCATCCGCGTTGGTCAGTGACGCAGCTGCTGCGCGGACGCCCTGAGATGGCCAACTTTGGCGCGCCTTACGGGGCGTTTGAGCGCGCGGCCAGTCGCGCCGGATCTGATTGGGATGTGCTGGCGCAGCTGCGTGCGCGTTGGAAGGGCAGGCTGGTGCTCAAAGGTGTGCTCTGCCCAGAGGATGCAAAACGGGCGCAGGCCGCTGGTGTGGACGCCATTCAGGTATCAAGCCACGGGGGGCGTCAGCTGGATAGCGGTGTGCCGCCGATCCATGCGCTGCCCCTGATCCGGCAAGCCGTCGGGCCAGATTTCCCGGTGTTTTACGACAGTGGGATGCGCAGCGGAGAGGACATCATCAAAGCCTATGCGCTTGGCGCGGATTTCGTCTTTATGGGGCGACCGTTTTCTTTTGCCATCGCGGCTGCGGGGGCAAAGGGTCTTGCGGATTACATCGACAGTCTCAAGGCCGATCTGCATATCGCGCTGGCGCAGATTGGCTGCCGCAACATGGCAGAGTTGACACCAGAGGTGATCGCGCGCGCTTAGCGGAAATCAAAAAATCCCTTGCCAGCCTGGGCCAGCAGCTGTTCCCCGAGCTTGCGCCCCAGCTCTTCGGCGGCATCCAATGTGGCCAGACCTTCGGTTTGCAACCGCTCGCTGCCATCCGGGCGCAGAATTTCGCCGCGCAGGTGGATTTGTGTGCCCACAATCTCGGACAAGGCCGCAATCGGTGTCTCGCAGGACCCGTCCAAGGCGCGCAGAAACGCGCGTTCACACAGCACGCGGGTGCCGCAGGCATCGTCGTGAATGGCTGCCAGCAGATGCGCGGCGCGGCTGTCGCTTGCGCGCCGTTCAATCCCGATCGCGCCCTGGGCCACCGCGGGCAACATCTCTTCCGGCTCAATCGCCGAGGCGGCCTTATCGGCAAGCCCGAGCCGCGACAGGCCAGCCATCGCCAGAAAGGAACAATCGGCAACGCCTTCTTCCAGCTTTTTCAGCCGGGTCTGCACATTGCCGCGAAATTCCACCACGTTGAGGTCGGGCCGGGTTGTCATCAGCTGGGCTTTGCGGCGCAGAGACGAGGTGCCAACCACCGCCCCCGCAGGCAGGGCCGCGAGCGAGTCGTATTTGGCCGAGATGAAGGCATCGCGCACATCTTCGCGTGGCAGGAACGTATCCAAAACCAGCCCGGCCGGCTGTTCCGTTGGCATGTCTTTGGTGGAATGCACCGCGATATCAATATCGCCGCGCAACATTGCCTCTTCGATTTCCTTGGTAAAAAGCCCCTTATTGCCGATCTCTTTCAAGGGGCGATCCGCATTGATCATCTGCCGGTCATCGCCGGTTGTGTGGATCACCACGATGGCAAAGGCCGCGTCGGGCAGATCAAGGGCCGCCATCAGACGCGCGCGGGTTTCATGCGCTTGCGCCAGTGCTAGGGGCGAGCCACGGGTGCCGATTTTCAGCGGGGAGTCGGGTGAAGGCAAAGTCACGGTCATGCCGCTGGTCTAATCGCGCCAGATTGTCCTGACAAGCGCATTAGCGTCGCCATGGCCTTGACATCTTGCCGCTGGCGCTAGACCTAGCAAAAGACTTTTTGACGAGGTGGAGCATGGCACAGCAAAAAACAATCCTGCGGGCATTGGCCGGAGAGCGCCTGCCGACGCCACCAATCTGGATGATGCGTCAGGCGGGGCGCTATTTGCCTGAGTATCGCGCGACCCGCGCGCAGGCCGGGGATTTCCTGTCGCTGTGTTACAATTCCGAACTGGCCGCCGAGGTGACGCTGCAGCCGATCCGCCGCTATGGCTTTGACGCCTCTATCCTCTTTGCGGACATCCTGTTGCTGCCGCAGGCGTTGGGCGCGGATCTGTGGTTTGTGACCGGCGAGGGGCCGCGGCTCTCCACCATTCAGAGCCAAGCGGATTTTGACGCGCTGATCCCGGCCAATGGGGTGCATGACAAACTTGCCCCGATCTACGAAACCGTGCGCATTCTGCGCCGCGAGCTGCCCAGCGAAACCACGCTGATCGGCTTTGCCGGTGCGCCCTGGACGGTGGCCACCTATATGGTGGCGGGTCGCGGGACACCGGATCAAGGGCCAGCGCATCAGCTGAAAGATGAGAACCCGGCGCTGTTCCAGCAGATCATTGACCGTCTGGTGGACGGCACAATTGAGTATCTGAGCCAGCAAATCCAAGCCGGGGCAGAGGTTATCAAGCTGTTCGACAGTTGGGCGGGTTCGCTGAAAGGGGCGGATTTTGATCGTTATGCATTGGAGCCGACCAAACGCATCATCTCTGCGCTGAAGGAAAAGCACCCTGATACGCCGATCATTGCCTTCCCGCGCGGCGCAGGCGCACGCTATGTCGGCTTTGCCAAGGCCACCGGCGCAGATTGCGTGGCCGTGGATGACAGCGTGACTGCCGAATGGGTGGCGCAGAACGTGCAGCCCGATGGCTGTGTGCAGGGCAATCTCGCCTCGTCCCACATGGTGACAGGCGGCGAAAATCTGGTGAGCGAAACCCGCCGCATTGTCAAAGCGCTGAGCGGCGGCCCCCATATTTTCAATCTTGGGCATGGCATCACTCCGGACGCCAGCCCCGAGAACGTGCAACTGATGATCGACGCCGTACGCTCTGCGTGATCGGGCACACTCAGTAGACTAAAGTGGCCGCACCCATGATGCGGCCCATTTGTTGTCAGCCGCGCCCGCGATAGGGGGGCACGCCTTGGTCCGGGATCCAGACCCCTTCGGGCATGGCTCCGGTTTGCCAGAAGACATCAATCGGAATGCCGCCGCGCGGATACCAATAGCCGCCAATGCGCAGCCACTGTGGCTCCAGAAAGTCGGCCAGACGGCGGGCGATGGACACGGTGCAATCTTCGTGAAAAGCCCCGTGGTTACGGAAGGCCCCCAGAAACAGCTTGAGAGATTTGCTTTCCACCAGCCATTTGCCGGGCACGTAATCAATCACCAAATGTGCAAAATCCGGCTGGCCGGTCATTGGGCAAAGTGAGGTGAATTCCGGCGCAGTAAAGCGCACGTTGTAGGCCACATCGGCCTGCGGGTTTTCCACCCGCTCCAGCACGGCCGCTTCGGGGGAGGTGGGCAGTTCGGTTTTGCCGCCCAATTGCTGAAGGTTGCTATAGATCGAGTCCATTGAAAGCTCCTGTTTTGTCTTAAACGCCGCGCTGGTTGCCCCAGAGGATCACATGCAGCTGCGGCAGCACGCGGGGGGCAAACCATCGGTCGTTGGTCACTTTGTCCACCAGCCACAGCAGGCGGTCGGCGACATCCTGCGCCGCGACGGCCACCTGCGGGTCCACCTCGGGGTTACCGGGTTGCAGATACAGCGGCAGATCTGGATATCGCGCGGCGGCCTCTTTGGCCCAAGCGTAATCCTCATCGTCGAAAATGACGATTTTCATCACGGTTTGCCCGGCGCTCTGCCCGGCTGTGACACAATCAGCAAAAACCTCCCAATCCAGGGTTTCCCCGCTGGAGGGCGGCTTGGGGCTGAGCACCAGCGTATCAAGCGCGCCAAACCACGGCTTGGCCAGTGAGCCTTGGGTTTCGCAGGCAAAACGATAGCCCTGCGCTTTGCCAAGCGCGATCAGCGCGCCGAAATCCTGAATGGCCGGGTTGCCGCCTGAGAGCGACACGGTGATCGGCTGCCCGCCAGAGAGCTCTTGGACCTGCGCCCAAACCTCTTCTGTTTGCATCGCGGACCAGCTGTGGCGATATTCGGTGTCCACCGCATGCAGGCTGTCGCACCAAACGCAGCGGTAATCACAGCCCCCGGTGCGTACAAACACCGTCGGCTCGCCGATCAGCGCGCCTTCGCCCTGAATGGTGGGGCCAAAGATTTCTGCGATGCGCAGGCGGCTCATGGTCGATACTCCGCCCAAGTTTTTGGGGTTTCTGAAACGCGCACCGCGACGGTTTCGGGCCAGCGGGCCGCACACCAGTCAAAGAAATGCCGCGCCATGTTTTCGGCGGTGCTGATGCCGTCAAAGACGTCGTTCAGGTGCCGGTGGTCAAAGCGCGCGTCGATATAGTCTTTGAGCGCGCGCAATTCGCCATAGTCGCGCACAAAACCATCGGCGTTCAACTCTGCGGCGGCCAGTTCGACCGTCACGACGTAATTGTGCCCATGCAGGCGCGCGCATTGGTGATCGCGGGGCAGATGAGTCAGCTGATGGGAGGCGGAGAAATGAAACTCTTTTGCGATGCGAAACATCAGCTGGCCGCCTTTTCGGCAAGCGCGCTGCGCCAAAAATCCGGGTCGGCGTAGCGGGTCGGGTCAGGCACGCCAGCAATGTCAAACGCTTCGCGCCGCTCAACACACGTGCCGCAGCGCCCACAGTGCTCATCACCGCCTTTGTAGCACGACCATGTGTCGGCAAAGGGCGTATTGTGCTTGGCCCCGGCTGTGACGATGTCGGCCTTGGTCTGATGCACAAATGGGGTGTAAAGCGTGACGTCCGCATAGCCATCCAGCGCGGCTTGCTGCATCGTGTTGAACGCCTCGGTGAATTTTGGGCGACAGTCCGGGTAAATGAAATGATCCCCGCCATGGACCGCGGTCGCCACGGCGTCCGCCCCATGCGCGGCCGCCACGCCAAAGGCGACGGTCAGCATGATGGCATTGCGATTGGGCACGACGGTGACACGCATGCTTTCTTCGGCATAATGCCCATCTGGCACGTCGATGTCATCCGTCAGGGCAGAGCCGGTGAGCGCCGCGCCGATGCTTTGCAGATCAATCAGGTCAAACGGCACATTCAGACGCGCAGCGCAGGCGCGGGCAAAGTCGACCTCTTTGCGATGGCGTTGGCCATAGTCAAAGGAAATGATGCGGCTGAGCTCATGTTCCTCAGCCACCATATGGGCGAGCGACACCGAATCCAGTCCGCCTGAGCAGATAACAATCGTTTTCATAATGATCCCTTGTTTTGGTTCTCCGGGTGGGCTGCGACCGGATGGCGTCACATACCGAGAAACGCCGCAGAGGCCAAGCGCCAATTCTCTGAGAGATTGGGCGCGAAATGCAAAGGGAGGAAGTGGTGGCGTGGGGGAGACTTGAACTCCCGACCTATCGATTATGAGTCGATCGCTCTAACCAACTGAGCTACCGCGCCATGAGTGCAGCGGGGTTTAGTTTAGGGGGAAAAAAGGGTCAAGGGCAAAGCGACGGGAAATTTGATTGAAACGATTTTTTTTCAGAATTGGTCGCAGCCGGTGCCGGAAATGAAATTCGTATGCATCATATGCAATAACGCTTATTGGCGTAGCTTCCGCTTGGCCCTAGGTACAGAGGGAGATGAAGAGGGTGTGATGACGGCAATTTTGGAAATAAATGACCTCAAAAAGGTCTATGAGGGTGGCTTTGAAGCGCTGAAGGGCGTGACCCTTTCAATTGAGCGCGGCGAAATTCTTGCGCTATTGGGCCCGAATGGGGCCGGAAAGACCACGCTGATCTCAACCATCTGCGGGATATCGACCAGCAGTTCCGGCAGCGTCTTTGTGGACGGCCATTGCATCGAAAAGGATTTCCGCGTCACCCGCAGCAAGATTGGTCTTGTCCCGCAGGAGATCAACCTGGAGCCATTTGAAACGGTGATGAACACGGTGCGTTTCTCGCGCGGGCTGTTCGGCAAGCCGCGCAATGACGCCTATCTCGAAAAACTGCTGCGCCAGTTGTCGCTCTGGGAAAAACGGGGCAACCGCATCATGGAGCTGTCCGGCGGCATGAAGCGGCGCGTGTTGATCGCCAAAGCGCTGAGCCATGAGCCCAGCGTGCTGTTCCTGGATGAACCGACCGCGGGTGTGGACGTCGAGCTGCGCAAAGATATGTGGAACATCGTGGCCGAGCTGAAAGCCACCGGCGTGACCATCATCCTGACAACACATTACATCGAAGAGGCCGAGGCCATCGCTGACCGGATCGGTGTGATCAGCAAAGGTGAATTGTTGCTGGTCGAAGAAAAATCCGCGCTGATGAAACGCCTGGGGCAAAAGCAGTTGCAGATCGAGCTGCAAGAGCCCGTGACTGCGTTGCCCGAGGCATTGCAGACCGAAAACATCGCGCTGTCGGGCGACGGCAGCACGCTCACCTATACCTACGACACGCAGGCCAAGCGCACCGGGATCACCAAACTTCTGGCTGATCTGGCTGCGGCGGGTCTGCAGCTGCGCGACCTTCAGACAGAACAGAGCAGCTTGGAAGACATCTTTGTCGGCCTCGTGCAGGAGAAATCCACATGAACTGGACCGCGATCAAATCTATCTATTTTTTCGAAATGGCGCGTTTCTTCCGCACGCTGGCGCAGAGTTTTATCTCGCCGGTCATTTCCACATCACTTTACTTCGTGGTGTTCGGCGCGGCCATCGGCAGCCGTATCCAAGAGGTTGATGGCGTCAGCTATGGCGCGTTCATCGTGCCTGGTTTGATCATGCTGACGATCATGACGCAGGGGATCTCAAATGCCTCCTTCGGCATCTATTTCCCTAAATTCATTGGCACGATCTATGAGCTGCTGTCCGCCCCGGTGAATTTCCTGGAAATTGTGATTGGTTATGTGGGGGCGGCTGCAACGAAGTCTTTGTTCATCGGACTGGTGATCCTGGCGACGTCGTTCTTTTTTGTCGATCTGACTATCGCGCATCCTGTGGCGATGATGGCCTTTATGGTGCTGACCTGTACAAGCTTTGCGCTGTTTGGGTTCATCATTGGCATCTGGGCGAAAAGTTTTGAGCAACTGCAACTGGTGCCCTTGCTGGTGGTCACGCCGCTGATCTTTCTGGGCGGCTCGTTCTATTCGATCTCGATGCTGCCGCCGTTCTGGCAGACCGTGACGCTGTTTAATCCGGTGGTCTATCTGGTCTCGGGCTTTCGCTGGGCGTTCTTTGGGCTTGCGGATGTGCCGATCATCACCAGCCTTGCGGCGATCGGCGGGTTCACGGCGCTCTGTCTGTTTGCGATCTGGTGGATTTTCAGGACCGGCTGGCGCATTCGCAGCTAGCGCAAACATCAGGTGGGGCATGCAGAAAAGCCCCGCCTTTTGGCTTTCTAAGGGGGCTCCCTTGTTTGGCGTGGTTGGGCGCTCTACATGGCATCTATGACACGATGGAACCCTTTTGCTAAAAAGCCGCCGCTCGTTGCGGTCCTGTCCCTGTCCGGGGTGATCGCAGCCGGGACGCGCGGCAGCCTGAGTGATCAGGTGCTGGCCCCGATGATTGAAAAAGCCTTTCGCCGTGGCAAGCCTGCGGCTGTGGCCCTGATCATCAATTCGCCCGGCGGCTCCCCGGTTCAAAGCTCTTTGATCGGGGCGCGTATTCGGCGGCTGGCCGAAGAAAAAGACATCCCTGTTTTTGCATTCGTCGAAGATGTCGCCGCCTCGGGTGGCTACTGGCTCGCGGCGGCGGCAGACGAAATCTATGTCGATGCCTCCTCGGTGGTCGGCTCCATTGGGGTGATCTCGGCCGGCTTTGGCGCGCATGAGTTTCTGGCGCGTCACGGGATCGAGCGGCGCGTTCACACTGCCGGCAAATCGAAATCCATGCTCGACCCGTTCCGCCCCGAACAAGAGGCGGATGTTGCGCGTCTAAACCGCGTGCTGGAACAGATTCACCAAAATTTCATTGCCCACGTCAAAACGCGGCGCGGCGCGCGCTTGCAAGAAACAGACGATCTTTTCACCGGGGAAATTTGGATTGGCGAACAAGCCGTTGCGCAGGGGCTGGCGGATGGGCTTGGCCATCTGGTTCCGATGATGAAAGACAAATTTGGCGAAGATGTGCGCCTAAAACGCTATCAGGTGCGCCGGTCCGTCTGGCAGAGATTTGGCGCGCGCCTTGCACAAGATGCGTTATCCGGGATAGAGGAGCGGGCAGAATACGCGCGCTTTGGTCTCTGATGTGATCACCAAAATTGTCCTGTTGTTTCTCGTTGGCATGGCTGTGCTGGCGATGTTCGGAAAGCTGAGCTTTCCGGGACGCAAACAGTTGGACGCGCGAAAATGCGCTGCCTGCGGGCGCTACAAGATCGGTAAGGGGCCTTGCCCCTGCCAGAGCAAAAAGGGCTAAGACCACATGTTCGTATGGCTAACTGCCGGTTTGGGATTGATTATTCTGCTTCTGGCGGGGGACGCCTTGGTACGTGGGGCTGTGAACTTAAGCCTGCGCGTGGGCATCCCGGCCCTCATCGTCAGCCTGACCATTGTCGCCTTTGGCACCTCGGCACCCGAATTGCTGATTGCTATCAGCGCCATTGACGAACATGCGCCCGGTTTGGCGCTGGGCAATGTGGTGGGGTCCAATACCGCCAATATTCTGTTGGTTCTTGGGATCCCTGCGTTGCTCTCGCGGTTGCATACCAGCACCTGCGATACGCGAAAAAACTATCTGATGATGATGGGCGCGACGCTGCTCTTTATTGCGTTGGCCTTCACGGGGCGCTTTACTTGGGTTAGCGGCATTGTTCTGCTCTCTGTGCTGGCGCTGATCTTAGGCGATGCCTTTCGTGTCGCGCGCCAGCATCGGCGCAGCCGAGGGGCGGAGCCAACGGCGGAAACCTGCGCCTCCTCTGATGATCTGGAAGAGGTCGAAGGGTCTGACCCGGATATGCCGTGGTGGCGGATCATCGTGTTTCTGGTGCTTGGCCTGCTGGGGTTGCCGCTGGGCGCGGATCTGCTTGTTGACAGCGCGGTGGACATCGCGCGGCAGTTCCATGTGCGCGAGACCGTGATCGGGCTGACATTGGTGGCCGTCGGAACCAGCCTGCCAGAGCTGGCCACAACCGTGATGGCAGCGCTCAGGCGTCAGGCGGATGTCGCGCTTGGCAATGTCATCGGCTCCAACATGTTCAACCTTTTGGCCATCATCGGCATCGCGACATTTGTCGGCCCGATTCCAGTTGACCGCAGCTTCCTGCAATTTGATCTTTGGGTGATGCTGTTGGCCAGCCTGTTGCTGGTGCCTTTCGTCTTCATGAAGATGGATATTACGCGCCGCTGGGGCATGATTTTGGCCGGTCTATACGGGGTTTACATCCTCAGTATCTTGTCCTGATTTGCGATGAAATTCGCGGTCTCTGACAGGGCCTCATTCTCAACATATGAGAAACGATTGGCGTGCATCTGCCGCGCCAAAAAGTTAACGCGCGATGGGTGCATTTGACCTTGCACCAGAAAAGTTGTGCACCGGGCGCATCTGCGACATCAATTCGTTACAAAACCTCAATGTTTTCAGGCTTCTGAAGCGGTCGCGATAAAGTTTCGTTATTTTTCAATGGGTTAATTTTAAGCCTAAAAAATAGGCAGATTGCTGAAACAGGTGAAAAATAAGGGGTTTCGTGCGTTCACGGAAAGTTATCTGCAGAGTTATCCACAGAAGTCGTGGAAAGAATATCCCTTGCCAACTGGGGATGAAGATTGCAGCGCTCAGTAAAGAATCATAAGCTCCGTCAGCATGTCTGACCTTGATCCATCACAGCCCCCAACGCAGACGGGCCACGCCCTCATCCAGTCTTATGTTAAGACTCTGGATGGTTCGCCGGGCGTCTACCGAATGCTGGATGCGCAGGCGCGGGTTCTTTATGTGGGCAAGGCGCGCAACCTGAAGGCCCGGGTGTCAAACTATGCCCGGCCCGGCGGCCATTCGGGCCGCATTGCGCGAATGATCAGCGAAACCGCCGAAATGATGTTTCTGACCACCAGCACCGAGACCGAGGCCTTGTTGCTGGAACAGAACCTGATCAAGCAGCTCAAGCCGAAGTACAATGTGCTGCTGCGGGACGACAAAAGCTTTCCCAATATTCTGGTCAGCCGCGCGCATCGGTTTGCCCAGGTCAAAAAACATCGCGGTGCCAAAAAGGAGAAGGGCAATTATTATGGTCCCTTCGCCAGCGCCGGGGCGGTGAACCGCACCTTGCAGCAATTGCAGCGCGTCTTCATGTTGCGCGATTGTTCGGATGCCACATTCGAGAGCCGCACGCGCCCCTGCCTGCAATATCAGATCAAGCGCTGCACCGCCCCCTGCGTTGGCAAGATCAGCGCAGCGGATTATGCCGCTGCTGTCGCGGACGCAGAACGTTACCTGTCCGGCAAATCAACAGAAATTCAGGAGAAGCTGGCCGCAGAAATGCAAGAGGCCAGCGCGGCAATGGAATTTGAACATGCCGCCGTGCTGCGCGACCGTATTCGCGCGCTGACGCAGGTGCAGTCCGCCCAGGGCATCAACCCGCGCGGCGTCGCCGAAGCGGATGTGATCGCATTGCATCTGGAAAAGGGGCAGGCCTGCGTTCAGGTGTTTTTCATTCGCGCCAATCAGAACTGGGGCAACCGCGATTACTATCCCCGCGTCGGAGCCGACATTGAAGCAGCCGAAGTTCTGGAGGCCTTCGTTGGTCAATTCTACGATGGCAAGGAACCTCCGCGCCAACTTATCCTGTCGCATCCGCTCGACAATGCGGCGCTGATGGCGGATGCGCTGTCGGAAAAGGCCGGACGCAAGGTGGACATTCTGGTGCCCCAACGCGGCGAAAAGGCGGAACTGGTGGCGGGCGCTGTGCGCAACGCACGCGAATCCCTGGCCCGCAAGATGAGCGAAAGCGCGACCCAGACCAAATTGCTCAAGGGGCTGGCTACGGCCTTTGACCTGCCCAAGGTGCCGGAACGCATCGAAGTCTACGACAACTCTCATATCCAAGGGACCAATGCCGTCGGTGGCATGATCGTCGCGGGACCCGAAGGCTTGATGAAAAACGCCTACCGCAAGTTCAACATCAAAGGCGATGATCTCACCCCCGGCGATGACTTTGGCATGATGAAAGAGGTGCTGACCCGCCGGTTCAAACGGCTTTTGAAAGAAGACCCGGATCGCAGCCATGGCCAATGGCCGGATCTCTTGCTGATTGACGGCGGGGCCGGTCAGGTCTCGGCGGTGGCGGAAATCATGCGCGAATGGGGCGTCGAAGATATTCCGATGATCGGAGTGGCCAAAGGAGTGGATCGGGACCACGGAAAGGAAGAGTTTCACCGCGTGGGCCAGCGGCCCTTTGCCCTGCAGCGTAATGACCCGGTCTTGTACTTTGTTCAGCGACTGCGCGATGAGGCCCACAGGTTTGCCATCGGGACGCATCGCGCCAAGCGCGCCAAGGCGGTCGGGGCAACGCCGCTGGATGACGTCCCCGGTGTCGGCGCGACCCGCAAGCGGGCCCTGTTGGCGCATTTTGGCAGCGCCAAGGCGGTCAGCCGCGCCAACCTTGCGGATCTCAAGGTGGTTGACGGTATCTCCGATGCGCTGGCCGAAACCATTTATGATTTCTTCCACGAGGGCAGCCGCTGATCCCTATCCGATCGGATAGGGCGCTATCCGCATGATGCAAGCAGTATCCGTCGGATGACCGCACAAACGCGCCAGGTCTTGGTACAAGACAGACAAGCAGACGCTGGCGGGTCTGGGGCCAATGGGGAGATCGCATCCACCCCGGCCCGGAGGGACACAGCTGCTGGCGGCTGACTAGATTCGGGGATGAATCGAAGAAAATGCCCGTGCGTTTCCCAGCGCCGGGCTATTTCTTTTTCCGCAGGTGGGTGAACACGCTTTTTTATTAGGCCGAACCCCGCTAGGAATGGCCTATGACTTGGACGTTTCCTAATATTTTGACGGCCCTGCGCCTGCTCGCTGCTCCGCTCATCGCGGTGATGTTTCTGTTTTTCAGCCGCCCCTATGCCGACGCGGTGGCGATGGTGCTGTTTATTGTCGCATCGTTGACCGATTATCTCGATGGGTATTTGGCGCGGTCCTGGGGGCAGGTGACAAAGCTGGGCGCAATGCTCGATCCGATTGCGGATAAGGCGATGGTTGTGATTGCGCTGATGGTGATCGTGGCCTTTTCCTCGCTGGCGCTGTGGATTGTGCTGCCTGCGGCAATTATCCTGTTCCGCGAGGTGTTTGTCTCTGGTCTGCGCGAGTTTCTGGGCGACACGGCTGGCACGCTGAAAGTCACTAAGCTGGCAAAGTGGAAAACCGCCACGCAAATGGTGGCCATCGCGGTGCTGCTGTCACAGGGGATCTTTGAACATTACCTGGGCATGTGGTCCTGGGGGATGGATCAGGCCATGGTGGCTGATATCCTGAATGGCGCTGCCCCCGACGAACTGGGCCTGCGGCCCATGTTTCATGCGATGGTCTGGGCAGGCAATGGCGGGCTGATCCTGCTGTGGCTGGCGGCCGCGCTCACCCTGATTACTGGCATGGATTACTTTCGCAAGGCCGCGCCCTTCCTGAAGGATTGATCAGATGGATATTGTCTATTTTGCTTGGGTGCGCGAACGCATTGGACGGCCAAAGGAAAAGATCGACACCGACGCGCGCACCGTCACGGAGCTGGTCGAGGAGCTGCGCGCCCGCGAAGAGCGCTATGCTCTGGCCTTTTCGGACCTCAGCGCGCTGCGCGTCGCCGTTGACCAGGAGCTGACCGATTTTGATGCCCCGCTGGATGGCGCGCGCGAAGTGGCGTTTTTCCCGCCGATGACCGGGGGCTGACGTGGATATCCGCGTGCAAGACGCGCCGTTTGATCTGGGCGCAGAGGCGGCCGCGTTTGCCGCAGGACGCAAGGATCTGGGCGCGGTTGTCACCTTTACCGGCGTGGTGCGTGACAATGCGGCGGGCACGCTGCAGGCGATGCAGATCGAACACTACCCCGGAATGACCGAAAAGGCGCTGACCAAAATCGCCGAAGAGGCGGCTGCGCGCTGGTCGCTCGGCGATGTTCTGGTCATTCACCGCTACGGGGATCTGACGCCTGGAGAGCTGATCATGATGGTCGCCACCGCAGCGCGCCATCGCAAAGACGCTTTTGAAGCGGCAGAATATCTGATGGACTACCTCAAATCCCGCGCGCCCTTTTGGAAACGAGAGATCACCACTACGGGCGAGAGCAGCTGGGTCGCCGCCAAAGACGAAGATGAGGACGCGCTGAAGCGCTGGTAGCTGACTCAGGCCTTGGTGGTCTGGATCTGCTGCACATAGGCGCGCAGCTCTTCGGCTTCATGGCGGGCATCGCGCAGCCCTTCCATCGCAGCCGCCAGTTCCGCTTCGGTCTGATGCAACTGATTGGTCAGCTCAGCCTCGCGCTGCTGCATATAGGTGATGGCCTGATCGCGGGTTTCCTCGGCCTCATGCAGCTCTTGGCTCATGCTTTCAAGCTGATCAACATCGGCCTGCGCGACACGGGTGAACCGATGCACCAGCCAATTGGCAAACCAACCCATACAGAACGCAATGAACAGGACAATCGCCGTGGCGATGATGAATTCGATTCTAGACAATGTCTTACTCCTGTGCGGCCGGGGCCTCTGCGTCTTCTTTCACAGGTTCTTCGTTATTTTCAAGGGCGCTTTCACCAGAATCCTCTGATTCTGCTTCGGGGACCAGCAATACAAACTCAATCCGGCGGTTGGCTTCGCGGCCCTCTTCGGTGTCATTGTCGGCGATCGGGGTGGTTTCACCATAGCCGCGGGCGACAAATTCGCTGGTCAGGATACGCCGATCCCGCAGCGCGGCGAGTACGGATTGAGCGCGGTTCTGGCTGAGCGCCTGGTTCATGGTCTCGCGGCCCTGGCTGTCGGTATGGCCCTGAATTTCCAGCGGAAGCGGGCCGCAGGTGTCAAGAATTTCGGCAATCCGGTCCAGCACCGGCGCTGCTGCGGCATCCAAAGTCCCGGAGCCGGGTTCAAACGACAGCTTGCTGCCTTCCTGCACGGCCTGAAGCTGCGCGACGCATTCTTCGGGGGTCGGGATATTGGCCAATGGATCAAGCGCTTCGATATAAGCCACATCCATTTCAAACTGCTGCGTCTCGCCAAGCCGTTCGGCCAGCAGGCCACTGATCGTTGTATTTGCCTGCGCATTGCCGGTCTTGCCACTGATCTCTATTAGCTCGGGCGTCACCGTGACCGCGCCACTGCTGAGTTGCGCCAGCGCGTCGAGCGCCGTCATAACCCGGTTGGACCACCCTGCGGGCAGGCCATCGACGGGGCGAGTGGCGTCATAGACAGCCTCGCTGCCAAACCGCGCCTGCGCAAAACTGTTGATGGTGGTTTGGCTCATCTCGCCGCCCAGACGCCCACGCATTTGCATCAAGCCTTCGGGGCTGAGGGTTGCGATGAATTCGGGCAGGTTCGTTTCGCCTTCTGCGTCTGTCACCGGCAGGACCGCGTGCAGGGCAAATACCTCTGGCAGCGCCTTTTCGGTTTCGCCCACAACGCGACCGAACAGGGCCGGGTCCGTGCCCTCGGCGGCTTGCAGCGAAATATCGGCATCCGAAATGGTGACGGTTCCGCCCCCCAGCGCTCCTAACGCCTCAAGCACGGTCACGGAGGCTTTGCCCCAGCTCGGCGAAGGAACGCCAAGACCGATTGTGCAATCCTGTTTCGCCGGTGCGTTCAGGGCTTTGGCGGCGGCAAGAATGCTGTTCTTGGCTTTTTCGCTGTCCGCAGAGCAAGCGTCAAAGCGCACTGCGCCGTCTTCATAGACCGCCCGAAGGGTAAAAGGGGTGATGACCGGGCGCGGCGCGGAGATGTCCAACGAAACTGAAACGGTTTTGGGTGTTTCGGCGCGCAGGTCTTTTTCCAGCTCAAGCTTGCGCGCGCGGCTGTCGACCATGGCGGTGATGGCCACTTCGCCGGCTGAGACCGAGATTTTGGCGCGCTGCAGCTCATCAAGCGCCGAGAGCGCAAAGGACATGGCGGGACGCCAGCCGGTGGGCACATCATAATCGGCGGTTTCCATGAAATCTGCCAGCGCTTCGTCATCGCCGGATATCTTGCTGAGGCGGGATAGAATGCCCGCGGGGTCGGCATCTTGCGGCACCAGCCCGATCACCGAAATGCCGGATTCGCTGCGTAAAATTTCAACCGAAAATTTTGGGGCGGCGAGGGCGGCGGTGGCCGCGACCTCCATATTGTCGATCACCCGCGCTGCATCCACGATGGTGCCGGCCTGCGACATCGCAAGAAAACGTTCAGCTTCGGTTGGGGCCGTGCCGGTCAAAAAGACGTTTAACCCTTCGGCGTGGGCCTCGGCCCAATGCATCCCGGATTTTGACAGCAACGCCTGCACCCCGTCTTCTGAGCTTCTCTCGACAACCCGCGCGGTCAGGCTTGCTGCGGCGAGGCTGAGGATACCAGCCCACGCAAATGTGGCGAACACGGTCAGGGTCAAAGGCAGGCGCATATCACTCGTCTTCTTATTGCTGTGCGGGGTTGATACGCAATGCGGCCCTGCGGATCAATCACATGAACAACGCACCGGCGAAAAACAGCAAGGGAATCAGGCCCGTATTCCGGTTGGATCGGAACAGCCGTATCAGAACGTCCGGATTTTCGGTATCAAGGTTCTGCATTTGCCATTGCAGATGCCACCCCATCGCCCAAGGCCCGATCAGCGCAAAGACCATCGACAGCATGCTGCGGTCTTTCGTGGCCCCATATACGGCGATGGCCATCAGCAGCACGGTTGCGATCAAAAAGAACATCAGCCAACGCGGCGTGTTGTGTGCAAATAGCCGTGCGGTGGATTTCACCCCGATCAGCGCGTCATCCTCTTTGTCCTGATGGGCGTAGATCGTATCGTAAAACAGTGTCCACGTGATGCCCGAGAGGTACAGGACCAGCGCTGGCCAGGCCAAATTGTTGCTATGGGCGGTCCAGGCCAGCAAGGCCCCCCAGTTGAAGGCAATGCCCAGAAAAACTTGTGGCCACCAGGTAAAGCGCTTGGCAAATGGATAGATCAGCACCGGCACGATCGCCAAAATCCCCAGCCAGATGGCATTCGCGTAAAACGTCAAAAGGATCAAAAGGCCAAGAAGGGCCTGCAGCAGCATCCAGATCACCGCGCCCGGAACTGTGACTTGCCCTGACGGAATCGGTCGCGAGCGTGTTCGCGCCACCTTGGCATCAATTTTGCGATCGGTAATGTCATTCCAGGTGCAGCCCGCGCCGCGCATCAAAAACGCGCCCAGACCGCAGGCAATGAGAATCCAAAGGTCATGCAGGCTCGCGCGGTTGTTGCTGAGCATCGACAGCAGCAGCCCCATCACGCAGGGCAGAAACAACAGCCAAGTGCCAATCGGCCGGTCCGCGCGCGACAGACGCAGATAGGGGCGTGTGATTTCTGGTGCCCATTGGTCCACCCAATTGCCCTGCACGGCGTCGGAAACTTGGCCTTCTGGCTCTGGCGTTGTGCGTGGCTCGGTCATATGAAGGATCTCATGAAAGATGCAAAAGTCAGACTGTATGTAGAGCACCCGCTAGGGATAGGGCAATCGGTTCCTCTGGAGCGCGAGCAAGCCCATTACCTTTTTGGCGTCATGCGCCTTGCAGTTGGCGCGCAGGTGGCGCTGATCAATGGCAAGGACGGTGAATGGCGCGCCGAAGTGGTTGAGGCCGGCAAACGCGGTGGGCGTCTGCTCTGCGCCGCGCAGACCAAACCTTTGCAAATGCCGCCTGATCTCTGGCTCTTGTTTGCGCCGATCAAAAAGGCGCGCACGGATTTTATCGTCGAAAAGGCCACTGAAATGGGCGCGGCGCGGATACTGCCGGTGCAGACCGCCTATACCAATTCTGAACGCATCCGTCAGGACCGCCTGCAGGCCCATGCCGTTGAGGCGGCAGAGCAATGCGGCGGCACCTATGTGCCCGAAGTGGCCGAGCTGCAAAAGCTTGACCGCCTGTTGGCCGATTGGCCAGAGGAGCGCAAGATCATGTTTTGTGATGAGGCCGAGGTTGGCTCGGCCAAACGGCTGGGTGCGGCTGAGGGCGAAAAATGGGCGATTCTGATTGGGCCCGAAGGTGGGTTTTCCCCCGAAGAACGCGCAAAGCTGCACGCCCATCCGCAGGCGCATGTGGTGGCGCTTGGCCCGCGTATTCTGCGCGCAGATACCGCTGCCGTCGCCGCGATGACGATCTGGCAGCAGGCGCTAGGGGATTGGCAGTGATCTGCCCCGCAAAACTGGGTGAAGAGGCGGAAATTCTGGAGTTCTTGGCGCAATATGCGCACAGCTCGATGTTTCTGCGCAGCAACCTGCTGGAATTTGGGCTACGCCCTTCGGATGCTGCTTTTTCGTCGCGCTATTGGATTTACCGCGTGGACGGCGACATTCGCGGCGTGTTCGGGCACAGCAAAAGCGGCTATTTGATGTGCCAATGCCCGGATGGCCCGGATGCTGTCTGGGGCGCCTTTGCCGCCGCGTTGATTGGGTCGCCCGTTGCCGGCATCACGGGCCCTGTGCCGCAGATCGCGCAAGCGCAGGCGGCGCTGCGCTTTCCGGCCGATCAGATTGCCCTGGACCGGATCGAGCCGTTTTATCACCTGCCGCTGGCAGATATTGCCGCCACTGAGGCTGCAATTCGCAAGCCGGTCCCTGATGACGCGCTCCTCTTGCGGCATTGGTTTCGCGCCTATTTGGTCGACACTGGCATGAGCCCGGAAGCCGCCGACATCTCCGAAGAGTGCGCCGCGCGCGCGGTGCGGGCCATCGAAGATGGCAAAGTGCGTCTTCTGATCGAAAATGCTGCGCCTGTGGCCATGACCGGGCTAAATGCCCGCGCCGAGACCACCGTGCAGATCGGGGGCGTATTTGTACCCAAAGAGTTTCGCGGTCGTGGCCTTGCAGGGCGCGTGCTCGCAGCCCATCTTCTAGAACTCAGGTCCGATGGTATCACTGAGGCGGTGCTTTTCGCCGCAAGCAAGGACGCCGCGCGGGCCTATGAAAAGATCGGGTTTCAGCACGTAGGGCAGTATCAGATGATTTTGTTGCAAGCGCCTCTTACCTATACGGGCCCCGCATGAGTTTTCTGCGACCCGAGGCCACCGCCCAACTGCGGCGCTGGCGCGAAGTTCTTGTGGGCGTCGCAACTTTATTCCTGGGGCTTTACTGGGCGCTGGGCTCCGGGATCTTGAAATGGGTGGGTATGGCGCTCTGTCTGTCTGCATTGGCGCTGATCTACACGGGTGTGCAGCGCCTGCGGTTTCGCACCGGCCGGGACGGGCCAGGGATCGTCACCGTGGATGAGGGCGAGATTAGCTATTATGGCCCGCTGTCAGGCGGTGTTGCCGCGCTGAGCGACGTGTCCTTGGTGATGCTTGACCCCACGCAGACGCCGCCGGTTTGGGTCCTGCAGCAGGAGCGGCACGCGGACATCGCCATTCCGGTCAATGCCGCTGGGGCCGATGCGTTGTTTGATGCCTTTGCGGCGTTGCCGGGCATTCGCACAGAATTCATGCTGCAATCTCTGAAGTCCGCCCCGGATCACCCGGTTGTGATCTGGGCAAAATCTGCACCCCGGTTGCATTGACTTCACGGGCAATTCCCGCCACCAAAGCAGCCAGACCGAAAACAGGATCGGAGTCCTACAATGTCTATTCCACAGTCCGGCGGCGGCCCGATCGAGCGTCACGAACAGCTGGCTGAATATCTCGCAAGCGGCTGTAAGCCACGGTCTGAATGGCGCATCGGCACCGAGCATGAGAAATTTGGCTACTGCAAGGACTCGCTGAAGCCTCTGCCCTATGCCGGGGAACGGTCTATTCTGGCGGTGCTGGAAGGGCTGCGGGACCAGCATGGCTGGGCACCGGTGCAAGAGGCGGGCAAGCTGATCGGTCTGGAAAAGGACGGTGCCAATGTCAGCCTGGAGCCGGGCGGGCAACTGGAATTGTCGGGCGCACCGCTGGAAAGCATTCACCAGACCTGTGATGAGGTGAACGCCCACCTGCGCGACGTGAAAGATATTGCCGACAAGATTGGTGTGAAATTCATCGGACTTGGCGCGGCTCCGATCTGGACGCATGACGAAATGCCGGTGATGCCCAAAGGGCGTTACAAACTGATGACCGAATATATGGATCGCGTCGGCACCATGGGCAAATCCATGATGTATCGGACCTGCACCGTGCAGGTGAATCTCGATTTCGGCTCTGAGGCGGATATGGTGCAGAAACTACGTGTCGCCCTGGCGCTGCAGCCTGTGGCCACGGCGCTTTTTGCCAACTCTCCGTTCTTTGATGGCAAGGTAAATGGGCATAAATCTTGGCGATCGCGCGTCTGGCGCGATCTGGATAATGCGCGCACCGGCATGCTGCCGTTTGTCTTTGAAGACGGCATGGGCTTTGAGCGCTGGGTTGAATACGCGCTCGATGTGCCGATGTATTTTGTCTATCGCGACGGGCAGTATATCGACGCGCTGGGTCAGTCGTTCCGCGATTTTCTAAAGGGCGAACTGCCTGCGCTGCCCGGCGAAATGCCCACGCTGTCTGATTGGGCGGACCATCTGACAACCGCCTTCCCCGAAGCGCGGATTAAGAAATTCATGGAGATGCGCGGCGCGGATGGTGGACCATGGCGGCGCCTTTGCGCGCTGCCTGCCTTCTGGACCGGGTTGATGTATGATCAATCCTCGCTAGATGCGGCCTGGGATCTGGTCAAAGGCTGGGATGCGGAAACCCGCGAAGCGCTGCGGGTTGCGGCCTCAGAAGAGGGGTTGCAGGCGCATGTGTCTGGCATTGAGATGCACGGGTTGGCGCGCGAGGTGCTCGCCATTTCCGAAGCAGGGTTGAAAGCGCGGGCAAAGCCCGGCGCGGGTGGTCTGGTGCCGGATGAAACGCATTTCCTCAACGCTCTGAAAGAAAGCGTCGACAGCGGCATGGTGCCTGCAGATGAGCTGCTGGAGCGGTATCACGGGGACTGGAATGGTGATCTGACACGGATCTACAGAGAATTCAGCTATTGAGATTTGAATGAGAAACGGCGGCCAAAGTGGCCGCCGTTTATTTGCAAAAAGCGCGGGTATTGTGGTTTTTGCTAGTTATCCCCGAAAGAGGTCTGATTGCCACTTTTCCCCCATGATCGCATTGAGCGCATGGGAGCGGGGCAAGCGCTGCGCGCCGAACGGGGTGAGATTGAGCGCGCTCAGATAGGCTTGTTCGCCATTATGGCAGATATCGACGCGCACATACTCAAACGGCTCGGCAATCCGCAGCGCGGCATAGCGCAGGCTTTTGAAATAACTTGGCTCCGTGATGGGCGCGCTGTTGGGCAAGAAGAGTTCATGCGGCAGGGGCGTGAAATTTTCATCATAAAGCGCCTCGGCAGAGGACCGGCGATAGTCCGGCACCACAACGATGCCCAGAATATGCCCGCCGCCAATATGAAATCGCCAATGGGACACCGGGTTGTTCTCAACGCGCACGTCACGCTCTAGAAAGGCGCGCGGCGCGATCAGGTTCCGCCACCATTCGGACGTACGCTCGCCCGCATCCGTGTCTAGCCATTTGCGGGTCAGGCGCTTGGCGCGCAAGGTCATGGCCGGGTCCATCGGAAATGTTATCGCCAGCGCCGTATCTGGAAGCATATTCGACTTCGCAAAATACTGGCCGGGCGTAATCTCTGCGCCGACCCGGTCGCTGGTCAGCGCATGCGCCCCCTGCCAGACAACTGGCAAGGGCTTGATCACTTCGGACAGATCAGCGGGGATAAAGCGCGTCAATGCTAGGCTGTCTGCGGGCGAAGGCATTGGAATCGGTGCGAAAAATTTGCTGAGCACCAGTTTCTCGAAGAACCCTTTTGGGTTTTCAAAGTCGATCTGCGCGCCATAAACGCTGTGACTAATCACTGATGCGCGCGCGAGGCGTTGGCGAATGATCGACGGTGGGAGCACATCCAGCCCGCGCAGGGTGCCCGCCGGGGCCGGACGGTCGGTGCCAAATAGCCCCTTGCTTAGGATCAGCCGCAGCGCCGAGCGCGCAGAGCCGCGCAGGCGAGAGGAATCAGGATTTGCGGATCGTGCACGTTTAGATAAAGCATTGGCCATGTAACATCACTAAAAAGAGTAAAGACAAATTAATGCCGTTACTTTTGGCCAATTTTCGGCTCCGATCCAGCCCTAAGACGGGAAATATTGTCTTTGTGACGCCAAAACACCAAAAGTGTCACAATGAGACCCAAGGCCAGCATGTGCGCCTGACCGAATACCAAGATCCAGAGCGTACTGGACGCCGCCGCCACAAGCGCCGACAGCGATGAAATGCGCGCGATGATAGCGGTCGCAAGCCATGACAGGCAGCAGGCGATGCCCACGGGCCAGGCCAAGGCGAGCATCAGACCGAGAAACGTTGCAACGCCTTTGCCGCCCTTAAATCCCAACCAGATCGGAAAGCAATGGCCGACAAAGGCCGCAAGCCCTGCCAGTTGCGCTGCGTCTTCGCCGGCGAGGGCCCGCGCGATCAAGGCGGCGACCGCGCCTTTTGCGCCGTCCAAAATCAGCGTTGCCAGGGCCGCCGGCTTTGACCCGGTGCGCAGAACATTGGTGGTGCCGATATTGCCAGAGCCGATTTTGCGCAGATCCCCGAGCCCAAAGCTGCGCGTGATCACGATGCCAAACGGAATGGAGCCAAAAAGATACCCCACCACGGCCCACAGCAGGAGTGCGAGCACCCCGGTTTCAATTGTTGGCATTAGTCTCTCCGGTACACTGCTTGGCCTGCGACATAAGTCGCGAGCACCTTACCCTGCATCCGTGCGCCGTCAAATGGCGTGTTCTTGGATTTCGACTTAAGTTCAAAGCGGTTGAGGACAAAAGGCGCATCCGCATCAAAGAGGATCAGATCCGCCGGTGCCCCGGCACTGAGCCGCCCCGATGGCAAGCCAAGGCGTTTTGCCGGATTGAGCGTCATGGCGCGGAACAGCTCTGGCAGGGTCAGCTGCTCTGCATGATAAAGACGCAGCGCGGCAGGCAGCAGCGTTTCCAGCGCGACGGCACCAGAGGCGGCCTCCTCAAAGGGCAGACGTTTGCTTTCCTCGTCCTGCGGCGTGTGCATGGAGCTGATAATGTCAATCAGCCCGGACTTTACGGCCTCCACCAGCGCCAGGCGATCATCTTCGCCGCGCAGCGGCGGTTTGACCTTAAAGAAGGTGCGGTAATCGGCGACGTCCAACTCGTTCAGCGTAAGATGGTGGATGGATGTGCCCGCAGTGATGTCAAATCCGTTGGCCTTGGCGCGTTGCAGCGCGGGCAGGGCGCGGGCGGTGGTGATCTGATCTGCGTGATATTTCACACCAGTCATTTCAACCAGCGCAATATCGCGGTCGATGCCCATGCGCTCAGCCATCGGCGACACCGCAGGCAGGCCGCGCAGGCTGGCGAATTTGCCCGAGGTGCTGGCGGCCCCTTTGGACAGGATCGGTTCTTGCGGGTGTCCGATCACCAGCGCGCCAAGGCTGCGGGCATAGGTCAACGCGCGCGAATAGACCTTGGTGTCGGTGACGACATTGTCGCAATCGGTAAAGGCAATGGCCCCGGCATCCATAAGAAAGCCAAATTCCGTCATTTCGCGCCCGGCCCGCCCCTTGGTCAGTGCCGCCATGGGGACGACGTTGACAGGCGCGGCCTCATTGGCGCGGCGGGTGACGAACTCCAGCGTCTCGGGGCTGTCGATCGCGGGCTCGGTGTCAGGCCGCGTCACCATTGTCGTGACGCCTCCGGCCGCTGCGGCCAAACCGGCAGAACGATAGCTTTCCTTGTGCCGCTCGCCCGGCTCGCAGACCTTCACGCCAATATCCACGATCCCCGGCGCAAGGCATTTGCCCGCGCAGTCGATGACCTCGGCCCGGGCGGGCATCGCCACATTCGGCCCCAGATCCACAATCACGCCATTCTCAACCAGCAGGCTGCCAGCGTTATCAGTGCCTGCTTCGGGATCAATGAGGCGGGCGTTGGTAAAAAGCAGGCTCATAGGGTGGGCTGTCCTTTCTCAGACGGCGTCAACATGCATCGCGCCGTCACAACAGGATCCATACAATGATCCCGATCACCAGACATATGGCGGGCAGGATCAGCATGGCTTTCATAACATTCAATTGCGGATGGGCGGCGGGGCTGCCCTGATTGCTGGGCTCCAGCGCCGCCTTTGAGGGCAGCGCGCCAAATTGGATCGGCGCGCCAGCTTCGTGAAATACATCGACGAGTGAGACATGGCGCGCGGGAGTGAGCTGCGCCCCCTTATCGTCAAACGCCCCGGAAAACAGGATCAGCACAACCCCCTTGAGGGCACTCAATGCGGCACGTTTCTCTATCAGGGTTTCCGGCGATACACCTGCGCCTTCGGTGAGATAGCCATATAGCCCCATCTCTTCGAGGTCGCTGATGTCGAAAATCTCGGCATGGGCCGGATCGATCCAGTCAAGGCCGACCAAATCCGCAATGGCTGCGCCCGTCGGGGGCATGTCGGTTTTTGGGGATTTGATCCGCGCCAGTTCGGCCGCATCAATATCAACAGAGAAAAGCCGGATTACACCGCCCTCATACGGGGAAACTGTCAGTGCGTCCTCCATGGCTTTCACCCTCCCTTTACCCGCCGATCCAGACCATCAACCCGACCAGCGCGAACATCACCAATAGGGCGATGCTGGCGACACGGCCGCTCATCTTTGGGTCTTTGGGATCTTCCATTTACACCTCCACCGGCGCGTTGCTGCGGCTGTCTCGCAGGTTGCGTGCCAGCAGGTCCATCGCGGCCATGCGCACGGCAACACCCATTTCGACCTGCTCTTGAATAACGGAACGGTTGATATCGTCCGCAAGTTCCCCGTCGATCTCAACGCCGCGGTTCATCGGTCCGGGGTGCATGACAATCGCATCCGCCTTGGCATGGCTCAGCTTGTCGGCATCCAGACCGTAGCGGTGATAGTATTCGCGTTCTGACGGGATAAAGCCGCCGTCCATCCGCTCGCGCTGAAGGCGCAGCATCATGACAACATCGACATCTTTCAGCCCTTCGGCCATGTCCTCATAGACCTCGACCCCAAACTGATCGATCTGGCTCGGCATCAGCGTGGCCGGGCCCACAAGGCGCACGCGGTTTTCCATTTTGCCCAGCAGGATCAGGTTCGAGCGTGCCACGCGGCTGTGGCTGATGTCGCCGCATATCGCGATGTTGAGGCGATGCAACCGCCCTTTGGCCCGGCGAATGGTCAGCGCATCCAGCAAGGCTTGGGTCGGGTGCTCGTGTTTGCCGTCCCCCGCATTCAGAACCGCGCAATTCACTTTCTGCGCCAAAAGGTCCACCGCGCCGGAATGCGGATGGCGCACCACCAAAAGATCCGGGTGCATCGCATTCAGCGTCATAGCCGTATCAATCAGGGTTTCGCCTTTTTTGATCGAACTGGCCTGCATGGCCATATTCATCACATCCGCGCCCAGGCGTTTGCCAGCAATCTCAAAGCTGGCCTGGGTGCGGGTGGAGTTTTCAAAGAACATGTTGATCTGGGTAAGGCCGCGCAGTGCCTCTGAATGTTTCACATCGCGGCGGTTCAGATCGACGTATTGATCTGCAAGATCAAGGAGGGTGGTGATTTCCTGCGGGTGCAGATGTTCGATCCCCAAAAGATGTTTTTGACGAAACACCATCGCGCGGCTCCTTGTGTGATCTTTGCCGCTTATAGAAAGCTGCCCGCCACCCCGCAAGTCGCGTGGTGCGATTTGTACGGTTTCCGGCGTGCGCGCAGCGGTTTACTGTAAGCGCATGGAATCAGCACTGGATTATCATGGCGCGCTCGCGCTCTTGGATTGGCAGGTCGAGCTTGGCGCGACCGAGGCCATTCTGGACGCGCCGATCAATCGCTATGAGGTGCCGGACAAACAAGAGGCGCCCAAGCCGCCCGCTGCGGCGGCAGCGCCGCCCCCCGCGCCCGAAGTGGACCCGGTGGCGGTCGCAAAAATCTCTGCGGCTGCGGCACAAGATCTGGCAGCGCTGCGCGCCGCCATGGCGCAGTTTGATCATTGCACCCTCAAACGTGGCGCACGCGCCATGGTCTTTGCCGAAGGGGCCCCCGCGGCGCGGGTCATGGTCATTGGCGAGGCCCCCGATCGCGCCGAAGATGCGGCTTCACGCCCCTTCGCGGGTCCGGCTGGTGCATTGTTTGACAAAATGTTTGCCGCCATCGATCTAGATCGCAGTGCTGAAGATCGGCAAAATGGGCTTTATGTCAGCTATGTTCTGCCCTGGCGTCCGCCGCGTAATTGGGCCACGCGGCAGGCCGATATCGCCATGATGACACCCTTTCTGGCGCGTCATGTGGCACTGGCCAACCCGGATATTTTGGTGTTGATGGGCAATGTCGCCTGCGAAGCGGCCTTGGGCAAACGCGGTATCACCCGCCTGCGGGGGGAGTGGGGCGAAGCGTTTGGAAAACCCGCGCTGCCGATGCAGCCGCCCGAAGCTTTGATGAATGAGCCGCAGCGCAAGCGTGACGCTTGGAACGATCTCTTGTCACTCAAGTCCCGCCTCACGCATGGATCCTAATGGAGGCGTGATGGACCCCTTGTTGTTATTGGCCTTTGTGCCCGCTGCCCTTGCACTCAATCTGACGCCCGGCGCGGATATGATGTTTTGCTTAGGCCAAGGGTTGCGGTCTGGCCCACGCGCGGCCGTAGCTGCCAGTGCAGGGGTGTCGGCAGGTGCCATCGTACATATGACGCTCGCAGGGCTGGGCTTGGGCGCTATTGTGGCCACCGTGCCCTATGTATTTGACGTGATCCGCTGGATTGGTGTGGCCTATCTCTTGTGGCTTGCGCTGACGGCATTGCGCAGCACCGTTCGTCAAAGTGACGTCGCCCCGTTAGGAGCGTTTCAGGCCTTTCGCCAAGGGTTCTTGGTAAACCTCAGCAATCCCAAAGTCATTTTGTTTGTGCTGGCCTTTGTCCCCCAGTTCGTCGACCCAACGCGCGGTTCTGTCTTAGCGCAGTTCCTGGCCTATGGTTTAATCATCGCTTTTGGCGGATTTGTGGTGAACGGGCTGGTTGGTATCTTTGCAGGCAGTCTAGGACGCAGCATGGCCAGCTCGTCCAAATTCCAGCGCTGGATCGGGTATATCACCGGCGGTATTTTTGCGGGGCTCGCGCTGCGGCTCGCTATTTTGGAGCGTTCCTAATGGGCCGAATTGACGACAGCCGCCCCTTCATTCCGGTGCGCATTGCGGTCCTGACGGTCAGCGATACGCGTGGGCTGGACCAAGACAAAAGTGGCGACACGTTGGTCAAGCGGTTGACCGAAGCTGGGCACATTTTGGCGGACCGCAAAATCGTCAAGGATGAACGAGATGACATTGCCGCGCAGCTGCGCGCCTGGTGCGCCGAGTCTGAGATTGATGTGATCATCTCAACCGGCGGCACCGGCCTGACCGGGCGCGACGTGACGGTCGAGGCACATCGCGATGTCTATGAAAAGGAAATGGATGCATTTGCCACCGTGTTCACCATGGTGTCGATGCAAAAGATTGGCACATCCGCGGTGCAAAGCCGCGCGACCGGCGGTGTCGCGATGGGCACCTATCTGTTTGCGCTGCCCGGCAGCTCCGGGGCTTGCAAGGATGCTTGGGATGAGATTCTGGCCTATCAGCTCGACTATCGGCACATGCCCTGCAACTTCGTCGAAATCCTGCCCAGGCTGGATGAACACCTTAAGCGCAGCAAAGGCTGACGTCAGTCGCGGATAAGTGAATATGAAACATCGCAAGTTTTTTTGACGGAAATGCGATGCTGCTGCGTATAACATATTATTTGCGGCCAGTTTCGTGAGGTTTCTTGCCGCATCCGCTTCAAAGCAGAAGGATAAGATATGCGTTTCCTGCGGCAAAGTTTAACGGGCCTGTTTCTGCTTTCGGTCACTGTCGCACTCTTGGCGATGGCGGCGCAGCTCTTTACCGGGGCTTTGCAAGAACGCCTGTCCAAGGAACCGCGCAGCCCCCAGCAGCGCGAGCGTGTCTTTACGGTGAATGTGATCAGGGCTGCGGCAGACACCATTGCGCCGCAACTCGCCGCCTTTGGCGAAGTGCAAAGCCAGCGTCAGCTTGACATCCGCGCCTCAGCGGCCGGGATGATCGTGCAAATGGACCCGGCCTTCCGCGAAGGCGGTCAGGTGACGGCGGGGCAATTCTTGCTGCAAATCAATCCCTCCACGGCCGAGGCCGCCTTGGCGCGCGCAGAAAATGAATTGCGTGCCGCAGGGGCCGAACTGCGTGATGCTGAACGCAGCTTTGCATTGGCCGCCGATGATCTGACCGCTGCCGAGGAGCAAGCCGCGCTGCGCACCCAGGCGTTTGACCGGCAGAAGGATCTGGAAGAACGTGGTGTCGGCACCGCCGCAGCGATCGAGGGGGCAGAGCTTTCAGTCGCCGCCGCACGCCAACAGGTGCTCTCGCGGCGGCAGGCGCTGGGGCAGGGCGAGGCGCGCATTGATCAAGCCAAATCGCGGCTTGAGCGCGCCGAAATTGCCCTCAGCGAAGCGCAGCGCACATTGGATGACCTGACGCTGCGCGCGGATTTTGATGGAATTCTTTCAGATGTCACCGCCATTCGCGGCGGGTTGGTCAGCACCAACGAACGCCTCGCGCGATTGATCGACCCAGATGCGCTCGAAGTGGCATTTCGTGTGTCGACGGCGCAATATGCCCGGCTTTTGGACCAAGACGGGCGACTGCGTCCCAAAGAGGTCGCCATTGCACTGGATGTTTCGGGGTTTGTCCTGTCCGCAGAGGGGCGGATCAGCCGGGACAGCGCGGCTGTGGGCGATGGGCAAACCGGGCGCCTGATTTTCGCAACCCTGACAGCAGCGCGGGGGCTCAAACCGGGCGATTTCGTCAGCGTGTCTGTCACCGAAGATGCAATACAAAACGTGGTGCGCCTGCCGGCCTCTGCCGTGGATGCGCAGGGGCGGGTCATGGCGGTCGCCGACGACAACCGCCTTGAGGCGCTGCCGGTCACTCTATTGCGCCGCCAAGGGGATGATGTGCTGGTGCGCGCACCGGGGCTGGATGGGCGCGATATTGTCACGCAGCTCACGCCGCTGCTGGGCCCGGGCATCCGCGTCAAACCGGTGACGCCCGGTGCCGAGGCCCCCCAGCCTGCTGCGCCAGCCGCAGATCTGCTGGAACTCTCCGAAGAACGCCGCGCCAAATTGCTGGCCTTCGTCTCTGCCAATGAGCGCATCCCCGCAGATCGAAAACAGCGTATGATTGACCAGCTTTCGCAACCCCAGGTTCCGGCGCAAATCGTCAGCCGGCTGGAAAGCCGGATGGGGGGATAAGCCATGGTTCGCGAAATTTCCCCCAAAGCCCGAGGGCTGCTTTCATATTTCACCCGTCACCGGACGGCCGCGAACCTGCTGCTGGTCTTGCTGCTGGTGGCGGGCCTCAGCGCGGCCCCCAATATGCGCGCGCAGTTTTTTCCGGATATCGTCGTAGATGACGTGCGCGTCAGCGTTGGGTGGGAAGGGGCCGGGGCCGAGGATGTCGACGGCGCCATCGTGCAGGTGCTTGAGCCGGTGCTGCTGGCCGTTGAGGGCGTGACCAGTACCACCGCGCGATCCAGCGAAGGCAGCGCGTCGATCACACTGGAGTTTGAACCGGGTTGGGATATGGCGCGCGCGGCGAATGATGTGCAGGACGCCGTCGATACAATCACAACCTTGCCTGACGATGCGGATGAGCCGCGCGTGCGGCGCGGGGCCTGGCGTGATCGGGTCACGGATGTTGTCATTTCCGGCCCGCTTGCGCCGGAACAACTGGGCCGCTTTGCCGATGAATTTGTCGTGCGCCTCTTTGCCGAAGGCGTCACGCAGACCACCATTCGCGGCGTGGCCGCGCCCAGCATGATTGTCGAGGTGCCCAGCGTCAATCTGATCAAACACGACATCTCCATGAGCGAAATCGCGGATGCCATTGCCAGCGAAGTGGATGCCGACCCCGCAGGGGACATCGCCGGGGCCAATTCACGGGTGCGCACAGGGGTCGCCAAACGCAGCAGTGACGAAATTTCGGATGTTGTGCTGCGGCTCAATTCTGACGGCTCGGCGCTGCGTATTGGGGATCTCGCGACCATCATCGTCGAGAGCGCCGGGCGCGATCGCAGTTATTTTGTGGGGGACAATTCGGCGATTTCCGTGCGCGTTGATCGCTCTGCCAAAGGCGATGCCATCGCGATCCAGCAGCAGGTCCAGGATGTTGCCGATGCGCTGCAGGCGACCCTGCCGGAGGGCACCGAGATCGAGTTGATCCGCACCCGCGCCGAGGCGATTTCAGGGCGCTTGAACCTTTTGCTGGATAACGGGCTGATGGGGCTTGGTCTGGTCTTGGCGCTGCTGTTCCTGTTCCTCAATGCCCGCATCGCCTTTTGGGTGGCAGCGGGTATTCCCGTGGCGATGTGTGCCGCCATCGCATTGATGTATCTGGCGGGCATTACCCTCAACATGATCTCTCTCTTTGGGTTAATCATCACCTTGGGGATTGTCGTGGATGACGCCATTGTTGTGGGTGAACATGCGGACATGCGGGCGCGGCGCTTGGGTGAGAGCCCCGTTGTGGCCGCGGAAAATGCCGCCAACCGCATGGCGCTACCGGTCTTTTCTGCAACGCTGACAACCGTGATCGCCTTTTTTGGTCTGACGGCCATTGGTGGGCGGTTCGGGGATTTGATCATCGATATCCCATTTACGGTGATTGTCGTGCTGATCGCCTCGCTGGTGGAATGTTTCCTGATCCTGCCCAACCACATGAGCCACGCGCTGGCCCATAGCGCAAAAGAACATTGGTATGACGCGCCCAGCCGCGTTGTGAACCGCGGGTTCCGCTGGCTGCGCGACGTGATTTTCCGCCGGCTGATGGCTTGGGTGATCTGGGCGCGCTATCCGGTTCTGGCGGCGGTCGTGCTGGCGCTGTCCTCTCAGGCGGCGCTGTTCATGAAGGGCGAGGTGCAGTGGCGCTTTTTCAATGCGCCCGAGCGCGGCTCCATCTCGGGCAATTTCATCATGGCCGCCAGCGCGACGCGCGCAGATTCCCTGGCGATGATGCAGGAACTCCAGCGCGCCACCGAAGAGGTGGCCGCCGAATATGAAGCGCGGCATGGCAGCAACCCGATCTTATTCGCGATGGCGGAAATTGGCGGCAACACCGGGCGCGGACTGGCCGGGGCCGAAAACCGCAGCGCGGATCAATTGGGCGCAATTGCCATCGAGTTGATCGACGCGGATCTGCGGCCCTACTCGAGTTTTGCCTTCCTAGCGGATTTGCAAGATCGCGTTGTGCACCATCCGCTGGCCGAAACCGTGAGTTTCCGGGGCTGGCGCTCTGGTCCGGGGGGCGACGCGCTGGATGTGCAGTTCTTTGGGGCGGATGCCGCGACCCTCAAGGCGGCGTCTGAAGCGCTGAAAGAAGCGCTCTTGCCTTTCCCCGAGGTGTCGGCGGTTGAAGACAGCCTGCCCTATGACAAAGAGGAACTGGTGCTTGAGGTAACGCCGCAGGGCCAAGCGCTGGGCTTTACCATTGAGGCGCTGGGCCGTGATCTGCGCCATCGCCTGAACGGGCTGGAGGCCGCGCGGTATCCCGATGGGCCGCGCACCGCCCGCATTCGCGTTGAGCTGCCCGCCGGTGAGCTGACCGCTGATTTTCTGGAACGCAGCATGATGCGCGCGCCCAACGGGGCCTATGTGGCGCTCGCGGATATCGTCAGCGTGGACCGCAATACCGGGTTCTCCACCGTGCGCCGTGAAAATGGCATTCGCGTGATTTCTGTCACTGGCGATATCGCCGATGACGACCCTGAGCGGGCCGAGGCGATTGAAACCGCGCTTTCCGAAGACATTCTGCCCGAGATTGCCAGCGTGCATCAGGTGGATTGGCGTCTGTCCGGGCTGAGCGAGCAGGAAGACAGCTTTCTGGCCGACGCGCGCAATGGGCTGATCTTGTGCCTGGCGGGCATCTATCTTGTGCTGGCGTGGGTCTTTGCCAGCTGGTCGCGCCCGCTGGTGGTCATGGCGATTATTCCCTTTGGTCTTGTTGGTACGATCTGGGGCCATCATTACCATGATGTGCCGCTGTCGATGTTCACGGTTGTCGGGCTTTTGGGGATGACCGGGATCATCATCAACGATTCCATTGTTCTGGTGACAACCATTGACGAACACGCCAAAACGCGCGGTCTGGTGCCGTCGATCATCGAGGGCACAGCCGACCGCTTGCGCCCAGTGATGTTGACCACTTTGACAACGGTGCTTGGGCTGACACCTTTGCTGTTCGAACGCTCCCAGCAGGCGCAGTTCCTTAAGCCGACGGTGATCACTTTGGTCTATGGTCTCGGATTTGGCATGCTGCTTGTGCTCTTGGTGGTCCCCGCGCTTTTGGCGGTGCAGCAAGATGTTGCGCGCCAGTTTGTGGCCTTGCGCCGCGCCGCACAGGCGCGGGCCATGCGCGGACTGCTCTGGGGCAGTGGCGCAGTGATTTTGATTTGGTTTGCACTGACACTTGGCTGGCATGGCATGACGGGGCAGGTAAATCCGGTGTTGCACAGCGTGCTGCCTGACGCGGATAGCGCGCGCTCTGCCGATGCTCTGAGGCTATTTGTGATGGGCGCAGCGATCCTGACGATCTCCGTGTTTGCGACAGCGGCGCTGCGTCTTTTGCGTCGTCAGCGCGTGTGAATACGCCAGACCAGCTGCGTCTCTGTCGTTTTACGCTTCGCGTCTAACGTGAATGGCCGTAAACTCAATTGCTGGCCAAAGGAATCACGATGCGGCAAGAGATCTTAAGCGATCATCACGACAGGCTCAGCCAACAGATTTCGTTGGTCGTAGACGCATTTTCCCAGGCCAATTTTGCGGCCCTCCTGTTTGCACCGGATAACAAGCTGACCTTGCTGTGGCGCAACAAAGCGCATGAAGTGATGTCGGCATCCGAAGGGCGTGATGTGGTCGGGATGGGCATGTTCGAAGCGTTTCCGCCCAGCGAAGATGCCGAAGACGGCGGTGCTGCAAAGCAGGCGATCTATGATACGGTTGCCCAGATCATGGAAACCGGGACGGCCACAGAAATTGGCCCCTACCGCTATGATCTCACCACTGAGAACGGCGATTATGCCGAATATCATTGGATCATCCGCACGTCGCCGGTCATGCGCGATGGCAAGGTTGTTGCCTGCTTGCAAGTTGCCGAGGATGTGACGCGACAAGAGTTGGACCGTCATTTGTCTGACGCATTGCGCCGCATGGCCAAAGTGACCGCTGCGATCAGCCAATTCAGTTATGACCCTGCGAGCGGTCGCCTTGAGCGCAGCGCAGCCGTGGATGAAATGTTCGGATTTGAACCGGGCGAGGCCGGAGACAAGGCCGCGCCCTTCCTTGAGCGTATTCACCCGGAAGACCTGCCCTTCTTTCATGCTGAAGTAGATCGCGTTTTTGCCGCGCCGCGCGGCACGATGGCCTCTTTGGATTATCGCGTACCGCAGAAAGACGGCACCACACGGTATTTGCGCGTGCGTGCCGAGGTTGTGACGGACCCCGAGGATCGGCGCGAAAAACTGGTCGGCAGCCTTGTGGATCTGACCGATGTCGAAATGGACCGTCAAGCGCTGGCGCGGGAATTGTCGCTGCGCGAGGCGTTGATTGATGAAGCCAATCACCGGATCAAAAACTCTCTGGCCATTGCGATGGCAATGCTGCGCTCCGAAAAAAGCGCGCTGCGCAAATCGGGCGGTGAGGTCGAAGATGCGCTGGCCTCCCTGAGCGCGCTAGAAGCCCGCATTGGCGCGATTTCCAGCACCCATGGGCTGATGCAGCTCAGCGGGGATCGTATCGATGTGTCGCTGCAGTCCTTGCTTTCGGAAATTGTTGCAACACTTCGGCAGACCGCGGATTTGCCGGAAGAAGACATCTGCCTGACGGTAACTGGCGAGGAGCGTCACATACCGAGCGATAAGGCCAGTGGACTTGGGCTGATCATGAATGAGCTGCTGACAAATGCACTGAAATATGGCCTGCACGAGGAAGGCGGTGCAGATATCTCTGTCACGCTGCACACAAAGGCCGACGCCGCAGAGATCATCGTGCGCAATAAGATCGAGCGCGCGCAGCCAATCGCCACGATCTCGTCGAGCAAACTGGGATCAATGCTTGTGGCGCAGCTGGCAACTGATTTTGGGGCGACGGTCGAAGCAGACCCCGGCGAGACCCATTATCAGGTGCGGGTGACTTTACCAATTTGACAAAAGCGCATCACCCGGCGCGACAGCCTTTGATATCAACGCTATATTTGCTGCCAAGCACGGTGATACGGACCCCATCGCGATTCAGCAGAAAGGGGTCGTTTTCCACGTGGATGATCTCGCTGCTGACGCTCAGTGTTGCGCCGCGCCGCGCAAGGGCGGCCTCTGCCACCCAAAGTTCTGGGTTGTCAGTTTCGATCACTGCAAACTCACGCCCGGCATCGGGCATTTGAATGGTCGCGCTGAGACGAATACCGTCCGGCGTTGCATCCATATGGCACTCCACGGTGCTGACACCGGCCTCTTGTGCGCTATAGGGCTGTGCCGCCAAAGCCGCAGCGATCCGTGGGTCCACCTCGGTGGCGGTACCGGGCAGAACAGCGACCACTTTCAAGGTCTCGGGGATACAGACGTCTTTGCAGACACCGATCTCTAGCGTGCCGCTCAGTTTGATATCGGCCCCGGCGCGCCGTGGGGCGATGGCAAAAGGCAGCAAAAGCTCGCGTTCATAGCCGACCGAGCGCAGGCCGTTTTGCAAAAACACGCTTGGTGCGGGCCAGATCGGTTGCAGTGCCTTTAGGTTACGCGAACCTGACCAGTTAAACCGGGGCGGAATGCCGCCATCGCCGGGCGCGCGCCAATAGGTCTTCCAGCCGTCTTTCAGAACGATGCGCAACGCCGCGACATGGGTGCCATCGGCCTGTCGCCAGCCGGGCAGAATGTCTGCGTGGGCGGGCTGCTCCAGCAGCTGCGCGAGGGCAGCGCGCTGTGGTACAATCAAAGAGAGGGCGGCCAATCCAGCCAGAATACAGTGCTTCAACATGGTTCAGACATGCGCGATTGGTGCAGAAAAGCCAATTCACTTTCCGGCGAGGCAGGGCGTGAACCCCTGACTTAATTGCGAAATTGCTTGCGCGATGGCATCGCAGCTCTCACAATGGCTAAGCGCTTTGCGTAGGAAGGTAGGGTCTTTTGCAGATAGCCGCTGAACCGCTGAAGCTAACCGGAAAGATGTTGATCGCCATGCCGGGCATGGGGGATCCAAGATTCGCGCATTCGATTGTTTATCTCTGTGCCCACAACGACGATGGGGCCATGGGGCTGATCGTCAATAAAACCATGGGCTCGATGCAGTTCTCTGATCTGCTGGAACAGCTTTCGATTGCCAAAGGGCACGCCAGCCGAGATTTTCCGCTGCACTTTGGCGGTCCGGTCGAAAGTGGGCGCGGCTTTGTGTTGCATTCTGCAGACTACCGCTCCGAGATTTCGACGCTGGAGGTCAAAGCCGGCTTTGCCATGACTGCGACGCTTGATGTGCTGGAGGATATGGCCGAAGGCGGCGGGCCTGATCGGGCCATTCTGGCCTTGGGGTATAGCGGCTGGGGGCCGGGGCAGCTGGAGGCCGAAATTGCCGACAATGGCTGGCTTATCTGTGATCCTGCGCTTGAACTGGTGTTTGACACCGCAGACGATCAGAAATGGGGCGCGGCGCTGAATACATTGGGAATTGATCCGCTGACGTTATCGGCCAGCGCCGGGCACGCCTGAGCCTAGCGATCACGCGGCGCGGCAGCGCGGCGCAGTCGATCGTTGATGGCCGCGCCTAAACCATGCATTGGAATGGGTGACACAGCAATGGCGCGCGCCGCGCGCGCATCAAGCGCGTGCAGGTGGTGAAATAGATTGGCAGCAGCCTCACGCAGATCGCCCGCTGCTGATAGGTTAAGGTCACAGTCTACCGCGCCAAACCCCAGCAGAAGCTCGCCCTCCGCCGCGCTTTCGGCGTTCAACCGTACCGGCGCACCCGGGGCGTAGTGGGATTGCATCTGCCCGGGGGCAACCAGCGGGTCATCCCCGCCGTGCTGCGCCAGCGGGGCATCCAGCGCGGCCTCAAGCGCTTCGGCAGGCAAACCGCCCGGACGCAGCAGCATTGGCGCATCTGCCAGACCGACGATGGTACTTTCCAGCCCGACGTCACAGGCCCCACCATCAAGCACCGCGTCAATTCTGCCGCTGAGCCCCTGAAGAACATGTGCTGCGCGGGTGGGGCTGATGCGGCCTGAAGGGTTTGCCGACGGTGCCGCCACCGGCCCGCCAAAGGTCGCCAGAAGCGCCTGCGCAACCGGGTGCGCGGGCAGTCGAATGGCCAATGTGGGCAGACCCGCTGTGACCAGAGGCGAAAGACCTGCGTTTTCCTTAAGTGGCAACACCAATGTCAGCGGACCGGGCCAAAAGGCCTGTGCCAGCCGATCGGCGGCAGCCGACCAAATCACGTATTTCTGCGCATGCGCGATGCTGTCGACATGTACGATCAGGGGGTTGAAACTTGGCCGTTCCTTGGCGGCAAAAATCCCGGCCACCGCATGATCGTTGCGCGCATCCGCGCCCAGCCCATAGACCGTTTCTGTCGGGAAAGACACAAGCCCGCCTGCTTGCCAAATTGCGCTGGCCTTGGCATAGCCGCGCGCATCTGGCGGCAGGGTGAGAGTCGTTAGGTCATTCATGGGTCTGACGCCGCGTTATGATAGGCGGGGAATACGCCCGAGCTTAGGGTTGTTGACAAAGCTGCATACTCGTCAATTTTAACATTGCCAACTGCCAAGGGTAAATCAGATGCCATACCGCGCGCCCGTTTCCGAGTTTGAATTCATCTACGCCAACATCGTCGGGCTGGATCAAGTGCAACAGACCTCGCGCTTTGCCGAGGCAGATCCTGACACTGTGACAGCAGTTCTGACCGAAGCGGGCCGTCTTTGTGAGGATGTGCTTGCCCCGGTCAATCGCAATGGCGATTTGACACCATCCGTGCTGGAAAATGGCGCACTGCGCAGCGCGCCGGGCTATGCCCAGGCTTTCGCAGCCATTGCCGAAGGTGGCTGGGTTGGCGTCGGGGCCGACCCGGAGCACGGCGGTATGGGCCTGCCCCTCTCCGTGGCCACGGCTGTGGGCGAAATGATGGCTTCGGGGTGTCTGGCGCTGCAGCTGAACCCCCTGTTGACGCAGGGCAATATCGAAGCGCTTGAGGTCCATGCCTCTGATGACATCAAAGCGCTTTATCTGCCAAAACTGAACTCGGGCGAATGGTCCGGCACGATGAACCTGACAGAGCCGCAGGCCGGTTCGGATGTCGGCGCGCTCCGCACCAAGGCCGAGCGAAACCCAGATGGCACCTATGCGATCACCGGGCAGAAAATTTTTATCACCTGGGGTGATTGCGATTTTACCGAAAACGTCTGCCACCTGGTGCTGGCGCGACTGCCCGATGGCGGCAAAGGCACCAAAGGCATCAGCCTGTTTATGGTGCCGCGCAACCTGCCGGACGAAAACGGCGAAGCCGGTGTTGCCAATGCGCTGAAGGTGGTGAGCCTGGAACATAAGCTTGGTATCCATGGCTCTCCGACGGCAGTGATGCAATATGACGGCGCGACCGGGTGGCTGATCGGCCAGGAACATGACGGCATGAAATGCATGTTCACCATGATGAACAACGCACGTCTCGGGGTGGGCATGCAAGGGGTCGGCGTGGCCGAAGCGGCCTATCAGCAGGCGCTAGAGTATGCGCAGGAGCGCAAACAAGGCCGCACGCCGGTCGCCGACGGCAGCGGTGCGATTTTTGAACACGCCGATGTGCGCCGGATGCTCGCGACCATGAAATCGGAAATTTTCGCCGCCCGCGCCATTGGGCTGGAATGTGCGCTGGCCCTTGATATGGCGCAGGCCACAGGCGCAGAGAACTGGCGCGCGCGCGGGGCGTTCTTGACCCCGATTGCCAAGGCCTTTGGCACCGATGTCGGCATTCGCACGGCGGATACCGGCGTACAGGTGCATGGCGGCATGGGATTCATCGAAGAGACCGGCGCAGCGCAATATCTGCGCGATGTGCGCATCACCTCGATCTACGAAGGCACAAATGGCATTCAGGCCATGGATCTGGTGGCGCGCAAGATGATGGATGGCGGCGAAATGGCCCAGACCCTGATCGACGAGGTTGAGCAGTTTGCCGAGACCGCCCGCGCCAGCCGCCCCCGGATGGCCGAAGCGGTCTGGCAGGCCAGCGAGACGCTGCGCGAAGCCACGGAATGGATGGTGTCCCAAACGGATCTGAACGACCGTTTTGCGGGCTGCGTGCCCTATCTTGCGGGTTTTGCCCGGATCCTAGGTGCGCATTATCACCTGAAAGCTGCCGGCGCCGAAGGCGGCGAAGGCCCGCGCACCCGTCTTGCGCGGTTCTACATCCGGCGCCTGTTGCCTGAACATGAGGGGCTTTTAGCGCATGCCAAAGCCGGCCAAGGGGATATTTACGCGCTGAGCGCCGAAGATTTGGGCGTGTGACGCAAGCCGTGCCAGCCGAAACCGGTCTGCGCTATCCTTGGGCCGAGCCACCGGCGGAGGGCGAGGCGATTAAGGTCGCCGAAGGCGTGCTTTGGATGCGCCTGCCGCTGCCCATGGCGCTGGATCATGTCAATGTCTATGCGCTGGATGACGGGGACAGCTGGACGCTGGTGGATACCGGCATGTCCTCTCGTCGCAGCCGCGCGATCTGGCAAAAACTGCTGGACGGACCGCTGGATGGGCGACCGATTACGCGCGTCATTGCGACCCATCACCATCCGGACCACATCGGCCTCGCCGGGTGGTTTCAGACCGAATTTGGCGCAGAATTGCTGACCTCACGGACGGCCTGGCTGTTTGCGCGCATGCTGCAACTGGATGAACAGGCGGTGCCCCGGCAAGAAACGCTGGAATTTTACCGCGCCGCCGGGATGGACGCGGCCATTTTCGACGAACGCAAATCCGAACGCCCGTTTAATTTTGCCGATGTGGTCTATGCGCTGCCGCTGGGATTTCGGCGGCTGAAGCAGGACGATACGATTCGCATGGGGGGGCGTCAGTGGGACGTGCATATTGGTCACGGGCACGCGCCAGAGCATCTGACCTTCTGGTCGCGCGATGACAATCTTGTGATCGCTGGCGATCAGATCCTACCCTCGATCAGCTCTAATATAGGGGTCTATGCCACCGAACCCGACGCTGACCCCGTCGCCGACTGGATGGAGAGCTGCACAAGGCTGTCCGCCTTTGCTAGACCTGAAAATCTGGTGCTGGGCGGCCATAAATTACCCTTTAAGGGCCTGCCGACACGCATGCGGCAATTGATCGACAACCACCATGGCGCGCTGCAGCGTCTCCGCGCCCATATCGCGACCCCAAAGACAGCGGGTGACTGTTTTCCGGCGCTGTTCAAACGCAGCATTGGCAAAGGTGAATATGGGTTGGCGCTGGTCGAGGCGATTGCCCATCTCAATCATCTGTATCACAGTGGGCAGGCCACCCGCACGCGCCGCGCCGATGGGGCCTGGCTGTGGCAGATGAAGGAATGAGCCATGGATAACGAGATACGCACCTCTGCAGAGGCCGAAGAGGCCGCCGCCCTGCCGCGCCGCTATGAGGTGGACGCCGAAAAAGGCGAATGCGCCAAAGATCTGCCAACCAAAGTTTCGGAAAAGCCGATCAAAAACAAAAGCGCAGCGGAATGGGCCTATGAGCGGCTGATTCTCTATATCCAGAACTTTGAAAAACAGCTCGACAATGAGCACGAGATTGCCATGGGCTTCACCGGCGGCAACACCGGCGTGCTGCGCATCGAGGGCATGGGGTTTTTCGACCCGGATATGGTCACGTTTTATGGCACAGACACCAGCGGCGCAAAAACCCAGCTGGTACAGCATGTTAGCCAGTTGAACGTGACATTGCGTGCGCTGCCAAAACAGCCGGAAACGGCCGAACCCAAACGGATCGGTTTTCGCCTCGCCCAAGATCTGGATGAAAATACCTAGGCGCTCGCTCGCCAAGTTTCTGGCACGCCAGACCCTTGCAATTGTTTCGTAATGACGCAGTTTGCTGTGGTGACAGCGCCGGAAATTTGCAGTATCCAGCCAGCAAACCAAAGACATAGGGACATTCACAATGGCCGAACACGAACATGGCTCCATGAACATCGAAGTTCAGGAAAAAACCTTCACCGGATTCATCAAGGCATCGACTTGGGTTGCGGGTGTGTCGATCTTTATTCTGATCGTGCTGGCGCTGTTCCGCACCTGATCCACAGGCAGCACCCAAAGGGGGCGGGTTCATGAGTTTCGTTTTGCGTATCTTGGCCCTGTTGGCCGCGCTTGCCACGCTGACGGCCTGTACAGTGCCCAACAAGGGCGGCAGCAGCCCCGATGAGGTGGCGCGCGCAGCCTATCGCCATGACGGGCCGCCCTCGATCACGCTCTACACCATGCTCTCCAACCGCAGCGGGGCTGGGGCGCATACATCCATCCTCGTGAATGGCAGCCAGCGCGTCGCCTTTGACCCGGCCGGCACATTCCGTCACCCCAAGATCGTGTCCTACAACGATACGGTTTACGGCATGACCCCTTATATGGTGGATCAATACACCCGCTTTCACGCGCGCGAGACCTATCATGTTGTAATCCAGACCCTTGAGGTTTCTCCCGAGGTTGCAGAGCTGGCCTTGCGCAAGGTGATGGCGCATCCGGCCGTGGCGCAATCTCATTGCGCCATGTCCACGTCGCAGCTGCTCGCCTCCCTGCCGGGGTTTGAAGATGTGAAACCGTCATTTTACCCCAAAAAACTGATGGATACCTTTGCCGCCAAAGGGGCCAGTTTTGATCGGCTCTATGAATATGATGGCGATGACAAAACCAAAGTGCTGCGCGCCTTCGTTCCCGAGTACGAAAAGCGCTGAGTCGCTGACACGCCGCAATCTGTCGTATTTCTTCAAAGACTTGCATGCCGCTTGCGTTAGGCTCACTGTGGCTGGGCTGTGATATTCTGGCAAAAGGTCCGCGATGGCAAAGCTGCATGATATTCCTTACCGCATTGCGCCTGCGCCGCAGGCCGATGGGCTCACGCGGCAGATCGTGGGGACCGATCACACCGGACAGCCCGCAGCGCTGTCGGTGATCGAAGAACGCCCGCTGACCATTTTCCTGAACCGCCGCGAGATCGTAACCGCGATGACCACGCGCGATTACCCGGAGTATCTGGCGCTGGGGTTTCTCAGCAATCAGGGCATGCTGCGCGCGGATGATGAAGTGACCGCAGTCGATTACGATGAAGAGCTTGAAACTGTTGTGGTGCGCACCGCCACGGAAACGGACTTTGAGGATAAACTCGCCCGCAAAACCCGCACCAGCGGCTGCGCGGTGGGGACGGTATTTGGCGATATGATGGAGGGGCTGGCCGCTGTGCGCCTGCCGCAGAGCACGGTTAAGACATCAGACCTTTATGCGCTTTCTGGCAAGATCAACCGCACGCCGTCCCTTTACCTTGAGGCGGGCGCAATCCATGGCACGGTGCTGTGTCAGGGCAGTGATCCGCTGGTCTATATGGAAGATGTCGGGCGCCACAACGCGGTGGACAAAATCGCCGGTTGGATGCTGCGCCATGGCGAAAGCGGCGGCGACAAGACCCTGTATACAACCGGGCGGCTGACCTCGGAAATGGTGATCAAATGCGCCACGATGGGAATCCCGGTCCTGGTCAGCCGCTCTGGTTTCACCGCCTGGGGGGTAGATATCGCCCGGCAGGTTGGGCTGACGCTGATTGGGCGCCTGAAGGGCAAGCGCTTTGCCTGTCTGGCGGGGGAAAACCGGCTGGTGCGTGATCAAGACCCGGACACTGTGCCGGCAGAACCCTCGAAACACGCGCGCAAGGGCCAGGCGTCATGATCTGCGCCGGTGTCATCTTGGCAGGCGGGCAGGCGCGGCGCATGGGCGGCGGCGACAAGGGGCGCTTACCACTGGGCACGGGCAGTCTGTTGCAGGAGGTGATTGCGCGGCTTTCCCCGCAGGTCGATCTGCTGGCGCTGAATGCCAATGGTGATCCGGCGCGATTTGCCGATCTGGACCTGCCGGTCATCGCCGATAGCGTTGTTGATTTTCCCGGCCCGTTGGCTGGCGTGCTGGCCGGGCTCGATTGGGCCGCCGCGCAGGGCGCGGACGCCATCATCACTGCTGCGGCAGACACCCCATTTTTTCCGCGCGACCTTGCCGACACCCTGCGCATGGCGGTGGCCGATATGCCTGTGCCGCTGGCAATCGCGTGCAGTCGGGATAACAAGGGCAGGCTCTGGCGGCAGCCGACCTTTGGGCTCTGGCCTGTTGCGCTGCGCGAAGATCTGCGCGCCGCGTTGAGCGATGGCCTGCGCAAAGTGGTCCTTTGGACCGATCGCCACAATGCCCGATACGTGGAATTTGATGGCGCTGAGGTTCCTTTTTTTAACGTGAACACGCCGCAGGATCTGGCGGAGGCGCAAAAACGGGCGGCAGGCTCGGCATGAAAGTATTTGGCATCACCGGCTGGAAAAACAGCGGCAAAACTGGGCTGACAGAGCGATTGGTTGCCTATTTCACGGCAGCGGGGCTGCGCGTTTCGACCATCAAACACACGCATCACGCTGTGGATATTGATCAGCCGGGCACCGATAGTTTTCGCCATCGCGCCGCCGGGGCAGCCGAGGTGATCTTGGCTTCTGACAGCCGCATGGTGCTGATGCGGGAGGCGCGCGCTACCCCGCCCACTCTGGAGGCGCTGATAGCGCGGCTCGCGCCGGTGGATCTGGTCTTGGTCGAGGGCTACAAATCTGCACCCCATTTGAAAATTGAATGCCTACGGGCAGAGACCGGGCAGCCGCCGCTCTACCCGCAGAATGATACGATCTGCGCGCTGGCGTGCGATCAACCACAGGCATCGGCCCTGCCGCAGTTTTCCCTAGATGACACCGCAGGCATCGCTGCGTTCATCACAGATCGCCTTGGCATTCAGGGGGCGCGATGAGCCAGCCAATCCTCACGCCACCGCCGCTCAAGAACGACTGCTTTGCCTTGCCGCCTGGCGCGCATTGGACCCCGGTTGGCGAAGCGCAGGCGCTGCTGCAAACGCGGTTGCGCGCCATCACCGGGCAGGAGGTTTTGCCGCTGAGTGGGGCGCTTGGCCGGGTCTTGGCCTGCGATGTTCATGCGCAACGTGCCAATCCGCCAACCGCCAACAGCGCCGTCGATGGCTATGCCGTGCGCGGCGCCGATTTGGGCGAGGGCGTGCATCGCTTACCCTTGGCAGAGGGGCGCAGCGCTGCGGGCGCGCCATATGTTGGCGAGGTTCCGGGCGGCCAAGCCCTGCGCATCCTCACTGGCGCTGCGGTCCCAGGCGGGGTGGATACCGTGATCTTGCAAGAGGACGTCACGCTGGGCAGCGGCGAAATTGCCTTTCATGGGCCAGTGAAGATCGGCGCCAATCTGCGTCGCGCGGGCGAAGACTGCGAGGCGGGCGCGCTGATCCTGTCCAAAGGGCGGCGGCTGACCCCTGCTGATCTGGCGCTACTGGCAGCGACGGGGCATGGGCAGGTGCAGGTGTATCGGCGATTGCGCGTTGGGGTGCTGTCTACCGGCGATGAGCTGGTCGAGGCTGGTCAAGCTGCGCGGGAAGACCAGATATTTGACGCCAACCGCCCGATGCTCTTGGGGTTGATTGCTGCGCTTGGGTACGAGCCTGTCGATCTGGGCACGGCCCCGGACGATCGCGCGCGATTGGAAGCGCTCTTTGATGATGCCGCCACCAAGGCAGATGTCATCCTGACCTCCGGCGGGGCCTCTGCGGGGGATGAAGATCATGTGTCAGCGCTGCTGCAAGACAGCGGTGCGCTGACGCTGTGGCGCATCGCGATGAAGCCGGGGCGTCCATTGGCACTGGGTGTCTGGAAAGGTACCGCCGTCTTTGGCCTGCCGGGCAACCCGGTCGCCGCCATGGTCTGCGCGCTGGTTTTTGCCGCCCCCGCGCTGGCGCAGATGGCCGGGCAGGGGTGGCGCTGGCCCGAAGGGCAAAGGCTGCCAGCCGCCTTTGAGAAGCGTAAGAAAGCCGGGCGCAGCGAATTTTTGCGCGCCCGTGTGCGGGATGGCAAGGTCGAGGTATTCCCCTCTGAAGGGTCAGGGCGTGTGTCCGGCCTAAGCTGGGCGGAAGGTCTGGTGTACCTGCCAGAAGAGGCGATGGAGATTACAGCAGGCACTCCCGTGTACTACATATCCTATCGCGATTTCGGGTTGCAGATTTAGTCAAATATTCCGGCGACACGCCCCAAGAGCATGAAGGCTCGCGCGGTGCGGGTTTCTGACAGCGCGGTGATTTCAGCATCGCTGGCCGTTTTCTCAAATTCGACAAAGGATTTGTCAAACCGGCGGAGGAAATGATGCGCGGCGTCGCGGAAAATCGGGTCTTGCTTCATGCGGCCCGCGGCCAGAGCCAGCGATGAGCGGTCGCGCACCCCGCCAAGCGCGGCAATCTCGCGCCCCCGCAGCCCATTGGCAAACTGCCGCCAGATTTCCGGGCGCGCCAGATCAGGGCGCAGGTCATCCATATAGATGCCGTCCTGACTGAGCAGTGTCAGCGCATCTTGCGCCGCCTGCACCAGCTGGCTGGCCTGACGATCCTTCAGCGCTTTGCGCAGCGCGTTGAAACCTTCTTGATCTTCTGCGGTTTCCGGAAAGTGCATGGCCCGGATGAAATCGGCATTGCTGAGTGGCGGCTCCAGCGCCTCGGCCGGGGTGCCAAGCGCCAGAAGGCCCTGGTCTTCGGCCTCTGCCTCATTCGCAGGCTGCGGCACACTTGGCCGCGCCGCTTGGGTTTCGCGAGTGGTTGAGAACATCGCAATCGCGGTTTCGGTCTTGCGCTGAGCAGCTGCAATTTCATCAAGCTTCTTGGCGATGCTTGGCTCCATGCCGCTGGGGTGACCTTGCGTGGTCTGCGCCATATAGCTGTGGCGCAGCGCATCTACCGCGGCGCTCAGTCGATGGCCCTCTTCGCGCATGGTCCGGCTGGAGCGCGCGGCCATGGCCGCGACCCAGATCAGGGCGACGGGCAGGAAGATGGCCAGCATGGTCATCAGAAACTGCAAGGAATTTGCCTGCGTGTCCGCAGGTTCGAGCACGAGAAAGAAAACTACGGTGCCGAGGAGCCACAACAGGCTCAGCAGCACCGCGATAATCTCGATCCCTGTCACCTCCTGCGGGCGGGGACGCTCGTACAACCCGATCGTGGTTGGTTTACTGTCGCTCTCATCAACCATGCAGCACTCAATGAACCGTTACTTGTACTCGATTTCTACAACTTCGTAGGATTTCACGCCACCGGGGGTGCGAACATCCACGCTGTCGCCCTCTTCCTTGCCGATCAGGGCGCGGGCGATGGGCGATTTGATATTAAGCAGACCCTTTTCGACGTTGGCTTCGTATTCGCCGACAATCTGCCAGGTCTTTTCTTCGTCTGTGTCCTCATCCGCCACCGTGACGGTCGCGCCAAATTTGATTGCGCCAGACAGAGAGGCCGGGTCAATGACATCGGCCAGCGATAGAATGCCCTCAAGCTCTTTGATGCGCCCTTCGATGAACCCCTGCTTTTCGCGGGCCGAATGGTATTCGGCGTTTTCCTTCAGGTCGCCCAATTCGCGGGCTTCGGCAATCGCCTGGATAATGGCTGGGCGCTCTTGGACTTTCAAAGTCTTGAGCTCGGCTTCCAGCACCTTGGCCCCGGTGCGTGTCATCGGGATTTTGTCCATTTCTCGTTCCTCAGAATCTTTTTGGTTCTTGAGGCACCGCATGCCCCGTGGTTCGGCGATTGAATTACCTGACCCAAAGCGGAATGTGAATGCAAGGAAAAGCTTGGTAGGCAGCGAGGTTTCGCGCGCAATTCATGGGGTGAATCAACCTCTTGCCCCGGCCGAATGCCAGCCGCGTGCGCCGCCAGATGCGCAATTTTTGAGAAATATGGGCTAACGTGGCGTTTCAGCCCGATTTTGCGTCGCGTTCCGATTGACCCACAGTGCCGGTTATGGATAGCAATCGCGGAACACTAATGCTGCCCAGCCACCCGGAGGAAGGACGCCCAGATGGCCCAGATCGAACGCGAAACCATGGAATATGATGTTGTCATCGTTGGTGCAGGCCCTGCGGGTCTGTCTGCGGCGATCCGGCTGAAACAGCTTGATGCTGATCTGGATGTTGTTGTGCTGGAAAAAGGCTCTGAGGTTGGGGCGCATATTCTGTCTGGAGCGGTGCTTGACCCATCTGGTCTGGACGCGCTGATCCCTGATTGGAAAGAAAAAGGCGCGCCGCTTAATGTGCCGGTCAAAGAAGATCAATTTTTCGCATTGGGCGAGGCGGGCAAAATCCGCATCCCGAATTTCCCGATGCCGCCATTGATGAGCAACCATGGCAATTACATTGTGTCGATGGGCAATGTCTGCCGCTGGATGGCCGAACAGGCCGAAGCGCTGGGGGTTGAAATTTTCCCCGGCATGGCCTGTTCAGAGCTGGTTTATGGTGACAATGGCGAAGTCAAAGGTGTGGTTGCCGGGGTCTTTGGTCTTGAGGCCGATGGCACTTATGGGCCGAACACCGAACCGGGCATGGAGCTGCATGGCAAATATGTCTTCCTCTCTGAGGGTGTGCGCGGGTCTCTGGCCAAAGAAGTGATCGAGAAGTACGGCCTGTCGGATGGCAAAGAGCCGCAGAAATTCGGCCTCGGCATGAAAGAAATTTGGGAAATCGACCCTGCCAAACACAAAGAGGGCCGCGTCACCCACACCATGGGCTGGCCGCTGGGCAGCAACGCAGGTGGCGGTTCGTTCATCTATCACCTCGACAACAACCAAGTTTACGTCGGGTTTGTGGTGCACCTGAACTACAAGAACCCGCATCTCTTCCCTTACATGGAATTCCAGCGTTTCAAGCATCACCCGATGGTGGCTGACCTGCTGAAAGGCGGCAAGCGCGTGGCCTATGGCGCGCGCGCGATTTCCGAAGGCGGCTATCAGTCCATGCCGAAAATGGTCGCTTCCGGTGTGGCGCTGCTGGGCTGTTCGGTCGGCATGGTTAACGTGCCGCGCATCAAGGGCAACCACAATGCCATGCTCTCGGGCATGGCCGCGGCAGAGGCGGCCCATGCCGCCATCAAAGACGGCCGGTCCGGCGATGAGCTGCACGATTACGAAGTTGAGGTGCGCAAAGGTGCCATCGGCAAAGACCTGAAAAAGGTGCGCAATGTCAAACCGCTGTGGTCGAAATACGGCATGGTGGCGTCCCTTGCGCTCGGCGGTTTTGACATGTGGACCAATTCGCTCTTTGGGGTGTCGCTGTTAGGCACCATCAAACACGGCAAGACCGATGCCCAAGCCACCGAACCGGCCTCGGCGCATCAGCCGATTGACTACCCCAAGCCGGACGGCACCCTGTCCTTTGATCGCCTGACCAATGTCAGCTTTGCCATGACCAACCATGAGGAAAGCCAGCCCTGCCACCTGCGTCTGGAGGATCCGTTGGTGCCGATCACAGACAATCTGCCGATGTATGACGAACCGGCGCAACGCTATTGCCCGGCGGGTGTCTATGAAGTGGTGGAAAAGGACGGCAAGCCGGAGTTTGTCATCAACTTTCAGAACTGCGTGCATTGCAAGACCTGTGACATCAAAGACCCGGCCCAGAACATCAATTGGGTCACGCCACAGGGCGGGGACGGGCCAAACTACCCCAACATGTAAATCTCAGTTCAGCTTCGCCTGATATTTGCCCGCTCACGATCACGTGAGCGGGTTTTTGAGTATGCGCGCGCGGAAACTCGCGCAAATGTCATTCTGCGATGGCCTGATTGCGTGCAATCAAATGCGCCAATGCCCGCGGCCCATTGCCTCTCAGAAATTGGCCGTCTAGGGTCTAGAAAAGAATTGCTGTGACGACCCACTGTTACGCTCAATGGACAGGAGCCGCCCCCGTGACCAGATCTTTCCTTCGCATGTTTGCCCTTGCCGGGCTGCTGAGCACAACTGCGCTGAGCGCCGTGGCAGACACGGAAGCCGGTTCTTACCTGGCCGCGCGCTCGGCAACCTATGGCAGCGATTTTGTCACTGCATCGCAATATTACACCCGCTTGCTGGCGACCAACCCTGCCGATGATTTCCTGATGGAAAGCCTGATCCTCGCAGATTTGCCGCTGGGCAAGATGGCAAAGGCAATCCCTGTGGCGCAACGGCTGGATGCGGACGGGCACAACAGCCAGATCGGCAACATGGTGCTGTTCTCCGACCTGATCGCGCGTGGGCACTATGATGACCTTGTGCGCCGCATTGAGGCGGAACAAGGTGTTGGCCCGCTTGTTGATGGGCTGGTTCTTGCATGGGCGAAATTAGGCCAAGGCAAGATGTCAGAGGCGCTTCAAGCCTTTGATACCGTCGGCGAAGAACGCGGCCTGTCGGGTTTTGCGCTGTATCACAAGGCGCTGGCTTTGGCCTCGGTGGGTGATTTTGAAAGTGCCGAAGCCATCTATGGCGGTGAAAATGGCAGCGCCGTCCAAATGAGCCGCCGCGGCGCGCTTGCGCATATCGAAGTGCTCAGCCAGCTTGAGCGCAACGAAGATGCCCTGGCGGTGATCGACGCGCTCTTTGGTGGTGATCTGGATCCGCAGCTGCGGCAGATGCGCACCACGCTTGAGGATGGGCAAACCTTGCCAGTCACCCATGTCGGTGGCGCGCGCGAAGGCATTGCTGAGGTGTTTTTCAGCTTGGCCAGCGCCCTAAAACGCGAAGCCTCGCCGGATTACACCATTCTTTATTCCCGCATCGCTGAATACCTTTGGCCTGAGCATGTCGACGCTTTGTTGCTTTCGGCGGAACTGCTTGAGGATGTTGAGCAATTTGATCTCGCAAACGAGGCTTACAAACGTGTTCCGGCCGATCATGTGTCCTTCCATGCTGCAGAGCTGGGGCGGGCAGATGCGCTGCGCCACAGTGGCCGCGAAGAGGCCGCCATCGAGGTGCTGGAGCAACTGACCCGCACCCATGGCGACCTGCCGATTGTGCATACCTCATTGGGGGATATCCTGCGGCAGCAGAAAGATTTCGCTGGGGCGGTGGCCGCTTATGATCAGGCGCTAGATCTCGCCGAGGGCGGCGACGATAGCCAATGGTTTTCCTACTATGCGCGCGGCATTTCGCATGAGCGGCTGGACAATTGGGACGCGGCCGAGGCGGATTTTCGTCAAGCGCTTGAGCTCAACCCCGATCAGCCGCAGGTTCTGAATTACCTTGGGTATTCGCTGGTTGAAAAGCAGATCAAACTTGATGAGGCGCTCTCGATGATCGAGCGCGCGGTCGCGGCACGCCCGGACAGCGGCTATATCGTCGACAGCCTGGGTTGGGTGCTCTATCGCCTGGGCCGCTTTGAGGAAGCGGTGTCGCATATGGAACGCGCGACCGAGCTGATGCCGGTGGATCCCGTGGTCAATGATCATCTTGGGGATGTCTATTGGTCGGTGGGCCGTAAGACCGAAGCCGAGTTCCAGTGGCGTCGTGCGCTGTCATTCGTGGATGACGACACCGCCGAAGAAGCCAAGCCAGATCGCATTCGCGCCAAGCTCGAAAAAGGTTTGGATGCTGTCTTGGCCGAAGAGGGCGCAGACCCGATCCAGGTTGCCGATGGTGGCTGACGTTCGCGCGTTTGCCCCGGCGAAAATCAACCTTACCCTTCACGTGACTGGCCGTCGTTCGGATGGCTATCACATGTTGGATTCATTGGTGGTTTTTGCCGACATCGGGGATGAGATCACTGCAACCCCCGCCAAAGATCTAAGCTTGTCCGTCACCGGGCCTTGCGCAGCTGGTGTGCCGCAGGACAGCAGCAACCTTGTGCTGAGGGCCGCCGAATTGCTGCGCGCAGGCGCGCCTCTCGGGGCGACGCTGACATTGAACAAATTTCTGCCTGCTGCTTCGGGCATTGGGGGCGGGTCCTCGGATGCAGCGGCCAGCCTGCGGGCGCTGGCCGAACTCTGGGGTCTGCCGGTGCCGGGGCGCACAGAGGTCTTGCCGCTGGGCGCGGACCTGCCGGTCTGCATGCAGCCCGCGCCGCAACGCATGTCCGGCATTGGCGACGTGCTAAGTGATCTTCTGCAGGTCCCTCCGCTGCATATCGTGTTGATCAATCCGCGCATTCACGTGCCAACACCGCAGGTCTTCAAAGCGCTGGCGCAGCCGGACAACCCGGCCATGGCGGCGCAGCTTCCCGCTTGGGCTGGGGCTGCGGAGTTTGTGAGCTGGCTTGCGCAGCAACGCAATGATCTGGAAGCACCCGCCATTGCCACCGCAGCGCCGATTGCCGCCTGCCTTGCCGCGCTGCGCGCCCATTCAGAGTGCCAGCTGGCGCGCATGTCCGGCAGCGGCGCCACATGTTTTGGGATCTATCCAAGCGCGCAGGCCGCCGAAGAGGCCGCGCAAACCCACCGGGCGCAGCACCCTGGCTGGTGGGTGGCCGCAGGCACCACAGGCGGCAGTGTGTAAGCCAAAAAAAGGGCACCCGAGGGTGCCCTTTTCTGTCCAACCTATGCTTCGCTCTCAGCTGACCCGCGCCACAACGTAGTCTGCCAGGTCAATCAGCAGCGACTTTATCTCATGCTCGGGCAGCGGGGCGAGGGCGGTCTTGGCCTTTTCGGCCCAGGCCAGCGCATCCTGCCGGGTTTCGGCCAATGTGCCGTGCGTGTTGAGAAGTGTCAGCGCATGTTCCAGATCACCATCGACCTGTTTGCCCTTTTCAATGGTGCGCTGCCAAAAGGCGCGTTCATCCGCATTCGCCTTGGCCACCGCCTTGATCACGGGCAGCGTCAGCTTGCGCTCCCGAAAATCATCTCCGACGTTCTTTCCGGTCGCTTTGCTATCACCTTGGTAATCAAGCAAATCATCCACAATCTGGAACGAGATCCCCAACGCATCGCCATAGTCAAACAAGGCCTTTACCAACGTCTCGTCCGCACCCGCGATCACGCCGCCGACTTCTGTGGCCGCCGAGAAAAGCGCTGCGGTCTTGCCGCGCACGACCTGAAGGTAAATCGATTCGTCCGTGCGCAGATCCTGCGCGGCGGTCAGTTGCAAAACCTCGCCTTCCGCGATCGTGGCCGATGCGTTGGCCAGAATATCCAGCACCCGCAGGCTGCCGGTTTCCACCATCAATTGGAACGAGCGCGAAAAGAGATAATCGCCGACCAACACGGAACTTTTATTGTCCCAAAGCAGGTTGGCGGTGGGGCGCCCTCGGCGCTGCGCGCTTTCGTCAACCACATCGTCATGCAACAGCGTCGCTGTGTGGATGAATTCAACGGTGGCGGCCAGATGCAGATGATACGGGCCGTCATAGCCGCAGAGCTTGGCAGCGGCCAGAGTCAGCATCGGGCGCAACCGTTTGCCCCCCGCGCCCACCAGATGCGCCGTGACTTCCGGAATCCTTGGCGCATGTTTGCTTGCCATGCGCTCTGTGATCAATGCGTTCACCGCTTGAAGTTCGTTTTGCAAAAGCGCGCTCAGCGCCTCGTGCGGCTTTGTTGCAGCGTGGTCCAGACCCATCACACTCCCGTCACAAGGCTCGACATTCGCCGACCCATGCCCTTAGATCCCTAATATGAAAGAACTTCTGCGCACCACGGACCCGACCATTGTCGCCTTCGCGATGGCTCTCCTTCAAGGGGAGGGTATAGACTGCTTTGAAATGGACGTAAATATGAGCGTTTTGGAAGGTGGGATCGGGATTTTTCCGCGCCGCATCCTTGTGCATTCAGACCATCTTGCAGCGGCGGAAATTGTGATGCGCGACAATGACATCCCCTTGGGGCGCCCGTGACGCAGACCACTGAAAACGATTATCTCGGCGGGCGTGTCAAGATCACCCAGCCAGCGGTTGGATATCGGGCGGGGGTTGATCCTGTGCTTTTGGCGGCATCGGTGCCAGCGGTGCCTGGCCAAACCGTCTTGGAGCTGGGCACAGGCGTCGGAACCGCCGCCCTCTGCCTTGAGGCGCGGGTGGGCGGGCTATCGCTGACCGGGCTGGAATTGCAACCGGAATACGCGGCATTGGCCCGCGCGAATGGGCGGCGCAATGGCGCAGAATTTGAGGTTGTGACGGGCGATCTTGCGGCGATGCCGGCGGCGCTGAAGCAGCGCACTTTTGATCACGTGATTGCCAACCCGCCCTATTTTGATCGCGCCGCGGGATTTGCCGCAACCGATAGCGGCCGCGAAACCGCAATGGGAGAGGCCACGCCGCTGTCCGTTTGGCTGCAGGTGGCGGCCAAACGTGTCGCGCCCAAAGGGTTTCTGACCTTTATTCACCGGGCCGAACGTTTGGCCGATCTGCTGATTGCCCTGCCAAGCGCCATGGGGTCCATTCAGGTGCAGCCCTTGCAGCCGCGACACGGGCGCGATGCGCAGCTGTTGATATTGCGCGCGCGGCATTCCGGGCGGGCAAAACTGCGTCTGCATGCGCCAATTCGGATGCATGAGGGGGATGAACACGCCAGCGACGCCGAAGATTATACCCCCCAAATCAGAAATATTTTGCGGTTTGGCGGTTCATTGCCGATGCCGGATTAGCGCAATATTTGCGCTTCTGCCTGAAAAATATGGGAAATTTGGGTGCATTTGCCTGCCGCCTGTGCGCGCGGTCAATTCAGCTCAATTTTTGGCTGATTTCTTCGCAACCGCAGCGTGACACAAAGCATTTTTTGTGCTGCACTGATTTTGTAAAACCCAACCATGAGAGGAGGACTGCCATGAGCGTAAGCTCGCATTTGGAAGAACTGAAACGGAAACATGAAAACCTCTCACGAAAAGTCGAAGAAGAACAACGCGCCCCAGGGTCCGATGACATCTCGATCGCCGAGATGAAAAAGATGAAGCTGAAAATCAAAGAACAGATTGAGCGGCTCTCGGCCTAACCCAGCGGGCGATGCCCAAGATGAACCACCCCGTTTCTTACTAAGAAGCGGGGTTTTTTGATGGCTTGTCGGCAGACTTTCCGGCCCGCGCCGCCAAGAGCGCCCCGGCGCTGATCAGGGTGGCGGCCAGAACGAGGGCACCGCTGGGCGCAGCGATGCCGCTGATCACAAGGATCAGTGTGGACAGCAGCGGGGCGGCATAGGCCGCCGTTCCCAAGAGCTGAATATCCCCGTGTTTCATGCCGATATCCCAGACAAAAAACGCAAGCCCCACCGGTCCGGCCCCAGAAGCGCCACAGAGGCCCAACCCCAAAGCGTTTCAGGCAGGGCCGGCGTCTCAAACGCGAGATGCAGCGGAAAGGAGAGCGCCGCTGTCATCAGGCAAAATACTGTCACCGCGGCGGTGGGAATATTGCCAAGACGGCGCGAGAGGACGGAATAACCAGACCAGAACAGCGCGCAGGCCAAGGCCGCGCCATATCCCGGCAGCGCCGCCGGTTGAAAATTGGTCCCGCCGCCGCCGATGATCAAGGCAGCGCCGAGCGCCGCAATCCCGGCCCCAATGATATGGCCCTGCCGCAGGTGTTCGCCGGGCAACAGGCCAGAAAAGAGCACGATAAGCAAAGGCCAGAGATAGGCGATCAACCCGGCTTCGGCAGCCGGGGCCAGCCGCAGAGCGGTGAAATAGAAAATGTGAAAGCCGAACAGCCCCAAGGTGCCAAAGCCATAGACCCATAGCGGGATGCGTCGCAGCCGGCTGAGCTGGCCCGTGCTGAGCAGCCAAACCAGCCCGATACCGCCGCTGATCGCAAAGCAGAACGTATTCAGCAGCAAGGGCGGGACCGGGGCGGAGCCGACGGTGAAGAGCGCCAGAAAGGACCACATCAGAATGGCCGTCAGACCGATCAGAGTTGCTTTGGTGCGGGGCATGACAGGCTTTCGCGCAATAAAAAAGGGCCAGTCCGAAGACTGGCCCAAACTTTGTATGGGTGCAACTTATACGAAGAATTGCGCGCCGTTGGCCGAGATGGTCGAGCCATTGATAAAGCCGGAGTCGTCAGACGCCAGGAAAGTCACGCAACGCGCGATTTCTTCGGGCTCACCCAGGCGGCCTGCCGGAATCTGCGGGATGATCTTTTCGTTCAATACCGCCTCTGGGATGGCGCGGACCATTTCGGTGCCGATGTAGCCGGGGCAGATGGCGTTGGCGGTAATGCCAGCGCGGGCACCTTCTTGGGCCAGCGATTTCACGATGCCCAAGTCACCCGCCTTAGTGGCGGCATAGTTCACTTGACCGAACTGGCCCTTTTGCCCGTTGATCGACGAAATGACGATAACGCGACCAAATTTGCGCTCGCGCATGCCGGGCCAGACAGGGTGCACGGTGTTAAAGACGCCAGTCAGATTGGTATCGACAACCTCTTTCCACTGTTCTGGGCTCATCTTGTGGAAAGGCGCGTCGCGGGTGATGCCTGCATTGGCGACGACGACGTCAATCGGGCCAAGGTCTGCTTCGACCTGCGCGATGCCGGCCTTTGAGGCCTCATAGTCAGCAACGTTCCATTTGTAGGTCTTGATGCCGGTTGCCTCGGTGAAGGCGGCGGCCTTTTCATCGTTGCCCGCATAGGTGGCGGCTACGTCGTATCCTTCGGCTTTCAAGGCTTTGGAAATGGCCTCTCCGATGCCACGCGATCCACCGGTGACGAGTGCTACTTTGGCCATGGTCTTCCTCCAATTTGGCTTTGTCTTTGAGAAATTAAGTTACAAACGGATTCTGTGATGTGCAAGAAAATGACTTCGCGACGCCGCGATATCTGCATGGATCACAAACAAAAATGGGCACCCAAGACCGGGCGCCCAAAATCAATGTCATTCAGGCGCAGAGACTCAGGGGCGTTCGACGCACAGCGCCACACCCATGCCGCCACCGATGCACAGCGTTGCGAGGCCTTTTTTGGCGTCGCGGCGTTGCATTTCAAACAGCAGCGTGTTGAGCACGCGGCAGCCAGAGGCCCCAATCGGGTGGCCAATGGCAATCGCGCCACCGTTCACGTTGACGATATCCGGGTTCCAGCCCATTTCCTTGTTCACGGCACAGGCTTGTGCGGCAAAGGCTTCGTTGGCTTCAACCAGATCAAGGTCTGCGGCAGACCAGCCCGCTTTGTCCAGCGCCTTGCGCGAGGCGTGAATTGGACCCACGCCCATGATCGCCGGATCCAGACCCGCGGTTGCATAGGAGGCAATACGCGCCATTGGCGTGATGCCACGCGCTTGCGCATCTTCTTCGGACATCAGCAGAACAGCTGCCGCACCGTCGTTCAGGCCCGATGCATTCGCTGCAGTCACAGACCCGCCGTCGCGCACAAAGGCCGGGCGCAGTTTCTGCATGCTTTCGATCGTCGCGCCGTGGCGGATGTATTCATCCTTGTCCATCACGATATCGCCCTTGCGGGTTTTGATGGTGAAGGGCACGATCTCGTCCTGAAATTTGCCGGCCTTCTGGGCTTCTTCGGCTTTCAGTTGCGATGCCAGGGCGAATTCGTCCTGCTGTTCGCGCGAAATCTGCCATTTGTTGGCAACGTTTTCGGCGGTCTGACCCATGTGGTAGCCGTTGAACGCATCCCACAGGCCGTCGCGGATCATCGAGTCGATGAATTTCACGTCACCCATTTTATGCCCAGCACGCAGATGCGCGACATGGGGGGACAATGTCATGTTTTCCTGACCACCTGCGGCGACGACCTTGGCGTCACCCAGCATGATGTGCTGCGCCCCAAGGGTAACAGCCCGCAGGCCAGACCCGCAGACCTGGTTGATGCTCCACGCGGCGCTTTCTTGCGGCAGCCCGGCATTGATGTGCGCCTGGCGGGCCGGATTCTGGCCCTGGCCTGCTGTCAGAACTTGGCCGAGAATGGTTTCGGACACGTCAGATTTTTCGATACCGGCGCGTTCCACGATGGCTTCCAGTACGGCGGCGCCAAGATCATGGGCGGGTGTGTTCGCAAATGAGCCGCTAAAGCTGCCTACGCCTGTACGTGCCGCGGAGGCAATAACTACGTTCGTCATAATTTCATTCCTCTAAGGTGGTGAAGCGGCGGCCGTTTCAACACGGGGCCCCTCAATCCTCTTCCACTTGCGTCCTTAGCGGATTTGCCGCATTGCGGCAAGAATTTCAGCAAATAAAATTACAAATTATGCAGCGTTTTTGGAATTTTTGTTCTTTCCCCACGGGGGATTAACCGTCGGTGCGCCGAAAACAAATCCTTGCAGACAGTCAAACCCCAGATCGGCCAGGGTGCTTGCATCCTCCATCGTCTCCACCCGGGTTGCAACAGTGAAGATATCAAATTGGCGCGCAATAGAGGCCATGGCACCCGCCAGAACCTGATTTTCGTGATCAGTTTGGATATTGCGGGTGAATTGGCCGTCGATCTTGAGGATGTCAAAGAAGAATTCTTTGAAATACCGAAAAGAGGTCAGATCCGACGCATAGTCATCCAGCGCAAAGGCAATGCCTTTGGATTGCAATTCATCCATAAAATCCATCACAAGTTCGGGCACCTGCATTGCTGACGGTTCCGAAATTTCCAGGATCAGGCGGTTGGCAAGATCCGGGCGTTTGCGCAGGGCAGCGTCCAGAACCGTCATCCAGCGCCGATAACCGATCGAGCGTGCGGACATATTGATCGAGAGCCGCAGGTTTGATGTGCGCTCCAGCTCTTGCAGACCAAACTCAAGCGCCAAACAATCCAGTTTGCGGCCAATTTCCGTGTCGCTGACAGAGGACATGAAATCCTTGGCCGGAATAATCCGCCCGGTTTCATCCAAGACCCGCAGCAGCCCTTCGTAAAACGCGGGCTTCGTGGGGTCGTTGGCTTTCACGATGGGTTGAAAGGCCAGCATCACCTCTTTGTGGGCAATGGCATCACTGACCATATCAAGCGTGCTTTTGTCGCGTTTGGCGACCGCATACTCCAATGGATTGCTGCGCTGGGCCCTTTCCGCGCGCTTTTTCTGATCAGCATTTCCCCGACGTGCCATGCGCCCTACCTTATATGAACCCCGGGCAGTGTGCCCCGGCAGAGCTAAACGGCGGGTTAAGGCGTATTTAGGAAGGGGCGTCTTTGCCGATCAACGCGCGCAGCACCGCTTTGGCAGAGTCGCTGGCCCAATCGGCATCGCCGCGCAGACGTGCGATTTCCTGCCCTTCGGGGCTGAGAATCACGGTGGTCGGCAGCCCAAATACAGCCATCTCGCGGGCGACTTTTTGCTTGGGGTCCTGGTGGCGCGGCAGGTTGTCAACGTTGATTTCGGCCAGAAACTTCTTGATCGCAGGGGGCATGTTGCGCCCGGTGGCAAGGGTGACAACTTCAAACGTCTCGCCGCCCAATTCGGTCTGCAATGCCGACAGCATCGGCATTTCATGGCGGCATGGCGCGCACCAGGTGGCCCAGAAATTCAGCAGCACATATTTGCCCGCGTAATCCTGCAAGGTGGCCTCACTGCCATCTTCGTGCACAAAGGTCTGCGCTGAGATCGGGACAGGCTCCGGGTGGAACACCAGTTTTTTCATGTCCCCTTCGCGCAGGGCCTCTGCGGCTTTGATATCAGCGAACGCAACATTTGCGCTGAGCGCCAAGGCCATATAAAGCACGCTAAACCGTAACAGACGCATAGTTCCTCCGAAGGGCACGACATGACAGACAAATCCTCAAACCAGATGTGGGGCGGCCGCTTTGCCGCCGGACCGGACGCGATCATGGAAGCGATCAACGCTTCGATCGGGTACGACCGACGGATGGCGGCGCAGGATATCTCTGGCTCTCGGGCCCACGCAGCCATGTTGGCCAAGGCGGGCATTATTACGGATAAGGATGCCGAGGCGATTAGGGAAGGGCTGCTCACGGTCTTGTCAGAAATCGAGGGCGGATCGTTCAACTTTTCTGCAGCCCTTGAAGACATCCACATGAATGTCGAGGCGCGGCTGAAAGAGATCATTGGCGAACCGGCGGGCCGTCTGCACACAGGGCGTTCGCGCAACGATCAGGTGGCGACCGATTTCAAACTCTGGGTACGTGATCAGATTGATGCTGCCATCAGCGGCATTGAGGCGCTGATGCGCGCGCTGCTGGCCCAGGCCGAGGCGGGCGCTGATTGGGTCATGCCGGGCTTTACCCATCTGCAGACCGCCCAGCCGGTCACATGGGGCCACCATATGATGGCCTATGTCGAAATGCTGGCGCGGGATCGCAGCCGCTTTGAAGATGCGCGGAAACGTATGAACGAATCGCCCCTTGGCGCTGCGGCGCTGGCGGGCACCTCTTTCCCGATTGATCGCCACATGACCGCCGAGGCGCTGGGCTTTGATCGGCCATCGGCCAATTCGCTTGATGCGGTGTCGGATCGCGACTTTGCGCTCGACTTTTTGTCGGCCGCATCTATTTGCGCCATTCACCTCAGCCGCCTGTCCGAAGAGCTGGTGATTTGGTCTTCTGCGCAGTTCCGCTTTGTAACCCTGTCTGATCGCTTCTCCACCGGCAGCTCGATCATGCCGCAAAAGAAAAACCCGGATGCGGCAGAGTTGATCCGCGCCAAGATCGGGCGGATTTTTGGCGCGAACACCGCGCTGACCATTGTGATGAAAGGCCTGCCGCTGGCCTATTCCAAGGACATGCAGGAAGACAAAGAACAGACGTTTGATGCCGCCGACAGCCTGATGCTGGCGCTGGCCGCGATGGAAGGCATGGTCAAAGATATGTCCGCCAACCGCGACAGCCTTGAGGCGGCGGCAGGCAGCGGCTTTTCCACCGCCACTGATCTGGCTGACTGGCTGGTGCGCGCGCTGAACATGCCGTTCCGCGATGCGCACCATGTCACCGGCACGCTGGTGGCCATGGCGGAATCTCGCGGCTGTGATTTGCCCGATCTGTCACTAGAGGATATGAAATCAGTGCATGCCGAGATCACGGAAGAGGTCTTTGGCGTTCTGGGCGTGCATAATTCTGTTGCCTCGCGCGTGTCTTATGGCGGTACAGCCCCTGATCAAGTGCGCGCGCAGGTGGCCCGCTGGAAGGAAACCCTGGGATGAAACTGATCGGCCCGATCTTGGCTCTGGTGCTTTTGGCCGGCTGCGGCGTGGATGGCGCGCCGATCCGTCCCAGTGCGAATCTTGGCATTAATATTGGGCCCGGCGGCATTTCGCCTTCGGCCCGTGTCGGGGCAAGCCAGGGGCCGGTCTCCGTGGGCGTCAGCCTTTGAAGCAGACAAGCGCCGCGCACCGTCGCGGCGTTTTCGCTTATTAACGGGCCTCATAAGAACAACCATGATTGCCCTGACGGCATTCTGTGCCTAAAGAGGCCGGACAGTTTTGGCTAAGGCGGTGGATCATGGACCATTTTCTCTATCAAGATGGCGCGCTCTGCGCAGAGGACGTGCCGGTTGCGGAAATCGCAGCCCAGGTTGGCACGCCGTTTTACTGCTATTCCACCGCAACGCTTGAGCGGCACTTTCGTCTGTTTGACGAGGCGCTGGACGGGACCGATCACCTGGTCTGCTACGCGATGAAAGCGGCCAGCAACCAAGCGATCCTTAAAACACTCGCAGCGCTTGGTGCGGGGATGGATGTGGTCTCGGGCGGTGAATATGCCCGCGCCAAGGCTGCAGGTGTGCCGGGCGAGCGGATCGTTTTTTCCGGCGTTGGCAAAACGCATGAGGAAATCCATGCCGCGCTGAGCGGCGGTATTCGTCAGTTCAATGTAGAGTCCGAGCCAGAGATGGCGGTGATCAACGAGGTCGCGCTTTCGCTTGGAATGCGCGCGCCGATCACCGTGCGCGTCAATCCCAATGTCGACGCCAAAACCCACGCCAAAATCGCGACCGGAAAATCCGAGAACAAATTCGGCATCCCGATCAGCCGCGCGCGCGAGGTTTATGCCCATGCGGCCAGCCTGCCCGGGATCGAAGTTGTGGGCATTGATGTGCACATCGGCAGCCAGCTGACCCAGCTGGAGCCATTTAAGCTGGCCTATGAAAAGGTTGCAGAGCTGACCGAAGCCCTGCGCGCCGATGGGCATGACATCCGCCGTCTGGATCTGGGGGGCGGGCTTGGCATTCCTTATGAGCGCTCCAACACTGCGCCGCCACTGCCGGTGGAATACGGCCAGATGGTCAAAGAGACATTGGGGCATCTGGGCTGCGAGATTGAAATTGAACCTGGCCGTCTGATCGCGGGCAATGCCGGGATCATGGTCAGCAAGGTCATCTATGTCAAAGAGGGCGAGGATCGCCAATTCATGATTCTGGATGGCGCGATGAATGATCTGATCCGCCCGGCCATGTATGAGGCGCATCATGATATCGTGCCGGTGCAAGAGCCTGAACCGGGCGCAGCGCCGACCACCTATGATATCGTCGGGCCGGTCTGCGAAACCGGCGATACCTTTGCCAAAGGTCGCGCCATGCCCACCGTTGCCCCCGGTGATCTGGTCGCCTTCCGGTCCGCAGGGGCCTATGGTGCCGTCATGGCCAGCGAATACAACACCCGGCCGTTGATCCCCGAGGTTTTGGTGCATGGTGATCAATTCGCGGTTATCCGCCCACGACCGACCTTTGAAGAAATGATAAATCGCGATACCATCCCTGAGTGGCTTTAGGGCAATTCCGCCCATTCAGCCCAGAATCGGAGTAGCGTGACCCGTAAGGTTTCGCAAAGACGCCCATTTGATCGGCTGCGGCTGGTCCTGGCTGTGACGCAGCTGGGGCTGATCGCAGAACGTGGTCTGCGCGCGTTTTGGCCGCTTTGGTCGGTTGTCTTCTTGGCTGTTACCCTGGTTATGATGGGGCTGCACGATGCGGCCTCGGTCGAACTTGTTTGGACGGCCGCTTTGCTGTTTGGCGCGGCCATGCTCTGGGCCGTTTGGCGCGGGCTGCGCATGTTTGACTGGCCAAGCGGCGACGCGGCGCTACTGCGGCTGGACCAAACCCTGCCGGGCCGCCCGGTGCGCAGCTTGCAGGATACCCCGGCGATGGGGGGCGATGATTCCGGCAGTCAGGCGCTTTGGCGGGCGCATCAGGCACGTATGGCCGCCAAAGCCGCGGAGGCCAAGCCGGTTGCCCCTGATCTCGTGTTGTCGCGTCACGATCCTTTCGGGCTGCGTTATGTTGCCCTGTTGGGTTTGCTGATTGCGTTGCTGTTTGGCAGCGTCACGCGCGTTGGCAGCCTTGCTGAAATGACTCCCGGCACCGCGCCGGGTGGCCCGGTCGCCTCTTGGGAGGGCTGGGTAGAGCCGCCGGCCTACACCAGGTTGCCGACGCTTTATTTGAATGACCAGCCCGAAGGGGCGCTGACCTTGCCGGTGAACAGCCGCGTGATTCTGCGGCTTTATGGCGAGGTGGGTGCCTTGACCGTGGCCGAAACGGTTTCGGGTCGCACCGACGATATCCCAAGCGCTGCGGAGACCGCGCAGGATTTTTCCCTGCGTCAGGATGGTATGTTGGAAATTGCCGGCCCGGGTGGCCGCAACTGGACCATAGCGCTGACACCGGATACCGCGCCAGAAGTGGCCGAGGTGGGCCTGCCCGAAACCTCGGGCCGGGGCGAGATGAGCCTGCCGTTTGTCGCACGTGACGACTATGAGGTCATTGCCGGGCAGGCGACCGTGGCGCTGGATCTTGCGGCGGTGGACCGCCGCTATGGCCTTGCGGCTGCGCCAGAAGCGTCCAGCGCGATTGAGTTGCCTTTGCCGATGCCAATCAATGGCGATCGCGATTTTTTTGAAGAGACTTTGATTGAAGATTTCTCAGATCATGTCTGGGCGCATTTGCCGGTGCGCGTGACCCTGCAGGTTGAGGACGCCGCAGGGCAGAACAGCGCGCCTTATGTCATCCAAATCAACCTCCCGGCGCGGCGGTTCTTTGACCCGCTTGCCAATGCGCTGATCGAGCAGCGACGCGATCTTCTTTGGGCGCGCAGCAATGGCGTGCGGGTGGCGCAGATTATTCGGGCCATTGCACACCGTCCACAAGATGGCATTTTCCGCAAAGAGACTGATTATTTGCGGTTGCGCACCATCTTGCGCAGCCTTGAGGCGGGCAATGCTGCGGGACTGACCGTCGAAACCCGCGATCAGATTGCCAGCGAACTCTGGGATCTGGCGCTGAAGCTGGAAGAAGGCGATTTGAGCGACGCGATGGCCCGCATGCAGCGCGCGCAGGAACGCTTGGCGGAGGCGATGAAGAATGGTGCAAGCCCGGAAGAAATCGCTCGGCTGATGCAAGAGCTGCGCGAAGCGACGCAAGACTACATGCGCCAACTTGCACAGCAGCAGCGCAATGATCAGGACGGCGCGCCTGAGCAGGGCCAGCAGCAGGCCGAGAATTCGATGCAGCTGACACAAGATGATTTGCAGCGCATGATGGACCGCATTCAGGAACTGATGGAACAAGGCCGGATGGCCGAAGCGCAGCAGGCGCTCGAAGAGTTTCAGCGCATGATGGAAAACATGCGTGTCACCCAAGGCGGTCAGGGCCAGCAAAGCCCCGGTGAGCAAGCATTAAACGAACTGGGCGAAACCCTGCGGGAACAGCAAGGCTTGTCCGATCAGGCGTTCCGCCAGTTGCAGGAACAGTATAATCCGGGTGCGCAAAGCGGCCAGTCCTCAGAAAACGAGGGCTATAGTGGCGGTCAAGGGCGCGGCGAAGCGCATGAAGGCAGCGGTGGCGCTCAGGGTCAGGGCGAAGGCGACAATCAGAACCAATCTGGCGAAGGACAGGGCAGCGCTGGGGCGCTCTCAGATCGTCAGCAAGCCCTGCGCCGCGAAGTAGAACGACAGCGCGGCAATCTGCCGGGCCAAGGCACCCCCGAAGGTGATGCGGCGCGCGATGCGCTTGGCCGCGCCGAAGGGGCCATGGAAGGGGCCGAACAGGCGCTGCGCGACGACCGGCTGGCCGATGCGATCGACAAACAGGCCGAAGCAATGGAAGCGCTGCGCGAAGGCATGCGCTCTCTCGGGGAGGCGCTGGCGCAGAACCAAAACCCCCAGGGACAAGAGGGACAGGGCCAGGAACGCGCGGGCCTGTCGCGCGACCCGTTGGGGCGCGATCCGGGGGCGCAGGGGCTGACAGGCACGGACGAAGGGCTGTTGCAGGGCGAAGATATCTACCGACGGGCGCGCGATCTGCTGGATGAAATCCGTCGCCGCGCTGGCGAACAGGCACGCCCCGAACAAGAGCGCAACTATCTGCGCCGCTTGCTGGATCGTTTCTGATCAGATTTGACCGGGCCTTAGCTTTCCGCAGCGTCGGTTTGCGGGGCCATACTGTCCAGCCAAAGCATCAGATCGGTGACTTTGGCATCCAGCGCCAGACGCGCTTTGTTCACCGCCTCAATGTAAGAAATCACATAGCTTTCGGACTGCGGAAGCATATCAACCACGGTCTGTGGCTGCGTGTAGACGACGATGGCCACGGCCACGATCAGCAGCGCCAGCGCAAAGCCCAGCCGCCCACCGCGCGCGCGCATCTGGGTTGGCGTGGGGCGCCCATCGGGTTGTTCCAAAACGCTACGATCTTCGGTGGCGCGCAGTGTCGAGTTGATCTCTTCGATGTCCGGCAGCAGATCGCGCCGTGAATTGGCCGGGATCGGCGCGGCGGGTTTTTCCATCTCTTCAACGGATACGCCGCGCATGCGCGCCATGCGCTCTCGCGCCTGACGGGCACGGGTCTCTGCATCGGGATCTGGCGGATCAAGCCCAAGCTCCGGCTGACTTTCCAGGTTTCCGTCCTCAGCCCGGCGTGCCGCTTCCAGCGCGGCCTCTTCGCGCAAGACATCGGCGATGGCTGGGTCAAGCTCGCGGCGCTTTGGGGCTGTGCTCGGCTCGGCGGCGGCTTCCGGCGTTTGCGTGGCGGCAGGTTCTGCCGCATCCATTGCGTCTATATCCGCCTCAAGCTGCGCTTCGAAGTCGGGCAATTGGCTTGCGTGATCCGGCGCTGGCGGTTCCGGCATGACCTCAGCAGGGGGCTCCTCGGCGTCAAGGTCCAAAGAAACTGGCGCGCCCTCGCGGTCCGCGCGGGCACGCTGCACGGCGGCTTTTACCGCTGCGGCCAAAGCAGCATCGTTCTCGGCGCTCTCGGGTGTTTTGTCAGACGGCGCGGCGGCGTCTTGCGCACCCTCTTCTGGATCAGCCTCTGCATCCGGTGCGCCGGCGTCAGAGGTGTCGTCTTCGCCGTTCTCTAGGGGGGCGTCGTCGACCTCGGGCGTCCAGGTGACATCTGTGTCAAAATCATCTGTGTCCGCGTCCGTAGGTTCGGCGCTGGCGTGGGCTTGAAACCACGTATTGGAGCAGTTGGAACACTGCACATCCCGCCCGTCGGCTGGAATCACATCTTCGGGCACCTCATACTGAGCGTCGCAATTCGGGCATGTCAGCCGCATTGATCCCCCAAACCCCTGTTATTCCAGAACCTATCCACAACATATTGTGTATCACCCATGTAGGAAAGTGCAAAGCTGGTTCGCTCTGCATTGCAACCGAAGCGATGCTGCGGCACAACAGGGCAAACTGAGATTGGGGCCCTTCTGTGATTGAGTTGGATAACATAGCCTACAGCTATGGCGGTGGCGAATTGCTGAGCGAGATTTCCCTCTCGATCCAGCCGGGCGATTTCTATTTTTTGACCGGCCCTTCGGGTGCGGGCAAGACCACTTTTTTGAAACTCTGCTATGGTGAGCTGACGCCAACATCCGGGCATGCCAAGCTGTTTGGTCAGGATGTGCGCGGCATGAGCCGCGATGATCATGCCACCACGCGCCGGCGTATTGGCGTGGTGCATCAGGATTGTGCCTTTCTTGATCATCTGCCGCTGTCAGACAATGTGGCGCTGCCGCTGACCGTATCGGGACGCGACGATCTGGATCAGGTCGCCAACCTCAAAGAACTTTTGGCCTGGGTTGGGCTGAAGGAACGGGCCCATGCCTTGCCGCCAGAGCTTTCGGGTGGCGAACGCCAGCGCGCGGCCTTGGCGCGCGCGGTGATCATGTCGCCGGATGTGGTACTGGCGGATGAGCCGACGGGCAACGTGGATTGGGATATGTCGCAACGGCTTTTGCAGTTGTTGGTGGAGCTGAACAAGATGGGCAAAGCCGTGGTCATCGCCACCCACGACATGAACCTTATTCGCGCCGCTAAATCCAAGGTGCAGGCGCGGGTGCTGCGCATCGCCAATCGGCATGTGCAATTGGCGGGGGCGGATCTGTGAAGGCGCTGCTGTCTGATATCTCCGCTGTATTTGTGGGCGACGCACAGGCCGATCGCGTGGTGCCGCCCACTGGATTCACCGCGCGCCTGACCTTATTCGCGGCCGGCGCTATGGCCTTTCTGGCCGTTTTTGCGCTGGCGCTTTCGATGGCCTCTGGTCGGTTGGCGCAGCGGTGGGGCGATGAACTTGCGCAAAGCTCGACGCTGCGCATTTCTGCGCCGGTCGAGCAACGCGATGCCCAGACCGCAGCCGCGCTCAGGGTGCTGGAAACCACACCGGGCATCGCCGCAGCACGGGCGCTCAGCGATGCCGAGCAGCGCGCGCTTCTGGCCCCGTGGTTCGGGCCGGATCTGCCGGTGGAAAACCTGCCGATTCCGCAGCTGATTGCGATCGAAGAAACCGAGGCGGGCTATGATGCTGATGGGCTGCGGTTGCGCCTGCAGGCCGAAGTGCCGGGGGCCATTCTTGATGACCACACCCGCTGGCGCAAACCGCTGCAGCAGGCCGCCGGGCGTCTGCGTCTGCTCGGCGGATTGGCGATCGTGCTGATTGCCGCAGTCACCGCCGCGATGATCACCTTGGCCGCCAACGCCGCATTGGCCGCCAATGCCAAGATCATTTCGGTGCTGCGCCTTGTCGGCGCGCGCGACAGCTATATTGCCAAGGCCTTTGTGCGCCGCTTTACCCTGCGCGCGTTCCTAGGGGCCGCAGGGGGCACGGTGCTGGGGGTTGGCGCTGTGCTGCTTTTGCCCGCCGCGCAAGACCAGGGTGGCTTTCTGACCGGTCTTGGTTTTCAGGGGCTATCGGCCCTCTGGCTGGTTCTGGTGCCGCTTTTGGCCGCGATTGTTGCCTTTGTTGCCACGGGTGCGGCCGCGCGGCGCACCTTGTCGGAGTTGCGCTGATGTTAACGCTTCAATGGATCCGGTCGCTGGTTTTCATCATCCAGATGTATGTGATGATGTTGCTGATGGGGCTGTTTTTCTTCATCCCGGCGCTGCTGAGCAGACGTGCCGCGATATTTGGCATGCGCAGCTACTGCGCCTGGGTGCGCTGGACGCTGTCTTGGATGGTGGGGTTGACCACTGAGGTGCGCGGCCCGGTGCCGGAGGGCGCGGTGCTGATTGCGGCCAAACACCAATCCTTTCTTGATATCATCCTCTTGATGGGCAGCCTCCCTTCCGGGCGCTTCATCATGAAGCGCGAGCTGATGTATGCGCCGATCTTGGGCCAATATGCCCTGCGCATCGGCTGCGTTCCGGTCAATCGTGGCAAGCGCGGAAAGGCGATCAAGAAAATGGCAGAAGATGTGCGGCGCGGGGCGACGACACCGGGGCAGCTCATCATCTATCCGCAGGGCACGCGCATCGCGCCGGGGGTGAAAGCGCCCTACAAGGTGGGCACCTTTGTGCTTTATGATCAGCTGCAACAACCCTGTGTTCCGGCGGCCACCAATGTCGGGGTCTTTTGGCCCAAACGCGGCATCTTGCGCAAGCCGGGCCATGCGGTGATGGAGTTTTTGCCCCCTCTTGCACCGGGGCTCGATCAGGCCAGCTTTATGTCCCAGATCGAAGACGTTGTGGAACGTAACTCAAACGCGCTGATGCGCGAGGCGGGGTTTGATCCGGAGGCTTCGGCGCGTACCCCTGCCTAAGCACGGCAATGTGATCAGGCGTCACAAGCAATTTGCCCCTTTGCACCTATGTTAAAGCTATCGCATCCCGATTGCGACGATATGGACGAGTTGCACGTCCAAGCGGGGTGGCAGTTGCACTGAGCAATGTGCTCAACCCCCTGCCATCCCGCGCCGCGCGTCTGACTTACCTCCGCGCGCTTGACTTACCTCCAAAGGAAAAGGCAGCCCCGGATGGGACTGCCTTTTTGACTTTCTGAGATCGGCCGATCAAGCGTGGATCGAGCCATCGCCGCAGGCCAGCGCTGCTTCGCGCATGGCTTCGGAATAGGTGGGGTGGGCATGGCAGGTCAGGGCCACGTCTTGAGCAGAGGCCCCAAATTCCATCGCAACACAGATCTCGTGGATCATGTCGCCTGCGGCTGGGCCGATGATGGCCGCCCCCAATACGCGATCGGTTTCGGCATCTGCGATCAGCTTTACAAACCCATCCGCTTGGCCGATGGCCTTGGCGCGGGCGTTGCCCATGAACGAGAATTTGCCAACCTTGATCTTGCGACCCTCGGCTTTCAGCGCGTCCTCGGTCTGTCCCACTGTGGCCACCTCTGGGGTGGTGTAAACCACGCCGGGGATGACGCCATAGTTCACATGGCCATGTTTGCCGGCCAGAACTTCGGCGACGGCCATGCCCTCGTCTTCGGCTTTATGCGCCAGCATCGGGCCTTCGATCACATCGCCGATGGCATAGATGCCGGGCACATTGGTGGCCCAGTGGTTGTCGACGGCGATCTGGCCACGTTCGGTCATTTTGATGCCGAGTGCATCCAGACCCAGACCCTCGGAATAGGGTTTGCGACCGGTCGCAACCAGAACCACATCCGCGTCCAGCACCTCTTCGGCATCCGGGGATTTCTTCAGCGCATATTTGACCTTGGCTTTGGTCTTGGTGGCCTCAACGCCAGAGACAGCCGCGCCCATGATGAATTTGAGGCCCTGTTTTTCCAGAATACGCTTGAAGGTGCGCTGCACGTCCTTGTCCATGCCGGGGCAGACCGCGTCCATATATTCAACAACGGTCACTTCAGAGCCGAGGCGCTGATAGACAGAGCCAAGCTCTAGCCCGATCACGCCTGCGCCGATCACAACCATTTTCTTAGGCACTTTGCCCAGCTCAAGCGCGCCAGTGGATGTCACGACGACTTTCTCGTCGATCTCAACACCGGGCAGGGAGGAGGGCACAGAACCAGAGGCAATGACAATGTTCTTGGTCTCATAGGTGGTGTCGCCCACCGTGACCTTGCCCGTCGCCGGGATCGAGCCATAGCCTTTGATCCAGTCGATCTTGTTCTTTTTCATCAAGAACTCAACACCACTGGTGTTCTGGCCCACGACCTCGTCTTTGTAAGACTTCATCTGGGTCCAATCGACAGACTGGGTTTTGCCCTTCAGGCCCATATTGGCAAAGTTATGCTCAGCTTCGTGCAGCATATGCGTTGCGTGCAGCAATGCCTTGGACGGGATACAGCCCACGTTCAAGCAGGTGCCGCCAAGGGTCTCGCGGCCTTCCACGATGGCGGTTTTCAGGCCCAGCTGGGCGCAGCGGATCGCGGAGACATAGCCGCCGGGGCCTGCACCGATGATGATGACGTCATATTGGGACATATAGATTGGTCCTTTTTAAGTGGCGACAGTGCGGCTTTGGATAGGTGTAAACGCCGCGCGCGCCCGGAAATCAGAGTGCGAGAAGGTAAAGCAGCCCCGTGCTGAGAAGCCCAGTGACAAACGCGAGGGTACGGATGGTTGGAATGCCCATGACATAGCAGATCACATAGATCACGCGGGTAATCAGATAGACCCATGCCGCGGCCAATGTCGTGCCGGTGAACCCATCGGTGACCGCAAGGATCAGAATGGCCGGTGCGAAAAGAGCAAGACCAATCGCGCAATTCAGAACAGCCCGTTCCGAACGGCCAGCCATACCAGTTTTCTCGCGCTTCTCATCGCGCGGCGAGCGCATGTAGGCGTCGCCAAGCTGCGCAATCGACAGGCCGGTTTCAAAAAAGATCACAAGGATGATCAGCAGCCCGCTGAGGGCGAGTACGGTCAGTTCTCCGGTCATAGCGAGACTCCTAACTCTTTGAATCCAATGGTTGCGATTTGCGGGGGAGGAAGGCGGGCCGGGCCCGCCTTGCAAAATGTTTTGAGCCGAGCTTTAGCCCAGCACTGAGATTACAGATCCATCAACAGGCGGCGTGGATCTTCCAGCGCTTCTTTCACGCGCACAAGGAAGGTCACCGCGCCTTTGCCGTCCACGATACGGTGGTCATATGACAGCGCCAGATACATCATCGGGCGGATTTCCACCTTGCCGTTGATCGCCATCGGCCGGTCCTGAATTTTATGCATCCCCAGAATACCGGACTGCGGCGGGTTCAAGATTGGCGAGGACATCAGCGAGCCATAGACGCCACCGTTAGAGATGGTGAAGGAGCCGCCCTGCATTTCCGCCATCGACAATTTGCCGTCACGCGCGCGTTTGCCTTTTTCGGCGATGGCTTTTTCGATGTCTGCAAAACCCATCTGGTCCGCGTCGCGGATCACGGGAACCACCAGACCTGTTGGTGTGCCGGCGGCGATGCCCATGTGCACGTAGTTTTTATAGACGATGTCGGTGCCGTCGATTTCGGCGTTGACCTCGGGCACTTCTTTCAGCGCATGCACGCAGGCCTTGGTGAAGAAGGACATAAAGCCAAGCTTCACGCCGTGTTTCTTCAGGAACAGGTCTTTGTATTCGTTGCGCAGGGCCATCACCTCGGTCATGTCGACCTCGTTATAGGTGGTCAGCATCGCGGCGGTGTTCTGCGAATCTTTCAGACGTTTCGCGATGGTCTGGCGCAGGCGGGTCATTTTCACCCGTTCTTCGCGGGAGGCATCTTCGGCAGAGACAGGCGCGCGCGGTGCGGCCGTCGCTGCTGGGGCTGGCGCGGCCGCTGGGGCCAGCGCGGCTTTCAGCACGTCTTCTTTCATGATGCGACCGTCACGCCCGCTGCCCTGGACCTGATCGGCGCTCAGGCCTTTTTCGGCCATCAGCTTGTTGGCCGACGGCGCGTTTTCAACGTCTTTGCTGGTGCTGGCTGCCGCCGGAGCCGCCTGCGCAGCAGGTGCAGCAGAGGCTGAGGCTGCCGCGCCATCAGTTGTCGAGAGAACCGCCAGCTTGGCTGTGGCATCCACCGTTGCACCTTCTGCGGCGATGATTTCGGTCAGCACGCCAGCGGCAGGGGCGGGCACCTCAACCGACACTTTGTCAGTTTCCAGCTCGCAGAGCATTTCGTCCGCAGCCACGCTGTCGCCAACGGCCTTGAACCAAGTTGATACCGTCGCTTCGGTCACGGATTCGCCCAGGGTGGGCACCATCACGTCAACGGTCTCGCCGCCAGAGGCCGCCGGGGCCGGCGCTGCGTCGGCTTTCTTTTCTGCCGCAGGGGCAGGGGCCGCGCCTTCGCCAGCGACGATGGTCGCCAGCAGGGCATCCACACCCACGGTGTCCCCTTCGGCGGCGACAATCTCGCCCATGGTGCCAGCAGCGGGCGCAGGCACTTCGACTGTCACTTTGTCTGTTTCCAGCTCGCAGAGCATTTCATCAACGGCAACAGCGTCACCGGGTTTCTTGAACCAAGTCGCCACTGTGGCCTCGGTCACGCTTTCGCCCAGAGTAGGGACGCGTACTTCAGTCGTCATTCTTCAATTACCCTTCAATGGTAAGCGCGTCATTCACGAGCGCTGCTTGTTGAGCTTTGTGTTGGCTGGCCAGCCCGGTTGCGGGCGACGCAGATGCGGCGCGGCCGACATAGACCGGACGGGTGTGTTTCGCATCGATCCGGCCCAGAACCCATTCGATATTCGGCTCGATGAAGGTCCAGCCGCCTTGGTTCTTTGGCTCTTCCTGACACCAGACCATTTCAGCGCCTTTGAAACGCTCCAACTCTTTCACCAAAGAGATCGCCGGGAACGGATAGAATTGCTCGATCCGCAGCAGGTAGATGTCGTCGATGCCGCGCGCATCACGTTCTTCGAGCAGATCGTAATAGACCTTGCCCGAACACATGACCACACGCTTGATCTTGTCATCCGCCGCCAGTTTGGTGGTGCTGTTGCCGTGCTGGGCGTCATCCCACAGCACGCGGTGGAAGCTGGAGCCTTCAAGGAACTCTTCGGCTTTGGACACCGCAAGCTTGTGGCGCAGCAAGGATTTTGGCGTCATCAAGATCAGCGGTTTGCGGAAGCTGCGGTGCAGCTGACGGCGCAGGATGTGGAAGTAGTTCGCCGGTGTCGTGCAATTGGCCACGATCCAGTTGTCGCCGCCACACATCTGCAAGAACCGCTCAAGACGAGCAGAGCTGTGCTCTGGTCCTTGACCTTCAAAGCCATGTGGCAGCAGTACGGTCAGACCGGACATGCGCAGCCACTTGCTTTCGCCAGAGCTGATGAACTGGTCAAACATGATCTGCGCGCCATTGGCAAAATCGCCAAACTGGGCTTCCCACAGGGTCAGCGCATTTGGTTCGGCCAGCGAATAGCCATATTCAAAACCCAGCACCGCATATTCGGACAGGGCAGAGTCGATCACCTCATATTGCGCCTGGCCGCTGCGAATATTGTTGAGCGGGTAATAGCGTTTTTCGGTGTTCTGGTTGACGATGCCGGAGTGGCGCTGCGAGAAGGTGCCGCGTGTCGCGTCTTGTCCCGCAAGGCGGACAGGGTACCCCTCGGTCAGCAGCGAGCCGAAAGCCAGCGCTTCGCCGGTGGCCCAGTCGATATTTTCGCCGCTCTCAAACATCTTGGCGCGCGCGTCCAAAAGACGGCCGACCGTTTTATGGATCGGATAGCCCTCAGGAACACTCGACAGCGACTTGCCTACGTCGTCAAAGGTCTCGCGTTTGATGGCGGTTTCGCCGCGCTGATAGTCTTCGTCCTGACGATCCAGATGCGACCATTTCCCATCCAGCCAGTCGGCTTTGTTGGGCTTGAATTCCTTGCCCGCTTCGAACTCTTCGTTCATCCGGGCCTGGAATGCGGCTTTCATATCCTCGATTTCGCCTTCAGGGATCAGACCGTCTTTGACCAGACGCTCGGTATAAAGGCTCAGCGTGGTTTTGTGACCTTTGATCTTCTTGTACATCACCGGGTTGGTGAACATCGGCTCATCGCCTTCGTTATGCCCAAAGCGGCGGTAGCAGAAGATATCCAGAACAACGTCTTTCTGGAATTTCTGGCGGAATTCTGTTGCCACTTTGGCCGCGTGTACCACGGCCTCCGGGTCATCGCCGTTCACGTGGAAAATCGGCGCCTCGACAACCAGGGCGTTGTCGGTGGGATAGGGGGATGAGCGCGAGAAGTGCGGCGCGGTTGTGAAACCAATTTGGTTGTTCACAACGATATGCATGGTGCCGCCAGTCTTATGGCCGCGCAGGCCCGACAAGGCGAAACATTCTGCCACAACACCCTGACCCGCAAAGGCCGCATCGCCGTGCAGCAGGATCGGCAGAACCTGCGTGCGCTCTTTGTCGCCCAGCTGGTCCTGCTTGGCGCGGACCTTGCCGAGGACAACTGGGTTCACCGCCTCAAGGTGGCTTGGGTTGGCGGTCAGTGACAGGTGCACGCTGTTGCCATCAAATTCACGGTCAGAGGAGGCCCCGAGGTGATATTTCACATCGCCAGAACCATCGACATCTTCGGGTTTGAAGGAGCCGCCTTGGAATTCGTTAAAGATCGCCTTGTACGGCTTTTGCATCACATTTGCCAAAACCGACAGGCGGCCGCGGTGCGGCATGCCGATCACGATGTCACGGACACCCAGCGCGCCGCCGCGCTTAATGATCTGTTCCATCGCCGGAATCAAGCTTTCGCCGCCATCCAGACCAAAACGCTTGGTGCCCATGTATTTCACATGCAGGAACTTCTCAAAGCCCTCAGCCTCGACCATTTTGTTCAGAATTGCTTTACGACCTTCGCGGGTAAAGGTGATTTCTTTGTCATACCCTTCGATGCGTTCTTTCAGCCAGCTCGCTTCTTCGGGGTTGGAAATATGCATGTATTGCATCGCGAAGGTGCCGCAATAGGTGCGGCGCACGATCTCAAGGATCTGGCGCATGGTTGCGATCTGCAGACCAAGCACATTGTCGATAAAGATCGGGCGATCCATGTCTGCGCCCGCAAAGCCGTAAGAGGCTGGATCCAGTTCGGGGTGCGGGGTCTGATCGCGCATGCCCAGCGGATCAAGATCCGCAACCAGATGGCCGCGAATACGATAGGCACGGATCAGCATCAGGGCGCGGATCGAATCCAGCACCGCCTGTTTCACGGCCTCATCAGACACCTCAACGCCTTTTTCAGCGGCCTTGGCTTTGATCTTGTCGCCTGCGGCTTTGCTCTCGGGCTCGGCTGGCCATTCGCCCGTCAGCGCGCCGGTCAGCTCATCTGCAGGTACGGGCGGCCAGTCGCCGCGCGCCCAGCTTGGGCCGGTGGCCTCTGCTTTGACGTCCAGCTCGGCGTCGCCAAGTTGTTTGAAGAACTCCTGCCAGACCTCGTCCACAGCTTTCGGGTCATTCGCGTAGCGCGCGTAAAGCTGTTCAAGGTATTCCGCGTTATGCCCCTGCATAAAGCTGGAGGCGTGAAAAACGGTGTTGGGCGATTGGTCGGTCATGGAAACTCCGCGCCGCTGGTTACAAATCGATGCGGTAACGTGACCGCAGTGTCACAAGAGGGGCCGGTTGGCCCCTCTCTTTGGTTTCAGCTATCAGCCGATGGCTTTCAGGACCGCTTCGCCCAGACCTGCCGGGCTGTCAGCAACGACAATGCCTGCAGATTTCATGGCTTCGATCTTGTCCTCTGCGCCACCTTTGCCGCCCGCGACAATCGCGCCGGCGTGGCCCATGCGGCGGCCCGGAGGGGCCGTACGGCCAGCAATGAAGCCAGCAGTTGGTTTCCAACGGCCCTTCTTCTTTTGCTCTTTCAGGAATTCTGCGGCTTCTTCTTCCGCAGAGCCACCGATTTCACCGATCATGATGATGGATTGGGTTTCGTCGTCATCCAGGAACATGTCCAAAACGTCGATGTGCTCTGTGCCTTTGATCGGGTCGCCACCGATGCCCACAGCTGTGGACTGGCCCAGGCCGATGTCTGCGGTTTGTTTCACCGCTTCATAGGTCAATGTACCGGAACGGGACACAACACCCACAGAGCCACGCTTGTGGATGTGGCCCGGCATAATGCCGATTTTGCAGGCGTCTGGGGTGATGATGCCCGGGCAGTTTGGGCCGATCAGGCGCGATTTGCTGTCCACCAGCGCGCGTTTCACCGCCATCATGTCCAAGACAGGGATGCCTTCGGTAATGCAGATGATCAGCTCCATCTCGGCGTCGATGGCTTCCAGAATGGAATCCGCCGCGAAGGGAGGAGGCACATAGATCACCGAGGCGTTGGCTTCGGTTTTTGCCTTGGCTTCGTGCACGGAGTTAAAGACCGGCAGGCCCAGATGCTCCTGACCGCCTTTGCCCGGCGTTACGCCGCCGACCATTTTGGTGCCGTAAGCAATCGCTTGTTCGGTGTGGAATGTCCCCTGCGAGCCGGTCAGGCCCTGACAGATGACTTTGGTATTTTCGTCAACGAGAATGGCCATGTTATTATCCTTTCACCGCTTTCACGATCTTTTCAGCACCGTCGGACAGGTTGTCCGCCGCGATGACGTCAAGGCCGGAGTTGTTGATGATGTCTTTGCCGGCTTCCACGTTGGTGCCTTCCAGGCGCACAACCAGGGGCACTTGCAGGCCAACCTCTTTCACGGCGGCCACAACGCCCTCTGCGATCACGTCGCAGCGCATGATGCCACCAAAGATGTTCACCAAGATGCCTTTGACGTTCGGGTCAGAGGTGATGATTTTGAACGCTTCGGTTACTTTTTCTTTGCTTGCGCCGCCGCCCACATCGAGGAAGTTGGCAGGCTCAGCACCGTAGAGTTTGATGATGTCCATTGTGGCCATCGCCAGACCCGCGCCGTTTACCATGCAGCCGATTTCACCATCCAGAGCGATGTAGTTGAGGTCGTATTTCGACGCTTCCAGCTCTTTGGGGTCTTCTTCGGTTTCGTCGCGCAGCTCGGCGACGTCGGCGTGGCGATAGACAGCGTTGCCGTCAAAGCCCAGCTTGGCGTCCAGCACCTTCAGATCACCTGAATCAGTCACGATCAGCGGGTTAATTTCCAGCATCTCCATGTCTTTTTCGATGAAGGCTTTGTAAAGCTGACCCATCAGTTTCACACATTGCTTCACCTGCGCGCCTTTAAGGCCGAGAGAGAAGGCGATGCGGCGGCCGTGATACGGCTGATAGCCGGTGGCCGGATCAACAGAGAAAGACAGGATCTTTTCTGGGGTCGCTTCCGCCACTTCTTCGATGTCCATGCCGCCCTCGGTGGAGCAGACAAACGACACGCGAGAGGTCTGGCGATCCACCAGCAGCGCGAGATAGAGTTCGGTTTCGATGCCGGAGCCCGCTTCGATGTAGATGCGGTTGACTTGCTTGCCCGCCGGGCCGGTCTGGTGAGTCACCAGCGTGCGGCCGAGCATTTTTTTGGCTTCTTGCGCGGCTTCTTCAACGGATTTGGTCAGACGTACGCCGCCTTTTTCGCCGGCATCCGCTTCCTTAAAGGAACCTTTGCCGCGACCACCCGCGTGGATCTGCGCCTTGACCACCCAGAGTGGGCCGTCCAATTCGCTGGCTGCGTTCTTGGCGTCTTCGGCCTTCAGGACAACGCGCCCTTCGGAAACCGGGGCACCATATGTGCGAAGCAAAGCCTTCGCTTGGTATTCATGGATGTTCATGAATCTATCCCATATTGCTACGATTGGGACAGGTATAGGCACAGTTGCCTAATAAAACTAAGTGGTTTTTGGCGATTTAGAGAAAAAAGCGAATTTTGTGATCACATGGAAAATTTGTGTGATCACAAAACTAAATTATGTGACCCGACTGTCGAATCATCGGGTTACAAAGCCCTGCCATGCATAGCTCTAACCGCAAATTTCTGAAATCCTTTGCGCCTTAAGTTTCAAAGCGCGAGTCTCGATTTCTCGGTTTTCAGGGCGATAAGACAAATTCCGGCAATCAGCGCCTCAACCCCAAAAGCCATGAGCAAGCTTTGAGCCGGCATGCCATCAGCAGCAAAGCTGAGCACGCGCCCGGCGGCATAGGCACCAAACAGAACAACCGAGACCGTGAGCGGAACCACCAAAGAAGCGCCGCGCAAGGCCGCGAAAATCAGGTAGCCGCCAATTGCGATGAGAAAGACACCGGGTGTCCTGATCTCACTCAGCAAAGACGCATTGTCAGGCAAAGAGACACCTGCGCTGCCAAAGAGTGCGTGCGGCGCGAATGCGATCGTCAAGCCGACAATCAGGCTTATCAGCCCTGCGGCCCCAAGGGTGAGTTTCGTAAAGATATGTGGATTTGCGTTCATTTTCTTACACCATGTAAAGTTGACATGGGGTGCATATCGAATAATTTGACATGATGTCAAGTAAACGAGAAAAAACCCGAGAAAAAATTTTGGACGCGACGCTCGATCTGCTTTTGCGTGACACCAGCCAAATGGTGAAACTGGTGGATGTTGGGCAGCGCGCAGGCGTGTCCCGGCAGACGGTTTATGATCACTTCAGCACGCGCACCGATCTGCTGATTGCCGCCATTCTCCATTTTGGAAACCGGCTGGATATTGAGGGCCGATTGGCCCCGAGCCGGGCCGCGACCGATGGCGCGGCGCGCCTGAGGGCTTATACGCAAGCGATTCTGGAATTTTACCCCGCGATTTATCCGCTGCAGCAGGCGCTCACTCGATTGGGCGAAGATGACCAAGAGGCCAAGGCGGCTTGGGGTCATCGTTTGGACGCCTTAAAAGAGGGATGCGATGCCGCCATCGGGATGTTGGCGGACGATGGGGCGCTTAACCCGGCCTATTCCTTGAAAGAAGCCTGCGATTACTACTTCAGCCTTCTGAGCCTAGAGGCATGGGCCTATTGCGTGCAGCGCGCCGGCTGGACAGAGGACCGCTACTTGGATCAGGTGCAGACCGTGACGCAGCAATTGTTTGTACGCGATCCGCGCGGGTAAAATACCCAACAAAAAAAGCGCGGGCCAAAGGACCCGCGCTTTGTGACATCACTGTCTTGAGTCTTACTTCAAAGAAGGATCGATTTCCTGACAAGCTTCCACGAGGCCTTTGACCGCCGCAACGGATTTGTCAAAGCCTGCTTGCTCTTCTTCGTTCAGTTTGATGTCGATTACACGCTCAACACCGTCTTTGCCGATCACGGTTGGCACGCCAACATACATGCCGTTCAGGCCTAGGGCACCATCAACATAGGCCGCACATGGCAGCACGCGCTTTTGGTCTTTCAGGTAGGCTTCGGCCATTTCGATCGCCGAGGTCGCAGGTGCATAATAGGCAGAGCCGGTTTTCAGCAGACCAACGATTTCTGCGCCGCCATCGCGTGTGCGCTGAACGATTGCGTCCAGTTTCTCTTGTGTGGTCCAGCCCATTTCCACCATGTCAGGCAGCGGGATGCCGCCGACGGTCGAATAACGCACGGATGGCACCATGGTGTCGCCGTGGCCGCCCAGAACAAAGGCAGTGACGTCGCGCATGGAGACGTTGAATTCTTCGGCGAGGAAGTGACGGAAGCGTGCGGAATCCAGAACGCCAGCCATGCCGCAGACTTTGTTGTGTGGCAGGCCAGAGAATTCGCGCAGCGCCCAAACCATCGCGTCCAGCGGGTTGGTGATGCAGATAACGAAAGCGTCTGGCGCGTTGTCGCGGATGCCTTCGCCAACGGATTTCATCACTTTGAGGTTGATGCCTAGCAGGTCATCGCGGCTCATGCCGGGCTTGCGCGGCACACCTGCGGTTACGATCACAACATCAGCACCTGCGATGTCAGCGTAATCTGTGGTGCCGGACATTGCAGCGTCAAACCCTTCGGAAGGGCCGGATTCAGCGATGTCCAGCGCTTTGCCTTGTGGAACGCCATCTGCGATATCGAACAGAACAACGTCGCCCAGTTCTTTCATTGCTGCGAGGTGGGCAAGGGTGCCACCGATTTGACCTGCGCCGATGAGGGCGATCTTGGGTCGAGCCATTGGAATTCTCCGGTCCGGTTAAAAATTGGGGTTTGGGTACGCCCATATTGCCTGCCACGCAAGCATTTTACGCTGCAGCGCGGCGGTGTATTGTGGCTGGGCAGCCATCCACATTCGCTGTATACACATGCATACAAAGATATTTAGCGCTATCGGTTATCTCTTTATGGATCTCGAGTTTTTCCTTGTCGCCCCCCTCGCTGTGCTGTTTGCGGGGGTGTCCAAAGGCGGTTTTGGCGGCAGTGTCGCCTTTGTCGCTTCGGCGATTCTGGCGCTGGTGATCCCGCCGGCGCAGGCCGTGGGGCTGATGTTGCCGCTGCTCATGCTGATGGATTTGGCGACGCTGCGCCCGTTTTGGGGGCAATGGGACATGGCGCAAGCGCGCATCCTGATTCTCGGTGGCCTGCCGGGGATCGCAATGGGCCTGGCGCTGTTTTCTGTCATCAGCGATGACATGCTGCGCGTCTTGCTTGGGGTGATCGCCATTGGCTTTGTTCTGTGGCGAAACTGGCCCTGGGCAACGACACGACAAACTGCCTTTCCGAAATCTGTCGGCTATGTCGCAGGGTTTGTCGCCGGGCTCACCAGCTTTATCAGCCATGCGGGCGGCCCGCCTGCGGCGATGTACCTACTGCCGCAAGGCATGGGCAAAACCCGCTATCACGCGACGGTTACGCTGGTTTTCTGGGTGATCAACGCCTTGAAATTTGTGCCCTATGCGTTTCTTGGCATCTTCACCTACGAGCTTTTCATTGCGGATCTGATGCTCGCGCCCGTCGCGCTGATCGGGGTCTGGATCGGGGTGCGCGTGCATGACGTGATCCCCGAAGCGGTGTTTTTCCCCTTCATCTACTTTTGCCTTGCGGCAACAGGGGTCAAGCTGATCTTTGACGCGCTGACCTAGGCATCCTTGCCTTTTGCAGGCAGCGCCTCGGCCAGGGTCTCAAATCCCTGTCCGGAGGCGATCAGGCAGGTCATACCGTTGGCAAGCGTCACGGTGATGGTCCAACTGCCTGTTTCAGCGCTGGCAAACACTTCGACAATCGCGTTGTTCTGGCCCAGACCGATGGCTTGCCGGCTTTCGCCATAGCCTTCGTTCAGCCGCGCCACCACCGCCTCGCGGGGCGCGCAGTTGCGCGCGGTCTGTGCGTGAGCGCCCGCGCAAATGCTTGCGCTGGTGGCGATGCTAATCAGCAAATGTGTCATCTTCGGCATGGTGCATCCTTTCCTGTTTGGCGCGCGCGCTGGGGCGCACGACCTATGAGGTGATGCGAAAATCTTGCTGCCGAGCATCGCAAATAAATCTTAAGACAGCGTTCGCAGCCCCTTGGAAACGGCCGCTCTGAAAATGATGCCGCGCGTGACGTCCCGTATTTCTGCGGTGCGGCGAATTTTTTCTTGAATTCTTTTTGCAAAAAATGCCAGTACTGAGCGCAATATTATTGCGGGAGGACTCGATGTCGCAGAAAACACGCCCCTATCGTTCGGTGCTCTATATTCCGGCCTCCAAGACCCGTGCCTTAGAAAAGGCTAAGGGGCTTGCTGTGGACGCGATCATCTTTGATCTGGAGGACGCTGTCGCGCCCGCCGAGAAGCAGAACGCCCGTGGCGTGCTGGCTGCGGCGCTGGCCGAGGGCGGTTACGGCGCGCGCATGCGTATCGTGCGCATCAATGCGCTGTCCACCGAATGGGGTCCGGCCGATGCTGCGGCCGTGGCTGAAATGCCTGCGGATGCGGTGCTCTTGCCCAAAGTCGAAAGCGCAGCAGACCTTGATGCCTTGGCGGCGATCACCGGGGATTTGCCGATCTGGGCAATGATGGAAACCCCGCGCGGGATGCTGAACGCAGCGGAAATTGCCGCGCATCCCAAGCTTGAGGGGTTTGTCATGGGCACCAACGACCTCGCAAAAGAACTGCAAACTCGGTTCCGCCCGGATCGATTGCCGCTTCAGACCGGGCTGGGCTTGTGTTTGCTGGCGGCAAAAGCCGAGGGGGTTGTGATTGTCGATGGCGTATACAATGCCTTTAAGGATGAGGACGGGCTGCGCACCGAATGTGACCAGGGCCGTGATATGGGGATGGACGGCAAGACACTGATCCACCCTGCGCAGATCGAGATCGCGAATACCGCCTTTGCACCCTCTGAGGCGGAGATCGACCTTGCGCGCCGTCAAATCGAAGCCTTTGACGAGGTCGAAAAACAAGGCGGCGGCGTAGCTGTTGTGGACGGTAAGATCGTTGAAAATCTGCACGTGGTGACAGCGCGCGAAATTCTGGCGAAAGCGGATGCAATCCTGGAACTTTCTCAGTAGTGTTAATCTGATTAACATAGAGGGAGAGCATAAATGATTCTGCTCATATTGGGGCTGCTGCTGTGGTCGGCAGCGCATTTTTTCAAGCGCTACGCCCCGGCGCAACGTGCGGCGCTGGGTGACAAAGGGCGCGGGTTTGTGGCGCTGGGCATTTTGGCTGGCGTCATCATGATGATCCTTGGCTATCGCATGGCAGAGCCGACCTACCTCTGGCCGCGAGCCGAATGGGCCACGCCGCTCAATAATCTGGTGATGATCTTTGCGCTCTATCTGACTAGCCCGGGCCCCAACAAAGGCGCGCTGCTTCATAAGATGCGCCACCCGATGCTGACGGGGGTTGCACTCTGGGCGGCGGTTCATCTGCTGGTCAATGGGGATCTGCCGTCCTTGGTGCTGTTTGGCGGGCTGCTTGTCTGGACCATTGCGGATATGATCGTGATCAATCGCGCCGAGCCGAACTGGACGCCACACCCAAAGGGCAGCATTGCCAAAGACGCCATGTTTTTTGCGATCTCAATCGTATTGGTCGGTGTGATTGGCTATCTCCACACCCTCTTTGGCCTCAGCCCATTCGGAGGATAAACCATGAAGCTTTATCGCCTGCTGACCGAAGACGATACTTCGGCTTTTTGCCACAAAGTGACCGACGCCTTGAACAAGGGCTGGGCGTTGCATGGCGACCCAAGCTATGCGTTTGACGCCGCCAAAGGCGTGATGCGCTGTGCGCAGGCCGTGGTGAAAGAGGTCGACGGCACCTACACCCCTGACACCAAATTGGGAGCACACTGATGGCCAAGACCAACCCGGGCCGGTTTTTCGAAGATTATGCCGTGGGCGATGTGATCAAACACGCGGTGCCACGCAGCATTTCGGGCGGGGAGCGGGCGCTGTATCACGCGCTCTATCCGGCACGGCATGCGCTCTATTCTTCGGATGAATTTGCCCGGGCCTCTGGTCTGCCCAAAGCGCCGCTGGATGATCTGGCGGCCTTTCATGTGGTGTTTGGCAAAACCGTTCCAGATGTCTCGCTGAATGCGGTGGCCAACCTTGGCTACGCCGAGGGGCGCTGGCATCTGCCGGTCTACGAAGGTGACACGCTGCGCGCCGAATCCGAGGTGATCGGGATCAAGCAAAACTCAAACGGCAAATCCGGTGTGGTTTACGTGCGTACGCGCGGGCTGAACCAACGCGGCGATCTTGTGATGGACTATGTGCGCTGGGTTATGGTGCGCAAGGGCAATCTGGACGCCCCAGCACCTGATACTGTGATCCCGGAGCTGACCAAGGTGATCCCAGCTGATCAGCTTGTCATTCCGGAAGGTCTTGATTTCAGCACTTACGATTTCGCCCTGGCCGGAGAACCCCACCGCTGGGGGGATTATGAAATCGGTGAAACCATCGACCATGTTGATGGCGTCACCATTGAAGAAGCTGAACACATGCTGGCAACGCGGCTTTGGCAGAATACAGCCAAAGTACATTTTGACGCCACGGCGCGGCCCGACGGCAGCCGTTTGATTTATGGCGGCCATGTCATTTCAATGGCGCGCGCCCTGTCTTTCAACGGGCTGGCGAATGCGCAAATGATTTTGGGCCTGAATGGTGGGGCCCATGCCAACCCATGTTTGGCAGGCACGACGCTGCGCGCCTGGAGCGAAGTTCTTGATAAGGCCGAAACATCAGCCCCCGGCGTTGGAGCCGTTCGCCTGCGCCTCGTGGCCACCAGTGGTGGCGCGCCTTTTGCCTTGAAGGGGGAGGATGGAAAATATCTGCCGGAGGTTCTGCTTGATCTTGATTACTGGGCGCTGATGCCGCTTTGATGGCGGCATGAAAACACTTTGTTCGACCTTCGCCCTCATAGGTGCGCTGGCTGGCCCGGCGCAGGCGGAGTTTTCTTTTGAGGCCACGGATGCTGACACGCAGGCCTATGTAGAAAACAATCTTCTTGGCATCTTTTATCACGAGTTCGGCCATGCGCTGATCGACGTGCTCGACCTGCCGATCTACGGGCAGGAAGAAGATGCCGCGGATGTGCTCTCGGTCTTTTTGATGAGCGATTTCTTTGAGGAAGAGTTCGCCGTGCAACTGGCCTATGACACGGCATTCGGGTTTCTCGGCGAGGCGGAGCAGGTTGAAGAAGTGGCCTTTTGGGATGTGCATGGCCCCGATTTGCAGCGCTATTACAATTTGGTCTGCATTTTTTACGGGGCCAATCCCGAAGAACGCAGTGACGTGGCCGAGGATCTAGGGCTGCCGGAAGAGCGCGCTGATTATTGTCCTGATGAATATGAACAGGCGGCTCATGCCTGGGGCGGGGCGCTGGATGAGATCGCGCATGCCGGCGGGGGGCAAAGTTTGAAAATGGCCGCATTGTCAGAAGAAGGTGATGCCGCCCGGCTGTCATTTGACGTGATCACAACGGAAGTTGACGCCCTGAACGCCGAGTTTCGATTGCACGATGAAATCACCGTGCGCGTCGAGGCCTGCGGCGAAGCCAATGCTTTTTATGATCCAGCCCCGCGGGAGATCATCATCTGCACCGAATTTGCAGATCTCTTGACGGAAATGGCCCCTTAAGCCCCAGCGCGGCACAGAGAATTCGGTCTCAAGAAAAATGTGATCACGCAAACTTTTCTTGTGATCACATTGCCGCCAGATGTTTGCGCAAACCTGCGGCATTACGCAAATTCAGCAAAAAAACAGGCCTTTTTGCACTGCAGAAAGGTGACAGAAGAAAAAAATTCTGTACTAAGAGCACAAGGAACCTGAAAGGATTCAGAATGGCTGACGTGAACCGGGGCAATCGCCCGCTTTCGCCGCACCTGACGGTCTACAGACCGCAGCTTACTTCCATGACGTCGATCCTGACGCGCATCACCGGTAATGCGATGCTTGTCTCGGCATTGTTGATTGTCTGGTGGTTCTTGGCCGCTGCCGCCTCTGAGGGGGCGTATAACGTTGCCAATGGCGTGCTGACGAGCTGGTTTGGCGATCTGGTTATGGCGCTGTCGGTGCTCGGGCTTTGGTACCACACCCTGGCGGGTATCCGTCACCTGATCTGGGACAACGGCATGATGCTGGACCTGCCAGACGCAGAAAAGCTCGGCTGGGCCTGCCTGATCGGCGCGCCGGTTCTGACCCTTCTCACCTTCATCTTCGTCTGACCCAAAGGAAGCCAGCCATGCGTTATCTGACCGACCGCAAGCGCGCCACGGGTATGGGCTCTGCCAAGACCGGCGCTCATCACTTCTGGGCCATGAAAGTGTCTTCCGTGGGTCTGTTGATCCTAATGCCTTTGTTCGTCTGCACCTTTGGCAGCGCGCTGGGCGATGACTACGCCACAATCAGCGCCTATTATCAGCGCCCCTTCCCAGCGATCATCGCGATCCTGACGTTTATTGTGGGCTTCAAGCACTTCAATGACGGTGCACAGGTGCTGATCGAAGACTATGTGCACGGCACCGCCCAGAAAATCACCCTGATCCTGCTGAGCTGCCTCAGCTATGCCGCGATGGCTGCCGGTGTTTTTGCCGTCGCCAAAATCGCCCTTTAAGACCCGGAGCTCATCATGGCTGCTTACGAATACGAAACGCACGAATATGACGTTGTTGTGGTGGGTGCTGGCGGTGCAGGTCTGCGCGCCACGCTTGGCATGGCAGAGCAGGGGCTGCGCACCGCTTGCGTGACCAAAGTCTTCCCAACCCGTTCTCACACGGTTGCGGCGCAGGGCGGCATTGCGGCGTCCCTGTCCAACATGGGGCCGGACAACTGGCAGTGGCACATGTATGACACGGTCAAAGGCTCTGACTGGCTGGGTGACACGGACGCCATGGAATATCTGGCGCGCGAAGCGCCCAAGGCTGTTTACGAGCTTGAACATTACGGTGTGCCGTTTTCGCGGACCGAAGAAGGCAAGATCTATCAGCGTCCATTTGGCGGTCACACCACCGAATTTGGCGAAGGCCCCGCCGTGCAGCGTACCTGCGCGGCAGCGGACCGCACCGGCCACGCCATTTTGCACACGCTGTATGGTCAGTCGCTGAAGAACAACGCGGAATTCTACATCGAATATTTCGCGATTGACCTGATCATGTCTGATGAAGGCGAATGTCAGGGTGTTGTCTGCTGGAAGCTGGACGACGGCACTATGCATGTGTTCAACGCCAAGATGGTTGTTCTGGCAACCGGCGGCTATGGCCGTGCCTATTTCTCGGCCACCTCGGCCCACACCTGCACCGGCGACGGTGGTGGCATGGTGGCGCGTGCGGGTCTGGCGCTGCAGGACATGGAATTTGTTCAGTTCCACCCCACTGGTATCTATGGCTCCGGCTGTCTGATCACCGAAGGCGCACGCGGCGAAGGTGGTTATCTGACCAACTCCGAAGGCGAACGCTTTATGGAGCGCTACGCCCCGCAGTACAAAGACCTTGCGCCGCGCGATTACGTGTCGCGCTCCATGACCATGGAAATCCGCGAAGGGCGCGGTGTGGGTGCGGAGGGGGATCACATCTTCCTCAACCTCAACCACCTGCCTGCCGAAGCGCTGGCCGAACGTCTGCCGGGTATCTCCGAAAGCGCGAAAATCTTTGCGGGCGTTGATGTCACCAAAGAACCGATCCCGGTTCTGCCAACCGTGCACTACAACATGGGCGGTATTCCAACCAACTATTGGGGCGAGGTGCTGAACCCGTCCAAAGACGATCCAACCGCCGTTGTGCCCGGCCTGATGGCTGTGGGCGAGGCGGGCTGTGCCTCGGTGCACGGCGCGAACCGTCTGGGCTCAAACTCGCTCATCGACCTGGTGGTCTTTGGCCGCGCCGCCGCGATCCGCGCCGGCAAGGTCGTGGATGCCGAGGCCTCCAATCCGGTGCTGAACCAAGCGTCTGTGGATGCGGCCTTTGACCGGTTTGACGGTCTGCGCAGCGCCAAAGGCACGGTGCCGACCGCTGAGCTGCGCCTTGAGATGCAGAAAACCATGCAGTCTGACGCCGCGGTCTTCCGCACCGACAAGACCCTGAAAGAGGGTGTTGCCAAAATGACCGACATCGCCGCCAAGATGGATGATCTGAAAGTCACCGACCGCAGCCTGGTCTGGAATTCTGACCTGATGGAAACGCTTGAGCTGACCAACCTGATGCCAAACGCGCTGGCCACCATTCATGGGGCCGAAGCGCGCAAGGAATCCCGCGGGGCGCATGCCCATGAGGATTACGCAGAGCGTGACGACAAGAAATGGCGTGTGCACACCGTGTCGCGTGTGGATGGCAACAAGGTGGACCTCACCTATCGCCCGGTCATCACGGATCCGCTGACCACCGAAGCAGAAGGCGGCATCAACCTGAAGAAAATCGCGCCGAAAGCGCGGACCTTCTAAGTCACGATGATGGACGCCGCGCATATTCCGATTGCAGAGGCCCTTGGCATTACGCCGGGGGTCACGCTGCGCACATTCGGGATGCGGCGGTCCGGCAACCATGCGATCATCAACTGGCTGGCCCGCAACAGCGTGGACGGCAGCGTTTTTCTGAACAATTGCGCCGCAGGCCAACCCGCGAGCGACAGCGCGCGCGCTATTGAGGTCAATGGCGAATGGCGCGGGAAGCGCAACGTGCGCCACATGTCCGAGTTGACCCATGACGCGGGCGATGCCCCGATGCTCATCGTGTCCTATGAAGATATCGCACCGGATATTGATGACCTGCGCGCCGGGCTGACGGCGGATTTGCCGGATGGTTTTATACACCGCGATCTGCTGCTTTATCGCAACTTCATGAACTGGGCGGCCTCGCTCTTGCGCAAAATCCAGCAGAACGACGATCAGGATGCATTGGCCTGCCTGCGGATCATGATGGTGTCGCTGGACAAATACCGCGACCTGCTGGAGCTGATCGCCCAGACCGAAGAGGACACGGATGTCTTGGCGATCAACTATGATCGTTGGTGTGCCCGCCCCAAATACCGCGAGCGCGTGCTGGCGGCGCTTGGGTTGCCCTGTCGCGACAATGGGTTGGGCAAGGTGCAGCCCTATGGGGGCGGTTCATCGTTTCAGAAGGGCACCGAAGAGGCGGCCGAGCTGAAAGTGTCCCAGCGCTGGCGCGACATGATCAATGATCCGACATTTCAGATCGTGCTGCTCGCTGCCAGCCAGGATGATGATCTGATCCGGCTGATGCATCGTTTGATGCCACAAGATTCTGAATTGCTGTCTGCCTATCTCAATCAGGCACAGTTCCCTTATCAGGTTGAGGTGACGGAATGACCCCGCGCACCCCGGCCCCCCGATTTGCTGCCATCGGCAGCGCACCACTCACCCCACGCGCATGCAGCGCGTCAGGCAACTGAAGGAGACGACGGTATGGTCGAATTTGCGCTCCCTAAAAACTCCCGTATCACCACGGGCAAAACCTGGCCCAAGCCAGACGGCGCGAAGAACCTGCGCAAGTTCCAGATTTATCGCTGGAACCCGGATGATGGCAAAACCCCATCTGTCGACACCTATTTCGTCGATATGGACAATTGCGGCCCGATGATTCTGGATGCGCTGATCAAGATCAAAAACGAGATTGATCCCACTCTGACGTTCCGCCGGTCCTGCCGCGAAGGGATCTGCGGCTCTTGCGCGATGAACATCGACGGCATCAACACGCTGGCCTGTATCTATGGCATTGATGAGGTCAAGGACACGGTCAAGATCTATCCTCTGCCGCACATGCCGGTGGTGAAAGACCTGATCCCCGATCTGACCCATTTCTATGCGCAGCATGCCTCGATCATGCCGTGGCTGGAAACCAAAACCAACCGCCCTGCCAAAGAATGGAAGCAATCCATTGAAGATCGCAAAAAGCTGGATGGTCTTTATGAATGCGTGATGTGCGCCTCCTGCTCGACCTCCTGTCCGAGCTATTGGTGGAATGGCGACAAATATCTTGGGCCAGCAGCGCTGTTGCATGCCTATCGCTGGATCATCGACAGCCGCGATGAGGCCACCGGCGAGCGTCTGGATGATCTGGAAGATCCGTTCAAACTTTATCGCTGCCACACGATCATGAACTGCGCCAAGACCTGCCCCAAAGGGTTGAACCCGGCCAAGGCGATTGCAGAGATCAAAAAGATGATCGCAGAGCGCGTCGTCTGAACGGGTTGGTCTGCGCCGCAGCGCCGGACTGAGTATTTATGAAAAGATGAAGCGGGCGGGCCATGGGCGCGCCCGTTTTGCATCCATCGCGCGGGTTTGACTTGTCGTTGCGTTTGGGGCAGAGGGGCTTATGCATATTCTGATCGGGCTGGTACTGGCCTTCGTGCTGATCGCGATATTTTCGAACCGCAAAACCCGGGGCTGCCGCTGGCGGGCGGACCGGCGGCGCAATGGCGCTGCAGGCGATTTTTATATGTGCGTGGCCTGCGGGGCGGAGGTGTTTACCACGGATGGTGCCCCGCCGAAGATTTGTTTGAAAGACGGCCCGCGTTAGGCAAAGGCCGCTTCCAGCGCGATTTCCACCATATCCCCAAAGGATTTTTCCCGTTGGTCACTGGGCAGTGCCGCGCCGGTTTTCAGATGATCTGACACCGTCAGTACCGCGAGGGCACGGCAGCCATAGCGCGCCGCAACGGTGTAGAGCTCGGCGGCTTCCATCTCGACCCCAAGAATGCCGTGGCGGGTCATCTGATCGCTGAGATCCTGTCGTTCGTCGTAAAACACATCTGCCGAATAGATACCGCCGACATGCAATGGCGTGCCTTTGACCATGGCGGCGTCGGCCGCGGCGCGCAGCAGCCCATAATCGGCAGAAGGCGCAAAATTCACCTCGCGCAGGATGGCGCGCGACGGGGTGGAAATGGAGCTGGCGGTCATCGCCAAGATCACATCGCGCAGGGCCACCTTGTCTTGCATCCCGCCGCAGGAGCCGATGCGAATCAATGTCTTAGCCCCGAAATCCTTGATTAACTCGTTCACATAGATCGACAGGCTGGGCATGCCCATGCCGGAGCCGTGAATGGTCACCGGGTTGCCTTTCCAGGTGCCGGTAAAGCCGAGCATCCCGCGCACTTCATTGACCAGTTTGACGTCATTCAGGAAGGTTTCTGCCGCCCATTTGGCGCGATAGGGATCGCCCGGCAAAAGCACGGTTTCGGCAATCTCGCCGGGTTTGGCCCCGATGTGAATCGTCATGCGATTTGCTCCTTTGACTTTTTGGTCAGAAAACGCCGCAGTCCAGCATTAGGCAAGCCCCAATTGCGCTAGCGGCGAATTTTGAACCCGCTATCGGTGATCTGCAGCTGTGTGGCACGCGATTGCACATCTCGGACCGAGGCCGCCCCCGGGCCGGACCACATTTCCGAAAGCAGCTGCTGCACAGCGGCTTTGTCGCCTTCGATCTGCGCAATCACGGCACCGGAGACGTCATTGCGAACCCAGCCGCGCAGGCCGAGCGCGGTTGCCCGGGATCGGGCCCAATTGCGATAGGCAACGCCCTGCACCTGCCCGGTGACGCGGGTTGTCATGGAAATTTCGCTCATCTTCTTTCCCCCCCCCGCAAACACTGTGGCGCGCGGGGCGGGGAAATGCAAATTTGCTATTCAGCCGCGATCGACTTGGGATCGGCGAGCACAACGATGTCGGCCATAATTGTGTTCAGCTCAAAATCCTTGGGCGTATAGACGCGCGCCACGCCCATATCGCGCAGGCGCGCTGCGTCGTCCTCGGGGATGATGCCGCCGACGATCACCGGCGTATCGCCGAGGCCGGCCTCACGCATTTTCTGCATCAGATCCTTGACCAGCGGCACATGCGAGCCCGACAGGATCGAGAGGCCCACCACATGGGCGTCATCGTCGCGTGCAGACGCCACGATTTCATCTGGGGTCAGGCGGATCCCGTCATAGGTGATATCCATGCCGCAATCGCGAGCACGGAAGGCGATTTGCTCTGCGCCATTGGAATGGCCATCCAGCCCCGGCTTGCCGATCACGAATTTCAAGCGACGGCCGAGTTTGTCGCTGACGCGATCCACCGCCTCTCGCAGATCCTCCAGCCCTTCGGTCTTGTTCGAGGGGCTTGGCGACACGCCGGTTGGGCCACGGTATTCGCCATGAACCGCCCGCATCTGTGCGGCCCACTCGCCGGTGGTCACGCCCGCTTTGGCCGCGGCGATGGAGGCTGGCATGATATTCTCACCCGCCTTGGCGGCAGCGCGCAGATTGGCCAGTGCGGTTTCAACCGCCGCCGGGTCGCGTGCTGCGCGCCAGTCTTTGACACGGTCGATCTGTTGCTGTTCCACCGCAGGGTCGACCACCATGATGCCGCCATCGCTGGTCATCAGTGGCGAGGCTTCGCCCTTTTGCCATTTGTTCACACCGACAACGACGGTTTCGCCAGCTTCGATACGGTTGAGACGCGCCGCGTTTGAATCCACCAGCCGCGCCTTCATATAGTCAATGGCACCGATTGCTCCGCCCATGGAGTCCAGATTGGCCAATTCGTGCCGCGCGCCGCTTTTTAGTTCGGCCACTTTGCGATCCACAGCGGGGTTGCCATCAAAGAGATCGTCAAATTCCAAAAGGTCGGTTTCAAACGCCATGATCTGCTGCATGCGCATGGACCATTGCTGATCCCAGGGGCGGGGCAGGCCCAACGCTTCGTTCCAAGCGGGCAGTTGCACCGCGCGGGCGCGCGCTTTCTTTGAAAGCGTGACGGCCAGCATCTCGATCAGGATGCGGTACACGTTGTTTTCAGGCTGTTGTTCGGTCAGGCCAAGCGAATTTACCTGCACGCCATAGCGAAAGCGACGGTGCTTTGGGTCGGTGACGCCATAGCGCTCTAGGCAAATCTCATCCCAAAGCTCAACAAAGGCGCGCATTTTGCACATCTCGGTGACAAAGCGGATGCCAGCGTTCACAAAGAACGAAATCCGCGCCACCATTGGGCCAAAATCTTCGGCAGGCACACGCGGCTTCAGTGTATCCAGAACCGACTGCGCGGTGGCCAGCGCAAAGGCCAGTTCCTGCTCCGGCGTCGCGCCGGCCTCTTGCAGATGGTAGGAACAGACATTCATCGGGTTCCATTTGGGCACATTGGCGTAGCAGTATTCCGCCACATCCGCGATCATCTTGAGCGAGGGTTTGGGCGGGCAAATATAGGTGCCGCGGCTCAGGTATTCCTTGATCAGATCATTTTGCACCGTGCCTTGCAGCTTAGAAATATCCGCGCCCTGTTCTTCCGCCGCAGCGATATAAAGCGACAGCAGCCAAGGGGCTGTGGCATTGATCGTCATCGAGGTGTTCATCTGATCGAGCGGGATCTGATCAAACAGGGTCCGCATGTCGCCCAGATGACAGACCGGCACGCCCACCTTGCCCACCTCGCCGCGCGCAAGGATGTGGTCGCTGTCATATCCGGTCTGTGTCGGCAGATCGAAGGCAACCGATAGGCCGGTCTGCCCTTTCTCAAGGTTGGCCCGATACAGGGCATTTGACGCAGTGGCGGTAGAGTGGCCAGCATAGGTTCGGATGAGCCAAGGGCGATCTTTTTGCGATGGTGTCATGGTCGGTCCTCGTGCGGGCCGCTAGTTGGCCGTGAAATTAAATTTCGTTACGGTGTTGATAATTGGAATTTTGCGCATTTGTCAATTCGCTGCGACGCGGCGGTTCGGTTGGAAAATTGCGGATAACGCCCAGAAAATCGCGAAAATGGCGATTTCTGCGCGGTTCACGCCGAAATGATGCTTCTCCGCGGGGGGCTCAGATGAATTGAGTTTCTGTATAATGTATTGTTTTGAAATAATAAAAATAAGAAATGCTGCATTGCGTCGTAACGTCACTTTGTTTTTCTGCATCTGCGAGGTTATAAAATTACCGAAATATGGTAGTTTGTATTTGTAATCTTTCGCGACCGAATCTATCACTGCGGTGAGGAAGCGATTCTGCGACGCGGCAATTTTGGATCAGGAGGCTGAAATGGCACTGGATACGCAAACGAACTTGGCCAACTTCGAGGCCCCTATGAAAGACCTGTATGAAGTGGGTGAAATGCCACCCTTGGGACATGTTCCAAAACAGATGTACGCTTGGGCCATTCGCCGTGAGCGTCACGGTGAACCTGACAAATCCTTTATGCAAGAAGTGGTCGATACCCCGACACTTGATAGCAACGAAGTGCTGGTTCTCGTGATGGCGGCGGGCGTGAACTATAATGGCGTCTGGGCGGGTCTTGGCGTGCCAATCAGCCCCTTTGATGGCCATGGCGAACCTTATCACATCGCAGGGTCGGATGCCTCGGGCATTATCTGGGCCGTGGGCGATAAGGTGAAAAATTGGAAAGTGGGCGACGAGGTTGTCATCCACTGTAACCAGGACGACGGCGATGACGAAGAATGCAACGGCGGTGATCCGATGTATTCCCCAACGCAGCGAATTTGGGGCTATGAAACCCCAGATGGCTCTTTTGCGCAGTTCACCCGCGTACAGGCCCAACAGCTGCTGCGCCGTCCGCAGCATCTGACCTGGGAAGAGGCGGCCTGCTATACGCTGACGCTGGCCACAGCTTACCGGATGCTGTTTGGCCACCCGCCGCATGAGCTGAAGCCCGGCATGAACGTGCTGGTTTGGGGCGCTTCTGGCGGATTGGGCACCTATGCGATCCAGTTGATCCGCGCGGCCGGGGCGAATGCGATTGGCGTCATCTCGGATGAAAGCAAGCGTGATTTCGTGATGGGGCTGGGCGCAAAAGGCGTGATCAACCGCAAAGACTTTGACTGCTGGGGCCAGCTGCCCACCGTGAACACGCCCGAATATGATGCCTGGTTCAAAGAAGCGCGCCGTTTTGGCAAAGCGATCTGGGACATCACCGGCAAGGGCAACAACCCTGACATCGTGTTTGAACACCCCGGCGAAAGCACTTTCCCGGTTTCAAACCTTGTGTGCAAAAAGGGGGGCATGGTTGTGATCTGCGCCGGCACCACCGGGTTCAACCTGACGTTTGACGTCCGCTATACGTGGATGCATCAGAAACGCCTGCAGGGCAGCCATTTTGCGCATCTCAAGCAGGCGGCGGCAGCCAATCAGATGATGATCGAACGCCGGATTGAACCGTTTCTGTCAGAGACCTTCAGCTGGGAGGATATCCCAGCCGCGCATATGAAAATGATGCGCAATGAACATCTGCCGGGCAATATGGCGGTGCTTGTGCAGGCCCCGACAACCGGGCTGACAAGCGTGCAAGAGGTCATCGACGCCGGTAAATAAGCCGAATACCTTTGTTGTATCGCCCTTGGGAGCAATCCCAGGGGCGATTTACTTTTGCGAAACTCCTTATCCGCCATGATGCCCGTGACGTGAGCGGCTGCAGATTGCAGCCTTTGGCTGTTTGCGCGCGTTTGCCACAAACGCGGCTCGCATACAGGAGGGGCGATATGAGGCATGACTGGATACTTGAGGTTCTGGCGGACCTGCGAAGCTATGCGGTGGAAAACGATTTGCCGCAGCTTGCCGCAGAGCTTGACGAATTGACGCTATTGGCCGCTGTTGAACTGTCCAATCTCGCGGCGGTTCGGGCGCCGATGCAGGGCAAAGGCCGCCAAGATCTGGCGCAATGAAATTGCAGGCTGGCGCTCAGCGCAGCCCGCCTGTAGGGTCCGTGCATGACGTCATCGGCACTTACTTTATCCCATGATCAGGCAGAGGCCTTTGACCAAATTTCAGCGCTTTTGAAGGGCGCGGGCGTCGATCTGGATGACAGTCTGATGCTGCCGCCACAGTCGGGGAAAGCTGCTGTCGCCGCCGTGATGGGCAAGGCTGGGTCCGGCAAGACGCTGCTGCTGTCCGAATTGGTACAGGCGCTCACCGGGGCCGGGTTATCCATCATATCCGGCGACTATGAGAGCAAGAAAGCGCAAGATCGCCGTTCGCTGGCGATCCTTGCCCCGACCAACAAGGCGGCCAGTGTTCTGCGGATGCGGGGCGTGCCCGCGACCACGATCCACCGCATTCTCTATAGCCCCGTCTATGATCCTGAATATGAAAAGATCGCTGAATGGCTGGCCGAAAATGGCGAACGGCCGCAGATTGAGGGGTTGAGCGACGAGTCCCTTGATCGCGCCCACGCCTTTTATGCGCTGCACAAATCGATCCCGGGGGCCTTGGCTGCGGCAGGGTTGCGCGGCTCTGATTTCATCACAGGATGGAAGCGGCGCGAAGAGGGGCTGGATATCGGGCTGGTGGACGAAGCCTCGATGCTGGATGACCGCCAGTTTGACGATTTGAAAGAAATTTTTCCAACGCTTATGCTGTTTGGTGATCCCGCGCAGCTGGCACCGGTGAACCAATCAGGCTCGATGGTGTTTGACAAGCTGCCCGAGGAGTCAAAGTTCACGCTGAGCCGCATTCACCGCCAGGACGCCGACAACCCGATCCTTGATCTCGCACATGCGCTGGCGGATCCGGATGTGGGCTTTGAAGATTTTGAGCGTTTGGTGGAGCGAAAATCACAGGAAGATGACCGCATTGTCTGGGGGCAGCGCGTCGAGGTGGACCTGATGGCGCGCTCGCCGGTTTTGGTTTGGCGCAATGCCACGCGCGTGCGATTGATCAATGCCTTTCGCAAGGTACATGGCGCGCCAGCCGATGCGCTTTTGGCTGGCGAACCATTGATTTGCGACGGGATCGAGCTGCCGATGAAACACCGCAAAAAACGGCTGGATCTTGAGGCGCGCGGCCTGATCAAAGGCGCGCAGGTTGTCTATCTAGGACCGGGGCGCAAGCCGGGCTTTTCACGCTTGCATGTCATGGGAGCTGAAGATCCACAGGTTTCGGCGGCCTCAATCGTCAAGATCGAGATGCCGGACGAGGAAGAACCTTTCATCCCCTATGCCGCGCGGATGGGCGCTACCTTTCTGCATGGGGCGGCGGTGACGATCCACAAGGCGCAAGGCAGCCAATGGGAAAATGTGCAAGTCTTTGGGCCTGATCTTTATGCTGCGGCACGCATGGGACGGACCGAGGCCGGGCAGCCGCTGTGGAAGCGCTTGGCTTACGTGGCCATCACCCGTGCGCAGGAACGGCTTTACTGGGTGGTGCGCAACCGTCTGAGCATGCCAAGCGGTCCGCTCGCGACAGATGATTTGAAAGCCCCGGCAGTGGCTCTGACATTGGAGGAACAGGTATGAACAGCATCATTATCACCGGGGCCAGTTCCGGCATTGGGCGCGCGACGGCGCAGGCCTTTCTTGAGCAGGGCTGGCGCGTTGGTCTGGTGGCGCGGCGTGGCACGCTGCTGACCGAAATGGCCAAGCGCAACAAGAACGCCATGGCCCTGCCGGTGGATGTGACTGACGCCGGGGCGATGAAAGCGGCCTTTGATCGCTTTGTCAGCATGAGCGGGCGGCTGGATGCACTGTTTAACAACGCCGGTGTGACCGGCCCTTCGGCCTCGATTGACGAGGTGCCGCTCGATGACTTTGACCATGTGCTGAACGTCAATGTGCGGGGTATGTTCATCGCCGCGCAGCTGGCCTTTGCGCAGATGCGGGCGCAATCCCCGCAAGGTGGCCGCATCATCAATAACGGGTCTCTGGCCGCTCATAGCCCGCGCCCCAATACCGTCTGCTATACCACCACAAAACACGCGATCACCGGGCTGACGCGCGCGCTGTCGTTGGATGGGCGTCCCTATGATATTGCCTGCGGGCAGATCGACATTGGCAACGCAGATACCGATATGGTGGATGAGTTGAACGCGCGCGCGCTGGCCGTTGACCCAACTGTCGAGCTTGCGCCAACCATGGATGTGCAGGATGTGGCGCGTCTGGTCTTGCATATGGCCGAGCTTCCGCCTGCGGCCAATGTGCAATTCATGACGGTTATGGCGACCAAGATGCCTTTTGTCGGGCGCGGCTAAGCGCCCAACGGTCAGCGCCGATCAGCGGCCCTGACGGATCACGCGGAAGAAGGCCGATGCGCCCCAACCCGCGATGATGGCAATCGCCAGCGACAAAAGGCCATAGACCAGCGGTTGCTGGCGCGACAGGTTATACAGCCAGCGCTCCAGCCCGACTTTGCGCACGTCGATCTTGGTTTCATACGTCGAAATCACCTCGCCACTGCGCACCAGGAACACACGGGTGGCATAGAAGCCTTCGGTCAGGTTGGCCGGCATGGCCACCGAGGTGCGAAACAAGGTCTGTTCGCTGACATCCACGGTGTTTTCGCGCAGCATATAGAAGCCTTGATTGGTACGGATGCGCACCACCGCATCGGCGAATTCGGCTGCGCCGGGCTTTTGCGTCTGCGCGCCGATCGAGGAAATCGCGTTTTCAACAGAGATCTGGTGCAAGCGGTTTTCGGCGGGGCTGACAATCTCGCCCAGAGGTCCGCTGGTGGCCACGGCATAGAAGCTGGGCGCGCCATCAATCTCTACGCTGTCAGTGTTTACCCAAATGCCGAATTTCTTTTCCTTGCGGCGCACGGTGATCGGCTCATTGGGGCCAGACACCGCAACGATCACTTGCAGCGGGTCCCCTTCAGGGATGCTGTCTTCGCGTTTGACCGCACCAAAGACCAGAATTTCAGAACCGTCAAAATTCGCGGTGATTGCCACGCGATTTTGGCTGAGCCCGAGAACGACTTCTTCTTGCGCATGGGCAGGCGCGGCAAGGCAGAGAAGGACAAGCAGTCTGCGCAGCATTTAGTGTCCTCCGGACGCGCCGAGAGAGTAAAGCTCCCCGGGCATAATAAGCAAATCAAGGCCGAGTTTCAGGCAGACGCCCAGCACCATAATCGCCAGCAGAATGCGCAGCTGTTCGGCTTTCAGTCGCGTGCCGATCACGGCCCCAAACTGCGCACCGATGACGCCGCCGACCAGCAGCAGCACTGCCAAAGCCATATCAACCGTATAGTTGGTGGTGGCGTGGAGCAGGGTGGTAAAGGCCGTCACAAAAATGATCTGAAACAGCGAGGTGCCGACCACCACTTTGGTTGGCATGCCCAAGAGGTAGATCATGGCAGGCACCATGATGAAACCGCCGCCGACCCCCATGATCGCCGACAGGATACCGACAAAGACGCCGACCAGAAGGGGCGGGATAACCGAGATATAAAGACCCGAGACACGGAAGCGCACTTTGAAAGGCAGGCCGTGAATCCAGTTGTGTTTTTTGCGTTTGACCGCACCGGGGTTCTTGCTGCTGCGGCGAATGGCGTTCAGACTTTCGATGAACATCAGGCCGCCAATGATCCCAAGGAAGATCACGTAGCACAGCTTAACCAGCAGATCGACCTGACCCAGTGATTTCAGGTAGTTGAAGACCACCACACCAATCGCGGCCCCCGTGAGGCCCCCGACAAGGAGCACGGTCCCCATCCTGAGATCGACGGTCCTCCTTTTGAAATGCGCCAGCACGCCCGAGAACGAGGATGCAACGATCTGGTTGGCTTCGGTTGCCACAGCCACGGCGGGCGGGATACCGATAAAAAACAAAAGCGGCGTCATCAAGAAGCCGCCGCCAACACCAAACATTCCGGACAGGACACCGACAAGGCCCCCCAATCCCAGAAGGAGGAAAGCGTTCACGGAGACTTCGGCAATCGGGAGGTATATCTGCATGGCGCCAAATAGCGCCAAAGGTCTGATGAATGCAACCAGTCAGATTTGGATTTCAGAGGCGATGTCGACAAAATTGCCGCTGTTGGCGCTATCTCTCTTTGATATAAGGCTCTCCGCCGGCCCGAGGCGGGATCGCGCGCCCCACGAATCCGGCCAGAATGATGACGGTCAGGATGAAAGGCAGGGCCTCCATCAATTGAACGGGAATCACTACACCGGCGATTTCGATGCTTTGAAAGCGCACAGCGACGGCCTGCAAGAAGCCAAAAAGCAGGCAGGCCCAAAGCGCATACCAAGGCCGCCATTTGGCGAAGATCAGCGCCGCAAGGGCGATGAAACCGCGACCTGCGGTCATGTCTTTGATAAATCCGGCTTGCAGACCCGTGGCCAAATAGGCCCCGGCGACCCCGCAGAGCACGCCGCAGATCATGACAGCCGTAAAGCGCAGGCGCACCACCGACACGCCCGCCGTATCCACACTGGCCGGGTTTTCGCCCACCGCGCGCAGACGCAGGCCAAAGCGCGTGCGGTAAAGCACCCACCAGGTCAGCGGCACCAGCGCCAGCGCCAGATAGACCAAAACGCTGTGCCCCGAAATCAGCTCTTTGTAGGTGGGTCCAAAGAGCGGGATGCTTTCGAACATATCTGCAAAGGGCAGGGTGATCGGGTTGAGCCGCCCGTCGCCAGTCAGCGACGGCGTGCGCCCGCCCTGCTGAAACCAACGCTGGGCAATCAGCACAGTCATACCAGCGGCCAGCATGTTGATGGCCACGCCGGAAATCAGCTGGTTGCCACGAAAGGTAATGGAGGCGACGCCGTGAATGGCCGATAAGATCAGCGACGCCCCGATGCCCGCCAGCAAGCCGACCCAAACGTTGCCAGTGACGGCCGCAAAGGCCCCGGCCGCAAAGGCGGCGGCCAGCATCTTGCCTTCCAGCCCAATGTCAAAAATCCCGGCGCGCTCTGAATAAAGGCCAGCCAGACAGGCCAGCAGCAGCGGAATGGCAAGGCGTACGGAACTGTCGGAGATTTGCAGAAGCGTCAGAAAATCCATCACACGGTATCCTTCTTGCGCAGCGAGAGAAACAGCCGCTCCAGCGGCATGCGCACCATATTGTCAAGCGCGCCAGTCAGCAGAATGACCAGTGCCTGAATGACCACGATCAGCTCGCGCGGGATGTTTGTCCAAAGCGCCAACTCTGCGCCGCCCTGATTGAGAAACCCAAAGAGCAAGGCGGCCATCAGAATGCCAATCGGATGGTTGCGCCCCATTAGCGCCACCGCGATGCCAACGAATCCGGCCCCTTCGGTGGAATTGAGGATCAGCCGTTCGCTTTCGCCCAATGTCGTATTGACCGACATCATCCCCGCCAGTGCGCCAGAGATCAGCATGGCGATCACAGTGATGCGCAGCGGCGAGATGCCGGCGTATTTGGCGGCCGTCTCGGATTTGCCAAAGCTGCGGATGTCATAGCCCAGTTTGGTGCGCCAGATCAGCAGCCAGACAAGTACACAGGCCGCGAGCGACAGGAAGAAGGTCACATTGGCCGGGGCCCCACGGAACATGCGCGAGCCTTCGGGCGCAAACATGTCATGGAAATTCGGCAGATGCGTCGCCTCCGGGAAGGTCGCAGAGGCCGGGTCCATTGAGCCTGCCGGGCGCAGAACCTCAACCAGCAAATAGCCCAGAACCGAAAAGGCGATATAGTTGAACATGATGGTGGTGATCACCACATGGCTGCCGCGTTTGGCTTGTAAATAGGCGGGAATAAACGCCCAGGCCGCCCCAAACAGCGCAGCCCCGACCGAGGCCCCGAAGATCGCCAGCGTCCAATGCGGCCAGGGGATGTAGAGGCAGATCAGCGCCACACCAACGCCGCCAATCATCGCCTGACCTTCACCGCCGATGTTGAACAGGCGCGCGTGAAAGGCCACGGCCACCGCCAGGCCGGTAAAGATGTAATTGGTGGTGTAATAGAGCGTATAGCCCCAGCCCGCGCTGCGTTTCAGCGCGCCATCCACCATCAGGTTAAAGGCTTCGACAGGGTTTTCCCCGATCCCCAGAATGACAAGCGCGCTGAGAATGGCCGCCAGAAACAGGCTGATCAGCGGTACAAGGATGGCATCGGCCCAGAGTGGCATCTTGGTCATCAGCTGCGTCCCCCTGAAACGCCGGCCATCATCAGACCGAGTTCTTTTTCATCTGTGGTCTCTGCCAGCCGCTCGCCCATGATTTTGCCGTCAAACATTACGGCAACACGATCGGCAAGAGACAGGATCTCTTCCAGTTCCACGCTGACAAGCAGGATGGCTTTGCCTTGATCGCGCAGCTGCACGATCTGCTGGTGAATGAATTCAATGGCGCCAATGTCCACGCCGCGCGTGGGCTGGCCGATCAGCAAGACATCTGGGTTGCGCTCAATTTCGCGGGCCACCACAATTTTCTGCTGGTTACCGCCCGAGAAATTCTTGGCCGCCAGATGCGGATCAGGCGGGCGCACGTCAAAGCGCTGCATCTGGTCGGCGGCATGGGCGAGAATGCCCTTGTTATCCATCAGAAGGCCAGATTGGTATTTTTTATCATGGTGATAGCCGAACACTGAATTTTCCCAGGCGGCAAAGTCCATGATCAACCCTTCGCGCTGCCGGTCTTCTGGGACGTGTGAAATACCCGCCATCCGGCGCGCGCCGCCGTCCGATCCGGGGCCGGACAGTGGCAGTTCAGTGCCATTGATCGTGATGCGCCCGGTTGCATCGGCATAGCCGCCCAGAACCTCAAGCAACTCGGATTGCCCATTGCCCGCAACCCCCGCAATGCCCAGGATCTCGCCCGCGCGCACCTGAAGGCTGATACCTTTGACGCGCTCCACACCTTTTTCATCGACGACCCGCAGGTCTTGGACGTCCAGAATAACCTCGCCGGGTTGGGCCGGGGTCTTGTCGACACGCAGCAATACTTTGCGGCCGACCATCAGCTCGGCCAGCCCCGCTGGGCTGGTTTCTGCGGTTTTCACAGTGGCTGTCATCTCACCACGGCGCATGACGCTGACCGTATCGGTGTATTCCATGATCTCGCGCAGCTTGTGGGTGATCAGGATGATGGTTTTCCCTTCCGAGCGGAGCCGATCCAGAATGCGGAACAATTGGTCCGCCTCTGCCGGGGTCAGAACGCCGGTGGGTTCATCCAGAATTAAAATATCGGCCTGCCGATAGAGCGCCTTGAGGATTTCAACCCGCTGCTGGTGGCCGACGCTGAGGTTTTCGATCAGTGCATCGGGGTCAATGTTCAGTTCATATTCCTTGGCAAGAGAGGCCAATTCCTTGCGCGCCTTGCCAAGAGAGCTGCGCAGCAGCGGCCCGTCTTCGGCCCCAAGGATGATGTTTTCCAGAACGGTAAAATTTTCAACCAGCTTGAAATGCTGAAACACCATGCCGATGCCCGCAGCAATCGCGGCCTGACTGTCCGGAATGAGCGTTTTGTGCCCCTGAATGTAGATATCGCCTTTGTCCGCTTTGTAGAACCCGTAAAGGATTGACATCAAAGTGGATTTTCCCGCGCCATTTTCGCCGATGATCCCGTGGATCGTACCTGGCTGAACGGAAATGGAGATATCTTTGTTTGCCTGGACAGGACCAAATGATTTGGAAATGCCGCGCAACTCGATCGCCGGAGCTGTGTTCACGGTGCACCCTCGCTGGTTTGCAAAGGCCGCGCCCGCAGATGCGGCGCGGCCTTTCTATTTTTTTGGGTCTGGATCAGAAGTCCAGTGCAGGGCAGCTGTCTGTGGCGTAGTAGCTTGCCACTTCGAGTTCACCGTTGATGATCGCGGTGCGCGCGGCTTCGACGGCCTCTTTCATCTCTGCGCTGATCAGCGCTTCGTTGTGCTCATCGACTGAATAGCCAACACCCTCTTCGGCAAGACCAAGAACCACGGCCCCACCTGTTTCGAGATCTTCGCCGGATTTCAGCGCCTCATAAACCGCAACGTCAACACGCTTCAGCATCGAGGTCAGAACTTTGCCGGAGTGCAGGTGGTTCTGGTTGGAGTCGACCCCAATGGACAGAATGTCTTCGTCCGCAGCGGTTTGCAGAACACCAACGCCGGTGCCGCCCGCAGCGGCATAGACAACGTCAGCGCCCTGAGCGATTTGCGCTTTGGTCAGCTCTGACCCTTTCACCGGATCATTCCAGGCCGCTGGGGTGGTGCCAGTCATGTTCGCAATAACGGTGGCATCCGGGTTCACGGCTTTAACACCCTGCGCATAGCCGCAGCCAAAGTGCCGGATCAGCGGAATGTCCATACCGCCAACAAAGCCAACGGTGCCCGACTCAGACGCCATCGCGGCCAGCATGCCAACAAGGTAGGACCCTTGATGCTCCTGGAAGCTGATCATCTGCACGTTTGCCGGAATTTCCGGGATGAAACCGTCGATGTTGACGAATTTGGTTTCCGGATAATCCGGGGCCACCTGCTCTACCGGGGTCGCCATGGCAAAGCCCATGGTGATGACCGGGTTTGCGCCCGCTTCGGCAAAGCGGCGCAGCGCCTGTTCACGTTGTGCTTCGGATTGCAGAACGATTTCCAGATACTTGCCGCCAGTCTCTTCGGCCCAGCGTTCCGCGCCGTTAAAGGCAGCTTCGTTAAAGGATTTATCGAACTTGCCGCCGAGGTCGAAAATCAGGGCAGGTTCGGCTGCGGCAGCGCCAGCAGCAAGAGCGATGCCAGCAGCGGCGCCCAGAAATTTCTTCATCAGGGTCATATGTATCTCCCACATATTATTATCAGACCCGGTCTTTCCCTCGCGCCGGGTCTAGGATGTTGAGATCATCAAAGATCATTAATCAAAATACGCCGGAGTTAAGGGGGAGGGTCAACCAATTTTTTTGACCATTTGGCTGAGAAATCAGGCTGCCCTAGGGGCAGCTTAGAGATCGCGCGACAGTATCAGGGCATCTACAGCGGGTCCGGTTTGGCGCGTATAATAGGATTTGCGCCGCCCAGTTTCTGTGTATCCATTTGAAAGATATAATGAAATTGCGGGTCTATTGTCCGCCGCGACCTCAAGAAAGGCGGTGGTTCCGCTGCGTTCTTGCGCCGTTTTGTGATAGGCCTGCAGCAGCGCGTGACCACGTCCAGAGCGCTGAAAATTTGGGTCCACCGCCAATGTCAGAAGCTCTGCTTCCCCCGCAATGACCCGGCCAAGCGCAAAGCCCTTTGAGTCGCCTTCCAGGAAACAATGGGGGCTGCTGAGCAAAGCGGCAAATTCCGCAGCAGACCACGGGCGCGCGTTCGTAAAAGCGCGCTGATGCAGGCCCGCCAAATGCTCAGGGGTCACAAGATTGGCGGCGGCAGATCGCGCGCCGGGGCGGCATCTGCGGCACGGATGTAAAGCGGCGCGGGGCGGGCCTGCGTCTTATCTGCCTTGCTGCTGGCGATACGGGCAATGTTCTCGGCGAGCACAGCGGCAGCCGGGGGCTGAACCGCGCGCCGGTTTTCAGGCAGCGGATCTGAGGACAGCAGCGGTCCGTCCTGTGTCAGGGTATCCAACACATAATGCTGCCCGCGCGGGGCGGGCACGGTCGCGAGCGTGCCTTCAGGCTGTCCGAGCAGGCTTGCCTCAAATGTCGAGACACCAATCGCCGGCACACCGAGTGCCAGGGCCAGACCACGCGCGGCCGAGACCGCAATGCGAATGCCGGTGAAATTGCCCGGGCCAACGCCAACACCGATGACGTGGATGTCCTGCCAGCTCAGGCTTTGGCCGGCCAGCAATTTGTCCAGCAGCGGCATCAGTTCTTCGGCTTGTCCGCGGGTCATGTCGATGGCTTGGCTTACCAAAACATCGTCCCCCCGCAGCAAAGCGGCCGCGCAATGCGCGGCCGATGTATCAAACCCGATGATCAGCGGATCAGAGGTCAATCGGGCGCACCTCAGTCACTTCGGGGATGTAGTGGCGCAGCAGGTTTTCAATGCCCATTTTCAACGTGACAGTGGAAGAGGGGCAGCCTGCGCAGGCCCCTTGCATGTGCAGATAGACGACGCCGCGTTCAAACCCATGAAAGGTGATATCGCCGCCGTCTTGCGCCACAGCAGGGCGCACGCGGGTGTCAAGCAGCTCTTTGATCTGCTCAACAATGTCGCCGTCTTCGCCCGTGTGATCGGCATGGCCAGACGGGGCCACACCCTCAGCGGCCAGAACCGGCGCACCAGATTGAAAATGCTCCATGATCATGCCCAGGATCGAGGGCTTCATATGGTCCCATTCTGTGCCGTCATCTTTGGTGACGGTGACAAAATCATGGCCCAGAAAAACGCCGGTGACTCCGTTCACCTCAAAGATCTTCTCAGCCAAGGGCGAGGCATGCGCGCTGTCCTTGCTGGGAAAATCAGCGGTGCCAGCAGACAGAACCGTCTGACCAGGCAAAAACTTGAGGGTCGCCGGATTTGGCGTGGATTCAGTTTGAATGAACATGTCGGGGCCTTTCATCACTGCCCCTGATATGAGTGGGGCAGCGGGCAGAGTCAAGGTTTGGAATCATTCTAAAACGATGGGCCGCGCCGCTTAGGTAATGGCTTCCAGCCGTTCTTTGGACAGATCGCCAGGAACCACAGTGATCGGAATGGGCAAGGTGCCCGAACTGCGGGTCAGTTGCGTCACCAGAGGGCCCGGGCCACCCCGGTCGGTGCCAGCCCCAAGCACAAGCACACCCACGTCGGCATCTTCCTGCACCTGCGCGAGGATCTCGGCAACAGGTTCACCTTCGCGGATCACCAGTTCTGGGTTCACGTTCTGGCGGTCGCGCATCCATTTGGCGAAGACCTCGAAATGCACTTCGATACGCTCGCGCGCTTCTTGCCGCATGATGTCGCCAACACCGATCCAGTGATTGAACTCTTCGGGGGGGATGACGGCCAGAACTTCGACCCCGCCGCCGGTTTTAGCAGCGCGCATTGCAGCAAACCGCATCGCATTCAGACATTCGCGGCTGTCATCCAGCACGACCATAAACTTACGCATGAAAATCTCTCCTTGCGGGCATCATGGCGTAAGCATTTGATAAGAGCAATCGAATTTGCGCTTCAGGAAAGTTATGAAAGTCGAGCGCAAAAAGGAAAAGCGCCCCAGGGCGAACCCCAGGGCGATTTGTGCTGAAAAGGCCTGCTAAAATTCTGCCCCATTCTGCCAGGGACAAGTTTCAGTTTTATGACAGGCCGGTTTTTGCGGCGCATGTGTATGGGCCGGGGCGGCGTTACCCCACCATGCCGACAATACGATAGGTTTCCTTCAGGATCGGCGCTGCAATGGCGCGAGCGCGTTCGGCCCCATCTGCCAGGATCTTGTCGATCTCGGCCGGCTCTTGCATCAGGCGTGACATCTCGGTGGAGATGGGCGCGAGTTTTTCCACCGCGAGCTCCGCCAACATCGGCTTGAATTCCGAAAATTGCTTGCCACCGACATCTGCCAAAACGGCATCCACCGATTGTTCGCTCAGCGCGGCGTAGATATTCACGAGGTTGCGGGCCTCGGCGCGGTCTTCCAAACCCTTGGCTTCGGATGGCAGGGCCTCGGGGTCGGTTTTTGCCTTGCGAATTTTCTTGGCAATCGTGTCAGCATCATCCGTCAAGTTGATGCGCGAGGCATCTGACGGATCGGATTTTGACATCTTTTTGGTGCCATCGCGCAATGACATCACCCGCGTGGCCGCGCCTTCGATGACAGGTTCGGCCATCGGGAAAAAATCAACGCCGTAGTCATGGTTGAATTTTGCCGCGATGTCGCGGGTCAGTTCCACATGCTGTTTCTGGTCTTCGCCCACCGGCACATGTGTGGCGTGGTAAACCAGAATGTCAGCCGCCATCAGCGCGGGATAAGCAAAGAGACCCAGAGATGCGTTTTGCGAATTCTTGCCCGCCTTGTCTTTCCACTGCGTCATACGCTGCATCCAGCCCATGCGGGCGACACAGTTAAAGATCCACGCCAATTGCGTGTGCTCGGGCACTTGGGATTGATTGAAAAGGATCGATTTTTTGGGATCAAGGCCTGAGGCGATATAGCCCGCGCATAGCTCGCGTGTTGCGCGACGCAGGTTTTCCGGATCTTGCCAGACGGTGATCGCGTGCAGATCCACCATGCAATAGATCGATTGCACGCCGGTTTCCTGCGTATCGACAAAACGCTTCATCGCGCCAAGATAATTGCCCAATGTCAGACCGCCGGATGGCTGAATGCCCGAGAAAACACGCGGGGTGAAAGACGAGGACGTTTGGACCGCCTCACTCATAGCTGATACTCCGTCTGGAATTTATTGCCCGCTTGGCTTACCCATGGCGTCAAATGCCGTCAAGGAGCGCCCATGCAACCGCATCACAATAACAGCCCCGTGAACCCACTTCCGCCCGTTGTGGCCGCGCTTGCCGTTGTCATCGTGGCGATAGAGCTGATCTTCTTTGCTGGGTCCAAAGGTGTGGTGGGCGGCCCCTCGGCCATTGGCTGGCGTCTGGCGGCGATGCAGCAATATGCGTTTTCCCCAGATATCGCGGCCTGGATGTGGGACAGCGGCGTGTATCCAGCGGAGCATCTGCTGCGCTTTATCAGCTATCTGTTTTTGCACGGCAATTTTACCCACGCGCTGTTCGGCGCGGTGATTATTCTGGCGCTTGGCAAAATGGTGGGCGAGGTGATGCACCCTGTGGCCGTGGTGGTGATTTTTCTGCTGTCGGGCGTTGTTGGCGCATTTGCTTATAGCCTTGCGTGGGCAGACCCGGCCCCGCTTATCGGATCATACCCCGGGGCCTATGGATTTATCGGGGCTTTCACGTTTCTGATGTGGGCCAAGCTCCGCAGCGTCGGCGAAAACCAAAGCCGCGCCTTTACGCTGATCGCATTCTTGCTGGGCATTCAGCTGGTATTTGGCGTGCTTTTCGGCGGCTCGGGCGACTGGGTTGCGGATCTGGCGGGGTTTTGCACGGGTTTTGCGCTGTCTTTTGTTTTGGTGCCCGGAGGTTGGGCGCGTATCCGCGCTCGTATCCGCCACGACTAGGGTGCGCTGCGCCCGGCGCGCTTGATCTCAGACAATTTGAACGCGCCCAAGATTTGTCCTGCGCCGAAATAGACCACGCCGCCTATCAGCACCAAACAGGTGAGCGCGAGATAACGCAGCCCCGGTGCGAAAAACGCCGCGCGAAAACCCAGGAAGAGCGCCAGCAGGGCTGCACCCATGATCAACGCTGCAAGGCAGATGCGCCAGATGCGCGTTTTGAACCGGGTATCGAGCTGCGCAGCCACACCGAATTGCCGCGCGCCAAGGGCCAACATCGCCACCATCGCCCAGCCTGCCACGGTCGCCGCGATTGCCGGAGCCAGCCAGCCCACCAGCGGATGCAAGCCAAATGACAGACCCGCGTTGATCGCCATGGCCCAAAGCGCATAGCGGAAAGGGGACTTGGTGTCTTCGCGCGCAAAGAACAGCGGTTGATAGAGTTTTTGCAGGATGAACGCGGGCAGGCCCAGACCATAGACGGCAACGGCCCAAGCAATGGCTTGCGCATCCGACGCGGTGGTTGCGCCGCGTTCATACATCACGGATACCAAGGGCAGTGGCACCACAAGAAAGGCAATCGCCGAAGGGATCGACAGCGCGAGGGCAAATTCGCTGGCCCGGGAAAAGGCCTGCTGCGCGCCGCTGTCATCGCCAGCTTTCAGACGGCGTGACAGATCCGGCAGCAGCACGATGCCCACTGCAATGCCAACCACCCCAAGTGGCAACTGATAAAGGCGATCCGCCGCAAAAAGCCAACTGATGGCACCTTCGGTGCGCGAGGCGACAAGCTGGCCGACAACAAGGTTGATCTGCATGACGCCCGATGCCAGCGCCGCCGGCAGCGCCACTTTGAGCATGAGCGCCATATCATTTGTCCAGCGTGGCCGCGCCGGGCGCAGGCGCACCCCGGCCCGATCTGCCGCCACCCAAACCAGCGCCAGCTGCGCAACCCCGGCAACAGGGATGACCCAGACGAGCCAGCGAATGACCTCTTGCCCCAAGAAATAGGCCAGCGTCATTGCCGCGACGGTAAAGACATTCAGCAACACAGGCGCGGCTGCGGCGACCGCAAAACGCCCCGTTGCATTGAGCACCCCAGAGAAGAGCGCCGCCAGCGACATGAAGAAGATATAGGGAAAGACAATGCGCCCATAGCCAACCGTGACGTCAAACCGGGGATCGCCATAAAACCCTTCTGCGGTCAACCAGACCAGCCCCGGCATGAAAATCATCGCCAGCGCGGTCAGGACCATCACCGCCAGCGCCAGACCACTCAGCGCGTTCTGGGCAAATGCCCGTGCGTCCTCGCCCGCCTCGTATTTTTTTGAAAACAGCGGGACAAAGGCAGCGTTAAAGGCACCTTCGGCAAAGAAACGGCGGAACATATTGGGCAGACGAAAGGCGGCGACAAACGCATCCAGCCCGGCCCCGGGGCCAATCAGGCTGAGAATCAGGATCTCGCGCGCGAACCCCAGCACACGACTGAGAAGGGTCCAAAATCCAACGGTCAAAAACCCCCGGATCAGCCGGATGGGCTTCATGAATGTGCCCTTTCCGCGCCTTTGGCGATCGCGTCCCGCAGGCGTTTTTCCAACAGTTTTTGTTTGCCTTCGGCGTGGAATTTCAACCCGAACATGTCCTTGACGTAAAAGGTGTCAACGACCTGTTCGCCATAGGTCGCGATCACGGCGGAGGCGATATAGACGTTGCTGTCCGCCAGGGTGCGCGTCAGGTCAAACAGCAGGCCGGGGCGGTCGCGTGTGTCGACCTCGATGATTGTGTAGATTTCCGAGCCTTCGTTATCAAAGGTGATGGTGGTGGGCACGCGGAAGGCTTTTTCGCGCTTTTTCAGCACATCGCGCGATTTCATCTCTTCAGAGGCGACCACTTCACCTTTCAGGGTGCGGTGAATCATCTTGCTGAGACGCGGCAGGCGCGCCGCTTCATAGGGGTGCTCATCCGCGTCCTGTATCCAGAAGGCGGCCGTCGCAAACCCATCTTTGGATGTATAAGTCCGCGCATCAACGACATTGGCCCCCACGAGCGCCAGCGCCCCGGCCAGACGCGAGAAGATGCCCGGATGATCCGCCAGCGCAAAACAGACGCGCGTTGCGTCACGGTCGTCATCCGGCTGCAAATCTATGCGGATTTCATCGTCGGAAATATCACGCAATAGCTTGGCAAAAATCTTATGCGCATCGGTTGGCAGCCCCTGCCAGTAGGGATCATAATGGCGCGCAGTTTCCTGCTTGAGCGCCTTGGCCGGCCAATCGGGCAGAGCCTCGCGCAGCTGTTTGCGGGCTGCGGTGTTGCGGTTCTTGAGGCCCACGGGTTCAAGCCCATTGTCAAAGGCCGCTTTGCTGAGGTTGTAGAGCTTGCGCAGCAGCGTGGCCTTCCAGTTGTTCCAGACATCCGGGCCGACGCCGCGAATGTCGCAGACGGTCAGGACCGTCAGCAAATCCAACCGCTCCACCGTTTTGACGGCTTTGACGAAATTGCGGATCGTGCGCTCATCGCTCATGTCGCGCTTTTGCGCGACATCTGACATCAAGAGGTGATAGCGCACCAACCATTCAACGGTATTGCATTCTTCCTTGTTCAACCCCAGACGCGGGGCGACGCGGCGCGCGATCTGCGCGCCAAGGATGGAATGGTCAATATCGCGCCCCTTGCCAATATCATGCAGCAGCATCGCGACCATCAGAACCTTGCGGTTGATTTTGCGGGCCAAAATTTCCGAGGTGAGCGGCAGTTCTTCGATCAGTTCCTTGCGCTCAATCTGCGCAAAATTCGAGATGACCTGAATCGTATGCTCATCCACCGTGTAGGAATGATACATATTGAACTGCATCATCGCGACGATGGGTTCAAATTCGGGGATAAACGCCGAGAGAACCCCCAGCTCATTCATCCGCCGCAAGGCGCGTTCGGGGTTGCCGTGTTTCAAAAGCGTGCCCAGAAAAATGCGCTGCGCTTCCTTGTTGGTGCGCATGTCCTCGTCGATCAGGTGCAGGTTGGCCGTGACCAGCCGCATCGCGTCAGGATGGATCAACAGCCCGGTGCGCAGCGCCTCTTCGAACAGGCGCAGCATGTTCAGCTTGTCCTCCAAAAAGACCTTTTCATCGGCAATCGCGAGGCGATTGTGCACCTCAGCGTAGCCTTCTTTGATCTTGCGGCGACGGCGGAACAAACGCTCCATCAGCGGGGCAGATTTTTTGTGTTCCGCTTCCAGTTTTGACAGCAGAATGCGGGTCAGATCGCCCACGGATGTCGCATTGCGAAAATAGTCCTGCATGAAATGCTCAACCGCGCGGCGCCCGCCTTTGTCGACATAGCCCATGCGTTCGGCCACAGAAACCTGCATGTCAAAGGCCAGCTGCTCCATCGGGCGTTTGTTGATCAGATGCAGATGCGCGCGCACCGCCCAAAGAAAGTTCTCAGCCTTCTGAAAAAGCTCAAGCTCTTCCTGGCTGAACACCTTGTGGCGCACCAAATCTTTGGCGCTGGTGACGTGGTAGACATATTTGGCGATCCAAAACAGCGACTGCAAATCGCGCAACCCGCCTTTGCCCTCTTTGACGTTCGGCTCCACCACATAGCGCTGACCCTGCTTGATGTGGCGCTCATCGCGCTCAAGCAATTTGGCTTCGATAAATTCCTTCTCCGTGCCGTGGAAAAGCTGCGATTCAAGGGTCGCCGTAAGCTCCCGCGCCAGAGGGCGGTGGCCCGCTAGAAACCGCTGCTCCAGCAGGGCGGTGCGGATGGTGTAATCTTCGCCCGCGAGGCGCAGGCAATCTTTGACGGTGCGCGAACTATGCCCGACCTTCATGCGCAGATCCCAGAGCATATAGAGCATGGATTCAATCACGCTCTCGGCCCAGCCGGTGATCTTATAGGGGGTCAGAAATAGCAGGTCGACGTCCGACTGCGGGGCCATTTCGCCGCGGCCATAGCCCCCCACCGCCAAGAGTGCGATCCGCTCCCCTTTGGTTGGGGTGGCCAGACGATGCAGCCATTCTGTCGCCACATAGTGGGTCGTCGCGACCAGACAATCCGTCAGCCAGGTATAGGCGCGGGTCATTGGGCGGGCCTCGCGCGGTTTGGCCTCAAAGGCGGCACCGATGGCCTCCATCCCGCGGCTGCGCGCGGCGCGCAGCAGCCCGACCACGGCGCTGCGGGTTGCGCGTGCATCTTCTGCGTCGCGGCAGGCCGCAACGATTGCCGCGCCCATTTGGGCGCGGTCAAAAATCAGGTCTGGCTCACAGATGAGATCTTTTGGCGGAGTCGGAAGGAAGGCCGCAGGTTTAGAAACCTGCGCCTCCGAAACTTCTTGGTGCTGGGTCAATGATTACAACCTGATTGTCACGGATCGTGGCCACCGCCAGCCCGCGTTCGTTACTGCCATCCGCGCGCAGGCGGAATACGCCGTTCACCCCTTTGAAGCCTTGACCCTGTGTCAGGGCCGAGGTGGTGAGAGCATTGCTATTGCCTTGGCCGACAAGCGCACCAATGGCTGCGATCCCGTCGTAGGCGAGGCCAGCGATGGGATGCGGAGAGGCCCCATAGGCGGCCTGATACCGATCGCGGAATTGCCCGGACAGGGCCGGATCGGGCAGGGCAAACCAGCCGTTTTGGACACCCGGCAGCGACAGTGTCTGCGCCGGAATATCCCAGCGGGTGAGGCCAACATATTGCACGCTGCCGCTGGTCAGGCCCGCTTCGGGCAGCAGCTGCGTGAAGAGCGGCAGGGCCCCTGAGGTGTCAGAGGTCAGGAACAGGACATCGGCACCATTGTTGCGCACGGTGTTGCGCACGTCGTCCACCGCAGCGACCACGCCCTGTTGCGAGAATTCATAGCCCACGGCCCCCGCGTTGGTCAGCCCATTGGTGTTGAGCGCGCGCGCAATGGCGTTGCGCCCGACCTCGCCAGCAACATTCTGCGCATGGACAGTAACGACGCGCGATTTTCCGTTGCGCGCGGCAAAGCCTGCCAGCCGGTCAGCGGTATTTTCGAAGGTTGGCCCGAGAAGGAAAACATTGCCCCCGGCAATCTCGGTATTGTTGGAAAAGGTCAGCACATTCACGCCCTTGCCGGCGAGTGCCACACCCACGGCATTGGCCGGGCCGCTGCGCACCGGGCCCAGAATGATTTTCGCGCCATCGCCCACAGCTTGCAATGCTGCGGACTGTGCAATCGCTGCGTCCCCTGCGGTGTCATAAACCCGCAGGTCAATTTGCACACCATTCAGATCGGTCATCGCCAGACGCGCAGCATTTTCAAGGCTTTGGGCAAGAAGAGCATCGCCGGACGTGGAAGAACCACGCGGCACCAAAAGCGCCACAGGCACCGGCTTGTCGGTGTTGATGGACGGACCAGTTCCCAAGGCAATTGGTTCACAAGCGGCCAATACGGCAGCGGCGGTGAGGGCCAAGGCCCCTTTCAGAATGCCTCGGCGGCGTTTAAAAGCAGCAAACATGAACACTATCCTTACAGGTTGTCCGGACTTGGGCCGCCGCAGACGGCATTTGAACGGCAATTTGATTGCTCTGAATAATAGTCTCCCCCGGCGGAGGGTCCAGCTTTGAATCACAAAATAATTTCTTTGGCCCCGGGGCTGCACTTTGTGGCGACACCGATTGGCACCGCGCGCGACATCACTCTGCGTGCGCTTGACACATTGGCCAGCGCGGATGTGCTGGCTGCGGAAGACACCCGTTCGCTCAAGCGGCTGCTTGAAATTCACGGTGTGCCGCTCGGCGTGCGGCATGTCATGGCTTATCACGATCATTCCGGCGCGGGCACCCGCGCCAAGCTGCTGGCGCTGCTGGCCGAAGGGAAATCCGTGGCCTATGCCAGCGAGGCGGGCACCCCGCTGATTGCCGACCCGGGTTATCACCTGGCGCGCGAGGCGAGCGAGGCGGGCCATCTGGTGACATCTGCGCCCGGGGCCTCGGCGATCATCACTGCGCTTAGCATCGCGGGTCTGCCCACGGATGCGTTTTTCTTTGCAGGGTTTTTGCCCAATGCCAAAACCGCGCGCAAAACGGCCCTGCAAACGGTCAAAGATGTTCCGGGCACCCTGGTGTTCTACGAAAGTCCGCGTCGTCTGGTGGACATGCTGCGCGATGCCGCCGAGGTGTTGGGGGATCGGCCTGCTGCGGTTTGCCGCGAGCTGACCAAGAAATTCGAAGAGGTCGAGCGCGGCGCCCTGACCGCGCTGGCCGGCAGCTATGCCGCGCGCTCGGTCAAAGGCGAAATCGTGGTGCTGATCGAACGCGCCGGGGACGCGCAAACCTCTGACGAAGATATGGAAACTGCCCTGAAAACTGCGCTGGAGACCATGTCGGTACGCGATGCCTCAGAAGCGGTGGCGCAGGCATTCAGCGTCAATAAACGAAAAGTTTATGCCCGCGCGCTAGAGCTGAAGAAAGGCTGATAGGAACTGGGGCGGGACGCATGGCGTCATCTGAAAAACGCAGGCGCGGAAAATTGGCGTATCTGTCGGGCCTCGCCGCCGAGGGGCAGGTGCGCGCGGACTATTTGGCGCAGGGATATTCCTTTCAGGCAGAACGCTGGCGCGGCGGCGGTGCAGAAATTGATCTGATCTTTCGTAAGGATGCGCTCTTGGTGTTTGTTGAGGTCAAGCGCGCCGCCACATTTGCACGCGCCGCCGAAAGCCTGAGCGCCGGGCAACGCAGCCGTATCATGCGCGCGGCTGAGGTGTTTGCCGCACAGGAAACGGCCGGGAGCCTATGCGATATGCGCTTTGATGTGGCGCTGGTGGATGCGCTGGGGACAACACAAATTCTTGAAAATGCGTTTTTCTAGGCCGCCTTTGCATTGCAAGCAGGCTATCTGCACGCCATGTAGGGCGCAGCAAACATGAGGGACAGCCATGAAAATCGCCTTCCAGATGGATCCGATTACATCCGTTGATATCAATGCCGACAGCAGCTTTCGTATCGCCGAAGAGGCGCAGGCGCGCGGGCATGAACTGTTTTATTACTCCCCGGATATGCTGGCCTTCGAAGAAGGGGTGATCACCGCCAAAGGCCACAAGATGACCCTGCGCCGCGAGCAGGGCAACCATGTGGATTTGGGGCCGAAGGAACGTGTCGCGCTTGAGGATTTTGACGTGATCTGGCTGCGCCAAGATCCGCCTTTTGACATGCATTACATCACCTCAACCCACTTGCTTGACCGCCTCAAGGGCAAGGCGCTGGTTGTAAATGATCCGTTCTGGGTGCGCAATTATCCCGAAAAACTGCTGGTACTGGATTTTCCAGAGCTGACTCCGCCGACCACAATTGCCCGGGATCTTGAGACCATCAAAGCCTTTAAGGCCAAACACTGCGATGTGATCCTCAAGCCGCTTTACGGCAACGGCGGCGCGGGCGTTTTCCGTCTGGATGAAAATGATCGCAATCTGTCCTCCCTGCACGAGCTGTTCACGGGTTTTAGTCGCGAGCCGCTGATTGTGCAGAAGTTCCTGCCCGATGTCAGCAATGGCGATAAGCGCGTGATTTTGGTCGACGGCGAACCCGTGGGGGCGATCAACCGCGTGCCTGCGGCGGGGGAAACCCGCAGCAACATGCATGTCGGCGGGCGTCCCGAGAAAATCGGCCTGACGGATCGCGACCTCGAGATCTGCGCCGCCATTGGGCCTCTTTTGAAAGAAAAGGGTCAGATCTTTGTCGGCATCGACGTGATTGGCGACTACCTGACAGAGATCAACGTCACCTCTCCGACCGGGATTCAGGAGCTGGAGCGATTTGACGGTGTGAATATCGCCGCCAAAATCTGGGAGGCCATCGAAGCCAAACTGTAAGGCCCTAACGCTCGGTTGTTGTTAGTCGAAAACTCACCGCTTCAGCGATGTGGGGGCGGCGCAGCCCCGGGCTGCCTTCGAGGTCCGCGATGGTGCGGGCCACGCGCAGCACGCGGTGGTAGCCCCGTGCGGTAAGCCCGAATTTTTCCGCCACCTGCGCCAATAGCGCACGGCCGTCAGCGTCGGGTGCCGCAGCCTCTTCCAGCAATTTGCCCTGCATGTCGGCATTTGCATGCACATTGGTGTGCGCCTCAAACCGTGCCGCCTGCAGCGCACGCGCCTTCGCCACCCGCTCCGCGATCATGGCAGAGCTGTCCCCGTCTGGCGGCAGGTCAAGGTCATGATAGGCCACAGGGGGCACCTCAATCCTGAGATCCAGTCGATCCATGAGGGGGCCTGAGATGCGCCCCAGATAATCCTCACCACACTGCGGCACCCGAGCACAGGCACGGGCCGGATCGTAAAGAAACCCGCATTTGCACGGGTTGGCCGCCGCCACCAACATGAAGCGACACGGATAGCTGACATGCGCATTGGCGCGGGCAATCATCACCGTTCCGGTTTCAATTGGCTGGCGCAATGTCTCCAGCACCTGCCGCGGAAACTCGGGAAATTCATCCATGAAGAGGACGCCATTATGCGCGAGGCTGATTTCGCCGGGCATGGCGCGACGTCCGCCGCCGACAATCGCTGGCATCGACGCGGTATGATGCGGCTCCCGAAAGGGGCGGGTGCGCGAGATGCCGCCCTGATCAATCAGCCCGGCGACCGAATGGATCATGCTGGTTTCCAAAGCCTCCGGCGCAGAGAGTGGTGGCAAAATGCCGGGCAATCGCGCAGCGAGCATGGATTTGCCAGAGCCCGGTGTGCCCAGCATCAGCAGATGGTGCCGCCCGGCGGCGGCAATTTCGAGCGCGCGTTTGGCGCGCTGCTGCCCTTTGACATCGCGCATATCCTTGCTGGCCTCATGGGCGGCAACTTCGCCGGGTGCGCTGGGCGCGATGGGGGCCTGCCCAAGATAGTGCTGCACCACCGCGTGCAGGCTGCGCGCGCCAATCACCTGCGTCGCCCCGACCCAGGCGGCCTCGGCCCCCGAGGCTTCGGGGCAGAGCAGACCGCGATTTTCCGCAGCCGCTGTCATCGCCGCGGGCAGTGCACCTGTCACGGGCACCAATGAGCCGTCAAGCGACAGCTCGCCAAGCGCCACAACGGTTTCGCTGGCATCTTTGGGGATGACCTCAAGCGCGGCCAGCAAAGCCAGCGCGATGGGCAGATCAAAGTGACTGCCCTCTTTGGGCAGATCGGCAGGCGAAAGGTTGATGGTGATACGTTTTGAGGGCAGGGCAATGGTCATCGCAGTCAGGGCAGAGCGCACGCGGTCGCGCGCCTCGGACACCGCTTTGTCGGGTAGCCCAACGATTGAAAAGGCCGGCAGGCCGGGGGCGAGGGCGCATTGCACCTCAACCTGATGGGCATTCACCCCCTCAAACGCCACCGTGTAGGCCCGTGCGATCATGCTGCCCCCTTTGGCCAAACCTAAAGGGGGCAGGGTTAGGACATGGTTAATCCGTGCCGTTGACGAGGGCCATGAAAGCGGGCCAGGCCTCTGGGTCCGCCAGCGTCTTGTCGCGGCAAAATGCATTGCAAAAGCCGAAGGTGCGGCCATTCAGCTCCAGCATATGGGTGCTGGGTTTTCCGCTGTATGGGCAGGCAGCGTTCTCGGGCGTCGCGTCGCTTGCCTTGGCCACCAGCGGCGTGGGGCCGGGCCAGTCGGTCAGCGGGTGCGGCTGATCATAGCGATGCAGTCGCGGCCCATGGACAAGCCCCATGGCGCGCCACCGCCGAAATGCCGGATCAGACAGATGGGTGGTCACGTAATCGCGGGCGAGGGCGCTCATCGGCAGATCATAGCCCGCCAGCCGCGCGGCCACCGGGGCAAACATGATGTCCGCCCCGCTATAGGCCCCCAGCAGCCAAGGCCCAGCATCGGCCTCGGCCCGCGCATGGGCCCAAATCTTTTCGATGCGAGCGACATCCTGCAGCACATCGGCGCTTGGCTCGGGCCAAATGAACGCCTCGCGCAGGTTCATCGGGCAGGCACTGCGCAGCGCCATAAAGCCGCTGTGCATCTCGGCGGCGAGATTGCGGGCGATGGCGCGGTTTTTGGGGGCGCTGGGCCAAATTGCCAATTCGGGATGGCGCGCTGATAGCTCTTCGATGATGGCCAGGCTTTCAGAGACCACCGCGCCGTCGGGGGTGCGGACGGCGGGAACGGTGCGCGCCGGGGCAAAATCAGGCAGTTGATCGGCGACCGAGGCGTCTTTGGCAAAGCTCACAAGATGCAGGTGCCGAGGGATCGCGTATTTTTCAAACAACAGCCAGCCGCGCAGCGACCAAGAGGAATAGGCGTAATCGCCGATGGCAAGATCATAAGTCATGCCCAAAGCCTAGCGAAGGAAGCGCGGTGCGAAAAACGATGCTTTGTGCGTGGCCACATCACAGAATGTGATTGATGCGCGGCGCGGCCCAATTTGGCGTGGTGTGAATTTCGGTCAGCGACAGGTTGTCGATCTTGTGGCCAAAGGCGTCATAGGCAGACAGCCCAAGCGCCCGCTGAATCTGGGTGATGATCACGCCAAAATGCGCCACGATCACCAAGTCTTGTCCAGAATGCGCGTGGCGCAGCGCGTCAATCGCATCATTGGTGCGCGCGGCAAATATATTCCAGCTTTCGCCTCCGGGCGCAGCGATATCCCCCGGCTCTTCCCAGAAACGACGGATGTGATCCTGATCGTCAACGTCGTCAAAGCGCTGCATCTCCCATGCGCCGAAGTGTATTTCGCGCAGATCGGCGCTGTGGGGCAGGCGCTTGCGCCGCGCTTGAATCGCATCTGCGGTGCTGCGCGCGCGGATCAGATCTGAGGACACGACCAAAGCGTCGGCAGGCAGCGCCGCCTCAAGCCGCGCCAGTGCCGCGTGGTCGCTGAGGTCCGCAGGTAAATCCGACCAGCCGACCATCGTTTTCGCATGCGTCGGGCCGTGGCGCACCAGAAAAAGCCGGCTCACGGCCAATCGCCTTTCAGGCATTGCGGCAGGCCGGCGACCACAAAAAACGCCAGATCAGCAGCGGCGGCAAGCTGTTGGTTCAATTTTCCCTGTGCCTCGCGAAACTGCCGCGCCAATGCGTTGTCAGGCACGATGCCCATGCCGACCTCGTTGGACACAAGGACAATGCGGCCGGGGCAGGCCGCCAGCGCCTCCAAAAGTGCGGCGGTCGCCTCGGCAACATCCTTTTCGGCCAGCAACTGATTGCTGAGCCACATCGTGGCGCAATCCAACAGCACCACCTGATCGGCGCGGCAACCCGCCAAGGCGGGGGCCAGATCAAGCTGCGCTTCGATCGTATGCCAGCCTGCGCCGCGCATCGCGATATGGGCAGAAATTTTGGCCCGCATCTCAGCGTCAAACGCCTGCGCGGTGGCCAGATAAACCTTGGGGCATCCGGCATCGTTGACCAGCTTTTCAGCGAAGGCAGATTTGCCCGAAGCGGCCCCGCCTAGCACAAAAGTTAGTTTGGGCAACATTTTTTCCCTCACGAATGAACCAAATGGCCTGCTCGTGCGTACTATTCATGAAACCGACAAGCAAGGAGCGGCTGATGTCTTCAAACGGTTATACATCCAACATGGTAACTCGGGGCGCGCGCAAGGCAGAGCTGCTTGACGCCGAAACCGAACGGGCGCTGGCCTATGCCTGGCGCGATCAGCGCGATGAAAAGGCGCTGCATCGGCTGATCACGGCCTATATGCGGCTCGCAATTTCAATGGCGACAAAATTCAAACGCTACGGCGTGCCGCTGTCTGATCTTATTCAGGAAGCGGGCCTGGGTCTGATGAAAGCGGCTGATCGCTTTGACCCGGATCGCGGTGTACGTTTTTCAACCTATGCCGTGTGGTGGATCAAAGCTTCGATCCAAGACCATGTCATGCGCAATTGGTCGATGGTGCGCACCGGCTCCACCTCTGCGCAAAAGAGCCTCTTCTTCAATCTGCGCCGCATTGAAGCGCAGCTGGAACGAGATGCTGAATGCGCCGGTCTTGACCCGCATCAACGGGCGGAGCGTATCGCGAGCGAAATTGGCGTTTCGCTGAAGGATGTTGTCATGATGCAGGGGCGTCTTGCGGGCGGCGATTTTTCCTTGAACGCGGTGCAAAGCAGGGATGAAGATGGCCGCGAATGGATTGACGTCCTTGAGGATGAAAATGCTCTGGGCAGCGATCACGTGGATCAGCAGCATGATTTTCGCGCCCTGCGCACTTGGCTGGCTGAGGCGATGGATGGGCTGAGTGAGCGTGAAAAGAAGATCATTCGCAGCCGCAAATTGGCGGATGAGGTGCAGACGCTGGAAACGCTGGGTCAGGAAATGGGCATTTCCAAGGAACGTGTTCGCCAGCTCGAAGCGGGCGCTTTGGCCAAGATGCGGCAGTCTTTGCAGCCGCACAGCGACGTTCTGCGCGGGCTCATGGTCTAAGCGCCGCTTGTCTCTGCCCTCCAAGGTGTTAGTGTCTGGTCAGCCGGAAACCGGAGTGGCCAAATGCTGGAAGACAAACGTATTCTCCTTATCATCAGCGGGGGGATTGCCGCCTATAAATCGCTGGATTTGATCCGCCAGCTGCGCAAACGCGGAGTTTGGGTGACGCCGGTGCTGACCGCATCAGCCAAAGAATTTGTTACGCCGCTGTCTGTGTCTGCCTTGGCCGAGGAAAAGGCCTATCAGGATTTGTTTGACCTCACCGACGAGGCCGAGATGGGGCATATTCAGCTTTCGCGCTCTGCCGATCTGATTGTGGTCGCGCCGGCGACGGCCAATCTGATGGCCAAGATGGCACATGGGGTGGCGGATGATCTCGCCTCAACGCTGCTGTTGGCGACCGACACGCAGATCCTGCTCGCGCCCGCGATGAATGTGCGCATGTGGGAGCACCCCGCCACACAACGCAATTTTTCACAGATCAAATCTGACGGCGTCGCGGTTGTCGGCCCCAATGAGGGCGATATGGCCTGCGGCGAATATGGCTTTGGCCGCATGGCAGAGCCGCATGAAATTGTCACCGCGATTGAGGCGCAATTCGCTGTTGGCCCGCTGACCGGCAAGCGTGTGCTTGTGACATCAGGGCCGACCCATGAGCCGATTGACCCCGTGCGCTACATTGCCAACCGAAGCTCTGGTGCGCAGGGCACGGCGATTGCGCGTGCGCTGACCCTGCTTGGGGCCGAAGTGATCTTTGTGACCGGGCCCGCCGACGCCCCGCGCCCGGAAGGCGCGCAGATTGTCGAGGTTGAGACCGCGCAGGAAATGGCGGAGGCGGTCCAAAATGCCCTGCCTGTAGACGCGGCGATTTTTGCTGCGGCGGTTGCGGATTGGCGTGTGGATGGGGCAAGCCACAGCAAGATCAAGAAACAGGCGGGGACACTCCCCAGCCTCAGTTTCCTGGAAAACCCCGATATTCTTGCGGCGGTGGCGCAGATGAAAGAGGGCCGTCCCGAACTGGTCATTGGCTTTGCCGCCGAAACTGATGATGTTGTTGAAAATGCAACCAAAAAACGCGCACGCAAAGGATGTGATTGGATCGTTGCCAATGACGTGCGGCCCGAGACCGGCATTATGGGCGGCTCTGAAAACGCTATCGTGCTGATTTCTGAGGCGGGGGCCGAAACCTGGCCCCGTATGGGCAAAGACGATGTGGCGCGCCAGTTGGCCGACAAGATCGTTGAAGCTTTGGCAGAAGGCTGACGCATGACACATGTGACCGCTGCCCTGGTGCCGATCAAACTCACCTTTACCGAAGACGCCGATCAGGATGTCGCGCTGCCGTCCTATGAAACCGCTGGCGCAGCAGGCGCGGACCTGAGGGCGAATTTTGCAAAAAACGCCCGTGCTGGCGTCACGCTTGCCCCGGGCGAGCGCACCTTGGTGCCCACCGGGCTGCGGATGGAAATCCCGGCGGGCTATGAGGTGCAGATCCGCCCGCGCTCAGGTCTTGCGCTGAAACATGGGATTACCCTGCCCAACACGCCCGGCACCATTGATAGCGATTATCGTGGTCCACTGGGTGTGATTGTACTGAATGCCGGACAAGAGCCGTTTCACATCGATCATGGTGCACGCATTGCGCAGATGGTCGTGGCCCCCGTGCTGCAGGCGCGATTTGATCTGGTCGCGGACCTTAGCGACACGGCGCGCGGCAGCGGTGGGTTTGGCTCGACCGGGACTGGGTAATGTTTTTTGTATTTCTGATCGCAGCGGTTCTCTGGGGGATGGGCGTTTTGCTGAAAACCCCACGGTCTGCGCGCTATGCGATGCTCGGTCTGCTTTATGGTGCGGTGCTGCTCGCGCATCTGGTGTTGCCAGACGGCAATGCCCTGCGGCTGGCCACCGGCGGCAGCGCCGCGCCATGGCTGCTGTTTGGCGGTGGCTTGGCGCTGGTGGTGCTTTATCGCATCGGCCTTGCGCGGCTGCGGAGCATGGCGAAACCGGCGGAAACCACACAACCTGCGCAAAATGGCCCGTTTAGCGACACCGAGCTTAGTCGATATGCGCGCCATATCGTGCTGCATGAGGTTGGCGGGCTGGGGCAAAAGCGGCTGAAAGACGCCAAGGTTTTGGTGATTGGGGCAGGGGGGCTTGGCTCCCCTGCGTTGATGTATCTGGCGGCGGCTGGGGTCGGGACCATTGGCGTGGTGGATGATGACGTGGTGGACAACTCCAACCTGCAGCGCCAGGTGATCCACAAAGATGCCAATATCGGCATGCCCAAAGTGCATTCTGCTGCCCAGGCCATGCGCGCCCAAAACCCATTTGTCACCGTGCGTCCCTATCAGCGGCGCTTGGGGCCTGAAGATGCCGAAGCGCTGATTGCCGATTATGACATTGTGCTGGATGGCTGCGACAACTTTGACACCCGCTATTTGGTCAACGCCGCCTGCGTGGCCCAAGGCAAGCCTCTGGCGTCCGGCGCGATAACCCAATGGGAAGGGCAGGTGAGCCTGTTTCAAAGCGATGGCGCGCATCCCTGTTATCACTGTGTCTTCCCCAGCGCCCCGGCTGCGCATTTGGCCCCAAATTGCGCCGAAGCGGGGGTGATTGGCCCGCTTCCGGGCATTATCGGCACCATGATGGCGCTTGAAGCGATCAAGCATATAACCGGCGCAGGCGTGACGCTCAGTGGCGAAATGCTGATTTACGACGGGCTTTACGGCGAGACCCGCAAGATTTCACTTAAGAAAAGACCGGATTGCCCGACCTGCGGCACCCCCGGCGGAGAAAACGTATGACCAACCCTTTGTTGTCTGACTGGAATACACCCTTCGCGCTCGCCCCGTTTGACAAGATCGACGATGCCGATTTTGCCCCTGCGTTAGAGGCGACGCTGGCGGCGCATAAGGCGGAGATTGACGCGATTGCGGACGAAGACTCTCCGGCAAATTTCGCCAATACCATTGAAGCGCTTGAGGCGGCAGGCGCGGCGCTTGATCAGGTCTTGTCGGTGTTTTTCACCGTTGCCGGGGCTGACAGCAGCCCCGCGCGCGAGGCGCTGCAACGTGAATTTTCCCCCAAACTCGCAGCCCATAGCGCAGAGATTTCCGCCAATTCTGCGCTGTTTGCGCGGGTGGCTGAGGTCTGGGACAAGCGCGAAAGCCTTCAGTTGACGGATGAACAGGCGCGGGTACTGATGCTGACCCATCGCGGTTTTGTGCGCGCCGGCGCGGCGCTGACCGGCGTCGAAGCCGATCGGATGAAAGAGATTAAATCGCGTCTCGCTGTCCTTGGCACAGAGTTCACCCAGAACCTATTGGCGGACGAACGCGACTGGTTCATGCCTTTGACCGAAGAGGATTTGGCGGGGCTGCCTGATTTTGTGGTGCAGGCCGCTCGCGCGGCGGGGCAAGAAAAGGGCGCTGATGGGCCGGTGGTGACGCTGTCGCGGTCTCTGATCACGCCGTTTTTGCAATTCAGTCCGCGCCGGGATTTGCGCGAAAAGGCCTTTGCCGCATGGGCCGCACGTGGGGCCAATGGCGGGGGCACCGACAACCGGGCGATTGCGGCTGAGATCTTGGCGTTGCGGTCCGAGCGGGCGCAGTTGCTCGGGTACAAAGACTTTGCGCATTACAAGCTGGAAACCGAAATGGCCAAGACGCCAGAGGCGGTGCGGGACCTTCTGATGCAGGTCTGGGGCCCCGCCAAGGCACAAGCCGAGGCCGATGCAGAGGTGCTGACCGAAATGATGCATGCTGATGGCATCAACGGCGTGTTGGAGCCATGGGACTGGCGGTATTACGCAGAAAAGCGCCGCAAGGCAGAACATGACCTCGATGAGGCGGCGCTCAAACCTTATCTGCAGCTTGATCGCATGATCGAAGCGGCCTTTGCCTGTGCGCATCGCTTGTTTGGGCTGAATTTCAAACCGCTCGACGTGCCGCTCTACCACGCGGATTGCCGCGCCTGGGAGGTCACGCGCGATGGCGCGCATGTCGCTGTTTTTATTGGAGACTACTTTGCGCGCGGCTCCAAACGGTCTGGGGCCTGGTGCTCGGCGATGCGCAGCCAGGCGAAGTTTCCTAAGGTGCAGACCCCCGTTGTGATTAACGTCTGCAACTTTGCCAAATCCGATCCGGCACTGCTGTCTTATGATGACGCGCGCACGCTGTTTCACGAATTTGGCCATGCGCTGCACCAAATGCTGAGCAATGTGACCTACGAAAGCATTTCCGGCACATCGGTGGCGCGTGACTTTGTGGAGCTGCCCAGCCAGCTTTATGAACATTGGCTTGAGGTGCCCGAGGTGCTGCAAGAGTTTGCCACCCATGCAGAAACCGGCGCGCCAATGCCCAAGGAGATGCTCGACAAAGTGCTGGAGGCCGCGAATTTTGACATGGGGTTTGCGACCGTTGAATATGTTGCCTCGGCGATCGTGGATCTGGCCTTTCATGAGGGTGCCGCGCCAGTGGACCCGATGGCAAAACAGGCAGAGGTGCTGGCTGACATTGGGCTGCCGCAGGCGATTACAATGCGCCATGCGACGCCGCATTTTGCGCATGTGTTTGCGGGGGATGGCTATTCCAGCGGTTATTACAGCTACATGTGGTCTGAGGTCATGGATGCCGACGCTTTTGCTGCCTTTGAAGAGGCGGGCGGTGCCTTTGATCCAGAACGGGCCGCCGCGCTAGAGACGCATATTCTGTCCGCAGGTGGGTCGGCCGAGGCAGAGGCGCTGTATACGCGCTTCCGTGGCCGTTTGCCCGGGGTTGAGGCGCTGCTCAAAGGGCGCGGGCTTACTGCGGGATAGGCAGGTAATCCAAAGAAAATGGCGCTCCGCGGAGCGCCATTTTTTGTTTATCCTGACACTTGCTCTTTCAAAATCGAGCCGGTCAGCGAGATCATCAGATAGATCCCTGAAAAGATCAGAAAGCTGAGGATCGTGTTTTCAAAGGCGCGCGGGTAGCTTGGATCTTCGGAGGCGACGGGGGCCACCGACGTGGTCAGATAGCGCACCTGACGGCTGGCTTCGAGTTCGGTCTGCTTCAGCGTTTGCAGCGCCGACTGCATGATCAGGTCGGCGGTCGCTAGGTCGGCCTGCGCGATCTGAATGGCCGAAGTTTGTTTGGCCAATGAATCGTCGCCTTCCTTCGCGGCGGTCATCCGTTCCTGCAATGCTTGCAGGACGCCTTGCAGACGGCGGATGCTGCCGCGGGCGCCTTCCACTCGCGCTTCGTTCGGGCGGGCATTGTCCAAGAGCTGGGTCAATTCAAGCTGCTTTTCCTGCAGCTCAATCTCATAGGTGCTGATCTGCTGACGCAGGCTGGCAATCAGCCCTTCAGGGTCCAGTACCGTGCCTTCTTGCAGCTCGACCAGTCGCGCCTGCGCCTCGCGCCGGTCGGCTTTGGCGTCTTCCAGGCTGCGGCGGGCATCCTTGACCTGGTCTTCGCGTTTGCGCTGTGACAGCTCATCCACCCGCTGTTCGGCATAGTCGATCAACGCTTCGGAATAGCGGGCGCTGATGCCGGGATCGGGGGCCGAAACCTCCATGCGGATCACGCCTTCGGTCGGATCATAGCCAATTTTCACGTATTTCTTATAGACCTTGTAGGCCTGCTCATTTGAGGGATTTTCCGCGAGCCGCTGTAGCGGGTCGATGGTCGGATCGGCAAAGACCGATTTGAACCCTTCGTCCGCATCAAGCCGCAACATCGCGTCTTTGGATTGCAGATAGGATTGCGTCGCGATGCTGTCCGAATTGGTGGCCAGCTGCGTCCCCGAGAAGAGGCCGCCCAGGCCTCCACCGGCCCCGGCGCTTTCTGATTGGATGATCAGAAATTCCGAATTGGTCGCATACATCGGGGTGGCGACTTTGTAGTAATACCAGCCCGCCAGAATGGTCGGCAGCATCACAAAGGCCGCCAGCCGCGAGATCATCAGCATCATCTTGCGCCGGCGTCGGCGGGCGATGTCTTTCTGAATGTCCCCAATTTCGCGCACGCGGCGCTCGGTGGGGGATGCCATTTCCATGCTTGGCAGGTTTTGGCCACCTTCGGCCTGGGTCTGCGGCAATTGCGCCGCGCCGCTGACTGCCGGGAGCCCATCGGGCGCGGCCATGTCCAGCATGTTTGAGCGGCGGAACGGGTCCAGCCCCTGCGCGCGCAACAGGCGCACGGCATCATAATCCGAGGTCGCCGCCAAGCCATGTTTTTGCGCCAAGCGGCGCGCCATGCGCAGCTGGCGGCCGGTCAAACCCTCTTGCCGGATCTGGGCTAGCTCCTGCTCTGGCGACAGGCCACTTGTGGCCGGGGCAGCAGCAGTGGGGATCGAAGAGGGAGGCGCGCTGGTGCCGCCGGTTGCCGGCGCGGCGCGGGTGCGGCGCATGGCCGGGCGCTCTGCAGCGGCGGGGGCTCCGGCCTCTGCGACCGAGGCCAAGCCATCATGGGCCTCTTCCGGGGCTGTGGGCATCGGGCTTGCGTCATCTGCGGCACCCGATTTCGCGCGGCGTTCGGCAGACCGCGCCAGACGCGCCTGACGACGGGCCGCGCGATCAGACAAAGGTTGCTCGGGCCCGCCCCCCTCTGTGGGCACAGCGGCCAAGGGCGCGACCTCGGGCATCGGCGCTGCCGGGGCCTCTGATTCAGCGTTCGGTTCGGGCAGTTTTTCTGCCGTGGCCATCTGATGCGGGCTGCGCCGGATGCGAAATTTCTTAGCCTTGGGTTTGGTAGTCATAAAGCTGCTTTGCCTCTTCCAAGGTGTCAAACATGTGCAATTGCCCATTGAGCAGCACGGCGGCGGATCGGGCAAATTTTTCCAGCGTTTTGGGCTGGTGCGAAACGATGATCATCGTTGTTGTGCGCAGACGCTCGCGCAGAACTTCGCCTGCTTTGCGATTAAATTCAACATCGGTGGAGGAGGGCATGCCTTCGTCCACCAGATAGATGTCAAAATCCAGCGCCAGCATCAGCGCAAAGGTAAAGCGCGCGCGCATGCCCGATGAGTAGGTGCCCAAAGGTTGGTCAAAATATTCATCCAGCCCGCAGAGCCAGCGGCAGAAGGATTCGACATAATCGGGATCAAGCCCATAGAGCCGGGCGATATAGCGGCTGTTTTCCACGGCGGTGTGTTTGTTGACAACGCCGCCCATGAACCCGAGCGGAAAGGACACCCGGCATTGGCGACGGATTTCGCCTTCGTCCGGTTTTTCCAGCCCCGCCATCATATTGACCAACGTGGTTTTGCCGGTGCCATTGGGGGCCAGAATGCCCAGCGAGCGGCCCAGCTCAACGCGAAAAGACACGCGGTCAAGGATCACCTTGCGCTGCGTGCCCGTCCAGAAGGACTTGCTGACATTATCAAATTCGAGCATTCATCTGCTCCGGCGCTGCTCTGCCTTCTCCTTGACGGAGATTTCTTAAGATCCCCTTTGGGGTTCTGTCATTATGTCGGATTTGCCTGTTTAGGCCAATATATCCTGCTCAATTGGGGCAAAAAAATGACAAAACCGGCGCGAATGCACCGGTTTTGCCTGAGTTTGCTGTGGCTTATTCCGCCGCTTGCAGTTCGATCTTGTTTACGCGCAGCAGCTTGCCGGCAACGATCGAGATAATCGCCGCGCCAAAGCTGAAGAGTGCACCCATCTTCGCCGCGTCCTGCACCGGGCCCGCATCAAAGGCGACCGAGGCCACAAAGAGCGAAACGGTAAAGCCGATGGCGGCCACAAAGCCGATCACCACTAGGTCGATAATGCGCATGCCCTGCGGGATGCCCAACCTGAGCGGCACAGCGGCCACCCAGCCAAAGAGCAGAATGCCCACGGGTTTGCCGATGATAAGACCTGCCAGAACCAGCCATGTGGCATCGCCGATCGCGCTAAACTCCACGCCCGCGTTCAGCAGGCCAAAGAAGAACAGCACCACTTCGACCGGATGTTTCAGCGCGTGTTCCATGACGTTCAAGAGGTCATGCAGGTGGCTTTCCGCGTCCGAGAAGAACCCAAAGGCGCGATCTGCGTGTGGAATGGCGGGCACCACCGGCAGCAGGCCAAGCGCCGGGTGCAGGCCAGAGCGCATGAAGCCATACCAGCTGATGCAGCCCGCAATGGCGTAAGGCACAAAGTGCAGGTTCTTGCGCACCCATGTGGAGTTGGGCCGCAGTTCATTGCCCGCATCCAGCTTGCGTGGCAGCCAGTTGAACAGGATGAACACCCCAGCCGCTGCCCCAAAGGAGGCCAGGAGCCAGATTGGTGCCAGATCGCCCGATGGGTAGAAGATCGCCAGAATGATCAGACCCGCCGCGTCATCGGCAATCGCAAGCAGCAGCAGAAAGCGCACCGCAGGGTGGCCCGCGCCAAAGACAATCCGGCCCACAAGGTAGGAAAACGCGATGTCTGTGGCGGTTGGAATTGCCCAGCCATTGGCCACGGCATTATAGGTGTCAGAGCCCAGAAACAGGGCCAGACCCAGATAAACGCCAATTGGGCCGAACATGCCGCCCGCAGTGGCAAACAGCGGCGTGGCGGCTTTCTTGCCGCGCAGCGAGCCGTCTTCAAGCACCACGGCTTCCCAGACTTCCTTGGCCGCAATGGCGAAGAACAGCGCCATAAAGACGTCATTCACAAGGTAATGCAGGGTCAGCGTGCGATGGCCGTCATGATAATGGCCAATGGGCGCATGGTCCCAGATCACGAACTCTACGAAATGGTGGTAGGTATCAGGATTTGTATTTGCCCAGATCAGCGCCAGTACGGCCCCGATGATGAGCAGAAGCGAGTAATTGGTCAGAAAATTCCAGACACGATACATGGAGGCTCCCCGGTTTTCTTGTTTTTCTCGCAGATAAACGAAATCTGCGCCATGGGCAACGCCGGTTGATCTCTCTTGGAGAATTGCTGCATCACAGGCCCGTGTGTGCCCGTCAGGCCACCGCTTGCCAGATCAGGCCTGCAAGGAAACTGCCGGTCAAGGCAAAGCCAAGATAGGCCGCAAAGACACGCGGTTTGACCAGGGCCCAGACGGCGATGGCGGCGGGGATGCAGCTGACACCGCCGGCCAGCATAAAGCTCATCGCGGCCCCATTAGCCATGCCCTGCTGCAGCAGCGCATCCACCAGCGGGACGGCGGCATAGCCATTCAAATACGCCGGTGCGCCGACAACCGCCCCCAGCAGGATTGGCAGTGGCCCCTCGCCGCCGAGAAACCCTGCGATGAAGTCGGCGGGGACATAGCGGATCATCACCGCTTCCAGCAGATAGGCAAGGGTGAGCCATTTCAGCAGGAAGTGCCCGTTTTCCCAGAAGGTGGCCCCAAAAATGGCGCGGCGCTCCGCGTGCTGCCAGAACCGCCACTCCGGCGTACCTGAAAAGGGTTTTGCACTGCCGCAGCACGATCCGCTTGCCGGGGCCGCTGCGCGCAGAGGGTCAGCAAAGACCGGCGATTTGGCCGCCAGCATGGTGATGTATCCCCCCATCAACCCCAGTCCAACCGCGGCGAGGGTTTTGGCAAGAGCAAAGTCAAACCCCAGTTGGCCAGCGGTGATGGTGAACATCGCCGGATCCATCAGGGGCGAGGCAAGCCAAAAGGCCATGACCGCCGACAGGGGTGTCCCCGCCGCCAAAAGCGCGGCAATGAAGGGGATCACCTCACAAGAGCAAAATGGCGCAAGCCCACCGAGCAAGGCCGCAAAGACAATCATGCGGCTTTCCCGGCCGACAAAAGCGCGTGCCACTACAGTTTCAGCGCCGCTTGCCTTCAGATAGGCGATCACCAGCACAGCAAAAAGGATGAAAGGCGCAGTTTCGCCCAGGGCCTCAAGCGCGAAGGCCACAGAGGGCCACAGCGCCGCCGTGTCCAGCACCAAAAACGCCAGCAACGTGCCCAGAACCGCCAACCAAGCGTTGTCGATGCGCTTCAGCAGCGGCTTGCCATGCGTGTGGCTGTGGCTTTCCTGTAGATCAGCCATGGTCATGCTCCTGATTTTGGGCATCTGCGCAGCATTCGCTCAGCAGAAATTCCGAAAGGGCCCGCAACTCGTCAAAGGCGACGGCGGCACAAATGATGCTGCGTCCCCGTTTTTCCTGCCGTACCAGCCCGGCCTGAGTGAGGATTTTCATGTGATGGGTCAGGGTGGAGCCTATCACATTGGTGCGCTGGCCAAGCTCGCCAATACTCAGCCCGTCAGTCCCCGCACGCACAAGCGTGCGTAGCACCGCGAGCCTTTGCTCGGACCCGAGGGCGGCAAAGGTAGAGGCGGCAATCTCAAGGGAAAGGTCTTCTGGGTGCAAATGTTTCATATTTCTAGAATTATAGAAATAAATTTGCAGCGCAAGAAAAAACTGCGGGTTCTGAAAAAGAGATGCGCGCGCCCTTGTATTCTTAGCGCACGCGCCACAAATAAAAATGAATATTCATTTTTAGAATCAGCATGGCCCGAGAAACCGCAGAAAAGAGTTTTGCCAGAATTCGCCAGGCCCTTGTGGCAGAAGTGGCGGAAAAAGGCATTGGCGCGACCTCGGTCGGGGCGGTGGCCAAACGCGCGCGGGTGGCGACCGGAACGATCTATCTGCGGTTTGAAAACAAAGAGGAAATGCTGCAGCAGGTCTATCTTCAGATCAAATCGGACATGCATGAACGCATGATGCTGGCCGCCCCGGCCGCGACATCGCGGGAGATGATCCGCAATATCTGGTTTGCTTTGGTTGCGTTTACCCAGAGCCACCCGCAGGAATTCATGTTTGTTGAGTTCGCGGGCGCAGCACAAATTCTTACTGAAGCTCAGAACGCCAAGCTGGCGCAGGACGCTGAGGCGTTGCTTGACCTGATCGCTGGCGCGGTTGCGGATGGCACGCTTGCGCCCCTGCCGGTGTCGACCATTGTCACTTTGCTGGTGGGGCCGGTCGCCTTTCTGGCCCGGCAATCGGTCATGGCTGGTTCCGAAACGCCCCCCTCAGACTTGAACCAGATGTTTGATCGCATCTGGCTCTCCATCGCAGCGTGATTGCGCTTTAGCTCCTGAAAGAAGGCTCACATGTCAAAAATTGTTCTTATCACCGGCACCTCCACGGGGCTTGGCATCAGTATTGCGGTGCAAGCCGCAAAAGCCGGCCATCAGGTCTATGCCAGCATGCGCAATCTTGATAAGCGCGCGGCGCTGGATGCCGCCGCCGCAGAGGCGAATGTCGCCATTTCGGTTCTCCAGCTTGATGTGCAGAACATGGCATCGGTGGAGGCGGCCGTTGCCAAGATCATCGACGCAGAAGGCCGAATCGATGTGTTGGTCAACAATGCCGGGGCCGGGTACGTTCGTACGCTCGAGCAAGCGAGCGAAGCGGACATCAACTGGGTGATGGATGTGAACTTCATGGGGGTCGTGCGCTGCACCAAAGCGGTCATGCCCCACATGCGCAAGGCGCGTGCGGGCCATGTCATCACCATCTCTTCGGTGGGCGGGCTGGTCGGCCAGCCGTTCAACGAAATCTACTGCGGCGCGAAATTTGGCGTCGAAGGGTTCACCGAAGCGCTCGCCAGCTATGTCACCCCGGCGTTTGGCATCAATTTTTCGGTGCTAGAGCCCGGCGGCATCACGTCGGCCTTTGCTGACAATGTGATGAAACATGTGATGGAAACCGGCGGTATGCTGGAGGATGAATACCTGCCGACCCTGCAGAAGTACATCGGCGGGGCAACCGCACGGGCGGACAGCGATGATATCTACCAAACGCCGGATGAAGTGGCCGCTGTGGTGATGGCGTGCATGCAGTCTGACGCGCCGCCGATCCGCGCGCGGACCTCGGACTGGGGCGAGGCGTTCTGCAAGCTGAAAACCGCTGCTGATCCTGATGGGAAATTGCAACAGGCCGCGGTGATCGAACGGTTCCTGAGCTGAGCAAACCTCTAGGCCCTGCCGCGCGATTGCTCTATGCCAAGGGGCATGACCCTGACAGGAGGCGCGCCGCGCGTTGACCCAAGATCTGACATCGCAGATCCGTGATTGCCGTCTTTGCGCCGCGCGCTTTGCGGCAACGGCAACCGCGCATCAGCCGCGCCCGGTGGTCTGGTTTCAACCTGGCGCGCGCATCCTGATCGCAGGGCAGGCCCCTGGCGCGCGTGTGCATGCCTCGGGCCGTCCCTTTACCGATCCTTCGGGGGATCGTCTGCGCCTTTGGATGGGGGTGGATGAGACGATTTTCTATGATCAAAGCCGCATTGCCATTCTGCCCATGGCGTTTTGTTTTCCCGGCTACAACGCCAAGGGGGCCGATCTTCCGCCGCCCCCGATCTGCGCGCGGACCTGGCGGGCGGATGTTTTGGCGCATCTGGCGGATGTGCGGTTGACGCTATTGGTGGGGGGCTATGCGCAGAAATGGCACCTGGGCAGCGGCCCGGTCACCGAAACGGTGCGCAATTGGGCCGCACATGCGCCGCGCGTCTTTCCCTTGCCTCATCCGTCCTGGCGCAATACTGGGTGGCTGAAGAAAAACCCCTGGTTTGAAACCGATCTGCTGCCGTCTTTGCGCGCAGCGGTGACGGAGGCCCTGACATGACCGAGACACCGCTTGACCACGCCCATGCCGCGATGGAGGCCGCGCCAGAGGATGACGCTGCGCGCCTGCGTTTCTTTGAGCGTCTGGCAGATGCAGAGCTGTTTGTGCTGCTCGACAAGGAACCGGAAGATGACAAGATCAGCCCGGACGTCTTTGAAACACAGGGCCAGCAATTTGTGCTGGTGTTTGACACCGATGAGCGGCTCGCAAACTTTGTCGGGCGACCGGCCCCCTATGCGGCGCTGTCGGGCCGCATGATCGCCCAGATGCTCGCGCCCTCGGGCATCGGGCTGGGCGTCAACCTTGAGGTCGCACCCTCGTCCATCATGATCCCGAATGAAGCGCTGGACTGGCTGGTGCAGACGCTTGCACATGCACCGGATGAGGTCGAAAGCCGTATCGATACGCTTACCCCGCCCGCCGGGCTGCCCGAAGAGCTTATCACTGCGCTGGACGCCAAGCTGTCGACCGCGACAGGTCTGGCGCGCTGGGCCTATCTCGTGGGCATCACCTATGACAGCGGTGCGCGCTCGCATATGCTTGGCTTTGTTGGCGCCGTGCCCGAAGCGCGCGATGCGCTGGCCAAGGCGGTCTCAGAGGCCTTGACCTTCAGTGGGATCGAGGCGGGCCGTCTGGATGTCGGTTTTTTTGAGGCCAGCGACCCCATTGCCGCGCAGATGGCGCGCGTCGGGCTGCGGTTTGATTTGCCCGAGCCTCAGACAACGACCGACTATGTGCCGGTCGCGCCGGGCTCGGACCCCGAAAAGCCGCCAAAACTGCGCTAGTATCCCAGCGCCCGATCCACGAGGTAGAGCAGCGGTTCGCCGGATTCGCTGCGGCGGATGTTTTCGGCAATCACCCTGGCCGCCGTCTCGGGGCGGGTTTCTGCGGCGATATGCGGCGTGACGGTCACATTGGGGTGCGCCCAATACAAATGATCGGGCGGCAGCGGTTCTTGGCGAAACACATCCAGCGTGGCATGGGCGATATGATCGCGATCGAGCGCCGCCAGCAACGCCGCGTCGTCAATCAAAGTGCCGCGCCCGGGGTTGAGGATTCGCGCGCCTTGCGGCAGCTGCGCCAAGCGTTGGGCGTTGATCAGAGTGTCGGTGTCCGGCGTGTCCGGCAGCAAGAGCACCAGAATCTCCGCAGTGCGCAGCGCGTCGCTTAGCCCATCAACGCCATGCAAACAGCGTACCCCTGCGATCGCTTTGGCGCTGCGGGCCCATCCGGTGACGTCAAAGCCAATGCGCGCCAAAGCTGTGGCGCAGGCCTGCCCCAATTGCCCCAGTCCCAGCACGGTCACACGCCGTTCGGACGCCAAGGGGGGCACATATCGATCCCACGCGCCGGACTGCCGCGATAGCGTTCCATCAATATTCAGATGATAGCGCAGGCAATGGCCGCTGACCCATTCCACCATGCCCTGCGTAAGGCCCGGATCCACCATCCGGCACAGCGGCATGGTCAGGCTTTGGTTGCCGACAATCCGCTCCACCCCGGCCCAGAGGCTGAGCACGGCTTTGCAGTTTCGGTAAGGCGAAAAATCCTGCAGCGGACCGCTGGGGGCATAGATGATATAGTCGGTCTCGGCTGCAGCATGCGACGTGCTGAGCGCGACATTCAGATCCTCTCGGGCAAAGCACGCCCGAAGAGGGGCTTGGTAATCGGCCCAGTTTTCCGGCCCAGCGGCAAAAAGAACATTGATCACTGTGAGAAGACTCCGCTTTCCTGTTTGAAGCCCTTGATCTCGACGGGATTACCGGATGGATCATAGAAAAACATGGTTGCCTGCTCCCCAGGTTGGCCTTCAAATCGAATTTGCGGGGCAATCTCGAAGTTCACGCCTGCATTTGAAAGTTTCTTGGCGAGTGTGCGCCAGTCCTGCAGCGTCAAAATCACACCGAAATGCGGCATGGGTACCTTGTGATCACCGACCGTGCCCGTTTTCGCCACCTGCAGCGGTTCGCCGAGGTGGAGTGAGAGCTGATGACCAAAGAAGTCAAAGTCGACCCAATTTTCGGCTGAACGCCCTTCCAGGCATCCAAGAAGGCCTCCGTAAAATTGGCGTGCTTCGTCTAGATCGGTAACATTTATGGCAAGGTGAAAAGCGAACATCGGTATTCCTACTTTAGGGGTCTGCAAGAGGTTTACCGCCAATCTCATAATTTAGGTTAGCTTAGTTTTGTTTGTTCTGGCATAAGAATTTCTATGGATTTGAGATTTGTAGAAAGCTTTCTCCTTGTCGCGAAGGAGAAGTCTATTGCCGCCACCGCTCGTCGTCAGTCGGTGACGGCTGCCGCGGTCTCGCAGCGGCTGGCCGCGCTTGAAGCGGAACTCGGTGTGAAACTTGTTACGCGCGAAGGCCGGCATACCGCGATAACCTCGGAAGGACAGGCGTTGATACCATCCATGCAGGGAATGTTGGATATTCAGCGCGACATGGCACGCCTATTGGCGGCCGATACGCTCACGGGTGTTCTTCGGTTCGGCGCGATTTCGACAGCGCTTGGCCAATATGGTTCGAAATTGGTGTCACATCTGAACAGTCAAGCCCCGGAGGTAACTTTGCAGGTTTCGCCTGGGACGTCAGAAGAGCTTTACGATGCCGTAAGGGAGCGGCGTCTGGATGCTGCGATCATTGTGAAGCCGCCTTTTGCTCTCCCAAAGGCGCTACGCTTTGATAGATTGGCAGCGCAGAAAATTGGTATTTTTCGGCAGCGCAATCACGCAGCCTCTGCACCTTATGTCGTTTATGATCGCAACTCTTGGGGCGGAGCGCAATGTTGGAAGGCGTTGCTGGAAAGCGACTCTGATCCGAATGTGATCTGCGAGATGGATGCACCTGAAGTCATCGCGCAGATTGTGATCCAGGGCTTGGGGCAGGCGGTGTTGCCGGATTGGGAAGGGCTCCCAGACACGGCTGGGACGACGTTTGTGCCGCTGGGCCATGAAAGAACCATTGGTTTGATCTATTGGCAGCGAGACGCGCGCTCGCCGCTGACAAAGCAGCTCAAGCGCGCGCTTGGCGTGGCTTAGCGCGGTCGGTGCACATGGGCGCTTTGGACCATGCCAAAGGCCACCAGCAGCACCAGCATCGCTGATCCGCCATAGCTGACCATGGGCAGCGGCACACCCACCACCGGGGCCATCCCCATCACCATCGACATATTGACCGCGAAAAACAGGAAAAACGTACTGGCGATGCCAACGGTCATCAGCGCGGAAAACCGGTCCTTGTTGGACAGCGCCGACCAAAGGCAGAAGGCGATGACCAGCGCGTAAAGACTCAGCAAAGAAAAGGCTCCGACAAAGCCGAATTCTTCGGCCAGCGTGGTAAAGATGAAATCAGTGTGCTTTTCGGGCAGAAAGTTCAGCCGGCTCTGCGTGCCCTGCATGAACCCGCGCCCGGTCCAGCCGCCAGATCCCAGCGCGATCTTGGATTGGGTGATGTGATAGCCCGCCCCCAGAGGGTCAGTCGCCGGGTCCAGAAACGTGTCAATCCGGCGGTATTGATAGTCTTTCAAGAGCTGCCATTCGGTGCCCCGCGACTGAAACACCGCCGTGATCAGACCAGCGCCCATGGCAAAGACAGCGGCGAAATAGCCCCAGTGCAGACCGGCCATGAACATCACCGACGCTCCGCCCATCAACAGCAGCAAGGATGTGCCAAGGTCAGGTTGCCGCAGGACCAGAAAGGTCGGGATCAAAATGATCACGATTGGCAACAGTATCCATAAAGGGCGCGAAGTTTTGTTGAGCGGTAGCCAGTCATAATAAGAGGCCAGAAACATCACGAGCGTGATCTTCATCAATTCTGAGGGCTGCAGGCGCATAAACCCAAGGTCGATCCAGCGCTGCGCCCCCATCTGCACGGTGCCCATCATCTCAACCAGCACGAGGAGCACCAGCGATCCGGCATAAAGCACGCCAGAGACATTGCGCCAGAACCAGATCGGCACCATTGCGATGACGAACATCAGCCCCATGCCCATAACAAAGCGTTTCATCTGCGCTGCCGCCCAGGGGCTGAAGGATCCGCCGGCCACGGAATAGAGCATCAGAAAGCCAACGCTCGCCACCGATATCAGCAGCAGAACCAGCGGCCAGTTCAGGTACAGGATCTTGCGAAACCCCGTGGGCACCGATTTGACGGAGTACTCAAGATAACTCATGCACGGTCCCTCTTGCTGGCAGCCAGATTGGGGAACTCTTGGCGCAGGCGTTCCTGCTGGGCTTTGATCGCGTCGCGGTCCTTGGCGGGATAGGCCTCAAGCGGGGGATCGCCCCCGTAGAGCGCTTGCAAGGTGATGTCGCGCGCGACGGGTGTGGCCGCGCTGGAGCCGCCGCCATGTTCGATGATGACAGCCACCGCAATCTGCGGATCGTCATAGGGGGCAAAATTGACGAACAGCCCGTGATCGCGCCGCCCCCAAGGCAGGTCCTCGTTGCGGATCACCCCGGCGCGCCGTTCGGCGGCGGTGATATTGCGCACCTGGCTGGTGCCGGTTTTGCCAGCCAGCCGGAATTCATCTGCAATGATGCGCTTACTATAGGCCGTGCCGCGCCGATGGTTGGACACGGCAAACATGGCTTTTCGCACCAGCCGTAAATGGTTTGGGTTGACCTCAAGATCCGGGATCTCTTCGGCTGGCACGGTCTGATCAATGCCATTGATGGATTTCACCAACCGTGGCTCCACCGCCTTGCCGGAGGCCAGCCGCGCGGTCATCACCGCAAGTTGGAGTGGGGAGGTCAGCACAAAACCCTGCCCGATCGAGGCATTGGCCGTATCCCCGACGACCCAGGGGTTTTCGCGATTCCGCTGCTTCCAGGCTTTGGTCGGGGTCAGCCCGCTGGCCACCGCTGACATGGGAATATTGTGGCGGATGCCCAGCCCCAGCCGGTTGGCCATATCAGTGATATTGTCGATCCCGACCTCAAGCGCGATTTCATAGAAATAGACATCGCAGCTTTCGCGCAGCGCCGTTTCCAGGTTCATGTGCCCGTGGCCACCGCGCTTCCAGCAGTGAAAGCGCCGGTTGGACACCTGCAGATGGCCGGGGCACCAGACTGTATTGTCCGAATTGATCACCCCATGTTCCAGCGCGGCCAGCGCCGTGACCATTTTAAAGGTCGAGCCGGGCGGGTAGGTGCCCTGCACGGATTTTGTCGCCAGCGGGCGGTGATCGTTTTCCGTCAGCGCGGCATAGTCAGCGACCGAAATACCACGCACAAAGAGGTTCGGGTCGAAACTTGGCGCTGAGTTGATCGCAAGAATTTCGCCGCTTTTGCAATCCATGACCACGGCGGCCGCGCTTTCCTCGCCCAATCGCGCCTGAATGTAACTCTGAAGCTTTTGATCTATCGTCAGCTGCAGATCGTCACCCGCTTGACCCTCGCGGCGATCCAGCTCGCGCATGACGCGGCCCACGGCGTTGACCTCCACCCGTTTGGTGCCCGCTTTGCCGCGCAGCTTTTCTTCGATCTTCGCCTCAAGCCCGACCTTGCCGATCTGAAACCGCGGGATCAGCAGCAGTTGATCGGGGTCTTCGATCTTGGACAGGTCATAGTCTGACACCGGACCGACATAGCCGATCACATGCGCGAAATCATGGCTATGTGGATATTTGCGTGACAGGCCAACCTCGGGCGTGACACCGGGCAGGGCGGGGGCGTTGACGGCCACACGCGACATCTCTTCCCAGCTGATGCGTTCGGCCACGGTAATGGGCAGAAATGGCGGAGAGCGCTTCATTTCGGTCATGGCGCGGTTGAGTTCGCTGTCATCCAGTTCGATCAGGGTCGAGAGGTTCTTGATGACCTCATCCACATTCCCGGCATCCTCGCGCACGATGGTGATCCGATAGCTGGGCTCATTCTCGGCGATGACCACACCGTTGCGATCATAAATTTCCCCGCGCGCCGGGGCGATAAGGCGAATATTGATGCGGTTTTCTTCGGCCAGCAGCCGGTATTCGTCGGCTTGCTCAACTTGCAAATGGCGCATGCGCAGGCCGAGCAACGCCATGAAGCCCAGTTGCGCGCCACCCAAGAGCAAGCCTCTGCGCGTCATGCGCTGCTGCGCTGCGCTGGTATCTGCGCCGGGCCGCTTCATGCGCGCCCTGCCAATCCGTCGCGCTCATGTGGCGCGGCTTTGCGCAGACCCAAAAACAGCTGGCAAAAGCCGGCCACAAGGGGGTAGGCCAATACGGTCATGATCAGTTGAATAAGCGTAAGGCCGAGCGACGATTGCTCCAGCAGAACGAATGAAGTGACGATGCGATGACCGATGATCACGGCGATCATGCCGCCCGCCGCCGTGAGCCATTCAAGGGTAAACGGCATGTCGTTGGTCGTGAGGCTGCGGTTGCGCAGCTTCTCGCAGACAAAGACCGTCAGCGCCGCAAACAGCCCCGGGCCGCGCCCAAGCAGAAAATCTGCCAGCAACATGACCGTCCCAATCAGCAAGGGCGGTGCATAGACCGGACGGCGAATGGCCCAAAGCGCGCAGAGGACCAGCAACAGATCTGGGCCGGTCCAGCGGCGCGGTACCGTTTCCAGTGGCAACAGCTGCCAATAAAGGATCAAGAGCGCCAAGAGGGCGAAGGCCGTGCGCATGATCCAGAGTTTGGTACCCGCACTCTCAGCCATCACTTGGCCCCACAACCACATCTTCGGGCACGATCAGCCCGCCGGGCTTTTCGATCTTTTCCTTGCCATGATCGCGCAGCACGCGCAGAAATTCGAGCCGCTCGTAATCCGCCGCGAGGCGCACACGCAGGCGGCCATTTGGATCTGACGCCACCTGCCCAATCAGCAGGCCGGGCGGAAAGACCCCGCCATCACCGGAGGAGACCACCCGGTCGCCGGGGCGCACCTGGTCCGGGTTCTCCAAGAAATCCACATGCGGCGCGAGGGAATTGTCACCCACAATCAGGGCTGTCTGCCCCGAGGGCTGGATCATGGCCGGAATACGCGAGGAGCTGTCGGTTAGCAGAATGACACGCGCGGTCGTCTCCCCCACGCCGGAAATGCGGCCCACAAGGCCGATGCCATCCATCGCCGCCCAGCCATCCACAATGCCGTCGCGCGCGCCGATATTCAGCAGCACAGACTGCCGAAAGGGCGAGCCACTGTCGGCCAGAACCACGCCAGTCACAAAGGTCAGGCGCGGATCAAGCCGCACATTGTTGAGATCCAGCAGGCGGGCGTTTTCCTGTTCCAATTGCAGCGCCGCCTCTTTCCAGGCCTTCATCTGCTGCAGCTCGCGGCGCAATTCTTTGTTCTGCTCCACCACGCGCTGATAGCTTTGGAAATCGCGCATCAGGTTGATAGTGCCAGTAACCGGCGTCATAACCCATTCAAAAGACGGGACAAATTGATCGGTGATCATCGCGCGAAACCGCTCAACGCGCGGGCTGTCGATCCGCCAAAGCAGGAAGATCGCCAACAGAAACGCAATGAGAATACCCACCAAGAGCCGCCGCAGCGGGGCGACGTAGTCTTCGCCTTGGGTCCTGTCTCGGGCCATGGGTCCTCCGGTTCAGAACAACAATCTACAAAAGTCTAAGCGGGCAGCCCCGTGCCCGCCAAGTCAAACTTGCGGTTAGCTTTCGTAGTCGATCGCGTGGCGCAGCTGTTTTTCATACTCCAGCGCCTTGCCGGTGCCGAGCGCCACGCAGTTCAGGCTTTCATCCGCGATCGAAACGGCCAGTCCGGTCTGCTCGCGCAGGGCCAAGTCCAGATCGCCCAGCAGCGCGCCGCCGCCGGTCAGCATCACGCCGCGATCCACGATGTCAGCGGCCAGATCTGGCGGAGTGGCTTCCAGCGCGGTCATCACCGCTTCGCAGATTTGCTGTACGGGCTCAGACAGCGCCTCAGCGACCTGCGCCTGCGAAATTTCGGTTTCCTTGGGCACGCCATTCAAAAGGTCACGGCCGCGGATCTGCATGGATGCGCCGCGCCCATCGTCTGGCATGCGCGCCGTACCAATGCTGGTTTTGATGCGTTCAGCGGTGGATTCGCCCACCAGAAGGTTTTGTTGGCGCCGCAGATAGCTGATGATCGCCTCATCCATGCGGTCGCCGCCGACACGGACCGAACGCGCATAAACGATGTCGCCCAGCGACAGAACTGCGACTTCGGTGGTGCCGCCGCCGATATCAACAACCATGTTGCCCGTGGGGTCGGTGATCGGCATGCCCGCGCCAATCGCAGCTGCAATCGGCTCGGCAATCAACCCGGCGCGGCGCGCCCCGGCCGAGAGCACCGACTGGCGGATGGCGCGTTTTTCAACCGGCGTGGCCCCATGCGGCACGCAAACGATGATCTTGGGTTTGGAGAAGGTCGAGCGCTTGTGCACCTTGCGGATGAAATGTTTGATCATCTCTTCAGCGGTGTCAAAATCGGCAATCACCCCTTCGCGCATGGGGCGGATCGCCTCAATGCTGCCGGGCGTGCGGCCCAGCATCAGCTTGGCGTCTTCGCCGACGGCCAAAACCTTTTTGACGCCATCCTTGATGTGATAGGCGACAACCGAGGGTTCGGAGAGGACAACACCCTTGCCTTTGACATAGACCAGCGTATTGGCTGTGCCCAAGTCAATGGCCATATCTGACGTAAACAGACCGCCTAGATTTCCCAGCATAATGTCCCCGATTCCCCAATATTACGATTCGAAATTGGTCCGCGACTCTGGGTGAGGCGGACGGTTTTCTTATAAGCAGAGCGCGGGGCCTGTGGAAGTCTGCGGCGCGGGAAATCAGCGTTAATCCGCCGTCTTTCTGACCCAAGGCGAAAAACCCATCGTGCCGGGGGGCTGAATATGCCTCGGGCCTGCGACAACCGGCCCTGTCGCGCCCGTCGATTCTGCGATATGCAGCCGCAAAGAACGGGAGCCGTCATGCTGAGTTATCAACATATCTATCACGCCGGGAACATGGCGGATGTGCAAAAGCACGCGCTTCTCTGTGCCATGATCGCCTATATGGGGCAAAAGCCCAAACCGATGAGCTATATCGAAACCCATGCCGGGCGCGGGCTCTATGCGCTGGATGCGCCCGAAGCGGTGAAAACCGGCGAGGCTGCGGCTGGGATCAGCATCGCCGAGGGCTGGTTTGCCGAGGATCATCCGTTTCGCCGCGCGCTGTCGGCGGTGCGTGACGGCTTTGGCGCAGAGAGCTATGGCGGCTCGCCGCTGTTGGCGGCGCAGCTCTTGCGGGCTGAGGACAAAATGCATCTGGCCGAGTTGCACCCGCGCGAAGGGGACGCGCTAGAGGATGCGATGACGATGTTCAGCGCCAAGATCCATCGCCGCGACGGGTTTGAGATGGCGCAGGCGGTCTGCCCGCCAGAGCCCCGCCGGGGGCTGATGCTGATCGATCCAAGTTACGAAATCAAAAGCGATTATGACCGCATTCCCGGGCTGATCCGCCAGCTGCACCGCAAATGGAACGTCGGTGTGATTGCGCTCTGGTATCCGATCCTGCGCGATGGCAGTCAGAAAGGGATGATTTCTGCGCTGGAGCAGGAAAACCTGCCCAAGGTCCTGCGCCATGAGGTGCGGTTTCCGCCCGCCCGCGCGGGGCATCGGATGATCGGTTCGGGCATGTTTATTCTCAATGCGCCCTATGGGCTGGAGCAAGAAGCCGCCGCGCTGAGCGCGCGGTTTGACGCCCTCAGCCCTTAACACCTGCGCAGCAGGTGATGTCGGAAATGAGTATTTTTGAAAAGATGAAGGGGGGCGGTGGTGCCCCCCATTTTTGCGCCGTGTTTAGTTGACGTCTTTATAGTTGATTTCCTTGGCGTCCGCCCCGTCACCCAGTTTGCCGCGGCGCACCAGCAGGCGGTTGAGCGCGTGGATATAGGCTTTGGCCGAGGCGACAACCGTATCGGTATCAGCGCTTTCGCCGGTGGCGATGATGCCTTCTTCTGACAGGCGAACCGAGACGGTGGCCTGCGCATCGGTGCCTTCGGTCACGGCATGGACCTGATACAGTTCAAGCCGCGCGGTATTTGGGTGCAGCATGCGGATGGCTTTGAAGGCGGCGTCGACCGGACCATCACCTTGCGAAATTGCCGTGGTCTCCTGGCCGTCGATCTCCATCACCAAGGTGGCATCCGCCGGGCCGCCCGTGCCGCAGACCACACGCAGGGTCTTCAGCTTCAGCCGGTCATTGGTGGTGTCCGAGCGCATCAGCGCGATGATGTCATCATCAAAGACTTCTTTCTTGCGGTCGGCGAGATCCTTGAAGCGGACAAAAACATCCTTGAGCTGGTTATCGCCCACCTCATAGCCCAGATTGCTGAGCTTATCGCGCAGCGCGGCGCGCCCGGAATGTTTGCCAAGTGGCAGCGAGGTGCCCGACAGGCCCACATCTTCGGGGCGCATGATTTCAAAGGTTTCTTTGTTTTTCAGCATGCCATCCTGATGGATGCCGCTTTCATGCGCAAAGGCGTTCTTACCGACAATCGCCTTGTTGAATTGCACCGGAAAACCCGACACGGTGGACACGCGGCGCGAGATGGCCATCAGCTTGGTGGTGTCGATCCCGGTGGTCCAGGGCATGATGTCATGGCGCACCTTCATGGCCATCACAACTTCTTCCAGCGCGGTGTTGCCTGCGCGTTCGCCAAGGCCATTGATCGTGCATTCGATCTGCCGTGCGCCGCCGGCCACCGCCGCGAGCGAGTTGGCGGTCGCCATGCCCAGATCATTGTGGCAATGGGTGGCAAAGATGATCTCATCCGCGCCAGGCACAGTCTCGATCAGACGTTTGATCAGATCGGCGGATTCTAGCGGGGCGGTATAGCCGACGGTGTCGGGGATGTTGATGGTGGTCGCGCCCGCCTTGATGGCGATTTCCACCACACGGCAGAGGTAATCCCATTCGGTGCGGGTGGCATCCATGGGCGACCATTGCACGTTTTCGCAAAGATCGCGGGCATGGCTGACAGTGGCGTGAATCTTATCGGCCATTTCATCCATGGTCAGGTTCGGAATGGCGCGGTGCAGGGGCGAAGTGCCGATAAAGGTGTGAATGCGGCTGAGGCCTGCGTGTTTCACCGCCTCGGCGCAGCGGTCGATATCGGCGAAATTGGCGCGGGCAAGGCCACAGATGCGGCTGTTCTTGCTGCGTTTGGAAATTTCGGAAACAGCGCGAAAATCCCCTTCAGAGGCAATTGGGAAGCCAGCTTCGATGATGTCGACCCCCATGTCATCCAGCATCTCGGCGATTTCGAGCTTTTCTTCGTGGGTCATGGTCGCGCCGGGGGATTGTTCGCCGTCGCGCAGCGTGGTGTCGAAAATAACAACGCGGTCTTGTGTCATTGGTGGTGTCCTAGTCAAAATATCAGGTCACGCCCTGGGGCCGACAATCATCAGTTTGGCGTTTCATAAGCGAAAGGGGCCGGGCGATCCAGAGCAAGAAAACGCCTTCCGGATGGTGCTAAACATGACAGGCGATCTGTGAGGCAGCGATATTCAGCAATGTCTGGAAGGTCGGCGCAGTAGGTACTCCCCTGAGCACGCGCGCCGAAAAGGCCGCGCTCAGAGGCGAGCTAGCAGTAGGTTCAGGCCACGGGCAATCGACGCCGAAAGGCGCGCAGGGATTGCGATATGGGCCAAAGTCATCATGGGGGTGACTATACAGATGCCGAGTCGATTGAAAACCCTGATTTTCACGGCCTTTGGAATTTTCCGTTTTGACATCCTCAGCCACAAGGTTAGGTCAGAAGAATGAAACGTGCATTGCTTATTGGGGCCTCTGGCGGCATCGGCTCGGAACTGGGGGCGCAGCTTGCGCAGCGGGGCTATGAGGTGGTGCCTCTGACGCGGCGGGATCACGGGTTTGACCTGACCGCACCTGAGGCGGCAGAGGCGCATATGGCAGCGCTTGCGCCGGCATTTGATCTGATTTTTGTCGCCAGCGGTGTTTTGAATGCGGTGGCACCGCGCCCGGAAAAATCCCTGCGTGAACTGGGCGCTGCCGAGATGATGGCGCAGTTTGCCGTCAACACGATTGGGCCCGCGCTGGTGTTGAAACATGCGGCGAGGCTCTTGCCGCGTGATCGGCGCGCGGTGTTTGCGGTTCTGTCGGCGCGGGTCGGCTCAATCGGGGATAATCGCAAGGGGGGCTGGTATTCCTACCGCGCCGCCAAGGCCGCGCTCAATCAGATCGTGCACACCGGTGCAATTGAACTGGCGCGCAGCCACAAGCAGGCGATTTGCGTCAGCCTGCATCCCGGAACGGTCGGCACGGAATTTTCTCTGGGCTACAACTGCCCGCAGCGCTTTGCGCCCGAACGCGCGGCGCGGCAACTGCTGGATGTCATTGACGGGCTCAGCCCCGCTGACAGCGGTGGCTTTTATGACTGGCAGGGCAAATCCGTACCCTGGTAGCTAGAAGGCTCAGTTCTGTTCTGGTGTTTCCTCTGCCGTCTCTTCTGTTGCTTCGGCTGGCGTTTCAGCCGTTTCACCGGCTGCGGGCGCAAGCGCGCCGTTGTTCCATGTGCCGCTGGAGGTCTGGCCTGATGCATAGGTCATAGTGCCATTGCCCTGGCGTTTGCCGGCCTTAAAGGTGCCTTCGTAGACATCGCCATTGGCATAGGTGGCTTTGCCTTGGCCTTCGATTTCACCGGCGACCCAACTGCCGCTGTAGCTAAAGCCGTCAGCCATAGTGATTGTGCCTTGCCCGTCGCGCTGGCCGTTGACGAAATTGCCGGTATAGACGGTGCCATCGGGGTAGGTGGCGGTGCCTTCGCCATGGCGCTGCCCATCCTGCCACTGCCCTTCGTAGCGATAGCCATCAGCATAGGTCATGATGCCAAAGCCGTCATTTTTGGCGTTCTTAAAGCTGCCTTCATAGACCAGGCCATTGGCATAGGTTGCCTTGCCTTCGCCTTCGATCACGCCCTGTTGCCAGGTGCCTTCATAGACCGAGCCGTCCGGATAGGTGATCATGCCTTGCCCATCTGCCAGATCTTCGCTGAATTCCCCGACATAGATGGACCCATCCGGGTAGGTGACGGTGCCGGTGCCCTCGATTTGGCCGGCCATCCACTGACCGTCGTATTTGTAGCCATCCGCACCGATGAAGACGCCTTGGCCTTCGCGGCGGTCGGCTTTGAATTCGCCCTCATAGACATCGCCATTGGCATAGGTCACGCGGCCCAAGCCTTCGCGTTGGCCGCCCACCAGCGTGCCTTCGTAGATGTCGCCATTGGGTTGGGTCAGCTTGCCTTCGCCGTCGATCTGCCCGGCGGCCCAGAGACCTTCGTACACCAGCCCGTCAGGCATGGTGAGCGTGCCGGTGCCCTGCCGCTCGCCGGCGACAATCTCGCCGTTGTACTGCGCGCCATCCGGATAGGTGATCTGCCCGGTGCCTTCCTTGACGCCATTGACCCAATCGCCTGCATAGACATAGCCGCCGGGGCTGCGCATGGTGCCGGTGCCGTGGTGCATGGCATTCACAAAGCCGCCTTCATAGGTGACGCCATTGGCATAGACAGCAAGGCCCTGGCCGGTGATCTTGCCATCCACCCATTCGCCTTCATAGGTGCCGCCATCGGTAAAGGTGATGGTGCCGATGCCATGGGGTTTGCCCTTGGCAAATTCGCCCTCATAGACCGAGCCATTGGGAAAGCGCGCTTCGCCTTGGCCGCGGATTTCGCCTTCGACCCATTCACCGGTGTATTCATAGCCGTTCGGCAAGCGATAGGACCCGGTGCCATGCTGCAGCCCGTCCTTGAACGTGCCTTCATAGACGCCGCCGTCATCATATTGCTTGGTCAGCACTTCGCCGCTCTGGGCCCAAGCGCCCTGCGCCATGCTCAGCGCTGCCATCATGGCTGCTGTCGAAAATGCCTGTTTGAACGTCATGTCATTGCCCCTGGTTGGGTCTCTTGATTATTTGCGCGCCCGTGCGCTGCCCGCGCAGCGCCGTATCTGGGGCGAAAACTAGTGCAGCCAGTGGTTTTGGGCAATGTCTTTTGCCGCTTTGCGCTTTTCCTTGCCGCTTGTTCTGATAAATCTGACGACAAGTGAGACAGGATGACACCCGGGGGCCGCAGATGGCAGATCGTTTTCGTGTGACTTTGGCGCAGGCCAACCCGGTGATGGGGGATCTGGCCGGCAATGCCGCCCGGGCCAAGGCCGCCTGGACGGAGGGCAAGGCCGCAGGCGCGCAGCTGGTGGCGCTGCCCGAAATGTTCATTCTGGGCTATAATCCCCAGGATCTGGTGCTGAAACCTGCGGTGCAGGACGCCGCGATGGCCGAGATCAAAAAGTTGGCCGCAGACTGCGCCGATGGTCCGGCGCTGGCTATCGGGGGCCCCTGCGCCGAGGGCGGCAAGCTCTATAACGGTTATTTCATCCTCAGCGGCGGCAAGATCATCAGCCGCCAGCTCAAACATCATTTGCCCAACTACAATGTCTTTGATGAGCTGCGGCTGTTTGACAGCGGCCCATTGGGTGGCCCCTATGCGGTGGGCAACACACGCATTGGCTCGCCGATCTGCGAAGACGCCTGGTTTGAGGATGTGGCGGAAACGCTGGAAGAAACCGGGGCAGAATTTCTGTTGGTCCCCAACGGCTCGCCTTATTATCGCGACAAGTTTGATCGCCGAATGTCACATATGGTGGCGCGGGTGATCGAAACGGGTCTGCCGCTGATCTACCTCAATATGGTGGGGGGGCAGGATGATCAGGTCTTTGATGGCGGCTCTTTCGTGCTTAATCCCGGCGGGCATTTGGCGGTGCAATTGCCGGTGTTTGACGAAGTGACGGCGCATGTCGACCTGGTGCGCGGCGCGGATGGCTGGATCTGCGAACAAGGCGAGCGGGCCTTGTTGCCAAGCGGTGAAGAACAAGATTACCGCGTTTGCGTTGAGGCCCTGCGCGACTACATGCGCAAGACGGGCTTTAAAAAGGTTCTGCTGGGCCTGTCGGGCGGCATTGATTCCGCGCTGGTGGCCACGATTGCTGTTGATGCGCTGGGCGCAGAAAATGTGCGCTGCGTGATGCTGCCGTCAGAATATACCTCCCAATCCTCGCTCAAGGACGCCGAAGACATCGCCAAACGTCTGGGGGTGCACTACGATTATGTGCCGATCCGAGAAAGCCGGCAGGCCGTGACCCAGACACTTGCGCCGCTGTTTGAAGGGCTTGAGGAAGGTCTGACCGAAGAAAACATCCAGTCGCGCCTACGCGGTCTTCTGTTGATGGCCATGTCGAACAAATTTGGCGAAATGCTGCTGACCACCGGCAATAAGTCCGAGGTCGCAGTGGGTTATGCCACGATCTATGGCGATATGAACGGCGGCTATAACCCGATCAAGGATATGTACAAAACCCGCGTGTTTGAAACCTGCCGCTGGCGCAATGCTCACCACCGTGACTGGATGGCGGGCCCTGACGGTGAGGTGATCCCGGTGTCGATCATCGAAAAGCCCCCCTCAGCTGAGCTGCGCCCTGACCAGAAGGACGAGGATAGCCTGCCCCCCTATGACATCCTGGATGGCATTCTGGAGATGCTGGTGGATCAGGATGCATCGGTCGCGGAGTGCGTTGCCGCAGGGTATGATCGCGCTACGGTCAAACGGGTGGAACATCTGATATATATCAGTGAATACAAACGCTTTCAGTCCGCGCCGGGTGCGCGGCTCAGCAAGAAAGCCTTCTGGCTGGATCGGCGCTATCCGATTGTGAACCGCTTTCGCGATGAAAGCGGCGCGTGATGGCCAAGCGGGCCCGCGCGCGCTAGGCTGACAGCATGAGCGAGCTATTGATCATCTATCATTCGCGCACCGGCGGCAGCGCGCAAATGGCCGAGGCCGCCCGTGAAGCCGCCGCCGCTGAAGGCGCGGTGCGGTTGCTGTCTGCCGAGGCCGCGACGCCCGAGGACATGCTGGCAGCGCGCGGTTATCTCTTTTGTGGGCCGGAAAATCTGGCAGCGCTGTCTGGCGCGATGAAAGAGTTCTTTGATCGCTGTTATTATCCGCTGCTTGGGGCGATTGAGGGTCGCCCCTATGCCCAGATGATCTGCGCCGGCTCGGACGGGCAGGGCGCGGCACGGCAATTGGCGCGTATCGCCACAGGCTGGCGATTGCGCGCGGTGCAGCCGCCGCTAATTGTGAAGACCGATGCCCAAAGCCCCGAGGCGATCTTGGCCCCAAAGACATTGAGCGCCGCGCAGCTTGCCCCTTGCCGGGAGCTTGGCAGCGCGCTGGGCGCTGGGCTAAGCTTGGGTGTGTTTTAACCACGGAGTGTCCCGTGCCCAAATCTGAGAACAAAACCGTCGCCAGTGACGCCGATGTCATGGCCTTCTTGCAGGCGGTGGATCACCCGGTGCGCCGCGCCGACAGCTTGATACTGCATGATCTGTTTGCGAAGGAAAGCGGTTATCAGGCCAAGATGTGGGGGCCCTCGATCGTCGGATTCGGGCGCTATCACTATGTGTATGACAGTGGGCGCGAGGGGGATTTTCTGGCCACGGGGTTCAGCCCGCGCAAAGCCAACCTGTCGATCTATATTATGCCCGGATATCAGGATTATTCAGATATCCTGTCGCGGCTGGGCAAACATAAGCTGGGCAAAAGCTGCCTTTACGTGAATAAGCTGGCGGATATCGATCTTGAGGTGCTTGCGGAATTGATCCGCGCTGGGCTGCGGGACCTAAATGACATCTGGCCGGTTGCGCCGGCGTAACACTCAACTTGCAAAAGGACCGCTGACTTGAAGAAACGAATAGGCTTTGCCGCGCTGCTGATCGGCCTAAGTGCCACAGCCGCGCTGGCCGATGGCTGGTTTACGCACAAATTTGGTGAGCTGCGCGCTTATCACAAGGATTGGCTGACAGTCTGCGCCGACAAGGGCGCGGGGCCATGTCGCGCGGTTCAGATCAAACTTGTGCCCGGACAGGGCAGTTTTGTGGGTGAAAGCCGCCTGTCGCTGCCGCACCTTGGGGGCGCGGAGTTTGGTGTGGTTCTATACCATCGCGGGCTGGTGCCTGTGGCCGACGGGGATTTTGTCTTTGATTTTGGCGCGGCGCGGATTGTTTTGGCCCCCGGAGAATGGCAGCTGGGCGAACCCAATCTCGTGAATCTGCTGGAAACCATCCATGTGACGGACGCGGAGAAACAGGCGCAACTGATCGCATTGATGCGTTCTGAAATGCGCGTGAGCGTGTCGCATGTGGTTGAAGATGGCTTGGTCGATCACACCGACTTTTCATTGCGCGGGTCACAAGCGGCCTTGCTGGCAATCCAAGAGCTGAAAGACCGATAAATCAGGTAGCGGGGGCGCTTGCGCCCCCGGAAGTGGTTTATTTTTTCCAATCTGCGATAAGATCGAATTTCTGCGCCTGCGGCTCTGCAGTCAGAAAGTCCTTGAACTCACCCCAGAGCGCATTGACCTTTTCCATCGTGTCGTCTGTTGGCTCTTCAAGGTTGGTTGTCGACACGATATAGCCCTCGCCGGTGTCGTCGTTCATCATATTGAGAAACTGCTGCTGCCCGGGCAGGGCCATGATGCGCTCTTTGAGGGCTTCCAGTTTCTTGGTCGCCTCGGCGCGACTGCCGGGCTTCATGCGGTAGGGTGTTACTCTTGTGTACATAGTGGTCTCCTCCTCCAGAATGCTGCGCCTTCTTTGGGTGGATGGGGGTACATACCATAAATTCGGGATCATTTGTGCGAATTCTTGGCGCTGACAGGGCCAAGGCCGCAGGGCCTTGAGCGCCTTTTCTGGACAAAGCCGCGCGCATATGAGACAGAGCGCGCAACATTGGAGACTCTCTATGACCACCACCCGTTTTGCGCCGTCCCCGACGGGCTATATTCATGTTGGCAATCTGCGCACCGCGCTGATGAACTTCCTCATCGCAAAAAAGGCAGGGGGAACATTCATTCTGCGGATCGACGACACCGATCCGGAGCGCTCCAAACAGGAATATGTTGATGCCATCCAGGAGGATCTGGAATGGCTTGGCCTCACATGGGATCGGATCGAGCGTCAGTCAGAGCGGCTGGATCGCTATGTCGCCGCCGCCGATAAGCTGCGCGAGATCGGGCGGTTCTACGAATGCTTTGAGACCCCTGTAGAGCTCGACCTGAAACGCAAAAAGCAGCTGAACATGGGCAAGCCGCCGGTCTATGACCGCGCCGCGCTGGCGCTGTCAGACGACGCCAAAGCCAAACTGCGCGCAGAGCGCGGCGATGGCCATTGGCGGTTTAAGCTCGACCAAGAGCGGATCACTTGGACCGATGGCATTCTGGGGGATATTTCGATTGATGCCGCCTCGGTATCGGACCCGGTGCTGATCCGCGGGGACGGTCAGTTCCTCTATACGCTGGCCTCTGTTGTGGATGATATCGAAATGGGTGTTAGCCATGTTGTCCGTGGCTCTGACCACGTGACCAACACCGCGACCCAGATTCAGATGATCGAGGCGCTGGGCGGCACGGTGCCGACCTTTGCGCACCATTCGCTGCTCACCGGGCCACAGGGCGAAAGCCTGTCCAAACGTCTGGGCACTTTGGCGCTGCGTGATCTGCGCGCGTCCGGTGTGGAGCCTATGGCGCTCTTGTCACTGATGGCGCGGCTTGGCTCTTCGCAGCCGGTGGAACTGCGCAGCAGCCTTGATGAAATCGCCGAAGGCTTTGACATCAGCCAATTCGGTTCCGCCCCAACCAAGTTTGACGTCAATGACCTTTACCCGCTGACCGGGCGTCTGCTGGGGGAGATGCCGCTGAGCGCAGTTGCAGATGATGTGGCCGCCGCTGGCGTGCCCGCCGATCAAGCCGAGGCGTTCTGGAATGTCATTCGCGCCAATATCACAACCCGCAAAGATATCGCGCCCTGGTGGGATTTGTTTGAAAACGGCGCAGAGCCGGTGATCGATGCCGAAGATGTCGCTTTTGTCAAAGAGGCGATGGCCCTGCTGCCCGAAGGGCCGCTGGATGGCGACAGCTGGGGGGCATGGACCAAAGCGGTGAAAGAGGCGACGGGTCGCAAGGGCCGCGGCCTCTTTATGCCGCTGCGCAAAGCGCTGACCGGGCAATCGCATGGCCCGGACATGTCCGAGGTTCTGCCGCTGCTCAAGGTGATCAAAGCGCGCGGCTGAAGCAAGGTTCAACATGCCAAACTGAACAGGGCATCCCATTGGGCTGCCCTTTTTCTTTGACTTGGCGCGTGGGAATTTCAGTAATTGGCTTTTCATCCGCACTGTGATCTGCTGCGCGCCGGATCGGGGGGCACACCATGAACACGGCGAACGCGAAATTCCTACAGGGCAACCTCTTGCGCCATGTCACCGTGATGTCGCTGACCACTTCGGTTGGGCTGATGGCGGTCTTTCTGGTCGATCTGGTGGACATGCTCTTTATCTCGATGCTGGGCAAGGAAGAGCTGGCCGCCGCCGTGGGGTATTCCGGCGCGATCCTGTTTTTCACCACCTCTTTTGGCATTGGCATGTCCATCGCAGCGGGCGCATTGGTGGCGCAGGCGCTGGGGGAAGGGGATGAAGAAAAAGCCCGCCGCCGCGCGGCGTCCTCATTGCTCTATGGATTTGTTTTCGCATCTGTTTTTTCCACCATCGTCTGGCTGAACCTGCCCTATCTCGCAGGACTTATGGGCGCGAGCGGCGAAACGCTGACTCTTGCGGTGCACTATCTGCGCATTTTGATCCCCAGTTTGCCCATCCTGCTGCTGGGCATGGTCGGCGGGGCGATCCTGCGGGCCCATGGCGATGCGCGCCGCTCGATGATGTCGACCATTGCAGGCGGTGTTGCCAATGCGATCCTGGACCCGATCCTGATTTTTGGACTGGACCTTGAATTGACCGGGGCTGCGCTGGCGTCGGTGGCGGCGCGCTGCGTCATCGCGGCGGTGGCGCTTTATCCGGTCATCCGCGTGCATCGCGGTCTCAGCCGCCCGCATGTGGCGCAATTGCGCGTTGATCTCACCGCGATTTTGGCCATCGCAGGGCCGGCCATCCTCACGCAACTCGCGACGCCCATCGGCCAGGCTTATGTAACGCGCTCCATGGCGAGCTTTGGCGAGGACGCGGTGGCGGGCATGGCAGTTGTCGCGCGACTGACGCCGGTGGCCTTTGGGGCAATTTTTGCGCTCTCTGGCGCGGTTGGTCCGATCATCGGGCAGAATTTCGGCGCCGGGCAGAGCACCCGGGTGCGCGCGGCATTTCGGGATGCGTTGATATTCACGGCCTGTTGGGTGGCCCTGGCGACTGTGATCCTGTTTCTGATGCGCGCGCAGATCGTTGCGCTGTTCAACGTGGACGGCATGGCGGTGACATTGATCTTTCTGTTCTGTGGCCCATTGGCGTTGATGTTCTTTTTCAACGGGGTGATCTTTGTTTCGAACGCAGCCTTCAACAATCTGGGGCATCCGTTTTATTCGACTTTGATCAACTGGGGCCGCAATACGCTGGGCACCATCCCCTTGGTGTGGCTTGGGGCGCTTTGGTTTGGTGCGCCGGGGGTGTTGATCGGGCAGGCTTTCGGCGGCGTGATCTTTGCGGCGATTGCCTTTGTGCTGGGGCGGCGGGTCATGGCGGCGGGCGCGCGCCCGGTGAAAGACACGCCATTTGCGCGGCAGGGGCGGCTCCATGCCTTGCTGCACTTGCGGCGCTAGGGCAGAACCTTGCAGCCCAGGCGGGCAATTTCCTGATCGACCAGCGCGCGCTCCTGCGGGGTCAACCGCTGGTGACGGGGGTATTGCGGGGCGCGCCGGTCGTCGCGAATGCCTGCCTCCCAGCCACGGGTGGTGTCACAGAACCGCCGCAACCCATCGCGCCCATATTCGTTGAAAAATCCCTGAAGCACCACATCCAGATAGCTGAGAAATATGGGGTGAAGCGCGTCTGGTGCCGCGTATTTCTGCGCGCCAATCACATAGGTTGCGAGGCCGCCGTGGGGCGTGCCGCCCTCTAACAGGACACGATCATAGGCGTGCTCTCGCGCGTCCAATGCCCGCCAATCGCCCCCCGGAACCGCTGCGCGCGCACCATCAATCTCCACCCCGAGCGCGGGTTCAATTGTCAAAATGGGGCGTTGGAATGTGGCAGTCTGCCGCCACACCCGCTGCCAGCCAGACAGGGTGATGGCTGAAAAGTCGCGATAATTATGTGTGCGACGATTGACGAGGCTGCCATAGCCAAAGAAACGATCAGATTGCATCCACATATGACCGCATGTTGCGTCCTTGCTGTCAAACGGTCAGGGGCGATTTTCCACGGGTGTCGGGGGCGAAATAAATGCCGCGCTGTCGCATAAATGCTTGTGATTGTCGTATTCGCAAATTAATTTGCCTGAGAAGCTTAGGTGACTCGGGAGAACCGGACCGCCGGTGCCGAAGGAGCAACCGCCCCGGAAACTCTCAGGCAAAGGGACCGAGTTTACTGCTTCTAACTCTGGAGAGAGCCATTCAATTGGACGCCGAAGGGATAACGATCTCAGGCAAAGGGACAGAGGGGGCATTACGCGCATGGTTCATGCGTCACGTAATGCCGGACGCACGCAATCAGGCCTGCCCCGGACAACAGGGAGCAAGAGATGTCTGAGACGGGCGCACTAAAACAAACGCCGCTGCATGAGCTGCATATTGGCCTAGGGGCCAAAATGGTGCCTTTCGCGGGCTATGACATGCCGGTGCAATATCCGATGGGCGTGATGAAAGAACACCTGCACTGCCGCGCAGCGGCAGGGCTGTTTGATGTCAGCCACATGGGGCAGGTGATCTTGCGCGGGGCCTCTTATGAGGCGATTGCCAAAGCCTTTGAAACCTTGGTGCCGATGGATGTGCTTGACCTGCCGGAAGGCAAGCAGCGCTATGGGTTCTTTACCAATGACAACGGCGGCATCGAAGACGATCTGATGTTTGCCAATCGCGGTGATCATCTCTTTGTGGTGGTCAATGCCGCCTGCAAAGAGGCGGATGTAGCGCGGATGAAAGCGGCGCTTGAACCGGGCATTACCATTGAGCTGATCGAAGATCGCGCGCTGATCGCGCTGCAGGGGCCTGCGGCGGAAACTGCGCTGGCGCGCCTCAACCCGGCTGTCGCTGATATGGTTTTCATGGATGTCGCGACTGTCACGCTGTTGGGGCAAGACTGCTGGGTCTCCCGCTCGGGCTATACCGGCGAAGATGGCTATGAAATTTCCGTGCCCGCGCATGCCGCCGAAACGCTCTGCCAAGCGCTTTTGGCGATGGAAGAGGTCGCGCCGATCGGCCTTGGCGCGCGCGACAGCCTGCGCCTTGAGGCGGGGCTGTGCCTATATGGCAATGACATCACAACAGAAACTGGCCCCGTCGAAGCGGCTTTGACCTGGGCGATGCAGAAGGTGCGCCGCGCGGGCGGTGACCGTGCTGGCGGGTTCCCCGGCGCTGGTCATATTCTGGGTGCCTTGGCCGAAGGTGTGGCGCGCAAACGTGTCGGGCTGCTGCCGGAAGGGCGCGCGCCGATGCGCGATGGCACGCAGCTATTTGCCGCTGCCGAGGGCGGCGAAGCCATCGGCGAAGTGACCTCTGGCAGCTTTGGCCCCAGCATCGGTGGCCCTGTCGCCATGGGCTATGTCGGCAGCAGCTACGCCGCGCCGGGCACGCAGCTTTTCGGTGAGGTGCGCGGCAAACGCCTGCCGCTAACGGTGGCGAAAATGCCGCTGGTGCCCGCCAATTTCAAACGTTGAAAAAGATCAGGACAAACAGGAGATCCCCATGAAATTCACAGAAGAGCACGAATGGCTGCGCATCGAAGACGACGTGGTTGTTGTTGGCATCACCGAACACGCCGCAGAGCAATTGGGCGACATCGTTTTTGTTGAGCTGCCCGAGGTTGGCGGCGAAGTGACCAAGGATGATGAGGTCTGCGTGATCGAATCCGTAAAAGCGGCCTCCGATATTCTCGCGCCTCTGGATGGCGAAATCGTCGAGGTGAACGAGGCGCTGGTGGATGAGCCGGGCAAGGTCAATGATGATCCGATCGGCGATGCCTGGTTCTTTAAGATCAAGGCCGCCGACCTGAGCCAGATGGACGACTATATGGATGAAGCGGCTTACAAAACCTTCATCGGCTAACTGAGATCAACGCTGATTGTCGGGCGGTGGTTTTGACCGCCCCCGACCAGCCGCTCACCGCAAAAACTTGCCTGCCTTGCGCGGTATCTATGAAAGGGGCCTCTGATGCCTTTTGAACCGACAGATTATCTGCCGTATGATTTTGCCAACCGTCGTCATATCGGCCCATCCCCCGAAGAAATGTCCGACATGCTGGGCCTGGTTGGCGCGGCGGATCTGGACGCGCTGATTGATGACACGCTGCCAAAATCCATCCGGCAGAGCGCCAAGCTCGATTTTGGCCGCCCGCTTTCGGAACGCGAGCTGCTGCACCGTATGCGCGAGGTCGCCAAGAAAAACGACCTGAAAACCAGCCTGATCGGTCAGGGGTATCATGGGACGGTCACACCGCCGGCGATTCAGCGCAATATTCTGGAAAATCCGGCGTGGTACACGGCCTATACACCCTATCAGCCCGAAATTTCCCAAGGGCGGCTTGAGGCGCTTTTGAACTTCCAGACCATGGTCAGCGACCTGACCGGGCTGGAAATTGCCAATGCCTCGCTGCTGGATGAATCCACCGCCTGCGCCGAGGCGATGACCATGGCGCAGCGGGTGGCGAAATCCAAAGCCAAGGCGTTTTTTGTCGACCGCGATTGCCATCCGCAGAACATCGCCGTGATCCAAACCCGCGCAGCGCCGCTGGGCATTGAGGTGATCGTTGGCAACCCAGACAAACTTGAGGCCGACAAGGTGTTTGGCGCGCTGTTCCAATATCCCGGCACCTATGGCCATGTGCGCGACTTCACCCCTGAAATCGAGGCGCTGCACGCCGCCAAGGCGATTGCCATCGTGGCAGCAGATCCACTGGCGCTGACTCTGCTGAAAGAACCGGGCGCGATGGGCGCTGATATCGCGGTCGGCTCAACCCAACGCTTTGGCGTGCCACTGGGCTATGGCGGCCCGCACGCGGCCTATATGGCCACCAAAGACGCTTATAAACGCGCGATGCCCGGCCGTCTGGTTGGCGTGTCGGTCGACAGCCATGGCAACCGCGCCTACCGCCTGTCGCTGCAAACCCGCGAGCAGCATATTCGCCGCGAGAAGGCCACATCCAACGTCTGCACCGCGCAGGCCTTGTTGGCTGTGATGGCGTCGATGTACGCGGTTTTCCATGGGCCAAAGGGCCTGAAAGCCATCGCGCAGCGTATCCACCGCAAAACCGTGCGTCTGGCCAAAGGGCTGGAGGGCGGCGGCTTCCAGGTGGACCCGCAGGCGTTCTTTGACACCATCACCGTGGATGTTGGCCCGCTGCAGGATGCGGTGCTGAAATCGGCGCGCGATGAGGGCATCAACCTGCGCAAAGTGGGCGAATTCCGTGTTGGTATCTCGCTGGATGAAACCACCCGCCCGGAAACCATCGAAGGCGTCTGGCGCGCCTTTGGCATCGTGAAAACAGACAGCGATTTCACGGCCGAATACCGCGTGCCAGACAAGATGCACCGCCAGAGCGACTATCTCACCCACCCGATTTTCCACATGAACCGGGCGGAAACCGAGATGATGCGCTATATGCGCCGCTTGGCGGATCGTGATCTGGCGCTGGATCGCGCGATGATCCCGCTTGGTTCCTGCACGATGAAACTGAACGCCGCCGCAGAAATGATGCCGCTCAGCTGGCCGGAATTTGCGAACATGCATCCCTTTGCACCGGTTGAGCAGGCCGCAGGCTATGCTGAAATGGTGACGGATCTGTCTGACAAACTCTGTGTCATCACCGGCTATGACGCCATGTCGATGCAGCCAAACTCAGGCGCGCAGGGCGAATATGCCGGTCTGTTGACCATCGCGGCCTACCACCGCGCAAATGGCGAAGGCCATCGTAACATCTGCCTCATTCCGATGAGCGCCCATGGCACCAACCCGGCCTCTGCCCAGATGGTCGGCTGGAAGGTGGTGCCGGTGAAATCCGCCGCCAATGGCGACATTGATCTGGAAGATTTCCGCGCCAAGGCCGAAAAGCATGCCGCCGAGCTGGCAGGCTGCATGATCACCTATCCCTCAACCCATGGCGTGTTTGAAGAAACCGTGCATGAGGTCTGTCAAATTACCCATGATTTTGGCGGTCAGGTCTATATCGATGGGGCCAATATGAACGCCATGGTTGGCCTCAGCCGTCCGGGTGATTTGGGCGGCGACGTGAGCCATTTGAACCTGCATAAAACCTTTGCCATTCCGCATGGCGGTGGTGGCCCCGGCATGGGGCCGATTGGGGTCAAGGCGCATCTAGCACCGCATTTGCCCGGCCATCCAGAGCGTGGCGGCGACGAGGGGCCGGTGTCTGGCGCGCCCTTTGGGTCGGCGTCTATTTTGGCGATCAGCTGGGCCTATTGCCTGATGATGGGCGGTGATGGTCTGACACAGGCCACCCGCGTTGCGATCCTGAATGCCAACTACATCGCCAAGCGGCTCGAAGGGGCCTATGACGTCTTGTACAAAGGCCCGTCTGGACGTGTGGCGCATGAATGCATTCTGGACACGCGCCCCTTTGCGGAAAGCGCGGGCATCACTGTGGATGACATCGCCAAACGCCTGATCGACAACGGCTTTCATGCCCCAACCATGAGCTGGCCGGTGGCCGGCACCTTGATGGTGGAGCCAACTGAATCTGAAACCAAGGCTGAGCTGGATCGCTTTTGTGATGCCATGCTGGCGATCCGGGCGGAAATAGACGCGGTGGAAAAAGGCGATCTGGATGCGGAAAACAACCCGTTGAAAAACGCGCCACACACCATGGAAGACCTCGTGCGCGATTGGGATCGGCCCTATTCACGCGAGCAGGGCTGCTTCCCTCCGGGTGCCTTCCGCGTCGATAAATACTGGCCGCCGGTCAACCGGGTCGACAATGCCTATGGCGACCGTCATCTGATCTGCACCTGCCCACCGATGGAGGATTACGCCGAAGCGGCGGAGTAAGAAGCGCAGAAACAACAAAGCGGCCCTCAAGGTGTCTTGGGGGCCGCTTTCTTTTTGGGTTAGTCCGCCGTGCGCAATACGGGTGCCGGTCGCGCGCGCAGGGGCGTCGCGGCGAACCCCAGCCCTGCGAGCAGCGTTGCCAGAACACCGCCCAGCACGATGGCCAGCGCATTGTCCCAAATCACCGTGTAGTTGGTTTCCAGCACGAAATGGCTGACGGCCCATCCGCCGAGAATGCCCGCGCCAAGCGCGACAACGCCCGCGCCCAGCCCCAAAAGGGCGCTGCGCAGCGCGAAACTCAGCAGAATGCGCTTGCGCGTCGCCCCCAGCGTCTTGAGAATGGCGGCTTCATAGGTGCGGCTGTGCTGCCCCGCTGCTGCCGCGCCAATCAAGACCAGAAAGCCGGTCAGCAACGTCGCCGCCGCGCCATAGGCCGTGGCCGCCGCGATAGACCCAAGCACCTCGGTCACACGTTCAATTGCGTCGCGCACCCGGATCGCGGTGATGTTCGGATAGGCGTTGGAGATATCGCGTAGAATTTGCGCTTCGGCGGCCTCTTCGGCATAAACCGTGGCAATGAAAGAATGCGGCGCGCCGGCCAGCGCGGCTTCGTTCATCACCAAAACAAACCCCATTCCGGCGGTGGAAAAATCCACTTCGCGAAAGCTGGTGACAGTGCCGGTGATGTCCCGGCCCAAAATGTTGACCGTCATGCTGTCACCCAGCTTGAGGCCGATTTCAGCCGCTTCTTCGGCGGCAAAGCTGATTTGTGGCGCGCCGCTATAGTCTGCGCCCCACCATGTACCGTCGGTGATTTTTGTGGTGTCTGGAAGCGTCCCGGCGTAGCTGACGCCGCGATCTCCGCGCACGACCCAGTGGTTGCCCGCCACCTCGCGGGCAGGGCGCCCGTTGATCTGGGTGATCACGCCGCGTAGCATCGGCGCGTTTTCAACCTTGCTTACGGCCGGGTCGGTTGTGACCCGCTCCAGAAAGCCGGGCATCTGACCGGGCTGGATATCGACAAAGAAATAGCTCGGGGCCACATCCGGCAGGTCCTGCGAAATCGCCGCGCGCAGGTTGCCATCAATCTGCCCAACGGCGGCCAGCACCGACAGGCCCAGGCCCAAAGACAGCACAACCGAGGTCGCCCCTTCGCGCGGGCTTGAGATTGCCGCAAGCGCCCAGCGCAGGGAGGCCCGGTGCCGCGCACGCGGTGCGGCGCGCGCTGATATAAATCGGATCAACGCGGCGGCCAGGGTCAGCAAAACCAGCGCCCCGGCGATCCCGCCCATGGTCCACAACGTGAGCCAGAGGTTGCCGGAAAAATAGCTCGCCGCGCCGACCAGTAAGGCAATCAGCAGCCCCGTTGCGATCAAATAGCGGGCGGCTGGCAGACCGCGCGCGGCGTGCATGGCATCGCGAAACAAGGCGGCTGCCCGGATATCCTCGGTGCGCGCCAACGGCCAGAGCGTGAAAATCATCGCTGTCAGTAGGCCATAGATGGCCGCTTCAAACAGGGGGGCCGCGTGCAGCGATATCACTGCGGGCAGCGGCAGCACGGATTGCAGGACTGGGGACAGCGCCGCGGGCAGAGCAGCGCCTAAGATCAGCCCGATGCTGATACCAAGGAGGCTGAGCACGCCGATTTGAAAGAAATAGGTCAAAAAGATCGTCGCGCGATCTGCGCCCAGCGATCTGAGCGTGGCGATCACCTCGGTCTTGCTGGCCAGATAGGCGCGTATTGCCGCCGAAACCCCCACGCCGCCGACGGCCAGGCCCGACAGGCCGACCAGCACCAGGAAAGAACCAAGCCGTTCAACAAACCGGGCCACGCCGGGTGCGCCATTGCGACTGTCGCGCCAGCGCATGCCCTTGTCGCGAAAGGTTTCATTGGCGGCCTGTTTCGTGGCCTCAAGGGTCAGCCCGTCTTTCAGCAGCAGCCGATATTGTGTTTCATAAAGCGTGCCCGGGGACAGCAAGCCCGAGTTTTGCAGATCAGGCGTGGCCACCAGCGTGCGCGGCCCAAGACCAAATCCGCCGCCGGCGTTGTCCGGCTCTTCGATCAGACGGGCGGCAAGGTGAAAGTCCTGCGTGCCCAACGTGAAGATATCGCCAATTTCAAGCGCCAGCCGATCCGCCAGCAGCGGGTGCATCACCGCGCCGGGGCGACCGTCCTTGGGGGCAAACGCCTGGGCCAGCGACATGTCCGGTTCAAGCGTGACGCTCCCCACCAGCGGGTAGGCGCTATCCACAGCCTTGATTTGCGTGAGGCCGCGTTCGGTTACATCACCGCGCGTCACCACCGCCATGGAGCGAAAGTCCACAATCTCGGACACCGCAGTGGCGCTGGCTTGCATCCAGGTGCGCTCGTCTTCGTTGGCAAAGCGATAGGTGAATTCCATTTCTGCATCGCCGCCAAGCAGCTCGCTGCCCTTCGCAGAAAGCCCGGCTTCGATACTGGCGCGGACCGAACCGATGGCTGCGATGGCGGCAACGCCGAGGATCAGGCAGGCGAGAAAAATGCGAAATCCGCGCAGGCCGCCGCGCAGCTCGCGGCGCGCCAGTTTGGCAGCGGTGACGACGCTCATTCTGCTGCGGCCTTCAGGCCGTCGACTTTGCCGTCGCGCAGGCGCACCACACGGTCACAGCGATTGGCAAGCTCGTTGGAATGGGTGACAAGCACCAAGGTCGCCCCGTGCCGATCCCGCAGGCCGAACAGCAGATCCATGATGGCGGTGCCATTCGCGCCATCCAGATTGCCGGTCGGCTCATCGGCCAGCAGAATTTCCGGGCGCGGCGCTGAGGCCCGCGCAAGCGCCACGCGCTGTTGCTCGCCCCCCGACATCTGCGCTGGGTAATGGTCAGCCCGATGCGCCAGACCGACCGCTTCCAGCTCTGCCGCAGCGCGGTCAAATGCGTCTTTTTGGCCGGCCAGCTCAAGAGGCGTTGCCACATTCTCCAGGGCGGTCATGGTTGGGATCAGATGGAAGCTTTGAAAGACAATGCCCATGTGATTGCGCCGAAAGCGGGCCAAGGCATCTTCGGGCAAATTGGTAAGGTCGTTTCCAAGGGCGGTAATGCGGCCGCCCGTGGCTTGCTCCAGCCCGCCCATCAGCATCAGCAGCGAGGATTTGCCGGACCCGGACGGACCGACAAGCCCCAAAGTCTCGCCTTTTGCGACATCAAGGCTGACCCCGTGCAAGATTTCTACCGGCCCGGCGTTGCCTTTGAGCGTCAAATGCACATCTTTAAGCGAGAGGATAACTTCCATGGAGACAACCTGTTGATCAATAACTCTGTGCAATATGGGGGCTGGGGCGTCAGGGGCAAGGTGTTACCTGGCCTGATCTGCGCAATGCTGGCGACCGCAGGCTTGGCGCAGGCCGAGGAAATCACGCTTGTGGCGATGGGCGATAGTCTGACGCAGGGATATGGTCTGCCGCAGGGCGAGGGCTTTGTGCCGCAACTGGACGCTTGGCTCAAGGCGCAGGGGGCCGAGGTGAGGGTGATCAACGCAGGGGTGTCTGGCGACACCACGGCGGGCGGGCTGGCCCGGGTGAACTGGACCCTGACCGAAGAGGTCGATGCGATGATCGTGGCGCTCGGCGGCAACGACATGTTGCGCGGCGTTGACCCAGCCCATTCGCGCGACAACCTCGCGGGTATTCTCAGCGCCGCAGACGCGGCAGAGGTCGAGGTGCTGTTGGTGGGGATGCAGGCACCGGGAAATTACGGGCCCGACTATAAGGCCGCGTTTGACGGCATGTATCCTGCATTGGCCGAGGTCTATGGCACGCTCTATGCCCCGAGTTTTCTGGCCGGGCTTGGCACGCTGGACCCGGCCGAAGCGCAGGGGATGTTGCAGGCTGACGGCTTGCACCCAAATGCCAAGGGTGTCGCGAAAATCGTCGAGGCGCTCGGGCCTCAGGTGTTGGCGCTGCTGACAGCGGCGGGGGAATAACCATGCCGGGCCGGTTCTTTCTGACCCGGCCGCTTGCCGAGATGGCGCAGTTTTGCGGGCGCGGCGCCACTGCGGTGCCGGACATGCCGCCGCGCCGCAATATCCAGCCCGGACAAGATATTTTGGTCCTGACCGAGCCGGGTTTTTCGGTCATGCGCTGGGGCATTGTGCCGGTGGGGCGGGTCAATGCACGTGGACGCCCGGTGATGGAAACCATCATCAATGCGCGCGGCGAAACGCTCTTTGACAAAAGCGCCTTTCACGGAACCGGACGCGCGGTGATCCCGGTGGATGGCTGGTATGAATGGACGGGCAAGACCCGACGCAAGACTGCGTGGCGTATCAGCCAAGACACGCCGTTGCTTTTTGCCGCAATCACCGATGTCTGGACCGCGCCCGGTGGGCAGGCCTTGCCTCAGGTGGCCGCCGTCACCTGCGCGCCCAATCAAGATGTCAAAGACATTCACCATCGTATGGGGGTGCTGCTAGAGCCTGCGGATATCGACATCTGGCTGACGGGAAGCGCGCGCGACGCGCAGGCGCTGATCCAGCCCTGGCCAGAGGGGCGATTGACGATTGAAACCGCTGATAACGTGGACTGGTCAGCCGCGTGACACGGCGCGGCGGGGACGGCGCGCGGACCCGCGCGCCGTCAGCACCATCCCAAGAGCCAAAAGTACCAGCAGCCCAAAAGCCCCGCGCAGGGTGGTCACATGGGTTAAGGCCCCGATCATCGGCGGCCCCATGAGCATGCCGCCATAGCCCAGCGTGGCGACGCTGGCGATGGCGCGCGCGGGGGGCACACCTGGTGTATTGCCCGCCTGCGAAAAAGCCAGTGGCATTGCAAGCGCATAGCCAAAGCCCATGAGCATAAAACCGGCCAGCGCGAACATCGGCTCTGGCAGCGCGATCAGCAGCGTGGTGCCGCAGAGCGCAAAAATACCGCTGGCCAGCCCGGCGCGCTGTGCCCCGAGCGCCCCGATGATCAGCCCTCCCAAAAGGCGCATGCCCACCATTGCGGCTGAAAACACCGTCAGCCCCAGCGGCGCGATATGGGGCTGGGCCGCCGTCGCTTCGATCAGATAAAGCGCACTCCAATCGGCAACCGCGCCTTCACCCAAAGTCGCAAAACCCGCCAGCAGCCCGGCGAAAAGCAGCGGCCCTCTGGGCAGCGAGAAAAGCGGCGCAGTTTCGGCAGGTATCTGCCCGGGCGCTTGCGTGGGCCAGCTGATCTTTGTGCCGTATAGGCCAAAGACCGGCACCAAGGCAGCGGCCAATAGAAAATGTAGCCCATAGGGGACACCTAGCGCGACCGCACCGGCCGCCGTCAATGCCCCAAAGCCAGCGCCCAAGCTCCACATGGCATGAAAGCTGGGCATCCAGGGTTTGCCTGCGGCCTGTTCCACTTCGGCAGCCCATGCGTTCATCGCCACATCCATTGCGCCATGGCAGGCCCCAAAAACAAATAGCGCCACGGCCAAGAGCCCAAGACTGGGGGCTGCCGCGAGGCCAACCATAGCCAGTGCATTCAGGCAGACCAAGATACGGGTGACGCGCAGCGCGCCGTGCCGATCCGCGAGCCGCCCGGCAAGCGGAAACGCCAGCAGCGCGCCGAAGGCCAGCAACAGCAGAAGCAGACCCAAGCGGCTGTGCGGGATCGCAAACCGCTCGGCCACCGCCGGAATACGCGCGGCCCAGACACCAAAAAAGACCGCGTTCGTGATGAACGCAGCGGACACCGCCCCCCAGTGGCGTCGCGATATTTGCATCAGGCTGACCCCTAGATTTCCTTGGCGCAGATTACAAAGAGGCGCAGCGAAGAAAAGAAAAAACGTGCGTGTATGGCACAGCGTGCATTGGGCGAAATCGACGCGGCGTTGGCGGCGCTAGGCCAAAACCTTGGTGTCTTCCAGGACCAGATCGGCGCATTTTTCGCCGATCATGATGGCCGGGGCATTGGTGTTGCCGGATACGATTTCGGGCATGATCGAACAATCCGCCACGCGAAGCCCGGTCACGCCATGCACGCGCAGGCGCGCGTCCACAACGGCGTTGGCATCATTGCCCATCTTGCAGGTGCCCGTCGGGTGATAAATCGACGCTGTGTTATTGCGCGCCCAGTTCAGCGTGCCATCATAATCCTCCAGATCAAGCGATGGATTGGGGCGATATTCTTCTGAGATTTTGGAAGTCAGCGGGGCGTGGCGCGCGATTTTGCGCGCGATCTTCACGCCTTCGACAATCGTGCGGCAGTCGGTCTCGGTCGAGAGGTAATTGGGGATGATCTTGGGATAGACCATTGCGTCCTTTGACACGATGCGGATTTCACCTTTGCTTTCCGGGCGGAGCTGACAGACCGACATGGTAAAGGCCGAAAACGGATCAGCCCCCTTGCCGGGGTTTTCGGCGGACAGGGGCTGAACGTGAAACTGGATGTCTGGGGTTTCCAGTTCTGGGCGGGTTTTCATGAACCCGCAGGCAAGGGAGGCCGCCATGGTCATCGGCCCCGCGCGGTAGAGTGCGTATTTCAGCGCGATCAGGGCTTGCCGATAGAGCGTGCGCACCTCGTCATTCAATGTTGGTTCATTGCATTTATAGACCAGCCGGGCCTGCAGGTGATCTTGCATGTTTTTGCCAACGCCGGGCAGATCCTTGAGCACCTCGATGCCGTTTTCTGTCAGCTGCGCGGCCTCACCGATCCCGGACAGCATCAGCAACTGCGGTGAGTTGATCGCACCGCCACAAAGGATGATTTCGCGGTTGGCCCGCAGGGTCTGCATCTTGCCGCTGCGGTTGCGATAGCGCACGCCGACGGCGCGGGTGCCTTCAAACAAAATCTGCTGCGCCAGCGCATGGGTGACGATCCGCAGGTTTGCACGTTGTTTAACCGGATTAAGGTAGGCAACAGCCGCACTGCAGCGGCGACCATTCTTTGAGGTCAGCTGGAAAAAGCCAACGCCTTCTTGCGTCGCGCCATTGTAATCTGGGTTGAACGGATAGCCCGCCGACTGCGCGGCGGCGACCCAGGCATCGGTGATCGGCCGTTGGATGCGCATGTTTGAGACCGAGAGCGGGCCTTCATTGCCGTGGTGTTCATCTGCGCCGCGCTCGTTGTTTTCGGCGCGTTTGAATAAGGGCAGCACGTCGGCCCAGCCCCAGCCGGGATTGCCCATTTGCTGCCAACGATCATAATCCTGCGCTTGCCCGCGCACGTAAAGAAGCCCGTTCAGTGAAGATGAGCCGCCCAGAACCTTGCCGCGGGGCCATTCAATCGACCGCCCATTCAGGCCAGGGTCGGGCTCTGTCTTGTAGCACCAGTCAACGGATGGGTTGTGGATGGTTTTGAAATAGCCAACGGGAATGTGAATCCACGGGTTAAGGTCGCGCCCGCCCGCTTCCAGCAGGGTCACGGTATTTGCGGGGTCCGCACTTAGACGATTGGCAAGGACGCAGCCAGCCGAGCCCGCGCCAATAACGATGTAATCTGTTGTCGCCGCCGTCATGCTTTCCTCCCAGTCGCATTGTGCGAATTCATGTTTCGCTTGCAATCTGATTCATATTTCAATAAAAATGATACTGCAAGTCTCAAAAATTACGCATTAAGTGAACGCAGGGAGGAAAGTTCATGAAAGTGTCTGATAAACTCAGCGGGATTTCGCGCCGGGATCTGTTCCGGCTGGCGGGCCAATATGGCATGTCATCCACGCTGCTGGCCGCGGGGGCCTTTACCGGCGCGGTGACGCTGCCGTCCTTGGCCAAAGCCGTCGAATCCACATACGACAAACGCTATGCAAAGGAAGCCAAACACACGCTCAAATTCGGCGCATCCGGGTTTAACGCCCGCAATCTGCTGATCGAGCGCGCGGGCTGTCTGGAATTTGCGCGCGATCTTGAATCGCGCACTGATGGTGAGATTCGGGTGGAATTCATCGGTGACAACCAGATCTGTGGTCAGCTGTCCTGTGTCGAGAAAACCCAAAACGGTATTGTGGATATCTATGCGGCATCCACCCAGAACTCTGCCGGGGGCGCGCCCTATCTCAACGTGCTGGACTATGCCTATGTCTTTCCGGGCCGGGCGTCGCAGTACCATTTTCTCTATAGCCCGGAGTCAAATGCGATCCTGCGTGAGCCACTTGAAAAGCGCCACGGCCTGAAGTTTCTCTTTAGCCATTGTGAACTGCGCGGCCTGCAGATGGGGTCAAACTTTGCCGACAAACCCACCGTCACCAAGATTGAGGAACTGTTTGGCACCAAGAACCGTGTGACGGGCACCCAATTGGGCCGGATCGCAATGCAGCTCTTGAACCTGAACCCGGTGCCTGTGGCCTGGGAAGAGACATTAGATGGCCTGAAGACCGGCCTGATTGATGGCGCAGAAACCTGGGCCTCGGCGGTGGGCTATGCCAACATGTCTCCGGTTGTGTCCCAATCGGTGGATCTGAAGTTCTTCTGCGGGACCGAGCATACATCGATGTCGGCCAAGGTTTTTGACAGCCTTGATGGGCATTTGCAGGACGCGGTGATGGAATCCGCTTATCTGGCGCAGGTGCATGTGCAGGCCGCCAACGAAGCGGCGCTGGTCAAAACCGTCGGCTTTTCTGATCCGGTGATGCCCGGCACTTTGTTTGACGAACACAACGTGCGTCCGGCCTTCCTGGCGGAAGATCAGATCAAAATGGCCGAAGAGATGTGTTCGCCCGAATTCCAGCCTCAGGCTTGGGAGCAATGGCGCGACCGTCTGAACAAATGGGCCGGCGGTATGGATACATATACCGAGTTGCACCGCGTTGCCCGCGAAGTGCCCGCCGACATGAAGCCGGAAAACGTAGAGCCACGCCGGTGGTGGAAGGCCTGATACCAATCCAAAAGGGGCGGCTGTGGCAGCATGGCCGCCCCGACAAATTTCTAGCGACATGCGACAAAAGCGTTAGGCTCGGTCTCAGGGAGGAGACGGATTATGGCTAATATTGTCAATGATATGCGCGAGATCATCAGCGCATTTGTATCAAATGACGCCTGGATGATGAGCGAAGCCCTGGGGACCGATGCCGCGTGGGTCATGGGGGCGCTTGTCACAGTTTTGGGGGCCGCGCTGGTTCTGGCGATTTACAGATTTATCCCCTGGGCGGAACGCAATTTCGAAGCCACGGTCATGGTGTCGACCTATTTGCTGATTGGCGGCATTATTTTTGTCGAGGTGTTCCGGCGTTTTGTTCTCAACGTGCAGGCCCCTTGGTCGACAACCCTGCCGCCCTTTCTCTTCTTGATCATGACCTGGTTTGGCTGTGCCTATAACGTCAAGTTGCGCACGCACCTGGCCTTTGCCGAGTTTCGCGCCAACATGCCGCGCGGTTTGCAGTTCTTCTGTCTGTCGCTCGATTTTGCGCTTTGGATGGGGTTTTGCTGGATCGTTGTCACGACCTCGACCCAAGTGGCGGTCAATTCTGCATCGAACTTTCAGATCCTCTTGGGCACGGACAATATTCTGCAGTGGTGGTTCCTCGTTTCGGTGCCATTGGCGTTTGTGCTGATCGCTGCGCGCGCATTGGAAAATTACCTGCATGATATCAAGAGTCTGCGCAGCGGAGCCCCGCTGATTCAGCAGGCCGCAATCGGCCAGGGCTGAGGGGGATTTATGACAGACGGAACTTGGATCACACTGATTTCCATCGGCGTGACGGTCTTTTTCATGCTGGGTGTGCCGGTCTTTTTGGTGATCGGCTATTGGGTCATCGGCATGAGCTTTGTGCTTGGCCTGCCGCTGATCAACACCGGCTCGGCTTTGGCGGATGTGTTTACGGATGGCTTTGCGCTTTTGGCGATGCCGCTCTTTATCCTGACCGGGGATTTGATCAATCGGTCGGGCATTGCGCGGCGGCTTTCTGATTTTGCCTATGCCTGCCTTGGCTGGCTGCGCGGCGGTCTTGCGATGGCCTCGCTGGGGGCCTGCGGGCTGTTCGCGGCAATTTCCGGATCAAATTCGGCAACAACCGCAACCATTGGCTCGATGCTGCATCCGGAAATGGTCAAAGGTGGTTATGATGAACGTTTTTCAGCGGCCACAGCCGCGGCAGGCGGCACGGTCGGGATCATCATCCCGCCCTCGATCATCTTTATCGTCTATGGCTTTTTGCTGAACCTGCCGATTTCCGAACTGTTCGTGGCGGGTATTATTCCGGGCGCCATGATGGTGGGCGCGATGATGCTGGTGGCCTTTGTGGTCTGCACGCGCAACGGTTGGGGGTATCTGATCAAGCTGCAATTCGGGCGGGTGTTCAAGACGGCGGTCGGGGCGTGGCTTGGCTTCTTTGCCATAGGCCTTGTGCTTTGGGGCATCTATACCGGCAAATTCTCTCCGACAGAGGCGGCGGGTGTGACGGTCGGCTTCTGCATCATCGTCGGTTTTCTGAGTCTGCCGATTTATCGCCTGATGGGCCGCCCCTCCGAGGACCGTCCTTTCAACGAAAGGGGCATCGGTGAGTATCTGGTCGTCAAAGGTTTTGGCCCGCTGGAATTGCCGTCGATCACCATGCGCTCAGCCCAGATCGCTGGAATTCTGGCGCCCTTGATTGCCGTGTCTGTTGTGATGCAGCAAATCCTCTCGGTGCTCGGCGCGCAGGAAATCATTGGCGGCTTTGTGCGCGGCATGGGCGGCTATTACGCGGTGCTCTTTACGTCGATGGCGATTGTTTTCGTGGCGGGCATGGTGCTGGAGTCGCTGCCGGTGACGATCATCCTTGCGCCCATCCTCGCGCCGATTGCGCATTCGGTTGGGGTCGAACCGGTGCAATTTGGGGTGATTTTCCTCGTCGGGGCCTCCATCGGGTTCATCACGCCGCCATACGGGCTTAATCTATATGTTGCCTCCGGCGTCACCGGCGTGCCCTATTTTAGGCTCTTGCGCTATACGGTGCCCTATCTCTTCTCGCTTCTGACCGTTTGGATCATCGTGGCACTTGTGCCTGCCCTCTCGACTGTCCTTATTCCAGCGGGTAACTAAAGGACAGCAACAAGGGGACATTCATGGCAGACGGCAGCACCAAGGAAAGCGGCATTCCAACAAATCTACGCTTGCTTTTGGTGCTGGAAGCCATGGCAAAGGCCGGGGTGCCTGTGACGCCGACAGAGGTCAATCAGGACCTTGGCCTGCCCAAACCGACCATCCACCGCCTGTTTTCCACGCTGGAAGCCGAAGGGTTCATACAACGCGAAATTGACGGGCGCGGCTATTCGCCGGGCTTGCGCCTGCGGCAGATGTCCACCGGCATTATTTCGTCGCTGCGCATTCGGACGGCGCGGATTGCGCTGCTGTCCAAAGTGGCCGACGAGGTGGGCGAAACCTGCAATATCGCGCTGCCGGATCGGGAAGGCATGATCTATCTGGACCGGGTGGAAACCAAATGGCCGCTACGTATCCAGCTGCCTGTCGGCACCATCGTGCCGTTTTACTGCACGGCCTCTGGCAAGATGTACCTGAGCACTTTGGACAACCGCCACCTGAAGAACTATGCCACCTCCACCAATCTTGAGCGCCGCACCGCCGCCACCATCACCGAACCGGCTGCGCTGATGGAGGAAATCCAGCAAGTGCGCGCGTTGGGCTATGCGCTGGACCGCTGTGAATTCATGGACGGGATGACCGCGATTGCTGTGCCGATCATGAATTCTCAGGGGCGTCTTGTGTCCACTTTGTCGGTGCACGGTCCTGAACAGCGCCTGCCACTTGAAGGTGCGGTCGAACATGTCGACCGGCTCAAGGACGCGGCCCGCCGCCTTGCCAGCCTGCTGGATCAGGAAGAGACCCTGCAAGCCCCTTGATTTCCCCGCAGGATGTCGCAGGTTAACCACACAGGGGCGGCGCTGAAAAGAATAAGTACAGCGCAGGAAAATACCCCTTGGAGAAATTTCGATTCGCACCTAAACGGCGCCATCTGGTGCCATAAAACGTCTTAGGAGATACTGGGTTGAACAATCCGCACGCTGTGCCGCATGCGATCTATGGGATCGACAAATGGGGAAAAGATCTGATCGTCGTGAATGACGAGGGCGAGATTTGCCTGAAGAACCCATTGAATCCGTCTGCACCTGCGATTTCTCTGCCTGGTATTCTGGAAGATCTGGAAGATCGCGGCGTTGCTGTGCCGATGCTGCTGCGTGTTTCCTCCTATCTTGAAAGCGAAATCCGCCACATCAACGAAAGCTTTGCGGATGCCATCGACCGGGTCGGCTATCGCGGCAAATTTCGCGGCGTCTTTCCGATCAAGGTAAACCAGCAGGCACAGGTCATCGACCGCATTGTCGAATTTGGTGCCCCCTACAGCTATGGGCTCGAAGCTGGGTCCAAGCCTGAATTGGTCATTGCCCTGGCGCATCGTCTCGCCAAAGATGCGCTGATTGTCTGCAATGGCGTGAAAGACGAAGAATTCATCAGCCTCGCGATCCTGTCGCGCAAAATCGGGTTTAATACCGTGATCGTGCTGGAAAGCCCCAAAGAGGCCGACACTGTGATCGAGGTGGTCAAAAAGCTCGGTGTCGAACCGATGCTCGGCGTGCGCGTCAAGCTGACCAACCAAATCACCGGCAAATGGGAAAAGAGTTCCGGCGACCGATCCACATTTGGCATGAACACCGATCAACTGGTTTCGGTGCTGGACAAGCTGCGCGACGCTGGCCTTTTGCATTGCCTCAAGCTGCAGCATAGCCATCTGGGCAGCCAGGTGCCCGATGTGAACGATGTGCGCCGCGCGGTTTCGGAAGCTTGCCGCTATTATACTGAGCTTACGCAAGAGGGCGTGCCGCTGACCCACCTAGATCTTGGTGGCGGTATGGGCGTCGATTATACCGGCGAGAAAAGCGCAACGGAAAATTCGATCAACTACACCATGCGCGAATATTGCGCCAATGTGGTGGAAACGGTGGCCTATGCCATGGACGGTGCCGGCATTGAGCACCCGACCATTGTCACGGAAAGCGGCCGCGCGGTTGTCGCCACTTCTTCCATGCTGATCTTTAACGTGCTGGAGGCGACGCTCTATGACGCCCCCACCGCGCCTGCCGTCGAAGAGGGCGATCACCACCTGATCAGCGATCTTTTGGCGATCACCGAATATATCTCGGCGGAGCGGCTGCAAGAATGCTGGAACGACGCCACATTCTATCGCAATGAGCTGCGTGCGCTGTTCCATCGTGGCTATATCAACCTGCGCCAGATGGCCCGGGCCGAGCGGATCTATCTGCACATCATGGCGCGTATCAAACATCACGCGGCCTTTGACGACATCAAGGTTTCCGAAGAGCAGATGGCGCGGCTCGCGGATATCTACCACTGCAACTTTTCGCTGTTCCAATCGCTGCCGGATGTCTGGGCGATTGATCAGCTGCACCCGCTGGTGCCGCTACAAATGCTGAACGAAGCGCCCGATCGCCGTGCTGTGCTGTCTGATATTACTTGCGACAGTGACGGTAAGATCGATCGCTTTATTCTCGCCGATGGCGTCAGCTCCAGCGTGCCTGTGCATACGCTGCCCGAGGATAAGCCCTATTACATGGGCGCGTTTTTTGTGGGGGCCTATCAGGAAACCCTGGGCGATTTGCACAATCTCTTTGGCGACACCAATGTTGTCACCATCGATCTGCGCGCTGACGGCGGCTTTGATCTGCTGCACGAACAAGAAGGCGACACCATTTCCGAGGTGCTGTCTTATGTTGAATTTGATCCGCAGGATTGCGTCGCCGCCTTCCGCCGCATGGTGGACGAAGCGATTTCATCCGGCGCATTGAAATCCAAGGACCGCAAGGTTCTGATGGGCGCCTACCGCGATTCCATCAACGGCTATACGTATTACGAATAACGCTCTCTTACGGAGGACATGAACATGGGTAAGACACTTGTTGTCGGGGCAGGGGGCGTTTCCCACGCTGCCGTGCATAAAATGGCGATGAACAGCGATATCTTCACCGATATTACCCTGGCCAGCCGCACCAAATCAAAATGCGATGCGATTGCCGCGTCGGTGCTTGAACGCACGGGCGTCACGATCAAAACCGCCGCGCTTGACGCCAACAATGTGGCTGACACCGTCGCGCTGATCAAAGAAAGCGGCGCAGAGCTGCTGGTCAATCTGGCGCTGCCTTATCAGGATCTTGTGTTGATGGACGCCTGCCTTGAAGCAGGATGCCACTATCTCGACACCGCCAACTATGAGCCCGAGGATGTCGCCAAGTTTGAATACCATTGGCAATGGGCCTATCAGGACAAGTTCAAAGAGGCGGGCCTGACCGCCATCCTTGGCTCTGGCTTTGATCCGGGCGTGACCTCGGTCTTTGCGACCTGGCTGAAGAAACACAAGCTTGAGACCATTCGCCAGATCGACATTCTGGACGCCAATGGCGGTGACAACGGCCAGGCTTTTGCCACCAACTTCAACCCGGAAATCAACCTGCGCGAAGTGCTGGCCGAAGTGCGCCATTGGGAAAATGGCGCATGGCTGACCAGCCCGGCGATGTCCACGAAGGTGGAGTTCGACTTTCCCGGCGTTGGCGTGAAAAACATGTACCAGATGTATCACGAAGAGCTGGAGTCGCTCTCAACCCATTTCCCAGAGATCGAGCGCGCCCGCTTCTGGATGACCTTTGGCGACGCTTACATCATGCATGCCAAAGTGCTTGAAAACGTCGGCATGACCCGGATTGATCCGGTGATGCACGATGGCAAGGAAATCATTCCGATCCAGTTCCTGAAAACCCTGCTGCCCGATCCCGGTGATCTGGGCGCGCTGACCAAGGGCAAGGCCTGTATCGGTGATATCGCCACCGGCCAAGCCAAGGATGGGTCCGGCGAAAAGACCTATTATATCTACAACATCTGCGATCACGAAGAATGCTACGCAGAGGTCGGCTCCCAAGCTGTGTCCTACACCACCGGCGTGCCGGCGATGATTGGCGCGGCGCAGGTGCTGAAAGGCAATTGGAAAGAGCCGGGCGTCTGGAACATGGAGCAGCTTGATCCAGATGATTTCATGGACATGCTGAATGTACATGGCCTGCCCTGGCAGGTGCACGAATTGGACGGTCCCGTCGATTTCTGACGGGTCCATTTCACCTTTTCCACAATACTCCGGGGGTCTGGGGGCAGGCCCCCAGCCCACCATTGAGGAGCCGCGCGATGACCGATCTGATGACCACCCAAGCCGGCGATCCCGGTGCGTTCCGCGACTTTGATCTGTCGCGCGTGCCCTCGCCCTGTTTTGTGGTCGACGCCGCAGCGGTGGAGCGTAATCTAAAGATCCTGAAAGACGTCTCCGATCGTTCTGGTGCCAAGGTGCTCGCGGCGCTCAAGGCCTTTTCGATGTTCTCGCTGGCCCCGCTGGTGCGGCAGTATCTGCCCGGCACCTGCGCCAGTGGCATCTATGAGGCGCGGCTCGCGCGCGAAGAATACGGCGGCGAGGTCGCCACGTTTTGCGCCGGCTACAAAGACAGTGATATCGATGAGATCATCGCGCTGTCTGATCATGTGATCTTCAACAGCCCGGCGCAGAAAGATCGCTTCTTGGCCAAATGCCAGGCAGCAGGCGTGCAGGTTGGCCTGCGCATCAATCCTGAAATCTCGGTCGGAGAGGTCGCCAAATACGATCCTTCCGCGCCCTGTTCACGCCTTGGCACCCCGATCAGCCAGCTGACCCCTGCGGCGATGCGCGGCGTGGATGGCATTCATATCCATACGCTTTGCGAGCAGGGGATTGACCCGCTCTTGCGCGTTTGGTCCGGGGTGGAATTCAAATTGCAGCGCTATTTCAAAGATCTGAAATGGCTCAATCTGGGCGGCGGCCACCATATCACCCGCGCCGATTATGATCGCGATGTGCTGATACATCTGCTGAAAGACATCCGCAGCAAATATGCCCTTGATGTCATCATCGAGCCGGGCGAAGCCGTGGCGCTGGACGCGGGTATTCTGGTGGGCGAGGTTCTTGATGTCGCTGAGAATGCGATGCCCATTGCCATTACCGATATCTCGGCCACCTGCCACATGCCTGATGTGATCGAGGCCCCATATCGTCCGGCTCTGATGGATGAGGCCGCGGCCGGAACAACCTATCGCCTCGGCGGGCCAAGCTGCCTCGCTGGCGACGTGATTGGCGATTACACATGGGCGCAGCCGCTCAGCATTGGCCAGCGCTTTGCCTTTCTCGATCAAGCGCATTACTCGATGGTGAAAACCAATACGTTTAATGGCGTGCCGCTGCCGACCATTGCCCTCTGGCACAGCGACAGCGATGATTTGCGCATCGTGAAATCCTTTTCCTACCAAGACTTCAAAGGCCGCCTGTCATGAGCATTTTTCTGGACAGTGAACTCAGCGCCGCTGAGCGCAGCGAGACCGCAAAATTCCGAGTGATCCCCATGCCGCTTGAGCGCACGGTGTCTTATGGCTCCGGCACCGAACATGGCCCTTCTGCCATCATCGAGGCGTCTAATGAGCTTGAGCGCATCACCAATGGCGCAGAGCCGTGCGCCGCCGGTATTTACACCGAGGCTCCGGTGGATTGCACCGGCGGGCTGCCAGAGGTGATGGAGCGTCTTGCGGCCCGCACCGAGGCGGCGGTCAAAGCGGGCAAAATCCCCGTCACGCTGGGCGGGGAACATTCACTTTCTTATGGCGCGGTCATGGGCGTCTCGCGCGCCTTGGGTCGCCCGGTCGGCATCGTTCAGATTGATGCCCATGCCGATCTGCGCATCGCCTATCAGGGCAATAAACACAGCCATGCATCGGTCATGCATCTGCTGTCCGAGGAGGGCGTGCGCCTTGCGCAATTTGGCGTGCGCGCGCTGTGCCAGCAAGAGGTCGACAGCCGCGCCGCGCACAACGTGTTTTTTAAAGACGCCGAAGAACTGGTGGTCGGCAATATCCATGCCGTCGATCTGCCCGACGATTTCCCAGAAGACATCTATGTCAGCTTTGATGTGGATGGGCTGGACCCCAGCCAGATGCCCGCAACCGGCACGCCCGTGCCCGGCGGCTTGGGCTATTATCAGGCGCTGCGCTTGGTCGAACATGCGCTGAAAGACCGGCGCTGCGTTGGCCTTGATGTGGTGGAGCTTGCCCCCGACGGCAATGCCGCCTGGGATTTCACCGCCGCGCAGATCGTCTATCGCCTGATGGCGGCCTGCTGAACGCGCGCCTTGTTTTTCCCCTAGCTCTGGGCACCACGTTCATAGGCGCGGGCAATCATCAAGGCCGGGTCCGCCTCGCCCAGTCCATCGTCGATGGCCTCTTGGGTGCGCTCAGCAAAAGACGTTAGGATCGGCACCTCAATCCCATAAGATTGCGCCACGCGCTCAAAAACTCCGACGTCTTTCAAAGCCGCACTAAGGGTAAAACCAACCTCCGGGTCTTTGCCAAGGATCTTATCAATGCGGTCGGCGACCATCGGGATGCCCGCCGGGCCACCGCAAAGAATGCGCAGCACGGTCTCCAGCGGCAAGCCAGCCCGCTGCGCCATGGGCATAAGGCTATCCAGCCCTGCAAAATAAATCTGCAGCATACTGTTGTTAATGGTTTTCATAGCCAGCCCAGCCCCAAGGGGGCCGACGTGAAACACCCGGTCAGAAAGGGTCGCCAAACTGGCAATGGCGCGCGCGGCGGCAGCGTCATCACCGCCAACGAACACGCCGCATTTGCCGGCAGCCACCAGCTCTGGACCACCAGAGATCGGCGCGTCCACGGCGCTGGCCCCTTTTGCGGTGATCAGCGTGATGCGGGATCTTACGACATCAGGCACCACGGTGCTGGTCTCGATGATCTGCTTGCCGGATAGATCACAGGCCAGCAGCTGGTCCAAGACCTCAGCCACTGCCGCATCGTCATAAAGACTTAGAACCAATGTGTCGCTTTGCGCCACCAAACTGGGTAAGTCCGGCGCGCTGGGGATGCCATCAAGGGCGCGGTTGCTGCGGGTCCAACATGCAACGTCATGCCCCTCAGCCGCAAAGCGCCGCGCAATTGCGCTGCCCATACGGCCCAAACCGAAAACGCCAACGCCTCCTGTTGTTTCAGTCATGTCATCCCCCTTTGCGCAGCGGTTACTCTGCCAAAACCGTCATTGGCTCCCCTGCGCGCACGATATGGGTTGTGTATACCACAATCGGTGTGTCGCTTTGCGCGGTCAGCCCGCCATGCACGTCACGTTCTGGAAAAAACAGCGGCGTGCCATCGGCAAATTCGACGATTTCGCCATTGGGCAACGCCATCAACCCGCCTTCGACCACAATCGCATGTTCGTCGCCCGGATGGGTGTGAAACGGAATTTTTGCGCCTTTCAAAAGCACCATTTTGCTTTTCACAACTTCCATGCCCGCCACGCCAGAAAGCGGATGGCGGCTCAGCTCTGTGCGCGTCACGGCATCTTGCGCCAGCCCGGCCATAGCACTGAGGCAAAGGGCAACAGAGGCGAGAAATAACTTCATGAGATCAAGTCCTTGTTCCAAATGATGGTCTGGAGACAAGGGACATGAGCACGCCTGATTTGTCCAGAGCGCGCGGCATGGGTTTGGGCGATACGCGATGAATTGCGATCCAAAGTCTTTTTCAAAGTCTTTATCGTTGGGTGAAAGATGGTGCTGCTGGGGAGGATTGAACTCCCGGCCTCACCCTTACCAAGGGTGCGCTCTACCACTGAGCTACAGCAGCTAACCGATGGTCTGGGGCCTGTTGCCCGTTGACCGTGGCGCGGTGATTAGACTCAATTTTCAGACGGCGCAAGGGCATCTGGAATGTTTTTTTTGCCTCATGTATTGAAAGTCTATGAAAAGCAATAAATCCCCCTCCGCAAAGGGTAGCACAGCCCAGACTCGCGAAGAACGGTTGAAGGCCGCGCTTAAGGCAAATATGGGCCGCCGCAAGGCGCAGGCCAAGGCGCGCTCAGCGCAGGATGCCGGGGATGAGGCGGAAAACAAAAGCAAAGGGCAAACGTAATGGATTCGATTTTGGTGAAGGGAAATGGCCCGCTGAACGGGGAAATTCCCATCGCGGGGGCCAAGAACGCCTGCCTGACCTTGATGCCTGCCACATTGCTGAGCGAAGAACCGCTGACGCTGACCAATGCGCCGCGCTTGTCGGACATCAAGACCATGACGCAGCTCTTGCAGTCGCTTGGCTCTGAGGTGTCCGCGCTGTCCGACGGGCAGGTGCTGGCGATGTCGAGCCATAATATCGACAACCACGTTGCTGATTATGAAATCGTGCGCAAAATGCGCGCCTCCAACCTGGTGCTGGGGCCAATGCTGGCGCGACTTGGGCATGCGGTGGTGTCTTTACCCGGCGGCTGCGCCATTGGCGCGCGCCCGATGGATCTGCATATTTATGGGCTCGAAAAACTCGGGGCCGAGATTGAGTTGAAGGATGGCTACCTGCACGCCAAGGCTCCGCGGGGCCTTAAGGGCGCGGAAATGGAGCTGCGCTTTGCCTCGGTCGGCGCGACCGAAAACATCCTGATGGCGGCAACGCTGGCCAAGGGCACAACCGTGATCAACAACGCCGCGCGTGAACCCGAGATTGTGGATCTGGCCGATTGCCTGCGCGCTATGGGGGCGCAGATCGAAGGCGACGGCAGCCCAACCATCGTGGTGCAGGGTGTGGATCGCCTGAAAGGGGCGACCCACCCGGTTGTGACGGACCGGATCGAATTGGGCACTTATATGCTGGCCCCGGTGATTGCCGGCGGTGAGGTTGAGCTGCTGGGCGGGCGCATCGATCTGATTGGGGCGTTTTGCGAAAAGCTCGACGCGGCTGGTGTTTCGATTGAAGAAACCGCGCGCGGCCTCAAAGTGGCGCGCAAAAACGGCCGCGTGAAAGCGGTGGATGTGGTCACGGCGCCATTCCCTGGTTTCCCAACCGATCTGCAGGCGCAGATGATGGCGCTGATGTGCACCGCCGAGGGCACCTCGGTTTTGGAAGAAAAGATTTTTGAGAACCGCTTCATGCACGCCCCGGAGCTTGGCCGTATGGGCGCAAATATCGAAGTGTCCGGCGGCACCGCGACGGTGCATGGCGTTGAAAAACTCAAGGGCGCGCCAGTCATGGCGACGGATCTGCGGGCCTCGGTGTCGCTGATCCTTGCTGGTCTTGCCGCCGAAGGGGAAACTTTGGTCAACCGCGTCTATCATTTGGATCGCGGTTATGAACGTCTGGTGCGCAAGCTGACCGGCGTCGGGGCGCTTGTGGAACGGGTGACAGGCACATGAGTGAAGACGCACGGTTTGAAGACGGGCGCGAAGCGCCGCTAAACATTGGCGCGCTGGACGGCGAAGATCTGCAGATCATTTCTGCTTTGGCGCAGGACGCAGTGTTTCCGGCCAGTGAAATGACCTGGCGCAGCAAGGAGCAGCGCTTTGCCATTCTGCTCAACCGTTTCCGCTGGGAAGACGCAGAGAATGCCGCAAAACGCGCCCGCGCCGCAGAGCGGGTGCAATCTGTTCTGTTGTTTGAAAATGTTTTGAAAGTCGCCAGCCAAGGCGTGGATCGCAGCGACGCCAATACGATCCTGTCGCTGCTGTCCGTGCGTTTTGAGCCGGGCGAAGACGGCGCTGGGGCCGTTCTGCTGACGCTGGCCGGAGATGGCGCTTTGCGGCTGGATGTTGAGGCGCTGGAAGTGTCCCTAAAAGATGTCACGCGCCCCTATGTGGCCCCCTCGCGGCAGGTGCCGCAGCACAAGCTTTAGCCGATGATCCGCGCCGCAGCGCCAGAGGATGCCGAGGCGATCAGTCGCTTGCTGATCGCGTCCATCACCGAGCTTTGCAGCGCAGATCACCAGAATGACCCTGCCCATCTGGCGCATTGGACCCGTGGCAAGTGCGCCTCGGACGTGCGCAGCTGGATGGCAACGGGCACAGAGCTGCGGGTGTCCGAGCAAGATCACGCGCTCTGCGCGGTGGGGGCCTATCGCCGCAATGGCGAAATTCTTCTGCTCTACGTCGCCCCGGGCGCGCAGGGGCAGGGGCACAGCGCGGCCCTTTTGAAAGCGATGGAGCGGGAGCTTGTCGCGCTCGGATGCACCGAAGCGCAGCTGGTCAGCTCAAGAACCGCGCAGGGGTTTTACGAACGGCGCGGCTGGCAGATCAGTGGCGCGCGCGTCGCCTGCTATTCCACCGACGGGCAACCGATGACAAAGACCCTCTGCGCGCCGCCGCCTGCCTAATCTCTTGAGGCTTGGCGCAAGCAAGGCTAAGAGCAGCGCAAAGGAGAGCCTGATGCCACAGTTTCTAAATACCTCTGATACGGATTTTGAGACCCGGTTTACCGCATTGCTTGGCGCAAAGCGCGAAGACAGCCCGGATGTTGACGCAATTGTGGCTGATATCATCGCCGATGTGCGCGCGCGCGGCGACGCGGCGGTATTGGAGCTGACGGAAAAATTTGACCGGCTGTCCTTGACGCCAGACAGCATGCGGTTCTCCGAGGCCGAGATTGATCGCTATTGCGCTGACGTGTCCGAGGCGGATCGCGCCGCGCTGGAACTCGCCGCCGCGCGCATCCGCGCCTATCACGAAAAACAACTGCCCCAAGATCACAGCTGGACAGATGACAGCGGGGCCACCCTTGGCTGGCGCTGGACGCCGGTGTCTGCGGCGGGGCTTTATGTGCCGGGCGGCTTGGCCAGCTACCCGTCGTCGGTCTTGATGAACGCGATTCCTGCCAAGGTCGCCGGGGTGGGGCGTTTGGCGATTGTGGTGCCCACGCCAGATGGCATCGTCAATCCTTTGGTGCTGTTCGCGGCGAAACTGGCCGGGGTTGACGAAGTCTACCGTATCGGCGGGGCGCAAGCTGTGGCCGCGCTGGCCTATGGCACGCAAACCATCGCGCCGGTTGATAAAATCACCGGCCCGGGCAATGCCTTTGTCGCCGCCGCAAAGCGCCGTGTCTTTGGCAAGGTTGGCATCGATATGATCGCCGGTCCGTCGGAGATTCTGGTGATTGCCGATAAAGACAACACTCCTGATTGGATCGCGCTGGATCTGCTGAGCCAGGCTGAACATGACGAAAGCGCGCAGTCTTTGCTGATCACCGTTGATGCGGATTTTGGCCGCGCGGTTGCGGCGGCTGTGGACAAGCGGCTTGAAACGCTGGAACGCCGCAAAATCGCCGGGGCCAGCTGGCGTGATTTTGGGGCTGTGATCACGGTCAAAGATCTGGATGAAGCCGCCGCATTGTCTGACCGGATCGCGCCAGAACACCTGGAACTCTGCGTGGCGGATCCAGATGCCCTGTCTGAAAAAATCACCCACGCCGGGGCGATTTTCTTAGGACAATATACCCCCGAAGCCATTGGCGATTACGTCGGCGGGCCCAACCACGTCTTGCCCACCGCACGCTCGGCCCGGTTTAGCTCTGGCCTGTCGGTGATGGATTTCGTCAAACGCACCACATTGTCCAAAATGTCCCTCGCCAGCCTGCGCGCCATCGGCCCAGCAGCCGAAACGCTGGCCCAAAGCGAAAGCCTAGAAGCGCACGGCCTGTCTGTCACAGCGCGGCTAAAGTCCCTGAACGAGGGCGCCTAATCTCTGCGCCGTGGGGATGGTGAGAGCTGGGCTCTCTGAAAGCGTGCGCTTATGTCGGTTGTGCGGGACAAACCGGGCTTTCGCTGCGGATGCGCCAACGGCTGCTTACGGCAGGTCTTATCGGAAGCCCGGGGCAAGGAGCGCCGCCGCTGAGGACGTCTCAAATGTCTTTGGCAAAATAGTGCAGATGCGGCCGCAACATCGGTTGGTCTTTATATGTTGTCGTTTCTATCGGTGCGTCCAACTCCACAAAGCCAAGCTTTGGGTAGAGGTCTCTCATTTCCACATTCGGAGTGAGCGTATCCGCGATCAGCCGTTTGAGACCCATTTTCCGGGCCACATTTTCCCGCGCCTCGATCGACGCGCGTCCAGTCCCCGTACCTCTGGCTTTCTCAGTGACAAAAACCCTTTTGAGTTCCCCGGTATCTGGCCCCAGACACTTCATCATACCACAGCCGACGATCTCGCCCTCCGGAGAGCGGGCAATGACCAAGCATCCCTTTGGAGGCAAGTAGTCATCCGAGTTTGCCCAAAATTCAGCGAGTGCGCTTTTCGGTGCCGCAAGATCAATGTCGAACCCGATGGCCCGCATGCGCTGTACAATTAGCTCATAATACTGCGACAAAATGCCGTTCAGTTCGTCCTTTGCTGGCAGTTTTTCGCAAGTTTCAATGCTGATACTTTTCATGGTCCGTTTGTGGTGTCCAAAAGAAGGTCATTGAACAAACGATAGGCGAGGAAGGCGGGTATGTCAGCTTCCTTCTATACGTTGGCACTTCCCCACTTCATGCCTTTGCTATCATAGCCGTCGTTTAATAAGCGCGCAGCATCAGGCACGTTGGCCTCCTTCCTGCCATTCGCAGCGCTGCGGCGAACGCTCTAAAGCCGCCCTCTAAAAATGCGCCTCGTATCCGCCGTCTACCGCCAGTATTTGACCGGTCACAAAGGACGCTGCGGGGGAGGCGAAGAAGAGGACGGCGGGGGCCAGCTCGTCGGGGGTGCCCCAGCGCCCGACCGAGGAGGCGGCTTTCAGCCGCGCGGCCAGCGCGGGGTCTTGGGCGGCTTTGGCATTGGGGGCGGTTTTGAAAAAACCGGGGGCGACGGCGTTCACACTCACGCCCTGCGGGCCCAGCTCGGCGGCCAGCGCCTTGGTCATGCCGTTGATGCCGGCCTTGGCGGTGGTATAGGCGGCGTCATTGGGCTGGGCGATGAGGCCTGCGATTGAGGAAATATTCACGATGCGCCCATAGCCCCGCGCGGTCATCTGCGCGGCGGCGGCCTGGGCCAGCATGAAGGGGGCGATCAGATCAACCTCCATCATCTTGCGCACATCGGCGTGGGAAAATTCTTGCAGGCTGCGCCGGTCGCGCATGCCGACGTTATTGACCAAGATATCCAGCCCGCCTGCATTGGCGATCTCTTCTAAGGTGGCGCTGGCGGCGCTGAGATCGGCCACGTCAAATACGGCGGGATGGGCCAGTTCTCCGATGCTGCGCACGGCTTTGGCCACAGCAGCGGCATCGCGGCCGTTGATCCAGACTTCTGCGCCGGCCTCTGCCAAGAGTCGCGCAATCGCAAATCCCAGCCCGCTGCTGCTGCCGGTGATCAGCGCGCGCTGCCCTGAAAGCGAAAAGATACCATAATCTGCCATGGGGCCTCCTATTCAGGATTTGTGACGCAAAAGCAGCCCGCTGCCAACCGCGCACCGCAGTTCTACGTATGGCGCGCTGCCGCATTGCTTGCCCCCTCGGCATGGGGTACGTCTGAACCATCCGCCCTATCAAGGTATGCCCCATGAGCCGCATCAGCCGCATCGAACTGGATGACCGCAACCTGCCACCGCCCACGCCCGAAATCGCGCAGGAGCGGCGCGTTGCGATGTTCGATTTGATTGAAAACAACAGTTTTGCGCTGCCCCAGCGCGCTGATCGCGCTGTGCCCGAGGGCCCATATCAGTTGGAGCTGGCCATCCGAGACAAGCGCCTTGTGTTCGATCTGGCCACGGATGCCGGCGACAAGGCCGCGGAATTTCACCTGTCTTTGTCGCCCTTTCGCCAGGTTGTAAAAGATTACTGGCAGATCTGCGAAAGCTATTTTGACGCGGTGAAATCCATGCCCCCCAGCCAGATCGAAACCATCGATATGGCACGGCGTGGCATTCACAACGAAGGTGCGCGCATCCTGACAGAGCGGCTGGAGGACAAGGCCGAGATCGACAACGATACGGCGCGCCGCCTGTTCACGCTCATTTGTGTTTTGCATTTTGGGGGCTGAGGATGCCAAAGCCGCTCCCACAATCCATTTTGTTCTGCTGTGATCATAACGCCGTGCGCTCGCCCATGGCCGAAGGGATCATGAAACAGCTCTTTGGCGCCGATACCTATGTGCAGTCGGCGGGGTTGCAGAACGACCTGGAAATCGACGGATTTGCCATTGCCGTTTGTGCCGAAATTGATGTGGAGCTGTCGCGCCACCGCTCGCGGTCGTTTGAGGAAATGGAGCAATGGGGCGATCAGCTCTCGAGCTTTGACTTGATCGTGGCGCTCACCCCGGCAAGTCACGCCAAGGCGCAAGAGCTGACCAAATGTTATCATTTGGAGGTACAGTTCTGGCCAATATCTGACCCTTCGGCCAAGGGCGAGACCCGCGATGCAAAGCTGATTGCCTATCGTCAATCTCGCGACGAAATCTTGCAAAAGCTGCGTGAAAACTGGGGATCACGAGAGCGCAGCAGCTAACGGTTTCTTTGTCATTTGCTGACAAGTTGCGCCTTGCAATAGCGCAGAGGGGCCGTATGACCGATCAGAAACATTGTGGATTTCACGAGATCCAAAGCCCGCCGCATGATCACCGCGAAATCGCGCAGCGGCATTGGCAGCGCGGCCAGTGCCATCGTGCTGTGGCCGCCTATGACAGGGCCATCAACGAAGGCGCGCACCTGTCGGCGGCGCATCAGATGATTCATGCGCGCGCGTTGTTGGCGGCCGGTCAGGCGCGGCGCTGCGTTCAGCGTTTGGCGGGGCTGTTGCACAGCATGGGGGATGACCGCGCGACGCTGGAGCTGCTGGCGGCAGCGCTGTCGCGATCTGGCCTGACGGATGAGGCTTGCAGCATTTGGGCCACATTGGCGCAGCGCTTTCCTAAAGAGCGTGGCCCGCAGCGGGCCCATGCGCGCGCGCTGATGCTGGCGGCACGCAGGGCCGACGCGGCCCGCTTGCTGAAGCGGGCCTTGACCCGCTGGCCAGCCGACACAGGGATGCGCGCCTTGTGGGATCTGTGCCATGTGCCTGTGACTTTGACGCCGGCGCGCAACCCGCATGAGGCTTTGGCGGATTTTGCCGCGCAGAATGACATGGCGCAGCACCCCAAGATTGCCGCGCAAATCCGTCAAGCGCTTGAGGAGGATACGCCGCAGGCACAAAAAGCGCCGCTTTATCTGGCGGCAGCCAAGGTCGAGGCCGATCGGGGTAATCAAGCAGAAGCGCAGGATTATGCCCGGCTTGCACGCGCGCTTGTGGCGCATGAACGCCCCTGACTGGAAAGATTTCGAATTTGTGCTACCATTATCCTGTGCTGACGAGGGCCGCGCGCCCTGCGCCTTGAGCAGATTTGCACAAAACGCGGGGTGAAACGCCCGCCCGCCCTCACAAATCGTGTGATTGGGCAGAAAGCCCTTGTAAATCAGCGCATATGCCCCCATTTAAGGGGCCGCCCGTAATGCGCGGGTGCCACATATAGGAGAGACCATGGCTAAGGAAGAACTGCTCGAATTTCCCGGTGTCGTTAAGGAACTCCTGCCAAATGCGACGTTTCGGGTCGAGCTGGAAAACGGCCATGAGATCATCGCACATACGGCAGGTAAAATGCGTAAAAACCGCATTCGCGTCCTTGCAGGTGACAAGGTTCAGGTGGAAATGACCCCCTATGATCTGACCAAGGGTCGGATCAACTATCGCTTTAAATAAGCGCCCCGTCGGCGCGGCTGTTACATAGGTCCGGTGATATGAAGTTAATCCTCGGGTCAGGCAGCCCGCGCCGTCGCGAACTTTTGGCGCAGATTGGCGTCACTGCGGATGACATCCGCCCCCCCGATATTGATGAAACCCCGCGCCCGGGTGAATTGCCGCGCCCCTATTGCGCGCGCATTGCCCGCGAAAAATCCGCCGCTGTTGTCGCGGAGGTGGATGACATTGTACTCTGCGCGGACACCACCGTGGCGCTGGGCCGTCGCATTATGGGCAAGCCGGCGGACGCCGGCGAAGCAGCTGCGTTTCTGACGGCGCTGGGCGGACGTCGCCATCGCATCATCACGTCGGTTGCCCTGCGCCGGGGCGATCAACTCTGGCAGCGCGATGTTGTCAGCCAAGCCAAGATGAAGCGCCTGTCTGATGACGAGCTGAACGCCTATCTGGCCAGCAATGATTGGCAGGGCAAAGCGGGTGGCTATGCCATTCAGGGGCCTGCTGGGGCGTTTATTCCGTGGATCAGCGGATCGTTCACCGGTATTGTCGGGCTTCCTTTGGCCGAAACCGCCGCGCTGCTGACGGCAGCGGGCTATCCACTGTATAAGGAGCGCCCATGAAAGGTCGTCAAATCATCCTCGATCATCTCAACGGGCGCGAAGCCGCGGCCTTGATGGTGGATGGGGTGCTGTCAGATGTCCTCATTGATCAGGAGGATGCCCCGCGCCCGGGCACGATCTATCGCGCCATTGCCGATCGCCCGGTGAAGGGGCAGGGCGGCATGTTTCTTTCGACGCCCGATGGCAATGTATTTTTGCGCCAGGTCAAAGGCCTGGCCCCCGGGCAGCCGCTGCTTGTGCAGGTGACAGGCTATGCCGAAGACGGCAAGGCGATCCCGGTGACGCAAAAGCTCCTGTTCAAAAGCCGCTATGCGATTGTAACCCCGGATGCACCGGGGCTGAACGTCAGCCGCAGCATCCGCGACGATGATCTGCGCGATTCGCTCAAGGAAATCGCCCATGAGGTGATGGAAGATACGGGCCATGGCCTGATCCTGCGTTCTGCCTGCGCTGACGCGGACCCGGACGCGATCGCCGAAGATATCGCCGAGATGCAAGCCATGGCGCAGGCCATTCTGGCGGATGCGGATGGTCCGGCGGAAAAACTGACCGAAGGCGACGGACCGCACACCCAGGCTTGGCGCGAATGGACCGCGCCGGCGGAGGTTGTGACAGAGGCGGGCAGCTTTGAAACCCACGGCGTGCTGGATGCCCTGGAGGCGCTGCGCAGCGCGAAACTGTCATTGCCAGGCGGGGGGCACATGTATGTGGAGCCGACCCGCGCGCTGGTCGCCGTTGATATCAACACCGGCAAAGACACCTCGCCCGCCGCCGGGCTGCAGGCCAATATCGCCGCCGCCAAGGCCTTGCCCCAGCAGCTGCGGTTGCGCGGGCTGGGTGGGCAGATCACGCTGGATCTGGCCCCGATGCCGAAAAAGGATCGCCGTACTTTTGAAGCCAGTCTGCGCGCTGCGCTGCGGGCGGATTCTGTGGAAACGGTCATGGTCGGCTGGACGCCGCTGGGCCATTATGAATTGCAGCGCAAACGCGAGCGCATCGCAACGGCCACGCTGCTGTCATGAGCTGCCCGATCTGCAAAAAACCGGCGGAAAAACACTACCGTCCCTTCTGTTCAAAACGCTGCGCAGACATCGACCTTGGCAAGTGGTTTGGCGAGGAATACGCCGTGCCGACCGCTGACCAAGACGGTCTGGAAGAGGCATTTGAAGGGGCGATAAAAAAAGATATCCCCTTGCAGTGATTTTTTGTTTTTGGCTCTGGACACCATCCCCAGCCTGACATAGAACGCCGCAACCCGAGTGATTGATCACTCTCCCGTGCCCGGGTAGCTCAGGGGTAGAGCAGTGGATTGAAAATCCTCGTGTCGGTGGTTCGATTCCGCCCCCGGGCACCATCTCTCTAAGAGATTGAAGCTCGCAACTTGTTGTTATTGCTGCAATAAAACCCGCTTGCAGCCGCTTTGCAGAAAGCTTTTATCCGAGTTTGCTACACAACTTGCTACACAAGTTGCTCCACATCTCGAGTTGAGCATGGCCGATGTGTAGTTCGGCCAAGAAGCTGACCGACACAGAGTTGAAGCTTGATCGTGACGATCAACCTTGCACTCGCTGCATGTCACTCCAATGCGCAACGCATCTTGTAAGGACAGAAAGCTCAAGGTTGACAGACAATTGATCCTGTCGCGCCTACCTCAGTGCAGGCCGAGAAGAATGACTGAAGGAGCCAATACAATTGAACGAATGAGTGGGATGGACGCTTTCCTTTCTGAATGTCGGAAAACGCGTCCTCGACTGCCTGCTTACTGAGCGATGAAGTTACGATTATCGCTCGCCGTCGCACATCTGGCGCGTTTCTTCCTCGGGCGACCGACGCACCAATATCGCCTGTATTGTTTCGAATAATTTTTTCGATTTGAGTCGGTTGGTTCGGCGCATTGTAAGTGGTGCTCCAACCTTCGATTTTAGCCTCCATTCGCTCTGGCGGAAGCATCATGTTCCCAAGGTTTTTAATCGCTTGGCTTACAGCTATGTGAAACGATCCAGCGCTGAGCTCAAGTGGGCCATGTTTCGCGTGGTAGAAACTCACTTGGACAAAGCCTGCATCTTCCCTGATACCAATGAAGTCTGCCCATTCATCGCCAAGGTCATCGCAGACTAAGACATCATCCTCCGCAGCGACGTGCTCAACGATGGCCCCGAACGTGGAGGTGTCGTCGAACTCAACTTGGTTCGCCACGAAATTACCTTTCTCGCTGACCACGGTTTGGAGGGACGCTTCCGGAAGTAAGTAAGGTAGAACTCCGCGACCCCCATCGAACATTGCTTCATCTTGAAACACCTGGCCATCAACGTAGGAGAGCGTCACATCGTCGAAAAGCACAATGAAGCTGTTCTCTTCATCAAGAAATGACTGAAGTGTTCGCTGATCAGGATCTTCTCCCAACGCTACACTGCGCGATTCAACTTTCACCGAGGCTGAGGCACCAAGTGTTAGCGATCTCAACGCAATTCGGCTCTTATTCAAGCTGATCCTGGCGCACTCATCACCCTGATCTGGGAGTCGTGCTGAACGCATCTTCCCGTCACCTTCGATGATCAGCGCAGGTTCGAGGTCGCTGAGGAGCGCTTCTATTTCGTCGATAGAGAGCTCAGAAGTTTCCCCTTCGGTCGAAACCAGCCGATAGGTGGCTTTGGTGGCATCGTCGCCAATTACCGCCTCCGCAAGTCGTGCCGTATCTACCGCGATAGCAGAAGGCTGTGACAAACTCAGGGCGTCAGTAAGCGAGATTGGCCGGGCAAAGGTTTTGATGAAGGGTGAAACATCGACAGGATCCTGACGCAGTGCGTCGATAGTGGTTACGGCGAACTCAATCAGATCCTCATGGTCTACTTTTCCAGATCGAACTCCAATCCGACCTGTGCTTGGGGTAGCAGTTCTATAGGTGCCATCGACGGTGACAGCGTAGGTCTGCGGAGCATATCTACGACTGCCCGCTGGCCCCACGACATTTGCCAAATTCGGAGCTTCCAGTGTTTTGTTTCGCATCACGTGTTGTGACACGGACATATTTCGCATTCTCATTTTCTGGAACACTGCATCTTCGTGTGCAATTGCTCCCTCCACCCGACTCGTTGCGACCGGTGCAAGATGTTTTGTTTTGAACGCGGATGGCAAACTGAGGCGCGAGGTAAACACCGCCACATGTTCTTGGTATTCTACTAAGAGTAAGTAACCGAGGAGCTCCTCTCGCATTCCAGAAGCCGAATCGAGAAACACAGGTGGTGCTTCATACTTGAAGCAGATTGCGGACCAACACGCGTCACCCACGCATTCGCGAATGTGTCTAAATACGTTATTTCGGGTGGTGCCGTGCTTTTTGCGGAGTTCCTTGAACAATTCGTCGACCACTGCATGGGTGAGGTTCTCTTTTATGCTGAAAAATGCAGCCGCTTTTCCGACGGTAAGGTTCTCAATCATTTTCCCTCAATTCTCTATCAAGTTTGCTCGCAAGAACGCATTACTTCGAGCTAAGTTCGGGGTTCTTCAAATTCTACAGCTGAAAAGCAATATGGCGTGGTGAGTTGAAAGCGATCTGACAACGATCAAGCGAATTGCAGGGTTTCGAAGGATTGATACAGATCTGGAAGATCTGCATGAGAAACCCGAAACTGATTTCTTTTCTTCTGTTTGCCATCTTCGACCTTCACAGCAGGATCGAGATAGACACCGCCTTGGCTGACGAGCCGCATGAACCTGAAAAAATCAGTTCCCTGGCCAAGCTGGACCCTGTCGGCATATTGATATTGCCTCGGGTTGCCGGATGACAGCGAAGGAAAGTAGGCCGCTTGAGCATGCTTGCGATTCCAATGATTGAGAAGGTTCTTGAACTCCCAGCCTGCGGCAACGCGATCATCAGGGGCGACCAGCAAGATGCTCCCACCCATGTCGTCAATCTTGCCCTTTTCCGTGTCGTATCCTTCAACGATCATCCGAACCGAAGTGCGCGCGTGCGCTTCGGATCCGTATTTGTAAATGCCGCCGAAGTTCCTGCGCCCCGGCCGGCCTTTAGTGTCGTCGTAGCCGAAGTCATTCATAAACAGCGGAAAATTGTCAGAATATACGCCTGAGGTTGGCTCAGGAGTCATCAATGTGACTGGTGATTTCGCCCGAAAATTCACGAAATCCCTGACGGAATATTGCTTGATCTCCCATCCCATAAAGTCAGGCTCCGCGATTCCGTTGGGGATAATCCCCAGTTCAGCTTCGAGGGTATATCCACCACCATTCTGTGCGGAATACGGCCTGACGACCCCATCGGAGTGCAGTCTTTGACCGGGAATCCAGCCTTTGCCATGAACATTCCGAAGTGTTTCCAGAAGAATCTCACGAGGGTCGCGGCTGGCTTTGGTTGCCAGACGGGTGATGTTTGAGAATACACCTTCCGACGGAAACTCGCCCAGAGCGTCAAGCTCGGCGACTACGTCAGAATCATGGGCGTCTACATAGCCAAATACGCGCCCCTCAAGGGAAACACCGAAGAACATCACCCTCCCTTCATCGCGAGAGACCATGAGGCCCTTCGGTGCGTTCACAGCTTTCTGTAGAAAACCCGACATCCTGACTTCGGGATATTTGGGGTAAAGAATGAGTTGGGCGTTGGGTGCTCGCCATGTTCCCTGGCTGTCTATCCAATAGAACTCGACGGAAGCTTTGTCGCGCCGCCGGACAGATCCTGCTTTCTCAGAAAAATCGGTCTCGATCTCACCATGCGGGATGATGTTGAGGGCATCAAAGCCGCCGCCCAAGTAAACTTGGTTCTTCGAGTTGTCATTTGGGGCGAGACGCTTCGCATAAAATCGCTTCGCCCCCGCATCCTGCATTGCTGAAATAAGGTTGCTCAGGGAGGTGAACATGAGTCGACGCCTCTGATTTCAAATAATTTTTCGTCAGAGGACAGCCATTGGGCGAGAGAGTCAATAACAGTTTCCGAATTGATTTTCTTTGGTCCACGGAGGGCACATTCCCAGACAATTGCGACCCTCCATCCCATATCCTGAAGCTCATTTGCTGTTTTGATATCACGCCTTCTGTTGGAGGAAATTTTGTTCTCCCAGAAATCCCTTCGGGTGCGCGGTAGCCGGAAAAGGTCGCAGTCATGACCATGGAAGAAGCATCCCCGCACATCAATCAGAGCGCTGTATCGGCGCAAGACTATGTCTGGTGTCCCCGGGAGCACCTTATCATGAAGGCGAAAGCGAAAGCCGCGAGCATGAAGCCCGCGGCGGATCAGAAGTTCTGGCTTCGTGTTCTTGCTCCGAATAGCCGACATGTTTCGGCTGCGGGTAGCTGGATCGTGAACGTCAGACAGAGACTGCCTCCTTCGGGCGGTTGTCCATCACGTGCGCAAGATGAGGGGCCATAATGCGTGCAACTTCTTTGAACACCGGAACGGCGACGCTGTTCCCAAACTGGCGATAGGCCTGGGTGTCGGACACCGGAATTCTGAAGTCATCGGAATACCCCATGAGGCGAGCGCATTCACGCGGTGTCAGGCGGCGAGGGTTACTACCTTTCCCCTGATCAATCAGGATCTCAGACCCGTCTTTGTGGTAACGAGCAGACAGCGTCCGAGAGACATTTTCGGGTCCAACCAGACCAAAACCAAAGCCGTTTCCTGCGGCTTTGTGCTTGGCAGCGTAGTTCTGTAGGTATTCCCAAAGTTTATCCGTCAGTGTGTATTTTGGGTTCACCTTGGCATCCGGGCCCTCAGTATAAGGAGTTTCGGCTGCCTCAGTTCCATTCTGAGGATGAAGGATCGACCCAAGCTTGATACTGCCCTTAGGCTTCAACTGGAGGTCTTCAAAAGTGAAACCGGTGTCTTCCTTGAAGCCAACGATCACAATCCTCTGGCGATGTTGAGGAACGAAGTGCTGGGCGTCGATGACCTGAGCCTTCACCGAGTATCCAAGTTGCCGTAAAGCGCCCATGATCACTTCAAAGGTTTTTCCCTTGTCATGACTCGTCAGGTTTTTGACATTCTCGAGCATGAAGGCTTCAGGGCGATGATGCTCAAGGATCCTGACGACATCAAAGAACAGTGTTCCTTGTGCTTCGTCACGAAACCCATGCTCTCGGCCGAGTGAGTTCTTCTTGGAAACACCTGCCAAAGAAAACGGCTGACAGGGAAAACCAGCGCACAGAACATTGTGCGGCGGGATTTCTTCGGCTGCCACTTCACGAATGTCGCCGACGATAGGGCGGTTGTCGCGGTAGTTGGCCTCATAAGTCTGTTTTGAGAACTTATCCCACTCACTCGTGAAGACACAGTGCCCGCCGATGCTCTCCATAGCCTGGCGCAAACCACCGATTCCGGCGAAAAGATCAATAAATGTGAAGCCTTGGCTCATCCTGGTCGCACCTCTTTTTTATGCACTATATATGGGTATAACGGCCCGGTCCAGGCCAGTAATAGCAACTATCCGATCAGTTTCCCACAAATTTGTTCACATTTCGTTCTCATCTGAGGTGGCTGAAAAATACTGTCAGAGCGTCCTTCTCAGATCGCATGAACTTTCCGCCACCTCTCACATCGCAGGATCATTTTCATCTTTTTGCAGTCTTCACTGCTTGGGGTAATTTACATTGGCCGAAATTTGAAAAACCGAAGCCACTTTAATTGCATTTTCGCCATAAAGTTTTGTTTCATCCCCCTTGAACGGCGTCGAGAAAAATCCCAGAAAACATAGCACTTAGCTCTCTTCAGAGTTCAGTGAGACCGGAGCAGAGCTTGTGTCGCTCCGGTTCACATGAACTCGAAGAGAGCATTCAGAGACATCCGAAGGATGGATCTGAAGAAGGGGCGACAAGATCTTCCTCAAATCTTGGAGCCCTCCATGACGGCACATATGCCGGGCGCAGCGCGTCCGCTTTCCACCGGCGACATCGTTTCTTTCCGCTTCCCTCATTCTGATGGTCCTGGAGACAAGGACCGCCCCTGTCTGGTCATCCATGTTGATGATGCGACTGGCGAAGCTGTTCTGGCCTACGGAACGTCCATATTTCCCGAGAAGCTATCGGAGTTCTCCCTGACAGTCAGGAATGCCGCCAATCTGGCGGTGCTCAACCTGGTGAAACCGACGCGATTTATGTGCCAGCGGCGTGTCCGGGTGCAGCAATCAGACCCGCGGTTCGCACCCAATTCCCAAGGTGACGTAGTCATTGGTCAATTTCCCGGTGAGGGCATTGGTTGGGGTCGGCTGTATGCAAGTCTCCCTACCAAAACGCCTGATCAGGAACGTCAGGGAATTCACCCCCCAAAGGCAAAGTCTTCTCAAAAGCGACGCGGCCTGTTTGGGCGGCGCAAGCCTCGCGCCGCCATGATCGCATGAAGCTCAATTCCTTTATTCGTTCGGGACAGCTTTCTCTGCTTTGGTCGCTGGATCAATGTCTGGTCTTACGGGCAGCGGCTCCAACCCAAGGAACACCCTGTCGCTTATTCGAGTGACCTGCGTATGCAGTTTTCCCATGGCCTCTGTTTTTCGCCTGTCGCCGTCAAGCGTTTCGATGTGAGCAAGGCAGGCCGCGCCATAGAGGATCAGCCTCCGGGTGTCATCCCGCCGCTTTTGCTTGCGTGCCTTCGCCTGCAGGTCTCGCAATCGCTGCTGGGCCTGTTCAATTTGAGTGTCCAGATCTGCCAATTTCCCTCTCCGTTTTGCGTTTCATTGGACAGGAAATGGCTCCCGGATTTCACATCCGCTCCCGGAATACTGGGCTGCGCAGCAAAGGCACCTCGATGGCGCCCATCGCATGCCCAGGGTTGGGGCTGCGCGCAGTTACGCAAACTGAAGTTTGCCTGCGCGCCTCGCCGGCGGGGCGTAGGGAGCGGAATCCGGTTCGGGGACCGACTTCCCTGCTATGATACACCCTGCAAGCAGACTTGAAGTCGTTGTTCATTCCCGGGCCGATGGTCGGAGCGCCGTCAAATCCGCCGCCTACACAGCACGTGCTGCCTTCCGGGACACACGCCTTGGTAAAAGGTTTTCCGGCACCGGAAAGGTCGGGCTGTTATCACATGAACTAATCAACTGGAGCCGCTCTGCAGAAGATCTCTGGAATGCCGCGGAGCAGGCGGAAACCCGAAGCAATGCACGGGTTGTCCGGGAACTGCGTCCTTCCCTTCCGGCCGAGCTACCGCTGGCCGATCAGGTTCGGCTTGTTCGGGGGTTTTCGCTATGGCTACGTGACGAATACGGCGTTGCTGCGCAGGCCGATCTACATGCCCCCGAGTTCCATGAGAAGGCTCTCGGCAAGTTTCTGGCACGAGACAGAAGCGACACGGGTCGTGCAACATACCATGCAAGCCTGTTTGATCCTCGATTCACCAACAGGAATTTCCACGCTCATATCCTGATGACGACCCGGAACGTGTGCCGGGATACAGGGGTATTCGGTGCCAAGACCAGGATTCTTGACGATAAGTCGTCTGGGCCAGGGGAAATTCTCAGAATTCGTCAGGAATGGGAAAAGAGGACTAATGCTGCGTTGAAGAAGATCGGTTCCGACGCGAGGGTCGATCTTAGATCCTATGAAGCCATGATTGCTGCTGGAGACGCCCCCGAAGGTCTTGTGGCGCAGGATCATCTTGGACCCCGACGGGCAGCTCGGTCCCGCAAACAGAAGCTCGAAATCGGGGAAGACACAACTCTCGCCGGAAAGCGCCGGGCCGCAGTGCAGCAGCGGAATGCAGAGCTGTGGTCCTCCTGGTTGCAGCTTCGTGCGTTGCAGCGCGAACAGGACCGTGAATTGGCCGAGCAGATTGCCGCGGAGCGTGAAGCCGAGCGCAAAATTGTTGTCGAGACGGAACGGCAACTGCTTCAGAGTGCCCGTTCGCCCGAAGAGGCGGAGGCCGCCATGGCAGCCTCCAGTCAGTTCGATAGCGTCAGGATGGGGTCTGCGTTTGAGTGTGCGATGGCTTGGGCGCGCGGGGCGCAGACCGGGAAGCCTTGCGAGGAGCCGGAGTTTTCTTCAACGGTCGATTTAGAGGCTTACGAGCCTCCGCAGGCGAAGCTGCACCCGGAGCCATTGCTTCAACCGCGGACAGTTCGGTCGCGGGGACCTCGATCTCGGTAGCGTCTGCCGCAGACTCATATTGCTCAAGACAATCCGCGAGGTAAGCGTTTTCCTTCTGGAGCACTTGAAGCTGTTCGGCATACTCAGCCTTCATCTGCAGAATCTCCTGATCGCGGGCGCCAAGTTGCCGCACATTCTGTTCAGTCATCTCGCGGATCAGCTTCTGGATCAGATCCTGCACCGATTGCTCCAGAACAGTGACCACATTGCTGATCTGCCCCAGCGTCGTTTTGGCCAGCGGTATATCGGCTTTTGTGTCCTGTTCTTTCGCCGATATGTAGTTGCCCCAGATTTCTCGGATGCGGCTGAGGCGACCCTGGCCATCAAGGGCTTTGTGGATCTCCGTGGCAGTGGCATGTCTGCCAATTTCGGCGGTCAGCTTTTCGCCGGTCGAGATGATCTCTTCGTCAGAAAATTTCGGTGGTCGCGGCATGTCGTTCTCCTGTGTTTGCCAAAACTTGGGAGAATGATTGGATCGTCACTTCAAACGCCAAAACGACTTTCAAACATTTTTTTGTCGACCCTCTCTGGATTGATCGAAAACCTCAAAAAACAAAGGATTTTGCGCACTATTCAATTGTTAGAGGAACGCCATAGTATATCCACAGAGAGCCTTTCGGGCATGGATTGACCAAAGGCAAGTAACCCGGACACGCAATGCCCGAGGGCCAAAATTTAGCTGGCCGTCAGTTGCCGCGTTCCAGCAGATGATACGGGGCTGTTTCGCGGAATCTTTTGACCCTCTCAGGATCGTCGACCGGATCGCTTCCCGATATCCGGACCAGATGCCGTAGATAGAGCAACACAGCTGCTGTGACGAGCAATATGCAGACATTGATTGCAATTTCGAACACGGTCATTCGCTATCTCCTTCATTGAAGGTTTATCACAGATAGCTGGCATCGTCGCCCCGTGCTCCCTCACGAAGTGAGGTCTCCAGCGCCATATGACAATTCACCAGCCATAAAATGCCGGGTTCACGGGCAATGTTTGCGGGTCAGTTAGTAAGTAGGTTTGTTTGTCCGTTTGAAAGTTTGGAAAGTAGGTAAGTTTGTAGGTCGGAAGGTAAGTTTGAAATTAGGTAAGAAATTGAAAAATTAGACTTGCTTCGTGATCTGAGGCGCGGGGAAGTGGTGTTGAGTTTCATTTTCAACCCACTTTTCCGGGATAGCGGGCACGGGCCTATTTCCCGCGGATGCAACACACAGATCCGCGAAAATTCGCCCCGCACAATCCGATCCCGCAGGCCCTCACCCCGGAGGACTACATCTCTTTGCTTCATCCCAAAGGTAGCCTTGGTGGGCCGGCTACTTTGACCATGTTGCCGGATGGTAGAGCCAAGTCCTGGACCTACTACAAGGACACGCTTCTCGATCAGTTGCCAACCTTCCTGGACGCACCTTCTTTTGTCTCGTTGAACCGCTTCTGGGGCAAACGCAAAAACAACAGCCTGGCGGCAGTGAACGCGCTGTTTGTCGACCTCGACTATCGTAACACCATCGCCTGGCGTGGAAAGACACCTGACAAGGTTCAGGCGGCTTATTCCGCCCATCTTGCCGTGCGCGGACTGCCTCAGCCGTCCATCATTCTGCACACTGGCAGAGGGGTCGCAGCTATTTGGCTGATTCAGGAATTGCCGTGGACGATTAAAAAACGCTGGCGCGCCGCACTGAAGGCACTAATCGAACTCTCCCTGTCTTTTGGCGCGGATCCGCTGTGCAATGATGAATCCCGCGTCTTCAGAATTCCAGGGAGCATCAACGAGAAATCCAGGAAGCGCGTTGGGGTTGCTGGTGGCGCCCTGCAACGCTATCTATTCGAGGAGCTGGAAGATCAGATTTACCAGGCTTGTGGCCGGCCCACGCGAGCGGAATACCTGGCCAGGAAAGAGGCCCGGAAGAACCGGAAGAAAAGTTCGCCAAAGACCGGCGCTGCCATGCCAAGGGGCCTGACCCAGCCTCAGCGGTTCCGACAGATTATGGAGGATTTGGAGGCCTTTCGGAGTTTTTTCGGCGGGATGGTTCCTGTCGGCCACCGCAACACCTGGCTACATTTCTATGCGACCTGTCTTACACATATCCCGGATGCCGGTGACATCGAGGCACAGATCACCAATATGGCAGCCATCGCCACTCCGGGTCTGAAGACGATTGACGTGCAGGCAACCGTCAGACAGGCCGTAGACAAGGCAAGCCGTCCCACCTCGCATTGCGTCTGGAAGGATGGGCGCTACAGCTATAAGGGATCAACGATCGCGGAGAAGCTGGAGGTCTCGCCCCAGTTGGCCCGGGATCTGGGCTTGCGTCAGGTCGTCCCGGTTGAAGAGCGCAGGCACCGCAAGGCGGTGGCTGAGCGCTCGAGGCGTGCGGCACAGGGTGCGGCCACACGTGACGAATATCTGGCTAAGAACAGTGCCTCCCGGACAAAGCCCTGGCTGGCACTCGGCATTGGCAGGACCAAGTATTACGAACTTAAAAAGGCCGGCACCTTGCCGGAATTAGCCGCGGCTTAAGGCCGGACAGGTCCGTGTCCGTAACAGGATAGTATTGAGACTCCCTGAGGAACGAAGGGAAGGAAGAGAGCTCCGCTAACCACCCAGCTCACCTCCTGACAGGCAGAACCGGATCGCCAGCGACCCACCGGACAAGCCCACGCCAGCAGTGGATGGCGCCGGCTTGTCCGGGCGACTGAAACTGGAAACGCTTTGGAATGATGCCGTGACTGGTGTGAAAGGCAGAACAGAAAGGAAAACACACTGCCAATGTATGTTGCTGCATAATCAATTAGTTCTGGGCCGTTTATCGCACTTGAATAATTTTGCCGAGCGGCGATGTTGACTGTGCAATATAGCATCTTTGCGTTTTCAAAAGGTCCTCAGTCATGACGAAAGCAGCCTGGCAGCTTGCCGAAGCAAAGCACGTGAACGGTATCGACATAGATGGGCCGATCTCAAGCTTGGTTTCGCCGAGAACCCGCACTTACGCGGATGCGTTTTTCAAGACCGCAGAAAAGTTACCAAGTGATCACGACCACCGGCATGTCTATATGATGCTCGGTTCATTGATGCAGATGTATCAGAAGTCTGGTGAACCCGGTCAGCCATATGGCGCGATGATGCGGATGGAAAATCGCAGAACCGCTGAGCCAGCAGATTTTGTTGGTTCCCCGGTTGAAGCCATGGTGGCATGCTCCGAGGCAACAAAAAACTCAGTCGTCCTCGCCCGAATATGTGACGTTGCATGGCTTTTGGAGCGAAAACGCCACGAGATCGGGATGCGCGCGTTAAGAGCGTATATCGACGTGGCTAAAGAACTTGAGAGCGGGAAACTCGTAGAGGATCACGGTAATGGCCTGGTTGGTCTTTCCGGTTTTGACACCCTGCGGCGAGCTCTATTTGTGTCCAGGGGTATCGGCAGGCCGGAAACAGAACATGAAGTTATCATAGAGCTTGTGAAAAACTGCAGGATTCGGTCCGCTGCACAACCGGGACAAAACTTCTTTCGAAGGTTCTCGGAACTCGACTTGGACTGGGGGGCATCGGATCCATTTGCCGTGGGTGATCTTATTGTTGATGTGCTGAAAGGAGATCGCACTGGCATCGAGGGTAATATTGATGCGGAGCTTTGGATTTTGGCATCCAGAGCATACCGGATGGCCAAGAACGATGAGAAAAAGCTCGAATGCCAGGCAAATGCAGCGGAAAGCTACGTCAGGGCTGCTGATCAGTTTGATGGAAAACCTGGTGGCGCGATGCTCGCGTCTCATTGGCTTTCGATGGCGATTTCGCAATACCACGGCCATCCCGGATCGCGAGAGCGTCGGAAGGCCCTGAGGCATCGTTTGGTAGATGTCCAAGAGGGTATTCGGGAGGAGCTGCAGACGATTTCAACTCCTATGGACTTTCGAGAAATTGCTGAAGAAACCAAGAAACGACTCGATGGAATGCCGTTGCTTGACTTGCTCCTGCTCTTCGCGGACCTCGACCGATCTCCCGACCCGGAGCAATTGGTGGAAAAGGCGCAAAAAAGCGCTGAAGAAGCCCCACTCTCTTCGCTCATTTCTGCTTCCTACATGGATCGTGACGGAAAGACGGTCGCAAAGGCGCCTGGAGTCGATCCGGGTGGCGAAAGTGATATTGTGGCGTTGCTACCGACCATTCATCGGTCGGAAAGTATTCGGCGACAGATCCTTGCTCGATCCACAATCGAGGTAGCCCGCAGTTCGATAATGCAGCAGCACTTCGTATCGCTCGATCACGTCGCTGATCTGCTCGCGCATAGCCCGGCAGTGCCCCCGGATTTGCATACAACGATTTCAACTGGCTTCCTTCGGTTTTTTGAGGCCGATCACATCAGCGCCCTGCACATCTTGACGCCGATGCTTGAGGGTATCCTGCGACACATTCTGAAGAGTGCGGGCCATGACGTTTCGACTTTTGACAATGCGACTGGAACCCAGGAAAACCGGACTATTTCCTCTCTGTTCGATGCCATGCGAGAGGAACTTGACCAAGTATTTGGCCGTGCTCTGACGGACGATATCGAGCGCGTTTTTCTCTCCAAGTATGGACCAAGCATTCGTCACAGTGTTGCGCATTCTCTGCACCATGATGGCGTGCCTTTCAGCGCCGATGCGATCTACGCGAACTGGCTGATTTGGCGGATTTGCTGCATTCCACTGTTCCCTCACCGCGATAAAATCGTGCTTCCATAAGCCCACCCGTATTGTGGGAATGATGAAGCGGTATTAGCCGCAATCGCTTGGGATTCTGGTTGCAAGGGGCTGCTTCACAACACTTATTCTTCACGCGAAAATCAATGTCGAGTTGTGCGGTTGCATGGTGGTCATCGTGCTCGGCGGATGCGTCCCGCAGCGTCATTAAGCAAGTGAGTAGGCATATCCCCTTTCCATTCTCGCCCCTCTCGGTGAGGGCGCGAACGGCAAATGGATGCCCTTCGTGAAGCGGTTCAGAAAGCGGAAATCCATTCAGCTTTGATCAAATCTAAGTGCCGCCCATGCGCTCGGCTTACGCCACTTCCTCCTCCTGCGGTCAGGGCGACTTTCAAGAATGGGAAAGAACATCCGACCATGCCACGCTTGATACCGATCGCTTCCCGCGGCCGGCACAACATGGAGAACTCTAATGTTCGACCTGATTTCCCCGGTGCATACCGACCTGCAGGAATATCTGTGGAGCCACTCAGAAGGCCTGCAGAACGCGGCGCTCGTTTTAGGCGGTATGCCCGCTGTGAAAGCGACAAACGCTCTCATCGACGATGTCTGCTCGTCCACGGTTCTCAACCGACGCATGATGCAGAGCCTGACACGGCTGCACGAATTGCTTTCGCTCGAACACGTGCACGATCCCGACCGACCTGAGGCGGCATATTTCGCGACGCTCGATCCCGCCGCTCCCTACGTCGAAGACATCTGTCTGATGGCAGACCAACTTCGCGAGCACATGGAGAAGCTGGAAGCCCCCGTCAGGTTGGCTCAGGCGGCATGAGCACCCGCTGGCAGGAACAATCATCTGCCAGCGTCTTGAGCGGGCCAACGACGCGCCTGCATCTACCGAAAGGAATGACTATGGATGAGCTGACGGAACGCGAAGTTCATGAGCTGGTGCTGGATGTAATCGTGCAGGGGCGATTGCTCTCTGAGGAATGGCCGGATGCAGGTGTAGTGCCTCGGGGATGCTCCAAAAACCTGATACTCGAGACCCTGAAAAAGCTGCGATCGCGCCAGGGCTGCGAGACACTCGACGAAGACCTCCTCGACCTCCTCGGCGACACCATCCGAAGGTCGGCAAATGAGCACCGCGAGGACCTGGGAGACAGGTCGCTCAAGTTCGATATCGAGACGGAAAACATCTTCGACGCCCGCACCATCGAACTCATCAATCTGATGCACCGATGGAAGCTTCTGAGACGCTCGAAGCGCGCACTGGATGACAAGATAGAGGCACTGAGTTTTGGCGAAAAAACGCTGTCGAAAATTCACTAAAGGGGTTGAAATACCCCTAAAAATCAAGTATTTAGGTGGAAATCGAGTTTTTATTTCTCTCAAATTTTGAACGAACCCACTTCCTGATCTCCTTAACCCCGGAGATCAAAATTGACCCAGTTCAAAAATATGCCACGTCACGAAAAAATCGCGAAACTCAAGTTCGGCCTCAAGTTTGCCGAGGCTATGGTCTTGGATCGGGAAGACGGCGAGAATTATCTGGCCGAATACACATGCCTTAAGAAAGCCCTTCGAGAGCTGGAGGCCCTTGATGATACGCTGGAAAGTATTCGCAGAGACCGGGAGGCTCGCGCGTTTAAGAAGGCAGCATAATTAGGACGCTGGCATTTCGAGGCGCTCGAAAAGAGGGTGCCTCGAGGTTTTCAATTCCATCGTGTATCTTTGTTGGAGGTCCCACATCCTAATTTGAGAGAGAAATTTTCTTCATAACTTCCCGTTTTTCTTTAAGGGACATTTCGTCTCCGTAGACCTCGCGGTGACGAGCCTTCTTCAAAGAATGTCCCATCATTTCAGCCCGGACTTCATTGCTGAGGCCTTCGTTTCTCATCCGGGTCTCGAAAGTGTGGCGTAGGCCGCCGATCGTGATCTCCGCAGGCAATACTCCCTTTTCGTGCAGAACCTTGTTTGCGGCTGCGGAATATGTGCCTTTTCCGCGATACCTCGGAAATCCCCCTGGATGGCGCTTCATGGCGCTAAGGGCAGCCCCCAGAAGAGGGATCTTTCGCCTACTGGGTTTGTTCTTGATCTCGCGGGCCCATTCCCCTGTTTCTTTTCTGATCCAAACATGAGGGATGCCTTGGTCGAGAAAGATGGAGTGGGGCGGAATGTCAGTTATCTCAGACTGTCGAGCGCCCGTTTCAGCAATGATGAGTGTGATGTCACGGAGCTCATCGTTCATGAACATCAATGACCCTGGAGCAAGTATTTGCTCGCGTAAGATTTCAAGTGGGACTTCAAGCTTCCGTTCATCATCGCCGCCAAACTTAGAAAACCCTTTGCCAAGGTTGTAAAATGGAGAAGGCGGAACTTCGCGATCATCCGCTCCAATCGCGTCATGGTATTTTTCCCATAGCAAATTGAGCAGGCTGATTTCCTTCTGTGCGGAGGACCCGGAGAGGTCCCCATCCATCACTCGATCTTTCAGAGCGTCACGAAGTGCCACAGCGTCAATGCGTGGGATGTCCGAAAAAACTGGGTCCTGCCCCATCAGCTGAGTGAATTTAGCGACTGGGCGGGTCCATCGAGACCGCCAGACCTTCTTTTGTTTCTCGTGCTTGTCGATCAGATCTTCAGGGAACCATTCTGGCATTTTTTTAGCCACTTGCGTGATCGTCAGTTGAGGTCGCTCTACCCCACCCAAAAGTGCAGCAGCCATGCTGGAAGTTGGCGCGTCATTGTTACGTTTCAAGTCGTCGATACGCTCCAGAATGGCTTCGACACCTCTGGAAGCCAACTCGGCTGCGGGCTGGTATGAAAATGATCGCGAAGCTGCAAGCTGCGTCATGGTTTCGTATTGTCTCGTCGGATCTGGAGATGTCATTGCCAGTTTTGCATCAAGATCAGCCAGCACCTGCTGCTTCACGAGCGCCTTTCGGGCTTCGGCGGTAACACGGTCGCCGGTTGATAGGCTTCGATGTATTTCTTTCCTGCTCTCAACGACTGAGTATCGAGCGGGAACACGCATTCGTAGATGCCAAAGTCCATTTCGCATGGTCATCTGGGGTGGATTCTTCCTGGCTTTTTCCGACAAGTTCTGCTCCACACTCTGCTACACAAATCACCACACAGGCTAATTGGCGCGGGACAATTTACTCTTTAATTACAGATGTATATGTTGGCAATGAATTCTGGTTCGATTCCGCCCCCGGGCACCATTTTCCAAGCGTCCCGCACCTATTTTTATAGCCGCGCAAGCCCTTTGCTGCGAGCGCCGATTTGTGCTTGTTGCTGTACCCTTGGCGATGATGCCGTCCAGCCCCTTGCTGACATCCAGCCGTTATATTTGATCAATGGGCCGTTCATTCAGCCCGTTGAATTTGTGCAGAACGCATTCAGTGCGTTTCCAGTCCTTGGTGTTGGGCTTGGCGTGAAGCTCGATGAACTTGGGGAGTGTCTCGCCCAGCGTCAGGGCCGATGCCTCAGAAACTTCGGAGGGCTTGTCGAACTCGCCCAACTCGACATCACGCGCGATTTCCATCGCGCGACGTCTAGCATGTGCAAGGGAGGCTAAAGGATAAGGGTCGATTTTGATGCGCATGTGTGAACCGTTTGGGCGCACCATTGTGTAAAACACCTTGGCACCTGTGGTCGACACACGCACATGCAGTCAGGGTGTTTTCGCGTCGCGTACCTCGTACCGCTTTGCAGTCGCAGGTTTCAACGCGTCGAGCGATTTTGTTGTCAGCATCTGTTTCATGCATACACCATAAGACACCGAGAATAAGCGTGTCAGGGTATGGTTTCTTAGGGCTTGAAATGATTGAAACCGCATTGGCCATATTGAATGCTACTGCGCTGGTGCAAAAGCTAAACCGCGATATTTTGCAAATAAAATTGCATGAAAATGGCAGCTGAATGCAGAGGAGCGATTTGTTAGAGCAGTACGGCGTACGTAGACTTAGTTGTTAATAAATAATGTGTTGGCATGTTTTTGGCTCCCAAACGGAGCAGAACATGAAGTACGAATTTCGTGGAAAATCACTGGCTGAAGTTGTCCGTAAATCAACAGCAAAAACGCCGAAAAAAATTTCATCTCTGAATTCTGGGGGTAATCCCCCCGAACATTAGGGGTGTTTGAAAGTAGAATTTTCTCGAATGATGAAAGAGGAGATTCTGATGAAGAAATCGAAATATAGCGACGCTCAGATCATGAGTATTTTGAAGCAGGC
>NZ_JAQNCZ010000004.1 GCF_028369055.1 Cognatishimia sp. SS12 | reverse complement strand
AAATGGCTCTGGACTTACAACAACGAAAGACCAAACATGGGCATCGGCGGGATGACCCCGATACAGAAACTGACAGCAGCTTAAATTCTACTGATACGCCCCTCTAAAAATGGGGGGATTACCTGGGCACCGCCGTTTTTCTGGAGTCCTTGGTATCGCATCGAGGATGTATGGGCGCACACGACGCGATAGCCGCGTCAGACCCAGTCATGCGGAAAACGACGGCCGCGTTTTCGAATGGAATGACCCACCCGCCACGGGTCACCCGGGTGACGACTATGGATGCAGGTGCACCGCTGAACCATACAGCCCTTGAGAGTCTATCTCAGCAGTACGAGCAGAAAACTTACATAAGTTAGCATTCCAAAGAGGACGAATACGCTCAAATTACACAAGATCGTGGTGGCGTATATTGCAAGCGGCCATCGTCCGTTACGCAGGCGGAAAGAGTTTAGGGCCATTATGACCATGACGATAAATATGGCTGCAATACTATTTCGAAAGATGTCAGGCATCAATTGGGATAGCATATTGAAAAAAAATGGTAAAACCGCATTGATTGAAAGATTAACTGCTCCTTCGAGCAAGATATTATGTATTTTTGGTGGCATCATTCGGAGGTCCGGTTTCCCGTGAAATCGTGGATGATCAAACTATTGCGTGCCTAACTGTTTGGTTAACAACTTAGGCGTCAGTCTCTATGTGGCTGCCAAATGGGTGCCAAATTGTGTGGGCTTGAACGGATTAACGTGCCACAGAAGGAACGCATCTGCGAGTGCTAAGTAAATGGAAATACTGCAAAAACGGATCAGGTTGGAACGTATTGGTCAAGGTTGCACAGAAATCTTGAAAATCCTCCTGACGGTGGTTCAGTGCCGTCTCCGGGCACCATTTTACAAGCGTCCCGCACCCCCCTTTGTTATCGCCGCGCAAGCCCTTAGTTTCAGGCGTTTTGCGCGCGCGGCTGAGGTTATGCGCTAGGCGTGATTTACCAAAATTTCGCTGCGTGACATCAGGCTATCGGCGGCACCGGCGGTGTCGGGCGTAAAGCCGAGGCCAGCGGCATCAGGCAGATGGAACCGCCCGTCTACAAGCCCGAGGCCTGCAGGGGTGAAATGCGTCATCAGGGGGTTTTCGGAACTGTCCACTTCCAGCCGTCCGCTGCCTCCTGCGGCGGCAAGCAGATGGGCTGACGCCATCAGGCCAACGCCGCCCCCCAGATAATGCGGAAAATAGCTGCGATCCTGCGCGAGCACCTGTTTGGCCAGCGCCAAACAGGCTGACATTCCCCCCCATTTGCAGACATCCGGCTGAAACACACTAAGGGCCCCTGACGCCAGGAAATTGTCAAACTCGGGCTGCGTGCGCATGTTTTCACCGGCGGCGATATCCAATGTGCAGGCCTGCGCGAGCGCAACCCAATCTGCCACGGGGGTATCGGCGGGCATCGGCTCTTCCAAAAAGAGCGGCGAGAGCCGCCCCAATCTTGCGGCCTGTTTTATCGCTGTTGGCAGATCCCAGGCCTGGTTGGCGTCAAACATGATGCGTTCGTCCGCCCCAAGGCCCGCCGCCGCGGCCTCTGCCTGACCCAGGCTGTCGTCTGCGCCAAAGCCGACGCGCTGTTTGAAATGATCATAGCCAAGGGCGCGCATGCGCGCGATCTGCCCTTCGTAGGCATCCGGTGAAATGCCGCTGGCATAGGCCAGAACCGAGGTCTTTTCTGCCCCCATAAACCGCGCAAGGCTTTGGTTTGACCGGCGCGATGCCAAATCGTGAATGGCGATATCAAGCCCCGCCGCGATCTGCACCACAGGACCGATTTCACCGGCCTGCAGAGCAATGCGGTGGAGCCGCTGTGCAATGCGCCTAAAGGGCGATTGCGTGAGATCACTGCTGAGGCCTGCTAGGGCGGCCGGCAGCACATTCTGCGCCAGGCGCACCCGATGCAGATCGCCGTCAGGCGGAAAGTTGCACCAGATTTCGCCCCATCCAAAGGCCCCTTCGGTATCTTCGAGCCGCACCAAAATGCAGGGGCGGCTGGTCACATCGCCCATTGTGCTGGGAATGGCGCGCGACAGCTGGTGCCGGAAATGGAAAACCTCAACTCGGGCAAGCAATGGGGGGGTCACGGACATACCTCTATCTGGCTTTTGACCAGCCTATGCAGCCCGCTGCCGCCCGGCTAGCGCGCGCTGCGTTCAATGCCATGCTGAAACGGGTATATGTCGCTGGAAAGGGGATATATCGGATTCTGAATACCGGCAGACAATCAAATGCGTTGATAGCCGAGGGCATTCCATCAGGATGGTGGGACAGTTTTTGCGAAGACCGGGGTTTTGTATGCAACCACAGAACACAATTTTTCTACTGTCGGATCAACATTCCCCGACGGCATTGGGTTGCTACGGAAACTCCGTTGTTCAGACACCAAACCTTGATCGGCTGGCCGCGCGGGGCACCCGGTTCTCTGCGGCCTATTGCAACTCGCCGATCTGCGTGCCGGCGCGCGCAGCCATTGCCACCGGCCGCTACGTGCATCAGACCGGCTATTGGGACAACAGCCGCGGGTATGAAGGGTCGGTTCCGTCTTGGGGGCACCGATTGGCACGCGAAGGGTATAGTGTTGAATCTGTGGGAAAATTGCATTTTCGCTCTGAGGCGGACCCGACCGGGTTTGATCGCCAGGTTGTCCCGATGCACATTGCTGAAGGCGGCGGGGCGCTGCTGGGCTTGCTGCGCGACGATACCGCGGAGCTCAAGAAATACCGCGAATATCACCTTGAGGCGGGGCCAGGTGAATCAAGCTATACCAAATATGACCGCCGGATCACCGAAGAGGCGATCAAGTGGATCCATGAGAAGGCCGCCAACCCGAGCGAGAAACCCTGGGTGGGTATGTTGTCTTTGGTATGTCCGCATCCGCCCCTGCAATGCCCAGAAGAGTTCTATGCGCTCTATCCGCCTGAAGACCTGGACTTGCCATATCTTTCGACGCCGGGCGACTGGCCAGAGCACCCGGCCTTTCAGACCCATCGCACTTTCCAAGGCTGCGCTGAGCCGTTTTCCGAAGATGTCGTGCGCCGCTCCATGGCGGCCTATTATGGGCTCACAAGTTTCCTGGACCATAACATCGGCTTAATCCTGAAAGCGCTTGAGGAAACCGGGCTGCTTGAGGACACGCGGATCATCTATTCCAGTGACCATGGCGAGGCGGATGGCAAACATGGCCTCTGGGGCAAATACAATATGTACGACCACTCCGTGGGTGTGCCGCTGATCATGGCGGGGCCGGACATTCCGGCGGGCCGGGTCGAACCGACGCCTGTGACCCATGTGGATCTCTATCAGACCATCCTGAGTTCGGTGGATGCGCCGCTTTATGAAGACGAAGCTGCGATGCCCGGACGCTCCCTCTTTGATGTGATAGATGCGCCTGACCCGGATCGCGTGGCGTTTTCAGAATATCACGCGGCGGCGGCCAACTCTGCGATCTATATGATCCGCAAGGGGCGCTATAAATTTGTCTATTATGTCGGTCTGCCCAATCAGCTTTTTGATCTGGTGGCCGATCCAGAGGAACGTGTCGATCTGGCGGATGATCCGGACTATCAGGGGATCTGCGCCGCCTATGAGGCGATCCTGCGGGACATGCTGGACCCCGAGGCCATTGATACAATTGCCCGCACGGATCAGCAGGCCAGAATTTTGGTCAATGGCGGACGGCAGGCCATTCGCAACAAAGGGGCCTTTGGCGCGACACCGCCGCCGGGTGAGAAAGCCAGCTATCGCTAGTTTGGCGTTTCGGGCGGGGCCCAGGGCGAGGCAGGATCAGCGATGATCTGCTGCAACTCTTCCAGAAGGGCCGCGCAGACCGGATGGGGCGTTTCGTTTTTGCGCAGCGTGACGCCTGAATAGCGCAACATCTCAATCTCAGGGCAGCTGATCGAAGCCAGCTTTTCTGTCAAATTGCTTTGAAAATCCGCCGTTGAGGCCATGATGGCGAGGTCACTTTGCGCGACGATCTGCAAGGCGCAGGAAAAATCATTCACACTGACATGCGGCTTGGGGGCCACGATGCCATGGGCGTCAAACATCTGGTTGAAATGGTTTCGGATCAACGTGCCCTCTGGCAGCACCCAGCGCAATTCGGCCAGATCCGCGGTCTGGCAAATGCGCCCATCATCCCAGGGGTGCCCGCGTCGCACCAAAACCGCCAGATCAAGTTGCATCAGGCGTTTGGGCGTCAGGGTTTCAGAATAGACATCTGCCAATGTCGTTGGGCCGAGAACCATATCCAGTTCGCCCCGGGCCAGTTGCCCATGCAGGTGATAGGGCATGCCTGCGATCACGCTGATATTGGTGTTGGGAAACTGGGCATGCAGCTTGACCAAGGCTTTTGACAAGGGGCCGTGCAGCCAGACATAGCCAGCCCCGATCTGGATTTCGTCTTGGCCGGATGTCTCGATATGCCGCAGCGCGCTGCGCAGGTTGGCGTCGATCGACTGCGCGTAATGCAGGAGGATTTTGCCAAAGGCGTTGGGCTCCACCCCTCGGGGGTGACGTTCAAAAAGCGGTGCCCCCAATTCGTCTTCCAGCCGGCTGATAAACCGGGACAGCGCAGGCTGGTTCATATCCAGTTCCTTGGCCGCCGCCGAGATATTGCCGCGCTCCACAACTTTCAGAAACAGGCTCAGGTGGTTGAGGTTCATGCCGCTCCCCCAGTTTTGGCGTCGTATTCATGGTCCAGACAGGTCGCGCGCAATTCCTTTAAGAACAGGTTGCACAGTGGCGTCAGCATGGCCTTTCGCAGGGTGAGGCAGCCCATCTGGACCGTAAAGTTCAAATCCGCGCAGCGGACTCTGCGCAAATGGGCGTGCGTGTCCTCGGTGGACGGCGGCATTGCCCCAAATGACAGCAAGCGGCTTTCGGAGACCACATCCAGAACCATGCCGGGATTGTCGACTTCGATCCGGGGCGTGGGGCTGACCCCGGTCTTGGCCGCAAAGACAGTGTCAAATTTTCGGCGCGCATAAGTGTGGCGCGGCAGCGCCCATTCCATTGCGGCCAATTCGCTGAGGGGCTTTTCGCCGCCGTGCACCGCCGGGTGGTCTGCGGCGGCAAAAACGGTGAATTCTGTTTCCCACATCGGCTCAACATCCAAAAGCCCCGCATAGTCTGATTTGATTTCAATAGGCCCAAGCGCAAAGTCAATTTGCCCCTTGAGCAGTTTGTTCAGCAGCGTTTCAGCCGGGGCCGACGTGACAGAGATACGCGCAGCGGGGTGTGTGGCGGACACCCGCGCAATTGCGGTGGGCACCAGGCGATGCAGCCAGGAGGGCGTTGCGCCGATGCGGGCGGTTCCCTTGGTGGCCCCCAGGGCATCGGTCAGGCTGCGCAGGGCACTTTTATAGTTGGCATCGATGGACTGCGCAGCCTCCAGCAGTTTTTGACCGTTGGCATTGGGCGTCACGCCTTTGGAATGGCGGTCAAAGAGTTTTGTGCCCACTTCGGTTTCGAGCGCACGTAAATGCCGCGACAGCACTGGCTGCGCCATACCCAAAGCCTGTGCCGCACTGGAAATACTGCCCAATTCGGCAATTTTCATAAACAGACGCAGGTTTCGAATGTCCATATCCAGAGGCCTCGGTTCCGTGTAAAGTTCAATAAATTCAGCGTGGTATAACACAAATATCGGGGCGCTGTCGCGCGGGTAATGAGGAGTATATCACTTTCTATATAGCTGTAGACAGCAATGCTGGTAGATCGCGCAGGTTTAATGACCGATCCTCTGTCAGGAAGTCGGCGCGCGGCGATGCATAAGATGACGCAATGGATGCTGACGGAAACGACGACCATTCTCTGGGAGGAAAACATGAGCCTTTTTGGAACTCTTAAGACAACTCTGGCAGCGGCAGCGGCGCTTGGCGTGATGACTGCAACAGCCATTGCCGGGGATTACCCGGATCGCCCCATTACGCTGGTGGTGCCAACTGCACCCGGTGGTGGTGTTGACACACAGGCCCGCGCTCTGGCACCGGTCATGGAAGAAGTGCTGGGCCAGCCTGTGCAGGTGGTGAACCGCAAAGGCGCGGGCGGCACCGTCGGTTTGCAAAGCCTTGTGCTGCCAGCTGATCCGGACGGTTATACAATTGCGGCCTCTGCCTCGGTTTCGATGATCGAGAACCCCATTCTGCAAGGCCTGCCTTATGGGCCCGAAGATCTGACCATCCTCGGCACAACAGGCCAATTCCAAGGGGCGCTGGTGGCTTCGTCAAATGCCCCCTACAAGACCTGGGATGAATTCCTGGCCCATGCCAAGGCCAACCCGGGCAGCCGCTGGTATGCGCTGGGTCAAGTGACCGTCGCGATCATGAATACCATCGCAGCGGCAGAGGGCCTTGATATCTCGATCATTCCGGGACAGGGCGGGGCCACCATGGCACCCACGCTGATTGCCGGGGACGCAGATGTTTCGATCAGCGGCGGTATCCACACCCCCTTTGTTGAAAGCGGTGAACTGGTCGTGTTGCTGAACCTGCTGGGCGAAGGGGATCTGATGGCGACGCCAGGTCTGCCTTCCTCACAGGAACTTTACGGTGTTTCGCTGGAAAACAACCTTGTGTTGTCGGGTCCGGCGGGCCTGCCTGCTGACGTGGTTGCCAAGCTTGAAGAGGCGATCATGAAAGCTGCTGCAAGCGATCGGCACAAAGAGGTCATGGACACGATCCAATACCCCATCGTCTATCGCAGCGCCGAGGAAGCGACCAAGAAATTGGTGGCCCAAGCGGAAGGCGCACGCAACCTGCTTGCGAACTAACCAAGCCTGAGGCGCAGGTATCATTCATCTGCGCCTCTCATTCTTGCCAACCCCGGAGACCCCGATGCACCGCGACGAACAAATATTCTTTATTCTCCTCGCGATCGCTTCCGTGATTTTCTATTTTGTCATCATTCCTTGGCAAATTGACGATCCGGACTGGGCGACAGTATCGCCGCGTTTGATCCCGCAGGCCTGTGCCATTCTGATCTTTGTGCTGTCGATCTACAAACTAGCGACGACCTTTCGCTTTCGACGCGCTGAGGTTCTGGTAAGCGCCGACAGCTATCGCACCTTGGCCATGGTGGTGGCGGTGCCAGCGATTGCGGCTCTGGCCATGCAATGGGTTGGCTTCTGGATCCCCGCCGGGATCATGGTCGCGGTTTCCTTGCTGCTCTCGGGGCAGCGTAACCCTTTGATCGTTATCGGCTTTGCGTTGGGTCTAACAGGGGCCACTTGGTTCCTGCTCGATCTCGCTGGGCTTTACGTCAAATAATCGGGCGATACCCATGGATATCTTAAACAGCGTCCTCTCGCAGTCTTTAACCCTGTCGAATGTGTTCTTTGTGGCCGCCGGTATCTTTCTTGGGTACGTGGTGGGCGCCATCCCGGGCCTTGGCAAGGTGACAGCCGCCGCGATTGCCATCCCGTTGACCTATGCCATGAACCCAGTCAGTGCGATTGGCTTTCTGGTTGGCATCGCCAAGGGCTCCACAGCAGGCAACGCCGTGTCTGCCATTTTGATCAACACCCCGGGCGAGCCGTCCTCCGTGCCAACAGCGATGGATGGCTATCCGTTGTCCAAACGCGGGCAGGGTATGAAAGCCATGAAAGTGGCCTTGCTGGCCTCGACCTTTGGTGACTTCTGCTCAACCTGGCTGCTGATCTTTCTCACCGCCCCCCTGGCCTCGATTGCGGTGCAGATCGGTAAGGTTGAACTGACCGCGATTTTGATTTTTGCGATGACCTTCATCGCTGCGCTTTCCGGAAAATCGCTGTCCAAAGGCCTGATCTCAGGCATGATCGGGATCACGCTGGCCTCGGTCGGGCTTGAGGTTGAAACCGGGACGCCGCGGATGACCTTTGGCTCCCTACTTGTGTATGACGGGCTGCCGTTGATTGCGATTGCGATTGGCATTGTTGCGGTGGCTGAGATGGTGCTGCAACTGGAGGAGAAGAAAAACAGCGACGGAACAGCGCCGACCCTGACCTTTGAAAAGGGCGAGCAAAGCAATCTGACCCGCTCAGACATCAAGACGATCGCCCCAACGGTCGCGCGCGGCACATTGATCGGCGCAGGTATCGGCTTGCTACCCGGATTGGGTGCCGCCATTGCCTCCTTTGCCTCTTACGGGGCAACGCGCAAATTGTCCAAGGACCCTGACAGCTTTGGGCGCGGCAACATCCAAGGCGTTGCTGCGGCAGAAAGTGCTGATAACGCGGTCATTCCCGCCAGTTTGATTACGCTTTTTGCGCTGGGCATTCCCGGCAGTGTGATTGCCGCGATCCTGGCCGCTGGCTTCACCATGCATGGGATTATTCCCGGCCCGCTGATGATGCGCGAGAATCCTGATTTCATGCTTGGTCTCTTCGGCTCCATGCTGCTCGCGTCAGTATTGATGCTGGTCATCGGCTGGGTCGGCATGCGCTTCTTCGCCCGGGTGATTTCCATCCCCTTCACTTACCTCTTTTCCGGCGTCATCTTCTTTAGCGTCGTCGGGGCCTATCTGCAGGGTGGTGGTGTGTTCGGTGTCTTCGTCATGGTGGCCTTTGGCATCATTGGCTATTTTCTCAAGCGCTTCGACTTTTCGTTCGTGACCTTCATCATTGGGTTCATCATCGGTCCGCAGCTTGAGTTGGCAGTGCGCCAATCGATCATCATCACCCGCGGCCGCAGCATCTGGGAGTACCCGCTGGCGTTACTGTTTGGGGTCGTCACAATTGTCGTTCTGATCAGCATGGCCATGTCGACATACAAGCGTGTTTCGAAGGGGGGGGATTCCAGCGAAACACCGACATAGGCAGGTGCGATACACCCTGCGAACAAAATTGTGTTGCTCCCGGAAAAAGGTCGCTGAACTTGGTTTGGCGGCCTTTTTTCTTTGGCTTCTCTGGCTATAGCAGAATTCACATATCTACCAGCAAACCGGCCTATGACTTTTCGGTTTTGACCACGATAGCCTTGGGGAAATTGAACCGGCCCCGTGCGAAAGAAATCGTGGAACATCATATGTCAGCCCCAGAAAACCGATTTAAGAAACGTCTCAATTCAGGACAAATTCAATTCGGCTGTTGGCTGGGAATGGCAGAGCCCTATGTGGCGGAAATGGCGGCGCTCTGTGGGTTTGATGTGCTGGTCATCGATGGCGAACATGCCCCCGTTGATATGAAATCGATGCTTGGCCAACTTAAGGCCTTGGAAGGCAGCCCCTCGCAACCCTTGCTGCGGCTTCCGGTGGATCAGACCCATCTGGTGAAACAGGCGCTGGATTTTGGGGCCCAGAATTTGCTGATCCCGATGATTGAATCAAAAGAACAGGCCGAGGCCATGGCCAAAGCCATGCGCTATCCACCGCATGGGATCCGGGGCGTCGGGGCAGGGATGGCGCGCGCCTCAAAGTTTTCGATGATCGCTGACTATCAGCAGACCGCCGACGATCAGGTCTGCGTGATGCTTCAGGTCGAAAGCCGCGCCGGACTGGATGCGCTGGATGACATTTTGGCGGTTGAGGGCATTGATGGGGTGTTCATTGGGCCCGGGGACCTGTCGGCCAACCTTGGCTATGCAGAGACCCCAAAGCATCCGGAATTCAAGGCCATTGTCAAAGACGCGCTGACCCGGATCAAGGCCGCCGGTCGCGCGGCAGGCATCATCGAAACCGATGATGACTACATTCAGCAATACATAGACTTGGGTGTCGATTTCATCGCAACCGACGTTGATGTCGCCCTTTACATGAATGCCATGCGTAAGGCCGCGCGCCGCTACAGCGGACCTGACGCGGCCGAAACCGGCGATATTTCCGGATACTAAGCCGCCGCTGCCCACCGAAAGAGGAGAGATCGATGAGTTCGACAAGCGTTGCAATTATTGGCGCGGGCCCCGGTGGGCTTGCTGCGGCCCGCTGGCTGAAACAGCATGGGTTTGACCCGGTGCTTTTTGAAAGCCATTCGGGTTTGGGGGGGCAGTGGAACAACACAAACCCTAACAGCGGTGTCTGGCCCGACATGCGCACCAACACCTTTAGCGGCGCAACACGGTTTTCAGATCTGGCCTACCCTGAGGGGACCCCCCTGTTTCCCCACAACAAACAGGTGCTGACCTATCTGACGACTTTTGCCGAGAGGTTCGGCCTGACAGAGGCCATTCGCTTCTCCACCGAGGTGGTGGAACTGAAATCTTCCGCTGGCGGCTATACATTGGTCACGCGCTCGGGCGGCGTGCAAGAAACGCATGAATTTGCCCGCGTCGTTGTGGCCACGGGGCGGTTTAACGCGCCGGTCATCCCGCCGGTGCCCGGACAAGAGCAGTTTTCCGGCGACATGGGGATTGTGCATACGTTCAACTACGACGACCCAGATCTTTATCGTGGCAAACGTGTTGTTGTGGCGGGCGGGTCAATTTCGGCACTGGAAATCGCCTCGGACCTCGCGATGCTGGGGGCAAAAACCGTCTACCTCGCGCAACGTCGGCAACGCTATGTTGTGCCAAAGATGGTGGCAGGTACGCCATTTGAATATTTCTCGCATACCTATCAGGCCGCGCTGGCCGCTGAGACCGCCAGCCCCGAAGCCCAAAAAGAAGCGCAACAAGAATTTGTTCTGAAACTGGCCGGGAACCCGGCGCATTACGGCGCGCCGGCACCGCACCCAGACGTGACCAAAGCCGGTTTCACCGCTTCGCCCCATTACCTCAACCTTGTGGCCGAGGGACGCATTCATCCGGTGGGATGGTTTCAGGATATTGAGGGCACTCATGTTCGGTTCGAGGACGGCGCAGAGGCCGATGTGGATGCGCTGATCTTTGGCACCGGGTTTGATCTGAACCTGCCGTTCCTCTCCGATGAGATCGCCGCAACCTTAAAACAGGATGCGCTGGGCATGGATCTGCATGAATTCACCTTCCATCCGGATCTGCCCGGCTTGGGGTTCATCGGGCTTTGGTGTCAGCTGGGGTCCTATTTCTGCCCGATTGAGCAGCAGGCGCGGTATCTGGCCTATGCGTGGTCCGGCGCCATTGAGCCACCGACCGCCGAAACCCTAAAACAGGGCGTCGCGCGGGGGCTGCAGGAACAGCACCGCACAGCGACATTGAAACAAAACGCCATGGCAGTGCGCTTTGCACGCTTGAACGGCAGTGATCCGGCCAGCCAGCTGGATTCCGATCTGGTCGACATGGTTTCGCCGTCAGCCACCACGGGGCTTTTGTTCCGCCTCGCAGGTCCTGACGCTCTCCCAGATGGGCTGGAGCAATTACAAAACCAAATGTCCACCTATGCCTCTGCCCTTTTGGGCCCCTCGACATAGGAGTGCCCAATGTCAAATTCCTCTTCTGAAATCCTGTGGAAACCTTCCGCCGCCACCGCAACCAAATCGGCGCTGTCAAAATTCGCCTCTCAGAACGGTTTTGCGCTGACGGATTACGACAGCCTGCACCGCTGGTCGGTCAGCGACCTGGGCGGGTTCTGGGCTGCGGTCTGGGATTATTGCGATGTCTACGGCGATCAGGGCGCGACCCGTTTTGTGCGGGATGAAGCCAAACCCATGACCGGATCGCGGTTTTTCCCCGAGGCGACGCTGAACCTGGCGGAAAACCTGTTGATGCGCGGTGGTGACACCAGCATTGCGGTCTGCGAGGCCAGCGAAACCGGGGCGTACCGCGAAATCACCCGCGGCGAGCTGCGCGCCCAGGTTGCCCGCGTGGCCAACGGCCTGCGCAAGGCTGGCATCAAGCCCGGCGATCGCGTGGCTGGTGTGCAAGGCAACAACGTGAATGCCTTGGTGGCGACGCTTGCGACCTTGGCGGTGGGCGGGGTCTGGACGTCTTGTTCGCCAGATTTCGGCGTTGCGGCCATTGTGGACCGGATTGGGCAGGTTCAGCCCAAACTGCTCTTTGCGGATGTGTCTTATGACTATGGCGGCAAAACCCACGATATTTCAGATCGGATCATCGAGATCAGCGCGCAGGTCCCGAGCATCACCAAAGTGATCACCAACCACCGGCTCGACCTCAAGGGGGCGGTGCTGCAATCCGAGTTTGGCGAAGACAGGCCGCTGAAGTTTGAAACCGTCGGCTTTCATCATCCGGCCTATGTGCTTTACACCTCGGGCACGACCGGCGCGCCCAAAGCCATTGTGCATCGGGTGGGCGGCGTGTTGCTGCAGCACCTCAAAGAACATGTGCTCCACGGTGATGTCGGCCCCAATGACCGCGTCACCTGGTATACCAACACAGCCTGGATGATGTACCACTGGCTGATTTCGGCCTTGGGCACCGGCGCGGCGATTGTGCTTTATGACGGCGCACCGATCCTGAAGGGCGCCGACGGTCTTGACTGCACCCCGCTTTGGGATCTGGCCGAACGGGCGGGTGTCACCCATTTTGGCACAAGTCCCAAATATCTGGCGACCCTCGCCGCCGAAGGGTATGCGCCCGGCGCGCGACATGACCTCAGCGCACTGCGCGGCCTTTATGTCTGCGGGGCCCCATGTCTGCCGCATCAATTCTCTTGGGTCTATGAACATATCAAACAGGATATGATGTTTGCTTCGATCTCAGGGGGCACGGAAGTTCTCGGCTCATTTCTTATCGGATCGCCGCTGCACCCGGTGCGCCGGGGGGAGCTGACGGTTCCCGCCCTTGGTCACGCGGTGTCCGTGCTGGATGAACGCGGAGCCCCGGTGATCGGACAACGCGGAGAATTGGTCTGCACCGAACCTTTCCCCTCCATGCCGCTGACCTTCTGGGGCGAGGGCGGCGATCAGCGCTATCACGACACCTATTTCGCAGACCGGCCTGAAATCTGGACCCACGGAGATGTGGCAGAGATGACGGCCACGGGCGGCGGCGTTGTGCATGGGCGGTCTGACAACACGCTGAAACCGGGGGGCGTGCGCATCGGCATTTCGGAAATCTACGCGGTTTGCGAACAATATGAAGAGTTTGATGACTATCTGGTTTTTGGTGCCAATCATGACGGCGACGAAGAGGTGGTTCTGGCGCTGGCGTTGTCTGAGGGGACGGAGCTGACAGATACGCTGGTCAAACGGCTGCGGCAGAAAATACGCAGCGAAGCCTCCCCCCGGCATGTGCCTGCGCGGGTGCATGTGGTGAAACAGATCCCCTACACCATCAATGGCAAACGGGTCGAAGGCGCGGCGCGCACCATGATCAATGGCGGGCAGGTCAAGAACCTCGGCTCGATCGCGAACCCGGATTGCCTGTCTGAATATGCAAGCCTGTCACGGGACACAGCCCTATGAGACATTTGACCCCCCGAGCCGCGATCAGCGGAATTGGTGAATTAAAACCTCAGCGGCGCACAGAGAATGTCGCCACTATGGATATGTTGATGCGGGTCTCGGCCGAGGCGATTGCCGATGCCGGGCTGACCGCAGATCAGGTGGACGGATTGCTGGTCGGTCCGCAGGTCGGCGAGACACCACAGCACGTCCCCGCCGCGGTGTCCGAATATTTTGGCATGATGCCCACAATGTCCAATGTGGTGGATCTGGGCGGAGCGTCGGGCCATGGCATGATTTGGCGCGCGGCGGCGGCGATTGCCGCCGGGCAATGTGAGACCGTGTTGTGTGTCATTGGCAATCACCGCAACCCGATCCCGCCGCGCGCGGCAAACCGCAACCCCGCGCGCGAATTTGACACACCTTTTGGTGCATCCGGTGCCAACACCTCCTACGCCTTGTTGATGCAAGCGCATATGGCCGCCTATGGCTGCACACCGGAGGACTATGCCCAGATTGCGGCGGGGGCGCGGGCCAACGCGCAGCTCAATCCGATGGCGATCTTCTATGGAAAACCGGCCTCGGTGGAGGATGTGTTGGCCTCGCCTCTGGTGGCCTCTCCGTTGCATCTGCTTGAAATTGTCATGCCCGTGGCCGGGGCGGATGCGGTGATCGTGACTACGGCCGAGAAGGCCAAGCAAGGCCCGCATCGTCCGGTGCATTTGCTTGGCGCGGGTGAAAAGATCACCCATCGCGCGGTTAGTCAGGCGCCAAATCTCACCTCCGGCCCGCTGAAACCGTCCATCGCACGGGCGCTGGATCAGTCAGGATTGGGTATTCAGGATGTCGATTTCCTCAGCCTCTATGACTGTTACACCATCATGGTCGCGGCCACGATCGAAGACGCGGGCCTGTGCCAGCCCGGTCAATTCGGCGCATGGCTGCGGGACAATGGCGGCATGGGGCATACGGCTGCCAAGCCGATCAATACCCATGGCGGCCAGCTTGGCTTTGGACAACCCGATTTGGCCGGTGGGATGACCCATGTGGTCGAGGCGGTGCGGCAAATCCGGGGCACAACCGGCGCGCGGCAAATGAAAAAATGTGACACCGCATTGGTCACGGGCAATGGGGCCACGATGAGCGAAGCGGTGGCCCTGATCCTTGGAGGTGCCGCATGACCGATCTGTCTGAGCTGAAGGTTCCCGGTCCAATATTTGAGCCACTGAATACACCGTTTTGGGACAGCGCTGCCGAGGGCGTTCTGAAAATTCAACACTGCCAAAGCTGCCAATCGCATGTTTTCTACCCGCGTCCAATTTGCCCGCATTGCTGGGCGGACGCCCTGGAATGGGTTGCGGTTTCGGGGCAGGGGCAGCTCAAGAGTTATTCGGAAATTCACAAGCCGGGTCACCCGGGTTGGGCCTCCATCGCGCCCTATGTCGTCGGGCTGGTGCGCTTGCGGGAAGGCCCGACATTGCTGAGCCATATTCTGACCGATGGCCAGGCTCCGCGTGTCGGGGCACCGGTCGATTTTGCGCCCACGCGCATCGGTGAAAACACGCTCCCCTGTTTTAGACTTGCAAAGGACATGACATGACAAATTCACAAAATGGTTGGACAAACGTGGTGAACGGGATGCCCAGCGTCGGGCAAGCCGCCGAGCGCAGCCGCACAACGACGCTGGCGGATATTCAGGCCTTTACCGAAATGACGGGCGACCGGAACCCGGTGCATTACGACGAGGAACTGGCCAAGAAAACCGCCTTTGGCAAGCTGATCGTGCAAGGCGGAGTCACCACCGGCATTCTCAATGCCTGCGTGGCTGAGGATTTGCCGGGACCGGGGACTGTGTTTCTCAACACCAACCTGAATTTCAGAAAGGCGGTTGGCGTTGGCGAAAAGATCACCGGCCGGGTGGAAATCGCTGAAATGCGTGCAGACAAGCCGATCTGTACGCTGAAAGTCTCGGTCACAGATGGGGCGGGCGATATCTGCGTGGAAGGCACGGCAACCACCTACACGATGCCGCTTAACGGATTGAAATGACCGCGCGATTGAAAACCAAATGGCACGCCCTGATCTGGACGGGGCTTGCCGTGATCTTGTCGCTGACCACTTGGTTTTCGGCCACTGCTGTGATTCCAAACCTCTCGGCCGATTGGGGGCTGAGCGCCGCGCAATCAAGCTGGCTGACCAATGCGGTGCAGGCCGGGTTTGTCATAGGTGCCTTGACGGCCAGCCTGCTAGCCTTGGTTGATGTCGTGCCTCTGACGCGGTTGATGGCGGCGGCGGCCCTGACGGCGGCCTTGGCAAATGCGGTGCTATTGCTTTCGCCTTCCTTTGCTTGGGTTGTGCTGGCCCGGTTCCTGACGGGGGTCGCACTGTCGAGTGTGTATCCGCCGGCGATGAAATTCATTGCAACCTGGTTCAAGACAGGGCGTGGATTGGCAATGGGGGCCATGGTGGGCGCGCTGTCGTTGGGATCGGCCTTACCGCATCTGGTGCGCGGGCTGGGCGGCAGCGTCGATTGGCAACCTGTCGTCTTGGTGACAAGCCTGTGCAGCCTGTTGGCCGCTGTGATCTTTGGCACGATCTTACATGACGGCCCACATGGGTTTGCCAAAACCCGCGTTGACCCGCGACAGGTCGGAGCCATCCTGCGCGACCGCCCGGTCATGCTCGCCAATCTGGGGTACTTTGGCCATATGTGGGAGCTTTACGCCATGTGGGGCTGGTTCCTGACGTTTGCCACCGCTGGTTTTGCCAGCGAAATTTCTGCCGCGCATCTGTCGATATTGACCTTTGCCGTGATCGCCCTTGGCGCGCCGGGTAGTTTTTTGGCCGGAATGGCGGCTGACCGCATTGGGCGCTGCAACGTGACGGCGGTCTTGATGGCGGTCTCTGGGGCTTCGGCGCTGGCCATTGGGTTCAGTTTTGATGCGCCGCTGTGGGTCTTTGCCATGGTCGCCATGCTCTGGGGCGCAACGGTGGTGTCTGACAGCGCGCAGTTTTCAGCGGCGGTCACAGAGTTGGCGGATCAGACTTTGGTCGGCTCAGCGCTGGCGTTTCAAATGGGGGTGGGGTTTGCCATCACCATTCTGACGATCTGGCTTGTGCCGCAGATCGCAGAGTTTTTCGGCGGCTGGCAGTGGAGCCTTCTGGTTCTGGTGCCCGGCCCCTGTATCGGCGTGGCCGCGATGCTGGTGCTGAAACGGCACCCAGCTGCCATCAAAATCGCAAATGGAAAACGGTAAGCCGCGCTCATGCGCGCCCCTTTTCGGAGGAAGAGACATTAAGAACATCGGAAAATTTTACATCAATGGCCAATGGGTGCCGCCCACCGGCAGCGACGTGCACGCCCTGATCAATCCGGCCACTGAAGACAAGCTCTATGATATCCCGATGGCGGAAATCGCCGATGTGGAGGCCGCGGTGGCCGCCGCAAAAGCCGCTTTTGACGACTGGTCCATGACAACCCCCGCGCATCGCTTGGGGCTGCTGCGCAGGCTGTTGGTGCTTTACAACGACAATTACGATGAAATCGCGGAGCTGATGACCCGCGAAATGGGAACGACGCTGGCCTTCTCCAAATCTGCGCAGGCTTGGGTGGGCACCGCACATATCGAAGCCGCCATCGAAGCGCTGGAAAAGCTGGAATGGTCAGAAATGCGCGGCACAACCCAGATTGGCTATGAGCCGATTGGCGTTTGTGCTTTGATCACCCCTTGGAACTGGCCGATGAACCAATTGGTGGTCAAAGCCGTGCCCTGTCTGGCGGCCGGCTGCACCATGGTTGCCAAACCATCCGAATATTCGCCGCTGTCGTCGATCCGTTTTGCCGAGTTGGTGGAAGAGGCGGGTTTCCCGGCGGGCGTGTATAATCACATCACGGGGCATGGCCATATTGCTGGCGAAGCGCTGGCGGCCCACAAGGATGTGGATATGATCTCTATCACCGGATCCACCCGCGCCGGTGTTGCCGTGGCCAAAACCGCCGCCGACACGGTAAAACGTGTTGCGCAGGAGCTGGGGGGGAAATCCCCCAACATTATCTGCATGGATGCGGATCTGGAAAAGGCCGTCACCGAAGGGGTGGACGCCTGTTTTATCAATGTGGGTCAAGCCTGCCGATCGCCAACACGCATGTTGGTGCCAGCGGCCAAGATGGCACAGGCCAAGGCCATCGCCAAGGCTGCTGCCGAAGCGCATAGCGTGGGCGACCCGATGACGGATGTCTCGCTCGGCCCGGTGGTCAATGAAAAACAGTTCAACCATATCCAAAGCCTCATTCAGGCTGGCATTGATGAGGGGGCGACACTTGTGACCGGCGGCGTCGGGCGGCCCGATGGGCTGAACAAGGGGTACTATATCCGTCCCACAGTCTTTGCGGATGTGACCAACGACATGACCATCGCGCAGGAAGAGGTCTTTGGCCCGGTTCTTGCGATAATCGGTTATGACACCGAAGAGGAGGCAATCGCGATTGCCAATGATACGGTCTATGGTCTGTCCGGCTATATCCAGACCCCGGATCTGGAAAAAGCCCGCAACATGGCGCGCCGCCTGCGGGTTGGGTCGATTTGGATCAACAATGCCGACTGGGAGGCCACTGCGCCCTTTGGCGGGTTCAAGCAATCCGGCAACGGGCGTGAGCACGGCGAATGGGGCCTGCATGACTATTTGGAAATCAAAGCCATCGCAGGCTACACCGGATAAATCCTGAGAGGGATCAGCATGACCGAGGTTTTCATCGCCGCCGCAAAACGCTCTCCGATTGGCAAGCTTGGGGGCATGTTGGCCCCCCTGTCTGCCGCTGAAATCGGCGGTCAGGTTTTGTCGGATGTGGTGGCAGTGTCAGGGATCGACCCCGACGCGATTGACGATGTGTTGATCGGTCAGGTGCTGACGGGTGGGGCGGGGCAAAATCCGGCCCGTCAAGCGGTGCTCAACGCTGGGCTGCCGAACGCGCTGCCAGCCATGACCTTGAATATGGTCTGTGGCGCTGGGCAGCGCTCCATCCATTTGGCCGCGCAAGCGATCAAAGCCGGGGATGCGCAGGTGGTTTTGACCGGCGGGCAGGATTCGATGAGCCAAGCCCCGCATTTCTTTGCCGCCCGGCGTGGCACCAAGGCCGGGGATGTGGCGATCAAGGACATGATGATCACCGATGGGCTGTGGGACGCTTTTCACGACATTCATATGGGCAATACGGTTGAGCAACTGGCAGAACGCTATCAGGTCACACGCCATGCGCAGGATGCCTTTGCGCTTGAGTCTCAGGGCAAGGCCAGTCAAGCCATATCAAAAGGGCTCTTTGAGGCTGAGATCACGCCCATCCGGGGCAAAGACAAGCGCGAAGCCTTTCTGTATCAGCACGACGAACACCCGCAGCCGGACACCACGCTAGAACGTTTGGCGGCGATGCGGCCTGTTTTCCAAGAGGATGGCACCATCACGGCGGGCAATGCCTCTGGTCTCAATGATGGGGCGGCGGCGATCCTGGTCTGTAGCGAGGCGGCGCTGGCAGCGCACAAGCTGACGCCGTTGGCGCGGGTGGTGTCATATGCCGCCATCGCGCTTGCGCCGTTGGACATGGGGCTTGCCCCTGCCTTTGCGGCCCGAAAGGCGCTGAGCAAGGCGGGCTGGCACCATGAGGACCTTGACGTGATGGAAGTCAACGAGGCCTTTGCGGCGCAGGCCATTTCGGTGAACCGCGAGGTCGGTTGGGATGTCGCAAAGATCAACCCCAACGGCGGGGCCATCGCGCTGGGCCACCCTTTGGCGGCTTCGGGCAGCCGGATTGTGGTTTCCCTGGTGCATGAGATGCAGCGCAGATCTGCCAAACGTGGTTTGGCTACCCTCTGTATCGGTGGTGGCCAATCCGTCGCGCTTTGTCTTGAGCGCCCCTGACGCCACTTTCCCGATACTGACCGACTGCGCGCGGCGCAAAAAATGGTCGATGTCGCTGCAGCAGCAGCGTGACACAGGCCGCATGAATCACCTGTGCAGCGCGCTGAAAATCCCAGGTTGAATACCTCGCGAAGTCTCAAAACGATTTTTATGGGCGCAGCGAGCCGCCGTGACGGCCCCACCTGCCGGCGAAATGGTGCTCAATTTTCCTCAAGGAAAATAGCCATTTAGCACAGAGGATTAAATTTTTAGCACATTTAATAAACTTTTTTGTGGGTGATTTTGAAATAATCGTACATAATGTGAAAGATATTATCTATCTCTGGAGGAGAGGGTGTGATTATGATCCCCAAAAAAATGGCCCTGGCGGCTTTGTGTGCAAGCGTTTCTTGGACTGGCATGGCCATTGGACAAGCTGCACAGCAGGTTTCGCCAAGCGACAAGGTCGAAGAGGCGGTTGATATCGCGCTCAAGCGCCCAGGCACCTATCGGCTTCACAATGTCGAAGAAGCGCAAAAGCTGTTTGATGAACAGCAAGAAATCGGCGAAGGCAACAGCATTGGGGACGTTCCGGGCTATTTCCGCAACATGGTCTATGATGCCGAGCCGGCGATCCTGCCTGCGGGGACAGATACGGCCACTTTGCAAGCGGCGCTGGACGCGGCATCTACCGAAATCAATGGCGGTGTCGTGCGCCTTGAGGCCGGGGATTATGAGTTGGGCACCGTTCACCTGCGGTCCAACACGCGGCTGGAAATTGATCCCGGCGCAACCATCAAGATGCAGGACATCGCGCTCTTTGTTGCCGGTCGTGGCCTGACCGCGACCACAGCCGGGCGCGCCGAACAGGTGATCAACTTCGAAGTCACCTCCACGCATCCTACCGAGCAGTTCACCATCGATGCGAGCCACAAAAAGGCCAAAAGCCACAATGGCCCTTTCCTGATCGCATCCGCCAAGAACTTTGCCATTTCCAACGCCAAGGTTTTGGACAATTACACCATTCTCTCCCAGGTGTTCTTGATCGCAGACTCTGACACGGAAGTTGGCGCCAAAGAGATCGATGGCGAAATCGTTCGCAACATCAGCTTTGACCGCTGCCCGGAATTCGGCGTTGTTCAAAATATTGAAGGGCATAAGCAGCATACAGGCTATGGCACCGTCCAGGTCTTTTGCGGCGAGAACCTCTATCTGGCAGACATCACCGGCTATGGCGGTGTGACCCTGCGCCTTGAGCCTGGCTCGGGCCCAGATCACCTGAACAAGTCGGGCAAATATATCGGCGCTATGCGCGATATTAAGGTGGAAAATATCACCAATGTCGAAGGTTTCACCGCGCTGTATCTGAAGCCGCACTCAAAAGAGATCTACAATGTCGAGGCCAAAGACATCTATGGCATCGACTCCGGCTTTGCGCTGATGGTCGACTACGGCAACCAGAACCCGGATGATCCTTATTTTGGGCGTGGCCACTTCCACAACACCAAAGTGTCGGGCGAAATTTCCCTGAAGAAAACCAAAGACGGCGAAAACAGCCGCGTTGGTCGCATGGCGCTGTTCTATATTGCGGATGAAACCCGCGCCGGTCGCCATGAGTGGGAAATGTACACCCCCGACCCATCCGGTGGCCGCTGGAAAACATCTGACGTCGTTGTGCCGGTTCTGCTGGCCTCTGAAATGACGGCTGAAGATGTCGGCGATTGGCATCAGGGTCTTTATAAAATTGACCTGAGCGAAGCCAACATCTCGGGTGAAAACCTCATCCGCGACGAACTGATCCTCTATCGCGGCGATACCAAGAACTTCGACGGCACAGTGAATGTGAAGAAAATCAATCAGTGACTCTCCCCGTCTGACCCCACCTCCTACCCTTAGGGGTTAGACACACTAGAAGACGGCGTGCAGTTTCACGCCGTCTTTTTTTGTGCCCGCGCGCAGCGGGTCATGCGCTAAAGAGAGGCCGCCGCGCGGCTGGCCTGATCGTACTGCCCGGACAGGGCGCGCAGTTTGCGGGCAAGTTCGCGAAAATCTGCGCCATCGTGTTCCGCCAGATCAAAACCCTCCAGCAGACATTGTTTGCGCACTTCGCGATAGGCCTCGCAGAGCGCCTTGCCCTGTGTCGAGGTCTGATAAAACACCTCTTTGCCGCGCTTTTCTGATGTCACCAGATCCGCCTTCAACAGTTTGCGCAATGCATAGGTGACGGTGTGCGAATCCTCGATATTCAGCAGAAAACAGATGTCGGACAACCGTTTGTCGCGGTCGCGGTGGTTCACATTGTGCAGGATCAGCGTCTCCAGCGGGCTGAGATCCGGCTGACCTGCGGCGGCCATGCAGCGTGACACCCATCGGGTGAAGGCGTTTGACGCGATGATCAGGCCAAATTCGAATTCTGACATCTGCCAGCCTTCGCCCTCTGCCAAATGGCGGGAGGAGACAATGCGGCGTGGTTCCTGTGCGTGGTCGCTGGGGTGATCCGTCATATCAAGGCACTTTCCCTATATTTTATGGGTAATCTGTCGCCATTTTATGCAGATGAGTCGGGAATTCTCAAGCTGGCTTGGGCAAACCCCGATCATACGGGCAAGGAGTGGTCGCATGTTTCAGAAAAATTATCTTTTTGAACTGGCCTGTTAGGGCGGTTTTTAGAGTATTTCGGCATAACGTTGACAAATTACAAACGTTATGCAATCGTTGTGCATCACTGTTTAGGGAGGAAACAATGTTCAATCTGCACACGTTCGGGGGCGCAGCCCTCGCGTTGGCAAGTCTTGCGTTCACAGCGCAGGCCGAATCCTGGGATATGCCGACGCCATATCCGGATGCCACGTTCCACACGGCCAACATCTATCAATTTGCCGAAGACGTCGCCGCCGCCACGGATGGCGCACTTGAAATCAAAGTGCATTCCGCTGGCTCATTGTTCAAACATGCCGAAATCAGCAAGGCCGTGCGCAGCGGTCAGGTCCCCGCCGGGGAGTTTTTCCTCTCGCTACTGGCCAATGACAATCCAGCCTACGGTTTGGATTCCCTGCCATTTTTGGCAACAAGCTATGACGAAGCCGAACGCCTCTGGGCGGCGCAAAAACCCGTCATTGATGAGTTGCTGGATGGCCAGCGTCTGATGGCGCTTTATGCGGTGCCTTGGCCGCCGCAGGGCCTGTATACCACCAAGGAAATCAACACAGTAGAGGACCTCGCCGGGCTGAAGTTCCGCACCTATAGTGCAACTTTGGAAGAGTTCGCCGCCCTCGCAGGGGCCGCGCCAACACAGGTCGAGGTGCCCGATATTCCGCAGGCCTTCAGCACCGGCCGGGTTGAGGCGATGATCACCTCACCCTCGACAGGCGCGAATTCAAAGGCGTGGGATTTCCTGACTCACTACACCGACATTCAGGCCTGGATTCCCAAGAATATCGTTGTGGTCAACAAGCGCGCATTCCAGCGGCTGGACGAGGCAACCCAGGCCGCTGTTCTGCAGGCCGCAGCCGAGGCGGAAGCCCGCGGCTGGGAGATGAGCCGCGCAGAAACGGCGGAGAAAGTCGCCATTTTGCAGGAAAACGGCATCACCGTTGTCACCCCTTCCGAAGAGCTGATGACCGGGCTGCGCGATATCGGCGCGCAAATGCTGGAGAACTGGAAAGCTGAAGCCGGCGAAGCGGGCGCAGCCATTCTGGACGCCTACCAGCCGTAAAACATGCACCGGACGCACGGCGATGTGCGTCCGGTTTTCTGCAGAGGAGGGCAGGATATGCGTCGCAGTTTGGATATGATCTACAAGGGGGCAGGGGCGCTGGCGGCGCTGTTCATCCTGGCAATTGTGGTTTTGGTGTCTGCACAGGTTGTGTTGAACCTGGCTGACAAAATCGCGGCCGCGCTCACGGGGCGTGGACTTGGGCTGACTATCCCATCTTATTCCGATTTCACCGGATTTTTCCTTGCAGCGGCCAGCTTTCTGGCGCTGGCTTATACGCTGCGTGTTGGCGGCCATATTCGCGTGACGCTGATCACCGGGCGCTTGCCGGTGCGCTTGGCGCGTGCGGCTGAAATCGCCGTCACGGCCATTGCCCTGCTCATGAGTGGCTATGCCAGCTGGTACATGGCGCTGCTGGCTTATGAATCCTATGAGTTTGGCGATCAAAGCTCCGGCATGATTTCTGTGCCACTTTGGTTGCCGCAATTGCCTGTTGTGATTGGCCTGATGGTGCTGACCCTCGCGCTGCTCGATGAAATTGTCGCTCTGCTGCAGGGACGCGCGCCGTCTTGGGACGGCAAGGGCGAAAACCTGCTGAGCGAATAGGAAACACCATGTCGATTGCACTTTTATCCATCATTCTTCTGGCTCTGTTGTTTCTTTTTCTGGGGGCCGGGCTTTGGGTGTCATTCTCCCTCCTCGGGGTTGGCGTTGCGGCCATGGCGCTTTTGTCAGATGCGCCTATAGGCCTGGTCATGGCCACGACGATCTGGGGCCACAGCAATTCCTGGGCTTTGGCCGCGCTGCCGCTGTTTATCTGGATGGGCGAGATCCTGTTTCGCTCACGCCTGTCTGAAGACATGTTCACAGGGCTTGCGCCATGGGTGAACCGGCTGCCCGGGCAGCTTTTGCATGTGAATGTCTTTGCCTGCGGCATTTTCGCTGCGGTGTCCGGCTCTTCGGCGGCAACCGCTGCCACCATTGGCAAACTGTCGATCCCGGAACTCTCCAAACGCGGCTACCCTGAGAAGCTGATCCTTGGCACCCTGGCCGGATCTGCCACGCTGGGGCTCTTGATCCCGCCATCCATCATTCTGATCGTCTATGGGGTTGCGACCGAACAATCGATTGCACGGCTCTTTGTGGCGGGGGTTTTACCCGGTGTGCTGCTGGTGTCGCTTTTTGTTGGCTATGTGGTCATCTGGGCCTTTGTGAACCGCGCCAGCCTGCCGCGCGAAGACATGAAAGTCAGCTTCGTTGAAAAACTGCGCCGCTCGCGTCGTCTTTTGCCGGTGGTGCTGTTGATCCTTGGGGTTATCGGGTCGATCTATGCGGGCATTGCGTCACCCACCGATGCGGCGGCGCTGGGGGTCATTCTCGCGCTGATCTTGTCCTGGAGCTCTGGCACGCTAACGCGCAAAAGCTTTGTCGACGGGCTGATGAGCGCCACCGTGACCTCTTGTATGATTGCCTTCATCCTGGCGGGCGCGTCCTTTTTGACCGTGGCTATGGGCTTCACCGGCATCCCGCGCATTCTCGCTGAATGGATTGGTGCGCTCGGTCTGTCGACATTCACACTGCTGGCGGCGCTGACGGTGTTCTTTGTGATCATGGGCTGTTTTCTGGATGGCATCTCGGTTGTGGTTCTGACGGCATCGGTCATCATGCCCATGGTGCTGCAGGCCGGGATTGACCCACTGTGGTTTGGCATCTTTCTGGTGATCGTGGTGGAAATGTCGCAGATCACCCCGCCGGTGGGCTTTAACCTCTTTGTCATCCAATCCCTCACCGGGCGTGATATCTTGACCGTTGCGCGCGCCGCGCTGCCGTTCTTCTTTCTGATGATCTTGGCGCTGGTGGTGATCACCCTGTTCCCATCCATTGTGACCTATCTGCCGGAGCAGATGTAAGACCATGAGCCGAGCACAATCCGACTTTCCCCGCGTGATGCCTGCGGGCGTGACCGGGCTGCTGGTCAGCTTTGACAGCACGCTCAGCGAACCGGGCAATCGCGCTGCTTTGGCCTTTCGCGCTGCTGTGGTGGCAGAGGCGTGGGACGGGGTGGAAGAGGTGTCCTCTTCCTTGGTGTCCGTCTTGCTGCGCTTTGATCCTCTGCATATCTCACATGCGGAACTGAGTTCGCGGCTCACGCGGCTCTTGGCAACGCGCCGCTGGTATGAGGCAGCGCTTCCAGCGGGGCGACGTTTTTGGCGGGTGCCGACGGTATTTGGCACCAAAGCTGCGCCGCAACTTGAAGAGGCCGCCGCCGCCGCAGGGCTGAGCGTGGCGGAGGCGATCGCATCCTTGTCTCAGGCGCGGGTGCGGGTGGAAACCATCGGCTTCGCGCCGGGCCAGCCTTATCTGGGGGAGCTGCCGGAAGCTTGGGACATTCCGCGCCAAAGCCAGTTGACCGACCGTGTGCCCGAAGGCGCGCTGGTGGTCGCGATCCGGCAATTGGTGTTGTTTTCTGTCAGCACGCCCACCGGCTGGCGGCACGTTGGGCAGACTGCGATCAAACTCTTTCAGCCAGAGGCGGCGGACCCTTTTGTGCTGCGCGCCGGGGACGAGGTGCAATTTTTTCAAACCACGCCCGAGGCGCTGCAAAACATGCGCCGTGACCCGCTGGGCGGCGCAACATCAGAACGGATCAGGCCATGACAAGTTTGACCATTCACAGCGCCGGTCCCGCGATGAGCGTGCAGGATCTGGGGCGCAGCGGGCTTTTGGATGCCGGAATTTCGCGCGGCGGGGCCGCTGATCGTCTTGCGATCTTTGAGGGGGCGGCGCTGCTGCGCCAATCGCCAGAGCTGCCGGTCATCGAGATGATGGGCATGGGCGGCGCATTTTCCGTCAATACCGATTGCCGCATTGCCTTGACCGGGGCCCCGATGCGCGCCGTCGCTGATGGGCAGGAGCTGACCTGGAACGCCAGCCATCTGCTGAGCGCGGGCACCCGCCTCAGCATAGGGGGCTGTCGCATGGGCAGCTATGGCTATCTGCATCTGGGTGGCGGCGTGGATGGACCACGCGCGCTCGGCTCTGCCGCAACGCATCTGTCGGCGGGGATCGGCAAGGTTTTGGCCGCCGGTGACACGCTGCCGATTGGCCCCGATGGCGGGCAAGGCACGGGGGAGCTTTTGGCGCAGGACGATCGGTTTGAAGGCGGCACAATCCGCATTGTCGCCAGTTTTCAGACCGCGTTGTTTTCAGAACAAGAGCAGGCCCGTTTTGCGGCCACGCATTTTAAACGTGATGCACGTGCCAACCGCATGGGCGTGCGGCTTACTCCGCCCGAGGGCGGGTTTGCCCCGCCGGATGGGCGCAATGTGCTGTCAGAAGTGATCATGCCCGGCGATATCCAGATCACCGGCGATGGCACGCCTTTTGTCCTAATGTCGGAATGCCAGACCATTGGGGGGTATCCGCGTATTGGCACCGTGCTGCCCTGTGATCTGCCGCGCGTGGCGCAGACCCCGGCCGGGGGCAGCTTGCGCTTTGCCTTTGTGTCATTGGAGGAGGCCGTGGCGCTGGAGCGCGCCGAGGCAGCGCGGCGCAAGGACCTGCGCAGCCAACTGCGCCCCTTGATCCGAGACCCCCACCGGATGAGTAACCTGCTGTCCTATAACCTGATCAGCGGTATGATTGCCGGTGACGAATTTGAATGATCGGAGAGTGACATGAGCGCGACCATAGACCTGAATGCCGACATGGGAGAAAGCTATGGCTCCTGGACCAAGGGCAATGACGCGGCGCTTTTGGACATCGTGACCTCGGCCAATATCGCCTGCGGGTTTCATGCCGGCGATTGGGATGTGATGGCCCGCACGATGCAGTTGGCGGCAGAGCGGGGCGTCGGCATTGGGGCGCATCCCGGCTTTCCTGATCTGCATGGCTTTGGGCGTCAGCGGATGAGTTTTGGGCGCGAGTCGCTGCAGAACCTGGTGCGCTATCAGATCGGCGCAGCGCAGGCCATGGCACGCGCAGCCGGGACCGAGGTGCGGCACCTGAAACTGCATGGCGCGATGGCCAATATGGCGTCCGAAGATCAGGACATGGCGCGGGCATGTTATGAGGCGGCCCTTTCAGTTGCGCCCGATCTCATCATCATGGTGCTGGCCGGAACAGCGCAGCACCGCGCGGCGGAGACTCTGGGCTGCGCCATGGCCTGCGAGATTTTTGCAGATCGCGCCTATAATGACGATGCCACACTGGTGGATCGCGCCTTGCCGGGGGCCGTGATCCATGACGCCAAACAGGCCGGGCAGCGCACGGCCGATATGGTGAAGGCCGGGGCGATCATCGCCGAAAGCGGCACACAAATCGCGACGCGGATTGACACGATCTGCCTGCATGGCGACACGCCAGAAGCGGTGGACATCGCCCGGCAGGTGCGCGCGGCGCTTTTGGCTGGTGGCGTCGCACTGCAGCGCTTTTAGGTCTGCTTACACTCAGCTTGGCTCTTCCGCGCGGCGGGTGGAGCCGCGGGTGATGATCTCTGGCATCAGCTCTGCTGCGGTGATGTCCCTGTCTCCGCGCAGAAAGGCGCAGATTTCTTGGGCACTGCGCTGTCCCATCTCGACGATCGGCAGATGTATCGTGGTCAAGGGTGGGTTGGTGTGGGCGGAAAATTCCAGATCGTCAAACCCCATGAGCGACATCTCGTCAGGCACGCGCAGGCCGCGCCTTTGCAAATGAAAGAGCGCGCCAATGGCCAGAATGTCGGACATGCAAAAGATGGCGCTGGCCTCTAAGGGGTTTGGGGCCAACGCGCGCTCGGCCCCTTCCAGGTCCAGCGTTGTTTCAATAAATTCGAGGTTTGCGGTGCCACGCTGCGCCTTCAGCCCTTCGATTCGCGACAGCGTGCGGTCGTTGTTCGCGGTGGGGCCATGTAGAATCAGGATCTTTTGATGACCGAGATCGGCCAAGAATTGCAGCCCCATCTGCGCCGTCGCTGAATTGTCATAGCCTATGGTGGGCAATTGGGCGTCGGGTTCGTAATACGACGTGGCCACCAGCGGTATGTGGAACCGGTTAGCCTTTTCGATGAGCGCGTTATTGTGCGCCAAGCCCGACACAACCAGCCCTTCGATGCCCATATCAATCAGCTTCTGCGCCTTATGGGTTTCAAGGTCGGGGTCCGCATCGGTGACGGCCACAACCAAACTATAGCCTTCTTTGTCGAGCTCAGCCTCTAGGGAGCTGATAAATTTTGCGAAAATCGCATGGTCCAATGTCGGTATCAACGCCCCGATCGTATAGGTGCGGCCCGACTTCATGGCGCGGGCGATGGGGTTGGGGACATAGGACACTTGGGCGATGGCTGCCTCGATCAGCTTGCGAGTCTTTTCGGACACGTCATCAGGTCGATTGAGCGCGCGTGACACCGTGGCGTCTGACACGCCCGCGGCCCGTGCCACGTCCTTTATTGTTACGCCACTTCGCTGTGCAGTTTTTCTTCGAAACGTCATGAGACAGTCATGACAGGTTTGTCGGGAGAATAAAACTGTTGACATATGTAAACGTTTACACCTTCATAAATCACGAATGTAAACGTTTACATGGATGAAATTCGCATGGTGGCTTCACTCCTCAACACGTTTCAAAACGGGTTGGAACCACGCCGGGGCAGACGCTTTCCCGGGTTGTCTGCCCCGCATCCCGCCCAAAGCTGGCGGGTGGACCCGCGCAAAGCGGTCAAAGTTGACATCAAATCAGGGGACACGCTCAGCTTAGTGGGGTTGTCCAGCAGCATGCGGCCCCAGCTGTTGGCGGTGGGGGCGGACGGTCGGTCGGCCTTGGGTGACTTGGGCTTGCCTGCGGGCGGTACCTTGAATGCTCAAGCGTTTGACATGGGCCCGATGGTGGGCTGGGCGGCGGCCCAGGGCGGCACGGTGTCATCGCTTGATGTCTGTGACGTGACCTCAGAAGACGCGCTGTTGGTGCTGTCGGCCAAAGCGGCCTGTACGCTCTGGGTGATCAATCCGGCTGAGCGCGGCGCGCACGTTCTGGGCACTGGCACCGGGTGCTTTCAGCTCAACTTGAAACCGGCGTCTCCGGCAAATTTGCTTTTGCCGCCGCCGCTTGGAAAAATACGCGACGAATTCACCATCCCACGGGCCACGGCGCAGGCCTATGCGCTGCGCAAGGGGGAAGTGGTGCAAGTGATCGACGTTGCCGGGCAGCAGTGTTCCGATTTCATGGCGTTTCGCACTCGTGGTCTGGATGCGGGGCAGGAACAGTGTATCGACAGCACCGTGACGCGCACCATGGTGGGCCGCGCCTATCCGGGGCCGGGCTTGTTTGACAAGTTTTACGATTCCGAGATGCGCCCGCTGCTGAATGTGGTGCAGGACACGGTTGGGCGGCATGATACTTTTGCATTGGCCTGCACGGCCCGTGGCTATGAAGAGCGCGGCTTTCCCGGTCATGTGAATTGCTCTGACAATATCTCTGCCGCGCTTGCCCCCTATGGCGTTGCCCGTCGGTCGGCCTGGCCCGCAATCAACTTTTTCTTCAATTCTTGGATCGAGCGGTCTGACAATCACCTCTATTCGGAAGAGGCCTGGTCCCGCGCCGGCGACTATGTCGCGATGCAGGCCATGGACGATCTGACCTGCGTGTCCACAGCCTGCCCGGATGATGTTGATCCGATCAATGGGTGGAACCCAACTGACGTGCACGTGCGGATCTATGAGGCCGATGCCCCGATCCAACGTGCCATTGCCTATCGCGAAAAGGAAAACGCGCTTATGTCGATGAGCGAAAACTCGGCGTTTCACCCCCGTACGAGCAAGCTGACCAGCCAATTCGCGCCGGCGCGCGATCTGTGGATGCCGACCACCTATCCCAGTATCGGGACGCTGGGTGAATATTGGGCGTGTCGCAATACCGTGACCCTGCAGGACATGAGCAGCCTGCGCAAATATGACGTGATTGGCCCCGATGCAGAGATCCTGTTGCAAAAGGCGCTGACGCGGGATGTCGCCAAGCTGTCGCAATGGCGGGGCACCTATACGTTGATGTGTGATGCGCAAGGCGCGGTGATCGACGATGGCACGCTGTTTCGTCTTGCCCCCGAACTATTCCGCTGGTTCTGCGGCTCCGAAGAATCCGGGCGGCAGCTCAAGGATCTGTCCGAAGGTCTGGATGTGCGCATCCACGAAATGCGCGCCTCCCTGCCCAATCTTGCCTTGCAGGGGCCGCGTTCGCGCGATCTGCTGCGCAAAATCGTCTTTACTCAGCCGCATGTCCCGCAGCTTGATCAGGTCAAATGGTTCGGCGTCACCATTGCGCGGCTGCATGATCGCGACGGTATTCCTTTCATGCTGTCGCGCTCCGGCTACACAGGCGAGCTGGGCTATGAGCTTTTCTGTGCCAAATCCGATGCGGTGGCGCTCTGGGATGCGCTGATGGAGGCGGGGGCGGAATTTGGCATTCAGCCCATGGGCGGCCATGCACTGGAAACCATTCGTATTGAAGCTGGGCTCGCGGCGGCTGGCGCAGAATTCACACCGGACGTTGACGCCTATGAGGCCGGTCTGGGCTTTGCCGTTGATCTAAAAAAGGCTGATTTTGTCGGGAAAGCCGCGTTGGAACGCAACGCAGCCGCACCGCGGCGCGTCTTAAAAGGCATGATTTTTGACGCAAATGACGTGCCCGCCCATGGCGCCCATGTCTATGCAGGAGAGCGCCCGGTGGGTGTGGTCACATCGGCCACCCGCTCTCCAACGCTGGAGAAGCCCATTGCCATAGTGCGCCTTGCGGTGGAGTACGCCGACACCGGCACAACGCTCGAAGTTGGTCAGATGGACGGACACATAAAGCGTCTGTCTGGCACGGTCACTGACATTCCCTTTATCGATCCGCGCCGCGAAAGAGCGCGGGCATAAGCAACGACAACCAACAGGAGAGAATAAATGAAACTGATGAAATCAACGGTCTTAAGCGCCGCCATCGTATGCGCGGCGGCGGGTGTTCAGGCGCAGGAAAAAGTCATGATTGGTGAACCCAGCTGGGCAGGGGCCAAAATCATGGCCAATCTGATCGGCCAGGTGATCGAGTCCCGCCTTGGTGGCGAGGTCGGCTATGCCCCCGGTGCCAACGCGGTCATCTTCGAAGCGATGAATGGCGGGCGCGGCGACATTGACGTGCACCCGGATGTCTGGCTGCCGAACCAATCCTCATTCACTGACAAATTTGTGGACGGTGCGGGCACCGTGGCGCTGTCCGAAGGGTCCTACAAAGGGCAGGCTGGCTTCTGCGTGCCAAACTATATGGTCGAAAAGCACAACATCAAATCGGTCTTTGACCTTGCGACCCCAGAAGGCCAGGCGCTGTTTGACGGCGACAATGACGGCATGGGTGAAATCTGGGTTGGCGCGTCGGGCTGGGCCTCCACCAACATTCACCGCGTGAAAGTCCGCGATTATGGCATCCAATCCTTCCTGGAGCCGTCGACCGAAGATGAGGCCGTATTTTACGCCCGCCTCAAAGACGCGATCGCCGAAGAGCAGGGCGTCGTGTTCTATTGCTATAAGCCGCACTATGTCCACGCGCTTTATCCGGTGACGCTTCTGGATGAGCCAGAATATGACGCGGACCAATACAATATCGTGACCGCAGATTCTGATGCGGATTGGTTTGAAAAATCCAAAATCACCACCGGTGATGAGGTGAAAACCGTGCGCGTGGCCCATTCCAAATCCTTGGAAACGCGCAATCCAGCTGCCGCCTCATTCCTTTCGGCGATTGACATGAGTTCGGATGCGCTCTCGCAGCTGACCTATGAGGTCGTTGTACAAGGTGAGGCCATCGAAGACGTCGTGGCGACTTGGATCGAAAACAATGGCGAGACCGTCGATGGTTGGCTCGGTCTGAACTAAGGGCGCTCCCCAAGGCCGCCAAGCTGTGGCGGTATCTTGCAAGAGGCTGGCGGCACCGCCGCCAGTCCTTTGTCATTCACTCACCTTCCATTGAGGGAACCATTATGTCCGATGAGACATTCATTGACGCCCAAGGGGTCTGGAAAATCTTCGGTGATCGTGCCGACGAAGCGCTAAAAGCGATCCATGACGAGGGGCTTGGTAAGACCGAGGTCCTTGAACGCTTCGGCTGCGTGGTCGGTGTGGCCGACGCGAATTTTCAGGTGCAAAAGGGCGAATTGTTTTGCGTTATGGGTCTGTCCGGTTCGGGTAAATCCACGCTTGTGCGCCATGTAAACCGCCTGCTGGAGCCCACGGCTGGCCGCATTTCAATCGGCGGCGAAGATGTCATGGGGCTGAATGCAGAAGAGTTGCGCCGCCTGCGCAACCGCCGCGTCGCCATGGTCTTTCAAAACTTCGGCCTTATGCCGCACCGCACGGTCCGCGACAATGTGGCGATGCCGCTGGAAATTCGCGGCACCGGGAAGGGGCGGCGCTGGGAAGAGGCGGATCGCGTGCTTGACCTGGTGGAGTTGACGGGCTGGGAAGATAAATATGCCCATGAGCTGTCCGGCGGGATGCAGCAGCGGGTCGGCCTGGCGCGCGCCATCGCGTCCGACCCCGAGATCCTGCTGATGGACGAGCCGTTCTCTGCGCTTGACCCGTTGATCCGCAAACAGCTGCAGGATCAATTCATGACGCTGAGCCACAAGCTGAACAAGACCACCTTGTTCATCACCCACGATCTGGACGAAGCGATCCGCATCGGCAATCGCATCGCGATCATGAAAGATGGCCGCATTGTTCAGATTGGCACACCTGAAGACATCATTCTTAACCCAATTGACGATTACGTATCAGATTTCGTGGCAGGGATTTCCAAGCTCAACATGATTTTCGCCCATGCGGTCATGAAGCCGGTTGACGAATTCAAAGCCAAACACGGCGAGGTCCCAGAGGATGCGGTTGAGGCCCATCCGGGCATGGATCTGAACGACCTCATGGGGCTTTGCGTGGACGGTCACGGCATCGTGGCTGTGACGGATCAGGGTAAGACCGTTGGTGTCATCAACCGCGCGGGACTGATCCGCGCCATTCAAGACAGCCAAGGTTAAGGAGGCGTCATGAACGAAATCAAACCTGAAACGGCCGAGAAAATGAATGCGTTGATCGACGCTTTCGCAGGCCGGAGCAAAGCCTATTATCGCGAAACTTTTGGCCAGATGATGAAGGCCCCGGGCTATCGTTTCACCTTTAACAAAGCCGCAGCGCTCTTGGGGCCGATCTGGTTTGGGGCGCGGGGCCTGTGGTCATGGTTCCTGACCGGGCTGTTACTGGAAACCCTGGCATACATCCAGATCGGCCGAGGGCTTTGGGGTGACCTTGGGCGCGAGGCGCGGCTGCGCGCTGAAAGCATCTCGGAAACGCTGGCCTTGCGCTATGAGCAGATCGCCGCTGCCGAGAAATCGGGTGCCTCTTCGCTGGATGCGCTCAAACGGGCCGCCGCCTCTTTGGAAGGGGCGCTGGTGGATGCCGAAAGGGCGGCAGAGCAGGCCGCGGCTGGCGGGATTGTGTTCGTCGCGATTGGTCTGATCTTGCTTGCGGTGATCAAGTTCGGCGAAGGCGCTCTGGCCAACTGGGCGCTGGAAGGGCAGTTTGCCAAGTGGCGGTCAGATCGCTCGGTCACATCGGGCTGGTCGGAAAAACGCATGGGCGTGGCCGCCGCCTTGATGGCGATGGTGGTGGTTCTGTCGACGGTGAAATTTGCCCGCCCCGGCTCTTTTGATATCCTCAACAGCTTCCCAACCAACCGCAATTGGCGGCTGAACGTCGGCGATGGCGTGCAGGCGGTCTTTGACTGGACCAAGACCAGCGGCCGCGGGTTCTTTGACAGCCTGACCTTTGGCATGCGCAGCCTGCTGGATGCAATCGAAGTTGTCTTGGTGCAGACCCCATGGCCGGTGGTGGCCCTGGTGATCATCATGCTGGCCTATCTCTCTGCGGGCGCGCGCGTCGCCATCTTTACGGGGGCTGCGCTGGCCTACCTCGGGCTGCTGGATTTCTGGGAGAAAGCCATGACGACCGTGGCGCTATTGGGGGCAGCGGCGCTTATCTCGATCACCTTGGGCATTCCGCTGGGTATCTATTGTGCCCGTCGGCCACGGGTGTTCAATGTGGTCCGGCCGATCCTGGATTTCATGCAGTCCATGCCGTCCTTTGTCTATCTGATCCCGGTGGTGGCCTTTATCGGGTCGGGCAAACCCGCAGGCGTTGTTGCCACCATGATCTTTGGCTCTCCGCCGGTGATCCGCTTTACTGTTCTCGGTCTGCGGCAGGTGCCCGAAACAGTGCGCGAGGCCGCTTTGGCCTTTGGCGCAACACCGCGCTATCTACTGTGGCGCGTGGATTTGCCGCTTGCGGCCAAAACCATTATGGCGGGCGTCAATCAGACGATCTTGCTGTCCCTGGCAATGGTTGTGGTCGCCTCTCTGATCGGGGCCAAGGGGCTGGGCGAAGACGTCCTGGAAGCGCTGCAATACGCGGCGGCAGGGCAGGGGATTTTGGCCGGTCTTGCCATTCTATTCTGTGCGTTGATCCTCGACCGGATTGTTGCCGGAAAAAGCAACTGATCCCAAGCGCTCCTATGCAAACAGAAGCCGGCGGCCCGGTTGGGCCGCCCGTTTTTTTTGACGGATATGATCTGGGTCAGACCGAAAGCTTGCGGCGCTTGGCGGCGCGGGCTTCGCGCAGCGCCTGCTCCTGACCTTTGCGAAAGCTGCGCTCGACAAAATCCATATGGGTTTTGGCCGCAGTTTCGGCGGCGGTGCCGTCGCCTTTGATGATCGCTTCGGCAATGGCTTTGTGCTGCGCGAGCAAGGCCCGCCCGGTGCCATCCATCGTGCGCAGGAATTCGCGGTTATAGAACACCCCCTGGCGCGTCAGATCATAGATCGAGGCCATCATGTGAATCAGTGTGGTGTTCTGGCTGGCGTCCACAATCGCGGTGTGCAGGCGAATGTCGGCCTCTTGCGAGGCGTCGATGTCGTCGTTTTCCCAGGCGGTCTGCATGTCAGCAATGATTTCAGTGAGCCGCGCTTTGTCAGATTGCGTCGCCCGCTCTGCGGCGAGCCGCGCGGCAAAGCCTTCCTGTTCGCGGCGGTATTCAAGATAGTCGAAAAATGCGCTGCCGTGGCGCGCATAAAGCGCCAAAAGGGCGGGGGACATGGCGCGCCCGGTCAGCGTGGCCACAAAGGTGCCCTCGCCATGGCGCACGTTGACAAGCCCGCGGCTCTCCAAGGTTTGCAACGCTTCGCGCAGCTTGGGACGCGACACGCCCATGGCCTCTGCCAGCTCCCGTTCTGAGGGCAGTTTGCGTCCTTCTTTCAGGATGCCATCCACAATCATCGACTCGATCTGATCGACGACCGCATCGGCAATTGATTCGTGGCCAATCTGTTCGAATGGGCTTGTATCGCTCATCTTTTCGGGTCTCTGCGGCTGGTGGGTTGTCAGGTTATTTTACCTCATCATCGCAGAACGACAAGTAAGTTCGCGGCAGGCGGCGCAAGTTAGGCCCCTGAAACCGCGCCATAATTACCGTGTACATGCGACGCAGACCTATATTTCGTTAGCGCGAACCGTGATTTTGGCCGCTTTGACGCTGGGCGGTGGTAAATTATTTTGTTGACTGGAATGCATGGTAAATAATATTAACCAGTAAGTCGCCGGGCCAAATATACCCGGCAAGGGGAGGCATTTATGAGACAGACACACGACTCTCGGGCGGTTGCAATCGCCGCTTATCTGCCTTTCGCGCAAACACCCTTTACAGCTGCGTCTTAACCGGAGAGTGGAATGCGGCTGACAGATTGCCATAACTTCCAGGATTTTCGAAAGCTGGCGCAGCGTCGTTTGCCGGGCCCAATTTTCAATTATATTGATGGGGCGGCAGATGATGAGGTGACGTATCGCAAGAATACCACCGCCTTTGAGCAATGCGACCTGTTGCCGTCGGTTCTCAGCGGCGTGGCCGACGTGGATATGTCCGTCACGGTCATGGGGCAGCGGCTTGAAATGCCGATCTATTGTTCGCCAACGGCGCTACAGCGCCTGTTTCATCATGAGGGCGAACGGGCGGTCGGCGCGGCGGCGGCAAAATACGGCACGATGTTTGGCGTCTCCTCGCTGGGCACTGTCAGCCTCGAAGAGATGCGCCGCAAACACAAGACGCCGCAGGTTTACCAGTTCTACTTTCATAAAGACCGCGCCCTGAACAAGGCGATGATGGCCCGCGCCAAAGAGGCGGGGGTGGATGTGATGATGCTGACCGTTGACAGCATCACGGGCGGCAATCGTGAACGCGACCTGCGCACCGGCTTTAGCATCCCGTTCAAGTTGACCTTGGGCGGCATGGTGCAATTCGCGATCAAGCCGATGTGGGGCATCAACTATCTGACACATGAAAAATTCTCATTGCCGCAGCTGGAAGATCATATCGAGATGGACGGCGGCGCGAGCTCGATCGGGGGGTATTTCTCTGAAATGCTCGACCCGTCGATGGATTGGGATGATGTCGCTGCGATGGTGCAGGAATGGGATGGTCAATTCTGCCTGAAAGGTGTGATGACCGCCGAAGATGCGCGCCGCGCGGTGGATATCGGTTGCACGGGCATTGTGCTGTCCAATCATGGCGGGCGGCAGCTGGATGGGTCGCGCACGCCATTTGATCAGCTGAAGGAAATCGTCGATGCGGTCGGCGACAAGATTGATGTGCTGATGGACAGCGGCATACAACGCGGCACCCACGTGCTGAAAGCGATTGCGCTGGGGGCCAAGGCCGTGGGTGGCGGGCGCTTTTACCTCTATCCGCTGGCCGCCGCAGGGCAGGCCGGCGTGGAACGGGCGCTGGGCCTCATGCGGGCCGAGATTGAGCGCGACATGAAATTGATGGGCGTCTCTTCGCTGCGCGAGCTGAGCCGCAATAGTGTGCGGTTCCAGGGGGCGTTATGACAGAGCAATCGCTGATCACCGAGCTCAAGCGCATTTGCGGCAAGCGCCATGTCCTCACGGGCGCGCGCGCCACCAAACCGTTTCGCACCGGCTTTCGCTCGGGTGAGGGGGAGGCGCTGGCGGTGGTCCAGCCCGGCACATTGCTGGAGCAATGGCGCGTCCTCAAGGCCTGTGTGGCCGCAGACAAAATCGTGATCATGCAGGCGGCCAACACCGGCCTGACCGAAGGGTCGACCCCCAAAGGGCGCTATGACCGCGATGTCGTGCTGATCAACACGCGGCGGATGAACCAGCTGCAGTTGATCAATGACGGCACGCAGGTCATCAGCTTTCCGGGCACCACGCTATTTGCATTGGAAAAAGCGCTTGCGCCGATTGGGCGTCAGCCGCATTCGGTGATTGGCAGTTCTTGCATTGGGGCCTCTGTTGTTGGCGGCGTCTGCAACAATTCAGGGGGCGCGCTGGTGGAACGTGGTCCGGCCTATACCGAACTTGCGCTCTATGCGCGGATCACCGCGGCGGGAGACCTAGAACTCGTCAACCATCTGGGCATTGCCCTGGGCGAGACACCCGAAGAGATCCTGACAACGCTGGAAACCGGCGGCTTTGACGCGGCGGCGATTGACAGCGGCAATCGCAAGGCGTCGGACACCGATTATGCGCGCCGTGTGCGCCAGGTGGATGCCCCAACGCCGGCGCGGTTTAACGCCGACAAATCCCGCCTTTACGAAGCCGCGGGCTGCGCCGGGAAACTGGCGGTGTTTGCTGTGCGGCTGGACACCTATGCCAAACATCAGGACGAACGTACCTTTTATGTCGGCACCAATGATACCGCCGCCTTGACCGAGTTGCGCCGCCGTATCCTGGAAGGGTTTGAAACCCTGCCGATCAGCGCCGAATACATGCATGAAGAGGTGTTTGACATCTCTGACGTCTACGGCAAGGACACGATGGTGATGATCGACAAGCTTGGGACCGATCGTTTGCCGATGTTCTTTGCCCTCAAGGGGGCGATTGATGCGCGGCTGGCAAAGCTGCCGGGCTTGGGCAATTTCACCGATCGCTTCATGCAGGGGCTGGCGCGGCTCTGGCCAAATATCCTGCCCAAACGCATGCGCGGGTTTCGTCGCAAATATGCCCATCATCTGATCCTGAAAATGCGCGATGGCGGCATTGCCGAGGCGCAGGCCCTGCTGACGCAACTACAGGCGGAGAAGACGGTGGATTTCTTTGAATGCACCGCGCGTGAGGCCAAGCTGGCGGGGCTGCATCGCTTTGCAGCCGCCGGGGCGGCCGTGCGCTATATGGCGATGCATGAAAAAGAGGTCGAGGGCATCATCGCGCTTGATATCGCGCTGCGCCGAAATGACCGCGACTGGTTTGAAACCCTGCCGCCTGAAATCTCGGCACAGCTGCTGCACCGGCTCTATTATGGGCACTTCATGTGCCATGTTTTGCACCAGGATTATGTGGTGAAAAAAGGCGCTGATCTGGCCGCGTTAAAGGCGGAAATGCTGAAGATTCTTGATGATCGCGGCGCGGAATACCCCGCAGAACACAATGTTGGGCATCTTTATGCTGCAAAATCTGACCTCGCAGCGTTTTACAAATCCGTTGACCCAACAAACAGTCTGAACCCCGGAATCGGGAAAATGTCACGCAGGAAAAACTATGCATAACGCGATGATCTTGCTGAGAAATACGGAAGGAGATGTGACCTAAACCAATCGGTGTCGTTCTGAGACTGGAAAGATTGGCATTGTATACAGTTGTACTCAATTGAGCGCTACCAACAACTTTAAGGTGTGTGAGAAATTGAACTACATCTTGCCTGATCCTTCCATTGGCGCATAGAAATTCTGCATCGGACCTGAATTGAGATGTGGAAAACGCCGAACGTCGCGAGGGGTGACATAGCCGTTGACCAAGCTCGACACAGCGTCTGAAAAGCGCGCCAGGTCTGCTTGTATTTGGTGAGCTATTTGCCAAGACTTTGTTTTGGCAAATGAAATATAAACCAGTGATGCGGAAGAGGAGCCGCGCAAACCGCTCAGTTTTATCAGGTCGTCACATCAATGGAATGTGATTGGAAGGTTATTTGGTTTTGAGCAAGCATGAAAATGCGATGGGAAAAGGTGAAATCAAAGAAGGAAAAACATTCTTCTTTTATTCTCGTCATTTCGCCTTAAGAATGAACTCACGGTGTGGAGCCCAAGCGGTCAAACACCACATGGGGACGAGAAAATAGGGGGGGACACCCCCATAAATGATCGACCAATATTAGGGAGCTATTGAATGGATCGTCGTAAGTTTTTGAAATCTGCAGGTGTCGCAACAGCGGGGGCGGGTGCCGCCACTCTGGCAACCCCAGCGTTGGCGCAAAGTGTACGGGACATGGTGATTGTATCCACCTGGCCACGTGACTTCCCAGGTCTTGGCCTGTCCGCACAACGTTTTGCTGAGCGCGTGACCGCACTGTCGGATGGCCGCATCAAAACCCAATACTTCGCAGCAGGCGAACGTGTGGGTGCATTTGACGTCTTTGACGAAGTTGCCAGCGGCAACTCTCAGGCCTATATCGGCGCAGATTACTACTGGACCGGCAAGCACGCTGCGTTCGGTTATTTCACCACCGTGCCTTTCGGCATGACAGCCCCAGAATGGAACGCATGGATCCGCTTCGGCGGCGGCCAAGAGCTGTGGGATGAGCTGTCAGGCGAATTTGGTCTGAAGAAATTCGCAGTGGGCGGCACCGGCGCACAGGCGGGTGGCTGGTTCAACAAGGAAATCAACTCGCCAGATGATCTGCAAGGTCTGAAAATGCGTATCCCGGGTCTGGGCGGCAACGTCATGTCCAAACTGGGCGTTTCCACCGTGTCTCTGCCAGGTGGCCAGATCTATGAAAACCTCGTCTCCGGCGCGATCGACGCGACCGAGTGGGTTGGCCCGTTCAACGATTACTTCATGAAGTTCTATGAAGCCGCGAAATACTACTATGTTGGCGGCATGCACGAGCCAGGTGGCGGTCTTGCCCTTGGTCTGAACAAAGACTGGTGGGAAAGCCTGAGCTCTTGGGAGCAGGCCATCATCGAAGCGGCTGCGCATGAAGAGAACTCTGCCCAGGTTGAAGAAGCCATCGCGAAAAACGGTGAATATCTGAACCGTCTGGTCAACGACCACGGTGTGCAGGTGCGCGCCTATAGCGATGACGTCTGGGATGCCTTTGGCGACGCGGCGCTTGAAGTGTTCGAAGAAACCCGTGCGCATTCTGCGCTGGCGGCGAAAATCGACGATCACTTCCAGAAATCGCTGCGTGAAATCGGCGGGTTCCGTGCGAAGTCCGAGATTGAATTCTCGCTTCAGCGTAACCGCGTTCTGGGTATCGGCTAAGCTCTGAAAATCGAAAAAAAATATGCAAAGCTGGCGGTTATCGCCAGCTTTCATTGTATCTATGAGAGGGGCTAGGATGACTACCCAATCACTGCAGGACAATGCAGCCTCGGGCATGGGAGCGCCCGACATCGCGCCACAACCTGCAAATTTCGTGCGCAGTGTCGGTTGGATCTCGCTGTTTCTCCTGATGGCGTTGCTGCTGAACAACGTGCTTGTCTTTGCGGCAGGCTTTCCAGATTTCTTTTCGATCTTCTCGGGCGCGCCAAAATCCGCCCTGTCGATCGCAATATTCGGCGCGGCGGTGGTCGCGGCCATCGCTTTGGTGTTGACCACCCAATCGCGCAGCCTGCGCGATGATGCCCTGCGCATTGCCCGGTTCAACGCCTATCTGATCCGCGGTTTCTTTTTCGCGGTCTTGTTTGTCGGGCTGGTCGATGTCGCCATCGCCTTTATGCGCGTTGAGAACTTGCTGATTAACTTCATGTCGATTGACACGGCCCGCGCGTTTGGGCGCGCCAGTTTCGTGGGCATGAATGTGCATATCCCGCTTGTGGTTTTGGGGTTTGTCGTGGCGCTGTTCTCGCGCACCATCGGCTTTACATGGCTGGCACTGATGATTGTGGTGGCCGAGCTGCTGATCGTGATCACGCGGTTCCTGTTCTCTTATGAACAGGCGCTGATGGGGGATCTGGTGCGCTACTGGTATGCGGCGCTGTTCCTCTTTGCCTCGGCACATACGCTGTTTGAAAACGGCCATGTGCGTGTGGATGTGCTCTATGCGGGCCTGAATGGCCGGCGCAAAGGCGCGGTCAACGGCATCGGCACCATCCTTCTGGGCATGACCACCATGTGGACCATCATCCTGATCGGCTTTGGCCACAGCCGCGCGATCATCAACAGCCCGTTGCTGAATTTTGAGATTTCGCAGACCGGCTCCGCGGGCATGTACATCAAATACCATATGGCGGCCTATCTGGGCATCTTTGCCATCACCATGCTCATTCAATTTGTCAGCTACCTCTTTGAGGCCTACGCAGACTACCGCGGCGAACCGGGTGCACGTGAAATTGCACCGGCTGCACACTAAAGGGACTGACAGATGGAACTGTTTTTTCTCGCACTGCTTTTGATTATCATGGCAGGGGCGCTTGGCTCCGGGTATCCGGTCGCCTTCGCGCTACCGGGCGCGGCGATTATCACCATTGTACTGGCCGCCGGCAGCGGCGCGATATTTGCCGGCGACATGGACGCCTATTTTCATTCCGGGGGGCTGTCGCAATGGTTGACCGCCGGGGTGACAAACCTCAGGGGCATATACTGGGAGGTTGAGAGGGATACGCTCATAGCCATCCCGCTCTTCATCTTCATGGGCATCATGTTGCAGCGCTCCAAGATCGCCGAAGACCTGCTGGTTGCCATGGCGCAGCTGTTCGGGCCTGTGCCCGGCGGTCTGGGTATCTCTGTTGTCTTTGTGGGCGCGCTTTTGGCGGCCACGACGGGTATTCTGGGCGCAACCGTGGTGGCGATGGGGATGATTTCCCTGCCGGCCATGCTGCGCAACAACTACTCCAAATCGCTGGCCACCGGCACCATTGCTGCCTCCGGCACATTGGGGCAGATCATCCCGCCATCGATCGTTCTGATCATTCTGGCGGACCAGTTGGCCAGTGCCACCGATCAGGCTTCCTCTGCCCGTAAGGCGCTTCACAAGGCCAATACCGGCGAGCTGTCGATGCCTTCGGCCTTTGATGTGACCTCAACCAGCGCCGGCGAAATGTTCCTTGGGGCTTTTGTGCCGGGCATTCTGCTGGTTGGCATCTATATGGCCTACATCCTGATCCGGGCGTTGATCAAACCAGACTCGGCCCCAACCGTGCCGTTTGATGCCAAGATCACCGGCAAATACATCCTTAAACTGCTGCTGACACTGGTCTCGCCTCTGGCACTGATCTTCCTGGTGCTGGGCTCCATCATCGGCGGTATCGCCACGGTGAACCAGGCCGGTGCCATCGGCGCCGCAGGGGCGATCATCATGGCGGGCTATCGCCTGAAGGAAGGGGACCGTAACACGTTCTATCCGGCCATCCTCGCCCTGGCGGCCATCGCGCTCGCGACCTATGCGCTTTTGAACTACGAGATGAACATCAAGAGCATCTCCTCGGCCGAAGAGCAGACCGGCATCAACATCGGTATTGTCGCGACGACCATGCTGATCATCTCGCTGATCTGGAGCGGCTGGCGCACCTATCGCATCGACAACACCCTGTCAGAAGTGATGATGGAAACCGCCAAGACCACCTCGCTTGTGTTCGTGATCCTGCTGGGCGCGGCGATGCTGACAGCAGCCTTCCGGGCCTTTGGCGGCGAAGAGCTGGTGCGGCATTTCCTTGAAGGGTTGCCAGGTGGCTTCTGGATGAAATTCACCATCGTCATGCTGGTGATCTTTGTGCTGGGCTTCTTCCTGGACTACATCGAAATCGCCGTTGTGGTTGTGCCGATTGTGGCTCCGATCCTGCTGGCGGATCCGAGCGCCAACATTACCGCCGTGTGGCTGGGTGTGATGATCGGGATGAACATCCAGACGTCGTTCTTGACCCCGCCCTTTGGCTTTGCGCTGTTCTATCTGCGCGGTGTGGCCCCGGCGATCGTCAAGACCATCGACATGTATAAGGGCGTCATTCCCTTTATCGGGTTGCAGGTCTTGGCACTGGCTGTCGTCGGGCTGTATCCGCCACTGGTGAACTACCTGCCAAACCGCGTGTCTCTGCTCTCTGAAACCGCGCCGCCCCCACGGAACCCCAAGCTGCAATATTGCCTTGAGAATTACGTGGCGGATGTCTTTGCCAATGACGGCGCAGCCGTCCGGGAAGCCATCGCAAAGGGTCGCGGGCTGGACGTGAGCTATCTGCCAAACGATCTGTCCTCTGATCTGACACGCACCTTTGGCGAAGCGGATCAGGCCTTCGAGCTGATGGAGGCCATCGGCACCACCGAGGCCGATGCAATTGAAGCCGGGGAAGACTATCGCCCCAGCCACACAATTGTGCGCGCATTGCAACGCGATATCCGCGTGCTTGAGGCGGAGCGCGACGAGGCGCAGGTGGCGTTGGATCGGGCGCGGGGGGATGAGACAATCATCACGTCCTCCGAAGCCAAGATCGCCAAGGCCGAGGCTGAAATCGCTGAGCTGACTGCCAAGATCCCGGCAGATTGGGCTGATGTGCAGGCGGCTTACGCCAAGTTCATCAAGGCGGAACAGGACGCGCGCAACAGCTATCGTCGCTTTGCCGATAACAACACAGACACGCTGTCTAATGCGCTGGGTGTGATCCGCGATGGCGAGGCTTACGCCGCTTTGGCAGAGCCGCTGGAAACGCTGAAATCGGAGGTGGCTGCGGCCAACAACGAAGACGCGATGGAGCTGATCAAAGAGGCGGAGTCCACCGTTGGGGCCGTCAATGGCACCAGCGAAATCAGAAGCCTGCTGTCCAAAGCGCGCCGCGCGCTGCGGGGCTCTGGTGCTGACCCGGTCGAGGCAATGGCCCTGATCGAAGAAGCGCAGCAGACCCACGCCGCAGATGTTGATTGGCGGTTGCGTGCAGCGGCAGAGCTGACCACGCCGCTGACCGACGTGCAGGCCGCGCTGGCCAATACCATCGGTCTGCGCAGTCAGGACAAGCTGACCCGCGAACAAGCGCTGTTCCTTGCCAGCTGTAGCTCGGATCATCGCGACATTGGTCTGAACTTCTGATCGGTTCAAAAAACAAAAGAAAACGGCGGCCTTCGGGTCGCCGTTTTTGTTTTCCATACCGCGATCTGCCCATGTCCCCGGCGGTGGCGCAGGGGTGGTCGAGCCCGGCAAACTAGGCTAGGGAAGGCGCATAAGGCACGCGCGTGATCTGCGCGCCATTTGGGGGAAATCATGCAAAAAATCTCGCTGCCAGAGCGGCCCGATTGGCGCGGCACGGCCAAGGGGCTTGGCTTTACCTTTGCGGACATGCATGGCGAGCCCTATTGGGATGAAACCTCTGCCTATCAGTTCAGCCTGCGCCAGATCGAGGATGATATCGAAGATCCGGCCACAGAGCTGCACAGCCTCTGCCGCGAGCTGATCCCTGATATTTTGGCCAGCGAAGAGATGATGGACCGCCTCGTTATTCCGGCAGCGCATCGCGATTACATCGCCGCCAGTTGGCGTGACGGCGCGCCGGAAATTTATGGGCGATTTGATCTGGTTTATGATGGCAATGGCCCAGCCAAGATGCTGGAATATAACGCAGATACGCCCACGTCACTTTACGAGAGCGCGTCTTTTCAATGGTCCTGGCTGGAAGAGCAGATCGCCGCTGGCGTGCTGACACCCAAGGATGATCAGTTCAACGGCATCCACGAGGCGTTGGTGGCGCGGTTTGCCGCGCTGTTCCCCAAGGGGACGGACCTGCATTTTACGGCCATTGCCGGTCAGCCCGAAGATTACGCCACTGTCGAATCCATGGGCTGGGCCGCGCGCGAGGCGGGGCTGGGCGCGCATTACACTGACCTTGAAAAAATCGCGCTCAGCGAAGAGCGGCAGTTTTTGGATGACGAAGACCGGGTGATCGCCACGCTGTTCAAGCTTTATCCTTGGGAAGATCTCTTGCGCGATGACTATGCCGCGCATCTGGCGGCCGCAGGTTGCCTCATGCTGGAGCCCGCGTGGAAAGCGCTCTTGTCCAACAAGGGTATTCTGCCGCTGCTTTGGCAAAAGTTCGAAGGCCACCCCAACCTGCTGCCCGCCTATTTTGCCGATGACACCGACGGCTGCGCCAGCCTAGGCGGCAGCTACGTCGAAAAGCCGATCTTCTCGCGCGAAGGGGCCTCGGTGCGCATTGTCGAGGACGGGCAAACCCTCGACGTGGCGAGCGACCGCGCCTATGATGCCCACCCGATGATCCGCCAAGCCTATCAGCCGCTGCCGATTTTTGACGGGTTCCGTCCCATCGTTGGGGCCTGGGTGATTGGCGAGACCTGCGCCGGTATCGGCATCCGCGAAGATCGCGCCCGCATCACGCAAGACCTCTCACGTTTCAAACCTCATTTCATCCGTGACTGACCGGAGCAGAGCCATGACCAAACGATCCAAATCCGTTGCATTGACCATCCTGGGCGCCGCGGCCTTCACACTGGCCGGATGCCAGGAAGAAAAGGTTGAGGCCCAGGCCTTTCCCGATCTACAGACCTGCAAGCTGAATGCAGACGAGGGCAGCGTGCTGACCCCGGCAGATTGCGACGCGGCCTTTGCCGAGGCGCAAGCGCTGCATGTGGAATCTGCGCCGCGCTATGAAAGCCGCGAACTCTGTGAACAGGAACACGGGCCGGGCGGCTGCGGCAGCGAGGCGGAGGCGACGCAGGGCGGGTCGGGCAGCATCTTTATGCCGCTGCTCACCGGCTATCTGATTGGCAATCTGCTGAGCGGCGGCGGGCGCGGTATGGCGGCGGCGCAACCGCTCTACAAGACCTCTGATGGGCGCTTCACCAATGCGTCCGGCAGCTCTAGCTTTTCCACCAACAACGGGCGCGGCACGATGAATGCAACGCAGTTCACGCGCCCGGCGGCGACAGCGGGCAAGCCGCCGATGACCCGCGCCATGGTTGCCTCCCGCGGCGGGTTTGGCAAATCCAGCACCGCAGGGCGCAGCTACGGCGGCTAGGCCGGGGTCAGCGTTTTGGTGAACATCGCCAGCAGAAAGGTGCAGGCGTCGGCCGCGGGCGCGTCGATGTCCGGCATCAGCACCTGCACCTGGGTGTCAAAATCGGCATAATGCTGCGTGGTGGCCCAGATTGAGATGATCAGATGGCGCGGATCGCTTGGGGCGAGTTTCCCGTCGGCCATCCAGCGTTCAATCAGCGCCACTTTGGCATCAAAAAGCGGTTTCACCCCGGTTTCCAGATGCGGCTTCATACGGGGGGCACCTTGGATGATTTCATTGGCAAACAGGCGGCTTTCGCGCGGGAATTGCCGGGTCATTTCCATTTTGCGCCGGATATAGCCGGTGATTTCTGTCAACGGATCGCCCGCCGGGTCCATGGCCTCCAGCGGGGCAAGCCAGCTGTCGATCAGCTGGTTAAGCAATGTGACGTAGATCTCTTCCTTGCCATTGAAATAATACAGAATGTTGGGTTTGGAGAGGCCGCTTTCGGCCGCCACCTGATCAAGGGTCGCGCCCCGAAACCCGTTTTGGGAAAACACTTCGAGGGCGGCCTCCATGATCAGCTGACGATTGCGCCGCTGAATGCGACTAAGCTGTTTGCCTGATGTGCTGTCATCCGCCATGAAATGCCCCCCCAGAGGTGTGAACCCCGGAGATTACTGGCCGACACGGGGCAGGTCCAGCGGTGTTTCATGCAATTTTGCCAGCGCGCGCGGGGCTGACATGGTTTTCCTGCGCGGCGCGGCGGCCTATATAGCCTGACAACACACGTGATTGCACAAGGGGCCTGCAAAAAATGGCATCGAAGAAATTGACATGTTTTGCCTGCGCGCAGGTCAATCGCCTGCCCGAAGAGCGGCTGACTGAGGCGGCAAAATGCGGCACATGTGGGGCCAAATTGATCACTGGCAAAGTCGCCGAAGTGGACCTTGCCACACTGCAAAAGGCAGCGCGGCATGATGACCTGCCGCTGGTGGTGGATTTCTGGGCCCCCTGGTGTGGGCCTTGCCGGCAGATGGCCCCGCAGTTTCAGCAGGCCGCCGGCACGCTGAAGGCGCAGGCGCGGTTGGTGAAGCTTGACACCCAAGAGCACCCGAAAGCCAGCCAGATCTACGGCATACGCGGCATTCCGATGTTGGCGCGCTTTGCGGGAGGGCGGGAGCAAGCCCGGCAGGCGGGCGTGATGCCAGCCCCGGCCATTATCAATTGGGTGATGCGCGGTTAGGGTATTGTCCGTGCAATAAAAAACGCCCGGTTGCCAATGGAGGGATGTATTGGGAACCGGGCGTTTTATGTAGATACATGCGGCGGGTTAATTCCCACTCTGTACCCATGGGGATGGTAGTATGTGTGTGCTTTACGTGTGGGTGAAAGAATATGCGGCCAATGTCACCGATGGCAGCCCGATTGAGACCAGAGCATAGGTTTGAAAGGCAGCAGCGAAATCGCCAAACCCAAAGAGCATCTGCACCGTTGCGCCCATCAGACCGAGAACGCTCGCAAACAGAAACAGGACAATTGCCATTGTACTCTCCTTAATTGGGTTTTTGCCGCTTCTGCAGCGCGGAGACTTCGTCTCTCAATGATTTGTAATACACTCTCTAATTTAGGCACGAATGTGGCAAGGGTGGGACCACATCAAGAAGCTTTACAATTTTAAGGAGAAAAATCTAGTGGGTTCTTCGTGTCAATTTTAGGAAACCGCTGGTGACAAGCCCAGCGAGCGCCAGACAGAGCGCGATCCAGCCGAAATACCAAAGACGCCCGGCGAGCGCATCATCGCCATAAGAGGCAGCGAATCCTCTTTGCCCAAAGCGGGCCGCTGCAAAGGCCAGAAGGCTGAGGCCCGCAAATATGCCGGCGGCGCGGCCATCGCCCAGCGCGGTGCCCAACGCCAGCGCCAGTGGTCCGCCGATCAGCAGGCCAATCCCCAATGCCTGGGTTGCCCACCAAGGGTGCGCGCCAAACTGCTGGGGCAGCATCAGCCCATAGGCCAGGGCCGCAAGCAGCACAGCAGGTAGGAGTGCCAGCAAACGGCGCATTCAGATCAACGCCCAGTCGGTAAAGACATAGGGCCCCTGACGTTTGGTGCCCGGGGCCTGATAGGGCGTGGGCGGGGCTTTGCGGTTCTCACTCGGCTTGGTCTTCGCGGCCGAGGCGCGGGGTTTAGCGCGTGGCATGACATCTCCTCTCTGTCTATGATGTGGCCCTTAGGGGCGCATCAGTCCAGCCATGTTACAAACGCCTAAAGCGCATGTGAGGTTCCGTGTGTCATGGGGCGGCGCAGGGTGTGGGGCGGCAGGCGCATGCGGCCTTATCCAAGGATAAGGACAGTGCACCTGCCGCTTTAACCATTGATTTACAAGTGTTTAATCAGAATTGTCGCAGCGTGCGTAGGCAACGCAACGCGGCTTCAGAATTCACTGCGTCAACAGGCGATAGAGGTCATCCTTGAGGGCCGCGCGTTTCTTGCGCAGGTCCACTTCGGCCAGTTCTTCCATCGGCGCGACATTGGTTTCGGCGCGATGCACCGCGCGATTGACCGCGTGGTATTCTTCGGCCAGCCGGGCAAAATGCGGATCGGCCTGTTTCAGGTCCGAAATTTTGGCGGCGTGCTCGGGGAATTCAGCGGCAAGTTCATGTGGGGTGTGTGACATGGGGTCCTCCGGTCATGTGGTTTGATCAGAGCCTAGCGCCAAGGGCGCGCATGGGATTTGATAGGGATCAAATGGCGCGGTGTTTTTTGCCGAGGCCGGGCGTTGGGGTGTTACCCCACCGATGCGAGAGGGGGGCGACCGGGAACTGTAGGTTGGGACTCCACCCTTCGTACTGATGTTTGACGCGGAACAAGGCCGCAGGCCGCCGCGCCAGCGCCGACCCGCCCGGATGGGGCGGCGCTTTTGAGAGGTCACGGCACACGATGGCTTTTGCGGATTTGGCGGGGATAAAGGGGCTGACGGCATGTGGCGCGCGCCACCCCGCGGGTCGGCGCTGGCGGTTGCGCGGTTAACCTGGGACGTAAAAGGGTGGGGTTTGACCTAACCACGCCCCGTCACAGGAATGTGGCAGGGTCCAAATAAAAAGGCGGCCCCAAAGGACCGCCCCAAACTCTTACCGCGTGAACTTCTTGTGCTTCATGCGCTTGGGTTCCAGCGCGTCGGCGCCAAGGCGGCGTTTCTTGTCTTCTTCGTAATCTTCAAAGTTGCCTTCGAACCATTCCACATGCGCCTCTCCCTCAAAGGCCAGAATATGCGTACAGATCCGGTCGAGGAAAAAGCGATCGTGCGAGATGACCACGGCGCAGCCGGCGAAATCCACCAGCGCATCTTCCAGCGCGCGCAGGGTTTCGACGTCCAGATCGTTGGTCGGTTCGTCCAAGAGCAGGACGTTGCCGCCCTCTTTCAAGAGCCGCGCCATATGCACGCGGTTGCGTTCCCCGCCCGAGAGCAGCGACAGTTTCTTCTGCTGATCGCCGCCCTTGAAGTTGAAAGACGAACAATAGGCGCGGGAATTGACCTGCGCGTCGCCCAGCTCAATAATCTCGGCCCCGCCGGAGATCGCCTCCCAGACGGTGTCATTGTCATTCAGGTCATCGCGGCTCTGGTCCACATAGCTCAGCTGCACGGTGTCCCCATAGCTGACCGAGCCGGTATCCGGCTGTTCCTGCCCTGTGAGCATCTTGAAAAGCGTGGATTTACCGGCGCCGTTGGGGCCGATCACGCCGACAATGCCGCCCGGTGGCAAGGAAAAGTCCAGCCCTTCGATCAGCTGCTTGTCGCCAAAATGTTTGCCCAGGCCCTCGACCTCGATCACCTTGCTGCCCAGACGGGGGCCATTGGGGATGACGATCTGCGCGCGGCCGACCTTTTCACGCTCGGACTGATTGGCCATCTCATTATAGGCTGAGATCCGCGCCTTGGATTTGGCCTGACGGGCTTTCTGGCCCTGACGCATCCATTCAAGTTCGCGTTCCAGCGTTTTCTGTTTGGCCTTGTCTTCGCGGGCTTCTTGTTCCAGACGTTTGGCCTTTTGCTCCAGCCAGGCAGAGTAATTGCCCTCATAGGGAATGCCGCGGCCGCGGTCGAGTTCCAGGATCCAGCCGGTGATATCATCCAGGAAATAGCGGTCATGGGTGACGCAAAGGATGGTGCCCTTGTAGTCAATCAGGTGCTGTTGCAGCCAGGCGATGGTTTCCGCATCCAAATGGTTGGTCGGTTCATCGAGCAGCAGCATGTCCGGCGCCTCAAGCAGCAGCTTGCAAAGCGCAACGCGGCGCAGTTCCCCGCCCGAGAGGTCGGCGATCTTGGCGTCATCCGGCGGGCAGCGCAGCGCCTCCATCGAGACATCGACCTGGCTGTCCAGATCCCAGAGGTTTTCGGCGTCGATCTGATCCTGCAGCTTGGCCATTTCCTCGGCGGTTTCATCCGAGTAGTTCATCGCCAACTCGTTATAACGATCCAGAATGGCCTTTTTCTCGGCCACGCCCAGCATGACGTTTTCGCGCACGGTCAGGCTGTCATCCAGCTTCGGTTCCTGTGGCAGATAGCCAACTTTGGCCCCTTCGGCCGCCCAAGCCTCGCCGGTGAAATCCTTGTCCAGACCGGCCATGATTTTCATCAGCGTGGATTTACCCGCGCCGTTGACACCGACCACACCGATTTTCACGCCGGGCAGAAAGCTTAGGTGGATATTCTCAAAACATTTCTTGCCGCCGGGATAGGTCTTGGAGACCCCCTGCATGTGATAGACGTACTGATAAGCTGCCATGTCGGGCTCCGAGACTTAGGGGATTCTGATGCGCATTTAAGCGCCCGCGCGTGTGATACCGGATGGGGTGGGGGATGGCAAATGGGGGAGGGCGTAATTCCTGTCACGGTTTATTGTTGATCGAAATTTCTTAGTGGGCATATTTAGATCAATTGAACCAAATGGAATTTGTAATGAGCAAGAAACCCGCCCCCAAAAGAAAAACTAGGACAGTAAGAAATTTCCCCGCGTCAACCTTCTCCGAAGCTTTGAAATTCGCAAAAGAAGTTTTCAGAGTTGGGGCTGGACAAAAGATACGACGCCTTACTTTGTTACAAGAACTAGGCAAATCTCCGACAAGTTCGACCGCACGACAGGCGATTACAAATTCAAGCAAGTACGGTCTAACAACTGGTAGCTACAATGCAGAGTGGATTGAATTAACTGAACTGGGTTTAAAATCTACCTCTGATCGGACTTTGGCGCGTGAGCGCGAGCGTGCAAAAATTGAAGCTTCGGTGCTTCAGATTGCTCCATTCAAAGGTGTGTATGAAAGCCTAATCGAAGCCAAGTTACCTGCGAATTCTGTGCTCATCGACAAGATTAAGGAGTTTGACGTTGCCGACGAAGCTGCAAGTGAAGCAGTAGAAACTCTGATTGTAAATCTTCGGGATGTAGGTCTTCTAAAAACTATTGCGGGTGCGGAGCGGATAATCTCAGTGGACATGAGGTTAGATGAGTTGCCAAGCACTGCCGCCGATGTTTCCTCAGTCAACGAAAAGGGACTGCAAGATGCGCCGCAAGTTTCTCTAGGCAATCATTCAATTATCACCTCGGACAGAGCCGACTACGAAACGACGGCATTTTATGTTTCTCCTATTGGAGCCGAAGGTTCCGATACAAGGAAACACGCTGATCTGTTTGCGTCTAGTATCGTCGAACCAGCGTTGGAAACTTCAAAGTTAAGGCTCGTACGTGCTGACCAAATCGATACGCCGGGGGTAATTACTAGGCAAATTTTGGACTATATTATTCACTCCAGATTGGTAGTCGCAGACCTCTCTTTTCATAATCCTAATGTTTTTTACGAACTTGCTATTCGACATCTCATGAGAAAGCCAACTGTTCAAATAATGAGGTCGAGAGAAAGCGTACCATTCGATATTAATCAAAGCCGGACCATTATGATTGATGACAGTGACATTTATACTTTGGTTCCTCAAATTCCTGTGTACATCAATCAGATTTCTGCTCAGGTACGTCAGGCTTTAGAAAACCCGGACGCAGTGGATAACCCAATCTCGATTTATTATCCAAATCTGGTTTCGCAAATAGTTCAGGCTGAACAGCAATAAGCCCGGCAAAGCCGGGCGGCGCCCGACCCTCCCCACGGGAGGGCGCTTCGCACCCACCCAGGGTCGGGCGCTGCCCTATCTTGGGAAAGCAATACGGCGCAGATTTCCCTGACTTTATTCCCATCTCCCAAGGGTCGGGCGCTGCCCTCGCCATTTTTGCCCACCGTAGGCCGGGCTTCAGCCCGGCACCCACCCTCAACTCCCGCTTTCCCTCTGGACATTCCGCCACTGGCTAAGTCTATTCAGCACAATGAGAAAGCGCGTGACATATCTGCGGGCCGGGATGACGGTGGGGCTGCTGGGCGGCTCGTTTGATCCGCCGCATGCGGGCCATGTGCATATCACGCGCGAGGCGCTGAAGCGCTTTGATCTGGACCGGGTGCTCTGGCTGATCAGCCCGGGCAATCCGCTGAAACCCCAAGGCCCGGCGGCCATGGCGCGGCGCATGGCGGCGGCGCGGGCGATCATGCAGCACCCGCGCGTCACCATTTCGGATATCGAGGCCCGCATCGGCACCCGCTATACCGCTGAAACCATCGCGCGGCTGCGGATGATGTACCCCGGCGTGCGCTTTGTCTGGCTGATGGGGGCGGATAATCTGGCGCAGTTTCACCGCTGGAAGGACTGGCAGAGCATTATGGAGACCGTGCCCATGGGGGTTCTGGCGCGGCCCGGCGACCGCTTTGCCGCGCGCACGGCCAAGGCCGCTGATGTCTATCGACAGGCGCAGATCCGCGGGCGCGACAGTCGCCGTCTGGCCACGGCACCCGCCCCAGCCTGGAGCTTTGTCAACGTGCCGATGAAAAGCCTCAGCTCCTCGCAGTTGAGGCGCGAGGGCAAATGGCAGGCCGAACCCGCAGGCACCGCCCCCGACAAAGCCATGAAGCAAAATCAATAATCTGGCCCTTTGCGCGCCTTGCTTTTGCCCCTTTCCTCGCTACATTTTCCGCCATGTCATCACGGATTTCACGACGATCACTTTTGGCCGCGCTGGGCGGCGCGCTTGGGGCCAGTATCGCTGCGCCGCTTTGGGCGGGGCCGCCCAGTCGCTCTTTGCGCCCGGTGCCGCGACCCGGATCAGTGCCAGCGCCCGCACCCACGCTGGCCGCCGATCTGGTGGCCGGGGCGCGGCTGAACGGCGATGTGGGCTTTGCTGTGGTGCGGGTCGGAACGGGCGAGGTGCTGGAGCAATTTGGCACCGATGTGACCCTGCCGCCGGCCAGCGTGGTCAAGGCTGTCACCGCGCTTTATGCGCTGGATCGGCTGGGCGAAGCGCATCGTTTTGAGACCCGCGTTCTGGCCACGGGACCGGTGGATGAAACCGGCGAATTACAGGGTGATCTTGTGCTGGTGGGGGGCGGTGATCCGACCCTGGACACCGACGATCTTGCCAAGCTCGCCAAGGCCGTGGCGGAAAGCGGCGTGCAGCGGATCACCGGGCGGTTCCTAGTCTATGGCGGCGCGCTGCCCTTTGTGCGGGCGATTGATCCGGATCAGCCCAAGCACGTCGGCTATAGCACGGCGATTTCCGGGCTGAGCCTCAATTTCAACCGCATCTATTTTGACTGGAAGAAAACCGCTGAGGGGTATGACATCGGCATGGATGGCCGCAGTGGCAACCTGCGCCCGCCGGTCACAATGGCGGATATGCAGCTGAGCGATCGGGCCGCGCCGGTCTATGACTATCGCGATGATCCAAGCCGCGACCTCTGGAGCGTGGCGCAGAGCGCGCTTGGCAAGGAAGGTGGGCGCTGGCTGCCGACGCGCCACCCAGAATTATACGCGGGCGATGTCTTTGCCTGGCTGATGCGGGCCGAGGGCGTGGCATTGCCGCTGGTGCAGAAAACCACCAGCCTGCCCAAGGGGCGCGCGCTGGCGACGCACCGCAGCGCGCAACTCGTGGATATCCTGCGTGATATGCTGAAATATTCCACCAATCTCACAGCTGAAATGGTCGGGCTGGCCGCCTCGCAAAGCTTTGGCATCCCTGTGGCGTCCCTGCGCGGCAGCGGCGCACAGATGGGGGACTGGGCCACCGCGGCGCTGGGCATGAGGCAGGCGAAATTTGCCGATCACTCCGGCCTCAGCGATCGCTCGCGGCTGCAGGCCACTGAATTGGCGCTAGCGTTGGCTATGATTGAGCGCAAAGCCATGCTGCATCCGATCCTCAAACCCTTTGTGATGCGCGACGCCAACGGCAAACCCAGCAAGAGCCACCCGATCAAAGTGGATGCCAAGACAGGCACGTTGAATTTTGTCAGCGGTCTGGGTGGGTATCTGCGCGCGCCGGATGGCGCAGAGCTGGCCTTTGCGATTTTCTCTGCCGATTTTGCCACGCGCGACGCGCTGAGCCGGGCTGAGCGCGAACGCCCACCGGGCAGCAAAAGCTGGGCCAGCCGCGCGCGCAAGCTGCAGCGCGATTTGATCGAACGTTGGGGCGCAAGCTATGGCAGCTGACGCCCCAGAGCGCCGGCTTACAATGTGATGTGACGGGCACGTGCCCCGCGTTCAATCGCGGCGGCATGCAGGCGATCAATGTTCAGCTCATAGCGCATTTCTTCCAAAAGGCGCAGTTCGCTTTCCAAAATCAGCCCATCGGCGGCGGCGACATCACAGGCCAGCGCATAGGCGGTTTCAAACATCCGCTCCGGCAGGTTGTCGCGAATGAGGCCAAAGAGCGCGGCCAGGCCGTCCTCCTGTTCAAACAGATCAAAGACCGTCTGGCTGACCATGGTAATGCGATCATCGTCATAGTCGCCGAACACCGGCAGGTTGTTCACGGCGGACTGGATCTTGATCAGCTCGGCCGTGCGGATGTTTTCATCCGAGGCGGAAATCGCCACCATCACGGCGACGAGGCAATCCTGGGCGGTCAGCGGGTGGGTCACATCTTGGGTCATACAGGGGCCTTCTTGGCTGGGCGTTGCCCCAGCAAGATATGGGCGTGCAGAGGGCAGGGCAAGGCGCAAGCGGTTTTTCTAGCCGAATGGGCTGCGCTGCGGCTTTGCACGCGAAGAAACATTGACCCGCATGCCATCGGCTACTATGCAACGGCGGTCGCCAGCGCATGGGGCGCGGCGGCGATTTCTTGGAGATGACAATGACCGACCTGCGCGATGCCGCGATGAGTTCCAAAGCCTGGCCCTTTGAAGAAGCGCGCCGGGTACTCAAACGTTATCAAAAGCAAGCGCCGGAAAAGGGCTATGTGCTGTTTCAGACGGGCTATGGCCCCTCGGGTCTGCCGCATATCGGGACATTTGGCGAAGTGGCACGCACCACCATGGTGCGCCGCGCCTTTGAACAGATCAGCGACATCCCAACCAAGCTGATTTGTTTCTCCGACGATATGGATGGGTTCCGCAAGGTGCCGACCAACCTGCCGATGCAGGAAGAGTTGAAGGAAGACCTCAATCTGCCGCTGACCAAAGTGCGCGATCCTTTTGGCACGCACGCGGGATTTGCCCAGCACAATAACGCGCGCCTTTGCGCGTTTCTGGACAGTTATGGCTTTGAGTATGAATTTGCCTCTGCCACCGACTATTACACCAGCGGCAAATTTGACGAGGCGCTGCTGATCGCGCTGGAACGCTTTGATAAAATTCAGGAAATTATGCTGCCCACATTGGGCGCAGAACGTCAGGAAACCTATTCCTGCTTCCTACCTGTGTCCCCCAAGACCGGCCATGTGCTGCAAGTGCCGACACTGGAGCGCAACGTTGCCAAGGGCACAATCGTCTATCAGGAACCGGATGGCGAAAAGATCGAAATTCCGGTCACCGGCGGCAATGTGAAAATGCAGTGGAAGCCGGACTGGGCCATGCGCTGGGCTGCGCTGGGCGTGGATTATGAAATGTCGGGCAAAGACCTGATCGACAGCGTGACGCAATCCAGCAAGATCTGCCGTGCGCTCGGTGCCCGCCCGCCGGAAAGCCTGTCATATGAGCTGTTCAACGACGAACAGGGCCAGAAGATTTCCAAATCCAAAGGCAATGGTCTTTCGATGGAAGAATGGCTGCGCTACGCGGCACCGGAAAGCTTGCAATACTTCATGTATCTGAAGCCGAAAACTGCGAAACGGCTGTATTTTGATGTGATCCCCAAAGCAGTGGATGAATACCATCAGCAGCTGCGCGCCTTTCCGGGGCAGGATCTGAAGGCCCAGCTCAACAACCCGGTCTATCATTTGCATGGGCAGGATGCGCCGCAGTCCGACATGGTGGTGCCGTTTTCCATGCTGTTGAACCTTGCCAGCGCTTCCAGCGCCGAGGACAAGGACACAATGTGGGGCTTTATCGCCAAATACGCGCCCGAGGCCAGCGCCGAAACCCATCCGAACCTGGATCAGGCGGCGGGCTTTGCCGTGCGGTATTTCAATGATTTTGTGAAGCCGACCAAAACCTATCGCGCCCCGACAGACCAGGAGCGCGCGGCGCTGCAGGATCTGGCGGATGCGCTGCGCTCAGAAGAGGCGGCGCTGGCGGCGATTGCCAAGAAGAACGCCGCGATGGGCAATGATGATGCGCTGCCGACGGCCGATTTCAGCGATGATGATTTCCTGCAATCAGTGGTCTTTGCCGTGGGCAAAAACCATGGGTTTGAACCGCTGCGCGATTGGTTCACCGCGATCTATGAAGTGCTGCTGGGCGCGTCGCAGGGGCCGCGCTTTGGCGGGTTCATTGCGCTTTATGGCGTGGCAGAGACCATTGCGCTCATTGAGCGCGCCTTGGCGGGCGAGCTGATCTAAGCAACACCCCTAGCGAGCAGAATTGGCGGCGTGGCAAAGAGGTTTGCCGCGCCGTTTTGCTGTGATTTGGCGCGATCTCAAAGCTGGGGTATCATGGCGGGAATTCCGCACGCATACCCCAAGGAGGCACCGATGAGACGGCATATTCTGGCAGGTTTCCTGATGCTCTGGGCCGGGCTGGCCACGGCGCAATCCCCGCAGGTTGAGGCCGTGATCACAGGGCAGTTGGATGCCTTTGAGCGCGGCGATTTTGAGACGGCGTTTTCCTATGCAAGCCCCCTGATTCAAAGACAATTTGGCAATGCTGATCGCTTTGGCGTGATGGTAGAGCAGGGCTATCCGATGGTCATTGCGCCTGATCGCATCCGCTTTCTCGAACTGCGCGAGGAAGCTGGCCGCCTGTGGCAAAAGGTGCTGGTGGTGGATGCTGCGGGGACTGCCCATATGCTCGACTATCAGATGATCGAAGTCGGCAGCAGCTGGCGCATCAATGGCGTGCGCTTTCTGATGCAGGACCCGATCGCCTAACTGCGCCCCCGGCGCGCGCGCCGCAAGCCCCGTGTTAACCCCTCGTTCGTTAGCCCTGATGCCCAACCGAGGCAGCCCCGTCGGGGCGGCGCTAAGCGAAAGGGTTTTGCATGAACAAGGCGATCACGGATGGGGTGGTTTTGATGCCACCGGCATTTTCAGCGGCACTGAACATCTGGTCCACCAGTGACGGCACGCCGGGGTCAGACACCTACGCCAGCACGGGCACCGCGGCCTTTGTGCCGGCGGATGCCGACTTTGGCGGCTGCCTTGAGATGATCAAGACCGAGACCACGCAGCATCTGCGCTCGATGTCGCAAACCCCGCTGGAGCCGGGCTGTTATCTGCGCGTCACCGCCCGTGTCAAAGCGGTGAGTGGCGCGCTGCCCTCGGTGCGCATTGCCGCCTGGGCGGGCAGCAGTGGCGGCACCCATGTCAGCGGCGTGACCGAGGTCGGGCCGAGCCGCGCGCTCACCACCTATGGCGAGGTGGTCGAGGTTTCGGCCATTATCGGATCGGGCAATCGGGGCGGGGTCGATATGCCCTGGGGCACCGCCGCGACCTATGCCCATGTCGGGCTGGACCTGACCGGCGCAACCGGCGGCGTGGTGCGGATTGATGATCTGGTGGTCGAGGACCTGACCTCGGCCTTCCTGCGCGACATGATGGCCATGGTGGATGTGCGCGATTTTGGCGCGGTAGGGGATGGCGTGACCGATGACACCGCCGCTTTTGTCGCCGCCAACGCAGCCGCGAATGGGCGCACCATTCTGGTGTCGGACGGCGATTATTACCTGGCCAGCGGTGTGATCCTGAACCAGCGGGTGCGCTTTGAAGGCACGCTGACCATGCCAACGGATGCTATTCTGGACCTCACAAAGAACTTTGATCTGCCGACCTATATTGATGCGTTTGGCAATGAGCAGCGCGGGTTTGAAAAGGCGTTTCAATCGCTTTTGAACAGTGCAGACCATGAATCGCTCGACATGGGCGGGCGGCGCATCACCATCACCACACCGATGGATATGCAGGCGCTGGTGCCCAATCGCACCTCTTATGCGCAGCGTCGCCATATCGCCAACGGGCAGTTTTACGTCACCGGCACCACCGCCTGGGAACCGGATGTGGTGACATCCAATGCGACCTATTCCAGCAGCAATGCGCGCACGCTGACCAATGTGGTGAATGTGGCCAATATTCAGGTCGGCGCGCTGGTCGAGGGCAATGGCGTGGGGCGCGAGGTTTACGTGCGCTCCAAAAACGACGCGACGCAGGAAATCACCCTGAGCGCACCGCTTTACGATGCGGTTGGCACGCAGAGCTATACGTTCACGCGCTTCAAATACATCATGGATTTCTCAGGGTTTGATAAGTTGCAGCGCCTGTCGATTTCCGATGTGGAATTTCAGTGCAACAATATTGCCAGCGCGATTTTGCTCGCCCCGTCCGGCGTGGTGTTTCATCTGCGCGACAGCTGGATCACCCGCCCAGCGGATCGCGGCATCACCAGCCACGGCGAAGGCTGCCAGGGCATGTTGGTGGACCGCTGCCAGTTCCTCAGTGGCGAGGCAGATGCCCGCGCGCAGGATCGCACCACCGTGGCGATCAACACCAATGCCAATGACGTCAAACTGCGCAACAACCGCGCCACGCAGTTCAAACATTTCGCCGTGCTGGCGGGCAGCAACAATGTGGTCATTGGCAACCATTTCTTTCAGGGCGATGATCAGCCAGCGGGGGTGCGTACAGCGGGCATTCTGCTGACCCAGCCGCATTGCTCATCCACACTCACCGGCAACTATGTGGACAATTGTTCGATCGAGTGGAGCAACGAACATGAGGCCGAGCCGGATTTCACATCGGGGTTCTCGTTTTCGGCGCTCAGCATTGACGACAATGTGTTTCTGTCCGGCGATGTCGCGTCCTGGTTCAGCTATCTGGTCATCAAGCCCTATGGCACCAATCATTTCATCGGCGGGCTGAGCGTGACGGGCAACAAGTTCCGGACCATCAACGGGCCGATTGACCGTGTGGATCGGGTGGACACCACATTTGCGCCGCTGGACATGAGCAAGGGCAAGAATATCCGGGTGCAGGGCAATACATTCCATCAGATCGAAACCCCGATCTACAGCCCCTTGGTGATGGAGCATGACCAGAACTCTGCTGCGAGCAGCTGGACGGTGGACACCGGCGGGCAGCTGCCCTTTGGCGGGCAGGCGCGGGTTGTGGAAAGCGTGGTGGTGACGTCGCGGCTGCGCAATGGGGCCAATCAGACCCGCTGGGGCGCGCCCTATGTCGAGCTGCAACAGGGCAGCAACGGCGATCAGCTGCATCTAAATTGGGAAGAGGCGGTGCGCGGAAGTGTGACGCTGCGGGTGGCGATGGCCTAGGCGCTAGCGCCAGAACGCCACCCATTCAATCAGATCGGCGAATTTGCGGGCGGCCAGAAGGGCGCCGGACCCATCCAGAAAATACTGATCCGCGATCAGCGCCACGGCGATACAGCCGCCAAGAAATATCGCAATCGGATTGGTCATAAACTGCTGCGCCCCCGGGTGCGGTCCGGTCCCTTTCTTTTGGGTATGCCTGACCGCCCTCGGGGGCGCAAGATTGTTGGTGGGATTGGACTTAGCCCAGACGGCCCATTTTTGCAGCGAGATCCGCCATACGGGTGGAGAAGCCCCACTCGTTGTCATACCAGCTGAGCACGCGCACGGTGCGCCCGCCGATCACTTTGGTCTGGTCGGGGGCAAAGATGCTGCTTTCGGTGGTGTGGTTGAAGTCGATAGAGACCTTCGGCGCGGCGTCATAGCCCAGCACGCCTTTCATGGTGGTTGCGGCGGCCTCTTGCACGATGGCGTTCACGTCATCCACCGTCACATCTTTGCTGGCCACAAAGGTCAGATCAACCGCTGAAACATTCGGGGTAGGCACGCGGATTGCGGTGCCGTCCAGCTTGCCTTGCAGCTCTGGAAGCACCTCACCCAGCGCCTTGGCCGCGCCGGTGGAGGTTGGGATCATCGCCATGGCAGCAGAGCGCGCGCGGTAAAGATCGCTGTGGCGGCGGTCCAGGGTTGGCTGATCGCCGGTATAGCTGTGGATGGTGGTCATCACGCCGTTTTCAATGCCAATGGCGTCGTTCAGCACCTTGGCCAGCGGCGCGAGGCAGTTGGTGGTGCAGGAGCCATTGGAGATCATGTTGTCATTGGCACTCAGCAGGTGATCATTCACGCCAAAGACCACGGTGCGCTGCACGTTTTTCGCCGGGGCCGAAATCAGCACTTTCTTGGCACCGCGCTCCAGGTGTTTGGCGGCTTTGTGACCGTCGTTGAACTGGCCCGTGCATTCCAGCACCACGTCCACGCCGCTCCAGTCCAGCTCGTCCATGTCATAGGTCGAGAACATGCGCATCGGGCCTTGGCCCACATCCATGGTGCCGTTTTGCACCACAACCTCGTTCGGAAAGCGCCCATGCACCGAGTCATAGCGGATCAAATGCGCTGCGGTTTCCAGCGGGCCGGTGGCATTGACCTTGACGACTTTCACATCATCGCGGGCCGCTTCCGCGATCTGCATCAGGGTGCAACGGCCGATGCGGCCAAATCCGTTGATGCCTAGGGTGACGGTCATGATCTGTCCTCTCTCTGGAGCCAATGGAGTTGGGCGACCTATAGGCCCGGCGCGGGCAGGGGGAAAGGGGAAATGGAAGAGTTTTCAATATGTTATCGATAACAGTGCCGGGCCGTCACGTGTTTGCGATAACGGTGGCGACACCGTTGGCGATAACGATTTTTGTGGGGGCGCAGGCGCGTGGCTCGCGGTGGTGATGATTCTCTGGCGCGCTGGATCTGAGGGATCGGCAACTTCGGCCCACGGCGCGGTTGCGCGCGGGAGGACCGCCGCCAAGAAACGGGCAGAAAAAGCTGTGGTCAGTCGCTGACTTTGATGCGGTTCAATTGCCAGATGCTGCGCGAATAGATGATTTCGCTGCGATAGTCGGCCACGTCATCATAGGGGTAAACAATCCACAGCGGGCCTTTGGTGCGTAGGGACATTTCGGCCCCATTGTGCAGATAGGCCAAAATGGGCCCACCGGGCTGCGCATCGCTGAGGGGGATTTTCACCTCATAGTCATTGATTGCCGTGGCGGTCAGCGTGTCGCCCTCCATGCCCAGCTGCGCCACAAGCTCATGCAGGCTGACGCCGACAAATTTCTGCACCCCTTCGGTCCAGATGGTTGTGGTGGCAATTTCAGTGGCGGGCATCGCGGCGAGCATGGCGCGGTCAAACTGTGCAGCATCCGCTGCATTGGTGCGGGCAATGTCGCCAGTCACGGTCAGCACCACATCGCCAACGGGCTGGGTCAACTCATGTGCCAACGCCGGCAGCGCCAGCGCAACCGAGGTGCTGGCAGCCAGTAGCAGAGCGCGCAAAGTCATGGGTAGCCTTTCAAACAAACCAGCCTTTGGGACAGCATGTCATGGATTGGCTCGGCGGACACCTGCCCAGTCGCATTGCAACCTATCCGATTGGATATAGATCGATGACACTTTATTGTGGTGTTACTGCGCGGGTTCCGGTTTAGTGCTGAATAGTCCCGAGTGTCGCTGTTCCTTGTGTTCGGCCTTTTTATATGAACACAAGCCCCAGTTGACCCTAAAGCCGCCGTTGGATGCCATGAGAATATTGATTGCAGATGATCACGATCTGGTGCGCGAGACCATTGGCGTTTATCTGGGGGCGTCAGGGGATATTTCGGTGGAAAGCGTCAGCACCTTGCCCGAGGCGGTGGATTGCGCCCGCGCAGAGGGGCCTTTTGATCTTATTCTGCTCGATTATCAAATGCCGGGCATGTTCGGGCTGGAGGGGCTGGAGCGCGCGCTTGCGGCCAATCCGGGCGGTAAAATTGCGCTGATATCGGGCAATGCGCCCCAGGCCGTGGCGCGGCAGGCGTTGGAAAAAGGGGCCAGTGGCTTTCTTCCCAAAACCATGAGCGCCCAGAAGATGATGCAGGCTGTGCGCCATATGGCGGCGGGCGATGTCTATTTTCCCGCAGGGCTGTTTGAAGAGGACAGCCCGGCAGATACGCTTGTCAAATTGCTGAGCCGTCGCGAATTTGAGGTGCTTGGCGGTCTGTGCCGGGGGCTGTCCAACAAAGAAATCGCCCGCGAGCTGGACCTCAAGGAGGTCACGATCAAATTGCACGTGCGCACGCTGAGCAAAAAGCTCAATGCCAAAAATCGCACCCATGCTGCCATGATCGCCCGCGACGCGGGGCTGCTCTGAGTGTATTTTGTGCTTCAGTGCACGCACAGCGCGAATTTTTCCGTCTGAGTTGCGACAAAAGGTTTTCATTCGCCTGAGATGCTTTTAGGTTGCCCAAAAATTCTATTGAGGCACACATGAAGCGTTTTCTTTCAAGTCTGGGGCTTGTTCTTCTGTCCCTTGGCGCGACCGCGCCTTCCGCTGAGGCCGAACAGCTGGGCTATGGCCGCCTTTTGGTAAATGATTTCTTCGGCGACGGGCATGACCGCTGGCGCACAGGCTCCATCGTGGGCAGCCATGTGTTTGGCCCGTCGTGGTCGGGCGCACTGCCGGAGAGCTTTGGCGAGGTGATCGAACTTCGGATCTTGGGGCAGATTATTGCGCCGGAAAACCTCGCCATGCCGTCGCCGGTTGACCGCAGCTATGCGGGGGCGATTTCGGTGGGCGCGCATACGCATTTTCAGCAACGTGGTCTGGAATTTGCGCTTGGCGCGGATGTGACCTTTACCGGCCCGCAAACCGGCCTTGGGGATTTCCAAAGCTGGCTGCACGGGCAGTTTGATTTTGTCGGCCCGTCCAGCACCGTGCTGAACAGCCAGATTGGCAATGCGGTGCATCTGGATGCGGTGGCCGAAGTGGGCCACAGCTATCAGCTGGGCCAGATGGCCACGGCGCGCCCCTTTCTCGAAGCACGCGCCGGCACTGAAACTCTGGTCCGCGCGGGTGTGGACGTGACCTTTGGCACAATGACCAACGGATCGCTTCTGGTGCGCGATCCCGTATCCGGCCAGCGCTACCGCGCCATTGAAGGCGGCGAAACCGGCGTTTCCTTTGTTGTCGGGGCTGATATCGCCTATGTGGACAGCAGCGTCTTTATTCCCGGCAATAGCGCGGCGGTGATGGAAGACAGCCGCCACCGCCTGCGGGCCGGTCTGTTGTGGCAGGGCGAAAGCCACAGCATTTACTATGGGGCGAGCTATTTGAGCCCGGAATTCACAAGTCAGGACGAAGGCCAGATCGTGGGCGCGTTGCGCGTGAAGATCGACTTCTGACCCCACGGCGCTGTTGCCGTTGACTCAAGGTCAACACCCTAATCTCAAACGGTGATTCGTTTTGGGCTTCCCAGAGCGAATCACTTTTGCTACTCTGGCCTCAATAAGAAAAATTGAGGCAGGATACAGGCACATGGGGGCGGGCTTTCTCGGCACGTTCGTCATTTCCTGGTCGCAAACGGAAGTCGATGGTCTGCGGGCCGCACCTATAAGCGCGATTGAGCAAGGCGCGGTGTGGTCCTGGCAGGGCGAGGTTGTGCGGGTCGATGGCCCGACAGAATTGTTGCGATTGGCAAGGGGCGAAAGCGAAGTGATGTTGCGGCGCAAGGCGGCGCGCATGGTGCGTAAGCTTGTCGGCGCGGCCCTGACCCAAACCACCCAGATTGATCAGGTCGAAACTGACGAACCAATGGCCGACAGCTGTATTGTCGTCACGGACGGGCAGACCAGCTATACGCTGACGCTGATCGAGGTCGATGGCGCTGCGCCTTTGGTGATGTTCCTGGATGCCATCCCGCCAAAGGGCGCAGATTTGTGGGTTGTGCATCACACGTTGCGCGCCCGCGGCGATGATCCGGCCGACCCGGATGGGGCGCGGGTGATCTGTTTTACCCCCGGCACGTTGATCAACACGGCGGCCGGTCCCAAGCGGATCGAGCTGTTGCGCGAAGGCGACTACATTCAGACCAAAGACAATGGCTTGCAGGAAGTGCAGTGGATCGGCAGCCGCAAGATGACCGGCGCGCGGCTCTTTGCTTTGCCCAAGCTGCGGCCCATCCGCATCAAACCCGGCGCGCTGGGGCCAAACTGGCCACGCCGCGAATTGATCGTTTCGCCTGAACACCGCATTCTGGTGCGCGGCGAGGTGGCGCGCACCTTGTTTAATACGCCCGAAGTGCTGGTTACGGCACGACAGCTTGAGAATGGTCATAGCATCAGCACCGATTATCGCCTGCGCGAAGTCACCTATATGCATCTGCTGATGCCCCGGCATGAAATCCTCTTTGCCAATGGGGTGGAAACCGAAAGCTTCCATCCGGCGGATGCCGAGATGGGCGCGCTGGCCGATGAGGACCGCAGCCGGCTGTTGCTGATCAACCCCGAGTTCGCGCATCGCCCCTTTGCCTATGGCGATCACGCGCGCCGGCAGTTGACCGCCTCTGAGGCGGCGATCCTGCGGCATGAAGCGGCCTAGGCAATTTATCAGCGCACTCGGCGTCTGACCCTGTTGACTCTGCCAAAACGCCGCGTATAAGCGCGGCTTCATTGGTGTTGGTGGCCCCCGCAAGGGGATCCCTGTCATCCCGGCCAAATCCGGGAAGAGGACAACGCCCTTCGAAACCATAAACGAAGGAGACCAGCCGTGACCAAACGCACGTCTGCCAAGTATAAAATCGATCGCCGCATGGGCGAAAACATCTGGGGCCGTCCAAAGTCCCCTGTAAACCGTCGCGAATATGGCCCCGGCCAGCACGGTCAGCGCCGCAAAGGCAAACTTTCCGACTTCGGTATCCAGCTGCGCGCCAAGCAGAAGCTTAAAGGCTACTACGGCGACCTGACCGAGAAACAATTCCGCCGCATCTATGGTGAAGCTGTGCGTCTGAAAGGCGACACCGGTGAAAACCTGATCGGCCTGCTGGAGCGTCGTCTGGACGCGGTTGTATATCGCGCGAAATTCGTGCCAACCGTCTTTGCTGCGCGTCAGTTCGTGAACCACGGCCACGTCAAAGTGAACGGCAAGAAAGTGAACATCCCATCCTACCGCGTCAAAGAAGGCGACGTGATCGAGGTGCGTGATCGTTCCAAGCAGCTGACCGTTCTGCTGGAAGCCGTTCAACTGGCAGAGCGCGATGTGCCTGACTACATCGACGCCGACCACTCCAAAATGACCGCGACTTTCGTGCGCGCGCCTGGCCTGGCCGACGTGCCATACCCGGTGATGATGGAGCCAAACCTGGTGGTTGAATTCTACGCGAAGAACTAATCTTCGCCGCACCACAAGAATTCTGGAAAACCGCGCTGCCTGCCAGCGCGGTTTTTCTTTGCCTAAAGCATGCGTTTGGCGGTGGCGCGCAGATGCCGCAAATCGGTGCCGCAGCAGCCGCCTAGGATGCGCAGGCCGCTATGGCCTGCTTTCAGCGCCGCCAATTGCTGGCTCAGCTCTTCGGGGTCGCCATCATCCAAGGTTTCGCAGGCGTCCAGCTCTGCGTGGCTCTGGCGCGAGGCATTGGCGACAAAGCCCGTCAGTTTGCTTTCCCATGCCCCGCCGTCCAGCGCCTCGGCCAGATGATCGGGATGGGCGCAATTGACCATGATCGCTGCGGGCGCAGCGGCGGCATGAAGCGTTTCGACCGCCTCTGACAGGGCCGTGCCATCGGCCAGACGCCCGTCGGTCTCCACCGTATAGGAAATCAGCGCCGGGATACCGATGCGCGCGGCTTCGCTGGCGATGCCAATCGCCTCGCCGCTGGCCCCCAGCGTATAGGCGCTGACCACATCAGCCCCGGCGTCTTTGGCGGCCTGAATTTGCGGGCGATGATAAGTGGCGGCCGCATCATGGGCCGCCATGCCGGGTTTGTAGCCATCGCCCTGTGGGCCGATCTGCACGCTGATGAGCGCCGATACATCCGGGTGTTTGTCGGCCACACCCCGCACCAGGGCCACCGCATCCCGCGTCACGCGCGGCAGATCCTCGGCGCCATAGCCCACGGCGCTGGCGCGATCCGGGTTGGCCATCCAGGTCGGTGTATCAAGGATCACGCCTACACCCGTATCGCGGCCAATGCCAATCAGCGCTTCGTAATAGGCCTGAAGGCGCTCTCGCCCTTCGGCGGTATCCACCATGGGAAAGGCGGCAAACTCCGGCAGATCAACGCCCTTGTTGAATATCAGATCGGTTTCCATTCCGGTCCAGGCAATCCAGGAAGGGCTGCTGGACAGCGGTGTCGCATGGGTCATGGGGCTTCCTCCGTCTGTCGTGTGATGGGGCGGAGTATACCATAAAACACGCGGGCGCAGTGCGGGGTGGCACAGTGTCAGGCGCGGGTCAGACTTTTGCGGTAGTCGGTCGGCGTCTGCCCGGTGAGGTCCAGAAAGGCCGCATTGAAGGCCGAGAGCGAATTGTAGCCCACCGCAAAGGCGATCTCTGTCACAGGCCGATCCGATGTCGCCAGCGCTTCGATGGCGCGGCTCATGCGCAGGCGGCGCTGCGCCTGCCGCCAGGTCATGCCCAGATCGTCGGCAAAGCGCCGCGCCAGAGAGCGCGGGCTGAGGCCAACCCCGCGGGCGATCGCTTCAAAGCTTGGGGCCTGATCCAAGGCCGCCTCGGTCATTGCAAGGGCTTGCTGAAGGGCGGGGTTACTTGGCGCTGGCAGCACGGCGGGGGAGGGCGTGCGCGCCAAACGCCAACTGACCGCTGCCACCGTGTCAAACAATTGCCTCCCATAGTCATCCAGATCGGCTTCCGGCCCATAAGGCCGGCAGGCATGGATCAACTCGCGCGCCAGCGGTGTCACTTCAAACACCGACAGCGGCGCATCGGGTTCGGCAAACCAGTCCGGGTCAAACAGCAGCGAACATGTGGTCAACGCCCGCACCACGGTGATGTTGATGTCACAGCCTGCCCGGATCAACGCCGCGCGTGCGGGCGGCAGGCTCCAGCCGCGGTTGCCTGCACTCAGCCGAACAGCGCCATGGCTATTGTACAGCAGGTAATGCCGGTCCAGCCGCAGGGTTTTCTGCGGCTCCGGATCGAAATTGGCGACAAAGGCATAGGCTGCGGGGGCAGCGGGGCTGTTGGTCATAGGGGCAGTTTAGGGCAATCACTCTGCTGGGGCGAGCGCCTCGGCCACAAAGCGGCGCGAGTTGGGCGGGCCAGACATAAGAGGCGCAAGCGCCGCGCCAAGCCCCTTGAACAGCGGCGAGGCCAGATAGGCCGCAAAGGCGCTTTCGCTCTGCCATTCCTGCAGCAGCGTCAGGTCGGGGCTCGTATCGGTCTCCGACAGAATGCGAAAGCCAAGGTTGCCGGGCTGCCTGCGGATATCTGGCAGCACCTGTTCAAGCGCCGCGCGCGCGGCGGGTTTGCTGTCCGGGGTGAGCGGGATGTCGACAATGGCAATCAGCATGGGGTCTCCTGTGGTTGGGTGGGTTTGGTGAAGATGTAGCCGCGCGAAATGCGCGCAGGCACGCCGGTCTCAAAGCGCAGAATGCGCGACAGGCGCAGCCCGGCCCGCGCTGCCATGGCGCAGACGTCGTCCTGGCGGAACCAGCGATGCCGCCACTTCAGCCAGATAACAATCTGGCAGATGTGGGGATGCGACACCGCCAGGATCACCGTGCCGCCGGGCCGCGTCAGCGCAGCGATCTGCTGCAGGGCGGTTTCTGGGCTGGGGCAATGTTCGATCACATGCCCGGCCAGCGTGACGTCAAACCCGCATTGCGGACGATAGTCCGCCAATAGCGCCTGCTCCGTTTCGATCTGCGTGGTGGCCGGCAGGGCAGCCCGCGCCGTTTGCAACATCGCCGCTGAGGTATCCAGCAACACATGCCGCTTGGGCGCGCCAAAGCGCGCGTAAAACGCCTGCGAGAGCGCGCCGCTGCCTGCGCCCACATCACAGAGGCTGCCGGTGTGGCGCGGCGCGGCCGCCGCCATCAGCGCCGCATAGGCTGGCGTAAACCCAAGCGCGCTGAGGCGGGTGGCCCATCGGGGCGCGGCCTGATCATATTGCTCTTGCAACGTCATGGGGTGGGTCCCTGTTTGGCACCGTTGTTGTGAGGCCTGCAGTGTTGCAGCGCGCTGATGGTTTCGCTTGCCCCGGCGCGCCAAATCTGCGCGTCAAACGGACAGATCCGCGCAAACCCGGCAGCAAGGCAACAGCTTGGCGGCGATGTCGCAATTGGTGCAATTTCGGTTTTCTCTCGCCGGGAACCGAACTAGAACGAGCAGGAACAGAAGGAATGCACCCATGAGCAAGCTTGAGCCGCAGCCAGGGATTATGGAAATCGCGCTATATCAAAGTGGCGCATCGAGCATTGATGGGGTCAGTGACATTCTGAAACTGTCCTCAAACGAAAATCCCTATGGGGCAGGCGATGCCGCGAAAGAGGCGTTTCGCAAGGCGGGGCAGAACCTGCACCGCTATCCCGGCACCGATCATGCCAAGCTGCGCAACGCCATTGCCGAGGTGCACGGTCTGAACGCGGCGCAGATCATCTGCGGGGTCGGCTCTGATGAAGTGCTGCAGTTTGTGACGCAATGCTTTGCCGGGCCGGGCGATGAGGTGATCTACACCGAACACGGGTTCTCGATGTACCCGATTCTGGCGCATGCCTGTGGCGCAACCCCAATTAAGGTCCCCGAGCGCGAGCGTGTGGTCGATGTCGACGCCATTCTGAACGCTTGCACCGCGCGCACCAAGATCGTCTTTATCGCCAATCCGGCCAACCCGACCGGAACAATGATTGGCGGCAACGAGGTGGCGCGTTTGGCCGATGGTTTGCCGGAGGGCGCCATTTTGGTGCACGACGGGGCCTATGCGGAATTTGTCGAGGGGTTTGACGGCGGCGCGGCGCTGGTTGAAAGCCGGGAGAATGTCATCGTGACCCGCACCTTTTCCAAGATTTACGGGCTGGGCGGGCTTCGGGTCGGCTGGGGCTATGCGCCGCAGGCGATCATTGACGTGCTGAACCGTGTCCGCCAGCCTTTCAACCTGTCGGACATGCAGCTTGTGGTGGCGGAAGCCGCCATTCGCGACACCGATTATGTGGCGCGTTGCCGCGCGGACAATGCCCGTTGGCGCGCCTGGCTGGCCGAAGCGCTGGCCGAGCTGGGCATCCCGTCTGATACCTCTTGCACCAATTTCATTCTGGCGCGCTTTGCCTCCGAAGCCGAAGCCCACGCCTGTGACGACCATCTGAAAGCGCAGGGCATTATCGTGCGCCGCGTCGGCGGCTATGGGCTGCCTCATTGTCTGCGCATCACCGTCGGCGATGAATCCGGCTGTCGCCGCGTGGCCCATGCGGTCAAAAGCTTTAAGGAGCAGGCGGCATGAGCGCCCCGGCCACACAGGCGGCACCGCTGTATGATCGCGTGGCGCTGATTGGGCTGGGGCTGATTGCCTCCTCCATGTTCTGGGCGATCAAACGCGCAGGGCTGGCGGGCGAAGTCACTGGCTATGCCCGCAGTCAGAACACCCGCGACACCGCGCGCCGCATTGGCCTCTGCGACCGGGTCTGTGACAGCGCGGTTGAAGCGGTGAAAGAGGCGGACCTTGTGGTGCTTTGCGTGCCGGTTGGCGTGATGGGCGCAGTGGCCGCAGAGATCGCCCCGGCGCTCAAACCCGGCGCGACGGTGTCGGATGTCGGATCGGTCAAACGCGCCGTGATCGAGGCAGTGGGCCCTGAACTGCCGGCCCATGTGCATTTCGTGCCCGCGCACCCGCTGGCGGGCACCGAGTATTCCGGTCCGGAATCGGGCTTTGCCACGCTTTTTGACAATCGCTGGTGCCTGATGATCACCGATGAGACCACGGACCGTCCCGCCGCGGACCGGCTGGTAGAGTTCTGGAAGGGGCTTGGCTCCAAGGTCGATGAGATGGACGCCGACCACCATGATCTGGTGCTGGCTGTCACCTCGCATACGCCGCACCTCATTGCCTATACGATGGTGGGGGTCGCGGATGACCTGCGCCGGGTGTCGGAAAGCGAAGTCATTCAATATTCGGCCACGGGCTTTCGCGATTTCACACGCATCGCAGCGAGCGATCCGACCATGTGGCGCGATGTCTTTTTGGCCAATAAGGATGCGACGCTGGAAATTCTGGGGCGCTTCACCGAAGAGCTCTTTGCCCTGCAGCGGGCGATCCGGCAGGGCGATGGCGACCATCTGCACGCTTATTTCACCCGCACGCGCGCCATTCGCCGTGGCATCATCGAGGCCGGCCAGGACACGGACGCCCCAGATTTTGGCCGGGGTCCGGCCGAGTGACGTGGCAGGGTGCCCAGCACGCGATCGCAGCGCTAACCGCGCTGATCCTGCTGGGGACCGATATGGCTGCCGCCAACGCGCCGAGCCGATCCCTGCGCCCAGTGGCACGCGAAGATGTCTTTCCGCCCGCTTTGCCCGCGCTCGCGCCCTATGTGTCCTTGCGCCCAAGACAGCGGCCCCAGACCCTGGCAGTTGCCCCGCAACAGTTGCCGCGCGCGGTGATCCCCAAACCAGAGCGCCAGCAGAATGCTGTGCAGCGCAAACAGGCCGGCATCGGCCGTGTCTGCGGCAATCGCGCGCTGCTGGGCACCGAAGTGGGCACGGTGCCCGCGCGGCTGCGCGGCTGCGGCGTGCGCAAGGCGGTCAAACTGCACAGCGTGTCGGGCGTGGCGCTGTCGACCCCGGCAGTAATGGAATGTGATACCGCCCATGCGTTGAAATCCTGGGTCGACCGGGGCGTCACCCGCGCCGTGGGCCGCACCGGCGGCGGGGTGGTGAAATTGCAAGTGGCTGCAGGCTATTCCTGCCGCACCCGCAACAATCGCCCCGGCGCAAAAATTTCAGAACACGGCAAGGGGCGCGCCATTGATATCTCGGCCTTCCACCTGAAAAACGGGGACCGTATTTCGGTTCTCAAAGATTGGGGGCGCGGCAAGAAAGGGCGTATTTTGAAGGCGCTGCACAAATCTGCCTGCGGGCCGTTTGGCACCGTCTTGGGACCAAATGCCGACAAATATCACCGCGACCATTTCCATTTTGATGTCGCGCGTCACCGCAGCGGGCCCTATTGCCGCTGACCGCCGTTAGCGCAGTTGTAGACGCGGGGCAGGGCCGAGCGGCAGAATACCCGCAAATGCAATGCCCCCGCGAAAAGTCAAAGTGACATCGATATTGTCGGCATTGTTGCCCGTCAGCCCCGCCAGCAGGCTCAGGCCCTGTTCCGTGGCGTCCAGCGCTGCGGCGCTGAATTGGCCGCTGTCGCGCGCCACGGCCAGCATCTCGCGCCATTTGGCCAAGCGCAGCGTCAGCGTCCCATCGAGGGCGCCGGCCGCATCCACGGTCACGTCGCCAGCCGCTTTTGCCTCAAGCTCCCCCCATTTGGCATGGGCCGTGCGTAGGGTGATTGCGGTGGGCTGCGGGCGGCGCTCTTCCAGTGCGCGCAAATCCCAGGGGCGATCAAACTGCGCGGTCATATCTAGATCCAGCGCGCTCATCGTTGCGGGCAAGACCGCTGTGCGCAGCGCGGTGGGCGGCGCGACGGCGCTGCCTTGCAGTGCCAGATCATAGCTGCTGTCCGTGCTTTCATGGCGGCTGAGCGCGAGTCGAACACTCTCGGCGCTGAGCGACCAGTCCAAGTTGGACTGAAGGCGCAGCGCTTCGGCGGCAAAATTGGCCCGCAGGAGCGCAAGGTCCGTGTCTGGCGCGACCACGGCAGAGGCTTTCATATCGTCTGATTTGATATCAACCTGTTGATTGGGCGTTAGAATTTGGTGGCTTTCTGGCCAGACAGCGATGATGTGATTGGGTTTATAGGTCAGGGCAAAGATCTGAAAAAACGGCGCAACCCAGCCCAGGCCCGTGGCCGGATCCACCAGCGCCACCTCTTCCAGCGTGGCGTCAAAGCGGTTGGGAAAGCCGCGCATATGCAGCGCGCTATAATCGGCCTGCCAGCCTTCGGCGCGGCGGGCGTCAAACCAGCTTGCATAGGCCGCGCGCGCGCTTTCTGCGCCGATGAACCAATAGGCAAACCAGCCTAGGGACACCAGAAGGATGACAATCAGCAGACGTTTCACAGCGCGGCCCCTTTGCTCTTGCTTTGCTTTGGTGTTTAAACGCGCCGACGACAATGCACCAGTGGTGGAACAGGCAATGACGATGTGGGTTTTCGGCTATGGGTCTCTTTTGTGGAACCCGGGCTTTGAGGTCGCGGAACAGGCGGTGGCGACACTGCATGGGTGGCATCGCAGTTTCTGCATGTCCTCGATCCACCATCGCGGCACCGAGGCGCATCCCGGGCTGGTGCTGGCGCTGGATGCCGCCGCGCAGGGGCAATGCCATGGGCTGGCGCTGCGGGTTGCGCCGGGCACAGAAGAGGCCGCGCTGAAGGAGTTGCGCGCGCGCGAACTTGTCTCTTCGGCCTATCTAGAGAAAACCCTGCCGGTTGCGCTGGCGGATGGGCGCGATGTCACGGCAGTGACCTATGTGATTGACCGCGACCATGTGCAATATGTGAACCTGTCGCTGGAAGAGCAGGCGCAGGTGATTGCCACGGCGGTGGGCGGGCGCGGGCCAAACACCGACTATCTGCATAATACGGCGCGCCACCTTGCCGAACTGGGCATTCAGGATGCCGAACTGGACTGGCTGTCGCAGCGGGTGGAAAAACTCAGCGCTTAAATAGGCTTCCTGGGCAATAAACCTTGGCACAACTGGCCGCGCCTTCTAGGGTATCCTTAGAAAAGAACAGCGTCAGGAACTGACCAGATGGAGCAGTCAGAGTTTGAGGCGGAGCCTCATTTTTCGCAACCGGTGCGACAGATCATCTTGATGTTGATCGTCTTGGCCTTGACCGGGGTCTTGACCTATATCGCGCTGCCGCGCGTCATGCCGGTCTTCAGCGCCAATCCCTACCTGAACGGCTTTATCCTGTTTGTGTTCTTTGTGGGGGTTGTGGCCTGTTTCATGCAGGTGTTTTCGCTGATGGCCTGCACCCGCTGGATCAAGAATTTTGCCAGCCAGAATGACAGCCTTTCTTATCTGGAGCCGCCGACGCTTTTGTTGCCGCTGGCCAGCCTGCTGCGCTCGCGTCGCGGCAAGGGGCAGATCAGCGCCACATCGACGCGCTCGATCCTGGATTCTGTGGCCACCCGGATCGACGAAGCGCGGGAAATCACCCGCTATATCGTGAACATGCTGATTTTCCTTGGTCTGCTGGGGACATTTTATGGCCTTGCGACCACGGTACCGGCAGTGGTGGACACCATCCGCAGTCTTGCGCCGGACGAAGGCGAAGGCGGGGTTGAGGTCTTTAACCGTCTGATGACGGGTCTGGAAGACCAGCTGGGCGGCATGGGCGTTGCCTTTGCCTCCTCGCTCTTGGGGCTTGCGGGCTCTTTGATCGTTGGCCTGCTTGAGCTTTTTGCGGGCCATGGCCAGAACCGGTTTTACCGCGAGCTTGAAGAATGGCTCAGCTCGATCACGCGGGTCGGCTTCACCGGCGGCGATGGCGAGCCGGGCATTGAACAGAATGTGCTGGGCGAAGTGCTGGAGCATATGGCAGAGCAGATGGACCAATTGCAGACCATGTTCGTGAAGGCCGAAGATGGCCGCGCCCGGGTGGAGCGCAACATTGGTGATCTGACCCATTCGGTGCAGGCGTTGGTGGGGCAGATGTCTGCCGCCCCCAATCCCACGGGACAGCCGGAGACACTGGCGCGTCTGGCCGATGGGCAAGAGCAACTGATTGCCGCGATGCAGACCCAGGCCGCTGAGGGCGTGGATGCCGAAAGCCGCATGCGCCTGCGCTCCATCGACGTGCAGATGCTGCGGATCCTCGAAGAGATATCCGCCGGTCGTCAGGACACGATGACCGAATTGCGCAGTGATCTATCGGCGCTGACCCAGGCGATCACCAAACTGGGCGATCAGCCCGCCCGCCGTCGCCGCCGCCACAATGCCACGTCGCAGAACGGCGGTGAGGGTGACACCAGCGGGAAGGACAGCTAAGCCATGGCCCTTTCCCGGCGCACAGGACAACGCTTTCAGGCCTCGATCTGGCCCGGCTTCGTTGATGCGATGACCGGGCTTTTGCTGGTGCTGATGTTTGTACTGACCATTTTCATGGTGGTGCAATTTGTGCTGCGCGAAACAATTTCCGGGCAGGCGGACAAGCTCGATAGCCTTTCAGCTGAAATTGCCGCACTGGCGGATGCGCTGGGACTTGAGCAGGAAAAATCCGCGGGCCTGCAGGCACAGGTCGGGACCTTGCGCACGACGCTGACGGATGCGCGCGCGCTGTCTGATCAGCAGGCCGCGCTGATCAGCGCGCTGACCACGGAACGCGACAGTGCCTCCGCGGCGCTTGATATCGCCCGCAGTCGCATCAGCAGTTTTGAGGCGCAGGTTGCCGCGCTTCTGGCGCAGCGCGACGAAGCGCGCGGGTTGGTCGGTGATCTGACCGCTGAGCGCGATACATTGCTGAGCGAACAAGAAGCGCTGAACCTGGCGTTGGCGACCGCCCGCGATGAGGTGGACGCGCAGGCCGAAGAGGCGCGCCGCGCCGCCGCAGAACGCGCCGCGCTTAATGCATTGGTGGCCGAGCTTGAGGCGCAGGCCGCCGCGACCGTGGAAACCAACAGCGCACTGGCGGCGCAGGTCGAGGATTTGGAGGCGCGGCTCAACGCCGATGAAATCGCGCGGCTCACGCAGGCAGCCGCCGCCGAAGCCCTGCGCGAGCGGCTCAAAAACGCCGATGCGGAGCTGACCGCCATGACGCTGGCGCTGGAAGAACAGCGCCGCAAGGCCGAAGAGACCCTGACCATGCTCGCCGCCGCCGAAGCGGCCCAAGTAGATCTGGACCGCAAGCTGGCCGCCGCGCTTGTGAGCGAAGAGGATTTGACCGGCCGCTTGACGGCGGCGCTGCTGGCACTGGAAGAAACCCGCACCACCGCCGCACTGACCGAAGAGGAACTGGCCGCAACGCTGGCGCAGCTGGAGGCCGCCAAGGCCGCAACTGCGGAAAACGCGCTGACCGAACAGCAACTGGAAGAGGCGCTGTCTGAGGCCTTTGCCAGCCGCATTGCACTGGAGCAGCGCGCCAATACCGCCACCGCGCAGGTGGCAGAGCTGGAACAGAAACTGGCCGCGGCGCTGGCGGCAAAGCTGGACACTGAAACCCTCGCGCAGGACCGCGCGGAGATTGAGCGCCAGTTGGCTGCCGCGCTGGCCGCAAAATCGGCCGCCGAACAAGTCGCCGCCGAAGAGCTCAGCGCCGCCGAAGAACGCGCACGGCTTTTGGCGGTGGCAAATGCCGCACTGGCCGAAAGCCGGGCTGAGGCGAGCGAGAATGAAAAACAGGCCGCGCTGCTCAATCAGCAGGTGGCGGCGCTCAGGGCGCAGCTGGGGCAATTGCAGGCGCTGCTGGATGAAAGCAAGGCGCGGGATGCCGCCGCCAATGTGCAGCTGTCGACATTGGGCGCGGATTTGAATGCGGCGCTGGCGCGCGCGGCCGCCGAAGAACGTCGCCGCCGCGCGCTGGAGGAAGCCGAGCGCAAGCGCCTTGAGGCCGAGGCCGCGCGCCTGGCCGCAGAGGCGCAGGATCTTGAAAACTACCGCTCAGAATTCTTTGGCCGGCTGCGCGGCCTTCTGGGCACCCGCGAAGGGGTGCAGATTGTCGGCGACCGCTTTGTCTTTAGCTCCGAAGTGCTGTTCCCCTCAGGCGGGGCCGAGCTGAGCGTTGAGGGCCGCGAACAGATTGGCCGCGTCGCCACACTGCTGCTGGATGTGGCGGATGACATCCCGCCGGAAATCGACTGGGTGCTGCAAGTCGATGGCCACACCGATAATGTGCCGATCTTTAATGGCACCCGCTTTCGCGACAATTGGGAGCTGTCCCAAGCCCGCGCCCTGTCGGTTGTGCGCTTTCTGTCGCAATCCCTTGGCCTGCCGCCCGAGCGCCTATCAGCCAATGGCTTTGGCGAATTCCAACCCATCGACCCCGCCAACACCCCCGACGCCCGCGCCCGCAACCGCCGGATTGAGCTGAAATTGACCGAGAAGTAGGGGGTCGAAAATGCGGTCCAAGCGGCCTTTGGCCCCCGGCTCTGTACGTTAGGCTGGCGTCGGCCCCTGGGGTGGCGACCCGACTAAAGTGACTGGGCGCTTTATGGCTGCCACGTACTGCGACAGAACAAATCTCGTATCCACCGTAGCCAAATCGCCAGCCCAAGGGCGGGGCTGACGATGGCCGGGCCGTTAACACGGCTGTTAACCGGCTGGGTGACTTGCGGTGATGACTTCAACGGCCAAACCGGTCTTTTGTTTGCGGGGTGAGCAAGTGCAGCATTGGCCGTCTCGCGGATCATTCGCCCAAACAAAAAGCCCCGCCGAACCGGCGGGGCTTTGATCTTCAATGTATCGCGCTTAGTCGGCGGTCAGCAGCGGGGGCTTGTCGCCGGTGATGCGGGCCTTGGCGGGGCCGTCGTATTTCAGCACCAACTCGCCGTCTTTGACCGTGACCTTGACCACGCCACCTTTGGAGAGTTTGCCAAATAGCAACTCTTCGGCCAGCGGCTTTTTGATGTGCTCTTGAATGACGCGGCCCAGCGGGCGCGCCCCCATTTTGTCATCATAGCCTTTGTCCGCCAGCCATTCGGCAGCTTTGCGGGTCAGTTCGATATGCACATCGCGGTCCAGAAGCTGGGCCTCAAGCTGCAGCACGAATTTTTCGACCACTTGCAGGATGGTTTTCTTTGGCAGTGGCGCGAAAGAAATCACCGCGTCCAGACGGTTGCGGAATTCCGGCGTAAATGTCCGTTCAATCGCAGCGGTATCCTCGCCCTCGCGACGGTCGCGGCCAAAGCCGATCGCAGCCTTGGCTTGCTCTGAAGCCCCGGCGTTGGAAGTCATGATCAGGATCACATTGCGGAAATCGACGGTGCGCCCGTTGTGATCGGTCAGCGTGCCGTGGTCCATCACCTGCAAGAGGATGTTGTAGACATCCGGGTGCGCTTTTTCGATCTCATCCAGCAACAGCACGCAATGCGGGTGCTGATCCACCCCATCGGTGAGCTGACCGCCCTGATCAAAGCCGACATAGCCCGGAGGCGCGCCAATCAGGCGGGAGACTGCGTGTTTCTCCATATATTCGGACATGTCAAAGCGCAGCAGCTCGACGCCCAAAGTATTGGCGAGCTGTTTGGCCACCTCGGTCTTGCCGACGCCGGTTGGCCCCGCAAAGAGATAGTTGCCGATGGGTTTTTCCGGCTCGCGCAGACCCGCGCGGGCCAGTTTGATGGCGCTGGAGAGCGCTTCGATAGCGGCATCCTGACCAAAGACCACCCGTTTCAGGGATTTTTCGAGGTCTTTCAGCACTTCGGCGTCATCCTTGCTGACATTCTTTGGTGGAATGCGCGCGATTTTGGCCACCACGGCCTCAATCTCTTTGGTGCCGATGGTTTTGCGCCGTTTGGAGGCCGCGACCAGATGCTGCGCCGCGCCCGCTTCGTCGATCACGTCAATCGCCTTGTCGGGCAGCTTGCGGTCGTTGATGTAACGCGCCGACAGCTCCACCGCGGTTTTGATCGCATCAGCGGTGTATTTGACGCTGTGATGCTCTTCGAAATACTCCTTCAGACCTTTCAGGATCTTGATGGTATCAGGCACCGACGGTTCGTTGACATCGATCTTCTGGAAGCGACGCGACAAAGCCCGATCTTTTTCGAAATGCTGGCGGAATTCCTTGTAGGTGGTGGAGCCCATGGTGCGCAGCTTGCCGCCCTGCAGGGCAGGTTTCAGCAAGTTGGAGGCATCCATTGCCCCGCCCGAAGTTGCGCCCGCGCCAATCACCGTGTGAATTTCGTCAATGAAGAGCACGCTGTCGGGGTGATCCTCAAGCTCTGTCACCACCGCTTTCAGCCGCTCTTCGAAATCGCCGCGATACCGCGTGCCCGCCAAAAGCGCGCCCATATCGAGCGAAAAGATCGTGGTTGAGGCCAGCACCTCTGGGGTTTGGCCGTTGACGATGCGATGGGCCAGCCCTTCGGCAATCGCGGTTTTGCCCACGCCGGGATCGCCCACCAGCAGCGGGTTGTTCTTGCGCCGGCGGCACAGCACCTGAATGCAGCGCTCGACTTCGTGGTCGCGCCCGATGAGCGGGTCCACATCGCCCTTGGCGGCCTTGGTATTCAAGTCCACGCAATATTTGGACAGGGCGCTTTCTTTTTTCTCGTCCTGACCGGCGGCTGCGCTGGTTTCGTTTTCATCGTCTTCTTCGCTGCCCGCCACCGGGCGGCTTTCGCCAAAGGCGGGGTCTTTGGCGACGCCATGGGCGATGTAATTCACCGCGTCATAGCGGGTCATATCCTGTTCTTGCAGGAAGTAGGCGGCATTGCTTTCGCGTTCGGCAAAGATTGCGACCAGCACATTGGCCCCGGTGACTTCGGTGCGGCCAGAGGATTGCACATGAATGGCGGCGCGTTGAATGACGCGCTGGAAGGCGGCGGTTGGTACCGCTTCGGAGCCTTCGATATCTGTCACCAGATTGGCCAGATCCTCTTCGATAAATTCCATAAGCGTCTGGCGCAGCTCATCGGTATCGACACTGCAGGCCTGCATGACGCGCAGCGCATCCGGTTCGTCCAGAAGCGAGAGGAGCAGATGCTCCAGGGTTGCAAATTCATGACGACGTGCATTGGCCTGGGCCAGTGCGCTGTGGATCGCCTGTTCAAGGGTGGTTGAGAATGAAGGCACTGCTCACACTCCTTCCGTCTGCGGCATTGGCGGGCAGATTGCCCAAAAACACCTTGGCCTGATACTTAATAAGTGTGGTCGATATACCGCCAGCTTCAAGGGCTTTATTGCGATTAGCGCTCACTTTTGGCGTCAAATACGTGAGCTTTGCAACAAAGTGGCAGTTTCGCGCAAAAAATGGACGTAAGACTTTTGGGGCGGCTGCCTGGCGGGGCGACGCGAAAATTATCTAATGTTTTCAGCCTGACAGATGAAACCCATTTTGGCAATAAGCCGAACGGGTAGGGGCCTATCGGTTTGGTCAGAACGTGTCCTTGCGGCGACGCACCTCGGCAAAGACCGCGGCATCGCTGTCGTTTTCCATCCCAATCATGGCGCGCAGCTCGGGTGATTGGCTGCGCAGGAAGGGATTGGTGGCCAATTCGTCCGCCAAAGTGCTGGGCACCGTGGGGGTGCCTTGGGCGCGGGCGGCCTCGGTGGCTTTCAGCCGGGCTTGCAGCTTTTTGTTCTTGGGCTCAACGCTCAGCGCGAAGTTGAGGTTGGACAGGGTGTATTCATGTCCGGAATAGACCTTGGTGTCCGCCGGAAGGGCAGCCAGTTTCGAGAGGCTGGTAAACATCTGCTGCGGGGTGCCTTCGAACAGGCGGCCACAGCCCCCGGCCATCAATGTATCCGCTGAAAACAGCGCTTTGACGGTGGGAATGTGAAAGCAGATGTGCCCTTTGGTGTGGCCGGGTGTGTCGATCACGGTGACTTCTTCGCGGGCCAGCGAGAAGGTTGAGCCATGCTCCACCTTCAGATCCAGCGCCGGCAGGCGGTGGGCATCGGCCGCCGCTCCGATGACGATGGTGTCATGTTTGGCGCGCAGGGTGTCAACGGCGGCGATATGGTCATCGTGGTGATGGGTCAGCAGGATGAAATCCAGCCCCCATCCCCGGCGGGCCAATTCGGCTTCGATCGGCGCGGCTTCAGGGGCGTCCACCAGCGCGGTCATGCCGGTCAGCTGTTCGTGAATGAGAAAGGCGTAATTGTCTGACAGGCAGGGTATTGTCACAATTTCCAGTGGCATGGTTATTCCCCTTTTTCGTTAAACATGCATTCTGCAGGTTCACTCAGTGCGCAAAGCGACTATGTTAACCCTAGATTTGCCGATCTTGTGAGCAGGCGCAATGCACCTTGATGTGAAAGTCCTTCGTAACTTCTATTACCGCAGCATGCTCGGGCGTGCAGCACAGAAAGCCGTTCGGGACGAGATGCGCCAACTTTGGCCGGAAGCCAAAGGGCAAACGATGGTCGGTTATGGCTTTGCCGTGCCGCTCTTGCGGCCCTATCTTCCCGAGGCGCGCCGTGTCATCGGCCTGATGCCCGCACCGCAGGGGGTGATGCCCTGGCCTGCCGGGATGCCGAATGTCTCTGCGCTCTGCGAAGAAACACTGTGGCCGCTTGAAACCGGGCTGGTGGACAGGCTCGTCATGATGCACGGGCTGGAAAACTGCGAACGCCCAAATGACCTGCTGGCCGAAGCATACCGCGTTTTGGGGCCTGGTGGCAAAGCGCTGTTCATCGTGCCCAATCGCGCGGGGCTGTGGTCGCGTTCGGATACGACGCCTTTTGGCTATGGGCGGCCCTATTCCAACGGCCAGCTTGAGGCGCAGCTGCGCGACCATGGCTTTATGGCCGAACGGCATCGCACCACGCTTTATCAACCACCAAGCCACCGCCGGTTCTGGCGCAAGACCAGCCAGCTTTGGGAAAGCACCGGGCGCGCCCTGTCACCTATTGTCGCGGGGGGCGTGTTGATGGTCGAAGCGTCAAAGCGGGTGCATGCGCCCAGCGGCGGGCTCAAGGCGCGGGTGCGCAAACCGCTGGAAATTCTGGCCCCAAAGCCAGACATTGCGCCAATCTGACAAAATTGCCCTAAATATAGGCAGGTCTTCGCGAAAAATTTCGCAGGGAATCGCTGATTTGGTCCCGAAAAACTGTTTGATTTATGTAACAATCCCGGGCCATTCCGTCACACCCCACGCAAATCGTTATAAACAAGGGGTTTTTGCACCTCTTACTTTCTTTCAATGGTAGTTGATAGCTCAGGACGCCTCTGCTACACCCCGGCTGGATTTTGCCGTTTTGATCTGCATCAAAACTAGAAACGTCCTCGGACGGCCCGACTTGGCCGAACCGGGGCTAATTGTCGGAAGGGTGGACGTGTCCGAACCAGCTTCGATTTCGCAAGGCATCGCTGCGCGCTATGCCACCGCGGTCTTTGAGATCGCGAAAGAGTCCAAAGCCGTCTCAGACCTTGAGAGTGGCCTTGGGGATTTGAACGCCGCGCTGCAGGACAGCGCAGATCTGCGTGAGTTGATCCATTCTCCTGTTGTGAGCCGTACGGCACAGGGTGATGCCATTGCTGCAATCGCAGCAAAAATGGGTCTGCCAACGGTACTGAAGAACACGCTCGCCCTGATGGCTGAGAACCGTCGTCTCTTCGTGCTGCCTCAGCTGATTGATGCCCTGAACGGGCTAATCGCCGAGGACAAAGGCGAAGTGACCGCCGAGGTGACATCTGCCAAGGCGCTGACCAAGACGCAGAGCGATAAGCTTGCCAAGACGCTGAAAGAGCGTGTTGGAAAAGATGTTAAGATTAATGCGACCGTTGACCAGTCTTTGGTTGGCGGTCTTGTTGTTAAGGTGGGCTCGAAGATGATCGACACGTCGATCCGCTCCAAGCTCAACTCTCTCCAGAATGCAATGAAAGAGGTCGGATAATGGGTATCCAAGCAGCCGAGATTTCGGCGATCTTGAAAGACCAGATCAAGAATTTTGGTCAGGAAGCCGAAGTGGCCGAAGTGGGCCGCGTTCTGTCCGTAGGTGACGGTATCGCCCGTGTCTATGGTCTGGACAACGTTCAGGCCGGCGAAATGGTCGAGTTTCCTGGCGGCATCATGGGCATGGCCCTGAACCTTGAAAGCGACAACGTAGGTGTCGTTATCTTCGGGTCCGACCGCGACATTAAAGAAGGTGACACCGTTAAGCGCACCAAGTCCATCGTGGACGTGCCTGTCGGCCCCGAGCTGCTGGGCCGCGTCGTAGACGGTCTGGGCAACCCAGTTGACGGCAAAGGCCCGATCAACGCCAAGCAACGTGGTGTTGCAGACGTAAAAGCGCCTGGCATCATTCCACGTAAATCGGTTCACGAACCAATGGCCACCGGCCTGAAGTCCGTTGACGCGATGATCCCAATTGGCCGTGGCCAGCGTGAGCTGATCATTGGGGACCGCCAGACCGGTAAAACCGCGATTGCGCTGGACACCATTCTGAACCAGAAATCCTACAACGACGCCGCCGGCGATGACGACAGCAAAAAGCTGTTCTGCATCTACGTGGCTGTGGGCCAAAAGCGCTCCACCGTTGCACAGCTGGTGAAAAAGCTCGAAGAATCCGGCGCGATTGACTATTCGATCGTTGTGGCCGCGACCGCGTCTGACCCGGCACCTCTGCAGTTCCTGGCACCTTACGCCGCAACTGCGATGGCAGAATACTTCCGTGACAACGGCAAGCACGCGCTGATCATCTATGATGATCTGTCCAAACAAGCGGTTGCCTATCGTCAGATGTCCCTGCTGCTGCGCCGCCCACCAGGCCGCGAAGCCTACCCAGGTGACGTTTTCTATCTGCACTCTCGTTTGCTGGAGCGTTCCGCGAAGCTGAACGAAGAGTTCGGCTCCGGCTCGCTGACCGCGCTGCCTGTGATCGAAACCCAAGGTGGTGACGTTTCTGCGTTTATTCCGACCAACGTGATCTCGATCACCGACGGTCAGATCTTCTTGGAAACCGAACTGTTCTACCAAGGTATCCGCCCAGCGGTGAACACCGGTCTGTCGGTGTCTCGTGTTGGTTCCTCGGCACAAACCAAAGCGATGTCTTCGGTGGCTGGCCCTGTGAAACTGTCCCTCGCGCAGTACCGCGAAATGGCAGCCTTCGCGCAGTTCGGTTCTGACCTTGACGCCGCGACCCAGCAGCTGCTGGCCCGTGGTGCGCGTCTGACCGAGCTGATGAAACAGCCGCAGTATTCGCCACTGACCAACTCTGAAATCGTTTGCGTGATCTTCGCAGGCACCAACGGCTACCTCGACAAAGTCGCGGTTTCCGACGTGGCGCGCTATGAAGCTGGCCTGCTGGCGCACCTGCGCAGCAAGCACGCCGATCTTCTGCAGTGGATCACGGATGAAGATCCAAAGATCAAAGGTGAAGCCGCCGATAAAGTGAAAGCAGCGCTCGACGAATTCGCAGCTGACTTCGCATAAGGGGTTCGGACCATGCCTAGTCTGAAGGACCTTAAGAACCGGATCCAGAGTGTGAAAAACACTCGTAAGATCACAAAAGCCATGCAGATGGTGGCCGCGGCGAAACTTCGCCGCGCCCAGGAAGCTGCGGAATCCGCACGCCCCTACACAGACCGGTTCAATGCCGTTCTGGGTGGGTTGGCCGCGGGGGCCGCAGGTTCTGACTCTGCGCCAAAGCTTCTGTCAGGTACCGGCAGCGAGCAGACCCACCTTTTGGTGGTGATGACCGCAGAGCGGGGCCTGTGTGGTGGTTTTAACGCCAACATCGCCAAGCTGGCGCGCCAGAAAGCTGCAGAGCTGAAGGCCGACGGCAAAACCGTGAAGATCCTGACCGTGGGCAAAAAAGGCCGCGATGCGATCAAACGGGATCTGGGCGATGATTTCATTGGTCACGTGGACCTGACCGAGGTGAAACGTGTCGGCTATGACAATGCGCAGGATATCGCGCGTGACATTCTGGCCCGCTTTGACAACGGCGAGTTTGACGTTGCCACGATCTTCTATGCGAAGTTCGTCAACGTTGTGACCCAGGTGCCAACAGCGCAGCAGATCATTCCGGCCTCGTTTGAGGAAACGGAAGAGGCTGGCGCAAGCACGCTGTATGACTACGAGCCCAGCGAAGAAGCCATTTTGGCTGACCTGCTGCCGCGCGGCGTGGCCACACAGATCTTTGCGGCCCTGTTGGAAAATGGCGCGTCTGAGCAAGGGGCGCGGATGTCCGCAATGGACAACGCAACCCGCAACGCAGGCGAAATGATCGACAAGCTGACAATCGAGTACAACCGCTCACGTCAGGCTGTGATCACCAGCGAGCTGATCGAAATCATTTCGGGCGCGGAAGCGCTCTGATTTCGCGAACTAGGAAGGCACCGGGACCATGACAGCGCTTCAGCCGCGATATGTGACAGAGGGACAGCAGCCGCAGCTGCTGTTCACCGTCTGCACGCTTGTCGCGTCAGAAGACAAATATGCCCGGATGCTGGCCTCGTTCGAAGCCAAGGGCTTCACGGCAGAGAATTCTGAATTCATCGCCGTGGATAACCGGTCCGGCAACAGCCTGGATGGGTATCGCGCGTTGCGCAGCCTCTTTCCCGAAATGCGGGGCGAATTCATCCTGTTCACCCATGACGACATCGAACTGACCGATGACGGCGCGGATGAGCTGGAGCAGGCGCTGCGCAGCTTGGAGGCCTCGGACAAGACCTGGATGGTGGCCGGTAATGCCGGCTGGACGCCCGGGCCGCAGGCCGAACAAGTGATTTGCCTGGATGACCCGCATGGGTCCTGGACCGATCTGAAAGTGGCGCGCGAAGTCGTGTCGCTGGACGAAAACTTCCTGGTTCTGGCGCGCAATCGCATGGTGTTTCCTTCGCTCGATCTGGACGGCTTCCACCTTTTTGCAACTGACCTGTGCCAGCAGGCGCGCGCGGCGGGGGGCACTGCTTATGTGCTGCCTTTCCATCTGACCCACCACAGCGGTGGTGCGGGCAGCACGGCCTATGATCAGTCCCGTGCAGCTTTCGAAGGCAAATATGCCGCGCTGCGTCTGGATGGTCGTCTGCGCACCCCGGCATCGACGCTTTATATCGGGGCGCGGGGTCAAATGCAGAAGCAATGGGACAAAGCTGAGATCGCATTCACATCGAAATTGAACGCTGCCGTACGCAAGACGGCCGCGTTTGCACGAACAGCCGCTGGCAACAGCGGAAATTGAAATCGAACGTCTAGCCTGAGAGGTTAAGTAGATGACACAACAAAAAGGCAAAATCACTGAAGTGATTGGCGCCGTTGTCGACGTTCAGTTTGACGGTGAACTGCCGTCCATTCTGAACGCGCTTGAAGTTGACAACAACGGCAACAAACTGGTTCTCGAAGTGGCCCAGCACCTGGGTGAGAACTCTGTGCGTGCCATCGCGATGGACGCGACCGAAGGTCTGGTCCGCGGTCAGGCCGTGTCCGATACCGGCGCGCCCATCAGCGTTCCAGTTGGCACCGCAACCCTGGGCCGTATTCTGAACGTCACCGGCGACCCAGTGGATGAAAAAGGCCCTGTGAAAGCCGACGAAACCCGCGCCATCCACCAGGATGCGCCTGCTTTCGAAGAGCAAGCGACCGAAGCGGAAATCCTCGTCACCGGCATCAAAGTGATCGACCTGCTCGCGCCTTACGCGAAGGGTGGTAAAATTGGTTTGTTCGGCGGTGCGGGCGTTGGCAAGACGGTTCTTATTCAGGAACTGATCAACAACATCGCGAAAGTGCACTCCGGTCTGTCCGTATTCGCGGGTGTTGGCGAACGTACTCGTGAAGGCAACGACCTGTATCACGAGATGATCGAATCCGGCGTTCTGAACCCAGACAATCTGGAAGAGTCCAAGATTGCCCTGGTTTACGGCCAGATGAACGAGCCTCCCGGGGCACGTATGCGTGTTGCGCTGACCGGTCTGACCCTCGCGGAACAGTTCCGTGACGCTTCCGGCGCAGACGTTCTGTTCTTTGTCGACAACATCTTCCGCTTTACCCAAGCGGGTTCTGAGGTGTCCGCGCTTCTGGGTCGTATCCCATCCGCGGTGGGCTATCAGCCAACCCTGGCGACCGACATGGGCGCGATGCAGGAACGTATTACCTCCACCAAGAACGGTTCGATTACCTCGATCCAGGCGGTATATGTTCCAGCGGACGACTTGACCGACCCGGCACCAGCCACCACCTTTGCGCACCTTGACGCGACCACGGTTCTGAACCGTGCGATCTCTGAGCTTGGCATCTACCCTGCGGTAGACCCGCTGGACTCCTCCTCGCGTCTGATGGATCCGCAGATCGTGGGCGAAGAGCACTACAAGGTTGCGTCTGACGTTCAGAACATCCTGCAGCGCTACAAGTCCCTGCAAGACATCATCGCCATTCTCGGCATGGACGAACTGTCCGAAGAGGACAAGCTGACCGTTGCGCGTGCGCGCAAAATCCAGCGTTTCCTGTCCCAGCCGTTTGACGTTGCGAAGGTCTTCACCGGCTCTGACGGTGTGCAGGTGCCTCTGGAAGACACGATTTCTTCCTTCAAAGCGGTTGTTGCCGGCGAATACGATCACCTGCCAGAAGGCGCCTTCTACATGGTTGGCGGCATCGGCGAAGTGATCGCAAAAGCCGAAAAAATGGCTGCGGAAGCCGCCTAATACCGGATCGCTTTCCGCTGCACTTCCGGGTGCAGCGGAGGCTCCCTGAACGGAGGCCCCAATGGCACAAACTATGCAATTCGACCTGGTCAGCCCGGAACGTGCGCTTGCCTCTGTGCAAGCCTCTGCCGTGCAGATCCCCGGTGCCGATGGTGATCTGACCGCGATGCCGGATCATGCGCCAACGATCACCACGTTGCGCCCTGGCGTCCTGACTGTTGAAGGCCCTGAGGGCACCCAAAGCTATGCTGTCACCGGCGGTTTTGCGGATATCAACGCTCAAGGCACCTCCGTGCTGGCGGAAAAAGCCATCCCAACTGCGGATATCACCGCGGCTGACATGGATGCGCTGATTGCGCTGGCTTCGGAAGCGGTAGAGACTGCCGCCGCCGAGAACAAAGACGTTGCCGCCAAGAACCTGGCGGACCTGGAAGCGCTGCGCGCGGCCCTGAACGTCTAAGTACGGACCATATGATTAAGAAACGGGCGTCGCCGCAGGGCGGGGCCCGTTTTGCTTTGCAGCGCCCCGCAAAGCCCGATAGTCTCGCGGCGAATTGATGAGGGTCTCATGCAGAAGTTGCGCACCGGTACCTTGGGTATCGATCAGGGAGAGCAGCAGCTCTTTTCCGATTTCCAAAATGGCGGCGATATGTGGACGGGCACCGGCCCGCGTGAGCGTCGCTTGCCGATCAAGTTTTCCGAGGCCTTTGTCAGCCCGCCGGTGGTGCAGGTGGCGCTGTCGCTCTGGGACGTGAGCCATGAGGCCAACATCCGCGCGGACATCGGCGCAGAAAAGGTGACAGAGGCAGGGTTTGATCTGGTGTTTCGCACCTGGCAGGACAGCAAGATCGCCCGCGTGCGCCTGAGCTGGGTCGCCTTTGGCGAAGTGATGGATGACGAGATTTGGGACGTGTCCTGACGAAGCTTTTTGGGCTTGTCTTTGTGAATATTTTGATATGTTATAACATGTAATAAGCTTGAGGACATGTTATGACAAGCCGCAGAAATATTGGCCAAACCTCTCTGCGACGCAGACGCGGTGCGCGGAGCCCAATGCGGGACTATGACAATCTGCCAAGCGAGTTGCGGGGATGGATGTCATCGGCGGTGCTCCCGTGGCGGGCGCAGTCGGTGTTACGTGCCTATCAAGCGGCGCTGGCCCGCACGGGGTGCAAATCTCGTGCGCTTGCAGAGCTCGACGCCTTGCAGGGGCGATTGCTGCATAAAGATGCCGCCAAAGTTTGGGGCACAGGATATCCCACTGCCGGGTAGGTGCTGGCACAAAAAAACGCGCCCAGCGGGGCGCGTTTTCTATTTGGTATCGCAGGGGGGCAGCGGGGTTAGCCGAGCAGCCCTTCGTAGGCGCCTTCCAGCGTTTCGGTTTCAAACAGCGAAGAGACAGAGGCCCCGTTCCAGATGTTCATGATCGCATGGGCAAACATCGGCGCGGTGGGCAGGATGCGGATGTTTGGCGCGCCTTTGACCGGACCGGTCGGCTGAATGGAATCGGTGATCACCAGGCTTTTCATCACTGAATTTGTGACGCGCTCGACCGCCGGGCCGGAGAGCACACCATGGGTGATATAAGAATGCACTTCGGTTGCGCCATGATCCATCAGCACTTCGGCGGCTTTGCAGAGGGTGCCGGCGGTGTCGCAGATGTCATCGACGATGATGCATTTCTTGCCGGTCACATCGCCGATCACGGTCATTTCGGCAATCTCGCCCGGTTTTTCGCGGCGTTTGTCGACAATCGACAGCGGCGCGTTGATCCGCTTGGCCAGCTCGCGGGCGCGAGCCACGCCGCCCACGTCAGGGGAGACAACCATCAGATCTTCCATGTTGCCTTTGAACTGGTTCATGATGTCCAGCGCGAAGATCGGCGAGGCATAGAGGTTGTCCACCGGAATATCGAAGAAGCCCTGAATCTGCGCGGCGTGCAGATCCATGGTCAGCACGCGCTCCACCCCGGCTTCGACCAGCATATTGGCCACCAGCTTGGCCGAGATTGGCGTGCGCGCCTTGGCGCGGCGGTCCTGGCGGGCATAGCCGAAGTAGGGGATCACCGCAGTGATCCGCTTGGCGGAGGAGCGGCGCAGCGCATCCGCCATGATCAGCAGTTCCATCAGGTTGTCATTCGCCGGGTTTGAGGTCGGCTGAATGATGAACATATCTTCGCCGCGCACGTTTTCGAACACTTCGACAAAAATCTCGCCGTCGTTGAACCGTTCGACCCGGGCGTCTACCAGGCCGAGGTTGCGGTGAATGGTCATGCGGCGGGCGATGGCAGTCGCCAATGGCTTGTTGGCATTCCCGGTGATCAGTTTCGGTTCCATGGTGCTTGGCATTGGTGTGTTCCCAGGGGCAAGGATGACAGATTCGTGACGTTGCGCAGGCCTTAGCATGCCGCACCCTTTTGGCAAAGCGATGCGGGGCACAAAGCCATGAAATTGCAGCTTTCCAGAGACGTTTCCGGCCAAGGACCCCATAAGTGGCCGCGCTGGCAACCAGCGCGTGCTTGCGGCCGGTTCAGATCACGCCGATTTCCGCCAGCTTGCTGGCCAGCTCGGCGGGCAGGGGCTCTTCTTCGGCGCGAGACTGCGGCAGGTCCGGCGGGCTGTCCTCGGGTTTGAGGTAGCGCCAGCCCTGAAACGGACGGCGCAGCGCGCTTTGGGTGCGGATCAATCCGGGTGCCAAAACAATGGCGCAGCGCCGGATGCCATCGCTGCCGATTTGCTCCTCCAGCCGCAGGATTGGTTGACGCGCCTGAATAGCCCCCTTAATCACCCAAAAAATCGACCCCCCTGCGAGGATTTCTTTCTCGCGCTTCGGCCACATGCGGGTGACATGCCGTGGACAGCCGTCATCTATCTGAGCGGATTGGGTTTTTTGCCAATCTGCCAGCCCTTCGACGCTTTCCGTACCAACGCTGAGTTTTACTAGATTTAGATGATTCAAGGTTTTGACCCACAAGTGGTTGTGTTTTTGGTTGTGCTTTTTCCAGCTTTAGCCATATAGTAGACTTCCCAAAGGGGCTTTCAAGCCCCGTGAAACACTGCCAAACACCAATAAAATACCCACAAACTGAGGACACCGATGAGTCGTTTTGCTGCCCCGATCGCCGAATCCATTTGGGATATGAAATACCGCTTCAAGAATGCGGATGGCACACCGATTGATGAAACGGTGGAAGACAGCTGGCGCCGCATCGCGCGCGACCTGGCCAAGGTTGAGAAAAAGCCTGAAGAGTGGGAAGACAAATTCTATGCCGCGTTGGAGGATTTCAAATACCTCCCTGCCGGGCGTATCACCGCCGGTGCAGGCACCGCACGCAAGGTGACATTGTTCAACTGTTTTGTCATGGGCACCATCCCGGATAGCATGTCCGGCATTTTCGACATGCTGAAAGAGGCCGCATTGACCATGCAGCAGGGCGGCGGCATCGGCTATGACTTTTCCACCATCCGCCCCAAGGGGTCGGACGTCAAAGGCGTGGCAGCAGACGCCTCTGGCCCGCTCTCGTTCATGGATGTTTGGGATGCGATGTGTCGCACGATCATGTCTGCGGGCAGCCGCCGTGGCGCGATGATGGCCACCATGCGGTGCGATCATCCGGATATCGAGAATTTCATCACCGCCAAATCCGACCCTGCGCGCCTGCGCATGTTCAACATGTCGGTACTGGTGACCGATGACTTCATGGAAGCGGTCAAGGCAGATGGCAGCTGGGAGCTGCTGTTTGACAACAAGGTTTATAAAACCGTCAATGCGCGTGATCTTTGGAACAAGATCATGCAGAACACCTATGATCAGGCCGAGCCCGGCGTGATCTTTATCGACCGCATCAACAAGGCCAACAACCTCAACTATGTTGAACAGATCGCCGCGACAAATCCCTGCGGCGAGCAGCCTTTGCCGCCCTATGGCGCCTGTCTTCTGGGCTCGATCAACTTGGCGCGTCTGGTGTCTGATCCATTCGAAAAAGCGGCTGAGCTGAACGAAGCGGCGCTGACCGATCTGGTGACAACCGCCGTGCGCATGATGGACAACGTGGTCGATGCCTCAAACTTCCCGCTTGAGCAGCAGGCCCAAGAGGCCCAAGCCAAGCGCCGCATCGGCCTTGGTGTAACCGGCCTGGCGGATGCGCTGTTGATGCTGGGTCTGAAATACGGCTCTGAAGAGGCCGCCGCGCAGACCGAGACTTGGATGAAGGCTATCGCGCATGCATCCTACAAAGCCTCGGTGGAACTGGCGAAAGAAAAAGGCGCCTTCCCGCTGTTTGACGCCGACAAATACGTTGACGGCGGCATGGTGCAATATCTGGACGAAGACCTGAAGGCCGAGATCCGCGAGCACGGCATCCGCAACGCGCTGCTGACCTCGATTGCCCCCACCGGCACCATCAGCCTTTATGCGGGCAATGTCTCTTCGGGGATTGAGCCGGTCTTTGCCTATGCCTACACCCGCAAGGTTCTGCAAAAAGACGGCTCGCGCACCGAAGAAGAAGTGGTGGATTACGCCGTGAAACTGTGGCGCGAGAAATTCGGCGACAAAGAGCTGCCGGATTACTTTGTAAACGCGCAGACGCTGGCCCCGCTGGACCACGTGCGCATGCAAGCCGCCGCGCAGAAATGGATCGACAGCTCGATTTCCAAAACCATCAACTGCCCGGAAGACATCAGCTTTGACGCTTTCAAAGATGTTTACATGGAAGCCTGGGACACCGGCTGCAAAGGCTGCACCACCTATCGCCCCAACGACATCACCGGCTCGGTTCTGACTGTTTCGGAAAGCGAAGAGAAAGCGCCGGGCGAAGATCCCGCAGATCATCTGACAGAGACCGGCGAAGTCATCTATATGTCCGAACCGCTCGATCGCCCGCAGTCGCTGGAAGGCGCGACCTATAAGTTGAAGTGGCATGACAGCGAGCACGCGATTTACCTGACGGTGAACGATGTGATCGTGAACGGCCACCGCCGCCCGTTTGAGGTCTTTATCAACTCCAAGAACATGGAGCATTACGCCTGGACCCTCGCGCTGACCCGCATGATTTCCGCCGTGTTCCGCCGGGGTGGCGATGTGTCCTTTGTGGTTGAAGAGCTGAAAGCGGTGTTTGATCCGCGCGGCGGCTCTTGGATGGATGGCAAATACATCCCGTCCATTCTGGCAGCCATCGGTGGTGTGATCGAAAAACACATGATCGCCATCGGCTTTATCGCGGGCGAAGGCATGGGCCTGAAGTCCGATCCGCAATCCGAAGTGATCGCAGTTGGCGAAGCCCCCAAAGGCAAAGCCTGCCCGTCTTGTGGCCAATATGATCTGCAAATGGTCGAAGGCTGCATGACCTGCCGCAGCTGCGGTCACAGCAAATGCGGCTAAAGCACCGATCGTGCAGCGCTGAAATAATGGGCACGTAATACCGCGCCCCCTAAGGAGCCGACCTTAGGGGGCGCTTTTTCTGTGTGCGTGGGGCGCGGCGGGCGCTGTGGCTTGCCTTTCGGTTTTGCCGCCGCCATGGTCGTGGTGAAACGCAATCAGATCGGAGCCGCCCGGTGAAATGCCTATGCCACAATGCGACCAAGGTCCCAGCGGATGCTATGACCCGGAGGCAGGGCGATATGGGGTGTCACATGCAACCGCGCGGCTTTTTGGGGTGACATCACCATGACGTCTGGCACCCCCACATCACCCCCCACAGCCGCCACCGCAGACCGTTTCCTGAGAGGGCTGTTTGACACCGCCGTCGCTGTTGCCGACCCTCTTGCGGTGATCCCGGACCATTTGCCGCCACGGCCCAAGGGGCGGCTGATTGTGGTCGGCGCGGGCAAGGCGAGCGCCCGCATGGCCGAAGCGGTTGAGGCGCATTATGGCCCCTGCGAGGGGCTTGTAATCACGCGATATGGCTATGCCCGCCCCACGCAGGGCATCAAGATTATTGAGGCGGCGCATCCGGTGCCGGATGCCGCTGGTGTCGCGGCCACGGTTGACATGCTGGCGTTGCTGGGGACGGCAGGGCCAAAGGATCATGTGCTGGCGCTGATATCGGGTGGAGGCTCTGCGCTGCTCTGTGCGCCTGCCTTTGGGCTGACGCTCGCCGAAAAGCAGGCCATCAACGCGGCCTTGCTGGCCAGCGGTGCCCCGATTGGCGACATGAACGTGCTGCGTAAACATCTGAGCCTTGTGAAAGGCGGGCAATTGGCGGCGGCGGCTGCGCCGGCCAAGATGCTGAGCCTGATGATTTCGGATGTGCCGGGTGACAGCCCCGCGGCCATTGCCTCGGGGCCAACCGTTGGCGATGACAGCCGCGCGGCAGATGCGCTTGCAATAGCGGAGCGCTATGGGATCTCTCTGCCAGACAAAGCGCGCGCTGGGCTTGCGGCGGGCTCCTCCGTGCGCGCAGTCGGGGACCCGGCGCTTGCCACTTGCGACAACCGGGTGATTGCCGCCCCGTCGCAGTCGCTTGCTGCGGCGGCCAAGGCGGCGCGCGCCGCCGGGTGCGATGTGCAGATCCTCGGGGATGATCTGGAAGGCGAGGCGCGCGATTTGGCGGCGCACCACGCCGGTCTGGCGCGCGAATTGCGCGCCAAGGCGCACGAGAACGGGCGGCCGATGGTGCTGCTCTCAGGTGGTGAATGCACGGTGACGCGCCGAGGCAGTGGCGTCGGCGGACCAAATGCAGAATATGTACTGGCCGCGGCGCTGGCGCTTGACGGGGCTGAGGGCATTCATGTTCTGGCCTGCGATACCGATGGGGTGGATGGCGCGGCAGAGGTGGCCGGGGCGTCAGTTGGCCCCGAGGTTCTGCACCGCGCAGGTGCAGCGGGCCTTTCGCCAACAGGGGCGCTGGCCGAGAACGATGCCCATACCTTCTTTGATCAGCTCAGCGCGCAAGTCGTCACCGGCCCCACATTGACCAATGTCAACGATTTCCGGGCGTTTCTGATTTTGCCGATGGGGGGCTGAATGACCAATGCCCGCTTTGTTCAGGTTATTCTGGAAGGATCGCACCTTGGTGCGCGATCACCTGTGCTGCCAAGGTATGCCCGGCCGCCATCGCGCTGTGCGTCTCTTCGCCCCGGACGATGGCCGCCAGGTAGCCTGCATTGAAACTGTCCCCCGCGGCCGTGCTGTCCACAACATTGGTCACTTGGGGCAGGGGTGCGCAGGCGACGCGGCCCGATAGATCCAGAGGCCCGTCAGCCCCCCGCTTGAGTGCCCCGGCAGAAACGCCAAAGTCCTTCATGCGTTTCAAAACCGCAGCCTCATCTGAATCCCCAAATAGAGCCATTTCATCATCGAGCGAGGGCAGGGCGACATCCGCAAGGTGCCACATCCGGGTGTTGACTTCTTGCGCGACTTTCTGGCTTTCCCAGAGGCGCGGTCGGTAGTTGCTGTCATAGGCAATGACCCCGCCATCGGCGCGGAAGCCCTTAAGAAACGCGATGACAGCGGCGCGAATAGTCGGCGGCAAAATGGCCATGGTGATCCCCGACAAATAGATGAGGTCAAACGCGGCCAGCGCGCTAAGTGGCACGGTACAGGGCGGGGAGAATAGCGTGCGCGCCGCCGCATCGGACCGCCAATAGGTAAAGCTCCGCTCGCCGTCCGCGTCGGTATCAATGGCGTAAAGGCCGGGGAACTTGTCGGTGCGGCGCTCGACATAGTCGGTGCTGAGCCCGTGCTGACGCATGGCCTCTTTGATGCGGGCCGAATACGGATCCGTGCCCAGGGCAGTGACATAGGACACGGTGGTTTGGGTGTGCTTCAAAAGCCGGTGTAAATACACCGCGCTGTTATAGGTATCACCCGCAACGCCAAGTTTGATCTGGCCCGATGGGCTGTGCGCGAGCTCGATCATCACTTCGCCAAAGCAGCCGATACGTTTGATCGGACGGGGCAGTATGCGCATCAGATGTCTCCGAAGGTGGTGCGCACCTGTTGCCAGGCGCTGCTTAGATGTTTGCGCAGGGCCGTTTCAGCCGCATCCGGATCACGCATCAAAATTGCCTCATAGATTTCAGCATGGGCCTCATAGTTGGTTTGGTTGCGCTGAGGCAGGCGGGGCATTTGTGACCATTGCGGGGCAAGCCAACTGGTGTAGGCCTTGTTGATCGCCGGAAAAACCGGATTGCGCGGAATTGCATAGAGCGCCTGATGAAAGGCGATATCTGTTTGGTAAAATGCCTCGCTGTCGTTGATGGCCAGACGGTTGGCTTCGAGTGCGCCTTTGAGTGTGAAGATTGCTCCCTTGTCGGCGTGTTTCGCGGCTTCGCGCGCCAGTGCGGCCTCGATGAAAATTCTGGTGTCAAAGAGGTTTTTTACTCCGCCGGGTTCATGCAGAAGATGCGTTACGATGCTTTCAAGCGCGGCAAATGCGGCGTCATAGCCAGGTTTGCGAACGACAGGACGGTGGCGCGGGCGCGCCTCGATCAGCCCTTTGTTTGACAGCGCCAGTACCGCCTCGCGGACCACGGTTCGGCTGATGCCGAATTCTTGCATCAGGTCGCGCTCAGGCGGCAAGGGCTGACCATCAGCCAGTTCTCCGTCCTGGATTTTTTGCGCCAAAGTTTCGACGACCAAATCAGCAGCCCGTCCTGCGTCTTTGTGTGAGTGCATGGTCTTTCCTTTGGGTTTCAAGTGCGGTGACGTCTTGGGATTTGCATTTGCCGACTTGCTTTGCGGTCTTCGCCAGTAAGTATTTTTGGTCGCACCAAATCAAGAGGGAGTACATTAAAATAAGCAAGTTTTCACAAATATATCTGAGTTATCCGGCAATTTCTGGTGTTATTATGTCTGGTGTGTTCGCCGATTTTGGTTTATTTGGTATGACCAAAATTGTTACCGAAAACCATGGCTCAGTCGTGCGGAGGTCAGAAGATATCTTTATTCGCGAGCGATGCGGCGCAACAAAGTGGGGCAAACATGGCCAAGATTGTTAATATTGACGTGCGGCTTTTTAATGTGCCTTTGGCGGAAGTGCTGTCAGACGCCAAACACGGGGATCACACGCATTTTGAGCTCGTGACCACAACAATCCATCTGGATGATGGCACCTCGGGCACCGGCTATACCTATACGGGCGGGAAAGGCGGGCAAGCGATCAAAGCGATGATCCGTTACGATTTATCGGGTTTTCTGGTCGGTCAATCGCCGGAAAATGTCGAAGCGTTATATGAAGGCATGCAATGGCATGTTCATTATGTGGGGCGCGGGGGCATCGCCTCCTTTGCGATCTCAGCGCTCGATATCGCGCTGTGGGATCTGCGCGGCAAAAAGTCCGGGCTGCCCTTGTGGCGCATGGCAGGCGCGCACAGCAATCGCTGCCGAGCCTATGCGGGCGGTATTGATTTGAATTTCCCGCTGCCGAAATTACTGGCCAGCGTGCAGAGTTATCTGGATCGCGGCTTTAATGCCGTGAAAATCAAGGTTGGTCAGCCGGATCTGAAAGAAGATGTCGCGCGTGTGCGCGCCGTGCGCGAGTTGATCGGGCCGGACGTGATATTCATGGTGGATGCCAATTATGCCATGTCGGTGCCCGAGGCGATCAGAGCGGCCAAAGCCTTTGAGCCTTATGACCTCACCTGGTTTGAAGAACCCACCATCCCCGACGATTACAAGGGCTTTGGAAAGATTGCCGACCATTGTGCGATCCCGCTGGCGATGGGCGAGAACCTGCACACGATCCACGAATTTGAATATGCCCTGGCTGATGCGAAGCTGGGTTTCTTGCAGCCGGACGCTTCCAATTGTGGTGGTGTCACCGGTTGGTTGCAGGTTGCGCAGCTAACCCGTGAACACGGCATGCCAATTTGTTCGCATGGCATGCAGGAACTGCACGTCAGCCTTGTCAGCGCGCAGCCCAATGCGGGGTGGATCGAAGTCCATTCATTCCCGATTGACAGCTATACGCTGGCCCCCTTGGCACTGGATAATCATATGGCGATAGCGCCGGAAACACCGGGGATTGGTGTGGCGTTTGACTGGGGAAAGCTCGAGGCTGCACATAAGGACATGAACCCATGAGCACCGAGTTGATGACCGCTGCAATTTATCGCGGCGCGCAGACCTTCGCTGTCGAAACCAAACCCAAAGTCGGCCCCAAGGCAGGCGAGGTGATGATCAAGATCGCATATTGCGGCATCTGTGGGACCGATTTGCACGTCTATCACGGCCATATGGATGGGCGTGTTGGCCGGAACCGGGTGATCGGCCATGAAATGTCCGGTGTGATTGAAACTCTCGGAGAGGGCGTTGCAGGTTTTGCCCCAGGTCAGAAAGTTGTGGTGCGCCCGCTGGATGCCTGCGGTACCTGCCCGGCATGTGCGGCGGGGCATAGCCACATTTGCCACGCATTGAAATTTCTCGGGCTGGATACCGACGGCGCGATGCAAGAATTTTGGTGCGTGCCCGCGCGCACGTTGCACTGCCTGCCTGAGGCGATGCGACTGGATCACGCCGCCCTAATCGAACCCGTTGCCGTCGCTTGCCATGATGTGCGTCTGTCGGATTTGAAGGTGGGCGAGGATGTCGTGGTCATTGGCGGCGGTCCCATTGGCCTGCTGGTGGCCCTGGTGGCGCGTGATGCGGGCGGCAAAGTGGTCATCTCTGAGGTGAATGAAAACCGGCTTGCGATCGCGCAAGCGCTTGGTTTTGACACTGTGAACCCAATCAAAAGCGATCTTGCAGCGCAGGTCGCCAAAGCGACCGCAGGCAAAGGCGCGGATGTGGTGTTTGAGGTCTCAGGCACGCAGCCCGGTGTTGACGCCATGACCCGCGTGGCCGCCACACGTGCCCGCATCGTAATGGTGGCGATACACGCGACAAAGCCCCAGATCGACCTGTTTCAGTTTTTTTGGCGCGAACTCAAATTGATTGGCGCGCGCGTTTATGAAGCCGAAGATTACGAAAGGGCCATCGAGGTGATTGCATGCGGCGCGGTGCCGGCCGACCAGGTGATCACCGATATCCACCCGTTGACCGAAATTCAGACTGCTTTTGAGTCGCTGGTCGGCGATCCGACTGCTATGAAAAGCCTCATCAAAGTTGGAGACTTCGTATGAGCGTCCTTTCGCAATTTGACCTGACCGGCAAAACCGCTTTGGTTACAGGCTGCAAACGTGGCATCGGGCGTGCCATGGCAGAGGCCTTGGCAGAGGCCGGGGCGGATATCGTTGGCGTCAGCGCCTCGCTTGAGGAGAGCGGCAGTGCGATCGAGACTTCAGTACGCAACCTCGGCCGCAGCTTTCGGGCCTATCAATGTGATTTCTCGGACCGCGCCGCGGTGCGGGCCTTCGCCGCGCAGTTGGAGGCCGAAGGCATTGCCCCTGATATTCTGGTGAACAATGCCGGGACGATCAAACGCGCCCCGGCGGCGGCGCATGAAGATGCCCTCTGGGACGAGGTGATCGAGGTTAATCTTTCAGCGCAATTCGTGCTGTCGCGCGAAATCGGCCGCGGCATGATCGCGCGCGGACATGGCAAGATTATTTTCACGGCGTCGCTTCTCACCTTTCAGGGGGGGATTACGGTGCCGGGCTATGCGGCCTCCAAAGGGGGGATTGGCCAGTTGACCAAGGCGCTGGCCAACGAATGGGCCGGCACCGGCATCAACGTGAACGCGATTGCGCCGGGGTATATCGAAACGGACAATACCCAAGCGTTGCAGGACGATCCGGCGCGCTTCAACGCCATTCTGGAGCGCATCCCCCAGGGGCGCTGGGGGCGGCCAGAAGATTTCGCCGGGCCTGCGGTGTTTCTTGCCTCTGCGGCGGCCGACTATGTGAATGGCGAAATACTGGTGGTGGATGGCGGCTGGATGGGCCGCTGAAGGCTTATTCATATGGCTCCGCGATCGCAAAGATCGCCCGCCCTGCGCTGCCTTGATCTGAGGCGAGGGGCCTACAAGTTGTGGCCTGAATTATGATCCGCGCGCCGCGATTTGCGCTTTGATCTTTGCCGCAAGAAAGTCAGCAAATGTCCGCACGCGCCGCGGGAGCGCGCGGCCCGGAGGGAACATGATTTGCAAGGCGGCTGGGGGCGGGGCAGCATCGGTCAGCAGAGCGATCAAGCGCCCTGACTGCAGATCATCCGCCACGTCCAATTCCGATTTCAGAGCGATCCCTTCGCCATTCACGGCCCATTGGCGCACCAGCGCACCGTCGTCGGCCACGCGATTGCCGCGCACCGCGACCTGCTGCTTTTTGGTGCCAGATTCGAAATGCCAAATATTGTCGAGTTCACGGCCAAAGCGCATGAGCAGGCAGTTATGGTCCTGAAGGTCAGCGGGCGTGGCTGGGGCCCCATGTGCCTTGATATAGTCGGGCGCGGCGCAAACCACACGGCCGACGTCTCCGAGGCGGCGCACCCGCAACGAGCTGTCCGCGACCGTGCCGAACCGCAGGGCCAGATCGACCCCCTCGCTGACGATATCGACATAGCCATCGGTCAAGGACTGCTCAATCATCGCCTGCGGATGCGCGTTGAGAAATTCCGCGATCGCATCGGACACCGTATTGCGCCCCAGATCGCTGGGCGTGCTGATGCGGATCAAGCCTGACACGGTATCCGCGCCGTGCCGAATGCGCGCGTCCAGATCACGCACCTCGTCCAGAAGCGGGCGGGCCCCCTCAAGCAGCGTGCGCCCTTCCTCCGTCAGGCTGAACGAGCGTGTCGTGCGGTTCAGTAGGCTCACGCCATAATGCGCCTCAAGCGCGGCCAGGCGTTCGGAAACGGTTGTAGGCGACAAACGCAATTCGCGACCAGCGGCGGCCAAACTGCCTTTTTCGACAATGGTTTGGAACAGGGCGATATTTTCCAACAGCATTATTCGAGTTTTCCGGATTATGATTTCGGATGATGCGCGTTTATCTGGGCATGACCGAATAGTATGTCTGCGTCATCAACAAGTTCATCAAGGAAACGAACACATGTCGAAACTTACAATTGTGGCCAATATCATTGCCAAAGATGACAAGATCGATCTGGTGAAAGCAGAACTGCAGAAACTGATCGAGATCACCCGCGCCGAAGACGGCTGCATCAACTATGATTTGCACCAAGATAACGAGAACCCGGCGCATTTCATGTTTTACGAGAACTGGGCCTCGCGCGCGCTGTGGCAGGCCCATATGTCGGCGCCGCATCTGGCCGCGTATATGGAGGCAACCGAAGGTGCGGTGGCTGACTTTACCTTGAATGAAATGACGATTATCGGCTAAGGGCGCATGTATTGAGGGCCCAATTGGGCCGTCAATCCAGCGTCAGCCCCACCCTTGCCTGTCAGGTAGAAGCCATGAAACTCAGCATCGTTGATCACGCAAAATCGCGCCATACTGTCAAAGCCTACGCGCCCGCCATGTCTATCCCGGATGAGACCATTGCGCAGGTAAAGGATCTGTTGCGCTTCAGCGCCTCCAGCATCAATTATCAGCCCTGGCATTTCGTTCTGGCGGGCACAGAGGAGGGCAAGGCGCGTGTGGCCGAAGGCGCGAGCGGCATGTTTGCCTATAACAAAGCCTCAATCATGAATGCATCGCATGTGGTTGTATTTGCCAGCAAACTTGTCGCTGATGACGATCACCTGCGCAAAGTGCTGCATCAGGAAGCGGCGGACAACCGCTTTGGCCTTGAGAGCATCGCACCACAGTTTGAGCGTCGCTTGGGTTTTGTGAACCTGCACCGGCATGACCTCAAGGATGCGCAGCACTGGATGGACAAGCAGGTGTATCTGAACCTCGGGGCCTTTTTGCTGGGGGTTGCGGCGCTGGGCATTGACGCCACGCCGATGGAAGGCATCGACACCCGCGCGCTGGATGCGGAGTTTGATCTGCGCGCCCAAGGCTATGGCAGCCTGTTCATCGTGACCCTGGGCTACTCTGACCCCGAGGCTGATTTCAATGCAAAGCTGCCAAAATCCCGACTGCCCCTGCGGGATATCCTGACCGAAGTCTGATCCTCTTCGGAAGAGGATGCCAGCGCCGCATCCGGTGCTCCATGGGTGCGGCGCTGGCGCAATTTTTGAAGGCCCGTCGCCCCGTTGGACCGCCGACGCGCCTTGCCCGCGCCCGGCGCGCTTTTGACGGCGGGGCGCAAAACCCTCTGGGCAAATCACGCGCACTGATTTAACAAACCCCCAGCGGTCCCTTAGCTCAACTGGATAGAGCAGCTGACTTCTAATCAGCAGGTTGAGGGTTCGAGTCCTTCAGGGATCGCCAGTTCAATTTAAGATCTGCTTTCGGATTGAGGCCATATCCGGTGCAATGTTTCGCTTACTCAGCCGCGGCTTGGCCCGCGGGCTGGAGCGTGCTGGCACGCTCTGTGACGATGTCGATCAGCGCGGGCAGGTCTTCTTTCAGGCCATCTTCGGCGGCGTGTTCCAGTGCCTTGAGCGCAGCTTGCAGCGCGTTGGCCCCGAATAATGCGGCGCTGGCGCTGGATTTATGGCAGCGCGCGGCGATGTCCTGCAAATCGTTTGAGGGCGCAAGCCAATCCACCAATGTGCGGATTTCGTCATAAAACCGGGTCTGAAACGCATCATATTGCGCGCCCATCACGTCGCGCATATCGCCCTGATCGTCCGGGGGCGCAGACGCGGAGTTGCCGGCGCTGGCAGATTGGGCTGATGGGGTCGGGGCGCTGTCCGTGGTCGCGCCTGCCTCTGGTTGGCCCACGCTGGCAAGCGCGCGGCGCAGCTCTTCGATCTGCACGGGTTTGCCAATGAACCCATCCATGCCTTCGCGGCGAAACCGCTTGGTGTCTTCCGGCAAAACATTGGCTGAAAAGGCAAAAATCGCTGCCTTGGCATTTGGTCCATCCGAATTGCGGATCCGTTTGCAGGCCTGCAGCCCATTCATCTCGGGCATGTTGATGTCCATCAGAATGGCGTCAAATGCCGTGCAGCGCGCAAGGTCCACAGCCTCTTGGCCGTCCTGCGCCAGCGTCAGTGTGTGGCCTTCGCGCTCCAGCAATTTCTGCACCACATAGGCATTCATCTCATTGTCCTCGGCCAAAAGAATGTTCAGCGCGCGCGCCGCCGGGGCGCTCTGCGGCGAAGGCTTGGTGATTTCCGGCGCAGGGCGGGCTGGCAGGGGCAGAGCCACCCAGAAACTACTGCCTTGACCCAAGGTGCTGTCGACCCCGATTTCGCCGCCCATCACCTCTGTCAGCCGTCTCGCGATTCCAAGGCCCAGGCCGGTGCTTTCGATATGGCCACCGCTGGTGCGGGCGGTTTCAAAATCATCAAAAATGCGTTTGCAATCCCGCGCCGAAATACCGGGGCCGGTGTCGGTGACACGCAGGCGAATTTTCTGCGCGTCTGCGGTTTTCAGCACCTCGGCGGTCAGCGCAATGCGCCCCTCTTTGGTGAATTTGATGGCATTGCCAATCAGGTTCAAAAGCACCTGTTCCAGATGCTCGGGATCGCCTTCGACCCAGCTGACCGGCGTGCCCTGCCAGTCCCAGGTCAGCTTATTGCCTTGCAGTGCCGCATTGGCCTGCTGGCCATCGGTGATCATCTGCAAGAGTGCGCCCAGATCAAAGACATCTTTGCGCGCCGTCAATCGGCCGCTCTCAAATCGTGCGATGTTGAGAATGGCATTGACGTGTTTCATCAATTGCCGGCCTGAAATGCGCATGTTTTCCGCAAGTTGCGCCTGTGGTTTGTTCAGGTCCGTCTCTTCCAGAAGCGAGAGGTTGCCGAGCAGGCCGGTCAGGGGCGTGCGAATTTCATGGCTCATCAATGTGAGGAATTCTGCCTTGGCCCGCTCTCCGGCCTGGGCCAAATCACGCGCCTGCCGCAGGTCTGTTTCGGCTTTGACCTGATCAGAAATATCGCGCAGGAAGGCGATCAGCACGGTGCCCTGCGCCACTTGCGCCGACTGCAGCACCACATCAACGGGGATGGTTTCGCCGTCAGCGCGCTGGGCGGTCAGGCGCATGCGCTCATCGCTGATCAGCGATGTATCTTCGCCGCTGCGCAGATGCGCCAGCGCCTTTTCATGGATGGCGCGGTGTTCCGGCGGGATGATCAATCCGCACAGGGGGGACCCTTTGATATCTTTAAGGCGATAGCCAAAGGTCCGTTCGGCGGCGGCATTAAAATCAATGACCCGCCCATGTGCGTCGATCACAATCACGCTGTCGACGGTATTGGACAGAATGGTTTCCATATGCGCATTGGCCTGCGCCAATTCTTCGCGTTGCGTCAGGAACTTGCGCGCGGTGCGCCGCGAAAAGACCGACAGAACCGCCAGGCTGCCCAAGAGAAAGAGCGTTGCCAACATGAGTTGGCTGAGCGTGGCCATGAGCCGTTCGCGCAGCTGATCTGAGGCATCGGCAAAATGGCTGAGCCCGGCGGCATATAGTTTGCGCACGGAGGGGCGCAGCTGTTCTGATTGTGCGCTCAGCGTCGGCAGGGCGGCCGTTAGTGTTGCGTCATCCGCATCGATCATCGGAATCGCGTCATGCAGAAACGCCCCGAGCGCACGATCTGCATCCCAGAACTGTTGCTGCCCCCGGGCCCCGGCAAAGGCCTGGCCATTGCTGATGATGTCATGGCGGCTGAACAGAATGTCAAAATCTTTGCGCAGCTGATCTAGATCCGGTGTGTCAGCCGCGGCGGCATCGCGTAACGACAGATTGAAATCCAGAAACTCGATCTCGACCTGCGAAAGCGTCCATTGCACGGCGTCGATTTTGGCAGAGCGCAGTTCCTGCAGATCCGCTGTGACCGCCCGGATCAGCACAAAGATCACTGCCAGACATGCAACCCCTGCGATAGAGGCGACCCAGCGCCAAAGGGAGCGCTTGTGCGTGGTTTTTTCAAGGGGCGATGGCACTGTTGTCATATCTGTCTCGGTGTTTCGGCTGGCAGCTTAGGCCACAATGTTCACGAAAGCGTATAGAAATTTGTGTACGCAGCGTTCCAAAATCTTGGTTTTGACGCCAGAATGCTTCCCAATTGGGGCATGAAAATGATCAATTTACAGCAAATGGTTGCAAATTCACTCTTTTTTACCCCGCACGCGGTGGTCGATGACCCTTTGGCAGCGCGGCAGTCACTGCGCCGGTTCGGCGGCATTTCTCCAAAACAGCCACCTGCGCCTTGTGCGCTCTCGTCATATGTGATCGCTCAGGCGCATGAGACCTTGTTTTTGGTTCACGACGGAAAAAATTAAGCTTACGGTAGAGTTGAGATCATACAACCCGCGCTATAATTTCAAACTTCCGCCACAGTTCTTGGCAAGGGTGACGATATTTTAGAAAGAGCGAGGCACCGCATTGCGTATTTTGATTGCCGATGATCACGATTTATTGAGGGATGCCCTCGTGGCCTTCTTGGAACAGGAAGACAATATCGAGGCGCATGCCGCCAAAGATCTGCCCTCGGCCTGTGCCCTGATTGATGGGGATTGGACCTATGACCTTGTGCTGCTGGATTACAACATGCCGGGGATGAATGGTCTTGAGGGGCTGAAGGTCGCGGGCGAGCTGAGCGGGGTGCATCGTGTCGCGCTGATGTCTGGTGAGGCCAACCGCGATATCGCCGAGCAGGCCCTGGACATGGGGGCAGTTGGTTTTATCCCAAAAACACTGCCGGCCAAATCGCTGGTGAACGCGATCAAATTCATGGCGATGGGGGAAAAATACGCGCCGCTGGATTTCATGACCGCAGAGCCGGAAGGCGCAGACCACCCACTGAGCCAGTCTCTGACCGGGCGGGAATTTCAGGTCCTCAAGGGGCTGACCGAGGGGAAATCCAACAAGGAAATCGCCCGCGATCTCGATCTCTCCGAACCCACGGTCAAGCTGCACATCAAAACGCTGTATCGCAAACTGGATGTCGCCAACCGCACGCAGGCCGCATTGCTGGCGCGGGATCAGGGCGTGTTTTGACGCGCCCCGGCGCGTTGAATGATGTCTGAAAATCAAAAAAAAACGGACCCGTTTGGATCCGTCTTTTTTCTCTAAGCCCTTGAAGAGCTGAGTAAAATGGTGGGCGACCCTGGAATCGAACCAGGCGTGAGTCGCCTCGAGGGAGTTACAGTCCCCTGCCACACCTTGCGGCCTGTCGCCCACTTACGATCGCGTTGTCCGCGGAACGTGAGGCGCTGATTACAGCCCTTGTTAAGGGGCGTCAACAAGAAAATCCCTTGAAGATTGCGCCCGCTCAGCGCATTGGTAACCCGCGCATTCAGATAGGGCTTAGCACAATGAAAAAACCCAAGTGGGTCGTCGAAAAAGAGCAGGCAAAAAAGTCCGCAGCCGCGGAAACTGTTTGGCTTTTTGGTCTGCATGCGGTGCGCGATGCACTGCAAAACCCGGCACGCGAAAAGCTGCGCCTTATCGTGACGCGCAATGCTGCGGACAAGCTGGCTGAGGCGATCACTGCGTCGGGCGTGGAGCCTGAAATGGTCGATCCACGCCGGTTTCCCAAAGTGCTGGATCCGCAATCCGTGCATCAGGGCGCGGCGCTAGAAGTCAAACCCCTCAATTGGGGATCATTGCAGGATCGCGCGATTGGCGGCGATGCAGCGCTGCCACCGCGCCTTGTGTTGCTGGACCGGGTGACAGATCCGCATAACGTCGGCGCGATCCTGCGCTCTGCCGAAGTCTTCGGTGCGCAGGCCGTGATCGGCACCCGTCACCATTCTGCGCCCGAAACCGGCGCGCTGGCCAAAACCGCCTCGGGCGCGCTCGAGCGCCAGCCCTATCTGCGCCTGCGCAACCTGTCTGATACCATCGTTGAATTGCAAGCCATGGGCTATCTCGTGCTCGGTCTGGATGGGGAGGCGGAGATGACCATTGAGACCGCTCTTGAGGGCAAACATGACCGGGCGGTCGCCTTGGTGCTGGGGGCCGAAGGGCCGGGCCTGCGCCAAAAGACAAAGGAAACCGTCGATCATCTGGTCAAGATCGATTTCGCGCGCGGCTTTGGGTCTTTGAATGTGTCCAATGCCGCTGCTGTGGCGCTTTATGCGGCCCGTCCCAAGGGCTGACGGTTGAAACCGGGGTGGGCCTGCGTCTATCTGAAAAGGTGAGCAGACCAAAGGGGCATCATGGGCACAAAAATTGCGACTTGTTGTTACTGCGGCGCGCGCGCGGCGCTACGGCTTTGCGGAACGGTGCGGCATGAATTGGCGTGTGGGTCCTGTGGGGCCCCGTTGCATGACATGAAACATATGCCGCTGCCGGAAAAACCGCGCGAGACGCTGCGCAGCCCCTATGTACCACCCCACAAGGGGCGCGAGCGGCCATCAAAGAAAAAGAAATACAAAAAGAAGAAGAAAAGCTGGGGCAAACAGCTGTTTGACGGCATCGAAGAGATCATCGACATCTTTGATTAACGCGCTCGCGGATGATCACATCCGCGTTGACGGGCTAGGTGCGCGGGGCAGGGATGCCTAATTTCATCGCATCACCACAACCCCGGAGGCCCCATGTTCTCACGCCGTTCATTTTTGATTTCCGCCGCCGCGACCCCGGCTTTGTTGGGGGCAAGCAGCGCTCTTGCGGCCGCCACGCCCGCCATTTTTACGCGCAAAGGCGTTGCCATCAACGGCTATGACCCCGTTGCCTATTTCACCGAAGGCACCCACGTCAAAGGCTCTGCCGATTTTGCGCTGACCTATCAGGGCGCAAGTTGGCATTTCGCAAGCGCCGCGCACCGCGATCGTTTCGCCGCTGATCCGCTGGCCTATGCGCCGCAATATGGCGGCTATTGCGCCTATGCGGTGGCCAATGGCTATACCGCAAAGACCGATCCAGACGCCTGGACGGTACATGACGGCAAGCTCTATTTGAACTTCAACAAGTCGATCCGCCGCCGTTGGCTCAAGGATGTGCCGGGCCATATTGCGCGTGGTGATGCCAATTGGCCCGCTGTGCTCGATGCGTAAGAGGTTGAATTTGCGTGCTTTGTTTTAACACGCTGTTCACATTTATCTTACATGCTCTTTAAATATCCCAATTTGGGCATATGTCATTCCCAGGAGGGTAGGATCGGAACTCTTGCCTTCTATTCACTGTCCCTCGTTCCGCACTGCGCCCGGTATTTTCCGGGCGCTTTTTTTGACTTTGCATTGGCAGACAAACCACAGCTAGATACGCACCATGACGGATGTTTCAGACCAAAAATTGATCGAGATTTTCGAGCGCACGAAAACCATCGCGGTTGTCGGGTTTTCGATGAACCCGGCGCGGCCCAGCCACTATGTGTCAGCCTTCCTGCGTGATCAGGGCTATCGCGTGATCCCGGTCAATCCGGGCCATGCGGGCAAAGAGATTTGGGGTGAAACCATTCGCGCGTCTCTGGCCGACATTGATGCGCCGGTGCAAATGGTGGACATCTTTCGCCGGCCAGAGGCCGTACCCGAAGTCGTGGAGGCCGCGCTTGAACATCTAAAGGGGCTGGAAACCATTTGGATGCAGCTTGGCGTCATGCACGAAGGCGCGGCAGAGATTGCGCGCGCCGCCGGCGTGGACGTCGTGATGAACCGCTGCCCGAAAATTGAAATTCCGCGTCTGAGGCGGCAGGCCGGGGCCTGACGCGCAGGGGCTATGACGTGGGGCGGGCGGCCTTTTCGGCAATGCCACTGACGCCTTGGCGGCGCGCCAGTTCTTCCAGAACCTCATCCAAGCTGACACCTCGCGACTGCAGCATCACCAGCAGGTGAAACAGCACATCGGCGCTTTCGCTGATCAGCCCGGCGCGGTCATTCTTGATGGCTTCGATAATCGCCTCAACCGCTTCTTCGCCGAATTTCTCGGCGCATTTCTCCGGGCCCTTGGCCAGCAATTTTGCGGTCCAGCTGCTGTCTGGGTCTGCGGCGGCGCGGGCCGCGATTGTGGCGGCAAGGTCATTCAGTACAGTCATTGCAACCTCATCGGAATGCCATTGGCGATCATGTGCTGTTTGGCTTCCTGCACGGTGAATTCGCCAAAGTGAAAGATCGAGGCCGCCAAAACAGCCGAGGCCCCGCCTTTGGTCACGCCCTCGACAAGGTGATCGAGCGTGCCAACACCCCCCGATGCAATCACCGGGATGCTGACCGCCTCGGATATGGCCTTGGTCAGCGGTAGGTTAAAGCCGGATTTTGTGCCATCGCGGTCCATGCTTGTGAGCAGGATTTCCCCTGCGCCTTTGCTGGCCACCAACTTGGCGAATTCGACAGCATCAATGCCGGTGCCTTTGCGTCCGCCATGGGTGAAAATCTCCCATTTTCCGGGGGCCACGGTTTTGGCGTCAATCGCGCAGACAATGCATTGGCTGCCAAATTGATCCGCGGATTCGGCGATGACATCAGGGCGGGCAACGGCGGCCGAGTTAAAGCTGACCTTATCGGCACCCGACAACAACAGCGCGCGCACGTCTTCCTTGCTGCGCACCCCGCCGCCTACGGTGAGCGGCACAAAACATTGCTCGGCCGTGCGGCGCACCATGTCAAACATTGTGCCGCGGTTCTCGTGCGTGGCGTGAATATCCAGAAAGCAGATTTCATCCGCTCCCGCCGCATCATAGGCGCGCGCGGCCTCGACCGGGTCGCCTGCGTCGCGCAGACCCACAAAGTTCACGCCTTTGACCACACGGCCATCGGCGACATCCAAACAGGGGATGAGACGGGTTTTCAGCATTTTGGCACCTCTTGGCGCTCTCTTAGCGATTTATGTGCGGATCGCCAATGGTGGAGTTTGCGCAATGCATCTGCTGGGCATCGGTGACGATCAGCCGATCCCAAAAACGTGATTAGAAAAACACATGCATGTCGCTGATTTTGAGACATGAATTCTTATTTTGGAGATTGAACATGAAAGCCATCTTTCTCGCAGGAGTCCTTGCCATGACCACAGCTGTCTCAGCCTCTGCTGAACTGATCAAAGTCCCAACAGATAAAACCGTAAGCGCCGCGCTGGATGCGCTCGAAGGCGCGCTGGCCAATGCGGGCGCGACCGTCTTTGCGCGTATTGACCACGCTGCTGGCGCTGCCAAGGTGGATATGTCGATCAACGACGCGCAGGTTCTGATTTTCGGCAACCCGGCCTTAGGTACGCCTGCGATGCAGGCTGATCTGCGCGCGGGTCTGTATTTGCCATTAAGAGCTTTGGCCTATCAGGATGCAGAGGGGCAGGTCTGGATCACTTATGAGGACCCCGCTGATACCTTTGCCGGCTTGAACATCCCTGCAGACGCGCCGTTTGTTGCCAAGATGCAGGGCGCTTTGGGCAAGCTGACCGCCGCAGCGGCCAACTAAAGTCACAGCTGCGCGTTTAGGCGCGCAGCACTTTCAGTGCCTCGGCCAAGTCAATCGCGCCATCATAGAGCGCGCGGCCCGAAATCGCCCCGTTCAGGTTGGCACCGCAGGATTTCAACGCGCGCAGATCATCCAAGGACGACACCCCGCCTGATGCAATAACCGGGATTGAAACCGCATTGGCCAGGTCCGCGGTTGAGGCGACATTTGGCCCCTTCATCGCGCCGTCGCGCAGAATGTCGGTATAGATGATCGCGGCAACGCCCGCGTCCTCAAAGGATTTGGCGAGGTCCGTCACCATCACGTCAGTCTCTTCGGCCCAGCCCTTGGTGGCCACCTTGCCGTTGCGTGCGTCAATGCCCACGGCCACCTTGCCGGGGAATTCGCGCGCCGCCTCGCGCACAAGATCAGGGTTTTCTACGGCGACCGTGCCCAGGATCACCCGCGCTAGACCTTTGTCAATCCAACGCTCGATGGTGCCCATGTCGCGAATGCCGCCGCCCAGCTGTGCGGGAACTTTGGTTTGCTTCAAAATTTCTTCGACCGGGGCGGCGTTCACCGGCTCACCCGCAAAGGCACCATTCAGATCCACCAGATGCAGCCACTCGCAGCCGGCTTTGACAAACTCCAGCGCCTGGGCGGCCGGGTTGTCGTTAAAGACGGTGGTCTTGTCCATATCTCCATGCAGCAGGCGGACGGCCTGACCGTCTTTCAGATCAATGGCAGGGTACAGGATCATGGCGCGGTTCCTTTGGAGCGGTATTTTCCGCTCCTTTGGCATGCCTGTGCTGAAATTGCAATGTGACCCCAAGTCAATCTTGCCTTGCCCGGCGCGCCGCGACGAAGCTCTGCAAAACGTAGGAGAGAGGGAGGAAGATCATGAAATGGACCGGACTGGTATTTGCGCTTGGGCTGGCAACAGCGGCGCAGGCGGAAGAGGCGACAGGCCTCTGGCAGACCGAAGCAGGCGAAAGCGGCGGTTATCTGCATGTCGAAATCGCGCCCTGTGGTACGGCGCTCTGCGGGGTGATCGCCAAGGCTTTTGCCGCGGGTGGCAGCGCATCCCAAGGGTATGAACATCTTGGCAAGAAAATGCTTTGGGATATGCAGCCAGAAGGCGCTGGCAAATATGGCAGCGGCAAAATCTGGGCCCCGGACAAAAACAAAACCTACAAGTCCAAGATGCGCCTAGAGGGCAACGTGTTGACGGTCAAAGGCTGCGTTGCGGGCGGCGCGATCTGTCGCGGGCAGAACTGGACGCGGGTTAAGTAAACAGCCCGATCTGCACCGGAATGACGGCATAGCCGCTTTTGAGTTTGAGCGTTTTGAGGCGTTCAAGCTCGGCCACAGCCAAATCGGCGGCAGGCAGGTAGTCGCGTTGCACCTGCCGCGCCCCATCAATCACACCCCATTCGCGCATCAGGCAATATTCGCCAAACAGCGTCGGCGTGACGCGCAAAGCGTAATAGCGCTTTTGTCGGCGCGCGTGATTGAATTTTTCAAGGCGGATATGCACGTGGCCCAACCGAATTGTTCAGTTGGGCCGATATGCCGATCACGGCCCGTGCCGTCTATGGGGCAATCACACCCGCACGCAAGAAGCGGGCAAGCGTTACCGATGGGGCACAGGTGATTATACTGCGCCGGTATATTCGCCGCGCGCGGGATAGTTGTTGGCAATTGCGAAATCCAGCGCCCCGACCAGCTCTTTGAAGTGCGGGCGGACAAAGGGCATGGTCTGAACCGCGCCATAGTAAAGCGTTTGTTCAGGTGTCACCATAAAGAGGCCCGGTTCGCTGAAAAGGGCGGGCTCTTCGATGCCGATTGACGTTTTGCCGCGTGAGGTCGAGATGTAAAGACCCCAATCGCGCGCTTCGCTCAGTGGCAGATCATAGGCAAAACGCAGGTTCTCGGCACCGATCTTTTCGGCCATCGCGGCGGCGCGTTCTTCGCCGTCAGAGCTGACAGCAATGCAAGTCACGCCGCGCTCTTCAAAGTCTTTGACCAGCTTTTCAAACTCTTTCAAGTAATTGGCACAGATCGGGCAATGCAGGCCACGGTAAAAGCAGATCACGGTGCCGCGTTCGCTGTTTTCCTGCGCAAGATCAAAGGTGCCGCCGCCAACGAGGGGCAAGGTAAGTCCGGGGGTTTTTTGACGGGGAGTCAGCATGATGTGGTCCTTTAGAGTTTGGTAAGTTTCCGTTGAATCTGTTTATGGCACAGGTTAAAGTCAATTAATTCCGATTAATCTTGCAGAAATGCCGAAATCAGCCATGGATCGCATCACCACCTTTTTGCACCGGTTTCACCGGCAAGTGTCATTGGCCCCAGCAGAAGACGCAGATTTGCTGATCACGGCCGATGTTGCCGGCGCGCCGCGGTGCATTTTGTTTTTCCCACGCGGGCAGGGCAACGGCGCGCCTGTCAGCGATGCGGTTCTCTGGAGCGCGCGGGTGGAATGGGCGGCAGAGAGCAACCCCATGTGTCAGGCGCTGCCGGATGTGGTGCGGTTTGACCTGGCCGAAGATGCCGAGGCGCAGGCTTTGATCGGCGTTCTTTTGACCGAACACACTGAACCGCGCTGCGGCGGCGGCTGGGTGCAGACGCGCCTTGGCGACGTCTTGTTAGTGCGGCTGTTGCGCGATCAGATTCAACGTGGCTCTGCGGAGCCTGGGTTGATCTCGGGCCTGTCCGATCCCCGGCTCAGCCGCGCTATTGTTGCGATGCATGATCATCCTGGCCAGAACTGGAGCAGCGGGGACCTGGCGGCCGAAGCTGGCCTGTCCTCCTCGCGGTTTAATGAACTCTTTGCGGCGCAACTGGGCGAAACGCCGATGCAGTATTTGCGGCGCTGGCGGCTGGTGCTGGCCCGGCAAGATCTGGAAGCGGGCGCGCGGGTGGATTCTGTGGCGCGGCGTTATGCCTATGCCTCGCCCGAGGCGTTTTCACGCGCATTCAAAAAGGCCTATGACGTGTCGCCAATCGCGCTGCGCTCTGTTGCGGTCTGAACCGCGCCGCAGGCCTACGGGCGCCAGTTCAGAAAGTTGCCAATCATCTGCAGGCCAATCTTTTGGCTTTTTTCCGGGTGGAATTGCATCCCAACCATTGTGTCGCGCCCGATGATGGCCGTGATGTCCCCGGCGTAATCCACATGCGCCAAGCGTTCGGCTGGGTTGGAAACCTGAAAATGATAGCTGTGCACGAAATAGACGTGCTGGCCATTCTCAACCCCGTCAAGAATGGCATGGGGTGTGTCGATGATCAGATCGTTCCAGCCCATGTGCGGCACCTTAAGGGACGCATCAACCGGCGTGATCGGAACGACGTCGCCTTTCACCCAATTCAGCCCGGCTGTGGCCTGGTATTCGTGCCCCGTGGTGGCCATCAGCTGCATGCCAACACAAATGCCTAGAAAGGGCCGCCCCTTGTCTTCGACAGCTTCGACCATGGCGTCGTAAATGCCCTTGTGGCCGCGCAATTCGGCGGCGCAGGCCGGAAACGCGCCATCCCCCGGCAGCACCAGGCGATCTGCTTTGGCCACGACTTCAGCGTCGGATGTCACCACAACCTCGCCCGCGTCCAACTCGCGCGCCATGCGTTGAAACGCCTTTTCTGCGCTGTGCAGATTGCCGCTTTCATAGTCGATGATCGCTGTCAGCATGGGGGCCTCATTGGTTGATGCCCTCAAGTGAAACGATTTCCCGCTCGGGTCAAGGGGCAGGGCGGTTTCCGATACGATTGAGGAGATCCATGACCGCTTCAAATGGGCCGTCTTGGCCGTGCGGCGGGCCGAATTCGCCAGACACATAGAGCAGCGTGAAGCCGTGAATCAGCGACCAGACCTGCGCTTCGATCACGCGCTTGTCGTCATGGTCCCCGACAAAAGGCGCGCAGACCTCCCGCAGGATCAGATAGGCATGGGCCTCTTCTTTGCCTGCGCCCGGCACGTAGGAGGCAAGCCCTGCGCCGCCGAAGATCACCGCGAGTAACCCGCCGTGATCAAGGCCAAATTGCATATATCCCCGGCAAAGGTTTTTCAGTCGCGCCTGCGCGGACTGCTCCCCCTCGTCAACGGCGGTCTGCAAGTAACTGGAAAATATGCCAAATGCCTCAACCGCGATAGCGGATTTCAATCCGGGTAGCCCGTCAAAATGATGCGCGGGTGCCGCGTGTGATACGCCGGCGCGGGCCGCGCATTTGCGCAGAGAAAGCGCGTCAATGCCGCCCTCTTCCAGCAGCGCCAGCCCGGCCGTCACCAGCGCTTCTTTCAGATTTCCATGGTGATGTTTGGTCTTGGTCATGATCTCAGATTTAAAGATTTGCTTGACAGCGTCAAGTTGATTTGATCTTTACGGCGTCAAGTTAACTTTACGGCGTCAAGATTGCCTCGAAAGGAGAGACCCATGCCGAACTTTACTGCCCGCCGGTTGCTGCCGCGGTCCCTGCCGCTCTTGTGGTTTTTGTCGATTGCCATTGCGCTTGGGTCATTCCGCTTTCTGGTCGCGGATATGGCGCTGGTGATGCCGGATATGGTGCATCACGCGCTGGCGCAGCCCTGGTCGCTGTATCTGCATATCGCGGTTGCGCCGCTGCTACTGCTTTTGTTGCCCCTGCAGTTCAACGCCAAGCTGCGCCAGCAGCGCCCGGTGCTGCATCGTTGGGCCGGGCGGCTTTATGCGCTTTTGATCCTGGTGTCGGGCAGTGCCGCGCTGGCGCTTGCGCCGCAGGTCAGCGCGGGGCCAGTTGCTGGTCTCGGCTTTGGCCTGTTGGCCCTTGTCTGGATTGCGGTAACAGCGGTCGCCGTTTGGCAAGCCATGCAAGGCCGCATTGCCGCGCATCGGCGCTGGATGATCCGCTCTGCCGCGCTGACCCTTGCGGCTGTATCCTTGCGCGTTTTTCTATTGCTCGGGGTGCCGATCTTTGGCTTTGAAGCCACTTATGTTGCGGTCTCTTGGCTCTCTTGGGTCGGAAACCTGCTGATTGCCGAATGGCTGCTGCACCGCCAGCGCCTGCCGCTGGGCACAAAAAAGCCCGCTTGACGCGGGCTTTGATCAACTTAGGCAAAGGCGTCAGAGCGCGCCTTTGGTCGAGGGGATATCCTCGGCCTTGCGCGGATCGGTCTCTACAGCCGTGCGCAGGGCGCGGGCCACGGCTTTGAAGGCGGCCTCCACAATGTGGTGGCTGTTAAAGCCGTGCAACTGGTCAATGTGCAGCGTGATGCCGCCATGGGTCGCAAAGGCGGTGAAGAATTCGCGCACGAGTTCGGTGTCAAAGTTGCCGATTTTCTGCGTCGGCAGATCGACATTCCACACCAGAAACGGACGCGCCGACAGATCAAGCGCGGCACGCACCTGCGCATCATCCATTGGCAGGTGACATTCGCCATAGCGGTTGATGCCGCGTTTGTCGCCAAGCGCCTGCACCAGCGCCTGACCCAGCGCAATGCCTGTATCTTCGACCGTGTGGTGATCATCAATGTGATAATCGCCCTTGGCACGGATGGTGAAATCAATCAGCGAATGGCGCGACAGCTGATCCAGCATGTGGTCAAAGAACCCAACGCCGGTCTGGTTGTCATAGGTGCCTGTGCCGTCGAGGTTGATCTCAACGGTGATCTCGGTTTCCGCAGTCTTGCGGCTGACGCTGCCTGTGCGCATGGGCCCATCCTTTGTGCTTGTGCCGCGCCGTTATAGGCGGGTGGGGGGCAGAGGGGAAGCAGCGGAACCTCAAATTTCTTGGGGTGTGGTTGTTCAGCAGAACGTCTGATGGCGCTAAACGCCAAAGGAGGGGATATTGCATCATCTGGCTTTCTAATTCCTGTTGACCTTCCGCCTGCTGGAAGCTCTAGAAAACCCGAAGCGCGGGAGGACTCATGAAACGCAGAACCTATGTAACCCTTTCAATACTCGGGCTGATTGCCGGCAGTATCGGTCTTTATTCTGAGGCCCTGGTCGCGCCTGCATTGGCAGGGCATGAATTGATGGGGCGGGAGATCGCCAAAGGCAAAGCGCTCTATGATGAAAACTGCGCTGCCTGCCATGGTGCCAACCTAGAAGGTCAGAAAAACTGGCAGACCCGCGATGAAAATGGCGTTGCGCCAGCGCCGCCGCATGATGAAACCGGACATACTTGGCATCACGACAACCAGCTTCTGTTCGACTATACGAAGCTGGGTGGTAAATTGTTGCTAGAATCTCGGGGGATCGCGGACTTTAAAAGCGGCATGCCGGGATTTCAGGATGTCCTAAGCGATGAAGATATCTGGGATACACTGGGATACATCCGTTCCACTTGGCCCAAACGGGTGCAAGAGGTACAGGACGCGCGAAATCCTCCGCACGAATAATCGATCACGGGCGACCGAAGTATTGGAGAGGTGCTTGGAAACCGGACACATTTTGGAGCGGGCGAGGCGATTCGAACGCCCGACCCTAACCTTGGCAAGGTTATGCTCTACCCCTGAGCTACGCCCGCGCTCTCAAAATGTCGTCTGAACTGATGGAGCGGGCGAGGCGATTCGAACGCCCGACCCTAACCTTGGCAAGGTTATGCTCTACCCCTGAGCTACGCCCGCATACCGTCAGTTCTGTCACTCTCTGGAGCGGGCGAGGCGATTCGAACGCCCGACCCTAACCTTGGCAAGGTTATGCTCTACCCCTGAGCTACGCCCGCACCGTTGAGTGAGGCGTGAAATATAAACTCTGCCCCGCGCCCGCAAGAGGAAAATCACTGTCGTCGGAAAAAAAGTCATTTGCCGCGCGACGGAAATGCGCCTGCGCGCCGTATCGCTTTCATGAGGTCATTGGAAAACAGATCACATGCGGTGGCTGCGCTGCTGTTGTGCCTTTTGCCGCTTTTTGGCGGCCCGGCGCGGGCGCATGATGGGCATGGCGCAGCGCAGGTGATCGCAGATGCCGGGGCGGTTGCCCAAAGCGCGAGGACGCTGAGGTTTTCCGTGACTCTCACCAACCGCGGCGACACCCCGCTGACGCTGATTGACCTGCATGTGGCGGGGGCAGAGGTCACGCTTGCGCTGCCGGTCTCATTGCCGGGCGCCGGGCAGATGACCTTGCCTGTCAGCGTGACGTTCACAGCGCCGCCGCCGGGCATATTCACCGCTGTTCTGGATTTCGGAGCGGACGGGCAGGGGCCGCTTTTGGTGATGCCATAGCCTTAAAGTCATGAAAAAAACGAGGAGAGAGACAGTGAGCAGAAAACAGAACATTTTGATGGGCGCGCTGGCCTTGTCGATTGCCGCGGGGCTGATGCTGCCGGTGGATGCGCAGGGTCGCCCGCCAGAGGGACCGCGCCTGCGCCAGCATGTGGCAACAGAGGCGGAGGCGCTGCGGCTGGTCAATGCCACCGTGCGCAAGCGTGGCAATGCCGTTACCATCAAAGTCGTGGGAACCACCCGTGTTGTCACCGCAAATGGCATCCCGGATCATACGGTTGGGCGGTTTCCCAATGCTGGCAACCCGAACCCGATCCGCGCGCAATCTTATCGCTTTCAGATGAGCGCTGCGCCGCAGAGGCGCGGCAGGGCTGATCTGCGGCGCGGCGGATTGTTTGGGGTTGCGGTGAACGGCGTGCCCTTTGATCCCGGTGCTGCGGAATTCTGGCGCGGAAACCCGCGCAGTGGCTGGCAATACGAGGCGCTGGGCGGCGCTGTCAGCCTGGGACTGGACGGTAACTACGGCCATGTGCAACCCACTGGGGCCTATCATTACCACGGCTTGCCCGTGGGGCTGATGCAGGCGCTCGGCTGGCAGTCGGGCAAAGCCTCTCCGCTGATCGGCTATGCGGCGGATGGGTTTCCGATTTACGCGGTGACGGCTGAGCTGAATGGCGAAGTGCGGAAAATGACCAGCTCCTACCGGCTGAAATCCGGCAGCCGCCCGGGTGGCAACGCGCCATCGGGGCGCTATGACGGGGCCTTTGTGCAGGATTATACCTATGTCAAAGGTGCAGGCAATTTGGATGAATGCAACGGAGCCTTTGTGACAACAGCGGAGTATCCGGCGGGAACTTATGCTTATTTCCTGACGGAACGCTTCCCGGTGATCCCGCGTTGTTTGATGGGGCAGGCTGACAGCAGCTTTCGCCATCGACGTTGACATCGCCCGGCGCGTCAGTTGGTGCTAAATCGCCCCAGTCATAACAGTTCGGTGAACTGCGCTTTCTCTGCAAGCGCGAAAGACCTATGCTGGGGCGAACGAAAGGGCGCAAGGAGGCCCGAGATGCTGACAAGACGACATTTTATTTCGACGACAACGGCTTTGTTTTCTGCGCCAATTGCGGGTGCGGTCTGGGCCCAATCCGACGAAACGGCCGCGCCGGCCACCGCCGTGGAAACACCCGAGGTTGCCACCGCGCCTGAGGTTGCGCCGGTGCGTGCCCCGACGTCCAACCCCCGCATGTGGTCAAGCTGGGATGCGCGGGTGACGCCTGCAAACTATGACCCCGCGACCTCAAACCCATGGGGGTTGCACCCCCGTTTCCTGCCACAGCGGGTTGAGGCCAACGACGGGCTTGTGCCGGGCGATATCCACGTCGATGCGGTGGCGCGTTATCTTTACCACATCGCCGAGGACGGCAGCGCAATGCGCTATGGCGTGGCGATTGCCAAGGGCAAACTCTATGAGCCGGGCACCTACACGATTGCACGCAAACGCAAGTGGCCTACCTGGCGCCCGACGGATGCAATGATCAAACGCGAGCCGCAGACCTACGAAAAACACGCCAATGGCATGGATGGCGGCCCGAGCAATCCGCTCGGATCGCGCGCGCTGTACCTTTATGTCGGCAATCGCGACACCTATCTGCGCATCCATGGCACGCCCTCGCCACGCTCCATCGGCGGGCGGGCCAGCTCAGGGTGCGTGCGCATGGTCATGGCACATATCAATGGCCTGTATGATAACGTGGCCGAAGGCTCGACCGCCTTTCTTTACGCCCCGGAATAGCCGGGATCAGCGCGCGCGGTCAGGTCTGCGCGCGCGTGCAAATCGGGCGGCCCTCTTTGTTGCGCAACGGCAATAGCGTGGTTTCCACTGGGCCTACGTGCCGGTACCAATAACAGCCATCTTCTTCACGCAATGTCACGGCCGTCAGATCCTGGCTGGGGTCGGCAATCTCCAACACGCCCTCAGGCAATTCGCGGATAAACCCGCCACTGCTGAGTGTTCCGGTGGTCTGGCAGGCGGCTACGGTTGTCAGAGCGATCAGCAATGCGAATGTTGATTTCACGGTTTGGCCTTTTTGATTGGTCTTTTGCCCATCTGAGCACAGTTCCGCCGCAAGCGCAAAAGCTGATATTGGCGCGCGCACGCGCATGACGCACAGAGGTAAAAAAACCGCAGCCGGGTCGGGCTGCGGTTTGTGTGAGTGGCAGGGCGTGGCGTTTATTCCAGCTCGACCAGCAGGTCTTTTGCGTCAATCTGGCCGCCGGGCGTGATATGCACCGCCTTGACGGTTGCGTCGCGCTCAGCGTGAATGCCGGTCTCCATCTTCATCGCTTCGATGGTGAGCAGCAGATCGCCTTCCTTGACCGCCTGACCGACGCTGACACCCACGCTGGCCACAACACCGGGCATCGGCGCGCCGACATGGTTGGCATTGCCGACCTCGGCCTTGGGCCGCTGCGCGGTGGAGGCCTTGACCAGACGGTTGGGCACGCGGATCACACGCGGCTGACCGTTCAGCTCAAAGAACACTTTGACTTCGCCATCTTCATTGGTCTCGCCAATCGCCTGCAGGCGAATTTCCAGCGTCTTACCAGGGTCGATCTCAGCGGTGATCTCTTCGCCCGGCTCCATGCCGTAAAAGAAGGTGCGGGTCGGCAGAGTGCGCACGGGGCCATACTGGCGGTGACGTCCCATATAGTCCAGGAACACCTTGGGATACATCAGATAGCCATTGAGGTCCTCGTCATCGACCTCAAACCCGTTGAGTTCCGCGGACAATTCGGCTCGTGTTGCCTCCAGATCCACGGGCGGCAGGTGTTTACCCGGGCGCTCGGTATTCGGCGCTTCGCCTTTCAGAACCTTGTCGACGATGCCTTTTGGGAAACCGCCGGGCGGTTGGCCCAGATTGCCGCGCATCATGTCGACGACAGAGTCGGGGAAGGCCACTTCCTTCTTGGGGTTTTCCACATCATCGCGGCTGAGGCCCTGGCTGACCATCATCAGCGCCATGTCGCCCACAACCTTGGAGCTTGGCGTCACTTTCACGATATCGCCGAACATCTGGTTCACGTCGGCATAGGTCTGGGCGACCTCATGCCAGCGCTCTTCGAGCCCCAGTGAACGCGCCTGCGCCTTCAGGTTGGTGAACTGACCACCGGGCATCTCGTGCAGGTAAACCTCAGAGGCCGGGGCTGCGAGGCCGCTTTCAAACGCGGTATATTGCGCGCGCACGCCTTCCCAATATTCGCTGATCTCGCGGATGGCTTTGATATCCAGCCCGGTGTCGCGATCTGTGTTGCGCAGGGCTTCGACGATCGAGCCAAGGCAAGGCTGCGAAGTGCCGCCAGAGAAGGCGTCCATTGCGGCATCCACCGCATCCACGCCCGCATCTGCCGCCGCCAGAATGGTCGCGCCCGCAATGCCTGATGTGTCATGGGTATGGAAGTGGATCGGCAGGCCGGTTTCTTCCTTGAGGGCACGGATCAGAATGCGCGCCGAGGCTGGTTTCAGCAGGCCGGACATATCCTTCAGGCCCAGCACATGCGCCCCTGCTGCTTCCAGCTCTTTGGCCATGCCGACGTAATATTTCACGTCGTATTTGCTGCGGCTTGGGTCCAGCAGATCGCCGGTATAACAGATTGTGCCTTCGCAGACCTTATCCGCTTCGATCACGGCGTCCATTGCAACGCGCATGTTTTCAACCCAGTTCAGGCTGTCAAACACGCGGAAGACATCAATGCCGGATTTCGCGGCCTGCGCCACAAAGCTTTGCACCACATTGTCCGGGTAGTTGGTGTACCCAACCCCGTTTGAGGCGCGCAACAGCATCTGCGTCATCACGTTTGGCATACGTTCGCGCAGATCGCGCAGGCGTTGCCAAGGGCATTCCTGCAAGAAGCGATAGGCCACATCGAATGTCGCGCCCCCCCAGCATTCGACCGAGAACAGCTGTGGCAGGTTGGCGGCATAAGCCGGCGCCACCTTGAGCATATCGATCGAGCGCATGCGCGTGGCCAGCAGAGATTGGTGCCCGTCGCGCATGGTGGTGTCCGTGAGCAGCAGTTGTTTTTGCTGCTTCATCCAGTCGGCCACGGCCTTGGGGCCCTTCTGCTCCAGCAGATTGCGCGTGCCATAGGCTGGCTCGGCTTTCTTGGCGGGGGGCACAGGCAGTTTCAGACCTTCGGCCGGGGCCGGGCGGCCTTCGGTCTCTGGATGACCGTTGACCGAAATGTCAGCGATATAGGTCAGAACCTTGGTGCCGCGGTCACGACGTTTTTTGAAGTCAAACAGCTCTGGCGTCTCGTCGATGAACTTCGTGGTGTAAGAATAATCCAGGAAGGTCGGGTGCTTCAGCAGGTTTTCGACAAAGGCGATGTTGGTGGACACGCCGCGAATACGGAATTCGCGCAGGGCGCGGTCCATGCGGGCGATGGCTTTTTCCGGGGTCTGCGCCCAAGCCGTGACCTTGGTCAGCAGAGAGTCGTAATAGCGGGTGATCACGCCGCCAGAATAGGCGGTGCCGCCATCCAGACGAATGCCCATGCCGGTGGCCGAGCGATAGGCCGTGATGCGGCCGTAATCCGGGATGAAGTTGTTGGTCGGATCTTCGGTGGTCACGCGGGTTTGCAGCGCATGGCCGTTCAGGCGGATATCTTCCTGCGCGGCTTTGCCGGTGGCGTCGGCAATGGTTTTGCCTTCCGCGATCAGGATCTGGGCCTGCACGATGTCGATACCGGTGACTTCTTCGGTGACGGTATGTTCCACCTGCACACGCGGGTTCACTTCGATGAAGTAGAACTTGCCGGTGTTCATATCCATCAAGAATTCAACGGTACCGGCGCATTCATAGTTAACGTGCTTACAGATCTTATAGCCCAGCTCGCAGATCTCTGCGCGCTGTTCTTCGGTCAGGTAGGGGGCTGGCGCACGTTCCACCACTTTTTGGTTGCGGCGCTGCACCGAACAATCGCGTTCATAAAGGTGGTACATGCCGCCGTGTTTGTCGCCCAGAATTTGAACCTCGACGTGGCGCGCCTTGGTGATCATCTTTTCCAGATAACCCTCGCCATTACCAAAGGCGGCTTCGGCCTCGCGGCGACCTTCCAGAACTTTTTCTTCCAGCTCGTCCTCGCCAAAGATCGGGCGCATGCCGCGTCCGCCGCCGCCCCAGGAGGCCTTGAGCATCAGCGGATATCCAACCTCACCCGCTTCTTTCTTGATGGCCGCCATGTCATCGCCGAGCACCTCGGTGGCAGGGATGACGGGTACACCGGCTTCAACCGCGACGCGGCGCGCCGAAGCTTTGTCGCCAAGGGCGCGCATGGTTTCGGCTTTGGGGCCAATAAAGGTGATGCCATTGGCCGCGCAAGCGTCGACAAATTCAGGGTTCTCGGACAGCAGCCCATAGCCGGGGTGGATCGCGTCCGCGCCGGATTCGCGCGCCACTCGGATGATTTCGTCAATGCTGAGATAGGCGGCCACGGGGCCCATGCCCTCGCCAATGCGGTAGGCTTCGTCAGCCTTAAAGCGGTGCAGGCTCAGCTTGTCTTCTTCGGCATAGACAGCAACGGTCTGCTTCCCCATTTCATTGGCTGCGCGCATCACGCGAATGGCGATTTCGCCACGGTTCGCTATCAGAATTTTACGGAAATCTGTCATCAGATCTGGGGCCTTCCTTTGGTCACTGTCCTTGACACAAGCCCTCATGCATTCGGCGTTCACCTTGGATTCGGTGTACCATCGCAAAAAATGAGAAACCTGCTTTCGCGGTGTTGTGTATTATTTCGTACCCTTTTTCATTAAAAAAATTGTGCAGGTGCAGAAAAAATCCGTTTTTTTCGTAAATTTTAGCGCTAACGGCACTTTAAAGGTCAAGTATGTTTACCTTGATGCGTAAATTTCGGTCGGTCTGGTGGATGGATTTCTGCTTTGCTGGAAATTCGCCGGTTCCGCGCAGGACGTGCCGCAGGATTTTTTATCTTGATCCACCACAGAATCGCTCTCTCGCCCCCGCGGGCGACTGCAAGGTGCCAGTATGCGCCCCGCGATAACGCCCCGCACAAAACGTTATTGCAGCTCTTTGCAATTTTCGGCTGCCCCGCTGGAACATTTAGAGAACGCCGCTTTTCAACCGCACGCGCGCAAGCTATTGTCCCGCCATGAGCAGTTATGATGAATTTGATGATCTTGCGAATGTGCCGCTGAGCCAGCGCGCCATGGCCGCGCGCCCATCGCCTTATCTGGATGAACTAAACCCCGCACAGCGCGAGGCCGTCGAAAAACTCGACGGTCCAGTCCTGATGTTGGCTGGGGCCGGGACGGGAAAAACCAAGGCGCTGACCACACGGATTGTGCACCTGCTCAACACAGGGCGCGCCCATACCAATGAAATTCTGGCGGTGACATTTACCAACAAAGCCGCGCGCGAAATGAAAAACCGCGTCGGCCGCATGATGGGGCAGCAGATCGAGGGCTTGCCCTGGATGGGCACGTTTCACTCGATCTGCGTCAAACTGCTGCGCCGTCATGCGGAATTGGTGGGGCTGAAAAGCAACTTCACCATTTTGGACACCGATGATCAGGTGCGGCTGCTCAAGCAATTGATCCAGGCGGCGGGCATCGACGAAAAACGCTGGCCCGCGCGCCAGCTTGCCGGGCTGATTGACGGCTGGAAAAACCGCGCGCTGACGCCGGACCGGCTGCCCTCAGCCGACGCCGGGGCGTTTAACCACAAGGGCGGGGAATTGTATCAGCAATACCAAACCCGCCTGCGCGAATTAAATGCCGTCGATTTTGGCGATCTGCTGCTGCACATGGTGGTGATCTTCCAAAAGCACGAAGATGTGCTGCAGCAATATCAGCGCTGGTTTAAGTACATTCTGGTCGACGAATATCAGGATACCAACGTCGCGCAGTACCTGTGGCTGCGGCTTTTGGCGCAGGAGCACAAGAATATTTGCTGCGTCGGTGATGATGATCAGTCGATCTATGGCTGGCGCGGCGCCGAAGTTGGCAACATTCTGCGGTTTGAAACAGATTTCCCCGGCGCGCATGTGGTGCGGCTGGAGCAGAATTACCGCTCCACCCCGCATATTCTGGCGGCGGCTTCGGCGGTGATCGCGGGCAATGAAAACCGTCTTGGCAAAACGCTTTGGACTGAGGCGACCGAGGGCGAGAAACTGCGCCTTATTGGGCATTGGGACGGCGAAGAGGAAGCGCGCTGGATTGGCGAAGAGTTGGAGGCCATGCAGCGTGGCACCCGCGGGCAGGGGCCGCGCAGCCTTGAGGATATGGCGATCCTCGTACGCGCCAGCCACCAGATGCGCGCGTTTGAAGATCGGTTTTTGACCATTGGCCTGCCGTATCGCGTGATTGGCGGGCCGCGGTTTTACGAGCGGATGGAGATCCGCGATGCCATGGCCTATTTCCGCTGCGTGGTGACACCCGAAGATGACCTTGCGTTTGAGCGGATCGTGAACACGCCCAAACGGGGCCTTGGCAATGTGGCGCAGCAGAAGATCCAGACCTGCGCGCGCAACAATGGCGTCTCGCTGATCGAAGGCGCGCGTATCCTGCTGGCGCAAAAAGGCATCGGCGGCAAAGGGGCCAAAGAGCTGGCGCTGCTGATTGACGGGCTGGACCGCTGGCGCGGCATGGCTGTGCAGCGCGTGATCGAAGTGCCCGGCGATGACACTGAGGTCATTGATGAAGAGCTGACGCTCTCAGCGATGCAGACCGTGCCGCATGGCGACAATATCCCCCACACAGAGCTGGCCGAAATCATTCTGGATGAATCCGGCTACACGGCCATGTGGCAGAACGACAAAACGCCAGAGGCACCCGGGCGGCTGGAAAACCTCAAGGAGTTGGTGGGTCAGCTGGATAATTTTGACAACCTGCAAGGGTTCCTCGAACATGTCAGCCTTGTCATGGACAATGAGACCGAAAAGGACGAGCCAAAGGTCTCGATCATGACGCTGCATGCCGCCAAAGGGTTGGAATTTCCGGTGGTCTTTCTGCCCGGCTGGGAAGATGGGCTGTTTCCCTCGCAACGTTCGATGGATGAAAGCGGCCTTAAAGGGCTGGAAGAAGAACGCCGCCTAGCCTACGTCGGCATCACCCGCGCCGAAGAGGTGTGCACCATCAGCTTTGTCGGCAATCGGCAAGTCTTTGGTCAATGGCAAAGCCAGCTGCCCAGCCGCTTTATTGACGAGCTGCCCGAGGCGCATGTCGATGTGCTGACGGCCCCCGGCCTATATGGGGGCGGCTATGGCGGTGCGGCGGGGGATTTCGGATCCAACCTGCAGGCCAAGATGGACAGCGCCAACACCTATAATTCGCCGGGCTGGAAACGCATGCAGGACCGCGCCGGACAGCGCGGTCTGAGCCAACCAAAAGAAAGCCGCAACACGGTGATTGACCTTGAGGCGGTCAGCAGCTTTGCCGTTGGCGACCGGGTGTTCCACCAGAAATTCGGCTATGGCGAGATCATGGAGATCGAAGGCGACAAGCTTGTTGTTGAATTTGACAAGGCCGGTGAAAAAAAGGTCGTGGCCAAATTCGTAACTGCTTCAACTGATATCCCGTTCTAGCCCCCATCAGGCGGCCGTCGACACATGTGACATGCGCGTACCGGTCTTGTGGTCACTCGCCGTCATACTGACATCATAACCCCAAAGGCGGCGCACGTGTTTGAGCACCTCATCGCGGTTCTTGGGGTCCAGCACGATGCCGTCGCGCACCGCATGGGTCAGTTTCAGCACCCGATCGCCGCGCAGATCGGCGTCTTGGACCTGTATGTCAGGTTCCTGATAGGCAAGGTCATAGGACTGCGCGAGCGCGGCGCGGATATCGCGATAGCCCTGCCGGTTGTGGATATGGCTGACGATCAGATTGGCCTGTTTGGCGTCATCGGCCAGCATGAACAGCTTGAACTTGCGGATCAGATGCGGTGACAGGAATTGCAGGATGAAACTTTCGTCGCGGTAATTGGCCCAGGCGTCGCGCAGCACCGCCATCCAATCCGGATTTCCGGCAAAGGACGGAAACCATTCGCGGTCTTCCTCGGTCGGGGCCTCGCAGATGCGCCGAATGTCCTGCATCATCGCAAAGCCAAGCGCATAGGGGTTCAGCCCGCCATAGCGCGGATCATCAAATTCCGGCTGCAACACCACATTGGTATGGCTGTGCATCATCTCCATAAAGGCGCCGTCGGTGATCAGCCCCTTTTCTAGCAAACGGTTGATGATCAGATAATGGGTATAGGTGGCGCAGCCTTCGTTCATCACCTTGGTCTGTTTCTGCGGGTACATATACTGCGCCAGATAGCGCACAATCCGCAGAATTTCGCGCTGCCATGCCTCCAGCACCGGGCTGTGCTTTTCCAGGAAATAGAGGATATTCTCCTGTGGCAGGTTCATCGCGGCCTGACGGTCGCTAAGGGCTGAGTCTTTCAGCTCATTCAGGTTGGTTTCCGCGCGCATGGCGTTTTCTGTCCACAGATCGAGCACGGATTTCTGGTCTTCGAACCCCTGACGCTGCTGCTGAATGGCTTGCAGTTCCTCAGCGGTAGGGCGCGGCGGGCGACCATAGCGGAACACGCCCTGCGTCTGCAGCGCATGGGCCGCATCCAGAATTTCCTCGACCGCATCAATGCCATAGCGTTCCTCGCAGCCGGCAATGAAATTCTTGGCAAAGGCGAGGTAGTCGTGAATGGCAGAGGCGTCGGTCCAGTTCTGGAACAGATAGTTGTTCTTGAAAAAGTGATTATGCCCAAAGGCCGCATGCGCCATCACCAGCGTCTGCATCGCCATGGTGTTTTCTTCCATGTTGTAGCTGATGCAGGGGTTGGAATTGATGACGATCTCATAGGCCAGCCCCTGACGGCCCGTGCGATAAAGCGCCTCATCACGGGCAAAACGTTTGCCAAAGGACCAATGCTGATACATCAGCGGCATGCCGACGCAGGAATAGGCGTCCAGCATTTGTTCGGCGCTGATGATTTCGATTTGATTGGGGTAGATATCCAGGCCCAGCTCGTTCAGCGCGATCTCTTCAATGGCGTCATGGGCTTTGCTCAGCAGCTCGAATGTCCATTCCGGTCCGTCAAACAGCAGATCTGGCATCAGCGGCCCTCCGATTTACCCGCGGCAAAAAGCTCGCGGAATATGGGGTAGATGTGGCCCGGCTCGGCCACGCGGCGGATTTCAAATTGGGGGAATTTGGCTTCGACCTGTCGCAGGTTCTGCCAGAGATCGGCCCCTTCTTCGGCGTCGGCCAGCAGTTTTTCGTCGCTCTCTTCGACGATTTCGACATAAGCGTAATATTGGCAGCTCGGCAGCAGCACCTCAGACAGGATCTGGCGGCATTTTTCGCTGTCGTTGCCGAAATTTTCGCCATCGCTGGCCTGCGCGCCATAGATGTTCCACTCGTCTACCGGATAGCGCTCTTCGATGATCTCCTGCATCTTTTTCAATGCGGTGCTGACAATGGTGCCCCCGGTTTCGCGGGCGTAAAAGAACGTTTCCTCGTCCACCTCTTGGGCATGATGGGTGTGCCGGATAAAGACCACCTCGGTATGTTCATAGGCACGTTCAAGAAACAAATGCAGAAGCATAAAGAACCGCTTGGCCAAGTCCTTTTCGCGTTCCTGCATGGACCCTGAGACATCCATCAGGCAGAACACCACCGCTTTGGAGTTGCGGATTTTCTCGGGCACATGGGTGTCGAAACGCAGATCAATCGGATCGATATAGCCCACCAGCTTGCGCCGCCGTTCCAGCAGCGCCAGTTTTTCCTGCAAGGCCGCAATCCGCGCTTGCAGCTCCTCATCCGGTGCGTCGATGTCTTCGAGTTTGGCCAATTCATCGACAACGGCCTGAAAGCTGGCCTGCGAGGGGCGACGCAGCGCGATGCGGCGACCCAGAGAATTGCGCATGGTGCGGACAAGATTAAGATTATTGGGCGTGCCCGCCGTGGTCAGCCCGGCACGCCGCGTGCCGGATGTTTCCATCTCAAAGGTGTTTTTCTTCACCAGATCGGGCAGCTCAAGCCCTTCGAAGAGGATTTCGAGATATTCATCGCGGGTGAGGGTAAAGGAAAACCCATCTTCGCCTTCGCCATCCTCAGAGGCCTTGCGCCCCCCTTCGCCCGCGCCGCCTTTGGGTCGGGGGATCGCGTCGCCCACCACAAAATCCTTGTTGCCGGGCAGCACATGGCGGCGAAAGCCCCCTTTGGGGGAGGAGGCAAAAAACGGTTCCTTGATGCCCTTGGCCGGGATCGTCACTTCTTCGCCGCCCGAAGGGTCCGCGTCGGTCACTGATTTCTGACGCACCGACCGATCGACCATCTTTTTGATGTTCTCCTTGGCACGCCTTAGAAACCGCTGGCGGTTTCCAAGGCTTTTGCCTTTCGGATTGGGGCGTCTGTCAATGAAGTGATGCATCTGGCGCTTACCCCGCCTTATTGACGCGCATGTACCATTCAACCAGCCGCCGGACCTGTCGATCCGTATAGCCATGTTCATTCATGCGCCGCACGAACTCCATGTGCTTGCTTTCGGTCTCGCTGTCCTTCTTGCTGCCAAAGCTGATGACTGGCAGCAGCTCTTCGACCTGGCTGAACATGTGCTTTTCGATCACGTCCCGCAGTTTTTCATAGCTGTGCCAAGCTGGGTTCTGCCCAGTATTGGCACGATGCCGGAGCGAGAATTTCACCACCTCGTTGCGGAAGTCTTTCGGGTTGGCGATGCCGCAGGGTTTTTCAATTTTGCTCAGCTCAGCGTCCAGAATTTCGCGGTTGTAGAGCTGGCCAGTATCTGGATCTTTGTAATCCTGTTCTTCGATCCAGGCGTCGGCATATGAAATATAGCGGTCAAAGACGTTCTGGCCGTATTCCGTGTAGCTTTCCAGATAGGCCTTTTGAATTTCATTGCCGATGAATTCCTCATAGCGAGAGGCAAGATCGGTCTTGATGAATTCCAGATACTGCGCTTCGGTCTCTTTTGGGAATTGCTCGCGTTTGATCATCTGTTCAAGGATGTACATCAGATGCACCGGATCAGCGGCGACCTCTTGCGTGTCATAGTTGAACACATTGGACAGCACCTTAAAGGCAAAGCGTGTGGACACGCCGTTCATGCCTTCATCCACGCCCGCGGCATCCTGATATTCCTGAACCGTCTTGGCCTTGGGGTCCGTGTCTTTCAGGCTTTCGCCATCATAGACGCGCATCTTGCTATAAAGGTTGGAATTCTCATGCGGCTTCAGGCGCGACAACACGGAAAAACGGCTGAGGATTTTCAGCGTTTCTGGCGCACATGGCGCATCTTTCAGCTCGGAATTTTGCAGCAGTTTTTCGTAGATTTTCGCCTCTTCGGTGACGCGCAAGCAATAGGGCACTTTGACGATGCTGACGCGGTCAATAAAGGCCTCGTTGTTTTTGTTGTTCTTGAACTGCTGCCATTCGCTTTCGTTAGAGTGGGCGAGGATCAAGCCGTTAAAGGGGATCGCCCCAAAGCTTTCCGTGCCCATGTAGTTGCCTTCTTGAGTGGCGGTCAGGAGCGGGTGCAGCATTTTGATGGGGGCTTTGAACATCTCGACAAATTCCAAGATCCCCTGGCTTGCGCGGTTCAACCCGCCGGAAAAGCTATAGGCATCCGGGTTATCCTGGCTGAAATGTTCCAGCATGCGGATGTCGACCTTGCCTACAAGGGTTGAGATATCCTGATTGTTCTCATCGCCCGGCTCAACCTTGGCCACGCAAATGCGGCGCAGGCGCGAAGGGTGAATTTTTACCACGGAGAATTTTGAAATGTCGCCGCCGAATTCATCCAGTCGCCGCACCGCCCAGGGCGACATAAGGCCGGGCAGGCGGTGATGGGCGATGCCATATTCATCCGCCAGCAGATCGCCCATTTTCACCGGATCAAACAGACCCAGCGGGCTTTCAAAGATCGGGCTGATCTTGTCGCCCGCTTTGAGCACATAGATGGGCTGGTCTTCGATCAGACGCTTCAGCCGTTCGGCGAGCGATGATTTGCCGCCCCCGACTGGACCCAGCAGATAAAGAATTTGTTTGCGCTCTTCGAGCCCTTGCGCGGCATAACGGAAATACCCCACGATCCGTTCGATCGTATCTTCCATGCCGTAGAAATCTTTGAAGGCCGCATAGCGCTTGATCGTGCGGTTTTGAAAGATAGGGCCTAGTCGGGCGTCTTTGGAGGTGTCTACCAGCTCCTGGTCACCAATTGCTTTGAGCATGCGTTCTGCAACATTGGCGTACATGCTGGGATCATCCCGGCAAGCAGACAGATAGTCATGCAGGGACATCTCGTGTTCGCGTGCGCCTGAATATTGCTCGGCAAAAAGCTCGACGATATCTTTCATGTGATCGTTACCTCCTAAGTAAAGGGCCCGGACTCCTTTTCGGGTTCTGCTACGGCGCAGTCTTTGGAACACTATCTGGCCCACGACGTGGCAACCGCAGACTGCGCGAATGTTCGGATTAGACTCGACTATTGCCACGTTAGTCCGACCGATATTTTTGACCCAAAACGACCGAGGTCGAACTGGGAAGTAGTTGAAGCTAAAAGCTTTTTGGTCGGTTTTTGATAGGTTTATTCTACACCAAAAATGCGCTTCTTACTATATGAATCTGTGGCAGGTTTTTCGAAATGGAAGTGCTAAGGGGTAAACTGTGATCAATTCATCGTGCCGGTCGCTTAAAATACGCGCACAAGCCTGGGCCGCACGGGGCATGATGATGTTGAATTTATTATGTTAAATGTCAGAAGTGACTTTTGAAAAAATCGCTTGATTCATTGCGGTTTTGCTGCCCGCGGCGGTGAGGATTTCCACAGCAATATCGCCGCTGTTTTCCCCAAGCGCATGGCTAAGCGCCGCGTCTTCTGCTGCCTTTTTACGCAGCCAGACAATTGCACGCCCGTTGCTCGCGGCACGTTTCACAAATGTAATACACATACGCAACGGCCAGGGCTGCGCGCCGTTTGCACCGGCCAAAAGATGGCGCTCTGCATCGCGGCGGGCCAATTCCAGAATCGCTGCATCCGCTTCGGATTCGTAAAAAATCTCATCCGCTTCCTGCAGCCGCTCCACCGCGCGCACAGGCAGCAGATCCGCCGCCCCAACATCCGTGTCGATCACAGTGATTGTGCCAAACGGGGCACCGGCAGCACCGTTGCGAATGCGCGCTTTCAATGCAAGCAGCGCCTCGCGCTCGGCACCGGCGCGAAACCGACGCCAGATATCGCCTGTGAACACCTCACGCCAGAATTGGCGGCGCTGCTCGCGTGGCACGTGGCGCGCCACCATGTCGCGCAGCCGCCCGGCCGCTGCGGCAAAGGGCCCAAGCTGCGGGTCGAGCGATTGTTCAAGCTGCGATTTGATGCGCCGCGCCAGCACCGGGGCCGTGCCTTCGGTCCCGATGGCAATGACCACCGGGTCGCGGTCCACAATCGACGGCGTGGTGATATCGCAAAGCGCAGGGCGATCCACAACGTTCACCAGCAGTCCGGCACATTTCGCGATATCGTGCAGGCAGACATCGGCGACCGGGCTGCCGGTGGCAATAAACCCCATGGCCGCCCCGGCAAAAGAGTGCCTCCCCACCGGGGTGGCGTCATGTGCAATCTTTCCCGCAGCGGCCAGCGCCGCCAGTTCATCGTCCAGCGTTTGTGAGAGTACGGTGATTTCGGCATCGGTTTTCAGCAACAGGCGGCATTTCTGCGCCGCCTGCTCCCCGCCACCGGCCACGATAACGCGGCGACCCGTGGTTTTGATGAACATGGGAAAGCTTTGCATATCTACTCCGCAGCGGTGCGCACCGATGTCTGTTTGAGCAAGGCGGACAATTCCGGGCGACAAGAGCCGCAGTTTGTGCCCGCTTGCAGCGCGGTGCCAATGGCTTCAACGCTCATTAGATGCCCATCTTCGATTGCGCGCAAGATGGTGTTGACGCCGACGTTGAAGCAGGCGCAAACGACCGGCCCCGGGTCGGGCTGATCTGCGCCGGGGCGACCGGCCAAAATCGGGGCCTCCCCTCCAAGGGCATCGCTGACAAAGGACCGGGAGACCGCAACCGGCGTCGCGGCGGTAAAGAGCGCGGCGATGACTTTGCCATCCTTGTGAAAGGCGATGCGGCTGCTGGCAGGATCCGGTCCGGTGACTTGGCTCACCTCGATATCCGTTATCCCAAAGAGGGCCTCGGCATAGGCCGCCCAATCCGCAGGCAGCGTCGCGCCGGCCATCTCATATTGCCAGCCTTGCGCCGTGCGCGCCTTGGCCCAATAGGTGGCATCGGGGGCCGTGATCGGGTGCGCGCAGACGGCATAGCCGAACCATGTTGCCTCATAGGGGGCGACATGCACTGCCATGGCCTTGCTTTCTGGCTGGCCTGATACTGGGTCAACATTGGCATTGACCAGCGCGTTGATGCGGCCCGTGGGGGCGATATCAGCCGTCCAATGCAATGGGGCAAACACGGTGCCCTTCTGTACTTTGGATGAAACAAGCACCCGCAAGATCGCGCGGCCATTGGGGCTGCTGATCGCGGCCAGATGGGCCGGTTTCAAGCCAAGGCGCAATGCATCTTCGGGGTGCACCTCTAGATACGGCTCGCCCATATGCTGGTTCAGCCGCGCCGACAGGCCCGTGCGGGTCTGGGTGTGCCATTGGTCGCGAATGCGCCCGGTGTTCAGCCGCAGCGGGTAGGCCTCGGACAAGGCCGTCGCCGGGGCGCGGTGGCGTAGGGGCAGCATGTTGGCCTTGCCGCTCTCGGTGAAAAAGCCGCCATCGGCAAAGAAACGCCCGCCGGTTTTGCCGGCCGAGACCGGCCAACGCACCGGGGCGAGGGCGTCATACGCCGCATCGCTGATCTCAGCGAGACCTGAGATGTCAAAATCCTTGCCAAGCGCCGCCGCGACACCTGACAGCTGCGCGTGTTCACGGAAGATTGCTGCGGGGCCATCAAAATCAAATGCCGCCCCCCAGCCCATGCGCGTGGCGACATCGCAGATGATCTGCCAGTCATGGCGCGCATCGCCCATCGGCGGCATCAAAGCACGCTGGCGGCTGATGGTGCGGTCGCTGTTGGTGACGGTGCCGGTCTTTTCGCCCCATCCGGTGGCGGGCAGCAGCACGTCGGCCGTCGCGGCGGTTTCTGTGGTCGGGAACATCTCTGAGACGACCACAAAGGGGCAATCGATCAGCGCTTGGCGCACGCGGTCGGCCTCAGGCATGGATTGCGCGGGGTTGGTGCACATGACCCAGATGGCTTTGATCTCGCCGCGCTCCACCGCGTCAAACATATCCACAGCCTTCAGGCCCGACACGGTCGGTAGGGTCGGGGCCTGCCAGAAGTCTTGTACAGCAGCGCGGTGATCCGCGTTTTCCACATCCAGATGGCAGGCCAGCATATTGGCAAGCCCACCAACCTCGCGCCCCCCCATGGCATTGGGCTGTCCCGTCACCGAAAACGGCCCCATGCCGGGGCGACCAATGCGCCCAGTGGCCAAATGGCAGTTGAGGATGGCGTTGACCTTGTCCGCCCCGCTGGTGGATTGGTTCACCCCTTGGGAAAAGACCGTCACGGCTTTTTCGCTGCCCGCCCAAAGCGCCACAAAGGCGGCGATGTCTTCAGGCGAAAGGCCTGTGACGCTGACGTCGTCGGCGCGCGCGGCTTCAAGCGCGGCGTCAAAGCCGTCGACGTGCGCGGCCACATAGCCTTGATCAATCAGCCCATGATCAGCGCTGGCGGCCAGCAGGTGATTGAACAGCGCCACATCCGCGCCGGGGGCAATTTGCAAATGCAGATCGGCGAGATCGCAGGTCGCGGTGCGACGCGGGTCGATATTAACGACTTTCATCTCGGGCCGCGCGGCCTTTGCCGCGACGATGCGTTGGTAGATCACCGGATGGCACCAGGCGAGGTTGCTGCCGACCAGCACGATCAAATCGGCCTCTTCCAGATCCTCATAGGTGCCGGGGACGGTATCGGTGCCAAAAGCACGTTTGTGTCCCGCCACGGTCGAGGCCATGCAAAGCCTTGAATTTGTGTCGATATTCGCGGTGCCCATGTAGCCTTTGATCAGCTTGTTGGCCACATAATAGTCTTCGGTCAACAGTTGACCCGAGACATAAAAGGCCACCGAATCCGGCCCATGTTCGGCAATGGTGTCGGCAAATCGCTGCGCCACCAGATCAAGCGCGGTATCCCAACTGGCGGGTCGGCCATTGATCTCAGGCGTCAGCAGGCGGCCGTCGGCGATCAGGGTTTCCCCCAAGGCCGAGCCTTTGGAGCAGAGCCGGCCAAAGTTGGCCGGATGCTCGGTATCACCCGCGATCTTGATGCCGTCTGGGCCGGGCGTGGCCAGCACGCCGCAGCCCGTGCCGCAATAGGCGCAGGTCGTCTTGAGGGTCATGCGGCTGTCCTTGCCTGCAGCGCGGCCCCATCCAGCAGAATGCGGCCCTGTTCCACTTTGGCAGCAAAAGTCGCGATCTGCCCTTCGTCCGCGCCCTGTGCTTCGCCGCTTTCCAGCGAAAACACCCAGTTGTGCAGAGGGCAGGTGACTTTGCGGCCATGCACGATGCCTTCGCTCAGCGGGCCGCCCTTGTGCGGGCAGCGATCAGAGGTGGCAAAAACCTCATTGTCGTCCGTGCGAAACACCGCAACGCATCCCAGCGCGGTTTTCACAACGCGGGCCCCGCGCAGGGGAATGTCGTCGATTGCGCCAATATCCAGCCAGCTCATTCTGCAGCCTCCAGGTTTAGGTTTGCCATGGGCGCAAATTTCGGCGCTTCTTCTGGCGTGGCCAATTTGGCCCAAGGATCATCACGATAGACGGATTGCGAAATCTCGAACCGCTCTGCCAGCGCTTTGCGGTTTTCCAGATCATCCACGACCTGCGCGATGCACCAATCCAGCCCAACCTTGGCGACCCATTTGTAAATACGGTCGAGGTATTTGCCGTTTTCGCGATACAGCTGCGTGAAGGCAGAGATCACCTCCATCGCCTCTTCTTCGGTGGTGACTTTACACAGCAATTCGGTCTGCTTCACATCCATGCCAGCCGCGCCTGCGACCGAAATTTCATAGCCTGAGTCAACGCAGACCACACCGATGTCTTTGCAGGTGGCTTCGGCGCAGTTGCGCGGGCAGCCAGAGACGCCGAGCTTGAGCTTATGCGGCGTCCAGGCCCCCCAAAGGTGCTTTTCGAGCTTCACACCAAGGCCCGAGCTGTCCTGCGTGCCAAAGCGGCAATGGTCCTTGCCGACACAGGTTTTCACTGTGCGCAGCCCCTTGGAATAGGCGTGGCCTGACACCATGCCCGCGGCATTCAGATCGCGCCAGATGGCGGGGAGGTCTTCGCCTCTGACGCCCAAAAGGTCGATGCGCTGACCGCCGGTGACATGCACCGTGGGCACATTGTATTTGTCAGCGGCATCCGCAATGGCGCGCAGTTCATCCGGGGTGGTCATGCCGCCAAACATGCGCGGCACGACCGAATAGGTGCCATCCTTCTGGATGTTGGCATGGCGGCGTTCATTCACGAAACGGCTCTGCGGATCATCCTGATATTCCAGCGGCCAGTCGGCGAGCAGGTAATAGTTGATCGCAGGGCGGCAGACGTGGCAGCCGTTGGGCGTGTTCCAGCCCAGTTCCTGCCAGACCGCAGCCTGGGATTTCAGCTCTTTGGATTTGATCAAACGGCGCACATCTTCGTGGGACAGATCCGTACAACCACAGACCGCTTCTGCAGCGGGCATGACAAAATCATCACCCAAGGTGCTGGCCAGCACCTGCTCCACAAGGCCGGTGCATGTCCCGCAGGACGCGCTGGCCTTGGTGGTGGCGCGCACAGCGCCAAGGTCGGTTGCCCCGGCCTGAATGGCATCGACGATCTGCCCTTTGCATACACCGTTACAACCGCAGATCTCCGCATCAAGCGGTAAGGCTGCAACGGCCGCCATGGGGTCCACAGAGGCGCCCCCTTGATAGGCAGGACCAAAGATCAGGGTTTCGCGCATTTCAGAGATATCGGTCTTGTCTTTGATCAGGCCAAAGAACCAATTGCCATCCGCCGTGTCGCCATACATGACCGCGCCCACCAGCGTGTTGCCTTCCAGAACGAGGCGCTTGTAGACGCCGCGTGCCGGATCGCGGAACACGATGTCTTCGCGGCCTTCCCCTTCGGCAAAATCACCGGCGCTGAAGAGATCACAGCCTGTGACCTTCAGCTTGGTGGCCACTTCTTTGGGTGCAAATTCAGCGGCTTCGCCGAGCAGCGTATTGGCGACGACCTTGGCTTGGTCATAAAGCGGGGCGACCAGCCCAAACAGCGCGCCGCGATGCTCGACACATTCGCCAACCGCCAGAATATCGGGGTCAGATGTCACCATCTGATCGTTCACGGTGATGCCGCGTTCAACACTCAGACCGGCATCGTTCGCAAGGCGGGTTTCGGGGCGAATGCCGACCGCCATGACTACCAGATCTGCGGGGATAACGGTTTTGTCGTCCAGAAGCACCGCTTCGACCTTGTCTTCGCCCAGAATGGCCGAGGTCGAGGCCTGGCATTTGATTTCAATGCCCTTGTCTTCCAAGGCGCGGCGCAGCAAATACCCGGCCGCTTCGTCCAGCTGGCGTTCCATCAGGTGGCCCATCAGGTGCAGCACGGTCACATCCATGCCGCGCGCTTTAAGGCCGGCGGCGGCCTCCAGACCAAGCAGGCCACCGCCGATTACCACAGCTTTGGCGCCCGGCTTTGCGCTGGCTGTGATCATGGTGTTGGTGTCTTCCAGATCACGGTAGGCGATGACGCCGTCCAGATCCTTGCCGGGCACAGGAATGATGAAGGGGGCAGAGCCAGAGGCAATCAGCAGCTTGTCATAAGCCACATCGCCGTTTTCGCCGGTGACGATTTTTTTCTCGCGGTCAATGCTGACCACGCTTTCGCCAAAGCGGCAGGTCACGCCATTGGCGTCGTACCAGTCCGCGTCATGGGTCACGATCTCTTCATAGGTCTTTTCGCCTGACAGCACCGGCGACAGCATGATGCGGTTGTAGTTACCGCGCGGCTCGGCGTTGAACAGCGTGACGTCATAGGCGTCTTTGTTGGCATCCAGCAGATGCTCCAGCGCGCGGCCCGAGGCCATGCCCGCGCCGATAATGACGAGGTGTTTCTTACTCATGTCTTTCACTCCGCAGCAATCGAAGCTTTGGCTTCTTTCGGGGTGGATTTTGATTTCGGCTTTGCGCCGTGTTCGTATTCTTCAAGGAAATCGAGGACTTCCTGGCGGAACTTGTAGTAGTCCGGATGTTCCAGCAGCGCTTTGCGGGTGCGGGGGCGCGGCAGGTCCACATCGACGATCTTGCCGATCGTGGCCTGCGGGCCGTTGGTCATCATGACCACGCGATCGGCCAGCAGGATCGCCTCGTCCACATCGTGGGTGACGCAGATCGCGGTCACCTTGGTGCGGTCCCAGACTTCCATCAGCACTTCTTGCAGCTCCCAGCGGGTGAGGCTGTCGAGCATGCCGAAGGGTTCATCCAGCAGCAGCAGTTTGGGCGAAAGCGCAAAGGCGCGCGCGATGCCAACCCGCTGTTTCATGCCGTTGGACATGGAATGGGCTGGGCGGTCCATCGCATCGGCAAGGCCAACGCGCTCAAGGTAGTATTCTACCACATCCTGGCGTTCACCCTGGCTGGCTTTCGGGTAGACTTTGTTCACACCAATCGCGACGTTTTCCTTGGCGGTCAGCCAGGGAAATAGGTTGGGGGATTGAAAGACCACCGCGCGCTCTGGGTCTGCGCCCATCACGTGGGTCCCGTCCAGTCGGATGGCACCTTTGGAGATTTCATTCAGTCCGGCGGCCATGGTCAGCACGGTGGATTTGCCGCAGCCCGAGTGGCCGATCAGCGAAATGAATTCGCCGCGATCAAGCTTTAAATTGAAATCCTCGACCACGGTCAACGGACCCTTGGGGGTGGGGTAGACTTTGTGCAGCTGCGAGAAATCGAGGAAGTTCTTGTCGATCATCCCTTTCTGCGCGTCAGACACCGCCTTGGGCGCGCCGTGAATCGGGGTGACATCCGGCAGGATGCGGCTGCCTTCGACTTTGCTTTCGATGCCCACTTCCATCAGATAGCTGGTGATTTTCACGCGCAGGTCTTTGAATGTGTCGTTGTCATTCATTTCAATGCGGTCGCGGGGGCGCGGCAGGCTGACGGTGAATTCTTCACCCAAGGTGCCATCCGGGTTCAGCGCAATGATGCGATCCGCCAGAATAACAGCCTCATCCACATCATTGGTAATCAGAACGCAGGTCTTTTTGTCGGCTTGCCAGATTGCCTCAATCTCGTCGGCCAGATTGGCGCGGGTCAGCGCGTCAAGCGCGCTCAGCGGCTCATCCAGCAACAGAACCTCTGGGTTCATCGCCAAGGCGCGCGCCACGTTCACACGCTGACGCATCCCGCCCGAAAGTTCTGCGGGGCGGCGCGTCGTGGCATGGCTGAGGCCCACCATTTTGATGTAATGGGCGACTTTTTCTTCTTTCTCAGCCCGTGGCATTTTCGGAAAGACAGAGTCCAGCGCCAGCATGACATTGCCATGCACGGTGAGCCAAGGCATGAGCGAGTAGCTTTGAAAGATCACGCCACGCTCTGGACCGGGGCCGGTGATGGGCTGGTCTTTGAAGGTGACGCTGCCTTTGGTGGGTTTTTCCAGCCCGGCCATCAGGTTGATGAGGGTGGTCTTGCCGGTGCCAGAAAAGCCCAGAAGAACCAGAAACTCACCTTCTTTGACCTCAAGCGAGATGTCTTTCAGCACCTCGGTGTGGGCTGTGCCCTCACCGAAACCTTTGCTGACATTATCAAATTTCAGGATACCCATGTCGATCACCGGTTCGAGCTGAAGGTGAAGAGGGACTGGATGGCGTACATCACGCGGTCCAGCATGAAGCCGATGATACCGATGGTGAAGACAGCCACCATGATCTTGGCGAGCGAGCTGGAAGACCCGTTCTGGAATTCATCCCAGACGAATTTGCCAAGGCCCGGGTTCTGCGCCAGCATTTCTGCGGCGATCAGCACCATCCAGCCCACACCCAGAGACAGGCGCAAACCGGTGAAGATCAGGGGCAGGGCCGAGGGCAGCACCAGCTTGGTGATCTTGGTCCAGGTGTTCATTTTCAGAACCTTGGAGACGCTGACCAGATCCTTGTCGATGCTGGCCACACCCAATGCGGTGTTGATCAGCGTTGGCCAGAGCGAACACAGCGTCACGGTGATCGCAGAAGTGAGGAAGGATTTGGAAAACAGACCGTCATCCACCGTGTAGGTCGCAGAGACCACCATGGTGACAATCGGCAACCAGGCGAGGGGCGAGACGGGTTTAAAGATCTGGATGATCGGGTTAACGGCCGAGTTGGCAATTGGGCTGAGGCCCGCCAAAATACCGATCGGCACGGCCACGACTGTGGCCAGAATAAAGCCGAAGAACACGGTTTTGATCGAGGTCCAGATCTGGTCGTAATAGCTGGGCGAGCCGGTATATGCGATGTTCTTGACCTTTTCAGGCTCGCCATTGGCGATGAACTTTGCGTTACGCTTTTCAACACGTTCGTTGAATTTGGCTTCTTTCTCAGCTTTGGCCTGCGCATCTTCGTGCAGCACCACAGCTTCGGTCCAGACCTGCGCCGGGCCGGGAATCGCGCCGAGCGAGGTTTGGACTTTCGGGGCCAGCGTGCCCCACATCAGTAGAAAGGCGGCGATGGCCAGAAGCGGCACCCCGAGCAGCCGCCAGATTTCTTTCATCTGGGCGCGTGGGTTGTCACCGGCGGCGGCCTTCAGAATAGGTGTCAGCCAAGACACACCAATCACCTGGAACCAGGCATCGGCCTTGTTGATACGGGTAAAGAGCCGGGCGCGGCGCGCCTCGCGGTCTTCGGAAAGGGTTTGCGGATCGATTGCGGTCATTGGTCTGGTCCTGTGTAAGCGGGCGGGGCGGCCAGGGCGGCCACCCCGCGGCGTGCGTTAGCCTTTGACTTCGCCGGAAACGACGGTCTGGGTGCCTTTCAGACCGATCGGCAGGCTTTCAAGATAGGCGTTTGGCGTGCGGCCGTCGTAGGCGATGCCGTCGATGATATCTTCGGCTGGGGTGGGCGCTTTGTAGCCATCGCTGCCCCATGGGAAGTCCGCTTCGTTCGCCAGACCTTCGTCCACCAGCAGGCGCGCGGCCTCAAGGTAGATTTCCGGCTTGTAGACCGACTTGGCGACTTCGTCATACCAGCTGTCAGGCTTGGCTTCGGCGATCTGACCCCAGCGGCGCATCTGTGTCAGATACCAAACCGCATCCGAATAGAACGGGTAGGTCGCGTTGTAGCGGAAGAACACGTTGAAATCAGGCACGTCGCGCTTGTCACCTTTTTCATATTCAAAGGTGCCGGTCATCGAGTTGGCGATCACCTCATAGTCTGCGCCCACATATTCAGGCTGCGACAGGATCTTGACCGCTTCTTCGCGGTTGGCGTTGTCGTTTTCGTCCAGCCACATCGCCGCGCGGATCAGCGCTTTGACAACGGCCAGCGTGGTGTTGGGATATTCCTCGGCAAATTCTGCGGTGATGCCGAAGACTTTTTCAGGGTTGTTTTTCCACAGCTCATAGTCGGTGATCACCGGCACACCGATGCCCTTGAACACGGCCTGTTGGTTCCAAGGCTCACCCACGCTGTAGCCATAGATCGTGCCGGCTTCCATGGTGGCTGGCATCTGTGGGGGCGGGGTCACGGACAGCAGTACATCTGCGCCGATCTGGCCTGAAATGTTGTCAGGCGAATAATAGCCTGGCTCCAGACCACCGGCGGCCAGCCAGTAGCGGATTTCATAGTTGTGGGTGGAGACAGGGAAAACCATGCCCATGTTGAACGGCTTGCCTTCGGAGGCATACTGCTCGACCACCGGCTTCAGCGAGGCGGCAGAGATCGGATGCTGCGGGCGGCCATCGTCCATCATCGGAACGTGCGGCTTCATCTCTTCCCAGATCTGGTTGGAAACGGTGATGCCGTTGCCGTTCAGGTCCATGGAGAATGGGGTGATGATATGCGCTTCGGTGCCATAGCCGATGGTTGCAGCCAAGGGTTGGCCTGCCAGCATATGCGCGCCATCCAGTTGCCCGTCGATCACGCCATCCAGCAGCACTTTCCAGTTAGCCTGCGCTTCCAGGGTGACGAACAGACCTTCGTCGTCAAAATAGCCTTGCTCATAAGCAACGGCGAGGGGGGCCATATCCGTCAGCTTGATAAAGCCGAATTTCAGCTCGTCTTTTTCCAGTTCCAGCTCTGCGAGGGCTGGTGTCACCAGGGTGGTGCTTGCCAGCAGAATAGATGCAATGCGTTTCATTTTCAGTCCTTGCGTTGGCGATTTGGCGAAAAAAAAGCCGCCGACAATCCAGGCCTAGGGAGGAGAGTGGCCTGGTGTGTCGAGCGGCTTTGCTCAGGAATTCCCGAATCTTCGGGAGAAATTTGGTCAGCGCGACATCTTTGTCGAAGCTTCAATTTCAGTATGCGTCTCGCGATGCTGCAGTGCGAGAAATTCCAGAAGGTTTCTGCTGCAGCGCGGCGAGTTTGCATAACAATTAGGCAAAAATCTTGCCGGGGTCGAATATTTGACCATCAAAGAAGTGGTTTTTGGCGAGAATCATCTGCCCATGGACGGCCGCCACGGCCGTATCCTCGGCAAAAGCCCCCTCAATTTTCGCGGAGTCCAGCGGGAGGTCGACATTCAGCCCTGCCAGATTCTGCCGGTAAAGATCGCTGCGGAAGCTCATATGGGCGGCTTTGATGGCGGTTGCCACATCCAGCCCAAAGCGCTGGGCAAGGTTGCGCGCAATCCAGGCGGCCTGCGATTGCCAGGGAAACCCATTGTCATAGCCCGAGAAGCGCATGAAATCGGGTGCGTTGCGAATGCTGCCCTGTTCATCAATGCGCATGCGCCCGAACAGTGCGCGGTCGATCATATCGGCGCTTTCGCCCAGTTCACCCTTTGTGGCCATGATTTCTGCCGCCATGGTGACATTGCCGGGCTGCGCCAACCATTCGCCCGCGCGCCAGACCGCGCGCATCAATTTGCCCGTGACGGCCGGATTGGTGTTGGCCCAATCCTCGCGCACAGCCAGCACTTTTTCCGGGGCGCAGCTCCAGATCGCGGTCCCCGGCAGGATCAGGACGCTGCCCGCCTTTTCAGCCGCCAGCGATCCCCATGGTTCCCCGACGCAAAAGGCATCGAGGTCGCCGTTTTTCATCGCATTGGCCATCAGCGAAGGGGGCACGGCGAGAATTTGAAAATCCGTCTCTTCGATCAGCCCCGTGGCCTTGAGCCAGACCGAAATCAGACTGGCATGCATGGACAGCAAAAAGGGCACCCCAATGCGAATGGGGCGGGGTTGCCGCGCCAGGGCCGCCCCGGCGCGGGCGGCATCGTTGAAATCGAACGGATAGCCGTGTTTCGCCATGTCGGCGGCCAAGGTCTGCGAGACCCCGATCACCGTGCCATTTGTCGACAGGACTGACAGGGCATTGAGTCGCGGCAAGCCCCGCAACAGCCCGATGGCCGAGGCCACAGGCACGGGGGAAAGCATATGGGCGGCGTCGATCTGGCCAAAGGCCAGCATGTCACGCAGGGTGGACCAGCTCGGGGCGCTGGTCAGCTCAAGGTCGAGACCTTCTTCCTGGGCAAACCCCAATTCCTTGGCCACGATTAATGGTGCTGCATCCACCAGTGGAATAAAACCAGCCTTCAGAACCGTGCCACTCATGTCAGCAGGTCCGCCGCAGTCACCAGCGCCCGCGCCACATCCGGCACGCGCTTGCCCTGATCCATCGCGGTCTTACGCAAGAGCGCATAGGCCGCCTCTTCGTCGATGCCGCGCATCTTCATCAGCAGTCCTTTGGCACGGTCAATCACTTTGCGTTCTTCAAGCGCGCGCTTGGTGGTTTCCAGCTCGACGCGCATGCGTTGGAACATCTGAAACCGCGCAATCGCCGCATCCATCACCGGTTTCACGCGGTCGTTCTGCAACCCGTCCACCACATAGGCCGAGACGCCCGCCTCAATCGCGGTTCTGGTCATCTGCGCATCGCTGCGATCCACGAAAAGGGCCACCGGGCGATCCAGCGGGCCAGACGCCAAGGCCAGTTGTTCAATCGTGTCGCGCGAGGGGTTGGCAACATCGATCAGCACAACATCAGGGGCAAGGTCCGCGACCGAGCGCGCCAGGCCGCGTTCGCCATCCAGAACGTGAATGTCATAATCTCCGGTGACGTTCAGGCTATCGACAATGGCCAGCGCGCGGCGCTTGTCCTGCTCGACAATCACAATGGTCAATGTGTCTGGATTCGCCGACATGGGCGGGGGCGTGTTCATGCGCAGACATTACGCCGCCCTCGGGGTGCCGCCAGACAGGAGGTGCTGCTCGGTGCCTCAATTTGGGGCAAATGATTAAAAATGCGCCGCAATTGATGATATATTAAGCAGCCTCAGCTTAGGCTTTGGGGTGGGTCTTGTTATAGACATCCATCAGCCGATGCGTGTCCACCGCTGTATAGGTTTGGGTCGTTGACAGCGAAGCGTGGCCCAAAAGCTCCTGAATCGCGCGCAGGTCCCCGCCCGCTTCGAGCAGATGGGTCGCAAAACTGTGCCGCAGGGCATGCGGCGTGGCCGAGGCTGGCAGCCCCAGCTGCGCCCGCAGGTTCTGCATCACGCCTTGAATGTGACGCGCGTTGAGGCGCCCGCCACGCACACCGCGAAACAGCGGCTCATCGCCCTCGGGCGGGATGGGGCAGGCGCGCATGTAATCTGCGACCGCCGCGCGGGCCGCGGGGATCACCGGCACAATGCGTTCTTTTTTGCCCTTGCCCAAAATGCGCAGCACCTCGGGCAGGGGGAAATCATCAGCATTCAGCGCCAAGGCTTCTGAGATGCGCAGCCCACAACCATAAAGCAGCGTGATCACCGCCGTGTCGCGCAGGCCAACCCAATCCTGTGTTGATTGAAACTCTGCCGTTGCCAGGACGGATATCGCAGCATCCTGTGACAGGGGGCGGGGCAGTTTTTTCTCAAATTTCGGGGAACGGGTGGACAGCACCGAGGTCGGGTCAAACCCCTCGCGTTCGCTCAGCCAGCGATAAAAGCTTTTGACTGCCGAAAGCTTGCGCGCCAGCGACCGTGCCCCCAGGTCACTGCTGCGCATCCGCGCCATCCAGGCGCGCATATCCGAAATGCTGATTCTGGCAAGCGGGGCTAGCCCCTGCTGTGCGCCCTTGTGCTCGGTGATGAAGGCTAGAAATTCGCTGACATCGCCAAAATAGGCGCTGATCGTGTTCTCCGAACTGCCCTTAAGGGCCTTTTCAGACTCAAGCCAGCTGTCGCGGGCGGCGGCGGCGGCTGGCGAAATCAAGACAGCCAGCGGCGCATTGCGCGCTCAAACACACCGGCAAAGAACGCCAGCAGGTCAGATCCCTGCTGCGGCGTGAAATGGTGCGGATCCTCGGCCCCCATCACCAAAAGCCCCGGCAGGCGGCCGGTGCCAAGATCAAGTTTCAAGCAGGCTTCGGAACGGACGAAATCCGCCTTATTGCCATAGACATTGGGCGCACCGTTTTCGATTTGGCGCAGCGTGACCTGCCGCACCGGCGTGTTGCGTCCCATCGACAGATAGCTGTCGACAAACCCCGGTTCTGCAATCGCGAGCACATTGCCCAACCGGCCAATGGCAGGATCGTCATCACTCTGTTCCGTCTCGAGCACCAACCGCACCGCATCCACCCGCAAAATGTCAGCCACTTCGCCGTCCAGATCCCGCAGGAAGGTTTCAAATTCCAGCGGGTCCAGCATACGCAAGATCGCGCGGTGGACCTGATTGGTGCCCGCCAGATTCTCATAAGCGGCGGCAATCACGCTGCGGTGCGTGTCTTCCAGCCGGTCCAGCCGTGCCTCAAGCCGTTCCATCGCGATGCCGCGCAAATCGACGATATTGCCACCCATTGCGCGTTCATTTGCGGCAATCAGCGCTTTCATCAAATCAGTGTCATCCAAGATCATTTCAGGTGTGGAAATGAGCTTGTCGCGAAGCTGTTCTTCAATCTGTGCTGTGTTGGTCATGCTCGTGCCGAATTTGTTTTGTCTGGACTTTAGCAGAGCGCTGCGGGGATATCTGCCCCTTTTTCCTTTTGAGCATGAATTTGCGCTCGCCGCGTGGTGTATCTGCTTGTCCCTGCGTCAACTTTAGCGAAATTGGAAACGATGAGTTTCCTTCGGATTTAGGCAAATTTGTGTCAATCCTGCGGCGATTGGCCAAAGTGGCCTCATTATTGCCTTTTTTGATTCTTGCGCGGAGCGGCAACCGGGGGCCTCTTGCGCAGCTAAGGAGACTGGAATGCCTGTACCTTCCAAAACATTTACCTATGAACTTGATGGCCTGTCTTACACCGTGACCGTCTATGAAGAAGCCGGCAGCTATTATGCCGACATTACGGTGGACGAAGGCGCGATGGACGTGAACGCCATTTATTTTGGCGACGATTATTTCTCGGGCGACAGCGAGTCTCTGAATGGCCCGCTCAATATGAATGGCGCGCGCCTTGAAGGCGAAGATGTCCAGTGGGACGACGCTGTCACGCTGAGCAGTCCGGGTCTGGGCCGCGAAGGCACCGACAAGGAAACCTATCTGGCCGAGGGAGACACGCTGACCGTTGAGCTGGACATTGAAAGCCTCGATGACATTGATGTGCTGGGCATTCGCGCCACATCCACCACCACACCCGAAGGGTCGATCAAGGCGGTGAGCGATGATCCAGAAGAGCCAGTGGATGAAGACGAGCCAGTGTTTGAAAAGATCGGCTTTGGCTATGAAATTGGCGAAACCGGTCTGCTGGAAGACGGAATTTATGTCGGTGCTGATGAGCTGCCCGAGGGGCAGGAAGGCACCTTTGAGAATTTCGTTGATGCCTTTGAGGTCAATCCCTACGGCGACGTCACTCAGCTTCAGACCGTGATTTTCTATGAGATCAACGATGAGGGCGAGCTGAACGAAGCCCACCGCATCGAAGCGCCCGACGAAGGATTTGCCGATACCGACGAATTGCTGGCGGCCTATGACGAGGCAGTCGAGGACGGCGTGTTTGACGACGCTGGGACATTGATTGCGGCGCTGGGTATGGATGAGTCAGAGGATGACGATGGCGAGGCATCCGTCGACGAAGACATCGATGACGAGTTGATGGTCTAAGAGCCACATTTACTATTACCAGACAGAAAAGGGGCGAAACCAATGGTTTCGCCCCTTTTTTTGTCCAAAATTTGCAGATCGCTTAGAGGATCTTGATCTCTGCTGCCGCGATGTCCTTCAGGAAGGCGTCGAGCCCCTTGTCAGTGAGCGGGTGGTTGACCATGGCTTTGATCACAGCAGGTGGGGCTGTCATGACATCCGCACCGATCCGCGCGCTTTCCAGAACGTGGTTGGCGCTGCGGATCGAGGCCGCCAGAATCTGGGTTTCGAAGGCGTAGTTGTCATAGACGTTGCGGATATCTGCAATCAGATCCATGCCATCCAGGTTGATGTCATCCAGACGCCCGATGAACGGAGAAATGAATGTCGCGCCCGCTTTGGCCGCCAGAATAGCTTGGTTAGCCGAGAAGCACAGGGTGACATTCACCATCTTGCCTTCGCCGCTCAGCACTTTGCAGGCCTTCAGCCCGTCCCAGGTCAGCGGCACTTTGACAGCGATATTTTCAGCGATCTCGGCCAGTTTGCGGCCTTCGGCGATCATGGTGTCGGCATCAGTGGCGGTAACTTCGGCAGAGACCGGCCCGTCGACGAGGGCGCAGATTTCCTTGGTCACTTCGATAATGTCGCGACCGGATTTCTTGATGAGCGACGGGTTGGTTGTGACACCATCCACCATGCCAAGGTCGTTAAGTTCGGCAATGGCGTCGATTTCAGCGGTATCAACGAAGAATTTCATGGGCAGCATCCTTTGATGGGTTGGCCTTGGTTTACCGCTCGTTTACCTCATAGAGTGATACGCTGAAACCCCTTTTGCCGAGGTGGCCGTGGACGAGCCCGAGTTCTTTGATGAAGGCGCGCTGATTGGCGTGCTGACCACCCAACCGCTGGACCGTGTGCTGGATTACAAAGCACCGGCTGGTGGCTGCTGGCAAGGGTCCTTTGTCGAGGTGCCTTTTGGTCCACGCAAAGTGTTGGGGGTGGTCTGGGGGGGCGGGCGGGGCGATTGGGACCCGGCCAAAGTGCGCGCGGCCAATCGCGTGCTGGATGTCGCCCCTATGCGGCGCGAGATGAAAGAATTCATCGAAAAATCTGCGCAATATACCCTGACCGCCCTGCCAAACATGCTGCGGTTGGCGACCCGCGCGCCGGGGCTGAGTGATCCGCCCTCCATGCGCAAAGTCTATCGCCTGGGCGACGGAACGCCGGACCGAATGACCGAAGCGCGCACCCGTGTGCTGGAGGTGCTGCAAGAATTCGGTGGCCTTTCCTTCACCCTCAAGGAACTGTCCGAGCAGGCCGGCGTCACCTCTTCGGTGGTCAAAGGGCTGGTGAAACAGGGCGCGGTCGCCGAAGAGGATACCCCCCGCGATGTGCCGTTCCCCAAGATGGACCCGGACTATGGCGCAAAGGAGTTGACACCCGAACAAGCCGCCGCCAGCGCCAGCCTGCGTACCGGCATTCAAAGCCGCAGCTATGGCACAACGTTGCTGCGCGGCGTGACCGGTTCGGGCAAGACCGAAGTCTACCTGGAAGCCATCGCTGAAACCCTTCGCCAAGGGCGGCAGGCGCTGGTGCTGTTGCCGGAAATCGCATTGACGGCGGAATTTCTGACCCGGATTGAGGCGCGCTTTGGCGCGAAACCGGCAGAATGGCACTCGGGCGTGACCATGACCGAGCGCCGCCGCATCTGGAAAATGGTCGGGCAGGGCGGGGCCGAAGTGGTGATTGGCGCGCGCTCGGCGCTGTTTCTGCCGTTTCGCGACCTTGGGCTGATTGTGGTCGATGAAGAACATGACACGTCCTACAAGCAGGATGATGGCGTGCTTTATAATGCGCGGGACATGGCCGTGCTGCGCGCGAGTCTCTGTGACGCGCGGGTGATCTTGGCCTCTGCGACACCATCACTTGAAAGCTGGGCCAATGCGGATGCGGGCAAATACGAACGGCTGGAGCTTGCCTCGCGTTATGGACCGGCGGTGCTGCCGGATATGCGGGTGATCGACATGCGCAGCGAGGATTTGCCCGCCGCGAGTTGGATTTCGCCCAGCTTGCAGGCGGCGGTGCGCGCGCGGCTTGAAAAGGGTGAACAATCGCTGCTGTTCATCAACCGCCGTGGCTATGCGCCCGTCACGATCTGCCGCGCCTGCGGGGAGCAGATCGGCTGTGACCATTGTGATGCCAGAATGGTTGAGCACCGGTTTCTCAAACGACTGCTGTGCCACCAATGCGGCGAAAGCAAACCCATGCCCGAAGCCTGCCCAAGCTGTGAAGTCGAAGGCAAACTGGCCCCTGTCGGCCCCGGTGTTGAACGTCTGGCCGAAGAAGCACAGGCGCATTTCCCGGAGGCGCGGTTGGCGGTGCTGTCCTCGGATCTTTTTGGCTCCGCCCGCGCCCTGAAAGAGGGCATCCGCGCCATTGCCGATGGCGGGGCAGATGTGATCATCGGTACGCAGCTGGTGGCCAAGGGCCACAATTTTCCGCTGCTGACGTTGGTGGGGGTGATTGACGCCGACCTTGGGCTGCAAGGGTCTGATCTGCGCGCGGCGGAGCGCACGTTTCAATTGATGCGTCAGGTGGCCGGGCGCGCTGGGCGGTCGGCGCGCAAAGGCGCGGCCATGTTGCAAAGCTTTCAGCCCGAACATCCGGTGATCCGCGCAATTCTTGCAGGCGACGAAGAGGGGTTCTGGTCCGCCGAGGCAGCGCAGCGTCGCGACGCGGGCGTGCCGCCTTATGGGCGCATGGCGGGGATCATCCTGTCGTCTGGCGATGTGCAGCAGGTGTTTGATCTGGGCAATGCCCTGGCGCGGCAGGATGCCCCGCTGCGCCGCATTGGCGCGCAGGTCTTTGGCCCGGCCCCGGCCCCGGTGGCGCGGGTGCGCGGGCGTCACCGCGTACGCCTTTTGGTGAAGGCCGAAAAGACCGCGCCGCTGCAATCTGCGCTGGCAGAATGGATCGGGCAATTCAAGATCCGCGGCGACCTGCGGCTGTCGGTCGATATTGATCCGCAATCCTTCTATTGAAGTGCCCCTGTGCATTTGCGCAGAGGCGGGGCTGCATTTTGGGTTGGTGGTTTTTCTCGACAAGCCCGGGCGCGACGCCTAGACCGGCCCTATGATGCAGAAAATGACCTTGGCTGAGGCCGCGTCGCTCCCCAAATGGCGCCGCCCAATCCCGTTGCTGTTCTTGATGGCAGCGGCGCTTCCCATTGCGTTTTCTACCTGGTTTGCGCTGCTCAATAACTTTGTGATCGAAGTCGCCAATTTCGACGGCGCTGATATCGGCCTGCTGCATACCGTGCGCGAAATCCCCGGCTTTCTGTCATTTGGTGTTATTTTCCTGATCCTGATTGTGCGCGAGCAGATCCTCGGGCTGACCTCATTGGTTCTGCTCGGGCTCGCCACCGCTGTGACCGCGTGGTTTCCGACGCTGGGCGGCATTCTGATGATCACTTTGCTAAGCTCGATCGGCTTTCATTACTACGAAACGGTCAACCAGTCTTTGCAGCTGCAATGGCTGGATAAACGCCGCGCGCCCAAAACCTTGGGCTGGATCAGCGCCGGGGCCTCGGCCAGCACGATCCTGGTCTATGTGTTGATCATCATGACCTGGGAGCGGCTGGGCCTGAGTTACAATACCGTCTTTCTGGCCACTGGCGGGCTGACCGCCGCGCTGGCGCTTTTTGCGCTGCTGGCCTACCCGCAGTTTGAAAGCCCGACGGTGCAAGTCAAGAAAATGGTCCTGAAAAAGCGCTATTGGCTTTACTACGCCCTGCAGTTCATGGCGGGGGCGCGTCGGCAGATCTTTATCGTTTTTGCCGGTTTCATGATGGTCGAACGCTTTGGCTATGAGGTGCACGAGCTGACCAGCCTCTACCTGATCAACCTTGTGGCCAACATGCTGATCGCGCCCATGATCGGCGGATTTATCGCCCGCTTTGGCGAACAACGCACGCTGCTGATCGAATATCTTGGTCTGGTTCTGGTCTTCCTGGCCTACGGCGGGGTCTATTTCTTTGGCTGGGGTGTGGTTGTGGCCATGGTGCTTTATGTCGTGGACCACATGCTGTTTTCTATGGCGCTCGCGCTTAAGACCTATTTTCAGAAAATCGCGGACCCCGAAGACATCGCGCCGACGGCGGCGGTGGCCTTTACGATCAACCATATCGCAGCGGTGTTTTTGCCGGTTGTGCTGGGCCTGCTTTGGCTTGTGTCCCCGGCAGCGGTCTTTGTTTTGGCGGCGCTGATGGCGGCGACGTCCTTTGGCCTGGCGCTGCTGATCCCGCGCGCGCCTGAAAAGGGCTATGAAACGCGGCTTCAACTCGCGCGATCCGTTGCGGCGGAATAAGGGCCTCTTTACTTTGCTGCGCGCTGCATCTAGGCCGCTTGCAAGCCTATAAGGAGCCTCTGACATGCCGACCTTTACCGCCTTGACCACCCTGACCGGCAAGGATGCCGCCACCAAATTGGGGGAGGCGATGGAGAATCTTGTTCCAGAACCAACCGGGGTGGGGGTGTTTGAGATTGAAGACGGGTCAGGCCTTTGGGAAGTGGGGGCCTATTTCACCGAGGAACCGGATGACACCGCATTGGCCGTGCTGGAGGCCGCGTTCGGCGCAAAGCCTTTTGCCATTTCCGAACTGCCTGAGGTCGATTGGGTGGCCAAGGTCAAACGCGAGTTGACGCCGGTGCAGGCGGGGCGGTTTTTCGTCTATGGCAGCCATGATACAGATCAGGTGCCAGAGGAGTGCGAGCCGCTGCTGATCGAGGCAGCCATGGCGTTTGGCACCGGGCATCATGGGACGACCCTCGGCTGCCTGCGTGCGGTGGACCGTTTGGCAGACGAAGGTTTCGTTGGCCAAAACGTGGCTGACATCGGCTGCGGCACGGCGGTGCTGGCGATGGCAGCTGCGCGGATCTGGCCCAACCCAGTGCTCGCGAGCGACATTGACGAGGTGGCCGTGGACGTTGCCAAAGCCAATGCCCGTGCCAATGACCTTGAGGGCCGCGTGATCTGCCTTGAGGCCCCTGGGTTTGACCACCCAGATTTGCTGGCGGCGGCCCCCTTTGATCTGGTCTTTGCCAATATTCTCAAGGCCCCGCTTGTGATGCTCGCCCCGCAAATGGGCCAGCATATTACGCCTGGCGGTTTTGCGATCTTGTCCGGCATTCTGAACGAGCAGGCCGATGAGGTTGTGGCCGCTTATGATGCGGCCGGGCTGACCGTCAAAACCCGCGAAGAAATCGGCGAATGGACCACGCTGACGCTGGTGCGCAGCTAACCCGCGGCACGGATCAACGCACGCTTTGAAACGGCCTTTCGGGGCCGTTTTTTTCTTGCCCAGTTTTCTTCACCAAGGCTCTGACGCTGGGGCGGCGCTCAATTGGGGTGGCTTCGCGGTGCAAATGGGGCCGTTTTATGAAAATTGCGCAGGCTTGCCATAGTTTTGCCACATTTTTGAGGGAAAGTGGCCTTGTTTGGTGGGGGCCAAACTGTGTGTACTGCCATGATTGATCCACGTGATGAATTCTCACTTCGTGTACGTCGTCTGAACAAGAAACGGCGTAAATCCCTTCGTAAATCCGGAAGAGCACTGATTGACAGAGATGGCTACGTTATTGTGCGTGGCTATCGCGAAAGACGCAGCATCCCATTGACAGGGCTGATGCTGCTGATGGCCGGATTTTTTGGACTAAAGGGTGTCATGATGGCGCAATTGGGGCCAGACAACTATGCGACGCGCATTGATACGCTTGGGGAGGGTAGGTCAGCTGCCGTCGCCATGGGCGTTTGGACCATGCAACCGGACCCGGTTTCAACCTTTGTGGCGCAACACCTGAAGGGGATGCTGTAGCCACATCGCCACTACGCCGATTGCACACACAGAAAAACCGCAGCTCTCAGAGCTGCGGTTTATTTCGTTTTCACCATGTGGGTGGTCTTAGACGATGGTGTGGATGTCGCCGCGGGTCAGACCTACATCCAACAATTCGCGGTCGGACAGTTGCGACAGCAGAGCGCGGGTTTTGCGGGATTCGTTCCACGCGACTACAGTGCTCACCATCGCTGCGAGGGTCTGGCCAATGCGGCCGCCAAATGCGGAGTGAACGCGGTTTGTATCAAGTGCGGCCATAGCTCTTTTCCTTCTCTAAGTTTATGGTCTCGATGTTTCTTAAGGCGGATTTAGGAGGGGTTTGCTTACAAAACAAGCGAAATGAAAACATGCCTGATATGCGTTCTCTGCATGGCAGAAAAACTGCACGTTTTATGCGCGCGCTTTGTAAGTTTATTATTTTATATCAGTAGCTTATTTCCAGTCATTGTTTTGAAGTCGCTGCCCGCCCCTCACGACATGAGCGGTGTTTTTGCGTCACAATCTGCAATGCTGCTTGGTCTTCGTTCTTGTTTTGTGCTAGTCCTATTCAAAAGCCGCAAAAGGCAGGAGCAGTTTCATGCGTGTTTTGGGAATCGATCCCGGTCTGCGCAACATGGGTTGGGGGGTCATCGACGTCGATGGCAGCCGCATCAGCCATGTTGCCAATGGCATCTGTCACTCGACTGGCGATGACCTTGGGCAGAGGCTTTTGTCGCTGCACGAACAGCTGACAGATGTGGTGCACCGGCACACGCCTGACCATGCGGCGATTGAACAGACCTTCGTCAACAAAGATGGGGCTGGCACGCTCAAACTGGGGCAGGCCCGCGGCATTGCGCTTTTGGTGCCCGCGCAGGCGGGGCTGACGATTGGCGAATACGCCCCCAACAAGGTTAAGAAGACCGTTGTTGGGGTGGGGCATGCCGAAAAGCATCAGGTGGAACATATGGTCAAGCTGCAACTGCCCGGCGTGAAAATCGCCGGGGCGGATGCGGCAGATGCCTTGGCGATTGCGATTTGTCATGCGCATTATGCCCGGGCAAGCGACAGCTTTGCCAAAGCACTGAGAAAGGCGCAGGCATGATCGGAAAAATTTCGGGACGGATCGAATATCGCACCACAGATCATGTGCTGATCGATGTGCGCGGCGTCGGCTATATTGTCTATTGCTCTGATCGCACCTTGATGGAGCTGCCGGGCAATGGCGAATTCGCCGCGCTTTATACCGAAATGCTGGTGCGCGAAGACATCCTGCAGCTGTTTGGCTTTACCACCCTGCAGGAAAAAGAATGGCACCGTCTGCTGATTTCGGTGCAGGGGATCGGGGCCAAGGCGTCGCTGGCGATCTTGGGCGCACTGGGGCCCGAAGGGGTGGGGCGCGCCATTGCTTTGGGCGATATCAATGCAATCAAATCCGCCAAGGGGGTTGGCCCAAAGACCGCGCAGCGCGTGGTGCATGAACTGAAAGACAAGGCCCCTTCGGTAATGGCGCTTGGCGCGAGCAATCAGCAGGCCGCCGCGCCCAGCGAGGAGGATCAGGTGATTGACGCCGCTCCAGCGCCCAAACCGACCAAGCCTGCAGCCAAATCCGCACCCGCAGGGGGCATGGCGGCGCAGGCTGAGGCGCTTTCCGCGCTTAGCAATCTTGGATATGGTCCCGGCGAAGCCGCCGCCGCTGTGGCCGAGGCCGCCGGGCAAGGCGGCGATGTCAGCACCAGCGCGCTGATCCGCGCCGCGCTGCGCCTTCTGGCACCAAAGGGCTAAGACATGGACTCACCGGACCCCACCCTGCGCGCAGAGCCGCGCCCCGAGGATGCCGACCGCGCCCTGCGCCCGCAGGAACTGGGCGATTTCATTGGCCAGGCCGAGGCCCGCGCCAACCTGCGGATCTTTATCGAATCCGCCAAGCAACGCGGCGAGGCCATGGATCACACGCTGTTTCATGGTCCGCCCGGTCTAGGCAAAACAACGCTGGCGCAGATCATGGCGCGCGAACTGGGTGTCAATTTTCGCATGACCTCTGGCCCTGTCCTGGCCAAGGCGGGGGATCTGGCTGCGATCCTCACCAACCTTGAGGCACGCGATGTGCTGTTCATCGACGAAATCCACCGTCTTAATCCGGTTGTCGAAGAGGTGCTGTATCCGGCGATGGAGGATTTTGAGCTCGACCTTGTGATTGGCGAGGGACCCGCCGCGCGCACCGTTCGGATCGAATTGCAGCCCTTTACGCTGGTGGGGGCGACCACGCGGCTGGGCCTTCTGACGACGCCGCTGCGTGACCGCTTTGGCATCCCGACGCGGCTGCAGTTTTATACGGAAGATGAGCTGAACGAGATTGTCACCCGCAACGCTCGCAAACTGGGCGTGCCTGCGGAGGACGGCGGCGCGCGCGAGATTGCCCGCCGTTCGCGCGGCACCCCGCGTATCGCCGGGCGCTTGTTGCGCCGCGTGGTGGATTTTGCATTGGTTGAAGGGGACGGGCGCATCACCCGTGAGCTGGCCGATGGCGCGCTGACCCGGCTTGGGGTTGATGGGCTGGGCCTTGATGGAGCTGACCGGCGTTATCTGCGGTTCATCGCCGAAAACTATGCTGGTGGCCCGGTCGGGGTGGAAACCATCGCGGCCGCGCTGAGCGAAAGCCGTGATGCCATCGAAGAAGTGATCGAGCCATTTTTGTTGCAGCAGGGCCTGATCCAGCGCACGCCGCGTGGCCGCATGCTGGCCCAAAAGGCCTGGCGGCATCTGGGGCTTGCCGCGCCAAAACCGCCCAAGGCACAGGACGAGCTGTTTTGAAGGCCGGCCCTTGTGCGCCGCTGCATTGATTGGCAGAAGGTGCGCAAACAGCCAAGGAGCGCCCCGTGCCCGTCGTTGACAGCCCTGATCAGATCGAAACCATGTTCACCCAGCCCGATGGCAGCTATCGCTTTGCCCGCTGGGGGCGTCCGATTGCGCCAGTGGTATTTGGGGTCGAGGATGCAACGCTGCGGACCGTCAAAGGCGCGATCGAGGCGGTGGCGACGCTCGCCGGGCATCCGATCGCCGAAACCGACCCGGAGCTTGGCAGCAACCTCATGGTGTTTTTCTTTCGGGACTGGTCCGAATTGGTTGCGATCCCCGATCTTGATCAGCTGATCCCAGATTTGGCCCAACTGGTCACGCGACTTCAGACTCAGGATGCCAGCCAATATCGGGCCTTTCGGTTTGATGAGGCTGGGGCCATTCAGGCGGCGTTTGTCTTTGTGCGCATGGATGCGCGCATGGCTAAGCTGCCGGCGGACACCATTGCCTTGGCGCAGGCCGCGCAGGTGTTTCTGCTGTGGGCCCCGCAGGCCTTTGATGGCAAATCCCCGCTGGCGGTACTGCCCGGCAATGGCGCGACGATTTTGCGCCCGGATGTCGCGGGCATTATTGCCGCGGCCTATGATCGGATGATGCCGGCGACTGCGGATGACAAAAGCCACGCTTTGCGCATATTCGCCCGCCTTCAGGGCAAAGATTAACGCCGGGTTCAAGCGCGACCTCTGCTGTATCTTTACCTGATGGGACGAAATGTGCATGGTCTGCGCCCAAACGGCAGACAGCAGCCATACGGCGGGGAGGCACCATGGAACATACATTTCCGGTGCGGGTGTATTACGAAGACACCGATATGGCGGGCATCGTATTTTACGCCAATTATTTGAAGTATATCGAACGCGCGCGCAGCGATTGGGTGCGCGGCAAAGGCGTGCATCAGGCGGAGCTGAAGGAAAACGATGGTCTGGTGTTTGCGGTGCGCCGCATCGAAGCCGATTATCTGGCCCCGGCGCGTTTTGACGAGGAATTGATCGTTGAAACCCGCGCCATCACCGTGACCGGCGCGCGGCTGGTGATGGAGCAGATCGTGCGCCGGGACAGTGATTTGCTGTTTCAGGCCGTTGTGACACTGGTTTGCATCAATGAAGCAGGGCAGCCAGCGCGCCTTCCGGCGAATATTCGCTTAATGTTGCACTGATTTCGCCTCAAATTCCGGTATTGCTGCGGTTTCCTTGGCTTTCCCCGTGGATTTTCTGTACCTTTGCGTCAAAACAAACGGCACAGGCCGAAGCAAAGAGCAGGCAAAATGGAAGCAGCAGTCGACTTTTCGATGTGGGCGCTTTTCGCGCGCGCCACTCTGACCGTGAAACTTGTGATGGTGGTGCTCGTCATCGCGTCCTTTTGGTCATGGTCCGTCATCATCCAGAAAATCATTTCCTATCGCGCGGCCCGGCGCGAAGCCGCGCAGTTTGATCGCGCGTTTTGGTCCGGCGAGCCGCTGGACAAATTGTTTGACGAAATCGGCGCAGAGCCTTCGGGCCGCTCGGCTCGGATTTTTGCCGCCGGCATGATGGAGTGGCGGCGCAGCCACCGGCAGGATGGCGGGCTGATCGCCAATGCCACGTCGCGCATCGACCGTTCGATGGATGTCGCGGTCGCCAAGGAAGCCGAGGAAATGCAGAAAGGTCTGCCGATCCTGGCTACCGTTGGCTCCACCGCGCCGTTTGTCGGGCTTTTTGGGACGGTCTGGGGCATCATGAATGCCTTTATCGAGATTGCAGAACAACAGAATACCAACCTTGCGGTGGTTGCCCCCGGTATTGCCGAAGCGTTGCTTGCCACGGGCCTTGGCCTTTTGGCGGCGATCCCAGCGGTAATTTTCTATAATAAACTCAGCGCGGATAATGACCGCATCGTCGCTGGATACGAAGCCTTCGCCGATGAGTTTGGCACCATTCTCAGCCGTCAGTTGGACAGCTGATCATGGGGGCCGGTGTCATTCGCAAACAGGGGCGGGGCAAGCACAGCCGCCGCACACGCAGCCAACCGATGGCGGAAATCAACGTCACGCCTTTCGTGGATGTGATGCTTGTTCTGCTGATCATCTTTATGGTTGCCGCGCCGCTCTTGACGGTTGGCGTGCCGGTTGAACTGCCCAAAACCGCGGCTAACCCCTTGCCGGGGGAACAGGAAGAGCCGCTCACCGTGACGGTGACAAGTGACGGCACGGTGCTGATTCAGACGACGCCCACACCCCTTGATCAACTGGTGCCCAAGCTGCGCGCCATCGCGGTGGAACGCGAGTCAGCGCGCGTCTATCTGCGCGCGGATGGATCCATTCCTTATGAGCAGGTGGTGCAGGTTATGGGCGCGCTGAATGCCGGGGGCTTTTCTGACATCGGTCTTGTGACCGATATCGGAGGCCCGACCCTTGACGGGCAGGACGGATAAGGCGGGCGCGCTTGCATATCGGGCATTATATCTCTGGCGGGGCCCATGCCGCCTTGATCGGCTGGGTGCTCTTTGGCGGCGTCTTCCGCTCTGAACCCGACCCGGTTGAGGTGACGGGGGTGGATATCATCAGCACCGCGCAGTTTGAGGCGTTGCTGGCAGCAGAGCGCCCGCCTGCGCCGGAAACGGATGTCGAGGTGCCGGTTGCGCCTGAAGTTGCGCCGGAGCCATCTCCCGCGCCCCCCGAAATCACGCCGGAGCCGGATGCGCCGACACCGCAACCACAGCCCACGCCCGTGGCACCGGCACCGCAGGATTTGCCGCCAGCGATCCCTGCGCCGCTGAATCCTCCCGTGGCAATTGACGATACCGCCCCTGATAGCCCCAGCGCGCCGAAGCCCGATGAGGCGGCCCCGGTCGAGTCGGTACGCCCCGTGGCGCGCCCGGTGCCGCGTGTGGCCCCCGAAGCGGTCACAGCGCCGGACCCGGACCGCGAGATTGCTGATGTTGATCAGGCCCCAACCGCACCGTCGGACGATGCCGATTCGGTTGAGACCGCCGAAACCCCAACGGCCCGCGAAGAGGCGGCCACTGAAATTCCGACCGAGCCGCAAGAGCGCGCCAGCGCGCCGACCACATCCGTGCGCCCCAAGGCGCGACCAAACCGGCCCGCCGCCCAGCCCGCGCCGACCGAAACCACAGAGGCGCCAGAAGACAGCAACCGCGACAGCAGCGTGAATGACGCGCTCGCCGCCGCCCTTGCAGAGGCCGATGCTCCTGCCGTGCCAAGTGGTCCGCCCCTGACAGCGGGGGAGCGCGACGCTCTGCGCATTTCGGTGCAGGAATGCTGGGTTGTGGATGTCGGCAGCCAGGCGGCAAATGTGACCGTGACCATTGCCATGTCGCTGGACCGCGCGGGGCAGGTGGTGTCCGGCTCGTTGCGGCAGATCGCAGCTGAGGGCGGCGATGAGGCCGCCACGCGCGCGGCCTTTGATGCGGCGCGGCGCGCCATTCTACGCTGCCAGCGCGGTGGCTATAATTTGCCGATTGAGAAATATGACCATTGGCGTGAAGTCGAAATGACGTTTAATCCGGAGAAAATGAGGCGCAGATGAAACATATTATTGCATCCCTCCTGCTTGGTTTGGCCAGTCTTGGTGCCACCGCCCCCGTGGCGCGGGCGCAAGATGGCCCGCTTCGGATCGAAATCACCGACGGGGTGATCGAACCTTTGCCCTATGCGGTGCCGGCCTTTGTCGCAGAAACCGGCAACGCCGCGCAGATCGCGCAGGACATCGCTCGTGTTGTGGCGGCGGACCTCTCGGGCACCGGGTTGTTTCGGGAAATCCCGAAAGAGGCTTTTATCAGCAATATCACCAACTTCGCGGCCCCAGTTCAATTCGCGGACTGGAAGGCGATCAACGCGCAAGCGCTGATCACCGGCGCGGTCAGTGCCGATGGCGCGGGCAATATCGCAGTGAGCTTCCGAGTCTATGACGTCTTTGCCGGGCAGGAGCTGGGCAATGGGCTGCGCTTTCGCGGGACGCAGGATGGGTGGCGACGCATGGCCCATAAGGTGGCCGATGCGGTCTATAGCCGGATTACCGGCGAAAGTGGATATTTTGATAGTCGTGTGGTCTATGTCAGCGAGTCTGGCCCCAAAAATGACCGAAAAAAACGATTGGCGATCATGGATTATGATGGCGCGAACCTTAAATTTCTGACCGATAGCACCAGCATTGTGCTTGCGCCGCGCTTCTCGCCGACCGGGGATCGGGTACTGTACACCTCTTATGAAACCGGCTTTCCGCAGGTGTTTGTCTTGGACGTTGGCAGCGTCACCCGCCGCGTACTTGAAGCGCAAAGTGGCACGATGAGTTTTGCGCCACGCTTTTCGCCGAATGGGCAAGAAGTGGTCTATTCGATCACCGATGGGGGCAACACCGATATCTATCGCATGAATATTGGCACGGGCGTGCGCAGCCGTCTGACCTCGGCCCCGTCGATTGAGACCGCGCCAAGTTTCAGCCCGGATGGCCGCCAGATCGTTTTTGAAAGCGACCGCTCGGGCACGCAGCAGCTTTACATCATGCCTGCGAGTGGCGGCGAGGCAAAGCGCATCAGCTTTGGCCAAGGCCGCTATGGCACCCCGGTCTGGAGCCCACGCGGCGATCTCATTGCCTTTACCAAACAGAACAAGGGACGCTTTCATATCGGCGTGATGCGCACCGATGGCTCCGAAGAGCGGCTTTTGACCGCGAGCTTCCTTGATGAAGGCCCGACATGGGCCCCTAACGGACGTGTGATCATGTTTACCCGCGAAACGCAGGGTGCAACCGGGTCGGCCTCGCTTTATTCGGTTGACGTTTCTGGCCGAAACCTCAAGCCTGTACGCACGCAGGGCGGTGGGTCGGACCCAAGCTGGTCGCCGTTGCAAGAGTAATAACCAAATTGCCCGCGCGGCGACAGGATTGACCGCAGACCATTGAGGCGACAGTAGGAGTTGAGCATATGATGAGAGCCATTACAAAATCCGCCGCGCTATGCGCCATTGTCGCGCTTGCGGCCTGTACCAACCCCAACAGCGCCGGCCAGGGTGGCCTGTTTGGCGGCAACAGCGGCGCCGCAGGCGATGTCGTGCCCGGCAGCGCCAATGATCCGCGCAGCCCGGCCTATTTTCAGCAAGCCATCGGCGATCGGGTGCTTTTCCCGGTTGATCAATCCACGCTGACCGATGAGGGGCGCGCTGTGTTGACGGCGCAGGCGGGCTGGCTGATGACCAATTCGGATTACCTTGCGGTGATCGAGGGGCATGCAGATGAGCAGGGCACCCGCGAATACAACCTTGCGCTTGGGGCACGCCGCGCCAATGCCGTGCGCGAGTACTTGATTGAACAGGGCGTGGCTGGCAACCGGCTGAAAACGCTCAGCTACGGCAAAGAACGCCCGATTGAAATCTGTTCGCTTGAGGCGTGTTATGCGCAGAACCGCCGCGCAGTTACGATTATCTCCGCTGGGCTGACCAGTTGATAAAGAAAGGATAGCGCATGCGTGTTCTAGCCGTTGTTGCCTGTTTGATGGGGGGCGTTGCCCCGGGCGCTTTGATTGCGCAGCAAAGCGAGACCCTGGCCGATATCCGGCAGCAGATGTCGGTGCTTTATGTCGAGGTGCAGCGGCTTAAGCGCGAGCTGTCGACCACAGGCGCGCCGCAGACCGGCATCACGGGTGACAGCGCGCTGGCGCGGATCGACGCGATTGAGGCCCAGTTGCAGGCGCTGACCGGAAAGACCGAAGAGCTGGAGTTCCGGATCAGCCAGATCGTCACCGACGGCACCCGCCGGATCGGCGATCTTGAGTTCCGCCTGGTCGAGCTTGAGGGCGGCGATGTCAGCCAGCTTGGGGAAACATCGACGCTAGGCGGCGATATCGCGCGTCTACCTGGGCCGGTGCCGGTGACGGAAACCGGCACAAGTGAACTGGCGGTCGGGGAAGAGGCCGATTTCAACAGCGCCATGGCGTCGCTTGAAAATCAGGACTTCAGCGCTGCGGCAGAACAATTCTTGGCCTTTATCTCAAGCTATCCCGGCAGCCCGCTTGAGGCAGAGGCGCACCTGCGCCGGGGCGAAGCCCTGGAAGGCACCGGCGCGATGCCGGATGCGGCCCGCGCCTATTTGGAAAGCTATTCTGGATACCCGCTCAGCAGTGTTGCACCAGAGGCGCTGTATCGACTGGGGGCGTCGCTGGGCAAATTGGGGCAGGTGAACGAGGCCTGCGTGACCCTCAGCGAGGTTGAGGTGCGCCACCCCGGCCATGACATTATCGGCGATGCGCGCACCGAAATGCAGAGCCTTGGATGCAGCTGACCAGCGCTGATGAACGGCTGCTGACGCAAATTACCGCTGCACTTGAGATCAGGCGACACGCGACGCTGGGCGTTGCTGTTTCTGGGGGCGGCGATTCTATGGCCTTGTTGCATCTTTTGGTGCATTTGCGCGCGCGGTGGTCGTTGAAACTATCGGCGATCACTGTCGATCACGGCTTGCGCGATGGGGCCGCGGCAGAGGCGCAATTTGTTGCGAAGGCATGTGATGCGCTTGGCATTCCCCATGTCACCCGGCGTTGGCAGGGCTGGGATGGGCGCGGCAATCTGCAAGACGCTGCGCGGCAGGCGCGGTATCGCATGATCAGCGACTGGGCGGTCGATACGGGTTGTGACAGCGTTTGTCTTGGACACACGCAGGATGATGTAGCCGAGACATTTTTGATGCGCCTTGGGCGGGCGAGCGGCGTGGATGGCCTGGCCACTATGGCCCGGCAATTTGAGCGCGCGGGCATGAGGTATTTGCGCCCGCTGCTGACGATGTCGCGCGACGAATTGCGCGCGTTTCTGCGGCGGCATCAACTGGAATGGTGCGAAGACCCTTCCAATGAAAACGACATGTTCCAGCGCGTGCGGGCACGCAAGGCGCTGGCCGGGCTGGCACCGCTGGGCATCACTGCAGAGACGCTGGCGCAGGTTGCCGCCAACATGACCGATGTCAGCGCAGTGATGCTGGATCAGCTGCGTGCATTGGCGCAGACCGCCGTCAGCGAAGACAATGGCGATCTGCTTATTGAGAACAAGGCCTTTGGTGTGGCCCGCTTTGAGTTGCGCCGCCGGCTATTGCTGGCCGCCCTCAACTGGATACAGCCAAGCCCCTATCCGCAGCGGCGCAGCGCAGTGCAGGCGCTGGATGCTGCCATCGCGGAGGGGCGGGTGTTTTCCCTTGGCGGCTGTCTCATTCAGCCCGGCGAAAGGCAGTTCCGCGTGATGCGCGAATATAACGCGGTGCGCGACCTGGTCGAGCATTCGCCCGCCTGGGATCGCTGGCATCTGACCGGCTATTGGCAGGTGGGCATGCAGGTGCGCGCCCTCGGGGAGCCGGCGCTTGCGGTGGGAGACAATTGGCGCGACAGCGGCCTGCCGCGACGCTCGCTGATGGCGTCGCCCGCGCTTTGGCAGGATGGGCGGCTGATTGCCGCGCCGCTGGCCGGAATGATGAATGGTTGGCAAGCCACGCTTAAATCCGCATCATTTCAGGACAGCTTGGCCCGCGGGGACAATTATCGCATTGAACCTCGGTGATTGATGTCTATTTAACAGGTGTGGCTGCTGTGTTAGGGACAGCGCCAATTGACTTTTGGGAGAATTGCCTTGGGCAACGCACGTAATATCGCATTTTGGGTGGTGCTGTTCCTGCTGATCCTCGCCCTGTTCAATCTGTTCAGCGGCAACAGCAGCACATTGCAGAGCCGTGAAATAGGCTATTCAGATTTTGTCGCAGCCGTTGAAGATGGCGGCGTGACCAGCGTGACGCTGGACGGCGAAAAAGTGATTTACCGCGGATCGGACGGCAAGGATTATCTGACCATCGCGCCGGAAGACGCGAAAGTGACAGAACTTCTGCTTGAGAAAAACGTCCCTGTGCAAGCTGAGGCGCAGCAGCAATCTGGGCTGCAATCTTTCCTCTTGAGCCTGCTGCCCTTCGCGCTGCTGATCGGCGTCTGGATCTATTTCATGAACCGCATGCAAGGCGGTGGCAAAGGCGGCGCAATGGGCTTTGGTAAATCCAAGGCCAAAATGCTCACCGAAAAGCATGGCCGCGTCACCTTTGATGATGTGGCGGGCATTGATGAAGCCAAGGAAGAGCTGGAAGAGATCGTTGAATTCCTGCGCAACCCGCAGAAATTCTCGCGCCTCGGTGGCAAAATTCCGAAAGGCGCGCTGCTGGTAGGCCCTCCGGGCACTGGTAAGACGCTTTTGGCGCGTGCGATCGCGGGCGAAGCGGGCGTACCGTTCTTTACCATCTCCGGTTCTGATTTTGTTGAAATGTTCGTGGGTGTTGGCGCGAGCCGCGTGCGCGACATGTTTGAACAAGCCAAGAAGAACGCGCCTTGTATTGTCTTTATCGACGAGATTGACGCCGTGGGTCGCCATCGTGGTGCGGGCTATGGCGGCGGCAACGATGAGCGCGAACAAACGCTCAACCAATTGCTGGTTGAAATGGACGGCTTTGAGGCCAACGAAGGTGTGATCATTCTGGCGGCGACCAACCGCAAGGATGTTCTTGACCCTGCGCTGCTGCGTCCGGGCCGTTTTGACCGCAACGTGACCGTGGGCAACCCTGACATCAAAGGCCGCGAGAAAATTCTGGCCGTGCATGCGCGCAAGACGCCGCTTGGCCCAGATGTTGACCTGCGCATTATCGCGCGCGGTACACCGGGTTTCTCGGGCGCTGATCTCGCGAACCTCGTGAACGAGGCTGCGCTGATGGCGGCGCGTGTCGGTCGCCGCTTTGTGACCATGGAGGATTTTGAATCCGCCAAAGACAAGGTCATGATGGGGGCTGAGCGTCGCTCGATGGTGCTGACCCAGGACCAGAAAGAAAAAACCGCCTACCACGAAGCGGGACATGCGGTTGTTGGCCTGATGCTGCCGGAATGTGACCCGGTTTACAAAGCGACGATCATTCCGCGCGGCGGCGCTCTGGGTATGGTCGTGTCCCTGCCCGAAATGGACCGGCTCAACTGGCACAAAAACGAGTGTGAGCAAAAGCTGGCCATGACCATGGCGGGCAAGGCGGCCGAAATTCTCAAATACGGCGATGACCATGTTTCAAACGGCCCCGCAGGCGATATCCAGCAGGCGAGCCAATTGGCACGCGCCATGGTGATGCGCTGGGGCATGTCCGACAAGGTTGGCAATATTGACTACGCCGAGGCGCACGAAGGCTATCAGGGCAATACCGGTGGTTTCTCGGTCTCGGCCAACACCAAAGAGCTGATCGAAGACGAGGTGAAGCGCTTCATTCAGGAAGGCTATGAAGTAGCGCATCGAATCCTGACGGAAAACAAAGAGGCTTGGGAGCGTCTGGCGCAGGGGCTCCTGGAATATGAAACCCTGACCGGCGATGAAATCAAGCGCGTGATGGAAGGCCGCCCGCCGCAGGCAGGTGATGATGACGACGGATCTGCCAGCGTCGAAGAAAAACCATCGGTCACGGCGATCCCTAAAACCAAGCCGCGTAACAAACCGGACAGCGGATTGGAACCTGAACCAAGCGCCTGATTTTCGGAACTGACATCCAAAGAAACCCCCGGCCTCGCCAAAAGGCCGGGGGTTTTTTCGTGCCGCGCGCCCCCTTTGGGTGCAGCCATTGGACGCTTGCACCCCGGTCTTTGTCGCAAATCGACGCTGATTGTCTGGCAAAACACGATATTTGTTGAGATGCTTGCGTCAGACAGGGAGGGAGCAACCGTCATGACACATCAAAGCGATATCGAAATTGCCCGCGCTGCGGACAAATTGCCAATCGGAGATATTGCCGCGCGGCTGGGGATGCAGCCCACGGACATTGTTCCCTATGGGCATGACAAAGCGAAAGTTGGCCAGGGCTTTATCCGCTCTGTGCAGGACCGGCCGGATGGCAAGTTGATCCTTGTCACCGCGATCAATCCGACCCCCGCAGGAGAGGGCAAGACGACGACCACCGTGGGGCTGGGCGATGGTCTGAACCGGATTGGCAAAAAGGCGATGATCTGCATCCGCGAAGCCTCTCTGGGTCCCAATTTCGGTATGAAGGGCGGCGCAGCCGGTGGCGGCTATGCGCAGATCGTGCCGATGGAGGACATGAACCTGCATTTCACCGGGGATTTTCACGCCATCACGGCGGCGCATTCCCTGTTGTCGGCGATGATCGACAACCATGTCTACTGGGGCAATGAACAAGAGATCGACATTCGCCGCATCACCTGGCGGCGGGTGGTTGACATGAACGACCGTGCGCTGCGCCAGATCACGGCCTCATTGGGCGGGGTGTCCAACGGCTTTCCACGCGAAACCGGCTATGACATCACCGTGGCCTCTGAGGTCATGGCGATCCTCTGTCTGGCCGAAGATCTGAAAGATCTGGAGCGACGGCTTGGGAATATCATCATTGGCTATCGGCGTGACAAATCGCCGATCTACTGCCGCGATATCAAGGCGGCCGGGGCCATGACCGTCTTGCTGAAAGACGCCATGCAGCCCAATCTGGTGCAGACGCTGGAAAACAACCCCGCCTTTGTCCACGGCGGACCCTTCGCCAATATTGCCCATGGCTGCAATTCGGTGATTGCCACCAAGACCGCGCTGAAACTGGCGGATTATGTTGTCACCGAAGCGGGTTTCGGGGCCGACCTCGGGGCCGAAAAATTCATGAACATCAAATGCCGCAAGGCCGGCATCGCGCCGTCGGTGGTGGTTGTGGTGGCCACGGTGCGCGCCATGAAGATGAATGGCGGTCTGGCCAAAGATCAATTGGGCCAAGAGGACACAGACGCGGTGCGCCGTGGCTGCGACAACCTTGGGCGGCATATCGAAAACGTCAAATCCTTTGGCGTGCCCGTCGTTGTGGCGATCAACCATTTCGTCACAGATACCGACGCCGAAGTGGATGCGATCAAAGATTACGTCACATCTCACGGGTGTCAGGCAATCCTGTCGCGCCATTGGGAGCTTGGCTCAGAAGGGTCTGCTGATCTGGCTAAAAAGGTCGCGGAACTGGCCGATTCAGATGCCGCGCATTTTGCGCCGCTCTATCGTGACGAAATGCCTCTGTTTGAAAAAATCAAAACCATCGCGACACGCATCTATCGCGCAGATGAGGTGATGGCGGACAAGAAAATCCGTACCCAACTCAAAGAGTGGGAAGCCGCAGGCTATGGCCACCTGCCGATCTGCATGGCCAAGACACAGTATAGTTTTTCCACCGACCCCAATCTGCGCGGCGCGCCAACAGGTCATTCGGTGCCGATCCGCGAGGTGCGGCTTGCGGCCGGGGCGGGGTTTATCGTGGTGGTCTGCGGGGAAATCATGACAATGCCGGGGCTGCCGCGAACCCCTTCGGCTGAATTCATTCATCTAAACGAAGAAGGACAGATCGAAGGGTTGTTCTAAGCGCAAAAATAGGCTTTCTGCGGGGCAATGCCTTAGCGGCGCAGGAGTAGCAGTATGAACAATCCGCTTACAGCACAAGATTGCACAGACATGTCAGAGGTTCGGGCCGGGATTGATCGGTTGGACAAGGCGCTGGTGGCCCTGCTGGCGGAGCGCGCGACGTTTATCGACCGCGCGGTCGCGCTCAAGTCGGAAAACGGTTGGCCCGCGCGCATCCCGGATCGCGTCGAAGAGGTTGTGCAGAATGTGCGCCGCGAGGCCGAAGCGCAGGGGCTGGACTCTGCGCTGATCGAACGGATCTGGCGGCAGTTGATCGACTGGTCGATTGATCGGGAAGAACGGGGCCTGAACCGCAAATAAGCGCACGGCCAAACACGACGGTGTAGGAGAAGACAATGTCGGCACAGATAATTGATGGCAAAGCGTTCGCTGGGCAGGTGCGCGAGAAAGTCGCGCAGCATGTGGCGCGCTTGAAAGAAGAACACGACATCACCCCGGGTCTGGCCGTGGTGTTGGTGGGCGAAGATCCCGCGAGTCAGGTCTATGTGCGCTCCAAGGGCAAACAGACGGTCGAAGTGGGCATGAACAGCTATGAACACAAGCTTGACGCCGACACCTCGGAAGCGGACCTCTTGGCGCTGATCGAAAAGCTGAACGCCGATCCTGCGGTGCATGGCATTCTGGTACAGCTGCCTCTGCCGGGCCATTTGAACGAAGATCTGGTGATCAACTCGATTGACCCGGCCAAGGATGTTGATGGGTTTCATATTTCCAACGTCGGCCTGTTGGGGACCGGGCAAAAATCAATGGTGCCCTGCACGCCGCTGGGCTGCTTGATGATGCTGCGCGATCACCATGGCTCGCTCTCCGGCATGAACGCTGTTGTGATTGGCCGCTCCAACATCGTGGGCAAACCGATGGCGCAGCTGTTGCTGGGCGACAGCTGCACCGTGACGATCGCGCATAGTCGGACCAAGGATCTGCCCGAAGTGGTTGGCCGCGCTGACATCGTGGTGGCGGCTGTTGGACGGCCGGAAATGGTGCCCGGGGACTGGATCAAAGAGGGCGCGACCGTGGTCGACGTGGGTATCAATCGGATCGAACGCGACGGTAAGAACAAGCTTGTGGGCGATGTGGATTTCGCCAGCGCATCGGCGCGCGCAGGGGCGATCACGCCCGTGCCGGGTGGTGTCGGCCCGATGACCATTGCCTGCCTGCTGGCCAATACCGTGACGGCCTGCTGCCGTGCCAACGACCTGGCTGAACCTGAAGGGCTAACTGCCTAAGTTTACTCAACAAAAGATTGCATTGGCGCGGCCCTCGGGTCGCGCTTTTTTGTTGACTGCCCCAGAAATCCTTTGTCTCATTTTGACGTTTGCTCTATGCAGGTTTGAGTTTTTAAGCATCTATTGATATTTATTTTCGAACAGAGGAAGGCATGTTCATTATCTTTCGAGATACATTCAAATCGCTGTTATCGAGGCCCATTATTTTGATCTGGGCCATCGCCACGGGTGGAGCAATTTTGGCTGGCCCCTTTGGCACCTTTGAAAGCATGGCTTTCGCCCCCCGTGCGCTGTATTGGCTGATCATTGTCAGCAGCTCGATTGTGCTGGGGTATTTTGGCCATGCGCTCGCGCGTCTTGTGGCTGGTCCGGATGAAACCGCAGTGGTGCAATTGCTGAGCGGAGCGTTTGGCACGGTTTTTGTGGCCACCGATGTGTGGCTTGTGCGCCATCTTTTCCAAACCTCGGAAGGTGCCCAGATGGGGTATCAGGCCCTGCTGGGCAATGTGGGCTTTGTGTTCTTTGCCGTGGTGGCTGTTCGGATCGGCATCATGCAGGTCCATCGCGCTCAGGGGCATGACACGGAGCCAGAAAAAATGGCACCCAGCATGCGTGAGGCACCAGAAGAGGATGCGCCCGCTGCGACCCCGCGCCTGATGCAGCGACTGCCGGCCCATATTGGCGGGCAAATTTTGCGGCTGACCGCGGACAATCATTTTGTCGAGGTCGTTAGCACGCAGGGGGCGACCTCGCTGCGCATGCGCTTCCGCGACGCGATTGCGGAACTGGATGGGATCGCCGGGTCAGTGGTGCACCGGTCTCACTGGGTGGCGCATGACGCCATCAGCGGCGTTGATAAAACTCACGGGAAATTGGTGCTGCGCCTTCGCAACGGGGATGAAGTGCCGGTCAGCCGCAGCTATCGCGCCGAGTTAGAGGCCGCAGATCTGCCTATGTTGCCGTTTGCGACAGAGATATCATCCGAGGTGTCTGACCGGTCGTAATGGCATAGGCGGTGCGGCGCATAAGCCCGGCCAGCGCCGGATCGCTGCTGCGCAGCCCGCCGGTGTAGGTGCCATAGGCAGGCAGGATCACCCGATCGGAGTCAAAAAGGAAAGCTGGGCGCGAGATGCGTCTCAGCCGCGTTTGAACGCTGATCTTTGGATGGTAATGCCCAGAAATCTCACCGCTCTGCCCGGGTTGGGCAATGTGGCGAAACGTCAGGGGCGGGGTCAACAGCTCTGCCAGGTGGCTGCCGGGCAGATCCAGCGGGCCGGGATCGTGGTTGCCCTCAATCCACACCCAGCGTCGCCCTGCCTGAAGGCGCAAGATCCAATCCGTGGCCTGTTCTGGCAAAGCATCTGCAGCCGCCAAATCGTCAAAACTGTCGCCCAAACACACCACGTTTTCCGCGCCGGTCTGCCGCAGATCATTCTCAAGCCGGATAAGCGTATCCTGCACATCATAAGGCGGCAGGTGGCCACCGCCTTTGCGCAGGATGCGTTCTGATTTGCCCAGATGCAGATCGGACACACAGAGCAGATTGTGCGCGCCCCACCACAGCGCCCCGGACCCGAGCGCCGTGAGCGTTTCGCCTGCCAAAGAAAATTCAACAGTTTTCATGCCCCAGAGGTGACGGCTTTTGCCGGGCAGGGCAAGGGGCGCGCTGCGTTATTCTGAAATTCCAGCCGCCGTGAGCAATGCCGCCTCTTCTTCGGCCAGCAGACGTTCATCGGCACTGCCGTTGACCTGTACTTTGCCCACCTCCAGAAACAGCGGCGCGGCAAACGGGCTGACCCGCTCCAGCGGGTGGTGGTCAATATTACCGCCGGCGCGTTGCATCATCTCTTCGATCCGGGAAAAATCGACAAGGCCGCGCATGGCCTCTTCGCGGGTGATCTGCATCAGCAGGTGATCCGGGTCATAGCGCAGCAGCGTGTCATAAAGGATATCGCTGCTGAACGTCGCCTGCCGCCCGGTCTTTTTCTGTGCCGCTGTGCGTCGCTCCAGCAGCCCGGCGATGGTGGCGACACCGCGAAAGCTGCGTTTCATCAAGGCATTTTCCGCCAGCCAACCGTCCAGTCCCGCGCGCAAAAGCGCCATATCAAATAGCGGCACCGGGTCCGTGATGGCATCAAGCCCCCAGATCAGCGTCGCGTAATCGGTGGCGACAAACCCCATGGGCGCAAGCCCCAGGTCCTCCATGCGTTTGGTGAGCAACAGCCCTAGGGTTTGCTGCGCGTTCCGCCCGGCGAACCCGTAAACGCAGAGGTGGGCCCGCCCTTCGTGCGGAAAGCTTTCGATCAGCAGCCGCCCGGCTTGCGGCAGGCACGAAACCTCTTGCTGCAGCGCCACCCAATCGCGCGTATGGGGCGGCAAAGCCGTTAGATCACCGCCATTTAACAACGCCAGAATGCGCGCCGACAGCTGGGTGGAGGTGGCGAATTTGGTGCCCATGAACGTGGCGACTTTGGGCTTTTTCGCAGCGGCGCGGCTGACCTCAACCGTCAACTCGCGCAGCCCTTCGTATCGCACGATCTGCCCGCCCATCAGAAAGGTATCACCGGGGGTGAGCGAGGCGGCAAAGCTTTCTTCGATTTCCCCCAGCGGGCGGCCACCGCGCCCGCGCCCTAGGCGTACTTTCAAAAGGTCACTGTCCTGGATGGTGCCTGCGTTCATGCGAATGCGCGCGGCGCTGCGCGGATCGCGCAAGTGCCACAGCCCGTCGGCACCTTGCCGGATACGCTGCCATTGATCATAGGCGCGCAGGGCATAGCCGCCGGTGGCGCAGAACTCCAGACAGGCGTCAAAGTCGGCGCGGCTCAGCCCAAGGTAGGGGCCGGCGCTGCGCATCTCGTCAAATAGGGCGTCAGCGTCAAAAGGGCCCGCGGCGGCGCGCAGCAGAATATGCTGGCACAGTACATCCTTGGGCCCGTCTGCGCGCGGGCTGCCATCCAGTTTTCCGGCCAAAACCGCCTGAAGCGCCGCCACACATTCGATGACCTCAAAGCGGTTGGCCGGCACCAACAGGGCCTTGGAAGGCGCATTGTAACGGTGATTGGCGCGGCCGATCCGTTGCACCAGGCGCTTGACGTTCTTGGGGGCACCGATCTGAATGACCAGATCCACATCCCCCCAGTCGATCCCCAGATCAAGGCTGCCGGTGCAGACCACCGCGCGCAGCTCTCCGGCGACCATGGCGGCTTCGACCTTCAGGCGTTGGGCATGATCCAAAGACCCGTGGTGGATGCCGATCGGCAGGCTGTCGTCATTGGCAAGCCAGAGATTGTGAAAGAAAATCTCGGCCTGCGCGCGCGTGTTGTGGAAAATCAGCGTGGTCTTGTGTTTGCGGATCTCTTCCAGCACGGCGGGAATGGCATAGGCCGCGCCGCCGCCTGACCACGGGGGCGGCGTTTCGGTGCGCAGCATGGCGATATCGGGGGCGGGCCCCGGGTCGGCGTCGATCACCTCACAGGGGGCAGCGCCTGCGAGAAACTGCGCGATGTCTTCTGGGCGGTCCACCGTGGCCGACAGGCCCACCCGCTTGAGACCTGGGCAAATCGTTTGCAGTCGCGCCAGCGCCAGCATCAGTTGATCCCCGCGTTTGCTTTCGGCAAGCGCATGGATTTCATCCACCACAATGCGTTTCAGCCCGGCAAAGGTGCGCGCCGCATCTTCATAGCTGGTCATCAACGCAAGGCTTTCCGGGGTGGTCAGCAGGATATGCGGCGGGTCGGCACGTTGGCGTTTTTTGACGCTGTTTGCGGTGTCGCCGGTACGGTCTTCGACGCGGATCGGCAGCTGCATCTCGGCAATGGGCGTGCTGAGGTTGCGTTTGATATCAGCCGCCAGCGCCTTGAGCGGTGACACATAAAGCGTGTGCATACCCTGATGGGTGCCATCTGCGAGCGCGATCAATGTGGGGAGGAACCCGGCCAAAGTCTTGCCGCCGCCGGTCGGGGCAATCAGCAGAGTGGCGGGGGCAGCGGATCGCGCCAGCAAAGCGGATTGATGCGGGTGAATCTGCCAGCCCTTGTCATGAAACCAAGCGTCAAAAGCGGCGGGCAGTTGCGTCATCTCTGCGCGCGTCAGCCCTGATCGGGGGCGCAGAACATGCGATAGAGCAGGGCGATGACTTCTTTGGTGTTCGGGTCTGAAAGCGAATAATACACCTGCTTGCCATCGCGGCGCGTGGATACAAACCCATCGTCCCGCAGGCGCGCCAACATTTGGCTGACCGTCGCCTGACGTATTTCAAGCAGCGCTTCCAACTCGCTGACGGAGCGTTCGGCCGTGCAGAGATGGCACAGGATCATCAGCCGCCCACCATGCGCGAGCGTTTTCAGATAGCTCGCGGCGCTTTCGGCGTTTTGCTCCATCTCGGAGATCGGAACAGTGGTCGGCTGTATATTCATCGCGAATTCCCAAATGCCAGTCTTTGATACCATGCCGCTCGCGCGGGGGCGAGCATCATATGCCTCAAGAGGAGAGGGGGTTATCAGGCAATGGCTTGCGTGACAAGACCAGCAGCGCGCCGCCCATTAATGAGGCGGCGAGCACAAACACTGCGCCCGGAAAAAAGATGGGTGCCTCGCCCGAGGAAAAATAGGCAAAGGTCTGGGTCATCAGCAGGGGCGAGAGGATCATGCCGATGGAGGAGACCGCGCTGAGCACGCCCTGCAACTCCCCTTGGGCGTCATCCGGCACGCTTTGTGACATCAGCCCTTGCAACGCGGGCAGCCCGACCGTAGCAAGCGCGGCCAGCGGCGTGGCGATCAGCGCCAGGGATCCGGCGGTGATAAATGCCATCAGCGTCATGACAATCACCTCCATGCTGATACCGGCCACAACCGCGCCGCGCGCGCCAAACAGGTTCACGGCAGGCTGGACCAACCCGCCTTGCACCAGCGCAAAGGTTACGCCGAAAATACCCAGAGACAGCCCGATCAGACCGGGGCCCCAGCCAAATTGCTGCGCGGTGAAATAGGGCCAGATCACCGGGTAAACCATGACGGACAGCTGATAGAGGAAAAAGACGTAAATGAGGTTTGACAGCCCCGGCATCTTTGCAATTGACAGCAAGGCGCCCAGCGGGTTGGCCCGCCGCCATAAAAAAGCGCGCCGTTTTTCAGGCGGCAGCGACTCCTTCAGGACAACGCAGCCAAGCAGCATGATCGCAGTTGCCAAGAAAGCTGCGGCGAACATCGGTGCGCGCGTGCCATATTCGCCGAGGAGACCGCCAAGCATCGGGCCCAGAACAAACCCCACGCCAAAACCTGCGCCAATCAGGCCAAAGTTGCGCGCCTTTTCGTCCTGCGTGCTGATATCGGCCATATAAGCGCTCGCCGTGGCCTGCGTTGCGGCGGCAATCCCACCCAGCAGGCGGGCCAGGATCAGCACAATCATGCTGTGGGTGAGGCCCATGACCAAATAGCTGACAGCCATGACAGCCAGCGAACTCAGCAAAAGCGGGCGGCGGCCATAGCGATCAGAAAGCCCCCCGATCACCGGGCCAAACAGAAACAGCATCCCGGCAAATAGCGTCGCCAACAGGCCGCCCCAGATCGCGGCATCGGCGATGTCACTGCCTTCGATCTCGCGGATCAGTTCCGGTGTCACCGGCATGATCAGCCCAATGCCCATCGCGTCGACCATGATCGTCGCGAGGATGAAAATCTTTGAGGTAGGGCGCAGCATGGCGACTCGGTTTGAGGTGTTACCCCTAAGATTTAAAGCAAATTCTGGCTTGTTGCAGGTGTGGCAATCATGACTTTTGCGCCAAAAGCAGGCTGGAGTAGGCACCGAGGCACAGTTGTGGCAGGTGCAGCGTCGTGGTGACTTCCGAAACTTCGGCGCTCTCTGCAAAAGCGCTCTCATGCCCTCGGCAGGCGGACGCCAAAGCGGCATGGCGCGCATCGGCTTTGCTGTTGGCGTCAGACAACGCTCCGGCGAGCGCGGCCAGCCAACTGCCAAGCGCGTGCAACACCGCTTGGAGCGGCGCGCTCGGCGTATCCCCCAGCCGCAGCGCCGCGGCGAGCGCGGTGTGATCTTCGGCGGGCAGCCCCCTCAACCAAAGCTGTGATATTGCGGTTTTCAGTGCGGGCAGGGCGGCTTCCAGATCGGTCAAAGCGGTGGATTTCTCGGGCAAGGCTGCCAGATCACGCGCGCAGAGCGTCAGAAACTGTCGCAGGCGCAGCGCGTCAGCGGTGGCTGCGACGGCCTGCGCCTCTGCGCCGCGCATCAGATATTGGCTGTGCTCGGGGGCTTCGAGTTCCTTAGCAAAAGCGTCGGACAGCGCGGACGCCAGCGGACGTCCGGTGCCGATGCTCTGGGCCAGGCTCGCCGGATCAATCTGCACCTCCATCGTATTGCGATGCAAAAACATCCCAGACTCTGCGGGGATAGCCCCGCTTTCGGCCTGCACTTTGGCAAGGTTGCCGATCACCAGCAGGATGGCGCGCAGCTTTGCGGATTCGGTGAAAAGCCGTCCTGCGTCGCCAGTCGGGAAGCGTTTGGCATAAAGCGGGCTGTCAAATACAGAAGCGGCCATGGCAATGTCTTTCGGTCTATTAAGGTGGGCTTAGCCGCAGCAGCCTGCGGCACCATCATCGGTCTTGGCGGCACGCGCGGCTTGGCCAATTGCGATCAGAAAGTTCGAAAGCGCCTTGGCGAAAGCGGCGGGCTGATCCAGAGGGCTCAAATGGCTCGAGCGGCGCAGCAGGTGAAACTCTGATCCCGGGATCAGCGCCGCGGTTTCGCGCAGCATGTCTGGCGGCACCAGCCGATCCTCGGCGCCCGACATGGCCAATGTTGGCAGGCGCAGACCGCTGGTGGGGGTATAAAAATCGGTGCCCTTGATGGCTGCAAAGGCCCCGATCAGCCCATCCACCGGCGTGGCGGCAAACTGTGCTTCGGCCCGCTGATGAGCCCCAGCGCGCAGATCAGCACGATGAAACCACAGTGGCATCATGCGGGCCGCCAAAGGCGCGGCACCTGCTGAGGCCAGCTCGTCCATCATCGCGCGCCAATGGGGCGCATGACCAAGGCGAACGGCAGTATTTACCAGACCCAATGCGCGCACCTGATCCAGCCGTTTCACCGCCAGCCCCTGGGCAATCAGACCACCCAGTCCTAGCCCCAGCACCATCGCGTCACGAATGGACAGATGATCGAGCAGCCGTTCCGCATCACGCACCAGCGCCCCCATGCTATAGGGGGCCGGCGGGCAGGAAGAGCGGCCATGGCCACGCAGATCAAAGCGCAGCACCCGTAGTGTCGTTGGCAATAGCGGCAGCACCGCGTCCCAAAGCGACAGATCGGTGCCAAAGGTGTGGATCAAGACAAGGGGCGCACCTTCGTCCGGCCCGTGTAGTTCCGCGTTGAGGGTGACATCCCCAAGGTCAATCTGCATCATCCGGTCCCAGCCGCATATGTGCGATGATCTGCCCATGGTCCGACGCCAATTTGTTATACGGCGCTTCCGGGTGGCTCCCGTCGGTCAGATGATCATTAAGCACACTGAAATAGTTCATCGTGCCAATACGCTTTGGATTGTCCGGATGAAAGTGTTGGCTAAGGAAAATCTGGTCAATGCTCTCGTGCACGCCGCCAAAGGCGGTGGTGTAAATCATGTCGCGCAGGCTTTTGCGCACGAACAGCTTTTCCGCTGAGGTCAGGCGCAGCCGCTCCATCCGCGCGCGGATCGCGGCATCTTCGGCCGCGCTATAGCGGTCGCGCGGGCTTTGGGCGTCATGGCGCAGCATCCATTCATAGTTCTTGAACGGCACTTCGCCCGAAATGATTTCGGAACTCACCGCATCTTCGCCATCGTTGAAATCCCCCGTGACCATCACCGGATGGCCGGCCTCAAGTTCAGCCACGATCGCGCGGCGCAATACCCAGGCTTCTGCCATGCGGCGCAGCGCGGCGCGCAAGGCCCCTTGGGCCCGCCCCAGCGGATCATAGCGCGTCAGGTCCGCCTCAGGCGGATAGGGGCGGCCGGGCGGGGTGATGAACTCGCCCAGCTTGGATTTAAGATGGCAGGTAAAGACCGTGATCTCTTGGTCCGCCACCGGCACGCGCACCTTGAGGATCGGACGCGACAGCCGCGATATCGTATAATGCCCACCGTCCCCGCCGCCCAACTCCTGCAAGGGGATATGCACCGGCTCTTGCAGATCCTGGATCACCTCGGGCGCGCCGCGAAAGCCAAACCGGCTGAGCACCGCGACACCGGGCCGGCGCTGCCCGGGCGTGGGGCTGTCATTGCTGTTGGGGGCAAAGGCCAGCGCGGCATCGCGGTAGCCGCCAAATCCCAATTTGCGAAATATCGCCTTGCGGTGATAGCGCTTGTCCGGCCCCGGCACGCTGGCGGCATTCAGCGCCGCGCCCCGCGCATCCGCCTCTGCGATCACCGTTTTCAGCGCCTCCTCTTCAAAGATCTCCTGAAAGCCGACGATATCGGCATCCATCGACAAGAGTTGATCGGCCAGCCAATCGACCTTCCAGGCGTGTTCTTCCGGCGTATAGCTTTGGAACCTGTAATATTCCTGATCGGGGCCAATCAGGTTTTTGACGTTGAATGAGGCGATCGTGAATTCGGTCATGGAAACTCCGGCGCTTTGGGCTGGCGGTGGGCGTTCAAGTGAGCAGGCGTATCTGGTCGATCCACTGCCTCAGCGCGTCAAGCGCGGCGGGTTCGTCCAGAAAGGGGATGTGGCCGCGATCAGGGACGTTGACCGCAATGGCTTCGGGCAGAGCCGCCTGCATTTTGTCAAAGGTCTCTTGGGTCAATAGCGGGCTATTTGCGCCGCGGATCAATGCCGTAGGGCAGGCCGCGAAAGCGTTGAAAAACGGCCAGAGATCCGGGATGGGTTGCAGGCTGGCCTCGAGCACAGCGTCGCGCAGCTTGGGATCATAAGCGTTGATCAGCCCGGCGTCGGTCTGGACAAAAATCTTGGCGCATTCCTCACGCCAGCGCCCGTCGGGCACATTGGCAAAGCCTTGCATGATCTCGGCGCGTGCGCTGGCGGCGCTGTCCAGATTCTGCCAGATCGGCGGTTGACCGACGAAATTCTTGATGTCCTCCAGCGCGGCAGCGGCCAGTTCGGGGCCAATATCATTCAGCGCAACGCCCAGCAGGCGATCCATCTGCGTTGCGCCAAGTGCCATGGCGCACAGCCCGCCCCGTGAGCTGCCGATGATCGCAAAGCGCGCAATGCCAAGGTGATCCATCAGTTCAAGCGCATCCAGGCTCTCGCGGGGAATGGAATAGCTGCTGTGGTCTGTTGCCCAATCGGAACGTCCGCGCCCGCGATAGTCCATTTTGATCAGGCGCACATCGCCCAGAAGGCCGTCGATATAATCAAAGTCGCCGGAATTGCGCGTCAGCCCCGCGAGGCAGAGGATCGGCAGGCCCTTGCCGGTGTCGGTGTAATGCAGCGTCAGATTGTCGGAGGTTTTAAAGTTGGGCATTGGGCGTGATCATCTTTGCAATCGGGGACAGGTTGGCCAATTCAAATTGTGGCGTGTGGGGGAGGCGATCCATGGGTTCGCCACTGCGATTGACCCAGACGGTCTGAAAACCAAAGCCGCTGGCCCCGGCGACGTCCCAGCCATTGGACGACACGAAAAGCACCGAATCCGCAGCGACGTCAAAGTGATCGAGCACCAGTTGATACACCGCGCGGTCGGGTTTGAAATTGCCGACGCTTTCCACGCTCAGCTGCGCATCCAGCAGCGAGGCGATATCGGCGCTGTCGACCGCCGCTTGCAGCATCCTGGGGCTGCCGTTGGACAGGATGGCGGTCTTAAGCCCCGCCGCCTTCAGCGCCTGCAAAAGCGCGCGCGCCTCTGGATAGGCGTCAAGTTCCCAATAAAGTTGCAACAGCCGCGCCCGCAGCGCGCCATCCTCTAGCAGCCCTGAGGCTTCCAGCGCCCAGTCCAGGGCGTCTTCGGTGACGCGCCAGAAATCGCAATACTCGCCGCTGACAGCGCGCAGCCAGGAATATTGCAGCTGCTTGGCGCGCCAGTCTGTGGCCAGTTTGGGCCAATGGGCGGCCAGCATGGCGTGCTGTGGTTCCTCGGCGGCGCGGCGGGCCGCGGCGGTGACGTCAAACAGCGTGCCATAGGCGTCAAATACGCAGGTGGTGATTGGCATGGGGCCTCCTTATCAATGCAGGATGGGGTGCCACGGAAAGATGTCAACCGGGCGATTTGCCTTTTGGGCTCTGAGCGCTTAGGGTCCGGCGTTTGTGGCCTTGAGGCACAAGGCGAGACTGAGAGAAAAGTTAGGAAAACGCATGACAGCGGCAAAAGCGGGCGACAAGGTCCAGATTCATTACACAGGCACTCTGGACGACGGGAGCGTGTTTGACAGCTCCGAAGGGCGCGATCCGCTGGAGTTTCAACTTGGGTCCGGTCAGGTCATCCCCGGGTTTGACACGGGTGTGACCGGCATGGAAGTCGGCGAAAAGAAAACCATCAACATTCCTTGCGAAGAGGCCTATGGCCCAGTCAATGAGGCGATGGTGCAAGATGTGCCGCGCGGTCAGATCCCGGCCGAGATCCCGCTGTCCGAAGGGCTGATGCTGCAAATGCAGGGGCCGGATGGGCAGGTGCTGCCGGTGCAGGTCAAGAAATTTGACGATGAAACTGTTACGTTGGACGCCAACCACGCGCTGGCAGGTAAAGACCTGACCTTTGCGCTGGAGCTTGTGTCGATCAACTGATCGTCGCAGCAATTGGGACCAAAAAGCAAAGAGGCCGCCCGGTGGGCGGCCTTTTTTTGTTCGGTATTCGCGCGATCAAAGTCCGCGCGATCAAAGATTGTCTGGCTGCGGCATGCCCAGCACGTGGTATCCGCCGTCCACACGGATGATTTCGCCGGTGGTGCAGGCCCCGGCGTCCGACGCCAGATAAACCGCCGTGCCGCCCACCGCCTCGAGCGTCGCATTGGCGCGCAGGGGGGCGTTTTGTTCGGTCTGGCGGAAGGTCTTGCGCGCGCCGCCAATGGCAGCCCCGGCGAGGGTTTTCATCGGGCCGGGCGAGATGGCGTTAACGCGGATGCCATCGGGGCCAAGGTCATTGGCCAGATAGCGGGTTGTCGCCTCAAGCGCGGCTTTGGCAACCCCCATGACATTGTAAAACGGCGTGACGCGGTTGGACCCTTGATAGGTCAGCGTCAGAATGGTGCCGCCATTGTCTTTCATCATCGGATGGGCGCGGCGCGCCACTTCGATCAGGCTATAGGCCGAGATATCAAGCGAGTTCTTGAAATTGGCGCGGCTGGTGTCAAGAAAGCGGCCGGTCAGCTCGTTCTTGTCGGAATAGGCGATGGCGTGCACCACAAAATCAAGGCTGTCCCAGCGGGTGGCCAGCGCCTCAAACGCCGCATCAAGCGAGGCATCATCAGTGACGTCCACATCGACCAGAAGATCGCTGCCAACGCTTTCTGCTAGCGGGGCAAGGCGTTTGCCAAAAGCGTCGCCCTGATATGAAAATGCCAGTTCGGCCCCGGCGTCCGCCATCGCCTTGGCAATGCCCCAAGCGATGGAGCGTTCATTGGCCACGCCCATGACAAGGCCGCGTTTTCCTTTCAGAAGATCAGACATGCCTGCAGTCCCTCTTAGCCGTTGTATTTGGACAGGATCATGGAGCCGTTGGTGCCGCCAAAGCCAAAGCTGTTGGTCATCACACTGTCCAGACCGGCGTTCTCGACCAGTTTGGTGGCAATCTCGCCCTCGTTGATCCCTTCGGCGAGGGTTTCAACATTGATTGATGGGGTGATGAAATCATCCTTCAGCATCAAGAGGCAGAAGATGGCCTCCATCGCGCCCGCCGCGCCCTGACCATGGCCGGTCATGGATTTGGTCGAGCTGATGGGCGGCACATTGCCTTCGCCAAAGACGCGGCGCACGGCCTGAACTTCGCCGACATCCCCCACTGGGGTCGAGGTCCCATGTGCGTTGATGTAGCTGACGGCGCGGCCTTCGGGCAGGGTTTGTAGCGCCAGGCGCATGGCGCGTTCGCCGCCTTCGCCGGATGGGGCCACCATGTCATGGCCATCGGAGGTCGCGGCAAAGCCGGTGACTTCTGCATAGATCTTCGCGCCGCGCGCCAGCGCGTGCTCCAGATCTTCCAGCACCACAATGCCGCCGCCGCCGGTGATGACAAAACCGTCGCGGTCCTGATCAAAGGCGCGGGAGGCTTTGGTGGGATCGTCATTCTTTTTGGAGGACATCGCGCCCATCGCGTCAAACAGGCAGGACAGGGTCCAGTCCAGCTCTTCGCCGCCGCCCGCAAACATCACGTCTTGTTTGCCCATCATGATCTGCTCTGCCGCGTTGCCGATGCAATGCAGCGATGTGGAACATGCCGAGGTGATCGAATAGTTGATACCCTTGATTTTAAAGGCGGTCGCGAGGTTGGCCGAGATGGTCGAACTCATGCATTTTGGCACCGCGAAAGGCCCGATCCGCTTGGTCGCGCCGCTCTTTAGAACGGTTTGATGCGCGGTCAGCATGGCCGAGGTCGATGGGCCGCCGGAGCCGGCCACAAGGCCGGTGCGTTCGTTGACAACCTGATCTTGGCTCAGGCCGGAATCGGCAATGGCCTGCTGCATGGCGATATGGGCATAGGCCGCGCCGGGGCCCATGAATCGCAGCGTGCGTTTGTCGACATGTTCGCTGACGTCGATTTTCAGCGTGCCTGCGATCTGGCTGCGAAAGCCGTGTTCAATCATCTCTGGGCTGGATTCAATGCCCGATTTGCCTGCGCGCAGGGCGGCGGTAACTTCTTCAGCGTTATTGCCGATTGAGCTGACGATGCCCAATCCTGTGACGACGACACGACGCATACGTGCACTCCCTAAATTGCTTATGCCTTAGTAGGCTTTGCGCGGAGCGGGTGCAAGGCGACATGCCGGGCCACTCCATATAAAAAAGAGGCCTCAGGGCCTCTTTTCAGTCGTTCATGACATAGACGATCAGCTTTCGCTGAGGGCAACTTTCATGTCCTTGACCTGGTAGATCACTTCGCCATCGGCTTCGACGATGCCGTCTGCGACGCCCATGGTCAGGCGGCGGGTCTGGATCGCCTTGGTGAAATCAATCTTATAGGTCAGCATTTTGCGGTCCGGACGCACCATGCCGGTCAGCTTGACCTCACCCACACCCAGCGCATAGCCGCGCCCTTGCCAGCCGCGCCAGCCGAGGTTGAAGCCGGTCAGCTGCCACAGGCCGTCAAGGCCCAGGCAGCCGGGCATGATTGGGTTGCCTGGGAAGTGGCAGTCAAAAAACCAGAGGTCTGGCGTAATGTCGAATTCAGCCAGAACATGGCCTTTGCCATGTGCGCCGCCATCGCCGGAAATTTCGGTGATGCGGTCCATCATCAACATCGGAGGGGCCGGAAGCTGCGCGTTGCCTGGGCCGAAAAGCTCGCCCCGCGCGCATTTCAGAAGGTCCTCTTTGTCAAAGCTGGTTGGATAATCGGCCATTCTGGCGTGCCCCCGTAATTCTTTTGTGTCAAACTCCTCTATCATTGCCGCAAAGGGGCGTGCAAGGCCCGGCGCTGCCCGAGGGGCAGACTTCGCGGCAAGGCTGAAACGGGGGAAATCATTTGAATTCCACTTGGAATGCTTCTAATATCCATCTTCAACGTCACGCAGGCATCCAAGCAGAGATCATCGCTCTTATGACATCTCAGGCCATCAGCAACGGAACCCATTGGCTGACCAGCGCCGGGGTGCGCCCGACGCGGCAGCGCGTGGCGCTTGCGTCCTTGTTGGTTGGCGACGGCATGGATCGCCATGTCACCGCCGAAAGCCTCTATGCCGAAGTGCAGCGCCAAGGGGAAAGCGTGTCCTTGGCCACGGTGTACAACACCCTGCGTGCGTTCTGTGACGCAGGCTTGATGCAGGAAGTGCTGGTGGATGGCTCCAAAAGCTACTTTGACACCAACACCCATGACCACCCACATTTCTTCTGGGAAGATGATCATGTGCTGACCGATGCGCCTGCTGATCAGCTCAAGATCGTGGCGCTGCCAGAGGCCCCGGAAGGGGCAGAGATCGCCAAGGTGGATGTCGTCATCCGTCTCAGGCGGAAGTAATCCAATCGCTTTATCGCGGGGCCTTCGGGCCCTTCTTTTTTGGCACAATGCGTGCCGCCCACCACACGGCTTTGCCGTTTTGTCACGAGGTTAGACCGCCCGGCCTCAGCTTAATCCGGGCAAAGAAAGAGAGTATGTTATGGCTGGATTGCTGACCGCAATCATATCATTTGGCGTCTTGTTGACGCTTGGACTTGTGGCGTTTTGCGTCATCAAGTGGTGGAACGTCAAAGTCGTGGGTGTCACGCCCGTGCCGCTGTTCACCTTTATCGCGATCCTCTTTACATCCGGTTTGGATGTGGGGCTGATCATGTTCCCCTTGGGTGAATTCCCGGTCTATGCCGATCCCGAGAACGCCGAGTATGGCTTTACCAACCCGCTGTCGATCGAATTTGGGTTCTGGGGCTTTTTGATCTGGAGTTTCTACTTCCTCACCGCATTCTACTTCTGCGTGATCGAGCCGCGGGTGAAGTTCTTTGAAATCCCCGTTGTGCGCATCATCAACAATATTGTCATCATCGGGACCTGCGCGTTCACCGCAAGCCTGTTCCTGGTGTACCTGCCGTTTTACATCCCCGAAATCGGTGATGGCGAAACCGTGGTGCCGGTCTTCTATGTGATTGTTTTCCTGACAATTGTCGCCGCCAGCTATTCCAGCACTGACATCAAATATGTGCGCATTCTCAGCATCACCTCATCTGCGGTTTTTGCAGCGCTGATTATCTTCATGTGGCTTTATGCCAAGATGGGTTTTGGCGGACTGCTGGGCAATCTTGGTTTGCTTGCCGAGGGGTATTTTGGCAATATCCACCGCTTTGCGCTGCCGATTAATGATTACCATGAATTCTACCTTTTCTGGTGGTTTGCCTGGTCCATCATGATTGGCCAGTTCACCGCGCGGTTTGTTGGCGGGCTGCGCACGCAGACGCTGTTGCTTGCGCTTCTGGTGATCCCGTCCATCCCCTTGGCGATCTGGTTCTCGGTGCTGTATTTCTATCATCAGAACGGCATTGAGACCGCGGGTCTGGTCAACATGATGATGATCATTGTGGGCATTTCCTTTGTCGTGAACTCGCTGGACAGTCTGATCCGGCTTTACTCTGACAACCTGTCGCTCACCACCGCCCGGCTGGGCCGCATGGGCTATATCGCGCTGAATGTCGCGCTGCTCTTCGGGCTGACGCTCGCGTTTCAGAGCCAGTGGCTGCAGATCCAATGGGTCGGGGCGGTTGTTGTCGGCATCTATGTCGCCTGCTGCGCCTACATCCTGCTACGCAAACGCCGCGCTGTGCTGGAGATCAAAGCCGCGCCGGAAGAAAACACGCTGGATTTCAGCAAGATCGAAACCGTGCACTAAGCAGCGCTTCAGTGGCTGTCACGAAGCCCGCAGCCTTGGCTGCGGGTTTTTTTATGTGTAGGGCAGGGCGGGTTTGGGCATGACAGCGATTGCGTTATCTGACATAACCTGCGGCCTAATCGGATCCGGCTTGGCCACCGGGGTCCATACGTGATGTGGAGAATGGCGTTGAAATACGATGTGATCATTCCGGTCTATAATGGCGTGCAGAAATTAGAGCGCACCATTCAGAGTCTTCTGCAGCAGTCCTCGATTGCCTCTGGTCAGGATAGTTTTTCCTGTCTCATCGTTGATGGGGCGTCAACCGATGGGACCATAGACTTGGCGCGGTCGTTTCAGGACCCCCGCATTCATGTGATCAGCGAACCGGACAGCGGCATGTACCATGCGCTGACCAAGGGCCTAAAACGCGCGCAGGGCGATGTGTGCTGCTATTTGCCAGCCGGTGAATTTTTTGAGCCAAGCGCGTTTTCGACTGTCTCGGAAATTTTCACCACACATCGCGATGTGCATTGGTTGACGGGCATGAATGTCCTGCGAAATGAGAAACTTCAAACGATCAACGTGTTTACGCCACCCGCGTTCAAAAGAAAATTTTTCACCAAAGGCCTCTACGGAACCCGCTTGCATGTTGTGCAGCAAGAAAGCACTTTCTGGCGCACCACGCTGAACGAGTTGATCGATCTGGAGCGATTGGCCGCCTGCAGGTTGGCGGGGGATTTCTTTTTGTGGAAGTGCTTTGCGAAACAGCATGAACTGCATGTCGTCAGCAGCATTCTTTCCGGCTTCACAAGCGAGGAGGGGCAACTGTCTGGGCAGATACCGGGCGGTTATCGAAAAGAGCTTAAATCACTGCGCGACAGGCCAAGCGTGTTTGAGGAAATACACGCGATGGTTTTGCGTGAGGTCTACAAACACAAACGGTTTGATCCACGTAAGAGCGGCGCGTTTTATTACGATCTTGATAGGAAACGCTGGGCAAGAGGATGACAGCGCTGACCGCGCTTGTGCCAAATGCCTCTTGCGGCGTTGCGCCTAGAACCATTGCCCCGGTTCCATCAGCCCCAAATCCAAAAGTTGCCGGCTGTGCCATTCAAACGGCACGGAATTGTGCCATTTGAAGCTGGGGATATCAAAGGTGCTGCCCGGGTTTGTTTTCAGCGCCTTTGCCGTGCGGAAAGAGCAAACGGCGGCTGTCAGGTTGTTGTGCCATTTGCAGGCAAATGTATTGAACTCCGCCTCCGTAAACGTAAAGTCATCCAGAAGGGTCGCGCCCTCTTTACCGCGAAAAATAGAAATGCGGTCAATGTTGCGCCGGTTCTGCGGAATGTGTTCTTCATAGCGCCAGCGCAAACCGCCATAGAAATCGAGCTGCCGTTCCTTGGGGTGATTGTGATTGTCTGCATCGTGGCGCGACAGGGCGTAATAGCCGGTTTTGTCGATCTGCGCGGTCTCTAGGGAAACCGCGTTTTTGTGCTCATAGAGATTTTCGGCATAGAGATCGACCACATAGGTCAGCATGGCATCACGGCGTTCCTGGGCGTGAAACTCCAGCATCTCGCGCACGCTGCGCGATTCGCAGAACGGAAACAGCAGGTATTCCGCGTTGAAACAGTAATACAGCCAAACGCCTGGCGCTGCCTTGGCGACCGCGTTGACCATGGCCACCATGGCACTGCCACTGGTGGCTTCGCAATCGACGCGGATGATCTCTTCGCTGACGTCATAGGAAATCTTGAAGGCTTTGGGGCAGAAGGCAATCACCTGATCAAAGCCTAAGCCCTTGTGATGGCGCAGGGTTGAGTCGACCTCGACCTCATCCTCAACGAAGATCAGCGCAAGCGGGCCTTTGGCCAGCAGCTCCGGCGCTTGTGCCTTAAGATCGTCAAAGGAGGAAAAATGCATACCCGGCGCCTGTTCTTTTGCTCTGCAGTGCTCTGCTATTCTGCCTGTAAATTCGGTTAATTTGACGTGCATTGCAAGCCGGGGTGGTCCTGATGTAAGACACGCGCTTGAAACCTCGCCATTCGCAAAGGGCAAGATCATGGCCGATCCAAAGAAATTGTTCATCAAGACATATGGCTGTCAGATGAATGTCTATGACAGCGAGCGTATGGCCGAGGCTATGGGCGGGGCAGGCTATGAGACCACCGACAGCCCGGATGATGCGGATATGATCCTGCTGAATACGTGCCACATTCGCGAAAAGGCGGCGGAAAAAGTCTATTCGGAACTGGGCCGTTTCAAAGGGCTGAAGGCCGAAAAGCCGGATCTGAAAATCGGCGTTGCCGGCTGCGTTGCGCAGGCCGAGGGCGAAGAGATCATGCGCCGCCAGCCTCTGGTGGATCTGGTCGTGGGGCCGCAGGCCTATCATCGGCTGCCCGAGATGGAGGAAAAGACCCGCCAGGGCGCCAAGGCGCTCGATACGGATTTCCCCGAAGAGGACAAATTTGAAAAGCTCAAAGGCCGCTCCAAAGCCAAGCGCGCGCCGGCCGCCTTTCTCACGGTACAAGAAGGCTGCGACAAATTCTGTGCCTTTTGCGTGGTGCCTTATACGCGCGGCGCAGAGGTCAGCCGCCCAGCGGAGCGTGTGCTGAGCGAGGCGCGCGAGCTGGTGGATCGCGGCGTGCGCGAAATCACCCTGTTGGGGCAGAACGTCAACGCCTATCACGGCGCTGGCGAGAATGGCGGCACCTGGTCCTTGGCGGATCTGATCTGGAAGCTGAACGAGATTGACGGGCTGGAGCGCATTCGGTTTACCACCAGCCACCCCAATGACATGCAGGACGATCTGATTGCCGCCCATGGCGAATGCGCCAAGCTGATGCCCTACCTGCACCTGCCGGTGCAATCGGGCAGCGACAAGATCCTCAAGCGGATGAACCGCAGCCATACGGCGGAAAGCTATCTGCGATTGATCGAGCGGATCCGCGCCGCGCGGCCTGATCTGCTGCTCTCTGGTGATTTTATTGTCGGTTTTCCCGAAGAGACCGAAGAAGATTTTCAGGCCACCATGGACCTGATCCGCGAGGTCAAATACGGCCAGGCCTATTCTTTCAAGTATTCCACCCGTCCCGGTACACCGGCAGCCGAGCGCCCCTTGGTGGATGACGCTGAGGCGAGTGACCGTCTGCAGCGGTTGCAAGCGCTCCTGAGTGAGCAACAGCGCGATGTGCAAAACGGCATGGTGGGGCGCGAGGTTTCAGTCTTGCTGGAACGCGAAGGACGCGAAGCGGGGCAGATGGTTGGTAAGTCCGAATATCTGCATTCGGTGCATTTGCAGGCGAACGGCCATCAGATCGGTGACATCGTGCGCGTGAAGATCACGCAGAGCATGGCCAATTCTCTGACCGGCGCATTGATCTAGGCGCAGCAACGGCATTTGGGGTGGGGGCGTTGTGCCTTCGCCACGATGGCGCGGCTTTTCCTAGGCGCGGCTACTATATGTTGTGAAAAACCTTTCCATACCCCAGAAATTTGCTAAAGTGCCTCTAATTTCAGTTCGCCAGACTAAGCTGCACCATAGACGTGCGGCGGGCGGAGCAGACAGAGGACATGATCGTGGCAGTTACATTGAAAGCATCCGCGCGCAAAGTGATGGGAGGGCTGGCAATTGCGGCGCTTACCGCCACGGCTTTTGCTGGCGCAGCCGTTTCTCAGGAAACCAAGACCGTCCGGGCGCAGCAATATGTGCCCACCATCTGGGTGGACCCGGATGGATGTGAGCATTGGGTGATGGACGACGGGGCCGAAGGCTATATGAGCCCGCATCTCACCCGTCAGGGCCTGCCGGTTTGCCGCGACGGCAATATGTGCGGCGAGCTGAGCTCTGACCAGTTCTTCTCGTCCGGCAGCGCCGGGCTGAGCGCCGCTGGCCGCGCCAAGATCAAGCAATTCTTCGAAACTGCAGGCGCGCAATATTACATCGTGATGGGGCACACCGACAGCCGTGGCAGCGATGAAAGCAACATGGCGCTGAGTTTCCGCCGCGCAGCTGCTGTTGCCAAGGTTGGCTCCTCTGCCGGGGCCAAGATTGCCGATGTGCGCGCCTATGGCGAACGCATGCCACGTGCCAGCAACAAGACGTCCAGCGGCCGCGCGGCCAACCGGCGTGTTGAAATCATGTGTATCCGCTAAGGGGGACGGGTTATGAAAGCTATTAAACTTTGTGCTGCATTGTCTGTCGCCACCGCATTGGCGGGCTGTTTTGGCGAAGAAAGCGGCGGTGAAATCACCGACAAAACCGTGGACCGCGGTTATGATGAAAAACACCTGAGCCAGCTGGTCGCCGGTATTTGGGTGGATCCAAATGGCTGTCACCACTGGATTATCGACGATGGCAACGAGGGCTATATGGACGCCCGCCTGGATCGTTATGGCAAGCCGGTCTGCGCGCCAATCGCCCCTCCGGGCACGGCGACAGGGGCCTACAAAGAGGGCACCTTCTTTAACGATCCGGCTTGATTTTCTCGCCTGAAAATCCATCGAAATTTTTTAATGGTCGCATGTTTGGCATGCGGCCATTTTTTGTAACGAATGCATGATTTTTCGTCCAAGGCGCTTGCGCCCGCAGGGGGAAAAGTGGCAGCCTGAGACTCAGTAACCCGCCTGATAGGAGATGTATTTGGCCATCAGCGAAATGACCCCGCCACCCGCAAACGAAACCCCAAAAGAACATATTCTGGAGTTTCCCGACAATCGTTTGCTGATTGATCTTTGCGGCGAATATGATCGCAACCTGGCGGAAATCGAACAGAAGCTGAGCGTTCAGATCATCCGCCGTGGCAACCAGCTTGCGATTTTTGGCGAAGAAGCCGCACAGGCCGAAGCGGCCAGCGTGCTTGAAACACTGTATCAGCGGCTGGAAAGCGGCAAATCAGTGGAACACAGCGATATTGACCGCGAGCTGCGCATGGGCGGCTCTGAACAGAACACCGGCAGTCGCGATGGCGACCAGATGGAGCTGTTCAAGGGCGGCAAGGTTGAAATCAAGACCCGCAAAAAATTGGTTGAGCCGCGCACAGACGCGCAGAAAGCCTATGTGCAGAACCTTTTTGCCAATGAATTGGCTTTTGGCATCGGCCCCGCGGGCACCGGCAAGACCTATCTTGCGGTTGCGGTGGGCGTCTCGATGTTCATCAGCGGCGAAGTCGATCGCATTATCCTGTCGCGCCCGGCGGTCGAGGCGGGCGAAAAGCTCGGTTATTTGCCCGGTGACATGAAGGACAAGGTCGATCCTTACATGCAGCCGCTGTATGACGCGCTGAACGATTTTCTACCCAGCAAACAACTGGCCAAGCTGATCGAGGAAAAGCGCATTGAAATCGCGCCGCTGGCCTTTATGCGCGGGCGCACATTGGCCAATGCCTTTGTCGTGCTTGATGAGGCGCAGAACGCCACCACCATGCAGATGAAGATGTTCCTGACCCGTCTGGGAGAGGGCAGCCGCATGGCGATTACGGGCGACCGCACGCAAGTGGATCTGCCACGCGGTGTGCAATCGGGCCTGCGGGATGCAGAGCGGCTGCTCAACCGTTTAAATGGCATCAGCTTCAACTACTTCACCGCCGACGATGTTGTGCGTCATCCGCTCGTGGCTGCGATTATCAAGGCCTATGACGCGGATGCGGAGAAACCGACCACCTAAGGTCACTTATACAGAGGGTTGCCTATGTTCAGACGCCTGTTTTTGACGGTGACTCACTTGGGAATGTTGGCCCTTGGCTTCGCGCTTGGCATCTATTTTTTGCCGATTCTCACCGCGCCGCCGTCGCCCGATGGCAGCGAGATTGAGGCGCAGGCTGCGGGGGCATTGTTTGTCGCCAGCTTTGATCGTGACCGGCAGGGCAGTGATTTTCTGCATTGGGGTGAAGGCCAGCTGAGCGTGACCGAACGGGCAATCGTGCACGAAGGCAAGCTTGCGCCCGGGCCGGATTATAAACTCTATCTGATGACACAGTTTGTTGAGGACGAAGCCGGCTTTGAGGCCGCGCGCGCCGAGGCCCTCCAGATCGGCGATATCAAAAGCTTTGGCGGTTTTGTGGTGCCGGTGCCTGACGGGGTGGATGTAAGGCAATATTCGACGGTTGTTGTCTGGTGCGAAAGCTTTGGTGAATTCATCACTTCGGCCCAATATCAGTAAAATCATATGCGGCGCGGCTTTTGCTTTAGGGCCGTCTCAGGTAACAGGCCCCATGACCGTTGAGATTATCACCGAAGATCCGCGTTGGGATGCGCTTGCGCTTGAAGCTCTGGCAGAGCGCGCCAGCGAGGCGACGCTTGCGCATTTGGGATATGACCCGGATGAATGGGACATAAGCCTTCTGGCCTGCGATGACGCGCGCATTGCGGTGTTGAATGGCGATCACCGCGACAAGCCGCGCCCGACCAATGTGCTGTCCTGGCCCTCCGAAGAACGCGGCGCTGAGCGCGCTGGCGCGTCGCCGCAGCCGCCCGCGGGGCCGGACCCAGAGCTTGGCGATATCGCCATTGCTTATGACACCTGCGCGCGGGAGGCCGCCGAGGCCGGTAAACCGATGCAAGATCACGTCACACATTTGCTTGTGCATGGAATTTTGCATTTATTGGGCTACGATCATATCCGTGACCAAGATGCCACTTTGATGGAAGGTCTTGAGGTTGCGATACTTGGCAAACTGGGTCTGCCTGACCCATATAGGATAGACGCGGGGGAAACCCCCAATTTGGAAAGGTAAGATGGGCGACAGTACTGACGGGTCTTCTAACGCGGCGCAGCGCGCGCGGGAAGATTCTCAACCGAACCAGAACGATAAGGCGCGGAGCGGATTTTTCCGCCGTCTTATGGAAGCGATCAGCCCCGCCGATGCAGGTGCTGATGTTCAGACACTCTTGACAGAGCCGGCCCCCGTGCAGACGCATGGGATGATCAACTTGCGGCGAATGCGGGTTGAGGATGTGGCTGTACCCAAGGCGGATATCATCGCCGTCTCGGTGTCTATGGCGCAAAGCGAAGTGGTCAACACCTTCCGCGAAAGTGGTTTTACCCGCTTGCCGGTGTTTGATGGCACGCTGGATACGCCGATTGGCTTTGTGCATCTCAAAGACATTGCGCTGAAATATGGCTTTGACGGTCAGGGCGGACGCTTTGCCCTGCGCCAACTTCTGCGCCCCTTGCTGTTTGTGCCGCCGTCCATGCCGATTGGCGTCCTGCTCGCCAAGATGCAGACCGAACGCCGACACATGGCGCTGGTGATTGATGAATATGGCGGTGTCGAAGGGCTTGTGACCATCGAAGACCTGATTGAACAGGTGGTGGGTGAAATCGAGGATGAGCATGATCAGACCGGCGATCTGCTTTGGACCGAAGAGGCACCGGGTTGTTACCTCGCGCTGGCAAAAACACCACTGGACGAATTCCAAAACGCGATCGGCTATGCGCTGACTGATGCCGAAGAGATCGACGAAGAAGAGATCGACACGCTCGGCGGGCTGGTCTTTATGTTGGCAGGCCACGTGCCGGCGCGTGGCGAAGTGGTGATTCACCCTGATGGCACCGAGTTTGAAGTGGTTGATGCGGACCCGCGCAAAATCAAGCGCCTGCGCGTGCTCTTGAAGGATGCGCAGCGGCATGTGGCCGAATAGGGCGCTGGCACATCTGACTGACGCGCCACGTTGGCGGCGGTTTCTGACATTTGCATTACTCGGTGCAGTGGCAGCGATGGGGCAGGCCCCGTTTTCTTGGCCGTTGCTGTCGCTTCTTGGGTTTGTCGGTGCGTGTCTTTGTTTGGCCCAGACGGCTAAGGCGCGGTCCGCAACACTGTTGGGCTGGGCCTTTGGCCTTGGGTATTTTGTCACGACATTGCATTGGCTCGTCTCCCCCTTTCTGGTGGAGCCGGAGCGCCATGGCTGGATGGCCCCCTTTGCCGTGGGGTTCATGGCCGCAGGGCTGGCGCTGTTCTGGGCAGCGGCATTTGCTTTGGCAAAACGCTTTGGCTGGGCTGCGCTGGCGCTGACCCTGCCGCTTGCGGAACTGGCGCGCGCCTATGTATTTACTGGGTTTCCTTGGGGCATGCCTGCCTATGGGCTGATTGACACGCAGTTTGCCCAAGCTGCCGCCTATGTCGGCGTGCATGGCGTGAATTTGCTCTTTACGGTGTTGGCGGTGGCCATAGCAGGAGCCATCTTTGGGACCCTCTCAGCATCCAATGGCGACCGGGGCTGGCTGCGACTGCTCGCCTTGATGGGCGCTGCAATCGGGCTTGCCGGGTTTTTGCCGGGGCCAGCGCCCAGCGATGCGCCCGCTGAGGCCGCGCGCGTGCGTCTGGTGCAGCCCAACGCCCCGCAGCATTTGAAATGGCGGCTAGGCTATATGCCGGTGTTTTTTGACCGCGCGCTGGGGTTCACGGCGGCCGCGCCCGAAGGCCCCGCCGCGGACCTGATCATTTGGCCTGAAACCAGCCTGCCGGCGAGCCTGCCCAATGCGGACCGGGCCTTGGGCGCGCTGCATGCGGCGGCGGCGGGCACACCGGTTCTCTTTGGGGCTAATCGCTATCAGGGCTTTCGGCTTTTTAACACGGCGGCGCTCATGGGGGCGGACGGACAGATTGCTGCACAATACGACAAGCAGCACCTCGTGCCCTTTGGTGAATATTTTCCCTTTGGCGATCATTTGGCGCGGTTTGGCATCTACGGGCTGGCGGCCAGCGAAGGGCGCGGGTTCAGCGCTGGGCAGGGCAGCGGCGTGATGGATCTTGGCCCGCTTGGGCTGGCGCGGATGCTGATTTGCTATGAGGCGGTGTTTCCGCAGGATGTCCGCCGCTATGACAGCCGCCCTGCGGTGCTGGTGCAGATCACCAATGACGCCTGGTTCGGGGCATTTTCAGGACCCTATCAGCATCTGGTGCAGGCCCAAATGCGCGCGATAGAGCAGGGGCTGCCGCTGATCCGCGCGGCCAATACCGGGGTCTCGGCCATGATTGATGCGCGCGGGCGCATCACCGCTGCGCTGGGGCTGAATACGGCGGGCTATCTGGATGCGGCGCTGCCGCCCAAGCGCGCCATGACGCTCTATGCGCGTACCGGCGATTGGCTGATTTTCGCGCTGCTCCTCGGGGCATTGCTGCTATGCGCGGCCCGAAAGGCGCGGTTTAATGATTGACCTTGCTGCATCCCCCCCATATGTGCAGCGGGTACCAACTGTCACAACGGCTTCCTGGCGTGGCAGATATTTTGTTAATGGAGCACTTCATGATCAGACAGAATTTCACTTTCACGTCCGAGTCCGTCTCGGAAGGGCATCCTGACAAGGTCTGCGACCGCATTTCTGATGCCGTTCTGGATGCCTTGATCGCCGAAGAACCCGAGGCGCGCGTGGCCTGCGAAACCTTTGCCACCACCAACCGCGTGGTCATTGGCGGCGAAGTCGGCCTGTCCGATCAAGCGAAGCTGAAAGATTACATGGGCCGTGTCGATGAGATTGCGCGCGCCTGTATCAAAGACATCGGCTATGAGCAGGATAAATTTCACCATGAAACGGTGAAGATCACCAACCTGCTGCATGAACAATCCGCGCATATTGCTCAGGGTGTGGATGCCGCCGCCGACAAAGAAGAAGGCGCGGGCGATCAGGGGATCATGTTTGGCTATGCCACCAATGAAACCCCGGCGCTGATGCCAGCCCCGATCCAATATGCCCACGCGATCCTGCGCCGCCTCGCCGAAGTGCGCAAATCCGGCGAGCAGCCGGTGCTTGGCCCGGATGCGAAATCGCAGCTTTCCGTGCGCTATCGTGATGGCAAGCCGGTGGGGATCGACTCCCTTGTGCTCTCAACGCAGCATCTGGACGAAAGCCTGACCAGCGCCGACATCCGGGGCATCGTTGCGCCTTATATCGAAGAGGTCCTGCCCGAAGGCTGGCTGACGCCGGAAACCATCTGGCATGTGAACCCCACGGGCAAATTCGTGATCGGTGGGCCAGACGGCGATGCCGGGCTGACCGGGCGCAAGATTATTGTCGACACCTACGGGGGCGCTGCGCCGCATGGCGGCGGGGCCTTCTCGGGCAAAGATCCGACCAAAGTGGACCGCTCTGCCGCCTATGTGGCGCGCTATCTGGCGAAAAACGTTGTGGCCTCAGGCATGGCGGATCGCTGCACCATCCAGCTTTCTTATGCCATTGGCGTGTCGCGTCCATTGTCAATCTATGCCGATACCCATGGTACTGGCCAGGTCGAGGATGCGGCGATTGAAACCGCGATTGGCCAGGTGATCGACCTGACCCCGCGTGGCATTCGTGAGCATTTGCAACTGAACAAGCCTATCTACCAGCGCACTGCCGCCTATGGCCACTTTGGCCGCGCGCCTGATGCTGACGGCGGTTTCAGCTGGGAAGCGACCAATCTGGTGGATGCGCTGAAGGCCGCTGTCTAAGCGCAACGCCCCAAGATTAACACTTTGCAAAAGCGCGGCGGATGAATTCTGCCGCGCTTTTGCATGATCGGCGGCATTGCCAGGGGCCCTTGACCCAAGCGGCCCCATGCGGCACATGGGCGCGATCCAAATTGAGAGACCCAGATGGCCGACGACAGCTCTAAAACCCCAGATCAGCACCCATCCGGCGCGCCGTGGCGCAATTTTTATGGGCGGTTCAAAGGCAAAGGGCTGCGCAAGTCGCAGGAGGCTTGGCTTGATGAAGACCTCGCCAAGCTGTCGCCTGGAAAAGTGAGCTGGGAAGAGAACCCTGAGCGGGACAATATCGACCTGAACGCCTTGTTTGGCGCGCGCGACGTCTGGCTTGAGGTCGGGTTTGGCGGTGGTGAACATATGGTGCATCAAGCCAGTAACAATCCGGACGTCGGCTTTATTGGCTGCGAGCCTTATATCAACGGCGTCGCCATGCTTTTGGGGAAAATCCGCGCTGCGGGGGCTGACAATATCCGTGTGCATCCGGGTGATGCGCGGGACATGTTTGATGTGCTGCCGGAGGCGTCGGTTTCCAAGGCGTTTCTGCTGTATCCCGATCCATGGCCGAAGAAACGCCATCACCGACGCCGCTTTGTGACGCAAGAGCATCTTGTGCCTCTGGCGCGTGTGCTGAAGCCCGGCGCAATATTCCGGGTCGCCACCGACATCGAAGATTATGTGCGCCAGACACTGGAAGAGGTGCCGCAGGCGGGGTTTGAGTGGCTGGCCGAAGGCCCAGAGGACTGGCGAAAGCCCTGGGGGGACTGGATTTCGACCCGCTATGAGCAGAAAGCCTTCCGCGAAGGGCGCACGCCGCATTATCTGACCTTCCGCCGCCTCGGCTGAACTGCGTGCAAAAGGGGCAGGGGCGTTGCCCCTCGGCCACAAGGCGGGGCCTTGCGGCCTCACCCCAGAGTATTTTTGAAAAGATGAACCCCGGCGCAATGATTGGATCGTCGCGCTGCCCCATGGACCTTCGCAATCTTCTGCGCTAACAGCCTAACAAACGACAGTTTGAGGATCGCGCATATGTCTGGCCACGGCACCCCCATTCCGATGACATCCCGCCCCTGTGGGCCGCTGAACGGCATAGCCAATGTGCCGGGCGACAAATCCATTTCTCACCGCGCGCTGATCCTCGGTGCGCTGGCGATTGGGGAAACCCGCATTACCGGCCTTTTGGAAGGCGAAGATGTGCTGGACACGGCCAAGGCGATGCGTGCTTTTGGCGCTGAGGTCACGGATCACGGTGGCGGCGAATGGTCGGTGCACGGAGTGGGCGTTGGCGGCTTTGCCGAGCCGGAAAACGTGATTGACTGCGGCAACTCGGGCACCGGTGTGCGGCTGATTATGGGATGCATGGCCACGAGTGATATCACTGCGACGTTTACCGGCGATGCCTCGCTGAATAAACGCCCGATGGCGCGGGTCACAGATCCGATCGCGCTCTTTGGGGCGCAGTCTGTCGGCCGCTCTGGCGGGCGTCTGCCGATGACAATTGTGGGCGCGGCGGAGCCGATGCCAGTGCGCTACACGGTGCCGATGCCCTCAGCGCAGGTGAAATCCGCGGTTTTGCTGGCGGCGCTGAATGCGCCGGGCAAGTCCGTGGTGATCGAAAAAGAAGCAACCCGCGATCATACCGAGCGTATGCTGCAAGGATTTGGCGCAGAGTTGACGGTTGAACAAACCGATGAAGGCCGCGTCATCACGTTGACCGGACAGCCGGAGCTTAAGGCGCAGACCATTGTGGTGCCGCGTGATCCGTCCAGTGCCGCCTTTCCGGTCTGCGCCGCGATCATCACACCCGGCTCTGACGTGTTGATCCCCAATATCGGGCTCAATCCGACCCGCGCTGGGCTCTTTACCACGTTGCGCGAAATGGGCGCCGACCTCACCTATGAAAATGAGCGCGAAGAGGGCGGAGAGCCGGTTGCGGATTTGCGCGCCAAATTTTCGCCAGATCTCAAGGGGATTGAGGTTGACCCGGCGCGTGCCGCTTCGATGATTGACGAATACCCGGTGCTGTCGGTTGTGGCCGCTTTTGCCGCGGGCGATACGGTGATGAAGGGCGTCAAGGAGTTGCGCGTGAAGGAATCTGATCGCATCGACGCCATGGCCAAGGGGCTGCGTGCCAATGGTGTGACGGTCGATGAAGGCGAAGATTGGTGGGTTGTCAAAGGGCTGGGCCATGGCAATGTGCCCGGTGGCGGCACCTGCGCCAGCCAGCTTGATCACCGCATCGCGATGAGTTTCATGATCCTTGGCATGGCAACGCAGAAGCCTGTCAGTGTGGATGATGGCAGCCCGATTGCCACATCTTTCCCGATCTTTGAGCCGCTGATGGCGGAGCTTGGCGCGCAGCTCGTGCGCAGCAACGCCTGAGGGTCCCATGGCATTCACCATCGCGATTGACGGTCCTGCGGCAGCTGGCAAAGGCACGATTTCTAAGGCCATCGCGCGCGAGCTGGGCTTTGCGCATCTGGACACCGGGCTGATCTATCGCGCGGTTGGGGCCAAGGTTTTGGCGGGTTCAGATCCTTTGAAGGCGGCAAACAGCCTCAGTGCAGAAGATCTGGAGGCGGATAATCTGCGCACGCCCGAAGTGGCGCAGGCCGCCAGCAAAGCGGCGGTGATTGCCGAGGTGCGCGCCGCGCTGGTGCAGTTTCAGCGCAGCTTTGCGCGCCGCGCCGGTGGGGCCGTTTTGGACGGGCGCGATATCGGCACGGTGATCTGCCCGGAGGCTGAGGTAAAGCTGTTTGTAACCGCCTCTGCCGAGGTCCGCGCGCAGCGACGCCATGCTGAGCTGACCGAAAAGGGACATGCGCTGAGCTTTGACGAGGTGCTGGCTGATGTCAAAGCCCGTGACGATCGAGATATGAGTCGCGCCGAAGCGCCCTTGAAGCCAGCCGAGGATGCGGTTTTGATTGATACATCTGACCTGGCCATTGACGAGGCGATCACCGCCGCTTTGCAGGTCATTCACGCTGCGAGATAAGGAAAGCCCATGAAACATCGCCCGATTGGAACAGAAAAGCGCATGGTGTCTGCGGTCGGGGTCGGGGCGATGAGCTTTGCGGATTTCTATGGCCCGACCACCGAAGAGAATTCTTTGGCGATTTTGGATGCCGCCCGCGACGCTGGCGTTACCCATATTGATACTGCGAATGTCTATGGCATGGGCCGTTCGGAAACCGTCATTGGGCAGTATCTGGCTGCGCGCGGGGCGGCAGAACGGGAGCGTCTGCATATCGCAACCAAGGCGGCGATCATGCGAAATGCGGATGGCGGGCGCAGGTTCAACAACGAAATTGCCTATCTTGAGACGGAGCTTGACGCCAGTTTGAAGCGTCTGGGAACGGATCATGTGGATTTGTTCTACGTGCATCGGCGTGACCAAAGCATCCCCATCGAAGAGGTCGCCGGCGCTTTGGGAGATTTGGTGAAAAAGGGTAAAACACGCGGGATCGGGTTTTCCGAGATCGCGCCAACCTCGCTGATGAAAGCGCATGCGGTTCACCCTGTTGATGCCGTGCAGTCCGAATATTCCCTCGCGACGCGCGCGCCCGAGCTTGGGCTGCTGCAGGCCTGTGAAAGAACGGGCACAACATTTGTGGCCTTCTCGCCGGTGGGGCGGTCGTTTTTGACAGATGCGCCGCTGTCCGCCGACGCCGTGGCAAACGGGCCATTTCTGCGCGTCAATCCACGGATGCAAGAGCCAAACTACAGCGCCAATCTGGCCGCGGCCCAGCCCTTTCGCGCGCTCGCGGCGGATATGGGGTATGCGGCGGCCTCACTCGCGATTGCCTGGGTTCTGGCGCGCGGGCAACATATCATCGCCATTCCGGGCACCCGCTCGGTCGCACACTTTGAAGAGCTGGTGAAGGGTGCAGAGATCGATCTGAGCGCAGCAGATCTGGAGGCGATCGAAACGGTCCTGCCCGTGGGCTGGGCGCATGGCGATCGCTACAATGCGGCCCAATGGGAAGGACCGGAGCGGTATTGCTAGCGCTCCGCAAGGCCGTCCAATGTGGTTATAGCTCTTGCAAATAAGGATGAAACGCCGTAAATGCGCCCATGTCTGACGACCGTAAAGAGTCGCGATCATGGTGAGCAGGGGCTGAAAGCAACTTTCGGCCCTTGTTGTTTGTGTGTTTTTGCCATGAATCGTAACGCTTTAAATACGCCGTCAGGGCAACGAAACCAAGACCGGCGGAGACAACCGCGCGGCCAGAAAACATTGTCAAAGGAACCTGAGACCACATGGCTCAAAACGTATCTATGGAGGATTTCGAAGCCCTCCTGAACGAAAGCTTCGAGATGGATACCCCAGAAGAGGGATCCGTTGTCAAAGGCAAGATCATCGCAATTGAAGCGGGTCAGGCCATCATCGACGTAGGCTACAAAATGGAAGGCCGCGTTGAGCTGAAAGAATTCGCAAACCCTGGCGAATCCCCAGAAGTTGCTGTTGGCGACGAAGTTGAAGTCTTCTTGCGCGCGGCAGAAAACGCCCGTGGCGAAGCTGTTATCTCTCGTGAGATGGCGCGCCGCGAAGAAGCATGGGATCGTCTGGAAAAAGCATACGCAAACGAAGAGCGCGTCGAAGGCGCAATCTTTGGTCGCGTCAAAGGTGGCTTCACTGTCGATCTGGGTGGCGCAGTTGCCTTCCTGCCAGGTTCGCAAGTTGACGTGCGCCCTGTGCGCGACGCCGGCCCTCTGATGGGTCTGAAGCAACCATTCCAAGTTCTGAAAATGGACCGTCGTCGTGGCAACATTGTTGTGTCCCGCCGCGCGATCCTCGAAGAATCCCGCGCCGAGCAGCGCGCAGAAGTCATCGGCAAACTGGCCGAAGGCGATGCGGTTGACGGTGTGGTCAAGAACATCACCGAATACGGTGCATTTGTTGACCTGGGCGGCGTTGACGGCCTGCTGCACGTCACCGACATGGCATGGCGCCGTGTGAACCACCCATCTGAGATCCTGTCCATCGGCGAAACCGTCAAGGTACAGGTCATCAAGATCAACAAAGAAACCCACCGCATCTCGCTGGGTATGAAACAGCTGATGGAAGATCCATGGGATCTGGTTGCTGCGAAATACCCACTGGAGTCCGTCCACACCGGCCGCGTCACCAACATCACCGATTACGGTGCATTTGTTGAACTGGAGCCAGGTGTCGAAGGTCTGGTGCACGTGTCCGAAATGTCTTGGACCAAGAAAAACGTACACCCAGGCAAGATCGTCTCTACGTCGCAAGAAGTCGAAGTTATGGTTCTGGAAATCGACGGCGCGAAGCGTCGCGTGTCCCTGGGCCTCAAGCAGACCATGCGCAACCCATGGGAAGTCTTTGCTGAGACTCACCCAGAGGGCACCGAAGTTGAAGGTGAAGTCAAAAACATCACCGAATTCGGCCTGTTCATCGGTCTGCCTGGCGAAATCGACGGCATGGTTCACCTGTCCGACATTTCCTGGGACGAACGCGGCGAAGACGCCATTCAGAACTACCGCAAGGGCGATGTCGTCAAAGCGGTTGTGTCCGAAGTTGACGTCGAAAAAGAGCGTATCTCTCTGTCCATCAAAGCGCTGGGTGGTGACAAGTTCGCCGAAGCGACTGGCGGCGTGAAGCGTGGCTCCATCGTGACTGTTGAAGTGACTGCCATCGAAGACGGCGGCATCGAAGTGGAATATGAAGGCATGAAATCCTTCATCCGCCGCTCCGATCTGGCCCGTGATCGTGCAGATCAGCGCCCAGAGCGTTTCAACGTTGGCGACAAAGTTGACGTACGTGTGACCAACGTAGATGGCAAAACACGCCGTCTGGGTCTGTCTGTGAAAGCACGTGAGATCGCAGAAGAAAAAGAAGCAGTTGAACAGTATGGTTCTTCTGACTCCGGCGCGTCCCTGGGTGATATCCTTGGCGCAGCGCTGAAGGGCGACGAATAAGCGAAAGCTTCGTCTCCTAAGCAATTTGGCCTCGCCCGCTTGGGCGGGGCCTTTCTTATTGAAGGCCGTTTTGGGTATCGCAGTTCTCTGTTTTGCCTCGTTGGCCCTCCCACGCAGGGGCGTGGACACCTTACAAAAGAGAAGAACTGACTGTGAAACAAGCACTCCGCGACGCACTTGACGACCGTGGGTATGACACCCTGACACCTGTTCAACAGGCCGTTTTGGACCCTGAACTTGAAGGCAAAGACCTTTTGGTGTCAGCACAAACCGGCTCCGGCAAAACGCTGGGCTTTGGCCTGGCCATCGCGCCGACCCTATTAGAAGACAATGACCGCTTTGAACGCGCCGCTGCCCCGGTTGCCTTGGTGATTGCCCCCACCCGCGAGTTGGCCCTGCAAGTGAAACGCGAACTCAGCTGGCTCTATGCCAAAGCGGGCGCTGTTTTGGCCTCGACCGTGGGCGGCATGGACATGCGTGATGAGCGCCGCAATCTGGCACGGGGCGCACATATCGTTGTGTCCACACCGGGCCGTTTGCGCGACCACATCATGCGCGGCTCAATCGATCTGTCGCAGATCAAAGCTGTGGTTCTGGATGAAGCTGACGAAATGCTCGACCTCGGCTTTCGCGAAGATCTGGAGTTCATTCTGGCGGAATCTCCAGAGACACGCCAAACGCTGCTGTTCTCTGCGACGGTTCCAAAATCCATTCTGGGCCTCGCCAAGAAATACCAAAAAGACGCAGAGCGCGTTGTCGCAAAATCCGAAAACGCCCAGCACAGCGATATTGAATACCGCGCGATGAATGTGATTGACCGCGACGTTGAAAACGCCGTTATCAATACATTGCTTTATTACGATGCGCCAAACGCCATCGTCTTTGGCAACACCCGCGCAACGGTAAACCGCCTGACAACACGTCTGTCCAATCGCGGTTTCAAAGTGGTGGCCCTGTCGGGTGAGCTGTCGCAAACCGAGCGCACCCATGCGCTGCAAGCCATGCGTGATGGGCGGGCCAAAGTCTGTGTTGCCACGGATGTGGCTGCGCGCGGGATTGACCTGCCCAACCTTGATTTGGTTGTGCACGCAGAACTGCCAGGCAGCCATGAAACCCTGTTGCACCGCTCTGGCCGGACGGGCCGCGCGGGACGTAAAGGCACCAGCGCCTTGGTTGTGACCAAGCGCAACATGAAAAAAGCGCAACGCATCTTGAGCATGGCCAAGCTGAAAGCAGAGTGGGGCAGTGCACCCTCCGCTGCCGAAGTATCTGAGCGTGAGCAAGAGCGTATCTTTACCAGCGACGAGTGGACCCAAGCTGTGACTGAGTCAGAGCAGCCTTTGGTTACACGCCTGACCACGGAATTTTCCATCGAGCAAATCGCAGCGGCCTATACGCGTTTGCGTCAATCTCTGCATTCAGCCCCAGAAGAGCTGAGCGTGTTTGACGACAAGCCGCGCCCACGTGAGGAATTTGGCGCAAGCGTCTGGTTCTCGATCGAAGGTGGCCGCGCCATGGGGGCAGAGCCCCGTCGCATCCTGCCCATGCTGTGCAAAGCGGGTGGGCTGACCAAAGATGACATTGGTGCCATTCGCGTTCAGAAAAGCTGCACCTATGTCCAAATTCTCGAGTCCAGCGCCAGCAAGTTCCGCGCGGCCATCGGGCCGGACATGGTGGTGGAAGACGGCGCGGCTGTGACCCAGCTTGCCGAGACCCCAGTTCTGGAGCGCCCTGAACGTAGTGAGCGCCCGCGCAAAAACTTTGATCGCAAACCGGGTGGCAAACCTGCCCATCGCGGCAAGCGTGATTTTGCGCCCGATCAGGACGCCGCAGGCAAGGCCGACGGAAAACCCAAAAAGCCCAAGGGCGCGGGTAAACCAGCCGAGAAACCGGCGCGCCGCTATTCTGATGAAGAATGGTCCTCGGCCTCCAAAAAGGGTGGTAAACGACCCGGCAAGACGCCAAAGGGTCCACCGCCCCCAGCTGGAAAGGCCAACAGCAAAAAGAACAAGGCCCGCGCCAAACTGCGCGCCGAAGGTGGCCAGTCCGCGCCTCGGCGCAAGGGCTGATAGGGTCTTTGATCGCGCAGCGCCTAAGGCGCTGCGCCTCTGAACTGTTCCCGAATCGATTCAAATGCTGCGATGCAGCAGTTCGCACACGCCCAAGGGGAGTGCGCTTGCCGCGCTGTGATCACATGTTTTTTGCGAATTTTGACGACATTTTCGCGGAAAATCAGGGGTTTGGCCGATCTTAAGGTTTCCGTTTTCAGCGCGAATTTCGTATATTTGTCGCTAATGCCAACACTTTCATAACGAGCTTGGGGGGAGACATTAGATGATCCGATCGGAACTGATCCAAAAAATCGCCGACGAAAATCCGCATCTGTATCAACGCGACGTCGAGCGGATTGTGAACTCGATTTTCGAAGAGATTACCGGGGCCATGGCCCGCGGCGATCGGGTCGAGCTGCGCGGCTTTGGGGCCTTTTCTGTCAAACAACGCGACGCGCGCGTGGGCCGCAACCCGCGCACGGGCGAATCTGTCGCAGTTGAAGAAAAGCACGTTCCGTTCTTTAAGACTGGTAAGCTCTTGCGAGATCGTCTGAACGGGAAAGCCTAAATGCGCTATATTCGCTATGCCTTTTTGGCCACGGTGGCCGTGGTCCTGATTTCTGTCGCTTTGGCCAATCGGGATATGGTCACGCTCAACCTGCTGCCTGCGCCGCTGGCGCAGCTGACCGGCTGGGAATATGCGATCAGCCTGCCACTGTTCATCGTCATCTTCGGCGGGATCATTGTCGGGCTCTTGCTGGGCTTTGTCTGGGAATGGATGCGCGAATATAAGCTGCGGGCCGCCGCGTCGCGCACCGAGCGGGAGCTGAAGCAAACCCAACGCGAGATGCGCCGCCTGAAAGGCCGCGAGGGCAAAGACCAAGACGAGGTGCTGGCGCTTTTGGAATAAGCCCGGTAAACCAGACAAGATTATCTATGTGCCCCGGAGATGATCCGGGGCATTTTCATTTGGAGCGAACATGGACACGCGCGTCAAAATTTGCGGTTTGAAAACCCCGGAACATATTGCTGTCGCAGCAGAGGCAGGCGCGGCCTATGTGGGGTTTGTTTTCTTTGCAAAATCCCCACGCAATATCGCCCCTGAACTGGCGCGGGATCTGGCCATTGAGACGCCGGTTGGCGTCGCCAAAGTGGCGCTGACGGTCAATGCAGAGGATGCGTTTCTGGATGATCTGCTGGCGCAGGTGCCGCTGGACATGTTGCAGCTGCACGGCAGCGAAAGCCCGGAACGTGTCGCTGAGGTACGTGCGCGCTATGGCTTGCCTGTGATGAAAGCCATCGGCATTGCCACGCAAGCGGATGTGGCGCAGATCGATTTATATGGGCGGGTGGCTGATCAGCTTTTGGTGGATGCCAAGGCACCCAATGGCGCGGCGCTGCCGGGGGGCAATGGGCTGGCCTTTGATTGGCAACTGGTGAACCGGAAATTCTGGCCCAAGCCTTGGATGCTGGCCGGGGGGCTGACGCCCACCAATGTGGCGCTGGCCGCTCAAATGACCGGCGCGCGGCAGGTCGATGTGTCCTCCGGTGTGGAAAGCGCACCGGGCGTCAAAGACCCAGACCTGATCCGCGCCTTTGTCAAAGCAGCGCAAGAAGCGCCCGCGCCGAAACTTTCCTGACACTTTGCCATGGAAGTTTCGCGCCAAGCAGCCTAAGAAAAGCGGAACAGTTACCAAAGAGGCATCCATGGCCAACGATCTTTTCAACAGCTTCATGAACGGTCCCGACGAAAAGGGCCGCTTCGGCGATTTTGGTGGGCGTTTCGTGTCAGAAACCCTGATGCCACTGATCCTTGATCTGGAAGCGGAATACGAAAAGGCCAAGACCGACGAAAGCTTCTGGGCGGAAATGAACGATCTGTGGCAGCACTATGTTGGCCGCCCAAGCCCGCTGTATTTTGCACCGCGCATGACCGAAGAGTTGGGCGGGGCAAAAATCTACCTTAAGCGGGATGAGCTGAACCATACCGGGGCCCATAAGATCAACAATGTGCTGGGGCAGATCATTTTGGCCAAGCGCATGGGCAAAACCCGCATCATTGCGGAAACCGGCGCCGGCCAGCACGGGGTGGCCACCGCCACCGTCTGTGCCAAATTCGGCCTGAAATGTGTGGTCTACATGGGCGCGCATGACGTGCAGCGTCAGGCCCCCAATGTGTTCCGCATGCGTCTGTTGGGCGCTGAGGTTGTGCCTGTGACATCCGGTCGTGGCACATTGAAAGATGCGATGAACGATGCGCTGCGCGATTGGGTGACCAATGTGGCCGACACATTCTATTGCATCGGCACCGTGGCTGGCCCGCACCCATACCCTGCGATGGTGCGTGATTTTCAGGCCATCATTGGCAAAGAAGTGCGCACACAACTGGCCGAGCAGGAAGGCGAGGGACGTCTGCCCGATACCGTGATTGCGGCGATCGGCGGCGGCTCCAACGCAATGGGGCTGTTCTTTCCGTTTCTGGATGATGACAGCGTCGATATCATCGGCGTTGAGGCCGGCGGCAAGGGCGTTGACATGAAGATGGAGCATTGCGCTTCATTGACGGGCGGCCGCCCGGGCGTGCTGCACGGCAACCGCACCTATCTGCTGCAAGATGACGATGGTCAGATCCTTGAAGGTTTCTCAATTTCTGCGGGTCTGGATTATCCGGGCATTGGCCCAGAGCATTCTTGGCTGCATGAAATCGGCCGCGCGAAATATGTCGCGATCACCGATAAAGAAGCGCTAGAGGCCTTCCAATTCAGCTGCCGCACCGAAGGCATCATTCCCGCGCTAGAGCCAAGCCACGCGCTGGCCCATGTTATGAAGCTGGCCCCCACGTTGCCCAAGGATCATATCATCGTCATGAACATGTGTGGCCGGGGTGACAAAGACATCTTTACCGTTGCCCGTCATCTGGGGTTTGACATGAGCGACGCCGAGTAACGTATTGGCGTTAAATTCTTTTCTTTGTTTCAAGCGGCGGCCTTTTGGGTCGCCGTTTTGCGTTGGGCGGGCATAAACACAAGTTTATCCGCCTCAACCCCGGTGTCAGGGCAATGCAAATAAACCTGGGTACAATGGCGCAATTCGCTGGGCGTCCTCAGATGGGTGACACGGCAGGGCTGCTCCCTTGCCCTAACCTCGAAAGGACTTACCAAATGAAACGACTTCTTATGACCAGCGCCCTTGTCGCCCTTGGCTTTTCCGCACAGGCCCAAAGCGCAGATTTCATTGACCGCGTGAGCGCGGATTTGGCAGCGCAAGGCTATGACGATGTGGATGTGGAGACCGATGGCGGCACCATTGTGTTCGAAGCGACGCGCGATGGGGTGGAATTTGAATTCATCTATGACAGCGCGACCGAAGCGCTTCTGGAAACCCGCGAAGAGGCAGAGGATGACGACGCAGACGATGACGACGCAGACGATGACGATGATTCCGAAGAGGATGATGACGACGATGAAGACGAGGATGACGAAGACGACGAGGATGAAGACGACAATTGATGTTTAAATTGTTTGAGCGCGGTGTTTGATTAGTCAGGCACCGGCGACACAATCGGCGGGCTGGCTAAGCATCCCCGACAGGGGCCAGCCCGCCCTCTTTACCGGACCATGAGGATCAAGGAGCCTTCTATGCGCCGACTGGGACTATCTCTGTTGTTTCTGGCTGCCATGGTGCTGTGTGCGCCGGCGTCAGCCACCACGCTTGAGGCACTGCTGGCGGAGCTTGAGGCGCAGGGGTACCACGAGATTGAAATCAGCCGCACATGGCTCGGACGGATCCGCATTGAGGCGGAAAGCGCGACCCATGAGCGGGAACTCATTTTGGATCGCGGCTCGCTGGAAATTTTGCGCGACTATGCCGAGCCACAGGATGGGGATGACGATGATGCAGACAAGGCAGCGCCGGGCCACTGGCTGCTGGATTTTGACTGATGCGGCGCTGGCACCTTCTGTTGCTGACGCTCCTGCAGGCGGGCTGCGCATTGTTCTTTGTGCTCGATATCCTGCTGACCCTGACGGGCAGCCGCGTTGCGCCCAGCAGTTGGCAGTGGCGCGAAGCGTTGGAAATTGGCGCGGCCATCGGGCTGGTTTTGGGGACAGGGCTGGGGTTCGCAGCGCTGCGACACAGTATGCGCGCCCACGCCCGGGCCGCTGAAAGCCTGCGCATCGCGCGATCTGCGTTTCGCGATCACGTCACGCAGCAGTTTGAAGTCTGGGGGCTGACCGCGGCTGAAAAAGATGTGGCGCTGTTTTCCCTAAAAGGCATGAGCGTCGCGGAAATCGCCGCCCTGCGCGCCACCACCGAAGGCACCGTGAAAGCGCAAAGCAATGCCATCTACCGCAAGGCAGGCGTCAACGGCCGCGCGCAGCTGCTAAGTTGCTTTATCGAAGACATGATGCTGGATTAATCCAATGCGCAATCCTGCAGGACGACCAGCGGCACAATTTCTGCCGCGCGGGCATGAGTCGCCTCAAGGTCCACTTTGGGCGCGCAGCCTTCGTCATGGGCCTGCAGGAAGCGCGCAGCGCAAAGGCACCATTTGTCGCCGGGGGTCAGGCCGGGAAACCCCAGATCGGGCCGCGGGGTTGTGAGGTCATTGCCGACATATTTGGAATAGGCGAGGAATTCGGCGGTCATCACAGCACAGACCGTATGGCTGCCTTTGTCCGCCTCGCAGGTGTTGCAATGACCATCGCGGAAAAATCCAGTGGTCGGCCCATTAGAGCACCGCGTCAGCTTGCCACCCAAGATGTTGATTTCCGGGTCTTTCTGCATGGCATAAGCTTGCAACCGCTATTTGAATTTGTCCAATAACTTTTGCATCGGCGTGCGGGCATCTTCGGCCGGGGTTGGCGTCTTTTCGGGCTTGGCAGGGGCGGCCGCTTTGGTCCCGGTGGAAGAGCGGGGCGGGGCGACGCGCAATGCAACCGCGTTCATGAATTTGCCGCTGTCATCCGCCGCCAGATGCGCCGCGCCGTCACTGATGCCGCGCAAAAGATCATCCAGCCAGTCCTGATCGGCCTTGGCAAAATCGCGCAACACATACCCTGCGACGGCATCTTTGTGGCCCGGATGGCCGATGCCCAGCCGCACGCGATCATAATGTGGCGAAATATGCTGATGGATCGAGCGCAACCCATTGTGCCCGGCATGGCCACCGCCCGATTTGACGCGGCATTTGCCGGGCGCGAGGTCCAACTCATCGTGAAACACCACCACATCGGTGCTGTCGATTTTGTAAAACCGCATGGCCTCGCCAACAGACTGGCCGGACAGGTTCATAAAGGTTTCAGGCTTCAGCAGGGCAACGCGGGTGCTGCCGAATTTGCCTTCGCTCACCTGCGCCTGAAATTTCTTGCGCCATGGGCCAAAGCCGTGGTCTTCGGCGATCCGGTCGACCGCCATAAAACCGATATTGTGGCGATTGCCTGCGTATTTCGGGCCGGGGTTTCCGAGGCCGACAAAGAGTTTCATCAAAATAGTCTCTGGTGTTGGCAAGTGATTGGCCAGAGTTTTACGCGCCCTGACGCTGAAATGCGAGGGGAATTCATGGATAAACACCTGGCGGAGCTGTGCGCTGTGTCACATGATTTTTGGGCACAAAAAAACGCGGCCCTGAAACAAGGCCGCGTTTCAATTTGGTCGCGCAAGCGAGACTGGGCTTATGCCTCTTCGGTCTGCTCGATTGCTTCCACTTCATCTGCAGCAACTTCTTCTTCGTCGTCGTCAGACGCACGCAGGGAAGATGGTGCAGAGAGGTTCGCAATCACGAAATCGCGGTCGATGGTTGGCTTGGCACCTTCTGGCAGATCGATCTGCGAGATGGTGATTGTGTCGCCAACTTCTTTGCCGGTCAGGTCGAAAACCAGTTTCTCTGGGATATCGCCAGCGGTTACGTTCAATTCGACTTCGTTACGCACAACAGTCAGAACGCCACCTTTTTTGATGCCGGGCGCTTCTTCTTCGTTCACAAACTCAACAGGGATGAAGAGGTTGATTTTCGAAGTGCGGCGCAGACGCAGCAGGTCAAGGTGGGTTGGCAGGTCCTTCACGACGTGACGCTGCACGTTGCGGCAGATCACGCGCACGTCTTCCTGGCCTTCAATCTTCAGGTTGAAAAGCGTGGAAAGGAAGCGGCCTTGCTTCAGCTTTTTCAACAGAACATTGAAAGGAATGTTGATTGCTTGTGGTTCTGCGTCGCCGCCATAAACCACACCAGGAACCATACCATCGCGACGTGCTTGACGAGCGGCGCCCTTGCCTGTCCCCGTACGGACCTCGGCGTGAAGATCAGGGATCTGTCCAGCCATTTGAATTCTCCAATATGTTAGGGCGGGGTTCCTCCAAGGCTGTAACCCCGCGTGAAGCCCGGCCCATAGCGCAGAATCGTCAAAGGGGAAAGACGGAAATCACGCTTTTTTGCTGAAAATCAGCGTGGCGGCAGGCGCAAATGTCCGCCGGCCTGCAAGATCCGGTCATATAAGGCGAATTCTGCAGCGCGCGTCTGGCGCAGGCGCGCTTCGATATCCGGGGACAATGGCGTTGCTTTTGGCGGGGAGACATTGCGCACCGGCACCGTGATCGCGCGGCCAAAACGGTCATTCAGAAACGCTTTGATCTGCGGCTGACGTTCATAGGCAAACAGATGTTCCAGCGGCAGGCTGCCATCTGCCATCGTCAGGAAATGGTGCTGGCTGCCAATGGCAAAGAGTGGCGGCTGCGGATCCTTCAGCACGCCCAGCACAAAGGCATCAAAGCTGATCTCATTGGTGGAGCCATCCAGCCGCGCGCTTTTAGGGGCGGTGCGATAGCGATACCAGCTGCGGATCTGTTCAATCGGGTCGCGCATCACCGCCATGCGTTCGGGCACCAGCCGATAAAATTGCGCCAGAAATGGCATCATACGGCGTTCAAACTGCCCGGCGGTCATATGTTTGCGACGTTTGGCAAAGGTGATGTCCGCCTCTGGGCGCAAGGCGCGTTCATAAGCCGTGGTGCCGGTTTTGGGCACCGCAAGAAACGCCAGTTTTTGTTTGAAATAAATTTGCACTGTCGTCGCCTGCCGCTGTGTTGCCCTGACTATCGCTTGACCCGCCGCCACTGTCAAAGCGGCGCTGGGTATGACCGGGCAAGGTATCGGGCGCGGGTTTTATTTGTGTTAAACTATGCGCGCAATCTCGGAGGTTCCAACATGCCAAAAACAGCTCTCATCACCGGCGCATCAAGCGGCATAGGGCAGGGCACCGCCATTCGGTTGGCGCGCGAGGGGTGGCATATCCTGGCCCATGGCAGAGACGAAACTCGGCTCCGGCGGACTGTCGAGGCCATCAAGGCTGCCGGTGGATCAGCAGAGTATTTTTCTGCTGAGATGGGTGACATGGATGCCTTGGCAAAACTTGCAGAATGGGCGATCGGGCAGCCCCGGTTGGACGCCTTTGTGCATTGCGCCGCAAAGTACACTTACGGCAAGGTGTCGACGGACCGGTTCGCTGACTGGGATCAGTCCATTAATGACGTGCTCCGGGCGACGATCCGCCTGACGGCCTATGTACTGCCAGCGTTGGCGAAGACCCAAGGGTCCGTGGTTTACATCTGCGGCCCGACGTCTTGGCTTGGCTGGTCCCGCCACGCGATACATTGTGCCCTGCGCCACGCACAGGCGGGCTTTGCCAAGGCGCTGTATGAGGATGTCCGCGAAGAGGGCATTGGCGTCACCGTTGTGCATCCGGGGTTCGTGAACACCAGTCGCGATGGGTATGATGGCAAGGACGCCAGCAAGATGATCCAAGTCGAGGATATCGCGCAGGCGATTTACGGCGCAATTTGCTTTCCCAATACGGCCTGCGTCACGGAAATAACGCTGCGCCCGCAGCGAAATCCATATATCTGATGCGCGCAATCGGCCTTAGCCGCCACCGTCCATCAAGGCAAATGCCAGCGGAACCGGCGCGACGGCGATCATCACGCTGATCATAAAGGGCACAAAGCGATAAAGACCGGAAGACCCTGCGAAAAAAGCCAGCCCGCCGCCGCCGCCGAGCAGAGAGTTGCCCGGCGTGTTCAATAAGAGCATCAACAGCAAATACCGATTGTTCAGCGCGAACTTCGCCAAGCGACCATCCACCATCTGCGAGAGCTGCTGAATTACGGCGTCGCCATTCACTGATTGTGTAGCAAGCAGTTTCGCGGTGCGCGTGAGGCCGAGCCAATTGGCAAAATGGCCCATCGCTGCGGCGGGAACAAGCCGCGCCACAATGTAGGAGAGTAACATTGCTCCGGTCATCCCAAGGAACACCAAAAGCGCAGCTTGGCCGCCGAAGATAAAAAGCAGCGCGAAACCGATTTCTGCGCCCGGTACAAAGGGAATTGCGGCCGCAAGAATGAAGACCGCAAGCGCAACCATGACCAGGCGATGAATAAGCGGTTCATTCATGGGGCGCATCTCTGGGACCGCCAAGCCGTGAAGCGCTTCGCCGATGACCCAGCCCATCAACAAGAGCGCGACGTAAAGCAAAAGCGCGCGCCTTTTTGCCCAGATGCCCGTTAGAAGCGTGCGCACAGCGGGTCTTCGTCAATGTTCTGCAACTGCATTGCCGCACGTGTTTCCATGAGTGGCGCGGCAAGCCGGTCATCTTTCAACTGACCGCGAAAGGCAATTTCGCGCCGCGTGGTCCAGTACCACCGCTTGCGTTCCCATTTAATGGTCACATCAATGCCGCCGTCCGGGCGCACCAGGCCTTCATAGGTAAATTGCCCACGGCTTTCGCTTTGCAGCACACCTTGAAAGGTGATGCCCCGGTCTGTCGCCTGGCTTTGATATGCGCCCGGTTGAAAGCCGCAACGTGTGCAGATATCTGACCAAAAATGCCCGTCGGAAAAATGCAGGCTGTCTTCCAAATCAGGGTTGCTGCTCGGGCCGATCAATCCTTGAAAGACCTTGCCATCCAATTCGCTGGCGAAGGCATGGCTTTGCCCGATGCACACGAGCAGCAGGGCCGCGCCGCATAGGCGGCGCAGCGTCACTGCGATTTGATGGGTGTCACTCCACATCTTCCGTCGGGCCGCCCGCCGCTTTCCAGGCGTCGATGCCGCCGACATTGGTCACGTTGGCATAGCCCATTTCTTTTAAGGTCTTACCGGCCATGGCTGCCATCACGCCGCCGCCGCAAACAAGGCAGAGGTGCGCGTCTTTTTGCAGTTCTGGTTTGTAAAACGGGGTGTCCGGGTCCGCCGACAGTTCCACCATGCCCCGCGGGATGTGCAGGGCCCCTGCGATTGTGCCGCTGTCGCGCAGGCTGTTGCTGTCGCGCACGTCAATAAACACCGCGTCGCCCTTGGCGTGAATGGCGATTGCATCTTCGGTCGTCGCCTTTGGAACGATGGCATTCGCCTCGTCCAGATAGTCCTTCATGCGTTTCATCGCGTTTCCTCCCATGGTTCTGTCGCCCAGACAGCAGAGCAGACTTCGGCGGTTTTGCCAAGCGTCTGGGGTTTGCCTAGACGGGGAGGGCGGTGCTGGATTTCGTGCGCCGCAGGACGAAATTGGTATGGGAAGACCGCACGATCCCCAAGCGCAACACCCGTTTCATGATGAAGGTCTCAAGCGCCTCTGGTCCTTCTGCGACCACTTTCAGCATGAAATCATCCGACCCGGTGATCGAGCAGCATTCGGTGATCTGCGGTTCGTTCTGCACAAAGCGATCAAAGGCCGCAATCGTCGCCTCTGTATGGTCCATCAGCGAAACATGCATATAGGCCTGCGCATGCAGCCCCAGAGCGCGCGGGTTGAGAATGGCGACATAGCGATCAATCAGCCCGGCCTCCTCAAGCCGCTTTACCCGTCGCCAGCAGGGCGAGGACGACAGGTGCACTTTTTCCGCCAGCGCCTGAAGGCTGATTTTCCCATCTTGCTGCAGGATGCGGAGAATTTCTCTGTCTTTTTCTTCAAGTTGGGTCATGTATTCCACAATTTCGATATTTTTGGGTGAATTTTACCCAAAAATGCGCGTGCAGGCAATGGAATAGGGCAAACTTACCCTCGGTGGCGGGCGAGCCTATGAGAAAGGAGGACGCGATGCCAAAATCAACCAAATACCAAGCCAAGGTTCCCGACGCGGCGGGCTATATTTCCTATACCGCCGAGGAAGACGCGGTGTGGCGCGATCTTTATGCCGCCCAAGAAAGCGCAGTGCAGCAACATATGGCGCAGCCCTATCTGCAGGGGCTGGAAAAGCTGAACATGCCCAAGGATCGCGTGCCGCAATGCCCGGATATTTCGGCGGTGTTGACCCGAGAGACGGGGTGGAAAGTCGCCCCAGTGCCGGCCCTGATCGGGTTTAAAACCTTCTTTGGCATGCTGGCGGACCGGACATTTCCGGCCGCGTCGTTCATCCGCAGCCGTGAGGATTTTGATTACATCGAAGAGCCGGATATCTTCCACGAAATCTTTGGCCATACCCCTTTGCTGACTGACCAGCGCTTTGCTGAGTTTTCCCAAGCGATTGGTCAGGCCGGGCTGCGCGCGGAAAAGCAGGACTATAGCTGGCTCATTCGGCTGTACTGGTTTTCGATCGAATTTGGTCTGACCCGTGAAAACGGCGCGCGCAAGGCGCTGGGCTCAGGGCTGGCCTCCTCCAAGACCGAGCTGCCGCATGCGCTGTCAGATCAGCCGGTGGTGCGCCCCTTCGATGTGATCGATATCCTGCGCACGCCGTATCGCATCGACATTCATCAGCCGATCTATTTTGAGATTGGCGACATGAATGATCTGTTTGCGGCTGCGGACCGCGACCTGATGGCTGATATCAAAACAGCGCAGGCTAAGGGCCTGTTTGATCCGCTTTATCCCCCTGTCGAAAAGAAAGCATCTTGAAAATGACCGAAGCTGTTTGTGTCCCCTGTTCCGAAGGCACTGGTGTCTTGACCGAAGAAATGATCGCCGAAGGGCTGGCGGGCCTTGATGGCTGGGCCCGGCGGGGCGAAACCATCTATAAGCGGTATGAATTCAAAGGCTTCGCCAAGGCCACGCAGATGGCCAACCTTGTGGCCTGGCATTCTGACAAGATGGGGCATCACGCCGACATCAGTTTTGGCTGGGGCTATTGCGAGGTGGTCTATACCAGCCATGAAGCTGGCGGATTGACGGAGAATGATTTTCTCTGCGCCATGCGCCTTGAAGCGCTGCTTGCTTAAAGTGCTTATGAAGGCCGCGTTTTGGCCAGCCGCCGACCCTGGGTGGGGGTGAAGCCCCCTCCCGTGGGGAGGGTCGGGGGCTGGCCGGCGTCGCCGGCTCTGTCATGATTAAGGGTCGTTGCCCAAAAATGTGGCTTGTCTAGGGGCAATGAAAAGGGCCGCGCAGATCCTTCTGCGCGGCCTAATTTGTTCTGTGCCGTTGCTTAAGCCCGATGCGCGCCGTCGGACAGGGTTTTCACAAACGCCAGCACGTCTGCCACCGGCTTACCCGCCGCGATTTCGCTGACGATGGCAGAGCCGACCACCGCACCATCCGCAACCGAGGCGATGGCTTCCGCGCGTTCTGGCGTCTTGATGCCAAAACCAACAATCACCGGCAGATCGGTCGAGGCTTTGATGCGCGCCACCTCTGGGCCGACATCGCCCGCCTCAGCTTCGGCCGAGCCGGTGATCCCGGTGATCGAGACGTAATAGACAAACCCGGAGGTGTTCTGCAGCACTTTGGGCAGGCGTTTGTCATCTGTGGTTGGTGTAGCAAGGCGAATGAAATTGAGCCCTGCCGCCTGCGCTGGAATGCACAGCTCTTCATCTTCTTCAGGCGGCAGATCCACCACAATCAACCCGTCGATACCCGCCGCTTTGGCGTCTTTCAGGAATTGGTCAACACCGCGGTTATAAATCGGGTTGTAATAGCCCATCAGCACAATCGGCGTTGTGTCATCGGTTTTGCGGAATTCAGTCGCCAGATCCAGCGTCTTTTGCAGTGTCATGCCAACGTCGAGCGCGCGCTGACCCGCCAACTGAATGGTGCTGCCATCGGCCATCGGGTCGGTAAACGGCAGGCCCAGTTCGATGACATCCACACCTGCGGCGGGCAGGCCCTTCACCACCTCAAGCGAGGTGTCATAATTGGGATCACCTGCCATCACGTAGGCAACAAAAGCCTTCTTGTTGGCGGCTTTCAGCTCAGCGAATTTGGCGTCGATACGAGTCATGGGGGCCCCTTAGATGTCTTGCTAGGGGTTTGCCCGTTTCATCCCGGAAAATCAATGGCGGTTAGCGCGATGAGGGCGCGTCTTTCACCATGATCATCCAATGGGTGCCGAACCGGTCAAAACAGACCCCAAAACCGGCGGAAAAAAACGTTGCTTCAAACGGCATAGTCACCTTGCCCCCTTCTGCGAGTTTTTCGAAGGTCGCCTGCGCCGCTTCAACCGTGTCAGCCTCATGGGCAACGGCGCAGCCCGCCTGCGGTTCAAACTGCGAGGTGTCGGCGACGTCGCTGCACATCAGGACCGTATCACCCACGTTGATCTGGGCATGCATATAGCGGTCCGCGAGCGGCGGCAGGCCGATGTCAGGCGGTGCATCGGAAAACGGCATCTTTAGCACATTGTCGGCCCCAAAGACATCGGCATAGAAATCGATCGCCTCAGAGCAGTTTCCATCAAAGAAGAGATAAGGTGTGAAAGACATCTGGGCCTCCTATGTTGCCCGGCAAATGGTAACACGGCTTGCGTCATCCCCCAACTCTGCCTAGAAGCGGCACGAACATCTGTTAGGAGGCCGCAATGGGCTTTAAAGTTGGGATTGTCGGCCTGCCGAACGTGGGCAAATCGACCACATTTAACGCGCTGACCAGGACCGCCGCAGCGCAGGCGGCAAACTTTCCGTTTTGCACCATTGAACCCAATGTGGGCGACGTGGGCGTGCCGGATGACCGGCTCGATAAACTCGCGGCCATTGCCGGCTCCAAGCAGATCATCCCAACGCGCATGACCTTTGTGGATATTGCCGGTCTGGTGAAAGGCGCCTCCAAGGGCGAGGGGCTGGGCAATCAGTTCTTGGCCAATATTCGCGAAACCGACGCGATTGCGCATGTACTGCGGTGTTTTGAAGACAGCGATGTCACCCATGTTGATGACCGTGTTGATCCGGTGGCCGATGCGGAAACCATCGAGACCGAATTGATGCTGGCGGACCTGGAGAGCATTGAAAAGCGCCGCCAGGGCCTTGTGCGCAAGCTGAAGGGCAACGACAAAGAGGCCAAGGAACAGGATCGCCTGCTGGCGCTTGCGCAAGAGGCGATTGAAAACGACCGCCCCGCACGCACCGTGGAGATCGCGCCAGAAGACGAAAAAACCTGGAAAGGGCTGCAGCTCTTGTCCACCAAACCCGTGCTTTATGTCTGCAACGTGGGCGAAGGCGATGCCGCCACGGGCAACGCCCATTCCGAAGCAGTCGCCAAGATGGCCGCAGCGCAGGGCAATTCGCATGTCATTATCTCGGCCCAGATCGAAGAAGAGATCAGCCAGCTCGACGCGGAAGAGGCTGAAATGTTCCTGTCGGAAATGGGTCTGGAAGAAGCGGGGCTCGATCGTCTGATCCGCGCGGGCTATGAGCTTTTGCAACTGGAAACCTATTTCACCGTCGGCCCAAAAGAGGCGCGCGCCTGGACCATCACCAAGGGCACCGCAGCGCCTCAGGCCGCTGGCGTGATCCACGGCGATTTTGAGCGTGGGTTCATTCGGGCGGAAACCATTGCATATGACGATTTTATCGCGTGCAATGGCGAACAGGGAGCAAAGGAAGCCGGTAAGATGCGGGCGGAAGGGAAAAGCTATATCGTGCGCGATGGCGACGTGATGCACTTCCTGTTTAATACCTAAGCTTTCGGACAAACGCGCAATGATCGGGAGGCGCGCGCGCCTCCCGTTTTTTTTGAGGGGAGAGCGCTATGGTTGAGACTGTGAAACTGATCATCGACACCGATCCGGGCGTGGATGACGCCATGGCAATTTTCTATGCGGCGGCCGCGCCGGAAATTGAACTTTTGGGTCTGACCAGCATCTTTGGCAATGTGACCGTGGAAATGGCCACCCGCAACGCCCTGCGCTTGCGAGAGGCCGCGGGCCTTGCCGTGCCGGTCGCCCAAGGCGCGCAGGTGCCGCGTGTTCTGCCGCCTTTCAAACCCTCCTTTCATGTGCATGGCGACGAAGGGTTTGGTGATATCCCGGCCAAAACCCCAAAAGGCCGCGCCATTGACGAAAGCGCCGCTGCCTTTCTGTGCCGCATGGCGCGTGAGCACGCCGGTGAACTGGTGCTCTGCCCCATTGGGCCGCTGACCAATATCGCCGCCGCCATCGATCTGGACCCGGATTTTATTCGCAACGTCAAACGCATTGTCCTGATGGGCGGCAGCTATCGAGAAGGCGGCAACATCACGCCGCACGCCGAAGCCAATATCTACCACGACCCGCACGCCGCAGAGGTGGTGTTTGCCTCGGGCGCACATGTGGAGATGGTCGGGCTGGATGTCACCCATCGCATCCTGTGCCGCCCCGAGGATTTTGCTGATATGGCCAGTGCCGCCCCCAAACTGGGCGGGATGCTGCAGGACATGAGTCACTTTTATCTGAAGTTCTATGAAAGCGTCGGCAAGCTGGATGGCTGTTCATTGCATGACCCTGCCGCTGTCATCGCCTGCACCCATCCTGAGCTCTTTACCGCTGAGGCGGTGCCCATCACCGTGTCGTGCGACGCGGACACTTCGGGCGCGACGCTGAAGGCTGAGGACAGCCGGGCCGCCACGCAGGTCTATACGGCGGTGGATGCGGCGGCGGTCAAAGCGCTCTTTATGCAGCGGATCCAGCAGCTGCCGTAGCCCGCGGCAGGCTGAGGCGTTGGTCAAAATCGAGCGATAGGATGATATCGCTGATCCATTTGTGGCGCGAACTGTCTGTATTGCGCTTGTGCCACAACAGATCAAAATACAGCGTGATCCCCGACAGCGCGGGCACGGCGCAGCAGGCAAATTCTTGCATCACATTGCTGCTGAGGTGACTGGGCATGCTGGCGATGACATCCGTGCCCCGCATCAGCCCAGCCAACACCGAAACATTGCCCGCTGACAGCACAACATTGCGATGCCCCTGCACGCGCTTGACCTCATTGGCCACCGTGCTGCGCACATTGCCGCCAAAATCCAGCACCGCATGGCGCGCCTCAAAATAACGTTCATCCGTGTCCGGGGCCGGGCGCACGGAGGGATCGTAATAGGCGACAGTTGTATCGGTGAACAACGGCGCAGACGTCAGGGCAGGGGGATAATGCGCGGTGCGTACAGCCACCAGAAAATCTGCCAACCCATAAGAAAGAAAGGCTTCCATCTGATCGCGGCTGCCCAGTTCCAGAAACCGCACATGCCGATCCGGGCAAACCGCCCAAATCGCCTCACGAATCGCGGTCAGCGCGGGCATCATCGAATTCAGATTGCCGGCCAACGTGATGGGGCGCATGTCCTCTTTGGGGTCATAGGTGCCGGTGTCAGGCAACCCTTCGATTGCAGAGACGATCTGCTCTGCACGCGGAATGAGAGCCTTGGCATTTTCTGTCGGTTCGATGTTTCGCCCCACTTTTTCAAACAGCTTATACCCCAGAGATTGTCTGAGACGATCCAAGATATTGCTGACAGTGGATTGATTTATATCGAAAAAATCCGAAGCTCGGCTGACGGACTTTAATTCGCAGACCTTCAGGAACACACGCAGCGTATGTGCATCCAGCTTATATACATCATTTTTTTGCATGATTTTATTCGCTTTTCACGATGGATCGCAGAAACATCAGAGCATATTCTGACGCCGTAGTCATTCCCTGGCACTACATCGCCCGGAATTTCGCGCTGCATGGGTCGGTATGGCCCCACTCGCATCGCGCTCTCCCGGCACAGCGATACGCCCCCGGTTGCCGATGGTTTTGGGCACCGGGGGCGTTTTTCGTTTCGACGGACGGGCCAAGGCCCGCCGCGCCAAGCCTCTTCAAAAAAATGACAAATATCACTTGTGCCCCGCCGGGCTAATCATTAAACCCCGTCCTCGGAGACGTGGCCGAGTGGTCGAAGGCGCTCCCCTGCTAAGGGAGTATACCGGAAACGGTATCGAGGGTTCGAATCCCTTCGTCTCCGCCATTAACACTTAAAAAAACTGCTTGAAAACAATAACTTGTGGCACGTCGATTTCGGCAATTCCGTCAAGTAATTGATTTTGCTGCACAAAATGTCCCGCGTTTTGCCCCACATTACGAAATTGCCCGACATCTTAGCAGAGTAATTTCGTTGCCCGCATAAAAGCTCAGTTTCACGTATATGGCAAATTCAATGCTATTGAGATATGGCTCCTAAGAGAGAAATGTGAAAACAATTGACCCAATTTTACAATTTCATAGTGAACAGCGATAAAGTATGAACCCTGCAATTTCCGCCCATGAGGATGGACAGCAATTGGAGCTACAATTGTCTTACGAAGATAGAGACGAAGAGTTCGAAGATATTGAACCTACTGAGGAGGGCGATAGTTCTGGAGTTTCGGCCGGCGAATTCTCATCCCTTCTAATCTCGCCAACCGATTGGACAATCGAGACTCTTTATCGCCAAATCGGAAAGCAGATAAATCTTTCTCCAGAGTTTCAGAGGCGAAATGTTTGGTCTCCTAAAGCTAAAATAAGCTTCATAGAATCTTTGTTCCTTGGGATTCCAATTCCGCAAATTTTGCTTTCGTCCAGCGGTGGGAGTAATAAGGCTTTCTTGGTGCTGGATGGAAAACAACGTCTTCTCACTATTCAGGAATTTATCGACGGAAAATTTCCGAGCGGCAAAAAATTTAGACTGAAAGACTTAAGAGTGCTTTCCGAACTTGAAGGACTGACTTGGGAGGACATCAAAAGCGATGAAGAGTGGAGCTTTGAACTGCTGAACCAAACACAGCGCACTGCGGTAATTCGAGGGTGGGAGAATGACAGGATACTCTACGAGATTTTCCATAGACTGAACTCTGGTTCCGTAAAGCTCTCTCCCATGGAGCTCAGAATGTCACTTTTCCCCGGGGGGTTCCTAAAATTGTTGATCGATTGGACGGAGAAGGTTGGCCCCTTGCACCAACTTATTTCGAAAAAGTCTCCAGATCCAAGAATGAACGATGTTGAGTTGGCGGCTCGGTTCCTGGCTTTCTCAGATCCAGATTTAACGTATGCCGGAGATCTTAAGAAATTTCTCGATGAATTGTGCGTAAATCAGAACCAAGCTTTTGCGGAAGACAATTCCCAAAAAGCACAAATTCTTAGTAAGTTAGAGCAGATGGAAGCAGCCATCAAAGTTGGATTGACAATTTTTCCAGCAAAAAAATTCTGTAGAAAATTTGTGTCCGGAGAATATGAAAGCCGTTTCAATAGGGCCCTTTTCGACGTCTTAGTCGGCGCTCTATCTAATAGTGGTGTCCGAGCATGGGCGCTTGAGAATGGTGAGGCGTTTGTCGAGGGTTTCGAAGCAGTTTCCTCAAGCGACGAATTCAGGCGCGCAGTTGAAACAACAACAAAGTCTGTAGCCTCAACAAGAATTAGATATGAGAATTTTTACGCCAAAATTTGTGAAATGACAGGCATTGATTTAAAGTTACCGAAGTTTTCCGATGAACTCCCCAACTGAGCCATATTTAAGACTAAAAGACTCACTCAAATACATTAGAAAAATACTAGTTCGAGTCCCGGAAAGTGGATGCCTGAGTGATTTGGATCATCTGAAGGTCCAATCATTCGTATTGCTTTCGCATGCAGCGTTTGAGCAGTACATCGAAGAATTAGTTTCTGAAATATCCAAGAAAGCGCTCTCAGAACTTAAAAATAATGATGAGGTTTGCCGCGCGTTGTTATGTTTGGTGGCTTCAGAAGCGATGTTGCAAGTGGATAAAGAGGTGGCAAGGCGGAAAATACGATCTACGGCAGCAAGCGATTTGGTAGGTTTTGCTTCCGAGGCATATACGAACCTAACTAGAGACATAAAGTCCAATCACGGTGTGACTACTGCTGATCAAAGAAAATTGCTTTTGCAGGTAGGGATAGATCCTGAGGAAGTTGATCTAAATGTCTCTGCTGCACTGAACGCATTTGGTACAAAGCGCGGAAACATTGCGCATAAATTCAAAATCCAAACAAGTGAAACTCGAAGCTCAGTCCTCGCAGAAACAGACCAAATTTTTGAGGGTCTACTGAATTTCGACAAGGCCGGTTGCGTTCAGTTAAAAAGGTGACGCACGGCTTTTCAAGTTTTCTGGATATAACAATCATTTCTGTTGTGTTTATTAATTGGGGACATCGCCAACTCCGCAATGCACGCTCAAAAGTTGTTTGAAATTGCCCCATATTGCAACTTGATCAGAAAAATATTATTAAAAACAGATTCTTGTGGGGCAGAGTGTCGAAATCCGGCTCTCTTCGTCTCCGCCATTAGGCTTTGAAATAAATGACCTTTTAAACCTTTATTTCAGATACCCACTTAAAAATTTGTACATTCAATTGTTTCCGGCGAGTTTGATCTACCTGATACGCATTTTACTCATAGCCAATTTGATTGCAGGTGCGGCTCACGCTCAGACCGCGACAGAGAGGCACTATGAAAACGCTATTAGGGCCTTTGATACGTGTCAGGAAACTTGGTTCCAAAGTCGTCGAGAAGAGGCTCTCAGAGAATTTGAGAAAGCTGGTTCGCAATTCGCCCTAACCATGCGACCACTTTCACGTGACTTTGACCAACACTCTAAAATGCTTGAAGACGTTACGATTGCACTGAGGGTTTGTGCGGGCATTGTCTTTTCGAAATAGTGGTCATGATTTAGTGACAATGGTTTGAGTTTGTCCCGAGTGGTGCCGCTGAGGCCATGATCGCAGGTTAGATTCTGATTGCGCCTGCGGCTCCTCAGCCTCGCGCTTGCCCAGAAATCCATGCCCAGCTGCTGCGGCACATGTCGGTCAGATCGCGGGTTGCGTCAAAACCGAGGGCCGCGCGCGCCTTGGCGGGGTCGGCATAACAGGAGGCGACGTCTCCGGCGCGGCGGGGGGCGATTTTGTGGGGCAGCACGGTGCCGCAGGCCACCGAATAGGCGGCAATCATCTCCAGCACCGAGATGCCTCTGCCGGTGCCCAGATTGACCAGATGCCCTGCATCCTCCCGCGCCAGCGCCTCCAGCGATTGCACATGGCCGCGGGCCAGGTCGCAGACGTGGATGTAGTCGCGCACGCCGGTGCCATCGGGCGTGTCATAATCATCGCCGAAAACCTGCACATGCGGCAGCTCTCCGGCGGCGACTTTGGCAATATAGGGCATCAGATTGTTGGGAATCCCATTGGGATCCTCGCCAATCAGCCCAGAGTCATGCGCCCCGACCGGGTTGAAATAGCGCAGGATGCCGATGCGCCAGCGCGGCTCTGCGATTTGCGCCGCGCGCAGGATCTCTTCGCCCATGAGTTTTGTCATGCCATAGGGGTTGGTGTGGCTCAGCGGCGCGGTTTCCGGGATCGGCAGGACCTCTGGGTCGCCATAGACCGTCGCCGAAGAGCTGAACACCAGATCAAACACCCCCTGCGCCTGCATCACTTGCATCAGGGTGACAAGCCCGCCGACATTGCAGCTGACATAGTCAAGCGGTTTGGCCACCGACTCGCCCACGGCCTTTTTCGCAGCGAAGTGAATTGCCGCATCAAACCCGTGGGTTTCAAACGCGCGGGCAAGGGCGGCCTGGTCGCGGATGTCCTGCTCCAACAGCTGTGGCATCTGCCCGGTCAATTTGGCGAGCCGGGTGATCACGCTGCGATCTGCATTGGAAAAGTCATCCAGGATTGTCACCTGATGACCCGCTGCCAGAAGTTCCACATAGGTGTGCGAACCGATATAGCCCGCCCCGCCGGTCAGAAGAATATGCCGCGTCATAGAAAACCCTCGATGTTATGAAACCGGATTGCCACAGCCGCAGGCGCAATGCCAGAGCGGCGGGCAAAATTTGATAGGCTCGGCCGCAAGATGCCCAAATACAGTCATATTTTCTGTATAAGCCCAGTCTGATTGCGTATTATGACATATGGAACGGAACGATGGATGGAGCCTTGGATTTGGTAGATCCCACTGGTCAGGATGCAGCCCAAAGCACGCCGGCATCGCGGCTGTCCTGGAGCCTGACAATCTGTACATATAATCGGCCACATTTTCTGTTGCCGATGGTGGGGTATGTGGCGCAGCAGACCCGGTTGCCGCGAGAGGTGGTGATTGTCGACGCCAGTGATGATTGGCAGGACAGCAAGGCTGCGCTTTTGGCCGCTTATCCAGAATTTTGGGAAACTGTCACGCTGACTCATGTCCCGGCCAAGGTACGCGCCGTGGCCTACCAACGTAATCAGGCATTGGACCTCACCTCTGGGGACATTGTTTTTTCACTGGATGATGACATTTATCTCTATCCGGATACCGCTGATACAATCATGCGCATTTACGAAGCCGACCCGGAGCAGCGTATCGCAATGGTGGGGGCGCTGTTTGCCGATCTGCCACCTGAGGCGGCTCAAGAGGATGACAGCGCTGTCGTGGACTCGCCCGCACCGGGTTTGAAACAGCGGCTTAGGTCTTGGCTTGAAGCGCAGATGACGCTGGACCGCCATTTTGTGCCTTACGGCAAGCCGGTGGATCGAAGTCCCTTAGAAGAGCTCACCCTTCCAGTCAGGGTCTTCGCCACTGGTCTGATCAACGGCGGGCGCATGACATTCCGGCGCGGATACGGAGTGCAAACCCGCTGGTCAGAACTGCTGCGCTACTATGCCACCCATGAGGACAGCGATTTTTCCTATCGCATGTCGGCGCATGGGCGGCTGGTGACAGCGCCCGACGCGCGTCTGTTTCACGCTGATGGCAATGAGCGCGTGCTCAAGCCTTATCGCGTCAATCTGATCCGGGTGCGCAACATGATGGCGCTGACCCGCGTGTCAAGCGCGCGCAAACCCATCTCAGCACTCAAATTGATGCGGTCATTTCTGAAATACGCGGCGCTTTATGCGCTGATTGACCCGATACGCAAACGTTTCACCCTGCCAACCGTGCGCGCCTATCTCTATGGGGCGCTGCAGGTGCCATTTTTCCTGTTTGCGCCAATCCGCGATTTCAAAAGCTGGTATATCGCGCTGCAAGAACGGATGTATCAAACGCGCTAAGGCGGGCTGGACGGCTTCAGCATGCGCAGGATGGCCGACAGGCTTTTGGCTGTCGCGTTGCTGCCTTGCGCCAGCGCTGCTTTGGCGCGGGCGGCCATGGCGGGGGCTTCGCCGGTCAAAAGCGCGCTGAGCGCAGCGGCGATGTGCTCCGGCGTGTCCCGCATTTGGCAGCCGTTTGCGGCGCCAAGCGTGCGGTACACATCTTTGAAATTATAGACATGCGGGCCATGCAGAATGGCTGAGTTGAGCAGGGCAGGCTCAAACGGGTTATGCCCACCAATTGGCAAAAGTGATCCGGCCACAAAGGACACCGGCGCCAGCCGATACCAGAGGCCAAGTTCCCCGAGCGTATCGGCAATATAGATTTCAATCTCGGGCGACAGCGCGTCATCGTCAGATCGCAGGGCCACCGTGCGCCCCTCTGCGCGCAGCGCGGCGGCCAGTGCGGGGCCGCGTTCTGGGTGGCGCGGCACAAGGATCATGAGCGCGTCAGGCAGCGCGGTCTGCAAAAGCGCATGGGCCTTGGTCAGGACGTCTTCTTCACCCTCATGGGTGGAGGCCGCAGCCCAGGTTGGCCGCGCGCCAATCGCGTCTTGCAAAGCGCGCAGCAGTGCCGCATTGACCTCAGGCGGGGGCACCTCTTGCTTCAGCGCGCCGATCACCGCAACGGGGGCGTCCGGTCCCAAGATATCGCGGATCAGCTGCGCTGTGTCCTCGGTCTGGGTCAGGATCTGATCAAAATCCTGCAGCATAGCGCTCAGCGTACGCGGCCAGCGCCGCCACAGCCGCGCGGTTTTGGTTGAGATCCGCGCCGAGAGCAGCATCATCGGCACCTGTTGAGCGCGGCATTCGCGCAGCATACGCGGCCAAAGCTCGCTTTCCACCCAGATCGCCACATCGGGCTGCCAATGGGAGAGAAAGGCGCGGGCCGCGGCGGTGGTGTCGATGGGTGCATATTGATGCAGCGCGCGGCTGGGCAGCTCTTGCGCCAGCATCTGGGCCGAGGTGCGGGTATTGGTTGTCACCAGCACCTGCAGATCGTCGGATTGGGCCAAGAGCTGGCGGATGAGTTCTAGGATCGACCGGCTTTCGCCGACACTGGCCGCGTGAAACCACACAAGGCGGCCCGGTGGGCGCGCCGGCGGCGACTGCGCATAACGTTCGCCCAGCCGCGCGGGGTCTTCCTTGCCAGATTTCAAACGACGCCGGTGCAGCGCGCGATACACCGGGTCCGCAATGCGGCTAAAGCCCAGATAGGCCACAAGAACGGGTGGCAGCGACATCAGGCGGTGCCTCGTTTGGCGTGAAAGCTGCGGGTGATTTCATCGGGGTCATAGTGCTGCGCAAGCCATTGTCGCAGCGGCATGTCGCCCTGTTTGCGCATATCCGCAGCATAGCAATCAAGGATATGATCCAGAATACCGGCCTTGGTCCAATGCAAATGCACATAGCGCAGAGCCAGATGTTTGCGCGCCTCTTCCAACGGGCGGTTTTGCACGTGCAACAGGTAAAAGGCCGCAGCCAGCCCGGTGCGATCGGCACCGGATTTACAATGGATGACATACCCCGGCTTGAGCGTGTCAAAATGATCCAAAAGCGCCAAAAGCTCTGATCTGGGCGCGGCAGAGCGCGCGCTCAGCTCCAGCGTGATCAGGCGGATGCCGTGTTTGGCGCAGGATTCTTCTTCCAGCAACGCATGGCTTGAACGTGATGTACCGCGGAGGCTGAGGATCGTGTGAATGCCCATCTTGGCATATTGGGCAATGCGCTTGGGGCTGGGTTGATTGGCGCGATAGACGCCGGGGGCAAGCGCTTCGGTGTTGGTCCAGAAAACCCGCAGGATGCCGTGATCGGTCCAGTTAAAATGGCGCATCGCGGCGCGGCGCCCCTCTGCGGTACTCAGATCAAAGTGGCGGGGCCTTTTGCGGCGCGCGCGCAGCTTGCCCGAAATTTCCGATACCAGTTTTTCGAACATGCCATTTCCGCGTCTACCCTGTCCTTGCGCATACGGGAGATGGCGCGCTGATACAAGATGGTGATGCCGCGCGGCGTCATAGCGGGCAGGGGTTAACAAAGGCTTGCGGCGCGCGCTCTGATTTTCTGACAGCACTTTCCTGACAGTGTCAGGAGATTTCCCGTCTGCCCCAGACCCCGTTGCCCCAGCATAGTTAATGCGCGCTCAGCATTATGAATTCATTAGGATTTTGTGAGGTTCACATGGCGACAGTCAGTATTTTTGGCATTGGGTACGTGGGGGTCGTGGCGGCGGCCTGTCTGGCGAAAGACGGCCATCACGTGATTGCGGTTGATATTGATCCGGCCAAAGTGGCCGCGCTGAATGCCGGGGCCTCGCCCATTGTTGAACCCGGGCTACCGGCGCTGATCGCCGAGGGGATCGACACAGGCCGGTTGCGTGCCACCGAAGATGCCGAGGCGGCGATTGAACAGTCCGATATCTCATTTGTGTGTGTCGGCACCCCGAGTGACGAAAACGGTGCGGTGGGCCTCGCGGCGGTGCGCGATGTCTGTGACACCATCGGGCGGGCGCTTGCCAGCAAGGACCGGTTTCATTCGGTGGTCATCCGCTCCACCATCGTGCCGGGCACCGTGTCTGGGGTTTGCATTCCGGTGTTGGAACAGAGGTCTGGCAAACGGGCGGGGCGCGATTTTGGCGTGGGGTATTACCCAGAGTTCTTGCGCGAAAGCACCGCGATCCGCGATTATTACGACCCCGGTATGATTGTCTACGGTGCGCTTGATGCCCGAACGGCGAGCCAGTTGCAGGCGCTGAACGCGGATTTGCCATGCAGCCACCATCACGTGGAGATCGCGGCGGCAGAAATGGTGAAATACACCTCAAACGCCTGGCGCGCCGTGAAGATCAGTTTTGCCAATGAAATCGGTAATATTGCCAAATCCTGCGGGCTGGACGGCCCCCAGATCATGGATATGCTTTGTTCTGATACCAAGGTGAATATTTCGCGCGCCTTCATGCGGCCCGGCTTTGCCTTTGGCGGCTCCTGCCTGCCCAAAGACCTGCGCGCCCTGTCGCATCTGGCGGCCGGGCACAATGTCAAAACCCCACTTTTGCACGCAGCACTTGAGGCCAACGAGGCGCAGATTGCGCGTGCTGAAACCATGGTGATGGACAGCAAGGCGCAGCATGTCGGTTTTGTCGGCATCAGCTTTAAACCCGGCACGGATGATCTGCGCGAAAGCCCGCTGGCCGAGCTGGCGCAACGGCTGATCAACAAGGGCGTCGGGGTCGAGATTTTTGATCCCTATGTGCAAGAGGCGCTGGATGGCCCACAGACCGCTGGGCGCGGCAGCATGGGCGAGTTGCAGCGGCGTATCGTGCCCAACTTGGCCCCGTTGATTGACCGTTCTGATGCGATTGTGGTGGGCAATTACTACCACGAAACGGTTGCGCTTTTGGGAAAGGCCGCCCGCACCAAGCCGATGATTGATCTGGCGCGGCTGGATCCTGCGCTGACCTCGCAAGGGCAATATGCCGGGATCTGCTGGTAAAGCGTGCTGGGGCATATCGCATATCTCGCCGCCATCGTGCTTTTGGCGGCGCTGGTCCCGGCAGAGCGGCTGGGCGAAGGGCGGCAGGCGCTGATTGTGGTCGGTCTATTAGGCGGCTGGCGCTATTCTTGGGCGCTGACCAATTTTGCCCGCGCGATTTATTTTCGCCGTCATGCCTACCCGCGCCGCAAGGCCGCAGCGGAGGCGGCCTATGCCCTGCGCAAGATTGAGCCAGCGGCGTTTTTCCTGTGTACCTCTTATAAGATCGCGCCTGAGATTTCCGTGCCGGTCTACCAAAGTCTTTTTCGGGCGGCCGCCGCCGCGCGCGGGCAGGCCACGGTTGTGGCGTCGGTGGTCGATGGCGCGGATGCGCGGCTTGTGCGCCGGATCTATGAGGCCATGGCGCTGGATGCGGCGCAGGTGCGCCTGCGGATTGACCAGATCGCGGGCACCGGCAAACGCGATGCTTTGGCCTCGGGCCTTGCGCGTATCGCCGCCTTTAGCCCCGGGGCCCAGGATCTGGTGGTGCTGGTGGATGGTGACAGCTGCGTGCCCGCCGATATCATCCGCCGCAGCGCACCGTTCTTTACCCAGCCCAATCTGGGGGCCTTGACCACGGATGAAGCAGTTGCCATTCGTCAGCCCGGTGCCTTCAAAGATTGGTTCTGCCTGCGGTTTGACCAGCGGCAAGTGATGATGTGCTCAATGGGGCTCAGCAATCGCGTGCTGACGCTGACGGGACGTATGTCGGTCTTTCGCGCTGATCTTGCCACGCATCCCGAATTTATCCGCCTTGTGCAGCATGATGCGATTGATCATTGGCGTTTGGGCCGGGTGGATTTTCTGACCGGGGATGACAAATCGACCTGGTTCTGGCTGATGGCGCAGGGCTATGAACTTGGCTATCTGCCGGATGTGCGCTCTGTCTCGATGGAAACTCAGCCGGGGCCGCGTTTCTTGCCAAGCGCCATCGCCCTGATGCTGCGCTGGTTTGGCAATATGCTGCGCACCAATGCGCGCGCGCTGCGCCTGCCGCCGCGCCGGATCGGCCTGTTTGTCTGGTGGTCGATCTTTGATCAGAACCTGTCAATCTGGACAACATTGGCGGGGCCGATTGCCGCGATCAGCGCGGCGCTGCTTTATGACCCGATTGTGCTGCCGGCCTACCTCGCCTGGATCATGCTGACGCGCTATCTGTTTTGCTGGGCGATCGCTGCCTTTCGAGGGCGCAGCTTTCCGATCAGCTTTCCCTTTCTGCTCTACTTCAGCCAGCTCATGGGCGCGGCGGTCAAAAGCTATGTGTTCTTCCGGCTGGACCGCCAGAAATGGACGCGGCAGCAAACCGAAACCGGCAAGACGGGGCCCGCGGTGCGCCGGTTTGGCTCCGCCTATCTGCATGTGCTGGCGCTGGGCTGGCTGGCGCTTGCGGTGCTGCTGATGACCAGCGCGACGTAACCTGATGTCAGGAGAGATAAGATGACCCAAGCGGATCACACGGCGCAGACCGGCCAGAAAACCCCCCTTTGGGGCGACGAGATCCCAACTGATTTCGCCTTTCAGGATGAACATCCGCAGGTGCGATTGCCCTTTTCGGCGATCATCGACGATCGCAAGGTCGAAGGGCATAGCCTGTCGCTGACCCAGGCGGTGGTGCGCGGCTTGCTGCCCCCGGCGCTTGAGGGGCAGGAGGAGCTGGTCACGCTGCGCTTTGATTTTGACGGCTTTGCCGTGAACCTATTTGCCGAAGCCTTCGTGCACAAAGACGGGGCCGCGGATGATCCACAGGTGCGGCTGGTTTTCTCTGATCCCACGGGCGAACATCTGGCCCCGCTGCGCTATATCCTGAATGGGTCCATCGCGGGTGATGTCGTCTCGGTTGGGCAATTGCTGGGCTTTTCCGGCTCGGCGCGGGTGCCGAGTGCGCGCGCAACACCAACCCAATCCCCCATTTTGCGGTTGCGCAGCCTGTCCCGATTGGCGGCAATCTTCGCGCTGAGCGCGGGTCTGGTCTATGGCGCGGCCTCGATCGTGCATCAGCGCGTTGCCTATCAGTATGAATCACGGCCGGTTGTGGTCTCTGCCGGCGGAACGCTGTTGCGCGCCACAAGTGCGGGGCAAATTTCCTACCTCAATCCCGCCGCCCAAAAAGGCGAGGTGATTTATGCCATCAACGCCAACTCCGGCGCGGTATTGGCCACGCAGATGCCCTGTGATTGCCGCGCGACGCTGCACGCTGGGCTGTTTGATGGCGCAACAGTTCTGACGGGGGAGCCGCTGGTGACACTGGCGCGCGAGGATGCGCGCGTGCGGATCACCGCCGAGGTCAGCGATGCGGGCATCGCGCGCATGATCAAGGGCGATCAGGCCGAAATTGAATTGCTCAGCGGCGATGTGCTGCCAGTCTCGTTGCGTTTTGAAACCGGCACTGGTGGGGCCGCGACCGATGGCTTTGCCAGCGCCGAAGTGATCCTGCCGCCGCCCTTTGCGCAGCGCATAACACCGGGGGAGGTCGCGCGGCTGCGGTTTCGCAATGTCTGGGCCTTTGCGGGGATTTGGGCGCGCCAAAACGTAAATGAGGCGGCGGGCAGCTGACCTGCCGAAAACTCATTAAATTTTAACGAAATCAAGGAAATATCACTTTCACCACCACCCTCAGATTGAAACTGGAGAAGCCATTGAAGGACATTCATCCCATCATCTTATGCGGTGGTTCCGGTTCGCGGTTGTGGCCGGTCTCGCGGGTGCAAAGCCCCAAGCAATTTCATGCCATGAATGGCCCCGGATCGCTGAGCTTTTTTCAAGCCACCGTGCAGCGCCATCGCGCCGCGGGATTTGCGCGGCCGACGGTTGTCACCTCGGTCCAGCACAGCCACACGGTGGCGCGGCAACTCGAGGCGCTGCAATGCGACGCGCGGGTGATCTGCGAGCCGATGACGCGCAATACCGGCCCAGCGGTCTTGGCCGCCGCCATCGAAGTCGCCTCAGAAGACCCCGAAGCGCTGCTGCTGATTGCGCCCTCCGACCATGTGATCGAAGGCGATCTTAACCGCTCTATTCTAGAGATGCGCACCCCAGCCACTGCGGGGCGCATCGTGATGTTCGGCATTCCGCCGCGCTATGCCGAAACAGGCTATGGCTATCTCGTCGATGGCGGATCAGAGCCGGGGCAGGACGGTCTGCGCCGCGTGAAACGCTTTGTGGAGAAACCTCCCAGCGCGGAAGCGCAGAGGTTGATTGACACAGAGCACGCCTTTTGGGCGTCAGGGCTTTCGCTGATGACCGCGTCCACCCTGATCAAGGACATGCGCCGGTATGATGAGGCGACATACCACACGGTCTTTTCCGCGGTGGATCAAGGCGAACGCTCAGGCGCAATGTTGACGCTGCATCCCCCCAGCTTTCGCCGCGCTGCGGATGCGCCCACCGAAAAGCTGATCTTTGAACATTCTGATCGGGTATGCATGGCCGTGCTGGATGTCGGCTGGGATGATGTTGGCTGTTGGACGGCCATGCATGCGGTCAATCGCAGCGATCCGCAGGGCAATGTCCTGCTGGGGGATGTGCTGGCCGTGGAAACCGAAAATGCCTTTGTGCGCGCTGACAAGCGCCTGGTGGCTGTCGTGGGGCTGTCAGACGTGATTGTGGTCGATACGCCAGATGCCATTTTAGTGACGCAGCGCGGCCGGTGCCAGGACGTACGCCGCATTGTGCACGCCCTGAAAGCGGACGAACGCCCAGAGGCAGTGGCTCCGCTGGCCAAGGAATACCACTGGGGGCAGACGACGCGGCTGATGCGCTCCGGGCGGTTTGACATGTCGGTGATCAAGATCAACCCGGGGGCGTCGATCAAGATCGACTCCATGCCCGGACGCCAACTGATTGCCATCGGCGGAAGCCTGCAGGTGTTTGACGGGCAGCAGCGGCGCGATCTGGGAATGGGGGAGCGTTTGGTGATGCCGCCCATCGGGCGCACGAGCCTGACCAACACCCAGAACGACCCGGTGGAGGCTTTGCTGGTGACCGTGGCCTTGCCGATGGAGGATGAGATCGGCCTAGGGGCGGTGCAGAATGCGTAAGATTTTTTGCCAGAAAAACCTTCTTGTCCTGATATTGGCCTGGGGTCTGCGCTTTTGGCCAAGCGCCGTGGGTGCGGATGATCAATTTGCCGTGGCTCAAGCGCAAGATCACGTGTTTCACGCCGCCCTCATCGCGGCGCGGTCGGCCGACATCGGTCCGGCGCAGGCGCTTTTGGATATTGCTGAGCCGCACCCCACGGCGCGGCCGGAGGCGCTTGATTTGCCCGCGGCAAAGGTCAGCCTCACGGATCTGCGGCTGGCCCTTGCACAGCTGACGTTGGTCAGCGGTGCGAATGACCAATTGTTGGTGCTGCGGGCGCAAGCGCAGATCCAGCCGCGCGCGCTGACGATCAGCGGCGGTGCTATTTCGCTCGCAGCGTTGAAACGGGCGGCACAAGATTTGCCACAACCGGGCGGCACCGCGCTATGGGGGCCGCAGGGTCTGAACGTGCCGCTTGTGATCTGGCAGGACGCGGCGTTGCAATTGCGCCCGGGCGACCAGCTGGAGCTCTCGCGCCCACATGGGGCGTTTCTGTTGAATTTCGGGCAGCTCACTGCCGACCGGGCGGTGCTGCACGCAGTGGGGGGAACAAACCCGCGCGCCGCAGGCTTTCGCCCCTTTGTGGCCACGGTCGGTACCGGATCGGCACAGATTTGGGGCAGCGCGTTTGCCGGCCTGGGGTTTGGCCAGACCGCAGCATTTTCCGGGGTTTCTTTTGTGAACGGTGGCGTTTTCAGGCCGCGCCACATCAGCGAAATTATCGGGAGCCGGTTTGCTGACATTGGCGGCATCACTCTGCGCGGCACCACGGGCGCGCAATTGGCGGGGAACCTGATTGTCAAAGCGCGCGGCCCGGCGGTGGATCTGCGCGGAACAGAGGCGAGCCATCTGAGCAACAATGTAATTGTCGATGCCGCCGCGCGCGGCGCAATCCGCGTGACGCGCGAGGCGCGCGGCAGTGTGGTGCGGGGCAATGTGTTGCTGGCCAACAAGGGCGTTGGGATCGAGATTGGCAGCGCCGGGCCGGGGACGGTGGTTGCGGGCAACCTTATCTGGGCGCAGGGGCAGGCCGCCATTGCAGTGACGCTGACCGATTGCCTGCGCGTGACGGGCAACCAATTGTTGGCCAGCGGCGCGAAGGGCATCACGTTGCGCAGCGTGCGGCAGGCGCTGTTGACGGACAATCGCATTGAGCGCAGCCGCTCGGCAGGTCTGGCGATCACCGGGCAGGCTGCGAGCAGCCAGATTGCCCTACACGGCAACAGGTTTCAGGCCAACCGCAGCGGGATAAGCGGTGCCGGCTCGGGCGCGCTGCTGCTTAGTCGCAACGATTTTTCGCAGCAATTGCCGCAGATTGTCGCCGGTGATCTGGCCGGGCAGAGCGCCGCGCTCCTCAGCGATCTATATGGCGTGCGGCCCGTTCATCTGACAACGCCGACCTCTTCTGAGGCGCGACGCCCCACCGCATCATGCGCGCTGTGGCAGGAGGCGATGTAATGGTCTTTTCTTCGGAAAGTTTCCTCTTTCTTTTTCTGCCGGTCTTTATGGCGGTCTATTATGCCACGCCGCAAAGATGGCGGTCCTATCCGATCTTGCTGGGCAGCTATGTTTTTTACGCCTGGTGGCGCATCGATTTTCTGGGGCTGCTGGTGCTGACCACGCTGTTTGCCTATCTGATGGGGCAGCGCGTTGCGGCACACCGGGGCTCGCGACAGGGCCGCATTTACCTCACCATCGGGATCGGCGGCTGCCTGCTAGTGCTGGGGGTCTTTAAATACCTTAATTTCTTTGTCGACAGTTTCGCGGCGCTCTGGGGTACGGATGCCGCCGGGCTTGGCGTGCATTGGCGGCTGATCTTGCCGATTGGCATTTCCTTTTACGTCTTTCAGGCCATGAGCTATCTGATTGATGTGCATCGTGGCGATGCCCGCGCCAACGCGCGTCTCATTGATTTTGCTGCCTTTATCGCGCTGTTCCCGCAGCTGATCGCCGGGCCGATCCTGCGCTACAAGGATCTGGAACATCAGTTTGAACATCGCCGTCACAGCGCCGAACTGTTCTGTGATGGCATGGCGCGGTTTCTCGTGGGTCTCGCCAAAAAGGTCATTCTGGCTGATGCCATTGCCCCTTTGGTGGATCTGACCTTCGGCGCTTCGGATCCGGGCTTTGTTGTCGCATGGGTCGGGGCGCTGGCGTATATGTTGCAGCTTTATTTCGATTTTTCCGGCTATAGCGACATGGCAATTGGCCTTGGCAAGATGATGGGGTTCCGCTTTGGCGAGAATTTCCGCTTTCCCTATGTCAGCCGCTCGATCACCGAATTCTGGCGGCGCTGGCATATTTCGCTTTCAAGCTGGCTGCGCGATTACCTTTACGTGTCGCTTGGCGGCAACCGCAAAGGCGCGGCGCGCACCTATGTGAACCTGCTGATCGTGATGCTGTTGGGCGGGCTGTGGCATGGGGCCAACTGGACCTTTGTGATCTGGGGTCTTTGGCACGGCGGGTTGCTCGCGCTTGAGCGTGTCACCGGCTGGCATCAGCGCGCCGCGAGCTATTGGCTGGCGCTGCCGCTAACATTGATGCTGGTGCTGCTGGGCTGGGTCATGTTCCGCGCCGAGGCGGTCAGCGACAGTCTGGCGATCTACGCGGGTATGTTGGGGCTGAATGGATTCATCAATGATCCTTTGCTTTTTGGGGCGATGAGCCGCGAAAGCATTGCGCTCGCAGGGCTTGCGGCCTTGGTCGCGGCGGCAGAGCCCAAGCTGTGGCTGATTTTTTCAAATGCTGAAAACAAGGGGCCCAGCGGCGCGGTTGTTTCAACGCGCTTTCCAGCGGCCTCTGCGCCCCGGGCACATGCCAGCGCTGCGCTCGCGCATCAAAACGATGGCTGGACGGTGACGCTGGCGACGCTTGTTCTGGGTGCATACGCCGTCTTCCGCCTGACAGAGCAAAGCTTTTCACCCTTTCTCTATTTCCAGTTCTAAGGGGGCATCATGCGGTCGTTCTCTCCTAAATTGTTGTTGCCGATATGTTTCTTTGGCTATGCGGTCTTGGCCAATCTGGCGCTGTGGCACAATGGCGGCTGGCCCGGGCGCGCCGGGGCGCTGACCGACGGCGGGGCAAGTCAGCAGATCGACCGGCTTTATGGCGATGAAATGCCCCATCGCACCGTGGCTGTCGCAATGGTCGGCGCGTTGCGCTACCTGCTGTTTCACGAAGGGCGCAATGGTGTCGTGCCCGGCCATCACGGCTGGCTCTTTACGGATGAAGAGTTTCGGCAGATCCCGGATCGCGCCATCCAGCGCACGGCGGATCATATTGCCAGGGTGCAGGGCCGGCTGGCCGCCCACGGCAGCCAACTGGTGATGATGCCACTGCCGGCCAAGCTCGACATGGTGCGCCGGTTTTCACACCATCACGCCGCGGCATCCTTACAAGAACGTGCCTACACGACGTTTGTCCGCGCGATGGCGCAGCGCGGGATCAAGGTGCTGGATACACGAGCCGCCTTGGATCGCGATTTTCCTGCGTTTTTTGCCACAGACACGCATTGGACCACCGAGGGCACAATTGCTGTGGCGCAGGCGCTGCGCCACAGCGGGATGGTTGCCATCGGCGCGGATCGTTACGCGGTGCGCCCTGTGCCGCGCCAGACCTTTACCGGGGATCTTGTGAAATTCGTCACCACCCCAGAGGTGGCCCCGCATATCGGCCTTCTGCCCGAAGATATCGCCCCATTTGAGGCGGTGTCGCTGACCGGGGACTCATCCGGTGTGCGCAATCTCTTTGACGCGCCGCCGCCGGCACCTGTCGCGCTGGTTGGCACCAGCTATTCGGCCAATGCCAGCTGGAGTTTTCTTCCTGCTTTGCAGCTCGCGCTGCGTCAGGATGTCGTGAGCTATGCCGAAGAGGGGCAAGGGCCCATCGCGCCGATGCAAAACTTTCTTTCCGTCACTGAAGGGGCGGGCGGCACTTGGCCGCAATATGTGCTTTGGGAATTTCCGGTGCGCTATCTTGGCGATGAGGCATTGCTAAATGCGCTGCCCGCGCCGGCCCCAGATCAATTGGCTGAGGTGCAGTGATGCGTGCGTTGATCCTCCTTCTGACCCTGAGCGCACCAGATCCTGGCAGCGCCCAAGAGCTGACCCCACTGGGGGGCATCGCGCTGGGCAGTATGCCTGGCGCGGCGACGGTCCAGTTGGCCCCGCGGCGCGTTGCAAGCCGCGATTTGCCTGATGCCGGGCTGCGCAGGGCGCGCAGAAACCTGGTGCGGGGTCATCATGTCTCCAATCGCGATCTGCGTGCCCTCGCCGATTTGGGGGAGGGCAATGCGGCCTATCATTTTGCCCAAAGGCTGCGTGCCCAGGATCAGGCCGCAGCCGAGCAGGCGCATTATTTCGGAATATCGCTGGCAACCGGGCGTGACTTCGCCATGGGGCCCTTCCTTGCGGCAGTGGCGCAGCTGCCGCCTGGCACCCCCGCAGCCCGCCTGCGCGAGCTGCGCAAAATCCTGTTGGCCTATGTTGCGGCGGGCGATATGCGCGCAGTCACGGCCGCGCTTTCATTGGCCGAAGCGGGGCGACCCTTTGCCGGGCTTTTGCCCGATCTTCGGGAGATCGCGACAGGCGATGCCCCCGGCAGCGGCCCCCTTGCGCTGCATTTCGCAATTCGCTCGCTGCACACTGGGGAGGACGCATCGGCGCGCGACAGGCGCGACGCGGCGCGATGGCTGGCGCATGCCAGCACCAGCGCGATGCTTCCCGTGCGGCTGACCGCGCAAAACCTGCTGGTGCAGCTGGCATCGACCACATTCAAGGAGCCGAGACCATGACGCGGATTTGGCATTGGATCGCATGTATCGCCGCCATGGGTGCGGGCCCAGCCATGGCCTCACAATATGGCTGCACCGGCCTTGAAGAGGCGCGCGATTTGCCCGCCCTTGAGGGGCACGCAGGCGTGATCTACCGGATCAATGCCGATCTGCGCATGTATCACCCGTTTTCCGATCAGGTCGTTGACCAAATGGGGGCGCTGTCGCGGGCGCTCAGCGCGCAAGGCACCACATTGCTCTATGTGCCGGTGCCGACCAAAAGCGTGGCGATGCCGCAGTATTTGCCGGAACGGGCGGGGCTTTATGGCTTTGATCTAAATGTGGCCACCGAAGTGCACACAGATATCTTGCGCCGCCTTGCTGAGGCGGGGGTGCTGGCGGTGGATATCCGCGACGCGATGCGGCAGGTGCCTGCGGACGAATTGGCCTTCTTCAAAAGCGATTTTCACTGGACAACCGCCGGGGCCCGCGCCGCCGCACAGGCAATCGCGCAGCAGTTGCGCGCGACGCCCGGCTATGCGGATGCCAAGAAAACCCAGCATGAAACCTTGCCTGCAGGAAATGAGATTGCGTTTTCCGGCATGCGCCGCATTCTGCAAAAACGCTGCCGGGCCAGCTTGCCGCAACCACAAACCCCCACCTTTGTGACCCGCGCCAAGGCCGCAGCGTTGACCGCAGAGGGGCCGCTCGATCTATTTGGCAGCGCCAGCAGCGGGCCTGAGGTGGCGTTGCTGGGCACATCGTTTTCGGATTCTCCGATCAACAATTTTCCGGGATTTCTGGGGCAATATTCTGATCTGGAGGTGGTGAATTACGCAATCACCGGGGGCAATCAATTCGGTGCCATGCTGTCCTATCTGACCTCTGAGGAGTTTCAGCAAAACAGGCCGCGCTATCTGATTTGGGAAAACCCCATTTACAACAATCTGGCGCAATTCGGTGATCAGCCGATGCGTGCGCTTATTGCTGCGGCGGGGCAAAATTGTCAGCTGCCCTTGCCGGTGAGGCGCGGCGCAACCCCGCGCGAAATCAGCGTTGATTTGCGCCAGATTGCACTGGACCCGGCGCAGACGCTGTTTCTGGATAGCGATGGGGCACCGGCGCTGGGGGTGACATACCGCTTTGCGCTGGCCAGCGGGCGCATGCGGGAAAAACGCATATCGCGCAGTGCCCGGCTGCGTCGCACGGGCCGGTTTTACATGCCGCTGACCGGGCTTTGGCCTGCGGGCGCGGATCACGTGACCATTGCGCTGGATGCGGATTTCGGCCCCGCGCCGCGCGCCTTTCTTTGCACGGATGTACACGGAGGATAATGATGCAGACATCTGCCATGTTTTGCGCCTGTTTGGCGACCCTGGGTCTATTGACAACCGCCGCCCTCGGCGGTGACGACCGGTTATATGAAGGGGTGTTTGCCCCCAACACAAGTTTCATTCGCGTTGTTGCCCCCGGCGCGCAGTTTGCGGCGGTCGATGGGCACAGGCTGCCCACCGAAGATCTTGTGATCTCAGCCTATGTCAACGTTGCGCCAGGCGAGGTTGCGGTTGATCTCGCCGCGACAGCCGTGCCGGTGCCGGTGGCGGCCAATCTGCACTATACGGTCTTGGTGCATGACAGCGGTGCCCATGCGGTGATCACCGATGATTTGCAGGCCAGCCCTGCAAAGGCCGATGTCACGTTCTACAACCTCAGCGATCAGGCCGGCGTGACACTTTTTGCGCCAGCCGCATCAGCGGCGGTTTTTGAAGATGTCGCGCCACAGACTGGGGCGGCCATGGCACTGCGCGCGCCGTTGACCCTCACCTTTGAGGCGCGCGCCGCCGGGGTGACGCTGGCCGCCGCTGAGGCGGTTGCGCTGCGCCGCAAAGAGGGTGTCAGCCTTGTGCTGACCGGGGCAGCCGGGGTCTATGAACTCAGCGCATCGCCGCATCGGTACCAAAAATGAAGATGCGCCTGAAGCAGATTGGCAGATGGGCGCGCGGCGCGCTGCTGGTGGGCTGGCTTAGTCCGGCCGCGCTTTGGGCAGAGCCGTTGCCATTGGCGTTTCACCCGCCTGAGATTGCCGCCGCCCCGGTTTGCGTTGCGCGCCGGAGCGATGCAGAAACCCTGGCCTTTTGGTCTGCGTGGGATGGGAAAAGCGCGCCAGAGATGTCCGCAGCGCTGATCCGCCGCGACATCAAGCGGCTGCAATATCTGGATGCGCGAAAATGGATCGGCACCATTGAACAGATGATTGATTTGCTGGAACGGCGCGCTGCGCATTATGGCGGCAAAAATGCGCTGCTGACCCGGATCGAGGCACTGCAGGCCGCCGGACAGATCCAGCGTATCCGTTCTGAACGGCTTGTGCAGGCCCTGGCGGAGGGGGCGGATCAAGCCTCGCCACGCATTCAAAATGCGCTGTCTCGTTTTTACCGCGCGGGCATCGGCGTTGCGCCGGATGCGGCCCGCGCAGATGAATTGCTGTTTGCGGCGGGCTATGGCGGCAATGCAGATGCCTTGTTGGCGCTGAGCAAACGCAGCCTTGATGGGGCACCCGTCGCGGGGTGGGATGTGGCGGAATCCCTTGCCATCACCATGGCGTTTGGCGCGCTGGTGGGGGAGCTCAACGATACGATCTGCGATCGCACCTCTCGGATTGCGCGCGAATATCACAATGGGGAAATCGTGCAGAAAGATGCGGGCCTTGCATTGGCGTGGTTTCGGTTTGGGGCCGACCTGGGGGATGTGAATGCCGCCTGGAAAGTGGCCGAATATCACCTGCGCGCTGAAGACGTGCCCAAAGACAACGCGGTTCTTATGACCTATCTGACGCAAGCAGCGGAGGGCGGATTGCCCTTTGCGCAAGTCGAGCTGGGTCGTCTTTATGAGGCGGGCGCGCTCTTGCCGCAAAACCTGCCGCGGGCACTGACGCTTTACCGGGCCGCCGCCGACACTGGCAGTCGCGCAGGGCTGACGCGGCTGGCGCTGTTTTTGGAAGAACATGCAGCGGATTTCCCGCAGCATCAAGCAGAGCGCGGCGCGACGCTGGCACAGCTCGCCGCGCGCGCGGATGCACCGGGCTGGGTGTTCACACGGCTGGCGCAGGATGCAGAACGCAAAGCCGGCCGCTGGGCGGCGCGGCCAGAGGTGCTGGCGCTGCTGAAAAAAGCCAGCGTGCGCGACGATCTGGACGGCAGCAACCGCTATGCGCTGGCCTTGCTGGCAGATGGGCCATCGCCGGCTGAATTTGATCAGGCGACAAGCCTCTTGGGGCGATTGGTGTCGGTGCAGGGCGGGGTCACGCCAAGCAAACAGCTATTTGCCGCTTATATGTGTCAGGCCCCAGACGGTCCGCACATCGCTGAGGCACGCCATTGGGAAGCGATGGAGGTCGCCACTGGCACCGCCAACGTCAATCTAGACGCTCATGCATTGGCAGATTTGCACCGGCTGCCCCAGGCCGTCACCCTGGCCAAGTTGCAATCGCAGGCGCTTTACGGGCGGCCGACGTCTTTGGCCAGCTGGTTGCAGTATCTGGCCGTGGTTGGCGCAGCAGATGCGCAACAGGCGTTCTGGGCCTCGCGCGCAGAGGAGTATGAGCTGGTGGTTGAGGCGCGTCACAAGGCCACGATTCGCGCCGCAGAGGCAGATCTGAAAGCGCCGGTTCTGGCGCTATTGGCCCAGCAGAGCGCGGCAGGTGCCGCCGCAGCCGCCCCGCAATTGCCGGTGATCTGGCCAATGCTCACGCTGGCGGAGCAGACGGCAGCGCTGGAGAGTCTGGAGGTCATGGCAGCGCAGGGCAATGGTGCCAGCATGCGCGCTATCGCCGCCATCAGCAGGCAGCCCGCTGCAGAGATTTACGCCCGCTATGCCGAGGCGATCGCCCGATCCGGGGACAGCGCCGCGCATATTTTTGCATTGCCGCATGTGTCAAAGGCCCTGCGCGGCCAATATTTTGCGCGCGCCATTGGCCTGATGAGCTGTGATTACAAAACGGCGCGCGCGCTTGCCGATGTGGCGGCGGAGCTTGGCGAAGCCACGCGCGCCCGCAAATGGCTGCGTATCGCGGCAGAACTGACCGAAGATAACCTCTGGGCAGAGATTGACCTTGCAAATGCCAAGCTGCGCATTTTGGGACCTGATGCCTTGCCCGAGGCGCTTGCCGTGATCGAAGCAGCGAGCGCGGCAGGGGATACATCGGCGCGCATCCGCCTGTTTGAACTTCTGCTCCTGCCGGAAGCGGCAAGTTTTGATATGAAACGCGCAGTGGTGCTGCTGAGAGAGGCGCAATCTGATCCCGGTTTGCTGAGCGCGCTTTTGGGGCGTTTTCGGCGCGCGGACCAAAGCGTACAGCGCGCCCTGGCAGAGGAATTGGACGTGCCCGCAATCTTTCGCGTGGCCGCCGAGGCAGGAGATATCTACGCGATGCGCGGCTATGGGCAGATGCTACGCGATCAGGCAGAGACACCGTCAGATCTTGCGGTGGCGATGGGGTGGTTGCAGCGCGCGGCCGAAGGCGGGGATGTGACCGCCATGAGCGAGTATGGCCAGGCGCTGGCGCTGGGGCTGGGCGTGCCTGCGCAGCCGGATGCGGCGCTCAAATGGTTGGCGCGCGCGGCAGAGCACGGTCAGACCGAGGCGGCTGAAATCATGCGGCTTGTCGCCGTCTCGCAGCAGGTGACGCCGTGAGGCGCGTTTTCGGCCAGTGTTTTGCCCTCTGTCTGAGCCTGTGTCTGGCGACGCTCTTGGGGCCGACGCCCGGGCATGCGCAGAATGCGGTTTGCGCGGAGGCGCCGCCACCCGTGGTGCGCCTTGCCCATGGCAGCCGCTATCAGGCGGCGGACAAAAGCCGCTCGGTTCTGGATGCGGCCTCCAATGCAGAGGTGAACCGCGCGCTGGCCCCGGTAGAGGAGTTCCTGCGCGCGCTGGCGCGTGAGAGCAACGCAGCCCTGCGCGCAGGCACCGACCCGGCGAAGCGACGTGCACAGGCCAGTTGCGTGCTGCGCCGTATGGCCAGCTGGGCAGAGGGCAATGCGCTGTCAGATCTAGAGACGATGGGCGCGCAATTTGCTGTGGGCTCACGTCTGGCGGCTTTTGGCATGATCTATCTGCAGCTGCGCCCCTACGCAGCGGAGGCCGAAGACGAACAACTGATTGCAAATTGGCTGTTGCAGCGCGCGCGCGCGCAGGCCCGGTTTTGGGAGCAAGAGGCCCCGCCGGGCGCAGCGCGCGGCAATCTGCGTGCCTGGGCCACATTGGGGATCACCCTGGCTGCCATCGCCAATCAGGATCGCGAATTGCTGGATGACGCCGCCGCCGCCGCCGCACGGCTGCAATGTGAGGCTGCCGCTGATGGAAGCCTGCCGCAAGAAATGAAACGCGGCAAATATGCGTTGCATTACCAGCTGCACGCCGTGGCACCGATGGTGACAACAACGCTGTTGCTTGAACAGCAGGGAAATTCCATTCGCGGCGTCTGTAATAATGCGCTGCAGCGGATTGCGCGCTTTGCCTTTGACGATCTTGAGACTGGGGCCCGCAGCGCGGCGCATGCGGGGGTAAAACAAAGTTATTTTGACGGCACCGAGACGCTGCACAAATACGAGTTGGCCTGGATCGAGCCCTATCTGATCCTGCATTATGACGCCGAGATGGACCGGTTTGCCTCCGATTTGCGTCCTTTCAGCCACTCCAAGCTCGGCGGCAATCAGGATCTGGTCTGGGGGCGCAGTTTCTGACCAGCTTTGGTCTTTCTTAAGCGGATTTTAAGACACCCTTGGCGAAGCTGGGCTGAAGAGGTCTGGCTGGGGCAGGATCTGCGCGTCCAGCCTGCCTGCATGAATTGCAAAAGGAGCCTGCGCATGCATCGCGTGACATTGGTTGATCGCAATCCTTCTTTGGCCGAGGCGCTGGCCGTGCAATTGTCGCTGCCCAATGCGGTGGTATGCACCGGCCTTGCCGCGCCGCAGGCCGTTGGTGCGGTGCAGCTGAAGCAGGTGCCGGACCTGATGATCCTTGATCCGGCGCAACTGGCCTTGCAGCCGGGCTTTGATCTTGGCGAATATGTCGATGGGTTGCGCGCACGAAACGCAGCGCTGCGGCTCTTGTGTTACAGCTTTGACAGCAGTGATCCGATGGTGACTGCGATCATGCACGCCGGGTTTCATGGCGGGCTGAGCAAGACGGCGACCCTGGATCAGCTTGAGGTGGCGATTGCCGCAGTGCTCGGCGGCGGTGTGTACTTTGACGACGCCTTTGCGGCGCGGGCCCTTCAGCGGTGCGGGCAAAACCGCGCCGATCTGCTGAGTGCCCGCGAGAAAGAAGTGCTGGTGCGCATTGCCAAAGGGCTTGCCGGCAAGCAGATCGCCTTTGATCTCAGCATCAGCGCCAAGACGGTGGAAACCTACAAGGCGCGCGCCATTCAGAAACTGGGGCTGACCGATCGTTCCAAGGTGGTTGAATACGCGCTGGAACACGGATGGATTTCATGAGGTTTCCTCGGGTCCTACCGGCACGGCGCGCGGGTTGCCGTCGTGGTCAAGGGCCACAAAGATGAAATCCGCTTGGGTGACGCGATCGCTTTGCTCGACAAAACGCGCGCGTGCCCAGGCATCGACATGAATTGTCATTGAAGTGCGCCCGACCTTTTTGAGTGTGGCGTATAGCGTCACCTCATCGCCCACTTTCACGGGCCGCAGAAATTGCATCGCCTCCACCGCAACCGTCGCGCCGCGCCCGCGCGAGACGCGCGCAGCCAGGTTTCCGGCGGCGAGATCCATTTGCGACATCAGCCAGCCGCCAAAGATATCCCCGGCCGGGTTGGTGTCTGCGGGCATGGCAATGGTGCGAATGGCCAGCACGCCGTCATCTTGCTGCTTGGTACTTTTGGGGTATCCCTGCATGCCCTGCTTTGGGGCGCTGGGGGGCTTTGCTTCGCTCACTGTTGGGTCCCTGTCGTTTTGCATCAGTAAAGGCGCTGCGCCACATGGGGGCAAGGCAAAAACACCAGCTGCGGCTGTTAGGAGTTGTCTAGCCGGTTACAAAACTGACATCTATTTGCGATCCCACTGACATATTATGTTTATTTTTCTGTGATGCCGCGACCCTAGGGTGCCCCGCAAGCCTTGAGGGATGCCATGCTGACACTAGAAAATGTGACCAAGCGATTTGGACAGAAAATCGCGGTCGACAACGCGAGTTTTTCTGTCGATCAACCTGCCATGATCGGGATCATCGGCAGATCCGGGGCCGGGAAGTCGACCCTTTTGCGTATGCTCAACCGGCTCAGTGATCCGAGCGCGGGCACCATGCAGTATCGCGATATCAATGTCTCCGCGCTCTCCGGTGCAGCCAAGCGTAATTGGCAGTCGCGCTGCGCGATGATTTTCCAGCAATTCAACCTCGTGCCGCGCATGGATGTGGTGTCAAACGTGCTGCATGGCACGTTGAACCGCCGCAGCACGCTGGCGACGATGTTCAACCTGTACCCGCAGGCGGATATCCATCAGGCGATTGATATTCTGGAGCGGCTCGGCATCGCCGATCAAGCGGCCAAACGGGCCGAGGCGCTTTCGGGTGGGCAGCAGCAGCGTGTCGCCATTGCGCGGGCACTGATGCAAGACCCGGAAATCATTCTGGCGGATGAGCCCATCGCGTCGCTTGACCCAATGAATGCGCAGATTGTTATGCAGTCTTTGCGCCGCATTCACGAAGAAGACGGCCGCATGGTGATTGCCAATCTGCACACGCTGGACACCGCGCGCCGCTATTGCGACCGCGTGATCGGCATGCGCGATGGGCGCATCGTATTTGACGGCACGCCTGCGCAGCTGACCACCGGGGTCGCACGCGACATCTACGGGGCCGGGGATGATTTTTCCGAGGCCGCGACCTCAACCGAAATTGACGCTTTGGACCGGCCCAAACAGGGCATGCCCCTGCCGGCCTGATCCTTTCACAGCGCGCAAGTGAACGCGCGCCCCTTTCATCACGGAGAAACCAAATGACAAAAACCCTCGCCTTTGCGCTGGCCGCGACCACCGCGCTTAGCACCGCAGCCTTTGCCGACGATCAGGCAATTTCTGAATTCCGCATCGGCATTCTGGGCGGCGAAAACGCCCAGGACCGTCTGAACAACAACGAGTGTCTGCGCGAAAAAACCGAAGCGCTGCTGGGCGTTGAAACCAAACTCTTTGCCCCAGCTGATTACAACGGCGTCATCCAGGGCCTGCTGGGCGGCACCATTGATATGGCGTGGCTGGGCGCGTCCGGCTATGCAAAAATCCATCTGACCGATCCAGAAGCGGTTGAGCCTATTCTGGTCAAGGTCAACAACGATGGTGGCTTTGGCTATTATTCCATCGGCTTTGCTCGCAAGGACTCTGGCATTCAGTCGCTGGAAGATCTGAAAGGCAAAGTCTTTGGCTTTGGCGATCCAAACTCCACCTCCGGTTATCTGATCCCATCCATCGAGATCCCAGCACAGATCAATGCGACCATGGACTCCGGTGATTACTTTGGCGAAGTCAAATTCACGGGCGGTCATGAGCAAACCATCGTTGCGGTCAGCGCCGGTGATGTCGACGGCGGCGTGACCTGGGCGGACGGCCTGGGCGAATGGGAAGACGGCTTTAACTCTGGCGCGCTGCGCAAAGCCGTGGACGCGGGTCTGGTGGACATGAATGATCTGGTTCAGATCTGGCAATCTGCCCCCATTCCTGAAGGTCCAGTTGTGCTGCGCACCGAGCTTCCTGAGGACGTGAAAGTCAAAATGACCGGCTTGATGGCCTCGCTGAAGTCGATGGACGAAGACTGCGCCTATGGCGTGCTGCAGGGCGACGCCAAAGGCTTTATGCCGATCACCCACGACGCCTATGAGGTGATCGTGGAAGCGCGCAAGCGCAAATCCAGCTGATCACAGTGATCCCGGCGGGCGCGGCCTATTGTCTGCGCCCGCTTTCTTTTTACTGCCCGAGGTGCCCTGAATGACCGACGCCACGCTTGACGATGCAACGTTAACCACTGCCCAGATCCGGCGGGCCTATTTGGCGCAGACCCGGCGCAAGCGCAGCTATGGCGCGATCCTGATGGGGGTATTCGTCGTTTTGATGGTGGCGGGGTTTCACACCGCTGATCAACGCAACGCGGGTGGGTTCTGGTCGGGCCTGCATCGGTTCTTTGATTTCCCGGGCGAAGTGCTGGGCGAGGCGGCCCAAAAACTGGCTGATATGCCAGCCCATCTGGCGACCTATGCGCCCGCGCTGTTGGAAACGATCAATATCGCAGCGGCATCCACTTTGATCGGGGCGCTCTTGGCGGCGGTGCTGTCGCTTTTGTCCACGCGGGGCATGGCACGCTGGCCGCGGCTTGTGCCGGTGTTTCGGCGCTGCATGGATATCATGCGGGCCGTGCCCGAGATCGTGATTGCGCTGGTGTTGATCTTTGTGCTTGGCGGCGGGCCGGTGCCGGCCATGATTGCCATCGCCATTCACACGGCTGGGGCGCTCGGCAAACAGTTTTCCGAAGTGAACGAAAATGCCTCTCTCAAACCGCTGGAGGGGCTGGAAAGCGTCGGCGCCACCTGGGCACAGCGCATGTGGCTTGGCGTGTTGCCGCAGGTGTCGCCCAATTGGTTCAGCTACGGTTTGATGCGCTTTGAAATCAATATTCGCGCCTCGGCCATTCTGGGGTTCGTGGGTGCGGGCGGCATTGGCTATGAGCTGCGCAATGCCATTTCCTGGGGCAAAGGTAAATATGACGAGGCAGCAGCCATCTTTTTCATGCTCTTCGTCACGATTGTGATTGTCGATCAGATCTCCGCGAAAATGCGTCAGCAGCTGACCCATGGACGCCAGACGAAGGAGCAGGGGCAATGACTGCGACAGCGACCGCTTTGAATGTGAATAAACAGACCGCGCGTCAGCTCTTTGCGCGCAAACGGATGATCAACCTTGGCCTGCCAGTTCTGGTGGCGTTCTATCTTGGCTATATCTTTTTCGCCTTTGATGTCCCCGGCCTCTTGGCACGCGCGGACAGCGAAAATGCGCGCACGCTGGTGGCGGACAGCTACAGTTATAAAACCCATGTGACGCGCGATAACCGCAGTGGCGACATCAGCGTGGCCATCGAGGGCGAACGCAAAGGCAGCTATCCTGACGGCACCGCCCCCGCATGGGTCACGCTAGCGCCCGAGACAGGCGGCGACACCCGGATCGATCTGGGCACAGGCCATCTGGTGACGCTGGGGGCAGACAATTTTGTGGCCTTTGACATCCCCGGATATGGCCGCATCACCGCGCAACCAAGCCGCGCGCGCGGCGTCAACGCCACTTTCCCAGACGGGCCGTTGCCCGACTGGATCAATGCCAGCAAAAACCGGCTGGCGGTCACGACCGATGCTGGTCGCTTGTCGGTCACGCGCAATCAGACGCAGGTTTTCAAATATGCGCTGGGCTGGGAACTGTTCTTCTTTACGCTCGACAGTCCCTATCATGGCCTGCCGGTGTCCGAAGTTGCGGCGCGCGCCGTTTCGGGTGAGGCCGCGGCAATCTGGGCTGAATTCTGGAACAATAAGATGTGGCGCCATGCCGATGTGGCCTGGGCGTTGTTTGAAACCGTGTTGATGGCATTTCTCGGCACCATGGGCGCAGCCATCGTGGCGCTGCCGATGGCCTTTATGGCGGCGCGCAATTTCGCACCGTTTGTGGCGCTGCGCTTTGCGGTGCGCCGGGTGTTTGATTTCTTTCGCGGGGTGGATGCGCTGATCTGGACCATCATTCTGTCGCGCGCCTTTGGCCCCGGGCCCCTGACTGGAGCCTTGGCCATCCTGATCACGGATACTGGCACTTTTGGAAAACTGTTCTCAGAAGCGCTTGAAAATGTCGACGGCAAACAGATCGAGGGCATTCAGTCCACAGGAGCCAAGCCTTTGCAGCGCTATCGCTTTGGGGTCATCCCGCAGATCACCCCGGTGCTGTTGTCCCAAGTGCTCTACTATCTTGAAAGTAACACCCGCTCGGCCACCATCATCGGCGCAATCACCGGCGGCGGTATCGGCCTGCTTTTGACGCAGGCGATGATCACGCAAAAAGACTGGGAAGAAGTGACCTATTACATCTCCCTGGTGATCCTGATGGTTATGGCAATGGACAGCTTGTCCGGTTGGTTGCGCGGCAAGCTGATTGGATCGCGCGAGGATCAGCACTGATGACGCGCCTGTCACCGGACCAGCCGTTTTTGCATGCCGATGTCACCCTGACCGACACCACCTTTGGGCGCTATACCGAGGTGGGGCAGGGCAGCCGCATCGCCCATAGCGACATCGGCGATTATTCCTATTGCGACCGCTATGCCGATATTGCCAACGCCAGCATCGGCAAGTTTAGTAATATCGCCAGTTTTGTGCGCATCGGTGCCACCGATCATCCGATGCAGGGGGCGTCGCTGCATCATTTCCTTTATCGCTCTGCGGACTATTTTGACGATGCTGAGAACGACGCAGCGTTCTTTGCCCATCGGAAATCGCGCCGCGCCAGCATTGGCCATGACACCTGGATTGGACACAATGCAATGATCAAGCCCGAGGTGACGGTCGGCCATGGCGCGATTGTGGCCGCCGGCGCGATCGTGACCCATGACGTTGCGCCCTATACCATTGTGGCAGGCACCCCCGCGCGGGTTTTGCGCCTGCGCCAGTCGCCCAAGATTGCGACGCGGCTATTGGCGCTCGCGTGGTGGGATTGGTCCCATGACCGGCTCCGCGCGGCTTTGCCTGATTTTCGCGACCTGGCGGCCGAAGCCTTCTTGGAAAAATACGAACTTCAGTTGGCGTGATCGACCGGCGGCTCTTCCAGCGTCATCGTCACGCGCTCGCCGCTAAACCAGCTCATGCCGAACTCAACAGGCTGACCAGCGGCATCGATATCCAGCCCGGTTGTATAAAGCAGCGGTGCCCCTTCGCGCAAATGCAGGTGCAGCGCCTGTGTGGCATCCGCGAGCACCGCGCGCAGCCGGGTGCTGGCACGGGTGAAATCCGCAACACCCACAGCCGCAAGCGCGGCTGTCACGCTTGGCTCTTGGGTCAGGACCTTGGCAAGTCCCGGCAGCCGCGCCTCGGGGAAATGGCTTTCCGTCAGGGCAATGGGCTGATCGTCGGCCAGCGACAGGCCATGTTTCACGCAGATCAGATCACCGGGTGCCAATGCGAGGCGCATCGCTTCTTTCTGGGTGGCCTTGCGTGTTTCGATGCTGAGAATGCGCTTGGAGGGCGCACGCCCCGCCGCGCGCAGGTTTTGGTGATAGCGCATGCGTTTGCCCAGCGGGTATTCCGCCGGGGTGCCGGTCACAAAGGCCCCGGCGCCGCGCCGCGTGTGCACCAGCCCTTCCTCAACCAAAGCCGACAGCGCATGGCGCACGGTATGGCGATTGACGCCAAAGCGTTCTGCCAGCTGCGCCTCGGTCGGGAGCTTTTCGCCCGTGGTGTACCGCGCTTCGGCGATATCGCTGCGCAGGCTGTTGGCTATGGCGATCCAGATCGGCGTGCGGCGGGTTGGGCGGCTCATTTCATCGAAACTTCACAAAACTGCGGTGGCCAGAATCAGCCCCTGCTTCTAAGATATGTATAGTTGTATAGGAATGGCCGGAGTTGTCGAGAAAAAATGCCTGATGCTGCACATATAGATCGCCGGGGCTGGCTGAGCCTGCTGGCCAAGGCCCCCGACGCCGAGTTTTTGCCGCTGTTTGACGCGCTTGGGACCCTGCCGGATTTCGATTGGCTGCGCGCGCCCGAAGTAGGCAGCGTGATGGTGCAGGGCCGCATGGGCGCGACCGGCGCACCGTTTAATCTGGGTGAAATGACCGTGACGCGCTGCAGCTTGCAGCTGCCCGGCGGGCAGGTTGGCCATGGCTATGTGCAGGGGCGCAGCAAACCCGCAGCCAAGGCCGTCGCCTTGGTGGATGCGCTGATGCAAACCGATGCTGCGGCGCGTCTGCGCGCCGACATTTTGGCCCCGTTGATGGCCGGGGCGGCGGGGCGCGCTGAGACGCGAGCTCGCAAAGCCGCCGCCACGAAAGTGGAGTTCTTTACCATGGCGCGAGGGGAAGATTGATGCAATCAGCTGCACTCAAAGGTGGGTTTGAAACCCCGGCAGTTCAGTCCGCAGTGGCGTTCCGCGAGATCATGACCGCCATGGCGCGGCCGGGTCACGTGAGCCACGTGACAGGGGGCGAAGCGCCCGCGCCAGTCTCTGCCGCGGCAGCCGCCGTTATCCTGACGCTGTGTGACGCGGACACCGGGCTTTATCTGGCCGGTGCCTATGATACCGAGGCGATGCGCGCCTGGGTGCGCTTTCACACCAGCGCGCCGCTCTGCGGACCGGAGGCCTGCAGCTTTGCGCTCGGCACATGGGATGATCTGCGGCCGCTCGGCCGGTTTCCATTGGGCAGCGCGGCGTATCCGGATCGCTCGGCCACATTGATCGTGGAGGTCGCGCATTTGCAGCCACAGGGACGGACATTGACCGGACCGGGCATTCAGGACCGGGCGGAGTTGTCGTTGCCCGCGGGCCCAGAATTTGCCGACAACCACGCGCTTTTTCCACGCGGGTTGGATTTTATTTTCACCTGTGGCGCGCAGCTTGCCGCGTTGCCGCGCAGCACGAGGGTTCTTTAAATGTATGTGGCGGTAAAAGGCGGCGAACGCGCCATTGACAATGCCCATGCCTGGCTGGCCGAAGAGCGGCGTGGCGACCAAGATGTGGCCGAGCTCAGCATCGCGCAGATCCGCGAACAGCTGTCTTTGGCGGTCAATCGCGTGATGGCCGAAGGTTCACTTTACGATCCAGATCTTGCTGCGCTGGCGATCAAACAGGCGCGCGGCGATCTGATCGAAGCGATCTTTCTGATCCGGGCCTATCGCACGACGTTGCCACGTTTTGGGTCTTCAAAGCCGGTGGAGACCGGGGCAATGCGCTGCGAACGGCGCATTTCTGCGACCTTCAAGGATTTGCCGGGCGGGCAAGTCCTGGGGCCAACTTTTGATTACACCCACCGATTGCTTGATTTCAAATTGGCGGCGGAAGGCGTGGCACCAGAGGTGCCGGAACGGCCCGCGGCCGAGGGGCCAGTGCCGCATGTCGCAGAGTTTTTGAATCGCGAAGGGCTGATAGAAACCGCCCCAGCCGAGGACACGCCCCCGCCGGATCTGACGCGCGCGCCGCTTGAGTTTCCGGCAGAGCGGGCGCTGCGCTTGCAGGCGCTGACGCGGGCGGATGAAGGGTTCTCGCTGGGGTTGGCCTATTCGACCCAGCGTGGCTATGCGCGCAACCACGCTTTTGTTGGCGAGCTGCGCATTGGACAGGTTGATGTCGCGATGGAGGTCCCGGAACTGGGCTTTGCCATCGACATTGGCGAAATCACGTTGACAGAATGCGAAACCGTCAATCAATTCAAAGGCTCACGCACCGAGCCGCCGCAGTTTACGCGCGGCTACGGTCTGGTGTTTGGCCAATCTGAACGCAAGTCGATTTCCATGGCGCTGGTGGATCGTGCCTTGCGCTGGGAAGAGCTCGGCGAGGACAATGTTGGTGCCCCGGCGCAGGACACGGAATTTGTGCTGGCGCATGGCGATAACATTCAAGCGACCGGGTTTCTCGAACATATCAAACTGCCCCATTACGTCGATTTCCAATCTGAACTGGAACTCGTCCGCAAATTGCGCCGCGAGGCCGGGGCCGCGCCGATGCAGGAGGCTGCGGAATGAGCGATTACAATTTTGCCTATCTGGATGAACAGACCAAGCGGATGATCCGCCGCGCCATCCTCAAGGGGTTGGCGATCCCGGGCTATCAGGTGCCCTTTGCCAGCCGCGAAATGCCGATGCCATATGGCTGGGGCACCGGCGGCGTGCAGGTGACGGCGGCCACATTGGTTCCCGATGATTGCCTCAAGGTGATTGACCAGGGGGCGGATGACACCACCAACGCCGTGTCGATCCGCAAGTTCTTTGAAAACACTGCCTCGGTGGGCACCACCACCCAAACCGCTGAGGCCAGCGTGATCCAGACCCGCCACCGCATCCCCGAAGAAGCGCTGCGCGAAGATCAGATCCTTGTCTATCAGGTGCCGATCCCCGAACCGCTGCGCTTTCTTGAGCCGCGCGAAACCGAAACCCGCAAGATGCATGCGCTGGAAGAATACGGGCTGATGCATGTGAAGCTCTATGAGGACATCGCGCGCCATGGGCATATCGCCACCAGCTATGCCTATCCGGTCAAGATTGAGGACCGCTATGTGATGGACCCCTCGCCAATTCCCAAGTTTGACAACCCCAAGATGGAGATGGCGGCCATCCAACTGTTTGGTGCAGGGCGCGAGCAGCGGATTTATGCGCTGCCGCCTTATACAAAAGTGGTCAGCCTTGATTTTGACGATCACCCCTTTGAGGCCAGCAAAGCCCCGCATCCCTGCGCGCTTTGTGGGGCGACGGGTAGCTATCTGGATGAGGTGATCACGGATGACGCGGGCGGGCGAATGTTTGTCTGCTCGGACACCGATTACTGTGAAACACGCCGTGCCCAAGGCCATGTTGGCGCAACTCAGACGGAGGAAGCCGCATGACGCCTTTGCTTTCTGTGCGGGATATCCGCAAGACCTACGGGGCCCATATTGGCTGCACCGATGTCAGCTTTGATCTTTTCCCCGGCGAGGTGATGGGCATTGTCGGCGAATCCGGCTCTGGCAAATCGACGCTGCTCAATTGTCTCGCCGGGCATATTGCGGCGGACAGCGGGCAGGTGATTTTTGATACCCGCGCCGAGGGGCCGCAGGACACGCTGACGATGTCAGAACCGGCGCGCCGCATGTTGGGGCGCACCGACTGGGCCTTTGTGCATCAGCACGCGCGTGACGGGCTGCGCATGGGGGTCAGCGCGGGCGGTAATGTGGGCGAGCGGTTGATGGCCGTGGGCGCGCGCAACTATGGCGACATTCGCCACCAGGCGATTGACTGGCTGGGGCGCGTGGAAATCGCTGAGGACCGCATCGACGATCGCCCCACCACCTTTTCCGGCGGCATGCAACAGCGGCTGCAGATCGCCCGCAACCTTGTGACCGGGCCGCGGCTGGTCTTTATGGATGAACCCACGGGCGGGCTTGACGTGTCGGTGCAGGCGCGTCTGTTGGATCTGCTGCGCTCTTTGGTGCGCGATCTGGGCCTGTCTGCGATAATTGTGACCCATGACCTCGCAGTTGTGCGGCTGTTGGCCGACCGGCTGATGGTGATGAAATCCGGGCATGTGGTGGAAACCGGCCTGACCGATCAGGTGCTGGATGACCCACAGCATGCCTATACCCAGCTGCTTGTCAGCTCTATCTTGCAGGTGTGAGCGATGATTGAGATTGAAAACCTTTGTAAGACGTTCACCCTGCACAATCAGGGTGGCACCGTGCTTGAGGTGATGCGCGATGTGTCACTGACAGTGCCGGCCGGCACCTGTGTGGCACTCACCGGGGCCTCCGGCGTTGGCAAGTCGACATTGATGCGGATTATCTATGGCAACTACCTTGCGGCCTCCGGCAGCGTGCGGGTGGCCGGCGTGGATGTGACCCGCGCGGCCCCGCGCGAGATACTCGCGTTGCGGCGTGAAACCCTGGGCTATGTCAGCCAATTCCTGCGCGTCGTGCCACGGGTGCCAACCTTGGATGTGGTGGCCGAACCCTTGCTGGCACGCGGCGCGGCCAAAGACGCGGCCCATGCACGGGCCAAAGAGCTTTTGACCCTGCTCAACATTCCGGAACGGCTTTGGGCGCTCAGCCCGACCACATTTTCGGGCGGAGAACAGCAGCGCGTGAATATCGCGCGCGGTTTTGCGCATCCTTATCCGGTGCTGATGCTGGATGAGCCGACCGCCAGCCTGGATGCCACAAACCGCGCGATTGTCTTGTCGTTGATCGAAGAGGCAAAGGCACGCGGGGCCGCCATCGTCGGGATTTTCCATGACGAAGCCGCCCGCGCGCAGGTCTGTGATCGCGAAATTGATGTGACGCTTTTTGCGCCACAGGTCGCGGCATGAGCGGGCAGCTGATCGGTGTTGTTGGCCCTTCGGGCGTCGGCAAGGATTCTGTCATGGACGGGCTTGTGCGTGCCGTGCCCGGGCTGCACCGGGTGAAGCGGACGATCACGCGCGCGCCGGGTTTGGGCGGCGAAGACTATGAGCCGGTCAGCGAAGCAGAATTTGAGGCGCGGGCCGCAGCAGGGGATTTTTGCCTGCATTGGCAAGCGCATGGTCTGCACTACGGGGTGCCCGCCACGCTAAAGACCCGCATTGCGCAGGGCGAACATGCCCTTGTGAACCTGTCGCGCAGTATTCTGCTGCAAGCGCAGGCGGTTTTTCCCGGACTTGTCACCTTGAACATCACCGCCAGCCCCGAGGTGCTGCTGGGCCGCTTGCAGACCCGTGGCCGCGAAACCATCGCCGGGATTGATGCGCGGCTTGCGCGTGCAGCGCAGCCGTTGCCGATGGGCGTGCGGGCGATCAATATCAACAACGACGGCGCGCTTGCCGATACCATTGCCACAGCGCGCGCTGTGCTCTTTCCAGATGAGGCGACACAATGAACACCCCTGTTACCAGTGCAAACCTGCAATCGGGCCGCAGCCCGGAGCGGCAGGAGTTCTGCCTTGCCAATGCCAGTATTGTCATGCCGGATCACGTGCTGCGCGGGGCGCTGACCATCGTGGATGGGGTGATCGCCGATATCCGCGAAGGTGACGCGGTGCCGCTTGGGGCGGTGGACTGCGGCGGCGATGTGCTGATGCCTGGCGCGGTTGAGCTGCACACCGATAATCTGGAGCGGCACATTCAACCGCGTCCCAAGGTCGACTGGCCGCATGACGCCGCCATTCTGGCCCATGACGGCGAACTGGCCGGTTGTGGCATCACCACGGTGTTTGACGCAATGCGCGTCGGCTCTATCCCAACCGGCAAAGGGCGCTACCGCAAATACGCGCGCGAACTCTCGCGCGAGATGATGGCGCTGCGCGATCGGGGGGCGCTGAAAATCAGCCATTACCTGCATTTACGCGCCGAGGTCTGCTCTGAAACCCTGGTGGCGGAACTGGCCGAGTTTGACGCCGAGGACCGCGTCGGCATCGTGAGCCTGATGGATCACACACCCGGTCAACGGCAATTCCGGAATCTGGACAAATTCAAAGCCTATGTCGCCACCAAAAACGGTCTTTCGGATCAAGAATTCGAAGCCCACTGCCAGCGTCTATATGACCTGCGTCAGCAATTTGGCGATCTGCATGAATCTAAGACCGTGACCGAAGCGGCCCGCTTTGGTGCCGTGCTCGCCAGCCATGATGACACGACATCGGCGCAGGTTGCGGTTTCGGCGGCGCATGGCATTCGTCTTGCCGAGTTTCCGACAACGATCGAAGCAGCCGAAGCCTGCCGCGATGCGGGCATCGCTATCATGATGGGCGCGCCCAATATCATTCGCGGCGGCTCGCATTCGGGCAATGTCTCCGCGCTGGAACTGGCGGACCTGGGGCTGCTGGATATTGTCTCGTCCGATTATGTGCCCGCGGCGCTGCTGTTGTCGGCCTTCCGTCTGGCCGCGGTCTGGGATGATCTGCCGCGCGCGGTGCGCACGATCACTGAAGCCCCTGCACAGGCCAGCGCACTACACGATCGTGGCCGGGTTGAGACCGGGTTGCGCGCAGATTTGCTGCGGGTTGCGACGGTGGCTGACACCCCGGTTGTGCGCGGGGTCTGGAGCCAAGGGCGGCAAGTCGGTTAAGGCCGTCAGCCTGCCGCTTGGCTGCCCGCCAATTGCGTCAGGAAGCGCCGATAGGTGTCGGTGCCCTGCGCGCCCGTGACCAGATGCTGCCTGTCAAAGATCATGGCAGGCACGCCGGAAATCCCGCGTGAGGCCCAGAAGTCTTCCTTGTTGCGCACTTCATCGGCGAAGCGGCCATCTTGCAGCACCGCCAGCGCCTCAGCGCGATCCAGCCCGATGCCTGCGGCGACATCCGCCAGCACGTCATGCTGCGAGACATCGCGCCCATCAGTGAAATATGCGGCAAACAATGCTTGTTTCAGCGCGTGCGATTTACCTTGTTCTCCGGCCCAATGGATCAGTTGATGCGCCGAAAATGTATTGTAGATGCGGCTGTCATCCGCAAATTTGAAGTCAAAGCCAAGCGTCTCGCCCAGCTCTGTCAAGCGGGTGCGCACCTCTTCGGATTGTTCGGCGGTCGACCCGTATTTTTCGGTGATATGTTCACGCAGGTTTTGGCCCGTGGGTCCCATTTGGGGATTTAGCTCAAATGGATGCCAGTAAATCTCTGCCTCGGTGCCGCTGTCGATGAGCGCCCGCTCTAGCTGTTTGTAGCCGACGATACACCAGGGGCACATCACGTCTGAGACTATGTCAATCCGAAGCGCCATGGGGCATCCCTTTCAACTCAAAAAAATCAAAGTAGCGCGCCTGAGATGGGAGGTGCCGGAGCGCTTTACAAGATGCGCGGCGCTTAAGGCAGGATCTGCAACCAAACGGAAATGGTCAAAATCGAAAAGGCCGTGCCGATCAGCACAGAAGAGGCAGCCACCCGCATGGCGCGGCCATAAAGCGCGGCAAAGAGATAGGCATTCACCCCAGGCGGCATGGTCGCGGTGATCACCGCGGCCCGCAGGGTGTCCTGGGGCAACGACAGCGCGTGCCCCATAGCAAAGGCAATCGTCGGGTGGATGATCAAGGACAGGGCGCAGATGAACAGGATGATGCGGCTGTCACCTTCGCGGCGATAGCGGCGCAAAACGCCGCCAATGCCAAACAGCGCCACTGGCAGGGCGGTGCGGGCCAGCAGATCAAAACTATCGGCAAGCGGCACCGGCACTTGGATGCCCGAAAGGTTGACCGCAAAACCGGCAAAGATGGCGAGGACCAGCATATTATTGAACATGCCGCGCCGCACGGTGTTCAGCGTGGCCAACACGCTTTGTCCCTTGGCGGTGCTAATTTCCATAACGGTGATGCCCAGCCCGTAGCAGAACAAGGAATGCACAGAGATGATGGCGAACATACTGCTGAGCACAGCGTCGCCATAGGCGCGGTCTGCGATGGGCAACCCCAGCAGAAGCGAGTTTGAAAACAGGCAACAGAAACCGATGGCGATGCTGTCCTGAGCAGAGCGCCCAAAGAGCAGCCGCGCGCCCAGGCTTCCGAGAAGAAAGCAACTGCCCGCCCCGGCATAAAAACTGACCAAAAGCGGCCAGTTCATATGCGCCGCGAGATCAAGCGTAGATATGGCGCGAAACAGCAGTGCGGGCACGGCGAGTTTCAGCGCAAAGCGCATCAGCGCGTCAATCATCTGGTCCGTCATGATGCCGCGCCAACGCAGGGCATAGCCCAGACCGATCAACACAAAGACCGGAAGGATTATGTTCAGATTGCCGGCCATGCTGTGCGGATAACGCTAAAGGTCAAACCGCAGCGTCAGACCATCAAAGGCGGGCTGAATATGCGCTGGGGTTTCTGCCGCGACGGTCGCGTAATCAAGATCAATGTGCATGTTGGTCAAGACGGCACTTTCGGGGGCCGCGCGGGCGATCCATTCCAATGCGCGGTCAAGATGCACATGGGTGGGGTGGGGCGTGCGCCGCAGGGCGTCAAGAATCCAGCACTTCAGACCGGACAGCGCGGGCCACACCGGCTCCGGGATTGCCGAGACATCCGGCATATAGGCCACGTCATTGATGCGAAAACCAAGCGCGTCGATGCTGCCGTGTTCCACTTCAAGCGAACGGAAGGTCAGATCGCCGCCCGCCCCAGAAATCGTGACATCACCAGCGATGCTATGCAGATCCAGAATAGGCGGGTAAGGGGAATCGTCGGGCTGCACAAAGGCATAGCCAAACCGCGACAAGAGCGCATCTTGCGTCGGGCCATCCGCCCAGACAGGCACACGTTTGCGCATGTTGAACACCACCATGCGCAGATCGTCGATCCCATGTACGTGATCTGCATGGGCATGGGTGTAAATCACCCCATCAAGCGCACCAATACCCGCGTTCAGCAGCTGTTGCCGCATATCAGGGGATGTATCCACCAGCACGGTTGTGACACCATCGGGGCCCTGACGTTGCACCAGAATAGAACAGCGGCTGCGGCGGTTTTTCGGCTCATGCGGGTCGCAATCCCCCCAATGGCCGCCAAGGCGGGGCACCCCGCCAGAGCTGCCGCAGCCCAGAATGGTTATGATCAGCTGATCGCTCATGCGGCGGCGGCTTTGGGCGTTGCTTTGGAAAACAAGCGCTCAAAATTGCGTTGGGTCTGCGCTGCAAAATCGGCATAGGGCAGGCCAAACAGCTCGGCCCCCATGCGGGCGGTATGAGCGGTATAGGCCGGTTCATTGCGCTTGCCGCGATGCGGCGTCGGCGCAAGATACGGCGCGTCGGTTTCCACGAGGATGCGGTCAATCGGGGCGGCCGCGAAGATATCGCGCACCTCTTGGCTGTTTTTGAAAGTCGCGATGCCGGACATCGACAGGTAAAAGCCCAGATCCAGGCAGCGTTTGGCCAGATCCGGTCCAGAGCAATAACAATGCATCACGCAGGAATAGGCCCCTTTGGCGAATTCACTGCTGAGGATCTGCGCCATATCCTCATCCGCCGCGCGGGCGTGAATGATCAGCGGCAGGCCAGTCTGGCGCGCGGCCTCGATATGGACCAGCAGCGACTCCTGCTGAATGGCCTTGCTGTCCGCGGTATAGTGATAATCCAGCCCGCTTTCACCGATGCCGACAAATTTCGGGTGCTTGGCAAGTGCCACCAGATCTTCGACGCTCACCAGAGGTTCATCCGCCGCGCTCATCGGGTGGGTGCCGGCGGCATAAAACACAGGATCATGGGCCTCGGCGATGGCGCGCACCTGCGGTTCATTGCGCAGCTTGGTGCAGATCGTGACCATGCGCGTCACGCCAGCCGATTTGGCGCGGTCAATCACGGCCTCAAGCTCTCCGTCAAAGTCGGGGAAATCAAGGTGGCAATGGCTATCGGTGATCTGTGGTGCGTCGGTCATCTTACGTCTGGGCGGTTTGTTGTATCTTCCAAACCGTATCCAGCACGAGCGCGGCAGGGTCAAGGTTTACCGACTTACCATGACGGCTGCGCGCGGTGATTTCTGCGGCAACCTCTGCCCATTTGCGGGTTTTTTCAACAGTGGGCGCAAGACGGGCGAACAACGCGGCCTCGCCGGGCGCAACCTCGACCGCAGGGGGCTGGCCGGTGGCCCCGGTGCGCGCCAGGCGGATCAGGAACAGATCAATCAAGTTCAAGAGCTGTTCAAAGCGGTCATCCGCACCGCGCGCCGCGGCCATGTCGGCCAGTTTCAATGCGCGCTGACGATCCAAACCCGGTAAGTCCTGGAACAGCGAGATCAGCGCCGTATAGGTCGCCAACCCTTCCATCTGCGCCAAGCGGATTGCATCACCGATGGACCCGGCCGACAACTCTGACATGGCGGCGCTGGCGTCAGTCTCAACCTCGGCCTGCGCCAGAGCCGCTGCCATATCCTCGGGCTGCAATTGGGTCAGGCGCAATTCTCGGCAGCGCGAACGGATGGTGGGCAACAGCCGCGACGGCTGATGTGAGATCAGCAGGATCGTGGTGTCCGCAGGGGGCTCTTCGAGCAGTTTCAGCAGCGCGTTGGCGGCGCTGGTGTTCATCTCATCTGCGCTGTCCACAATGACGACACGCCGCCCGCCATCTGCCGCAGACAGCGCAAAGAAATTCTTCAATTTGCGAATTTCATCAACAGTGATCTGCGATTTCAGTTTTTTGGTTTTCTCATCATAGGGCCGTTTGACTGAAAACAGCCCCGGTTCCGACCCGGCCTGAATGCGCCGCGCCACCGGGTGCTCGGGGTCAATCTGCAAGCTGGTCGCGATTTGTGGGGCATCGCCAAAGAGACCGCCATCGGACTTGGGCGTCGCCAGCAGAAACCGTGCAATCTGCCAGGCCAGCGTGGCTTTGCCGACGCCGCGCGGGCCGGTGATCAGCCAGCCGTGGTGCAGGCGCTCTGCGTTGAAAGCCTCAAGAAAGGCCGCCTCAGCCGCGCTCTGGCCAAAAAGCTGCAGCGTCTCGCGCGGGTGCGGCGCGCCGGGCAGGCGGTCTGGCTCAGGCAGCTCTTCGCCGGTGCTCATGACAGGTAATCCTCAACCGCCGCTTGGATATCTGCGGCAACGGCCTCTTGGCTCTGCGCGCCATTGATCACGCGGAACCGATCTGAATGCGCTTTGGCCAGCGCCAGAAAGCCGCTGCGCATCTGCGTTTGCAGGTCTTGGCCAAAATCCTCAAAGCGTTCTTCGGTGGTCTGCCGCCCTTTGGCGCGCGCAAGGCCGGTGGCCGGATCCATATCCACCAGAATGGTCAGGTCCGCCTCCCGGCCAATCATCAGATCGTGCAGCGCGTCGACTTCGGCGCGCAAATTGCCGCGCGACAGACCCTGATACATGCGCGTGCTGTCCACAAACCGGTCGCAGATCACGATTTTGCCTGCCGCCAGCGCCGGGTTGATCGTGCGTTCCAAATGGTCGCGGCGCGCGGCGGTAAAGAGCAGAAGCTCGGTCTCGGCCGACCAGCGGTCCGGGTCGCCTTCCAACACCAGCGCACGGATTTCCTCAGCCCCGGTGGAGCCGCCCGGCTCGCGCGTCAGCACCACGTCGTGGCCCTGCGCGCGCAGATGGTCCGCAAGGTGCCGCGTTTGTGTGGATTTCCCAGAGCCGTCGATGCCTTCGAATGTGATGAACACGCCCTGTTGCTTGCCCAGGTTTGTGCCGGTCACGACGCGCCCTCAAGCGAGAGGCCAAGCTGCCCCAAAAGCACCGTGGTCGCGGTGCGCAAACGGACGGCAAAACCGCCGCTGCCCACATCGCTTTCGGCGACAAGCGGCACGCGAATTTCAGGCAAGTCCACGGGTTTCAGCACCAGTTCAGCAATCTGCTGACCTTGCGCAATCGGTGCTTCAAGCGGGCCGTGATAGACCACCTCGGCGGCCACATCATCCTGCCCCAGCACCGGCAGCAGCACATCGACATCGTCGGCCGCGACCAGCCCGACACGTGGGGCATCCCCCATCCAGACATCTGCTGTGGCGACCCGGCGACCAGCGCGCAGCAGTTTGTGTTCGCTGAATTGGCGGAAGGCCCAATTGACGACCTGTTCGGACACTTCAGCGCGGGCGCGCGTGCTTTCCAGCCCGGAAAGCGCAAAGATCACCCGGCGTTGCCCCTGCCGTGCAGAGCCGACCAGCCCATAGCCTGCCTCTTGCGTGTGGCCCGTTTTCAGACCATCCGCACCAATTCCAAGGTTGAGCAGCGGATTGCGGTTCAGCGTGTTCTTTGGGGCCCGCCCGTCAAAGGCAAATTCGGTCTCGGCAAACATGGGGTAAAATTCGGGAAAATCGGTGATCAGCCGGTTGGCCAGTAGCACCAGATCGCGCATCGACATGCGGTGCCCCGCTGCCGGCCAGCCGTTGGAGTTGGCAAAGGTTGAATTGGTCATGCCCAGCTGGCGTGCCCGCAATGTCATCTGCCGGGCAAATCCGGCTTCGGTGCCATCTGGGCTGAGGGTTTCGGCCAACACAACGCATGCGTCGTTGCCCGACAGCACGATGATGCCCCGCAATAGGTCGGCGACCTTCACGCGATCGGTCGTATCCAGAAACATGGTAGAACCGCCATAACTCATCGCATGTTGCGATACCGGCAGCTTTTCTTCCATCGACAGGCGACCATCGCGAATGGCTTCAAACGTCATATAGAGCGTCATCAGTTTGGACATCGACGCAGGCGGCAGCGCCTCATCGGCATTTTTTGCCATCAGGATCGTGCCGGTGGTCTGATCCAGCACAAAGGCCGCTTTGGCGCGGGTTTCAAAACCTGCCGCAGGCAGTGCCAGCAACGCCGAAGCGAAGAGGGCTGCAACAAAACGTTTTGCAGATCGCATGGTCATGCTCTCCTTAAAATCATCAATGGGTCACAGCATAGGCATCGGTAAAGCCCGCTGCGTGAATCTTTTTGATCAAATCGCCGCGCTCCGCCTTTGAGGTGGCGGGGCCAACGAGGACACGCCAGAAGGTCTTGCCCTTGCTGGTCTGCTTTTTGACCGTGGGCACCATGCCAGCGCTGCGCATCTGCGCGGCGGCACCGTTGGCATTGCCTTCGACGCTGAAAATGCCGATTTGAATAAAGGGTTTGGTCAACCCGCTGGCGGCGGGGGCCGCCGGTTTGGGTGCTGCAGGGGCCGGGGGCGTTGCCGCCACCTCTGTTTCGGCGCTGGCCTCGGCGGCATCGATGGCTGCCCCGGCGCTGAGGATCGGATCAAGTGTTTCGGTCTCAACAGTATCGGCGGCTTCGACGCTGTCCTCTTGGGGCACATCCACTGGGGCCTCTTCGCGGCGCAGGGCTGTCACTTCCAACTCAACCGGCTGCCCGGCCAACATCGAGATCGCGGCGGCCGCATCGGAGGACACTTGCAGACGCGGCCCTGGAATGGCGCGTTCGCGGCGGAACAGCGCGCCGATGACGAATTTACCATTGGCCTTGTTGCGGATGATCACCCGCTCCGGATCGGTCACATCCGGGTGCGCGACCCAAACGCCACCAAGGCTGGGGCGCCCATCCCAGAGACCGGCCTCAGAGACCGAGAAAACCTCGGGGGCTTCGACGTCGCGTTCGACAAATTTTGTGGTGGTTGCGGTATTGGTGGTCGCCGTTTCCTCGGCCGGTTTGCGCAGGCTGAAATCTTTCAGCGGCTCGCAGGCGCTGACCGCCACAAGCGCGGTGGCCAAAAGCGCGGCGCGCCCGGCCTGCATGTATGGCTGCTGTCCGCGTGGCAGTCGCCCGCGTTCCTGTGGGGAATGCCCAAGAATATTCTTCGTCATGACGTGCCCTTTGCCTGATATCCGCGCCGATTTTTGACCAGCGTTCTGCCCCGTTTTTCGTGCCTGTCGGCTGGGGATTGAGCGCAGTCTATCGACTGTCAAGCCGCGTGAAAAGGCTGCGCCCCTCCGTCGGCGAAATTTCCCCTAATTCGCCCTTTCAGAATCAATCCGGTGGCATTAGTTCAGTCCGGGTCGGAGAAGTGGCAGAGTGGTTGAATGCACCGGTCTTGAAAACCGACGAGGGTTAACGCCCTCCGTGGGTTCGAATCCCACCTTCTCCGCCATCCCCCATCCGAGAAAACACGATACAGGGTTGGGTGTGGTCCTTTTGGCATCCAAAATCCCCATATTTACGTGCCTGACGCGGGGTGCACCGCGCCGGTCCGCTGATCAGAGCCTGCAAAGTTGCAAAGCAACCCGCATGGCGCTTGCAGGGGCACAGGCACAGCGTCATGATTGATGTAAGACGGCGATTCCTTTGTGGGCGCGGTCAGTTTTGCCAGAGGGCATATGGGGAAGAAAAAACAGAAGATCAAAGATCAGGCCGCATGGTTGCACGCGCTGCCTGAGGCGTTTCAAGACTATCTGAGCGGGGCCCGCCTTGAGGAGGTGGAAATTATCATCCCTGACCTTGCAGGGACCTCGCGTGGCAAGGCCATGCCCGCTTATAAGTTTGACCCCACAGACACCTATTATCTGCCGATATCGCTGTTCTATCAGACCATTTCTGGCGAATACGTCGATATGGAGATTGACCAGCAGTGGATGGAAAAAGACGTGGTGCTGGTGCCGGATATGGCGACAGCGACGGCGGCCCCCTGGGCTGAAGAACCCACGTTGCAGGTGATCTGCGATATGCAATTTCGCGGTGGTGGCCATGTGACGCTGGCCCCGCGCAATGTCCTGCGGCGGGTGCTGGATCTTTACAGCGAGCAGGGGCTGACCCCAGTGGTCGCCCCCGAGCTGGAATTTTACCTGACCAAACCCAATATCGACCCCAATGAGCCGGTCGAACCTCCGGTGGGCCGCACCGGACGTCGGGGGGCAAGCCGTCAGGTCTATTCCATGGCCGCGGTGGATGAATTTGGCCCGATCATCGACACGGTTTATGATTTTGCCGAAGATCAGGGGCTGCGCATTGATACGGTCATTCAGGAAGGCGGGGCCGGGCAGATCGAAATCAACCTGCCGCATGGCGATCCGCTGCAACTGGCGGATCAGGTGTTTCTGTTCAAGCGCACGATCCGCGAGGCCGCGTTGCGCAACGGGGTGTTTGCCACGTTCATGGCCAAACCGATCCGCGATGAGCCGGGCAGCGCCATGCATTTGCATCAATCGGTGCTGGACGCAAAAACCGGGCGCAACATCTTTTCGGACCCAGAGGGCGAAGCCACAGAGGCTTTTGCGCATTTTATCGGCGGCTCGCAGAAATACTTGATGCAGGGCATGCCGCTGCTCGCCCCTTATGTGAATTCCTATCGCCGCATTTCTGGCGAAACCCATAGCGCGCCCTCCAATCTGGAATGGGCCGTGGACAATCGCACCACCGGATTGCGGGTGCCCCATTCTAGCCCCGAAGCGCGGCGGGTGGAGAACCGGGTCATCGGCATGGATTGCAACCCATATCTGGCGATTGCCACCTCGCTTGCCTGTGGTCTCTTGGGGATGCGCAACAAGGTTCAGCCGCGGCAACCGGCCTTGGTCGAAGTATGGGACCCTGAGGATCCGCTGCCAGTCAGTCTGAATGTGGCCTTGGATATCTTTGAAGGGGCCAAAGAGCTGTGGGAAGTTCTGGGCCCTGATTTCTGCCGGCTCTATTACGACATCAAGATCGCAGAAAACGAAGAATATCAGCGCGAAATTTCGCCCTGGGAGCGTCAGCATCTGTTGCTGAATGTCTGATGGATCTTTTGACCGCGAATGATCGGCCCGGCCGCTATCCGCCGTCTTATTATGCAACTGGTGTCAAGGGGCTGCCGAATTGCACTGCGGCACAGGGTCAAATCTCTTGTGACGTCTGCGTCGTGGGCGGTGGCTATACCGGGCTTTCTACCGCGCTCCATCTGGCGCAGCGCGGCTATAAGGTGCACCTGCTTGAGGCGCAGCGCATAGGCTTTGGGGCCTCCGGGCGCAATGGCGGGCAGGTCGGGCAGGGCCAGCGCATTGATCAGATTTCGCTCGAAAAGCGCTATGGGCGCGACAGGGCGGCCGCGCTCTGGCAGATCGGTCGACAGGCGCTGGACAAGGTGCGGGCCCTGTCTGAAACCGATGCGGTGCGAACGCAGTTTCACCCCGGGCTTTTGCATCTGGACCACCGCGCGCGCTATGTGCCACACACCGAAGCCTATGTGCGGCACCTGCAGGACCGCTATGGCGAAGAGGCGATCACGTTTCTGGACAAAGATGCTGCGCGACAGTTGGTGGGCAGCACAGCCTATCACGGCGGGCTGCGTGATCAGCGGGCCGGTCATATTGATCCGTTGCAATTTGCCCTTGGCCTTGGGCGTTTGGCGCAGCGTGCCGGGGCGGTGCTGCATGAACAAAGCCGTGTGATCGGTATTTCGCCGGGCAAGCGCCCTGTGGTCAAAACAGATCGGGCGCAGATCAGCTGTGATTACGTGGTGCTCGGGTGCAACGGCTATCTTGGGGATCTGTCCAGCGCCGTGGCGCGCCATGTGATGCCAATCAACAATTACATCATCGCAACCGCGCCTTTGGCACCGGCTCTGCGCGCCTCGGTGCTGCGCGAAAACCTTGCGGTCGCGGATTCCAAATTTGTGGTGAATTACTTTCGCCTGAGTTCAGATCATCGGCTGCTGTTTGGGGGCAGCGAAAGCTATGGGGATCGCTTTGCCAGCAATATTGCCGCGAAAGTCCGCCGCCCGATGGTGCAGATATTTCCGCAATTGGCGCAGACCCGCATTGATTACGCTTGGGGCGGCACCCTGGCGATCACGCGCACGCGCCTGCCGGATTTCAGGCGGGTGGCTGGCAATATCTTCAGCATGTCCGGCTATTCCGGTCACGGGCTCGCGCTTGGGACGCTGGCCGGGGAAATCGCTGCCGAAGCCATCGCCGGGCAGGCCGAGCGCTTTGATATTATGGCGCAGGTTGTTCCGCCAGCGATGCCGGGCGGCGCGCGGTTTCGATTGCCTTTGCTGACTCTGGCGATGCTCTGGTACCGTCTGCGCGATCGAATGTGAGCAAAATGCCGTGTGATTCTCGGCCGGATCTCAAGGCGTGATTTCATATGATGTTGTAATTTGCTCAAATGAATGTCGCCGAATGTCGCACTCGTCTATGGTGTATAACTGTTTGAATTCAAGTGGTTGAAAATGTGACGTGAGGGCACGAGGTCTGTCTACTAATTTATTAGTTGACGTATTACCCCGGTTTTGCAAACGTTATGTAACCGGTTGAATGCCGGGTTCGTAAAATTGGGAGGAAAAGATGCGGACGTATCTTCTTTCCGCTGTTGCAGCTGCGGCTGTGATTGCGGGCACACACTCGCTTTATGCCGATGAAGCGGCGGCAAAGCGTTGGATCGATACCGAATTCCAGCCATCTACGCTCAGCAAAGATGAGCAGATGTCTGAAATGCAATGGTTCATCAAAGCAGCAGAGCCGTATGCCGGCATGGAAATCAACGTGCTTTCCGAAGGCATTCCAACGCATGGCTACGAAGCCGAAGTGCTGACCAAAGCCTTTGAGGAAATCACCGGGATCAAGGTGAACCACCAGATCCTTGGCGAAGGCGAAGTGGTGCAAGCTGTGCAAACACAGATGCAGACCAAGCGGAACCTCTATGATGGCTATGTGAACGACTCCGATCTGATCGGTACGCACTCGCGCCTGCAGCTGGCCTATAACCTCAGCGACATGATGGCTGGCGAGTGGTCTGGCGTAACCTCGCCAACGCTTGATCTGGATGACTTCATGGGCACCCAGTTTACCACGGGTCCGGACGGCGATCTTTATCAGCTGCCAGATCAGCAATTTGCGAACCTCTACTGGTTCCGCAAGGACTGGTTTGACCGCGAAGACCTGAAAGCGGCCTTCAAAGAAAAATACGGCTACGAGCTGGGTGTTCCGGTCAACTGGTCGGCCTACGAAGATATCGCTGAATTCTTTAGCAAAGATGTCAAGGAAATCGACGGCACAACCATCTATGGCCACATGGATTACGGCAAACGCGCCCCGGATTTGGGCTGGCGGATGACCGATGCTTGGTTGTCTATGGCGGGTGCTGGTTCGAAAGGTGAACCAAACGGTGTGCCAATCGACGAATGGGGCATCCGCATGGAAGAAGGCTCCTGTAACCCAGCTGGTGCAAGCGTCACCCGTGGCGGCGCAGCAAACGGCCCAGCGGCTGTTTATGCGATCCGTAAGTGGGATGAATGGCTGCGGAATTACGCCCCTCCAGGTGCGGCGTCCTTTGACTTCTACCAATCCCTGCCAGCGCTGTCGCAAGGCAACGTGGCGCAGCAGATCTTCTGGTATACCGCCTTCACCGCAGACATGGTGAAACCGCAGTCCGAAGGCAACAACACTGTGGATGCCGAGGGCAACCCACTGTGGCGCATGGCCCCATCCCCGCATGGTCCTTATTGGGAAGAAGGCCAGAAGGTTGGTTATCAGGATGTTGGCTCTTGGACCTTCCTGAAATCCACCCCATCCGAGCGCGCGCAGGCGGCATGGCTCTATGCACAGTTCGTGACATCCAAGACTGTGGACGTGAAAAAATCTCACGTTGGTCTGACCTTTGCCCGTGACTCTTCGGTGAACCATGCGTCCTTTACCGAGCGCGCACCAAAGCTGGGTGGTCTGGTTGAATTCTACCGCTCGCCGGATCGTGTGGCTTGGTCGCCAACCGGGATCAACGTTCCTGATTATCCAAAGCTGGCCCAAATCTGGTGGCAGCAGATTGGCGACGTAAACTCCGGTGCCTTCACGCCGCAAGAGGCGATGGACCGTCTGGCTGAGGAAATGGATATCACCATGGCGCGTATGCAGCGTGCGGACGAAGCCCAGAACGTCTATGGCGGCTGTGGTCCACGTCTGAACGAAGAACGCGACGCAGAATGGTGGTTTGCCAACGGCGGTGCCAAGCCCAAGCTGGACAACGAAAAACCACAGGGTGAAACCGTAAACTACGACGATCTCGTGGCCCGCTGGAGCGGCAACTGATCATCGCGTCACTCAGACAACTCTCCCCGTTTGTCTGACGCGGGCTGGGGCCATCACGGCCCCAGCCACTTGCCGACCGGACGGCGGCTCCCTTCAAATACACTCTCTCTTCGAAAAGGTGCGCTATGGCACTTGTACTTAAAAACCTGACCAAGGTTGTGCGCGGGGTTACGCATATCAAACCCACCAGCCTGACGTTGAAGAAAGGTCATTTCAACGTCTTGCTGGGCGAAACCGGCGCAGGGAAAACCTCGCTCATCAAGATGATGGCTGGCATTGATCCCGTCGCTGATGGCCGGCTGCTGATGGAAGGCACCGACATCACCGATCTCAGCACGCAAAAGCGGCGCATCAGCCTCGTGCATCAGTTCTTTGTGAACTACCCGCATATGACCGTCTTTGATAATATCGCCTCACCGCTGCGCGTGGCTGGCATGGCCAAATCGGAAATCGAAGGCAGGGTCGGCGAAGCTGCCGACATCCTGAAGCTTGGCCCGATGCTGCATCGGCGGCCGCATGAATTGTCCGGGGGGCAACAACAGCGCTGCGCCCTGGCGCGGGCAATTGCCAAGGACAGCCAGGCCGTCTTTCTGGATGAGCCTTTGGCCAACCTGGATTACAAACTGCGCGAAGAGCTGCGCGAAATGCTGCCCGAACTTTTCGCCGGGCGAGGCGCGGTGGTGGTTTATGCCACCTCAGAGCCGGAAGAAGCCCTGCTGCTGGGCGGGGAAACCGCATTGATGGTCGATGGTCAGGTCGCGCAATTTGGCCCCACGGCCGAGATCTATCGCGCCCCGGCATCGCTGACAGCAGCGCAGGTCTTTTCCGATCCGCCGATCAACCACGCCACGGTCCAAAAGACTGGCGGCCAGTTCCGCCTTGGCGATGTCAAATGGGACGCCGGTGCAAAGGCCGCGGGCCTTGCGGATGGGCGCTATACCGTTGCGATCCGGCCCAACCATGTGTTGCCGTTTGCGACCGACGCCGCGCGCACCGCGCTTGTCGGGCGCGTTGGGGTGACGGAACTTTCCGGATCAGAAAGCTCGGCGCATTTTGAGTTTGGCGACAACGGTTGGGTGTCGCTGGCGCATGGCACGCACCCCTATCGTTTGGGCGAAGATCACACATTCTACATGAACACCGATGCCTGCCTTTACTTTGCGGCTGATGGCAGCCGGGCGGCCTAGGGGGACAATATGGCCAAGATTACTCTCAAAAACCTCAGACATTCCTATTTCCCCGCACCAAAGGGGCCAGAGGATTATGCGCTGAAAGAAGTTGACCTGGATTGGCAAGACGGCGGGGCCTATGCGCTGCTGGGGCCATCGGGCTGCGGTAAGTCGACATTGCTCAACATTATTTCAGGGCTGCTGGTGCCGTCCGAAGGGCAAATCCTGTTTGATGGCAATGACATGACCACCGCGACGCCGGATCAGCGCAATATTGCGCAGGTGTTTCAGTTCCCCGTGATCTACGACACGATGACGGTTTATGAAAACCTGGCGTTTCCCTTGAAAAACAGGGGTGTGGATGCCGCTACCATCGACAAACGTGTGCGCGAAATCGCGGAGATGCTGGAAGTCACCGACATGCTCGACCGCCGCGCCGCGGGGCTTTCGCCGGACAACAAACAGAAAATCTCGATGGGGCGGGGCCTTGTGCGGGATGATGTGAATGTCGTCATGTTCGATGAACCGCTGACCGTGATCGACCCGCATCTGAAATGGAAGCTGCGCACCAAGCTCAAAGAACTGCACCAGCGGGTGGGGCGCACGATGATCTATGTGACCCACGACCAGACCGAGGCGCTGACATTCGCTGATCAGGTTGTGGTGATGGAGCTGGGCGAAGTGGTGCAAGTCGGCACCCCGGTTGAGCTGTTTGAACGGCCCGCGCATACTTTTGTGGGGCATTTTATCGGCTCACCCGGCATGAACGTTCTTCCGGCGGAAATGCGCAATGGCACGGCCCATTTTTATGGCCATCCTGTTGCGCTGGAAGGGCCGATAAAATCCGGCACATCCGGCAAATTAGAGATCGGCATTCGGCCTGAGTTCGTGTCGCTTTCTGACACCGGGATCGAGGCGCATGTGCGCAAGGTTTCAGACGTGGGCCGGCACATCGTGGTCGAGGTCGAAGTCGGAGAGCACCGCGTTTCCGCGATCTTAAACGGCAACCCGCCCGCCAAAGGCGACATCGTGCATCTGCAATTTCAGCAAAATCAAACCCGCCTTTATGCCGATGGCTGGCTGGCAACTGATATTGCGTCACAGGAGGACGCGGCATGAAAACCGAAAATCAAAAGGCATGGTTCTTTGTCCTGCCCGTTCTGCTGCTTGTCGCGTTTAACGCGCTGATCCCGATGATGACGGTGGTCAATTATTCGGTACAGGAAACCTTTGGCGACAACCTGTTCTTCTGGGAAGGCTTGGGCTGGTTTGAACAAATCCTGCGCTCAGATCGGTTCCACGCCGCATTGGGCCGTCAGTTTATGTTCACGGCGCTTATCCTGATCATCGAGGTGCCGCTGGGCATTGCCATTGCGCTGTCGATGCCGCGCAAAGGCTTTTGGGTGCCGGTCTGCCTGGTCCTTATGGCATTGCCGATGCTGATCCCATGGAATGTTGTGGGCGCGATGTGGAACATCTTTGCGCTGCCTGACATTGGCCTTTTGGGCTATTTCCTGAACCATGTTCTGGGCATCAACTATGACATGACCCAAGATCCGGTGGCGGCCTGGGTGACGATCATCACAATGGACGTCTGGCATTGGACATCACTGGTGGTGCTCTTGGCCTATGCCGGGCTCGTCTCGATCCCTGACGCCTATTATCAGGCGGCCAAGATCGATGGCGCCAGCAATTGGAGCGTCTTTCGCTTTATCCAGCTGCCCAAGATGAAGAATGTTCTGACCATCGCGATCCTGTTGCGGTTCATGGACAGTTTCAACATCTACACCGAACCTTTCGTGCTGACGGGCGGCGGGCCGGGCAATTCGACCACGCTGCTGTCGATTGATCTGGTGAAAATCGCCTTGGGTCAGTTTGACCTTGGCCCTGCGGCGGCGATGTCTCTGATTTATTTTGCAATCACGCTTTTGGTGTCTTGGCTGTTCTACACGCTGATGACCAAAGACGATCTGAACTAAGGAGGGCGATCACATGCAAAAACGATCTCTCGTTCCCATTCTCTACATCTTCTTCCTGATGCTGCCCATCTACTGGCTCGTCGCGATGAGTTTTAAGACCACCAATGAAATCCTCTCTGGCTTTTCATTGTTCCCGCAGACCTTCACGCTAGAGGCCTATAAGACGATTTTCACCGATCCGACCTGGTATTGGGGTTACATCAACTCGATCCTCTATGTGTCTATCAACACAGTGATTTCGATCACCGTCGCGCTGCCTGCGGCCTATGCGTTCAGCCGCTATCGCTTTCTTGGCGACAAGCAGCTGTTTTTCTGGCTGCTGACCAATCGAATGGCCCCGGCGGCTGTCTTTGCGCTGCCATTCTTTCAGCTTTATTCCGCTGTTGGCATCTTTGACACGCATCTTGCCGTGGCGCTGGCGCATTGTCTCTTTAACATCCCGCTGGCGGTCTGGATTTTGGAAGGCTTCATGGGCGGCGTCCCAAAAGAGCTGGACGAGACGGCCTTTGTTGATGGCTATTCTTTCCCGCGCTTCTTTGTGTCGATCTTTATTCCGACCATCAAAGCCGGCGTCGGGGTCGCGGCCTTCTTCTGCTTCATGTTCTCATGGGTGGAACTGCTGCTGGCCAAAACACTAACGGCAGTTGCCGCCAAACCCATTGCGGCAACGATGACCAAAACCGCCTCAAGCGCGGGCTATGAGCTGGGGCTGCTGGCGGCTGCGGGCACCCTGACCATCGTGCCGGGGGCCATCGTGATCTATTTCGTGCGCAATTATATCGCGAAGGGCTTCGCGATGGGGAGGGTTTGATATGCTGAGTTGGATGGCATGGACTTGGCCGACAGCGGCCGTTTTCATCGGGATTTTCAGCGCCATTGGCATTCTGGTGATGCTGGAAATCCGCAACCCGGGGGGCGACGAACGCCAAGGCATTCTGGGCCTCACCACCACGCGCGGGGATCGCCTGTTCCTGACCTGCCTGGGCACAAGCTATATTTTCCTGATCTGGATTGGCCTTTTTGGCATGCCGCTCTGGGTGCCGCTGGGACTGGCCATTCTGTGGGGGATCATCGCGTTCTGGAAAGTCTAACCCCCGACTTTAGGCTTTCTACACTGGCCCGGCTTTTCCGGGCCATTTTTTGTTGTTGGACCGTCGTCATGTGCGGTTCAGGCAAATGCACAGGAAAGCGTTCGCTTGGGAGCAGGAAGCAATCGGGCAGGTTAAAAAACAAACCTAGCTCGCGGCTTCAATCGGTGACGCGACTAAAGCTTGGGTCCTGCTGCAAGGGCGGCAAACCCGCCCTTAGAACCGCGCACATAACCCTGCACCCCCGGCCAGGCCCATATTGCGATCGACGCTACCTTTGGCCATTCATACGCGCTGGAGCGGTCAAATCGAGAATGCGGCAGCGGGCGGTTTCAGCGCCATTTGTTTGTCACGTTTGATTGGGGTGCGGTGTGGCGACCTGCTGGCTTACCAGCTGCGCTGCGCCAGCGTGTTCAGCTCGTTCAGCCGATCCAAATTCGCGACGGTCGACAGCATGATGCGATCATGGCTCCATTCTGGTGGCTCGGCCAATGCGGCGGCACCAAACAGCACACCGACGGCCATCATCAGCGACAGCGCAAAGGCAAACCATATCGTCTCTCGCTTGGGATCTTCTTGATCATGTGCAATCGCCAAGATCCGTTCTTTCAAGATCGAGCGATGCCCCTTGAACAGGATATTGCGCCCGGCCAGCGGCACGCCCAAGGCGGTGGGCTGGGCGGGATTGCTCAGGTTTTGTTTGGCAAGGGTCAACAGACGCAGGGAATAGCCATGGGCGTCAAAGCCGCTGCGCGCCAGATAGGCGCGATCACAGGCCAGCTCGCCCAGCTTACGCAGGCGGCTTGACAGGAACCAAAAGCCGGGGTTGAGCACCACAAGCGGCGAGAGGATCGACATCAAGACCTCTGCATCGACATCACCTTGCCGGATATGTTGCATTTCATGCCCAAGCGCCATCTGCATGGCCCGGCGATCGCCGCTAAAGCTTTGCGGGATCACAACGTAGTAAAACCACAGCCCACGGGTCGAATAGGGCACTGTGATATGTGGGCTCATGATCAGTTTCATGCGGCGCGATCGATGAATGACCCAGCCCTGGCGGATGGATCGACGCACGCGCCATAGGTTCACCAGAATATAGGCCGCGCGCAGGATCAGGGCGGTCAGAAATACCGCGATCACCAGCTGCGCCGTTACGGACCGGCCGGTGGTCAGATGTTCCATCACACGCGCCTTGATCTGAAAGAGGTTGTTCATCTCAATCGCAGAGATGCCAATATTGCCCTTCAAGACCTGCGCCACAATCACATCAGTGGCATTCACCGAGGCGGCATAAGACGTTTTGGACAGGTACGGCATGATGAAGGGCAGGCTGCCCAGGCAGGCAATGGTCGCGACACCCAAACGGCGTCGCGTCAGATAATGCCGCCGGTTGCCAGACAGCAACAGCAGGCCTTCGAACACTGCAAAGACCAGTGCCGCCAACAGGATCATGAGCTGAACCCAGATCGCCCCCCCTACGATTTGATCAACCGTCATCCTTTCTGATCCTTGTATCAATGATCTCTTTTATTTCCTGGATCATTTCGTCCGTCAAATCTTCGTTATCCACCAATCGCGCGACCAGCGCTGTTGGCGTTCCTCCAAACAAAGAATCTGACAAATTTTTGAGGGACCGCCCCTCATAGTCTGCTCGTTGCACAACAGGGCTGTAGATCAGGCTGCGGTCTTGGCGTTCTGATCTGGCATAGCCCTTGTCTTCCAAGATCTTCAAGACCGTGGCGACCGACGTATATGCGCGTTTGGTTTCGCCCGTAACGGCGGCCATGACATCACGCACGGAACCTTTCCCGATCTCCCAAAGGGCGACCATGAATTCAAGTTCAACATCCGTAAGCATTTCACTGCGTCGCCGCACCAAGGCTCTACTCCACATATATCTACTACGGTTTTAGTACATGAATTTTCGCGCGATGGGAAGGGGCATGATTTGGCCCACCCGGAATGCGAAGAAGCGCAGGTTGCCCTGCGCTTTTCTGGTTGGTCTGTCCGGGCGTGTTACACCGCTGTGTCAGGTCCGTGCGGCCTCAAACGCGCTCCAGGCGGCGCGGAAGGCGTCGATGTCAAACCCGTCTTTGGTGGCGGCATCCAAAATGATGCGCTCAGTCTGCATCAGCTTTTGAATGGCGGCTTCCAGATCCGGGATCACCTCGGGTGGGATCACAATTGCGCCGTGGCGATCCGCATGCACCAGGTCGCCCTCCTTGACGCGCATGCCAAAGATTTCCACTTCGGTGCCAATCTCTTTGACATGCACAAACCCGTGGCTCGGCCCAACAGAGCCGGCAATCACCGGATAGCCCTCCGGGACATCCCCGAGATCACGCATCACCCCATTGGTCAGCGTGCCTTCAATGCCAAACCCCTTGTGGATCGACACGTTGATTTCACCCCAATACGCGCCGATGCAGTCGGGGTAATCGACGTCCTCAACCACGCAGACCGAAGGTTTGGGGCCGCTGGCCATATGTTCGTAATAGGCCATGCGACGGGCCTTGATGACCTCTGGGGCTTCGGTTGGCGGATTGACCGCCGCGATTTTCGCAGTGCGGGCATAGCCGACGATCGCGCCGTCTTCGGGGGCAGAACTCAGCATGGTGCCGCGAGTGAACTGGTTAAATCCGCGTTTGCCCTGGGCCACTTCGATGGCATTGCAAACAGTGGGCGTATCAACAGAGCGCATCAGCGCCAATAGGGACGGGGTCATAGGGCCTCCAGCCAGCGGCCGAGCGCCGCGTTTGTGTCTTCGGGTTGTTCCAGCGTCGGCAGATGTCCGGCGCCTTCGATGATTTCCAGGGTGCTGTTTGCCAGCAGTTCGTGCATCAAAGTGTGGCGCTCGACCGGGCAAAGCGTATCGGCGCGTCCGCACAGCACCAGCGCCGGGCCACCATAGCCGCGCAGCGTTTCGCATTGATCGGGACGCTCGCGCAGGGCGATGGATTGGCGCACAAAAACCTCTGGCCCCAGATCTTCGGCCATGGCCATGCAAAGATCGAGGATCGCGCCCAGATTGGGGCCATCGGCCAAGTAATTCGGTTTCATTTCATCGCGCATCACCTGCCGCAGCTGCCCGTTCTTGGCCGCCGCGATCTGCGGCGTGCGGCGGGCTTTGGCCTCTGGGGTTTCAGCGCGCGGGTTGGTGTCCATAAGCGCCACGCCTGCGATACGTTCCGGGGCCTGCCGCATAAGCTCCATCGCGACGATGCCGCCCATGGACAGACCGGCCAGCGCAAAGCGCGGCGGCGCGGTACGCAGGATGTCAGCGGCCAGCGCGGCCATGCTGTCCTGCGCGCCCAGCGGGTAGCACATCAGGGGTCTCTGCCCGGAAAACGCCGCGATCTGCGGCTGAAACAGCCGCGCATCACACATCATACCGGGCAGAAAAATCAGCGGTGTCACAGGCGCTCCGAAGCGAGGGCGGCACCCTCTGACAAGGCTTTGAGCTTGGCGTAGGCAATCGACGGGTCAATTGCGCCAAAGCCTGCAAAGGTGCCAAAGCCGCAGTCGCTGCCCGCGATCACACGGTCCGCGCCGACAATATCGGTGAAACGTTCGATCCGTTGGGCCACCAGTTCGGGGTGCTCAATGAAGTTGGTGGTGGTGTCAACGACGCCGGGCACCAGCACTTTGCCCTCTGGAATGTCGGCCTTGCGGTCGCGGAAGGTTGTCCATTCATGCGCGTGGCGTGGGTTTGAGGTGTCAAATAGCACATAGCGCGCCTTGGTCGACATCAGCGTGGTGAACACCTTGTCCATCGGGATGTCGCAGCAATGCGGGCCTTCGTAATTGCCCCAGCAAATATGCACACGCACCTTGTCCTCGGGCACGTTTTGCAGCGCATGGTTCAGCGCTTCGACATGCATATTGGCGATTTTCAGAAATTCTGCGTCGCTCAGATCGTTGAACAGCATGTGCCGCGACAGCGCCAGATCTGGGCAGTCCAATTGCAGATGCAATCCCGAGGCGACGATGGTTTCATATTCGTCCTTCATAGCGTCCGCCAAAGCCGCCAGATAGGCTTCGCGGTTTTTATAGAAATCATTCTGCAAAAACAGCGAGATTACACCGGGGGAGGCGGCGTTCATGAACCCCTGTTCAATCCCCTGATCGGTCAGTGCCGATTTGAGGTTGGCGATGTCTTTCTTAAGCTCGTCCTGCCCTTTGGAGCGCACTTCGCCCGTGCACATCGGCCGGGCATATTGCGGGGTGCCGCCATCATCTGCCAGTCGCTCAAGAAAGCTGGGGAACATCTTTAGGTCCGCAGGCGCGTTGCGCGGGCTATCGCCGGAAAAGCCGGTGTAGCGGTCTTTGACATATGTCGCATAAGAGATCTTGGATGTTTCGCCATCGCTGGCGATATCAACCCCGGCCTCTTTTTGCTGGCGCACGGTTTCGGCCACGGCCTTTGTCATGCAGGCATCAAAGGCCGCCTGATCGAAGGGTTTTTCATTTTCACGCGCAAAGATGAAATCAACGACATCTTGCGTGCGGGGCAGAGAGCCCACATGGGTTGTTTTGATCTTGGCCATATGGGCTCTCCGTTCTTATCTTAGTTGCCGGTCCAGGTCGGGCCTGCCGGATCATCTGTGGCGGTGATGCGGTATAGACCTGCAGTCCCAGTCATGGAAGGCGCAACCGAATAGCTTTCGCCCGGCAGCACCAGGGCAGTGTCGCCGTTTGACAAAGTGGTGGTGACGTCCTCGATGCTGATGCGCCAATGACCGCTTGCCGGCATCAGAACCACCGGTTTGTCAGCCTTTACCGCGGTCTCAACCGCAGAGCCGCGGCTCAGGAAATCAACCTCAAAGCCCGGCTTGTCTTTGATCATACCGTTTTCACCAATAACCACCGCAGGTTTCTTGGCCGAAAGCGCCATCAGATCCCAGAAACGGGCGATGTAGGTGCCCACCACATCTTCGACCGGGACCTCTGGGTAGTTCTTCAGCTCGTCTTCGGTCAGAAGTGGCATCGGTCCCACGTTGTGGGGCAGGGTCTGTCCTTTCTTGCTGTCATAGAGCACGCCGTTTTCCCCAAGCACGAGGCCATGGGCCTGCGCGTCCTCAATGACCTGCGGGGCCCAGGTGACACCGCCGCCAGCGTCATCGCCGCCGAGCATCGACATGATCATGCCGTAGTCCTGGCCGACGTTCTCAAAGCCGCGGAAGATTCCGGTTGGGATGTTAAAGATATCGCCTTCCTCGGCGATGAATTCGCCCGCAGTGCCATAGCGCCCCCAGAAAAAGCGCCAGCGGCCCTTGGCCACGAAAAAGACTTCGGCCGTGGTGTGAGAATGCAGCGAGTTGCGGCATTTGGGCGGTTGACCCGCCGCGCCGATGTTAAAGCCGATCTTGTCGGTGATATGCACGTGCTGATCGGGGCTTTCGGACACGCCGCCGCCGATGATGGTGAAGTTTTCCTTTTGGTCGCTGCCCGGTGTGTGGGCGTCGATGAAGGCGGTTTTGCAGGGCTGCAGCTCGCCGTAACGGACGATGCGGCTTTGGATCGAAGAATTGGTCATGTCATGTACCTTTGTGGTTGTGGATCTGAATGGCCCCAGGGCCGGTGGGTTCAGATCCCGCGTCCGGGCGGGCGCAGATTAAGGCGGCGCGCGCGCAGCCCCTGGCAAAAGGCGTGAAAACGCCGTGTGCTCTGCGTTTCAAACAGCCCCGTCCGGGGGCAATAGAGGGCCCGATTGTGACTCACGTTAGGCTCCGGTCTGCAACGCAATCTGTTTCCAGATTGCGATTTCGTCAAACAATGTGTATTCGCGGCGAATTCTTGGCTCCCCCGCGATCAACGCGCCAAATTCGGCGTGGCTGATGCCCAGCACGTAGACCTCTGCGCCGGTCGGCGCGCCAAAGCTGCCCCAGCCTTCGTGTTTGCCATGCAGGCTCCAGCGGATGGCCGCGCGTGGCGGCATCATCGGATCTTCGCGCCCGATCTGATGTTCAATGGTGAATTTTGCATTGGGGAAGGCGGCGCGCAGCCCCATCCAGAAGATATCAACGCTGGACCAGCTGAAGCCGGACACGCCGCCGGGATATTCGGTGTTCACCGCGCGGTCATATTCGGTTGGGATCACCGCGAGGTCAGCGTTCATGATCCGGGTGATCACATCCGCATAGCGTTGGCCCCATTCATTTGCATTGCCGGTGCCCTTATAGGGGCCGTCGATGTCATTCTTGGGGGTCAGCGGTTTGACGCAGGTGTCCGGGCCGCCTTCGCGGGCGATCTGGTCGCGGGCAAATTGTGCGGGCTCCCAGCCCATCTGGCGCACAATCGCGCCGTTGTCGCGGATCAGCCATTCGTCGTTGATCGCATTGTTGATCGCGTGGCAATCCGCCAGAATGCGATAGGTCAATTTGGTGCCCGTGGCCTTGCCAAAAGCGCCATCGCCGGTGTGCGTAGCGGTTGAGGTGATGCGATGCGAACTCAGCATGCCCTCTTCAGGGGTGCCGGACCAGATCACATCTTCGCCAAACAGTGTCCGATCCGGAAATTCCGCCAATGTCGCCATGGTGGCCCCGATCACGCCGGCATTGCCGGTCGAGACAGAGCCGGGCATACGCACCACGATGTCGGGCGCGTAATAGTCGTGCAAGGTGGCGATGCCGCGATCTTCCCAAATCTCTTTGGTGATGCCGATGATATACTCGGGGAAGTCGCGGAATTTTGGGTCAAAACCCTTCATAGTCTTATCCTTTGGGTGTCCAGCCTTGGGGCAGGCGGGCAGAGGTGCGCACGATCAGCGGACCATCAATGGCGACACGTCGTGGGCGGGCAATATCTGGGGATTGGATATGCTCCATCAGAGCATTCACAGTTTCATCAACCATGGTGCGCGCGCGTTGGCGCATGGTGGTCAGGTTATAGGCGGGCCAGCTGGCCGGGGGCACATCATCATAGCCAATGACCGACACGTCTTCGGGCACGCGCAAGCCAAGTTCAAACCGCAGCACATCCAGCGTGGCAATCGCCATATGGTCGTTGGCGACGAACAAAGCATCCGGGCGTTTTTCCGGGGCGGTGTCAAACATGTTTCTGGCTGCCTGACGGGCAGTTTCTGTATTGAAGTTGCCAATTTCATAAGCGTCGATGTCGCGCCCGGCCTGATGCAGCGCCGCTCGAAATCCGGCCTCGCGGTCGCGCTGCGTCGATGCCCCGACCCAGCCGGCGATATAGCCGATTTTTTCATGCCCGGCGGCCAGCAAAAACTCGGCGACCTTACGCCCCCCTGCATAGTTGTCTGAGGTGACAGAGGTGATGCCGTCGATATCCTGGTTTCGGTTGAACAAGACCACCGGCACGCCGGCCTGCTGGCAGCGCGAGGAAATTTCAGAGGACATGGCAACCGAAGCAAGCACAATGCCATCCACTTGATAATCCAGAATTTCATCCATCACACCGTCGATATTCTCGCCGGTCTGAGGGGCCATGAAGATCAACAGGTGATAGCCCTGTTCCTGCAAGCTGGTGGACAAAAGCTCCATGGCTTTGGGATAGAAGTAATTGTCGAGATAACCGACAACGAGGCCGATGATGCGGCTTTGGCCTTTGACCATGGCGCGCGCCAGAACATTGGGGCGATAGCCGAGCTCGCGCGCGGCTTTGCGCACCTTGTCTGCTGTTTTCTTTGAGACCGACGCTCCGGGCGTGAAGACGCGCGACACCGCCGACTGGCTGACGCCAGCGCGTTGCGCGACCTGAAGCGATGTGATCTTCTCTGCCATCAGCCCGCAGTCCACCCGCCGTCGATCAAGAGCGAGGTGCCTGTGACCATGGCTGAGGCATCGGACGCCAGATATTGTACCGCGCCCATGATGTCCTCAACCTCGCCGACGCGATCAAGTTTGATTTTGCTCATGATCCAGTCAAACCGCTCAGGGTTGTCAAAGGTCGATTGGGTCAGGGGGGTGCGAATGAAAGTAGGGCAGATCGAATTGATGCGCACGCGCTGCTTGCCCCATTCCATGGCCATGGATTTGATCATGCCTTCCAGCCCATGTTTGCCTGCGCAATAAAGCGCGCGGTCGATGCCGCCCACATGACCCATCTGCGAAGAGATGTGGATGATCGAGCCGGGCTTGCCCGCCGCCATCATGGCTGCCGCCGCACGGGCGGACAGAAAATAGGCCGACCGCAGATTGATATGCATCACCGCATCGTAATCTTCTGGGGTGGTGTCGGTGGCGGCGCTGTGGCGGGCAATGCCGGCAGAATTGACCACGACATCAAAACTTTCGCGCGCCATCACGTCGCTGACGGCGGCGACATCGCCTTGATCAAGCGAGAGAGCGCTGGCGGTATAGCCTGCGGCCTGCATGGCTGCGACAGCTTCTTGCAGCCGATCCGCCCCGCGCGCGGCGCAAACCACGCTGCCGCCCGCTTCGGCGATGGCCACGGCGCAGCCCAGCCCGATGCCCGACGATGCCCCGGTGACAAGTACTTTCTTACCGGAAAGATCAAAACTGGGGGTACGGGGAAGGCTGGTCATGCTGATAATCCGTCTGAAATGCTGAGCGCGCCGAGATTGCGCGCCTTGTTGAATTCACGCAGGCGGCTGAAAACGTCCAGCCCCAATTGCGCATAAATGTCGATCAAGTCCACAAGCACCCAGTTTTCGCGGATCTTGCCGTTTTCGACACGCCAGAAATCCAGCGACCGCAGGGTGATTTTCGCGCCTGTGGCCGGCAGTCCAAGCCAGCCGCCGCCGCTCAGCGTCTGGGCCATGTTCGGCCAGCCGGTGACAGCCGCGTAATTGGCATCGCCAAAGAAATGATGGGTGATCTCATTGGGGTATTGGCCCCGGTCCGGCATCGCGGCCAGAAACGGCGTCTGATGCCAGTGGCGAAAGCCCGAAATGCCGCGCGCTGTGCCGATGCCTCCGGGGCCATACCAGTTCATTTTTGGGTGCCAGAACCGGGGCATGTCCATCACCTCGGGGCCACCCTGCGCCGGGTAGCGGATCAAATGCGCCAGCATGTCCATGATCAACTGACAGGACGCGGCGCTTTGTGCCTCATTGCGGGGGCCGGTGATAATGCCATCTTGCGTGGCCGGGGCAGGGGCACGCCATTCACGCCCGAGCGAGGGCGCAAGTGGCCAGGCCTGGGCCTGAATCATGACCTCGGGAATGTCCCAGATCGCTTGCATCTCGACGATTTGGCCATCTTGGAAACGATAGAATTCGTGAAACCGCATCGCGACCTGATGGCCGGTGGGCGGAATGTCGAGCCAAGGGGCTAGGAAAGTGCCGGTATAATAGCCGCCGCAGCCAACCCAATCGGCCCCATCTTCGTCGGCACCCGCCATGACAATGTAGTCGCGGCGCTCAAGGTCCGGCCAAGCCGTCAAAAGGCCGACAAAAGCCGTGTCGTAATACGACTCTGGGCCGGTTGTGTCACCAAAAGGGGCCGACAAGCGAAACAAAGCATCCGGTGCCGCGATTGCAGCAAGGGCGGCCTGAACCCCTTTGGGGTCAAAGTCATACATCGCTGCGCGCAGCGGCGCGATCAGGGCTTTGTGTTTGCTGTGGCGGTCCATGAATGCCTCAAAAGGATAAGCGGGGCGGCCAGCGCCGCCCCCACGGTGATGTTATTCGGCCGCGTCGCGATAGGGCGCTGCGGTGCCATAGGGAACGTTCACCCCGCCATACCGACGCACGCGGATATTGCATTGCTCGGCATGGCCCACAAAACCTTCCAGCATGCAGAGCCGGGAGCCATATTCACCGATCAGCGTTGCGGCTTCGTCGGTGGTGACTTTCTGATAGCTGTGGGTTTTCAGGTATTTACCAACCCAGAGCCCGCCTGTGTAACGCCCGGCCTTTTTGGTCGGCAGCGTGTGGTTGGTGCCGATCACCTTGTCGCCGTTTGACACATTGGTCCGTGGGCCAAGGAACAGCGCGCCATAGCAGGTCATGTTTTCAAGGAACCAATCATCGCGGTCAGTCATCACCTGAACGTGCTCAGAGGCGATGTCATCGGCGACCTCAAGCATTTCCTCATAGGTGTCACACACGATGATTTCACCATATTCATCCCAGCTGACGCGCGCGGTATCAGCGGTGGGCAGAATGCCAAGAATGCGATCAATCTCGCTCAGGGTCTCTTCGGCCAGCTTCTTGCTGTTGGTCAGCAGAACGCAGGGGCTATTATACCCATGCTCTGCCTGACCCAAGAGGTCAGTGGCGCAAAGTTCAGCGTCCGCGGCGGTTTCATCCGCGATGACCATGGTTTCTGTTGGCCCAGCGAAAAGATCGATACCCACACGGCCAAAGAGCTGGCGTTTGGCTTCGGCAACAAAGGCGTTGCCCGGCCCGACCAGCATATGCACCGGATCAATGGTTTCTGTCCCCAGCGCCATCGCGCCAATCGCCTGAATGCCGCCCATGACGTAAATTTCATGCGCGCCGCCCAGATGCATCGCCGCAATCACGGCCGGGTTCGGCTTGCCTTTGAAGGGGGGGGTGCAGGCGATGATACGTGGCACGCCCGCCACTGACGCGGTGGCGACGGACATATGTGCCGACGCCACCATGGGGAACTTGCCGCCCGGCACGTAACAGCCGACCGATTGCACGGGGATGTTTTTGTGACCCAGGATCACACCGGGCATGGTTTCGACCTCGATATCCAACATGGAATCGCGTTGCGCCTGGGCGAAATTGCGCACTTGTTCCTGCGCGAATTTGATATCTGCCAGCTCGCGATCGGACAGCTGCGCCATCAGATCGTCGATCTCTTGCTGGCTCAACCGGAACGATGCGGGGGAGTAGTTGTCGAATTTTTCCGACAGCTCCCGTACGGCCGCATCGCCGCGCGCACCGATGTCTTTCAGCGTCGCTTCGACAGTGGCGCGGGTCTTCGCATCATCTTCCGCCCGATCCGCTTCGGGTTTGCCGCGTTTCAGATATTCGATGGTCATCGTTTTGTTCCTTAGTTGTCGGGACGCGGCGGAGTCTTTTCGCCGCTATCAAATGCTTCCCAGCCATGGCCGTTGAAAAGATCGACGCCCAATTGCGCCGCCACATGGGCGAAATCCACATTCACCCAATTGTCGACAATCTTGCCGTCGACCACTTTCCAAAAGTCCATGTAGCGGATCTCCACCCGCTTGCCGGTTGGGGCAATCCCCAGAAATTCTCCGCTGTGGGTCGCTTCTTGGCGACCAAATGCAGCGGCCCATTCGCCCATGTAAAGCCGGGCTTCGTCGATGCAGACCTTATCGGAAAACGCCGCTTGGAAGGGGCGCTGCCAATTGTCTTGAAACTCTTGCAGGCCGGTTTTTGTGCCGCAGCCTTGGTTGCCCATCCAGCGGAACCCTTGGCTGAAGAAATCGCCGATATCATCAATCCGGTGATCGTTCAGACCATCCACCATGGTTTCAATCACGGCGCGGGTTTCTTCGGTTTTTGTCAGGTCGGTGTCGCGTGTCAACACGGCCTGCTCGGGGCGAGAGCCTTTCATGTGTCTTTCCTTTCAGAATGCTAAGAGAGTTTTGGAGGGGAGGAAGAGAGGGGATCACCCAAGCTCCAAAAAGTCTCTTGGCATTCTGTTGAGCGCCGGATGACGCGCCATCGCGCCGTGCCGGGAATTTGAACTCATCCTTTAACGGCCCCTGCAGTCAGGCCAGACACGATCTGGCGCTGGAAGAAGAGGACCAACACAAAGAGTGGCGCAGTGGCTGAAACAACGGCTGCGACGGCGAACATCACGTTGCCTTCGGTCTGTGTCGTGCCAAGGAAGGCCGCGATCTGAGGCACCATGGTGCGGTTGTCTTCGTTCAGGATCATCGAGGTTACGGCAAAGTCGTTATAGGCCAGCAAGAAGCTGAACAGACCCGTGGTGATCACGCCTGGCCACATCACCGGGATGATGACACGGCGGAAGGCCTGGAACTGTGTGCAGCCATCCACTTTTGCACTTTCGTCCAGCTCTTTTGGGATCGATTCAAAGAAGGAATGCAGCATCCACAGGGTGAACGGCTGGTTGATCGCCACAAGCACGATGATCGCGGTCGGCAGATAGCCCCAGGCATTGTACTGAAAGAAAACAGGCAGGTAGCCGGACACCAGCGTGATCGGCGGGATGGCGCGGAAGATCAGCGCCGCGATCAGCAGCCAAAAGACATATTTGAAGCCCGAGCGCGACAGCGCATAGCCGCCGAGTGTCCCGATGGTCAAAGAGGTGCAGACCACGAAGATACACACAATCCCCGTGTTGATGATGTTGCGCAGAAAGCCTTCTTTTACCCATGCGCCTTCATAGCCGGCCCCGGTGAAGGGCGTGCCATGGGTGCGCTCGGTGTTATCGCCAGTCAGCGCATTGGTCCAATCGGCGATGGAAAAGAAATCAAGCTCGACCTTGAAGCTGCCCCACAATGTCCAAAGGAAAGGGAAGGCGGCCATCATCAGCCAGATAGCGACGAAGCTCCAAAGTGCGATTTTCAGCGGGAGCGGTTTACGATTAGCAGCACTCGACATGGTTTAGCTCCGTCCTTTGAAGTCACGCCAGGTGCGTACCAGCACGGGCGACAGTAGAATTGCGACACCGATCACGGTGAGAACCGAGGTCGTGGCAGCCGCAGACAATTGTTGGGTTTCGCCGCCGAGGTCATTGAAGATGATCCAGCTGAGCGATGTGGCGTGGGCCTGGGCGCTGAAGCCGACAATCGGTTCGAAGACGCGGAAGTTATCCATCAGCTGAATAAGCGCAACAAAGGTCACAAGCGGCATCAGATGCGGAATGGTCACAAAACGGATCTGCTGCCAGCGGGTTGCGCCATCAATCTGGGCGGCTTCCAATGTGTCTTTCGGCTGGGTTTGAAGCCCGGCATAGAAAACCACAAAGGCGAAGGGAGCAGAGTTCCAGATCCCGTAGATGATGATCGAGGTCCACATCAGCGGCGAGGAGGCCTTGAGCGAGAGATCAGGATCATCAGCCAAGTACGATAGCAAGTTGCCCAGCACCCCGCGGCTATCGATCATCCAGAACAGGATCAACGAGCCAACAAGCGGCGTCACAATCATGGGCAGCAATGAGAAAAAGATAACCAACCCTTTCAGGTGGCGATGCAGCGAGTTCACCGAAATGGCGATGAAAAAGCCAAGGATGATCAGCAGCGGCGTGCAGACAAAGGTGTAGGTCAGCGTAAAGGCCAGCGCGCGGTAGAATGGCAGGTTGTAGATGGTGCCAAAGAATTCGCCGATGCTTTCGGATGTGCGCCATGCCTCTGCGACCTCTGCCACAGCCAGGTGGCCGCGATCGAGGTAAACAGACAGGCCAACAAATCTGCCCATTGGTTCGGCCTCGCGCAGGGCTGCGGTGGCACTTTGGTCAATGGTTGTTTCCTCTTTGCATCCGAACGGGCCGCAGTTTTCGACGGTGACGAAAACGGCCTCATGTGGCGCGAACAGCGACTGAGTGATAATCGATACCAATGGGGCAGCGATGAACAGGATCATTGCCAGGCCCGTTGGCAGGAAAAACCAGAAGAAGGTACGATGTTTCATGGCTGCTCCACCAAATAAGTCAGGGGTGAGAGGGGGCAGGGCCCCCTCTCAGGGAAAAGGTCCTTAGAGGAAGCCTTTTTCTTTGGCTGCAGCGATATAAGCCGCTTCAACGTCTTTCAGAGCTTGCTCTGCGCTTTCCTTACCTTGCATGAAGTCGGTCAGCTCAGCACCCAGTGCAGTGTGCATCAGGCCCATGAATGGCAGCATTGGGTAAGGGATTGTGTTGGCTTGCGCCGCCGCAAATACACCTTCGGCCGCTGGGGTTGGGTCATAGCCGTCGATCAGCCAAACCGCCTGCGTGGAGATTTCTTCGTCTTCCAGGATCGCTGGGCGGATTGCATGGGTCAGGGCGATAAAGGTTGAGGCCGCTTCTTCGTCGCTGATGTTTTTCGCGACGGTCCAGCCATCCCACCACAGGGTAGAGGCAGGGGTTTCACCACCGCCCACGGTCATAGGGCCAGCGATTGCGAAACCGTCGACGACCTCTTGAGGAACACCGTCAGCTTCGGTCAGGGTCGCCGCACGGCTGCCCCACATGTTCATCAGCGCAACGTTACCCGCGCGGTATTCGGCGTTGGTCGCGTTGGAGTCATGTGTCAGGAAGTCCGGGTTCATGTACTCAGACAGCGCTTTCATCATTTCCAGCGCTTTTACGCCTGCTTCGGTGTTGATGTTTGGCTCTGCTGTGCCGGCTTTAAAGTGCTCGCCGCCATAGCCCATGAACATGTTGTTGAATTCCTGCGCGAGGTTCCAGCCCGCAGCATAGGCACCGCCAACCGGGTTTTCCATGATGCCCTGGTCGCGGATCATCTTGGCCACTTCCAGCATCTCTTCGTAGGACTTTGGTGGCTCTGCACCGACCTGTTCCAGCACGTCTTTGCGATAAACGAGGTGCTGCGCGTTGGCCATAAAGGCCACAGCCATAACTTTACCATCAATGGTGATCAGCTGGTTTTTCTGCAGCGTATCGCCGTACTGAGCGACCAGATCGTCAAGCGGACGGATGACATCTTCGTTGATCAGCGCAACGATGGAAGAGTTCGCGATGATTGCAGAAGTGTATTCTGCTGGGTCGCCCTGCATACCGGCCAGATTGATTTTCTGGTGGTCGGCAGTGAGGTTGGAGGACACGTCGCCACCGGAACATTCCGCCGCGCCTGCGCCAACGGTTTGGATCGCCGGGAATTCGTTGCCGACGATATTGACGCGCGCATTGATTTCACATGCGGCAACTGCGGTGCTCGACAGCAGCGCCATACCGCCCGCAAGAGCAAGTTTTTTCATGAACATATTAACATTCTCCCTGTTATGTTCGGGGTGCAGCTTCGAAGCCTGCACCCAAGTCTCCGCGCTTTTCGCGGAAGTTTATGGGGGATTAGTCCCCGACTCGCGCACCTGTTTGAGCATCAAACAAATGGCAATGTTCCGAAGGCACCTGGATCGACACGGTATCGTCGATCTCGGCGCGATAGGTTTTGTCTGCTTTGACAGAGACCAGCGCCCCGCCGATGCGCACCGAAACCATTGTGGCGTCGCCCAAAAGTTCCATGGTGTAGATCGGCGCGTTGATCTGCCCGTCATTTGCGACCACAACCGCGTCTTCCGCCCGGAAGCCGAGCGTCATGGGGCCGTCAGGCCCGGTGAGGTTCGAAATCGAAACATGCGGCGCAGTAAAAGTGCCGTTTTTCATTTCACCATCAATCAGGTTCATCGCTGGTGAACCGATAAAGCTGGCGACAAAGGCGTTGGCCGGTTTGTCATAAATATCGGTGGGCGAGCCGACCTGCTGCACAATGCCGCCTTTCATCACGACAACCCGGTCAGCAAGCGTCATGGCTTCGATCTGATCGTGGGTCACATAGATGGTGGTGACCGCCAGTTCGTGGCTCAGGTTTTTGATTTGCGCGCGGGTGGACACCCGCAGTTTGGCGTCCAGGTTGGACAGCGGCTCGTCCATCAAAAAGACGTTGGGCTCGCGCACGATGGCGCGGGCCAGGGCAACACGCTGGCGCTGACCACCTGACAATTCCGCTGGCTTGCGGTGCAGGAAGTCATCCAGTTCAACCATGGCCGAGGCGCGGCGCACCTTTTCATCATGGGTGGACTGGTCGATGCCGCGCACCCGCAATGGGAAGCGGATGTTTTCATACACGTTCAGGTTCGGATATAGCGCATAGCTTTGGAACACCATCGCGACATCGCGATCCTTGGGCTCCAGATCATTGACCGGCTTGCCGTCAATCAAAATCTCCCCCTCGGTCACATCCTCCAGACCCGCAATCATGCGCATGGTGGTTGTCTTGCCGCAGCCGGAAGGCCCAAGCAGCACGAGGAACTCCTTGTCGGCGATCGTAAGGTCAAAATTGTCAACGCCAACAAAGCTACCCCAACGTTTGCCAACGTTGCGCAATTGAATCTCGGCCATATGGTCCCCCTAGCTGGACTTGTTTTTGCATACGCTTGCAAAAAACGTTAATTCTTGGGTGTCACTTCTGGCAAGACATTTTTGCATACGTATGCAAATATTGTGCTGCGGCACGATTCACGTCATGGATGGAATTGCCGCAAGCATATATTTTCAAAGGAAAAAGACGTGTCTTTTCAAAATGCCAAGAAAGTCGTGAAAACTTTCTACTCCGCATTAGATACCGCTAACATAAATGAAGTCTCTGGCGTTATGGACCTGTTCCATGAGTCGGATGCGCGCTGGCGCGGCTATCATCCGTTCAATGAGATTCGCGACCCCGACCAAGTGGCCGAGCGCTTTTGGGTCCCGCTGAAATCCAGCCTGACCAGCCTTCAGCACCGGCTTGATATCTTTTTTGCCGGTGACAATGTCTATCCTGACACGGGCGGAGTCTGGGTGGCCACCATGGGCCATCTGATCGGGCTGTTTGATAAACCCTGGCTGGGCATTCCACCCACGGGAAAAATGGCGTTTCTGCGCTTCAGCGCGTTTCATCGCGTCGAAGGCGATAAAATCGTCGATACCGCGATGTATTTTGACATCCCGCATCTGATGATGCAGGCCGGGTTGCAGCCCTTTCCCCCACAGACCGGCGCGCATTTTGTGCAGCCAGGTCCCGACAGCCACAATGGCCTGATCTTTGAGGATCGCCCGCCGCACGAAGGGCAGGAGACACTGGCCGCAATCGACCGCATGGTGAAGGATCTGGGGCAATGGAACAGTGGCCTGCCACTGGAGGAAGAGCTTGCGCGCACCTGGCACAAAGACATGCTGTGGTGGGGCCCGGCGGGCATTGGGTCGACCTATACAATCGAGCGCTACGCCAAACAGCATGCCGGGCCGTTCCGCGGCTCTTTCAAGGAACGCAGCAAAACCAACCATATCTGCCGCATCGGCGAGGGGCAGTATGGCGGCTTCTTTGGCTGGCCGAATTTTACCGCCATTCCCAAGGGCGGCTTTATGGGCATGCCCGCCAGTGAGCGGCCCGGCGAATTCCGCGTCATCGACATGTACCGCCGCGATGGTGACAAGCTAAAGGAAAACTGGGTCTTCATCGACTTGCTGCATTTCTGGAAACAGCAGGGGGTGGACATTCTTGAACGCACAACCGGGATTGTAAGCCATGCGCATTGATGCTCATCATCATCTCTGGGATCTGGATGCGGTCAGCTATCCATGGCTGATGGAAAAAGGCGCGCCGCGGTTCTTCGGCGACCCGACACCGATCCAGCGCAATTACCTGCTGCCCGAATTTTCCGCCGATGCGCGCCAGCATGGGATGCGTGGCTCGGTGCACATCCAGGTGGGCGCGGCTGACCCTCTGGCCGAGGCCCGATGGGTCGACGCCGTGGCTGCGGCCAACCCGGATTGGCCGATGGTGCAGGTTGCGGCCTGCGATCTGACGGATGACGCGCTGCTGGACCGATTGGCCGCACTATCCGCGCTGCCAAGCCTGCGCGGTGTGCGGCAAATCATCGGCCGCGCCCCGGGCGAGGATGCCAAGACCGGCACCAATGATCTGTTGACCAACCCGGCGTTTGCCAAAGGTCTGGCGCAGCTCGGCGCGCGGGGGCTGAGCTTTGATCTGCAGTTGTTGCCAGAATTGATGGAGGCCACGGCCGACATTCTAAAGGACACGCCGCAGACGCCTGTTGTCCTGTGCCACGCAGGATCTCCGCATGATCGCACCCCTGACGGGTTGAAGGCCTGGGCGCGGGCGTTGCGGTTATTGTCCGATCTGCCCCATGTCAGCTGCAAGCTTTCGGGGCTTGGCATGTTTGACCATGATTGGACCGCTGCCAAGATTGCGCCGATCGTCAGCGAAGTATTGGCGCAGTTTGGCGCGCAGCGGGTGATGTTCGGTTCAAACTTTCCGGTCGATTCGCTGTCATCTGACTATTCCACGTTGATCGCGGCTTATGAGGCGCTGGTGCCGGCCACCGATCACGCCGCAGTCTTTGGCGGCACCGCGCAGCGGTTTTATCGCTTCTAAATCAATAAAAAACGCGCGCCTTCTTGGGCGCGCGTTTCACATTTAGGGCCTCTGTGGGCTGGCCTAGGCGATGGCCGACACCGGCTGCCGCGCAAAGCGCAGCACCAGAAAGCCGACGATCCCTGACATGACCGAGCCGCTGATCACGCCCAGACGCACGGTGTTCATATATTCGGGTGCGCTGAAGGCAAGCGAACCGATAAACAGGCTCATGGTAAAGCCGACACCCGTCAGGCAGGCCACCCCATAGACATGCTGCCACGTCACACCCGCCGGCAAGCGTGCCAGACCGGATTTGCAGCCCAGCCAGGTGGCGGCAAAGACGCCGATCTGTTTGCCAAAGAACAGGCCAAAGGCGATGCCCATCGGCAGCGGCTCTGCCAGATCGGACAAGGAAATGCCCGACAGGCCGACCCCCGCATTGGCAAAGGCAAAGAGCGGCAGGATCAGGAAATTGACATAAGGGTGCAGCGCATGTTCGCAGCGGATCAGCAGCGCTTTGTCGCCCTCTTTGTGCTTCATCGGAATGGTCATGGCGATCAGGACGCCCGCGAGCGTTGCATGCACGCCGGATTTCAGAACGCAAACCCACATGAACAGACCCAGCAGCAGGTAAGGCGCGATCCGCTGCACGCCCATGCGGTTCATCGTAACGGCCGCAAAGAACGCCAGCATCGACAGGGTCAGGGCGTTGACCGACAGTTCAGAGGTGTAAAATACCGCGATGATCACAATCGCGCCGAGGTCATCAATAATGGCAATCGCCAGCAAAAACACCTTCAGCGCCAGCGGCACGCGGGTGCCCAGCAACGCCAGAATCCCGAGTGCAAAGGCGATGTCAGTGGCGGTCGGAACAGCCCAAGCCCGCAAAGTTTCTTCGGAGCCCCAGTTGAAATAGACAAAAATCAACGCCGGGATCGCCATGCCGCCCACCGCGGCAAGGATTGGCAGAATTGCCTTGTCCAAGGTCGACAGCTCGCCCTTTAGGACTTCGCGTTTGATTTCCAGACCAACCAGAAAGAAAAAGATCGCCATCAGCCCGTCGTTGATCCACAACAGGGCCGGTTTGGAGATTTCAAAGCTGCCGGCACCAACACGGACGTTGGTATCCAGGAACCCGTTGTAATATGGGGCAAGGCCGCTGTTGGCGGCGAACATGGCCAGAAGCGCGACCGCCATCAAAACGATGCCGGCACTGGCCTCATTCTGAAAGAATAGATTGATACGAGAAGAGGGTCTAGCCAAGGGGTCACTCCGTCAAAAGGGCAATGGGCATGTGTACTGGTTTAAATGTAGTGGCTTTTTCAAAGTTTCAAATATAAGTTCTCGTTAAGTTAAATAGTTTAAGGCTATGTAAAATGCGCCCCACGCTCCGGCAGCTGCAATATATTGTCACCGTCGCCGAAACCGGTCGCATCGGCACGGCCGCCAGCCGCCTCAATGTCAGCCAACCCAGCCTCTCGGCGCAGCTCGCCGAGGTGGAGGCCGATCTGGGGGTCACACTCTTTATGCGCGGGCGCAGCGGTGCGGTGATTACGGCAGCAGGCGAAGAGGTCGTGCGCCGCGCGCGCCGCTTGTTGCGCGATCATCAGGATTTGCGCTCTGCGGCCCGGGGGGGCGGCATATTTCATGGGCGGCTCAGACTTGGCGTCTTGCCGTCGCTTGGGCCATATCTCTTGCCCAACGCGGTGCGCCGCTTGCATCAGGAACACCCGGAATTTCGCCTTGTCGTGCGCGAAGAGGGCACACGCGAGTTGGATGAGCGTCTGCGCAACGGTCAGCTTGATATGATTATCTCCACGCCCGAGGACCATCCGGGCACGCGGCGTTCATCCCTGTTTCGCGAAAGTTTCTGGGTGGCATTGACGCTGGATAATCCACTTGCCGCCGAGCATGGGCCCATTGGTTTGCCGGAGTTGAAGGGACAGATTTTCCTGACCTTGGGTCAAAATCACCGGCTGTCGCACACCGTGGCCGCACTTGCGCAAGAAGCGGGCGGTTTTGTTTCGGACGAATACGAAGGCACCAGTCTCGATGCGATCCGGCTGATGGCGGCCACGGGGTCGGGCGTGGCGATCCTGCCGCAGATATATGCCTTGACCGAGGCAAAACGCAGCCCCGATATCGTGCTGCGCAAACTTGTGGCTGACGAGAATGATCGGGAAATTTCCTTAATCGAGCCGCCGCATCCGGATGTGCGCCCCGGCAGTGACGAATTGATCGGTATTCTGCGCAGCGAGGCCAAGCAGATGCTGTCTGAAGGGCGTGTCTGAAACGGCGTTGCTGCTTAAGTCACCGGGAAATACAAAACCAAGATTGGCCCAAGAGGCATGACAAGGACAAAAGGGGAGGGACCATGGCAGAGCAAAATGCAAACGCACTTGCCCAGATCGCGGATCTTTTGGGGCCGCGTTTGACCACAGCGCTGGCAGACCGTGAAAGCCATAGCCGGGATGAGGCCTATACCCCACCCGTGTTGCCGGACGCAGTGGCATATCCTGAAACCACGGACGAAGTCTCGGCCATCCTGAAAATCTGTCACGCGCAGGGCTGTCCGGTGACGGCTTTTGGCGTGGGTACCTCGCTTGAAGGGCATGTCGTGCCGACGCACGGCGGGGTTTCTCTCGACATGACACGGATGAACCGGGTCCTAGCGGTGCACCCGCAGGATCTGGACGCGGTGGTCCAGCCCGGACTGACCCGTCGTGACCTGAACGAAGAGCTGCGCGACACCGGGCTGATGTTCACGGTTGATCCGGGTGCCAATGCCACCATCGGGGGCATGGCCGCGACGCGGGCCTCGGGGACCAATAGCGTGCGCTATGGCACGATCCGCGAAAATGTTCTGGCGCTTGAGGTGGTGCTGGCCGATGGCACCATCCTGCGCACCGGCAGCCGGGCGCGCAAATCCGCTGCGGGCTATGATCTGACACATCTCTTTATTGGCTCCGAAGGCACGCTTGGTATCATCACCGAGCTGACAGTGCGTCTGCATGGGCAGCCCGAAAAAATCTCGGCCGCGACCTGCGCGTTTGAAAGCATTTCGGGGGCCGTTGAAAGCGTGATCTCCGCCATTCAAATGGGGTTGCCCATGGCGCGCATTGAATTGGTGGATGAGGTGCAGGTGCGGGCCATCAATCGGTACAACGCCGATTTTGACCTGCCGGAAAAACCCTATCTGTTTTTGGAATTTCACGGCTCCCCCGACGGTGTGGCCGAGCAGGTCGAAAATTTTCGAGCCATCGCCGAAGATCAGGGGGCCAGCGCCTTTCAGTGGGCTGAGAAGACCGAAGATCGCAACCGGCTTTGGGCGGCGCGGCATGCGGCCTATTACGCCGTCAAAACCCTGCGCGCTGGGGCGGTGGGCGTGGTCACGGATTGCTGCGTGCCCATTTCTGCGCTGGCGGCCTGCATTGCGCGCGCCAAAGCGCTGATTGCGGCATCGGACCTGATTGCGCCGATCGTTGGTCACGTCGGGGATGGCAATTTCCACCTGCAGATATTGGTGGACCCGGACAGTGCCCAAGAGGTGCAGCGCGCCAAAACCCTGGCTGGGCAGCTCAATCAACTGGCACTGGACCATGCGGGGACGGTGACAGGCGAGCACGGCGTTGGCACCGGAAAACTGGACTATATGCAGGCCGAACATGGCGCTGCCTATCAGGTGATGCGCGACATGAAACGCTGCCTTGACCCCAAGGGTATCCTCAATCCCGGCAAACTGGTCGGGTCATTATGATATCACAGCGCAGATGCATTAATATCAAATAATATCAGCAATTTGGTGGATTGGAGCGGGTAGCGGGAATCGAACCCGCACCTTAAGCTTGGAAGGCTCTTATGATACCATTTCACCATACCCGCTCGTGTTCGGACTAGTTATTTCACGCAGATTCCAAGGTCAAGTGGGCAGGCGCAAAAACTGCGCATCAGGAATGGCGGTTTCTGTCTGACCTGTGTTAAGGCGGGGCAAAGAAGAAGTAGCGAGCGATTACGAGGACGCCATGGCGCGCAGACCGACACCGGCAAAAAGCGATGAAGATCGGGCAAAGTCAAAAAATATTGGTGCTTTGCGGGCGCTCGCCCCGTATGTGAAACCCTATCGCGGTCTTGCGCTCTGCGCCGGGCTGGCGCTGGTGCTGACGGCCAGTGTTTCCTTGGTGATGCCCATCGCCGTGCGGCGTGTGGTGGACAATTTCAACACCGCGGCGGATGCGCTTCTGGATCAATATTTCCTCGCGGCCATCGGTGTCGCCGCCTTGCTCGCGATTGGCACGGCGCTGCGCTATATGCTGGTGACGCGCCTTGGCGAAAACGTGGTGGCCGACATTCGCAAAGCGGTGTTTGACCGGATCATTGGCATGAGCCCGGCGTTTTTTGAAAACATCATGACCGGCGAGGTGCTGTCGCGCATCACCACCGATACCACGCTGATCCTGTCGGTGATCGGCAGCAGTATCTCAATTGCGCTGCGCAATCTGCTGATCTTTGCGGGCGGTCTGGTGCTGATGCTCTTTACCTCTGCCAAATTGACCGGGCTGGTGCTGTTGATTGTGCCTCTGGTGATCGTGCCCATCCTTGTGCTGGGGCGACGTCTGCGGGTGCTGTCGCGGGAAAATCAGGATTGGATTGCCGAAAGCTCGGGCAGCGCGTCCGAGGCGCTTTTGTCGGTGCAGACCGTGCAGGCCTTTACCCATGAGGGCGAAAGCCGCCGCAGCTTTGCCAAAGTGACAGACCTCAGTCTTGATGCCGCCAAGCGGCGCATCAAAACCCGGGCGTTTATGACCAGTATCGTAATTTTCCTGATCTTCACAGGTGTGGTTGGCGTGCTGTGGATCGGCGCGCGCGATGTGCGCATGGGCGCGATGAGTGCCGGTTCGCTGATTCAATTTGTGATCTACGCGGTGATGGTGGCCGGGTCCGTCGCCGCCCTGTCAGAAATCTGGGGGGAGCTTCAGCGCGCTGCGGGGGCCACCGAACGTCTGGTGGAATTGTTGGAGCAAGATGACAGCGTGCAGGACCCTGGCGCACCGCTGCCACTGCCGCAACCTGTGCGCGGTGAGATCCGGTTTGAAAACGTCAATTTCAACTATCCGGCGCGGCCCGAACTGCCTGCGCTTGATAATGTCACCCTGACGATTGCGCCGGGCGAGACGGTTGCGCTGGTTGGCCCTTCTGGGGCCGGGAAAACCACGATCATTCAGATGATCCAGCGGTTTTATGATCCGCAAGGCGGGCGGGTTCTGCTTGACGGGGTGCCGCTGAGCGCGATGGCGCGGGGTTCCTTCCGCAAGGCAATGGCGCTGGTGCCGCAGGACCCGGTGATTTTTGCCGCCTCAGCTCGCGACAACATCCGCTTTGGCCGGATCGACGCCACCGATGCCGAGGTTGAGGCCGCCGCGCGCGCCGCTGCTGCCCATGACTTTATCAGCAAGCTGCCCGAAGGCTATAACAGCCAGGTTGGCGAACGCGGCGTGATGCTGTCGGGCGGGCAGAAACAGCGCATTGCCATTGCCCGCGCGATCCTGCGGGATGCGCCGGTCTTGCTTTTGGATGAGGCGACAAGCGCGCTGGATGCAGAAAGCGAACGTCTGGTGCAAAACGCGGTGGACGCGCTGGCGCAGTCGCGCACCACATTGATTGTCGCGCACCGTCTAGCAACGGTGAAAAAGGCCGACCGGATTATTGTGATGGACGAGGGGCGCATTGTTGCGCAGGGCCGTCACGATGATCTCGTCGCCGAGGGCGGGCTATATGCAAAACTCGCGCGGCTGCAGTTCACCGATGGGTCTGTGGCCGCCTGAAACAAGTCCGACGTAACGTCTGATAAAAGCTGACCTTTGGTGAACCTTGCCGCGTGACAACGCGCGATGCTCTTTGGTATCACTCCCGTAGTTCTACGGGACCATGACCAAAGGGGAGGAGTGGTTTATGACATTTGCTTCGGTCGAAGATCGCAACGCCATCGACGCAGAAATGGCGTGGCAAGACCGTGATGTCGCAAAGACGATGTATGAGTTTCTGACCCGTGTGCGAGACCGGTTTCCCGATCGCCCGGCCAGCAGCTATCAGTTGACGTCAGGCCCGAAAGATCGGGCAGAAACTCTGACATGGGACCAGTTGCACCAGCAATCCGTGCAGGCGGCCAATCTGTTTCGCAGCCTTGGCATCGGCGAAAAGGACGTGGTGGCCTATGTGCTGCCGAACGCGCATGAAACGCTGATCACCATGCTGGGCGGCTCTATCGCCGGGATCGTCAACCCGATCAATCCACTGCTGGAGCCAGAGCAGATTGCAGCGATCCTGCGGGAAACCGGGGCTAAGGTTGTGGTCACGCTCAAAGCTTTCCCCAAGACCGATCTGCCGCAATCCGTCGCCGAAGCGTTGACCATGGCCCCCGGGGTCAAAACCGTGCTTGAGGTGGACCTCAATCGCTATCTTGCGCCGCCCAAAAGCCTGATTGTGCCGCTGATCCGCCCCAAGAACCCCGTCAGCCACAGCGCCAAAGTTCTGGATTTCAACAAAGAGCTGAAAAAGCAGAATACCACGCTGAATTTTGCCGACAGCACCGGCGATCGCGTCGCCGCATATTTTCACACCGGCGGCACGACCGGCATGCCGAAAGTGGCGCAGCACTGCTATGAGGGGATGACCTACAACGGTTGGCTGGGTCAGCGCCTTTTGTTCACCGAAACCGACAGCATCATGTGCCCGCTGCCGCTGTTTCACGTCTTTGCGGTGCAGGTGATTGTGATGTCGGCCATCGCCTCAGGCGCGCATATGGTCTTTCCAACGCCGCAAGGCTATCGCGGCGACGGGGTGTTTGACAATTTCTGGAAGCTGATTGAACGCTGGAAGATTTCTTTCATTATCACCGTACCGACAGCGGTGTCCGCGTTGATGCAGCGCCCGGTGGATGCGGATGTCTCTTCGGTGAAAGTGGCTTTTTCCGGCTCTGCCCCCATGCCGCTGGAGCTGTTTAAACGCTTTGAAAGCGCCTCCAACGTGACCATCATCGAAGGCTATGGTTTGACCGAGGCGACTTGCCTCGTGTCCTGTAACCCGACCGATGGCGAAAAACGGGTTGGGTCGGTTGGTATTCCATTTCCGCACACCGAGGTGAAGATTGTCAAAACCACCGAAACCGGGCCCGAGGAATGCGCCACTGACGAAGTGGGGGAGATCTGCATCTCCAATCCTGGGGTCTTTGTCGGGCAAACCTACACGGATGGCGACAAAAACAAGGACCTCTATTACCAAGAGCGTTTTCTGCGCACGGGTGATCTGGGCCGGCTGGATGACGATGGCTATCTATGGATCACGGGCCGCGCCAAAGACCTGATCATTCGCGGCGGTCACAATATCGACCCGGCTGAGATCGAAGAGGCGCTGACAGAGCACCCGGCGGTGGCCGTTGTCGGGGCAATTGGTCAGCCGGATGCGCATTCGGGCGAATTGCCCTGCGCCTATGTCGAATTGGTCAGCGGCGGCGAGGTGACGCCGGAAGAGTTGATGACGCATGCCAAACGCACGGTGCATGAACGCGCGGCGCAGCCCAAATATATTGAGATCATGCCAGAGCTGCCCAAAACTGCGGTGGGGAAGGTGTTCAAACCTGATCTGCGCAAAAGTGCCATCACCCGGGTGTTTGATGCCGCCTTTGAAGCGGCAGGCTCGCCCGCACGTGTTGGGCTGGTTGTAGACGACCGCAAGCGCGGTCTGGTGGCGCAAATCATTCAAAACGGTTCAAATGAACATGATGTGCGCGACGTGCTTGGGCGCTTTGCAGTTCAGTGGGAATGGGCTGAGTAGGGATATCACGCAAAAAGAACCGTGAATTTCGCGTTCATTTGGGTTCTTTTTGCATTCACCTCTTTTCAAACGCGCATTTGGGCGCTAACGAAAGTGACCAGAGATCGTGAGGGAGGCGGTCTTGGCCACGCCCCATGTGGCGACCGCTTTGCCTCACCAGATGTTTTCGGGCAGTCTGCTTGAACTGCAGTGAATAGGGTGGAGCACGCATGACCTATATCCTCGCCATTGACCAAGGCACGACATCAACCCGCGCAATCCTGTTTGATGGCGAGATGCGGATCATTGACAGCGCGCAGCAGGAATTCGCGCAGCATTTCCCGAAATCCGGTTGGGTGGAACATGATCCGATGGATCTGTGGAACACCACGCTGGCGACCTGCCGCGATGTGATAGCGCAGGTTGGCATTACTGCGGCTGAAGTCACGGCGATCGGCATCACCAACCAACGCGAAACCACGCTGATCTGGGACCGCGAGACCGGCGAACCAGTTCATAATGCCATCGTCTGGCAGGACCGCCGCACCGCCGAGATCTGTCGCATTCTGAAATCAGAAGGCCACGAAGATCTTGTGACCGACACCACCGGGTTGCTGCTAGATCCTTATTTCAGCGCGACCAAAGTGAAATGGATCCTGGATCACAACGAGGGGCTGCACGCGCGCGCGCGTCTGGGGCAGTTGGCCTTTGGCACCGTGGACAGCTGGCTGATCTGGAACCTGACGGGCGGCAAACGCCATGTGACCGATGCCACCAATGCGGCCCGCACCATGCTGTACGATATCCGCAAAGGCAAATGGAGCAGCCGCATCTGCGAGCTGCTGGATATTCCGCAGGCCATGCTGCCCGAGGTGCTGGATTGCGCCGCAGATTTTGGCACCACCGAGGCCAGTGTCTTTGGGGCCGAAGTGCCGATCTTGGGCGTGGCCGGTGATCAGCAGGCCGCCACCATTGGCAATGCGTGTTTTGAACCGGGGATGCTGAAATCCACCTATGGCACCGGCTGTTTTGCCCTGCTGAACACCGGCGATACGCCCGTGACGTCAAAGAACCGATTGCTGACCACAATTGGCTATCAGCTGGACGGCAAACCGACCTATGCGCTGGAAGGGGCGATTTTTATCGCCGGCGCGGTGGTGCAATGGCTGCGCGATGGGCTTGGGATCATTGAAAACGCCAGCGAGACCCAAGCGCTGGCAGAGGCGGCGGATAAATCGCAGGATTTGATTCTTGTCCCGGCCTTTACCGGGCTGGGCGCGCCGTATTGGGCCCCGGATTGTCGCGGCGCGGTCTATGGGCTGACGCGCGGCTCCGGCCCGGCAGAATTTGCTCGCGCCGCGCTGGAAAGTGTCGGCTTTCAGACCCGCGATCTTCTGGAGGCCATGCATGGCGACATGGGCGAAGCGGAAACCCAGGTGCTGCGCGTGGATGGCGGCATGACCGCCAGCGATTGGGCGATGCAGTTCCTCGCCGACATTATCGGCGCGCCGGTCGACCGCCCGGAGGTGTTGGAAAGCACCGCGCTTGGTGTCGCTTGGCTGGCCGGTATGCGGGCAGGGGTCTATCCGGATCAACAGGAGTTCGCGGCCAAATGGGCGCTAGAGCGCCAGTTTGAACCCAAGATGCAAGAACCCTACCGCGAAGACAAATATGCAGCCTGGAAACGGGCGGTGGCGGCAACGCTGTCCGTGTAGTAATTTGGCGCTGGACCTTGGCATAAGCGCGGCACATAAGCAGGGCACTCCAATCGAAGGAACCTGCCATGAGCTGCGCCATTTGTTCTGCTGAGGCTGAGCTGCTGGATTTTGCCCTCGCGCCGCGAAGCGACACTCTTGCGCTGTGCCCAACGTGCCATGCTGGCGCGAGCGGTGCGGTCGAAGAGGCTCCACATTGGCAATGCCTGCATGAGGCGATCTGGTCCACAGACGCAGCAACGCAAGTACTGGCCTATCGTCTTTTGCAGGCGCTACCAGAGTCGCCCTGGGCGCGTGAATTGCTCGAAATCGCCTATCTTGAGCCGGAGACTCTTGCCTGGGCAGAAGCCGGCATGCCGCTGCCCTCTGATGTGGTGCACCGCGACAGCAACGGCGCGGTGCTTTCGGCAGGTGACGCGGTGGTCCTGATCAAAGATCTGCCTGTCAAAGGGGCCGGGTTCACGGCGAAACGCGGCACGGCTGTGCGCAATATTTCCCTTGTGCAGGACAATGACTCCCAGATCGAGGGGCGCGTGGAAGGTCAGCGCATTGTGATCCTGACGAAATTTGTGAAAAAATCTGGCTAACCGCGCGGCCGCTAGGCCCACTGGTCTGTGTCAATCCAGACCGTCACCGGCCCATCATTCAGCAGCGAAACCTTCATGTCTGCACCAAAGATGCCTGTGGCCACCGGCACGCCCGTCGCCGCCATTGCGCGGGTGAAATACTCATAAAACGCCTTGCCCTCCTCGGCACCGCACGCGGTGGAAAACCCCGGGCGGTTGCCGCTGCGCGTGTCGGCCGCCAGGGTGAACTGGCTGACCACCAGCGCGCTGCCGCCGATATCGAGGAGCGATTTATTCATCTTGCCCGCGTCGTCTTTAAAGATACGCATCTTGCTGATTTTGTTGGCAAGTTTGTCGGCTTCCGCCTCTGTATCGCCTTTCATGGCGCAGATCAGCACCAGCAGGCCCGGGCCGATTTCCCCCGTGACCGCGCCGTCAACACGGACGGCAGCCTCACTGACGCGCTGGATCAATGCTCGCATGGTTTTTGCCCCTGTTTATTGTGCTTGGGACATCACATAGCCCACAGCGGCGGCAACAATCGCCCCTAAAATGACCGCGATGGCGATTTTTATCGCCGAATAAGGGCGTTCCCCCTGCACGCGGCCGTTCTGGCCATTGACCACGAACCGATAGGTCTTGCCGCGGTATTTATAGGCCGCCATCCAGACCGGCAGCAGCACGTGTTTGAACGTCACATCCGACAGCTGTGTGTCCACCGCATGCACCCGCTGCCGGTCGCCACCGATGTCAAATTTCACGTCTCGCAGGATGACCTGATCCATATAGGCGCGCGCTTCGCGAAATCCGTCCTCCAGCTCGACCGCATAGCCTTCGGCGCGAAACCCGGCGAGGAATTCGGGGCGATAGGGCTCCAGCCCACTAAGATCCCAGGGGGCCAGCGCGTCGGTAAAGCGTTTGGGCAGGCTTTTGGAGGCCAGCACCAGCACATCATCAAAAAACCGGGCCACGCGCCCGGTGACGCCACGCCAGCGCACTTTCGTTACCCGTTGCTGCACCCGCTTGCCATCGCGCATCACAGTGCGGGTTTCATAATATTCCGTGCCGCGTTCGCCGCGATAGGCCGACTGGGTCTGCGCATCAAAGGTCCAGTAGGGCACATAGATGCCATCCATCTTGCGCCCTTTGCGGGCGTATTGCTGCAGCCCACTGGGGGCGAACCAAAGCCGGCCCAGCCAATTGCTCACGGCGCTGTTGGCGGCGCGTTCATCCAGCGCAAAGGGCAGAACACCTTTGGGTTTGATATGGCGGTGCGTGCCGCTGTCCACGACCACAGGCGTGGCGCAGAAGGGACATTCCTTGGCGTGGGTTGTGGCATCAAATTCCACCTGCGCCGCGCAGTTTGGGCAGCGCGAGACGCGGGTTTCTTCGATTTCATGGCTCGGCAAGGCATTCTGCAGCGCGGTTTTCAGGTCGAGCTCGCGGATCACCGCGCCTTGCCAGGGAGAGGCCTCTTGCACCGGCTTTTCGTCCCCGCAGTGATCGCAGATCAGCTTTCCGGCGTCAGGGTCAAACCGGTAATCCGCCCCGCATTGATCGCAGGGAAAGCGGTGGGTGGATCGCGGGGTTGGCGAATTTTCCGGCAGGGGCGGCAGATCGGTCATAAAGCACAAGCAAACAATGGCTGAAAAACGGGGGGCGCGGCAGCCTTAAGAAGCTGCCGCGTGGTCAGGGCGGGTTGCGCGGTCAGACGCCGGGTGGCGGCGGGGGCGGCATGACCGTAAAGAGCTGCGCCAGTTCGGCCACCTCTCCGGCGGCTTTCCAGCCATCTTGCCCGGCGGTCCAAACGTAAGTCTCGCGCTTGATTTTGCCTTCAGCGGCCATGCGACCCAGTTTCGCCTTGGAAAACGGGCCCGTGGTTTTGCCCGCTTCGGCAATATGCCAGACATGTTCGACCGGCGGGGGCGGCGGTGCAGGCTGTGCACTCGGCGCTTGGCTCATGCCCCAGGGTCCGCTCGTCTGGGAGGGGGCGCCGAAGCCTTGCTGCATGACATTACCGGCCATGGCCATGCCAAGCCCCGCGCCAAGCCCGGCCCCCATCGCATCCCCAGCGCCGCCGCCTTTGCCAACCGCCTCGGCGGCCTTCCAGCGCATGTGGTCATTCAGGTCGCCCGCAATGCCGCGTGATGTGCGATCGTCCAGCGCCTGTTCAACTGCGGGCGGCAGGCTGATGTTTTCAATGTATAATTCCGGCAGGGACAACCCGTATTGCTGCACCACCGGATCAATGGCCTCGGCGACGATCTTGCCGAATTCGGCGGTATTGGCAGCCATGTCGAGCACCGGGATGCCTGCGCCGGCGATCACGCGCGAGAAGGCCTGCACAATCACATTACGGATCTGATAGCTGATCTCATCCATGGTGAATTCGCCATCGGTGCCGACGATTTCTGTCAGGAAACGTGCGGCATCAGCAACGCGCACCGAATAGGTGCCATAGGCCCGCAGGCGCACCGGGCCAAATTCCGGATCACGCGCCATGATCGGGTTTTTGGTGCCCCATTTCAGATCATTGAACCGCGTGGTGTTGACGAAATAGATCTCGGATTTGAACGGGCTTTGAAAGCCGTGATCCCAATGGTTCAGCGTGGTCAGGATCGGCATGTTGTTGGTTTCAAGCATATAGAGCCCGGGGGTGAACACATCAGCAATCTGCCCCTCGTGGACAAAAACAGCCGCTTGCCCTTCGCGCACCGTCAGCTTGGCCCCGTATTTAATCGCATGGCCTTCGCGCTCAAACCGCCAAACCATCGTGTCGCGGCTGTCATCGGTCCAATGGATGACGTCGATGAATTCGCCTTTGAGGAAATCGAAAATACCCATGGTGGTCTCCTGATCGTTAAAGGGGCTGGCCGACCTCGCGCGCGGCGAGGCTGCGCACGATGGGGCGGGCTTGGTCAACGGACATGCCGATCTTCAGCTCCGGGCTGTATAACATGCGCAGCAGGGCCTCATCATGGCTGGTGAGCAGCGCAAATTCGTCGTCGTCGTTAAAGATGGACGGGCGTGCATTCGGACTGTCGTTCACCAGCCCCATGCCCTGCGCGAGCTCTTCGTGAAAGCAGGCCTGACGCAAAAGATCCGGGTGCTCGGCCCGCACGATCGCCACCGCTGACATGATCTGCGGCGTGGCGCTGTCAGCGTGACTCACCACCACCAGGCAATGCAGATCGCGCGGCAGGTTCTGCAGCAATTGGCGGCTGACCGGGGTCAGGTTTGGCAGCAGTTCGGCAAAGCGGGTCTGCATCGCGCTGCGGTCGTCTTCGCCAATCACAAGCACATGGAAATTACCGCGCCCGCGGGTTGTATTCACCGGATGCCCGGTGACGCGCGTCAAGCGGTCGGCAAAGCGGTTGATGCTGGCCATATCTTTCGCGCGTTGCGGCGCGGGCACGCTGGGCCCAAATTCGACCTTCATGCGCACGGGGGCATCCCAACGCGCCAAAAGCCGCGCCTCGCCGCTGCTGGATTGCAGCCGGGTGCCCAGTTTGTGTTCTTCATAAAAGGCAATGCGTTCAAAATTGCGCGCCAGCATGGTGGCGGTATAGGGCGTGTCTGGCCCGCCGCCATCCACCCGCATCAACCCCTGTACCAAAAGGTCAGCCTGTAGATTGGCGTAATAGGCCTTGATGCTGTCGCTTTGCTGGCTGGGCGCGGCAGGCAGGGGCAGTGCAACCGGGGTCGGTGCCACCGGTTCTGGCGGGGCCACCATCTGGCACCCCGCAAGAAAGGCGATCCCGCCCCAGAGCGCTGCTGCGCCTATGCCACGCTTTGGCGGCATTTATTCCGCGCCCGAGGCGGTGCCAATCGTGTCCCCAAGACCAGTGGCCTTGGCTTTGGCCGCGGCGAGCGTGTCGCGCAGCTCTGCTTCCATCTGCTTCAGATCTTCTTCGGCGGCGGCGCGGCGCGCCTTGCCTTCGTCGGCGATCTGCAGGCTTTCCTCGATGGTGCCGATCAGATCGGCATTGGCCTGTTTCACGGCTTCGATGTCAAAGACACCCCGTTCCATCTCTTCGCGGATCATCTTGTTGGACTCGCGCAAATTGGCGGCATTGGCCGTCAAAAGTTCGTTGGTCAGATCATTGGCTTCGCGCACGGCGGCGGCCGCCTCGCTGGAGCGTTGGATCGTCACGGCCTGCGCCAGCTGCGTTTCCCAAAGCGGCACGGTGTTCACAAGGGTGGAGTTGATCTTGGTGACAAGGGATTTGTCGTTTTCCTGCACCAGACGGATGGAGGGCAACGACTGCATCGTCACCTGGCGCGTCAGCTTCAGGTCATGCACCCGGCGTTCCAGATCATCGCGGGCGGCGCGCAGGTCGCGCAGCTCTTGTGCTTTCATCACCTGCTGGTTTTCGTCAGCGGCCTGAACTTCGGCCTCTTTGGCCGGGATGTCGGTGGCGTCGATCTCGGCAATCTTGGCCTCGCCGGCCGCAATGTAAAGCGCCAGCTCGTCATAGAAATCGAGGGTCTTTTCATACAGCAGATCAAGCGATTTGATGTCTTTCATCAGCTTGTGCTCATGATCCAGCAGATTATCCGTCACCTTGTCGATTTGGCTTTGAACTTGCTCAAACCGCGCGGTGAATTTTGCAAAAGGCGCGGCGCGACCCATCAGGCGCTCCCACCAGCTGCGTTTGCGCCGCACGTCCAGCTCCGACACCGAAAAGCCGCGAATGGTGGTCACAATCTCGCGCAGGCTGTCGCCCGCCGGGCCGACATCTTTGTTGCGCACATCCTGCAACATGGATTGGCTGATCTGCTGCAATTCGGCCTGCGCTGCTGACCCAAATGTGACAATGGAATTGGTGTCACTCATGTCGAGTTCCGCCATGCGCTTGGTAATCTCGGCGCTTGTGGGCGCATCTGCGGCCTCAAGCGGTACAACGGCCTGGGCCTCAACCGGCTCTGGCAGCACCACGGCGTTCAGTTTTTCGACCTCGGCCAGCGCTTCTTGTGCTTTCTCGCGAACATTCTGTGACATAACTTCCCCTCACTCAGTATCCAATGCGTCCTCAGACGCCTTCTCGTTGCAGCCGTTCCCGCAGCACATCAATTTCGATGCTGAGGTCGGTATTGTCGTTTTCCAGCAGCTTACCCGTGCGGGCCGCGAAATTCTGTTCCAGATCATCCAGAAGCGCTGCGTAAGAAACGCGCGCCTCATCGGACTGGTTCCGGCTATAGACATCGGCGAATTTGATCGTCGCGTCGCGCGCGCCCTTCAGATAGACCGTCAGATATTTGCGAGCGGCCGTCAAATCGCGCGGGTCATTTTCTACGCCGCGAAACAATTCGCGGGCTGTCGCGACGAATTGTTCCACCCGGCGCTGCATCATGCGGTCGCCAGAGCGTTTTATCGCGTCCTGCATCGCTGTGATATGTTTTTCCGCCTCTTCCACGGCGCGGGCGACGCGATCTGTCTGATACATGTCTACGCCTTCGGTGCCTTTGTTGCGCAGCGGGTCAAGCCCAAAGGACATGCTGTGCAGTGCCGCGCCAAGCACGGCAAAAATCGCGGCTTCGATCGCACCAAAACCCGCAAGACCAGCCATGCCAAGCCCCAGGCCCGTGAGCGCGGAGCCAAGCATTTTGCGCGGCACCGACGGACGCCGCGCCACTTTGCGGGCCTCAAAAGCTTCCTGCGCCAGCAGACCTTCGCGGGTGAGCCAGGCCGCCAGAATCAGAAGACCCAGCGCCAAGAGATATTGTGCCATCACAATGGGTTCTGAGGTGAAAGCTTTCCAGATCAAGGGCAGGGGCAGCAGGAAAAGCGCGTTGACACGCCCGCCCGCGCGGCTGCGTTTGGCGTGCTGATACTGGCCAGGCTTGCGCTCTGGTCTTTTTGCCGATGTGTCACCCTGGCCTGGTGCGGACTCTGGGCTGTATTTTCCACCGTAGCGCTGCGCCATCACGCACCCCCTGCCAACGAGACATAGAGCGTGAGTATGACAAGAAGAATATAAGCCAGCTTTTGCAATCCGGTGTCGGACATTCGATTTACCCTGTTGTCTTATCTGAAACTTAGGAAGTTTGGCGGCGGCTTGCTAGGGGGAGAAAATCACGGGCCGCGTCAGGCACGGCCTGCGCCGGTCAATGCGGGGTTCCGGCCTTGCGTTCGCGCGCCAGTTTGCGGGAGTAGCGGGACTGGATGATTTCGACGATGAACAGCACCACGACGCTGAAGTAAAACGTGGTCTTTGACATCGGCACCAACTCGTAGCCGAAAAGATGCAGCGCCAGACTGTCGTCATGGGCAGCATGCGCCGCGGCCTGCCCAGCTTCGCCCAGCAGCACAACACCGACAATAAGCAGGATGAAGAGACCCAGCACCTCATACATGCGGTTCTTTTCCAGAAAACGTGTGACGCCATCGGCCAGAAGCAGCATGGCAAGACCGGACAGAAGGATCGCAGTGGCCAGCACCGGGAACACATCTGTGATCGCCAAGGCGGAGAGTACGGAATCAAATGAGAAAATCAGGTTCATGAACACGATCAGCAGCACGACCTGCACCGCGGATTTGCCGCTTTTGTTGTCAACATCCGTGTTGAGGTGTTCGATGGACAGCATATGGCTGATTTCTTTCACCGCCGTATAGATGATAAAAATGCCACCCAAAAGAAAGACGCAGGTGGCAAAATTGACGCCGCCGGAAATAACCCCCGGGACATCCAGGATCAGGAAGGGCTCGGACAAGGCGTCGATCAGCCGGATCATGGTGAACAGCAAAATGACCCGCAGCGCCACAGCGATGATGATGCCCCAGAACCGCACGGCCCGTTGATGCGCAACGGGCGCGCGCTGGGACTCAATCGAGATATAGAGCAAGTTGTCAAACCCCAGCACGGCCTGCAAAAAGCAGAGCATCAGCAAGTTGCCCAGATTTTCAAACGTCAGCAAATCAGCCATAATGTCCCTCATTCTCAAAAGTCTTGAGACACACTTAGCGCGCATTCCGCCTTTGGCTAAGGGAAAGTCAGATAATCGTGCTGAAAGAGGAGCTTAGCGCTTGCCGCGCGGCTTGCCTGTCTGAAATTTTCCTGTGGGTTTGCCGTTGGGGCTGCCTGCAGGGCGCCCGCCCGCTGATTTGCGCGGGCCTCCGGGTTTGCCGGAATGCGGTTTTCCGCCCGTCGGTTTCCCAGGGCGTTTGCGCGTGGGTGTCATGTCGCTCAGATCGGTGCCATGGGGTTTGGGGGCGGCGTCGCGCTGCGGGGCCTTGCGGCGGCGCGCGGGCGTCTTGCGCTCTTCCGGCGGCACGGCCCCATCCAGCCCCAACTGGTCCCGCACCACGCGGCGGCGCAGCTCTTCGACCGCGCCGGGTTTCAGATCGCCCAATTGGAATGGTCCATAAGAAATACGGATCAGGCGGTTCACCTTTAGATCAATCGCTTCCATCGCGCGGCGAATTTCGCGGTTTTTCCCCTCGCGCAGGGCGACAGTCACCCAAGCGTTGGCCCCTTGCTGACGATCCAGCACCAGATCCATGGGGGCAAAATGTTCGCCATCTACGGTGATGCCGTCGCGCAGGGGCTGAAAACGCGCCTCATTGGGGCGGCCATTCACGCGCACACGGTATTTGCGCACCCAGCCGGTGGAGGGCAGCTCAAGCTTGCGCTTCACATCGCCATCATTGGTCAGCAGCAGCAGACCTTCGGAATTCAAATCAAGCCGCCCGATGGTCATCACATGTTTGGGCATGGTGTCTGGCAGATCATCAAAGATCGTCGCGCGATCCTTTTCGTCCTTATGGGTCGTCACCCGGCCCACCGGTTTGTGATAGAGCCACAGGCGCTCTGGCTCTTTTTCGGCCAGCGGCTTGCCATCCACCAGAATGCGCGCAGTTTCGGTCACGTTGAACGCAGGGCTGGTCAGCACCTTTCCGTTCACGCTGACACGGCCCGCTTCGATCATCCGCTCTGCTTCGCGGCGCGACGCCACGCCCGCGCGCGCCAAAACCTTGGCGATACGGTCGCCCTCGGTTGCAGAGGAGGCAGCAGGATTTGAAGCGGGTTTCTGAGGTTTTCTGGTCATTGCGGTTCTCTATCGGTCAAATTGCGATTGCGAAAGGGGAATTGCTGAGGCAACAGAGAAGAATGCAGTTCAAAAGCCATATGGAACGCGCGCTGCAAGAGGCGCGCGCTGCCGCGGCCCGCGGCGAGGTGCCCGTGGGCGCAGTGCTGGTTGCGCCAGACGGCCAGGTGCTGGCCAGTGCGGGCAACCGCACGCGGGCAGATTGCGACATGACGGCCCATGCCGAAATTCTGGCGATGCGCGCGGCGGCCAAAGCGCTTGGCAGTGAGCGGCTGGTGGGCTGCGATCTCTACGTCACGCTGGAGCCATGCCCGATGTGCGCCGCGGCCATTTCGCAGGCCCGGATCGCGCGGGTGTATTACGGCGCGGCCGACCCGAAATCCGGCGGGGTGGCGCAGGGGCCACGGGTGTTTGATCACCCGCAATGCCATCACAAGCCTGAGGTCTACGATGGCATCGCAGCCCGCGACTCCGAAGCTTTGCTGCAAGACTTCTTTCGCGGCAAACGCGGCTAAAACGCAATCGCCTGCATCACTTGCGGTTCAATCACCGTGCCTTCTGGCAGCGCCTTGATCAGCACTTCGGCCGATTGCTCCAAGACCGGGAATGTCTTGTAGTGACAGGGGATCACGGTTTTGAAATCAAAGAAGGTCTTGGCCGCATAGGCCGCGCGACGCATATCCATGGTGAAATGCCCCCCAGCGCAAAGAATGCCGATATCAGGCGCGTGCAGATCGTTGAAGATCTTCATATCCGCCATCACATCCGTGTCGCCGGATACATAGATGGTATGCCCGTCCCCGGCGATCATATAGCCGCATTCGCTGCCGGCGAAGGTCGGCCCCTCGGCGCTGGCAAAGCTTGAGGAATGCACCGCGTGCACCATCGTGACTTTGGTGGTGCCCAGCGTCACGGTGCCGCCTTTGTTAAAACCGACCGTGGCCAGATGTTCATGCTCTTGCCAATAGGACATCAGGTCAAACTGCCCGACTATCGGCACCGACAATTTGCGCGCAAGGTCCAGCACGTCGCTGGCATGGTCGCCATGCGCGTGGGTCAGCAAGATATGCGTGGCCCCGGCGCAGGCGGCCTCGTGTTGATCTTTGGGCAGCATCGGGTTGCCCGTCAGCCACGGATCCACCAATAAAACCTGATCGCCGATCTCAATGCGAAAAGATGCATGCCCCAGCCAGATGATTTTCATATAAACCTCCCTAAGTTGCACCCCAGCCTAACGCATCACGTGAGTCGGAGAAAAAGATGAATTGGACCCAGCAGGTTGACGGATATTGCGAACGGCTTGATCCCAGCTTTTGGGCAGAGCCGGTCAATGCGATCACCAATCTGGCCTTTGTCATCGCCGCGCTGATCATGTGGCAGCGCAGCGCCGGGCTCCCATTGGCGCGGCTCTTGTCAGCGATCCTGATGGCGATTGGTATCGGCAGTTTTCTTTTTCACACCTTTGCGCAGACCTGGGCCAGTATGGCAGACACGCTGCCCATCGTGCTCTTTATCCTGACCTATATTTTCGCCGCAACGCGGGACTACTGGGGCCTATCGGCTGCCAAAAGCGGCTTTGTGACTTTGCTATTTTTTCCTTATGCGGCGCTTTTGGTGCCGGCCTTCGGGGCCTTGCCGTTCTTTGAGATTTCCGCCGCTTACTGGCCGGTGCCGCTCTTGATATTTGTCTATGCCTTCGGGCTGCGCCGCCGCATCCCCCGCACCGCGCGCAATCTGGCGATTGGGGCAGGGGTGATCTGCCTGTCGCTCACCTTCCGCTCGCTTGACATGCCGCTCTGCGCGCAGCTGCCGCTGGGCACGCATTTCATGTGGCATCTGCTCAATGGGCTGGCATTGGGCTGGATGATTGAAACCTACCGCGTGCACATGCTTGCACCGCCTCACAAGCAAGGCTAAACGCTGTGTCCAAGTTGTAACTGGAGTTTTCGCATGTCGATTGACAAGGACACCGCCGCGCGCGTCGCCAAACTGGCGCGCATCAAGGTCGAGGATGACGCGCTGCCCGCCCTGGCAGAGGAATTCAACACGATCCTTGGCTTTATCGAGCAGTTGAACGAAGTCGATGTGGACGGGGTGGAGCCGATGACATCGGTCACGCCGCAGAAACTTAAGCGCCGTGTCGATGTGGTCACGGATGGCGACCAGCAAGACAAGGTTCTGTCCAATGCGCCCGATGCGCGCGAAGGCTTTTTTGCGGTTCCGAAGGTGGTAGAATAATGAGCGATCTGAACACACTCACCCTGGCCGACGCACGCGACAAACTGCGCGCCGGTGACGTCACCTCTGTTGAACTGACCGAGGCCTGCCTGGCCGCCATTGACAAAGCAGAGGCGCTGAACGCCTTTGTGCACAACACGCCCGAGGCGGCGCTTGCGCAAGCCAAGGCCGCGGATGCGCGGCTTGCGGCGGGCGATGCCCCGGCCATGTGCGGTCTGCCGATTGGCATCAAGGATCTTTTCTGCACCAAAGGCGTGCCCAGCCAAGCCGCCAGCCGCATCTTGGAAGGGTTCATTCCAGAGTATGAATCCACCGTGACGCAGAACCTGTTTGATGCTGGCTCTGTCATGCTGGGCAAGCTGAACATGGATGAATTCGCCATGGGCAGCTCTAACGAAACATCCTGTTATGGCAACGCGGTGAACCCGTGGCGTCGCGGCAATGACGACGCGCAGCTGACACCCGGCGGCTCGTCTGGCGGGTCGGCCTCGGCGGTTGCGGCCGACATCTGCCTTGCGGCCACCGGCACGGATACCGGCGGCTCGATCCGCCAGCCTGCGGCCTTCACCGGCACCGTGGGCATCAAGCCGACCTATGGGCGCTGCTCGCGCTGGGGCGTGGTGGCCTTTGCCTCCTCGCTGGATCAGGCCGGGCCAATGACCAAATCGGTGCGCGATGCGGCCATCATGCTGGAAGCCATGGCAGGTCATGACCCCAAAGACAGCACCTCGGCAGATCTGGCGGTGCCAAATTTCGAAGCCATGTTGACCGGCGACATCCGCGGCAAGAAAATCGGCATTCCAAAAGAATACCGTATGGACGGCATGCCTGCTGAAATCGCCAAGCTTTGGGATGACGGCGCAGCCATGCTGAAAGACGCCGGCGCTGAGATCGTCGATATCAGCCTGCCGCATACCAAATACGCGCTGCCGGCCTATTACGTGATTGCGCCAGCCGAAGCCTCATCAAACCTCGCGCGTTATGACGGCGTGCGCTATGGCCACCGCGCTAGCCTGGCCGCCGGGGATGGCATCACCGAGATGTATGAAAAAACCCGCGCCGAAGGCTTTGGCCATGAGGTGCAGAACCGTGTGATGATCGGCACCTATGTGTTGTCTGCGGGCTTTTATGACGCCTATTACAACCGCGCCCGCCGCGTGCGCGCGCTGATCAAGAAAGACTTTGACGATGTCTTTGCCGCCGGTGTCGATGCAATCCTGACCCCGGCAACGCCCTCTGCGGCCTTTGGGCTGGGTGAAATGAACGACGCGGATCCGGTCAAAATGTACCTCAATGACGTCTTTACCGTCACCGTCAACCTCGCGGGCCTGCCGGGCATTTCCGTGCCCACGGGGCTGAGCGATCAGGGCCTGCCTTTGGGCCTGCAGCTGATTGGCCGCCCCTGGGAAGAGGGCGATCTGCTGAATACCGCCTATGCGCTGGAAAACGCAGCAGGATTCGTGGCGAAGCCGGGCCATTGGTGGTAAACCCGGCGCAACGATAACAAGTGCGAGGCAATGCAATGCGGTTGATCTTGAGCAGCGTGGCCCTTCTGGCCCTGGCGGCCTGCGACCCGCCAATCCCGGATTCGGCGGCGGGCGTTGGCTTTGACAACGCCAACCTCAGCCCGCGTGCCGCGGCGGTGCCCGCGCCCTTCACCCCGGCCGTGCCCCCGGCGCAGACCGTGTCCGAAGAAACGCTGGCGACGCTGGAAGCCACCCGGCCCGGATCGACCAGCGCGGTCAGCCCCAGCACCAATGTGCAGAACGGCCGTGTCGTGGTCGAGGCCAGCCCCTCTAATCCGCAGCCCCTGCAGCTGGAAAACGCTGGCCTGTCGGATGAAAACGATTTTGAAGCAGTGGGCGATCGCCGCTCCATCGAAGAAGATGCGCGCCGCCGCGCGGCCATCGCGGGCCAGTATCAGGTGATTGCCCCCACCGACCTGCCGCAGCGCGAAAACAGCGGGCCCAATATTGTCGAATATGCGCTGCAGACCGACAACCCATTGGGCAATCGCATCTATCAACGCTTTGGGATCAACGCGCAGGCGCGATTTGAACGCAACTGCCGCGCCTATCCGTCGCCAGATCAGGCGCAGATTGATTTCCTCAGCCGGGGCGGGCCTGAAAAGGACCGCCAGGGGCTGGACCCGGATGGCGATGGCTATGCCTGCGCCTGGGATCCGCGGCCCTTCCGCCGCGCGCGGGGCGGCTGATGGCGCGGCCCGCGCCCAAGATCATCCCCCATCCTTCGCCCAATTTCGGGCCGCGCCGCGACGGCGCGCGCCCGGCGCTGATTGTGCTGCACTACACCGCGATGCACAGCGCCAAAGCGGCGCTTAAAACGCTGTGCACCCCGGAAAACGAAGTCTCCGCCCATTACCTGATCGGGCACCATGGCGACATCTGGCAGCTGGTTGATGAAACCCAGCGCGCCTGGCACGCCGGGGCCGGGCAATGGGGCGCGATCACCGATGTGAACTCGCATTCCATCGGCATTGAGCTCGACAATAGCGGCGATTGCCCTTTTGCCGCGCCGCTGATGACAGCGCTGGAATGGCTCTTGCCACAGATCATGCAGCGTTGGGACATTCCGGCGGCGGGAGTCATTGCCCATTCCGACCTGGCCCCCACGCGCAAAATTGATCCGGGTCGCCGCTTTGATTGGCAGCGGCTGGCGCGGCAGGGGCTGGCGCTTTGGCCCGGCGATATCCCGCTAGAAACCGACCCGCCTTGCTGGTCTGAGAGCGCCGCGCGCTTTGGCTATCCGGTGGCCGCGGATTTTGGCCCCGGCACCGATGCCGCCTCGGCCTGCCTTGCCGCCTTTCGCAGCCGCTTTCGTCCCTGGGCCAGCGGCCCCGAAGATGCCGAAGACGCCCGGCTGATGGCGCAGCTGGCCGATCAAAGCGCTTCGTAGCTTCACCTTTTTCCAAATACTCAAATCCCGCCGGTGCCACTCTGCGCCCCGTTGACGACCCGCGCGCAAGCGCCTATCACGCCCTCACGCACAGGGGGCTGGATGGCCGCGGGGGCAACCTCGAGGAAAGTCCGGACTCCACAAGGTAACGGTGCCGGGTAACGCCCGGCTGGGGGAACCCAAGGGAAAGCGCCACAGAGAACAGACCGCCTTGATTAAAAGCGCTGCTTTTGAATGGGGTAAGGGTGAAACGGCGGTGTAAGAGACCACCGCGGATCTGGCAACAGATCTGGCAGGGCAAGCCCCACCGGGAGCAATGCCGAATAGGAACCGCACGCCGCAAGGCAGGGAGATCTTGGCCCGGCGGTTCGGGTTGGCAGCTAGAGGGCGCTTGGTAACAGGCGCTTTAGATGAATGGTCATCCAGAGGGGGCAACCCCTTGGACAGAATCCGGCTTATAGGCCCCCTGTGTGTTATCCAACCCGAATGCGCGCGCCAATGTAGAACGCGCTTGCCTGAGCCAAAGAAAAATCTGCAAAACCCCAAGAATTCTCGGTCTGGACCATTGACTTGGCCGGTGGCACGAGTAAAAGGCCACTTCAATACAGATTTCACGGGCGCTGCTGCCCGGCGCAGGAGAAGAACGATGGCGAAGCCGACCACAATCAAGATCCGCCTGAACTCGACTGAGGGCACTGGCCACTTTTACGTGACCAAAAAGAACGCACGCACCATGACCGAAAAAATGGTCGTCCGCAAATACGACCCGGTTGCGCGCAAGCATGTTGAGTACAAAGAAGGCAAGATCAAGTAAGATCGCTTTCAGAGACTGATGCAAAAGCCGCGCAAGATCAGCGCGGCTTTTTGCTTTTCTGGCAGGTGAAAACCCGGGTCGCGCTGAAGACTGACCACTTCTTCAGGACAGGGACCATGCCCATTGAATTTACGATCCGCCCCGCCAGCCTTCAGGATGCTGATGCCATTTCAGCGATGATGCGCCGCAGTTATGGCGACTTGCTGAAACCTGACTATCACCCGCGCATTCTGGCCAAAGCCTTGCCGCGCATCGCGCAGGCGCGACCCGAGCTCTTGGGCTGTGGCACCTATTTTGTCGCCGAGGGCTCTGATGGTCGCATTCTTGGGGCAGGGGGCTGGACCGACATGAGCCCCACGCGCGGGCTGAGTTGTGCGGGTGAGGGGCATATGCGTCATGTGGCGGTGGACCCAAGTGCCCTGCGCCGCGGGATTGGCGGGGCGATTGCGCGTCATGCCTTGGTCTCGGCCCAGACACAGGGCATGCGCGGGCTGCGCTGCATGAGTACGCTCACCGCGGTGCCGTTTTACGCGGCGCTGGGCTTTGAGCCGCGCGGCGAGATTGAGCTGACGCTGGAGCCGGGGCTGTTTTTCCCGGCGGTTGACATGATGCTGTGTTTCGCGCCGGTTACTGCAGAATGATCTTTGCGTTGCGCATGATCGCGGCCTGCCAGGTTTCCGGGTCCAGCACCGGGGCCAGATCCCCGCGCAGCACGATGCGTTTGGTTTCATCCAGCTGCGTGATGGGCTCGGCCAGTACGATCTGCAGATTGGCCCCGTGCTCGGAATTCCCGCAGAGGGGGCAAAGCCCCATGTCCGACACCAGCAGCAGCTCGGTGATCTCGGACCCGGGGTACATCGGCACCGCGTAGCCGGAAATTTCGATATCGCGGCCAAGTTCTTGCAGATCACCCGGATAGGATTTCTTCACCTCATAGGAAGTTTCGGTAATGATCTCTGTGACCTTGATTTGCTCAAGCAGGGTCCAGGCGTCGGTGGTGGTCCCGGAGGTCTCCGCCTGCGCGGTGGCTGCGGTGGTACCAAGCGCGGCGGCCAAGGCAAATCGACTGGTCAGCATGGGCAATCCTTTCGTTGCCCATGTTGTGCCAATCCCGCTGCACTTTGTGAAGACCTTTCTTCAAACGCCCGGCCCGCGCGCATAAATAAGCCGGCCCAAAAGGGGCCGGCCATGACTGTCATGTGGGCATCAGATCAATTCGGGTCGTCATCCCCGCGGCCATCTTCGCCATTCTTGTTGGGGGTGTTGCCCTCAAGGTTTTCACCGCCATTGCCGCCACCATTGTCGACGCGGCCATTGTCACCGCTGACATTCAACCCTTTGGGCACATTGCCCTGGTATCCGCCGCCAGAATCTTCCCATCCGTTCTTATTGCCATTGTCCACGCCATTACCGTTGCCAATGCCCGCATGGGCACCGGACGCTGCAAGCGCTAGGATGATGCTGGTTGTGGTGAGAAATTTCTTCATACCGTCCTCCCGAGTTAAAGAAGGGTTAAACTTAACATAAAACCTATAATCTGTCGCCCCACACCTAAGTGCTTCAACTTATTTGCAAAGCGGGAAATTGACCCCCAAAAAAAACCGGCCCGAAGGGGCCGGTTTTCGATCTGTAAAGGTGGGTGAGTCGCGCTTATTCGCGATTGCCCAGCAGCTGCAGCAGCATCATGAACATGTTGATGAAGTCCAGATAGAGGTTCAGCGCGCCCATGATGGCAGCTTTGCCCAGCCACTCGGTGTCACCGCTGTGCGCATGCATCAGATAGGTGTTCTTGATGTTCTGCGTGTCATAGGCGGTGAGGCCAGCAAAGATCAACACACCCAGTACCGATACCGCAAAGGCGATGGCGGAAGAGGCGAGGAAGATGTTGACGATCGAGGCCACGATCAGGCCGATCACACCCATGATCAGGAAAGAGCCCCAGCCAGAGATGTCCTTTTTGGTGGTGTAACCCCAGAGCGACAGGCCCGCAAAGGCAATCGATGTGATCAGGAAAACCTGAATGATCGAATAGCCGGTGAACTGCAGGAAGATCCAGCTGATCGACAGGCCCATGAGGGCCGCGAAGGCATAGAACACGGTTTGAACACCTGCGGCACTCAGCCGATTCATCGCTGCGCCAAAGCCGAAGAACACAAAGGCCAGAGGTGCAAACATGATCACCCATTTCAACGGCGAGGTGTAGATCGCCGCGCCAAAGGACGTCAGGTATTTATCCGCGCCAATCTGCGCCACCGCCTGCGATGGGTCGGCCGTTACCGCCAGACCGGAAATGGCCCATGCCGCCAAAAAGGTGATGAACATCCCCACGGACATGGTGCCGTAGACCTTGTTCATATGCGCGCGCAGCCCTGCATCGATCTCCGCTGAGCGGGCCCCTGCGACGCCACGAATTGTATCAAATTGAGCCATCAAAGCCTCCGAAATTTGCTCATTCGGCCGCCAGGGATACCCGGCAGCCGTCCTAACAGAATATCGGGCAGAGACAGTGGCTTTTCAAGGAGTTCCGGCGCTATTTTCGGTAAAAATGCGCCGGTGTTCCTTTCTTAGCGATGCCAATAGTTTGGCACATCAAAGACAGAGCGTTGCAGCTCTTTGGTGACATCAGCCTCCGTCAGGCCGATATCGTGCAATTGCGACGGCGTCAGTTTGCGCAGATCATTGCGCTGGCGCATCAGCGCGATGATGTCCGCCACGGATGTCCGCTGGCCTGCAGAGAGGCCGGTGATGCGACCGAAGGCTTGAATAAGAGTCATGGTCCTTTCCTTTCTCAATAAGTGATGCATTGTGGCGAGTTCATCAAAACTCTTGATGAATATGCTTGGGTGTGTCAGATTTTGAAAACGAATGTTTGTACGGCCTTGCATCAAGGATTGTGATGATGAGAAATTTGGACGTAACCACCCTGCGCAGTTTCATGACGGTGGCGGATCTTGGCGGGGTCACGAAAGCGGCGGGTTTTCTCAACCTCACGCAATCTGCCGTCTCAATGCAGTTGAAGCGGCTCGAAGAGATGCTGGGCGTCAACCTGCTGGATCGCAGCGGGCGCACCGTCGCCCTGACCGCGGAGGGCGAGCAGCTCTTGGGCTATGCGCGGCGCATGGTGTCCCTAAACGACGAAGTGGTGCGCCGCCTCACACATGATGATTTTGAGGGCCGCCTGCGTCTGGGCGTGCCGCATGATATTGTCTATCCGGCCATCCCGCATGTGCTGCAACAGTTCAGCCGCGCCTTTCCGCGCGTCAAAGTCAGCCTGAACTTCAGCTTTACCAGCGCCTTGAAAGACGAATTTTCGCGCGGAGAGTTTGATATCATTCTGACAACCGAAGCTTCGCCCACCGCCGAGTCCGAGGTGCTGTGCGAAACGCCGCTTGTCTGGGTCGGGGCCATTGGCGGAGCCTCATGGCGGCGGCGCCCGCTGCGCTTTGCCTCTTGTCAGAATTGCCTCTTTCGTCCGGGTACACTGGCGGCGTTGGATCAGGTCGGGATCGAATGGGAGCCTGCGCTGGACAGTTCGTCAGATCGCGCGGTGGAGGCGACGGTCAGCGCGGATCTGGCGGTTATGTCGATGCTTGAGGGGACCGAGCCGCCGCATTTGGAAGTGGTGCAGCACAATGGTGCGCTGCCCGATCTGGGCTTTCAACACATCAATATGTATGGCGCAGAGCGCGATACCAGCGAGGCGCGCAGCGCCATGGCTGACATGCTGCGCCAAGCCTTCTGCACCTTGATGCCCCGACATGACAGGCTGGACAGACGCGCTGAGGCACCGCGCCTTGCGTCGATCAGCTGAGGGGTTGGGGCGAGATCCCGGGGTTAGATTTTGATCACAACCTTGCCGGTTGAGGCGCGCCGCCGCAGCAGGTCAAGCCCCTTTGCGGCCTCTTCGAGCGGCAGCACATGGCTGACATGCGGTTTCAGCCGCCCCTCGCTGTACCAACTGAACAGCTGGGTCAGGCTGTCGGTGATGATTCGCGGTTTGAACTGCAAATATCCGCCCCAATAGACACCCAGAACACTCAGGTTTTTCACCAGCATGTGATTGGCGGGAATTTTCGGAACCTCGCCGCTGGCAAAGCCAATCGGCAGCAATCGCGCGTCCGGGTTCGCCGCCCGGAAGGCGGCTTTCCACTGCTCACCCCCAACCGGGTCGTAAACAACATCCGCCCCACCGAGCGCTTTGATCGCGCCGCGCAGATCGTCGGTCTGTGCATCAATCAGATGGTCCGCGCCCGCGCGGGCGGCCACATCCAGTTTGTCTTGTCCGCGCGCGCAGGCGATGACCCGCGCGCCCATCAGTTTGCCAATCTCAACCGCCGTCAGCCCCACACCCCCGGCAGCGCCAAGCACCAGAAGCGTTTCACCCGGTTGCAGCCGCGCGCGATAATCCAGCGCCACATGGCTGGTGCCATAGGCGATCAGAAAGGCGGCCGCATCTTCGAAAGGCATTGATTCCGGTAAAGAAATTGCCCGCTCTGCGGGAAAGCAGCCATAGTCCGCCAGACCGCCCTGACCACCAAAAACCGCCACGCGACTGCCAATTTCGGGACCATCAGTCTCAGGGCCAAGCGCAGACACCACGCCCGCCACCTCCATACCGCCCACAAAGGGCAAATCGGGCGTGTCCTGGTAGGTGCCTTTCTGCATCAGCAAATCCGCGAAGTTCAACCCACAGGCGCGGATCTTGAGCTGGATTTCACCGCGTTTTGGGCTGGGCACCGGCAGGTCAACCACCTGTGCCGGTGTGTCAAATGAACTGATCTGATACGCGCGCATGGGGCCCCCGAGACCTGTGAATTTCCGCCCAAGTGATACGCCAAAGACGCGCCGGAAAGAAATGAAAACGGCGCGTCATATTGCTCGCAATATTCAGCAACCTAGGGTTACTTTTGTTGAAATCTATTCTCAAATAACTTGATCAATTTGAATGAAATGCTAATATAAGTTGCTGCTGTAGGGATGCGCAGCTGTCTTAACAAGTCGTATTTGTCAGTATGGGAGCTGGCGAGACGCCCGAGCAAGGCGCCGTTTTTGCCTGTTTGGTCATTAGTAAACTAAGGAGTTACCCAATGACGCACCCTGTTGATGTGCATGTCGGTAAGCGAATTCGTCACCGTCGGTGGCTTGTCGGTAAAACCCAGCAGCAGCTGGCGGAGCAAGTCGGCATCAAATTCCAGCAGATCCAGAAATATGAAACCGGTGCCAACCGTGTCAGCGCCTCCCGCCTTTGGGATATCGCCGAAGCGTTGGATGTGCCTGTCAGTTTCTTCTTTGAAGGGATTGGCGAGACCAGCGACGCCAAACAGTCTGGCTCTTCGGTACCTGCTGATCTGATGAGCGATAAAGAAGCGCTTGATTTGGTGCGCTCTTATTATGCCATCCCGGAAAATCAGCGCCGTCGCCTGTTTGATCTGGCGCGCGTTCTCAGCAACGTCGCTTGAGTTTTCGCCCCTGCTGCTGTAGCGCTGCTGCAGCAGGACCGGGGGCGGATATGACGGTAAGTACATCAGAACAAACAGAGCTTCTGGCTCTTGCTCATGAAATGGCCGACGCTGCGCGTGCGGCCATTTTGCCGTTTTTTCGGCAGGCCGGTCTGGGGGCGGACAATAAGGAAGAGGGCGGGTTTGATCCCGTGACCGAAGCGGACCGCGCCGCAGAACGCGCGATGCGCGCCGTGCTTGACGCCAAACGCCCGCAGGATGGCATTTTGGGCGAAGAATACGGCCACAGCGCCGGATCCTCTGGGCTGACCTGGGTGCTCGACCCGATCGATGGCACCCGCGCTTTTATTTCCGGCACGCCGACGTGGGGCGTGTTGATTGCTTTGTCAGATGCCAATGGGCCCCTTATGGGGATGATCGACCAGCCTTATATTGGCGAGCGCTTTGTCGGCGGCTTTGGCACTGCAGAAATGCGTGGCCCGATGGGCGCGCGCGCGCTTGCCACCAAACCGGCCGGCCCGCTTGTAGACGCGACGCTCTCTACCACCTTCCCCGAAGTGGGCACCCCGGCAGAGCGCGCCGCGTTTGATGCAGTGTCTGAGGCCGTCAAGCTGACGCGCTTTGGCATGGATTGCTACGCCTACGCGCTGCTGGCGGCGGGGCAGATTGATTTGGTGATCGAGGCGGGGCTGCAGCCCTATGACATTCAGGGGCCGATTGGCGTGATCGAGGCGGCGGGCGGCATCGTCACAGATTGGAACGGCGGCCCGGCCCATCAGGGTGGCCGCGTGATCGCCGCCGCCAATGCCGAAATTCACGCGGCCGCCTTGGCCGTGCTGACGAAAAATTGCGCCGAAAGCTAAACTCTGGGTTGCAGGTGAGGCCGCGCTTTGGCTAACGTGCCTGCACGATGAGTCCTTTGCCCGTTTTCTGTCATCGTCCGTGCCACGCCACACCGAAACGGGTCTGTGGAGCGTGCTGTGCAAAAACCTGAAAACACATCTGAAATCCTGATCAAAAACGCTGATGTCATCCTGACGATGGATGATCAGGATCGCCGCTTAAGCGGCTGCGATATTCGCGTCAGTTCTGGCCAGATTGTTGAGATCGGGCAGGGGCTTCGTTCGGGCGGCGAGGTGATAAACGCCCAAGGCTGCGTTATCACGCCGGGGCTGGTGAACACGCATCACCACCTCTTTCAGACCCTGACCCGCGCCGTACCCGCCGCGCAGGATGCGCCGCTCTTTGACTGGCTGAAGGTGCTTTACCCCATCTGGGCACGCTTTGGACCCGAAGAGATGTTTGTTTCGGCCCAAATCGGCCTTGCCGAGCTGGCGCTCTCTGGCTGCTCACTGACCTCAGATCACCTCTATCTGTTTCCAAACGGCGCGCGGCTGGACGATACGATCGAGGCCGCCCAAGAGATTGGGCTGCGGTTTCATCCGACCCGCGGCGCGATGAGCATTGGGGAAAGCGCAGGGGGCCTGCCGCCCGATCAACTGGTGGAGCGCGAAGAGGCCATTCTGGAGGATTGCATCCGCCTGATTGACCGCCATCACGACGCCAGCGAGGGGGCGATGCTGCGTGTGGGGATTGCGCCGTGTTCGCCGTTTTCCGTCAGCCGCGAATTGATGCGCGACGCCGCGCTTTTGGCGCGTGACAAAGGCGTGATGCTGCACACCCACCTGGCAGAGAACGATCAGGACATCGCGTATTCCTTGGAAAAATTTGGCTGCCGTCCGGGGCAATATGCCGAAGATTTAGGCTGGACAGGCCCCGATGTCTGGCATGCGCATTGCGTGAAGCTTGACACGCAGGAGATTGATTTATTTGCAAAAACGCGCACCGGGGTTGCGCATTGTCCGTGCTCGAATTGCCGGCTCGGCTCGGGCATCGCGCCTATTGCCGACATGCGCCGCGCGGGGGTGCCGGTGGGGCTTGGCGTTGATGGGTCGGCCAGCAATGACATGTCGAATCTGATCAGCGAAGCGCGGCAGGCCTTGCTGTTGCAGCGGGTGGCATTTGGCGTAGAGGCGCTGAAGGCGCATGAGGCGCTGCGCCTGGCCACACGCGGCGGGGCCGACGTGCTGGGTCGCGCGGACTGCGGGCAGATTGCCGTGGGCAAGCGCGCTGATATCGCGATTTGGCACACCGGCGGCCTTGAGAGCGCCGGCAGCTGGGATGCGGCGGCGCTGCTGCTGGCCGGGCCGCAGCGGGTGCGCGATCTGCTGGTCGAAGGGCGCACCGTCGTGCGTGATCATCAGCTCACCACAATTAACCTTCCGTTAGCACTTTCACGGCAATCTGCGCTTGTGGGGGCGTTGCTGGAGTAAGTGACATGCGTGTAAGGATGCTGATCCTTTCCGCGATGGCAGCGCTGATGATGAGTCAGACGGCAGAGGCCGGGCCAGTGCGCGAGGTTGCGACACTGACAAATGACTATCGCGCCAAACACGGGCTGCCGCCGCTACAAATTTCAACCGTTCTGGAACATGTGGCCTATGCACATGGCGAAGATATGCGCCGCTATCGGTTCTTTTCCCATCAGGGGTCTGACGGCTCGGACGTGGGGGATCGCGCCCTGCGCCGGGGCTATCAGTTCTGCGTGATCGCCGAGAACATCGCCCAGGGCCATCGCAGCCCGCGCGCGGTGACGCGCGGCTGGATCAGCTCACCCGGGCACCGGGCTAACCTGCTGGATTACAGCGTGACTGAAATTGGCGTGACCCGGGGGGCGGGCAATATCTGGGTGATGGTGCTGGGGCGCCGCTGCTGAGCGCAGGGCTATCTGACCTGCGCCCCATTGATCCAAACAGACGCAATCGCCCGGTCGTCCCCCATCATCAACGTGGGGAACAGCGCCTCCCAGAGGGTTTCGGCTTCGGCCTCACGCTGCGCAATGGCGGGGGTGGAGGCCAGGTCGAGCACAATCACGTCCGCCTCTTGGCCGGCGGTCAGGTTGCCGATCTTGTTATCCAGATGCAACACACGGGCGCTGCCCACCGTGGACAGCCAAATCAACTGCGCCGCGTGCAGCGGTGTGCCGCGCAATTGGCCCAGCTCATAGGCTGCGGCCATCGTGCGCAGCATCGAAAACGAAGATCCGCCGCCGGTATCGGTGGCCAGACCCACGCGCTGCCCATCCTGCACGAGCCCCATCATGTCAAAGATGCCGGACCCGATAAAGGTGTTGGAGGTGGGGCAATGCACCAGACCCGCGCCGGTTTCGCGCAGGCGCGCCCGTTCGCGGTCGGTCAGGTGGATCGCGTGGCCATAAAGCCCGCGTTCCCCGAGCAGCCCATGCATTTCATAGGTGTCCAAATAGTCGCGCGCGCTGGGATAAAGCGCTTTGACCCATTCAATTTCATCGGTCTGCTCGGACAGATGGGTCTGCATCAGGCAATCTGGGTTTTCCTGCCACAGCGCGCCCATCGCAGCCAGCTGATCCGGTGTTGAGGTCGGCGAAAACCGCGGCGTGATCGCATAGCCAAGGCGCCCTTTGCCATGCCATTTCTGCAGCAGCGCTTTGCTGTCGTCATAGGCCGATTGCGCCGTGTCCAGCAGCGCTGCCGGGGCGTTCTGATCCATGCAGGTTTTGCCCGCGACCACCCGTTGCCCGCGCGCCTTGGCGGCCTCAAAAAAGGCGTCGGCCGATTGCGGATGGCTGGTGCAATAGCTGGCCACAGTTGTGGTGCCATGGCTGGAGGTCAGATCCAGATAGCGATTGGCGATTTCGCTCGCATAGGCGGGATCATCAAAGCGCATTTCTTCCGGAAAAGTATAGGTGTTCAGCCAGTCGATCAGCCGCTTGCCCCAACTGGCAATCATCGCCGTCTGCGGATAATGCGCATGGGCATCCACAAACCCGGCCATGATCACGCCATCGCCATAGTCGACGACCTGGGCCTTTGGGTGCAGCGCCCGCATTTTGTCTGCCTCGCCAACCGCGGCAATTTTGCCCGCTTGCATCAGCACGGCGCCGCGCCGGGCATGCTGTACTGCGGCGTCGACAGGAACAACAAAAGGGTCATCCGTGAATGCAAGGGTCTGGCCAAGTAGTAATGTGCCCTCTGGCGATGTCATAATGCGCGCTCCTAAATCAACCTGAGACTACCCCGCAGAAAATCCCGAGTAAATCGCGGCTATACCATTGAGTTTCGACCGGCTCCTCCCCTATGTTCGCTGCAACGCAGTACGGCCCTCGGGAGGTGAAATCGTGACCGAACAGAGTGATCAGGTAATCGCCGAGGCCGAGCTGGACGAAGAAGACGCCTACGCCCTTGACCCCAAACTGCGCGCTGCGGTTCTGGAGGCGGTCGATACCGGCAATCGCGCCCAGCTTGTCGCGTTGATGGAGCCGCTGCACGCAGCGGATATCGCCGACCTTCTTGAGCAGGTGAACGGGCCGGAGCGGCGCGCGTTGATCATGCTTTATGGTCAGGAATTTGACGGCGAAATCCTGTCCGAACTGGATGACAGCATCCGCGAAGAGGTCATTGCCGACCTGACGCCCGAAGTGCTGGCGGATGCGGTGCGCGAGCTTGACTCCGACGATGTGGTTGATCTGGTCGAGGATCTGGATGAACCGCAGCAGGAAGCCATCCTTGAGGCGCTGGAAGATGCGGATCGGGTCGCGGTCGAAAAGGCGCTGAGCTACCCGGAGTTTTCCGCAGGCCGCTTGATGCAGCGCGAAACCGTGATGGCCCCGGAGCATTGGACTGTGGGCGATGCCATCGACTATATGCGCGGTGCCGATGAACTACCGGAACAGTTTTACCACGTGATCCTGGTCGATCCACGCCTGCGCCCGGTGGCCAATGTCACCCTGGGCAAGATTATGGGCGCGCCGCGCGATACGCCGCTGACAGCGCTGGCCGAAGAGATGTTCCGCACCATTCCGGTGACGCAGGATGAGGGCGACGTGGCCTATGCGTTTAACCAATACCACCTGATTTCGGCCCCGGTTGTCGATGAAAACGAACGACTTGTTGGCGTTATCACCATTGATGACGCGATGTCGGTGCTGGATGAGGAACACGAAGAGGACATCCTGCGTCTGGCGGGTGTGGGCGAAGAAAGCTCCCTGTCGGACAAGGTGATGGAAACCACCAAACAGCGTCTGCCGTGGCTCGCGGTCAATCTGGTGACGGCGATCCTTGCCTCGCTGGTGATTGCGCAGTTTGAGGCAACGATTGCGCAGATCGTGGCGCTGGCAGTTCTGATGCCAATCGTGGCCTCGATGGGGGGCAATGCGGGGACGCAGTCGCTGACGGTTGCGGTGCGTGCATTGGCCACCCGCGACTTGACCAGTGCCAACGTCTGGCGGGTTATTCGCCGCGAAAGCCTTGTGGGGCTGGTCAATGGGGTGCTGTTTGCGGTGGTGATGGGCATTATCGGCATTATCTGGTTTGGCTCGCCGATGCTGGGGGCGGTGATCGGCGTTGCGATGGTGATCAACCTTGTGGTGGCGGGCCTCGCGGGCACCGGCATTCCGGTGCTGCTTGAGAAATTCGGCATTGACCCGGCGCTCGCCTCGGGTGCGTTTGTGACCACCGTCACCGATGTGGTGGGCTTCTTTGCCTTTCTGGCGCTGGCCAGCGCATTGCTGCTGTAAAGGGGCCGGGGATGGATGATCTGACCGCCGCCAAAACCGCCGCACGGCGCGCTGCCTTTGCGCGCCGCAAGGCGGCCTTTGCCAGCAAGCTGCCGGGGCAGGCGGGGTATCTTTCCGAAGTGCTGGCCGGCTATCGCGGTGTGCCCTTGGCGGGCTACATGCCGATTCAGACCGAAATCAGCCCGCTGGCCGCCATGGCCGAAGCGACAGCGCATGGCCCGGTGGGCGTTCCGGTGATTACTGGGGCGGATCGGCCCCTGAAATTCTCGCGCTGGCAGCCGGATGGCGCGCTGCGCGACGGGGCATTTGGAGCGGCGGTGCCGGAGGTCGACGATTTCTTTGAACCGGAAATTGTGATCGTGCCCTTGGTGGCCTTTGATGCGCGCGGCGGGCGCCTTGGCTATGGCGGCGGCTTCTATGACCGCACATTGGCGCAGCTGCGGGCCAAACGCGCGACCTTGGCCATTGGTTTTGCCTTTGCCGCTCAAGAGGCAGAGGCCTTGCCGCTGGAGCCAACCGATGAGCCGCTGGACATGATCGTGACCGAGGCGGGTATTCGCAGCTTTTCGCGCGCCTAGGGCGGAAAACCGTCGCAGGGTGTGACATGGGCCTTGTTCCGCCGCGCGTGCTGGCGTAGGCCACATGCCTATGAAAATTCTGTTTCTCGGAGATGTCATGGGGCGCGCGGGGCGCGCTGCCATCGCAGAGCACTTGCCGCGCCTGCGCAAGGACTGGGCGCTTGATTTCATCGTGGTCAATGCGGAAAACGCCAGCAATGGCATGGGGCTGAGCGCCGATCACGCCAAACTGATGTTTGATGCGGGCGCAGATTGCGTCACGCTGGGCGATCATGCGTTTGATCAGAAAGACATGCTGCAGCATATCCAGAGTGACAGCCGCATTATTCGCCCGATGAACTATGCGCAAGGTGATGTGCCGGGCCGGGGCTTTCGCGTGTTTGAGGCACGCGGTGGTCGCAAGGTGCTGGTGGTGCAGGTACTGGGGCAGGTCTTTATGAAACGCCCCTTCGGCGATCCGTTCTCTGCGGTCGACAAGGTGCTGCGCGCCCATCCGCGCGGCGGCATGGTGCAGGCCAGCATTGTGGATGTGCATTGCGAAGCGACCTCTGAGAAAATGGGCATGGGGCATTTCTGCGATGGGCGCGCCTCGCTTGTGGTGGGCACCCACACCCATGTGCCGACGGCAGATACGCAGATCCTGCCCGGCGGCACGGCCTTTCAAAGCGATGCGGGCATGTGCGGCGATTACAATTCAGTCATTGGCATGGAAAAGGCCGAGCCGATGCGCCGCTTTATCACTGGCATGCCCAAGGCCCGCTTTACCCCGGCGACGGGGGAGGCAACGCTGGCCGGGGTCTATGTCGAAACGGATGACCGCAGCGGTGCGGCCACGCGCATTGAAATGGTGCGCCAGGGGGGGCGACTGGCGCAGGCCGGCCCCAGCTGAGGCGCGCGGCGCGAGAAATTTCCCCCCAATAAAGAGAGCTCGCTTGCGCGCAGCCGCGCCATGGTTGATGCTGAGCGCCGCACCAAGGCACTTCATAGGGCAGATCTATGGACTATTTCCAGTTCACCCAGACCACGCAGGCCATCCTGACCCTCTGCACCGTGGGGGTGATGTTCCTGTTGTTCCTGCGCGAAACCTTTCCCACGGAAGTTGTCGCCATCGCGGGGGTGGCAGCGCTGCTGATGTTGGGGGTTTTGCCCTATGATCAGGCGCTGGATGTGCTGTCAAACCCCGCGCCTTGGACCATTGCCGCCATGTTCATTGTCATGGGGGCGCTGGTGCGCACTGGGGCGCTGTCGGCCTTTACCCATCTGGCCGATCGCAAGGCGCAGACAAACCCAAAACTGGCGATTGCGCTTTTGATGGGTTTTGTGATCATCGCGTCGGCCATCGTGTCCAATACGCCGGTGGTGGTGGTGATGATCCCGGTCTTTATCCAGCTCAGCGGCACCTTGGGGGTTTCGGCCAGCAAGCTTTTGATCCCGCTCAGTTACGCGGCGATTCTGGGCGGCACGCTGACGCTGATTGGCACCTCAACCAACCTTCTGGTGGATGGGGTTGCGCGCGCGCAGGGGCTGGAGGCCTTTTCGATTTTTGAGGTCACGCCGCTGGGGGTGATCCTCGTGGCCTGGGGGATGTTCTATCTGCGGTTCATTGGCCCCCGTCTGCTGCCGGATCGCGCCAGCATGGCCAGCCTTTTGGGCAACCGCAGCCAGATGAAATTCTTTACCGAAGCGGTGGTGCCGCCCGACTCAAATCTGATTGGGCGCGAAGTGACGGGCGTGCAGCTTTTCAAACGCGAAGGGGTGCGTTTGGTCGATGTGGTGCGCGGGGATCTGTCGCTGCGCCGCAACCTGAAAGACGTAAAGCTGCAGGTGGGCGACCGCGTGGTGTTGCGCACCAAGATGACCGAGCTTTTGAGCCTGCAGCGCGACAAGTCGCTAAAGCCGGTTGATCAGGTTTCGGCCATCGAAACCAAAACCGTCGAGGTGCTGATCACCCCGGGCTGCCGCATGGTGGGCCGGCGGCTTGGCAGCATGCGCCTGCGCCGCCGCTATGGTGTGTACACATTGGCGGTGCACCGCAAAAACCAGAACATTGGCCTGCAGCTCGATGATCTGATCGTGCGCGTTGGCGACACGCTGCTGCTTGAGGGCGCGCCTGCGGATATTCAGCGTCTGGCCAGTGATATGGATATGGTCTCGGTCAGCCAGCCGAGCGAGCGCGAATACCGCCGCAGCCATGCCCCGATTGCGCTGCTGGCATTGGTGGCGATTGTGGCGCTGGCGGGCTTTGGCGTTGCGCCGATATTCCTATTGTCCATCCTCGCGGTGGCCGTGGTGCTGATCACCCGATGCATTGACGCGGACGAGGCCTTTGCCGCCGTTGACGGGCGGCTTTTGGCGCTGATTTTTGCGATGCTGGCCATTGGCGTGGCGCTGGAAAGCTCGGGCGCGGTGCGGCTGATTGTCGAGGCGCTGTCCCCCTACCTTGGGATGTTGCCGCCGTTTCTGGTGGTCTGGGCGATCTACCTTCTGACGTCGGTTCTGACCGAAATGGTCTCAAACAACGCGGTGGCAGTTGTGGTCACGCCGATTGCGGTTGGCCTGGCTGAGGCCATGGGCATTGATGCGCGCCCCTTGGTGGTTGCGGTGATGGTGGCGGCCTCGGCCAGCTTCGCCACGCCCATCGGCTATCAAACCAATATGCTGGTCTATGGCCCCGGCGGCTATCGTTTCAGCGACTTTCTGCGTGTGGGCATTCCGCTCAATCTCAGCATTGGTCTGCTGGCCAGCCTGATTATCCCATTCATCTGGCCGCTTGTGCCCTAATCCAGATCACCTCTGGCTGATGAACCCATAATTTCTTGGATATCTGATCTCTTCGATTGCCTCTTTATGTGTTGTCTTGCGGTCCCTAGGCCGCACTTAAAATCAATAAAGGGACGCCTGAAATTGGCGTTGAGGAGACAAGAAATGAAAGCCGCACTCTTTGGAGCCGCCCTTCTGGCCGCGCCAATCGCAGCAACCGCAGAAGAACTGTCGTTCTTTGCAAGCGTTGATATCGTTACCGACAACCTCGTGGCAGGAACCACGCAGACCTCCAACGGCCCTGCGATTCAACCCTACCTGTCGATTGGATACGGCGGGGCCTATCTGGGTATTTTCGCAACCAATGTCGATTTTGGCACAAATGATTCCGCTGAGGTCGATGTCTCTCTTGGCTATCGTCATGACTTTGCAGGCGGCCAATACCTCGATGTTGGCTATGCCCGCTATTTGTTTAACGGCGTCACCGGCAATTGCTGCGGCGAAGCCTATGTGATCGCGGGCAGCCCGATCACCGAGAAGGCCTGGGGTGAGCTCTATCTTGCATATGATCCAGAGGCGGAAACCTTTGATCGCAAAGTCACTTTGGGCACCTCCCTTACGGACGAGATTGGCGTGAAGGCCTCCTTTGGTAAAAGCGACGTCTTTGCCAATACCTACTGGGATGTGACAGCCAGCTATCAGGTCAATGACCGCGTGTCCGGTCGTGTCGGATACTCCGGTGCCTCAACCGGCGATGAAGGGCTTTTTGCAGGCATTTCGATTGTCCTGAACTAAACTTCCAAGGCGACGGGGAGCAGCCTCGTCGCCTTTTTGGTGACCGTTTGGTCACAGCGGCCAGAAGATCAGGATCGAAGGGATCGAGACGGCCACAACCAGAATTTCCAGCGGCAGCCCCATGCGCCAGTAATCGCTAAACTGGTAGCCACCGGGCCCCAAGATCAGCGTGTTGTTCTTGTGCCCAATCGGGGTCAGAAACGCCGAGCTGGCCGCAATTGCCACCGCCATCAGAAACGGATCTGGCGACACCCCCAAAGATTGCGCCATCTGAATCCCGACCGGCGCGGCCACAATCGTCGTGGCGGTATTGTTCAGCACATCGCTCAGCGTCATGGTCACAAGCATCAGCACGGTCAGGATGGCCCAGGCGGGCAACCCGGCGGTCAGATCAACCAATGTGCCCGCGATCAACTCTGTGCCGCCCACACGCTCCAGCGCTGCGCCCAGCGGGATCATACTGCCGAGCAGCACAACAACCGGCCATTCGATATGGGTGTAAAGCTCTGACAGCGGCACGATTTTGGTCAGCACATAGGCCATGACCACAAGCCCCAAGGCCACAGGCAGATAGATCAGACCCAGCGCGGCGGCAAAGACCGCCCCGGCGAAAATGCCAATGGCCAGCCAGACTTTGTCATCGGCGGTCACCGCAAGCCCGCGGTCGGCCAGCGGCAGGCAGCCCAGCCAATCGGTGATGTCATCGCCGCGATCCTTGGGCACCAGCAGCAGTAGGATATCGCCGGGTTTCACCACGGTTTTGCGCAGGTGCTGCGTGATGCTGCGCCCTTGGCGGGAAATGCCCATCAGCACAGCGTTCTGTCGCCAGGTCAGCCCCAAACGTTCTGCCGTGCGCCCGGCGATGCGCGCGGTCACGGGCACGACCACTTCGATCACATCCAGCCCGTCGCCCGCGGCTTTCAGTTTTTCTTCGCGCTTTTCGTCTGAGAAATTCAGCGACAGCGCGGCGCGGAATTCATCCAGCGCATCTGGCGTCGCCTCAAGGATCAATGTGTCATGCGCCGCAAGGGCCACATTGCGCGCATTGCCGTAGCGGCGCTTTTTGTCGCGGATCAGCCCCAGAATCGCGACGTCGGTTTTGGCGGCGGTTTCTTCGAATTCCGCCAGGCGCTTGCCGATATGTTTGCTGTCCTCGGGCACCGTGAGTTCGGCCATATATTCGGTGATATCGCTCAGCGCGCTGCCCGCATCACCCCGCGCCGGGATCAACCGCCAGCCCACCAGGGCCACAAAGGTTAGGCCGGCAATTGCGGTGATGCCGCCCACGGGCGCGAAATCAAACATCTTAAAGGGCGCGCCGAGTGCATCTTCGCGGATGGTGGCAATAATGATATTGGGCGGGGTGCCAATCAGCGTCGCCATGCCGCCCAGAATGGTGGCAAAGGACAAGGGCATCAGCGACAGCCCCGGGCTGCGCTGCGCCTTGCGCGCCGTCTGAACATCCACCGGCATCAGCAGCGCCAGCGCCGCCACATTGTTCATAAAGGCCGACAGCACCCCACCAACACCGCCCATCAGGCTGATGTGCAGGCCCAGACTGCGGCTGCTGTCCACCAAGGTGCGGGTGATCAGAAACACCGCGCCCGACCGGACCAGCCCGGCGGAGACCACCAAGACCAGTGCCACCACCAAAGTGGCGGGATGACCAAAGCCGGAAAAAGCGTCTTTTTCCGGCACCACGCCCAGAATAACTCCGGCCAAAAGCGCGCTGAAGGCGACCAGATCATAGCGAAACCGACCCCAAAGCAGCAGTGCAAATACAGCGCCAAACAGGGCGAAAAGGATGATCTGGTCTTGGGTCATGGACATGCTCTTCTGTTTTTTCTCAGCCAACCCGAGCGGCGCGCGCAAAACAAGGGGAAAAGCCCTCTCTTGGGCAACTTGCAGCCGGGGTGGTCTCTGGGCTATACGAAGCCCAATTTGAATTAACGGTAGGGCAAACACGATGGCTGGCCACAGTAAATGGGCAAATATCCAGCACCGCAAAGGGCGTCAGGACGCTGCGCGGTCCAAGCTGTTTTCGAAACTGGCAAAGGAAATCACCGTTGCCGCGAAAATGGGCGACCCTGATCCTGACAAAAACCCGCGCCTGCGTCTGGCCGTGAAAGAAGCCAAGGGCCAATCGGTGCCCAAGGACGTGATCGAACGCGCGATCAAAAAAGCCATCGGTGGCGACGCGGAAAACTACGATGAGATCCGCTACGAAGGCTATGGGCCGAACGGCGTTGCGGTGATCGTGGAAACCATGACCGACAACAAAAACCGCACCGCCTCCACCGTGCGGTCGACCTTTTCCAAGAACGGCGGCAACCTCGGGGAAACCGGTTCGGTTGGCTTTATGTTTGAGCGCAAGGGCGAGGTGGTTTACCCGGCTGATGCCGGCGATGCGGATGACATCATGATGGCGGCGATTGAAGCCGGGGCAGAGGATGTGGACAGCAGCGAAGATGGCCATATCATCTATTGCGCAGACACGGATCTGAACGATGTGTCCAACGCGCTTGAGGCGGACCTGGGCGAGTCGGAAAGCACCAAGCTGATCTGGAAACCCACCACCACCACAGAGCTGGGTCTTGAGGACATGCAAAAGCTGATGCGGTTGGTGGATGCGCTGGAAGATGATGATGACGTGCAGCGCGTCACCACCAACTTTGAAGCCAGCGATGAGGTCATGGCGCAGCTCTAAGCGCCGCCACATTGATTGCGAAAGCCCACCGCGTTGCGGTGGGCTTTTTGTTTGGCTTAGGGCTGGGTCAAGACGCCCGCGTTGAACAGCGCCCGGCGGCCCGGGGCCCAGAGGGCCTCGCGCTCCAGATCAAAGGCGCGTTCGATAAAGTCGGAATTGATGCCGCGCCCCAGGAAATATTGCCGGTCTTTGGGCAATTCTTCCTCGATTTTCACATGCGCAAGAAGTTGTAGGAAATCAAGACCATAGCGATGAAATCCAAGCTCCGCGCCCGCGTTCATCGTGCGCTCGCGCCCGGCGGCAAACACCAATGTGCAACTTGCACCGCATTCCCGCTCAACATGGGTGTTTAGCCCGCGCGCCATCACCTCTTGCGCCATTTCGCGCGCCGCATAAAGGTTACCGCCCGCGCTGTTCAGCACCAGTGTTTCAAGCTCGGGAACCCGATTGAAGATCGGCACCAGATCGTCAAGCGTGCCCTGTGACACCACACCCGTGAACTCCAGGCTCTTGCGGTCTTTGGACAGGGTCATCTTGAACCGCTCGACCTTGGGCCCGCCGTGCAACGCCATATTGGCCGCCTCGGCCTTGCGTGCCTGCGCCAGTTCCGAACTGTCATAGAGCAGCCACCACTGCGTCAGCATGGCAATGGCCATGACGAGAAACAGCAGATAGCCCGCTGTGATCTGCCAGAAGCGGCCGGTGTTGTTGAAATAGGCCACCGAAGCCGCGTTGAACCGCACCAGTTGCCAAAAGAAGGCAAACAGATCCGTGGCCAAGGCCGCTGCCAGAACCGGCAGCGCCAAAGGCGCGAGCGTGCCCAGATATACAAGGCCGCCAGCACAAAGCAGCCGCAGGCCAAACCCGGTCAAAAATAGGGCCGAGCCAAAGGAAGGGCCGCGTTCGACCCCGTCAAATGAAATCGCGCTCATACATGCTCCCAGATGCGCAGGCGTTGTAATTCCGCGCAACCTGACAAGTGTCTCGGGCATTATTGTGGCAGGGTTTTGATCGCAGTTTGGCAAATCGCTTTTGTCAGCCTTTTGAGCGCCGGTCGCATCAGACGGGCGGTCTGCCAATACAGCGGTGTCTCCAGCGGCGCATCCGGCAACAGCGGCACCAGCGCGCCGCTGTCCAGATGCGGGCGCACCAGTGCTTCGGGGTTCAGACCCCACCCAAGCCCATGCAGGCAGCCATCCACAAAACCCTGCGAACTGGACAGGCTGTGAAACGGCGGCCGCAGCTCTTGGCCGAACTGCGCGCGCAGCCAGTGCGTTTGCAGCGCATCCTTTTCATCAAAGCGCAGCATCGGCGCCCTGGCCAAAGTATCGAGGATCGGCCCCCCTGGGAAATGTTTCGCCATAAAGGCGGGCGTTGCCGTTGCGATATACCGCAGCCGCCCGAGATAATGGGAATCGCACCCTGCAATGGCATCGCCGTGGGAGGTCACGGCTGCTGCCACTTCGCCGCGGCGCAGCTGCTCGACAGAGAAATCCTGATCATCAATGTGCAGATCATACAAATGGCCGTCGACCTCTGCGAGCGGCTTGATGAACCAGGTCGCCAAGCTGTCGGCATTCACCGCAATGCGCAACCGCGCGCCCTGGGCGGGCGACAGCTCTCCCAGGTCCTGGGCCAGATGCGCGTCCAGCGCGGCAATATGATCCGCATGGGCCGCCAACCGCCGCCCGGCATCCGTGCCGACACAGGGTTTGCCACGGGTGATCAAAAGCGTACCGACCCGCTCTTCGAGGGCCTTGACGCGCTGGGAAATCGCGGATTGAGTAACAGAAAGATCCGCCGCTGCCGCTTCAAAGCTGCCATGACGCAGGATCGACGCCAGCGCCGCGAGATGCTGATAATCGTATTTCATTAGTTTCTCTTATGTGGCGCGCGTCACTTTAATTTGATTAATCTATTCATGCTGGCTACACAAGGCCAAAAGCAGCGAGAGCCACCATGTTACAGTCTTTGATCGCAGGATATCTGCTGAGTATTTCGTTGATCATGGCGATCGGCGCGCAGAACGCTTTTGTCTTGCGGCAGGGGCTACGTGGGCAGTTTGTTCTGCCGGTTGTCCTGACCTGTGCGCTCTCTGATCTGATCCTGATTGTTGCGGGCGTCACGGGCTTTGGGGCGCTGGTTGTCGCCTTTCCAATGGTGGTGACATTGGCCAAATGGGGCGGGGCGGCATTCTTGTTTGTCTATGGCGCGATGAACTTCAGATCCGCCTTCCGCGGCGGGGATGCGCTGGCTGCTGAGGGGCGCGTCGCGCAGACCGTGGGCGCAGCGCTGGGCACATGCCTGCTGCTCACATGGGCCAACCCGCATGTCTACCTGGACACCGTGGTGCTGCTGGGCGGGCTATCGGCGCAATATGCCTCTGCCGCTGGCTTTGCGATTGGCGCGGCGCTGGGCAGCTTTTCATTCTTCTTTGCCTTGGGCTATGGCGCACGGCTGTTGCGGCCACTCTTTACCTCAGCCAAGGCCTGGCGCATTCTGGATGCGCTGATCGGCGTGGTTATGTGGGCGATTGCGCTCTCGCTTTTGATGATGAGCTAAGCGCCGCGCTTTCAAGCAGCAAGAGCGCCACGCGGCGCGCTTCGGCGCGCACGACATCAGGCAAGAGCGGCGCATCGCTCTGCGCAGCCTGAAGCCAGATCCCATCCATATAATGTTGCAGTGCCAACCGCAGGGTTTCTCGTTGCGCGCCGGGCACAAGCGCGCGCAGCTCTGCTTGAAAATGGCTGCGCACCCTTTGGCGGTTGATGTGGTGCAACCGCGCCAACAGCGCGGAATAAGGGGCATTGGCCCAGAATTGCACCCAGATCGAACATTGCGCTGGCTGGAACAGCGAGTCGTCAAAATTCGCCTCCACCACCGCCAAAAGCCGTGCCTGCGGCCCCTCGGCCACTGCAAGACGTCGCAAGGTCGCTTGGCGCAGCAGCTCCAGCAGGTGACGCATGGTGGCTTCCATCAGCCGGTCCTTTGAGCCGAAATAATAGTTGATACTCGCCGCCGTGGCCCCGGCCTCAGCGGCAATTTCTGCCATGGTGACAGCGGCATAGCCCTTGCTGTGCACCGCTGCGATCGTGGCGGCAATCAGCTCATCGTGGCGAATGTCTCGGATGCGTTTTCTGCTCATGCGCGCAGTTTCGGCTGGCTGGAACAAATGTGCAATCTGAATGTTCATAAAATTTCTTAAATGACCATTTAAAAAATGGCATAACTGTTCTAAATAACGGCTGAACTTAGATCGCAACCCTTCGGAGCCGCCATGACCGTCACGCCGACCCAGCCCACCGCCAGCCATTTTGTTGATGGGGCCTATCTTGAAGACACCGCCGGGGCAGAAATTGCCGTGATCTACCCGGCCACTGGCGCGCGAATTGCCACCGTCCACAGCGCGACCCCCGCGGTGCTGGAGGCGGCGTTGACCTCTGCCCAACGGGCACAGAAAGACTGGGCCGCGCTCAGCGGGCGCGAGCGCGGGCGCGTGTTAACCAAGGCGGCAGAGCTGATCCGCGCGCGCAACCGCAGCCTGTCCGAGTTGGAAACCCAAGACACTGGCAAACCTTTGCAGGAAACTTTGGTGGCCGACGCCACCTCAGGTGCGGATGCGCTGGAATATTTCGGCGGTCTCGCCGCCAGCCTGACCGGCGAGCATATCCCTTTGGGCGAGGACTGGGTTTACACCATGCGTCAGCCGCTGGGCGTCTGCGCCGGGATCGGCGCATGGAACTACCCGACACAAATTGCCTGCTGGAAAGCCGCGCCCGCGCTGGCCTGCGGCAATGCGATGATTTTCAAACCCAGCGAAATGACGCCTCTTTCGGCGCTTAAGGTGGCGGAAATCATGATGGAAGCGGGCGCGCCTGCTGGTCTGTTCAACGTGGTGCAGGGGCTGCGTGATGTCGGCGCGGCCTTGGCCACCGATCCGCGCATCGCCAAGGTGTCGCTGACCGGCTCGGTGCCGACTGGCAAAAAGGTCTATGCCGCCGCCGCCGCCGAAATGAAACATGTCACCATGGAGCTGGGCGGTAAATCACCGCTGATCATCTTTGATGATGCCGATATCGACAACGCCGTGGGCGGCGCGATCAATGGCAATTTCTATTCTTCGGGGCAGGTCTGTTCCAACGGCACCCGCGTCTTTGTGCACAAAGACATCAAAGAGGCGTTTCTGAGCCGCCTGAGCGCGCGGCTCAAAGGCGTGGTCATGGGTGATCCACTGGACGAGGCCGTGAATTTTGGCCCCATGGTGTCCGAGCGGCAGATGGAGATTGTGCTGGGCTATATCGCCAAGGGGCAGGCCGAAGGCGCGCGTCTGGTCGCAGGCGGCAACCGTGTAGATCGCGCAGGCTATTTCGTTGCGCCCACGGTCTTTGCCGATGTCACCGACGATATGACCATCGCGCGCGAAGAGATCTTTGGCCCTGTGCTCTCGGTGCTCGACTTTGAGGATGAGGCCGAGGTGATTGCTCGCGCCAATGCGACCGAATTTGGCCTCTCTGCCGGGGTGTTCACCCGCGATTTTGCCCGCGCCCACCGCGTCATTGCGCAGCTGGAGGCCGGCAGCTGCTTTATCAACTCTTACAATGATGCCCCGGTTGAGGCCCCGTTTGGCGGCGTCAAAGCCAGCGGAATTGGCCGCGAAAACAGCAAAGAGGCGATCAACCACTACAGCCAGGTCAAATCTGTCTATGTGCGCATGGGCGACGTAGAGGCGGCGTTCTGAGCATGGCGGAACAGATGATTGCCGATTATGTCGTGGTGGGGGCGGGCAGCGCGGGCTGCGCGCTGACCTACCGTCTGGCCGAAGCGGGCCACAGCGTGCTGGTGCTAGAACATGGCGGCACCGATGCGGGGCCGCTGATCCAGATGCCCGGCGCGCTGAGCTTTCCGATGAACATGCGGCGCTATGATTGGGGCTATCACACCCAGCCAGAGCCGCACCTGGGCGGGCGGCAACTCGTGACGCCGCGCGGTAAGGTGGTTGGTGGATCAAGCTCGATCAACGGGATGGTCTATGTGCGCGGTCATGCGCGGGACTTTGATCATTGGGCCGAAAGCGGCGCTGCGGGCTGGGGCTATGCTGACGTGCTGCCCTATTTCAAACGGATGGAGCATTGGCACGGCGGCGCAGAAGGGGAACTTTCGGATTGGCGTGGGGACTCTGGTCCGCTGCATGTCACCCGCGGCCCGCGCGACAACCCGTTGCACGCCGCATTCGTGCAAGCCGGGGCCGAGGCGGGTTATCCCGTGACCAAAGACTACAACGGCCATCAGCAAGAAGGCTTTGGCGCGATGGAGATGACCGTCTGGAAAGGACGGCGCTGGTCGGCGGCCAATGCTTATCTCAAACCGGCCCTTAAGCGTGACAACTGCACGCTGCTGCGCGGCTTTGTCGAGCGTGTGGTGATCGAAAATGGGCGCGCCACCGGGGTGGAGATCACAAGCGGCGGGCGCAAGCAGATCGTTGAGGCCCGGCGCGAGGTGATCCTTGCGGCAGGCTCGATCAATTCGCCGAAACTGCTGATGCTTTCGGGTATTGGCCCTGCGGCGCATCTCGCGGAACATGGCATTGCGCCCATCGTTGATCGCGCGGGCGTTGGGCAGAACCTGCAAGACCACCTGGAGCTTTATCTGCAAATGGCTGCAAGCCAGCCCGTGACGCTCTATAAATATTGGTCGCTCTTTGGAAAGGCGCTGGTCGGGGCGCAGTGGCTCTTTGCCAAATCCGGTCTCGGGGCCAGCAACCAATTTGAAAGCGCGGCTTTCATCCGCTCTGCCCCCGGCGTGGACTACCCGGATATCCAGTATCACTTTTTGCCGCTGGCTGTGCGCTATGATGGCAAGGCCGCCGCCGAAGGTCATGGGTTTCAGGCCCATGTCGGCCCGATGCGCAGCGCCTCGCGCGGGGCCGTCACGCTGGCCAGCAGTGATCCGGCCACCGCGCCGAATATCTTGTTCAACTATATGTCGCAGGACAGCGATTGGCGCGATTTCCGCCGCTGCATCCGCCTGACGCGCGAGATATTCGGCCAGCCGGCCTTTGCGCCCTATGTGAAGCATGAAATCCAGCCCGGCGCAGATTTGCAGAGCGATGATGAGCTGGACGGGTTCATTCGCGAACACGTCGAAAGCGCGTTTCACCCCTGTGGCACCTGCCGCATGGGGGCGGTCGAGGATGCGGGCGCTGTGGTGGACCCAGAGTGCCGGGTGATTGGTGTCGCGGGGCTGCGCGTGGCGGACAGCTCGATCTTTCCGCGTATCACCAATGGCAATCTGAATGGTCCATCCATCATGACCGGCGAGAAGGCGGCGGATCACATTTTGGGCAAACAACTGCCCGCGTCCAATCTGGATGTCTGGCAGCACCCCGAATGGCGGCAGGCGCAGCGCTAAAGCGCGTCGATAAACCGCCAAAACTGCGGCAGCACATCGCTGCGCCAGAGCGTGGTATGCGTGCCGCCGGGCACCGTTAGCAATTGTTTGCGCGGGCTGGGCGCGGCGCGGTGAATGGCGGCGCTTTGCGCGGGCGGGATCAGCGTGTCGGCACTGCCGCGCAGGACCAGAAGCGGCGCACGGAGTGCCGCCTTGGCGCGATCCAGCGAAGGCCATTGATCCCGTAAGGCCCCGCTTAGGCTGGCAAATTGCGGATAGTGATGCGCCGCCAGATCGGCGATTGAGGCAAAGGGCGCTTCCAGAATAACGCCATCGGCCGCTTTTGGATTATGCGCTAAGAGGCCAATGGCGACCGCGCTGCCCAGGCTTTCGCCATAGATGACGATCTTGCCCTGCGGGCGCAGCCTGCCGCCTGCGCCCATGGCGGCGCGCACGGCAGCGGCATCTGCGATCAAACGCGCTTCAGTGGGCGCGCCGGGGCTGCCGGAGCTGCCGCGATAGGCCGGGGCAATGACCCCATAGCCGCGCTTGAGAAAGTGCTGAAACCGTCCGGCGCGGGCGGCCAGATTGCCCGCATTGCCATGAAAATATAGCAGGGTGGGGCGGCCATTTTTCGCGGGTTGATGCCAAACGATGAGCGCAGTGCCATCTTCGGCAGTGACGGTGGTTTCCTGCATCTGCGCCAGCCCGGCCTCTGCGGGGGGCACCTGACGCGGATCAAAGGGATAAAGCACCAGCCGTTCCGCCCAGCCGCCAAAGGCAGCAAAGCCAAGAAAGCCCAAGAGGCACAGCAGCGTGAGGCGCAGCATCAGCTGACCTCATAGGGCAGCACGCCGCGTTCGTTTTCGCGAATGGTCAGCTTGCGCTCCAGCGGCGGGACAGAGCGTTGATGGCAATCGCGGCGCTCGCAAATGCGGCAGGAAATGCCAATCGGTTCAAAGGCGGCGGCATTGTTGGCATCAAGGTTATCCGCATAGACCAGTTGATCGGCATGTTTGATTTCGCAGCCAAGGGCAATTGCATAGCGCCGCACCGGCGCGCCGTAATGGCCCCCGGATTTTGAGATGTCGCAGGCCAGCGAGAAATAGCGCACCCCATCCGGCGTCTCGGCCAGCTGACGCAAGAACCGCCCCGGTGTTTCAAAGGCCCGGTGCACGTTCCACAGCGGGCAGGCCCCGCCAAACCGCGCAAATTGGAGCCGTGTGGCCGAATGGCGCTTGGTGATGGTGCCGGCCTGATCGACGCGCACAAAGAAGAAGGGCACGCCTTTGTGGCCGGGGCGCTGCAGGGTCGACAGGCGGTGCGCCACCTGCTCAATCGAGGCCCCGAACTGCATCGCCAAAATTTCCAGATCATGGCGGTGTAGCTGGGCGGCGGCCAGAAACGCCCCATACGGCATGATGGCCGCACCGGCGAAATAATTGGCAAGGCCGATCTTGGCGATCTGCCGCGCGGCGTTGGATTGAAACCGCGCCAGATCCAGTGTCGCCTCCAGCAGGGCGTTTTGTTGCAAGAGCGCGACCTGCAGCAAAAGCTGAAAGCTGCGGGTTTCCGGCGTGGCAAATTGCGACAGCTCCAGCGTTTTGCTGGCGGGGTCATAGCGGCGCATCGCGGCGCTGTCCCCCACAACAATCGTCACGCCCAGATTATCCAGTGCCTGCAAGGCGGCGGCCTGAATGCCGCCCTGATCCGCAGATTTTACGGCGAAGCGTTCCGCCGCGCGGTCCACCGCATCAATGTAATTGTCACAATAATGAAAGAAATCGCGCACCTCATCCCAGGGGCTGGGCTGCATTTTGACATCATCGCGCCCCAGCGCCTCATCCAATGAGGCGAGCCGCTCATGGGTCTGGCGATAGGCGTGATGCAATCGCAGGAAGGCGCGGGCAAAGGCCGGGGCGTTTGACGCGCTCATGCGGATATCGGCCAGCGGCACCTCGGCGTCGGCCAGGATCGGATCGGCCAGCGCCTCGCGGATGTCACTGACCAAACGCTCAGAATCGCCGCTTGAAAGTTCGGTCACGTCAATGCCGAACTCCTGCGCGAGCGCCAACAGCACGGTGGTGGACACCGGCCGGTTGTTGTTTTCCATCTGGTTGAGGTAGGGCAAAGACACGCCCAGTTTGCCGGCAAACTCTTTCTGCGTCAGGGAAAATCGCCCGCGCATCTCGCGCAGCTTGGCCCCGGCGTAAAGTTTCTGTGCCACCATCGGGAGATCCCTTTGCAAATTAGCTTTGCAGTATCATAGCTTTGCAAACTTGGTGGCGCTAGCCCTCAATCTGGCGCTCGCGCAGGATGACGATGACAATTGACAGGATGCCCAGAAGCGACGTGGCCAGCATCAACCACAGCAGTGGGAAGACCCCCGTGTCGGGCGTCAGAAGGAATCCGGCAAAGGCCGAGAGCAGTGCTCCGATGCCGATCATCATGGCCCCGCTCAGCCCCGAGGCGGTGCCCGCCAGATGAGGCCGCACCGACAGCGCGCCCGCCGTCGCATTCGGGATCACAAGCCCGTTGCCCAACCCCACCAAGGTCATAAAGCCAAAGAAACTCAGCACGCTGCCCAGCCCAAGTTCAAACACCACCAGCGAAACGGCGAGGCCGCCGCCGTTGACCACGGTGCCCCAGAACACCATGCGGTTGACGCCGACGCGGGCGGAAAAGGCCCCGGACAGGAAGTTCCCGGCAAAATAGCCGATAGCAGGGGCCCCGAAATAGAGGCCCAGGGCCGCCGGGGGCAGGCCAAACAGTTCTGACCCGACAAAAGGCGCGCCCCCCAGATAGGCGAAAAACGCCCCTGACGCGAAGGCAGAAGCCAGGGTATAGCCCCAGAACCGTGGGCTTAGCAGCAATTCGGGGTATTGGCGGAACTGCGCGCCCAGCGACAGCCCGCTGCTGACCTTGGTCTCGCCGAGGTCACGGTAAGTGATGACGAAAAGCAGCAGGCCAAGCCCGGCAAGGGTCCAGAAATTGCCTTTCCAGCCAAAGAATTCCTCAATCACGCCACCAATTGTCGGCCCGAACATCGGCACAACGGACATGCCCATGGTGACATAGCCAATCATCGAGGCGGCCTGATCGGTTGGGTATATGTCGCGCACCACCGCGCGCGACAGCACCATCGCCACCGCGATGATCGCCTGCGCCATGCGCGCGAGCAGAAAGGCTTCGGCGGTTGGGGCAAAGACGCAGGCCAGCGAGGCCAGCACAAAAAGCGCAATGCCCCAGAGGATGACCTGACGCCGCCCGAATTTATCCGAGATTGGCCCGATCAGAATTTGCAGAAACGCGCTGATGCCCAAATACAGCGCGACCGACAGCTGAATCACGCGATAGTCGGTCTGAAAATGCACCGCCATCCCCGGCAGGGAGGGCAGAAAAATATTCATCGACATCGCGCTGACCCCGGCAAGCAGGATCAGGGTCGAGATATGCGGTGGGCTGGTGCGATCCAGATACCGGGTGCTGAGGCTTTGTGTCATTGTGATAGTCCTAGGGCCTTCGTCTGCGCCTGTCCATCGCGCGGAAACGACAGCGGACCGTGCGTTGATGCACAGAGATGCGCAGTGGCGTGCACGCATGGGGGAGGTGTTTGCAGATTTGCATATTAGCAAAAATTGATTTTCAAAAATTTGCAAATTTGCCAATTAAGGCTTTGGGGCGGGCGTCTATGGCACTAAGGTTGCGGCAACGCCAAAAGGATCTGTGATGAAAGATATTCTGCAAGAACTCGAAGAGCGCCGCGAAACTGCCCGTCTGGGCGGCGGCCAACGCCGGATCGACTCTCAGCATGCGCGCGGCAAACTGACCGCCCGCGAGCGGATCGAACTGCTGCTGGATGAAGACAGCTTTGAAGAGTTTGACATGTTCAAAGCCCATCGTTGCACCGATTTTGGCATGGAAAAACAAAAGCCCGCGGGTGACGGGGTTGTCACCGGCTGGGGCACCATCAACGGTCGCATGGTCTATGTTTATTCGCAGGATTTCACCGTCTTTGGAGGCTCGCTGTCTGAAATCCACGCCGAGAAGATTTGCAAGATCATGGATATGGCGATGCAAAACGGCGCGCCGGTGATTGGCATCAACGATTCAGGCGGGGCGCGTATTCAGGAAGGCGTTGCCTCGCTTGCGGGCTATGCCGAAGTGTTCCAGCGCAACATCATGGCCTCTGGCGTGGTGCCGCAGATTTCGGTGATCATGGGGCCTTGCGCGGGCGGCGCGGTCTATTCGCCGGCGATGACCGATTTCATCTTTATGGTGAAAGACACATCCTACATGTTCGTGACCGGCCCGGATGTTGTGAAAACCGTCACCAACGAAGTTGTCACCGCCGAAGAGCTGGGCGGCGCAAGCACCCATACGAAAAAATCATCGGTCGCAGATGGGGCCTTTGAAAACGATGTTGAGGCGCTGGCCGAAGTGCGCCGTTTGGTGGACTTTCTGCCGCTGAACAACCGCGAAAAGCCACCGGTGCGCCCCTTCTTTGATGAACCGGGCCGGATCGAGGAAAGCCTTGATACGCTGGTGCCTGAAAACGCCAACACGCCCTATGACATGAAAGAGCTGATCCACAAGCTGGCGGACGAGGGTGATTTCTACGAAATTCAGGAAGATTTCGCCAAGAATATCATCACCGGGTTCATCCGCCTCGAAGGGCAGACCGTGGGCGTGGTCGCCAACCAGCCGATGGTCTTGGCCGGTTGTCTGGACATCGACAGCTCCCGCAAAGCGGCGCGGTTTGTGCGCTTTTGTGATTGCTTTGAAATTCCAATCCTGACGCTGGTGGATGTTCCGGGCTTTTTGCCGGGCACCAGCCAAGAATATGGCGGCGTGATCAAACATGGCGCGAAACTGCTCTTTGCTTATGGCGAAGCGACGGTGCCAAAGGTCACGGTGATCACCCGCAAGGCCTATGGCGGGGCCTATGACGTGATGGCGTCAAAGCACCTGCGCGGCGATTTCAACTACGCCTGGCCAACAGCTGAAATTGCGGTGATGGGGGCCAAGGGCGCAACCGAGATCATTCACCGCGCCGATCTGGGGGATGCCGACAAAATCGCCGCGCACACCAAGAACTATGAAGACCGCTTCGCCAACCCGTTTGTGGCCGCCGAGCGGGGCTTTATCGATGAGGTGATCATGCCGCATTCCACCCGGCGTCGCGTCAGTCGCGCCTTTGCCAGCCTGCGCAACAAGCAGCTGAAAAACCCGTGGAAAAAGCACGACAACATCCCGCTGTAACCGCTTGACCTAGAAGAATTATGCAGAGTTCAGCCTTGGCTGGGGTCTGCTTTGACACCTGCTTTCGGAGATCCCATGCCCCGCACGACCTGGCATATCACAAAAGACGCAGAGAGCCTGACGCTCTCGCGCCGTTTGCCTGCGCGGTTTGATGTCTGGGGTGAAACCGAATTGCCGCGCGGCAACCGGTTGCGGATCGCGCATCAGATCCGTCAGGATCTGTGGCGGGCCTTGCAGGATCTGCGCGGGTTTGCCCCCGTTGTCCAACTGACCGCACAGGGCGCATACCTGCGGGTGCGGGCCGGGGGGCAGATTGATGGGCGGTTTTCCCGGGCCTCGGTTGAGGCGCAGATTGCTGCGGTGCTTGAGGATGGGTCAAACCGCGCGCGTTGGTCTCGCTTTGCGGCACCAAAACCCGCTGTGACGGCGGAGGCTGCTGATGTTTGATCTGCGCGCCGCTCTGATCCCATGGCTTGTGTTCGGCGCGCCTGTGCCTTTGGCGGCCCAGGCGGTAAAACCGGCGATTGCGGTGCCGTCGGGGATCGAGATCGCGCTGCAAGAAGTGCGATTTGAACCGGGCGCTGAGGGCGGCAATGTGCTGCGCCTGCGCTATGTCGCGCCGCAGATCGGGCAGGGCGGGGCGGGTTTTGATACCGTCGCGCAGGACTTTGAAGTGCTCTGCAACACCCACGCCGCGCCCGAGTCGCGCGCGCGCGGTGTCAACGTCGACCTGGTGGTCGTTTCTCTTTCTGATCGCGCAACCGATTTTGGGGTGTCCTACCCCGATGCAACCCAGTATTTCGAGGCATTCACCTTTGAAACTGACATCTGCATCTGGGAGGGTTTCTAATGCGGCTACTAGATATAGCGGCCTCGCGCCCCAATCGGCAAACTTCTGCGGCTTTGTCGCCACAACACGCCTATGCCATGGGCAATCCGTTTATTTTTACTGCGTCTTCCGGTAGGCTGCGCCTGAGGTCTTTCCAAGATACCTCAAACCCGAAACTGGGGCAGGCAGGGCAATTGCGTCCTGTTCTTAATGATAAGAAAACTAGGAGAAACGGATGTCTAAGAGCATCAAAACACTACTCGCCATCGGCTTTGTTGCCGTTGTTGCAGCCTGTGCGCAAGAACCTGTCGAAGAATATGTTGTTGCAGAGCCAACACCTATCTCGACTGAGCCGACACACACCGGCAAATACAAGTAATTCCCGTCAGGGGCCGGCCCGGCCTGCCCCTGATACCCTTTCTGCGGACAGTCGGCTATGGACCGACCCGGCGACGGTACTGGCGACCGGACCTGCGGAAAAACTGGATTTTTATGTTAATTTCGCGCAAAATTGTCCCCCTCAGAACGAGGGAGGACCACAATCATGCGTATTATCTTTGCAACTCTGTCCACCGCGGCCCTTGTCGCAGCCTGCGCTGCGCCGCCGCCTGAACCGATCCAAAGCGAACCACGTTACGACAAATTCGGCAATTACGAGTGTGATGTCATTCCTGGCACCAACACCTGCTTGCCACCGGATGACGACACGCCCTGCATCTTGGCCGATGGCACCGTCTTGCCGCCGGGCACCCCATGTCCGCCTGATGGCGGGCGCGACCCGGATGACAGCTCTACTGGCGGCGGCACGTCCACGCCAGGCACACCCGGGCGCCCCTGACGCCATTGCCCGGTCTTTCACAAAGGAGGGCCGGGCATGATCAAACATCGCGGTTTCCCCGGCCGTCTGCCGGGCACGGATTTTCAATTCATCATTCGCCGCCCCAATCCGCGTGGCGTGACAGAAATCACCCGGCGCGAACGGTATCGCGACCGTAAGCCGGCGGATCGACGCGCGGACGCGGGCTTTATGAAGGCGCTCTGGGACCATTTTGGCGATCAACCCTTTGAACGCGGCAATCTGGACGCCGGGCGACTGAGCTGGCTGTTTGGCCGCGAGGTTGTGGCGGTAGAGGAGTCGTTTGACCCCAAGGATTACGAGGCCCTGCTGCAGATCAACGAATCTGTGGCGCGCGCGTCTTTCCCGGAAGTCTTTGAAGAGGACGACTGGGGATGAGCTTGTGTCGGCTATATCCCGCTGATTTCCTAGGAAATCCCATCGTGCTGCACATGCACGGTGGCGCAGTTTTGCCGACTGTTCGGAAAAATGCGCGGGTTGATGCTGACCGGATGACTGCGCGCACAGTTGCACTTGCGATAGGCACCACACGTGAAAATAGTAACGGTGTGGCATTTGAGGTGACCCCCAAAGATGCCTGTAACAGTGTATTCCGTTACCCTTCCCAAAGCAGATGGTCTGGCGATGTCCCCTCCAGACCATCTGCGCTTTCGCCCCGCGCGCACCATGCGCGAAGCTTTGCCGAAACCCGCCCGATTGACAGACCGCAATTGCTTGCGGCCCCGTCTTTGGCATGTTTGCGGGTAGGTCAAACAAACAAAAGAGGCGATAGCAGATGCGTTTCACCAAAATTGCGGCCCTCACGGTCGCGCTTGGCAGCGGCCTTGCGGCCTGCGGCGACACCGCGTTGGAACAAGGGCTCCTTGGGGCCGGTGCCGGCGCTGGCGCAGCCATCATCACCGGCGGCGATGCGGCCACAGGGGCCGTCATTGGCGGCGTGGGCAATGTCGCCTACTGCCAAACCTACCCAAGCCGTTGTAACTGACGCCAACATTCCGGCTGCGCCTGCGCAGCCCCTGACACATGTGACCATCAACGCCATTGGCGTTGGTGGTTTTTTTATTGCCGCGCCGGATCGCTCAGCGCGCCAGACCAGAACTGAAAGGGACATCTGATGTTCAACAAAATCCTGATTGCCAACCGGGGCGAGATCGCCTGCCGCGTGATCAAGACCGCGCGCAAAATGGGGATTGCGACCGTGGCGATCTATTCGGATGCCGACAAGAATGCGCTGCATGTCAGCATGGCGGATGAAGCGATCCATATTGGCCCGCCACCGGCCAACCAATCTTATATCGTGATCGACAAGGTGATGGAGGCGATCCGTCAATCTGGTGCAGAGGCCGTGCATCCCGGCTATGGCTTCCTGTCTGAGAACTCCAAATTCGCCGAGGCGCTTGAGGCGGCTGGCGTCGCCTTTGTCGGCCCGCCTGTGGGCGCGATTGAGTCGATGGGCGATAAGATCACCTCCAAGAAAATTGCCCAAGAGGCCGGGGTGTCGACCGTGCCCGGTTACATGGGGCTGATCGAAGATGCCGACGAAGCGGTGCGGATCTCAAACGACATCGGCTATCCGGTGATGATCAAAGCCTCGGCAGGCGGTGGCGGCAAAGGCATGCGGATTGCCTGGAACGACGCAGAGGCGCGCGAAGGTTTTCAGTCCTCCAAGAATGAGGCGGCAAATTCCTTTGGGGACGACCGGATTTTCATCGAAAAATTTGTCACCCAGCCGCGCCACATCGAAATTCAGGTCCTGTGCGACAGCCATGGCAACGGCATTTACCTCGGCGAGCGCGAATGTTCGATCCAGCGCCGCAACCAGAAAGTTGTCGAAGAGGCCCCATCGCCCTTCCTTGATGAAGAGACCCGCCGCGCGATGGGCGAACAGGCGGTCGCGCTGGCCAAGGCGGTTGGCTATGCCTCTGCCGGGACGGTGGAGTTCATCGTGGATGGCGACAAGAATTTCTATTTCCTTGAAATGAACACCCGCCTGCAGGTGGAGCACCCGGTGACAGAGCTGATCACAGGGGTGGACCTGGTGGAGCAGATGATCCGCGTCGCGGCGGGCAAAGAACTGGGCATCACCCAAGACGATGTCAAACTGACGGGCTGGGCAATTGAAAACCGGCTTTATGCCGAAGACCCTTATCGTGGCTTCCTGCCGTCGATTGGCCGTCTGACCCGCTATCGCCCGCCAGCAGAGACCGCAGCCTACGCGCCGGGCACAGCACCGGGCGACGCCGGGGATGTGGTGGTGCGCAATGACACCGGCGTCTTTGAAGGCGGCGAAATTTCGATGTATTACGATCCGATGATCGCCAAGCTGTGTACCTGGGCCCCAACCCGCGCCGCCGCGATTGAGGCGATGCGCGTGGCGCTCGACAGTTTTGAGGTCGAAGGCATTGGCCACAACCTGCCATTCCTGGCGGCGGTGATGGATCATCCGAAATTCGTGTCTGGCGAGATGACCACCGCCTTTATCGAAGAAGAATACCCCGAGGGCTTTAACGGTGTGGATCTGCCGCGCGCGCAGCTGCGCCGCATTGCAGCCGCGACAGCGGCGATGCACCGGGTGGCCGAAATTCGCCGGACCCGCGTGTCAGGCCGCATGGACAACCATGAGCGGCGGGTGGGCACTGATTGGGTCGTCACGCTGCAAGATCATGAATTCAAATTGAAAATCGATGCTGATCCCGAAGGATCGACGCTGAAATTTGATGACGGACAAAGCCTGCGCGTCACCAGCGACTGGACCCCGGGCGACCAGCTGGCGGATGTTACGGTGGACGGTGAACCGCTGGTGATGAAAGTGGGCAAGATGTCTGGCGGCTTCCGTATCCGCAACCGGGGCGCCGATATGCAGGTCTTTGTGCGCACCCCGCGTCAGGCGGAGCTGGCGAAACTGATGCCTGAAAAAATAGCGCCGGATACTTCCAAATTGCTGCTGTGCCCAATGCCGGGCCTGATCGTGAAAATCGACGTCGAGGTTGGCGATGAGGTGCAAGAAGGCCAGGCGCTCTGCACGGTCGAAGCGATGAAGATGGAAAACATTCTGCGCGCCGAGAAAAAGGGCACCGTCAGCAAGGTCAACGCAGCACCGGGCGACAGCCTCGCGGTGGATGATATCATTCTGGAGTTTGAATAAGGTGCTGCGGCGGCGCGCCTCAGATCGGCCCCTCGGGGCCTATGGCGTCAGCCGCCGGTCGCGCACCTCTTGCTGGCGCATCGGCAGCTTGTCGATGGAGCGGGAAATCTCGCGCACATCCCAGGGAAAGGGCTTGCGCAGGTATACCGTGCCGTCTTTGCCGATCAGCACCATCATGAAACCGCGTGGCCTAAGCGATTTGCGCAGCCCTGAAACGGTGCTGGCATCCGTGTCGGTCAGGATGATGACATCACGCTCGCGCAGCTCATCCTCGCGGGCGGTCAGATATTCCATCTGCTGCACGAAACGCGGGTCATTCGGGCTGTCGGCAAACACCACAATAGGCCGGTGCGTCCATTGGAATTCGGACAATTCCGGCGCATCCCCTTCAAAGAAAAGCGGCGGCTCCGGCGCGACCGTGCTTTCTTCGGCGGCGCTGGCAGGGCCAATTAATAATGGCAAAACAAGGGCTAAGACCAAGCGATTCATATATCCCATGTCTTTCAATATAGGGCATGCGCGCGTGAATGCGATGGCTCGTTTCAAAGGTCGTGCAAAAAGAACGATCGCGAATGCGGGCAAACCGGGCCAAATGCCCGACATGAGAGGACGATAAGATGACCACCCGTGACGATTGGGCAAAGCTGGCAGAAAAAGAACTGCGCGGCCGCCCCCTTGAGGAGCTGAACTGGAGCACCCTTGAGGGCATCAAGGTCAAGCCGCTGTACACCGAAAAGGACACGCAGGGCCTGCCGCATATGGGCAGCTTGCCGGGGTTTGGCCCGTTCACGCGCGGCGTCAAAGCCACCATGTACGCCGGGCGTCCCTGGACCATCCGCCAGTATGCCGGGTTTTCAACCGCCGAAGAATCCAACGCCTTTTACCGCCGCAATCTTGCCGCCGGTCAGCAGGGGGTTTCCGTGGCCTTTGATCTGGCAACCCACCGTGGCTATGACAGCGATCATCCGCGCGTCGTTGGCGATGTCGGCAAGGCGGGCGTGGCGATTGATTCTGTTGAGGATATGAAAATCCTCTTTGATGGCATTCCACTCGACAAAGTCTCTGTCTCGATGACAATGAACGGCGCGGTTATTCCGATCCTCGCGAATTTCATTGTGGCAGGCGAAGAGCAGGGTCATGATAAATCGGTGCTGGCCGGGACCATTCAGAATGACATCCTGAAAGAGTTCATGGTGCGGAATACCTATATCTATCCGCCAGAACCGTCGATGCGGATCATTTCGGACATCATTGAATATACCTCCAATGAAATGCCGAAATTCAACTCGATCTCGATTTCCGGCTATCACATGCAAGAGGCGGGCGCGAACCTCGTGCAAGAGCTGGCCTATACGCTGGCCGACGGCCGTGAATATGTGCGCGCCGCCATCGAAGCGGGCATGGATGTTGATAAATTCGCGGGCCGCCTCAGCTTCTTCTTTGCGATTGGCATGAATTTCTTCATGGAGGCAGCCAAACTGCGCGCCGCGCGCCTGCTGTGGCACCGCATCATGACCGAGTTTGGCGCGAAATCCGAACGCTCCAAAATGCTGCGCACCCATTGTCAGACCTCGGGCGTCAGCCTGCAGGAACAAGACCCGTACAACAACGTGATCCGCACCGCCTATGAGGCGATGTCAGCCGCGCTGGGGGGCACGCAATCTTTGCACACCAACGCGCTGGATGAGGCGATTGCGCTGCCCACCGATTTTTCGGCCCGCATCGCGCGCAACACGCAGCTGATCTTGCAAGAAGAAACCGGCGTGACCAATGTGGTCGATCCGCTGGCGGGCTCTTACTATGTGGAAAGCCTGACAGATGAGCTGGCGACCAAAGCCTGGGCCTTGATCGAAGAGGTCGAGGAAATGGGCGGCATGACCAAAGCCGTGGCCTCAGGCATGCCAAAACTGCGCATCGAAGAAAGCGCCGCCCGCCGTCAGGCGATGGTGGATCGGGGCGAAGAGGTTGTGGTTGGCGTCAACAAATATCGCCTGTCTGAACAAGACCCGATTGATATTCTGGATGTCGACAACGTGGCTGTCCGCGAAAGCCAGATTGCGCGGCTGAAATCCATTCACGCAAGCCGCGATCAAGCGGGTTGTGAGGCGGCCTTGGCCGAGCTCAGCCGCCGCGCCAGTGAAGGGGGCAACCTGCTGGACGCCGCCGTCGAAGCCGCCCGTCAACGCGCCTCTGTAGGAGAGATCAGCATGGCCATGGAAAAAGTGTTTGGGCGTCATCGCGCCGAAGTCAAAACCCTCGCCGGTGTCTATGGGGCCGCCTATGAGGGCGACGAAGATTTCGCTAAGATTCAGAAATCCATAGAAGATTTCGCCGAAGACGAGGGCCGCCGCCCGCGTATGCTGGTCGTCAAGATGGGTCAGGATGGCCATGACCGCGGCGCGAAAGTCATCGCCACAGCCTTTGCTGACATCGGCTTTGACGTCGATGTTGGCCCGCTCTTTCAGACGCCGGAAGAGGCCGCGCAGGACGCCATCGACAATGACGTGCATGTGGTAGGCATTTCCTCGCAGGCCGCCGGGCACAAAACATTGGCCCCGCAGCTGATCGAGGCCTTGCGCGCCAATGATGCGGGCGAAATCATCGTGATTTGCGGCGGCGTGATCCCGCAGCAGGATTACGAGTTCCTCAAAAATGCGGGGGTCAAGGCGATCTTTGGGCCGGGCACCAATATCCCCGAAGCAGCGCAAGATATTCTGCGTCTGATCCGCGACGCCCGCAGCTGATTAAGGCCCGCGCCCATTGAAACAGGCCCCCATTGTGGGGCCTGTTTGCGTGTCTGCCCGCGCATTTTGGGCCCATGATTGATTTTTTGGCCAAGGCGCGTAAGCTTAGGGGCCGCCCAGCAGCGCGAAACGCGCTCGGTTTTTTGCTGGGCCCGTGTGGTAAAGGGGGCGATATGTTCATTCGCAGAGCGCAGCAGGCGGACACCGCGGCCATTGCCGCGATCTGGAATGCTGAGATCCGCAGCGGCATCAGCACATTCAACACGCTGGAAAAATCCGACCGCGACATCACCCAGTTGATCATCAACCGCAAAGAGGCGGTGCAGGTGGCTGTGGAGGAGGGCGAGATCATCGGCTTTGCCACCTATTTTCCCTTTCGCGCGGGCGTCGGCTATCAGTTCAGCAAGGAACACACGATCTATCTGGATGACGCCGCGCGCGGCAAAGGGGCCGGGCGGGCGCTGATGCTTGAGATTGAGCGTCTGGCAACGGCGGAGGGCGTGCATTCGCTTATGGCCGGCATTGCGGGTGAAAATGAGGCGGGCATTGCCTTTCATACCGCGATGGGGTTTGAACATGTGGCACGTATCCCCGAAGTCGGCTACAAGTTTGGGCGTTGGATGGATTTGATTTTGATGCAGAAATTCCTTCAGCGCCCAACAAAAGATGCCGCGCCTGCTGCCGAGGACGAGACCTAGGAAACGCCATGTCGATTTGGATCCGTATCAACGAAGCGCTCTCTGCGCTGACCCAAGGCGCGAGCCTAAGCGAGGTCTTTGCCAGGCTGCGCACCCCACCAGAACGGTCGGTTGCGTTTACCATTGCCGTGATCGCGCTGGGGGCAAAGATGGCCAAGGCTGACGGGCTTGTGACACGCGATGAGGTGACGGCCTTTCGCGAGGTGTTTCAGATCGCCCAAGAGGATGAGGCCGGGGCTGCACGGGTGTTCAACCTGGCGCGGCAAGACGCGGCTGGGTTTGAAGATTACGCCCGGCAGATCCGCAACCTCTTTTCCGAGGATCACACCTGTTTTTGCGACCTGATGGAGGGGCTGTTTCACATCGCCATGGCCGACGGGCAGTTTCATCCCAACGAAGATCTGTTTCTGGAGCGTGTGGCCGAAATTTTCGAAATGGATCCGGCGCGATTTCAAGCGATCAAAACCCGGTTTGTGCCGGATGCAGAGCCGGACCCATATACTGTGCTCGGCGTTGCGCCGGATACGCCTCTGGCTGACATCCGCAAAGCCTGGCGGCAGCTGGTGCGCGACACCCATCCTGATGCCATGATGGCGCGCGGCGTGCCCGCCGAGGCGATCAAACTGGCCGAGCGCAAGATGATTGACGTCAATCGCGCCTGGGATGCGATCAACAGCCAGGCGGCCTGATGCGGCTGGCGACCTACAACATCGAGTGGTTCTCCAGCCTATTTGATGATGCGGATCAACTGGTGCTGGATGGCAGCTGGTCCTCGCGCCGCGATGTCACCAAACAGGATCAGGCGGCTGCCATCGCCACCGTCCTGCGGGCGCTTGATGCCGACGCGGTGCTGGTGGTGGAGGCCCCGGATCAAAACGGCACGCGCAGCACGGTTGCCGCGCTGGAGAATTTCGCCGCCCATATGGGCCTGCGCACCCGTGCGGCAGTGATCGGTTTTTCCAATGACACCCAGCAGGAAATTGCGCTGCTCTATGATCCGGAGGCGCTGAGCGCGCGTCATGCGCCGATGGCCAGCCCGGAGGCACCGCGCTTTGATCAAAGCTTTGCCATTGATCTGGATGTGGACGCCCATCAGGATCTGGTGGTGTTCTCTAAGCCGCCGCTGGAATTGGCGCTGACCACAAAAGGCGGCACAGAACTGCGCCTGATCGGGGCGCATTTGAAATCCAAGGCCCCGCATGGTGCACGTAACCGCGATGAGGTGATGCGCATTTCCATCGCCAATCGGCGCAAACAACTGGCGCAGGCGGTCTGGTTGCGCCGCCGGATCGAAAGCCTTCTGGCCGCAGGGGAGGCGCTGATTGTTGCCGGGGATCTCAACGATGGGCCGGGCCTTGATGAATACGAGGATCTCTTTGGACGCTCCTCTGTGGAAATCATACTGGGCGAGGATGGGCCTGACGGGCTTTATGACCCGCACGCCCGCCGCGCGCTGGAACGTCGCTTGGGCGCGTCGCCCACAACCTCGCGGTTTTTCATCCATCAGGAAAACCGCTACCTGCAGGCACTGCTAGACTATCTGATGATTTCGCAAGACCTGCGGGCGCGCCAGCCCAAATGGCGCATCTGGCATCCGTTTGATGATGTGGCCTGCTGGAATGACGCTGAACTGCGGGCGGCGTTGCTGGCCGCGTCAGATCATTTTCCTGTCACTTTGGATCTGGCGATCTAAGTTTAAGGCTGAAAGGAGTGCAGGATGCGATACCTGAGACAAACCGCCTTGATCACCGCCTTATGCCTTGGCACGGCGTCTTGGGCCGGCAGCCACGCTGAGGCCCCCACCGAGGAGGGGGGCAACTCTCTAATGCGGCAGGGGATAGAGCTATTCCTGCGCGGGCTAACGGATGAAATCGAACCGGCCCTCAAAGACCTTGAGGCGCTGGCAGACTCCATGGGGCCGGAATTGCGCAGCTTTCTGCAGGACATGGGGCCTGCGTTTGCGGATCTTCTGGATGAGATCGAGGATTGGAGCGTCTATGAGCCGCCGGAAATCCTGCCCAATGGCGATATCATCATTCGCCGCAAACCCGACACGCTGCCCGACCCCGATGCGGCACCGGGGATTGAGCTTTAGCGGCCAGGCCTAGCGGATTTTCACAGTAAGCTCTGCGCCCAACGTGTTGGCCAAGGACTGCAGACGCGCCTCGGCCACCTCGCCATAGAGCGTCGAGATCGCCCGCGGCAGCCGCAGTTCCAGCTGGTGTTTCTTGGGGAAGTAGCGGAATTCGCCAATCGCGGCATCCTTGCGCATCGACAGCATCGCCCCAAACCGCAGCGCTTTCCCCAGCACTTCGGCCTGATGCACATCCTTGTCGCTCAGCAGGGCAAACAGGTCCTCAAACCGGGTGCCTTCGCGTTTGTTTTTGTACCGGTGCATCAGCGCAAGCCCAAGCCAGACACGCTCTGAATGGCGCAGCCCGCCCAGGTTGGCGCGGGTGGCGTTGTCAAAACAGGTTTCCGCCCGGTAATCAGGATGCGCCCGCCAGCTGACATCATGCAGAAGGCAGGCCGCCTTGATAATGCGTTTGCGATCAGCGCTGGCGGATTTGAACAGCGGCAGCACCAGTTGATAGAGCGATTTGCCAAACCCCGGCACGCGGGCATCTTTGGCCTCGGCAAAGCGGCAGGCTTCGATCAGCGGGTCTCGGTCGCGCAGTTTCTGCGGCATCTGTTCATACAGCATACCTTCGCGGATACCGTAGGAGGAAATGGCGATATCATGCGGTTTAAAGCGCCGCACCACGCCGCGCAGCACATCCACTGCCAGCGGCACCAGCGCCATACGCTGCGCTGAGACGCCGCAGCGCTGGCGCAACTCTTCAGGCTCTTGGGTCTTGATGTAATCGGCGGTGGCTCGGATGGCTTTGGCGGTCATGCGATATTCATGCAGTACGTGCAGCGGATAGCCGCGCCGCTCCATATCGATGCGTGCAATGGCCCGCCAGGACCCACCCACCAGAAACAGCCGGTTGGTCTGCTCGCCCATCACCTCATGCAGGTGATCCAAGGTCTCGGCGATATAGGCCGCGCGGCCTTTTTTGCCGCCGGGCACATCCTGCAATTTCAGCGGCCCCAGCGCTGAGGTCACGCGCCGCCCGACCTGCCCATCGTTGATTTCCGCCAATTCCATCGACGAGCCGCCGATATCACAGATCAGCCCATAGGCCCCCGGCCAGCCCAGCAACACCCCCTGCGCCGAAAGCCGGGCCTCTTCCTGACCGTCAATCACGTGAATTTTCAGGCCGGTTTCGCGCAGCACCTCGGCGCAGAAATCCGGGCCATCTTCGGCCTCGCGCACGGCGGCGGTGGCCACGGCGGTCAGGGGCTCATGGCAAATCTGCGCTGCGATGCTTTGAAACCGGGCGATCGCCGCGCGGGCGCGGCGGCGCCCTTCGGGGTTAAGCTTGCCGGTCTCTGACAGCCCCGCGCCAAGCGCACACATGATTTTTTCGTTGTAAAAATAGGCAGGCGAGCGCGCCGCGCCGTCAAAAACCACCAGCCGGACAGAGTTGGAGCCGACGTCGACAACCCCGACGCGCGACAGTTTGCGTGCCGCTGGATCGTTGAACAGGGGGCGCCCGAAGGGGCCCCATTCCTGCGGGCTGTCCTGCGTGATGTCCATCAATCCCCCTGGGTCCGGTCCGTTGCACCCACCTAGCGTGGGCACCTTGGATCGGTCAATCAACTTGCTTGATTTTAATACCTAATCTGACCGGTGGATCAATCAACATGCGTATGGGTCAGCTGCGGCACATCCGCCGCCCCGGCAGACCCGCGCCCGGAAAGTGAGGGGTTTTCCATGAAAAACCGGTGGCAGTTAAAGGCAAATTCGCCTTCGGGCACCGACGCGCGGGCAAAGCTGCCGTCCCCGGCCATCACCCAGCTTTGCGCGACATCGGCCAGGTTGGCGGCCATGATCTGGCTGACAATCTGCGCCTTGACGGTGGGGTTGGTGACTTTGACCAGCGTTTCCACCCGGCGGTTGAGGTTGCGGCTCATCCAGTCTGCAGAGGAAATGAAGACCTGCGCCTTGTCAGAGGGCAAGCCATGGCCGTTGCCAAAACAGGCAATGCGGCTGTGCTCCAGAAACCGTCCGACGATGGATTTGACGCGGATGTTTTCTGACAGCCCCTTGATGCCCGGACGCAGCCCGCAAATGCCGCGCACCACAAGGCTGATTTTGACGCCCGCCTGAGAGGCCGCATAGAGCGCGTCGATCACCTCAGCCTCGATCAGCGAATTCATCTTCGCCCAGATTTCAGCCGGACGCCCCGCCTTGGCGTGTTCAATTTCATCATGGATGCGCGCAATCAGCGTCGATTTCAGCGAGTGGGGCGAAATCGCCAGATTTTCCAGGCTTTCCGGCAGCACATAGCCTGACAGGTAGTTGAAGACTTTGGTCGCATCGCGCCCCAGCGCTTCGTCGCAGGTGAAAAAACTGAGGTCGGTGTAAATCTTGGCGGTGATCGGGTGATAATTGCCGGTGCCATAGTGGGTGTAGGTCACAAGCCGGTCGCCTTCGCGGCGCACCACGGTTGAGATTTTGGCGTGGGTTTTCCAATCGGTGAACCCGTAAACCACATGGGCGCCCGCGCGCTCCAGCCGGCGGGATTGCCGGATATTGGCCGCCTCGTCAAAGCGGGCCTTCAGCTCAACCAAGGCGGTGACGGATTTGCCGTTTTCTGCCGCTTCGCACAGCGCTTCGACAATCGGCGAGCGTTTGGACGTCCGATAGAGCGTCTGTTTGATCGCCACAACATCCGGGTCGCGCGCCGCCTGCGTCAGAAAGCGCACCACCATATCAAAGGTTTCATAGGGGTGGTGCAGCAGCATGTCTTTTTGCTTGATCGCGGCGAACATGTCGCCGCTGTGGTCCTGTACCCGTTCGGGCACGCGCGGCGCAAACGACGGCCAAAGCAGATCGGCGCGTTCGTCCAGCACCAACTCCTTGAGGTCGGCGATGCCGATCATGCCCTCGATCTCGACCACTTCTTCGTCCTTCACATGCAGCTCTCGCATGATCAGGGTTTTCAGTCGCTGCGGCGCATCAATCGACATTTTGAGGCGCACGACTTCGCCGCGGCGGCGCCGTTTCAGGGCGACTTCAAATTCGCGCACCAGATCCTCGGCCTCTTCCTCGACCTCAAGGTCGCTGTCGCGCAGTACGCGGAAGGTGCAATGCCCCTTGGCTTTGTAGCCCGGAAAGAGGCTGTCCAGATGCAACAGCAGCAGTTCTTCCAGCGGCAGGAAACGATAGCTGCCCGGATCGGAGGGCAGGGCAACAAATCGGTCGATCTGTGCCGGGATCGGCAAGAGCGCCTGCAGGCGGCGTTTGTCTTTCTTGCGCTCAAGCTCCAGCGCCAGCGAATAGCCGGTGTTGGGGATAAACGGGAAAGGATGCGCCGGGTCGATCGCCAGCGGCGAAAGCACGGGGAATACGTTGTTCAAAAAGACATTGCGCAGAAAGGCTTCGTCTTTTTTGGTGATGGTCTTGTGATCCAGCAGAACGATGTTTTCCTGCTCCATCTCGCTGCGCAGGGTGACAAAAATGCGCTGCTGGGATTGCATCAGCGCGCGTGCATCATCGTTGATCAGGGCGAGCTGCGCATCGGGTGTCAGCCCGTCCAGCGCCGGCGTCTGATTGCCTTCACGCGACAGCTCGCGCAGGCCGGCAACGCGGACGGTGTAAAATTCGTCCAGATTTGTCGCCGAAATCGACAGAAAGCGCAGGCGCTCCAGCAGGGGCACTTTGGGGTTTTCCGCCTCTTCCAGCACGCGCCAGTTAAAACCCAGCCAGCTGAGTTCACGGTTATAAAACCGCGCCGGCCCCGTCAGATCGAGGTCGGGCAGGTCAATGGCGGCGGGGAAGTCGGATTTGAGAAAGTCAGCTTGAATCATGGGGAGCATATGCCAATCGGCGGTAACGGTTCTATGACACTATCAGCCGCGCGCGATCCGAAGTCCAGCAGATGGGGTGTCAGGCACAGGAAAAAGCGATTTTTGCTGAGGCTTTATGGGCTTGCTGGGCAAAGTTCATCGCCGCGGCAGGCGTGGTTATGCCGCGCGAGACTTCAGATGTTTGCTGGCAAAGGCACGGGTAATCGGGCGTTGTTGCGCCAGAGATTCCCGGTCCAGATCTTCGACGAGGGCGCGGGCGGCGGCATAGCTGCGATCAATCTGGCGCACCAGATAGGGGATGGTGTCCGGCGTTGGCACCAACTGCCGGTCGGCAAAAAGCTTGCCCAAAAGCACGGTCAGCAGCGTGTCATCCGGCTCACTCAGCGCGGCGGTGGTTGTGCCCTGCATGCGGCTGGCGAGATCCGGCAGGCTTAGCCCCCAGTGCTTGGGCTCGGCGATGCCGGTGAAGAGCAGCGAATGCCCCTCTGCCAACGTCAGATTATGCAGGTGAAACAGCGCTGCCTGCGCGTCGGGATCATCGGCGATCTCGGGCACGTTCTCCACCGCGACGGGCCCCTGCGCAAGCGAGGGGATATCCGTGCGCGTTAGGTTCTTGGCTGAAACGATGCGCGCGCCGCTTTGCGCGGCCCAAACATGGGCCAGATGGGTTTTGCCGCTGCCCGCCGGGCCAATGATGGCCAGTTTACCATGGTGCCAATTGGGCCAGCCTTCCACCAGCGCAAGCGCTATGGCATTGGCAGAGGTGACAAAGAAATCATCGCGCCCCAATGCCGGTCGCACGGGCAGATTGAGACTCAGTTGTTCAGCCATGAGCGTCGGGGTCATGCGCCGCGTGGCCTTTGTAAAGGCGCGAGGCTTTGTATTGATCGGCCACATAACGCACCAGCACGCCAATCGCAGCCGCAACCGGAACCGCCACCAGCATCCCGACAAAGCCAAAGAGCGTGCCAAAGACCGAAAGCGCAAAGATCAGCCAAACCGGGTGCAGCCCAACCGAACTGCCCACCAGTTTGGGGGTCAAAAGATTGCCTTCGATCACTTGGCCCAATGCAAAGACACCGGCCACAAGGCCGAGCGACAGCCAATCGCCCCAGAACTGAAACAGCCCCAGACCAATCGCCAAGGCCCCGCCCACCAGCGCGCCCACATAGGGGATGAATGTGATCAGACCAGCGATGAAGCCAACCACCAGACCAAACTGCAGCCCCACCAGCATCAGCGCGACCGCATAATAGGTGCCAAGGATCAGACAGACCGTGCCCATGCCGCGCACAAAGCTGGCGAGAGTGTTGTCGATCTGCCCAGCCAATCGGCGCACGGTTGGCGCGTGATCGCGGGGCAAGAGGTCATCAATGCGGGCAATCATATTGTCCCAGTCCAGCAGCAGATAGACCGCCACAACCGGCACAATCACCAGCAACATGACAACATTGAGCAGCGAGGCCGCCGAGGTCAACGCCGTTTGCAACAGCGCGCCGCCGCGTTCCTGAACCGTCTGCCCGATCGACCCAAGGGTTTTTGAGACCGCGCTGTCCGGCTCCAGCAATTGCGGGAATCGCTCGATCAGAAAGGCCTGCAGATCTGCCGCCAATGTCGGGGCGGTTTGAATAAGGCTGGTGGTCTGCTCAACCAGGGTCGGCACCACCGCCAGCACCATGACCACAAAGATCAGCAGCGCGGCAAGGGTGATCAGCCCGGTGGCCGCCGCACGCGAGAGGCCCATCGCCTCAAGCCGGTCGGCCACGGGATCAAGAAAATAGGCAATCGCGCCACCAAGGACAAAGGGCAGGATCACATCACCCAGAAACCAAAGCGCGATGAAAAACACCGCCGTTGTCATGCCCCAGTATTTCGCCTGATCCTGTATCGGAAGTGCCATGGATGCCTCTTGAAAATATCTTGACTGACACATGGCCCAAGGGAGGCGCTAAAGCAAGTTCCAGCCTGAAACTTCACGGGCTCCGGGGCGGCGCTGCGCGGCATTACATCACTATATGTAATGGGTAACCCAAATATCATTCATTTTACTTATGATGATTGGGCTGCCACGCTGGGTGTCATCACATCGTTAACGGCTTCTGTAAGGAGAATGATCATGACACCCGTATTACACGCGCGCATCGCGCCTCTGGGCGGCACAGCAACTGGAATCGCGCTGATCCTAGCGCTGGCTTTGGGGTATGGGATTGGGACGGCAGACATTGTCCCGCAAATGCCGCGAGATTATCAGCACGCCCCCGATGGGCTGCCCGACTGGCACGGCAATGTCAAAAGCGCGCAGCCCTAAAGCTGCGCGCGCTGCCTCCGGGGGGTGAGGCATAGTTGTTGTTATGTCGGTTTAGCAGGCGGGGCGGGTGCCCGGCAGCAGCACTTTGTCGATCACGTGGATGACGCCATTGTCGGCCTTGATGTCGGCAATGATCACATTGGCCATATCGCCGGTGCCATCTGCGATCATCACACCATTGCTGTTCTTGGTGATGCACAGACGTTCCGAGGCCAGCACAGGTTTGAAGTAATTGGACCCGGCCGGGATCATGCCTGCGGTGAGGTTGCGGTCATCGACGTGATAGAGCAGCACATTTGTCAGCTGATCTTTGTTTTCCGGCTTCAAAAGATTGTCCACGGTGCCCTCGGGCAGTGCGGCAAAAGCGTCATTGACCGGCGCGTAGACGGTGAACGGGCCGGGGCCCTGAAGTGTTTCCGCAAGGCCCGCAGCGCTCACGGCCGCCACAAGCGTGGAGAAACGTTCATCGCCAGCGGCGATATCAACAATGGTATTGGCCAGTGCAGCAGACGTGCTGAGGGTGGCGGCCACGGCGGCGGCCGCAAATGTACGTGCGATTTTCATGATGTTTCCTCTCTGGTTTTTGACACCCGCTCCCCTTGGGTGTTTCTGCAAAGGGATACGGCAGAGCGGTGCAATTGGATCAAATTTTTTTATGTTCTGTTTTTGCGGGCGCTTTGCGGCCTTCATGCGCGGCATTTGCCGGCGGGGGCGGGCGCTCCCTTGCTTGCGGGCGGGCAAAGCCATAAACGGGGGCAAAGCAATTCATCCAACGGAGCCGGTATGCGCCTCTCTCGCTATTTTCTGCCTGTCTTGAAGGAAACCCCTTCGGAGGCCCAAATTGTCAGCCACCGCTATATGCTGCGCGCGGGCATGATCAAACAATCCAGCGCCGGGATTTATTCTTGGTTGCCGCTGGGTTTCAAAGTGCTGCGCAAGCTGGAAAACATCGTGCACGAAGAGCAGGTGCGCGCTGGGCATATTCCGATGCTGATGCCAACGTTGCAATCGGCTGACCTTTGGCGCGAGAGTGGCCGCTATGATGGCTATGGCGAAGAGATGCTGCGCATGAACGACCGTCATGGCCGCGACATGCTGTTTTCGCCCACCGCCGAAGAGATGTTCACCGATGTGTTCCGCAGCCACGTGCGGTCCTACAAAGACCTGCCGCTGACGCTTTATCAGATCCAATGGAAATTCCGCGATGAAATCCGCCCGCGCTTTGGCGTGATGCGCGGCCGCGAATTCCTGATGAAAGACGGCTATAACTTTGACCTGACCAAAGAAGACGCGCTGCACGCCTATAACCGGCACCTGGTCAGCTATCTGCGCACCTATGAGCGGATGGGGCTGCAAGCGATCCCGATGCGGGCGGATTCTGGCCCGATTGGCGGCGATTACACCCATGAATTCTTGGTTTTGGCGGACACCGGCGAATCCGAAGTCTTCTATGATGCTGAAATCACCGATCTGAAATTCGGCGATCGCGAGATCGATTTTGACAGCCATGCGGAATGCAAGTCGGTTCTGGAAGAGTTCACCAGCCGCTATGCGCGCACGGATGAAACCCATGACGCCGCCGCCTTTGCCGAAGTGCCCGCCGAGCGCCAGCGCACCGCGCGCGGCATCGAAGTTGGCCAGATTTTCTACTTTGGCACGCAGTATTCCGAAGCGCTGGGCGCAACCGTGCAAACCCCGGATGGCGCGAATGTGCCGGTGCATATGGGCAGCCACGGCATTGGTGTGTCACGCCTGCTGGGCGCGATCATCGAAGCCAGCCATGACGACAAAGGCATCATTTGGCCCGAAGGCGTCACACCGTTCCACGTGGGCATTGTAAACCTGAAGCAGGGCGATGACGAAGCCGACGCGGCCTGCGAGGCGCTTGAAAAGAGCTTTGAAGCGCTGGGCCTTGAGCCGCTTTATGATGACCGCAAGGAACGCGCGGGCGGTAAATTCGCCACGATGGATCTGATCGGTCTGCCATGGCGCATCACCGTTGGTCCACGCGGGCTGAAAAACGGTGTGGTTGAACTGACCAGCCGCCGCAGCGGCGAAAGCACTGAGATGCCCCCCGAAGAGGCGGTGAAAAAGGTTGCAGAGATTTATGCAGGTCACCGCGTCACAGGTCTCTGAGATCTGCTGATATGATTTAGAAAAGGCGGGGCCATGTAGTCCCGCCTTTTTTTATGCAGACTGAGCTGCTGTTGCCTCTTTGCGTAGGGGCAGGGATTGTAAAATCGCCCAGATCACCTCGGCGATCAAAAACCCCCACAAAATTGGACTGGCCCCTTGGCTGAGTGCATAAAGCTGCCAGGCTGAAAACGACCAGCGGCCCACGGCGTCATAACGCGCCAGGCGCACATCGTTCAGGCGCAGGCGCAGCACTGACCAGATGAGCACAACTGTGCCAAAGAAATTGGCAAACAACACGGCATAAGTGTCAAGCGCAGGCAGCGGGGCCAACCCCAGCGCGTCATGCGCGGTGCCCATGCTGGACCAGAACAGGGCCAGGGTGATCGGCGTGGCAAAGGGCCAGGTCACGATCAGATCATACCAGGCTGAGAGGCGATAAATGCGGTGAAATTGGCGCTGAGACAGCATTCGGTTTTTCCTTTGTATTCGAATGCCACCGGCTATAGACCTTTGAGTATGGTCCAAGGTCAACAGGTATCTTATGCGAATTGGTGAATTGTCAGAGCGCACGGGCGTCAGCTGTGATGCGCTGCGCATGTATGAAAAGCGTGGTTTGATCACCGCGTTGCGCCGAGGCAACGGCTATCGGGATTTTGACAGCGCAATGGTGCAGATTGTCGGCATGATCCGGCTGGCGCAGCGATTGGGCTTTTCGCTCACGGAAATATCGGCTTTGCTAGCGCAGATGAACCGCGGCCTCAGCGAGGTGGACGTCGCAGAGGTCCTGGGCGAAAAGCTGAATGAGATTGATGCCAAGATTGCAGGGTTGCAGGAATTGCGGCAGATTCTGCAGGCGCGGATCGCTGCGGCCTGTCCGCTCGGCCTGACGTAGGCGGGGCGTGTGTTAAACGGCTCTGGACGGGGTTCCCGCGCGCCTGTGGGATGCCTCCGGCAGGAGTATTTGTGAAAAGATGAAGGGCAGGTGGATGATCACACGCGCAGTGGTTTTGGCGGCGGGCATACTTGGGGCGGCGGGGGGATCGCAGGCCCCTGAGTTTTCCCAGCAATATGTGCAGCGTCTAGGCGGCGCGGTTGAGGAATTGCAGCGCTTTGTCACCGCGTTTGACGCTGATGCGGCCTCTGTTGGCCTGTCGCGGCAGGCGGCCTTGCAGGAGCTGGCCCAAGGCGGCTCGCTTGGGCGCGCGCGGGCCGAAAGCATGCGCAGCACCATGGCGCGTGAGGCGCGGCTCAGCGCGACGCTTGAGGCCGTCACAGGTGCAGGGCCTTTCATGCGCAGCTATGCGGTGGCCAAGATGTCTGATCCTGCGCTCTTGTCGGCGACCTGGGCGCATTATCAACCGGCGCTGCCGCTGACCTTTCCCGGGGTGATTTTTGCCGGTGGCGGCTTTGTGCTATCGGGGATTGCGGGGGCAATTCTGGTGGGCTGCCTGCGCCTGCTTTTGGGTCGGCGTAAACGCACCGACCGGGCTGCTTGACCCGGCCTTACGGCAGACATAGGGTCCGGCCAAAGCAACGCCGGAGCAGATATGGCAGGCACAGCCCCGTTTTCGAAATTTGAGTGGATGATTGCCTGGCGCTATCTGCGCGCGCGGCGCGCCGAAGGCGGCGTATCAGTCATGACCTGGATCAGCCTTGTTGGCATCACGCTGGCGGTCTTTGCGCTGATCGCGACCTTGGCGGTGCGCTCGGGCTTTCGCACCGAATTTGTCGATACCATTCTTGGGTCAAACGCCCATGTGACAGTCTATCAGAGCGCGGAAGTCACCGCGCGCGGCAGGCTGGACCGGACCATTCACGATTATGAGGCCATGGCAGAGCGGTTGCGCGCCGTTGACGGCGTGACCCGCGCCGCACCGTTGATCAAAGGCCAGGTGATGGCAAACCTGCGCCAAAGCAACGCCGGGGTTGAGGTCTTTGGCATCACGCTGGACGATCTGATGACCATCCCGCGTGTGGCCCGCGCCGAGACATCCGATGGCGACATCAGCCGCTTTGCCGAAGGTATTGCCATTGGGTCGGGCGTTGCGCGTGAGTTGGGGGCTTCGGTGGGGGACCGCATCAAGTTGATTTCCCCCAATGGGGTCAAAACCGCCTTTGGCACCAGCCCACGCGTCAAAAGCTATGAGGTGGTCTATGTCTTTACCGCCGGGCGTTATGACATTGACCGTACGCGCGTCTATCTGCCTTTTGCGGAAGCGCAGAGCTTTTTTAATGCCGAAGGCGTCGCGCATGAGATTGAGGTGATGGTGGCAGAGCCGGAGGAGGTTGACCTCTTGGCGATTGACCTGATCCGCGCGGGCGGAGAGCGGGCCTTGGTCTGGACCTGGCGTGATGCCTCGGGCGGTTTTCTGCGTGCGCTTGAGATTGAAGACAACGTGATGTTTGTGATCCTGTCGATCCTTGTGCTGATTGCCGCCATGAACATTGTCAGCGGCTTGATCATGCTGGTGAAAAACAAGGGGCGCGACATTGGCATCCTGCGCACCATGGGGCTGACCGAAGGGTCGGTGCTGCGGGTGTTTTTCATCTGCGGCGCGTTTACCGGCGTGATTGGCACGGCGCTTGGCGTCGCGCTTGGCTGTCTCTTTGCGATCTATATTGATCAGGTGTTTTCCTTTGTGAACTACGTCGCGGGGGGCGGGGTGTGGGATCCGGCGGTGCGCGGGATCTACCAGTTGCCTGCCGAGTTGCGCGCCGAGGATGTGATCAAAGCTGTGGCGCTGTCGCTGGGGCTGTCGTTTGTGGTGACAATTTTCCCCGCGCGCCGCGCCGCGCGTATGAACCCGGTGGAGGCCCTGCGCTATGAATGATGTTTTGCGCCTGTCCGGAGTGACCAAAGCCTATAACAAAGGCCAGCCAAACGCGGTCGAGGTGCTGCGCGGCTGTGATCTGACCGTGAAAACCGGCGAAGTGGTTGCGCTGGTGGCCCCTTCTGGATCGGGCAAATCCACCCTGCTGCATATCGCTGGGCTGCTGGACAGCGCCGACAGCGGTGCGGTTGAGATTGCCGGACAAGACACGCAAGCGTTGTCAGACCGTCGCCGCACCGCAGCACGGCGGCAGGATGTGGGGTTTGTCTATCAGTTCCACCATCTGCTGCCAGAGTTTACCGCTGCAGAAAACATCATCTTGCCGCAACTGGCCAATGGGGTGGATCGCAAGGCGGCGGATGCCCGGGCCTTGTCCTTGCTGGATATCGTCGGGTTGGCAGACCGCGCGAGCCATCGTCCGGCAGAATTGTCAGGCGGGGAGCAGCAGCGGGTGGCGTTCTGCCGCGCCTTGGCCAATGAGCCGAAATTGCTGCTGGCGGATGAGCCGACGGGCAACCTTGATCCGGGCACATCTGATCGGGTGTTTGAGGCTTTGATGACGCTGGTGCGCAGCACCGGCATGTCAGCGCTGATTGCCACCCACAACCTAGACCTCGCCGCGCGCATGGACCGCACCGTACGGATGCAAGAAGGGGTGCTGGTTGCGGGCGTGTGAGTGTTAGGTGGGATAGAAGCTGACCAGTTTAGGGAAATGGACCTATGCGAACGTCCGATTTGAGCCCATTTTTCCGGATGCTGCAGACTGCTCGAATGGCTGCTTGCCCTGTGAGATTCCAGGGCCGGCTGAAATCAAACACCCAGCCACTTCAAACCGGTTTGACCCGTCCGAAGGTACACCAATCCGACCGCAACCACGGCGATTACTGTGTATGGTAAAAGGCTAGAACTGAACCATGAATTCGGATCACGGAATCCGGCGAAAATGGCCAAGTTTGCTGCGATGTTTACTGTAAGATGGATCAGGATTGCGGGCAAAATGGAGCCGCCGGACAGTGTGTAGACCGCGCCAATGATTACAGCGTAGCACATCACATGCCCTGCATAGAGCGGCAATGCAATCTGGGCATGAGGTGAATCAATGGTCCAAAGTGGCAAATGCCAAACGAACCAGATCACGCCAATCATCAGCGACGCTACAAGCCATCCGATATTCTGATTGAGGCCATCTTGGAAGTATCCCCGCCAGCCAAGCTCCTCGCCGAGCGGTCCGAGTATCAAGTTGAATCCGATCATTGCCACAAGAAGGCCCGCGCCTAGTTTTTCTGCTCCATCCGGCGCGAAGGGGCGCATCACAAGCAAAAGAGCCAGCGGTGCGATAACAAGCACCCAGGCAACGGGCGGGATCGTCGAGAGTTTCACGGCCCGTCCCAAGAGGTCTATGAGTTGACCGTCACGCAGACTAAGCAGAATGGCCGCCAGCGAAGGGCCCCAGACCATAATCAACCAAAAGGGAAGCCCGATTGCGCTTTCAGGAGAGCGTGCGGCGGGTATGAAGAAGATGCAGGCAAATCCCGCGAGTGAAATGGCAAAGGTAAGTGCCAGAAATTGAACGAGTACCATCAGGATGAGGCCTTATGCTTGAGGTCCGCGATGATCGGAGCGAGTTCTTCAGGAGACTGCAGTAGAGGAGCCAAAGCCTCCAGCGATGTGGCAGCAAATCCTGCAGCTTGAGCGCTTGACCATTGTCCCAGGATTTCGCGTCTGTTGATGTGTGTGTTAATTGTCATGAACAATTCAGCCACGTGTTCGGCGTTGATGTCGTTGCGGACGAATTCACCCATTCGTGCAACTAAGGCGTCCATTAGGATTGATGAGAATGCCTGCTCAAGTGAGGAAAGATAGTCCAGCTTTTCCTCCGGCGTTTGAAGGGCCGAGAGAACACCGGCATTGGCACCGCGATGGCTCGATCCGACCTCAAGCAAAACGAGGATCGGCGAAGCGCCGTCGACATTCAGTGCGTCCGCAAGACCGGCGACGTCGCCCTCGACCACCGCATCGAGAACGGCACGCTTGTTTGAAAAGTGATGATATAGCCCCCCACGTGAGACCCCGCATGCCAGACGGATGTCTTCCATCTCGGTGTCGGCCAGCCCCTGCTCTAAAAAGAGCTGGCGGGCCTTCCTCAGGATGTCCTCTCGTCGCTTGGATTTTGATAGACGTGTTCGCATACAGCACCATTACCGACATGTGTCGGTAGCGTCAATGCCATGTCTCAGAAGTCGAACCCACTTTGGACGGCATCAGCCAAATCGGCGCAGTAATCGCGACTGGAAGTTGATCCCGTTCCGCTAGGTTTGCTCCCAAATTCGGCGGTTCGCGCAAACGCAGCGAAAGCCCGCTCCGTCCGCGGTGCAGCCTTTCAGTTAACCGATCTTGACCGTCCGCCTGCCGGCGAACGCGCTTCACGCGATTTGCGTTAGCCAGACCCCACAGCCATGACGCCAATCCCGGCTGTGCGGGTCAGCGAAATGGGCGAGAGCTGCGCGCCAAAGAGGCCAAAGTGGTCAATGGCGGCGGCAGAGATCAGCTGGCCGAGCAGCACAAAAAAGAACGCGTTGCTGGGCCTTGAATTTTCTCCTTAACTCCAGCGGAAGCTCGGCTAGGCTCATGGGGTGCTGCCTCAGCGGCGATGCTTTAAGGGGGGATTATGGACAAAAGCGCTTTGATCGGGTCGTGGAAAATGCATGCATGGACGCGCCAATCGGTGGCAACAGGTGAAATTACCGATGCATTGGGGCCTGATCCGATTGGTTATATTGCCTATCATGCAGACGGGCGGATGATGGCGACGGTGTTTCGGCGTGATCGCCCGACCTCGGGCGAAGAGGGGTGGACTGAGGGTGAAAAAGCCCAGCTTTTTGACGACATGCTTGCCTATGTCGCCTCTTATACGCTCAAAGAAGATCGCGTCATTCATCATGTTGACGGGTCTTGGAACCCAAATTGGCATGGCGATCTCTCGCGTCCCTTTGTACTCGAAGGGGATAGGTTGGTGATCAGCGGTGCGCCCGGTATCGACCCCAAGACCGGCGAAGAAGTCGTCTACCGGATGGAATTCACAAAGGTGTAGCGCGCGCTCGGTCGAGCCCAAGGCTGGCCCGTATCGGTATCGGGCTGCTTGGGCCTGACACGGCCGCAACATTGGCGCAACGCGGTCTAGAGACCGGATTGAAATCTGGCTGCTTGCCAAGCTACTTGAACGTCACCAGGTAAACACCGGCGATCACAAGACATGCGCCAAGGATTTTTCCAACCGAAAGTGCGCTGGCTGGAACGCCAAACAAACCAAAATACCCGAACACGAGGCCTGCAATGACCTGGCCTGAAACCAGCATGACAAAGAAGGAGCCTATGCCAATCTTCGGGATCAGAAAGCTGGACCCAATGATCATTCCCGCGCTCATAACGCCAGCAGACAGAAGCCAGATCGGCAATGTTCCGATCTTTTGAAACTGTTCAGTTCGGCTGCCGGATGCGACGGCAATTGCGATGGAAGAGATGAGCGCGATCGCAAAGAATGGAACATTTGCCATGGGACCGGAGCCAAGTATCTTGGCTGATTGCGTGATCATTGGGAGATAAATCGAAATAATCGCGCCCATGAGCAACGCGAGGCCTGTTAAATGGAGAGACATAGTCGTTTCCTCTTTTTTTGGCGGTCACAGCCAATTGAGGGGGAGAATGTCACTTGCGTCAATGATTGCCTTGTTTGCGGAGCCACATTTGGACGCGCAGGACTCAGCAGTTCAGCCCAATCTTAAGCCATCTGCGTCAGCCAGACGCCAACAGCCATCACGCCGATACCTGCCGCGCGGGTCAGTGAAATGGGCGAGAGCTGCGCGCCAAAGAGGCCAAAGTGGTCAATGGCGGCGGCCGAGATCAACTGGCCGAGCAGCACAAAGAACACCGCGTTGCCGACGCCGAATTTTGGGGCCACAAAGGTGATGGTGATGGCGTAAAACGCCATGAACGCCCCGGCCAAAAGCAGATGCTTGGGCGCTAAGGGCAATTTGGCGAGATGGCTGGCCTCGCCGGTGGCCAGCACCACCGCGCCGCTGATCACTAAGCCAACCACAAAGACAACCACGCCCGCCGCAAGGGGCGAGGCGATATATTGACCCAGCGCCGCATTCAGCGCCGCCAGTACCGGAATGCCAATCCCGGCAGCGAGCATGATCAGGGCATAGGTGGTGGTGGCGGGCATATCAGACACTCATCGCTAGGGTGCGGCTGATCTGGGTGAGGCCGCGACCGGATTGCGCCATCCAGTCATTAAACGCGGCCTGCACCGCGCGCAGCGCAGTTTTACTGCTGGCAGGTTTGTCGATCACACCCTCGGCAATCAAGCGTGCCGTCACGTCCTGCGATAAGATCCAACTGTCTTTGCCCATAAAGCGCAGCATGTAGCAGGCGCTGTTGCCGCCCAAACGGCTGGCGTCTTTCTTCAGAAGCTCCAGCAGACCGATGAAATCTTCTGATGGCCAATCGGCGATGCGCTGGGCAATGCCGCCCTCTGCACGCTGCTCTTGAATGAAAATTGCGTTGTCGATCACCGTGCGCAGTTTCTGACCATTGCGCACGACATCTTTGTTGGAAAGCAGCGCATCAAACTCTTCGTCATTCAGAAACGCACATCGGTTGACGTCAAAGCCGTGAAATGCCGCCTCAAAGCCGGGCCATTTGGCCTCGATCACTTTCCAGTTGAAACCGGCCTGAAAGATGCATTTGGTCATCTGCGCCAGCCAGCGGTCTTCTGGAATGGCCGCCAGATCGGTGGCGGGCAGGGGGGAGCCCAGCTGCGCCTCTAGCGCCTCCGCGCCGCCTTTGCGGTCTGCGGCGATTGCAAAAATCTCGTCATAGCTACGCATGGGCTGTCCTGCTGTTAAAAGCGAATTCTGCCGCAAGACTGCCACCAATTTGCGCAATAACAAAGCGCTTTCGCCGTGCACATTTGCGTGGGGTGCCGTGCAGATGTGCCGGAAAATCGCCGCCTGCTCTTGCAGCTCCCCGAGCGCGCAACTAAGACTCTGGTAAGCGCCGATCACAGGGGTTGGCCAGAGCGAGAGGCAGGCGAAATGAAAGATCCAATTGAGACATATATGAACCTCGTGCCCATGGTTGTTGAACAGACCAGCCGTGGCGAACGTGCCTATGATATTTTCTCACGCCTTCTGAAAGAGCGGATCATTTTTCTGAACGGTCCGGTGCATGATGGCATGTCGTCGCTGATCGTGGCGCAGCTCTTGCACCTTGAGGCGGAAAACCCGTCCAAAGAAATTTCGATGTATATCAATTCCCCCGGTGGCGTTGTGACAGCGGGCCTGTCGATCTATGACACGATGCAGTACATCAAACCCAAAGTGTCCACGCTCTGCGTAGGGCAGGCGGCGTCAATGGGGTCGCTCTTGTTGACTGCGGGTGAACCGGGCATGCGCTTCAGCCTGCCAAATTCCTCGATCATGGTGCACCAGCCGTCGGGCGGCTATCAGGGGCAGGCGACGGATATCATGATCCACGCCGAATATACCCAGAAGCTCAAACAGCGCCTGAACAACATCTACGTCAAACACACCGGCCAGAAACTTGACACTGTGGTGGATGCGCTGGAACGCGACAACTTTATGTCGGCTGAAGACGCCAAAGAATGGGGCCTGATCGACGAAATCGTCGAGACCCGCAAATCTGGTGACGAAGACGCCAAGTAAGCGGCGCGGCCCCCGGCGTTAATCTGGGGGTCACTTTGAGATTGTACACGGTTTTGCCCCTCGCTAAGCTGGGGCAAACGCAGAGATGATCTGGTGTAGAACACATCAGCAAATGGGTGTGAGGCCTGAAAGGTAGAACATGGCGACGAATTCCGGTGGTGACAGCAAAAACACCCTCTACTGTAGCTTCTGCGGCAAAAGTCAGCATGAGGTGCGTAAGCTGATCGCTGGCCCGACAGTATTCATCTGTGACGAATGCGTTGAGCTGTGCATGGATATCATTCGCGAAGAGACCAAGGCCAGCGGCCTGAAATCTTCCGAAGGGGTGCCCACGCCAAAAGAAATCTGCACTGTGCTGGATGATTATGTCATCGGGCAGGCCGTGGCCAAACGGGTGCTGTCGGTGGCGGTGCACAACCACTACAAGCGGCTTAATCATTCGGCCAAGACCGGTGATATCGAGCTGCAGAAATCCAACATCCTGCTGATCGGTCCGACCGGCTGCGGTAAGACTTTGCTGGCCCAGACTCTTGCACGCATTCTGGATGTGCCATTCACCATGGCCGACGCGACAACGCTGACCGAAGCGGGCTACGTTGGCGAAGATGTCGAAAACATCATTCTGAAGCTGCTGCAGTCCTCTGAATACAATGTGGAACGGGCGCAGCGCGGCATCGTCTATATTGACGAGGTCGACAAGATTACTCGCAAATCGGAAAACCCCTCGATCACCCGCGACGTGTCGGGCGAAGGCGTGCAGCAAGCGCTGCTGAAACTGATGGAAGGCACGGTTGCCTCGGTGCCGCCACAGGGGGGGCGCAAGCATCCGCAGCAGGAATTCCTGCAAGTGGACACCACGAATATCCTGTTCATCTGCGGCGGGGCCTTTGCGGGTCTGGACAAAATCATCGCCGCGCGCGGCAAGGGCTCTGCCATGGGCTTTGGCGCGGATGTGCGCGACAATGATGACCGGGGCGTTGGCGAGATTTTCCAGGATCTGGAGCCGGAAGACCTGCTGAAATTTGGCCTGATCCCGGAATTTGTTGGTCGTCTGCCGGTTCTGGCAACGCTTGAGGATCTGGACGAAGATGCGCTGGTCACCATTCTGACAGAGCCGAAAAATGCGCTTGTCAAACAATACCAGCGCCTGTTTGAGCTTGAGAACACTCAGCTGACCTTTACCGAAGATGCGCTGGCCGCCATCGCCAAACGCGCGATTGAACGCAAGACCGGCGCGCGGGGCCTGCGCTCCATCCTCGAAGATATCCTGCTGGATACGATGTTTGACCTGCCCGGTCAGGACAGCGTGACCGAGGTTGTGGTGAACGAAGAAGCGGTGACACGCGAGGCGGCCCCCCTCATGATCCACGCGGATGCCGATGCGGGATCGGCCTCAGCGGGCTAAAATCACAGATCTGGCTTTGACGGCGCGGTATTTACCGCGCCGTTTTTTTATGGAGAGCATATCATGATCAAACGCATTCATTCCGGCGGCGAGTTTGAAGCCAAAATTGGCTATTGCCGTGCGGTTGTGGCCGGGGGCTTTGTGCATGTCGCCGGCACCGTCGGGCAGGGCGACGGGGTTGAGGCGCAGTGCCGCGCTGCGCTGGACACCATCAAAGCCGCGCTGGAAAAGGCAGGCAGCAGCCTCGAAAAAACCGTGCGGGTCAATTACTACCTGCCGGACGCAGCCGAATTTGAACCCTGCTGGCCGATCCTGGCCGAGGCCTTCGGCGCAAACCCTCCGGCGGCCACGATGATTGAATGTAACCTGATTGATCCGAAATACCGGATCGAGATCGAAGTCACCACGCTGGCCTAAGCCCCGGTAAGCTCTGGCGCGCCGTCAGAGGGCGGCGCGCATACTCGCAAGCTTGGCGGCAAAGCCGATGAAAATCACGCCCGTTATCGCCTTAAGCCAGCGCTGAAATGCGCCGCTCTGCGCCGCTTTGCTGAGCTGCGCAAATAACAGAACCATTGCGCCAAACCACAGGCCGTTGATCAGGCTGTGCACGGCGATCAGGTGATAGGCGGCCCAAGGGCCCGTGTCGCTGGCGGAAATAAACTGTGGAAACGCCGCCAAATAGAACATCGCGGTTTTCGGGTTCAGCAGGTTGGTCAACAAACCCTCACCATAGGCGCGCCACAGCGTGCGCCGGCGTTTCGCTGGGCTGACGGCCTGCTGTGCAACGTCGCCGCGCCAGGCGGCGATCAGCGCCTTGAGGCCGATCCAGCACAGATAGGCCGCCCCCAAATATTTCACCACCGCGAAGGCAACGGCCGATTGCAGCAAGATCAGCGCCAAACCCAAGAGGCTAAGCGTGCCCTGCACGAAAAATGCGCTGACAAAGCCTGCGATATTGGCGAATCCGGCTGCGCGGCCCGAGGTTGGCACCGTCTTGGCGATCAACAGCCCATTGGGGCCCGGGGACATCACCAGCAGACTTGCGACAAAGGCAAAGGTCAAGATTTCCGTCAAGGTCATTGCGAGGCTCCTGTGTCTTGCGAAGCTAGCTGTGATTTGGCCGCACGCAAGAAAAAACGCCCCATGGGGCGCTTTCCTTCACTGTCCTAATCTTCCGCACGTTGGCCGGTGATCAGTGGTGGCGCAGCAGCGCCGCTTCTTTTTTGTTGAGCGACCGGCGCGCCGCCGCATAGCCGCCGAGTGCGGCGCTGTCTTTCAGCTCTGGGAACAGGCCATAGATTTCGCGTCGCTGAGCATCTTCCAGCGTGTCCATGGAATAATCACCAGGCTGGAAGCTTTCGGACCATGCGCCGTTGCCCAGGACAACTTCGTGGTTTTCAAACAGGATGTGATAATAGCTGACGCTTGTGGCCTCAGCGATATCAACCCCATCGCGCCCCACCAGGTGTTTGGCAGCGACCAGCGTTTCGCGTTCGTCAAAGAGCAGCGACGTGGTGTCATTGGCGATCAGCATCCGGTGGTTGGGCGATACATAGATATCGCGCTCAGGCTGGTTGTGTCCCAGGCTGCCCGCCTTGATGCGGATCGGGCGCAGCTTGGGCTTATCCGCCAAGGTCACGGTTTTATGCCCAATCCAGCAAATTTCCTGCAGGCCATTGTCGCGGGTGATGATCTTGTCGCCCTCGCGCAGGCCTTGCACGCTGCGCTCGCCGGAAATGGTGGCAATCATCGTGTCTTGCGCAAAGCAGATCACTTCAGTTTCATCGGTCATGTTCAACCCTCTCGCGCAGCAGATGGCCGCGCCACAAATTCATACACACACATGTCGCGTCTCCAGGGCAAAATCCCCACTTTGCCTTCTCTCCGCTGCATCCCCACGCGCGGAGCCGGGCGCGACCCCATACAAGTAACAGCCTAGTATTAACCTTTGCGCAGGAATTTGGGAAACGCCCAAAGCGGCGCGCGGTCGAATTCACACAGCGTTGTGACCAAGGTACTGCGCCGCCGCCGCTGGCACGGCCCTGAATTGGTGTTCATTTTGGAAACAGTCCTGCGCGGCCAACGTTCTGCGCGCGCTGTTTTTCGCTGGTTTTACGCAGTTCCGCGCCAAATCCAAACCTGCAGGACAATCGATTGTTTCCCGTCGGTGAACATTCAGGATCGCCTTGGGCCGAGCCCGATGGGGACGGGCGAGTTTCTGGCTTGGTTAACGTATTGTTCGCCGCGCAGGTTCAATGCATGGTCGGCTTGGTGATTGTTCACATTTCGCCGGTGCTGACCGGCCAGGCATGATTCGGCGCGGTGCTATCGGGCGACTTCAGCCGATTGGCGAAAACTTCCCAAAACCGCCCTGCGCAAAAATCAGCGGGCGGCCGCTATGATGGCGCACACGGGCAACCTGACCGACGTGAATCAGATGATCACCGCCCTCATATTCCGCCACGCGGCGACATTCAAAACTGCAAAGGCAATCCTGCAGCACCGGAACGCCCTCGGCGTTCTCCTCCCAGTCCACCAGATCAAAACTGTCGCCCTGCGCGGCAAAGGCCTTGGCAACCGCGCGCTGTGACGAATGCAGCACATGAATGGCAAAATGCTCAGCAGCCTGAAAATGCGGCAACCGCAGCGAATTTTTCGCCGGTGCCCAGAGAATAAGCGGCGGATCAAGCGACAGCGAACTGAAGGAATTGGCCGTCATGCCCAACGGGCCCGTCTCGGTGGCGACGGTCACAACGGTGACGCCGGTGCCAAATGCGCCCAATGCATCGCGAAACGCTCTTGACGCCGCTGGGGTGGGTTCAAAGCTCTTGCTCATATGATTATCCGCTCGCCTGCCGCCGTTTGGCCCTTCTGCCAGCGTAGCTAGTGCAGCCCCGCGCCGCAAGCAAGGGGCAGGGGGGCGGCCCGCGCAAGGTGACTCTTTCAGCAGGTGTGGTCATTATGGCCCAAACAATGCTAAACGCCGCGCTGAACTTTGCATGCCTCGCCGCCAAATCGCAGGACCCCCCATGGAGCCGACCGCCGATCCCTTCGACACAACCCCGATCCGCACCGCGGCACGTCTAAGCGTTGCACCGATGATGGACTGGACTGATCGCCATTGTCGCTATTTCCATCGGCTGCTGTCGCGCGAGGCGTTGCTTTATACCGAAATGGTGACGGCCCCCGCCTTGGTGCGCGGGGGGGCGGTGCATTTGTTGGACTATGACGCGGCGGAGCATCCGGTTGCCTTGCAACTGGGCGGCTCGGACCCGGCAGAGCTGGCGGCGGCGGCGCGGATGGGCGCGGCGGCGGGCTATGATGAGATCAACCTGAATGTTGGCTGCCCGTCCGATCGGGTGCAATCGGGCACCTTTGGGGCGGTCCTGATGAAACAGCCGCAGCTGGTCGCGGATTGCGTTGCTGCCATGCAGGATGCCGTCGATGTCGAGGTGACGGTGAAATGCCGTCTTGGGGTGGACGATCAGGAGCCGACCGAGGTGCTGCCGCAGTTCCTTGAGACCGTTTCGGCGCGCGGCATCACCCGGTTTACGCTGCATGCGCGCAAGGCCTGGCTCAAGGGGCTGTCGCCGAAAGAAAATCGCGATATCCCGCCGCTGGACTATGATTTGGTGCACCAGATGAAGGCAGAGTTTCCGCATCTGCACCTTTCAATCAACGGCGGCATTCAGACCTTGGACGCCGCCATGCCACATCTGGAGCGGGGTCTGGATGGCGTGATGATTGGCCGCGCGGCCTATCATGATCCGGCCAATGTGCTGCTGCAGGCGGACCGGCGCATTTATGGAACCCCCTATCAAACCACCGCAGAGGGCGCGGTTCAGGCCATGTTGCCCTATATTGAGGCGCATCTGAGCGCCGGGGGCAAGCTGCATCAGGTGACGCGGCATATGCTTGGGCTGTTCACGGGCCGACCTGGCGCGCGGATCTGGCGGCGCACGCTCTCTGAAGGTGTGTCCAAACCCGGCGCGGGGCCAGAATTGGTGCTTGAGGCGCTGGCGCAAGTACAGCAAAGTGTCGCCGGATACGCCGCGCAATAATCCCAATATAGGACATCACTTTATGCCAGATCTTTCCCTGCTCTTGGCCATGGGGGCTTTGCTCGTGATCATTGGTGGCGTGGCGGGCGTGCTGGCCGGGCTGCTGGGGGTAGGTGGCGGCATCGTGCTGGTGCCAGCGTTTTTCTACGCACTTCAGACGTTGGGTTATGATGGGCCGCAGTTGATGCAGATTTGCCTTGGCACCTCATTGGCGACCATCATTGTCACCTCGACCCGCTCCGTGTTGAGCCATCACAAGAAAGGCGCGGTTGACTGGCAGATCCTGCGCAGTTGGGCACCCGGAATTGTGATCGGGGCCTTTCTGGGCGTGGCGCTGGCGGCGCAGTTGCGCTCAGCGACATTGCAGGGGCTATTTGGTGTTTTGGGCGTGTGCATTGGGCTTTACATGGGATTTGGCCGCAGTGAATGGCGGCTCGGTGCGGCCATGCCCCAAGGGGCGGTGCGCGTGATCCTCAGCCCAATTGTCGGGTTTCTGTCGGTGCTGATGGGCATCGGTGGCGGCAGCTTTGGGGTGCCGATCATGACGCTTTATGGCGTGCCGATCCACCGCGCTGTTGCAACGGCGGCGGGCTTTGGCTTGATCATCGCCCTGCCGGGGGTCATCGGTTTTCTGATGGTGCCCATTGCGCCGGAAAACCGCCCGCCATTGACGCTGGGCGCGGTGAATTTTGGGGCTTTTGGCATTGTCATCGCAATGACGCTGATCACAGCGCCTTGGGGCGTGCGGTTGGCCCATGCGCTGGATCCCAAACCGCTGAAGCGAATCTTTGCGGTGTTTTTGATCTTTGTGGCGCTCAATATGCTGCGCAAAGCTTTGGGTTATTAATCGCAACGGGCTGGGCATTGACCCCAATCAACCAACAATTGTTGCGAAATCCGCTGATCGTTTCTTTCCCGCATACATTGCAAGAATTTCGTTCATATTTGCCTTAATTTCGCCTATTTCTCCTCTGGATAGAATTTTGTTGAAGGTATTCCGCTATGGAACTGTTTCTTTTGCTCGGCTTCCTGGCCATTGGATCATTCATTTACTTTGATCATCAGGATGATGACGACGACATGGATGATACCACCGATGATGGCACCGATACCGTAGATGGTGCCGGTGGTGGTGACGATGATGACGACGATGACGGTGACGACGACGGCGGAGACGACGATGGCACCGATACAGTGGATGGCGCAGGCGGTGGCACCGACACCGTTGACGGTGCTGGCGGCGACGACGATGATGACGATGACAGCATCGAATTTGACACGGAAATCACAGGTACGGTTGGTGCCGACAGCATTGATGGCACGACCGGCAACGATCTGATCGACGGCGGACCCGGCGATGACACCATTCGCGCCTCGGGCGGCGATGATGGCGTGCTGGGCGGCACTGGTGATGACTCAGTTGTCGGCAACAGCGGCGATGATACGATCTTTGGCGAATCCGGCGAAGACAGCATCTTTGGCCGTGGCGGCGATGACGCGCTTTATGGCGGGGCCAATGACGACGTGATCAGCGGCGGCTCTGGCAATGACTTCATCTGGGGCAGCGTCGGTGACGATGAGCTGAGCGGCGATGAAGGCAATGACACCATTCTGGGTATGCAGGGCGCGGACACCATGGATGGTGGCGAGGGCGACGATGTGATTGTTGGTTATTTTGACACCGACGATGACATCACCAATGGCGATGTTTCGGATGCGGAATCCATCGATGGTGGTGCAGGGGCCGATATCCTCTGGGCCGGTTCCGGCGACACTGTCACTGGCGGTCTGGGCGCGGATGATTTCATCACCGGCACCTACGTTGAAGAAACCGAAGCGCCGGTGATCACCGATTTCGCCGCGGGCGAAGATGTGCTGACCGTGATTGTCGATGATGCGGCAACCGGCGACATCACCTTTGCCGAGGGCGACCCGGACGAAGCGCTGGTCTATGCCGATGGCGTGCTTGTTGCCCGTGTGGCGGGGGCCTTTGGCTCCATCACCGAGGCAGACGTGGCGGTGATCACCGTGGACGACATGGACACCCGCTACGCAAGCATCAGTTAAGCTGCGTAGATAAGCGAAAGTCAAAAAAACGGCGCATCACGGATGCGCCGTTTTTTTTGTGTCGAGCGATAAAACTTCAGTCGCGCTGCCGTGCCTTGCGCCCGCCGCGGCGTTTTTTCAGCAGCGCCGCGCGCTCTGGCAGATCTTGCATGATGTCTTTACGCGCCTTGGGGGCCATCTGCGACCATTCAGCGATTTCATCCAGCGTGCGATAGCAGCCCGTGCAGATGCCCGCCGCGCGGTGGATCACGCAGATATTGATGCAGGGCGAGTCGATTTCATCGCGCTGCCAGATCGGGTCATTCTCTTTGCTCATGTGACCTCCGCTCTAGCTGCGCAGATGCGCCAGCCGGTCGAGCACCCCTTGCAGAATGTACCCGGCCGCGACGTGGTCGATCACCTCAGCGCGGCGTTTGCGCGAAGTATCCGCCTCAAGCAGGGCGCGTTCGGCGGCGACGGTGGACAGGCGTTCATCCCAGAAGAGGATCGGCAGCGAGGTCAGCGCCGTGAGGTTGCGCGCAAAGGCGCGGGTGGATTGCGCGCGCGGCCCTTCGCTGCCATCCATGTTCAGCGGCAGGCCCAGAATGATGCCACCGATGTCGCGGCCCTTGGCAATTTCCAGCAGGCGCGCCGCGTCCACGCCAAATTTCTTGCGCTTGACGGTTTCAAGCGGTGTCGCCACGGTTTGCAGCCCGTCAGAGACCGCCACGCCAATGGTCTTGGTGCCCAGATCCAGCCCCATCAGCGCGCGCATGCGGGGCAGGGCCTCAGGGGCATCCGTGATATTTTCGATGATTTGCGTCATTGCTCGTGTCCTGCGCGCGCTGCGGCTTCGCTTAGAATGGCAAGCGCATCGGCGTTGCCTGCAAATGTGTCCTGCGCTTCTTGCCAGATGGCGCGGCTGTCCTCAGAACGGCCCTGCACCGCCAGCGCGACGATCAGCTGCGCCCATTCGGCGGGGCTGCCGCCCTCAGAGGCGAGCCGTTCTGACAGACCGGCAACCATGGCGTTGATCATCTGGGCGCGGCTTTCCGCATCGAGGCTTTCGGCAGCGGCCACATCTTCGGCGCTGGGGCCACGCGGGTCCGGGGCAGTGTAGTTGACACCCGCAATCCAGGCCAGATCATCAATGCGTGCCCGAATGGGTGCGATCCAGGGGGCCGCTTCGGGGCCGCGCTCCAGCAGGGCGCTCCAGATGCGGAAGGTCAGATCGGGGCGGCCGGTCTGGGTCAGCATCAGGCCGGTGTAATAGCGGGCAAATCCGTTCTCTGGGTCACGCTCCAGCGCGGCGCGCAGCGCCTGATCCGCCTCAGGCGAGACATAGCCACCGGCTGCGCGCACCATCAGGTCCGCGAGCTGCACGTAATCGGCGCTGCTGGCCGCGGTGCCCCGCAGCGCGATCACCCGCTCTTGCGCCTGATAGGCGGCTTTGAAATTGCCAAGGCTGCCTTCGTTGCGCGCCAGCAGCCGGTGCCCTTCCAGATCATCCGGGCGGGCGGCGACTTTGCGGCGCAGCTCCTCCATCAGCGTCAGAAATTCCGGGTCGACCTCGGCAGGGACAGGGGCGGGCTGGGCCGCTTCGGCCTCGGCCTGAGGGGGGCGATTTTCCAGACGTTCTGCCGCATCGGCGATGCGGGTTTGCAGCGGCATATCCGGGTAGTCCGCCGCGCCGATCATGGCATAGGTCACAGCCGCGCCGCCGGTCATGAACAGCACGCAGGCCACGGCGGCCCATGTGCTGATCCTTGGGGCCTTGCCGTCTGGATCCGCTTCGCTGCGCAATTGGGCGTCTGCGCCAAGGATGCGGCGGGAAATCTCGGTCTTAAGGCGCGCTGCGTCCTCTGCGCGGATCACACCACGTTTCAGGTCGCGCTCCACCTCGCTCAGCTGATCTTTGTAAACCTTCAGGTCATAGGCCGCCGGGGCCAGATCGCCGCTGCGCCCGCGCAACAGGGTGATGGCCAGCAGGGTGCTGATGATCGCAGCCAAACCCAAAGAGATGATCCAGAACAGCATCTTGGTAATCCTTAAACTCCCCTTCATGTAAACCCTGTGCCGCCCGCAAGAAAGGGCCAAACAGGTGATCGGCGCAACCTGTCGCATGCGCAGGTGCCATTTTCCGAGAAAAACACTCGAAAACTTCGCTTTCCCCGGGTTTCTTGGGCTTAGCCCTTGACCTTGGGGCGCAAAAACTCACATCTGTGACCCAGAGACCGCACGAACCAACTGAGGAGGCCATCATGGCTTTTGAACTTCCCGATCTTCCCTATGCACATGACGCTCTGGCTGCGCACGGCATGTCCGCAGAGACGCTGGAATACCATCACGACCTGCACCACAAGGCCTATGTCGACAACGGCAATAAGCTGATCGCCGGCACCGAGTGGGATGGCAAATCGCTGGAAGAGATCATCGTTGGCACCTATGACAAGGGTGCGGTCGCCCAAAACGGCATTTTCAACAATATTTCGCAGCTGTGGAACCACAACCAGTTCTGGGAAATGATGGGCCCGAACAACGGCGCAATGCCGAGTGAGCTGGAAAAAGCGATTGTTGAGAGCTTTGGCTCTGTCGAGAAATTCAAAGATGACTTTGCTGCCGCTGGCGCAGGTCAGTTCGGCTCCGGCTGGGCCTGGCTGGTCAAAGACACCGATGGTGGCCTGAAGGTGACCAAAACCGAAAACGGCGTGAACCCGCTGTGCTTTGGTCAGACCGCGCTGCTGGGCTGTGATGTTTGGGAACATTCCTATTACATCGATTTCCGCAACAAACGTCCGGCCTATCTCAGCAACTTCCTGGACAACCTGGTCAACTGGGAAAACGTCGCGTCCCGCCTGTAATTTGCGGATCGAAATCTGATGTGAAAACGCCCTCTCAAGCGAGAGGGCGTTTTTTTGTGCATCACATATACCATTGGCCGGGCAGAATGACCGGCAGGCCAAAGTGGCGCGATAAGCGATAGACCAGCCGTGTCCGGGCGGCCTGTAGGGCCAGAATGGGACCTTGGGCGATTGCGGTGCCTGGGGCAGCAAAAGGCGCGTTTGGCGTCTGGGCCATGGCAGTCTTGGCGGTCATCGTGATCTCCCTGATTTGGTTGATCCTGAGTATGTCGAGACCCAAGCCTGCGCGCTTGAGCAAGCTGCCCCATTTTGCTTTGGGTAATTTTGCCCATGAGACATGGCCGCAATTTGTGTAAAATGCCCCATGGCCAAACCAATTTTTTCACCGGAGGAGCTCTCGGAGCTGATCGGGGTTGTTTACGACTCCGCCTTTGAAGACGTGCAATGGAAAGGCCTGCTGACCACCATCCGCAAAATGTTTCCCGGTGTGGGCGCGCTGGCGTGGGGCTATGACGGCGACACGATGTTGCCGGAATATGTCAATGCTGGGCAGACGCCGATTTTCCCATCGCCCTTTGAGTTCAACATGAAGAATGAAATTGGCGAAACCATCGCCGAGGCGGTCAAGCGCACGCCCAACGGCTTTGTGGTGCGCACCAAGAACTATTTTCCTGAGGCGCAGCTGTTGAACGCGCGCTGCTACACGGATTTTCTGCAGCCCATGGGCTTTCGCAATTCCCTGCACCTGAAGGTCGATCACAATGGGGATCGGGGCGCGTTTCTTGGCTTTCCTCTGCCCGCTGACCCGGATCTTGAGGCCGAGCTGCATGATCCGCTGTTTGAAGTGCTCAAACTGTTGTCGCCCCATGCGGTGCGCGCCAGCCAACTCGCGCGGGCCTTGGCGCTGGCCAAACGCGCGACCGAGGCGTTCACCGGGTTTTTTGATGGGATCATTTTGCCCATGCTCGTCACCGATGTGCAGGGCAAATTCCTCTTTGCCAACAAAGCCGGGCGGCAGATCCTTGGCCGCTCTGACCCGTTTCAAGTTGCCCAGAACGGCGCGCTAAAGCTGACAAACGGATATGACACTGCGGATCTCTATCACAAGATTTCGCAAACCAGCCGCGACCTGGTGCAAAGCGGCTTGCGCGTGGACACCAGCGACACGCCGCTGATGTTGGCGATTTCGCCATTTCGCCCGTCGATGCGCGACGCCAGCGCCATTGATCGCCACCTGCTGGATGATGAGCAGATGTTTGCGATTTTTGTCGGCCAATCGGTGCAGGATGCGGTCAACACCGCTTTGCTGGAAGATGTCTTTGATCTCAGCGCGCGGGAGGCGCAGATTTGCAAAGGCTTGCTGACCGGGCAGAATGTGGCGGCGATTGCCGAGGCGTCCGGGCGTTCGCCCAAGACGGTGCGCAATCAGATCCAGATGATCTATGAGAAAGTCGGCGTATCCTCTAACGCCGAACTGCTGGATCGCCTCACGGTGTTCCGCACCGTGGGCACCATGTTTGAAAACAATCCGGAGGCCCAGATGCCCGACGCGATGACCGCGCTCAGCCAGCCGCACTGATGTGCGTCACAGCAGACGGGTCAGGGTCGCAACCGCGCGCTCCACGCTGTCTTCGATGGTGATGAAATCGCGCAGGGAGGCATCCGCAAAGCCCTGTGCAATCACATGATCCAACAGCGCAATCAGCGGGTCCCAGTATCCGGCGATATTCAGCAGTACGATGGGTTTCTCATGCAGGTCCAGCTGCCGCCAGGTCAGCACCTCAAAGAATTCGTCCAGTGACCCGGCCCCGCCCGGCAACATGACCACCGCGTTGCAGTTCATGAACATCAGCTTTTTGCGCTCATGCATGTTTTCCGTGACGATAAACCGGGTGAGGTCGGTCTTGCCAACCTCGCGACGCAGCAGATGTTCAGGGATGACGCCAAACGTATCGCCGCCCGCATCCTGGGTGCCATGGGCCACGGCCCCCATGAGGCCGATGTCGCCCGCGCCATAGACCAGCCGCCACCCGGCAGCGGCGATTTCAGCGCCCAGCGCCGTAGCCGCCGCGTGATATTCTGGTTTCGCCCCGGAACGTGAGCCGCAAAAGACACAGATAGATGCAGTCGACATAGAAAATTCCAAGTTTTTCAAAGCTGTTTTGACCAGTGTTATCCAAGTTGATACGGTCTCTCAACTAAATCGACTGCCAGAATTGGGGAAAGGGCAGCCATGAGCAAAAGCGCAACATTCTTGTCCACGCAAACACTTCTTTTGGGCACTGCCGGCGTTGCCGCCCTGATCGCGGGGCTTTATTTCGGTGGCGTGTTTGACCGCGCAGCGCCGACCGCGCCAGAAGCGATGCCCGCCGCGCAACCCGCTGAAACCGCTGTCGAAAAACCGCAAGAGACGATGGCAGAGACAGCCGCCAAACCCGCAGAGGCCAAACCCGACGCGCCTGCTGTTGCCCCCGAAAGCGCAGAGGCCGAAGCGCCAGCATTGGCCGAACCAGAACCCGCCGAGGCGGCCCCAGAGATGGCAGAGACCGCCCCAGCCCCAGCCCCAGCGCCGCGTTTTGACGTGGTACGTGTTGAGGCTGACGGCACCGCGCTGATTGCGGGCACAGGTCTGGCCGAGGCAGATGTTCGCATTCTTCTGGATGGTGATGTGCTGAGTGAAACACGCGCCGACGGGCGTGGCAATTTCACCAGCTTCGTGTCGATCGCGCCCAGCGATAAAGTGCGCGTTCTGAGCCTGGTTCAAATGCAGGGCGGGAGCGAAGTTGCCTCAGATGAAACCGTGATGATCGCGCCGATTACCCCGGTTGTGGTGGCAGAGGCCGCACCGGCTGCGGACAGCCCCGCGCCCGTTGCCCCAGCGCCCGCGGAAAACACCCCAGACAACAAGGCAGATGACACGGCACCGACGCAACGGGCCGAGACCGCGACAGACGTCGGGCTAGAGGCTGGGACGCAGGCTGAGGCAATTGTAGTTGCGGATGCGCCTGCGCCAGCCGCTGGGGAAACGCAAAGCACGCCAAGCGCCACTGCCCAAACAGCAAGCGCCGAAGGCGAAACAGACATTGCGCAGGCCGCAGAACCACCGGCCCAAGACACTCAACCCGCTGCAGAGACCGAGCAATCGGTGACCACGGATATGCCCACAGAGCCCCCAGCGGCAGCCGAGGCAAGCCCGGCACAAGCCCCGGCGGTCATCGTGACCAGCAAAGAGGGCGTGCGGGTTTTGCAGGCCCCGCAGGCCGCTGCTGCAGAGGCCGCGCCCGCCAGTGAAATTGCGCTCGATAGCATCAGCTATTCCGATGTGGGCAGCGTGGATCTTGCCGGGCGCGCCGGAAGCGGCGGCTTTGTGCGGCTTTATCTGGACAACGCGGCAACCGGCGAAGTGCAGATCGCCGAGGACAACAGCTGGGCGTTGGCCCTCAACGACGTGGCCGCGGGGATCTATACGCTGCGGCTTGATCATGTTGATGCGGCGGGCGCAGTGATTTCGCGGCTGGAAACGCCGTTCAAACGCGAGGCGGTGGACGAATTGGCTCCGGTGGCAGATGCGCTGGAGACAGAGCAGGTGGTTGTCACGGTTGTGGCGGGCAACACGCTTTGGGCCTTTGCTGAGAAATACTATGGCGACGGCATTCAATACGTGAAGGTCTTTGAAGCCAACAAAGATCGCATCCGCGACCCGGATCTGATTTATCCGGGCCAGATTTTCAACGTTCCACGCTAAGGCGCGCGCCGCAAAATTTACCATTGGGGTTTTCATTGCTGCGCAAGCGCTTAGGTTACTGAGCAACGTGCGCGAGCGGCGTGCGCCCCCAAATCAAAGAGGCGAGCATCCATGCAGAAATGGCGGACCGCATCCCCCGAAGAGCTTGAGCGCGCCAAGAACCGTTCTGGCTGGGACATTTTGCGCAGTGTTGCGCCATATCTTTGGCCGCAAGAGCACCCCTGGGTAAAACGTCGGGTGGTGCTGGCGATGCTGGCGCTGATCCTGTCCAAGGCCATCGCGGTCTATGTGCCGCAGATCTACAAGATGGCGGTGGATACGCTGGCCGAAGAAGGGACTTCGGTCCTGATGCTGGGTGCCGTGGGGCTGACAGTGGCTTATGGCATGGGGCGGCTGATGACGGTTCTGTTTCAGAACCTCAGGGATGCGATCTTCGCCAAGGTCGGGCAGCGGGCGCTGCGCCGCCTCGCATTGGAAACCTTTACCCATATTCACAACCTGTCGATGCGCTATCACATCACGCGCAAGACCGGTGGCCTCAGCCGCATTATCGAGCGGGGCGTCAAAGGCGTTGAGTTCCTGCTCCGGTTTATGCTGTTTTCCATTGGGCCGCTGATCCTTGAATTGCTGCTGATTGCCGCCATTCTCTATTTCACGCTCGATGTCTGGTATCTCGTGGTGATCATTGTCACCATTGCCGCCTATGTGACCTTTACCTTCAAGGTGACCGAATGGCGGGTGAAACTGCGGCGGGTGATGAATGACCAGGACACCGACGCCAATCAAAAGGCGATCGACAGCCTGCTGAACTTTGAAACCGTCAAATATTTTGGCGCAGAGACGCGCGAGGCTGCGCGTTATGACAGCTCCATGAAGGGTTATGAGGCGGCGGCGCTGAAAACGGCCTATTCGCTCGCTGGGCTGAATGTCGGGCAATCGTTCCTGATCACCGCCGGGTTGGTGGTTGTCATGGTGATGGCGGCCATGGGGGTTGAAAACGGCTCTTTGACCGTAGGCGATTTTGTCATGGTCAACGCCTATATGATCCAGATCACAATGCCGCTGAACTTTCTGGGCACTGTTTATCGCGAAATTCGCCAGAGCCTTGTCGACATGGGCGAAATGTTTGATCTGCTGGGGCAGCCGGCCGAGATTTCAGATGCGCCGGATGCCAAGCCGCTGAAGGTGGATGGCGGGCGCATTGAACTTGATAATGTCGAGTTCGGCTATGACGAGGCGCGTCCGATCCTGAAAGGTGTGTCCCTGACGGTTGGGGCCGGCCAGAACGTGGCGATTGTTGGGGCTTCTGGTTCTGGCAAATCCACGATCGGGCGGCTGCTGTTTCGGTTTTATGATGTCAGCGGCGGTGGTCTGCGGATCGACGGGCAGGATGTGCGCGACGTGACGCAGCAGAGCCTGCATGACGCCATCGGTGTGGTGCCGCAGGACACTGTGCTCTTCAACGATACCATCCGTTACAACATCGCCTATGGCCGCGATGATGCCACCGAAGAGGATGTGATCGCCGCAGCCAAAGCTGCGCAGATCCACGATTTTGTCATGTCGCTGCCCGAGGGCTATGAAACGGCGGTCGGCGAACGGGGGCTGAAACTCTCTGGCGGCGAAAAGCAGCGCGTTGGCATCGCCCGCACGCTGCTGAAAGACCCGCCATTGTTGCTGCTGGATGAGGCCACAAGCGCGCTTGATACTGAGACCGAGCAATCCATTAAAGATGCCTTGGCGCAAGCTGGCGAAGGGCGCACGGTGATCACCATCGCGCACCGTCTATCGACCATTGCCGAAGCAGACCGGATTGTCGTGCTGGAAGAGGGCCGGATTGTCGAAGAGGGCACTCATGCCGCCCTATTGGCCAAGGAAGGGCGCTATGCCCAGCTTTGGCACCGTCAGTTGAGCGAGGACGGCGTTGCCGCCTGAGCGGCGACGCATGCATCATCGCCCCAGGTCAGGGCAAATCCTTTGGTGCTGAGGCGCGCGATTTTCCAGCGCTCGTTTTGACGTCGCATGATATAGGACATGGTCCAGCGCGGGCCTTCGGTGCCATTGTTCAACGTCGCCTCAACGCGGGTGATCACCAGTGCCTCATCCGCGCCGGTCAGATGCACAAATTCGACAAAGCGATCAATATGCGCGATGCGGCTTGACGCAAACAGGCGGGTCACTGCCGCCATTTCGGTGGTCAGTTCCTGCGCCGTGAACATATGGCGTTTTCCCTGTGGTGTCGCCAACTCGCAGGGGAACCGCCAGAAATCGGCCACCACGGCCGGGTCAAACGCCGACAGGGCGTCATGGTAGGTCCCCATGAACGCCCTGATCTCTTTTTCCGTAATGGCTGCCAATGCTGTCACATCTGCCCCCTTACTCTGCGGCCTTAATGTCAGGCTCCGCGTTGGGGACCGAGGTTACGCGATGACCATCGGTTTCCCAAAGGATTTCTGGTGCCTTGATCTTTTTCGCCGCCTTGCGCAGCGCCCAGTCCTGTGCCGCGCGGCTGCCGCGGCCCCTAGAGAGGCGCGCAAACAGGCGGATCAACCAGCTGACATAGGTCCAGGTCCAGACCCGCAGCGCCAGCATCGATGGGGTAAAGACCAGCGTCAGCACCGTGGCAATGCCCAGACCAAAGACCACCGCAGTGGCCAGCTGTTTCCACCACAAGGCGGTTGGGCTGTCGATGGAATAGCCGCCGCCAACGAAATCAAGGCTGAGGCCAAACATCATCGGTGCAAGACCCGCCATCGTGGTGATCGTGGTCAACAGAACCGGACGCAGGCGGTCCTGCGCGGTGCGCACAATCGCCTCAATCCGGGGCATGAACTGGCTGTATTCCTGATAGGTGTCGATCAGAACAATGTTGTTGTTCACAACAATCCCGGCCAGCGCCACAATGCCGGTGCCGGTCATGATGATCGAAAACGCCTGATCCATCACCAGCATCCCGATCAATACGCCAGTGGTTGACAGGACCACCGCCAGCAGCACCAGCACAGAGTTGTAAAAGCTGTTGAACTGCGCCAGCAGGATGATGAACATCAGCCCCAGCGCGCCCAGGAACGCATTGGCAAGGAAGGCTTGGCTTTCTGCTTCGTCCTCCTGATCGCCGGTCCATTCCCATTCAATACCGGCCGGGAAGGGATCGGTTTCCTCAATCCAATTGGTGATCGTCTCGATCTGGACTGCGGGGGTCAGTGGCACGCCGGTAAAGCCGCGCGCCTCATAATCCTCTTTCAGGGCCGCATCATCTGACCATGCCTCAGCGGACACAAGCTCAACCGCGCCGGTGTCTGCGTTGCGCAGCAGAACCTGTCCCGCCATCACACCCGCTTTGACATCAAAGATGCGCGTCTGGTCCACACGGTTGATTTCGGCCAATTTCGGCACAGGTTTGCGGGTGATAAAATTGGACAGCGGCACCAGCCCATCCTGGGTGCGCACCTTTAGGGTGTCGAGGGTGGACAAGACGCGATCCTGCTCGGGCAGGCGGACGCGGATGTCGATCTCTTCGCTGTTGCCCTGCGGCGTGTAAGTGTCCAGCAGGATGCCACGTGTGACCAATTGCACCATCGCGCCCACGGTGGCCACATCGGCACCGTAACGCCCGGCTTTCTGCACATCCACGTCGATCTGCCAGTCAATGCCGGGCAGGGGGCGGGTGTCTTCGATCAGCTCCAGCCCCGGGGTTGCGTCAAACCTGTCGCGCGCGATGTCGATCGCTGTCAGCAGGTTTTCCCAGTTGTCGCCCTTGACCCGCAGATGCACGGGTTTGGCCGATGCAGGCCCACGGTCAGCCGCTAGGATTTCGATCCGCGCGCCCGGGATTTTTTCCAGCTCGGCGCTCAATTCATCAATGATCAGATCGCCATCAAAATCAGCGGCCTTGATCGCGCGATTGATGGTGATGCCGGTCAGCGGAATGGTGAACCAGGGTTCTCGCGCGTCCGGGCGGTCCTCCCATGGGATGGTTTCAAACTGCACCTGCCCGATGGTATCCTTGGGGGGCTGCGCGCCGCCGGTGTTGTTGTTGAGCCCGCCTTCGCCCGCAAAGCCAAAGGCGGTTTTCACGCCCGGGTGCGCCAGCACGATGTCTTCGGCCTGGCGTACAATCGCATCGCGTTGCTCAAGCGACAGGTTGCCGCGCGCAAGCACATAGACGATGGCCTGTTCCGGCTCGGATTCCACAAAGAATTCAACGCCTTTGTTGTTGGCCCCAAAGTAGGAAAAGACCGACATGACTACAGCCACGACCACACCGATCGACACCAGGGGCATGATCGGGTTGCCGGCAATCATCTTGATGAACCAGCCAAACGGCGACAGTTTGCGGCCCACACGAATGCGGCGCTCGCGGCGTTCATACATCACCGCATCCACGGTGATCGAGGCGGCAAAAGTCCCCAGCATGAAGATCACGAACCCAACCACAAAGGGGCCAAGGCCGCCGTCGGCACCTGCGCTGCCCAGCAAAAACTGCGGGTTCAGCACTTGCATGACGCCCAGATAAATGATGATGAGCGAAGGCGGCACCAACGCGGCCCGCACAATCCATCCGGTGCGCTTGCGCAGCGCGACAGAGGCATTGTGGAACGTGCGGCTCAGCCGCCCGGACACACCGCCCATGACCGGCAGATAGATCAGAGCCACGACCAGCGAGGCCGACAGAACAAAGATCAACGTGACCGGCAACATGCCCATGAATTGTCCCGGCACACCCGGCCAGAACAGCATCGGCAGGAAGGCACAAAGCGTGGTCGCGGTGGAGGACACCACCGGCCAGAACATGCGCTTGGCGGCCTCGACATAGGCGTGCATCGGGCCAACGCCCTGCGCAATGCGCTTGTCTGCGTATTCAACGACGACAATCGCCCCATCCACCAGCATGCCCACGGCCAGGATCAGACCAAACATGACAATGTTGGAAATGGTGATTTCCATCAGCGCAAGCAGCGCAAAACACAAAAGGAAAGACGTCGGGATCGCAAACCCGACCAGCAGCGCCGCGCGGGTGCCAAGGGCGGCCAGCACCACGATCATCACCAGCGCAATGGCTGTCAAAACCGAGCCTTCCAACTGGCTCACCATCGAGCCAACAATGCGGCTTTGGTCATTTGACGTGCCAACCTCGACAGCGGCTTTAAGCCCCTGCGGCCAATCGGCGGCGGCCTCTTCCACGGTCTGGCGCACCAGCTCTGCCGTATCGATCAGGTTGAAGCCCTTGCGCTTGACGACCTGCAAGGCAATCGTATTGACGCCATTGAACCGGGCCGTGCCCTCGCGGTCCTCAAAGGTCAGGTTGATTTCCGCCAGATCGCCCAGCGTCACCACCCGGTCGCCATTGGTTTTCACCGGCAGGGTGTAGACATCCAGCGCTTCGTCAAAGCTCGACGGGATCTTGACGGCAAATTTACCCTGGGCGGTTTCGATTTCACCGGCAGCAATCAGTTGGTTGTTATTGCGCACAACATTGATCAACTCGCCTGCGGTCACATTATAGCTTTCCAGCCGCAGCGGGTCGATCAGCACTTCGAGCATTTCATCGCGCTTGCCCGCGATCCCGGCTTCAAGCACCGCATCCAGAGATTCAAGCCGATCTTGCAGCGCATCGGCCACTTTGGACATGGTGCGTTCTGGCACCTGTCCGGTGAGGTTCACGATGATGATCGGGAATTCTGAAAAGTTGATTTCGTTGATCGAATATTTGTCAAACCCGGCCGGGAACTGGCTTTCTGCCGTGCTCATGGAATCGCGCACGTCGGCCATGATCTTGGTCTTGTCCCAGCCAAATTCAAATTCCAGCGCCACACCGGCATAACCTTCGGCAGCAGTCGAGGACATTTTCTTTAGACCGTCCAGATCCGCCAGCTCGGTTTCCATTGGCTTAACAAGCAGCGTTTCGGAGTCAGCCGCAGAAATGCCGGGGAAGGGCACCGATACAAACAGCGCCGGGATTTCAATGTCCGGCTCACCCTCTTTCGGGAGGTTCCAATAGGCAAAGCCGCCAACGGCCAATGACAGAACAATAAAGGCCAGCACCATGCGGGCGCGGGCGGCTGCCCAATCTACGACGCCAATCATTCGTTATGCTCCTGATAGCTCGCTTCCACCTGCACGCCAGACACGACGTACTCCTGACCGATGACAATCACATCTGCTTTGTCGGGCAAGCCCGTCACCCAGATGCCATCCACCGTGTCGCGCAGCACGACCACTTCGACGAATTCGGCTTGCGATGTGTCGCTCACGACGCGCACGCCAATGCGCCCTTCGTTGTTCAAGGTCAGCGCCGACTGCGGCACCAGATGCGCGGATTTGCCTTCGGCAGCGATCAGGATTTCAGCTGTTTGACCATCGCGAATGCGCAGATCCGGGTTTGGCACGTCCACTTCTACGCGGAAGGTGCGAGTGGCCGGGTCTGCCGCGCGCGAGATAAAGCTGACGGTGCCTCGTACCTCTTCGCCACTGGCCAGCCGGGCCCCGGCGAGCGCGCCGAGTTCCACCTGGTTCACTTCGGTTTCTGGCACAAAGCCCACGAGTTTGATCGGGTTGAGTTCGATGATGGTGGCACAATGCGCGCCGCTTGGCCCCTGCGCTTGCAACAGCGCGCCAAATTCGGCGGTGTCGGTCTCAAGCAGCCCCGCGAAAGGCGCGCGCACCGTCAGGCGGTCAATTTCCTTTTGCGCAGAGGCCACGCGGGCCTCGGCAGACTGAATGGCGGCGTGCGCGCTTTCCAGACCAGAGGTGGCCGATGCCACCGCGGCTTCGGCGGCGCGCACGTTGGCCTGAGCAGAGGCAACGCGGGTGTCAGAGGCGAACCCGCCTTGCGACAGTTTTGAGGCCGCGTTGTCGTTGATCATCGCTTCTTCAAGGCGGGCCTTGGCCTCTTCCAGACGGGCCTGCGCTGCGGGGACGCCAGCGCGCGCTTCGGCCAGACGCGCCTGCGCTTCGTTTAGGCTGGAGCCGCGGGTGCCGGGATCAATCTCACAGAGGATCTGGTCTTTCTGAACAAAGGTGCCTTTGCGCAGTGGGGTGGACACAACCAGCCCCGAGGTTTCCGCCATGACATCAATCTGGCGCTCTGCCTCGGTTTCGCCGCGCACGATAACCGCGCTGTCAATGGTGCGCGCCTCAGAGCGCAGCGCGACAACACGCACCAGCTCTTTGCTTGCGCCATCGCCTTCATCATTTCCTGGGGCGGCACCGGCCGTTTCGCTTTGCGCTGCGGTGTCATCTGTCGACGCCAAAGCCAGAAGCGTGTCCCGCTCAATAATAAACAGATACATGAATGCCGAAACCAGTACGGCGATAACCAGCGGAATGATACGCATCGGGATGACCCTAGTTTTGTTTCTTTTACCTACGCAGATAGCGGCTCAGATCACGTTTACAATGGTTCCGCGAAAAATTCTGAACCGTCCGGTTTAGTTTAGTTTTATAAACTAGTTTATTCAAGGGCGCTTGCTGGGCACTTGGTGCTCTTGGCAGTCGGAGGGCTTCGCGCTATGACTGGCGCAAATTACGAGGGATTGGGCCGTGAGCGACACCGACAGTTTTATTGATGAAGTGACCGAAGAGGTCCGCCGCGACAAGATGTTCGGCTATATGAAGAAATATGGTTGGATTGCGGTTGTTGCTGTGGTCGGCATTGTTGGCGCGGCCAGCTATGGAGAATACCAGAAGTCGCGGGACACGGCGGCGGCGCGGGCCTCGGGGGATGCGCTGCTGAATGCGCTGGCTGAGGATGATCCTGCGAATCGCGTGACCGCATTGCAGGATGCGACGCTTGAGGCCCCGCAGGCCCATGTGATCCGTCAATATCTGCTGAGCGCGCAGCAAGCGGCCGAAGGCGATGCTGAAGCAGCGGCGGCCGCGCTTGATGCTTTTCTGGCCAATTCCGGCGACAGCGCACAGATCTATCGTGATATTGCAGAGCTGAAGGCCCTTACGCTGGGCGCAGAAACCATGGACGTGGATCTGCGTCGCAGCCGTCTGGAGGCCATGGCGCAGCCGGGGCAACCTTTGGCGCTATTGGCGTCGGAACAACTGGCCCTGATCGAAATTGAGGCGGGCGAAACAGAGGCTGCGTTGACACGGCTTCAGGCGATCATATTGGATGCCGAGGTGACTGCAGGCTTGCGTCAGCGCGCGTCTCAGTTGATGGTGGCCTTGGGCGGCGAACCTGAAACCGCGCCGCAACTCAGCGTGACTCAATAAGCGCATAAAAACCGGAGGGCAGGGCGTGGCAGCACAGAACTGGATATTGGCGGCAGCAGTGGCTGGCCTGCTTGCGGGCTGCGCGGAGCGCGAAGTGATCCTGACCGGCGACCGCGAAGAACTGCGGGGGCAAGCACCGCAGATCGAATTGCCTTCGGAAACCCGCGCCATTCGGTTGGCAGCGCAGAGCAGCAATGCCGATTGGACCCATCGCATTGGCACGCCGCGCTATCGTACCGCGCATCCTGCGCTGTCCAGTGCGCCCACGTTGGCCTGGAGCGCGTCGATTGGCGAAGGTGACAAGCGCCGCCAACGCATTTCCACAGATCCCGTGGTGGCTGATGGCCGGATCTTTACCGTCGATAGCACCGCGATTCTGACCGCGACCTCAACGTCGGGCGCACGGCTTTGGTCGCTGGATATGACCCCTGAGGGGGATCGCGCGACCGATGCGTCTGGCGGCGGTCTGGCGGTCGCGGGCGGCAAGCTCTTTGTGTCCAACGGCTTTGGCCGCCTTTTGGCAGTGAACCCCGCCACCGGCGACATCCTGTGGGAACAGCGCCTTGGCGCGACTGGCAACAGCACCCCGACCGTTTATGGCGACCTTGTCTATCTTGTGTCCGGCGATGATCTGGGCTGGGCGCTGGATGTGAACACCGGGCGCATTGAATGGCAATTGTCCTCAACCCCAGATGTGAACAACCTTCAGGTGCCCTCGGCCCCTGCGGTTTCTGAGAAATTTGTTGTCTTTGCCTTTGGATCAGGCGAAGTGCAGACCGCCTTCCGCAAAGGTGGGCTGCGGTTCTGGGATGCGGGCATCCAAGGCGAACGATTGGGCCGGGCGCTGTCCACCATCAGCGATATTTCCGGTGATCCGGTGATCGTCGGTGATACGGTATTTGTCGCCAATCATTCCGGCCGCCTTGTCGCGCTGGATCTGAATACGGGCGAACGCAAATGGACGCTGGAAGAGGGCGCACTGAGCCCGGTCTGGCCTGCGGGCGATTCCGTCTTTCTGGTGAATGAGCAAAATCAACTGGTGCGGGTCGACGCCAATAGCGGCACCCGCATTTGGGCCAAGACCTTGCCTGATTTCACCAAGGATCGTCCGCGCCGTCAGGTGCGCCGCTATGCACATTTCGGGCCGATCATGGCCGGGGGACAGTTGATCGTCGCCTCCTCTGACGGGGTAATGCGCAGCTTTGATCCTACTTCGGGGGATCTGCTGCGGACCACGGAAATCCCGGGTGGCGCGACCTCGAACCCTGTGGTGGCCGGGCGCACGCTCTACGTGGTCAATAAAAAAGGCGATTTGCTCGCTTTCCGTTAAGCAAAAACTCCTGTATGGCGACGCCTTCGGAGTCTCTGGAGAGAAAGATGAGTTTCACACTCGCAATCGTGGGGCGCCCCAATGTGGGCAAATCCACCCTGTTCAACCGGTTGGTTGGCAAGAAACTGGCCCTTGTGGATGACCAGCCCGGTGTCACGCGCGATCTGCGCGAGGGCGACGCGCGGCTTGGGGATATTCGCTTTACGGTGATTGATACCGCCGGGCTAGAGGAAGCCACCGATGACTCCCTGCAAGGGCGCATGCGCCGCCTGACGGAACGCGCCGTCGATATGGCGGATGTGTGCCTTTTCATGATCGACGCTCGCGCCGGTGTAACCCCCACGGACGAAGTTTTTGCTGATATCCTGCGCAAGCGCTCTGCCCATGTGATCCTCGCCGCCAACAAAGGCGAAGGCAGCGCGGCAGATGCCGGCGTGATTGAAGCGTTTTCCCTGGGGCTTGGCGAACCCATTCGTTTGTCCGCCGAACATGGCGAGGGGCTGAATGATCTTTACGGGCAGCTTTTGCCCATTGAAGAAAAATTTGCAAAACAGACCGCGGCCCATGCTCCGGAAACCGATGTCTCGGTGGACGAAGACATTGAGGAGGGCGATGAGGCCATCCCGATGCCCACCGTCGAAAAGCCGCTGCAAATTGCTGTGGTGGGCCGCCCGAATGCGGGCAAATCCACTTTGATCAACCAGATCCTCGGTGAAGACAAAATGCTGACCGGCCCAGAGGCCGGGATCACCCGCGATGCGATTTCTTCGCGCACCGAATGGAACGGCACCCCGATGCGGATCTTTGACACCGCCGGGATGCGCAAAAAAGCCAAAGTGCAGGAAAAGCTGGAAAAGCTGTCCGTGTCCGATGGCCTGCGCGCGGTGAAATTTGCCGAAGTCGTGGTGGTCTTGCTGGATGCGGCCATTCCGTTTGAGCAACAGGACCTGCGCATCGCAGATCTGGCGGAACGCGAAGGGCGCGCCGTGGTGGTTGCGGTGAACAAATGGGACATCGAGGATGAAAAGCAGGAAAAGCTGCGCAATCTGAAAGAAGCGTTTACGCGCCTCTTGCCGCAATTGCGCGGCGCGCCTCTGATCACCGTGTCCGCAAAAACAGGGCGCGGCATGGACCGTTTGCATGACGCGATCATGCGGGCCTATGAAATCTGGAACCGCCGCGTGCCCACAGCCCAGCTGAACCGCTGGCTGATCGGCATGCTGGAGCAGCACCCGCCGCCCGCGCCGCAGGGCAAACGCATCAAACTGCGTTATATGACCCAGGCGAAATCGCGACCACCGGGGTTTGTTGTGATGTGTTCGCATCCGGACAAGCTGCCGGAAAGCTATTCGCGGTATCTGGTGAACGGGCTGCGCGAAGATTTCGACATGCCGGGCACACCGATCCGGCTGTTTATGCGCGGGCAGGGGGATCAAAACCCCTATAAAGGCACGCGCAAGAAAAACGCCGGCGCGCTGAAAAAGCACCTGACCCCGCGCGCGCAACGCAGCAAATAGCGCCGCGCTACAGATTTTGATCAGAATCGCCCCGCCTTGTGCGGGGCTTTTTCTTGCCGATTGACCCGGATTTGATGCGCGGGGAATGGATCATCTGTGGCGTGTATTTGGCCTCGGCCTTTTCCCGCCAAAATCATGCGCGGCATTCTGCGTGACGGTGTCAACTGACGCAGCCAAACGCGGAAATCAGCGCAAAATTTGCGCGGGTTATCGCCCGGTCTAAGCGCAGCTTTGCCGTGAGTTTATTATTTATTTTCAGATGGTTGTGGCGCGATTTTGTATGCGGGAATGTCATGGCACGGCGTTAGGCCGCATATCAACAAGGAGATACACCATGAAGAATTTCGCAGCCCTTTCTATCGCATTTTTCACCGCAGCCACCGCCCCGGCGCTGGCAGATGTGATGGTCGAAGACACCGATGGCAATGGCAGCTTCAGCCTTGAGGAACTGCAGGTGGCCTACCCGGCGCTCACCGAAGAGATCTTTGCTGAAATCGACACCAACGAAGATGGCACCATTTCCGCCGAAGAGCTGACCGCCGCCGCGGATGCGGATCTTTTGCCCAAGGAGTCGTAACCCCAAGCCCCACCAAACGTGTACCGTTTGCCAACTTGCGCCCCGTCATCCGTGTCGGGGCGTCTTTTTGCCGGGGCCGGGCGTTTGCTCATCTGCTGTTAACTTTGTTTTGGTCAGTCTGCCCTCAGCTTGATGTTGGGGGACAAGATGTCGGTACTGAAAGAAACACTGCCTTTTCGCACAATTGACAATCGTCGCGCCGCGGGAGAGCTGGCGCTCACGCTTTGTGCCTATGCCACCGCGCTACTGCTCGCGCTGTTCTGGCGTGGGCCGGGATGGATGGTCGGCCTGCCGGCTGCCTGCGCGGGTATTGCGGCTGTGCGGTTATATATGCTGCAGCACGATTGCATGCACCGCAGTTTCTGTCAGCCCCGCTGGCTGAATGATGTGATTGGCGTGGCGCTCTCGCCGCTGACGCTGACGCCGTTTTACGCCGGGCGCTACAACCACGGCCAGCATCACAGCCATGTCGGCGATCTGGACCAGCGCGATACTTTTGAGATCAACGTGCTGACCGTCGCGGAATATCGCGCGCGCGGGCCATGGGCGCGGCTGGCCTATCGGCTTTATCGCAGCCCTGTCGTGCTGGTTGCTATCGGGCCTATTTTGGTCTTTGGCCTGATCAACCGCTGCCCCCGCAACACGTTCAAAGCCGGGCTGTGGCGCGACGTGCTGCTGCATAATGCGCTGCTGGGGGGCTATCTTGCCGCGATCTATCTGCTTGCGGGCAGCGCCGGGCTATGGACGCTGCTGCTGGCCAATTACATTGGCGTGTCGCTTGGCGCGGTCATCCCCTATGTGGAGCATAACTTTGAAACCGTGGAATGGGGCCGCAAGCCTGAACTCAGCTTTGAGGATGCGGCGCTAAAGGGGTCGGCCGTGCTGGATTTCGGCGCGCTGTTCCACTTTGTCACCGCCAATATCGGCTATCACGATCTGCATCACCTCAACCCGCAGGTCCCCAGCTATCACCTCAAGGCCTGCCATGAGGCATTGGAAGCACGCGGCCATTTGAACTCCCGCAAGGTGGGCTGGCGCGCCGCACTACAGAGCTTTCGCTGGAAGCTTTGGGACGAAGAGGCGCAGCGCATGGTGACATTTGCAGCAGCGCATCCCCGCATGTCGTGGCCGCAAGCCGAATTGGGTTTCGCCCAAGAAAATTATCTTGCTCAACTGGGTTCCCACCGGAAGGGACAAAATAATTAGCGATTATTGACGGTTGGGTGCGATGCCAACTTGCACACTTCGATCTTCTTTAATTGAAATTACACCATAATGGTGCTATATGGCAGATAAACGAAGGCCAACATATGATCTCACGTCCATTCAGAGGTCGGCAGCAAGGATGACGATGACACGCGCAGCGCTTTCCGGTGCGGCGGACATGGGGATGACGCGCCAGGAAATGGAGGACGTCATTTGTGCATTGACGCGAAAGGATTTTTATAAGTCCACAACGAGCTTTCATGATCACAGAGTTTGGATGGATGTCTATTATGGGCGGACGGAAGACCACGAAATATACATCAAGTTTGTGCAGGATGCCGTGACGGAGTTCAGTTGCACGTCGTTCAAGGAGAATGACCCATGACCAACAAGGCTGAAATCAGGAGACACCCGGAAACAGGTGCCGAACTGGCGCGTGGCGTTCGGCCTGTGCGGTTGGCCTTCAAGTCACAGTCGATGGTTGTCGACATGCCTGGTTGGTATTCTAAAGACGACGCCAGCGGCGAGAGCGGCCTTTTTGACAAGAAAGATATGCTGGTATCAGACCGCGCGATAAATTTGATGAAAGCCAAAGAGCTGGGGCTGCTTTTGCCTGAGCAAATCAAGAAGGTCCGTCTGGCCCTTGGTCTTTCGCAGCGGGAGGCCGGGCGCTTGATTGGCGGCGGCCCCAATGCATTCCAAAAATATGAGAGCGGCGATGTATTGCTGAGCAAGTCAGCAGACACGGCGTTGCGCTTGCTGGCTGTTGATCCAAGAAGACTTCAAGAAATCCGGGATTGCGACGCGGCGTGACGAGCCACCATTTCGCTTTTGCTCCCGACGTTGCCCAAGACCTCGGCCATCCGCACTCCGGCGGCGCATAAAAAAATGGCCCCCGAAGGCGGGAGCCATTTGACAAAACTTGTCCGCGAGCGGGTTTAGCTTAGGCTGCCGTCTGCGTTCAGCGTGGTTTTGCCGCCCATATAGGGGGCTAGGGCCTCGGGCAGTTTGACCGACCCATCCGCTTGCTGGCCGTTTTCCAGCACCGCAATCAGGCAACGCCCAACGGCGAGGCCCGAGCCATTCAGCGTATGCACAAACTCTGGCTTGCCGCCCGCTTCGGGTTTGAACCGCGCATTCATGCGGCGCGCCTGAAAATCGCCGGTGGTCGAAACCGAGCTGATTTCGCGATAGGCGTTCTGGCCCGGCAACCAGGCTTCGATGTCAAAGGTGCGGCGCGCGCCAAAGCCCATGTCGCCTGTGCAGAGTACGACGGTGCGATAGGGGATATTCAACGCTTCCAGAATGCCTTCGGCGCAGCGCAGCATGCGCTTTTGCTCTTCGTCCGATTTGTCCGGGTGGGTCACGGCCACCATTTCGACTTTTTCAAATTGGTGCTGACGCAACATGCCCGAGGTGTCGCGCCCGGCAGAGCCCGCTTCGGAGCGGAAGCAGAGCGAATGCGCGGTGTAGCGGCGCGGCAGGTAGGATTCGTCGATGGTGTGACCGGCAACAATATAAGTCAGCGGCACTTCGGAAGTGGGGATCAGCCACATGCCTTCGCTGGTCTGATAGCTGTCTTCGCCGAATTTCGGCAACTTATCGGTGCCATACATTGCCTCATCACGCACCAGAACGGGTGGGTTCACCTCGGTCATGCCGTTGTCAGTGGTGTGGGTGTCCAGCATGAATTGCGCCAGGGCGCGATGAATGCGCGCCACAGCCCCAGACAGCAGCACAAAGCGGCTGCCAGAAATCTTGGCGGCGGTCTCAAAATCCATCGAGGCTGCAACAGATGCCAGCTCGTAATGCTCTTTGGGTTCAAAGTCGAAGCTCGGCACATCGCCCCAACGGTGGATTTCCACATTGTCCGCCTCATCCGCGCCATCTGGCACATCTTCGGCGGGCAAGTTGGGAATGCGTGCCAAAAGATCGGTCAGCTTGGCGTCCAGCTCTTTGGCTTCGGCCTGCATGGCGGCAACTTCGTTTTTCTTTTCGCCCACCAGCGCGCGCAGTCGCTCAAATTCCGCGTCATCGCCGCGCGCCTTGGCGGCCCCGACATCTTTGGCCGCTTTTTTCTGGTCCGACTGCGCCTGCTCTGCGGCGGTGATCTTGGCGCGGCGCTCGGCGTCCAGCTTGAGCAGCGCATCGGACAGAGGGGCATCCCCACGGCGGGAGAGAGCGGCATCAAATGCGGCTGGGTTCTCGCGGATGGCACGAATGTCATGCATGGGATTTCGTCCTCTGGAAGTGATTCATCTTTGTTCTGCTTATGGCGCATTTGTTGGGCTGTGGTAAACCAACTAGCGGTTTTTCTGGCGCGGGTGCGGCCTGACCGATGCCATGGCGGCGCGGCGCGGTTTTGCTGGGCGCAACTTCTCGTTCCTGCAGTGGTTTCCTGCCTTGCATATATGGCCCCGGGCACATAGGTTCCCTGCAAAATTCGCGGCCAGACCGCCCAATAAAGGATCCTCCGATGGAAGCCATGACACAATTCATTCCTCTTATTCTGATCTTCGGTATCATGTATTTCCTGCTGATCCGCCCGCAGCAAAAAAAGGTCAAAGAGCATCAGGCAATGGTGGCCTCTGTGCGCCGCGGGGATGAGGTTGTGACCCAGGGTGGCCTGATTGGCAAAGTTGTAAAAGTCAAAGAAAACAACGAGATCGAAGTGGAACTGGCGGAAGGCATCAAGGTGCGCGTTGTGCAATCCACTCTGGCGCAGGTTGTCTCTAAGACCGAACCTGTCAAATCCTGATCTCCCCTCATTGAAAAGGCAGGCGCATCATGCTGCAAATCGACCTATGGAAACGGGTCCTGATCTGGAGCCTCTGTGCGCTGGGTCTGATCATGGCGCTGCCCAACGGGTTTTACCCGCGGGTAGAGGCGCATAACGACGCAACCGCATCGCTGGAAGCGGGCTTTTCCGGCAATGGGCTGGAAGAGCAGGCCGCGATGTGGCCGAATTGGATGCCATCCGCGCTTGTCAATCTGGGTCTTGATCTGCGCGGCGGTGCGCATTTGCTGGCCGAAGTGCAGGTGGAAGATGTCTATGAAACCCGCATCAAGGCGCTCTGGCCCGAGGTGCGCAACCTTCTGCGCGCTGAACGTGCCACGGTGGGCACGATCCGTCTGCAGCCGTCTGACGTCAGCGAGCTGCGCGTCAAAATCTCAAATCGCGACGCGATCCAAGAGGCCGCCACATTGGTGCGCGGTCTTGCCCAGCCGGTGGTCTCGCTGACCGGGGCGGGCACGACCGATCTGGTTGTCACCACCGAAGGCGACGAGATTGTGGTCACGCTGTCGGATGCCGAAAAACTGGCCACAGATGAACGCACCGTGCAGCAGGCGCTGGAAATTATCCGCCGCCGGATCGACGAAGTGGGCACGCGCGAGCCGACCATTCAACGCCAGGGCGCGGATCGTATTCTGATCCAGGTGCCGGGCATCGGCTCGGCGAGCGAGCTTAAGGATATTATCGGCACCACAGCGCAGCTGACGTTCAACCCTGTGGTTGGTCGGGCAGGCTCTGCCGATGCAGCGGCGGGCGCAGGCAACGAAGTTGTGCCTTCGCTTGACGAAGAGGGTGTGTATTACATTCTGGAAAGCGCGCATGTCGTTAGCGGCGAAGAGCTGGTGGACGCGCAGCCCTCCTTTGACCAAAACGGCCGTCCGGCGGTTTCTTTCCGCTTTAACCCATCAGGCGCACGCAAGTTTGGCGACTATACCGCTGAAAACATCGGCTCCCCCTTTGCGATTGTTCTGGACAGCGAAGTGATCAGCGCCCCGGTGATCCAAAGCCATATTCCCGGCGGCTCCGGCATCATCACCGGGAATTTTTCGGTTGAGGAAAGCACCAATCTGGCCGTGTTGCTGCGGGCAGGGGCGCTGCCTGCTGGGCTGAACTTTCTGGAAGAACGCACCATTGGCCCAGAGCTGGGTCAGGACAGCATCGAAGCAGGGCGCATTGCCTGTATTGTCGCCTTTGCCGGTGTGCTGGTCTTCATGTTCCTCAGCTATGGCACCTTTGGCCTCTTTGCCAATATTGCGCTCATCATCAATGTGGGCCTGATCTTCGGGCTCTTGTCGATGGTCGGGGCCACACTGACCCTGCCGGGCATTGCTGGCATCGTTCTGACGATTGGTATGGCGGTGGATGCCAACGTGCTGGTGTTTGAACGGATCCGAGAAGAGGTCAAGGCTGGGCGTGGCCCGGCCCGCGCCATTGATCTGGGTTATGAGAAAGCTCTTAGCGCGATTGTGGATGCCAATATCACCACCTTCATCACGGCTGTGATCCTCTTTGCCATGGGCTCTGGCCCGGTGCGCGGTTTTGCGATTACGCTGGGCCTGGGCATTCTGACGTCTGTCTTTACTGCGATCTACGTGACCCGCCTCATCGTTGTGATGTGGTTTGAACGCCGTCGCCCCAAAACGCTGGAGGTATGATCATGCGTCTGAGACTGGTTCCCCAAGAGACCAAGATTGATTTCTTCGGCAAGACAAAGCTGAGCCTGGGTTTTTCCGGCCTGATGGTCGTGCTTTCGGTGGTGTTCTTCTTTGTGCAAGGGCTCAACTTTGGCATCGATTTTCGCGGCGGGACAACCATCCGCACCGAAAGCGCGCAGACCGTGGAGGTTGGCGCGTATCGCACGGCGATTGAGCCACTGAATCTGGGCGATGTGAGCATCACCGAGGTGTTTGACCCCAATTTTGACGACGATCAAAACGTCACCATGATCCGCATTCAGGCCCAGGACGGGCAAGAAGCGGTGACAGCTGATGTGATCCGCAACGTCGAGGTCGCGCTGCAGGGCGTCGCGCCCGATATCACTTTTGTTTCCGTCGAATCCGTTGGCCCGAAAGTGTCCGGAGAGTTGATCCAGACCGCGGTGATTGCCGTGCTTTTGGCGATTGGTGCGGTTCTGGTTTATATCTGGCTGCGGTTTGAGTGGCAGTTTGCGGTCGGCGCTGTGGCGGCGCTGGTGCATGACGTGGTGCTGACAATCGGCGTGTTCTCGATTGTGCAGATCCGCTTTGATCTGGCCATTATCGCGGCGCTGCTGACCATTGTCGGCTATTCGCTGAACGATACGGTGGTTGTGTTTGACCGCGTCCGGGAAAATCTGCGCAAGTTCAAAAAGCTCGAACTCAAAGAGGTTCTGAACCTTTCGATCAACGAAACGCTCGCGCGGACGATGATGACCTCTGTCACCACGCTTCTGGCGCTGATTGCGCTGTTTGTGCTGGGCGGTGATGTGATCCGTGGCTTTGTCTTTGCCATGATCTGGGGGGTGGTTGTCGGGACCTATTCGTCGGTCTTTGTGGCCTCGACCGTGCTGCTTAAGCTGGGCGTGAAACGCGACTGGTCCAAGCCGGACGCGACAGTCGGCAACCAGTTCTCAAATATTGATGCCTGAGTTTTTACAGACAGCCCTGGCGACGCCGGGGCTGGTCTGGTTGGCATTGACACTCTTGGCCGCGGGCGTTGTCCGCGGCTTTGCTGGTTTTGGGTCTGCTCTGATCTTTGTGCCCATTGCGAATATATTTTTGCCGGCGGCCGATGTGATCGCGATCATGATCGTCGGGGGCGCGACGGGCACTGTTTCGCTCTTGCCGCGCGCTTTGAAACAGGCCGAGATCAAAGAGGTGGTCAGCATGGCCGCCGCTGCAGCGCTGACCGTGCCATTGGGGCTTTGGGTGCTGAGCATCGCGCCGCAGGACACCATACGATGGATTGTGTCGGGCTGCGCTGCGGCGATGGTTGGCGCGCTGATATTTGGCTGGCGCTACCACGGACGGCTGGATCTGATGCGTATTGTGGCCATTGGCGCAATGGCGGGTGTCATGGGGGGAATGACCGGGCTGACCGGCCCCGTTGTGATCTTGTTTTACCTCGCCAGTGGGGCAAAGGCCGTGGTGGTGCGTGCCAACACGATTCTTTATCTGGCGCTCTTGGATGTCATTGTAATTGCGAGCATGCTGCTTGGCGGGCTCATCGGCTGGCATGTCTTGGGCGTTGCGCTTCTGCTCAACCTGCCATATTTCCTTGGCACACAGGCCGGGCAGGCCATGTTTGTACCGCGCTATGAAAACCTGTACCGCCGGGTGGCCTATGGGGTGATCTGTTTGGCGGTTCTGACCGGACTGCCCATTTGGGACTAGGGGACATGAGATGCTGCTGAACGAAATTGAATATGCCGATGCGCAGCCGATCGAAAGCTATGGCGCGGATTTCTTTCGCATCGCGGGTGAAAAAGTATCCGCCCCCGCCATTGTCCACGCCGAAGGGGCGTATCACTGGGCCGGGCTGGACGACGCCGAGGCTATTCTTGCGCTCAAGGATCGGGTGGATTTCATTCTGCTGGGCACCGGCGATCAATTGATGCACGCCCCGGCGGCGTTGCGCGCCACTTTGGAAGCGGCGGGTATTGGCGTTGAGGTGATGAAAACCGACAGCGCCTGCCGCACCTATAATGTGCTGGTCTCAGAAGGCCGGCGCGTGGCCGCCGTTTTGTTGCCGATGGCCGGATAGGTTATGCTGCGCGTCTCGGATCTTGCAGTTGCACGCGGCGGCGTGCCGATCCTGTCGGGGGTCAGCTTTGATGTCGCGGCGGGCGAGGCGCTGGTGCTGCGCGGTCCAAACGGGTCGGGCAAGACAACGCTGCTGCGCACTCTCGCGGGGTTGCAGCCGCCACTCGCGGGCGCTGTGAGCTGCGCAGAGGACAGCATCGCCTATGCCGCCCATTCCGATGGCATCAAGGCCAACCTGAGCGTTGCAGAAAACCTGGCCTTCTGGGCGGCGGTCTTTGGGACGTCTGGAACACAAGAGGCGCTGAGCGCCTTTGATCTCACCGATCTTGCCACGCGGCAGGCTGGCGCGCTCTCGGCGGGTCAAAAACGCCGCCTTGGGCTGGCGCGCCTGGTTGTGACAGGGCGACCGATCTGGATTTTGGATGAACCGACTGTGTCTCTGGATGCAAGCGCTGTGGCGCTATTTGCAGGCGTTATCGAGCGGCACCTGACCGCAGGAGGCGCGGCAGTGATCGCGACGCATATTGATCTCGGACTGACCGCGCGCACGCTGGACGTGGCCCCGTATAAGGCGCGCGCCGCCAACCTGCGCGCAGATTTTGACGAGGGATTTTTATGATCGCCTTGCTGCTGCGTGACCTCAAACTGGCGATGCGGGCGGGCGGAGGCTTTGGCCTGGGCCTCTCGTTCTTTCTGATCGTTTCGGTGCTGGTGCCTTTTGGTGTCGGACCGGAAAACGCGCTGCTGGCGCGGATTGCGCCGGGTATCCTTTGGATCGGGGCGCTGCTGGCCTGCCTGTTGTCACTGGACCGGATTTTTGCCCTTGATTGGGAAGACGGTTCGCTGGATCTGCTTGCCTGCGCGCCGCTGCCGCTTGAGGCGGTGGCCGCCATCAAAGCCTTGGGGCATTGGATCACCACCGGCCTGCCGCTGACCTTGGCCGCACCCATTCTGGGCCTTCTGCTGCAATTGCCCGCCAGCGGTTATCTTTGGCTGGTGCTCTCGCTGCTGATCGGGACACCCGCGCTGTCGGTGATCGGCACCTTTGGCGCGGCGTTGACGGTGGGGATCAAGCGTGGCGGGCTCTTGTTGTCGCTGCTGGTGCTGCCGCTTTATGTGCCGACGCTGATTTTTGGGGCCGAAGTGGCCCGGCGCGGGGCCGAGGGGCTGAGCCTTGGCGCGCCGCTTTTGTTGCTAGCGGGGATCTCTTTGGGTGTGCTCGCGGTGCTGCCCTTTGTCAGCGCCTTGGTCTTGCGTATGAATTTGCGCTAAACCACATCCATAACATCACCGGGTTTGACCCGGATCAAAGTGCCGCAGTCCACTCTCTGAGATGTGAGGTGCAGCGCAATCAAGAGGCAACTAGAAAGACGCCATGGCTTCTATTTGGGAATATGCGAATCCGGTGAAATTCATGCGCCTGTCCGGCCAGGTTTTGCCATGGGTCAGCGGCGGCGCGGCAGTGGCGCTGGTGATCGGGCTGTTCTGGGGGTTTTTCCTGACGCCGGATGACTTCCGCCAGGGCTCCACCGTCAAGATCATCTATCTGCATGTGCCTGCGGCGCTGATGGCGATCAACGCCTGGTTCATGATGCTGGTGGCGTCGCTGATCTGGTTGATCCGCCGCCATCACGTCAGCGCGTTGGCCGCCAAGGCAGCCGCGCCGGTGGGGGCGGTGATGACGCTGATTGCCTTGATCACCGGGGCCTTTTGGGGGCAGCCGATGTGGGGCACCTGGTGGGCCTGGGATCCGCGGCTAACATCGTTTCTGATCCTGTTTTTGTTTTACTTGGGCTACATCGCGCTTTGGGCGGCGATTGAGGATGCGGACACGGCCGCTGATCTGACATCGGTGCTGTGCCTTGTTGGCTCGGTCTTTGCGGTGCTCAGCCGCTATGCAGTAAACTTCTGGAACCAGGGCCTGCATCAGGGGGCGTCGCTCAGCCTTGATAAGGAAGAGAACGTCGCCAATGTCTTTTACCTGCCGCTGCTGGTCTGTATCGGCGGCTTTATCTTGTTGTTTCTGGCGCTGGTGCTGTTGCGCACGCGCACCGAAATTCGCCAGCGCCGCACCCGCGCGCTGATCCGACGGGAGAATATGGCATGATGCCGGACCTTGGAAAATACGCCTTTACGGTTCTGGCGGCCTATGGCGCGTCGTTGGCGCTGCTGCTTGGGTTGATCTGGATGAGCCTGCGCGCCGCACGCCGCGCCGCGCGTGATTTGGCAGAAGTGGAGCAACGCAATGGCTAAGGTTTCTGCGCTGATGATCGCACCGCCTGCCGTATTCCTGGGCTTGGCGACCTTGTTTTTGGTGGGCATGCAGCGCGAGAACCCGGATGAGCTGCCCAGCAGCATTGTCGGGCAGGCTGCACCGCCGATCACTGTTGAAACCCTGCCCGGGGTCACACCCTTTACAGATGCCGACCTGCGCGCCGGGCAACTGACGCTGGTGAATTTCTGGGCCTCATGGTGCGGGCCATGCCGGGTTGAGCATCCGACGCTGATGCAGCTCAAGGACGAAGGTATCGACATCCTCGGGGTCAACTACAAAGACGTGCCCGCCAATGGCGCGGCATTCCTGGCGGAGCTTGGCAATCCATTTGCCAAAGGCGGCGCTGATCCCAATGGCAAGATGGCCCTGACCTGGGGCGTCTATGGCGTGCCAGAAACCTATTTGATTGATGCGGACGGCACGGTCCTGGCCCGTGTGGCTGGGCCAGTGACCCAACGAGAGCTGACAACCCGTCTGCGCCCCGTTTTGGATGCCGCGCGGGCCGGCGGCGGGTCCTGAGGCAACACCTTACATTCGGTCAAAGATGGTCAGATCGAGCGGCAGCCCGGCACCCAGCCAGATGCCGTGATCGCGATGATTTTCAAGTTCCGCCCCGGTTTCGGGGTGGGCAAAGACGACCAGCCCCTCACGGTTCAGGGCCAGCCAGGGCAACAGTTTTGAAAATTGCTCGGGCGTTGCGCGCAACTGGCAAGAGGGCATGGGGTGCGGGCCAATGGGCCGCGGGATCATCCGCCCCATTTCGACGCCAAAGGCGTCAACGGCCGCACGGCACAGCGTCTCGGCTTGCTCAAACTGATCTTGGCGGAAATAGACATGCGCATGATAGCTGTGGATGGTGTCGATCTGATTCATACCCCCAAAGATGCGCAGTTCCGCGAGGATGTGCAATTGGCTTCTGGGCAGGTTTTCTGCCCGAAGGCGCGGAGATTGGGGGAGGGGGCTGCGTGGCGCTTTCAGAAGGGATCCGAAGAGCTTTTGAACGGGTCGGCATTGTCCTTCAGGATGGCGCGCCAGCATTCGTTGAGCTTGAGCAGCGCTGCCTTTGATCCGGCAAGCGAAAAAGTCGCCAGCCGCCGTTCATCCCGATTGTAAAGCGCAACGGCGCTGCCCTCGGCGATGTCGGTGATGAATTCGCCGAGTTTCGGGCCGGGCTGCATCAGCACACTGACCGCGATGCCGTCGCCCGTGCCATTGATGACCCATCGGCTGTAGTCCACATCAAGGATGAATTCCAGATCACGCGGGGTGAGCGCCCAGTCGTGGTCAAAGACGATCACTGCCAATTCACCGCTTTGATAGGCGACAATCGAAAAGGTCTGCGCAGATTTGTTCTTGGTGCTGGCTTCGCACCAGAAATCGCTGTCGTCATTGTCATAGGTCAGTTCAACCGACCAGGATTTGTGCCGCAAGAGCACATCGGAATCATAACGCTCGGCTCCGGCGCTGCCGGCGATGAAACTGGCCACAAGAAACGCCAACCCATAACGACAAGATTTTCTGGTCAAAAATGTCATAAGCGCTCCGGTCTTTTCGCGCCATGATTGCATGACATCACCGGACTGTGAAGGCATCCCAGGTGGATTTGGCCGGTGAGCCGGTGCAGACTTGGCGCAATCGACTTGGCCACAGAGGAGGAGCCCGCGATGTCAGAGCCGCGCCGCGACAATCAGCAAGAGGCGGTCGATGCCTGGATGGCCGCCTATGATAATCCGCAAAAAGAACTGGTGCAGGCCGTGCGCCTCGCGATTCTGGATGTGGATCCGCGCATTGGGGAATGCATCAAATGGCAGGCCCCGACCTTTACCTACAAGGGCAATATCGCGTCGTTTTTCCCCAAGGCCAAGAAACATGCGAGCCTGATGTTCCACAAAGGGGCCGAGATCCCGGGCGATTTTGCTGCATTGGAAGGGGACGGCAAAGAGGCACGGTCCATGAAATTTGCCGATATGGCGGACCTTGAGGCCAAGCGCGATGAGCTGACCGCTGTTGTCAGAGCATGGATCAACCTGAAAGGCTGACCGCCAAACGAAAAAGAGGCCCCGCAGGGGGCCTCTTTCTATTCGATTTCAAAACCTCTTAGGATTTTGCCAGGTTGCGCAGCACATAGTGCAGAACGCCGCCGTGTTCGATGTATTCGATTTCAGGCGCTGTATCGATGCGGCACTTCAAAGTGATTTCTTTGACTGTACCATCCGCCATGGTGATGGTGCAGGGCACCTCTTGCAGCGGCTCGATTGTATCCAGACCAGAGATCGACACGGTTTCTTCGCCGGTCAGACCCAGTGTTTTGCGGCTGTCCCCCCCGGTGAATTCAAACGGGATCACCCCCATGCCAACGAGGTTGGAGCGGTGGATACGCTCAAAGCTCTCGGCGATGACGGCTTTGACGCCCAAGAGCGCGGTCCCTTTGGCAGCCCAGTCGCGGGACGAGCCCGCGCCATATTGCTCACCACCGAAGACCACCAGCGGTGTGCCCGCTTCTTGGTGCGCCATAGAGGCGTCGTAGATCGAGGTTTGCTGACCATCTGGGCCTTTGGTGTAGCCACCTTCAACGCCATCCAGCATCTCGTTCTTGATGCGGATGTTGGCAAAGGTGCCGCGCATCATAATCTCGTGGTTGCCACGGCGCGAGCCGTAGGAGTTAAACTCCCGTGGCTGTACCTGACGCTCCAGAAGGTATTTACCGGCAGGGGTGGTTTCCTTGAAGGACCCGGCAGGAGAGATGTGGTCGGTTGTGACCATGTCACCGAGGATCGCCAGCACTTTCGCGTCTTCGATATTGGAGATGGTGCCCGGCTCGCTGCCCATACCCTGGAAGTAAGGTGGGTTCTGGATATAGGTCGAATGTGCGGGCCAGTCGTAGGTTTCCGCCTCGGTGGTTTCAACCGCCTGCCATTTCTCATCGCCTTTAAAGACGTCGGCGTATTTCTCAAGGAAGGCTTCGCGGGTCACGGTCTTTTCGACCAGCTCCGCCACTTCCTGTTGGGTTGGCCAAAGGTCTTTCAGGTAAACGTCATTGCCGTTTTTGTCCTGTGCAATTGGGTCTTTGGTAATGTCGATGTTCATGTCACCGGCCAACGCATAGGCCACGACCAGTGGCGGCGAGGCAAGGTAGTTGGCCCGGACATCAGGCGAGATCCGGCCTTCAAAGTTGCGGTTGCCTGACAGAACAGATGTCGCCACAAGGTCGCCTTCGGCGATGGCTTCGGACAGTTCTTTCTGGATCGGACCGGAGTTACCGATACAGGTGGTGCAGCCATAACCAACAAGGTTAAAGCCGATGGCATCCAGATGCTCTTGCAGGCCCGAGGCCTCAAGATAGGCAGACACAACCTGCGAGCCGGGGGCCAGCGAGGTTTTGACCCAAGGCTTGCGGTTCAGACCCAGTTCGTTGGCTTTCTTGGCCACCAGACCCGCGCCGATCATCACATAGGGGTTGGATGTGTTGGTGCACGACGTGATCGACGCGATGACAACAGAGCCATCACGCAGTTCATACTCCTCGCCCGAAACCGGGTGGGATTTGCGTGGATCAGCAGGGGCGGTTGGCGCAGGGCCTTCGTCTGCCATTTCGGTTGCCGCATCAGAAGCATCGACACCGCGGTAGTCAGACACAACCTGTTTGAAGGCATCCGCCGCTTCGGTCAGCGCCACATAGTCCTGTGGACGTTTCGGGCCAGAGATCGCAGGCACGATGGTGCCCATATCCAGGCTCAGCGTGTCGGTATAGATTGGTGCATAGTCAGGACCACGCCAGAAACCGTTTTCTTTGGCATAGGCCTCGACCAGCGCAATGCGGTCTTTGTCGCGGCCGGTGTTTTCCAGATAGCGCAGGGTTTCGCCATCAATCGGGAAGAAGCCACAGGTTGCGCCATATTCTGGGGCCATGTTGGCGATGGTCGCGCGGTCTGCCAGCGGCAGTCCATCCAGACCTTTGCCGTAGAATTCGACGAATTTGCCAACCACGCCTTTTTCGCGCAGCATTTCAACCACTTTCAGAACCAGGTCGGTGCCGGTGGTGCCTTCGACCAACGCGCCGGTCAGCTCAAAGCCAATGACTTCCGGGATCAGCATGGAAATCGGCTGACCCAGCATTGCGGCTTCGGCCTCGATGCCGCCAACACCCCAGCCCAGAACCGCCATGCCATTGACCATGGTGGTGTGGCTGTCGGTGCCAACCAGCGTATCAGGATAGGCGACTTCTTCGCCGGATTGATCGGTGTCGCTCCAGACGGTCTGCGCCAGATATTCCACGTTCACCTGGTGACAGATGCCGGTGCCGGGGGGCACAACGCGGAAGTTGTTGAACGCGCCCTGACCCCACTTCAGGAACTGATAGCGCTCCATGTTGCGCTCATATTCGCGGTCCACGTTCATTTGGAACGCACGTGGGTTGCCAAATTCGTCAATCATGACCGAGTGGTCGATAACCAGATCCACAGGCACCAGCGGGTTAATCTTGGAGGCAGAGCCCTTCAGGCCCACAATCCCATCGCGCATCGCGGCCAGATCAACAACGGCAGGTACACCGGTAAAGTCCTGCATCAGCACGCGGGCCGGGCGATAGGCGATCTCGCGCGGGTTCTTACCGCCGTTCACGCCCCATTCGCCAAAGGCTTTGATATCGTCAACAGAGACGGAAAAACCGCCGTCCTCAAAGCGCAGCAGGTTTTCCAGTACCACTTTCAGCGATGCTGGCAGGTTGGAAAAGTCACCAAGACCGGCCTCTTGCGCGGCGGGAATGGAATAATAAGAAATGGATTTGCCGTTTACCGTAAGCGTCTTACGGGATTTGGCGTTGTCCTGACCGACAGTGATGGGCATTTTGGCCTCCCTCTGAACAGAAAATAGGGTCTCGCTGAGCCTGCTTTTGACCTATGTTGCCGTGGCAATCAAGAGGGATTGTCGTCTTTTGTATACCGTTGCACACAATATTTCACGCAAGAGAACGAATTCTCGCAAATGGTTGATTGGCGTTTCATCTAAAATCTGGGGTAAGCAGGTAGAAAGCCGATAGGAAATCGATTTATGACATACCTTGCACGTTGGTTTGCCGCTGCCGCCCTCAGTCTCAGCGCGGGCCTCTCCGTTTTTGGCACCGGCACCGCCGCCGCAGAGCCCTATCCGGTGGTGGTGGAGCTCTATACCTCGCAAGGTTGCAGCAGCTGCCCACCGGCGGATGCGTTTTTTGCCAAAGATCTGGTGGGGCGCAGTGATGTGATCGCGCTGGCGCTGCATGTGGACTATTGGGACTATATCGGCTGGAAAGATGACCTGGCAGATCCGGCCTATACCAAACGCCAGCGCGCCTATGCCCGCGCGGCGGGGCACCGGTCGGTCTATACACCGCAGATGATTATTGGCGGTAAGGATCACGTGATTGGCACAAAGCCACGCGATGTGACCGCGCATCTGCGCGATCACGCGGCGAAACCCTCGCCCGTCGCGATGCAGGCGACCCTGAAAGACGGGCAATTGACCGTCAAACTAGCCCCTGAGGGCGAGGCGCTCGCGCCGATGGTGGTGCATCTGGTGCGCTATTCGCCTAAGGACACCCGCGACGTCAAACGCGGCGAAAACGCCGGCAAGACTCTCAGCTACGCCAATACCGTTACCAGCTGGGAAACCCTAGGGGAGTGGCGCGGCAACCGGGCCAAGACGTTCCGCAGCAAAGTGGCTGGCAACGCTCCAGTGGTTGTCTTGGTGCAACACAAAAACCACGGGCCAATTGTGGCGGCCGCTGAGCTGCGCTGAGGGCATCGCCCGACCTGGAGGGCGTTGCGGCGTTCTGTCATCGCAGAACGGCGCAGAGAGCATTACTTTGAGAATTTCGAAACCTGGCATAATCGCCCTCCTGGGGGAGGTCGGGCGATGCCCGGCGCTCTGCACCGGGCGGTGGCTTATGTGAGCAACAAAAAGCCCGCCTGATGGCGGGCTTTTCTACGTACAATTCAGTGTCAGCTTAGTCGCCGAAGACACGTTTGAAAATCGTATCAACATGTTTGGTGTGGTATTCCATGTTGAATTTTTCGTTGATCCCATCGGTGCCAAGCGCTTTGACAACGTCTTCGTCAGCCAGCAGCTCTTCGCGGAAATCTGTGCGGAATTCCCAGACCTTCAGCGCGTTGCGCTGCACCATCACATAGGCGTCTTCACGTGACACACCGGCTTGAGTCAGGGCCAGCAGCACGCGCTGTGACATCACCAGACCGGGGAATTTGTTCATATTGTCCAGCATGTTCTCTGGGAAGATCAGCATTTTGTCGATCACACCTGTCAGACGCGCCAGCGCAAAGTCGAGCGTGACGCAAGAATCTGGGCCAATCGCGCGCTCAACAGAAGAGTGTGAGATATCACGCTCGTGCCACAGCGCGACGTTTTCCATCGCTGGGATCACCGACATGCGTACCAGACGCGCCAGACCTGTCAGGTTTTCGGTCAGCACCGGGTTCTTTTTGTGCGGCATCGCAGAGGAGCCTTTTTGCCCCATGGAGAAGAATTCCGCGCCTTCCAGCACCTCGGTGCGCTGCATGTGGCGAATTTCGATGGCCACGTTTTCAATCGACGAGGCAATCACACCCAGCACCGCAAAGAACATCGCATGACGATCGCGCGGGATCACCTGCGTGGAAATCGGTTCTGGTTTCAGGCCCAGTTTGGCGCAGACATGCTCTTCGACCGCAGGGTCGATATTGGCAAATGTGCCCACAGCGCCGGAAATCGCGCCGGTGGCGATCTCTTCACGCGCAGCTTTGAGGCGCGCAAGGTTGCGGTCCATCTCGGCGTAGAAACGCGCGAAGGTCAGCCCCATGGTGGTCGGCTCAGCGTGAATACCGTGCGAGCGGCCAACGCGGACCGTGTCTTTGTGCTCAAGCGCACGTTTTTTCAGCGCGGCCAGCAGCCCGTCCATATCTTTGATCAGAATATCTGCCGAACGCACAAGCTGCACATTCAGGCAGGTGTCCAGCACGTCAGAAGAGGTCATGCCCTGATGCACAAAGCGCGCCTCGTCAGAGCCGACATGTTCCGCCAGATGGGTCAGAAAGGCGATGACGTCATGTTTGGTGACCGCTTCGATTTCATCAATGCGCGCCACGTCGAACTCAACGTCCTTGGCCTTCCACACCGCCTCGGCGTTTTCGCGCGGGATCACGCCCAGATCGGCCTGGGCATCGCAGGCATGCGCCTCGATTTCGTACCAGATCTTGAACTTGGTTTCCGGGGACCAGATGGCCACCATTTCAGGGCGGGAATAACGGGGGATCATAGCGCAGCCTTATGTCACAGCAGGAAGTCAGGCGCGGTATAGACCGACCCAGCGCAGGGAACAAGAGAGCAAGCTGCCGCGCTGTGCTTCATCTTTTCCTAAATACTCATTCTGCGGTATTTGACCGGGCGCTTGGTCAGCTTTCGGCCAATTCGGTGATCACCTTGCTGGATTTCTCCAAGGTCCGGTGCACCGGGCAGCGGTCGGCAATTTCCATCAGCCGCGTGCGCTGCGCAGCGTCCAGCGCGCCCGCCAGATGAATGACCCGCGTGAAACTGTCGATCCGGTCGCCAGAGCCGGTCCCAGCATCCTGCGCATGCACCTTGTTGTGGCGCACATCCACCCAGACATGATCCAGCGGCCAGCCCTTGCGGCGGGCATACATGCGGATCGTCATCGACGTGCAGGCCCCAAGACCAGAGGACAGGAACCCATAGGGCGACATGCCTTTGTTGGTGCCGCCATAGGCCAGCGGCTCATCCGCCAGCGTGTGATGAAAGGGGCCGGAATTCACATCTTGCAAGAACCCGTTGGGGTCGGCCTCAGAGACACGCACAACGCCTTCGGGCGCGCCAATGGGCGGGGCGGGGGGCGCAAGGTGCAAATAGCGCGCGGCCCAGGCCGCGATGACCTCGGCGGCATATTCCGCGTCCTCGGGGCGGCTGATCAAATGGTCGGCGTCATCCAAGGTAACAAAGCTTTTGGGATGTTTCGCGGCCTGAAATATTGCGGCGGCATTGTCGATATCCACAACGGAGTCGCGCGGTGCATGCATGATCAAGAGCGCGCGGCCCAGTTTTTCTATGATCGGCGCGAGGTTCTGGGCCGACACATCTTCGACAAAGGCTTTGGCGATGGTAAAGGGCCGCCCGCCTAGGCAAACCTCGGCCCGGCCCTTGGCCTTGATGGTTTCCAGCGCGCCATCAAAGTTATGTGTGACGTGGCCGGGTTCAAACGGTGCGCCTAGGGTGGCGACCGCGCGCACGCTGTCCATATCCGCTGCTGCGCGCAGCACCGCCGCGCCGCCTAGAGAATGGCCAATCAGCATGTCAGGCGCCATGCCGCGCTCGGTCAGATAGGTGGCGGCGGCGTGCAGGTCCTGCACATTGGAGGAAAAGGTAGTGTTGGAAAACTCTCCTTCGGAATGCCCCAACCCGGTGAAGTCAAACCGCAGCACCGCCAGCCCCATGGCCGCAAGCCGCCCGGCAATGCGCCGCGCGGCGGGAATGTCTTTGGAACAGGTAAAACAATGCGCAAACAACACCGTGGCCAGATGCGGGCCATCGGGCAGGTCAAGCCGGGCGGAGAGTTTCTCGCCGCTGTGGCCGGTGAATGTGATACGTTCGGTTGTCATGCGCAAAGCTGCCTTTTTCGTCTGTTCCCCCAATTTGGCTGAGAAGGTCGCCCAGTCCAAGGGGGCTGAAACCGGGGTCACGGCAAGGTGAGGGCGCGCGAGCGGGCCGTGCGCGCCATCGCGCAACCTCAGCGCGCGCAATATGGCGCGGATTTGCACGCGATGGTCGCAAAATTGATATAAGCACGATTTCTTTGCTGCGCGTCCCTTGAAAACCCCGCCAGAACGCAGGAATTTGCATGTCACACTAAAGACTATCAGGAGTCGCCATGCCCGTCACAGTCGTCGCGCTGACAAGCATCAATGATGATGAACCGCTTGCTCTTGCGGAATATCTGGCTGTCACGGGGCCATTGCTGGCGCGCGCCGGGGCGCGGATTCTCAAGCGGTTCACCGTGAACGAGGTTGTGGTCGGCCATCGCCCGGCGAAAACCGTCTTTATTGTCGAATACCCAGATCGCGCCGCGCTCGACAGCGTGTTTGAAAGCGCAGAATACCAAAGCATCATTCCGGCACGCGACCTGGCCTTTAATGAATACAGCGTCACGGTCGCCGCAGACGAAAGTGAGGCGCTGGCGACAGCGTTCAGCGCCCGCTAGGGCGTCTTGCGTTTCGGGGGCCGGGTCTCGCTTGCACGTGCGGTCATTTGCATAAGTGCCAGAACGGCCAGCGCAATTACAGCGCCCAGACAGGCAAAATATAGCACGGTTTGAAAGCTTTGGTGAAAGGCAACAAGCCCAACCACCGGCCTGGCGATGAGGCCACTGACCATCAGCGCGTTCCAATAGAGTGCGGAGGCGCGGCCTATTTGGCCCGCAGCATATTTTTGCACAAAGCTGATCGAAAGACTGGCAAACAGCCCGTCATACAGCCCTTCAAATCGAAAGAAGCCCATGAAGGGCACAAAAAAAGGCGCTCAAAAGAGCGCCTTTTTCAAATCTTTTAAGCTGAATTAGCAGCTGTAGTACATGCCAAACTCAACAGGGTGTGGCGTGTGCTCATAGAGTTCAACTTCTTCCATCTTGAGGTCAATGTAGCCCTCGATCTGGTCTTTGGTGAAGACGTCGCCTGCGGTCAGGAAGTCCATGTCTTTTTGCAGCTCGTCCAGCGCTTCGCGCAGGGAGCCACAGACGGTTGGGATACCGGCCAGCTCTTCGGCAGGCAGATCATAGAGGTTCTTGTCCATGGCTTCGCCTGGATCGATCTTGTTCTTGATGCCGTCAAGGCCAGCCATCAGCAGCGCTGCAAAGCACAGGTATGGGTTGGCAGACGGATCAGGGAAACGGGCCTCAACGCGCTTGGCTTTTGGCGATTCTGTCCATGGAATACGGACACAGCCAGAGCGGTTGCGGGCGGAGTAGGCGCGCAGAACTGGGGCTTCAAAGCCCGGGATCAGACGCTTGTAAGAGTTGGTGGATGGGTTGGTGAAGGCGTTCAGCGCTTTCGCGTGCTTCAGGATACCACCGATGAAGTACAGAGCTTCTTGGGACAGATCCGCGTATTTGTCGCCTGCGAACAGTGGTTTGCCGTCTTTCCAGATCGACATGTTCACGTGCATACCTGTGCCGTTGTCGCCGTAGATGGGCTTTGGCATGAAGGTTGCGGATTTGCCGTAAGACTGCGCCACGTTGTGGATCACATATTTATATTTCTGCAGCTCGTCCGCTTGTTTGGTCAGGCTGTCAAAGATCAGGCCAAGCTCGTGCTGACAGGACGCTACCTCGTGGTGGTGCTTGTCCACTTTCATGCCCAGACGCTTCATGGTGGAAAGCATCTCAGAACGGATGTCCTGTGCGTCGTCGGTTGGGTTTACTGGGAAGTAACCACCTTTGAGGCCAGGACGGTGGCCGGTGTTGCCCATTTCGTATTCTGTGTCGGTGTTCCAGGAGGCGTCCTGCGCATCAACTTCGTAAGATACTTTGTTGATAGAGTTGGAGAAACGCACGTCATCAAACAGGAAGAATTCTGCTTCTGGGCCCATGTAGGCCGCGTCGCCGATTCCGGAAGATTTCAGGTAGGCTTCGGCTTTCTGCGCGGTGCCGCGTGGGTCACGCTCATAGGCTTCGCCTGTGTCTGGCTCAACGATAGAGCAGTGAATGCAGATGGTTTTTTCAGCATAGAACGGATCCACATAAACAGACTCGGTGTCTGGGATCAGTTTCATGTCGGAGTTTTCGATCGACTTCCAGCCCGCGATGGAGGAGCCGTCAAACATGAAGCCTTCTTCCAGGAAGTCTTCGTCCACCAGATCAACGTCTACGGTGACGTGCTGGAGTTTGCCGCGGGTGTCAGTGAAACGAATGTCGACATAGGCCGCTTCTTCGTCTTTGATCAGCTTGAGAACTGCATCTGCGCTCATGCTCTGAATTCCTTCTGATATACTTTATAGATTGATTACAGCGCGTCCGAGCCGGACTCGCCGGTACGAATGCGGATGGCTTGTTCGATCGTGCTTACAAAGATTTTGCCGTCGCCGATCTTGTCGGTTTTGGCGGCGTCCACGATGGCTTCGATGGCCTGATCGACCATGTCGTCATCCAGCACCACTTCGATTTTCACCTTGGGGAGAAAATCGACCACATATTCAGCACCACGATAGAGTTCGGTGTGGCCCTTCTGGCGGCCAAAGCCTTTGACCTCAATGACGGAGAGGCCCTGAATGCCCACGTCTTGCAACGCTTCTTTGACTTCGTCCAGCTTGAATGGCTTGATGATCGCTTCGATCTTTTTCATCTCATGGGTCTCCTCGCCTGAGTTCCTTTGTGCTGATCCCACTTTAAAGAAGGGGCCACAATCAGCTACGATGACGCATGCCTTACGGCTGCATGGGTTTCGAATATTGTGACTAAAAATTGGGCAAGTTGCACGTGAAATGTGCTGAATTGAATCGCATAAGGGTGAAGAAATGACCGAATTGCTGACCTCTGCCCAAATGCGCGCCATTGAGCAAGCCGCCATTGATTCCGGGCAGGTCACGGGGCTTACGTTGATGGAACGGGCCGGGGCGGGCGTGGTTCAGGCGATATGTGACACATGGCCCGAGTTTGCTGCGGCGGATGTCAGGGGCGCTGCCCCTCGGCCTGCGGCCTCACCCCGGAGTACTTTGGAAAAGGCGAAACGGGCAGCGGTTTTGTGCGGGCCGGGCAACAATGGCGGCGACGGTTTTGTCGTGGCGCGGCTGCTGGCCGAGCGCGGCCTTACGGTGGATGTCTTTTTATATGGGGATGCTGAAAAGCTGCCGCCTGACGCCAAGATCACCCATGATCGCTGGAGCGCGGCACACCCGGTGGCACCGGCCAGCACACTAAAGGGCTGGACCGGGCAGTGTTATGATCTGGTGGTGGATGCGCTTTTTGGAACCGGCCTGTCGCGGCCGCTTGATGCGGAGGTGCTGGCCATCCATAAATTTCTGTCGGTGCATCCCAAGGCCAAGGTGGTTGCGGTGGATGGGATCAGCGGCATTGATCTGGACAGTGGCAAGGCGCTGGTTGTGGATGAGGCGTTGTTTTTTGCTGCGGCCGATCTGGTGGTGACATTTCACAAAAGCAAACTGGGGCATTTTTTGGGGCCTTATGTCGCCGACCAAAGCCAACAAATATGCGTAGATATTGGTCTTGAAGCTTTTGACGATGGCGCGGGGCAAGTTGCCGTGGTGGACATGTCCTGTGGCGGATTTCAGCTGCGCAAAGGTGGTGAGAGCGGCGGAGCGCATAAATTTGACAGCGGTCATGCGCTGGTGCTGGCGGGACCTGCGGGGCAGACCGGGGCCGCCCGGCTGTCGGCGCGCGGGGCCTTGCGCAGCGGGGCCGGGTTGGTGACGCTGGGGGTGCCGCCGGAGGCGCAGCAAGAGGCGGCGGCGCAGGTGACGGCGATCATGCTCCGGTCCCTTGAGACCGCTGATGATCTGACGGCGACCTTGCAAGATCGGCGGATCAACGCGCTGTGTTTGGGGCCTGCGCTTGGGCTCGATCGTGCCAAGGCGCTTGTCTTGGCGGCACTGGATGGCGGGCTGGGTGCGCGTCCGACGGTGCTGGATGCAGATGCTTTGTCGGCGTTCGCAGCAGCCCCCGAGGCGCTGTTTGACCTTGTGCACGAACAATGCGTGCTGACGCCCCATGGCGGTGAATTTGCGCGATTGTTCCCGGATATTGCGGCAAAACTCTGCGCCGCGCCCCTGGCGGGCCCAGCCTATTCCAAGGTCGATGCCACGCGCGAGGCGGCGAAGCGGGCAGGGTGTGTTGTGCTCCTCAAAGGCGCGGCGACCGTGATCGCGGCACCAGATGGGAGATGTTCTCTTCATTCTGCGCATTATGCGCGCGCTGCGCCCTGGCTTGCGACCGCCGGGGCCGGAGACGTGCTGGCGGGGATTATGACCGGCCTTATGGCGCGCGGTCTGACACCCTTTGACGCGGCCGAAACCGCCGCTTGGTTGCATGTGGAATGCGCACTGAAATTCGGCCCCGGCCTGATTGCCGAAGACATTCCCGAACAGCTGCCAGCGGTGTTCAAAGATTTAGGTCTTTAGGCTACATTTTTCCTCTTACATCCGATTGTGACCTTTGCTAGGAACGCCGGACGAAACGGCCAGAGAGTCGTTTCCACAGGTTGCGGGTGTGGCGAAATTGGTAGACGCACCAGATTTAGGTTCTGGCGCCGCGAGGCGTGGGGGTTCAAGTCCCTCCACCCGCACCACTTTTCATAAAGATTAACAAGTCCTTGGTGCGCCTGTACGCGGGTCTCAGGCTTCGTTTACCCTGCGATTTCATTCTTAGCGCGAGTTTGCCTCTGCAGAAGGATGAGATGATGAAAATCTATGATGAGACGCTGAAGATGAACCGCAGTCTGGCCGGCACATTTGCGGGGCTGCGCGATGTGGTGCCTGATGATGCGGCGGATCTGCCGGAAACCGCAGTTAAGCTTTATGTCGAAACCGCCGGCGCGGTGCGCTTGATGCCGCTGGATGGCACCGGGCCGATCACCGTGCAACTGCCCGATTTTTCCGAACTGCCGCTGAATGTCAGCCGCGTTTATGCCAGTGGCACCACCGCCGCGGGCATCAAGGCGTTTGTGATCTGACATGATTGATCTTGGTTCAGATATCAGCATTCGCGCCGGGCAGGCTGCTCGGCAGAGATCCAACATCGCGCCCGGATTGCTGCCGATCCGCGCCGCCAGCCTCAAGGACAGCAGCCATTTGGTCGATACCTCGGGCAGCGTCAGTTTTGCGCCCGGTCAGGTGACGCTGGGCGAGCTGAGCGGCGCAGGGGACAGCGCCAATTACGAGGGTCACATCTGGGTGCATACCGAGGTGAGCAACCTTTCCGGCACTTACCGTCCGCGGTTTCTGAGCCCGGTCTATGCGCCCGAAAGCACACGCACCCGCGATGGGCTTCAGACCTGGAAATTTCCGGCGGCGAGCGCGCAGACGGGGCTGGAGCTGATCACAGGCACCGGCGGCGCAGCAACGCTGGGGACATTTCAGGCCTATCAGATGGACGATATCCTCAGCCGTCCGGCCTATGTCATTGTGGCGGGCGGACAATCGTTGATGGAATGTTCGCACAATGCATACGGCATTGACCCCGCGCATGATTTCTGGCCGGGGCCGCGCTGCCTTTGTGTGCCGGGCTATAGCTATGCGGGTTTTGGCACCACACGCGGCGCGCTGCACGCCATGCATGCGCCGCTGCTGTTCAAAAGCCAGTCTTCGGGTGTGTCCCCGGCGATCGCCTTTGCGCAGGAACTGATGCCCTTCGTGCCCGAAAGCCACAATCTGGTGATCGTCTGCGCGGCCTATTCGGCGACCACACTGGTCGGATCGGATGGGGATTGGAACCCGGCGGGCAGTGGGCAAAATGTCGATGCCTATCAGAACGCGGTCGACCTGATCGCGGACACTATGGCTGCGCTGCCTGCGGGCAGTGAGATCAAAGCCTGGCTGTGGGCGCAGGGGCAGGGGGATCTGAGCCCGACGATGGATGTGGCGTACCCCGCTGCCTTTGCCGCGATGCGCAATGCGATGGAAAGCGATACAGGTTCTGGCCAAGTCCCGTGGATGTTGTTTGGGCCACCGCCGGATGCCACGAGCATTCATACGGACCTCTTTGTTGAGACATTTGCCAACATGGATCAGGACAGCGGCCATGCCACGGCGCAGCCCATGGCGCATACGGTGGCCCATCCCCCGGGTTATATGGAGGACGCGGCGCATGTGACCGCCTGGGGCAGCCGCGTGATGGGCAAGCTGGTGGCGCGGCGGTTCATTGAAGAAGGCTACCTCTGAAACCGGGCGATTCTCGGACCTCGGATTTGACAACAGACACCCGGCGTTCCGCGCCGGGTTTTTCTCGGGGGGCACCTTTGGCAGACCGGGGGCGCAGCGCGCCGTGATCGCGGGAATAGCCTTGTCAATGCAGCGTCGTATCTATAAGGACCGCAGGCAGCATAATTGGATAGGTGCGCGGTGCTTTTTGACCCGCACAAATGTTGAAAAGAAGGACAACACCATGCAGGTCACTGAGACCCTGAATGAAGGCCTGAAGCGCGGCTATGACATCACCGTGACAGCCGCTGAGCTGGACGCGAAAGTGAACGAAAAACTGACCGAAGCGCAGCCTGAAATCGAAATGAAAGGCTTCCGCAAGGGCAAGGTGCCAATGGCCCTGCTGAAAAAGCAATTCGGTCAGCGTCTGTTGGGCGAAGCCATGCAAGAAGCCGTTGACGGCGCGATGAACGAGCATTTTGAGCAATCCGGTGAGCGTCCTGCGCTGCAGCCAAAAGTCGAAATGAAAAACGGCGAAGAGTGGAAAGAGGGCGACGACGTTCAGGTCGAAATGTCCTATGAGGCGCTGCCTGAGATCCCTGAAGTGGATCTGAAATCCATCTCGCTGGAAAAGCTGGTTGTCAAAGCCTCCGACGCGGATGTCGACGAAGCGCTGGCCAACCTCGCGGAAACCGCGCAGGATTTCAAAGACCGCAAAAAAGGCACCAAAGCCAAAGACGGCGATCAAGTGACCATGGATTTCGTGGGCAAAATCGACGGCGAAGCCTTTGATGGCGGCGCAGGCGAAGACTTCCCGCTGGTTCTGGGCTCAGGTCAATTCATCCCGGGCTTTGAAGAGCAGCTGGTTGGCGTGAAAGCGGGCGAAGAAAAAGACGTCACTGTTTCCTTCCCGGAAGAGTATCAGGCCGAGCATCTGGCAGGCAAAGAAGCTGTGTTCTCTTGCGTCATCAAAGCGGTGAAAGAGCCGGTTGCCGCTGAGCTGAACGACGAGCTGGCCAAGAAATTTGGTGCCGAGGATCTGGCCGCGCTGAAGGGTCAAATCTCCGAACGTCTGGAAGCGGAATACGCGGGCGCTGCGCGTCAGGTTCAGAAGCGCGCTCTGCTGGACGCACTGGATGATCTGGTCTCCTTTGACCTGCCACCATCGCTGGTCGAAGCGGAAGCGGGCCAGATTGCTCATCAGCTGTGGCACGAAGAAAACCCAGAGGTTGAGGGCCACGATCACCCAGAGATCACCCCGACTGACGAACACAACAAACTGGCAGAGCGTCGCGTGCGTCTGGGCCTGTTGCTCGCAGAGCTGGGTCAGAAAGCCGAAGTTGAAGTGACCGACGCTGAAATGACTCAGGCGATCATGAACCAGGCGCGTCAGTACCCGGGCCAAGAGCGTCAGTTCTTTGAATTCATTCAGCAGAACCAGCAGATGCAACAGCAACTGCGCGCGCCACTGTTCGAAGACAAAGTGGTCGATTATGTGTTTGAACTGGCACAGGTTTCCGACAAAGAAATCAGCAAAGACGATCTGCAGAAAGCTGTTGAGGCTCTGGACGAGGAGTGATCCTCGGCCCGCGCCGCCTTTTGCGGGCGGCGCGCTGATCGCAAAATGCTGATTGCAAAAAATAAAGGGCTGCCATCTCTGGCAGCCCTTTTTCGTATTTAAATGTTCTCACTCACGTTTTGAAAAGTCTTGATAAAAAACTGGGTCCGAAATTTCTTCCGGTATCGTTGGGAGGGGGTCGCCCGGAGTTGGGAGGCAACCCCCACCATGTTGCGTGGGCACGCAACCCGCCTGGGGGATGAACAGGCGGTAACTTTACCAGCGATCAGGCGGTGCCTGAAACGCAGGTTTTGGTCTCCTCTTGTTGACGGGACAGGCCGGCGGCGAGGCGCTGCAATTCTGCGACATCGCTTGTGCCCAATTTGTCCTTGAGAACCTCCATCAACATCAGCGCGGCTTCGGCTTCTTTTTTGCTGTCGGCGCTTGCGAGCAGGTCGAAACAATAATTCTGCAATTCCGCAAGTGAGGGGGCGGGCTTGGACATCACTGCGCCGGTTACGCCCATCTCTGCGCGGGCCTTGCGGGCCTGCAGTTTTTCGGCGGCCAGAGTTTCCGGGATAAAGATCTCGCCTTTGATATCAGCAAATTCGCGCACACGCTGAATGCGTTCGTCGGTACAATCCAGGAGCGCTGCAAGGGCTTTCACTTTGCCCATCGGAACCGTTTGGCCAACATAGCCGTGCGGCGCGTTGTTGGAGCGCTTCAGAACGCGGTCCATGATCGGGTCAATCACCGTGATGATGTCAGTGATACCAGAGGCCTGGGCGTATTCCAGGATCCCCAGCATCAACTCGCTTGTCGCGCGGGACACTGCGGTTTTGCTTTCGCGGTTTTTCAAGCGCTCGGTATCGACGCAGAACCGGGTGGATTCCCAAATGTTGGCGCTGCGCACGGGCGGCTCTCCGCAGAGGATGGCGCTGAACACATCGCTAAGCATATGTGGCCCCGTCGTCTGTAGAACCCGCGCACAGGAGATGACGTTCATCTCGTCGTCCACGCCAATAATATAAGCCGGGTCCATGCGATCGAACTGGTCGATCTCCATGTCGTTTTCAATATTCACCTCCCAACCGAGGCGCCCGGAAAAGACCCGAGCCCGCAGCCGAAACATGTCGTCCAGCAGGGGCTGGAAGAGGTGCTTGTTTAGTCCGTCTACCGTAATAATCATGTTAGTCCCCATCCTTTCGAATTTTATGAAAATCATTTCTAAAGTTTCAGAAAATTTTCTCTATTGGGGAAATCCCGTAGTTGATTTGATGGCAAAGATCGCGCATGCGCGCGCCCGCGGTGCGATGCAGGAAGGCACCGCAGCCACGATTTTGCCGCGCAGCGGGGGGCTGCGGGAATCAGATGGTCAGAAAAAAATCAGCTGGGATAGATAAGCGACAGGCCGATGGCGCGCCCAACAGCCTGGGCTGTGGTCAAAGCAACCAGCTTTTCGCGCGCCGAGCGCAGGTGCACCTCGACCGTGCGATTGGAAATCGACAGGATGTCTGCAATATCCTGTTGCGACTTGCCGGCGGCAATCCATTGCAGAATTTCGATTTCGCGCAGCGAGAGGTTCGGATGGTGCAGAATGCGGGTCAGGGGTTCTGACTGCATGATATGGTCATGCACATGCGAAGCCACAGGCTGCAACTCTGCGAGCACATTGCGTTTCAGCTTGGCCCACTCCGCCTCGCTGCATTTGCGCGTGACGCTCAGCATGCCGAATTCGCCATACGGGCCGCGAATGGGAATGGTCAGGCCGCATTCGCCGATGCCAAAGTCCCTGGCCTGATCAAAGACGGCGCGAAAATTGCTGTCATGGCGCAGACGCATCCAATCGACCGGTGCCACACTGCGCATCGCCGCCTGCAGCGTTGGATCCAGATTGTGCAACTCCTGGTCCTGATAGTGGTCTTGCCAGTCTTTGTCGTAGGTCACGATCGCATGCATGGTGCCGCTGGCCGGATTCACCCCTGCATAAGCCGCATCATCAAACTCGAAGGTATCGCAGATCCCCTTGAGGTAGCCTGTGAACCGCTCTTCGGAATGCGGGACATCATGTAGGCTGTGCAGTTTCAATGCGGCTCTCCTTTCGCCCGGTAGGGCGGGGAATTGATTTATGAGCTTGCGACGCTCAACGGCCCATTGCGCCCATCCTGGGCCATGGACCGCATGAAAGCCAGAACAGCGCTGCGCTGGCTTTGCGGCAGTTTCCGGTAGAGTTCCATCATCTCGATCGCTTCACGATCCGAGAGAAACTCCATCTGGTCAATAGGATCAACAGCAACCCCATCGGCATCATCAGTACGGCGAATACCTTCGAAGAAATAGACAACATCCACGCCCAGTTTTTCCGCAACCGCCCAAAGGCGCGACGCGCTGACCCGGTTCGCACCGGTTTCATATTTCTGGATCTGCTGGAACTTCACTCCGATAGCATCCCCCAGTTCAGTCTGGCTGATCCCCATCGCGTGACGACGGGCGCGGATCCGCTTGCCGACCAAAACATCAATCTTATTCATAACTCACCTGCGACTTCACACTACTAGTTCAACGCAACTTTGCACTTCCGCGCAAATCGCATTGAGGCGACATTTACTAACACAAGCCAATCTGCCCTAAATATGGCGCGGGGGCAAATTCTTCGCCTTAAAGTAGTCTTATGCTGAGTTTTTCAGCATTGGCTTGTGTGCGAAGCGCGCCCAGGGCGCGCCTCGCCAGATCATGAACCCGGTCTTAAGACGCGGAATCTTCGTCAGACTCGACCTCAACATCCGCAGCAGCGGCGAGATCTTCATCGTCAGAAGCGGCAGAGCCGATATCGTCGAACAGTTCGGCGATTTCGAATTCTGCAGCGGCTTCTTCTTCAGCAGCCAGTTCCTGAATGGATTTGCCCGAGGCCTGAAGTTCCGCTTCCTCAGCAGAGCGCGCAACGTTCAGTTCAATTTCGACAATCACTTCAGGGTGCAGGCGGACTTCAACCGCGTGCAGGCCCAGGTCTTTGATCGGAGCGATCAGAGCGACCTGTTTGCGGTCAATGGTGAAGCCAGCTTCGGTTGCAGTTTCAGCTGCGTCACGTGGTGTGACGGAGCCGTAAAGTGCACCCGCGTCTGAAGCGGAACGAATCACAACGAATTGCTGGCCAGCCAGCTTTTCGCCCATCGCTTCTGCTTCTTTCTTGGTTTCCAGGTTGTGTGCTTCCAGCTGGGCTTTTTGAGCTTCGAACTGTGCCACATTGGCGTCCGATGCTGTCAAAGCTTTGCCTTGTGGCAGCAAGAAGTTGCGTGCGTAGCCAGGCTTCACATTCACAACTTCGCCCATTTGGCCCAGTTTGGCCACGCGTTCGAGAAGGATAACTTGCATGTCAGTCGCTCCTTATTTCACAGCGTAGGGCAGCAGCGCGAGGAAGCGGGCACGTTTGATAGCGCGCGCAAGTTCACGTTGCTTTTTCGCGGAAACCGCGGTGATACGAGAAGGCACGATTTTGCCACGCTCAGAGATGTAGCGTTGCAGCAGTTTCGTGTCTTTATAGTCGATCTTAGGCGCATTCTCACCGGAGAATGGGCAGACCTTGCGACGGCGGAAAAACGGTTTTGCAGCCATGACTTACAGTCCTTTCTTCACGCAATCAGTTGCGGCGCTCGCGGCGGTCGCCACGGTCGTCACGTTTTTGCATTTGGATCGATGGGCCTTCAGCGTGCTCATCAACTTTGATGGTCAGAATGCGCATCACATCATCATGCAGGCGCATCAGGCGCTCCATTTCCTGGATCGCGGCCACAGGGGCTTCGGTCTTCAGGAAGGCGTAGTGGCCTTTGCGGTTTTTGTTGATCTTATACGCCATTGTTTTGACGCCCCAGTACTCGGATTCAACCAGCTTGCCGCCGTTGTCCGAAAGGACGGTACCAAAATGTTCGATAAGACCTTCAGCTTGCGTGTTGGACAAGTCCTGACGCGAGATGAAAACATGCTCATATAGTGGCATGTGCTCTCCATTTCATTTCAAGCGCATTTCAAAGAGCAGGGCATTAACCTTAATGCGCCCCACCCACGAGAGACTGCGCGGTTCTAAATCAGTGCAAAAAGGATGGCGCTGTATACCCAACTGGCCCGATAAAACAACCCCGATCCGCATCGTCAACAAACTGTTTCCGCCACATTTGGCGGGACAGTGGCCGCATTTCTGCCGCTTTTGCTGCGCAGCTTCGGAATTGCGCATCAACCGCACAGAACACTCAAGAGCAGGACAGGCCCTATGCAGATCAAAATTACACGGACCGCGGCCGCATCAGCGGCGCAGCGTTGGGCCCCCACTTTGCTGCGCTTGACGGCGCTGTCGGCCGCCGCGGTGATCTGCGTTGCGGGCGGCGGGCTTGTGCTGCTCAGCATTTCAGAACCTGCCTTGGGCAGCCTTGTCTGCCTGATGGGGGTCTGCGTTTTCCTTATCGGGCTTATGGTCGCCAAAGCCGGTGGGCGCAGCGAAGAATGCGTCTTGCGCTATGACCGCACCGTTGCGGCCTGGACTGTCACGCGCGGCAGCGCAGATGGCCCGATTCTGGATCGGTTTTCGCAGGCCCGCGCTGACACCATTGAACTGGCCCCGGATCATGCCGTCGTGCGGGATCTTGCATCGCGCCGCCTGGTGCGGTTGCGCTATGCGGCCCCCGTGCTGAGCACGTGACCTAGGCGTCAGGCCCCGGCGCGCCCCGCGCTCAGCGCCACGCTGATGCGCACCTCATGGCCCAGCGTGTCCGCTTCTGGGTGATTGGCCCCAATGCCAAAGGCCAGCCGGCTGACGCGCGTTTCCCCGCGCATCCGGGCCGTGCGCCCATCGCTTTCCAGATCAAAAGGCAGGGTGAGCGGCACCTCAACGCCGCGCAAGGTCAGGGTGCCTTGGGCCAGATACCCTTCGTCGGCAGGCAGGATATCTGCGGCAAATATGGCTGCGGGAAAGGTCGCAGCATCAAAGTAGTCACTGCCCATCGCTTGCCGCGTCACGGACCCTAGGTGCAGCGAGGGGATGTCGATTGTCACCCGCACCCGGCCATGCCGCCCATTCACCAATGTGTCGCGAAAGGTAATCTCGGCCTGCCAACTGGCGAAACTGCCCTGCAACTCTTGGCCGAACTGCGTGACCGTAATGTGTAATGTGCCGCTCTCCACTTCCCAAAGGTCCGCGGCGCGCGTGGGGTTGGCGACGGGCCGTTGCGCTGCCAGTGATGGCGCAGCGCCGCGCTGGGTCGGCAGCGGCGCGGCCTGCGACACCACCAGCGCAATCACCAGCGCCCATACCCCGAGGGCCGCTAACATCGGCCCGCGCTGTGGCGCGCGGTTGGTCGGCAGCGGCGCACCCTGCGCGTCAGGCATGCCGGGCAGCATACGCCGCAGGGTCTGATCACGATCTATCAGCGCATGTTTGAGCGCCCCGGCCACATGGGCCAGAATCGCCGCGCCCAGTGTCAGCATGGCGTAAAAATGCAGCGTTCCCGCCCATGTGGCCACCGCCGCCGCTTTCGGAACGAAGGGCAGGGATTGCCCAAAAGGCCACCAGATCGGTGCAAATCCGTCGGTGGCGGCATGGTGGACCCAGCCGCTGAGCGGCACCAGCAACATCCCGCCATATAGGATGGCTTGCGTCAGCCGCGCCGCAAATATTGCCTTGGGGCGCGCGCCAGGCGGCGGGGCTGGCGCGCCCTCAATCAGGGCCCAGATCACCCGCAGCAGGGCGGTCACAAACACTGCGAGTCCAAGGGTTTTATGCAAAGAGAACAGCTGCGCCTTATGGGCGAGTTCGCTGCCCGTTTCCATAGGGGCTTGGTGGGCGATATAGCCAATCGGAAAGGTCGCGAAGATCAGCAGCGCCGTCAGCCAGTGGAAGGCTTTGGTGATCGCGCCATAGTGGCGGGCCGTATTCATCAGTGGCATAGGCTGTCCCTAGGGTCTGGCGGTGCGCCCGAGGATACTACGGCCCGCTTCGGCAACAAGGCGCAAAACGAAGGGCCATGACGCAAGGTGATTGCGCCTGCGCACAGGGCAGGCTATTCCGGTTCAAACGTTAAGAAATAGGGGGGCTTTCATGAGCCGAGCATTCGTTTTTCCGGGGCAGGGCGCGCAGACCATTGGCATGGGCAAAGCCCTGGCAGAGGCATATCCTGCCGCCAAAGCTGTGTTTGACGAGGTGGATGACGCGCTGGGTGAAAAGCTGAGCATATTGATCTGGGAAGGGGAGCAAGACACGCTGACCCTGACCCAAAACGCCCAGCCTGCTCTGATGGCGACGTCTTTGGCCGCGATGAAAGCTTTGGAAGCGGAAGGCGTTTCCATCGAAGCGGCCGCTTATGTCGCGGGCCACTCTCTTGGCGAATATTCGGCCCTCGCAGCAGCTGGTGCGCTGTCGATCGCTGATACCGCACGGCTGCTGCGCACCCGCGGGCAGGCGATGCAGGCGGCTGTGCCTGTGGGCGTTGGCGCAATGGCGGCGCTGCTGGGCCTTGATTTTGCGACCGCCCGCGCCGTGGCTGAAGAGGCCGCACAGGGCGATGTGTGCCAAGCCGCCAATGACAATGATCCGGGGCAGGTTGTGGTGTCAGGCCACAAAGCAGCGGTTGAACGCGCGGTTGAGATTGCCAAGGAAAAGGGCGCGAAACGCGCGGTTCTGCTGCCGGTCAGCGCCCCGTTCCACTGCGCTCTGATGCAGCCTGCGGCAGATGTGATGGCCGAGGCGCTGGATGATGTTGATATCAACCGCCCGGTGGTGCCACTGGTGGCCAATGTGCGCGCACAGGCGATTTCCGACCCCACCACCATTCGCTCGCTTTTGGTAGAGCAGGTGACAGGCTCTGTACGCTGGCGCGAATCCGTGGCGTGGATGGCCGCGCAGGGCGTGAGCGAAATCTACGAGATCGGCGCAGGCAAGGCGCTGTCGGGCATGGTGCGCCGGATTGAGCGCAGTATTGCCTGCACCGCCGTTGGCACCCCCGAGGATGTCAAAGCTGCCGCAGAAAAACTGGCCTAAGCCAGACACTTAGAGAGTTTCAGGAGACATTATGTTTGATTTGACAGGGAAAGCGGCGCTGGTCACCGGCGCCTCTGGCGGCATTGGCGGCGAGATCGCCAAAGCGCTGCACGCTGCTGGCGCGACTGTTGGCCTTTCCGGCACACGGGTTGCCCCACTTGAAGCGCTGGCCGCTGAACTGGGTGAACGCGCCCACGTCTTGCCATGTAATCTTGGCGATGCCGAGGCTGTGGCTGCACTGCCCAAACAGGCGATCGAAGCGATGGGCAGTCTTGATATTCTGGTGAACAACGCCGGGATCACCAAAGACCAGATTTTCATGCGCATGTCGGATGAAGAATGGCAGCAGGTTCTGGATGTGAACCTGACCTCTGCCATGCGTCTGTGCCGCGCGGTGATGCGCCCGATGATGAAGGCGCGCTGGGGCCGGATCATCAACATCAGCTCCATCGTGGGCGCGACCGGCAACCCGGGGCAGGCGAACTATGCGGCCTCCAAGGCGGGCATGGTTGGCATGACCAAATCCATCGCCTATGAGGTGGCCAGCCGCGGGATCACCGCAAACGCCGTGGCCCCCGGTTTCATTGCCACCGCGATGACCGACGCGCTGAACGACGATCAGAAAGAGGCGATCAACAAGCAGATCCCGTCCAATCGCATGGGCACACCGGCGGAAATTGCGGCCGCTGTGCTTTATCTGGCGAGCGACGAAGCCGGTTATGTCACCGGTTCGACCTTGCACGTGAATGGCGGTATGGCCATGCTGTGATCAGATCGCCGGTGACTCGCGGCTTTGCGCTGCGGGCATAGGGGGTTTGACACCAAGAGGCGCGAAAGCGTTTGCGTTGCCTGTAACATGTGCTATAGGCGGCGCAGTTTTCCGGGTGAGCCATCTGGCACGCCGGACTATCCGGGGGAGCCGGAAATAAGAGCCGCCCAAACGGGCATTACTTAATTTCCTGCCCTGAAGGCGGGAAAATCAAAGGCCAGATGGCCTGTACGAATGAGGAAATGATATGAGCGACGTCTCTGACCGCGTAAAAAAGATCGTTGTTGAGCACCTGGGTGTTGAAGAAGACAAAGTTGTCGAAAGCGCATCCTTCATCGACGACCTGGGCGCAGACTCCCTGGACACCGTTGAGCTGGTAATGGCCTTCGAAGAAGAGTTCGGCATCGAGATCCCTGATGATGCAGCCGAAACCATCCAAACCTTCGGCGACGCAGTGAAATTCATCTCCGAAGCTTCCTAAGTTTCGTCTGAGAGAATTTTGGAAAACCCCTCGCGCAAGCGGGGGGTTTTTTGTTTGGGTCAAGCCGCTTCGTTGTTTTCGCTGATCGCTGGCAAGGGTTTGATGGCAGACACGTCGACCTCATCCTTTGCCATGGCAAGGTCGTAAGTGTTCTGCATGGTCAGCCACATTTCCGGCGTCGTTTGCAGGGCCTTGGCCAGACGGAAGGCGGTATCAGGCGTGATCCCGCAATCACCACGCACCAACCGCTCAACACGGCTGCGTGGCACCTGAATGGCTTCGGCGAATTTGATCGACGAAAGACCGAGTGGCTTGAGGTATAGCTCTTTCAGCACCTCTCCGGGGTGCATTGTGAAGTCTAGTAAGCTCATATCACGTTCCTTACGCCGCCAATCTTAGTGGTAATCGACAATCTCAACATCTGCTGGGCCATTCTCCGTCCAGACAAAACAAATGCGCCATTGGCCATTGATCCTGATCGAATGCTGCCCGGCGCGGTCGCCTTTTAGAGTTTCCAGTTGGTTCCCCGGCGGGCTGCGCAGGTCGGTCAGGTCTTTGGCGCTGTCTAAGACAATCAAGAGGGCTTTGATGCGTTTTGTGAGGTCAGAGGGGAGGCCTTTGAGGTTGCCCCTGATCGCGTTTCTTACCCGTTTGCCTTTGACGCTTTGAATAGTCATATAGGGAAATGTACCATGTTGCGCAACATGGCGCAAATTTTGGATTAATAATCAGCGTGTGTTTGGCTGATATAGAACCGCCGCGGTTGAAGACGAGTTAATGAGACCGGCGGCGAAGTGAAATTCATCTCCTAAGCTTCGTCTGAGAGAATTTCGGAAACCCCCTCTCGGGAGCCAGAGGAGTTGGGAACATGCCCGCTTGAATTGTCAGCCAAATTCCACCATCGCGCCAACCCACTCTTGCCCCTCAACCCCAACCCAAGGTATGAGCATTCAAAGAATTGAGGAAAGGGCAGCACTATGCGTCGCGTCGTCATTACAGGTCTGGGTCTTGTCACCCCATTGGCATCCGGTGTCGAAGAAAGCTGGTCACGCATTCTGGATGGCCAGTCCGGGGCCGGGCCGATCACCCGGTTTGATGCCTCCGCCGTAACCACGAAATATGCTTGCGAAGTGCCTTTGGGCGATGGCAGCGATGGCACGTTTAATGCCGATGACTGGATGGCCCCCAAAGAGCGCCGCAAAGTGGATGATTTCATCCTTTACGGCATCGCGGCGGCGGAACAGGCCGTCAAGGACGCGGGCTGGACCCCTGAGGACGAGGAGAGCCTGCTGCGCACCGGTGTGATGATCGGCTCGGGCATTGGCGGTCTGAATTCGATTGCCGAGACCGCTGTTCTGATCAAAGAACGTGGCCCGCGCCGTGTCTCGCCGTTCTTTATTCCCGGGGCGCTCATCAACCTGATCTCGGGTCAGGTGTCGATCCGCTTTGGCTTCAAAGGCCCGAACCACGCAGTTGTCACGGCCTGCTCCACCGGGGCGCATGCCATTGGCGATGCCTCGCGTCTGATCAAGGCCGGCGATGCAGACGTGATGGTCGCTGGCGGCGCGGAAGCGGCCATTTCCGAAATTGGTATTGCCGGCTTTAACGCCTGCAAAGCGCTGTCCACCAAACGCGCGGATGACCCCAAGGCCGCGAGCCGCCCCTATGACGCGGACCGCGACGGGTTTGTCATGGGCGAGGGTGCCGGCGTTGTGGTGCTGGAAGAATACGAACACGCCAAAGCGCGCGGCGCAAAAATCTATGCCGAGGTTCTGGGCTATGGTCTGTCAGGCGATGCCTATCACATCACCGCCCCCTCTGAGGATGGCGAAGGCGGCGAGCGTTCGATGCGTGCGGCGCTGAACAATGCTGGCCTGACGCCCGCGGATATTGATTACATCAACGCCCACGGCACCTCGACCATGGCGGACACCATCGAACTTGGCGCGGTTGAGCGCATGATGGGCGATGCGGCCAGCAAAGTGACCATGAGCTCAACCAAATCTGCGACGGGCCACCTTTTGGGGGCGGCGGGTGCCATTGAGGCGATCTTCTCGATCCTTGCGATCCGCGATCAGGTCGCTCCGCCGACCATCAACCTGGATAATCCCGCCGTGGAAACCACCGTTGATCTGGCCCCCAACAAAAAGGTTGAGCGCGAGATCAATGTGGCGCTGTCAAACTCCTTTGGCTTTGGCGGCACCAATGCTTCGGTGATCTTCGGAAAGGTCTGATACCATGTGGCGCAGCGTCGCTTCGAACGCGATTACTCTGTTGATTGTCGCGGTGTTTCTCATTGGCGGCGTGATCCTCTGGGGCAAGGGGCAATACACCTCTGCCGGTCCGCTGGACGAAGCGATCTGCGTGCGTGTTGCGCCCGGATCGACCATGCGCCGCGTGTCCGAAAATCTTGAGGAAACCGGTGCCGTCACCAATGGGGCATTGTTCCGCCTTGGCACGGATTACACCGAAAAGGCCAACCTGCTGAAAGCCGGGTCATTCCTGGTGCCAGCCGGTGCCTCTATGGAAGAGATTGCAGACATCGTCACCCGTGGCGGGGCCTCGACCTGTGGCACCGAAGTGGTGTTCCGCGTCGGTGTCACCCAGGCCAATGTGCAGGTGCGCGAGCTTGACCCGGCCACCAACCGCTATGTCGAGGTGGCGGAATTCACCCCCGCCGAAGGCGAAGCGCCGCAGGAATATATTTCTGTGCGTCAGCAAGCGGACACCCGCTATCGCATTGCGGTGGCCGAGGGCGTCACCAGTTGGCAGGTGGTGGATGCGCTGGGGCGCATTGACCTTCTGAGCGGCGAGGTCGCGGTGCCGAGCGAAGGCTCCCTTGCGCCGGACAGTTATGAGGTGCGCGAAGGCGACAGCCGCGCCGATGTGATCACCCGCATGCAAGAGGCGCAGGCCGAATTGATCGCTGCGGCCTGGGAGGCACGTGATACCTCGATCCCGCTGCAAAGCCCGGAAGAGCTGCTGATCATGGCCTCGATCATCGAAAAGGAAACTGGCGTGCCCGAAGAGCGCGGGCAGGTGGCCAGCGTCTTTACCAACCGGCTGAACCAGGGCATGCGCCTGCAGACCGACCCGACGGTGATCTATGGCATTACCCAGGGCGAAGGCACCCTGGGCCGTGGGCTGCGCCAAAGCGAGCTGCGCCGCGAAACCCCGTGGAACACCTATGTGATCTCTGGCCTGCCGCAGACGCCCATCGCCAACCCGGGCCGCGCCAGCCTTGAGGCAGCGGCCAACCCGGATGAAACAGAGTTTCTGTTCTTTGTGGCCGATGGCACCGGCGGGCACGCCTTTGCCGCCACGCTCGCTGAGCACAACCGCAACGTTGCTGAATGGCGCAAAATCGAAGCCGACCGCGCCAGTCAGTGAGTTTGCTTGAGATTCTCTAAAAAAGAACCCCGCCACTGGCGCCAGCCCTTTGCCATAAGTGTTGCAGGCCGCGGGGGTCGCTGGTCCCCGGAAGGCACACAAGAAAACACCCGCGCCGGATTGCTCAGCGCGGGTGTTTTTCTATTGTCGGAGAAGGGCGTATCAGGCCGCTACAGGGATTCGATTTTTGGAAGTTGCGACACTCAGCGCACCAGTAGTTGAGGCTGATTTCCTTTTTTTGATAACAATATCAACATCGCGTCCAAGTTTCAGTAGCATGCGAAGTAGCCTTTCGGCAGAGAAGCTGTCCAACTTCCCATTTAGCAGCTTGGAAACATGCGGTTGGGGAATGTCGAGGACTTGCCCGGCCTCTTTTTGAGTGAGGTGGCGATGTTTTATGATAGACGCAACTTGCATAGCAAGCGTGGCTTTCAAGCTGAGCTCTTCGGCGTCTTCCAGCCCAAGATCTGCGAATACATTGCCAGAGCTTTCAATAATTTGTTCTGTCATTCTTCGATTTCCTTCTTGAACTCTTCGTAGTCATTCTCTGCGAGCTTGATCCTGGACTTGATCAGTTTCTTATCTTGCGGCGGGGTCTTGATTCCAGATTTCGATTTTTTCTGAAATGCGTGCAGGATATACACAACCCCCTTTAGCCTAAGAAGATAAACACACCTGTAAGTGTCTCCATCATGATCATCCACCACCTCCAGAACTCCTGAGCCCATCCCAGAGAGTGTTTTTACATTTCCAGCTCGGCCACCACCTTGTGCATACATCAAGGCAGTGCCCATCTCTTTCCTAACTGCGGTTGGGAATGCCCTCATATCCTTCTGAGAGCTGCCTACCCACCTACATGGTTTGAGGTCTGGTTTTGATTTCTTTCTTATACTCATTTAGGTATATCCTGTCAACATTCAAACCAAACTGACGATTTCTCTTATTTTAGCAGTTCCTGCAAGTCAGGGTTGCAACTTATGAGAACAGATCTTTCGCATTGACCTTGCCTCGGGCCAACCCCAGCTTCATCGCTGGGGTTTCCTTTGTTGTGCGCTTGCCCATCCAGTTGTGCGTGACGCGGTAGATATCGACGATTTTCACCATGGTTTCAGGGTTGTAGAGATAATGTCGATGCCAAGCGCGGCCGTTGGCGCTTGGTGTATGCGAGGGGCGCTCAGCGAACTTCAGATTGCTCCGTATCTTGTGGAAATAGGCATCAACGCTGCGTAGAGTTGCCAGACGCATGAGGCGCGCGCGGCGGTCCGGCGCCATGCTCTCTCGATCGGTCAGAATGCGCATGCAGCGATGCGGCTCTGACTTCGTATGGTAAGGCCATTCAAAGGTTGCTGCCAGCGGCAGCTCCTCCAGCATGCTTTCCACCAGGATGTCCTTGATCTCGTCTTTCGTGTTTGGGTCGAAGTCATCGAAGATATGACGAGGCACATTGCTGTCATTTTCCAACTGCTTGCGGCCTTCGTTCATCAACATGTTGCGCTGATCGTTGGACTGGTTCTTATCGAACTCCACGACGATGACATCTGCTCGGCCATCTTGGATCCTTCTGGCAAATGCTGAGATGAAGGACATCGACAGCCCGGGGTCAGCGTCCAGGACGAACACGAAGCGCTCAGAGCCCTTGCCGAGGAAATGACGCATCTGGAAGGCGTGGGCCATCTGCATGGCGTCCTGGCGGACCAGAGCGCCGCTGTGGGGCAGCTGCAGCCCCAGATCGACCTCTGGGGCCTCATCGGGGTGAATGGCCACATTGTGGGTCATTTTGTTGAGGTAGCCTTTGAACTCCGGTTCAGACCATAGGCGAGCCTGATCCCGAAACGCCCTTGGCAGACTGAAATCCCCGGCAGCGACCATCCTCGCCTCAATGTCTGGCAGCTCGATCGCTGGATCCAACTGCAGGTGAGCGGCCATGATGTAGCCGGAGTTGGCGTGGGCTGTGCAAAGATGCTGAACAGCGATTTGCGCCCTGGTCCGCTTGTTCGGCCAATTCAGATGGAGGGTTTGAGAATCTGAAGCAAAACGACGGTCAACTTTCTCCCACTGCACGCGCTTGAACTCCGCTTCCCGCTTGGCGGTGAAGTCGATGACGCGGTCATGTATGAAGTCGATCTTCCGATAGACATCCCGCGGGGATAGCTCCGTGAAATCGCAGATCTTGGTGATCGGCACGCCATTGGTGATCATCCAGAGGACATCACGGTTCGTGTGGCTACGCTTCTGACGACCCAGGCGCGTTCCCGTCGAGAATGTCTTCAGACAGGATTTGCATTTCCAGCGTTGTGTGCCTTTCTTCGTCGTCCCCGCCTTGCGATACAGCTCCGGATTCTCGGATTGGGCCTTCCCGTGATTTGCGCACTCTTCGGTGGAGCAGGCATCTCTTGGAAATTCTGGGCGGAATTTCCGACGAAGGCGGCGATATTCTTCGATGATCGCCTTGTTGTTCTTGATGATCGAGGTTTTTCCACACCCGCCACACTGGAAGGTCTTTTCATCACCGGATCCGATGACCCGACCGCGCGGCGTTAGGTAATCCCCCCGAACATTAGGGGTGTTTGAAAGTAGAATTTTCTCGAATGATGAAAGAGGAGATTCTGATGAAGAAATCGAAATATAGCGACGCTCAGATCATGAGTATTTTGAAGCAGGCC
>NZ_JAQNCZ010000003.1 GCF_028369055.1 Cognatishimia sp. SS12 | reverse complement strand
TTGATTTGATCCAGTAATAGACAGACACATGTGCGCAAGCAGAAATGCAATCGCACAGACTAAGTCGCCTAGCTGGGACCAAATAAGTCATACACAACAATACACAGCTTGTACTTGCGCTCAGACAGCCGAATAGGCGGTAGCGCACTTATAATGTGACTTGGACAACACCGTTGCTTAACAAAGCAACACGATCTTTAGCCGTTTATTCGGTTTGGTGATCATAGCACGAGTGAAACACCCGGTCCCATCCCGAACCCGGCCGTTAAGCACCGTTGCGCCGATGGTACTGCATCTTAAGGTGTGGGAGAGTAGGGCATCGCCAAACCTAATAAACGACTAAAGATCAAAAACATCTCTCAAAACGATCACTATAACACACAAAACCATCGCGGGATGGAGCAGCCCGGTAGCTCGTCAGGCTCATAACCTGAAGGTCGTAGGTTCAAATCCTACTCCCGCAACCAAACTTCGGCCATAGATTCAGCGGATATAGCGCCAACAAACAGCCCCCATTGGGGGCCGTTGGCGTTTTGAGGCCAGTGTTTTGGACCAGTATTCTAGGCCAGCGCACGACGATCCAATCAGCGCCGCAGCGCCACCAAAGCGGCGACGCCGGCGGCCAAAGCCAGTACCAATATGCTTTCAAGACCATGGGTGTGAAACGCGCCCTCCACATGCGCGAAGGCAGGCGTGGCTGCGGTTGCGGCCAGAATTGCGAGAAACCCAGGTTTCATGCCTCAATCTCCTGTTTGCGTTGATAAAGAAAATCGCGAATGTCCAAAGTCGATTTTTCATCCATGGACACGTAGATCAACGCCATATTGGTGCGTTCCTGGACCATTTCGCCAGGAAAGGGCAGGTAGCTTAGCTCGCGCGCGCCAAAGGACGGCGAGGCGGTGCCCACCTGCCACTCCGTGCGCAGCTCTACATCAATAAGTTTCAGCGCTTTGGCCCCGTCTTTTGAGGGGCGCTCAAAGGGGACGCCGGCCAATTTCAGATAGCTGGATTTATCGTCGGCCTGCAGAAAGCCTGCGATGAACTGCTGGGCGAGCACCTGCAGATCCGCCGCCTCATCTGCGTGATGCATATGGCTGTGCAGGTGATCCCCATGCGCGTGATTGTGGCCATGCCCGTGAGGGGCATGGTCGTGATCATGATGATGGCGATGGTGGTGGGGATGATCGTGCGGCATCAGACACCCACCTTATGCGGGCCATCGTTGCGCCAGCGGCGGCCGTTGAATTCGCCATGCGGCAGGCTCACCGGCTTGTCGATGAATTTCTTATGCGCCCCAAGTTTACCATTGGAGACCAATGCCCCGAGCACATCAACGATGACGCGCGTGCCCATGAGCGCGGTGATGTCAGAGGTGTCATAAGGCGGGGAGACCTCGACCAGTTCCAGTCCGCAGATGCCTTCGGCGGCGATGCCAGAGGCCAGCGCCAGGGCCTCGCGCGGCAGGAAGCCGCCAGGTTCTGGCCAGCCGGTGCCTGGGACAAATCCGCAGTCGATGCTGTCGATGTCAAACGACATATAGACCATATCGACGTCTTTCCACGCCATCTCCAGTGCCATTTCGATGGTCTTGTCCACGCCCATCTTTTCCATGTCGCCCATGGTGATGATATTGGTGTTGCGTTCGCGCGCCACCTTCACCGCCTCACGCGGGACCTGCCAGCCGCCGATGCCGATCTGCACGAGGTTGGTTGCTGGAACATTGGGCAGATTGGTTGAATGGAACCAGGGTGTGGTGTGCATGCGTTCATCCAGATCCTTTTCCTGGATGTCTGCATGGCGGTCAAAATGCACGATGCCGATCTTCTTCGATGTGCATTCGGCGATGCCGCGCACACAAGGAAAGCCGATGGAATGGTCGCCGCCAATCATGATCGGCAGGGAGCCCGAGCTGAACACATGGCTGACCGCGCGGCTGATCTGGTCAAAGGATTTTTCGATATTGGCCGGAATGGTAAAGACATCGCCGGCATCACAAAGGGTCATCTGTTCGCGCAGATCGACGCCTATTTCGTAGTTATAGGGCGTATAGAGCGCCGAGATTTTGCGCACCCCCTGCGGGCCAAAGCGTGTGCCCGGGCGATAGGTCGTGCCGCCGTCAAAAGGAATCCCAAGGACCGTGGCGTCATAATCGGCGACCTCCAGGACATCTTCGGCATAGGGGGCCTTAAGGAAGGTATTGATCCCGGCGAAATGCGGCAGCTCGCCCCGCGCGAATGTCGGGATGGATTTGTCTTCGATGCTATCTGCGCCGGTCAGCCCCATACGCAGGGCCCATTGGCGTTCTTCTTCCATGCGGCCTTCGGGCAGGTTTTTTTCCAGATGCATGGCTTTCCAGCCTGCCAATTTGGTCAAGTCCGGGTGGTGCTGACGCTTTTCGCGCGCGGCGATGGTGCCCTTTAGATCCACAGGGTTGTGGCTTCGGGAGCGATCCCGATCATGCAGAAACATCTGCGTTCTCCTTCAATTGAAACGGGATGCCCCCATCGCGGGCATCAAAATCATATGTGATGGTCGCGCCATGCATGCCTGGGTCATGCGGGTCCCAGCGCGGCTTATCAAAGACCAATACCCGGTCCCCGAGTTTGAACCCCTCCTGCAGGTCGTGCGTGACCATAAAGACCGTCATGTTGGTCTCGTCCCGCAGTTCCAAAAGAAAATCGTGCATCTGTAGACGTGTGCCCGGGTCCAGCGCCCCAAAAGGTTCGTCCAGCAATAAAATGCGCGGCTTGGCCGTCATGGCCTGACCGATGGCGAGCCGCTGCTGCATGCCGCCCGACAGCGCGGCCGGGTATTGATCGGCCACATGATTGAGGCCAATGCGCTCCAGCATGGCGTCGGCACGCTCTAGCGCAGCTTTGCGTTTCGCGCCGGACAGGCGGCCAAATCGGGTGTCAAAGCTTTCGGCGGCCACAAGGTTTTCGCGCACCGAGAGATGCGGGAAAACCGAATATTTCTGAAACACCACCCCGCGTTCGCGGTTGGGTTCTTTGGCGGTGGGACCGCCATCAATACTGATCGTGCCGCGGTGGGGGCGTTCCTGCGCCAGCAGCATCCGCAGAAAGGTCGACTTCCCGCAGCCTGACGCCCCGACGATTGAAATGAACTCCCCTTCGTGGATTTCAACATTCACGCGCTCTAGGATCGATCGATTTCCGTATTTCTGCCAGACATTTGAAACGCTTACAAAACTCATAGCCCGGCCTCCATCCAAGGAAAGGCTTTGCGCGACAGTGTCTTGAGCAGCCAGTCGATCACAAAAGCCAGCAGCGTAATCCAGATGACGTAGGTCAGAATGACATCCATCGCCAAATATCGCCGCACCAGAAAAATGCGGTACCCAAGACCGACGTTTGAGGCGACAGCCTCGGCGGCAATCAGGAAGAGCCAGGCCGAACCAAGCGACAGGCGCACATTTGAGATCAACCGTGGCAGAACCTGCGGCAGTGCTACGCGCAAGGCGATCACCCCCGACGAGGCACCGAGGGTCTGCGCTTTGACGATTTGCTCTTGCGGGATTTCAAGCACCCGCTGTGCCAAATCACGTGTCATAAAGGGTGTGATCCCGATGACGATCAGGACAATTTTTGAGGTTTCGCCAAGCCCAAAAACGATGAACAGGATCGGCAGCAACGCCAGTGGCGGCACCATCGACAGCACCGCTATGAAGCTGGAAAAGGCCGAGCGCGAATAAGGCAGCAGACCAATGGCGAGGCCGATCATCAGCGACAATGCAGCCGAGATGCCGACGCCGCCCAGCAAGCGCGTCAGGCTTGCAAATGTGTCTTTCCAGAGCAGAATTTCTTTTGATCTTCGGTCTGGCTCGGTGAACAAACGCTGCGCAGTTTCGGCAATTGTCGAGGGGGCAGGAAGCAGTTTGTCTTGTGGATTGGCTTCAAGCCGGATGTCAGAGCCGATTGCATAGGCGATGAACACCGCAACAAAGGGCAGCGCGGCCAAGAGGACGACCAAAGGGCGAGCCGGTATTTGGTTGATCAAGCGCATTCTGGGCCTCCTGATAGGAGGAAGGGCCGCACAACCGGCCCTTCCGCTTTGCGAAATGGGCCTACAGCGCGCCGTCTGCGGCCATCTGCATATAGGTGGTGTCAAAGCGGAACTTGACGTTGCCCGCATCCCCCGTGGTGGTGCCATCCGGATAGGCGATGCCGACGAAATCCGCGCTTGGCGCGCCTTCGCCCAGAATGCCTTTGTCAAACAGGAATGCGGCGACATTGGTCATGGTGCCCGGCAGGTCCGCCGCGCTGGCCTGAGCGACCGCAGCGGCCGGGTCAAAGAACATTTCGGTCGCGGCCAATTGCGCTTTGTAGCCGGCCAGATCGGTGCCGGAGGCTTCGGCCATGGCGGTCAACGCCGCCTCGTCGCCTGCGGCCATCAGCGCCATCAACTCATACCATGCGCCTGCCACGGCCTTGCCAAAGGCCGGGTTGTCGGCCAGCGTTTCGGTGTTCACCACCATCAGGTCAAGGATCTCGCCCGGTATGTCCGCGCTGTCAAACAACACGTTTGCATCTGCGTTCGAGCCGGTGATTTCAGAGACCAATGGGTTCCATGTGACGACAGCTTCGACATCATTTGTGGCGTAAGCGGCGATCATGTCGGCATCGGAAGTGTTGATCACCCCGGCCAGATCGGATTCTTCCATGCCCACGGTGTCGAGCGCCCGTGCTAGCAGGTAATGCGACACAGAAAGTTCGACCAAATTAACCGGCTTGCCCTTCAAATCCTCAATGCCACCCGCACCTTTCAGGATCAGCGCGTCGTTGCCATTGGAATAATCGCCGACGATCAAGGCCGTGGTATCAACGCCGCCGCCTGAAGGAATGGACAGCGTGTCCATGTTTGTCGCCGACACACCGTCAAAGGCACCGGCGGTATATTGGTTGATTGATTCAACGTAGTCGTTGAACTGCACGATCTCGACGTCGATGCCGTATTTATCGGCCCATTTGTCCATGATCCCGCTGTCTTCCAGATAGCCCCAGGGCATCCAGCCAACGTAGATGGACCAGGCCAGTTTGAATTCTGTCTTTTCTTCTGCTGCGACAGGGGCGTAACCCCCGGCCAGAACACCCATCGCCAGGGCGGTGGCGGACATCAGTTTGGTGATCTTCATGTCTTTCCCCGTTGTTGCGTCCCGCCGAGGTCTTGGGTTTTTGGGCCGCTGGCGGAACAAAGAGATCGGGCGCGGACAAACCTGCGCAGTAGTCTCCCGGGATTTTGCCCCGCCGTGTGCCTTGCTGGAGTTTGCCAACAAAGTGACGCTTCTCGGACCTGGCCTGCGGCTAAGCAGCGGAACCCTAAGCGTCCTGCACCTTTATGCTGCGACCTGAGCCGATCGCATTTCAATCTTGATGGATAACATAAGTCGCGCCGCTCAAGAGATTCGCCCAATTAATGCCCGACATTCGGCGGATTTGATGAAAATATAGACGAATATTCGGTCGAACTGCGGTGCGCCGGGCCTTCTGCCGCTTGCGTTGCCCGGCGAGTTTTCAGCGTTTATTGCGGCGCTGAGGCGCAATTGTCCGGATGTGCGGCCACAAAGGCCGGATGCGCGGCGAGATTCGCGGCGATACTCGTGAGTTTCGGCATGGCATGCATGTCGACGCCCCAACGCTCTGCATTATAGATCTGCGGCATCAGGCAAAGATCGGCCAGCGTGACGCGCGTGCCAAAGCAATAGCCATTGTCACCCACCATCTGTTCCACCGCGCGAAGGCCCTTGCTGATGAAATGCTGCATCCAGTCTTTGGTTTCGATGGCACTGCCAGAGGCCTGCACAGCATATTTCGCGACATTCAAGTTGCAGATCGGATGGATGTCCATCGCAACGGCGTGTGCAATGGCCCGCACGCGGGCGCGGTCAATTGCGCTGCTGGGCAAGAGGCCCAGACTGCGGGTTTCATCCAGATATTCGATGATCGCCAGCGATTGGGTCAACGTCACTTCATCAATGGCCAGCGCCGGCACATAGCCTTGGGGGTTGCGCGCCAAATGCTCTGGCGCACCCTGCGCGCCTTCCACCAGATTCACGATTTCCGTGCTCCACTCATCACCGCAAAGGGCCAGGGCAATGCGAACGCGGTAACTCGCGGAGGACCGCCAATAGTCAAACAGTGTGGTCATGGGTCAACTCGGTCTTAAGGATGCCTAGGGTGTCGCTGAGCTGGTCAAGGTCCGCGCTCAGGCGGCGTTTTAGGGCCGCTTGGAAGGATTGGGCGATCGGCACCAATTGGGCGACCAGCGCCCGACCTTCCGCTGTCAGTTCGAGGTCAAGCAGGCGCTTGTCCGATGCTGAGATGCTCTTGGTCAGAAGCGCACGTGATTCCAACCGCGCAACCGCGCGGCTGACCTTGGGTTTGTCCAATGTCACCCGTGCCTGAATGTCTTTGACAGAGCTGCGCTGCGCATTTTTGTCGGCATAGGCCAGATTGATCAGAATGCGCCATTCAGCGGTGCCCAAGTCAAACTGTGCGCGATATCTTTTCGCCAATTCCTTGCTAAGCTGCTCTGCAATAACAGAAAATTGATAGGGCAGGAATGTTTCTAGGTCAAAGTCGGGCAGGGTCATCAGGGGCAACTTCTATCGCTAACTGGCGGCATCCTGCGGTATGAACGTTGCATTTGCAACAAATTTCTTGACTTCATTTCATTTGCAACGAATATTCACCGGGACAGTGCCCATCGCGGCCAACGACGAAAGTGGAGGAACGCATGCGTGACATGACATTGACCCAATCGCAGAATACGCAAGGGACGACACCTGGGTATATGCCGGGCTTCGGCAATGACTTTGAAACAGAGGCTTTGCCCGGGGCCCTGCCGCAGGGCATGAACAGCCCGCAACGATGCGCCTATGGGCTGTATGGAGAGCAACTGACCGGGACGGCCTTTACCGCGCCGAGCCATCAGAACGAGCGCACCTGGTGTTATCGCATCCGCCCGTCGGTCAAACATGTGGGCCGCTTTCAGAAGATCGACATTCCGTTTTGGAAATCGGCCCCCAATGTTGTGGAGGATGTGATTTCTCTGGGGCAATACCGTTGGGATCCCGTCCCCCATACCGACGAAAAACTGACATGGGTCACAGGGATGAAAACCATGACCACGGCAGGTGATGTGTACACGCAGGTCGGCATGGCAACCCATGTCTACTTGGTGACGGAAACCATGCAGGATGAATATTTCTTCTCGGCTGATTCAGAACTGCTGGTGGTGCCACAGGAAGGACGCCTGCGTTTTTGCACCGAATTGGGTGTGATCGACATCGAACCGAAAGAAATTGCCATCCTCCCGCGCGGGCTGGTGTATCGCGTTGAGGTGCTGGATGGCCCGGCGCGTGGGTTTGTCTGTGAAAACTACGGTCAGAAACTCGAACTGCCCGGGCGTGGCCCGATTGGCGCAAACTGCATGGCCAACCGCCGGGATTTCAAAACCCCCGTCGCGGCGTTCGAAGATCGCGACGCCCGCTCGCGCATTGTCATCAAATGGCAGGGTCAATTCCACGAGACCTTTATTGATCACTCGCCGCTAGACGTTGTCGCCTGGCATGGCAACTACGCGCCCTGCAAATACGATCTGCGGGATTATTGCCCGATTGGCGCCATTCTGTTTGACCACCCCGACCCCTCAATTTTCACCGTTCTGACCGCCCCATCGGGGGTGCCGGGCACGGCAAATATCGACTTCGTGCTGTTCCGCGAGCGTTGGATGACGATGGAAGATACCTTCCGTCCGCCGTGGTACCATAAAAATGTGATGTCCGAGCTGATGGGCAATATCTATGGCGAATATGATGCCAAGCCTCAGGGCTTTGTGCCTGGCGGAATCAGCCTGCACAACATGATGCTGCCGCATGGGCCTGATAAGGCGGCCTTTGACAAGGCAAGCCATTCCAACCTTGGGCCGGAAAAGCTCGACAATACAATGTCGTTCATGTTCGAAACGCGCTTTCCGCAGCATCTGACGGAATTTGCAGCAAAAGAGGCCCCGTTGCAGGATGACTACATCGACTGTTGGGATGACCTTGAAAAGAATTTTGACGGCACGCCCGAAGGCAATTGGACGCGATAAGGAAACACCATGACATTGTTACAAAGTTGGGTCGAGAGCGCAAACAGCGCCGACACAGATTTTCCGCTGAACAACCTGCCCTATGGCGCCTTCTCCACGGGTGGCCCACGCCGCTGCGGCGTGGCGATCGGCGCGCAGATCCTTGATGTCACCGCATTGGAAGCGGCGGGCATCTTAACATTGGAGAACGGCCCCCTGCTGCAAGCCGGGGATTGGAATGCCGTGATGTCTGCAGGGCCAACGGTATGGGATGCGCTGCGCGGCTGGCTGCAAACTGCACTGGCGGCCGGCTCAGGCCAACAGGCCAACCTGGCACCGCATTTGGTGGATCAGGCCAATGCCCAGATGCATCTGCCCATCACCGTTGCGGAATACACTGATTTCTATGCTGGCAAGAACCACGCGGTCAATGTCGGGACGATGTTCCGCGGCGCGGAAAACGCTCTGCCTGCCAACTGGCTGTCTATCCCGATCGGGTACAATGGCCGCGCGTCTTCGGTCGTGGTGTCCGGCACCGATGTGGTGCGCCCCAACGGGCAATTGAAAGCCCCGGATGCCGAGCTGCCGCGCTTTGCGCCGAGCGCGCGCTTTGATCTCGAATTGGAGATGGGGGCCATCGTTGGCCAACCCTCCGAGGGGATGGTTTCGGTACAGGAAGCCGATGACATGATCTTTGGCTATGTGCTGCTGAATGATTGGTCGGCCCGCGACATCCAAGCCTGGGAATATCAGCCGCTTGGCCCGTTTCAGGCCAAAGCGACAGCAACCTCAATCAGCCCCTGGATCGTGACCAAGGCCGCGTTGGAGCCGTTCCGCACCAGCACGCCCGAGCGTGAGCGCCCGCTGTTGGCCTATCTGACCGAACCTGGCCCGATGCTTTATGACATTGACCTTGAAGTCGGCCTGACACCTTCTGGTAAGGGCGAAAGCATCATCGCGCGCACCAATTACAATCAGATGTATTACTCAGCAGCGCAGCAATTGTGCCATCACACCACGTCGGGCTGCGCCATGCGGGTGGGTGATCTGCTTGGCTCCGGCACAATTTCCGGGCCGAGCAAAGACAGCCGTGGCTCAATGCTGGAACTTAGCTGGGGCGGCAAAGAGCCTTTGACATTGGACAGCGGCGACAGCCGCAGCTTTCTGGAAGATGGCGATCGGTTGACCCTGCGCGGCGCGGCCCTCGGCGATGGCTATCGCGTTGGGTTTGGCGAATGCACCGGCAAGGTGCTGCCCGCGAAGCCTGTGCCAGACTGGGCACAATAAACGATCTGTGGCGCCCGCCGTGTCCGGCGGGCGCGCACCCGGCGCGGGCGTGGGTTTAGAACCGAAACTCGTCGCGCGCCAGCAACCCTTGTAGCAATATTTCGTCCTCTTGCGGGCTTGGCCGCTGCGGCGCGACATGTGGGGGGCTGCGTTGCCCTGCCGGGGCGGACGCAATCATCTGCTGTAGACCCGCGCCGTGCAGGCTTTCTTGAACGGCGCGTTGAATCAGGGTTTCCAGCTGCGCTGGCGCAGCGGATTTTGCCAGGTTCTGGCTGCGCAGGATGGCATCGCGCATCGCATCCGCGGTCATATCCTCTTTGTTGATGACATCATGGTAGCCGCGCCGAAATGCCGAAACCGCAATGTCCAGGCGCTGGTTGCCCGTCACCATGATCAGCCCGGCACCCGCCTGCGCGGGACTGGATTTGATGAGGTTCAGCGCGCTGAGCCCATCACCATCCCCCAGCTGATAATCCAGCAAGATCAGATCAAAAGGCCGCGCCGCGAGCAGCGGGCGCATGGCGCTGATTGAGGGCACATCTGTGACATCAATGGGCAGCGCGGCGCGCTGGCTGATCCGGCGGATACGTTGCCTGTCAAAATCGCTGTCATCGACAAGTAACGTCTGCAGCGGCGCGTGCAGCTGCGGCATGTCCGGGCTGAGGGTTTGCATCATTCTGGCCTTTCTGGGCATCCACTCGGCGTGCGTGCGGCGCGCCGTGGCGCCGGGTTACACGGCGGGGTCTGCGCGGGGCAGCAGCACGTCGATCTGCAACCCGCCGGTTTCGGCGTGCCGGGCACGCGCGGTGCCGCCATAATGGGTTGCGATCCGCCTGACCTGCGCCAGACCCATCCCGCTGCCGGCGGCCTCGTCGCGCCGTTTGGAGGTGAACATGAGATCGAAAATCTTTTCATGATGCGCTGTCGGGACACCGGGACCATTGTCGACAAAGCTGAGTTTGGCGTGCTCGCGTTCCTGGGTGATCGCGACATGCAGGTGTTTGTCTTCCGCTGGATTGTGGGCGGCCGCATTGCTGATCAACGCATCAAACAGCAGCGCGAGGTCCCGTTCGCTGATTTTGCTGTGCACTTCCTTGCCTGCGTCGCTGAGGGCGAGCCCTTTGGGCAAGCCACATTGTTTCAAATGAGTTTGGAAGGCTTCGTAGAGGGCAAGACGGCGGGCCCCTTCAAGCCGCCCGACCCGCGAATAGGCCAAGAGATCAACCAACATCTGGTCCATACGCGCGCTGTGTGATTTCAGGAATTGCAGGTTGCGACGCATATCTTTGTCAAGCGCGATGCCCGCCTCTTCAAGGTCCTCCTCAATCCAAAGAGGAACCTCGGTCAGTGCCCGCAATGAGGCGCGAATGTCGTGGGTGAGCACATAGATAAACTCATCCAGCGCATCCGGTGGGGCAAGCCTGAACTGATCAGTCATCTGCGGCACCTGCTTGCGCTTTTGCGCGCGGCACTTGCGCCAGTAGGCCACAGATATCGGCCAGCGCCGCCTCGGTCAGCGGTTTTTCCTGAAAGGCGATGATTTGGCCAAAACCGTCTGCCTCAGCCTGCAGTTTTGGCGGCAATTGCGCCCCCAACATCAGAACAACGGGCAGGCTGCGCGCGTTTTCGGGCAGCACTTGCAGGCGGGTGAGAAACGCAAAGGCATTCATGCCGGGCATATTGACATCCAGCAGGATCAGGTCGGGCAGATCCGCATCGCGGGCCAGCGCCACGAGGGCCTGTTCCGGCTCGGCGAATTCGCTCACAGCCTTCACACGGCCCGAGCGGGTCAGTATGCGGCGGGTCTGAAACAGATCAAGATCGGAATCATCCACCACCATAATTTTGGGCAGCGGATCTGAAGCCGCAGCAGGTTGCGCGACCTCAGCCATGGTTGCGATACTCCGGACTGGGGTTTTCGCATTTGGCCCAGAAGGCATAAAGCGCGTCCAGTATACTGGTCAGATCTTTGGAATTGCTGGGCTTTTTGATATAGCCGCTGGCGTGTTGCGCATAGGCTTTGGAGACATCCACCGGGTTGTCCGATGTGGTGAACACAAAGACGCGGGCGTCGGCGATCAACTCTGTTTTGCGCAGCTCTTCCAGAAATTCATGCCCGTTCATGCGTGGCATGTTGATATCCAGTAGCACGACGAAAGGCGAAGGCAGGGCGCGCCGCAAGTCGTCTGATTGGAGGATATCCAGCGCCTCGAGCCCATCCTGCGCGCGCACCATCGTGCCGGGCATCCCCATTTTCTTGCGCGCCCGATGAAGAATTTCAACATCCAGATCGTTGTCTTCGACCAGCAGTATGTTCATGATTTCTTTCATCTTATGCCGCCTGATGTTCCATATGAAAGGGGGCCTGCGCTGTCAGCGGCCAGTCAAAGCAAAACTCTGCCCCGGCACCGATATCTGATGTGATCCGCACGGTGCCGCCGTGCAGTTCGACCGACTTTTTGACAATCGCCAGGCCAATTCCGGTCCCGTCCTGCCCCTCGCCAGACTTGAGGCTTTGGAACATGTCAAAAATGCGCTCATGAAAGCGCGGATCAATGCCCGGGCCGTTGTCTTTGACCGAAACGCTGCACATATCACCCTTGCGGTGCACCGTGATGGTGACAAAGAGTTTGGACAGATCTTCATGATATTTCACCGCGTTTGAGACGAGGTTTTCGACCACGCGGCGGAAATTCATCGGATCAAAGGTGATCTCTTCGATATCGCTGATCAGCAGGATCTGGTTCTTGCTCAGGCTGAAATCACTCAGCAGCGTGTCTACGAAATCCGGCAGAGAAAACGGGTCCGCATGTTTGGCGCTGCGCCCGATACGCGAGAATTCCATGACCCCGCGCGTCAGTTCATTCATCCTGTCGACGCGGTTCATGATGCGGTTGAGGTTGGTCTGCACATCGGGGTTGGCCTTTGGCGAGGCGAAGTATTCTTCCAGATCCTCTTGGATCATTTCCGTCAGCCCGCCGATCCCACGGATCGGTGTCTTAAGGTCATGGGAGGTGACATAGGCGAATTGTTCAAGCTCTTCGTTGATGCGCGCGAGCTTGTCTTTCTTGTGCCGCAAGTCGGCAGAAACTTCGGCCGCATAAGAAATGGCGCGGCGATTGGCGCGGGCAAGCAGGACAATCAGCAGGATCACCAATACCTCGATCACGAGCCCCCCGGCCAGAATGAAATAAGGCTGGGCATAGGTGTTTTGGTCGCGAAAATGCAGGTTGGTGCGCACGTCCAATGTCCAGACGCGCCCATAAATACTGATCGAATATGTGCCCTCATACATCGGATTTGGGTCAAGGCTATCGTCGGTATCAGAAAACTCATCATAGATGGCCTGCCCGGCGTCGGTGATATTGAACCGCAGTTGCCTTTGGGTTTTCTCCAGCAGACCTTCCATCAGTTTTCTGACGACAAATGGGGCATAGACAACGCCAATCCCGTTTTCCCGCCGCTCCGCAAGCGTGGTGCTTTCGGCGGCGTAAAAGGGGGCGTAAAACAAGAAACCGGCTGTGCTGCCTTCGTCCTGCACCAGAACGATCGGGCCCGTGATACGCGCTTTCCCGGTGTCGCGGCTGGACAGCGCGGCGAGACGGCGGTTTGCTTCATGCGCCACATCCAGGCCCACCGCTTTCGCATTGGGTGCCCTGGGCTCGATGAAGGTGATCGGCATAATTTCGGGGTTCTCGTGCGCCGGAAAAATCGTGAAATTCGGATTTTCAGCCCGTTGCTTTTCAATAAATGCCGGGACCTCTTCAGGTGCCAGAAAATAGATCACGCCAATACCGTTGATTCCCGGGTATTTCTGCGGCAGGGCCAGGCTGTTTTCGTAGGCGCGCCATTCTGGTCCGGAAATGTCACCCTCTTTCACCGCAAGCAGCGCCACACCCGCCCAGAGCGCATCTTCATAGTTTTCCATGCGGTCTTCTAACAGGCCAATGGTACGTTCCACCGCCAGCTCAAAACGCTGTAAGGATCTGTTCTTGATCTGTTGTTCGGAAAATTGCCAAGCGGCAATTGTCATCGCGAGCGAGAGCACAATAATGAGGATGTGCAAGATCGACAGCCTGGCCCCAAAGGCCGTCAGGCCGCGCCGACCCGCCTCTGCGGGAAATGTTTGAATCGTTTCCATACCCGCGATTTTTGCGGATATTCCTTAACGTTTGGTTGCGCTCGCTGGCATTGCAACTGCCCAAAGAAACGCAAAACGCGCAAGGCGGGACCCTGCGCGTTTCACGATTGTTTTGTTGTGCCCTCTTAAGAGTGAGAGCCGTCGATCTTGCCAATATTCTTGAAGATCGTTTCACCGGAGTGGTCATCCACGCCGTCGTTGTCGGTCGAGAAATAGGCGGTGCCGTCCTCAAAGATCGCAAGACCTTCGACTTTGTCCAGCACGTAACCACCGGTTGCCGTCAGATCTGGCAGCAGGTCGCGGACCAGTTCCTTTTTGACGACAGGCAGCTCGCCACCCAGCGGTGCGGGGGTCATTTCAGACAAAGCAACCTTATAGATCTTTTTGGTCACGGCGCGGGCGTCATGCTGGTTGTCACGTTCGATGATATAGACGTGCTCGCCATGGGCAACGATCTCAGACAGGCCAACCCAGCCTGTGTCCGGCGCGGCTTTCGGATAGTGGACCGCACCCCATTCCTGGGTGTCCAGATTGTAGGCAACCAGTTTCACGTGGTTCTTGGGGTCGTCTTTCCATTCACGCTGCACGGCCATCCACAGGGTGTTGCCAACCTTGGTGATCCCTTCAAAGCCAAAGCGTTTTTCAACGGCGGCCAGCTCTGGCGGAATGCCGATCTCACCCTTGAGGTTCTTGATCTTGCCTTCGGCGGAGACATGGTAAATTGCATGCGGGATCAGGCGTTCGGTCCGACCTTCGGAGGCCACATAGAACCCACCTTTGCCGTCCAGCGTGATGCCCTCAAGGTCCAGTTTTTGCGCTGGGCCAGAAGTGCGCTCAATGCGGATCACATCGACAATTTTGGCCGGGGTGCTGTTGGTGTCGATCTTAAAGATCGACGGCTGGAAGCCATAGAAGCTGTCGTTGACCGCCCAGATGATCCCGTCTTTGTCAGCAACCATGCCGGAAATTGCGCCCCAACCGATCAGCTCATCTGCGCCAGCAGAGGTCAGATGCGGATAGGCCGCCGGGGCCTCCTGACGTTCAAACAGCATGACATGCGCACGGGCACCGCCATCTTCGATCAGGTCTTTTTCGTTGGCGGAAACCAAGAGGTTGCGCTCTGGGACAACGGCATAGCCTTCTGGGCCAACGCCCGATGGCAGCAGTTGGGTCAGCACAGGGGCCGCCGGGTTGGTCACATCATATACGCCCACCACTGAGGCACGTTCTGCGCCGACGAACACGTAAGGTGTGCCGCCAAATTCACCGAAGGTGACGGATTCAGGCTCAACCCCTTTGGCGTCGGAGCGTTTGTCAGGGTAGTGGCCGATTTCGATGATGGCTTTTTCGAAATCTGTGCCGGATTCATAAACGACAGTGCCGTTTTTATTGAAGATCGTCCAACCGCGGGAGCCGCCATTATAGTCGCCTTCGTTGGCCGTTGCGAAGTGATCTTCGTCAATCCAAGTCACGGCGTCCGGTTCGCGCAACCGGCCCATTTGGTTTTCAGTAAAGAGCAGCGCGCCACGTTCGTCGGTGGCGTCGATGCCGTAAAGATCCACGCTGCCTGCAGAGAAATGGTTCAGGATGTCGCCTTTGGGCGACACCACCACAAGGTGGTTGTTTTCCTGCAGGGTCACAACGGTTTCACCGCGTGCGTTGATCGAGACATATTCCGGCTCTGGGTCGGATGGCGCGATCTCGGCGAGGCCTGTCAGATCCACCATTTTCATTGAGCCGCAATCCAGACCGCCTTCATTGGTGTTGACCAGGATGAGGTTGCCGGCGGGCAATTGTGGGATCACACCGTCGTTCAGGTCTTCGTCGCGTTCGTTTTCAATGGCGACCGCGATGAAGGCCCCATCTTTAGAGGCGGCGATGGAATCTGGCTGACCACCCAGATCGCAAGATGCGGTGATCTCGCCGGTGGCAACGTCGATGGCTTGCAGCAGGCCGGATGGGGCGGTGTAGCTTTCGGAGGTGTTTACACCGGCATAGGCCGTGGCACCCACGATCGCGACAGATGTCGGCTCACCCGCCAGGGCGATGTTGCCCAGTGGCTTTGGGTTGGCGGCGTCTGTGATATCAATGCGCCCCAACGCGCCCAGCGGGCTATCTGTGTATACCAGCGTCATGCCGTCCGCAGTGGCGGCGATGATTTCTGGCGATGTTTCGCGGGTCGTATCTTCGCCTGCGGCCATGTTCAGCGGCGTCGCAAAAGAGGCGATACGGTTAAAATTCATTTCGGCGTTGGCCAGACCAGCGGTCAGGGCACATACCGATGTCAGGCAGATCAAGCGCGCAGACATCCTTAGCTCCTTTATCAATGGGTGCTGGGGACATGGCGGCTCGGAGTGACCGGCGCGTGACAGTTGCGCTTCAGTTTTGTGACAAATCTCCAAAGCGCGTCTGGTAGGTCGGCAGGCTGTCGCCGGGGGCGGGGGTTGCGCAATACACACCGCGCGCAATCGCGCGGGCGAGGCAGGTTGCGGCGGCGTGCCCCAGATAAATAGGGTCTAACACTGGGTCTTTGAGTGGTTTGGCATTGGTGCTGGCGGCAAAGACAAGATCGCCGTCCATGGGGGTGTGGCTTGGCATCAAAGCCCGCGCCATGCCGTCGTGTGCTGCAGTGGCAAGGCGGGTGCATTCGGCCTGCGTGAGATCAGCGTCGGTTGCGACAATGGCGATGGTGGTATTCTGACCGCCAAATTTGGTGGCCGGCCAGTCAGGCGGTGCGCTGGGCGCTGGGCCAAATCCGCCAAACTCAGCATTGATCTCATGGGCGGCGGCCCAGAAATGGGGCGTCTCCCCGACGATGGCATCCCCCAGCGCGTTGACCGCCACCAATGCGCCGACTCTGTGGCCGCTGGGCGTGATCACCGACGCCGACCCAAGCCCACCCTTGAGGCTGGCGGTGGTGGCACCGAACCCGGCCCCTGCGGACCCCAGTGAAAAATGCGTTTTGGCCTGTGTTAGAGCCTGTTGCCCAAGGTCATAGTAGGGGCTGCGCTGCCAGGATTTGTCGCCGCCGTTTGTCAGATCAAACAGAATGGCCGCCGGAACGATGGGCACAATCTGATCCGCCACCGCAAAGCCGCGCCCTTGCTGGCGCAGTAGATCGGCAACGCCGGACGCGGCATCAAGCCCAAAAGCCGAGCCGCCCGACAAGACCAGCGCGTTCACCTTTTGCACGGTTTTGTCCGGCGCAAGCAGGTCGGTTTCGCGTGTGCCCGGCGCGCCGCCCATGACATGCACCGCAGCGGTGAAGGCGTCGGGTGCTGTCAGCACTGTGGTGCCAGATTTCACCTTTGCGTTCTCGGCATTGCCGACGCTGAGGCCGGTGATATCGGTGATCAAGTTTAGGGGGCCTGTCTGCATATCTGCGTCCCTTTCTGTTGGCACCGCGTCACTTTAGAAGATGTAAATTTTGTTTACACGCCCCATATTAGGGCATGGGTGCGCCGTAACCGCCGGAGGGCATATGTTTGGATTGATGCGATTGTTGGTGATCGGGTTTCTTGTGCTGACGGTTGTCTACTTCTGCCTGTTGCTTTATTCGCGCGCCGTGCGCCGCGAAAAACTGGAGGCGGACTGGGAGGCGGGCAATCAGGAATTGGATCGCGACAATTTTGTGCGCACCGGCCTTGAGGACTACGATCACAGCTTGCGCCGCAAGTTGATCTGGGGTGTGTATGTCGTGCCAACTGGGCTGATGATTTTGATCATCTATCTGACGAATTTTCACTGAGGGGGCCAGACATGGCGTTATTCAAATGGGTTTTCTGGGGCACCTTCTGGCTGCTGATCGGGGCGTTCTTGCATTATACTTTGCCGCAAACCGATATCGTGCGGATTGCAGATACCTATGAAAAGCGCATTGATTTCGGTGAGAATTCGATTTTCTGGGCCTCTGCGGACAGCGGCAATGCCACCGGGCCGGTCAACCGCGATGTGTTTTTCATCCAGACCTTCCGGTCCAATGACAAACCCATGGTCTACCGCAATGAAGATACCGGCTGGGGCTGGCCGCCTTATTTCAAGTTTGACACCTCAAATCTTCAGGCAGAGGCGGGCGATTTGAAGTCCACCAAAACGGCCCCGCAATGGGTGGCCGTGCGGCACTATGGCTGGCGCAATGAATTCCTGTCGATCTTCCCAAATGCGGTCAGCGTTCGACCCGTTGAAGGACCGGATGTGCGGATTATTCCATGGATCAAAATCATCTTTCTTGTGCTTTTTCTGGCCTTGGCCTGGGCGATCCGCGTGCGCTGGGTCCGCTTTCGCGAGGCCCGGATTGATCCGGTGGTTGAAGATGTGGGCGATAGCCTCGCGGAGCGCCGCAGCCGCATCGGCCGCTGGCTGGATCGCCGTCGCTCAAGGTGAGCGTGGTGCGCGCGCAAAGGCGCGGGTGATCGGGATTACGGAGACCCCGTGCAGCACGGCACTGATCCACACTGCGTTGGCGGCGAAATCCACCACATATTGACCCATGTCACCGGGCAGGCGGTCGGCGAGGATCAGTGCAAAGAGCGCTGTCGCAAGACCGCGCGGGCCGAACCACCCGAGCAACAGCTTGGTGCGCATGTCCGCATCACTGCCGGTAAACGCGGCAAGGATGCTGGCGGGGCGCACCAGACAGAGACTGACCAGAATGGCCAACGCCATCGGCAGCGTCAGGGCGCTGAGCGCCTCGGGAACTAACAAAGCCCCGATCAAGAAAAACGCGGCCCACGACAGCAGTTGCCCGTCACCGTCAAGGAACTCATAGACAAAGCTGCAGCGCCCCGCTGCGACATACCCAAACCCCGCCCCGCAGCAGAACGCAGCAATCAGCCCATTGCCGCCAACCGACGTCGCCGCCAGATAGGCGCAGGCCGCCAGCGCCAACGTTGCGATGCCTTCGTATAGCTCTGAGGTATAGCCTTGGCTTTGGGCCCAAAGCATGACGCGCGCCATGGCCACACCCAGCGCCGCGCCGACAATCGGCCCAATCAACAGCTGCGAGGCCACAAAAAGCCCCCAGCCGCCGTGCTCCGCCGGGGCATGTGCCGCCAATGCGGCGCAGATCAGGATCGCTGGCAGGGCAATGCCGTCGTTCAGCCCACTTTCCACCACAAGGGCGCGCCGCGTTCGTTTGGGCAGCGCTTCGTTTTCAACCAGAGACTTGCCCAAAGCGGCATCCGTGGGCACCATCAATGCAGCGAGCAGCATCACGAGGCCGATCTGCGCATCGGGCAGCACGACCCAAAAGGCCGCTGTTCCCAGCAGAAAGCTCAGCGGCATGCCCAAAACTATCGCGCGCAGGGGCCAGACATGTTTGCTGAGAAGCCCGCGGACATCGGTGCGCGCCGCATCGAGAAACAGCAACACGACCAAGGCCACTTCGGCAAAAAGATGAAGGTGATGCAGCTGCAAACTAAGCGGCGCTGCCCCCGCATAGGAGAGGCCTGCTCCGGCGGCCAGCATGACGATGGGGGCGGTCAAGACTGCGCGTGTGACCAACCGCGCCACCAGCGCGAATGCCATCAGCCCGGCGGCAATGATCAGGAAATGAATTTCTTCGCTCATGAATGCGGGCTCAGTCTTTCTATGCTGCCGTCGCTGCTTTTGTACCTATTCAAACCCGGTCGTCAGGGTTTTCATAGTCAAATCAGCAGCCCGCCTTCCACGCAGTGCGGTTGTTGCCTTCCTTCGGCAGCCCCCGATACTCCACCATGGCCATTCCTTTCTCAGTCTGGGGCAGCTGGTTGAAAGCTAGTGCAAAAAGCCACACAGCCCAGAGCGCGTGGCGGATGCGCATTATGACTTTAGTGGGGGAAGCGTGCAGAAATGGGTGTCGCGTGGGCTCTTGGGGGCTTCGTTGAAGTCAGCGGCGTCGGGAATGCGGCCAAAGACAATCTTTGCCCCCAGATAGCCGCCGGGTATTTCGGTGCGCGGCCCTAGGGAAATCACTTCGGGGCCATGCCGCGCGCGCAGCAGATCGAGCGTTTCGCTCACCCGTTCCCATTGCGCGCGGCGCTGCGCGGGGGCGGTGCCTGCGACCGGGTGCTGGTCAAACAGATCGTCCGTCATTTCATCTGCATGTCGCAAGCCGTGCAGCATTACGGTCACGCTGCGCGGCCGAAACCCGAGCGCCCGCCGCGCTTGGGCCAGTCCCGACCTGAGCGCGGTCAAAAACGCCTGATCGTCTCGGGCCGGCAAAAAGTGTTCCTGGTGATCCCACCGCAGGTATTCCTCACCGCGCCGGGTCTGCGGGGCCGGGCGGCGGCCGCTGAAGCTGAGGGTCAATTTTGTGGCGGACATATCGGTGCGGCGCAAACGGCGCGCGGCACTCAGGCACAGCTGTCGGGCGCAATCACCGGCCTTTTGAGGATCCTGCCAATCATGGGGCAGGTTGCGGCTGTGGCCGAACATGCCTTTGCGCTGGGCTGGCCGTTTCACATGATAGCCATGCAGACCATTCCAGAAGCGTTCGCCTTCGACATTGCCCCAGAGTGCGCGGGCCTGCTTGGGGGCGAGGGACCAGAGATCGCAGAAGTCTTGCACCCCCGCGGCCGCAAGCCGTTTGCTCATGCCCCGCGAAATTCCGGGCAGATCATCCAGCGAAAGCTGCGCGAAACGTTCCGGCAATTCCTGCGCCTGCACCAAGGCAAACCCATCAGGTTTGCTGGCCTCAGCGGCGATTTTGGCGAGGAGTTCGGTGGGGGCCATGCCAATGGAACAGGTCAGCGCCGCGCTGAACCGCTTGCACAGGGCGCGTTTGATCCGCGCCGCCAAGGCGGCTCCTTCTGCGGCTTCGCTGGGCAGCAATTCGCACACCAACTCGTCGATAGAACGTACCTGCGAGATGGGCAGGCAGCTTTCGATCACCTCGAGAATGTCGTTGTGAAGGTCGACGTATACATCGTGACGCGCGACCACAAAAATCATGTCGGGCACCCGCGCCCGTGCCTCTGCAATGGACAGATGCCCCGACAGACCCAGCGCCTTGGCCTCACGGCTGATGGCGATGCAGCTGGTGTGCGGGCTGTCCAGCGGCACGACTCCCAGCGGCTTGCCCCGCAGCGCCGGGTTGAAATGCTGCTCTGCCGAGGCAAAGAAACTGTCGAAATCCAAGAACAGTCGTTCCACACCCCGGGCGTGCCCGCGCATATGATCTTGCTGTGCGTCCTTCATGGTGTGAACATAACAAGAACATAAGCCGAGTCGCTATAGGCTATGACATCGTCGGGGTCGAAAAAAAACGGGCCGAGAGGCCCGCTTCGTTGATGTGGTGCACAGATGTGTCAGCGCGCGCCGTAGTAAATGCCGACCGTGTGCTCCGCCTCAGCAAAGAAAAGCCAACGAGATGCGGCAACACCTGCGATATGGCTCAGGACCGCGAGCAGGGCAAAGACGTGCTGAAACGGCAACATCAGCAGCACAAAGGGGGCGACCGCCATCAGCAGAAAGGAGATCACCCGCAGTTTTTGCGCGTGTTTGCGCCCGATGACATGGATGAACTCGCGCATCAGATAATTGGGTGAGGTGTGCGGATGCGCAACAGAGCGCACGGTGCCCCGCGCGCCCAGGCCGGTCGCTGTGCCCAGATCAGAGCCCCGCGCGGCAAAGGCACCATCGCCATTTTTCCACCAGACCAGCTGCACCAAAGCCGCCACCAGCAGCAGCACGAGCGCTGCGGTGACGCGGCCCGAAAGCAGGGCCCCCCCGGTGACGGCGTAGGTCAGATAGAGCAGTGAGGTCAGCGGCGTGTTCCAACGCGGAATGGTCGCCAGTTGCGCGTAGATCATCGAGGTTGTGAACACGGTCAAAAGGCTCAACGCGGCCCCGGCCCACCCCAGCAGTGGGATGTGGGCACCAAAGAACACCAGCGCCGCCGCATAAAGCCCCATGATGATCAGCGCGGCCACGGCGCAGACCCCTTCGCGGCTGAGCCAGCTGGTGCGCCATTGGCTAAAGGCTTTCATGGCGCGTTCGGGATGGCCAAGGTGAAAGGTCGAGGAAATCAACCCGCCGCAGGCCAGAGCAAAGGCGATGGCAAACCACCAGAAGGCGGCCCAGCCCGTCGGGGCGGCGGCGTCAATGCCGAGCCAGGCCAGCAGGCCAAAGCCCAGACCGGACAGGGTAGTGAAAATAATGACGGATGGTGCGGGGTGCATTACTCAACGCCCTCCATATCCTTGACGTCGCCGGGCAGGCGCGAGAGTTGCTTGTCAATCCAGCCCAGAAAGCCTTTTGGCTCGGCGGCCACAGGTTCCAGGAACGGGGCCAAAATGCTTTCCTCGTCCCAGCTGTCTTTGGGGCGTGGCGGCAGGTATTTGTTAACCGGGGCGGTGCCCAGTTCGGGCATCAGATCCATGCCGCCGCGCTCTGCCGTCAGCTTGGACACATTTGAATTCGGATCGGCAAAATCGCCAAAGTGCCGCGCGCCTGCGGGGCAGGTGCGCACGCAGGCCGGCGTGCGGTCCACCTCGGGCAGGTTTTCATTATAGATCCGGTCCACACAGAGGGTGCATTTTTTCATCACCCCTTCGGCTTGATCCAACTCGCGCGCGCCATAGGGGCAGGCCCAAGCGCAAAGGCCGCAGCCAATACAGTTCTGTTCATTGACCAGAACAATGCCATCCTCGGCCCGCTTATAGCTGGCACCGGTTGGGCAGACGGTCACGCAGGGCGCGTTTTCGCAATGCAGGCAGGATTTTGGGAAATGCACGGTCTGGGCCGTCTGGCCGGGCGCGGTGACTTCGTAGGAATGCACGCGATTCAGAAAGGTTCCCATTGGCTCTTCGCCATAGGGGCGTTGGTCTGACAGCGGGGCCCCGTAATTTTCGGTGTTCCAGCCTTTGCAGGAAATCACGCAGGCATGGCAGCCCACGCAGGTATCAAGGTCGATCACAAGGCCGAGCTTTTTCTCGGTGCGGGTCGGAAGGTCGGTCATTTTTGGCTATCTCCGAAGGCTGGGAGAGGGCTGGACTGGGGTTTCACCCCAGACCCCAGAGTATTTTGGCAAAGGTGAAGGGACAGAGGTCGGCTCATTTGCCCACCTTCCATTCCAGATGATCTGGACCCTGGCCAACGGGTGATTTGATCGGCGGGAAGGCGGGCTGCGCTTGATCGGCGGTGGGGGCCTCGGCCTTTTCGATCTTGACGCGCAGATCAAACCACGCGGCCTGCCCGGTGATCGGATCAGAGTTGGAGACCCGAAGCCCATCGCCCTTGGCAGGCAGCAGTTCGTGGATCAGGTGGTTGAGCAGGAAGCCTTTGTTGGCCTCGGGCGCGTTTTCATCCAGAGCCCATGCCCCTTTGCGTTTGCCGATGGCATTCCAGGTCCAGACGGTGTTTTCATTCAGCGCCGCCTGCAGTGCCACCGGCACCGTGATGGTGCCATGGGTGGAGCTGACTTTGGCCCAGTCACCGTCTTTGAAGCCATGCGCGTCCCAGATCTTGGTGGGCAGATACAGCGGGTTGGTGCCATGCAGCTGTCGCAGCCAGGCGTTCTGCGTGCCCCAAGAGTGATACATTGCCATTGGGCGCTGCGTCAGCGCGTGAATGGGGTATTCCTCAAGGTCGATGGCCTTGTCTTCAAAGGGTTCGTACCAGAAGGGCAACGGGTCCATCACATGTTTGACCCGCGCGCGCAGATGTTCCGGCGGCTGGCGGTCGCCATGGCCTTCGGCGGCGCGTTGGAATTTGCGCATCGGCTCTGAATAGAGCTGGAAGAGATAGGGCGAGGGCGCGTCATAGATGCCCATGGATACCGCCCAATCCTGATAGGCTTTGTTCCAGGGTTTGTAGTAATCCGCGCCTTCGGGGATATGCGCCACGAAGAAACCGCCGTTTTCGATATAGCGGTTGAGCTGGTCCGGGTTTACGTCACCGCGGCCGACTTTGTCGCCATCTTTGCCGCGAAAACCGGCCAGCGGGCCAATGCCCGGTTTGCGTTCATGGTTGACGATATAATCCGCGTAGTCCTGCCATTTGGCAGAGCCGTCCTCATGGACAAAGCCCTGCATGCCAAGCCGGTTGGCGAGGTGGATCAGCGTGGATTGAAAGCCGCGTACATCGCGATCCGGTTCGATCACCGGCCAGCGAATGGCATCCGCGGCGGCGTCGGCCTCGCAGATCGGGCGATCGAGCAGCGAAATGCAATCATGACGCTCCAGATAGGTGGTGTCGGGCAGGATCAGATCGGCATAGGCCACCATTTCAGAGCTATAGGCATCCGAATAGATGATGTTGGGGATCACATAATTGCCGACGGCGTCTGTGTCGGTCAGCATGTCGATCACGCCGCGCGTGTTCATCGACGAGTTCCAGGACATATTGGCCATATACATGAACAGCGTGTCGATCTTATAGGGATCGCCCGCATGGGCGTTGGAAATCACCATATGCATCAGCCCGTGGCTGGACATCGGATTTTCCCAGGTAAAGGCTTTGTCGATGCGGATGGGGGAGCCATCGTCTTTCAGCATCAGATCCTCGGGACCGTGGGTGAACCCAAGGTGCGGGCCATCAAGGGGTGAATTACACGTGACCTTGCCGTGCGGCTTTGGATGCTGCTCAAGCGGTTTTGGATATGGCGGTTTGAAGCGGAAGCCGCCGGGCACTTCGACCGTGCCAAGCAGGATTTGCAGCACATGCAGCGCGCGGCAGGTCTGAAAACCGTTGGAATGGGCCGAAATGCCCCGCATGGCGTGCATCGCGACGGGGCGACCGATCATCTTTTGATGGGTCTCGCCGCGAAAGTCTGTCCATTCCTGATCAAGTTCAAAGGCCTCGTCAAAGGCGACGCGCGCCAGTTCAGCGGCAATCGTCTTGATTTTGGTGGCGGACACGCCGGTTTTGGCGGCGACGTTTTCCGGGGCATATTGTGGATCGAGGTATTTTTCGGCCATCCGCGCCATGACGGTGCTGTGGGTCTTGCCGTCTTTTTCATAGCTCGCGCCGAGATTGGGACGCACGCCTTTCTGGTCAAAGGGCGCGGGCTGGCCGGTCACACTGTCGATCACCAGCGGCTTGCCATCCGCGTCGCGCAAGAACAGCCCTGTGTCTGCATCCAGCAGCACCGGTGCGTTGGTATATTGCGCCAGATACTCAAGGTCGATCTTGCCGGCCTTCATCAGCTCATGCACCAGCGCCAGAATGAAGAGCCCATCCGTGCCGGGGGTGATGCCAACCCATTCATCGGCCACCGCATTATAGCCAGAGCGCACCGGGTTCACCCCGATGACCTTGCCCCCACGGCCTTTGATTTTGCCAATGCCGATTTTGATCGGGTTGCTGTCGTGATCTTCAGCCACGCCAAACAGCATAAAAAGCTTGCTGCGGTCCCAATCGGGCTGACCAAATTCCCAAAATGCGCCACCCATCGTGTAGATGCCACCAGCGGCCATGTTGACCGAACAAAAGCCCCCGTGGGCGGCAAAATTCGGCGTGCCAAAGCTTTGCGCCCAAAACCCTGTGAAGCTTTGCGATTGGTCGCGGCCGGTGAAAAACGCGAGTTTCTCAGGGGTCTTGTCGCGCAGGGGTTTCAACAGCCCCACGGCGATATCCAGCGCCTCGTCCCAGGTGATTTCCTGAAACTCGCCAGAGCCACGCGGGCCGACCCGTTTCATCGGGGCCTTGAGGCGCGAAGGCGCGTTCACTTGCATGATGCCAGCAGAGCCTTTGGCACAAAGCACCCCCTGGTTCACCGGGTGATCGCGGTTGCCTTCGATATAGGCAACTTTGCCGTCTTTCATGTGCACATTGATGCCGCAGCGGCAGGCACACATGTAACAGGTCGTCTTGCGAATCTCGTCTGAGACTTTCGGAGATGTGTCAATCTTCGGCTGCTGGAAAGTCATCTGGCGTCCTTTTCAAAACGATACGGCGTTGGAAAATAGGGGGGTACTGCGTGGTTTTTGCGCTATCGGCGCGAAGATCGAGGTGCCAAAATAATCTGCTTTTGTGGAACAATTTGGCAATTCTAACGCTTCCCTTGGTCTAGTTTCCTTTGTTTTTGTCAATGGGCAGGAAATTTCGCCAAATCGTCAAGGCAAAGTTTCCCTCAGCCCGCTAATTTATGCTTTGCAGAACGGTCACGGCGATCATCTCGGCGACATCTTCGGCGCTGCATCCGCGCGAGAGATCGTTGGCGGGGCGCGCAAGCCCCTGCAGGACCGGACCAATCGCCATGTAGCCACCCAGGCGCTGCGTGATTTTGTAGCCGATATTGCCGGCATCAAGGTTTGGAAAAATCATCACGTTGGCGTGCCCCGCGACCGCAGAGTCAGGTGCCTTGCGCTGCCCGACCGCAGGCACAAAAGCCGCGTCAAATTGCAGCTCGCCGTCAGCTTCGACATCGGGTGCCATGGCTTTGAACTGCGCGAGGCCCGCGCCGACTTTGTCGACAGCGGCATGGCGGGCGCTGCCTTTGGTGGAAAACGACAGAAAGGCCAGTTTGGGGGCCTCGCGCAGCAATGCTTTGCAGGACTGGGCGGAGGCTTTGGCAATCTCCGCGAGGTCGGTCGCGCTGGGGTCAATCACCAGACCGCAGTCCGAGTAAAGCATGGCGCGACCGGTTGCGGCTTTGGCGGGCGGGTACATCAAGAAAAAACTTGAGACCATCGCCGTATCGGGGGCCATGCCAATCACTTGGATGGCGGCGCGGACAATTTCGCCGGTGGTGTGCACAGCGCCGCCGACGGTTCCGGCGGCATGGCCTTCACGCACCAGCATGGCGGCGTAGGTCACGGGGCTTTGGACCGATGTCAAAGCGGTCGCGGCATCGACCCCCTTGTGTTTGCGCAGCGCATGAAAGCTGGCGGCAAATCCTTCGGTCAGCGGGGATGTCAGGGGGTCGTGCACGTCCACGCCATGGCCTTCGGACGCGCCTTGGGCCCGAAGTTCAGCGCGGATGGCCCCCGCATCGCCGACAAGAATAACATTGGCCAGTTCGGCCTGATGGGCGGCCAGTGCCCCCGCAACAATGCGGGGATCACTGCCTTCGCTTAACGAGATAACAGCACGTTCGGACGGAGCTGACTGGCGCAGCAGTGCTTGCGGCAAAAGGGTCATCAGATCCGTCCTTGTCGTCTGTTATTGCGCGCGCATGTCTTCGCGATTGATGCCAGCAACCTGCACCGGCTTTTTCATCGCGTCGCGGCGGAAGGGTTCACCCAGCTCTTGGTTCAGCAGAACTTCGATAAAGGTGGTTTCCTTGTCTTCCATCTGACGTTTGATCGCTTTGTTCAGCTCATCGGTCAGCTCATCCATGGTGGTGACAGCCACGCCGTGCACGCCGCAGGCCTTGGCGATGCCAGCGTAGGACACTTCTTTGGACAGCTCGGTGCCGACGAAATTGTCGTCAAACCACAGCGTGGTGTTCCGCTTTTCCGCGCCCCACTGATAGTTGCGGAAAATCACCATGGTGATCGGTGGCCAGTCATCACGGTTCACCGAGACCATTTCGTTCATCGAGATGCCAAAAGCACCGTCACCGGCAAAGCCGACAACAGGGGTGTCCGGGCAGCCAACCTTTGCGCCGCAGATGGCCGGGAAGCCATAGCCACAAGGGCCAAAGAGACCCGGTGCCAGATATTTGCGCCCGTCATCAAACGATGGATAGGCGTTGCCGATGGCGCAGTTGTTACCGATATCCGAGGAGATGATCGCATCCTTGGGCAATGCGGATTGGATCGCGCGCCATGCCATACGGGGCGACATCTTTTCAGGCTCGCGGCCGCGCGCGCGTTCGTTCCAGCTGGTGCCGGGATCGTCGTCCTCATGGTCCATCGAGGTCAGCTGTTGTGCCCAAGATGATTTCGCATCGGCAATGGTGTTCTTGCGGCTCTCGCGCCCTTCGTCGCCTGCGGTGTCAGAGAGCTGCGCCAGAATGCCACGCGCCACTTTCTTTGCGTCGCCGACAATGCCCACACTCACAGGTTTGGTCAGGCCGATGCGATCTGCATTGATGTCGACCTGAATGATCTTGGCGTCACGCGGCCAATAATCGATGCCGTAACCGGGCAGGGTGGAGAAAGGGTTGAGGCGCGTGCCGAGCGCCAGAACGACGTCTGCCTTGGAAATCAATTCCATGCCGGCTTTGGAGCCGTTGTAGCCCAGCGGACCTGCGAACAGCGGGTGGGAGCCTGGGAAAGCATCGTTGTGCTGATAGCCGACGCAAACAGGGGCGGTCAGGCGCTCTGCGAGTTCAGCAGCATCCCCGATAGCGTCTGCCAATACAACGCCTGCGCCATTCAGGATCACTGGGAACTTGGCGTTTGACAGCAGTTCGGCGGCTTTCTTCACGGCCTCTTCGCCGCCCTGTGGGCGCTCAAATTCAACAACCGCTGGCAAGTCGATGTCGATGACCTGAGTCCAGAAATCGCGTGGTACGTTGATCTGCGCTGGGGCAGAGGCACGTTTGGCCTGCATGATCACGCGGTTCAGCACTTCGGCGATACGCGAGGCGTCGCGCACCTCTTCCTGATAGGCCACCATATCTTCCAGCAGCGCCATTTGCTCCACTTCCTGAAAGCCGCCCTGACCGATGGTCTTGTTTGCGGCCTGCGGGGTCACGATCAGCAGCGGGGTGTGGTTCCAATAGGCGGTCTTGATTGGCGTCACCAGCGAGGTGATGCCCGGGCCGTTCTGGGCCACCATCATCGACATCTTGCCGGTGGCGCGGGTGTAGCCGTCCGCCATCATGCCGGCGTTGCATTCGTGCGCGCAGTCAAAAAACTTGATCCCCGCCGCAGGAAACAGATCGGAAATTGGCATCATGGCCGAACCGATAATCCCGAAGGCATTATCGATACCATGCATCTGAAGCACTTTTACAAAGGCTTCTTCGGTGGTCATTTTCATGGGGTCATCTCCTGAGAACGAGAAAAAAGGTTGAGCGTAAACTACGGCGCGCGTGATATATCCAGTAGGCCCAATATTGCGCACGGAGTATAGCCAGAGTCATAATTTTTGGCTGAACGGCCTCTTGCCCATACCGGCGAGCGCTTATGGAAAACTAGTTGATTTTTGACACTTTTAGTCTCAAAAGTCAACATTACGACTGCGCGCAGCTCGGCCGCCGCCATGGCGGGCGCAACCGTTGCTGCGATGAATGCAGGCCTAGTTTCTGAGCGTTTCCGCGATGAGGCGAATCCCATCTGCGATTCGCGTGGTCGGAATCGAGGAATAGGCCAGACGGTAGAATTCGCGGGGTCGGTTGTTTCCGTTAAAGAACGGGCGACCGGGCTCGATCAGAACCCCTTTCTGCGCAAGGCGTTTGGCCAGTTCCTCGGTGTCCGTGCCCTGCGGCCCCCGCATCCAAAAGGACGACCCGCCATGCACACCATGGCCGGCAATGGTCAGCCCGTGATCGGCGATCGCCGTGCGCATGGCCTCGCTGCGTTCCTTCAGCGCTACGCGCTGTTTGCGGATCAGCGCGTCATAGTGGCCAAGGGACAGGAAGTAAGCAGCGGTGCGCATTGTGTGCCCGGGCGGATGGCGCAAAACAGAGGCCCGCAGCGCGCGCGCTTCGCGAATAAAGTTTGCTGATCCAACAAGATAGCCAAGGCGCAGGCCCGGAAAAATTGATTTTGAGAAGCTGCCCACATAGATAACCCGCCCATCCTGATCGAGCGATTTCAGCGCCGGGGAGGGGGCGTTGAGGAAGGACATCTCAAATTCATAGTCGTCTTCGACAATCAGCGCGTCTAACTCGCGGGCCCGATCCAAAAGCGCCTCGCGGCGTTCCATCGGCATCGTGGCCGTTGTCGGGCATTGGTGGCTGGGGGTTGTGAAAATAACGTCTGTTTCCGGCGGGATGGCGTGCGGCGGCAGCCCGTCGCGATCCACAGGCAGCGGCACAAGATGGCAGCGCGACTGGGTGAGGATGTCACGCAGCGCGTGATAACAGGGATCTTCGATGGCGGCGGTGCGACGCTGGGTCAGCAGGACTTGCGCCGTGAGCCACAGCGCATTCTGGGCCCCCAAGGTAATCAGAACCTCCTCGGGCCGGGCAATAATGCCACGCCGAGGCAAGGTGTGGCGCACAATAAATTCAACCAGCCGTTCATCATCCAGGTCGGAATAATCTGTGGTCAAGGCGGCAAAGTCTTTTTGACCGAGCGCCTGAATGGCGCAGAGGCGCCAGTTGCCGTGGTCAAAGGTGCCGGGGTCGGTTTGACCGTAGATAAACGGATATTTGAATTTTGCCCAATCCAAAGGTTTGCGCGGGGTGTCCCCGCCGGTAAAGCGCCGCCCAATCGCGCGCGACCAATCAACGATGTCTTCGTCCCGACGCTGGGCCGGAAAGGGCGGTGGTTCCGGCGCATTTTCCGAGACGAAATAGCCAGACCGCCCCCGCGAGGACAGATAATCATTGGCCAATAGTTCAGTGTAAGCGAGCGTCACCGTGATCCGGCTGACCCCAAGGTGTTTGGACAGCTTGCGCGTTGAGGGCAATTTTTCGCCCTGCCGAAAGCGCCCAGACAAGATCCCTTCGGCAATCATCTGCTGAATTTGCGATTGCAGCGTGCCTTGAAACTGTGGGTTCAAGAAAAACGTATCTACCGAAATCGACATGACGTTCCCTCTGGACTGAATTCAGCTTTGTACTGGCCTTATGAAACCATGAATTCGTTTCCGAGCCTTGTCGAGGAAAAATCCCTTTTTGGCGGCGGTCGGCAAAAAATACTTCACCGTGCATCAAATTTTGGCAGGCGGTTAAAATATGCGCGCAACCAAAGCTTCGCGCGATTGCGCCCATTCGGATGCAACAAAGGAATAGACCGCCATATCCACAGCGCGGCCATCCTTGGCCAACCGCTGCCCTCGCAACACCCCATCCAAATGCGCACCCAATGCCTCTAGCATCTGCCGATGCGCGGAGGCGTTGCGCGGGGCGTGCATTTGGATGGTTTGCGCCCCGGCCACGTCGAACCCAAAGGAGAGCAGCATCAGCATCATTTCACTATAGGCCAGTTCCGTTGTTTGCCTGAGCCACGTACCGCCAATCCGCAGCCGCTTGTGCGCGCGGTCAATTTCGTCAAACCCCGTGACGCCAAGGATGTAGTCATCAGGCGATTGCACACAAAAAAACAGCGCCTTGCCATCAGCCTGCTGTTCAAGCGCCAGGGAGATTTCGCCATCCATGTCCTGCGCAGGCGGAACACGGCAGCCACCGGGCATGTGGCGTTTGGCAATGCTGGCCAGCACCAGCCCGTCTGTATGACGGTGGCGGATCGGGGACAGGGTGACATGTTCACCACAGAGCATTTTTGGGGCTGGCCACATGAGATTTTCCAGAAATAGCGCTCGCGCCCCAAAGGGGAAAGGCGCGAGCGCGCGGCTTTAGCCGAAGACCTTGGTCAGGGCAACGTCTACCGCATCACAAATGGTATCGATGTCCGCTTTGGTTGCGATCAGGGCGGGGCTAAAGCACAACGTGTTGTTGCGCCCCGGGATCGAGCGATTGGTCACGCCGATGATCACACCCTGGGCACCGCAGTCCGCGACGACTTTCTGCGCGTCAGCTTCGGCCACAGGCTCTTTGCTGTCGCGATCTTTCACCAGTTCAATCCCCTGGAATAGACCTTTGCCGCGCACGTCGCCAATCACGGCGTGCTTTTTCTGCAGCTCGTGAAAGCGCGCATTCATATGGGCACCCATTGCGGTGGTGTTTTCCAGCAGGTTTTCATCCTCGATGATCTGCATGTTGGCGAGGGCCGCCGCAGGGCCGGCGGTGCAGCCGCCAAAGGTGGAAATATCGCGGAAATAGGCGAGCGGGTCGCTGGCATCTTCTTTGAAAATGTCAAAGACACGTTCGGTTGTGACCACGCAAGCGATTGCCGCATAGCCGGAGGCAACGCCTTTTGCCATGGTGACAAAATCAGGCTCAATGCCAAAGTGTTGATATCCGAACCATTTGCCGGTGCGGCCCACACCGCAGACCACTTCGTCGATGTGCAGCAGCACGTCGTATTTGTCGCAGATCTCGCGAACCCGTGGCCAATAGCCTTCGGGCGCTTCGATGACGCCGCCGCCTGCTGTGATCGGCTCAAGGCACAATGCGCCGACGGTTTCTGGGCCCTCGCGCAGAATCACCTCTTCGATCTGATCCGCTGCCGCGCGGCCAAAGTCTGCGCCGGACAGGTGCTCTAGACCCAGTTCGTGTTTGCGATATTCCATGCAATGCGGAACCTTGACGAAATCCGGTGCGAATGGCCCATATTGCGCGTTGCGCTCATCCTGACCGCCGGCGGACATCGTCGCCAGGGTGGAGCCGTGATAATCACGGTCGCGGTACAGGATCTTGGTTTTCTTGCCGTCGTATTTTTTATGCGCAATCTGGCGCACCATTTTGAACACCTTCTCATTCGCTTCAGAGCCGGAGTTGGTGTAGTAAACGCGGCTCATGCCGGGCATTTTTTCAATCAGCTTTTCGGCAAACAACGCCCCAGGGATCGAGCCAGCGGTCTGCGCGAAATAGCACAGTTTCATCAGCTGGTCTTTCACGGCATTGCAGATGGATTCGCGGCCATAGCCAACATTCACCGTCCAAACGCCGCCGGAGACAGCATCAAGATATTCTTTGCCGTTCTGGTCCCAGACACGCATGCCTTTGCCTTCAACGATGATGCGTGGATCGGTCGTTTCAAAGGGTTTGTGTTGAACCAAGTGGTGCCAAACATTGGCTTTGTCTGCAGCGATGACGTGAGACAGATCGTTTTCTGTAAGAGTACCGTCCATTTAGGATCACCATGAGTTGAGGCGCTTGCGGCGCGGCAGAGAGAAACCAGATTCACTGGTTGGCTGATTGTGATATTTCGCTGGATTCATGTGCAATTAAATAGGGCCAGAAGTATGTCTAGTTAGATCCAGATTACGTTTGCAATTTGCCAAATTTTTTTGCTTATTTCCGGTATGCATCTGTTTTTTTATGATAATTATGTCGCGAATGGGTGCCAATTTGATAATCTTTCGTCGTTGCCGATTACGTTTTGGGCAAAAAAAACGTTGATTGGTGAGGTCTTTTCCGCTCGGATCGGGATGACCCGGTCAAGCCGGGCCCCCCGATGGCCAATCGCAAAAAAATCATGGCCACGGGCATTTTTCGCCCATCGTTTCGACGGGTGAGTAACTGTAACGGGAGCAATTGAAGATGAATATCAAGACCACATTTGCGGCCTTGGCCGCCACGACAGCCCTCTGCGCCACAGCGCAAGGCGCACTGGCTGAGGGGCATGGCGAAATCACGGTCGCATATTTCCTTGAATGGCCGATGCCATTTCAATACGCCAAGGAAACCGGCATGTATGACGAGGCGCTGGGCGTAAAAGTCAACTGGGTCAGCTTTGACACCGGCACCGCGATGAGCGCAGCGATGGCATCAGGCGATGTGCAGATTTCGGTCAGCCAAGGGGTGCCACCCTTTGTTGTCGCGGCATCAGCCGGCCAGGACATTCAGGTCGTTGACGTGGCTGTTAGCTACTCTGAAAACGACAACTGTGTCGTGTCCGAAGCGCTTGAAATCGACAAGGACAGCGCGGGCGAGCTTGCAGGTAAGAAAGTGGCTGTGCCGCTTGGGACCGCAGCGCACTTTGGTTTCCTTGAGCAGATGAACCATTTCGGCGTTGCATTGGACAGCCTGGAAATCGTTGACATGGCCCCGGCGGAATCGGCTGCGGCGCTGGCGCAAGGGTCCATCGACATGGCCTGTGGCTGGGGCGGCGCGCTCCGCCGGATGCAGGAATACGGGAACGTGCTGCTGACCGGTGCCGAGAAAGAAGCGCTGGGCATTCTGGTGTTTGACGCCACATCTGCCCCTGCAGATTTCATCGCTGAAGAAGGCGAAATGCTGAGCAAATTCCTCGCGGTGACGGCCAAGGCCAACGCGATGTGGAACAGCGGCGAAAACGCCGAAGAAATGCTGGCTGTGATCGCAAAAGATGCGGGTATGGACGAAGCGGATGCGAAAGCAACGCTCGACAACTTCATCTTCCCAGGCGTCGACGAACAGCTGGGTGACAAATGGCTTGGCGGCGGTGTGCAGACCTTCATGAAAGGTGTGGCAGACGTCTTCGTTGAAGCGGGCAGCATCAGCAGCGCGCTCGACAGCTATGACGGTGCGGTGAATGCGGCACCGCTGACTGCGGCAAGTGGAATGTAAATTGCTTCTGGCTGCTCCGCCCGATCACGGGCGGGGCAGTCTGCTGGCGCATCTGTTGCCGAATTGACCTCGGTGATCTCAATTCATTTCTATCAAAGAAAGGCGGACCATGTCGGGACTGTCGATCGATAATATTTCCATGCGCTTTGATTTGCCCGATGGGGGGCATGTTCAGGCGCTCAAGGATGTTTCCTTGGACCTGCAGGCGGGCGAGCTGCTAAGCGTGCTCGGCCCTTCAGGCTGTGGTAAAACCACGCTCTTGAACATCGTTGCGGGGTTTCTCGCACCAACCGAAGGCCAGATCGTTCTGAATGGTCACCAAGTCACCGGGCCGGATGCGGAACGGGGCATGGTGTTTCAGCAGGGCGCACTTTTTGAATGGATGAGTGTCCGGGACAATGTGGGTTTTGGTCCCAGCATGAAAGGCATGCCATCAAAGGAAAAAGCAGAGATTGTTGATCACCTGCTGGATGTTGTTGGCCTGCAAGACTTTAAAGAAAAAGCGGTCTATGAATTGTCCGGCGGGATGCAGCAGCGTGTGTCGCTGGCGCGCTGCCTGGCCAATGATCCGGATGTCATCCTGATGGATGAACCGCTTGGCGCGCTGGATGCGCTGACCCGTGAAAAAATGCAGTCGCTGGTTCTCAAACTTTGGAAAGAAACCGGCAAGACCATCATTCTGATCACCCACTCCGTCGAAGAAGCGCTGCTTTTGGGCGAACGGCTTTTGGTTATGGCACCGCGTCCTGGCCGCATTCACAAAGAATACCGCCTGCCTTTTGCCGACCTGGGCGTTGGCCAGGATCTGCGCGAAGTGAAAAAACACCCTGACTTTGCGGTTAAGCGCGAAGAAATCCTCGGGATGATCTGGGATATGGAAGAAGAGATTATGGGTCGCTCGGAGGATGCCGCATGATACCGTTTCTGGTTTATATCGCGATCTTCGTCGCGGCCTTCTATGTTGTCAGTTACATCGCTCAGAAAACGGCGAAGCGGGATTATACCTCGCTGAAGACCGTGACCTTCGGCGATGAAAGCGCAGTCCGGTCAAATCGTGCCGCGTCCTTCATTTCCATTGTGACGCTGTTCGTGATCTGGGGTGCCTTCACCGGTTCAAAAATGTTGCCGGGCTTCATGCATGCGCCGGGCCCCTTCTTTGGCGACACCTCCTTTACCTACACCGCAGAGGCAAACGGCCAGCGTGATGATGCCGAAGTGCATTTCCGTGTGCACCGCCCGGATGAAACACCCGAGCCGATTGAAATCGACCCGGGCGAAGGCTTTGCCAAGAACGATAGCGAATTGGTTGTCGCCTGGCGCTCCAAGCTGCTGCGGGTTGATCGCAATGACGAGATTTCCAAAAGCGACGGTGCCACGGTTGTCGCAATCAACGGCGAACCGATCGCGCCCGGCGGCTCGGTCGCGGTGAACGGCGGGATTGTGACCTTGTCGGACAAGGGCACGCCAAGCTTTGAGCCGGACTCAGGGCTGCAGATGGAGCCGATTTGGCTGCCGTCACCGGAGGGCGTGGTTCTGCGGACTGTGGAAATCGCGAGCACGGGTTTTCAGGGCAGCACCCTGTGGGAGCATTTGGGCTTCTCACTCTACCGGGTTCTGCTGGGCTTCCTGTGCGGGGCGCTGGTCGGCATCCCACTGGGCTATGCGATGGGCCTGAGCGATTGGTTCCGCGGTTGGTTTGACCCGATCGTTGAATTCATGCGTCCGGTGCCGCCTTTGGCGCTGATCCCCCTGGTGATCATCTGGGCCGGGATTGGTGAAACCGGCAAGATCATTCTGCTGTTCCTGGCAGCACTCTGGATCATGGCGATTTCGGCGCGGTCCGGCGTGTCAGGTGTGAAAATCTCCAAAGTGCATGCGGCCTATTCGCTTGGGGCCAGCAAGTGGCAAATCATGCGCCACGTGATCATTCCGAACTCCTTGCCCGAAATCTTCACAGGTGCGCGTGTCGCCATGGGGGTTTGCTGGGGGACAGTTGTGGCCGCGGAACTTGTGGCTGCGGAAAAAGGGGCTGGCAAGATGATCGTGGCGGCCTCCAAATTCCAGAACACTGATATCGTGATCATGGGGATCATCCTGATCGGCATCATCGGTTTTGGCATCGACGTTCTGATGCGCTATGCCGAGAAAATCCTGGTGCCGTGGAAGGGCAAAGGCTAAGCGCCTGACACCAAATCAACAGGAAAGGGCGGCCCAGGGGCCGCCCTTTTCCGTATGTGATTGCAGTTATTTTGTCAGAATCAATTTGCCAGCACGGGTGATGCGCAGCGTATAGACCTGATCCCGCAGCACGATACGCGCGAGGCCGTTTTGGTTGGTCATCTGGGTGGCGTCATGCACGGGGGTGTCCGTGAAAAGCTCGGACACAGGTGTTTGAATATTCATATGAAACCTCTGAGCTGTGGTAGGTAATCCATACTAAAATAATCAGGAATGTCAATTCCTGATCAAAATACTTTGGTAATATTGATCTTATGCGGGAAGAAATCCACTGTGAGGCAGCCTTAAGGTAATATATCCCTGCGTCGCTTGCGGCGCTGGGCTATGAAAACGGTTCGGTTCGGTGCATGTGGATTCTAAAACACTGGAACGCAGGCAAAAAGCGTCCTATGAAGCGTCTATGGTAGCGCTAACAAGTTGATTGGGAGAAGCTCATGACCGGAACCTTGCTCGTCGCCGATATCGGGGGCACCAATATGCGTGTGGGGCTGGCGGATGCGACGGGGCTGCGGATCGACAGCACCCGCAAATTCTCAAACGCCGAGTTTCCAAGCTTTGAAGCCGTGATCGAGGCTTATGTTGCTGACATGACGCCTGGGCGGCTTTCCGGGGCCTGTGTTGGCGTGGCGGGGCCGGTGCAGGATGGGGCCGCGCAGATGACCAACCTCAGCTGGCGCATTGATCGCGAAACCCTGCGGCGCGTCACCGGCGCGCCGATTGCGGATGTCATCAATGACCTTCCCGCGCAGGGGTTGGCGCTGGGCGATATGACGGCCGACAGTATCGAAACCCTGCGGGGTGGCGTTGTCGGCAAGGGGCCGCGCCTGGTCGTGGGGCTGGGGACTGGGTTCAATATCGTCCCCGTGCATAACGCAGGCGACATCCTTATTGCGCCCTCTTGTGAAGCGGGGCACATGGGGTTGCCTTATCGCGCCGAGCAGGCCGCGCTCTGCGATTGGCTGCGCTCAAATTGCGGTTTCCCGTCGCTTGAGGTGGCTTTGGCCGGGCAGGGGATTGAGAATATCTATCGCTTTCACGCAGGGCAGCGCTGCGCGGCCAGCGAGGTGATGCAGAAACTCGCTGCAGGGGATGACATGGCCCAAAAGGTGATGTCAGATTATGCCGCGCTCCTGGGGGCGGTGATCGGTGATTTCTGCTTGGCGCATTTGCCCTTCGGGGGTGTGTTTCTAACCGGCGGAGTGGCCCGCCATGTTGCGCCGTATCTTGGCAAGTTGGGCTTTGAGGCCGCGCTGTCCGACAAGGGGCGGTTTTCCGACTTGGCGCGCCAGTTTTCCCTGTCGCTGATCACCGATGATTTTGCGGCCCTGAAAGGGTGCGCGCGGCATCTGCGACAACTTGAGGGAAATGCCGCGTAAAGAGGCAGCACCGCTAAAAGTGTAAGAATTGCATTCCTTTGTGCCGCGCCGCAAAATAGGCGGTACGCGCCTGGCGTGTCGGGCAAATGAGGAAGCGCATTAGAATGCAGGCCTTGCAGATAGACTGGACTCCGCTCCGTGCGGAGCTGAAGCGATGGCATCGCAAGCAGCTGACTTTGCCGGTCTGGTGGCGGGATGACGACGCCACAGCGCCAAGCGCTGCGCTTGATCACCTGATCCGCCTCTCAGAAGAGGTCAACATTCCCGTGCATCTGGCGGTGATTCCGCGCGATGCGACGCCAGCACTGGCCGCAACGCTTAAGGGCAACGATCAGATGATCCCTGTTGTGCATGGCTGGGCCCACGCCAATCATGAACCGGAAGGGGAAAATCGCTGCGAGTTTGGTCTGGGGGCCCCGCTGGCCCAACGGCAAGAACAGGCCGCCGAAGGGCTGCGTCGTTTGCGGGGCCTGATGGGCGCAACGGTTGCGCCGATGTTTGTGCCGCCGTGGAATCGCGTCGCAGATGATGTTTTGCCACATCTGCCAAGCTTGGGGTTTCAATCGATCTCCGGTGCTCACCCGAATGCGCAAGCTGCTGAAATTCCGGACCTCGCGCAGATCAACACCCATGTCGATCCGCTGTACTGGCGTCCGTCGCGCCGCCTGTCAGAACCGCAGCTGCTGGTGGATCGCTGCGTCAGGTTGCTCAAAAGACGTCGGCAAGGCAAAACCCCAAATGAGCCGCCATTTGGCCTCCTGACGCATCATCTTGTGCATGATGATCGGGTTTGGGAGTTTTGCCGCCAGTTCTGGCTTGAGATGTCAGAGGCCCCGATCAGCCGGTTCCGCCACCCGGTCAGCTAGGCGATTGCGCTTGCTTTGTGCCGGGCGCGTTCTTAACAGTACCGCATGGCGCACGCGACCAAATTGACCATTTCTGACCACATCGCCGAGGTATTGGCCGAGCAGATTGTGCGCGGCGAATTGACTGCGGATGAAAAGCTGCGTCAGGATCATATTGCCAAGACATTCAACACCAGCCACGTTCCGGTTCGCGAAGCTTTGCTGCGTCTTGAAGCCCGCGGCCTCGCTGTTAGCCTGCCCCGGCGCGGTGTGCGTGTCGCGCCATTTGATCCGTCCGATATGGTCGAAGTGCGCGAAATGCGTCTGGCGCTAGAACCTGTGGCGCTGCGCCATTCGATCCCGGTGCTGACGCCAGAGCAACGCGGCGCGGCTGAAGCGGCGCGCATCGCCTGTGACACGTCAAAGGACATCGTCAGCTGGGAGCAGAACAACCGCCGGTTCCATCTGGCGATTTTGGCTGGCTGCCGCATGCCGCGCCTGCTGGCTGAGGTGACGGATCTGCAACTGCTCAGCGCGCGGCATCTTTTGGCGAGCTATTCCAAAAACTGGGTGGAGCGGACAGACCGCGATCACCGCGCGATCATGCTGGCTATTGGCAAGCGTGATGTCGAAGCGGCGGTGTCGGTTTTGCAGCGCCACCTGAGCCGACTGGCCTAGCGCTCAGCTTTTGCGTGCGATGACCCAGACGGGATCATAGGTCAGCGGCAGGCCCTGCGGCGTGCCAAACCGTCGCCGATAGTCGCTTTCAAATGTTTTCAACGCCTGCGGCCCCCAATGTTGTGAGGCCCCGCCATTCACGCCGGTTTCGCGCAGATGCCGCAACAGGGCCCGGGCGTCCGCAAACCAGGCCACTTGCCGCCCTTGGGACAGATGTTTGATTGTCATGTCGCTTGGCAGGACGTCACGCCAGGCCTCAGCGTCGACATAGCTTGGGGCCGCCGCCGTGGAGCCAAGTTCGCGCAATTCGTGGAACTGCGCTGCGCCAAAACCCGACAGGGCGATCCAGCCACCCGGCGCAAGATGCGCGCAGAGCCGCTTGATGGTGCCGGGCAAATCTTCGATCCATTGCACGGTGCTGGCCGAGCAGATGAGATCCAGTTTGCCCGGCAGCACCAATGTTTCGATCGGCCCGGGTAGAAACGTCGCCTCTGGCGGCGCGAAGCCGGCGCTTTCGGGCACGAGATCATTGATCCAAAGCGTTTCAATTGAAAGACGCTTCGTGATCTGCTGGGTCAGATGCCCGGTGCCTGCGCCAAATTCCAGCACCCGGCCCAGGTGTTTGGGGGCCAGATCGCTCAGGCGATGGCCCAGCTGCGCGGCAATATCGGCCTGATGGGTGGCGGCCTGATGATAGCTGTCCAGCCCACGCCGAAAGCTTTGCTGAACTTTGGTTTGGCTGGGGCGTGGCAGGGCGGGACGACGGGATAGATCAGTCATGTGCGGCCCCCTTCGGCCTCGGCCAAAAGATCGACCCATTTATCCCAGCGCGCAAAGGGGACATGCGGGGCGTCAACCTCAATGGGCGCTGCACCGTGGCCAGCCCAAGCGCGGCGCAGGTTGGCGGCGGGGAAAATGCGATCTGCCGTAGAGATTAGGGCGGCGTCAAACCCGGGGTTTGGGGCGGGCCCGCGGGCTGCAACCGCGGCGAGTTCGGCCCTGCGAGCGGCGGTATCAATCGCGTGGTGTGGCTGCTCGGTGCCAAAACACAGCGTCACAAACTCCTGGAAACTTTCCTGGCTCAGCCCGTCATGGGTGGCTTGGAAAATTGCCGGTGGTATCCCTTCGCGCCGGTGCACGGGGGTGAGGCTGCCATTGATGGCGATCTTTTGATCAAACTGCCCCTGATACTGCGCCTGCCAATGCCCAAATGCCGCAACCCCAAACGAATATGCAATAAGCGACCGCTGGGTATATTTGCTGAGATCCGGAAGCGGCGCGAGCGTGCGGTAATCATCGACATAAAGCACATCACAAGCCCCTGCGAGATGAGCAAAAAGACCCGGTCCCAGCGCCCAGCCGCCAAAAACAACGATCACCTGGTTGGCGTCGTCCTGATGCAGCCAGCGGCACTGCATCACAGCGCCTCTGCGAGGTGCAGCAGCGCAGCGCTGATTTTGCTGATCTCATCCTGCGTGCAGATGAACGGCGGCATCGTATAGATATTGCGTCCGAAGGGCCGCAAATAAACCCCGGTGTCGCGCGCCAGACCATGGGCGTGATCCGCGCTGACACTGTGCTGCATTTCAATCACCGCGATGCCGCCTAGAACGCGCACATCCGCAACCTGCGGCAGGTCGCGTGCCGGTGCCAATTCATCACGGAGCTGAGCTTCGATGCTCGCGGTCTGCGCCTGCCAGTTATTTTGCGCCAGCAGCTCTAGCGAGGCTTTTGCCGCCGCGCAGGCCAGCGGGTTGGCCATGAACGTGGGGCCATGCATGAAGACCCCCGGGGCACCATTGCCGATGCCCTCGGCCACGCGGTCATTTGTCATCGTGCAGGCAAAGCTGATGTGCCCGCCTGTCAGCGCTTTGCCAAGGCAGAGAATATCAGGCTCTATATTGGTGAATTCGGTCGCAAAAAGCTTGCCAGTGCGCCCAAAGCCGGTGGCGATTTCGTCAAAGATCAGCAAAACGCCATGGGCGTCACACAGCGCGCGGGCCTGCTTGAGATATTCGGGATGGTAAAAATACATCCCGCCTGTGCCTTGAACGATCGGCTCCAGTACAAAGCCCGCGAGGTTCGGGTTTGTCTCCAGCGCCTCGCGCAACGCGCCCAGACCATTCTGGGCCTCATCTTCAATCCAGTCTTGGCCAAGGCGAATGGGCGGTTTGGGCACGAAGGTTTCAACCGCAAGCGCGCCCTTAAAGAGGTGGTGCATCCCTGTGTCCGGGTCGCAGACGCTCATCGCCTTCCAGGTGTCGCCGTGATAGCCCGATTTAATGGTGACGAATTTCTGCCGCTCGGGATGGCCGGTGGCGTGCTGAAATTGCACAGCCATTTTCATGGCCACTTCGACAGCGACAGAGCCGGAATCACAGTAAAAGATCCGTTGCAAACTGGCCGGGGTCATATCAAGCAGCATCTGCCCCAGCTCGATCGCCGGATCATGTGTGAGACCGCCGAACATCACATGCGGCAGCCGGTCAAGCTGTGCGTGTATCGCGCCAGTGATATGCGGGTTTCGATGCCCATGCAGCATGCACCACCAGCTCGACATGCCGTCAATCAGCCGCGTGCCATCATCCAGCGTGAAGCTGGCACCTTCGGCTTCACGGACGCGAAAGGTCGGGCCCGGCTTTACGACATTGGTGTAAGGATGCCAGAGGTGGCGCTGATCAAACTCAAGCGGGGTCATGCCATGGCCTCGCGAATGCGCGGCAGGTCAATGGCCGCAAATGCCCCGCGCAGCGTGTCGGAGGACAGTGAATTGATCTGCGGCAGGCAGCCCAGATGCGGCACGCGGGCAAAATCAGTGATGGTTTCTTCCACCTCGGGCGCTGGATCGCCAATAAAGGCAACGCCCGCAACCTGGCACCCAGCGGCCTGCAGGGCACGCAGCGACAAAAGGCTGTGGTTGATCGTCCCAAGCGCGGTGCGCGCGCAAAGAATGATGGGCAGCTGCCAAGTGGTAAAGATATCGAGGTAAAGCGTCTTGCGGTTCAGCGGCACCATCAGGCCACCGGCCCCTTCGATCACCAGAGGTCCGTCGACCTCAGGTATTTGCAACTGCTCTGGCGCAATCTCGGTCCCTTCCGCCTCGGCCGACAGATGCGGCGAGGCTGGCATCTGCAGGCGATATGCCTCTGGCAGGGTAGGGCGGCCGGACAGGCGCGCCACGATCTGACTGTCGGTTTCGTCCTCCAGCCCGGATTGCACCGGCTTCCAGTACCGCGCGCCAAGCGCTTGGGTCAGTCCAGCGGAAAACACCGTCTTGCCGATGCCCGTATCGGTGCCTGCCACGATAATCTTAGTCATGGGGCGCATCCTCCATCAGGCGGGCCAGGGTGGCGAACATCTCGGTGATAATTGCGGCGCTGACATTACGGGTGATTGAAATACGCAGACGTGATCCGCCGCGCGGCACTGTTGGGGGGCGAATGCCGCGAATGTCATATCCCGCCGCTTGCAGGCCTGCCGCCAGCGCCATGGTGGGGGCGTCTTTGCCAATCACAATCGGCATGATCTGGCTTTGAAAATCGCTGAGCCCACAAAGACGCTGCGCCTCGGCATGGGCGTGGGATTGCAAGTTTAGCGCCGCATCGCGGTGTTCGGGGTGGCTGCTGAGGCTCGCCAGCGCTGCGCGCACCAGCGCGGCATTCAACGGCGAGGGTGCGGTGGCAAAGATGAAGCCGCGCGCTTTGTTGATCAACGTGTCAATCAGGGCGCTATGGCCACAGATCAGCGCGCCCGAAACACCAAGCCCTTTGCCGCAGGTGTGCAATGTCAACAGGTTTGCGTTTTGGGAAAACTCATGCGTCAGGCCCAGGCCGCCTTGGCCCCAGAGTCCGGTGGCATGCGCCTCATCCGCCACCAGCACCGCATCATGGCGCGTGGCCAAAGCCATAAAGTCTGCGACCGGTGCCCTGTCGCCATCCATTGAATAGAGTGTTTCGATGGCGATCCAGACCCGGCCATCATTCTGGGCTTTCCAGTTCAGAATGGCCGCGTCTGCCGCGGACACATCGTTATGGGCAAAGCTTTGGGTTTCAGCGCGGCCAAGCCGCATGCCGTCATGGACGCTGGCGTGGACCAGCGCATCATGCAGGATCAGATCGCCCTGGGCCGGGAGGGTGGCAAAAATCGCGGTATTGGCCTGAAAGCCGCCGCCCATAAAGAGCGCGCGTTGCGTGCCAAACAGCGCGGCGGCCTCTTCCTCAAGGCGGCTGTGTTCATCATCATTGCCGCGCAGCAAACGCGAGCCGCCGGCCCCTACGGGCACACCCCGCGCCAGCGCGGCTTGCGCCGCCTCACGCAGCAGGTCAGAGCCCGCCAGGCCCAGGTAGTCATTGGAGGCAAAATCATGCCCCGCGCGGGGCATGAGGCTGCGATAGCGGGACCGCTGCTTTAGCAAATCCAGCGCGCCCTGATGCCGCGCAAAACCCGTCATTTTTTGCCGTCACACCCAACGGCCATCGCTTTGATGCCGAGTTTGTCAAACAGCTTGCTGTCGTGATCTTCTTCGGGGTTGTCGGCGGTCAGCAGCGTGTCGCCCACAAAGATCGAATTGGCACCGGCAAAGAAACACATTGCTTGCAGCTCATCGGTCATATCGGTGCGGCCTGCAGACAGGCGCACATGCGATTTTGGCATCAGGATACGGGCCAGCGCGATGGTGCGGACAAATTCGATGGGGTCGAGTTTTTCGACATCCGCCAGCGGCGTGTCTGCAATCGGGATCAGCATATTCACCGGCACGGAATCTGGATGTTCTTTCAACGTGGCCAGCGCCAGCAGCATGTCCACTCGGTCCATCTGCTTTTCGCCCATGCCAACGATCCCGCCAGCGCAGACCTTAATTCCCGCCTCGCGCACGCGGTTCAGCGTGTCGATCCGATCCGCAAAAGTACGGGTGGTGATGATTTCGGAATAATAGCGTTCCGACGTGTCGATATTGTGATTGTAGTAATCCAGCCCGGATTCCTTGAGGCGGAAAATCTGATCATCTTCCAGCATGCCGAGCGTCATGCAGGTTTCCATGCCGAGGTCTTTTACCCCTTGCACCATGGCCTCCAGCACATCCATGTCGCGATCTTTGGGCGAGCGCCAGGCCGCGCCCATACAGTACCGGGTGGCACCGCCCGCTTTGGCTTTCTTCGCTTCAGCGATCACGCGCTCCACCTCGATCAGCTTGCTGGCAGAGAGCTTGGCACCATTGCGTGCAGACTGGCTGCAATAGGCGCAATCCTCAGCGCAGCCGCCGGTTTTGATCGACAGCAGTTTGGACCGCTGGACCTGATTGGGATCAAAATGCGCACGATGCACCGTTTGTGCGCGATATAGCAGATCCATGAAGGGCAGGTTGTAGATCGCGTCGGCCTCTTCGCGGGTCCAGTCGGTGCGGAGCTGAGAAGGTGTATCTAGCATAGGCTCACTTTTTATAGATAATTTTTCGGGTCACATGGTGTCTTGATGACTTTTTATCTATTTTTGATCTTGGATCAAGTCGACGCCTTTGGAACCTCGCGTCTAAACCTGCATTTTTGATGCGGCACGCACTATTTTGTGGCCATAGGCCTGTATTGCGCATAGGGACGCGGCATGTCTGATATCAAATCTTTTCCGATTTTTCTGGCCTGCCCACCGGGATTGGAGCCGGTCTTATGCGCGGAAGCGCAGGAGCTTGGCTGGGGTGCCGCGCAAGCGGTGCCCGGTGGGGTCGAGTTTGAGGGCACATGGCGCGATATCTGGCGCGCGAATCTTGAATTGCGCGGCGCGACCCGTGTGCTGGTGCGGATCGGCAGTTTCATGGCCTTCCACCCGGCTCAGCTGGACAAGCGTGCCCGGAAATTTCCTTGGGGCGATGTGCTGCGCCCAGATGTGCCTGTGCGCGTTGAGGTCGTGAGCAAACGCTCAAAGATCTATCATGCCGGGGCCGCGAAACAACGCATTGAGCGCGCGATTTCCGAAGAGCTGGGCGCGCCCCTTTCGGCTGAAGCTGCCGTAGCGCTGAAGGTGCGTATTGACGATAACGTCGTGACGATCAGCGTCGATACCTCTGGCGAGTCGCTGCACAAACGCGGGCACAAAGCGGCGGTGGGCAAAGCGCCGATGCGCGAAACCCTTGCTGCGCTCTTTTTGCGATCCTGTGGCTATCATGGCGATGAGCCGGTTCTGGACCCGATGTGCGGGTCAGGGACATTCGTGATCGAGGCCGCAGAAATGGCGCTGGGTCTGCAGGCCGGGCGCGCGCGCCACTTTGCCTTTGAGCATCTGGCCAGCTTTGATGCTGCCGCGTTCGAAACATTGCGCCGCGCGGGTGGCACCGAGAGCGCGCAGCGGTTCTTTGGCTCTGATCGCAACACCGGCGCCGTTCAAAATGCCTCTGACAACGCCGCGCGTGCGCAGGTGGACGGCGTGACGTCCTTTCATCACGCTGCGATCAGCGACCTGAAACGCCCCGAGGGGCAAGCGGGCCTCGTGATCGTAAACCCGCCATATGGCGCGCGGATCGGCAACAAAAAGTTGCTCTTTGGCCTCTATGGCGCGCTAGGCCAAAAGCTGAAGGAAGAGTTCTCCGGCTGGCGTGTCGGCATCATCACCAGCGACAGTGCTCTGGCACGGGCCACGGGGCTGCCCAATCTGACGAATGGCGCGCCGATCCCGCATGGCGGTCTCAAGGTGCGGCTCTTTCAGGCCGGACCGCTCTAAGCGCAGTTTACTCCGCCGCAAGCGGCATGTCGGTCTCTTTGGACAGGAAGCGATTGGCCGCTTCGCCGGTCAGGTGCACGATGCGCCCGGCAGAAATAGTCGCTTCGATCGCTTTGGTATCTGCGTTGACAATCGCAAGGTCGGCGCGCTTGCCATAATCGATCACACCGCGGTCATGCAGGCGCATGATCTGGGCGGGGCGCGTTGAGATCATGGCCCAGGCTTCTGGCAAAGGCAGAACATCTTCGCTGACCAGTCGGAAGGCGGCCTGCGCCAAAGATGGATAATAGTAATCCGACACCAGCGCGTCGCACAGGCCGGATTTGATCAGTGACATGGCCGAAATACCGCCGGACTGGCTGCCACCGCGCACCACATTCGGCGCCCCCATCAGCACCGGATCACCCACCGCCTTGGCCAAGGCTGCGGGCGCGCGCGCGGTTGGGAACTCGCATATTTTCGCACCGATCAGCGAATAGGTCTCGCGCGTGTCACCATCGGGATCGTCGTGGCTGCCATAGATCACGCCCATGTCGTCAAATCGTTCAGCCAGATTGCAGAGAAAGCGCGGCACCTCGCGTGAGACCGCCTGCACCCGGCGCACCAAAGCCAGCTGTTCATCCGCTGTGCGCCCGAATTTACGCGCCCAATGTGCCAACTCGTCGGGGCGGTTGTCGGCCAGATCCAGATACTCGTCGAGGTGATTGTTAAAGACGACGAAATCCACGCCATAGCGCGCGACAACCTCCAGCAGACGATCCTTGCTGTCTACAGTATGGGTTTCACAGCGCAATTGCGTCCGAAGGTCCACCTGCATCTGCGCGCGATAGGCCGCGAGTGCCTGAAGAAAACTTTCGGCCCCATCAGGGGCGCGACTGCCGCCTTCCCAACTCCAGCCTTGCGCAAGATAGGCGGTTGTCACCCCATTGGAAGCGGCATCCATATCGGTCGCGCGCAGGCCCGTCGCCATGGGAAAGGGCGCAGTTGGGCGCGGGGCGATATGACGCTCAAAGGCGTCGCCATGCAGGTCGATGATCCCGGGCAGGATATAGTAGCCGCTGAGGTCAACCGCCGGCAGCGGCCCTTTGGTGATCGTGCCGCGCGCAATCGCAACAGAGCGTTGTTGCAACACACCGTCGCGCAGAATGGTTGCGCCCGTCAGGCGCAGGGGTGGCAAAGGATAGGACATCGGGCTGCTCTCACATTTTATGGGCCTTTTAGGCGGTCAATGTGAATGGCAGGTGACAGAAATGCCCCTTAAGGGCGCTTTTGGCCAATTATTTCACGGCGAGCGCAAACCGTTCGATTTCATGAAAGCGCCCGTCATAGGCCTCGCCGACAAGGGTGAGATCAGGTACCTCAAAAGGAGCAAGGGGCACCTGCGAAAGCATCTCGGTCAAATGCGCTTTGACCGGCGTGTCCCAAGCGCGCTTGAGCGATCCGGTCAGGGTCAGGTGAAAGCGAAACTCTTCCAGAACATAGGGGTAGCCCCAGGCCAGCAGATTCTCGTCCTGCCGCGCAGTGAGCCCTGCTTTGCGACGCTTCGCCAATTCGGCCTCTGAGGCGGGCGCACGAAACGGGTCAAGCTCTTGCACGATTGCAGCCGCCAATTCGGCCAGTGCGCGGGTATCGCCCACCGGGGTGAGGGCCAGAAACGAGGCAATCTGATTAAGTTCCAGACCCGCGCAACGCACCGCGTTCTGCGCGGCACACAGGCGGGCAATGGCAGCGCGCAGGCCATTGATGCTTTGACCTTCTTTCAAGCGAAATGGCGGTTTCAATGTGCCGTGAAACCCGTATTTGCGCGGTGTCCTTGTGATATTCTCAATCGCGATGTCGTCGCACGGCAGCTCGGTCTGCCCCCGCGTTGTGCCCGTGGCAATGTCCCATCCGAGCCAGCGCGCGCCAAAATCAGCGAAAGGGCCGGGGCGCGGCGTGTAATAGACGGCGTATCTTTGAAATTCGGTCATAGAATGCTGCTCTTGCTGTCCCCCGGGGTAATGACGACGGGCCGTGACAGTTTGATGACATATTCGCGCAGCCCCGCATAGCCAGCCGGGGTGTGACTCCACTTTTTTGCCGAACTTCAGGCCAGCCTGAATGTGTTGTTGCGTCACGGGTGCCGAATTGATAGGCACATTGCATCCGTTGGGGTGCTGTCTGACAGCTGAGAGGCCTTTGCCAACCCATCGAACCTGATCCGGTCAGTACCGGCGGAGGGAACGGAACTTACGCTGCGCCAGCCCGCAGATGTTGCCCCCCCGCCTGCAGACCATGAAACCGACGTGAGGGGTGCGCTATGGCACATGTTGCAATGACAATCGCTGGGTCTGACAGCGGTGGCGGTGCGGGCATTCAGGCCGATCTCAAGACCTTCTCGGCATTGGGTGTTTTTGGGACATCGGCTATTACCGCCATTACTGCGCAGAACACGCAGAACGTCACTGCGGTCGAAGCTGTATCGAACGCAATGGTGGCGGCCCAGATTGCTGCGGTTCTCAGCGACATTAAGGTGGATGCAATCAAAATCGGCATGTTGGGTGCGCCCGACCTTATCGACACTGTGGCAGAGGCGCTGGGCGGGTTTCCTGGCCCGATCGTCATTGACCCGGTGATGCTGTCCAAATCCGGGGTGGCGCTTTTGCCGGATGACGCCGTGCAGGCGCTGATCACCAAATTGGTGCCGATGGCAAGGGTGGTAACGCCCAACCTGCCGGAAGCGGCACGCATGTTGCAGATGCCGGTGGCGCAAAGCGATGATGAGATGATCGCGCAGGGGCAGAAAATCCTCGCGCTTGGCGCTCAAGCTGTCGTTATGAAAGGTGGCCACGCCGAATGCGATATCTGCCGCGATTGGCTTGTGACCAGCGAGGCTGTCACCCCATATGAGGCGCCGCGCATTCAGACGCGCAACACCCATGGCACCGGATGCACGTTGTCATCGGCGCTCGCGGCCGGGCTGGCGCGCGGGCAGGACCTGCCAGAGGCCATGGCACGTGCGCACAGCTGGCTGCATCAGGCGATTTCTGCGGCGGATGAGATTGATATCGGCTCAGGCCACGGGCCGGTGCATCATTTTCACGAGGTTTGGACATGAGCCTGACGGTCACGGTACTTGGCGCGGGTGTAGTGGGGCTCGCCGTTGCGGCAGAGCTTTCGGCGCGTGGTGCTGCGGTGCAGGTAATTGATCCCAATGGCCCCCCAGGTGCGCATGGCTGTTCGTGGTGGGCCGGCGGGATGCTGGCGGCAGATTGCGAAGGCGAGGTTGCCGAGGAACAGGTGGTGAGGCTTGGCCGCGAGGCCGCTGGCTGGTGGCAGGCGCAGGGCGCGGAGGTCCAGTATCGCGGCTCCTTGGTGGTGGCACTTGGCCGGGATCGACGCGAGCTGGATCGCTTTGCCCGTCGCACGGAAAATCACACGGCGCTGGATCAAGCGGCATTGTCGGCACTGGAGCCTGACCTGGGCGAACGGTTCGACCGCGCGCTGCACATGGGAAAAGAGGCGCATATCAATCCGCGCGAGACGATCTTGGCGTTGCACGACAGGCTTGCCGCGCGCGGCGTGAGCTTTGGCACGGACGGCGCCCCCAGCGGGCAAGTCGTTGATTGTCGGGGCCTGGCGGCCCGCGATGCCTTGCCTGAGTTGCGCGGTGTTAAAGGCGAAATGGTCATCTTGCGTGCACCGGACGTGAGCTTGTCGCGCCCCGTGCGGCTGCTGCATCCGCGCTTTCCGCTCTATATCGTGCCGCGCGGTGATGGTGTTTTCATGCTGGGCGCGACCCAGATCGAAAGCGGGGAACGCCGCCGCGCCACAGTGCGCTCGGTGATGGAACTGTTGAATGCGGCCTATGCGCTGCATCCGGCCTTTGGCGAGGCAGAGCTGCTGGAAATCGGCGTGGATGCGCGCCCGGCCTTTCCTGACAACTTGCCACGAATCTCAGGCGGCAAAGACGGGCGCATTTATGTGAACGGGCTGTTCCGGCATGGATACCTTTTGGCTCCGGCCATGGCGCGCATGGTTGCGGATTGGCTGATGGACGGGAAGAAACCGGAGGTTTGGCATGAAACTCATCATTAATGGCGCGGCCAAAGAGGTCGCCGCCACAACGCTGGCGGAGGCTTTGACAGAGCTGGGGCATGGCGGCACCAAAGTGGCGACGGCGGTCAACGAAGATTTCGTACCCGCCGGGCTGCGCAGCACGCATGAACTGCGCGACGGTGATCGGGTCGAAATCGTCGCGCCGCGGCAGGGGGGCTGATCATGCCGATGTTTTATGGAACTGAAATCGCCTCGCGCATGATGCTGGGCACGGCGCAATATCCCTCTCCTGCCGTTCTGGCCGAGGCTTTCAAACGCTCCGGCGCGGGGATTGCCACGGTTTCGGTGCGCCGTGAGGCGGGCGAGGATCAGGCCGGGCAAGCCTTTTGGGAGCTGATCAAAGAGCTAAACGTTGCCTTGCTGCCCAACACCGCAGGCTGTCATTCGGTGCGCGAAGCGGTGACAACCGCACATATGGCACGCGAGCTGTTTGACACGCCCTGGATCAAGCTTGAGGTGATCGGCCATGCGGATACCTTGCAGCCGGATATCTTTGGTCTGGCCGAGGCGGCGCGCATCCTGAGTGAAGATGGCTTTCAGGTCTTTCCCTATTGCACCGAAGATCTCGTGTTGTGCGACAAGCTCTTGAACACGGGCTGTGAGGTTCTGATGCCATGGGGGGCACCCATTGGCACAGGATTGGGGTTGAATAACGTTTACGGGCTGCGCAGCCTGCGCGCGCATTTTCCGGATGTGCCGCTGGTCGTGGATGCAGGGCTTGGCGTGCCAAGCCAGGCCGCTCAGGCGATGGAAATGGGCTTTGACGCTGTCCTGCTGAACACAGCGGTTGCAAAGGCCGGTGATCCGGCTGCTATGGCGGAAGCTTTTGCCAAGGCCGTTGACGCGGGCGCAATGGCTCATGCGGCGGACCCAATGGAGCCACGCGATATGGCCGCGCCCTCAACCCCGGTTCTGGGAAAGGCATTTTTGGAATGAGCCTGCATCGTTTTTATCCGGTCTTTGATTCTGTTGAATGGCTGCGCCGCACTTTGCCGCTGGGCGTCAAACTGGTGCAGCTACGCATCAAGGATCAACCAATGCCGCGCGTGCGCGAGATGTTGATCGAAGGGCAGGCGCTTTGCCGGGACCACGGGGCCGAACTGGTGGTCAACGACTATTGGCAGCTCGCCATCGATTTGGGCTGCGACTGGGTGCACCTTGGGCAAGAGGATCTCGACACGGCAGACGTCGCTGCGATCAAGGCGGCGGGTCTTAAGTTGGGGATATCAACCCATGATCATGCTGAACTTGAACGCGCCATGGCGCTTGCGCCGGATTATGTGGCGCTGGGTCCGGTGTACCCAACCATCCTGAAAAAGATGAAATGGCACCAGCAGGGGGTGGAGAAACTCACCGAGTGGAAAGCCAAAATCGGCGCGACCCCGTTGGTGGCTATTGGCGGCATGTCGGTTGAGCGCGCGCAGGGGGCTTTTGACGCCGGGGCCGATAGCGTTGCCGCTGTCACGGATATCACGCTCAACGATGATCCCGAAGCGCGTGTGCGCGCTTGGCTGGAGGCCACCGCGTGAGCCGGTATAGCCGCCAGATCGCTGTGCCCGGCTTTGGGCCAACAGGGCAGGCCGCCTTGCGCTCAGCGCGGGTGCTGGTGATTGGCGCAGGCGGTCTGGCCGCGCCGGTCCTGCAATATCTGGTGGGTGCCGGGGTCGGCTTTATCCGGTTGGTGGACCCGGATCAGGTAGAGCTGAGCAATCTGCACCGGCAGACATTGTTTCGTGCCGAAGATATTGGCCAGGCCAAGGCCAAAGCGGCGGCGCGTCACATGGCGGCGCTGAATGAGGACTGCGAGATCGAGGCGCATGTCTCTCGCTTTGATCCGGCGACAGCTGCGGCGCTTTGTTCCGGGATGTCTCTTGTGTTGGATTGCGCCGACAGTTTTGCCGCCAGCTATGTGGCCAGCGATCATTGCCTCGGCGCGGCGCTGCCACTGATCAGCGCCTCGGTCGTTGGGACCGAGGGCTATTGTGGCGGATTTTGCGGCGGGCACCCGAGCCTGCGGGCGGTGTTCCCGGATTTGCCGGACCGCCTTGGCAGCTGCGATGCGGATGGGGTGCTTGGCCCCTCCGTTGGCGTGATCGGCAGCTTGCAGGCGCAAATGGCCATTGCGGTTTTGACCGCGCAGCACCCTTCGCCCCTTGGGCAATTGGTGAGTTTTGATGCGCGCAGCCTGCGGTTCGGCGGGTTTCGGTTTGACCGCGCCCCCGAGCCAAGTGGCGGCCCGCGGTTCATCGCGCCAGAGGCGCTGCGTGCGGGCGATTTTATCGTGGATCTGCGCGCTGCTGACGAAGCCGGACCGGCGCTCGCCGGGGCCGCGCGTCACAAAGTTGAAGAGTTTGGCGCAGAGGGCCCTTTGCCGGGCCATGCGCAACGTGCGGTGCTGGCCTGTCGGTCCGGCCTGCGCGCATGGCAGGCCGCCGAACGGCTGTCTGCTGTCTGGGATGGAGAAATTGCCCTGCTCGCCCTTGGCGATCAGGATGCGTGAACAGGAGAAGATATAATGAAGAAATTTTTGATGGCTGCGGCGTTCATGTCCGCAACACCCGCTTTTGCGGCGGACAAGATGACCGTGCTGCTGGATTGGTTCATCAACCCCGATCATGGCCCGATCATCGTGGCGCAAGAGAAGGGCTTTTTTGCCGATCAGGATCTTGAGGTTGAAATTGTCGCCCCGGCAGATCCGTCTGATCCCCCAAAACTGGTGGCTGCGGGTCAGGCCGAGCTGGCGATTTCCTATCAGCCCCAACTGCACCTGCAAGTGGCCGAAGGTCTGCCGCTGGTACGTGTTGGTACGCTGGTGTCCACACCGCTGAACTGTCTGCTGGTGCTGGAAGATGGCCCGATCAAAACCATTGCGGACCTCAAGGGCGGCAAAGTTGGCTATTCGGTGGCGGGCGTGGAAGAGGCGCTGCTGGGCACCATCCTGAACACCCATGGTCTGGGCATGGACGATATCGAGCTGGTCAATGTGAACTGGTCGCTGTCGCCGTCGCTGATGTCCGGTCAGGTGGATGCGGTGCTGGGAGCATACCGGAACTTTGAGCTGAACCAGATGCAGATCGAAGGTGTGGACGGCAAGTGTTTCTACATCGAAGAGGAAGGCGTGCCGACCTATGATGAGCTGATCTATGTCGCCAACAAAAACAGCATGGATGCCGGCAAGCTGCGTCGCTTCCTGCGCGCGACAGAACTGGCCACCCAATTCATCGTCAACCACCCGCAGGAAAGCTGGGAAATCTTTGCCGGCACCTCAGCAGAGCTGCAGGATGAGCTGAACGAAATGGCATGGGCAGACACCTTGCCGCGCTTTGCCCTGCGCCCCGAGGCCTTGGACGAAGGGCGCTATGTGCGGTTTGAGCAATTCCTGGCAGATGCCAATCTGGTGGAGGGCACGCGCCCTGTGTCCGAACTGGCCATCGATCTGGGCGCACAATGAGCTATGGGCGCGTCTTTCCCCTGATGCGCGCAGCGGCAGGCCAGTATTGGCCTGCCTATGTCGATCATGATTTTGTGCGCGGCCTGAAAGATGGCTCCCTGCCCAAGGGGGCGTTTCTGCACTATCTGGTGCAGGATTATCTCTTTCTGATCCATTTTTCCCGCGCCTGGGCGCTGGCCGTGACCAAGGCCGACACGGTTGCCGAAATGCGCCAATGCGCCGCCACAGTGCATGCGCTGATCGACGAAGAGCTGAAATTGCATATTTCCATCTGCGCAGAGGCTGGCATTTCCGAAGCGGCGTTGTTTGCCGCCGAGGAGCGCACCGAAAATCTTGCCTACACACGGTACGTGCTGGACGCAGGCCATTCGGGCGATTTTCTGGATCTGCTTGTGGCGCTTGCGCCCTGCGTCTTGGGCTATGGCGAAATCGGGGCGCGGCTGCGTGCCGAAACCCCGGATGCGACCTATGCGGATTGGATCAACACCTACGGCGGCGATGAATATCAAGCGGTTTGCCGCGATGTCGGCACATTGCTGGATGATGCTATGGCGCGCCGCCTGGGGGATGACCCGGAAGCGAGCCCGCGCTGGGCGCAGCTGTGCGCGCGCTTCAAGGTCGCGACGCGGCTTGAAGTGGGGTTCTGGGATATGGGGTTGCGCCCATGAGCACGGCACCATCGCTTTTTCTGCGTGGGCGCGCTGCGATTGATGGCACACCTGTTTTTGGTGCGCTTGATTTACAGGTGCCCGCCGGGCGATGGACGTGTTTGCTCGGCTCCAGCGGGGTGGGTAAATCCACTGTGCTGAAGCTTTTTGCCGGTCTGGCGGATCACGTCGATTTTGTCGGTGAGATTGGCGCGGCGGATTCTGATGACCTTGCCGGGCGGGTTGCCATGATGGCGCAGAGCGATCTGCTGTTGCCCTGGCTCAGTGTGGCGCAGAATGTCGCCCTTGGCGCCAAGCTGCGGGGGGAGGCCAGTGATGCCGCGAAAGTCAGCGATGTGCTGGCGCGCGTTGGATTGGCTGAAAAAGCCCAAAGCATGCCTGATGCCTTGTCCGGTGGGCAACGGCAGCGCGCTGCGCTGGCGCGCACCTTGATGGAGGATCGCCCGATTGTGCTGCTGGACGAACCTTTTTCAGCGCTGGATGCCAAGAACCGGGCGCGGATGCAGGAGTTGACAGCAGAGGTTCTGGCTGGTCGAACGGTCTTATTGATTACACATGAACCGGCCGAAGCCGCGCGCCTCGGACATTTTATTAAGATCATGACGGATCAGGGCATCGAAGACGTGCCGGCCCCTATTGGGGATGTGCCGCGTGCTGTGGATGCGCCTGATGTATTGGAAATTCAGGCCAGATTGTTGGCCAAACTGCGGGAGGACGCCTGATGCGCGCGACCGATCATTTACAATCCCTGGCCATCGCAGATTGGACGATGGCAACCTCGCACCCGTTCACCGACGCCCTTGCTGCAGGCACCTTGCCTGCCGAGAAAATGGCAGGCTATCTTCAGCAGGATTACCTCTTCATTGACGAGTTCGTGCGCCTCTTGGCCACAACGATTGCTCATGCGCCGACGCTGGCAGATTCTGTGCCCGCAGCGCAATTTCTGGCTGTCGTCACCGGGCCGGAGAACACCTATTTTCAGCGCAGCTTTGAAGCGCTCGATATCCCCGGCGAGGCCGCGCCCGCGCAAGCCACGCGCAATTTCAAGATGTTGATGGAAGAGGCGCGGCTGTCGGGGCGATATGAACTGATGTTGGCCGTGCTCTGTGTGGCTGAATGGGTATATCTGGAATGGGCGACGCCCCACGCGGATCAGGCGGAGGCGCTGCCCTTCTGGCTTGGCGAATGGATCACATTGCACAGCGGTGCGGGGTTTGAAGGGGTTGTGGCCTATTTGCGCGGCCAGCTCGATCAGACGTGGGAAACACTCGATCACTTGCAGCGCGACATGGTGCAGGATTTCTTTGTCGAAGCGGTGCGTCGGGAGCGTGCGTTTTTTGACGCCGCTTGGGAAGGCTTTGGCGTCGCGCGATGACAGGATGGCGGGCAGGATTGGCGTCGGCCCTTTTGGGCATCGCCCTATGGCAGCTGATTGTCTGGCTTGGCGATCTGCCCAAGTTTATTTTGCCCGGCCCCGGCCTTGTGGCCGAGACGCTTTGGAAGAGCCGCGTCACCCTGTTTGAGAATGCATTGGTGACAATGGCCGAGGTGCTTGTTGGCCTCTTTCTGGGCGCGGTGCTGGGTGGGCTGTCGGCGATCGGGCTGGCGGCATCGCCGATGGCGCGGGCGCTGGTCAGACCGATGTTGGTGTTCAGTCAGGCGGTGCCTGTCTTTGCCCTTGCGCCGATCTTGACGCTTTGGCTGGGCTATGGGCTTTGGTCCAAGGTCGCCATGGCGCTGATCATCATCTATTTCCCGGTCACATCCTCGTTTTTTGATGCGCTGATGCGGACCAATCCTGATTGGTTGGGCCTTGCGCGGGTGATGGGGGCCAGCAAGCATCGGATCATGTGGCGCATCCGGGTGCCAGCGGCGCTGCCGGGGTTTGCATCGGGCCTGCGCCTGGCGGCGGTCTATGCGCCCATCGGGGCGATCATCGGCGAATGGGTTGGGGCCAGCAAAGGTCTTGGATACCTGATGCTACTGGCCAATGGGCGGGCCAAGATTGACCTGATGTTTGCCAGTTTGATTGTGCTCGCCGTGCTCACCCTATGCCTACATGCGGCGACAGATTTATTCTGCCGCAAGTTTCTGGATCGCGCGCATAGCTAATGTGTGCCGCGCGCCACAACCGGCGCGTCTGTCAGGACAGTTTCACCCGGCTTGGCCGGGTTTGCGAGGCGTTCTTGCAGCAGGCGCAAAATTTGCGCCACCGTGTCGCGAATTGGGTTCTGCACCGTGGTCAGGTTGAAATTGGGCCAAGCTGCCATTTTCAAATTGTCAAAGCCGGTGATTGCGACATCCTCGGGCACGCGCTTGCCCAGCACGTCCTGAACCGCGGTGATGGCACCGATGGCGGTTTCATCATTGGCGCACATGATCGCATCCAAATCATGCTCGGCCAGCAGGGTCTGCGCCGCCTGAAGCCCGCCGTGATAACTGTAATCGGACGTGATGGTGGCAACAAAACTGAGCCCATGTTCAGCGAGGCCGGCCTTGGCCCCGGCGGGGCGCTCTGCCTTGGAGGCGCGGTTGGGCACCCCGTCAATAAAGCCGATCCTGCGCCGCCCGCTGGCGGCAAGCAATTTGGCCAAGGCAAACATGCCGTCAAAATTGCGGCACGACACACTGTCAACCAGCGGTGCCTTTACGATGCAACCTGAGATAATCAGCGGGATCTGCAGTTTGGCGCAGGCGTTGGTGACAAAAGGGTCGACGCTGCCGCCGCGCACGATCATCGCATCAACGGGAAACCCGAAAATCCCCTGCAGATTCGGAGCACTTGCCAGCTCTCGGCCACTTAGAACCATGGGCCATTTGCCAATCGCGAGTAGCCCTTTGAGCAGATGGTCCACCAATTCATGATCATATTGGCTGCGCATTTCACCGGTAATCACAGCCACGATGTTGGATTGCGTGGTCTGAAGCCCCGCCGCAAATGCATTCGGGTGATAGCCAAGCTCCTGGGCGCAAGCGAGGATGCGCTCCTTTTTTTCCTGGTCCAGATAGGCCCCTTGAGTAAAGGCGCGCGACACCGCGGATCGCGAAACACCCGCTGCCTTGGCCACATCGGTGGCGGTCACGCGGCGCGGGCGGTTCGGGGCAACGGCGTCTTCATTGTGCTTCATGCGCCTTAACATGCACACTCGTTCGGTCAGGTAAAGATGTCACATAACATTCATGAAGGGTCATAATCCTGTAACAGGCGATCCTTATGTGAACACGTGTGCATACAAGGTGCATAGCACCGTTTCTGACATTCGGAGAGACTCATGAAAATCAATACTGTATTGGCGACCGCAGCCGTTCTCGGCCTGACCGCGCCTGCATTTGCTGAAACCGAAATCACGTGGTGGCACGCGATGGGTGGCGCGCTCGGCGAGACGGTTGAGCAGATCGCAACAGACTTCAACGCATCGCAAGACGACTATAAGATCACCCCGATCTTCAAGGGCACCTACGAAGAAGCCCTGACCGCCGGCATCGCAGCGTTCCGCGCAGGCGAGCAACCCAACATCCTGCAAGTTTTTGACGCAGGTGCCGCCACAGTCATCGGCGCAAAAGGCGCGGCCGTTCCGGTCCAAGATCTGCTGGCCAACAACGACGTTGCGTTTGACATCAACGATTACATTGCTGGCGTGCGTTACTTCTACGCGGACAAAGATGGCAAGATGATCGGCATGCCGTTCAACTCTTCCACGCCTATCATGTATTTCAACGAAGACGCTCTGGCCAAAGCGGGCGTGACCGCGCCTGTCACCTGGGAAGAATTCCAGACCGTGACCGCGCCAGCGCTGAAAGAAGCCGGCTACATCCCAATGTCGCAGTCTCACCTGCCTTGGATCTTTACCGAGAACTTCTTCTCCCGCCACAACCTTGAATTCGCCAACAACAACAATGGCTACGACGCGCCAGCGACAGAAATCAAGGTGAACCACCCAGCGATCAAAGCGCACTTCCAAGCGCTGGTTGACTGGAAAGAAGCAGGCCTGTTCGAATGGTACGGCACCGGCTGGGGCGACAATGCAACCCCATTTGAAAACGGTGAAGTGGCCATGTGGCTCGGCTCTTCCGGCTCATTTGGTGGTCTGCAGGCCAAAGTGGATTTCCCTTTCTCCGCAGCCAAGCTGCCATATTGGGAAGCTGTCACTGCTGAGCCAAAGCAAACTTTCATCGGCGGCGCAGCCCTGTTCGCAATGGCCGGTAAATCTGCTGAAGAGAACAAGGCAACTGCCGAATTCTTCAAGTTCCTGACATCTGCAGACACCCAGTATTTCTGGCACCAGAAAACAGGTTATGTGCCGATCACCGAAGCGGCCTATGAATTGGCGCAAAAGGACGGTCACTATGACCGCTTCCCAGCCGCCGAAGTTGGCATTCAGCAGCTGTCCCTGCCAGCGGGTGAGTTCACCAAAGGCTACCGCATGGGCTTTTACGTGCAGATCCGCGACGTGATGAACCGTGAGTACGGCCGCATCCTGACCGGTGAAACCACTGTCGAAGACGGCTTTGCCAATATCGAAGCCGAAGCCAACAAACTGCTGGCCCGCTTCGCAAAAACCCAAGGTTAATCGCTTAACTCCTGATCGGCGGCTCGCTGCGCAAGCAGCGGGTCGCCGGTTCTTATGAATTGGAGAGATTATGAAACGCGCTGGATTTGCCAACCCGTGGTTGCCCATTCTTTTATTGGTGCCGCAGTTGACCATTATTGCCGTATTTTTCTATTGGCCCGCGGCGCATGCGATCCAATCGTCATTTTTCTTGCAGGACCCTTTCGGGTTCGGCTCGACGTTTGTGGGGCTTGAGAATTACGCTGACCTGCTGGGCAACAAGGAATACCTGAAAGTCGCGGGTTTTACGGTCGTCTTTACGCTGCTTGTGACCTTCCTGTCGCTTGGGCTCGCTTTGTTGTTGGCGGTGAAAGCTGACAATGTCATTCGCGGGGCCAAGACCTACCGCACACTTTTGATGTGGGTCTATGCCGTCGCGCCCCCGGTGGCCGGTTTCATCGGGATCTTGATGTTTGATCAATCAACCGGCCCGCTGACCGCATTTTTCCAATCGCTGGGCTGGGATTTCAAACTCGGCGTGGTCTATTCGGATACGGCCTTTGCCATGGTCACGGTTTCGGTGTGGAAACAAGTGCCGGTGAATTTCATTTTTTTCCTGTCTGGGCTGCATTCCATCCCCGTTGCGGTGCGCGAAGCCGCGCTGATTGACAATCGTTCGGCGTCGGGCCGGTTCTGGGATGTCACTTTTCCACTGCTTGCGCCGACCGGGTTCTTTCTGCTGATCACCAATATCACCTACGCGCTGTTTGATACTTTCGGTGTGATAGACACGCTGGTCAAAGGTGAGCCGGGCAACAACCCGATGAACCTTGTTTACAAGGTCTATGTTGATGGTTTCCGCGGCAATGATCTGGGCGGCTCCTCTGCGCAATCCGTTATCCTGATGGTGCTGGTTCTGGCTCTCACCGTCTTTCAGTTCCGCCTTGTTGAGCGGCGCATTCACTATACTTGAGGGCACGATGATGACTGACACATTGACCGAGACCCCAACTCTTGTGCAGCCCAAAGCACCCCTGTTGCGCTGGCGTGTGATCACTGATCACGCAGTGCTGATTGTGGGTGCGCTGTTCATGCTGATGCCGCTGGTGCTGGTATTCACAACCGCGTCGTTGCCAGATGCCGAAATCGTAAAGCACGGGTTGCAGCTGCGCATCGGCGATCAGCTGGATGACAATTTCACGAAAGCAATGTTTGAAACCAGCGGCTTTACCGATGCCAATTCTGGCCTAGTGATGCTGAAAAACTCCATGATCCTGGGTGTTGGCTTTGCGGTGGGCAAAATCGTGCTTGGCATGATGGCCGCCTATGCGCTGGTCTATTTCCGCCTGCGCTTTGCACTCTTTGCCTTTTGGGTGATCTTCACCACCCTGTTGCTGCCGCTTGAGGTGCGCATTCTGCCCTCCTACGAAGTGATCCAGGGCTTGGGGCTCATGAACACTTACACCGGCCTGATCGTGCCGCTGATTGCCTCCGCCACTGCCACTTTCTTTTTTCGACAGTTCTTCCGCTCTGTGCCCGAGGAATTGGTGGAAGCGGCGCGCATTGACGGGGCTGGCCCGCTGAAGTTTTTCATCGACATTCTTGTGCCGCTCAGCCGGACCATGATCGCGGCCATGTTTATCATCATGTTTGTCTATGGCTGGAACCAGTATCTCTGGCCGACGATGATCACCACGGATGAAGGCATGTTCACGCTGGTGCGGGGCATCAAACAGATCACGCAGGTGCTCGAGGGCACCAATCTTCCCGAATACGGTCGCGCGAACCTTTTGGCGATCATTGCGGTGCTGCCTCCTGTGGCCATCGTGGTGTTCTTCCAAAGCTGGTTCGTCAAGGGCCTCACCGATTCCGACAAATAAGGAAACCAGACAATGGCGAGTGTCATTCTGAACAATCTCAAAAAGACCTATCCCAATGGGTTTCAAGCCGTGCATGGCGCTGATTTCACGATCCGTGATGGCGAATTTATCGTGTTGGTTGGCCCCTCCGGTTGCGGCAAATCCACTTTGCTGCGCATGATCGCTGGGCTTGAGGACATCTCCGAAGGGACGTTGTCCATCGACGGGCAGGTGGTCAACACCATCGACCCCGCAGACCGCGATATCGCCATGGTGTTCCAGAACTATGCGCTCTATCCGCATATGTCCGTGGCCAAAAACATGGCCTATGGGCTGAAAAACCGCAAAATCAGCAAGGCCGAGATCGAAAAACTGGTGGCGCGCGCCGCACAGGTTCTGAACCTGACGGAAATGCTGGACCGCAAGCCCAGTCAATTGTCCGGCGGTCAGCGCCAGCGTGTGGCAATGGGGCGGGCCATTGTGCGCAACCCTAAGCTCTTTTTGTTTGACGAACCGCTGTCCAACCTTGACGCCAAGCTGCGTGGCCAGATGCGGATTGAAATTCGTCGCCTGCAGCGCGAACTGGGGGTGACGTCAGTCTATGTGACCCACGATCAGGTCGAGGCGATGACCATGGCGGATCGCATTGTGGTCCTGAACGGGGGGCGCATTGAACAGATCGGCACGCCCGCCGAAATCTATCACCGCCCGGCATCGACCTTTGTCGCCAGTTTTATGGGGGCACCCCCGATGAATTTGCTCGCCGCGACGGCCGCCGAAAACGGCGCGGTTTCTTTGGGGCAGGATATCCAGGTCGCCGCTGGTGCCGATCTTGCAGCGGGCCGCAAAGTGACATTCGGGTTGCGTCCAGAGGACGTCGCCTTGGTGGCAGAGGGCGGCATTCCATTTGACGTTCAGATCGTCGAAGAATTGGGCGCAAACCGTTTGCTGCACGGCCAAGTCGCTGCGCAGCCTTTCACCGTCTCGGTGCCCAAGGACAACCCCGCCACCACAGGGCGCAATCAGCTTTTGGTGCGGCCGGAAACCGTCCACCTCTTTGCTGACGGCGTGGGCGCGCGGATTTGATATGACCCTTGTTCTCAACCAGCTTCCGGCCGTCAGCGCGGCGGAGGCGGCGCGTATAACGGCTGCGCCGCGCACCGAGGAGGCGCATCGCGCGCTCATGGCCAGCCTGCCCGCAATGACCGCCGTGGAGGTGTCCGGCACGCCAAGTCGCGATGTATTGCCAAAGCGTTTCACGGCGGCGGCCTGGAATATCGAGCGGTGCCTATTCCCGGAAAAATCCGCAGACCTGCTTGCGGATTTGCGGCCCGATGTCGTGTTGCTCAGCGAGGTGGACGCCGGCATGGCGCGCACCGGCCAGCGGCACAACACCGCCGAGATGGCGCAGGCGCTTGGCATGACATATGCCTATGGGGTCGAATTTTATGAAATGGGTCTGGGGTCTGGCAAAGAGCTGGAATTTTGCAGCGATGATGCCAACGCGCTTGGGTTCCATGGCAATGCGATCCTGTCCTCTGCGCCTTTCATCGATGTGACCCAGATCAGGCTGGATGAACGTGGCCATTGGTTCTGCACAACGACCAATCCGGGGGCGGATACGCAGCCGCGCGTCGGCGAGCGCATGGCCATCGCGGCAACGATTTTGTCCGAAGAAGGCCCGGTTTGCGTTGTCTCAACCCATTTGGAAAGCAACGCAGATGCAGCACATCGCCACCAGCAATTTGCGCGTATTCTAGATGCGGTTGATCACTTCGCCCCTGGCTTGCCGACACTGATTGGCGGCGATTTGAACACGGGCAATCATCTGCCGCCCGATTTTGACCATCGTCAGGAAACCCTGTTTGCGCTGGCTGAGGCGCGGGGGTTTGACTGGGGGCTGACGCCGGAAGGGGTGACAACGCGCGCCAGCCTCATCACGCCGCATGATTCACGGCGCATGAAATTGGATTGGTTCTGTCAGCGTGGCTTTAGCGCCGGGCAGGGCCGGCTGATCGCCGCGCTGGATCCAGAGGATGTTCCTCTGTCAGATCACGAATGTATTTCTGCTGAGCTTACGCTCTGAACGAAAAAGCCCCGAGAGAAATCTCGGGGCTTTCAGCTTGGTTTGCGGGTCGCCTTACCCGATCGCGACGGATTTCACGTCGGCATCGATATAGGGCAGATAGGGCTCAAAATTGTCTGAGAACATCTGAACCAGCTTGGTGGCCTGCGCATCATAGGCGGCTTTGTCGTCCCAGGTGCGGCGTGGGTCCAGCAGGACTTCGGCGACGCCAGGCACCGAAACGGGAACCTCAAAGCCAAAGTTTGGATCCTTGCGGAACTCGGCAGAGACCAGCGATCCTTCGAGCGCTGCGGTCAGCAGGGCGCGGGTTGCGCGGATCGGCATGCGCGAGCCGGTGCCATAAGCGCCGCCCGTCCAGCCGGTGTTCACCAGCCAGCAGGTGGCCCCATGCTTAGCAATCTTCTCACGCAGCAGGTTGCCATAGACCTCTGGGCGACGCGGCATGAAAGGCGCGCCAAAGCAGGTGGAGAAGGTTGGCTGTGGCTCGGTAACGCCGCGCTCGGTTCCGGCCACTTTGGCTGTGAAGCCGGACAGGAAGTGATACATCGCCTGCGCCGGGGTCAGACGCGCGATTGGAGGCAGAACGCCAAAGGCATCACATGTCAGCATGATGATGTTTTTGGGATGGCCGCCGATTGAGCTCTGCGAGGCGTTGGAGATGTAGTGCAGCGGATAGGCACACCGCATGTTGGCCGCGAGGCTGTCGTCTGCAAAATCCAGTTCTTTGGTGTCCGGGTCGAAAACCATGTTTTCGATTACGGTGCCAAATTTTGTGGTGGTTGCGTAAATCTCTGGTTCGGCTTCCGGGTCCAGATTGATCGTCTTTGCATAGCAGCCGCCTTCAAAGTTGAAGGTGCCCTGATCGGACCAGCCGTGTTCGTCATCACCGATCAGAACGCGATCAGGGTCGGCGGACAATGTGGTTTTGCCGGTGCCGGACAGGCCAAAGAAGACCGCAGTATCCACCGGGTTGCCTTTGGCGTGGTTGGCCGAACAGTGCATCGGCATGATGCCCTTTTCCGGCAACAGGTAGTTCAGCAGTGTGAACACCGATTTCTTGTTCTCGCCCGCGTATTCGGTGCCACCGATCAAGATCAGCTTGCGATCAAAGTTCAGCGCAATCACCACCTCAGAACGGCAGCCGTGTTTCTTTGGGTCGGCCACAAAGCTTGGGCAGTTGATGACGGTGTAATCAGCGGTGAAATCATCCAGATCTTCGCGATCCGGGCGACGCAGCATCGTGCGGATGAACAGCCCGTGCCAGGCCAATTCCGTGACCATGCGCACATTGATCGAATGGCGCGGGTCCGCGCCGCCGACCAGATCCTGAACATGGTAGTCCTTGTCCTGCATATGGGACAGGAAATCAGCATAGAGCGCATCAAAATGCGCAGGGCTCATTGCAGCGTTTTCTTCCCACCAGATCGTGTCTTTGACGCTGTCGGTCTTGACCACGAATTTGTCTTTGGGGGACCGGCCTGTGTATTTGCCGGTCGACGTCAGAAACGCGCCGCCATTGCCCAGCGTGCCTTCGCCATTTTTCAACGCGGTCTCAACCAGCGCTGGTTCCATGTAGTTGTAATAGACATTGCCCAGACCTTCGATCCCTTGATCTTCGAGGCGGAACTGCGGGTTGAGCCGTCCAAATGTCATTATTCTAACTCCTGTAGCCGCGCTGGTGCGGCGGTCCTTGATCAAAATCCGGGGTTTCGCCCGAATTATTCGGCCAAAGAAGCATGACCGATATTGGCGCTCTTAACACGCGATTTCTGGAGTTGAATAGAGGGCTGGAGGCAAGTTAGCGCAACCAAGTATATGTTATCGCAAACTTTTTGAAACAATCTTGCCGCGTCGGCGGGAATTAGCGCACGGTTAAGGAAATTGGAAAAAAATGGGTGCGCTCATGTGCTGATTCGCCAAATGGGATTGATTGATCGGCAAAATTTGGCGCATAATGCCTCAAAAAATAATTATAGAGCAGTAAAAGGAATACTCCTATGTCCAAGATTGCGCTTGTGGACGACGACAGGAATATCCTGACGTCGGTTTCCATGACTCTTGAGGCGGAAGGCTTCGAGGTCGAAACCTACAACGACGGTCAGCAAGCTCTGGACGCGTTTAACCGCAAACTTCCCGATATGGCCGTGCTGGATATCAAGATGCCCCGTATGGACGGGATGGATCTGCTACAGCGTCTGCGCCAGAAAACGTCGATGCCCGTGATCTTTCTCACGTCGAAAGATGATGAAATCGATGAGGTGCTGGGCCTGCGGATGGGGGCGGACGATTACGTCAAGAAACCCTTTAGCCAGCGCCTGCTGGTGGAACGTATCCGCGCCCTTTTGCGCCGCCAAGAGGCGCAGAATGGCACCATCGTGAATGGCGAGACCGAAGACACCAAAGTGATGGAGCGCGGCGAACTGTCGATGGACCCATTGCGGCACGCCGTGACCTGGAAAGGCAAGGACGTCACATTGACCGTGACCGAATTCTTGCTGCTGCAGGCTCTGGCGCAACGTCCAGGTTTTGTGAAATCACGCGATCAGCTGATGGATGTCGCATATGACGATCAGGTCTATGTGGATGACCGCACCATCGACAGCCACATCAAGCGTCTGCGCAAAAAGATGCGCACAGCGGACAGCGAATTTTCCGCGATTGAGACGCTCTATGGTATCGGTTATCGGTATAACGAAGAATAATGGCACTGGCTGAACAGATAAGTGCAGGGCGCATGTCGGCGGGACGTGAAGGTGATGTGGTATTGGGCGACGATTGGGTCGCCCCTGAATCGACCGTCGAGCGTGAAATGCGCGGTCGGCGCGAACGGCGTCGCCTGACACCTCTCAGCCGATCTCCTCTGACCCGGAAAATCATCACATTCAATCTGATCGCGCTCTGCTTTCTGGTTGCCGGTATTCTGTATCTGAGCGCGGCGCGCAGCAACTTTGTCGAGCAGCGCAGCGAAAACCTGATGGCCGACGCCCAGTTGATTGGCGGCGCGATGACGGTGCAAATGCCTGCGGGCGCGCCGGTCAGCCTGGTGTCCGGCGACGGGGTTGATGTGCGCCGCACGCTTGATCAATTGCCGCTGCGGCGCGGTATCAACGTCCAGATCAGCGATTTTTCCGGCGCAGTAATTGCCGAAAAGAGCGGCGCGTTAAGCGCCCCGCAAGAGGGGCGGGCCACCCCGTTGACCGACGCGCTGAGCTGGCTGTGGCGCAATGTTGTCGGCGAGGACACGCGCCTTGAAAATGCGGCCTTTCTAAATGGAGAAATCGCCCGGTTTTCGCAAGACGCCCTGAACGGCGGCGCGCAGGTGGCTGAGTTGACCACCTCAAACGGGGAAACCGTCTTGGCCGTCGCTGCGGTGATGGAGCATGCCGGCCGCCCGCTGGGGGTGGTGACGCTGACCAGCGCCGTGGGTGAGATCGACGAAATGGTGCGTTTGCAGCGCGAACGTATCTTGCAGATGTTTTTGATTGCCATTGTTGTCTCGGTCGGCCTGTCCATTGTGCTGGCCTCAACCATTTCCAACCCGCTGAGTGATCTGGCCGCTGCGGCAGAAATTGGGCGCGATCGCGACGCCCGTCAGGTCAACCCGGGGCGTGTGCGCATTCCGGATCTGACTGCGCGCCCGGATGAAATTGGCCGCCTCAGCAGCGCTTTGCGCGGCATGGTCGGCGCGCTATATGACCGGATCGACAACAACGAACAATTTGCCGCTGACGTGGCGCATGAGATCAAGAACCCGCTGGCCAGTCTGCGCTCGGCGGTGGGCTCTCTCCGCATGGTCAAGCGCGAAGATCAGCGCGAAAAACTGCTGGATGTGATTGATCACGACGTGCGCCGTCTTGATCGTCTGGTTAGTGATATTTCCAACGCTTCGCGTCTGGATGCGGAACTGGTGAAAGAAGAGGAAGAGCAGTTTGACATGCTCTCCATGGTCAGCAACCTAACGCAATATCTGGGTGAGGAAGCGCGCGTAAAGGGCATCGACTTTATCACCGATCTGCCCAGCAAACCCATTGAGATCACCGGGCTCGAAGCGCGCCTGGCACAGGTGTTTGTCAATCTGATCACCAACGCGGTCAGCTTCTGCGAAGACGGCGATGCCATTCGCGTCTGGGTGCGCAAGCGCCAGAACCGTGTTTTGGTTGTGGTAGAGGACACCGGCCCCGGTATCCCGGATCAGGCTCTGGGCAAAATCTTTAACCGCTTCTATTCCGAACGCCCCGAGCATGACTTTGGCAACAACTCCGGCTTGGGTCTCGCGATTTCCAAACAGATCGTCGAAGCGCACGGCGGGGTCATCTGGGCCGAAAACATTCGCCCGACCGAGGCTGACATTACTTCTGATCCGCTCGGTGCGCGCTTCGTTGTGGGTCTGCCGGTCTGACGTCATGAGTGCATCCGGCAATTCGAGTTCGGGGCCGTTGCCAACAGGCAGCGGCCCTTTCTCTGGCCACTATGAGCACGCGAGCTGTGTCAGTATCGAAGGGAGGGGCGTGCTCCTCTCAGGGCCGTCAGGCAGCGGCAAATCCGCTCTGGCGCTGGAGTTGATCAGTCGCGGTGCCCAATTGGTGGCGGATGACCAAACCGTGCTGGCGCGCGACGGTGCCCAGATTGTGGCGCAGTGCCCAAAGCCGATCTCAGGAAAAATCGAGGCGCGCGGTGTGGGGATCTTGCGTGCCGTCCCGGCGGGACCGACGCCGCTGGCACTATGGGTGGATCTGGGGCGCGTTGAAACCAAGCGGTTGCCCCCAGCGCACACGATCACGCGATTGGGCGTTACGTTGCCCTTGCTATTTCACGTCGCATCCCCACATTTTCCAGCAGCGATCATACATTATGTAAGATACGGTCGGAGCGACTGAGATGACCAATATACCCAACGCAGAGCAGAACCAGAGACTCGTGCTGGTCACGGGCCCTTCGGGGGCCGGGCGCTCGACCGCGATCAAAGTGCTGGAAGATGTCGGCTTTGAAACCATCGACAATCTGCCACTGGGGCTGGTGTCGCGGCTGTTTTCCGGCCCGCCGCTAGAGCGGCCGCTCGCCTTGGGCCTTGATACGCGCAACCGGGATTTCAGCGCATCTGCGTTGCTTGATTTGATGCACGCGCTGCGCGCGCATGCGCCCGAGTTGCTGTATTTGGATTGCAGCCCTGCGGTGCTCCAGCGGCGCTATAGTGAAACCCGCAGGCGCCATCCGCTGGCCCCAGCCGAAAGCGTGACGGTCGGCATCGAGCGCGAGCAAGAGCTGCTGGCCCCGATCCGCGCCAGCGCCCATGTGTTGATCGACACGTCTGACCTGAATGTGCATGGGCTTCGGGACACGCTGGAGCATCAGTTTGCGCCGCGTGGCGGCAAGTTCCTGGCTGTGACCCTGACCAGCTTTAGCTACAAGCGCGGCGTACCGCTCGGCGCGGATATGGTTCAGGATTGTCGGTTCTTGCAAAATCCCTATTGGGACCCAAGCCTGCGCGCCTTTGATGGACGTGATCAGGCCGTGGCCGAGTTTGTCGCTAAGGACGAGAGATTCGAGGAGTTCTTTGATAGGTTGCGAGGTTTGATTTCGTTTCTCCTTCCGGCGTATCGCGCCGAAGGCAAGGCACATCTGAATATCGCTCTCGGGTGTACTGGGGGGCAACATCGATCGGTTTTTGTCACCGAAAAGCTGGCGCAGGCCCTTGCGCAAGCTGGCTGGCAGGTGTCAATTAGGCATCGCGAATTGGATCGACGCGAAGGGAGGAGCGCGTCGGTGCAAAAGGCTGCTGGTAGCAAGGAAGCAAAGGCGTGATCGGAATTGTCATTGTGGCCCATGGCGGGTTGGCAAAGGAATATCTCCTCGCTGTTGAGCATGTTGTAGGCTCGCAGAAAGGCATTCGTGCCATTGCAATTGCTGCTGACCATGATCGCGGCACCAAGCAGAGCGAAATATGCACTGCCGCCGACGAGGTCGACACAGGGGCCGGCGTTGTTGTCGTGACCGATATGTTTGGCGGCTCTCCCAGCAACCTTTCCCTGCGGGCCTGCGCCCCCGAAAATCGCCGCATCGTCTATGGTGCGAACCTCCCAATGTTGATAAAGCTCGCGAAAAGTCGGCATCTGCCGGTGCCTGATGCCGTGCGGGCTGCACTGGATGCAGGTCGCAAATATATAGACAGCCAAAATATTGTGGCAGATTGATTGAATTTATGACGCAGAGCGAAACACGCACACTGAAGATTGTGAACGAAAAAGGGCTGCACGCCCGTGCCTCCGCCAAGCTGGTCGAGGTCGTCGAAGGGTTTGACGCTTCGGCAGAAGTGTCCAAGGATGGGTTGAGTGCAGGCGGCGACAGTATTATGGGGTTGCTGATGCTGGCCGCGTCCTGCGGGACCCAGATCGATGTGCAGACATCCGGTCCCGACGCCGCGGCACTGGCAGACGCGATTGAGGCGCTGGTCGCCGATAAGTTCGGAGAAGGCTTCTGAGGCCCGCCGGGCGGCCTCGGAGTCTCAGCCGGACAGGAAGTAAACACGTTGGACAAGTCATCTGAAACACCGGCCACGGCCAAAAACGGCGGCGAGACCTACGACCGCCGGCAGCTGACCTATGCGCATTCGTTTGACGACAGTTGGACAACGGCTGCGATCAAGACCATAGAATGGTTCACCGGCAAAATCTCGATCCTGCGCATGGTCAACCGGTTTGAGCGCATGAATGCCAACCATCGCGGCCAGGCGTTCTGGCGCGGGGCGCTTGGCGTCATGGGGATCGATCTGCAAACGCCCGAAGAGCAAATCAACAACATCCCCAAAGAGGGCCCGATTGTCGTGGTCGCCAACCATCCGCACGGCATGGTGGATGGGATGATCCTGGCGGAACTGATTGGCCGGGTGCGCGAAGATTATCGCATCCTGACGCGCTCCGTTCTGACGGGGCTGGATGAGGCCGCGACCTCGTTCATGATCCCGGTGCCTTTTCCCCATGACCCGGATGCGCAGCGCAAGATGGTCGAAATGCGCGCCAAAGCGATGGACTTCCTGAAGCAGGGCGGTGTTGTTGCGCTGTTTCCCTCGGGTGTGGTGTCATCGTCCGACAGCCTGTTTGGCCCGGTGATCGAGCGCGAGTGGAACGTCTTTACCGCGCAGATGATCCGCCGGTCGGGCGCGCGGGTGGTGCCGATCTTTTTCCCAGGGCAAAATTCGCGCTGGTATCAGATGGCAAACCGCATCTCAGCGACGCTGCGGCAGGGGCTCTTGCTGCATGAAATCGTCAATGCCTGTAACAAGCCGCAGAAACCCGTGATCGGCGCGCCGCTGACAGATCAACAGATGGAACAGTTGCAAAGCGATCCACGCGGCTTCATGGCCTATCTGCGCGCGCATACGCTCGGGCTTGGTACCAAATCTGACTCTTAGGGCCTAGCGCGTCGGCACCGGGGTTTCGCCGCGATAATCATAAAATCCGCGTTTGGTCTTGCGACCCAGCCAGCCGGCTTCCACATATTTGGTCAGCAAAGGGCAGGGGCGATATTTGGTATCCGCCAGCCCGTCATGCAGCACGTTCATAATCGCAAGGCAGGTGTCCAGCCCGATGAAATCCGCCAGTTCAAGCGGCCCCATCGGATGGTTCGCACCCAGTTTCATCGCATTGTCGATAGAGGCGACATTGCCCACGCCCTCATAAAGCGTATAGCAGGCTTCGTTGATCATCGGGATCAGGATGCGGTTGACGATAAAGGCCGGGAAATCTTCGGCTGAGGCCGCGGTCTTGCCCAGTTTTTCCACAATCCCATGGCAGGTCGCGTAGGTCTCGTCATCCGTTGCAATCCCGCGAATAAGCTCAACCAGCTGCATCAGCGGCACTGGGTTCATGAAATGAAAGCCCATGAATTTCTCAGGCCGATCCGTGCGACTGGCGAGCCGGGTGATCGAAATCGAGGAGGTGTTGGATGTCAGGATTGTATGGGGCTGAATATGCGGCAACAGCCCTTCAAAGATCTTGTATTTGATCTCTTCATTTTCTGTCGCGGCTTCGATGATCAGGTCGGTTTGGCCGACCTCTGGCTGCGCCAAGGTGGTTGAGATCCGCGCCATGGCGAGGGCCTTGGCATCTGCGCTGATCACTTCGCGTGATACCTGGCGATCCATGTTTTTCGAGATCCGGGCAACCGCGGCATCCAGGCTGTCCTGTTGAATGTCGTTCAGCACGACATCATAGCCGGCCAATGCCATGACATGCGCGATGCCGTTGCCCATCTGGCCCGCGCCGATGACCCCAATAGATTTGACTTCCATGCTCAACCCCTTCGCCTCTTGCCAGACATTACGCGCGCTGATGGGCACTTCACAAGAGGCAGCGACAGAAACAATTTGCTGAAAATCGTCTCTTTAACAAGATCGCAAGGGGATTCGCCTTTTCATGGCTTTGGTGGGCAGAAAGGTGACAGAATGAACTATCCCCAGACGCGACGACGCGCCCTGCATTACGACCCCTGTCGCTATGGGCAATCGCGGATCAATTTTCGTGGGCCCAAGCGCCGCACAAATGGTCGCTATATCGCCTTTCTTGGCGGCACGGAAACCTATGGCAAATTCATCGTCGCGCCTTTCATTGACCTGACCGAAGAATTGCTCAGCATCCCTTGTGTGAATTTTGGCTGCATGAACGCGGGTGTTGATGTGTTCCTGCAAGATCCGGATGTGATGTCGATTGCGGCCGGGGCCGAAATTACGGTGATTCAGGTGCTGGGCGCACATAATATGTCCAATCGCTATTACCGCGTGCACCCGCGCCGCAATGATCGGTTTCTGGATCCCTCTGCTTTGATGGAGTCGGTGTTTCGCGACGTGGATTTTGCGGAATATCATTTTACGCGCCACTTGTTGCAGGGCATTGAGCAGCGCGCGCCAGATCGCTTTTCCTTCATGCGCGAAGAATTACGCTCGGCCTGGATGGCGCGCATGCAGACTTTGATTGAACAGTTGCCGGGCAAGAAAGTGCTGCTGTGGTTTGCGCCGCACAGCCCGCCCACTACCCCGATCACCAGCGCAGATGGGCCTGAGCCGTTGTTTGTCGACGCAGCAATGCTTGATCGGCTGCGCCCGATGGTCGATGGGGTGGTTCAGGTGCGGCTGAGCCGGGAGGCGCGGGTCGCCGGCACGGTTGGCATGGTGTTTGCGCCGCATGAAAAACAGATGGCCGCGCAGATGCTGGGGCCTCAGGCCCATGATGAGGCGGCGCGCAGCCTTATCAAAGTGCTCAGGCCGCTGCTGCCCAATGCACAAAAGCAAAGGCCCGCCTGAAGCGGACCTTTGTAAATCGCGATTGCCTTTGAAACGCTGGGCTTAGCCGAGCTTTTCGGTGAGTTCGGGCACGGCCTCAAAGAGGTCGGCGACGAGGCCGTAGTCGGCGACCTGAAAGATCGGCGCGTCTTCGTCCTTGTTGATCGCAACGATGATCTTGCTGTCTTTCATCCCGGCCAGGTGCTGGATCGCGCCGGAAATGCCGATGGCGATGTAAAGCTCCGGCGCGACGACCTTGCCGGTCTGCCCGACCTGAAGATCATTGGCCGCATAGCCTGAATCCACCGCCGCGCGCGAGGCCCCCACCGCTGCGCCGAGTGTATCGGCCAGCTTTTCGATCAGCGCAAAATCCTCTTCAGAACCGACGCCGCGCCCGCCAGAGACAACAATGCCTGCTGAGGTCAGCTCGGGCCGATCGCTTTCGGCGACCTTGTCTTCCACCCATTCGGACAGGCCGGGGTTTTCGGCGGCAGAAATGCTCTCAACAGGGGCTGCGCTCCCTTCGCCCGCGGCCTCAAAACCGGCGGTGCGGAAGGTGATGACCTTTTTGGCGTCCGAGGTTTGCACGGTCTGAATCGCGTTGCCGGCATAAATCGGGCGCTCAAACGTATCGGCGCTGACAACCGCCGTCACATCCGAGAGCACCATCACATCCAAAAGCGCCGCAACGCGCGGCAGGATATTTTTCGCATCCGTCGTCGCCGGGGCCACGATATGCTCATAATCGGCCGCCAGGGACGCAATCAGCGCCGCCGTCGGCTCCGCCAGACGATGGCCCAGGGCGGCGTCTTCGGCCACCAGAACCTTGGTCACGCCGTCGATCTTGGCGGCAGCTTCGCCCGCCGCCGCGGCAGAGGCCCCCGCCGCCAGAACAGTGACATCGCCCAGGGCCTGCGCCGCAGTCACAGCCTTTGCAGTGGCATCCAGCGCCAGCGCGCCATCGGTGACTTCAGCCAAAAGAAGTACAGCCATTACACCGCCCCCGCGTCTTTGAGTTTCTCAACCAGCTCATCCACTGAGCCGACTTTGATCCCGGCAGAGCGCTCTGCCGGTTCTGCCGTTTTCACCACGCTGAGGCGCGGGGTCACATCCACGCCCAGATCGGCGGCTGTCTTTTCATCTAGCGGCTTTTTCTTGGCCTTCATGATATTGGGCAGCGAGGCATAGCGCGGCTCGTTCAGGCGCAGATCGGCGGTGATGATCGCGGGCAGTTTGACCGAAATGGTCTGCAGGCCGCCGTCAACTTCGCGGGTCACTTTGGCGGTCTCACCAGCGATTTCAACGCCGGAAGCAAAGGTCGCCTGCGACCAGCCCAGCAGCGCCGACAGCATCTGGCCGGTGGCGTTCATGTCGTTGTCGATCGCCTGTTTGCCGGCAATCACCAGACCGGGCTGCTCTTCTTCCACCAGCTTGGCCAGGATCTTGGCCACGGCCAGCGGCTCGATATCCTGATGCACGTCATCAGCCGCGACCACCAGAATGGCGCGATCCGCGCCCATCGCCAGCGCCGTGCGCAGGGTTTCCTGCGCCTGCTTCACGCCGATGGATACCGCGATCACCTCATCGGCCTGACCGGCCTCTTTCAGACGGATCGCCTCTTCCACCGCGATCTCGTCAAACGGGTTCATCGACATTTTAACATTGGCGAGATCAACTCCGCTGCCGTCCGCTTTCACGCGAACCTTCACGTTGTAGTCAATCACGCGCTTGACAGGTACCATGACCTTCATTGCGTCAGACTCCTTTAAAACTGCCGGTCGCAGGCGACTCGGCAAATCATTCCATCCCGGCTTTGATAGCCCGTCGGGCGCACTAGAAACAGGCGAAAATCGTCAGATTCTTGCGTTCGGACGTCGCGTTTTCTTTGTTTATTTCGGCAAGGATCGCGGGGCTCTTCGGTGATGGCGCTATCAGTCAGCGGTTGGCACCCGGCACCCAAAGCACATCTTTTTCGCCGTTTTCATTTGCGATGCGCGCGGCCACAAAGAACCAATCAGAGAGGCGATTGAGATAGGTGATCACATGCGGGTTCACCTCGGCGTGGCTGGCCAGATCGGTGCTGAGCCGCTCGGCGCGCCGCGCCACCGTGCGGCAGACATGCAGATGCGCGGACAGCGCGCTGCCGCCTGGCAGCACAAAGCTGCGCAGCGGTGTGAGCACGCTGTTCATCGCGTCAATTTCGCTTTCTAGCCGTTTGACCTGGCTTTCGGCCATGCGCAGCGGTGGGAATTCTGCGTCGGCGTCCTTGGCGAGATCCGGGCGACACAGGTCGGCCCCAAGATCAAAGAGATCGTTCTGAATGCGCGCCAGTTGATCATCCATCGCGCCCTCTGCCGCCAGTCTCGCGACGCCGACAAAAGCGTTGAGTTCATCGCTGGTGCCATAGGCATTGACCCGCGCGTCATGTTTGGCAACGCGATCACCATTGCCCAATGCGGTTGTGCCTTTGTCGCCGGTTTTGGTGTAGATCTTATTCAGGACAACCATGTCAGCCCCGCCCGCTGAAGAATACAAACAGTAGGATCAGCACGACCGCGGCAAACTGCGCAGCAATCCGCAGTCGCATCAGCTTGTTGGCGTATTTCTTGTTGAATTCGCCCCCGCGTGCAAAGCCGCCGATGCCGATCATCAGAACAACAAGAACACCAATCGAGGCCGCAGCCGCGATGAGAAACAGGGGATCTTTTAGCATCACTCACTCCTATAGGACTGCGCTCTAGATAGCGTGATTTTCACGGAAGGCGAGCGGCGAAGTGACGCGAGGCTATCAGTTTTTTCAGCCCTTGGCGATGAGCCAATCCAACGTGCGCGTGGGCACCAGGCGGCGCATTGCGCCCATGAAATACGTGGGGGTCGTGATGTAATAGCGTGGGCGCGGGCGGCGGGCGGTCAGCGCATGCACCAGTTTTCGGGTGACGGCTTCGGGTGGCAATTCAAATGGATCGGGGCCGCGATCCTCATAGAGGCGTTTCAGCAGGCGGGTTTCATATTGCTGTGCGCGCGGGGAGGCCTGCCAATCGATCCAGCGTTCGAAATGCGGGATCGAATTTTTGCGAATATTGGATGTCACCGGGCCGGGTTCGAGCAGGCAGATGTGGATGGGGGTGTCGCGCATTTCGATGCGCAGCACATCTGTCAGCCCTTCGAGTGCATATTTTGTTGCCACATAGGCCCCGCGCCAGCCCAGCGGCACCAGCCCCAGAACCGATGAGTTGTTGATGATCCGCCCATGCCCTTGGGCGCGCATCACCGGGATGACCTGCCGTGTCAGATCATGCCAGCCGAAAACATTGGCCTCAAAGATGCTGCGCAGCGCGTCGGTTGGCAGATCCTCGACCGCGCCGGGCACCCCGAAGGCCCCATTGTTAAAAAGCGCATCCAGCGTGCCGCCTGTTGCTGTGAGCACCTCGGCAAGTCCGCGGCGAATGCTGTCGTGGTCCTGATAATCAATGCGCGGGCTTTCCAGCCCCATGTCACGCAGACGCTGGCAATCTTCTTCCTTGCGGCAGGCGGCGAAGACGCGCCAGCCCCGGGCACTGAGCCCGATGGCTGCATTGTGACCGATGCCCGAGGAGCATCCGGTGATCAGAATGGATTTCGTCATGCTGCCTTGCCTGCTGCTTGCCTTGCTTTGCAAAGCATGACGCAAGCCGCCGGGCGGCGCAATCACGCGCTTGGATCAATATTGATCGATTTTTTCCAGAAGGCGCGACGCCATCCAACCGATCTGCCCGGTTTCAAGCGACTGCAGCTTGACCCATCCGATATTTTCATCGCGCAGAACTTCGACCTGTGTGCCTTGGATGAACTTGCCGATGACAGAATATTCAGTGCCCGGGCCATTGCGCAGATTGACGCGATAGGCAGACACCTGGCGGAAATCGGGGGCTTGCACCCCATTGCCAGCCACGGCGAGCGAAAAGGCAGGTGCGCTGGCGCGCGTCACTTCGGGCTGGGCCGAGGCTGTTGCTGTGGTGACATCCGCCGTGCTCATGCTGGCTTGAACCACGGGCACGCCCACGGTGTCTGATGCCTCGGCAGCCGTGCTGGCAGGCGCAACAACGGCGATCTCTTCTTGAGGTATGGGCACCGGTGTGCCCACGAGCGCAGGACGCTCATAGAAACTGGCCAAGATCGGCTCCAGTACCTCTGGCGGTATGGCGTCAGCATCTGCCTCATCAGAGGCAATCACCACTTCGGTTTCGCCACTGCGCGCCGCATCCTGCGCGGCGCGATAGCCCGGTTGAAAGTCTGAGCCCCCACTTGCTTCGTAGAAAGCCCATCCCAAGAACACGAAGGTTAAACCAATAAATCGTAACACTGTATCATCCCCTATACTGCCGCCCCAAAAGGACTCAGCCTTTCGCGGCGGTACGGGGGAAGTATAGCACATTTACGATTTCTCAAGTTCAGGGCAAAAATCGCGGCTTTTCCCCCTATGCTCGCTTGTCGGGGTTTGGGCGGGGCTGTATCACTTTCCTATGACTGATCTTGTTGACGACGAAGACACCCCATCGCTTGAAGTTGCAGAGCCGTTGCGCCGCGCCATTGGCGAGCGTTACCTGACCTATGCGCTGAGCACGATTATGCACCGCGCGTTGCCCGATGCGCGCGACGGGCTGAAGCCCGTGCACCGGCGCATTTTGTATGCGATGAGTCGGCTAAAGCTGGCGTCGAGCGGTAAGTTTTTGAAATCAGCCAAGATTTCCGGGGATACCATGGGGGATTTTCACCCGCATGGCGATGCGGCCATCTATGATGCGATGGCGCGTTTGGCGCAGGATTTCAACGTGCGCTACCCGCTTGTCGATGGTCAGGGCAATTTTGGCAACATCGACGGCGATAACCCGGCGGCCAGCCGTTACACCGAAGCGCGGATGACCTTTGTCGCCGAGGCGATGTTGCAGGGGCTTGATGAGAACGCCGTTGATTTCCGTGACAATTATGATGGCCGGCTGACTGAACCCGTGGTTTTGCCGTCGGAGTTTCCGACGCTTCTGGCCAATGGCGCGGCGGGAATCGCCGTGGGCATGGCGACGAATATTCCGCCGCACAATATTGTCGAACTGGTGGAGGCCTGCCTGCATCTGATCAAAACGCCCGATGCGCGCGATGATACGTTGCTCAATTACGTGCCAGGGCCGGATTTTCCGACCGGGGGCGTGATTGTTGAGCCAAAAGAAAACATTGCGCAGGCTTACCGAACCGGACGCGGGTCGTTCCGGCTGCGCGCCAAATGGGAAGTTGAAGATCTTGGCCGCGGGCAGTGGCAGATTGTTGTCACTGAAATCCCCTATCAGGTGCAAAAATCCAAGCTGATCGAGAAAATCGCTGAGCTGATCCAGACCAAGAAAGTGCCGATTCTGGCGGATATTCGCGATGAATCTGCTGATGATATTCGGGTGATCCTTGAGCCGCGTTCCAAGAATGTCGAGCCTGAGGTGCTGATGAACATGATGTTCCGCAGCAGCGACCTTGAGGTGCGCTTCAGCCTGAATATGAACGTGCTGATCGATGGCGTGACACCGAAGGTCTGCAGCATGAAAGAGGTCTTGCAGGCCTTCTTGGACCACCGCCGCGACGTGTTGCAGCGCCGCTCGCATTTTCGGGTGGAAAAGATCGATCACCGTCTTGAGGTGCTGGAAGGTTTTATTATCGCTTTCCTCAATCTGGATCGGGTCATTGATATCATCCGCTATGATGATTCCCCTAAACAGGCGCTGATGGCGGAAAGTTGGGGCGGGGCATTTGTACGCGCCACCGATGAAAAGGATTATCAATCGCCGCTGCCGGCCAAGAGTGAGGGCGAGCTGACCGAGGTGCAGGCCGAAGCGATCCTGAACATGCGGCTCCGCAGTCTGCGCCGCCTTGAGGAGATGGAGCTGATCAAGGAACGCGATGCTCTGATGGCCGAGCGTGCGGATCTTGAGGATCTGTTGGCCAGCGACCAGCTGCAATGGGACAAGATTGCCGAACAACTCAAGATCACCAAAAAGACCTTTGGCAAGGATTACGATGGCGGCGCGCGGCGGACGCAGTTCGCCGAAGCCGGTGAGGTCGAAGATGTGCCGATTGAGGCAATGATCGACCGCGAACCAATCACGGTTGTCTGCTCGCAGATGGGTTGGATTCGCGCCATGTCAGGCCATATTGACCTGACGCGCGAGTTGAAATTCAAAGATGGCGATGGGCCGCGGTTCATCTTCCACGCCGAAACCACCGATCGCCTTTTGGTGTTTGGCACCAACGGTCGCTTTTACACCGTGTCGGCCAGCAACCTGCCCGGCGGGCGCGGTATGGGCGAGCCGCTTCGGTTGATGGTAGATCTGCCAAATGAGGCTGACATCGTTGACATCTTTACCCATCAACCGGATCGCAAGCTGCTAGTGGCCTCGACCGCAGGCGACGGGTTTATCGTCGCCGAAAACGATGTGCTTGCCCAGACGCGGACCGGCAAACAGGTTCTGAATGTGCGCGGCGAGGTGAAAGCCCTGCTCTGCAAACCGGCCACGGGCGATGCGGTCGCCTGCGTGGGCGAAAACCGCAAGGTTTTGGTCTTTGCGCGGGACGAATTGCCGGAAATGGCGCGCGGCAAAGGCGTGAGGCTGCAGAAATACAAAGATGGCGGGCTGAGCGATGCGGCGACCTTTGTGATGGACGAAGGGCTGAGCTGGAAAGACCCAGCCGGCCGCACCCGGACCGAGACCGAACTTGCCGAATGGACAGGCAAACGCGCTGGCACCGGGCGCATGGCCCCGCGCGGCTTCCCGCGTGACAACAAATTTAATTGAGTGACCGGCTCACCCCATTAGGTGGGCCGACGTGTATCAGCGGGCCTTTGGGCGTGCACCGGATGAGAGAGGGAGCGCGATGACACTCGTCTCGCCCTGGCAGGCGGCCAAAGATGCGCCGCCGGCTGAGCCCACGGTGGGCAGCACCGATTTCGCGGGTCGCCGCTGGCGTCTGTTTCGCATGACCATTGGCCTTGGCCTGCTGACGGTGCTGACACTTGGCCTTTACCGGTTTTGGATGAAAACCAAACTGCGGCGCTGGTATTGGTCCGCGTTCCGCCCGCTGGGCCACCCGGTGGAATATGTCGGGGACCCATGGGAGAAACTCCTTGGGTTTCTGATCGCGGTGGTTTTTCTGGCGTTTTACATCGGGGTCGTGAACCTGTTGCTGATGTTTGCCAGCTTTTCGTTGTTCAACGGAAATGTCGCGGCCTATTTCCTCAGCTTTCTGGGGGTGATCCCGCTGTGGTTTTACGCCCGCTACCGCGCGCGGCGTTATGTTTTGGCGCGCACCCGCTGGCAGGGCATCCGCTTTGGTCTCGCGCCCGGGGCCTGGGGGTATGCGCGCCGTGCGCTTTGGCATTGGTTTTTGACACTGATCACCTGCGGGCTGCTGTGGCCGCGCAAGGCATTTTATTTGGAAAAATTCATCACCGACCGGACGTTTTTCGGCGATCAATCGCTTCGGCAGGAGGGGCGGTGGACCGGTCTGCTGCGCCCCTGGCTCGGGGTGTGGCTGCCGCTCTTTGCGCTCGCGGTGTTTCTGGCGACGCTGGTCTATGTGGATTCGCAGATCGTTGCGCCCGAGCTTTTCGATGATCTGTTTGATGAAGCAGCAGAATCTGCGCCCTTTGCGCAGCTCTTTAGAACTTTGCTTGTGGCGCTGCCAATCGCCTTTACTGTCCTGCCGATCTGGGCGGCGTTGGGCGTAGTAAATTATCATGTCAAATCGCTGCGCTATCTGACGGAAAACAAGCATCTGACAGAGGCCAATCTGTCCATCGCCCCCCGGTTCTGGCGCGTGACGGGCATCTATTTCTGGGGCTATCTGCTGGCGTCGCTTGTCGCGTCGCTCTGCCTGATCCCGATCATTGCCCTGATTGTCGTGGTGGCGATGTCCTATGGGGCGGGCTTTGAGATGGAAATTGGTGTTCTGACCGATCTGCCGCGCATTGTCGCCGTTGTCTTGGCCGTCGCGGGGTATTTCACACTGTTTTTGATGTGGTCGGCGCTGACGCATACCTTTGTGCGGTTTCCGCTGTTGCGCCATTACGCTGAGACGCTCAAGATCCATCACCCGGTGGCGCTCAAGGAAGTGCGGCAGCGTCCGCGCGATGAGTTTGGCGAGGCCGAGGGCTTTGCCGAAGCGCTGGATGTGGGGGCTGCGATATGAGTGATGAAACCACGATCCGTGTGGGCGTGCGCCCCGCGGCACTGGGGGCGCTGGGCACCTACTTTGACGGGCATACAGCCACAGCCCAGCCAGCGCGCCTGCGCATCGAAGAAAGTCGACGCGCGCTTGTGATCGAACTGCCCGGCCAACACGTCACATGGCCCCTGAATGAGGTGCGGCAACTCCCGGATCAAGCAACAAAAGACGAATTGGTGTTGGCGCGCGCAGGGGATCCTGTGGCGCGGCTTGTGACCGATGAGATGCGCCTAGCGCAGCGGTTCCCGAACCTCAGCCGCCGCCACAGCCATGTCAAACGCAGCCGCGTTGCGCGCTGGGCGCTTATGGCGCTTGCGGCGGTTGCCTTGATTATCTTTGTGCTCGTGCCGCGCATGGCCGACCAGCTGGCCAATTTCATTCCGCCCGAAGGGGAAAAGGCGCTCGGCGATGCGACGCTGGGGCAGATCCGCAGCGCGCTGGGCGGAGGGGACGCCTTTCCGATTGCCACATGTGAGGGGGACGCTGGTCAGGCCGCACTGTCCAAGATCGAGGCGCGCCTGGCGGTGCATGCCCAATTGCAAACCCCATTGACCGTGCATGTTCTGGATCATGAGATGGTGAATGCCTTTGCCCTGCCCGGAGGGCATGTGGTCTTTTTTGACGGGCTGTTGCAGGCCGCTGAAACCCCAGAAGAATTCGCGTCGGTCTTTGCGCATGAGATCGGCCATGTGGTCAGCCGCGACCCAACGCGCCATGCGCTGCGCTCAGCCGGGTCCATCGGGGTCTTGGGGCTGCTGTTTGGGGATTTCGCGGGCGGGGCTTTGGTGCTCTTTTTGACCGAACGTTTGATCGATGCTCAGTATTCGCAAGCGGCGGAAAGCGGCGCGGATGAATTTGCGCTAACGCTGATGGAAGCGGCAAGCGTGCCGCCCAAGGCGCTCGGCGATATGTTTGACCGGTTCCGCAGCCTTTACGGCGATATCGACGGCACAACCGCGCATTTCCTCAGCCATCCCTCGTTGGGTCGGCGCATCGACAGGGCCGAGGTCTGGCAGGCTGAGGCCGAGGCGCGCGGCTTCATCGCGGCCCCGCTTCTCAGCGACACGGAATGGCAGGCCCTGAAAGCGATCTGCCGCTAAAGCGGCTCCGCAGTGAGCCAGACCCCGCCTTCGGGGCGCAACGTCAGGATCATCACCGGCTTAGGCGTGCGGCCGGGGATGGATTTGAAGCGAAAGCTTTGCAACAGAGTGGCCAGTATGATCATCGCCTCTTGGATGGCAAAACTTGCGCCGATACAAATCCGTGGCCCATCGCCAAACGGCAGATAGGCATAACGATCCACCGGTTTCTGATCCAAAAACCGCTCTGGGCGAAAATGGTCAGGGTCTTCCCACAGCAATTCATGCCGATGCAGCGCATAGATCGGGATCATGACGGTATCACCGGGGCGCACCTCGCGCCCACAAAGCGTATCGGCTGCCTGCGCTGTGCGCGAGACGATGCCAGCAGGCGGATAAAGCCGCAGGGTTTCGTCTATCAGGGCCCGCAAGTAAGGCAGTTTCGGCAGGTCTTCGGCCCGGATGGGCCTGTTGCCAATGGCCTTAAGCACCTCTTGCCGCGCCCGGTTCTGCACAGCCGGATCAAAGGCACAAAGATAAAGCGCCCACGAAAGGGTAAGGGCGGTGGTCTCATGGCCTGCGACAATGAAGGTCAGGAGGTTGTCGCGCAATTCTGCCGCGTTCATCTTTTGCTGCGTTTCAGGATCTTCGCCCTCCAGCAACAGATCCAGCAAATCGGGCACATCACGCGGCCCACGCGCCTGACGGGCGGCGATCGCCTCGTCCGCGACACGTTTCATATCGCCGACGGTGTTGCGCGCCCAGATGCGCCCCGGACGCGGCAGCCAATCTGGTGCGCCGATCATATCAAGCAAAGAGATCTTCCCGGCATCGGCAATATAAGCATCAATGGCCTGGTGCACAGCGGCGGCGTCAAACGCGCCTTCGCCGGAAAAGGTCACATCAGCGATGACATCAAAGGTGGTGCGCACCATTTCATCCATCAGATCCACCGCAGCCGGGTGTTGCCCCTGAATGCGCTGCGCACAGCGCGCGGCAGCCGCTTGCATGATCGGGCCCAAAGCCGTGACATTGCGATGCGAAAACACCGGGGCAGCCGCGCGTCTTTGCCAGCGCCAATGGGCCCCTTCGGCCACGAACAGGCTTTCGCCGATGGCCGGGCGCAAGAGGTTTTTGGTGGCGGCGGATTTTGGGTAATCCTCCAGCTTTTCCAGCAGCATGTGGCGGATCGCAGCCGGGTCCATCACCATGTGCCAGCGCAGGCCGGTCTTGCCCGACACCATGGGTTGCTTCACGGCGATGTAAGGCAGAATGCCCAAGAGATTGTGGCGCGCGGCTTTCAGGCTCGCCCAAAGACCCAATGGCGTGCGATGCAGCGCGGCGTGGACAGGCAAAGGCGGCTGGTCTGGCATCCTTGATCCTCCTTACGGGTAGTCTAGATGGTTTTGCAGCCAAGAAAAGCTGTGGATCGCGCAATTGCCTCGGATCATTTGCGCCCTCGCATGGGTTGGGTTATGCCGTTAAGGACCATTACTAGAGGAAGATGCATGAAACGTCTCGTTGCCCTCGCGGCCCTGATTCTCAGCCTGACAGCCTGCGCGCAGGACGGGGATACGCCAGCAAAACTGGATTTGGGTGATTTTGTGCTGGGGCACAATATCGTCGTGGCACCTGATCTGAAAAAGGGCCCGACATCACGCAATGCGACACCAGAGGAATTGACCGAAGCGCTGAAAGCCAAGCTCGACACACGGCTGGGGCGGTACGATGGCGATCGTCTGGTGCATTTGGGCGTGAACATCGGGGCCTATGCCCTGGCGCGCCCCGGTCTGCCGCTGGTCTACACGCCAAAATCGGTCCTGGCGATGACCGTAACCGCCTGGGATGATCGTGCAGGTGTCAAATTTCACGAGGAACCCAAGCAGGTCATCGTCTTGGAGCGGTTTGGCGGCACGCCGGTTCTTGGCTCTGGCCTGACGAGCACCCGTGAAGAACAAATCGAAGCGCTGACCGAGAATGCGGCGCGGGCGATTGAAAAATGGCTTGCCGAAAACGCGGCCTGCATGACAGAAACACCGACCGAACGGGAACTTGCAGCCTGCTGGAAAGAGCCGGAGCGCCCCCAAAACGACGAGTGAATTTCCTATAAAGCGCGGGGTTTTGCGCCCTGCGCTGAATTGCGCGCGCGAAGGCAAAACTGTGGCTTGATTTTTGCGCTGCAACCCAATATGTCGCGCCCGGAAGATTAATTTGGGCCGACCCGAGGCCCCCCTAACATAAAAGGCGCCTGAAGATGGCTAAGGAAAAGTTTGAACGTTCCAAACCGCACTGCAACATCGGCACAATCGGCCACGTTGACCACGGTAAAACCACGCTGACCGCAGCGATCACCAAGCAATTTGGTGACTTCAAAGCGTATGACGAGATCGACGGTGCGCCCGAAGAAAAAGCGCGCGGCATCACCATCTCCACCGCGCACGTTGAATATGAAACCGACGCACGTCACTACGCGCACGTTGACTGCCCAGGTCACGCGGACTACGTGAAAAACATGATCACCGGTGCGGCGCAGATGGACGGCGCGATCCTGGTTGTGAACGCAGCTGACGGCCCAATGCCACAGACACGTGAGCACATCCTGCTGGGCCGCCAGGTTGGCATCCCTGCGATGGTTGTTTTCATGAACAAAGTTGACCAGGTTGACGACGAAGAGCTGCTCGAGCTGGTTGAAATGGAAATCCGCGAGCTGCTGTCTGAGTATGAATACCCAGGCGACGACATCCCTGTGATTGCTGGCTCCGCTCTGGCGGCGCTGGAAGATCGCGACGACAACATCGGCAAAGAGAAAATCTCTGAGCTGATGGCAGCGGTTGACGAGTATATCCCACAGCCACCACGCGCGGTTGACGAGCCGTTCCTGATGCCAATCGAAGACGTGTTCTCGATCTCTGGCCGCGGTACTGTTGTGACCGGCCGTGTTGAGCGTGGCGTGATCAACGTGGGCGACGAAATTGAAATCGTCGGCATCAAAGACACTCAGAAAACCACCTGTACTGGTGTTGAAATGTTCCGCAAACTGCTGGATCGCGGTGAAGCGGGCGACAACATTGGCGCGCTGCTGCGCGGCGTTGACCGTGAAGGCGTTGAGCGTGGTCAGGTTCTGTGTAAGCCAGGTTCCGTGAACCCACACACCAAGTTCGAAGCGGAAGCCTACATCCTGACCAAGGAAGAAGGCGGTCGTCACACCCCGTTCTTTGCGAACTACCGTCCACAGTTCTACTTCCGGACCACAGACGTGACCGGCACAGTGAACCTGCCAGCGGGCACCGAGATGGTGATGCCAGGCGACAACCTGAAATTCGACGTTGAGCTGATCGCGCCTATCGCGATGGAGCAAGGCCTGCGCTTCGCGATCCGCGAAGGTGGCCGCACCGTTGGGTCCGGTGTTGTATCTAAGATTGTTGAGTAAGATTGTGGCTTGAGCCCGCAAGGGCTCAAACACGATCAGGCGGTAGGGGCTTTTGAGCAGCTCAGCTGAGCAAAAGCTCCCGAAAGCCATCAGCGACAGAAATTAGAAAGGCCGTCCCACGGGGCGGCCTTTTTCGTTGGGGGCGCTCCGGCTGGGCGGTCGAAATGCCAGAGCTCAAACACATGAAAGGCGGCCCTTGCGGGCCGCCTGTTTCGCTTTGATCCGCGCTGATTGGGAGGAAAGCAGCGCGGATCAGATGCTGCGCATTATTGCAGGTGCTTCAGCGCGGAGCGCACTTGTGCTTGGGTCTGAACAAAGCTGTCGTCGCCATCGTCGTTGATGATGCTCAGGATGTGGGCAACAGCAGCGTCCGAGTAGCCGGAAAGATCAGCCTCCGGGGCAAATTTTTGCACAGTTGCGTTGCCTGCGGTCATGGCGGATGCGGCACCGGATACGGCGATCAGGGCTGCGGCGGAGAGTGTCAGAATACGTTTCATTTCAGTGGTCCTTTCTTGGGAGTGTCGTGGGGTAAGGGGCGTTATTGCAGGTGCTTCAGTGCGGAGCGGACTTGCGCCTGTGTCTGCAGAAAGCTGTCATCGCCATCGTCGTTGATGATGCTCAGGATGTGGGCAACAGCAGCGTCCGAGTAGCCGGAAAGATCAGCCTCTGGGGCGAATTTTTGTACAGTTGCATTGCCTGCGGTCATCGCGGATGCGGCACCGGATACGGCGATCAGGGCGGCTGCGGAGAGTGTCAGAATACGTTTCATGTCAGTGGTCCTTTTTGGGGGTGTCGTGGGGTAAGGGTGGGTTATTGCAGGTGCTTCAGCGCGGAGCGAACTTGCGCTTGGGTCTGCACAAAGCTGTCGTCGCCATCGTCGTTGATGATGCTCAGGATGTGGGCAACAGCGGCGTTCGAGTAGCCGGAGAGGTCAGCTTCTGGGGCAAATTTTTGTACAGTTGCATTGCCTGCGGTCATGGCAGATGCGGCACCGGATACGGCGATCAGGGCTGCGGCGGAGAGTGTCAGAATGCGTTTCATGTCAGTGTTCCTTTCTTTAGTGTCATGCCCGGTGATGGGGTGGGCGTTTTGTTGTTTGCGCCAGCTGTCGTGCTGACACCAAACAAACTAGGAAGGCGGCGGCCGAGTTTGAATTCACGAAAACGCACACGCAAAATCACGCTTTTCTGCGTTGAAATGAGCCGCGCGAAAACAGGGGGCTGTGCGAAATTGCAGAGCAACCGTGCACATCAATAAACACTGGCCAATGGCCTCTCCTGCGGCCTGATCCGGTGTTAGCAGCGCGCGAGCGAAGCGTGAGAATTTCCTGATTTCATCCTGCTGTCACAAAAACGTGCAGGGCTTTTTTCCTGAATATGTTTCAACCTTTTCACAGACCCGCGCGCGATCTGTCAGTGGCGGCGATTTTTCGTGAGCATTCTGTGAACTGATTTCTGAGGTAGAGTCGTTTTTTGGCTTGAAGTTGCGGCGAGTCTCTCGTAATTCGATCCACACCTTAGGGGTATAGCTCAGCTGGTAGAGCGACGGTCTCCAAAACCGTAGGTCGCGGGTTCGAACCCTGCTGCCCCTGCCATTCCTTCTGGAGTTGGGAACGTGACTATAGCGCTGCACTGATTTTCGACGTATTTTCAGACAGGAGCGTTTCATGCCTTTTCCGGACCCAACCACTGTACATCCGATCAAGCTGCAAGATGGCACCGTGCATAAAGGCACTGTGTTTCTGAAAGCTGCGCTGACGCACCCGCGCATCGAGGTTGGCGACTATACTTATATGTCCGATCATACGCCGTTGCTGGAGCCCGGCGATATCGCAGAGCGGCTTGCGCCCTATCTTTGGGATTTCGCGCCAGAGCGTTTGATCATCGGCAAGTTCTGTCAGTTGGCTGCGGGGGCGCAGTTCATCACGGCCTCGGCCAATCATCGCTATGACGGATTGTCGAGTTTTCCATTCCTTGTGTTTGGTGGCGGCTGGGAGGGGCGCGCAAGCCGGCCTGCGCCGGGGGCAGACACGCGCGTTGGAAACGATGTCTGGATTGGGGCCGGGGCCAAAATCATGCCCGGCGTCACCATCGGGGACGGGGCCATTATTGCGGCAGGCGCGGTCGTGGCCAGCGATGTTGCCCCCTATACCATTGTGGGCGGCAACCCGGCGCGGCTGATCCGGGCGCGGCTGTCAGAAGAAGACGCAGCAGAGATGCAGCGCATTGCCTGGTGGGATTGGCCGATCGCGCATATCACCGCGCATGAGGCAGAGATTTGCGGCGCGGATCTTGCGGGTTTGGCGGCGGCGGCCCCGGTGCCGGGCAAATAAAATAAAGAGATCACGCGGGCGCGCATCAAGACTGCGGGCCTTGAATTTTCCCGGCGCGCGGCGTATGTCAGCAGTCGATTCAGAAAAAGAAGATGCATCATGGCCCGTACGAACCCAGCCCAGTTCATTCAGCAGACCCGCGCAGAGGTGTCCAAAGTTGTTTGGCCCACCCGCCGCGAAGTGGTTTTGACGACCGTCATGGTTTTCATTATGGCGGCGCTGACCGCTGTTTTCTTTGCGACAGTGGATCTGGGCATCCGCACCGGGCTTGAGATTGTTCTCAACATGTTTGGCTGATTTGTCTTCGGACAAAGCCCTTGAATTTGCGTCGCTTCCCCGGTAGGTGACGGGCTACTTTCTGACATGGCGCGCTGCGATTCGAGTTGCGCGCCGATTTTATTGGGAAAGCGGGCATTAAGCCCTTGAGGTCAAATAATTTTCGGCACGAAGCCGAACGGACGGGAAAGAACGGCATATGGCAAAGCGTTGGTACTCTGTAAGCGTCCTCTCAAATTTTGAGAAGAAGATCGCTGAGCAGATTCGCCAATCGGCGATCGAATCTGGCCTTGAGGATCAGATCGAAGAGGTGCTGGTCCCAACCGAAGAAGTAATCGAAGTGCGCCGCGGCAAAAAGGTCGCGACCGAACGCCGCTTTATGCCGGGGTATGTTCTCGTGCGCATGGAGATGAGCGATCAGGGCTATCACCTTATCAGCTCCATCAACCGCGTGACGGGCTTCTTGGGTCCGCAGGGCCGCCCGATGCCGATGCGTGATGCCGAAGTGCAGGCCATCCTGGGTCGTGTCGCTGAAGGCGAAGAGGCACCGCGTACGCTGATTTCGTTTGAAGTTGGTGAAAAGGTTCAAGTCAACGACGGTCCGTTTGAAGGCTTTGACGGGATGGTTGAGGACGTGGATGACGATAACCAGCGTCTGAAAGTGACTGTGTCGATCTTTGGCCGCGAAACGCCGGTCGAACTGGAATTCACTCAGGTGTCCAAGCAAGCGTGACCTGATGGGTACACCGATTATCTTAAGCCGCCTTCGGGCGGCTTTTTTGTGTCCGCGACTTTCGCAAGCTGTGTGACCTCCCTAAAAGAGCGAAAAAATGACAACGCTTCTCGGCGTTTGAGGGAATGGTTATGAGAATTTTTGCAACAACGCTGATCGGTTTGGTTGGTTTGGCAGCACTGCCCGCTGCGGCAGACCAGACTTATTATGAGCTGGATTTGTCAGCAGCCTATGATTGGCGCGGCGGCAATGGTCTTAATAGTTCGGGTTCGCCTTTGCGCGAAATCGAAGAATTTGAACTTGGCGGCATCTCGGCGCTGGCCAACACCCGTTTTGACAATGGCGTCATTCTGCAGGGGCGTTTGCGCTATGATCACAGCTTTGCGGAAACCGAGTTGTTTGGTTGGATTCCGTCAGGCGACTCCTACCGCAACGGCAGCGAGCTTGCGGTGCAAGGCGGTCAGATGCTCGGGGCCTATTATCTTGGTGGGTTTGCGTCGCTGGGGCAGGTCAACGCCAATCCGTGGGACGATGATCAGGACGCTGGCTTTGCGAGCTTTGGCGTGCAGGCGGCTTGGTATGGCGAGAATTGGTCTCTGTCCGGCACGCTTGGCAGCCTTGATACCTGGGCCGAAGACCCTGAAGTGATCGACAACGCAGTAATGGTAGGCCTGTCCGGGGCATATTATTTCAACGGTGGGGCAACTTCGGTTGGCGCGTCGGTGACAAAACTGGCGGGCGAACAGGACACAGATTCGGGCAGCGGGCCAGATCCTGTGGACGTCTGGACCGCCAGCATTGAGATTGAACATCTGCTGCGGGACAGCACCAGTTATGCGATGACGGTTTATGGCGGTTTTCAATGGATCGAAGCGCGCGAGCAAAGCAGCAGCGGGTTCACCGAGATCGTCAATGACCGCATCCTAAACGCCGGTGTGCGCATCCAGTTGGGCAACCGCGCTGCGGCGAAAGGGCCGCGCGCCAAAACGCCGCCGCTGCCGGATATGTTGCGCGCGATCGGCGCGGTGCCAGCGGTCGATTAAGAATATCATGCGTGACGCTTCCTGCGCTTGCAATCTTGGTAGGGGCGGTGTAGGTCGCGCGCTTAAGCCGCTTCTGCGGCGAATCTCCCGTGGGAGGTACGGTCATCGCGATGATCACGCCGGACCACGCAACATAAACCGGGCAAATCGCGTTTTGCCCCCGTTGAAAGGAACAGCAGATGGCTAAGAAGCTTGCTGGTACTATGAAACTGCAGATCCCTGCAGGTGCAGCGAACCCATCTCCGCCAGTTGGCCCAGCCCTGGGTCAGCGCGGGATCAACATCATGGAATTCTGTAAAGCGTTTAACGCAAAAACACAGGATCTGGAAAACGGTGCGCCGTGCCCAACCGTGATCACCTATTATCAGGACAAGTCCTTCACCATGGACATCAAGACGCCTCCTGCGTCTTACTACCTGAAAAAAGCCGCTGGCCTGAAGCCAGTTGGCAAGCGTAACCGTCCACGTGGTGCTGAGAACCCAGGCCGCGAAACCGTTGCGACCGTGACCGTCAAGCAGGTTCGTGAAATCGCGGAAGCGAAAATGAAAGACCTGTCTGCAAACGACGTTGAAGCAGCAATGCAGATCATCATGGGCTCCGCACGCTCCATGGGTATCGAGGTGAAAGGGTAAGTCATGGCTAAACTTGGTAAACGTACCCGCGCCGCGCGCGAAGCATTCGCAGGCAAAGACAACCTTTCTGTTGAAGAAGCGGTTGCTCTGGTCAAAGGCAATGCTGCTGCGAAATTCGATGAAACCGTAGAAATCGCTGTTTGCCTGGGTGTTGACCCACGCCACGCGGACCAAATGGTGCGCGGCGTTGTTGGTCTGCCAAACGGCACCGGCAAATCCATGCGTGTTGCAGTTTTTGCCCGTGGTGCAAAAGCAGAAGAGGCCCAAGCGGCCGGCGCAGACATCGTTGGCGCAGAAGACCTGATGGAAACCATCCAGGGCGGCACCATCGATTTTGATCGCTGCATCGCAACCCCTGACATGATGCCCATCGTTGGTCGTCTGGGTAAAGTGCTTGGCCCACGCAACCTGATGCCAAACCCAAAAGTTGGCACCGTAACCATGGACGTCAAGGCAGCTGTCGAAGCGGCCAAAGGCGGCGAAGTACAGTTCAAAGCTGAAAAAGCAGGTGTTGTACACGCTGGTGTTGGCAAAGCCTCCTTTGACGAAGGCAAGCTGGTTGAGAACGTTCGTGCCTTTATGGGCGCAGTTCTGAAAGCCAAGCCTGCTGGCGCAAAAGGTGCCTACGTGAAGAAAATCGCACTGAGCTCCACCATGGGCCCAGGCGTGACTGTCAGCGTTGAGAACGCAACAGCGGAATAAGCAGATCCACTGATCTTGCAAACGAAGGCGCGCACTGCAGGGTGCGCGCCTTTTGTTTTGGCCCGAACCTAGGCAGACGTCTAGGTTTTGCGTCCTTAGAATTATGTGTTAAGATGCATGTCAGAATTCGCAGCAATCGGCAAAAGGTGGCAAATGCCCCTGCTTGCCCCTTGCGCAGCAGGTTAATCCCAACTAAATGACAGTCCTACAAGCCAGCGTGCGATTCTTCGTGCGCTGTTTTGTATTTCGTCCAAGACGGTGAGTGAGGGTTTCCTTCTTAATTTCTTGCCTGAGACGGGAAAGACCAGATTGACCGGGGACTTTCCTCGGGTGGTTTTGGTTCAGCCCCGTAAGTCGGACCTGAACGCTGAGCTTCGCTTAGCAAATATGAGCCGGGGGGCGGATGCCTCCCAAATTTGGAGTAAAACTGTGGATAGAGCACAAAAAGAAAAATTGGTCGACGAACTCGGCCAAATCTTTGAAAGCTCTGGCGTTGTAGTGGTTGCCCACTACGCGGGTCTTACAGTTGCTGACATGCAGAACCTGCGCGCGAAAGCGCGTGATGCAGGCGCTGCCGTTCGCGTTGCCAAAAACAGGCTCGCCAAAATCGCCCTAGAAGGAAAGCCTTGCGCAAGCATCGGCGACTTCCTGTCGGGTATGACCGTTCTGACCTATTCCGAAGACCCTGTGGCCGCGGCCAAAGTGGCTGAGGACTTCTCCAAGGAAAATGACAAATACGTCATCCTTGGCGGTGCAATGGGTGAGAACGCTCTGGATCGTGCTGGCGTGACAGAAGTGTCCAAGATGCCTTCCCGCGAAGAGCTTATTGCTACTATCGCTGGTATGCTTGGCGCACCTGCTTCCAATATCGCTGGCGCAATTGGCGCACCTGCTTCGAACATCGCGAGCATTCTGTCTACCATCGAGGAAAAGGCAGAAGCTGCGTAAGCAACTTGAGAGCCGCGTTTGGTTAATTGCTGAACGTTGGAACACATATCTTATAACGGAAAGAGTCTAAAATGGCTGATCTGAAAGCACTCGCAGAAAGCATCGTGGGTCTGACCCTGCTGGAAGCACAAGAACTGAAAACCATCCTCAAAGACGAATACGGCATCGAGCCAGCTGCTGGCGGCGCCGTAATGGTTGCAGGCGCAGCAGGCGGCGACGCTGGTGCAGCTGCTGAGGAAAAAACTGAATTTGACGTAATTCTGAAAGCCGCAGGCGACAAGAAAATCAACGTCATCAAAGAAGTCCGTGGCATCACCGGCCTGGGCCTGAAAGAAGCAAAAGAGCTGGTTGAAGCCGGCGGCAAAGCCGTCAAAGAAGGCGTCGACAAAGCTGAAGCAGAAGACATCAAAGCGAAGCTGGAAGCAGCTGGCGCAGAAGTCGAGCTGAAGTAATCTTTTCCGGGTTTTACCCGGAGTGATTGTGAGCAGGGTACGGTTTTCCGTACCCTGCTTAACCTGTCTTAGTAAGGCCCTTATCTGTAAAGGGTTTTTCTAAGACGAGGTTACGGATCGGGAGGCCGCTGGTGGGACAGGGCCGGGAATTGATCCATCGTCTGTCTCGATAGGGAATGGTGCCGGGGCCCGACGGTATGCAGACCCGATGAGAATTTTGAAAGGTGTCATCGAACATGGCTCAAACTTTCCTTGGCCAGAAACGCTTGCGCAAATATTTCGGCAAAATCCGTGAAGTATTGGAAATGCCGAACCTGATTGAGGTTCAGAAATCCTCATACGATCTTTTCCTTCGCTCCGGCGATGCAGAGTTGCCACAAGATGGCGAAGGCATCAAAGGCGTGTTCCAGTCGGTTTTCCCGATCAAGGACTTTAACGAGACCTCGATTCTGGAATTCGTCGGCTATGAGCTGGAAAAGCCGAAATACGACGTTGAAGAATGTATGCAACGCGACATGACATACAGCGCACCGCTGAAAGTCACGCTGCGTCTGATCGTGTTTGATGTCGATGAGGATACCGGCGCGAAATCCGTAAAGGACATCAAGGAACAAGACGTGTTCATGGGCGATATGCCTTTGATGACGCCAAACGGCACCTTTGTCGTAAATGGCACCGAGCGTGTGATTGTTTCGCAGATGCACCGCTCGCCCGGCGTGTTCTTTGACCACGACAAAGGCAAAACTCATTCCTCGGGTAAGTTGCTGTTCGCCTGCCGCATCATTCCGTACCGCGGCTCTTGGCTGGACTTTGAGTTTGACGCCAAAGACATCGTCTATGCGCGTATCGACCGTCGCCGCAAACTGCCTGTGACCACCCTGCTGTATGCGCTGGGTCTGGACCAGGAAGGCATCTGCGAGGCCTACTACGACACTGTCGATTACAAGCTTGAGAAGGGCAAAGGTTGGGTCACCAAGTTCTTCCCAGAGCGTGTGCGCGGCACCCGTCCTGCCTTTGATCTGGTGGACGCCGGCACCGGCGAAGTCATTGCCGAAGCCGGTAAGAAAGTCACCCCACGTGCCGTCAAAAAGCTGATCGACGAAGCGCAGGTGACTGACCTGCTGCTGCCATACGATCAGATCGTGGGCCGTTTTGTGGCGCGTGACATCATCAACGAAGAAACCGGCGCGATTTATGTCGAAGCAGGTGATGAGCTGACTGTCGAATACGACAAGGACGGTGATGTTATCGGCGGCACGCTGCAGGATCTGGTGAACGCCGGCGTGACCGAGATTCCGGTTCTGGATATCGACAACATCAACGTTGGCCCCTACATCCGCAACACCATGGCGGCCGACAAGAACATGAGCCGCGAAACCGCGCTGATGGACATCTATCGCGTGATGCGTCCGGGTGAGCCACCCACCGTCGAAGCGGCCTCTGCGCTGTTTGACACGCTGTTCTTTGATTCCGAGCGTTACGACCTGTCTGCGGTTGGTCGCGTCAAGATGAACATGCGCCTTGCTTTGGATGCCGACGATTCCCAGCGCACGCTGCGCAAGGAAGACATCATTGCCTGTATCAAAGCGCTGGTTGAACTGCGCGATGGCAAAGGCGACGTGGATGATATCGACCACCTCGGCAACCGTCGTGTGCGCTCTGTTGGCGAACTGATGGAAAACCAGTACCGCGTTGGTCTGCTGCGCATGGAGCGCGCGATCAAAGAGCGTATGTCTTCCGTCGAAATCGACACTGTGATGCCACAGGATTTGATCAACGCGAAACCAGCGGCTGCTGCTGTTCGTGAATTCTTCGGCTCCTCGCAGCTGTCGCAGTTCATGGACCAAACCAACCCGCTGTCCGAAGTGACGCACAAACGTCGTCTTTCGGCGCTTGGGCCAGGTGGTCTGACACGTGAGCGTGCCGGCTTTGAGGTGCGCGACGTGCACCCAACCCACTATGGCCGCATGTGTCCAATTGAAACGCCGGAAGGCCCGAACATTGGTCTGATCAACTCGCTGGCAACATTTGCGCGGGTGAACAAATACGGCTTTATCGAAACACCTTATCGCAAGGTTGTGGATGGTCAGGTCACTGACGATGTGACCTATCTGTCGGCAACCGAAGAAATGCGCCACACTGTTGCGCAGGCGAACGCCAATTTGGATGCAGACGGTCGTTTCGTAAATGAAATGGTCAACACCCGTCAGTCGGGCGACTACACCATGGCCTCTGTTGCGGCTGTCGATCTGATCGACGTTTCGCCAAAACAGTTGGTATCGGTTGCGGCCTCTCTGATTCCATTCCTTGAAAACGACGATGCGAACCGCGCCCTGATGGGCTCGAACATGATGCGTCAGGCTGTGCCTCTGCTGCGTGCAGAAGCGCCGCTGGTCGGGACAGGTATCGAAGAAGTTGTTGCGCGCGATTCTGGTGCGGCAATCATGGCGAAACGCGGCGGTATCATCGACCAAGTTGATGCGCAGCGTATCGTTGTGCGCGCGACCAGCGATCTGGAACTCGGCGATGCCGGCGTTGACATCTATCGTCTGCGTAAATTCCAGCGTTCCAACCAAAACACCTGCATCAACCAGCGTCCGCTGGTCAAAGTAGGCGACACAGTTACCAAAGGCGAAGTGATCGCTGATGGCCCGTCCACTGATATGGGCGAACTGTCCTTGGGTAAAAACGTGATCGTCGCGTTTATGCCTTGGAACGGCTACAACTACGAAGACTCCATTCTGATCTCTGAGCGTATCGCGCGTGACGACGTGTTTACTTCGGTGCACATCGAAGAATTCGAAGTCGCCGCACGTGACACCAAGCTTGGCCCAGAAGAAATCACACGCGACATTCCAAACGTCGGTGAAGAAGCGCTGCGCAACCTCGACGAGGCGGGCATCGTTTACATCGGTGCGGATGTAGAGCCGGGTGATATTCTGGTCGGCAAGATCACACCAAAGGGCGAAAGCCCAATGACGCCAGAAGAAAAACTGCTGCGCGCCATCTTTGGTGAGAAAGCCTCTGACGTGCGCGATACATCGCTGCGCGTAAAGCCAGGCGATTTCGGGACTGTGGTTGAGGTACGTGTCTTCAACCGCCACGGCGTTGAAAAAGACGAACGTGCCCTGCAGATCGAGCGTGAAGAAGTCGAAGCACTGGCACGTGACCGTGACGACGAGCTGGCGATCCTGGATCGCAACATCTATGCGCGTCTGCGTGACATGATCATGGGTAAGAAGGCTGTGAAAGGCCCGAAAGGCGTTCGCCCGAACTCCGAAATTACCGAAGATCTGCTGTCGATGCTGACACGTGGTCAATGGTGGCAGCTGGCTCTGGAAGACGAGCAGGATGCACAGATCGTAGAAGCGCTGCACGAACAGTACGAAATCCAAAAACGTGCGCTGGATGCGCGCTTTGAGGACAAAGTCGAGAAAGTGCGCCGCGGCGATGATCTGCCCCCAGGCGTCATGAAGATGGTCAAAGTCTTTATCGCGGTGAAGCGTAAGCTGCAGCCGGGCGATAAGATGGCGGGTCGTCACGGGAACAAAGGTGTTATTTCCAAGGTTGTCCCAATGGAAGACATGCCGTTCCTCGCAGACGGTACGCCGGTTGATTTCTGTCTGAACCCACTGGGTGTTCCATCGCGGATGAACGTTGGTCAGATTCTTGAAACCCATATGGGTTGGGCCGCGCGCGGTCTGGGCATCAAAATTGACGATGCTCTGCAAGACTACCGCCGCACAGGCGATCTGACACCGGTTCGCGAAGCCATGGAACATGCTTATGGTCCTGAGGTTTACGCCGAAGGTCTGGCAGGCATGGAAGAGGACGATCTGGTCACAGCGGCGGCAAATGTCACCCGCGGTGTTCCGATTGCGACACCAGTCTTTGATGGCGCGAAAGAGGACGACGTGAACGACGCCCTCATGCGCGCTGGCTTTACCACAAGCGGTCAGTCCATCTTGTTTGATGGCCGCACAGGCGAGCAATTCGCGCGTCCTGTTACCGTTGGTGTGAAGTACCTGCTGAAACTGCACCACCTTGTGGACGATAAAATCCACGCGCGATCGACTGGTCCATACTCGCTGGTTACTCAGCAGCCATTGGGCGGTAAAGCGCAGTTCGGTGGTCAGCGCTTTGGTGAGATGGAGGTCTGGGCTCTGGAAGCTTACGGCGCTGCATACACCCTGCAGGAAATGCTGACTGTGAAATCGGATGACGTGGCTGGCCGGACGAAAGTCTACGAAAGCATCGTCAAGGGCGAAGACAACTTCGAGGCAGGCATCCCAGAATCGTTCAACGTTCTGGTGAAAGAAGTCCGGGGTCTCGGCCTGAATATGGAACTCCTGGATGCGGAGGTTGAGGAATAAGGGCCTCGGCCCTTCTTCCCCTCCACCCTTCCGCACGAATTTGAGGTATCAAAATGAACCAGGAACTGACCAACAACCCGTTTAACCCGCTGACCCCACCAAAAGTCTTTGATGAAATCAAAGTCTCCCTGGCGTCCCCGGAACGGATCCTGTCGTGGTCCTATGGCGAAATCAAAAAGCCAGAAACCATCAACTACCGTACGTTCAAACCAGAACGCGACGGTCTCTTCTGCGCACGTATCTTTGGCCCAATCAAAGACTACGAATGTCTTTGCGGCAAATATAAGCGCATGAAATATCGCGGCGTTGTCTGCGAAAAATGTGGTGTCGAAGTGACGCTGCAAAAAGTGCGCCGCGAGCGCATGGGCCACATCGAACTGGCTGCGCCGGTTGCGCACATCTGGTTCCTGAAATCGCTGCCAAGCCGCATCGGCCTGATGCTGGACATGACACTGCGTGATCTGGAACGTGTGCTGTATTTCGAAAACTACGTGGTGATCGAACCCGGCCTGACAGATCTGCAATTCGGTCAAATGCTGACCGAAGAAGAGTTCATGGACGCGCAAGACGCCTATGGTATGGACGCTTTCACCGCCAATATCGGTGCCGAAGCGATCCGTGACATGCTGTCGATGATCGACCTTGAGGCCGAGGCTGAAACGCTGCGCGCCGAACTGGCCGAAGCCACCGGTGAGTTGAAGCCAAAGAAAATCATCAAGCGTCTGAAAGTTGTCGAATCCTTCTTGGAATCCGGCAACCGCCCAGAGTGGATGGTTCTGACCGTGATCCCAGTGATCCCACCAGAGCTGCGCCCGCTGGTGCCGCTGGATGGTGGTCGTTTCGCGACCTCCGATCTCAACGATCTGTATCGCCGCGTGATCAACCGGAACAACCGTCTGAAGCGTCTGATCGAGCTGCGCGCACCTGACATCATCGTACGTAACGAAAAGCGGATGCTGCAGGAATCTGTGGATGCGCTGTTTGACAACGGCCGTCGTGGTCGCGTGATCACTGGTGCCAACAAACGCCCATTGAAATCGCTGTCTGACATGCTGAAGGGTAAGCAAGGTCGCTTCCGTCAAAACCTTTTGGGTAAGCGCGTCGACTTCTCTGGTCGTTCGGTGATTGTGACCGGTCCTGAACTCAAGCTGCACCAATGTGGTCTGCCGAAAAAGATGGCGCTGGAGCTGTTCAAGCCGTTCATCTATTCGCGCCTCGAAGCCAAGGGTCTGTCTTCCACTGTGAAGCAAGCCAAGAAGCTGGTGGAAAAAGAACGCCCCGAAGTTTGGGATATCCTGGATGAGGTTATCCGCGAACACCCGGTTATGCTGAACCGTGCGCCAACGCTGCACCGTTTGGGCATTCAGGCGTTTGAACCCACGCTGATCGAAGGTAAGGCTATTCAGCTGCACCCGCTGGTCTGTTCTGCGTTTAACGCGGACTTTGACGGCGACCAGATGGCCGTGCACGTCCCGCTGAGCCTTGAGGCCCAGCTGGAAGCGCGGGTTCTGATGATGTCGACAAACAACGTTCTGTCGCCAGCCAACGGTGCGCCGATCATCGTTCCGTCGCAGGATATGATCTTGGGCCTTTATTACGTGACCATCGCCCGCGATGGCATGAAAGGCGAAGGCATGGTCTTCTCGTCGATCGACGAAGTAGAGCACGCCTTGGATTCCGGCGCGGTGCATTTGCACACCAAAATTCAGGCGCGTATCCCGCAGATCGACGAGAACGGTCTTGAGGTGATGAAGCGGTTTGAAACCACACCGGGTCGTGTGAAACTGGGCGCGCTGCTGCCGCAGAATGCCAAGGCACCCTTTGATCTGGTGAACCGGCTGCTGCGGAAGAAAGACGTGCAGAACGTGATCGACACCGTCTACCGTTACTGCGGTCAGAAAGAATCTGTGATCTTCTGTGACCAGATCATGTCCATGGGCTTCAAAGAAGCGTTCAAGGCCGGCATTTCGTTCGGTAAGGACGACATGGTTATCCCTGATACCAAATGGACTTTGGTTGATGAGACCCGCGAGCAAGTAAAAGACTTTGAACAGCAGTACATGGACGGCCTGATCACTCAGGGCGAAAAGTACAACAAAGTTGTCGATGCTTGGTCAAAATGTAACGACAAGGTCACCGACGCGATGATGAACACCATCTCCGCGCCAAAGACCGATGAGGCCGGTGCCGAAATGGAACCGAACTCTGTTTACATGATGGCCCACTCCGGTGCGCGTGGCTCGGTCACTCAGATGAAACAGCTGGGCGGGATGCGCGGTCTGATGGCCCGTCCGAACGGCGATATCATTGAGACTCCGGTTATCTCGAACTTTAAAGAAGGTCTGACCGTTCTTGAGTACTTCAACTCCACCCACGGTGCCCGTAAGGGTCTGTCGGATACGGCGCTGAAGACTGCGAACTCCGGTTATCTGACACGTCGTCTGGTGGACGTGGCGCAAGACTGCATCGTACGTCTGCAAGATTGTGGCACCGAACGCGCGATCACAGCGGAAGCTGCGGTCAATGACGGTGAAGTGGTTGCGACGCTGGCTGAGCGTATTCTGGGCCGTGTGGCTGCAGATGACATTCTGCGTCCGGGTACGGATGAAGTTCTGGTTGGCGCGGGTCAACTTATTGACGAGCTGATGGCCGATTCTGTTCACGAAGCTGGTGTTGCCTCTGCACGCATCCGCAGCCCGCTGACCTGTGAAGCCGAAGAAGGCGTATGTACCCAGTGTTATGGTCGTGACCTGGCACGCGGTACTGTGGTGAACACCGGCGAAGCCGTTGGTATCATCGCGGCGCAGTCGATTGGTGAACCTGGTACACAGCTGACAATGCGGACCTTCCACATTGGTGGTGTTGCGCAGGGTGGTCAGCAGTCCTTCCAGGAAGCAAGCCAGGAAGGCACGATCCGCTTTGAGAACCCGAACCTTCTGGACAATGCCCAGGGCGAGACCATGGTTATGGGCCGCAACATGAAGCTCGAAATCGTGGACGGCAATGGCGACGTGCGCGTCACCCACAAGCTGAGCTACGGTTCCAAGCTGTTCGTCAAAGACGGCGCGACCGTTTCGCGCGGTGAAAAGCTGTTTGAATGGGACCCATTCACACTGCCAATCATCGCCGAGAAAGCCGGTAAAGCGAAATACGTGGACCTCGTGTCCGGTATCGCTGTGCGCGACGTAACCGACGAAGCCACTGGCATGACCCAGAAAATCGTATCCGACTGGCGCTCTGCGCCAAAAGGCAACGAGCTGAAACCAGAAATCATTCTGGTGGACGCAGATGGTGAACCAGTGCGCAACGCGGCGGGCAACCCTGTGCATTACCCAATGTCTGTGGATGCCATCCTGTCGGTTGAAGACGGTCAGGACCTGCAAGCGGGTGACGTTGTTGCGCGTATCCCGCGCGAAGGTGCAAAGACCAAGGACATCACCGGTGGTCTGCCGCGCGTTGCGGAACTGTTCGAAGCGCGTCGTCCGAAAGATCACGCGATCATCGCCGAAGTCGATGGTTACGTGCGCTTTGGCCGCGACTACAAGAACAAGCGTCGTATCTCGATCGAGCCATCCGATGAGTCTCTGGAGACCGTCGAATACATGGTGCCGAAGGGTAAGCACATTCCTGTACAAGAAGGCGACTTCGTGCAGAAAGGTGACTACATCATGGACGGCAACCCAGCACCACACGACATTCTGGCCATTATGGGTGTCGAAGCGCTGGCAAACTACATGATCGACGAAGTTCAGGACGTGTACCGTCTGCAGGGTGTGAAGATTAACGATAAACACATCGAAGTTATCGTGCGTCAGATGCTGCAGAAGTGGGAAATCTCTGACTCTGGTGAGACCACGCTGCTGAAAGGCGAGCATGTCGACAAACAAGAGTTTGACGCGGCCAATGAAAAAGCGCTTGCGCGTGGCAAACGTCCGGCTCAAGGCGCGCCGATCCTTCTGGGGATCACCAAGGCGTCGCTGCAGACACGTTCGTTCATCTCTGCGGCGTCCTTCCAGGAAACCACCCGCGTTCTCACCGAGGCCTCTGTCCAAGGTAAGAAAGACAAGCTGGTTGGCCTGAAAGAGAACGTCATCGTGGGCCGTCTGATCCCAGCCGGGACCGGTGGCGCAACCCAAGCTGTGCGCAAAATCGCATCGGATCGCGACAATGTTGTGATCGAAGCACGCCGCGAAGAAGCAGAACAGGCCGCCGCTCTGGCTGCCCCCTCTGCCGAAGGTTTCGCGTCTGCGGATGATGTCTTTGACAGCGGTCTGGTGGAAACTCCAGAAAGCCGCGAAGAGTAATCTTCGCCCAAAAGAAGCTTTGATGACCCCCGGCTTTGACCGGGGGTTTTCTTTTGCCGCCGCCAATTCCGGCTTGCACAGCGGGCATCAACGGCTAGGGTCGGCGCATTGCTCTTTTGATTGGCGCGACGATGCCTATTTCTGTTTCTGACAACTTGCGTGGCGTGCTGCTGATGATTGCGGCCATGGCCAGCTACACCAGCAACGACACCGTCATCAAATATATGGCCGGGGATATGTCGTTGTCCCAGCTGCTGGTGCTGCGCGGGGTGCCGACCATATTGCTGATCACCGCGCTGACTTATTACATTGGGGCGCTGCGGGTTGCCGGAACGCGCCGCGACTGGGGGTTGGTTTTCATCCGCTCCCTTGCCGAAGCAGCGGCGGCCTATCTGTTCATCCACGCCCTGAGGCGCATGGAAATCGCCAATGCCACAGCGGTTCTGCAGGTGCTGCCACTGACCGTTGCGCTGGGGGCGGCGGTGTTGTTCCGCGAGCCGCTGGGCTGGCGACGGCTTCTGGCGATTGCCATTGGATTTATCGGCATGCTGCTGATCGTGCGCCCGGGGCCAGACGGCTTTCGCACCGAGACATTTTATGTGCTTGGCGCGGTGGCCTGCATCACGGTGCGCGACCTTTCGGCGCGCAAAATTTCAAGTGCGGTGCCCTCGCTGATGGTGGCGCTCTGCTCTGCGCTTGGTGTGACCCTGATCGCGTCGATGGTTTCCCTTGTGACGCAGAATTGGCGGCCGGTGACACCAACCGAAATGGGCTTTCTCTGCCTGGCGGCGGTGTTCATTGGCGGGGGCTATCTGTTTTCTACCATGGTGATGCGGGTGGGCGAAATCAGCTTTATCGCGCCATTTCGCTATACCAGCCTGCTGTGGGCGATGGTGCTTGGCTATCTGGTTTTTGGCGACTGGCCAGATGCGATCACGCTGCTGGGCGCAGCGATACTGGTGGCAACCGGCGTCTTCACGCTTTACCGCGAGGCGCGCGCCAAGCGCCGTCAGGCAAAGGCGCGGCGGACCTGATCGCAGTTGATGGCGAAGGTCTTTTCAAAATGCGCTTCGCCCGCGGCATCCAATAGCGTCATTTCAAGCGGCTTGACCCGTTTGCCTTGGCGCGAGTCATTAAACCCATTGTGCCCGCGCACAAACATATCCTCATCGGTGTAGGTGACTGTGGGCATGAATTGATGCAGCTTGCTGTGGGCAAAATTCATGATGGTGGTCGCCTTGAACTGCGCAACCGCCATGGCCAGCGCGACCCCGTACGAGGGCAGCACCGTGGGTGTGGCCAGCATGCCCTCGGCTGACGGGCGCGCGGAATACCCGCGATTGAAATCAAACCCCACCAGCGGGTTTTTCGCCACCAGACTGGCGGTGTCATCGACCGCCGCGCGCAGGCGGGCAACGAAATTGACCGATACGGCATCGTCATCGTCATGGCGAAACTGCAGGCTGGGCAGCGCGGTGTTTCGGTTGAGGCTGCGGTTGATGATCTTTTTCATGATCTGCCGATGCGGTGCCGGATCTTCAGCGATGATGCGGGCCTGCGGCATGTCTGCGGTCATCGCGTGCAGCCGCTCTAGATAAGGCTTGGGCAGGCAGCTGCCGACGACAATCAGAAAGTCGAAATTCTGATCGGTCTGCGCTTTGAGACCGGGCAGGGCGATGGTTTCGAACATGCGCAGGCGTTCTTCCATTCGCTCTGGCGCATAGAGGAACGCGCGCCGGTCCTCGATGCTGTCATGTTCCACCTGAAAGCCCCCCAGCGCCGGGTAGGAAAAGCGGCATAGACCGATCACCTGCATATCGCTTGCCTGCATCTGATTGCCCTTTGTGGTTGCTGCCGTTTTTTTTGAACATGTCAGCGGGGCCGGGGAAAAGCAACAAGGCCAGGCCCCACCCGTGGGGCGGGTCGGAGGCTTGCCAGCTTTGCCGGCAAAGTCCATTGATTAAGTTGAACTTACAATGACGCGGCGCTGCTGCACGCGCCCCCATCGGTTGACAACCCTCCCGACTCCGCTTATACGCGCGCTCATCCGGCAATGGGCGCAGTGCGTCTTACGCCGAAATCAAGATTCTGGTGGCTAAGGTCCGCGCTGTTTTGAAGTGCGCACCCTCTGGAAACAAACCGCGATGTTCGCCTCGGAATGGGAACATTTGCGGCTTTTCGCTATGTGGCAACGCATACCGGGAAAAAAAGATGAGCGTATGGGGCAACCCATGCAGATATGAGTTAGGAAACGGGAAACCCCTATGCCAACGATCCAACAGCTGATTCGCAAACCGCGTCAGCCTAAAATCAAGCGCTCCAAGTCGCAGCACCTGGAGCAGTGCCCACAGAAACGCGGTGTGTGCACCCGCGTTTACACCACTACGCCGAAGAAACCGAACTCCGCGATGCGTAAAGTTGCGAAAGTTCGTCTCACCAACGGCTACGAAGTCATCTCTTACATCCCGGGTGAATCCCACAACCTTCAGGAACACTCCGTGGTTCTGATCCGTGGCGGTCGTGTAAAAGACCTTCCGGGTGTCCGTTACCACATCCTGCGCGGTGTTCTGGATACCCAAGGCGTTAAAGACCGTAAGCAACGTCGCTCCAAGTACGGCGCGAAGCGTCCTAAGTAAGAAGGATATTTATAGATGTCTCGTCGTCACGCTGCTGAAAAACGCGAAATTCTGCCAGACGCAAAGTTTGGTGATCGTGTTCTGTCCAAATTCATGAACAACCTCATGATCGATGGTAAGAAATCCGTCGCAGAAAAAATCGTTTACAACGCGCTGGATCGCGTTGAAGCGAAAGTAAAACGCGCCCCTGTCGAAGTGTTCCACGAAGCACTGGACAACATCAAACCAAACCTGGAAGTCCGTTCCCGCCGTGTGGGTGGTGCAACCTATCAGGTTCCGGTTGAGGTGCGTCCTGAGCGCCGCGAAGCGCTGGCCATCCGCTGGCTGATCGCTGCGTCCCGCAACCGCAACGAAAACACCATGGAAGAACGCCTGGCGGGTGAACTTCTGGATGCCGTGAACTCTCGCGGTACTGCCGTTAAGAAGCGCGAAGATACTCATAAGATGGCCGATGCGAACAAAGCATTCAGCCATTATCGCTGGTAATTCCAAAAGGCTTATTTGACCAATGGCACGCGAATATACACTGAACCATTACCGTAACTTCGGTATCATGGCGCACATCGATGCAGGTAAAACCACCTGTTCCGAACGCATCCTGTATTACACTGGTAAATCCCACAACATCGGTGAGGTGCACGATGGTGCGGCCACCATGGACTGGATGGAGCAGGAACAAGAACGCGGTATTACCATCACTTCCGCTGCGACCACCACATTCTGGGAACGCACCGAAGATGGCCAAACTGCGGACACGCCAAAGCACCGTCTGAACATCATCGACACCCCAGGCCACGTTGACTTCACCATTGAAGTTGAACGCTCCTTGGCGGTTCTGGATGGTGCGGTTTGTGTTCTGGACGCCAACGCTGGTGTTGAACCTCAGACCGAAACTGTTTGGCGTCAGGCTGACCGCTATAAAGTTCCTCGCATCGTGTTCGTTAACAAAATGGACAAGATTGGCGCGGACTTCTTTAACTGCGTTCACATGATCGAAGACCGTACAGGTGCAACGGCTGTTCCAGTTGGCATCCCAATTGGCGCAGAGACCGAGCTGGAAGGCCTGGTTGACCTCGTGACCATGCAAGAATGGGTCTACGAAGGCGAAGACCTGGGCGCATCCTGGGACAAACGCGAAATTCGTCCAGAGTTGAAAGACATGGCGGACGAATGGCGCGGCAAGATGATCGAAGCGGCCGTCGAAATGGACGACGACGCGATGGAAGCCTATCTGGAAGGCGAAGAGCCTGACGTTCCAACCCTGCGCAAACTGCTGCGCAAAGGGACACTGGAAATGGCGTTCGTGCCTGTTCTGGGTGGTTCTGCGTTCAAAAACAAAGGTGTTCAGCCGCTGCTCAACGCTGTGATCGACTATCTGCCGTCCCCACTGGACGTTGTTGATTACATGGGCTTCAAACCAGGCGACGAAGAAGAAGTTCGGGATATCGCGCGCCGCGCGGATGACGAAATGGCCTTCTCTGGTCTGGCGTTCAAAATCATGAACGACCCATTTGTTGGCTCGCTGACCTTCACACGTATCTACTCCGGTGTTCTGAACAAGGGTGATACGCTGCTGAACTCCACCAAAGGCAAGAAAGAGCGCATCGGTCGTATGATGATGATGCACTCCAACAACCGTGAAGAAATCACCGAAGCATTCGCAGGTGACATCATCGCGCTGGCCGGTCTGAAAGACACCACAACCGGTGACACGCTCTGCGCTGTCAACGATCCTGTGGTTCTGGAAACCATGACCTTCCCAGATCCGGTGATCGAGATCGCGGTTGAGCCAAAGACCAAAAACGACCAAGAGAAAATGTCTCAGGGTCTGCAGCGTCTGGCGGCAGAAGATCCATCCTTCCGCGTGGAAACTGACCTGGAATCCGGTCAGACCATCATGAAAGGCATGGGCGAACTTCACTTGGACATCCTGGTGGATCGTCTGAAGCGCGAGTTCAAGGTTGAGGCAAACATCGGTGCGCCACAGGTGGCCTACCGTGAAACCATCGGCCACGAAGTCGAGCACACCTATACCCACAAGAAACAGTCGGGTGGTTCCGGTCAGTATGCTGAGGTCAAACTCATCATTACCCCAACTGAGCCAGGCGAAGGGTACTCCTTTGAGTCCCGCATCGTTGGTGGTGCTGTTCCTAAGGAATACATCCCAGGTGTTGAAAAGGGCATCCAGTCCGTTATGGACAGCGGTCCGCTCGCAGGCTTCCCTGTGATCGACTTCAAAGTTGCTCTGATCGACGGTAAGTTCCACGACGTTGACTCCTCCGTCCTGGCCTTCGAAATCGCTGGTCGTATGGCGATGCGCGAAGGTATGCGACTGGCAGGGGCCAAACTGCTGGAGCCTATGATGAAGGTTGAGGTGATCACCCCGGAAGAATACACCGGCGGCATCATCGGCGATCTCACCTCCCGTCGTGGTCAGGTGTCTGGTCAGGAGCCACGCGGCAACGCGGTTGCGATTGACGCATTTGTGCCACTGGCCAACATGTTCGGCTACATCAACACCCTGCGTTCCATGTCTTCGGGCCGCGCGCAGTTCACGATGCAGTTTGACCACTACGATCCAGTTCCGCAGAACATCTCGGACGAGATCCAGGCAAAATTCGCTTAACGGGGGCGGCGGGCTTCGGTCCGCCCTACCCATAACCCGTAGGCCGGGCGTCTGCCCGGCATCCCCAAATAGGAGGCCATCATGGCTAAGGAAAAGTTTGAACGTTCCAAACCGCACTGCAACATCGGCACAATCGGCCACGTTGACCACGGTAAAACCACGCTGACCGCAGCGATCACCAAGCAATTTGGTGACTTCAAAGCGTATGACGAGATCGACGGTGCGCCCGAAGAAAAAGCGCGCGGCATCACCATCTCCACCGCGCACGTTGAATATGAAACCGACGCACGTCACTACGCGCACGTTGACTGCCCAGGTCACGCGGACTACGTGAAAAACATGATCACTGGTGCCGCTCAGATGGACGGCGCGATCCTGGTTGTGAACGCAGCTGACGGCCCAATGCCACAGACCCGCGAGCACATCCTGCTGGGCCGCCAGGTTGGCATCCCTGCGATGGTTGTTTTCATGAACAAAGTTGACCAGGTTGACGACGAAGAGCTGCTCGAGCTGGTTGAAATGGAAATCCGCGAGCTGCTGTCTGAGTATGAATACCCAGGCGACGACATCCCTGTGATTGCTGGCTCCGCTCTGGCGGCGCTGGAAGATCGCGACGACAACATCGGTAAAGAGAAAATCTCTGAGCTGATGGCAGCGGTTGACGAGTATATCCCACAGCCACCACGCGCGGTTGACGAGCCGTTCCTGATGCCAATCGAAGACGTGTTCTCGATCTCTGGCCGCGGTACTGTTGTGACCGGCCGTGTTGAGCGTGGCGTGATCAACGTGGGCGACGAAATTGAAATCGTCGGCATCAAAGACACTCAGAAAACCACCTGTACTGGTGTTGAAATGTTCCGCAAACTGCTGGATCGCGGTGAAGCGGGCGACAACATCGGCGCGCTGCTGCGCGGCGTTGACCGTGAAGGCGTTGAGCGTGGTCAGGTTCTGTGTAAGCCAGGTTCCGTGAACCCACACACCAAGTTCGAAGCGGAAGCCTACATTCTGACCAAGGAAGAAGGCGGTCGTCACACCCCGTTCTTTGCGAACTACCGTCCACAGTTCTACTTCCGGACCACTGACGTGACCGGCACAGTGAACCTGCCAGCGGGCACCGAAATGGTGATGCCGGGCGACAACCTGAAATTCGACGTTGAGCTGATCGCGCCTATCGCGATGGAGCAAGGCCTGCGCTTCGCGATCCGCGAAGGTGGCCGCACCGTTGGTTCCGGTGTTGTTTCCAAGATCACTGAGTAAGATTGTGGCTTGAGCCCGTAAGGGCTCAAACACGATCAGGCGGTAGGGGCTTTTGAGCAGCTCAGCTGAGCAAAAGCTCCCGAAAGCCATCAGCGACAGAAATTAGAAAGGCCGTCCCACGGGGCGGCCTTTTTCGTTGGGGGCGCTCCGGGCTGGGCGGTCGTAATGCACAGGATGTTGCGTCGCGGCACGAACCGAGGGAAGGGCGCTTACGCTATGTTCCGCCATACGCATCGTTCGATCAAAAGCCGATAGATGAACTGCCCCACGAGAACATCTCGATGCCCACCCGAGGTCGGGCGCTGCCCGGCCTGCAACCCTTCATAAAAACCCCTTGCCACAAGGGGTTTCAGCCCGTATACGGCGCGAGTTCTCTTACAGAACATCAAGGCGGGGTGATTCCCGCCTTTTGGGTTCGAAGAGGGTTTGCGGTGGTCGCACATCCTCCTCTCAACTCTGACGCCAAAAAAGGCTGACGAAATGCAAAGTCAAAACATCCGCATTCGGCTGAAGGCATTCGATTACCGTGTACTGGACGCCAGCACACAGGAAATCGTCAACACTGCAAAGCGCACCGGCGCTGACGTGCGTGGCCCGATCCCAATGCCAAACAAAATCGAGAAGTTCACCGTTCTGCGTGGTCCACACGTTGACAAGAAATCTCGTGACCAGTTCGAAATCCGTACGCACAAGCGTCTGCTCGACATCGTTAACCCAACCCCACAGACCGTGGACGCGCTGATGAAGCTCGACCTGGCGGCTGGCGTTGACGTTCAGATCTCAGTTTAAGGAGCTCTGACATGCGTTCTGGTATTATCGCGAAAAAAGTGGGCATGACCCGCTTGTTCATGGAAGACGGCAAGCAGATCCCTGTGACCGTACTTCACCTTGATGAGCTGCAGGTTGTTGCGCAGCGTACATCTGAAAAAGACGGTTACACAGCGGTTCAGCTGGGTGCCGGTGCAGCCAAAGCAAAGCGCACATCCCAAGCGATGCGCGGTCACTTTGCGGCAGCAAACGTTGCGCCTAAGCGCAAGGTTGCGGAATTCCGCGTTGACGAAGCCAACCTGATCGAAGTGGGCGCAGAAATCTCTGCCGAGCACTTTGTTGAAGGTCAGAAGGTTGACGTTGCGGGCACATCGATCGGTAAAGGTTTTGCCGGTGCGATGAAGCGCCACAACTTTGGCGGTCTGCGCGCGTCGCACGGTGTTTCGATCTCTCACCGTTCCCACGGTTCGACAGGTCAGTGTCAAAACCCTGGTCGCGTCTTCAAAGGTAAGAAGATGGCCGGTCACATGGGTGCTGTGCGCGTGACAACGCAGAACCTCGAAGTTGTGAAAACCGACGCCGAGCGTGGCCTGGTCTTCATCAAAGGTGCCGTTCCTGGCTCCAAAGGTGGCTGGGTGACTGTCAAAGACGCCGTGAAAAAGAAACTGCCTGAGAACGTTCCGTTCCCAGCTGCTCTGAAATCCGCCGCAACCGAAGCTCCGGCTGAAGAAGCACCTGCGGAAGGTGGTGAAGCATGAAACTTGACGTGATCAAACTCGACGGCGGCAAGGCCGGCTCTGTGGACCTGTCCGAAGATCTGTTCGGTCTGGAACCACGTGCAGACATCCTGCACCGTGTTGTGCGCTGGCAGCGTAACAACGCGCAGGCTGGCACCCACAAGGTGAAAACCCGCTCTGAAACTTCTTACTCGACCAAGAAGATCTATCGCCAAAAAGGCACCGGTGGCGCACGCCACGGCGACCGTAACGCGCCGATCTTCCGCGGTGGTGGTATCTACAAAGGTCCGGTTGTGCGCAGCCACGGCCACGAACTGCCAAAGAAGTTCCGCAAGCTGGGTCTGCGCCATGCGCTTTCCGCCAAGGCGAAAGCAGGTGAGCTGGTTGTGATCGAAAATGCAGAAGCCGAAGGCAAAACCGCTGCTCTGGCCAAACAGGTGAAAAACCTGGGCTGGAAACGCGCGCTGGTCATCGACGGTGCATCGGTCAACGAAGGCTTCCTGAAAGCAGCGCGCAACATCGAAGGTCTGGACATCCTGCCAACGATGGGCGCAAACGTTTATGATATTCTGAAGCGTGACACTCTGGTGATCACCAAAGCAGGTATCGAAGCACTGGAGGCTCGACTGAAATGAGCGCGAAGGCTGAACATTACGATGTGATCCGCAAGCCGGTGATCACCGAGAAGGCAACCATGGCATCCGAAAACGGTGCGGTTGTGTTCGAAGTGTCCATCGACAGCAACAAACCTCAGATCAAAGAGGCCGTTGAGGCCCTGTTTGGTGTGAAGGTCAAAGCGGTCAACACCACGATCACCAAAGGCAAGACCAAGCGTTTCCGTGGTACCATGGGTAAACGCAAGGACGTGAAAAAAGCATATGTGACCCTCGAAGAGGGCAACACAATCGACGTGTCCACCGGACTCTAAGATCTGCTTTTTGCCAAGCTATTGCAAAGCCCCGGAGAGACCTCTCCGGGGCTTTTGCTTTGGTGCGCCGCGTGTTGACCCGGCAGACTGCGCCCGGCATGATGCGCCGCAGAATGATTTCATAAATTGAGGGCTGGCCGTGGCAGAAGATTTGGCGACATCCGCAGAGGACACACAGGCGGGCTGCGTCTATACGCTTGATCCGGGGACGTTATTTCTGGATGCCAAAGAGGCCGCAGAGATCGGCGCGCGCTATGCCGCAGACTATCAGTCCGGCACGCCCTATCACTACATCTGAATTGATTATTTCCTGCCGCTGTATTCACGGGCCGTGTTTCAGGCGCTGAACTCCAAATCCTTCATTCGTTTTCTCGAAGAGATGACCGGCATCGATGGGCTGATCCCCGATCCCTATTACCACGGCGCGGGCATTCACCGCACCAACAACGGCGGCTATCTGGGGATTCACGCGGATTTCAACCACCACAAACAGATGAACCTTGAGCGGCGCCTAAATGTTCTCATCTATCTGAACCCGGATTGGCAGGCCGATTATGGCGGCAGCTTTGAAGTCTGGACCGATGACATGCAGGAAAAGATCGCGGCGTTCCCGCCGGTCATGAACCGCTTTTGCTGTTTTTCCACCAGCTCCACCAGCATGCATGGCAACCCGGAGCCGGTGAACCACCCCGACGGCCAGCCGCGCCTGTCCATCGCGCTTTATTACTATACGGCCACGTGGAGCGACAGCCACGTCGCCCATTCTACCCTGTTCCGGGTGCGTCCGGGCATGGGCGATGTTGCCGAAAGCAAAGAGCACCGCCTGCACAAAATGCGCAAATACACCCCGCCTGTGGTGCATGGCTTTGCAGAGAAAGTGATGCGGAAACTGCGGCTGGTGTGAAGCGACGCCAGAAAGAGATGCGTAGGCCGGGCTTCAGCCCGGCCTACCGTTTCGCGGTATCGGGCGGTTTCGTCATGACGGGCGCGGGACGAGGCCACAGGCTTTCATGTCGCCCCCAAAGGGCTGCTCCCGACCGCGGGTGGGGGTGAAGCCCCCGCCCATGGGGGCGGTCGGGGGCTGCCCGGCGTACCGCCGGCGACATTTATTTCTATTGCGCGATCCTGTGAAAGGCTACGGATATTGGAGGGATAAACTGGCCGATTGTACCAGAGCAGCGGACCCCGCGGGACGGCTTCCAGTCGACGACTAACCGGACTTAACTTCGCCAGCTTTTTGAATGATCTGAACAAAGTCAATTGGGTCATAGAAGTAGTTTCGGTAGGCTGATCGGAGTTGATTGGGATTATCCGAGCGCACATAAACTGCGTTGATGCTAGTTTCTTCTTTCTCAAGCTCAGAAGATTTATCGATAGCTTGTGTGGCCGACGAAAACGGTAGAACTTCCAAGCAAGGCTCGCCATTTTCGTCACGGTAAATGTTAAGTACGTTGTGCCTTCTCAGCCGATCAGCACTTTCAAATTGTTTTAGAACCTTCAACCTACCTAGTATGCCCAATTTATTTTCCAGCGATTGCAACTCGTCTCGCAACTGTTCCAATGACTGTGCAGGAAAGGCTCGTGCGATGTTCTCATGACTTCGAGCAATGATTTCGCTGGCTAATGCGAAAAAGCGACCTCGATCAGATTGATTTAACTCAAATTTTGTTTGCTCTCCGTCTAAGAGATCCGAGATTTCAACCGCTGTTGCCCAAGCGTGTTGCGCCCGAGTTCTGTATTGAATTTCTACAAGGAGCCCGTCCCATGGTTTCTTGTCTTCGCCTCGGGTTGAGCCTCTTGGAAAGTGTTTGTAAACATCATGGATTCCTCGGTAGCCTGTGAACTTTGGCTTTTCGATGTAGTCATATTTTTGGGGATCATGTCGAAGCTCGTGTTCAACATTCCTCATTACTTTGCTCGAGTGCATGAAATTGCGAAATGAACGAAGAGCATCTAGGTTTTCAAAAATCATACGGCAGCCTGCGAAATCGTGCATCGAAGCGACATCTTTTATTAAGAAGTTTCCGTCTGCATCTTGACGTTTGAGCTTTCCTATCACCGTATTTCGCCGTTTTAGCCTTTGCGCAAATTCAACTGAATGACCTTGTTTGGCAAAATGCCTTTTCAGCCAGATTTGAAAGGTGTTAATGACGTAGCCGTGCGATGCTCGCCATTGGTCGACTAAATTTATGTCATCATTGGTTGCCTTCCCGGCTGCGATCTTTTGGCCAGCTCGCCGCACTGATGACTTGCTGTTCGGTGGAGTAGGATATGCCATATGAAATGTATCTTTTTAATTATCTGGTTAGTACGTTCCGTTCAGCATATTGGTCGGTCTCGGTAGTGTTCAACTCAAAATGACTTGCAGCTATGAGTTAACTCTTGCGGTCTCCCCCATTGCCACCTATCCCCATCCCTGTTAAACGCAGCCATCGCTCTCAGCCTCAGATTCGTTCTGGGGCTGATTGTTATTGTTACCGGGACCTTCGGGGCCCTTCATACGGTCACCCATTTTTTCCAAGGTGGGGGGCTTTCATCGCGGGATCGTCACGTAATAAGGGCGGGCCGCATTGCTAAACGGAAGACAGTAAACATGGCACTCAAGTCGTATAAACCGACGACGCCGGGCCAGCGCGGGCTGGTTCTGATCGACCGTTCGGAGCTTTGGAAAGGACGTCCAGTCAAGTCTCTCACTGAGGGTTTGACTAAATCGGGCGGCCGGAACAACACCGGACGGATCACTTCTCGTCGTCGTGGCGGTGGCGCAAAGCGTCTGTACCGGATCGTTGACTTCAAACGTACGAAATTTGATGTCGCGGCAACCGTAGAGCGGATCGAATATGACCCGAACCGTACCGCGTTCATCGCTCTGATCAAATATGAAGATGGCGAACAAGCCTACATTCTGGCCCCACAGCGTTTGGCTGTTGGCGATCAGGTTGTGGCATCGGCCAAGGCCGACATCAAGCCAGGCAACGCTATGCCGTTCTCTGGCATGCCGATCGGTACCATCATCCACAATATCGAACTGAAGCCAGGCAAGGGCGGTCAAATCGCACGTGCCGCTGGTACATATGCTCAGTTCGTCGGTCGTGATGGTGGCTACGCTCAGATCCGCCTGTCCTCGGGTGAACTGCGCCTGGTCCGTCAGGAATGCATGGCCACCGTTGGTGCCGTGTCCAACCCTGACAACTCCAACCAGAACTACGGTAAAGCGGGCCGCATGCGCCACAAGGGCATCCGTCCGTCCGTTCGTGGTGTTGTTATGAACCCGGTTGACCACCCCCATGGTGGTGGTGAAGGCCGGACCTCTGGTGGTCGTCACCCGGTTACGCCGTGGGGTAAGCCAACCAAAGGTAAGCGCACCCGCAACAAGAACAAAGCGTCGCAAAAGCTCATCCTGCGCTCGCGCCACGCCAAGAAGAAGGGGCGTTAATATATGTCTCGCTCTGTATGGAAAGGCCCTTTTGTCGATAGCTACGTCCTTAAAAAGGCCGAAGCTACACGTGAAAGCGGTCGCAACGAAGTTATCAAGATCTGGTCGCGTCGTTCCACCATTCTGCCTCAGTTCGTAGGTCTGACATTTGGTGTGTACAACGGTCAGAAACACGTTCCTGTCAACGTCACAGAAGACATGATCGGTCAGAAGTTCGGTGAGTATTCACCAACTCGGACCTATTACGGTCACGCTGCAGACAAAAAAGCGAAACGGAAGTAAGTCATGGGCAAGGCAAAGAACCCCCGCCGCGTGGCAGATAACGAAGCAATGGCAAAACTGCGCATGCTCCGTACTTCCCCGCAAAAACTGAACCTGGTTGCTGGCATGATCCGCGGCAAGAAAGTTGAGAAGGCGCTGACCGACCTGACTTTCTCCAACAAGCGTGTCGCGCAAGACGTGAAGAAATGCCTTCAGTCCGCCATCGCCAATGCTGAAAACAACCACAACCTGGATGTGGACGAGCTGATCGTTGCAGAAGCTTACGTAGGTAAGAACCTGACAATGAAACGCGGCCGTCCTCGTGCACGTGGTCGTTTTGGCAAGATCATCAAGCCATTTGCTGAGATCACCATCAAGGTGCGTCAAGTAGAGGAGCAAGCCTAATGGGACATAAAGTCAATCCGATCGGCATGCGCCTGCAGATCAACCGGACTTGGGACAGCCGCTGGTACGCGGACACCAAGGACTATGGTGATCTTCTGCTTGAGGACATCAAGATCCGTGAATTCATCAAGGAAGAGTGCAAGCAAGCTGGTGTTGCTCGTGTGATCATTGAACGTCCGCACAAAAAGTGCCGCGTGACGATCCACACCGCACGTCCAGGCGTTATCATCGGCAAGAAAGGTGCAGACATCGAAGTGCTGCGCAAGAAGCTGGCCGCGATGACCGACTCTGAACTGCACCTGAACATCGTTGAAGTGCGTAAGCCAGAGCTCGACGCTCAGCTGGTTGGCGAGTCCATCGCGCAGCAGCTGGAACGCCGTGTGTCCTTCCGTCGCGCAATGAAGCGTGCCGTGCAGAACGCCATGCGTATGGGTGCCCTGGGTATCCGTGTGAACGTCGCTGGCCGTCTGGGCGGTGCCGAGATTGCACGGACTGAATGGTACCGCGAAGGTCGTGTGCCTCTGCACACCCTGCGCGCCGACATCGACTATGCACATTCCGAAGCGATGACCGCCTATGGCATCATCGGGATCAAGGTTTGGATCTTCAAAGGCGAGATCATGGAACACGATCCAGCGGCGCGCGATCGCCGTTCGCAGGAAGTCCAAGATGGCCCAGCACCACGCGGTGCCGGCGGTCGTCGCTAAGGGAGAACTGAAAGATGCTTCAACCAAAGCGTACAAAATTCCGTAAGGCCCACAAAGGCCGGATCAAAGGCGATGCAAAGGGCGGGTCTGACCTGAACTTTGGCTCCTTTGGTCTGAAATCTCTGCAGCCAGAGCGTGTGACTGCACGTCAGATTGAGGCGGCTCGTCGTGCGATGACCCGCCACATGAAACGTCAGGGCCGCGTTTGGATCCGCATTTTCCCGGATCTGCCTGTGACCTCTAAGCCCGTCGAAGTACGTATGGGTAAAGGTAAAGGGTCCGTGGACTATTGGGCCTGCAAAGTGAAGCCTGGTCGCGTGATGTTCGAAATCGACGGTGTATCCGAAGATGTCGCACGTGAAGCGCTGCGTCTGGCCGCGATGAAACTGCCGGTGAAAACCCGCGTAGTGGCACGCGAAGACTGGTAAGGTCGTGCCGGGCTGAAGCCCGGCCTACGAAAGATTGGCCCCCGGCGCGAAAGCGGCGGGGGTTTTTTTGTGTTGGATTGGTCCAGCGACCGAACCGAGGGGCGCAAGCGAAGCGCCCGCCCCGTGGGGGCGGTTCGGGCGCTGCAAAATCATTGATTTTGCATTGGCCGAATTGGCAGGGCTGGGACGCTTATTCCGGCTCAAGCGGCGTCAGCGGCGCTGCAAGGGGACGAACCCCGCGCCGCAGCGGTTAGTCCACCCACTTATAGTTGAAGCTGACCGAGATGCGTTCTTCCTCGGCCATATTCATCGGCACCTCATGGCGCAGCCAGCTTTCCCACAAGAGGACATCGCCGACTTTTGGGGCCACGTAGATGAAATTGCGCATTTCCTCGCGCGCGGTCTTCAGGCGGGCAGGGGCATTCATCATCATCGCATGGCGCGGGTCTTCCAGCTTGAGCGCGCTGGTCCCTTCGGGCATGGCCACATAGGTGGTGCCGGAAATCACCGAATGGGGATGGATGTGCGAGCCGTGGGAGCCGCCCTCGGGCAAGACATTGATCCAGAGGTCTTCCAGCACCAACTTACCCTCGCCAAGGTCAAATTCCAGATCCTTGGCAAACGCCATCACATGCTGGTCCAGCACTTTGACCAGATCGGCAAAGATCGGAAACCGCCAGGGCAGATCGGTGAGAGAGGCATAGCTGGTGTAACCCGGATAGGCGTTTTCTTCGCACCATGCGTGGCCCGCGTCGTCATCATCGGCAATGACGCGGCAAGAGGTTTCCAATTCGGCACCGTCGATGGCAGGACCGAAGTCGGCAAGCGCGGCACGATAAAGGCGGGTCACAAAGAGAGAGCTGATATCTGGCATGACGTCCCTTTAGCGCAGCGCGCGCTTCTTGGCGAGGGCCGGCACCCCTGCAAACCCCATAAAATACCCAGAAAAAATTGACATATCCGGGTTTTTCCCTTGCCCCGTGGGGGATGCCCCCCTATAGAGGCGCATCTCGCGGATTCCCGTTAACGGGATTCGTGTGTTTGTCATTGATCCACCAGGTTTAAGGTGACCCTAAACATACTGTCAGGGGCCTTCTGGTGTTTTGAGAAAGGAAGAGGCGCATGAACGCCAATGAACTTCGTGAGAAGTCCGCGGAAGAGCTCCGCGACGAACTCGCAAACCTGAAAAAAGAAAGCTTCAATCTGCGCTTTCAACAGGCCACCGGTCAGCTGGAAAACACTGCAGGCATCAAAGCGGCTCGCCGCAACGCTGCACGTGTAAAAACCATCCTGAACGAAAAAGCCGCACAAGCTGCAGAATAAGGAGCTTTGAGACATGCCTAAACGTATTCTTAATGGCGTCGTGACCAGCAACGCAAACGAGCAAACAGTAACCGTTTCCGTTGAACGTCGTTTCACGCACCCTGTTCTGAAGAAAACCATCCGTAAGTCCAAGAAATACCGGGCTCACGATGAAAAGAACGCTTTCAACGTTGGTGACAAAGTCAAAATCATTGAGTGCGCACCAAAGTCGAAAACGAAACGTTGGGAAGTTCTGGAAGCTTAAGTTCAAGCTTCCCGGACGACTTAACAAAGTCGAAACCCTGGGAACATAGCTGACACGCATCGTCAGTTCCCAAAGGTCGGGAGAAACCAAATGATCCAGATGCAAACAAACCTGGATGTTGCTGACAACTCTGGCGCGCGCCGAGTTCAGTGCATCAAGGTTCTGGGTGGCTCTAAGCGTAAGTACGCATCCGTCGGCGACATCATCGTCGTATCGGTTAAAGAAGCCATTCCACGTGGTCGTGTGAAAAAAGGCGACGTCCGCAAGGCCGTTGTTGTTCGCACCGCCAAAGAAGTTCGCCGTGAAGACGGCACAGCCATTCGCTTTGACCGCAACGCGGCCGTGATCCTGAACAACGCAGGTGAGCCGGTCGGGACCCGTATCTTCGGGCCAGTTGTGCGCGAACTGCGTGCCAAGAACTTCATGAAAATCATCTCGCTCGCCCCGGAGGTGCTGTAAGATGGCTGCTAAGTTGAAAAAAGGCGACAAGGTCGTCGTGCTTGCCGGCAAGGACAAGGGCAAAGAAGGTGTGATCACCTCCGTTGACCCAAAAGCGGGCAAGGCTGTTGTGGAAGGCGTCAACATGGCCATCCGCCACACCAAGCAATCCCAGACATCTCAGGGTGGTCGCGTGCCTCAGGCTATGCCGATCCAGCTGAGCAACCTGGCATTCCTGGATGCAAACGGCAAAGCAACACGCGTTGGCTTCAAAGTTGAAGGCGACAAAAAAGTACGCTTCGCAAAGACCACAGGAGATGTGATCGATGCTTGATAACACTGATTACACCCCACGTCTGAAGGCGCTGTACAAAGACAGCATCCGTGCCGCTCTGAAAGAAGAGTTTGGCTATAAGAACGACATGCAGATCCCTGCACTCGAAAAAATCGTTCTGAACATCGGTTGCGGTCGTGCGGCTGTAAAAGACAGCAAGAAAGCCAAGTCCGCGCAAGCAGACCTGACTTTGATTGCCGGTCAAAAAGCACTGACCACCACTGCGAAAAACTCCATTGCTGGCTTCCGCGTTCGCGAAGGCATGCCAATGGGCGCAAAGGTGACTCTGCGCGGCGACCGCATGTACGAATTCCTCGATCGTCTGATCACCGTAGCGATGCCACGTATTCGTGACTTCCGCGGCGTGAAGCCGAGCTTTGATGGCCGCGGCAACTTTGCCACCGGTCTGAAAGAGCACATCGTTTTCCCAGAAATCGACTTCGACAAAGTTGACGAGAACTGGGGTATGGACATCGTGATTGCAACCACCGCAAACACCGACGCCGAAGCCAAGAGCCTGTTGAAAGCTTTCAACATGCCATTCAACGCTTAAGCGCGGGAGAGGATATCATGGCTAAAAAATCTATGATCGAACGCGAAAAGAAGCGCGAGCGCCTGGTTGCTAAATACGCTGCCAAACGTGCCGAGCTGAAAGAAATCGCAAACGACGAAAGCAAGTCGATGGAAGAGCGTTTCAAAGCGCGCCTGAAGCTTGCCAAACTGCCGCGCAACAGCTCGGCCACACGTCTGCACAACCGTTGTCAGCTGACCGGTCGTCCTCACGCTTACTACCGTAAGCTGAAGATGAGCCGTATTGCGCTGCGGGAACTTGGCTCCAAAGGCCAGATCCCAGGCATGGTTAAGTCGAGCTGGTAAGGAGGGTTAAAGAATGAACGATCCTATCGGTGATATGCTGACACGCATCCGCAACGGCCAACTGCGCGGCAAGTCCACAGTGTCTTCGCCTGCGTCTAAGCTGCGCGGCTGGGTCCTGGATGTACTGGCTGACGAAGGCTACATCCGCGGCTACGAAAAGACCACTGATGTCAACGGCCACGCGGCTCTTGAAATCAGCCTGAAATATTTCGAAGGCACCCCTGTTATTCGTGAAGTGAAGCGGGTTTCCAAACCTGGCCGTCGCGTTTACATGGGCGTCAATGACATTCCTGTTGTCCGTCAGGGCCTGGGTGTGTCGATTGTCTCCACCCCAAAAGGTGTGATGTCGGATGCGAACGCTCGTGCCAACAACGTTGGTGGCGAAGTGCTCTGCACAGTCTTCTAAGGAGAGCTGACTATGTCTCGTATTGGTAAAAAACCGGTCGAGCTGCCCAGCGGCGTAACTGCCTCTGTCTCCGGCCAGACCATCGAAGTGAAGGGCCCAAAAGCGACCCACAGCTTCACCGCAACCGATGATGTGACCCTGTCTGTTGAAGACAATGTTGTCACCATCACCCCACGTGGCAAATCCAAGCGCGCGCGTCAGCAGTGGGGCATGTCCCGCACTGTTGTGCAGAACCTTGTAACCGGCGTGACCGAAGGCTTCAAAAAAGAGCTGGAGATCGTTGGTGTTGGTTATCGTGCACAGATGCAGGGCAAAGTCCTGAAGCTGTCTCTGGGTCTGTCCCACGAGGTGAACTTTGAGGTTCCAGAAGGCGTAACGGTCACTGCACCAAAGCCAACTGAAATCATCATCGAAGGCACCGATGCACAACTGGTTGGTCAAGTCGCGGCAAACATCCGCGAATGGCGTAAACCAGAGCCTTACAAAGGCAAGGGCATCAAATACAAAGACGAGTATATCTTCCGCAAGGAAGGTAAGAAGAAGTAAGGACCAGACAAATGGCAAACAGCACACGGGAACTGTTCCTCAAGCGCCGCCTGCGCGTCCGGAACAAACTTCGCAAGGTCAACGTTGGCAAGCTTCGCTTGTCCGTGAACCGCTCGAACAAAAACATCAGCGCGCAGCTGATCGACGACGTAAATGGCGTGACCCTGGTCTCCGCTTCCTCTCTGGAAAAGGATCTGGGCGTTGTTGGCAAGAACAACATCGAAGCGGCAACGAAAGTGGGCGCGGCAATTGCCGAGCGCGCAGTCAAAGCTGGTCACACCGAAGCGTATTTCGATCGCGGCGGTCGCCTCTTCCACGGCAAAGTGAAGGCTCTGGCCGACGCTGCGCGTGAAGGTGGCCTGAAAGTCTGATTTTGGTGCCCCCTGGCCAAGCCGGGGGGCGCTTTATCAACGTGAGGGTCTGCGTTTGCGGGCCCCGATGATCCGGGGGCCATTTGGCCCACCAGGATTGGACAATAGGCGCCAAGCGCCAGAACATAAAGGAATGCCAAATGGCAGAACGTGAAAATCGTCGTGGCCGCGGTCGCAACCGCGAAGACGAAACACCAGAATTCGCGGATCGCTTGGTTGCGATCAACCGCGTATCTAAAACCGTAAAAGGTGGTAAGCGCTTTGGCTTCGCTGCTCTGGTTGTCGTCGGCGACCAGAAAGGCCGCGTTGGCTTCGGCAAAGGGAAAGCGAAAGAAGTCCCTGAGGCGATCCGCAAGGCGACAGAACAAGCCAAGCGTCAGATGGTTCGCGTACCTCTGCGCGAAGGCCGCACTCTGCACCACGATGTCAACGGCCGTCACGGCGCAGGCAAAGTTGTGATGCGTACCGCACCTGAAGGTACCGGTATCATCGCAGGTGGTCCAATGCGTGCGGTATTTGAGATGCTGGGCGTGAAGGACGTGGTTTCCAAGTCCATCGGTTCTCAGAACCCTTACAACATGATCCGCGCTACCCTGAACGGCCTGACCAAAGAGTCCAGCCCACGTCAGGTGGCCGCACGTCGTGGCAAAAAAGTTGCTGACATCCTGCGCAAGGACGAAGCACCTGCTGCTGCACCTGCAGACGCAGACGCATAAGGAGACTGAATCATGGCTAAAACTATCGTTGTGAAGCAGATCGGTTCCCCGATCCGTCGCCCACAAGATCAGCGCGCGACTCTGATCGGTCTGGGTCTGAACAAGATGCACAAAACCCGTGAACTGGAAGATACCCCTTCCGTACGTGGCATGATCAACAAGATCCCACACATGGTTGAGATCATCGAAGAAAAAGACTAAGTCCCAGACTTACTCATTTCTACAAGAACGCCCCCGATTTTCGGGGGCGTTTTTTGTTGTGTGGCGGCTGTTGTTCCCAGGCCGCCCAAAGGCGCGCCAAATGCGATCAAAACGCGGGCAGATCGCGCATTCAGGCATGCTGCAACTGCATAACGGCACTGCCGAAACGTCCGTTGTTGGCGCTAACGGAATGCCCTATCTCTAAGGCACGAGGAGAAAACAACTTAAACCGCTGGGAAATTCGTCCCGGCACACACAAAGGATTTGCAATATGGCAACCGCAGTAAACACAGCATTCTTCGGCACCGGCATTTCTGATCGCCTTCGTGGCCTGATCGCAAATGTCAAAGAAGCGCAAGCAAAACGCGCCCTCTACCGCACCACCTATTTTGAGCTTTCGTCGCTGAGCGACCGTGATCTGGCGGATCTGGGGTTCTCTCGCTACGACATCGCCTCTATCGCGCGTGAGCACGTCTACGGCAAATAAGCCGAAGCATCATACGCCAAAGTTTTGCGCCTCCCGTTTGGGGGGCGTTTTGTTTTGGGCTACTTGCGTTGACGCCATCGCTTGAGTTCAACTGGGGTGTCCTCACAGGTGCTCAGTATCAAATCCCGGGACAGATAGGGGCCGGCCTGACGGCTGTCCGCCGAGGTTGATAGGCAAAGATTTGGCGCGGCGGCAGGGCGGATTTCGCCACTCTCGCTTTCAAAGCTGAATTTCTGAGACTGTGATCCTGTGCATGGCGCCAAGGCAAACTCTGTGTCAGCGATATCTAGGCAGATCCCGCTGAACGTCGCTGACAGAATTTGCTGGCTGGCGTCATCGTAGAAAAACTGCACATCCCCGCCACGTGGCTTGCAAGAGTGTACATGGGCGCGGTTTGATTGACCGCGACCAACAGTGTCAAGGCAATAGCCCAGCTTGTCCGGCTCATCGAGGTTGTCGGCAAGATAAAGAACGGGCGCAGGCGTTTGAATATTGGGCTCTTCGGCGAGGACCGCGTTTGGAAGTGCCAGTGGCAGAATGACATAAAGGAATTTCATGGCGCGCTCCTAGGTTGGTTAGGGATTATACGCTGTGACCGCGGATTTCCGACGAAATTTCTTAAAGTGGGCGCGCAGCGCTGCAGGCGGGCGCTGCCAGGGTGTGCGGGCCATGATTCCTCGCTTGATTCTGCATCAGACTCCGCCTATACGCCCCCAGTGGCCTCTTTGGGTCACAGAATCACAAATCAAGAAAAGCCGTGTTTGGCCCGCTTACGCTTCAGGGGTCAGTTCCGGCAAGGAGAAGCGAAATGAAACTGCACGAACTCCGTGACAATCCAGGTGCCGCCAAGAAACGCATGCGTGTTGGCCGTGGTCCTGGCTCTGGCAAAGGTAAAATGGGTGGCCGTGGTATCAAAGGCCAAAAATCCCGTTCCGGTGTTGCGATCAATGGCTACGAAGGTGGCCAAATGCCCCTGTACCAACGTCTGCCAAAGCGTGGCTTTAACAAGCCAAACCGCAAGGCATTCGCTGTTGTGAACCTGGGCCTGATTCAGAAATTCATCGACGAAGGCAAGCTGGACGCAAAAGCGGCGATCACCGAAGACGCAATGGTTGCTTCCGGTCTCGTACGCCGCGTTAAAGACGGCATTCGCGTGTTGGCCAAAGGTGAAATCACCGCCAAAGCCACCATCGAAGTGACCGGCGCGTCCAAGTCCGCGATCGAAGCTGTTGAAAAAGCGGGTGGCTCTCTGAAGGTCACTTCCGCGGCAGCGGCTGAATAAGAGGTTGTGAGCGGGCGCTGGTCCGCTTACATACACTCTAGTTTTCCTAAGAACGCCGCCGGAGCTGGAAAACGCTCTTGGCGGCGTTGTCATTTGAAGAGAGATCCAGATGGTATCTGCAGCAGAGCAAATGGCGGCCAACACAAGCTGGGCCGCGCTTGGTAAAGCCACCGATCTTCGCAAACGCATCCTGTTCACAATCGGCCTTTTGATCGTTTATCGCCTCGGCACCTATATTCCGGTGCCTGGGATCGACGCCGCCGCACTGCGTGAATTCATGGAATCTGCGGCCAGCGGCATCGGCGGTATCCTGACAATGTTCACCGGCGGCGCCTTGGGCCGCATGGGGATTTTTGCTCTGGGGATCATGCCCTATATCTCTGCCTCGATCATTGTGCAGCTGCTGACCTCCATGGTGCCAGCGCTGGAACAACTGAAAAAAGAGGGTGATCAGGGCCGCAAGAAGATCAACCAATACACCCGCTACGGCACCGTCGTGCTGGCGACCCTACAGGCCTATGGTCTGGCGGTCAGCCTGCAGTCGGGTGATCTGGTGACGGATCCGGGCCTTTATTTCATCATCTCCTGCATGGTGACGCTGGTGGGGGGCACCATGTTCCTGATGTGGCTGGGTGAACAGATCACCGCACGCGGCATTGGCAACGGGATCTCCTTGATCATCTTCGTTGGCATTATTGCTGAGGTGCCTGCGGCGCTGGCGCAGTTCTTTGCCTCTGGCCGCTCTGGCGCGATTAGCCCTGCGGTGATCATCGGTGTGATTGTCATGGTCATTGCGACCATCGCCTTTGTGGTGTTCATGGAACGCGCGCTGCGCAAGATCCACATCCAATATCCGCGTCGTCAGGTCGGCATGAAGGTCTATGATGGCGGCTCTAGCCACTTGCCTGTCAAAGTGAACCCAGCGGGTGTGATCCCGGCGATCTTTGCCAGCTCGCTGCTGCTGCTGCCAACCACGATCAGCACATTCTCAGGCAGCCAGACGGGTCCGATCATGTCGACCATTCTGGCCTATTTTGGCCCGGGCCAGCCGCTTTATCTGCTGTTCTTCGTGGCGATGATCGTCTTCTTTGCGTTCTTTTATACGTTCAACGTGTCGTTCAAGCCTGACGAGGTCGCTGAGAACCTGAAGAATCAGAACGGTTTTGTGCCCGGCATCCGCCCCGGTAAGAAGACCGCCGAGTATCTTGAATACGTCGTGACCCGGATTCTCGTGCTTGGGGCCGGTTACCTTGCGGCAGTTTGCCTCTTGCCAGAGATTCTGCGTGGTCAATTGGCGATCCCATTCTATTTTGGCGGCACTTCGGTTCTCATCGTGGTCTCGGTTACGATGGACACCATCCAACAAGTCCAAAGCCATCTGCTGGCCCACCAGTATGAAGGCTTGATTGAAAAATCGCAGCTGCGCGGCAAGGGAAGCAAGAAGCGCGGCAGGAAGGGAGCTGCGCGTCGATGAATATTATTCTTTTGGGCCCACCCGGTGCTGGTAAAGGCACTCAGGCCAGCCATCTTGTGAAAACTCGTGACATGATTCAGCTGTCCACTGGTGACATGCTGCGCGAGGCAAGAAGCAGCGGCACTGACATGGGCAAGAAAGTTGCGGCCATCATGGACGCAGGCGAGTTGGTCACAGACGATATCGTGATCGGCCTGATCCGCGAAAAGCTGGAAGGCAACAAACAGGGCGGCTTTATCTTTGACGGCTTCCCGCGCACCTTGACCCAGGCGGATGCCCTGGAAGAGCTGCTGAATGAGGTTGGCGAAAAGCTGGACGCGGTGATCGCGCTGGCAGTGAACGACGAAGTTCTGGTGGACCGGATCGTTGGCCGCGCAGCTGAGGCAGTGGCCGCTGGCGGTGTCGCCCGCGCGGATGACAACGAGGAAAGCCTCAAGATCCGCCTGATGGAATATTACAAAAAGACCAACGCGCTGATTGGCTATTACCATGCCAAGGGCAATCTGGTCTGGGTGGATGGCCTGGCACCAATTGAAGAGGTGCAGTCCAACATCGCAAAAGCGCTGGACTAAGCTTTCTTGACAAAAAACGCTAAGGGCTGGTGGCAACACCGGCCTTTTTCTTTTTGGCAACAAACTTTACTTTTGCACCCGCTCTGTAATGCTGGCCAAAACGGAACCAGCAGGGGCGTGTGATGACCGATTTTCTACTCTTGGCGTTTGTTTTTCTGATTGCCGGGGTTTTGGCCGTGCCGATCGCCTCGCGGCTGGGGCTTGGCTCTGTGCTTGGCTATCTGATTGCAGGCATCGTGATCAGCCCCATTCTGGCCTGGCTGCATGTCGACGTGATTTCCATTCAGCATTTCGCCGAATTTGGCGTTGTGATGATGTTGTTCCTTGTGGGGCTTGAGCTTGAGCCAAAATTGCTCTGGTCCATGCGCGCGAAGCTTTTGGGGCTTGGCGGCGGGCAGGTTGGCATCACCGCGGCTTTGGTCATGGCCGTGGCGATGGCCTTTGGGCAGCCGTGGACCGTTGCCCTGGCCATCGGTCTGGTTTTTGCGCTGTCCTCCACTGCCATTGTCTTGCAGACGCTGCAGGAAAAAGGCCTGATGAAAAGTGATGGCGGACAGTCGAGTTTTTCGGTGCTGCTGTTTCAGGATATTGCCGTGATCCCGATGCTGGCGCTTGTGCCGCTGCTGGCGATGCCCGAGATCATCGAAGCCATGAGCCAAGCGGCGGCGCAGGCGGCTGATCACGGGGATGGGCACGGCGGCGACGGCCATGGATCGTCCATGAGCCTCGTTGATGGGCTGCCGGGATGGGCGGCTGCGCTTGTGACGCTTGCGTCGATTGCGGTGGTTGTAGGGGGCGGCATGTTCCTCACCAGCCCGATTTTCAGGTTCATTGCTGGCGCGCAACTGCGCGAGCTTTTCGTGGCCACGGCGCTGATGATGGTGATCGGCATTGCCTTGCTGATGTCTCTGGTCGGGCTGTCGCCGGCCTTGGGCACCTTCCTTGCCGGGGTTGTGCTGGCCAATAGCGAATATCGCCACGAGCTTGAGAGCGACATTGATCCCTTCAAGGGTCTGCTTTTGGGGTTGTTTTTCATGACGGTTGGGGCCGGGATCAACTTTGGCCTCTTGTTTGACAACCTCGCTGCCATCGTTGCGCTGACGCTGGGGCTGATGCTGCTGAAATCTGCGGTGCTTTTCATGCTTGCGGTGATCTTTAAGATCAAAGGCGCAGACCGTTGGCTGTTTGCGCTGGGTCTTGCGCAGGCGGGCGAATTTGGCTTTGTGCTGCTGTCCTTCACAGTTTCAAGCGCGGTGATCCCTGCGGATCTGGCAGACCGCCTTTTGTTGATCGTTGCGCTGTCGATGCTGCTGACGCCGGCGCTTTTCATCATCTATGATCGTGTGATTGCCCCGCGCTTTAGCCAGCAGGAAGAGCGCGAGATGGATGAGATCGCCGAAGAAAGCGATATCATTATCGCGGGGCATGGCCGCGTCGGCGGCATTGTCGCGCGGATGATGCGGGGGGCTGGCCTTAATCCAACGGTGATTGACTACAGCTCTCGGCAGCTGGAGATGCTGAAACTGTTTGCGGTGCAGGCCTATTACGGCGATGCGACACGCCCCGACCTCTTGCATGCGGCGGGGATCGCCAATGCCAAGCTGTTGGTTGTGGCCATCGACGACAAAGACCAGATTTCTGAGCTGGTTCACTATGTGCTGACCCATTACCCCGACGTGCATGTTGTCGCCCGCGCCGTGGATCGGAACCATGTCTATGATCTCTATGCTTTGGGCTGCCGCGATATCATCCGCGAAACCTATGACAGCTCGCTGCGTATGGGGCGATCTGCCTTCGAAGGCCTGGGTTATTCGCGCGATCAGGCGCAGCGGATCGCAGATATTTTTTCCGAAGTGGACCGGCGCGGCATGGTCGCTGTGGCCGAGCATTACGATCCGGCAATCCCGGCAACCGAGAACGAGGCCTATCTGGCATCGATCCAGGAACGGCGCGCAGAATGGGATGCCGAGCTGAGTGAACGCACGGGGGCAATCATGGCAGAAGGGCGCGCGAAAACCGGATAAGTAAATGCCCGCAAAAGAATAGGCATTGAGGGGAGCCGGATCGCGCGCTCCTTCTGCGCCTTTAGATTGTTCTTAGGTGAAGACTGCTTTAATGAAACCTCGTGTTTTTTTTAAATGAGGTTCATATGCTTGGTAAAAAGTTCAAATGTGAATTCAGTGTGGGTGAAGCTATTGGCCAATTGGTCATTTGGATAATCCTATCCGTTATCACATTGGGTTTAGCTCTCTTTGTTTTGCCATATTATTTTGTAAAGGCACCAATTAACCGCACCTATATGGTGGATCAGGACGGTGCAAAAATCGCAAAACTTCATGCCGAAGTGGCGTTCGTGGATATCTTAGGTCATGCTTTGGTCTGGTTGCTGCTGACAATTGTCACCTTCGGTTTGGCTTATCTTATTTACTGGCCTGCTGTGATTAAGCGTGTTCTGAATTCGGTAAAAACAACCGAACTGTAAGTTGGTTTGGGGAAGGCCTTGACCCTCCCCAAATTCCCCCGTATGCACCCCTATCTCTGTTAGAGAATCAAATTCCGTCATGCGGGTCGCCCCCGGATGACAGACCACCTGATCAGCTGTAGCCCGATGGCCTTATCGCCTCGGGCTTATGTTGTGAAAAAAGGTTCTGGAGTTACGGAACCGCAACGAAAAGGAAAGTGACACGTGGCACGTATCGCCGGCGTAAACATCCCGACCCACAAACGGGTCCCGATCGCCCTGACCTATATCACTGGTATCGGTCATACCTCCGCTAAATCCATCTGCGAAGCTGTTGGCATCGACGCAACCCGTCGTGTGAACGAACTGTCTGACGCAGAAGTTCTGGCTGTTCGCGAGCACATCGACGCAAACTTCACCGTTGAAGGTGATCTGCGTCGTGAAGTTCAGATGAACATCAAACGCCTGATGGATCTTGGTTGCTACCGTGGCCTGCGCCACCGCCGCAACCTGCCTGTACGCGGTCAGCGTACCCACACCAACGCTCGTACACGCAAAGGCCCTGCAAAGGCCATTGCTGGTAAGAAGAAGTAAGGGGAGGGTTTGATCCATGGCACGCGAAAAGACTCGTACTAAGAAAAAAGAACGCAAGAACATCGCCTCTGGTGTTGCGCATGTGAATTCTTCTTTCAACAACACCAAGATCCTGATCTCTGACGTTCAGGGCAACGCAATTTCCTGGTCCTCTGCAGGCACCATGGGCTTTAAAGGCTCTCGTAAGTCTACGCCTTATGCTGCACAGATGGCTGCGGAAGACGCAGGCAAAAAAGCGCAAGACCACGGTGTAAAAACCCTGGAAGTGGAAGTTCAAGGTCCAGGTTCTGGCCGCGAATCCGCACTGCGCGCGCTGGCTGCAATTGGTTTCAACATCACCTCTATCCGTGATGTGACCCCAATGGCCCACAACGGCTGCCGCCCACCAAAGCGCCGCCGCGTTTAATCTCAAATTCTGTTTCTGGGGCCGCGTGTATCGCACGGCCCCAGTTCGTCATTTTGAAACCTCGGGAGTCTGACCCTTTCGGAACATGGGGGTAAGACAAGAATGGAGGGACGCATGATCCACAAGAATTGGGCAGAATTGATCAAGCCGACCCAGCTTGAAGTGAAGCCGGGCAATGATCCTGCGCGTCAGGCGACTGTTGTCGCCGAGCCGCTGGAGCGTGGCTTTGGTTTGACGCTGGGCAATGCATTGCGCCGCGTTTTGATGAGCTCGCTGCAAGGCGCGGCCATCACATCCGTACAGATCGACAACGTTCTGCACGAGTTTTCTTCGGTTGCAGGTGTACGTGAAGACGTCACCGACGTGATCCTGAACCTCAAGCAGGTTGCTCTGCGCATGGAAGTCGAAGGGCCAAAGCGCCTGTCGATCAGCGCCAAAGGCCCTGGTGCCGTGACTGCAGGTGACATTTCTGAATCCGCAGGCATCGAAGTTCTGAACAAAGACCTGGTTATCTGCCATCTGGATGATGGCGCTGACCTCTTTGTTGAGCTGACGGTTAACACCGGCAAAGGTTATGTGTCTGCAGACAAGAACAAGCCAGAAGATGCGCCTATTGGTCTGATGCCAATCGACGCCATCTATTCGCCTGTCAAGCGCGTGTCCTATGATGTGCAGCCGACTCGTGAAGGTCAGGTTCTGGACTATGACAAGCTGACGATGAAAATCGAAACAGATGGCTCCATCACACCAGAAGACGCGGTTGCTTATGCAGCACGTATTCTGCAGGACCAACTGTCTATCTTCGTCAACTTTGATGAACCTGAAGCGGCTGGCCGTCAGGACGAAGACGATGGTCTGGAGTTCAACCCACTTCTGCTGAAGAAAGTGGACGAGCTGGAACTGTCGGTACGTTCTGCAAACTGCCTGAAGAACGATAACATCGTTTATATCGGCGATTTGATCCAGAAAACCGAAGCAGAAATGCTGCGCACCCCGAACTTTGGCCGTAAGTCTTTGAACGAAATCAAAGAAGTACTGTCCGGTATGGGTCTGCACCTTGGCATGGACGTCGAGGACTGGCCGCCAGACAACATCGAAGATCTGGCAAAGAAATTCGAAGACGCCTTCTAAGCGCGTCTTGAACAATTCGGGCGGGCCGCTTATACGGCCCGCTCAAATGCCCACAATAGTGGGGAAAACAAGGGCAATCCTGCCCCAAGGAGAGCGGCCCACCCGCATGGGACGCCAGACAAAGCACCGCCTGACCAAGGGCACCAAAAAAGGATTATTAAAATGCGTCACGCACGTGGTTACCGCCGCCTGAACCGTACCCATGAACACCGCAAAGCGATGTTTGCAAACATGGCCGGCTCCCTGATCGAGCATGAGCAGATCAAAACGACTCTGCCAAAAGCAAAAGAACTGCGCCCGATCGTAGAAAAAATGATCACACTGGCGAAAAAGGGTGATCTGCACTCGCGCCGTAATGCTGCGTCTCGTCTGAAGCAAGACAAGCACGTTGCGAAACTGTTTGACGTCCTCGGCCCACGTTTTGCTGAGCGTCAGGGTGGCTACATCCGCATCCTGAAAGCGGGCTTCCGCTATGGCGACATGGCCCCAATGGCGATCATCGAATTCGTTGATCGTGACGTTGACGCCAAAGGCGCAGCTGACAAAGCTCGTATCGTAGAGATCGAAGACGCCGAATAAGCGCCTCTCTCGTCACGATTTAACAAGGCCCCGTCTGGTTTCAGGCGGGGTTTTGTCGTTTTCAGGCAAGGCATTGCATAAACTTTGGGCAAAAGCAAAAATACATCAGTAAATGTGACCTATTTTGCGGGCTGCGGCTTGTCAGCGGGCCGGCCGGGACTTAGGTCACAGGAAATCCCGATACATTTTCTGTTTTGGTGCGCGCCATGACCCTCAGCCGTTTGAAATCATTGTTGACCCCATTTGACATGCAGGGCCTGACCTTTGGCATCCTCTTGGCCTGCCTGTCGATGGTGCTTTTGAAAAGTGCAGGGCTTGTCACCGGGCAGACCGCTGGTTTGGCGTTGTTGCTATCGTATGTGCTGCCGGTTGGCTTTGGCCCGATGTTCTTTTTGATCAGCTTTCCCTTTTTCATCGCGGGCTGGATCAAACGCGGCACCGTCTTTGCGTTTCACACGTTTCTGGCCATTCTTGGCATTTCGCTCATCACGCCTGTGCTCGATGCTTCGATCCATTTCACCTATATTCACCCATTGGTGGCGGCGATTTTGGGCGGGGTCTGCGCCGGAATGGCAGTGATCGCGATTTTTCGCCACAACGGATCTGCGGGCGGCATGACGGTTCTGGGGCTGCTGGTCGAAGAACGCACCGGCATCAAGGCGGGCTGGGTTCAATTGGCCATCGATGGTGTCATTTTTCTTGTGGCCGCAGCGATGATGCCTTTGGTGCTGGTGCTCTATTCCTTTGTGGGGGCGGTGGTGATGAACCTCATGATCGCTTGGAACTTCCAAATTAGCCAGAGCGGACAGTCGCCAAAAATGTCCGGAGAACCCGCGCAGTAATGTCACAGCCATAAACCAATGTTTATCAACGGCGCGCATGGGCCTGCGCGCGGTTGACGCGGCGCGCTTGGGACCGCATCAAGTTCCCCGAACTCCACCTTGGACAGAATGGAAAAATGCGCTTGAATCCCCTTGGTCTTGTTTTGACTTTTGCCGCTCTTGTGGTGCCCATCATCTGGTTGCCCGCGCTCAATCACGGCGGGGACACGCTCGCGCTTTTCAGTCAGTACATGGGGATGGCAGCGCTGATCGCGATGGCGATTTCTCAGTTGATCGCAACACGCTTCAAAGTCGTGGAAATGATATTCGGCGGGCTGGATCAGGGCTATGTTCTGCACAAGTGGCTTGGCATTCTCGCCATGGTGTTCATCCTGCTGCACGATACGATTGACGCAGACATGCGCCATCTGGGTGGGCAAAACTGGCTGGAGGAACTGGCCGAAACCTTGGGGGAGCTGAGCCTTTATGGCCTGCTGATCCTGGTGGTGATCACCATCGCTACCTTCATTCCCTATCACCTCTGGCGCTGGACACATCGGTTGATGGGGGGCTTTTTCGTCGCTGGCGCGGCGCATTATCTTTTCATTCTGAAGCCGTTCAAAAATGGTGATCCGCTTGGGCTTTATGTCTCGGCCTTCTGTCTCTTGGGCTGCCTTGCCTTTTCTTATCGGCTGTTGCCCGCGCGCCTGCGCCCCTCGCGCCGGTATGAAGTGGCCGAGGCAACACCGACAGGCAATGCGCTGGCCATAACGCTGACCCCAAAGGGGCGGGCGCTGCGCTATCGGCCGGGGCAATTCGTCTTTGCCAGCTTCGCCAGCGCAGAGCCGCATCCTTTCACGATTTCCAAAGCGCCAAGCGACGATGGGCAATTGCGGTTGAGCGTTGCGAAACTTGGGGATTTCACCCACCGTCTGCATGGCAACCTGCGCGTGGGGGATGCCGTGCGCATCGAAGGCCCCTTTGGTCATTTCGAACGTCGCTCGCGCGGGAAGGGCCAGCAGGAACTCTGGATTGCCGCTGGCGTTGGCATCACGCCGTTTCTTGCCTGGGCCCAAGCGCTGACAGATCAGGACGATCCGGTGCATCTGGTCTATTGCGTCAAATCCAAACCCGCCGCCGCGCATCTGGCTGAACTCGAGGCGCTGGCCGCGCAAAAACCGAACCTGACGCTCCATTTGCATGTGTCCAGCAGCGACGGGCGCGCCGATGCTGACAGCATTCTTGCCAAGACCGGCCAGGATCCGGCCAAACTCACCGTCGCGTTCTGTGGTCCAAAGCCCATGCGAAAGGCGCTGATTTCCGGGTTTGGCAAACGTGGCGTCTCGGCGCGGCGCTTCAAATTTGAAGAATTTGAAATTCGTACCGGCATTGGCTTGCAGCGGCTCGCCAATCTGCTGTTTGAACGGGTGGCTTTGCCGGAGCGTATCAAAACGCGGCTTGATCTCTGACGGACCAAAACGCGCGGCCTTGGCGCGGGTTGTAATTGCCTGGCATGGGGCGCATATGCTCAAAAAAACGAGCATCGGAGGCCCCATGTTGTTGCGCGCAGCTATTTTCTCACTCGTATTGGGTGCGGCCAGCACGCTGGCAGCGCCGAGCTTCGCCGAAACCCGCGTGCCAACCTCATCGGCTGAGGTCACGCTAAGTTTTGCGCCCCTCGTGAAAGAGGCGGCACCCGCCGTGGTGAACATCTATGCCAAACGGGTTGTGGCCGTGCGCGAGAGCCCGTTTTCGGGCGATCCGTTTTTCCAGAACCTGTTCCGTGACTTTGGCAGCGCACGGCCGCAGGTCCAAAACTCGCTCGGATCGGGTGTGATCCTGTCGCCAGATGGCATTGTGGTGTCCAACTATCACGTGGTTGGCATGGCGACGGATATCCGCGTGGTGCTGAACGATCGGCGCGAATATACCGCGCGGGTGCTTTTGGCTGATGAGGCCAACGACCTTGCCATATTGCAGATCAACGAAGACGTCGCCGACATGCCGCACCTCGCGCTGCGTAACAGTGACGAGGTCGAAGTGGGCGATCTGGTGCTGGCCATCGGCAACCCCTTTGGAGTGGGGCAGACCGTCAGCAGCGGCATCGTTTCGGGTCTGGCGCGCTCGGGGGCGGCCGCAGGCAGCGGGCAGGGGTATTTCATCCAGACCGATGCGCCGATCAATCCGGGCAATTCGGGCGGCGCATTGATTGACCTGACCGGGCAATTGATCGGGGTGAATACGCGCATCCTGACCCGTTCGGGCGGCAGCAACGGCATCGGCTTTGCCATTCCGGCCAATCTCGTGGCGCAATTTGTGGCGCAGGCGCAGGCGGGCAACAGCCGTTTTGAAATGCCTTGGGCCGGGGCCGTCGGCCAACCTGTCGATGCCGACATCGCCAGCAGCCTCGGGCTGGATCGTCCGGGCGGTATTCTGATTTCGGATCTGCACCCGCAAAGCCCCTTTGCCGATGCAGGTATTCGCCCCGGCGACGTAATCCTTGCCGTTGATGGGCTCCCCGTGACCGGCGGGGCAGAGATGATCTTTCGTATGGCAGTGGCGGGTCTTGGGGCTGAGGCGGAGATGACGGGCATCTTTTCTGGCAAAGAGGGGGTGCGCCGGGTTGCGCTGACCGCGCCGCCAGAGACCCCGGCGCGCGCGCCTTTGGAAACCCAAAACACCTCTGCCATTCCGGGCCTGTTGCTGTCCAATATCAACCCGGCGGTGATCGCGGAGTTTGGCCTGCCCCTCACCGCCCGCGGGGTTCTGGTCGAGGACGTCGGCACCATCGGCCGCCGCGCAGGGCTGGTCCCCGGTGATATCCTTGTGGCGATCAACGGCGCAGAGGTTGCTGATACTAACGGGGCCGCAGAGGCGTTGCGCCAGGCCCAAGGGCGTCTGCGGCTGGATGTACAACGCGGCTCGCGCCGGCTCGTGATGCGCTTTAGACTATAGCTATGTCCGACCTCTTTTCAGATTCTCCCGCGCCTGATGGCCCCGCAACCGACACCGCCCCCCGGCCACTGGCGGATCGGCTGCGTCCGCAATCGCTGTCTGATGTGATTGGCCAGCAGCAGGTCCTGGGGCCGGAAGCCCCTTTGGGGGTCATGCTGGCTTCGGGCGCACTAAGCTCGCTCGTCTTCTGGGGGCCACCCGGTGTTGGCAAAACCACAATTGCACGGCTACTGGCGCAGGAAACCGATCTGCATTTCGTGCAGATCAGCGCGATTTTCACCGGCGTGCCCGAATTGCGCAAAGTCTTTGAAGCGGCGAAGCTGCGGCGACAGAACGGTCATGGCACGCTGCTGTTCGTGGATGAGATCCATCGTTTCAACAAGGCGCAGCAGGATGGGTTTTTGCCACATATGGAAGATGGCACCATCCTGTTGGTGGGCGCGACCACGGAAAACCCCAGCTTTGAGCTGAACGCCGCGCTGTTGTCACGCGCGCAGGTGCTGGTGCTGGAGCGGCTGGGCTTTGACGATCTTGAGGCCTTGACCAAACGCGCTGAGGCGGAACTGTCGCGCCCCTTGCCGCTGGCGGCGCAGGCACGCGAGACATTGCTTGAAATGGCCGATGGCGACGGGCGCGCGCTGCTGAATTTGGTCGAGCAGATTGCCGCCTGGAAAGTGGCGGCACCGCTCACGCCCGAGCAACTCGCCAAACGTCTGATGCGCCGTGCAGCGAAATACGACAAGAACGGCGAAGAACATTACAACCTGATTTCGGCGCTGCATAAATCGGTGCGCGGCTCTGACCCGGATGCCGCGCTCTATTGGTATGCGCGTATGCTGGAGGGGGGCGAGGACCCGCGCTATCTGGCGCGGCGCTTTGTGCGCATGGCGGTGGAAGACATCAGCCTCGCAGACCCGCAGGCGCAGGCGGTCTGCCTGCAGGCCTGGCAGACCTACGAGCGGCTTGGCTCCCCCGAAGGGGAACTGGCGCTGGCCAATGCGGTGGTCTATCTGGCGCTCGCGCCAAAATCCAATGGGGTCTACAAAGCCTATAAGGCCGCCCGCGCGTCGGCGCGCAAAACCGGTTCACAAATGCCGCCCAAACACATTCTCAACGCACCCACGAAATTGATGGATGAGCAGGGCTATGGCAAAGGTTACGCCTATGATCATGATGCCGAGGATGGCTTTTCTGGTCAGAACTATTTTCCCGAGGGCATGCAGCGCCCGGCGTTTTACGAACCGGTTGAGCGCGGCTTTGAACGCGAGCTCAAAAAGCGGCATGAGTACTTTGCAAAGCTGCGCGAAAAACGCCAAGATCGCCAATGATTGCAGGTCATAGCGTGACGCTTTCGCCCGGTGTTCGCGCGCGCTGACAGGGCGCGTGGGCTTTCGCTTGCCTTGTGCCGGGGGGAAGCGTAACAGACCCGGATGATACTGAATCTCGTATATGTGGCGCTTGGGGGCGCGGTGGGCGCATGCCTGCGATACCTAACCGGACTGGGCGCGCTGCGTCTGTTTGGTCCTGGCTTTCCCCTGGGTGTGATCACGGTCAATATTTTCGGCTCCCTCGTTATGGGGATCTTGGCGGTGTATCTGGCCAAGCGTGGACTGATGCAATTCAGTCCGCTGCTGATGACCGGGCTGCTGGGCGGGTTCACAACATTTTCGGCGTTTTCGCTTGAGGCGGTGACGCTTTATGAACGCGGGCAGGCCAGCGCGGCGGCGGCCTATGTATTGATTTCTGTGGTGGGCGCGCTGATGGCGCTGATCGTGGGGCTTTGGATCGCGCGGGGGATATGGGCATGAGTGGCGTACAGAATATCACGGTTTCAGCGGATGACGCCGATATGCGGCTGGACCGCTGGATGAAAGCGAAATTTCCGCAGCTCAATCAGATCCGCATTGAGAAAATGTGCCGCAAGGGCGAATTGCGTATCGACGGCGGGCGGGTCAAACCGGCGACGCGGCTGGTCGAAGGCCAGAGCGTGCGCGTCCCGCCGGTGCCGGATTTCTATGCGCCCAAACCACAGAGCACCCTGCGTATTTCGGCGGCGGATGAGAAACTGATTCAGTCCTGCGTGATCTACCGCGATGATGACATCATCATTTTGAACAAACCTGCGGGCCTGCCAACCCAGGGCGGCAGCAAACAGACGCGCCACGTCGATGGGCTCGCTGAGGCGCTGAAATTTGGCTACGAAGAAAAACCGCGTCTGGTGCACCGGCTGGACAAGGATACCTCCGGGGTTCTGGTGCTGGCGCGCAGCCGCAAGATGGCGAGCGATCTGACAGCCGCCTTTCGCCACCACGCCACGCGCAAGATCTACTGGGCCGTCGTTGCTGGCGTGCCAACGCCCTATCTGGGTGAAATCAAATTTGGCCTCGTGAAGGCACCGGGTCGCGGCAAACACGGCGAAGGCGAGAAGATGATTGCGCTGCATCCGCGCGATGTCGCCAGCACGCCGGGGGCGAAGCGGGCGATTACGCAATATGCGACGCTCTATCGTGTGGCCAGCCGCGCGGCCTGGGTCGCGATGGAACCGATCACCGGGCGCACCCATCAGCTGCGCGCGCATATGGCCGAGATCGGCCACCCGATTGCCGGCGATGGTAAATATGGTGGCTCCGGTCAAGAAAACCTGGGCGATGGCTGGGGCGCACAGTTGGGTGGTATTATCAGCAAAAAGCTGCACCTGCACGCGCGCACCATTTCCTTTGAGCATCCGGCGACGCGACAGGTCCTGACCATTCATGCGCCTTTGCCCGATCATATGAAACACACGTTTGAAACCTTTGACTGGACGCCCGACATGGCGGCGGAAGATCCGTTTGAGGAACTGCAATGAGTGATCTGCGGCTGGTTCTCTTTGATGTCGATGGCACCTTGGTGGACAGCCAGGCCGACATTCTGGGGGCGATGTCGCTGAGCTTTGACTCGGTGGGTCTGCCGGTGCCTGAGCGCGAGGCGATCTTGCAGCAGGTGGGACTATCTTTAGAGGTGATATTTCCCAACCTTGTGCCGCATGGGTCAGCGTCGCAGCATGCGGCGTTGGTTGAGGGTTATAAATCTGCCTATATGCATTTGCGGCAAACCAAGGGCAGCGCCGAAAGCAGCCCGCTGTTTCCCGGTGCACGCGCGGTCATTGATCAGCTGCATGCCGACCCCGAAACGCTGTTGGGTGTTGCCACCGGGAAATCGCGGCGCGGATTGGACAAGTTGCTGGACGGTCATGGCCTGCGCAAATATTTCGTGACGCAGCAAGTGGCGGATCACCACCCGTCAAAACCGCATCCGGCCATGGTTCTGGAGGCCTTGAATGAAACGGGCGTCAGCCCGGACCGTGCGGTGATGGTCGGCGATACCAGCTATGACATGGAAATGGCCAAAGCTGCGGGTGTGTTTGCGATTGGCGTTGACTGGGGCTATCACCACGCTGCGCAGCTGACGGCGGCGGATGTCGTCATTTCCAAATTTGCAGAAGTGCACGATGTGCTGAATTCGGTCTGGGGGTAAGTCATGTCCAATTGGGAAGTCAAAAAACGGTTCTGGAGCGCGGCGGGCTATCGTGAGAGCGATAGTGGCTATGTGATTGAGCTTGATGGGCGCGGCCTGAAAACCCCGGCCAAGACCCCGGTTGTTGTGCCAAGCAAAGCGCTGGCCGAGGCGATTGTTGCTGAATGGCAGGCGCAGGGTGATGAGATCGATCCCCTGGCGTTGCCCTACACGCGCACAGCCAATTCAGCATTGGATAAGGTCACGCCGCAACATGCGGCCGTCGCGGATATGCTTGCGGAATACGGTGGCACCGATCTGCTGTGTTACCGTGCAGAGGCGCCCGAGGGGCTGGTCGCGCGCCAAGCTGCTGCGTGGGACGAGGTGTTGGATTGGGCGGCCGAAACTTTGGGGGCGCGGCTGAAGTCCACTGCTGGTGTGATGTTCCTTGAACAGGATGCGGCGGCGCTTGCGGCGCTGCGAGAACAAGTGCACGCGCTTTCCCCATTTGAACTGGCCGCATTTCACGATTTGGTGAGCCTGACCGGATCGCTTGTTCTGGGATTCGCGGCCACACGCGAATTTTTGCCTTCGGAAGATATCTGGCAGCGCTCGCGCGTTGACGAAGCTTGGCAAGAAGAGCAATGGGGAAAAGACGAAGAGGCAACTTCCCTTGCGGAAACCAAGCGTCAGGCGTTTTTACATGCCTATGATTTCTATAAAAAGTGTAACGATTAAGCATATTTGTGCGCGAATTTTTCGCCGCAGGCAGTTTTTGAGAATTCATCAAAAACCTTGATGGCGCCCTTGACCTTTTCCAATGAATCCGCCCAAACTGCCCTCGCTGAGGGGGCGAGAACCCTACCAGTATGAAGCCATTCTAGAAATAGAAGGGCGACCGCCCTAACAGGGGCGGCAATTCAGGAAGAGGTAAATATGAAAAAATCCGTAATCTTTGGTGCCGCGACAGTTGCTTGCTTGTCCGCCGGTGCTGCTGCTGCTGGCACTCTTGATGACGTCAAGGCCCGTGGCAAACTGAACTGCGGTGTAACGACCGGTGTTGTCGGCTTTTCCGCACCAAACGCTGAAGGCGTTTGGGAAGGTTTTGACGTTGACGTATGCCGTGCTGTTGCCGCGGCCGTTTTGGGCGATTCCACTGCGGTAGAATTTGTACCAACCACACCAAAGACTCGTTTCACCGCGCTGTCCGCTGGTGAGATCGACATGCTGTCCCGCGTGACCACATGGACTCTGTCCCGTGACGCAGACCTGAAGTTCACCTTTGTTGGTGTGAACTATTATGACGGTCAGGGCTTTATGGTTCCAAAGGAACTGGGCGTGTCCTCTGCCAAGGAACTGGACGGTGCAACCGTTTGTATCCAAACCGGCACCACAACCGAGCTGAACCTGGCGGATTTCTTCCGCTCCAACAACATCAGCTATGAGCCAGTGCCAATCGAAACCGTTGCTGAAGCTCAGCAGCAGTATCTGGCAGGGTCTTGCGACGTTTTCACAACCGACGCTTCGCAGCTGGCCTCCACACGCGCCACTTTTGAGACTCCTGGTGATCACACCATCCTGGGTGACATCATCTCCAAAGAGCCGCTTGGCCCAACCGTTCGCCACGGCGATGACGAGTGGGCAGATGTTGTACGCTGGTCCTACAACACTCTCGTAGCCGCAGAAGAGCTGGGCATCACGTCTGCAAACATCGCCACACTGGCGGGTGAAAAGACTGACAACCCAGAAATCAACCGTCTGCTCGGCCACGAAGGCAGCATGGGCGAGATGCTGGGTCTGGACGCCGACTGGGCGGTCCGCATCATCTCTGCTGTTGGCAACTACGGTGAAAGCTTTGAGCGTCACCTGGGTGGCCAGTCCGCAATTGGTCTGGCACGTGGTCTGAACGCACTGTGGACCGAAGGTGGTCTGCAGTACTCTCCACCAGTACGCTAATAGCCTAAAGTTTGGGGCGTAGGCGCAAGCCTGCGCCCCATTCACTATACCGGCACTGAAATTCGATCGCGCGCCTCGGGCGCATATAAACCAAACAAAAGACGATCGAAATCACGGGGAATCTCTAATGTCTACACTTACCGACCCTCCGAAGGAGTCGTTTCGGCTGTCTATGCTGATTTACGACACGCGCTACAGGTCACTTACATTTCAAGTGATCGCTGCGCTTGTCCTTGCTCTTTCATTCTGGTTTCTGGGAAACAACCTCATTCAAAACCTGCGCGCTGCGGGTTTGAATATTTCCTACAGTTTCTTGGGTGATACCTCCGGGTATGACATCAACCAAGTTCTGATCGACTATGACAGTCAATCCACCCACCTGCGCGCCGCCATTGTCGGGGTTCTGAACACCCTGTTGGTTGCGTTTTTCGCCTGTCTCACCGCCACTGTATTTGGTGTGATTGCAGGTGTTCTGCGCCTTTCCAACAACTGGCTCGTGGCCAAAGTCATGTCGGTTTACGTGGAAATTTTCCGCAATATTCCGGTACTGATCTGGATCATCATCATTTTCACCATCATGACAGCGGTACTGCCGGGGCCACGCGCATTCCGCGGCGATAATGCGACCTCCAGCATGGTGCTTGATCTTTTTGCATTCACCAACCGCGGGATCTATATCCCAAGCCCACAATTTGAGAGCGGGCTGTTTGCCAGCGCTGGCCTCAACTGGCTGCTGGTGATTGCGTTTCTGATCGGGTCCTGGTTTGCGACGCGCCGCGTGGCGGCCTGGGCGACAGCCAAGCAAGAGAAAACCGGTGAGCGTCCTTCGACCCTGTTCATCAACCTTGCGATCTGGTTTGTCCCTTTTGTCCTGCTGATGCTCATCATGGGTCTGACCTGGGATGTGCCGGCGCTGAAAGGGTTCAACTTTCAGGGAGGCATCAAGGTTGGTGGCCCGCTGATTGCGCTGTGGTTTGCACTGTCGATCTACACAGGTGCCTTTATCGCAGAGAACGTGCGCGCGGGTATTCAGGCGATTTCCAAAGGCCAGACCGAGGCCGCCTCTGCTTTGGGGCTGCGTCAGAGCCGGGTCATGAACCTCGTGGTGCTGCCGCAAGCGCTCCGCGTGATCATTCCGCCACTGATTTCTCAGTATCTGAACATCACCAAGAACTCGTCTCTGGCGATTGCAGTGGGCTATGCCGACATCACCGCGACCCTGGGCGGCATCACGCTGAACCAGACCGGCCGCGCGATTGAATGCGTGCTGCTTCTGATGTTGTTCTATCTGACGATTTCGCTGCTGATCTCCGTTGTTATGAACTTCTACAACAACGCTGTTAAGCTGAGGGAGCGTTGATATGAATACTGATATCGCCTTTGTACAAACCGAAACCATTCCGCCATCTCCGCCCCCATCCAGTGCGATCGGGCCGTCAAAATGGATCAAGGACAACCTCTTTTCGAGCATCCCGAACACCATTTTGACCATCGTTACCATCTGGCTGATCTACACGGTTTTGATGCAGGTTGTGCCATGGGTGGCAAATGGTGTTTGGACAACATCATCGCTGACCGAATGCCGCGAAGTCCTTCAGGGCAAAACCGGCGCCTGTTTTTCGGTTCTGAGTGAACGCTGGAACCAGATCCTCTATGGGTTCAAATACCCGGTCGATTCCTACTGGCGTCCAAACCTTGCGCTGGTTCTGCTGGCCTTTGCCGCTGCGCCGGTGATGTTCTTTGATTTGCCGCGCAAAATGCTGATCTTCACGGCGCTTTACCCATTCATCGCCTTCTGGCTGATTTGGGGGGGCACAATCCTGGGGCCGCTTGTGGCGCTTCTGGGCTTTGTGGCCGGTGGCTACACCTTCAAGACGCTGTCGATGAAAAGCTTTGCCGCCGGGTTCTTCGGGGCGATTGCCGCTGCCTTTGCCATCTGGATTATTGGCGGCGCTTTGATCCCGGAAACCGCATCTGAGAATGCATGGCTTTCCCCGGTTCCGAGCCGCGATCTGGGCGGCTTCATGCTGAACCTGATGCTGGGCGTGACCTGTGTGTCGCTGTCCCTGCCATTGGGCGTTGCCCTGGCATTGGGGCGTCAGTCGAACATGCCCCTGATCAAGGGGATCTCGGTCGTTTTCATTGAATTCGTCCGTGGTGTGCCGCTGATCACCTTGCTGTTCGTGGCCTCGGTCATGCTGGCGTACTTCTTCCCACCGGACAGCACCGTGGACTTGTTCCTGCGGGTTGTGATCATGATTACTATGTTCTCGGCAGCCTATATCGCCGAGGTGATCCGGGGTGGCCTGGCCGCCTTGCCAAAAGGTCAGTACGAAGCAGCGGACAGCCTTGGTCTTGATTATCCTCAGGCCATGCGGTTGATCATCCTGCCGCAGGCGCTGAAAATCTCGATCCCGGGCATCGTGAACGTCGCGGTGGGTCTGTTCAAAGACACCACACTGGTTTCCGTTATCTCGATGTTCGACCTGGTCGGCATGATCCGGGGCCCTATTCTGGCGTCCACCGAATGGAATGGCGTCTATTGGGAGCTTCTCGGCTTTGCCGCGCTTCTGTTCTTCATCGTCTGCTATGGCATCTCACAATATTCACAGTGGCTGGAGCGTCGTCTTGCCACAGATCACCGTTAAGGAGTTCACACCATGTCTGAACTAGCAATTGAACGCGAAATCGATCGCTCCAAAATGCAGGTCTCTGATGAGATCGCAATTCAAATCAACGGCATGAACAAATGGTACGGAACGTTCCATGTGCTGCGTGATATCAACCTCACCGTGAACCGCGGCGAGCGTATCGTTATTGCGGGCCCTTCGGGGTCGGGTAAGTCGACGCTGATCCGGTGTCTGAATGCTCTGGAAGAGCATCAACAGGGCCAGATTGTCGTGGATGGCACAGAGCTGACATCCGATCTGAAGAACATCGACAAGATCCGTTCCGAAGTCGGCATGTGCTTTCAGCACTTCAACCTGTTCCCACATCTGACGATCCTGGAAAACTGCACACTGGCCCCGATCTGGGTGCGCAAGACCCCCAAAAAGGAAGCGATCGAAACAGCGATGCACTTCCTGGAAAAGGTCAAGATTCCGGATCAGGCGCATAAGTATCCGGGGCAGTTGTCCGGTGGTCAGCAGCAGCGTGTGGCCATTGCGCGCTCGCTTTGCATGAAGCCGCGCATCATGCTGTTTGACGAACCAACCTCTGCGCTTGACCCAGAGATGATCAAAGAAGTGCTGGACACCATGATCGAACTGGCGGAAGAGGGCATGACCATGCTCTGCGTGACGCACGAGATGGGCTTTGCTCGTCAGGTTGCCAACCGCGTGATCTTTATGGACCAAGGTCAGATTGTTGAGCAGAACGAACCGGAAGAGTTCTTCAACAATCCCAAGAGCGAACGCACCAAGCTGTTCCTCAGCCAGATCCTCGGCCACTAAGCCAAGCGACAAAGACAAGAAAGCCCCGCCAAGTGCGGGGCTTTTTCATGCGCAGCTGAGGCGCGCTGTTATTCAAGATCGCGCGGTGTGGTGAAACCAATCACCTCACCGCTGCCAAATGTGACTTCAGACCAATCTTCAACGTCAAAATCGATCACCGTGGTTGCCCCGGTCGGGTAGTCGGCAAATCGGTCGTGCGCGGGGGGCGTGGCCACCAGCCGGTGCGCCAGATCTGCAATTCCGGGGTTGTGACCGATCAGACAGACGCAGGGGCCGTCAGCAGCGGACAGCACCTTACGCATCTTTTCTGCGGACGCGAGGTAGAGCGTATCTTTTTCCGCCCGCGCCACATCGTCAAACCCCAAACCGTCGCAGGTTTGTTTCGTGCGCTCTGCGCTGGAGCAAAGCAGCACATCAGGCACATAGCCATTCTTGCGCAGCCAGTCGCCGATCAGCGGCGCGCTGCGCAGACCGCGGGCATTCAGGGGGCGGCGATGATCGGCCAGATCATGCGCCCAGCTTGATTTCGCGTGCCGCACCAGAATCAGACGTTTGGGCATTGGGGCCTCCTATTTTGGTTTGCGCATGAAGGGCAGGGCAAGGCTCCAGCCCAGCCGCGCTGGACGTTCGTCCTGCCAGCGCAGGCCGGTTGTCATGCCCTCATGTCCGGCCGCGGGTTGCGGGATATAGGTGCCAAAGGCGCGATCCCAGATCGACAGGGAAAACCCATAATTGCTGTCATGTTCTTGGCGATGCACCGAATGGTGTACGCGGTGCATGTCGGGCGTCACCAGAATGCGGCGTAGGACCGCATCAAACCCGAGGGGCAGGCGGATATTACTGTGATTGAACATGGCCGTGCCATTCAGAAGGATCTCAAACAGGATAATCGCCAGCGCGCTGGGTCCGATCAGATAAACCAGCCCAATCTTGAGCACCATCGACAGCGCAATTTCAATCGGGTGGAAGCGGATCGCGGTTGTCACGTCCATGTCGCGATCCGCGTGATGCACCTGATGCAAGCGCCACAAAAGCGGCACCTTATGGGTGACGAGATGCTGCAGCCAAATGGCAAAATCAAAGATCAGGATCGCAAGCAGAAGCTCCACCCAGCTTGGCCAATCCAAGATATGAAACAGCCCCCATCCAAGTGTCGCCGCATCCAGCGTCGCCCCCACCGCCAATGCAGGCAAGGCCAGCGCCAAGAGGCGCAATGCCCCGGTGTTCAGCAGGGACATACCCCAATTGGTGCGCCAGCGGCGCGGCCGGCTTTCGGTGGGGGTGCGGCGCGGAACCAGATGTTCTGCCGTCGCCAAAAGGATGAAAAGGCCAAAAAAAACGCTCAGCCGGATGAGAACTTCATGCTCCATAGGCCCAAGGTATCTCGGCCCCGGCTGCTGTCAATTGCCGCCGCTTCACAAGCTGGTCAGCTATCGCCCCGGATCAGTGAGCCTGCGCCATGTTCTGTGAACAGCTCCAGCAGGCAGGCGTTGGGTGCACGTCCATCCAGAATGACCACCGCGCGCACGCCGCCATCAATGGCATTCAGTGCGGTTTCGGTTTTTGGAATCATGCCGCCGGCAATGACGCCAGCCTCTGTCATCTCGCGGATCTGGGCAGACTTCAGCTCTGTCACAACCTCGCCATCCGCCCCTTTGACCCCGGGGACATCTGTCAACAGCAGCAGGCGATCTGCATTCAGCGAAGCGGCCACAGCCCCCGCTGCGGTGTCGCCATTGACGTTGAAGGTCTCGCCATCCTTGCCCGCACCCAGTGGGGCGATGACCGGAATGGTGTTTTTGGCAAAGAGGTCATGCAGCACTTCGGGGTTCATCTGCGCCGGGGTGCCGACAAAGCCAAGATCCGGGTTGGTCTGTTCACACAGCATCAGGTTGGCGTCTTTGCCCGACAGGCCGACCGCTTTGCCGCCCTGACGGTTGATCGCCTGCACAATGCGTTTGTTGACGGTGCCTGACAGCACCATTTCCACCACTTCGACGGTGGCCGCATCGGTCACGCGCTTGCCGTTTACGAATTCGGATTTGATCTGCAGCTTGTCCAGCATGGCATTGATCATCGGGCCGCCGCCATGCACCACAACAGGGTGAATACCAACCATCTGCATCAGAACAACATCGCGGGCAAACTCATCCATGGCCTCATCGCTGCCCATGGCATGCCCGCCCAGTTTGATCACAACGATCGCGCCGGTGTAGCGTTGCAGGTAGGGCAGCGCCTGGGACAATGTGCGGGCGGTGGCAATCCAATCGCGGTTCATGTTCTGTGTTTTCATCCTCTGAGCCTTTTGACCAGACGTGTTAGTCAGTTTGGGACATCGTTCCAAGCGGAGATTGATGTCAGGGAAGATTGGCGATCAGCGCGCGCATCGCTTCTAGGCCCCAGCCTTTTTCGCTGGATGTCACAATGATTTCCGGGAAGGACGCCGGGTGTTTGGCCAATGCGCCGCGCACCTGATCCAAGGTCTTGGCGCGGTCTTTCTCTTTGACCTTGTCCGCTTTGGTCATCACAACCTGAAAGGTCACAGCCGCGCTGTCCAGCAGCGACATGATTTCCTCGTCGACCTTCTTCACGCCATGGCGGCTGTCGATCAACACGAAAGCGCGGCGCAGCCCGACGCGGCCGGACAGATATCGTTTGAGAAGGCGTTGCCATTTTTCGATGACCGGAAGCGGCGCATTGGCAAAGCCATAGCCCGGCAGGTCAACCAGGAAATGGCTCTCTGCCAGCGTGAAATAGTTGATTTCCTGGGTGCGGCCAGGCGTATTTGACGCCCGCGCCAGCCCTTTGCGCCCGGTCAGCGCATTGATCAGGCTGGATTTGCCGACGTTGGAGCGCCCGGCAAAACACACCTCCACCCGTTCGTCCGGGGGCAGGCCGTCCATGGCGACAACGCCCTTGAGAAAGTCGGCATTGCTGCCCACGAACAGTTTACGGCCTTTTTCGCGGCTGGCGTCGTCCGGTTCTTCGATGATCGGGAAGGGCAGTTGCATTACAGCACCTCTATTGTGTCGCCAATGGCGATTTCGCCGTCTTTGGTGACAATGACTTTTACGCCAAAATCCTGGTGGTCCCAGGTGTCGCGCAGGGCTTTGAGGGTCTCTGCATCGCGCAGGCCGGTTTCAGGATTGGCCTCGGTGGCGACGCAGCGTTCGATGCGGGCCTGCACCTCAAATTCGGCACCACCAATGCGCAGCTGCCGCCCGACCCAGTCAAACTCTTGCCAGGCGGGCAGGCCTGTGACGTGGATATTGCCCCGCCAGCGGTCCATCGACAGGTCTTGCCCCAACACCGCGCCAAGCGCCGCGTTGGTCGCGCTGTTGATGATCGACAGCGACGGGTATTTTGAATCGGTCAGGCCGGTGCCGGGCACCGACAGTATGCCGGTGGATTGCCGCCGCTCGGGCGGCATGATCGGGCGCACCCATGCCACAAAGGCGGCGGCCTCGGTGTCCGGCGAAAAGGTCAGATCCGGCAGATCGGGGTGAGACAGCGTGATGCGCTGCGCTGCCTCATCCAGACATGCCGTCATGGCCATCAGGCGCGGCGCACTGGCCCCGCGCGAGAAGTTGATACAGGCCGCCCAAGCAGAGCCATCTGCCTTGGTGGCGTCGTGGGTCACAGCCCAGTGACGATCCCAAGGCATGCAGTGACCGGCCTTGAGCGCAACGCGCTCAAGGGGTTCGCGGCCATGTGCCTTGATGGGATGTCGCCAAAGGGCTGAAACCGCCGTCACTTGTCAGAGGCCTTTGCTTTGCGCTTAAAGCCGTTGCGGATATTGCCAAACACGTCCGGTTTGTACCCATGGCTGCGCATGATCAGGTACTGTTGGGTGAACGTGATGGTGTTGTTGGCAATCCAGTAGATCACCAGACCGCTGGCAAAGCTGCCCAGCATGAACATGAAGATCCATGGCATCCATGCAAAGATCATCTTTTGCGTCGGGTCTGTGGGCGCTGGGTTCAGCTTTTGCTGCAACCACATCGACAGACCCAGCAGGATCGGCAGAATGCCCAGGCTGACGATAAAGAAGATCGAGCCAGGTTCTGGCGTGCTGTAGGGCAAGAGGCCAAAGAGGTTTAGGATCGAGGTCGGATCCGGTGCCGACAGATCCTTGATCCAGCCGATCCATGGCGCATGACGCAGCTCAAGCGTTACAAAGATCACCTTGTAGAGCGAGAAGAAGATCGGGATCTGAATGAGGATGGGCAGACAGCCTGAGGCCGGGTTGACCTTTTCTGTCTTGTAAAGCTCCATCATCGCCTTTTGCATGGCCTGACGGTCATCCCCAGCCTTTTCCTTGATCTTTTCCATCTGCGGCTGAAGTTCTTTCATCTTCGCCATCGAGGCATAGGATTTATAGGCCAGCGGGAAAACGATGATCTTGATCAGCACGGTCAGCGCGATGATCGCCCAACCCATGTTGCCAATGACCGAATTGAGCCAGTGCAGAACCGCAAAAATGGGTTTCGTCAGGAAAAAGAACCAACCCCAGTCAATGGAATCAAGGAAACCAGCGATGCCCGCTTTTTCATAGGCGCGAATGGCAGCCCACTCCTTGGCGCCGGCAAACAGCTGGCTTTCCACCACAACCGATTGCCCGGCAGCCAGCGTTTGGGTCGGCAGCACGGCCTCTGTCTGGTAGATATCGCGCCGCTCGTCGTATTTTGCCACCGATTTGAACGGGCTGCCCGGCGCTGGCACCAGCGCGGACATCCAGTAATGATCGGTAAAGCCGATCCAGCCGTTTTCGGAGACCTGCGTCACCTCGGCGCGCGCGCCTTCGAGCTGGTTGAAATCATAGTCGGCGATATCGCCATAATCTGCTTCGGTCAGTTCGCCATCGGACATGGCAACAAGGCCTTCGTGCAGGATGAAGAAGTTCTTCATCTCCAGCGGCTCACCATGGCGGGCCAGAATACCATAAGGGGCCAGCGAGACGCTCGCATCCGAGGAGTTCTGAACCGATTGTTTGATGCTGAAGAGATAGTTTTCGTCGATCGAAATTTCACGGCGGAAGGTCAAGCCCGCGCCATTGTCCCAGACCAGCGTAACCGGGCTGCCCAGATTCAGCGCGTCACCCTGTTCGACAGACCAGATGGTATTGGCACCGGGGACGGCATCCAGGCTCAGGCCAGCACCGGGGGCCCAGCCATACAGCGCATAATAGCTGCCCGGCGTGCCACGCGGCACAAAGAGGTGCACGATGTCCGATCCCGGATCAAGCGTTTCGCGGTAATCTTTCAGCGACAGATCGTCGATGCGCCCGCCTTGAAGCGAGATGGAGCCGTTCAGGCGCGCGGTTTCGATTTTTACGCGCGGCGCTTCGACATTGGCCTCGGCAGTTGTGGTGGTCGCTGTGGTGCCCGTCGTTGCCGTTGTGGCGGGTGTTGCAGCCACAGGCGCGGTGGCGACTGGGGCCACTTCTGCTGTTGTTGCTGCTGTCAGATCCTCAACCGGCGCTTCGGGCGGCGGGAAAAGTACAAACCAGACCAGTATCACGATGAAACTGAGTGCGGTTGCAAGAATGAGGTTCTTGTTGTTGTTGTCCATTTTGCTGGGCCACCTGTCTGTTTGAGCGCGCATCGCATGCTGCGGGCGCTCTTGACCAATTCCGTTTCAAATGCCGTGCCCCATCCATCGGACGGGTCCGGCACATTGACTCAGGGTGGTTCAACAGAGGTCGGCCCAAAAGGTCAAGTGGATTCACGGTTCTGGGGCGTTCAGAAGCCAATTCATGACGCCAGCGCGGGGTTATCCGCGCAATTGGCGTTGCGCTGGCGATGCTCCTTGCAGCGCGGCATTGTGGCGGGCGATCCAGGGAATCGTCGCCTCAAAGGGCATGGGGCGGGCAATGCCATACCCTTGAATGTGCGTGCAGCCGAGGCTGGCAAGCTCTGCCAGTTCGGCGTCTGTCTCAACCCCTTCGGCGAGGGTCTCCATGCCCAGTCGGTCGGCCATTGTGATAATGGCCTCTACCAGACGCCTCTGTTCGGGGTCCTGGTCGATGTTTTTCACAAAGGACCGGTCGATTTTCAGGCGTGATACCGAAAACCGCCGGATCGAACTGATTGAGGCATGCCCAGTGCCAAAATCATCCAGATCAATATGGCATCCCAGTTTCGCCAAGCCATTTACATTGCGCGATACGGTGCCGTCGGCGGAACTGGCGATCACGGTTTCCAGCACCTCGATGGCGACGCGATTGGGCGCAAGCTCATAGCGGTCAAGCTCCCAGTTGATCTTGTCGACCAGCATGGGGTTGCGCAGCTCGTCGCCGGCGAAATTGACGCCGACATGCGGTATGTCAAACCCCTTGGCCTCCCAGGCTTTCTGCGCCTCCAGCGCGGCGCGCAGCATGAGGTCTGCCAAACGATCAAGCTGCCCAGTTTCGGTCAACGTATCCAGAAAGACCGCTGGCGGCAGGGTGCCGCGGGCCGGATGATCCCATCGCGCCAAAGCCTCAAATCCGGTGATCTTGCCCGTGCTGCTGGCGATTTGCGGTTGGAACCAGGCGGTGATCTGCCCATGCTGGAGCGCCTGCGCCGCCTCTTCGCGCAGCTTGCGTTCGTTGTCTTCGCGCACGCGCATCGGGTCCGAATAGGGCTGCACCGGGTCCTGCCCCGGTTGGCAGGCGCGGCGCAAGGCAATTTCTGCGGCATCATACAGCGCGCTGAACTCACGATTGCGCAGGCGATCGCTTTCGCAGAACCCGATCGCAATGGTCAACTGCACGGTGTCATTGTCAAAGGGGATCGGTGCTTCCAATGCCTGGCGCAGCCGCGCCGCCAATTGCAGGCAAGCGGTTTGGTCCAGATGGCGCACCGGGCTGAGGACCAGAACAAACGCATCGTCGCAGGGCTGCGTCAGAATATCACCGTCACGCAGCTGATCTTGGATGCGCTGCGCGATGGCGCGCTGGGTTTCGCGAAACAAGTCACTGCCATGCTGCGGACCGGTGAGGGGCAGGTTGCCAATACGCAGGGCAAAACACGCGGTTTTGCGGTGCTGCGCCTCAAGCCCGTCCATCCAATGTTGCGCGACGGTTTCCATATAGGCGCGCGACTGAATGCCCGATGCGGGGCGCAGCCCACCGTTGGGTTTGATCAAGACATGAAAGAAGAGCGAATCCAGCAATGGCAGGCCGACCGCCGTCACCAGCAGGGCACGTTCCCCCCCGAGCTGATAGGCCGCAACACATAAGAGCGCGATGGCGATGCCGATCAAATCCGGGCGAAACGCGGGTGCCCGCGTCATGCGCCAGCGATGAAGTCCTGCGAGTATTTGCGATGGCCGCATGTCGTGCCCCCTGCTGTAAACCCATTGGTCAGCAGGGCAAGGCTAGGCGATGCATCACGCCAAGAGGTTAACGCAGGCTTGGCGGCAGGTCGGAATCTGTTTCGACTTTTACAGAGTCGCGGGTGAGATTGGCGAAATCAAACAGTTTTGGATCCAAAAGATGCGACGGGCGCGCATTCATCAGAGCGCGGAACATCACCTGCCGGCGCCCCGGGCTGTTCTTTTCCCATTGATCAAGGATCTGTTTGACCTGCTGGCGCTGCAGCCCATCCTGACTGCCACAAAGATCACAGGGAATGATCGGATAATTCATGGCCTTGGCGAATTTCTCGCAATCTTCCTCGGCGACATGGGCCAGCGGGCGATACACAAACAGGTCGCCCTCTTCGTTCACCAGCTTTGGCGGCATGGTCGCCAGACGTCCGCCATGAAACAGGTTCATGAAAAAGGTTTCCAGAATGTCATCGCGATGATGGCCCAACACGACGGCAGAGCACCCTTCTTCGCGGGCGATGCGATAGAGATTGCCGCGTCGCAGCCGCGAACACAGCGCGCAATAGGTGCGGCCGGCGGGCACCTTGTCTTTCACAATCGAATAGGTGTCCTGATATTCAATGCGATGCGGCACGCCCATCTTTTCCAGAAAGGCCGGCAAGACCGTGGCCGGGAAATTCGGCTGCCCCTGATCCAGGTTGCAGGCCAATAGCTCCACCGGCAGCAGGCCACGCCACTGCAATTCGTGTAGGACGGCCAACAGCGTATAGCTGTCTTTGCCGCCAGAGAGACAGACAAGCCAGCGGCTGCCGCGTTCGATCATGCCATATTGATCGATGGCCTCGCGGGTATAGCGCACAATCCTTTTGCGCAGCTTCTTGAAGCTGGCAGAGGAGGGTGCGCCGTGAAACAGCGGATGGATATCGTCAAGCTCATCATCAAACATGCGCCGCATATGCCACTCATGGGAGATTCTGAAAAGGGCAAAGCGCATTGCGGCGCTTTGCCCATGGGTGTGCGGCTTAGAACCGTGGCGGCATCCAGCGTTCGGCGGGATCCGCGCTGGGCGGCAAGCCAATGTCGCGCCGGTGATGATCGCTTAGCTGGCTGATATCGTCCGGCGGGCGGGTTTGCGGCCGCACGATGTGACGCAGCAGGGCGGCAAGCGCTCTCCAATGTCCAAATTGCGCGGTCAGCGCTGCGATTTGCTGTTGCAGGTCAGCGCGCAGCTCTGCTGCGCCCAGCAATGGGTGATGTCGTGTCATATGTCTCTCCGCCATTTGGGGATGGCGGACTCCTATAGATAAAAATGTGACGTCAGCCCGAAGATCAGGCTTTGGTCAGGTCAGGTTTGGAAAATGTGCTCTTACAGGGCTGCCGGATGGCAAGCGCGCTGCGAAACGTGGTTATGAGGCGCGCCAGGTGCGCGCAAAAGTGCCACGTCGAAAGAAGCATCGTGCAAAAAACAGATATGTCATGGTGCCTCCCTCAGTTGGTGTTGAACACGCGGGCAGAATAGCCAGACATTGTCATATGCCAAGTCTGAATTTCAGACTGAGATCACTCGCCGGATTTTGTTGCCGGATTGACACGCTCTGGTTGTGACGCCTCATCTGTGCCCGGCACAGGGTCATAGCCCGTCCCGCCAAGTGGGTGGCAGCGGCCCAGTCGGCGCAGGGTCAGATAGCCGCCCTTGAAGGCCCCGTGTTTTTCCAGCGCCTCAAGCGCATAGGCTGAGCAGGTCGGTTGATAGCGGCAATTGAAACCGACCCAGGGGCTGAAGATCAGCCGATAAAGGCGCACGGGCAGGGCCAGTATATGGGCCAGCGGTGTCACTTTTCCGGCTCGTGCAGTTTTTTCAGCGCATAGATCAGATCGCGCTTCAGGTCTTCAAAATCGCGCGCCGCCGTCGCTTCGGGCCGCCCGATCAAGACATAATCCCATCCGGCGCGCCCCTTGGCGGGCAAAACCGCGCGGGCCACAGCGCGCATGCGCCGCTTGGCGCGGTTGCGGGCCACTGCGTTGCCGACTTTTTTGGAACAGGTAAAGCCGACGCGAATGGCTTGGCTGTCAAAGGGTTCGCCAGCGCCGCGTTTGCGGGCCTGCACCATCATGCTGCCAACACCGCGTTTGCGCGCGCGCGCCGCAGCCAGAAATTCGTTTCGCGTCTTTAAGATCTGCAACGACGGGTTGCCCGAACACGACGAAGCCGCCGGAGGGTCATCCCTTCGGCTGGCAGAACCATCCTTTGGGGCCTCCGGCGGCATCATGTCGTCTCGCAATAATCTGAGGAGCTTACGCGCTCAGAGACTTGCGGCCTTGCGCGCGGCGCGCGTTGATGATCTTGCGGCCAGCTTTGGTGGCCATGCGCGCACGGAAGCCGTGGCGGCGCTTGCGAACCAGGTTCGAGGGTTGGTAGGTGCGTTTCATCGCTCCGTCTCCGTACTTTGTTGCTACACGCGCGCCGACTCACTGCGGGCACGTTCTCTATTCGAATGCCGTCTAATAGGGGGGGTGTTTGCATAAGTCAAACGCCCAACTGGGGTTTTGCAACAAAAATCCGGAGATATCTGCCGCAATGTTTCAATTTGCCTGTAAAACCCCGGATCTGATCACAGAAGGCGTGATTAACATCAAGCGGCTGTGAGAACCATTCCGATCTGTTGCTCTGACCCGCATCTTAGAGGAAACCGGAATGAGAGAGACAGAAAATGAGCGATATGACTGAGACACCGAAAACCGGGATGACCAAACATGTGCCGCTGCTAGCGATTCTGATCGTGGCCGCGATCGGGGCGTTCACGCTGAAGGATTATCTGAGTTTTGAGACCCTGCGGGATAACCGCGAGGCCTTGCTGGCGTATCGTGACGACAATTACCTGCTGACTGTTCTGCTGTTTATCACCGCCTATGTTGCGATTGTCGCCTTTAGTTTGCCCGGGGCAACCATTGCCACGCTCACAGGCGGGTTTCTTTTTGCAACCTTCCCCGGTGCGCTGTTCAATGTCACCGCGGCGACCATTGGCGCGGTTCTGATCTTTCTGGCGGCGCGCTGGGGGCTGGGTGAAAAGCTGGCCGCTAAGATGGAAGGCTCCGAAGGGGCGGTCAAGAAGATCAAAGACGGCATTGATGAAAACCAGTGGTCGATGCTGTTTCTGATCCGCCTTGTGCCGGCTGTGCCGTTTTTTGTGGCCAACCTTGTGCCTGCGCTGGTCGGTGTGCCGCTGCGCCGCTTTGTGATTTCAACCTTCCTTGGAATCATTCCGGGCGGCGTGGTTTATACCTCGGTCGGGGCCGGGCTTGGCGAAGTCTTTGAACGTGGTGAAACCCCGAATTTGGGCATCATCTTTGAACCACAAATTCTGTTGCCAATTCTGGGGCTCTGCCTGCTGGCAGCGCTGCCCATCGCCATCAACGCTCTGCGCGGCAAAAAGGATATTTGATCATGGCTGTTATCAAAACGGATCTCCTGGTGATTGGCGGCGGCTCAGGCGGGCTGTCGGTGGCGGCAGGCGCGGCGCAGATGGGCGCGGATGTTGTGCTGCTGGAAGGCCACAAGATGGGCGGGGATTGCCTGAACTATGGCTGCGTGCCCTCCAAAGCGCTGATCGCAAGCGGCAAAGTTGCCCATACACAGGCCCACGCCGCGAAATACGGCGTCGCTGATGTCGCCCCCGCCGTGGATTATGCCGCAGCCAAAGATCACGTGGCCGGCGTGATCGCCGAGATTGAGCCAAATGACTCTGTTGAACGGTTCGAAGGTCTGGGGGTGCGGGTTATTGAGGAATTCGGTAGTTTTGTCTCGCCGCGCGAAGTCAAAGCGGGCGGGGACATCATTCGCGCGCGGCGCGTCGTGATTTCCACAGGGTCCTCGCCGCTGGTCCCACCCATTCCGGGTCTGGACAGGGTGCCATATTTGACCAATGAAACGCTGTTTGAGTTGCGCGAGCAGCCCGAACATCTGCTGATCATCGGTGGTGGCCCCATCGGGCTTGAGATGGCGCAGGCGCATCAGCGCCTTGGCAGCAAGGTGACAGTGATCGAAGGTATGAAAGCGCTGGGCAAAGACGACCCTGAGCTTGCGGCCATTGTGCTGGACAATCTGCGCGGTGAAGGCATCCAGATCGAAGAGGATGCCTTGGCGCAGGAGATACGCGGCACGGCCGGCGCGATCGAAGTCGAAACCAAAGATGGCCGGGTCTTCAAAGGCAGCCATCTTTTGATGGCGGTGGGCCGCAAGGCCAATATCGACCGGCTCAACCTTGAGGCCGCAGGTATCGAAACCACCCGCACCGGGATCAAAGTCGACGCGGGCATGCGCACAAGCAACCGCAAGGTTTATGCCATTGGCGACGTTGCTGGCGGGCTGCAGTTCACCCATGTCGCCGGGTATCACGCGGGTCTGATCATCCGCTCGGCCCTCTTTGGGTTGCCTGCAAAGGAACGTACGGACCATATCCCCTGGGCCACTTATACCGATCCGGAACTGTCACAGGTCGGGCTGACCGAGGCGCAGGCGCGTGCCAAACATGGCGATGGCCTCGAAGTTGTTCGGTTTCCCTATACCCACAACGATCGCGCGATCGCAGAACGTAAGACGGCGGGGCTGATCAAGGTCATGGTGGTCAAGGGCCGCCCTGTCGGGGCATCGATTGCCGGATATCAGGCGGGGGAGCTTATCAACCTCTGGGCGCTGGCCTTGGCCAACAATATGAAAATGTCGCAGATCGCGGGTATGGTTGCACCTTATCCGACAGTGGGGGAGTTGAACAAACGCGCCGCAGGTGCTTACTTCTCCCCACGATTGTTTGAAAGTTCAAAGGTAAAGCGCATCGTTGGCTTTGTGCAGCGTTGGTTGCCGTAATTAGGCGCAGTAGCATGTTAAAGACACTTTCCGGGCGTTTTCTGTTTTTGACCATCATCTTTGTGATGCTGGGCGAAATTCTGATCTTTGTGCCTTCAGTCGCGCGCTTTCGCGAAGATTATCTGCTGTCCAGATTGGAGCGCGCGCAGATCGCCTCGCTGGCGCTGTTGGCAGATGATATGATCGACGCGGAGCTAGAAGCCGAGTTGCTGCGCAACGCCGAGGTTTACAACGTCGTGCTGCGCCGCGACGAAATTCGTCAGCTCATGTTGTCATCGGAAATGCCCGCCCAGATCGAAGCGACCTATGATCTGCGTGATGCCACGGCTTTGACACTGATCATGGATGCGATGAACCGGCTGTTCACCCGCGAACCACAAGTGATCCGTGTGATCGGTGCGCCGGTGCGCGAAGCTGGCTTGCTCATTGAGGTCACGATCTGGACCAAGGGCCTGCGCGACGCGATGATCGACTATGGCCTCAACATCCTGTGGCTGTCACTGGTGATCTCGGGCATCACCGCGTCGCTGTTGTTCGTGGCTGTGCGGCTGATCTTGGTAAAACCCATCAAAAGCGTCGTTAATCATATGCAAAGCTACGCCTCAGCCCCCGAGGATGCGCGCCGGATCATCACGCCCACCTCGACCGTGAATGAGCTGCGCGAAGCCGAAGAGGCGCTGCATCTGTTGCAGACCGAATTGACCGGCGCGCTGCGCCAAAAAGAACGTCTGGCCCAGCTGGGTAGCGCGGTGGCCAAAGTCAGCCATGATCTGCGCAACATCCTGACCTCGGCGCAGCTGTTCACCGACCGGATCGAAATGTCCGAAGACCCGGCGGTCAAACGCATGGCGCCGAAACTCGTCAATTCGATCACCCGCGCCGTGCATCTGTGCGAAAGCACGCTGGCCTTTGGCAAGGCCGAAGAGCCTGCGCCGAAACTGACGGATGTGGATCTGGCGGAACTGGTCGAAGATGTACTCGCCTCCGAACGTCTGGCAGTGGGCGAATTTGACCTCAGCTTTGCGGACAACGTGCCGGGTGGGCTGATGGTCCGGGCTGATTCTGAACAGCTGTATCGGGTGATCTCCAATCTTGTGCGCAATGCCCGTCAGGCCATTATCAGCCGCGGCATCCCGGCAGAGATCATGGTGGCCGCAGAGGAAGACGACGTGGCCTGGCACATACAGGTGCGCGATACCGGCCCGGGGCTGCCCCCCAAAGCGCTGGAGCATTTGTTTAAGCCTTTTCAAGGCGGTACCCGTAAGGGCGGCACCGGCCTTGGCCTTGCAATTTCCGCAGAGCTGCTGCGCGGACACGGTGGCAACCTGGCCCTCTTGCAGAGCGATGAGGCGGGAACCAGCTTTGAAATCACCCTGCCAAAACCCGAGACAACAAAAACGTAAGTTTTTTGTTTTTTGCCCTTGCGCGCCCCCACGCTTGGCATTAAACCGCCCCTCACACCGCGCTCTGGTAGCTCAGCTGGATAGAGTACTTGACTACGAATCAAGGGGTCGGGGGTTCGAATCCTCCCCAGAGCGCCATTTTTCCCATCGTGAAATGACGAATAGTTCTGCCACTCGAGCGCAGAAAATTTTCTGTTGTAAACGCAGATACATTGCGGCGGCGCGGTGATGAATACAGCCTCGTTGTCCTGACGCGCGGCACCGCTGGGGTGGTTGGTGGCCTGTCTGAAAGCCTCAATTCTTCGGAACCTCGATCCCGAAGCTTTACAGAAGGCGCTGGAGTTTGCTTCAAAAGTCGCCGCAATATCCGTGTCTCGGAAGGGGGCCAATCCGCCTTGGGCGCATGAGGTGACAGCTTGGCGCGGCCGGGCCTGATGCTTGGGGCAGAAATGAAGCGCGTGTATTGCGATTTCTTTGCCGCATCCCTGACAAATTCGGGTTTAAAGGGCATCCGCCTCCGATTGTGTATGCGCGTAGACGGTGTTTCTTGAGACCCCCAATTTACGCGCTGCGAGGGCAATGTTGGCGTTGCACTCTTGAAACAACCGGTTGATTTCGCGGCATTTGGCTTCTTTGACGTTGCTCCCTTTGCATCGTGGGCACACCGACTCCCTTGTGTCGTTTCGCAGGATATACCGATTGACATGTTCGGCGCGCAGGACGGTTGCGGGGCATTGAATTGCCAATGTGGTCAGCAGTTTTTCCAGCTCGTAAAATGTGGCGGGCGCGTGGTGCTCGAAGATCGCCTCAATGGCCGCGCGCGATAGCTGATGCTCTGCGGAAAGCCGCGACATCATGGATATGGCGACATAGGCGGCATCTGTCCTTTCGCAGAGCGGCGGCAATTGAAACTCGAGCTGCGAGAGTTTTGCGAAGGTCATGGAAACGAACTTGGACCAATGGGCTTGCGGCTCTGGTGTGGCGCTTTCGACAACCAAGATCGACCACTTTGCGGTGGATTTATGTTGCAGCAGCCGGTTGATCAGCTGGGCCAGCTGTTCTGAGACGCGCCCGGTGGCCTCTGACAGATCCTCCAGAACCAGCATGCCGCCCGTTTCCACCAGAAAGCGGCTGTTCTCGTCCCCACCAAAAAGTTCGCCGGTCAATCCATCGGTTTCCGCATTGAGACTGGCGGCACGGCAATCCACGGCGATCAAGGGTTTGTCCGGGCAGACCGCATGGTGCACGGCCTGCACAAAGGTGGTGCGCCCGGTCCCCGTTGCGCCGATCACATATTGCGGGGTCATCATCATGGCCGACCGAATAGCCAGCTTGAGGCTGTTCAGAACCTGTTCATCCCGGAACACTGGGGCATCGGGAAGGGACGGCACGTCGTAGGTCGAGGACAGATTCAAAGCCAGATTTTGCGCGCTGGGCCCGGCAGACCGTCTGGAGAGGCGGATTCGCGCAAAGAAGGCCGAATTCAGCCAGTCCACCAGTCGCACGGTTTCCCCGCCCTGCATGGCCTTTAGGTTGGTGCTGAAATCCGTCCTGAAGAGGTCGCGAAATTTCGACAGAACTGCGACATCCAGACCATTCAAGAACGCGGCCGCACGGCGATTGGCGCCCAGGATGGTCCCCTGTTCGTTGAAGCTGATCATGCCGACGCTTTGGGTCTTGAGATATTCCTCGCGAGGATGGAATTGCACAATGATGTTGCCCCGGTGGTCTTCGACGAACAGGCGGTTTTCAATGTTTGAGGCGGCCAGTTCAACCAAGGCCTGGGTGTGAAATTGCCGTGCCGCGACCTCGGAGGAGGCGTCCAGCAGACCCACAATTTCCCCCTGGCTGTCAAAGATCGGCGTCGACACACAGGACACCTGTCCGTGGCTTGAGAAATAATGCTCCCCGCCCGTCACCATGCTGGTGCGCCCGGAATAAAGCGCGAGGCCAAGCGCATTTGTGCCGCGGTGTGTTTCGTCCCAGATGGTGCCGCACCGGACCGAGCGCGCGCATTTGGACAGGCTGAATTCGGTATCCATGATGGTTTCCAACACCACGCCGCGGTGGTCCGCGAAGGCGGTCATATGGTTGGTGCCTGCGATCTGCGTGCTCAGCAATTCCAATTCAGGCCGCACCACGCGCAGCAGCTGCTCATGCTTCTGCCGCGTCTCTCTCAGCGCTTGAATGCCGATATCCGCATCGACCGGCTCTCCGACCGGATCCAAGCCGTACTGCAGGCATCGGTGCCAACTGTCAGCAATTTGTTCAGGGACTGCGCCAGAGGCAAAGCGCCCTTTGGTTTCAAGCGCTGCGCGCGCCTTCAGAAACATAGACTGCACAACGTCCTCCCAGCGTTGGTGTCGATATTTAACATAAAGAGCCACACGCAATCTGATTTCAAGACGAGTGTTCACAAAGTGAACGCCGTTTTTTTGGCGCGCTTCAGATTCTGAACACAGGCGGATCCCCCGGGGCCGCCCGAGAATGATCAATTGCATGAACGAAACATCGAACGCTCGGCCCGAGCAACGGCCCGAGCAAAGGAAAGCGATGTGCAGATGCTGCAAGGCACCTGAGGGAGGAAACAATGAAAGCGCAAGTGCTCCATACCTATGATGACGATCTGACTGCTGACACCTGGGTGACATACGAAGATGTCCCTGACCCGAGCATTTCAAAAGGTTCTGATGTGATTGTGCGGATCGGCGGAGCCGGAGTTTGCCGCACGGATTTGCATGTCATTGAAGGGGTCTGGCGGCCGCATATGGACCCGACCGGCGACGCTTTGTTGCCGCTTATCCTTGGGCATGAAAACGCCGGTTGGATCGAAGACGTCGGCCCCGAGGTCGAAGGTCTGAAAAAGGGTGATCCCGTGATCATTCACCCGAAAATCTCAAATGGGACATGCATCGCCTGTCGTCGCGGCGAAGACATGCATGGCGACGGCACGTTTCCTGGGCTGGACAGCAATGGCGGTTATGCCGAGGCGCTGGTGACATCCGCCCGCAATATCATCGCGTTGCCAAAAACGCTCAACCCAAAGGAGGTTGCGCCTTATTCGGATGCTGGCCTGACCGCCTATCGCGCCGCCAAGAAAGCGACACGCCATCTGTTGCCGGGGCAATATTGCGTGATCATCGGGGCCGGGGGTCTGGGCCATATCGCGATCCAGGTTCTGCGCGCGATGTGTGCTGCCGAAATCATCGTGGTGGATACCAATGAAACCTCACTCAAGTTGGCTGAAGAATGCGGTGCGGATCACCTGATCAAAGCGGATGGCGGCGAAGTCGACGCGGTCTTGTCGCTGACCAAAGGGCATGGCGCCGAAGCGGTGCTGGATTTTGTCGGCGAGCGGGGCACCACCAGCAAGGGGTTGGCGATGACGCGCAACGCCGGCAGCTACTACGTCATCGGCTACGGCGAAGATGTCAAAGTGCCGACCGTTGACCTGGTCATCACCGAGAAAAACATCATCGGCAATCTCGTCGGCACATGGGCAGAACTGTCCGAACTGATGGAACTGGCGCACCGCGGACTGGTCCACCTGGAAACCCAAGAATTCAGTCTGAAAGACGCCAATCTTGCGCTTCGCGCTTTGCACGAAGGCAAAATCAAGGGGCGGGCGGTGCTCGTTCCTTAATGCATCAATCTAGGGAGGAAAACATGATTGATACCAATATACGCGCCGGTATGGCCGCGCTGACGAGTGCCGTCGCCCTGACGTTTGGCGGGGCGGCCTTTGCAGACCCCGAGGCGGTTTTTGATCACCATTTGCAAGCGTTCGTAGACCGCAACATGGAGCAAAATCTTGCAGATTACACCGATGACTCGGTGGTGATCATTCCGAATGCCATTTTCCGGGGGCTGGATGAAATCGAGGGCTTCTTTGGCGCTATTTTCCAAGAGTTTGCGCAGGATGGCTCTTCGTTTGAGCTCACCGAAAAGCGCGTTGAGGGCAATGTCGTCTACATCAGTTGGCGCGCTGAGACCCCCGACAACAGCTACGTCTACGCGACGGACACCTTCGTCATCGAAAACGACAAGATCGTGACGCAAACGATCGGTTTGGTCGTCGAACCTAAATAGGTCGCGACACCCAACAGGAGGAGACAAATATGAAACGCATAAGTTCAACTTTGACGATCGCGGCCATGCTGACATCAACCGCAATGCCTGCGGCGGTGCAAGCAGAGGCTGACTATTCCAAATACGGAATTGCCAAGGATATTCCCGGCTCGTGCAGCTATGCCGCCATTGATGCCAAAGATTATTCTGGGCAGACGCTCAATGTCATCACCCATGCCATTCCGGTGATCGGCGAGCCGACCGCGCTGCACGCAGAGCAGTTTTCAGAGCTGACGGGCGCTGAGGTAAACGTTGTACACGTTCCTTTCGGCGACCTCTTTCAGCGCATTATGATCCCCTTCCAAAGCGGGCAGAACGCCTATGATGTTCTGTTCTATGCTTCCCTTTGGATCGGCGATTTCAACCGTTTCCTGGCCCCCGTGCCCGAGGCCTACACAGCCTCAAGCGGTATGGCTGATGTCACTGACAGTTTCAAAGGTGTTGCCACCTGGAATGGCCAGATGATCCAATACCCAATGGATGGCGACCGTCATTACCTCAAGTACCGCACCGATGTGTTTGATAACCCCGAGATGCAGGCAAAATTCAAAGAGGCAACCGGACGCGACCTTGCGGTGCCGACCACTTGGGAAGAGTACAACGAAGTGGCCAGCGTGTTCTCAGGGTTTGACTGGGATGGCGACGGCGAGCTGAACTATGGCTCTGCCGAAGTTGCCAAGCGCGACGATCTGATGTTCTCAGCCTTCATCAGCCGGGCGGCCCCCTATGCCAAACACCCGGATGTCGGCGGTGGCTTCTTCTTTGATATCGAAACCATGGAGCCGCTGATCAACACCCCAGGCTTCGTGCGCGGGCTGGAATTGTTTGTTGAGGCGCAGCAGGCCTTCCCTCCGGGTGGCACCAACTTTGGCCTCGGGGATGAGATTTTCTCATTCGGCGGTGGTCAGACTTTGATGAGCTACTCTTGGGATGATGCCTTCATCCAGGCGCAACAGGACGGCAGCCGCATTCGCAACGCCGTTGGCGCAGCACCGCTGCCAGGTGCCAAGCAAGTGTGGAACCGCGAAACTGGCGAATGGGACAGCTTTGATGAACCAAACCGTGCGCCTTACATGACTTGGGGTTGGTCATCCGCGGTGTCCAAGGAGTCCGAAAACCAAGAGATGGCCTTTGATTTCCTGTGCTTTTTCTCAAACGAAGCCAATACCTTCCATGATCTGCAAATCGGCCGCTTTGGGGTAAACCCCTATCGCGATAGCCACTTTGACAGTGCGTTCTGGCAGGGCCTTGGCTGGGATGCGGACGTGGCGGACAGCTATGTCACCACCCTCTCGGAAATGGAAGACAGCACCAACCGCGTTTACGATCTGCGTGTTCCCGGCGTGGGGCAGTTCATGTCCTCCATGGCGAATGGCGTGGCCGAGGCGCTTGCGGGTCAGAAATCCCCACAAGAGGCCCTGGATGGCGTGGCTGACGAATGGTCAGACATCGTTGAGCGCATCGGTGCGGATCGTCTGCGCGAGGCTTACGCCAACGTGGTTCGGCTGGAAGATAACGAAGGTTGACCTCCTCAACCGCCTTCGTTGGGGGACGGTGCGCCGTCCCCCACAACACATTACTACGAATTGGACTTTGACATGCTAAAGCCAAAGCATTTCTTTCTGCTGCCGGCGCTGCTGACGCTTGCGGCGATCATCCTCTTTCCATTGGTCTTTACGGTGCGGGTCAGCTTCTCTAGCTGGGATGTTTATCAAGCCGGTCTAGACTTTATCGGGGGGCGCAACTATGCGCGGCTTTTCGAAGACACGCGCTTTTGGGAAAGCCTGCTGCGCCTGTCCGGCATGAGCCTTATCACGGTGACATTGCAGTATGTTCTTGGCTTTGCGCTGGCCTTGGCGGTCTGGAAAAAGATGCGGGGCGGGAGGATTTTCCGGGTGTTGTTCCTGGTCCCGATGATGACCACGCCTGTGGTCATGTCGGTCATCTGGCGCACCGTGTTTCATGAAAGCCTGGGCCCGGCCAACGATTTGCTGAGCATGGTGGGCATTGGTCCAGTGCCCTGGCTTTCGAGCGCGGCTGGGGCGTTCATCAGCGTGGTGATCGTCGAAGTCTGGCAATGGACACCGTTCATGTTCTTATTGCTGCTTGCTGGGCTCGTCTCACTGCCTCGCGAACCCTATCTTGCCGCCGCGATCGATGGTGCGTCGCCCGCGCGGACGTTTTGGCAAGTGACCTTCCCCTTGATGGCACCCATTTCAATCGGGGCAATCATCATTCGCCTGATCGAAGCCTCAAAGATCATGGATACGGTCTACGTGATGACCTCCGGTGGGCCGGGCACGGCCACGGAAACACCATCCTATTACATCTACATTCGGGGCTTGCGCGATTTTCAGGTCGGCTATTCGGCAGCCTTATCGCTCGCCTATCTCGTGCTGATGATCATCACGCTGACCATCATCGCCAAAGTTCTGATGCGCTTTCTGGTTGGAAAGGAAACCTGATATGGGACGTACCTATCACATCATCAAATACCTTTGCCTGCTGGTCTGGACGGCCTTTGTTGTCTTTCCGTTCCTTTGGGCGCTGAGCACATCTTTCAAAGATGCCAATGCCGTGACAAGCGGGGCGCGTTACCTGCCGTGGGTCGAGTTTGAACCCTCGGTGCAAGGCTGGACGTCATTGTTCGCAAGCGGCAGCCAGGGCATCAATATCGTGACGCCCTTTCTGAATTCGGCATCGGTCACATTGCTGGCCAGCATCGTGAGCCTGGGGCTGGGCACCTTGGCGGCCTATGGCCTCAGCCGGTATTCCTACAAAGTTGGATTTGTGAAGAATTCGGACATTACGTTCTTCTTCATTTCGCAACGCATTATGCCGCCTATCGTTCTGGCAATCCCGTTCTTCTTGATGCTCAAGGAGATCCAGGCGCTGGACACGATATTTGGCCTGGTCATCGTCTATGTCGCGCTTTTGCTCCCTATTGCGGTATGGGTGATGACCGATTTTTTCGCCTCGATCCCGAAAGAGTTGGATGAAATGGCCATGATCGACGGGTGTACCCCCATTGGCGCGTTCTTCCGTGTGGTTTTGCCCAACTCGACGGCTGGTCTGGTCGTGGCTGGAATGTTCTGCCTGATCTTCGGTTGGAACGACTTTTTCTTCGCCTTCATCCTGACATTCACCGAAACGCAGCTGTTGCCGGTCGCGATTGTGTCTCTCAACTCTTCGGTCACGCCGTGGTGGTCGCTGTCAGCCTTTGCGTTGATCTCGGTCACGCCGCTCGCCCTCATTGCGATTGTGGTGGAGCGTTTCATGTCTCGTGGGTCTCTTGCAGGAGCATTCAGATAACACCATGCTAAGTTTGAAAAATATCTCGACCACGCATCGCAAACGGCCTCTATGCAACCTGAGTGCTGAGCTGGAAAGCGGCAAGATCTATACCATTCTGGGGCGCACTGGCGCTGGCAAAACCGAGCTTTTGCGCATTGTGATGGGCCTTGATGATATTGCGGATGGGCATCTGGAGCTGGATGGCCAGAACCTTGCTGACCGGCCTGTGCGCCTTCGCCAGATGAGCATGGTGTACCAGCAATTCATCAACTACCCGCACCTGACCGTCGTGCAAAACGTCGCCTTTCCACTGCGCCGCCAGGGGTTCTCGCGTGCAGATGCCCATGACCGGGCGATGGCCGCGCTGGCGCTGGTGGGTTTGGCCGGGTTTGAGCATCGGATGCCCCCTGAGCTTTCCGGTGGGCAGCAGCAAAGGGTCGCCATTGCCCGCGCGATCGTCAAGAAGGCCCGTATTCTGTTGATGGACGAGCCGCTGGCGAATCTTGACTACAAGCTGCGCGAAAAGCTGCGCGAAGAATTTCCGCGCCTTTTGGCGGAAAACGCGGATGGCATCATCTTGTATTCAACCACCGAACCCGCCGAGGCGATGCAACTGGGCCATGAAATGATTGTCATGCATGAAGGATGCATTCTGGCAATGGGTGCCCCTGCGGACATCTTTGAGAATCCGGCAACCGTAGAGGTGGCAAAGCTAGTGAGCGATCCGCCGGTCTCGATCTGCCATGGCGAAATCGCCAATGGGCAGCTGATGCTGGCGGGCACGGCTTTGCCCGAGGGGGCAGGCCTTGTGCTGAAAGGGGACGGCCCTATCCAGGTCGGCATTCGCCCGGACGCGCTTTCTATTGGCGGGGACATGCCCGCAAAGGTCGTGTTGGCAGAGTTTTCCGGCTCGGACACAATCGTGCATCTTAGTCTGGAATTTGGCGCGGCGGTGATGCTGCTCGAGGGCATCCACGAATTCAAAACAGACCAATCCATTCAAGTTTCCTTGGACACATCCACCCTTCTGCTGTTTTCGGCAGAGGGAAAGAATATCACTGAAAGGCGTTCAAATGGCTGAAATAACGCTCAGAAATTTGGGGCACAGCTACTTGCCAGGCCCAAAATCAGAAGATGACTATGCCCTGAAACCCGTGGATCTGGTTTGGGAAGATGGCAAAACCTATGCGCTTCTCGGGCCGTCGGGTTGCGGCAAAACGACGATGCTCAATATCATTTCAGGGCTCTTGCACCCTTCGGATGGTCAGCTGCTGTTTGACGGTCAGGATGTGACCCATAAAGGCACGTCGGAACGCAATATCGCGCAGGTGTTTCAGTTTCCGGTGATCTACACCACAAAATCGGTGCGCCGAAACCTCGCCTTTCCGCTTGAATGTCGCAAATGGGACCCCAAGAAAATCGCAGCGCGCGTTGCCGAAGTGTCCGAAATGCTCGATCTTGATGACATTTTGGACATGCCGGCCCGTCAGCTGAGCGCCGACCAGAAACAATTGATTTCATTGGGCCGTGGCCTTGTGCGGGACGATGTCAGCGCTGTTCTGTTGGATGAGCCGCTGACCGTGATCGATCCGCAGATGAAATTTGCCCTGCGCCGCAAGCTGCGCCAGATCAATCGCCACACCGGCACCACGATGATTTTGGTGACACATGATCAAAGCGAAGCCATGTCTTTTGCCGATGAGGTTGTGGTGATGAAAGATGGCCGCGTTCAGCAATCCGGGCGTCCGGAACAATTGTTTGAACGGCCAGAGAATACCTTTGTGGGGTACTTTATTGGTTCGCCGCCGATCAATCTATTTGACGTTGATGTGCAGCATGACAATTTACATTGTCCGGCCCTTGCACTGACCGGCCTTCGGCGCGGTTCATTTGAAGAAGGTGCGTTGAAAATTGGCGTGCGCCCGGAACATATTCGCGTCACAGAGCCCAAAGGCACCGGCGCAACGGCCATGGTCGAGGCCTGCGAAAATCTCGGGATCGAGCAAATCCTCAGCCTCCGCGCTGCCAATGGCGAACTCTTCAAGGTCAAGTCGCGGCTCCGGCAAAAGATCGCGGTGGGCCGCCCTTTGGCGGTTTCCGTTGCTGAAAAAGATGTGCTGGTGTTTCAAGATGGCAAGCTGGTTTAGAGCGGTCGCGCGCCGCCCGCGATAACCTGGCCCGGTCACGGGCCGGGCGGGGCAACCATATTGATGCGACGCGCCGCGCGATCCCACCGCATATACCAATGGCCCAAAGTTCCCGATTTGTTCCTGACAAGATCCCACTTCTGCAGGGGCGAGTCGGGCCTATTCTGGCCCGGTTCAAAAACCGGGGTGCAGTGCCAGCGGGTTTCGGCCGCGTTGCTGCCCATGCCTTCGGGGATAATCGCCAACCCAGTTGACTTGCCATCCCGCGCCGCGAGCTGAAGCCGCCGCCCTTCGGTCAGAGTCAAAGGTTTGTTAAGACGCAGGACAACAAGTCTCAGCGCCCCAGAGCGCAGGCAATCTTCGGCGACGGCCAGCGTGTCCGTTTGGTTTTCGGTATTGCTGAGGGTCACTGTGGCTGGATCGATGAACTCGACAAACCCGGATGGGTTGATCAGGGTCGGTTCCCAGCGCTCGCGGATCCACATCATCTGCCCGCCAAGCCGCGCCGCCAAGGCGAAGGCAAAGCTATTGGCCCCCGCGCCAAAAACTTCGTGGGTGCGGGAGGCGCGCAGGGGAAAAACCGAGTCAATAGAACGCTGCATGGGCAGAGCATACCGACATTAGGCCGACCCAGACAAGATCGGAGCCGCGCTGGCGCAGAGATGTTTGGGCGCATTCCAGAAACGCGACATTGCGCCTGAGAAGGCTTTTGCCTTCGTGCCAAGGGGCGGTCAGCCACGGCGCTTGTGCGCTGGCGTGCGGGATTGGTGCAGCACCAAAAGCACCGACAGGGACGTGACCAAAATGCCGATCCAGGCGGTGCGGTCAGGGACAAAGGACCAGATCATATAGTCCAGCAGCAGCGCCCAAAGCAGGCTGGTAAACCGCAGCGGGGCGATGCGGCTGACCAGTTCATTCTGATGGGCGAGGGCGATCAGCAGCCCGGCGCCAGCACCAAATAGACCTGCGAGTATGGCAAACCCGCCATCCCGAAGTGTGGGCACCGCCCACCCCTGCGCGGGACTGAGCACCAGGCTGCAGCCGATCACAAAGCAATAGGAGAGCAGCACGGAGGAATGCACGTCCAGCCCGCGCCCGATTTTGCGCGTATAGACGTCCCGGGCCGCAAAGCCGATGTTGCCGCATAGGGCCAGGGCGACGCCATAGGTGGAAAATTCAAGCGCTGGGCGCAGGATGATCAGGCACCCGGCGAACGCACCGGCGATGCCGACCCAGACCAAGGCTCTGGGTTTCTCGCCTAGAAAGAGCGCGGCAAACAACGTCGAGAAGGCGGGCAGCGCCGCAAGGAAAGCGGTCAGCAGGCTGATTGGTAGTTCGAAAATCGCCAGTGCAAAGCCAAAGCCCGCCGCGCCATCCAGTAGGGCGCGGATCAGGGTTGTGCGCCCAAAGCTGATGCGCAGGCGGCCGGTGCCGACCATGGAAATCGCCATCACAACCGCAAAGGCGGTGGCCGTGCGCATGATAACCGCCTGCGCACTTGGCATATCCCCCGCCAATTTGAGGCTCACTCCGCCTGCGACGCCGCAAAAGACCGAGGTCAGCGCCAACAGCCGCCAAAGCGGTTTGGCGGCGGTCGGTGTGGTCATGCGTTGCTGTCCAACATGCAGCGCGCGACGCGCTGCAGCCCGGCGCGCATGCAGATTTTCGCATCGATGGTTTGATAGGGAATACCGAGCACCTCATAGGCCAGACCGTGACGCTCTGCGAGCAGCCCCGTTGCCATGAGAGCAACCGGATGATCCAGCCCCCGCAATTGCGCGGCTTCATGACCGATCAGAACGCCTGACAGAAAGGACGCCACATCTTCAGCTGCCAGCCTTCCGGTCAATGTGTTTGCGCGACTGGCAAAGACCGCCGTCGCCAAAGGCTGCCGCGCGCCATGCTGCACGCCGTCAGAAAAAGCAGCTGCCGAGAATGCAGTGCCTGTCGCCAGAGCGCCCACCAGACTATTACCCAACAGCAAATCAAACAGCTCGCCGGTGACGAAGCTCTGAAAGCTGGTCAGCGCCCCATCGCTGAGCGTCGCGTGTTTGCAGTGCCGCCCTGGGATGCTGACGGTGAGGTTTTGCAGTCCCAATAATTGAGAAACGGCAAGCAGCTGTACCTCTTCGCCGCGCATGATATCCGCGTTTCCCAGCGAGTCAGCGCAGGTTGCGCCCGGTAAAATCAGTGTCGGATGCCCCAGAAATTCGAATCGCTTCGCTTGAGAGAGCAGTTTTTCTGGGGTGATCGGACAGTTTGAATAAGGCGCAGGATGCCATCCATTCACCGCGCCAACCATGCCGGCAAATAGCAGCGGCGCAGATTTTTGACCTGTAACAAACTCGCCGAGACAGTGAGCCAGCACATCGGAAAACCCTTTGTTTCGACCCTCTTCCAAGGGTGTCGGCGCGGTAAACGCATCAATTATGTCCCCGTCAGAACCAAGGGCCCAGCCTCTTAATTCGGTGTTCCCCCAATGAAAGTTAAATGCGGCTGGTTCTGACATTTCTAAGATTTCCTCAACGCAAATGCATTGACAGGTTAGAAAGGCGTGCCGTAAGTTTCAAATATGAATTACGTGTCTCAAATATAGGGATTGCAAATGGCGGCTGATTTAAATGGGGTATTGCCAGTGGTTCCAACGCCGTTTCTGGACAGCGGTGAGTTGGACTTGCGATCCTTGGCAAATCTGATTGATTTCGCCGTTGACGCTGGCGCAAGCGCTTTGGTCTATCCCGGCGTTGCCAGCGAAGACGTGCATTTGACGCCAGCGGAACGCGCGGCCTGCCTGCAGACCGCTGTGCGGCAAAATCGCGGACGACTGCCGATTGTTGCGGGCGTGAATTCCAAGACCGCCCAGGGCATGGTCGATGCCGCCGAGCAGGCCGCCGCAAGCGGTGCAGATATGATCATGGCGATGGCCATTCCCGACATGGGCGCTGACTATGTGAATTGGTTCAAACGTATTTCGGCCGCGACCGAGGGGCGGCCGATCATCCTGCAGAATCTTTTCGCGCCGCGCGGCGCTGACCTGTCCGCACAAGAGATGCTGAACCTGGCCGAGGCCATCCCGGCCATCCACTATGTCAAGGAAGAGGGCATCCCATCAGGGGTTAAGGTCAGCGCGCTGGTCGCCGCTGTCGGGGGCAGCTTGAAAGGGGTCATTGGCGGCGGTGGTGCGCGTTATGTGTTTGAAGAACTTGAGCGCGGCGCTGTGGCCACCATGCCAGCCATTGAGTTGCTTGAATTGCATGTCGGCCTGCTCAACGCCTATTTTGAACATCGGCGCGACCATGCGCTGGAGCTTTACACCAAATCGCTGCCGCTGCTGTTGATCCAAGCGCCGTACCGCATGCGCATGACAAAGCACATTCTGAAGCACAAAGGTTTGATAAAAAGCGATTTTGTACGCGAGCCTCTGCCGGAAATGGATGACCAGCTTAAGCATCTTGTGCTTGAACTATACGAAGCAACCTCTGCCATTCGGGAGACATCTCTTGCCTCGTAGAATTGAAAAAATCGAAGTTTTTCTCTTCGAACGCTCCAAAGACGACGCCTATCTGGGCGCAACGGATCAGGGTATCGTTGATCTGGGGCCGGATTATTTCGTGCGGCGTTTCAATGGGACGATTTATCCCAAGAATGATCGTTCCATTGTCGTGGCCCTGACGGACAGTGATGGCGCGACAGGATGGGGTGAAACCTATGGGCTTGTCGCCCCCAAGGCGGTGGCCGCACTGATATCGGACCTATTTGGGCCTTATCTGAAAACTTTGGATCTCAACGACCCGGCGCAGGTTTGGGATCAGCTTTACGAATTGCAGCGGGTGCGCGGCTATTGGGGCGGCTATCTGGCGGATGCGCTGGCGGCGCTGGATATTGCGCTTTGGGATCTGTCGTGCCGCAGCAACGGCCAAAGCCTTCAGGCGGCGTTGGGGCGTGCCGGAACCGGCGCGATGGATGCCTATGTGTCCGGTCTGCCGGCCAAAACACGCGTCGCCCGCGCCGATCTGGCCCTGTCCTGGAAGGACAAGGGATTTGACAAGGTCAAAACCCCAATTGGGGCCGTCGACAATGGCGATGTCATTGGTGAAATGATCGGGTTGCGCAAGGCTTTGGGGGATGAGCACCACATCGCATTGGACATGCATTGGACCCGTAGTGCGGATGAATGCATTCAACTCGACAAAGATCTGGCGGAGATGCGCCCGTGGTTTCTGGAGGCCCCGACAAAGGCTGAGGATATTGCCGCGCAGCACAAGATCCGCGCAGAAATCGGTGCCCCCCTTGCTTTGGGGGAGGAATGGCGCACCGATTGGGATTATCGCAACCGGCTGAAGGCCTGCGATATCATCCAGCCTGAAATGGGCCATACCGGCGTGACCCAGATGGTGCGCATGGGCCACCTGGCCCATGACAACGGGGCCAAGATCATGCCCCACGCAACCATTGGCCTTGGGATTTTCATGGCCGCAAGCCTGCGCACAGCTTTTGCGTTGAAGGCGGCTGCGCATGAATTCCAACACACGATCTATCACAGAAATGGGGCGTTGCTGGATGGGCTCGCCACCTGTGAAAACGGTGCTTTCCAAATACCGGACACACCGGGACACGGAGTTTCCCCAACAGCGGAGGCTTTCAACTACCTGACCAAACTCGACTAGTCGAAACAACGGAGGAGGAGAAAAATGTTCAATCTCAAAAAAACTGCAATCTCAAGCCTGGTCGCGCTCAGCACCGTGCTTGGCGGCGTGGCAAGCGCCGAAACGCTCAGCTTTGTGACCTGGCAGCGCGATGACGGCGCATACGGGCAATGGTGGGCTGAGGCCAAAGCCAAATTTGAGGAAATGCACCCGGGTGTGACCATCGATATGAGCCAGCTGGGCCGCAAAGAATATGCGGATACCATGTTTACAATGTTTGCGGGCGGCACGCCGCCGGACATCGTTCATCTGGCGGCCTTCGAATATCAGCCCTTTGCTGATCAAGGCTGGCTTGAGCCGCTTGGTCCCTGGATCGAAAAAGACGGCATCGATCTGACCGGCTGGGCCGGGCAATCCACCTGTGAGTGGAAAGGCGAAACCTATTGCCTCATGCTGCTCTATGCCGGGTTTGTGCTCGCGTATAATGAAGAGATGATCAAAAACGCGGGCTTTGATGGGCCGCCGACCACCTATGATGAATATGTCGAAATCGCGCGGGCCCTGACCGGGGATTCTGACGGCGACGGCATCGTCGACAAATACGGCATTGGTCTGTCCACCATGGAACCTGCAACCGTGATGCACCAGATGCAGGGCTTTGCCTTGGATTCCGGTGGCAACTGGACGCGGGACAGCAAGCCAATTTTTGACGACCCGGCCACCATCGATGGCATCCGCAAGTGGAAGTCGCTGATGCAAGAAGGGCTGTCACCAAGCCAGGCCCGCTCTAACGATCTGCGTCAGCTTTTGATCGAAGGTCATGTTGGCATGTGGATTGATGGCCCTTGGGTTGCCTCTATCCTGGATCGCGCCAGCGAAGAGATGCGTCCAAAGCTGAAGCTTGCGCATTCGCCTCTCAGCCCACCACTGGGCGGGACCTCGAACATCCTGGGTATGAGCTCTGAAATTTCTGACGAGCGCAAAGCGCTGGTCTGGGACTTCATCAAAATCGTGCACAGCGAAGAATTCCAGAACAAGTTCTCTGACTATTCTGGTTCGCCTGCACCACGGCCCGGCATGGATTACGAAGACAATATCGCCGCGAACGAGAATTTCGCTTTGTTCGTCGAAGCGTCTCAGCGCGCGGCGGATGCCGGTGTAGACCGTCTGCCAAAAGGTCTTGAGCTTCATAACAGCGAGCTGTCCAAAGTTGTCTTTGAAGAGGCACAGCGGATGCTGGCAAATGACCTTGATCCAGCCGAGGTTGGGGCAACGCTCCAAAAACGTGTCGAGGCTTTTGAATAAGCCATCGCTCTAAACCCGACGCGGCCGGGGGGACCGGCCGCGTTTTCATGCGTATCTGGAGATATTGATGATTGACTTTAGCTCCCCACGGCATCGCCATAAATTGGGATATCTGCTGGTGGCCCCAGCGCTTATTCTGATGGCTTTGATCATCGTCTACCCAATTGTCATGTCGGTCGACATCAGCTTTCAGGATGTCAAGATCGCGCGCATTGGCGTTGATCGTAAACCGTGGACGTTTGAGAATTACGAGTGGCTGTTCACCTCGGCCAAGTTTTATCAATCGCTCTGGGTGACAATAAAACTGCTGCTGGTTGTGGGCGGGGCGGCATTGGCGATCGGCTTTGCCACAGCACTGCTGGTCAATCAGAAATTCAAAGGCCGCGCGCTCGCGCGTCTTCTTGTGGCGCTGCCATGGGCCGTCCCAGAAGTGGTTGCGGTGGTCATCTGGGCCTGGATGCTGGACAGTTCCTTTGGGGTGCTGAACTGGGTGCTGCTGTCCAGCGGTATCGTCAGCAAACCCATTGCTTTTGCCAGCGATCCTGTCGCGGCCTTTGCGTCGATTTGCTTTGTGATGATCTGGAAAGGCTATCCCTTTATTTGCATCATGCTGTTGGCCGGGCTCCAGTCGATCCCAGAAGAACAATATCAGGCCGCCAGCGTGGATGGGGCCAATGTGTTTCAGCGCTTCCTCCATGTCACAATTCCCAACATGCTGCCGGTTCTGGGTGTTGCCTTCATCATGACGGCGCTCTGGGTCTTCCGGGATTTTGCCATCATCTTTGTTTTGACCGAAGGCGGGCCCATCGGATCGACAACATCGCTGGCGATCATGACCTTTGAGGAAAGCTTTAAGTTCTTCCGCATGGGGCAGGGATCTGCGGTGGGCGTTATCACCCTGATTATCTGCGCACTCCTCAGCCGCGCGCTGGTCAGCCGTTTTGCCAAATCTGTGAACTGAAGGGGCAGACATGAAACTTTCGAAATTCTTTGGTCGGTTCAGCCTATATGCGACGGTGATTACCCTTTGCGCGGTGCTGTTGTTCCCGGTCTACTGGATGATCCTGACCGCGCTTTCCCCGGCGAGCGAGCTTCGGGCCTATCCGCCCAACTTCCTGCCGTCAGCGCCGCAATGGAGCGTTTTCACAGAGCTGCTGGCCAATCACCCGTTTGATGTCTGGTTCTTGAACTCGCTGAAAATCGCAGTGGTTGTCATGATCATTTCGCTGACGGTTTCGGTGCTTGCGGCCTATGCATTGTCGCGCTTTCGTATGCGTGGTGCCCAAAGCATGGGGTTGTTCATCCTGACCGCAAAAATGCTGCCCGGCACGCTGATCATCATCCCGTTCTTTGTCATCTTCCGCTCTGCCGGTCTGATCGGGTCGCTTTGGTCGGTGATCATCGCCCAAGCCACAATGATCATCCCTTTCACCACCTGGATGCTGAAAGGCTATTTTGACACCATTCCTAATGAGTTGGAGCAGGCGGCATTGGTGGATGGATGTTCGCCGATTGGCAGCATCTTTCGCATCATTCTGCCGATCTCGGCACCGGGGCTTGCGGCGACCTCGCTCTATAGCTTCGTGATCAGCTGGTCGGACTTCCTGTTCGCGCGCACATTTGTTGTGACGTCCGACAGTCTTTGGACACTGAATTTGGGGATTTCATCCCTCAAGGGCGAGTTTGTGACGGATTGGAACATTGTGATGGCGGCATCGCTGATGACCTCGATCCCCATCATTATCGTGTTTCTCTTCCTTGAACGTTACATGGTTGGCGGTTTGGCCGCTGGCTCAGAGAAATAAGGGGCACTGAGGTGGCTACAATTGAATTCAATCAGGTCGGTAAATCCTACGGGTCTGTCGAGGCGATCAAGGATTTCAACCTATTCATCGAAGACGGAGAGTTCTGCGTTTTTGTGGGGCCGTCGGGTTGCGGCAAATCCACAGCACTGAAAATGCTGGCCGGTCTGGAGGAAACCACAAACGGCAGCATTCGGATTGGCGGCAAAGACGTCACCGATCTGGGGCCGGGCAAACGCGATATCGCGATGGTTTTCCAGAACTATGCGCTCTATCCGCATTATTCCGTGCGCAAGAACATGGGGTTTGGCCTGAAGATGCGCGGTTATCCCGCCGCCGAGATTAACGAACGTGTGGAAGAGGCGGCGAAAATCCTTGAACTGACCCCATATCTGGATCGACGCCCCCGGGCGCTGTCGGGCGGTCAGCGTCAGCGCGTCGCCTTGGGCCGCGCCATCGTGCGCGAACCGGCGGCCTTCCTGATGGATGAGCCTTTGTCCAATTTGGATGCAAAGCTGCGTGTGCACACGCGGTCTGAAATTGTGAAACTGCAACGCCGGCTTGGTGTGACATCGGTTTATGTGACCCACGATCAGGTCGAGGCGCTGACCATGGCGGATAAAATCGTTGTCATGAAGCTTGGCGTCATTCAGCAGGTTGGCTCTGCCGATGAGCTGTTTGAAAATCCCTGCAACCTCTTTGTTGCCGGATTCATCGGATCGCCGGGCATGAACTTTTTCCGCGGCGCGATTCAAAACACCGATGGACGGGTCTTCACGACCTTTGGCGGTGCCCAAGTGCCACTGCCAGACAGTTTGGCGGCGCGCGCGGGCAAAGAGGCGATTTTTGGCATTCGCCCGGAACACATCGTGATGGGGCAGGGCAATCTGCAAACCGAATTGTCGCTGGTTGAAAGCCTGGGCACCGAAAAGATTCTGCATTTCCAGGTGCCTGCAGGGCAGACTATCGACAACAGTGAATTTGAAATGGACGACGAAGAAGATCGCGATGCAGAATCCATGCGCGCGCGGATCATTGATGATCACAAGTACCAAAATGGCGAAACCGTGAATATGGATTTCCCCAAGTCCAAAATTCACGTATTCGATATCGAAACGCACGCAGCCATAAAGTGATAGCCAGTGAGCCGATTTGACGATGTCGCGAAACGTTTTCCGGGGGCCGGGACACTCGTAAAGGGGATCCAGATCTTGGAATATCTGGCCGACCGCAAGGAAAGCTGCAGCTCCGCTGAGTTGCTTTCGGCGACGCGGTTGCCAAAAGCGACGTTATATCGGCTGCTGGGCGCCATGGTTGAATTTGGATTTGTGCGGCACGACAAGCAGAACAAGACCTATACGCTGGGCCATCGGTTGATCGAACTGGGCCATGGCACGGCGGGGGCGCATGATCTGCGCAGCGCCGCCGAGCATGAGCTGCGCAGGCTCGCAAAAGAGCTGAATGAAACCGTGAGTTTCGCAGTGATGGAACAAGACCGCACGATCCATGTTGATGTGCGTATTCCCAGCAATCCCTTGGCGGTGAAAATTGATATCGGCCGCAATTTTGAAGCCATCCATTCTGCCTCTGGTCAGGCCATCTTGGCCTCCATGGCACCGCATCAGGTGAATGGTTTCTTGGCGCATCTGACCGCTGAGGAAAAAGCCAAGATATTGGCGAATTTCGCCATCAGCCGCGCGCGCGGCTATACGATCGCGGAATCCAAAACCATTGACGGCGTGTTGATCATTGCCGTCCCGGTCTATGGGCCCAGCCAAATGGGCAACGGCGCGATTGTCATGACTGCCTTGGCAGACCGCATTCCCCACGGGCGGCGGCATGTAATTGGCCGCGACCTCATGGAGGCGGCGCGCCGCGTCATGGGCAATATCGGCAGCGCCCCGGTCAGCATCACGCCAAACCCGCGCCGCAGCCGCCATGTGGATGAGCAGCTGGAATGTGTCAGCGCAGCCGGGGCCATTGTCGGCGAGGGCCCGGTCTGGGACCATCGCACCAATCTTTTGTATTGGGTGGATGTGACCGCACCGGCCTTTCATGTCTTTGATCCAAAGACCCAGAAAAATCACGCAACGCCGTCGCCGCATTTGGTCAGCGCGCTGTTGCCCAGCGATGATGGCGGCATGGTGGCCGTGACGCAAAACGGATTGGAAAAATACAATCCGATCACCAATGCGCTGGAAGAGCTTTATGACCCGGAGCGGCATCTGCCCTCCAACCGCTTCAACGATGCCAAGACCGACCGCAACGGGCGGATCTGGGCCGGGACCATGAGCCTGGATGCAACCATGCCGTCCGGTTCGCTATATTGCTTTGACGAAGTGACCAAAGCGGCCGCGCGCGACGGCGGCTTTCAGGTGTCAAACGGCTTGGGCTGGAGCCCGGATGACAAGAAATTCTATTTTGTCGACAGCGCCTTGGGCACGGTCTTTTCCTATGATTTCAATGCCAAGTCCGGCGCGCTGAGCAATAAGAAAAGCTTTCTGGTCTTTGAGCCGCACGAAGGTAAACCGGATGGCATCTGTGTCGACAGCGCCGGGAACGTCTGGGTTGCGCTTTGGGATGGGTGGCGCGTCGCCTGCTATGCGCCAGATGGGCAGCTTATTCGCGAAATCGACATGCCCGTGCCGCGCCCCACAAGCGTTTGTTTGGGCGGCGCGGATCTGAAAACCCTGTATATCACAAGCGCCTCCATTCGCCTGCCTGCGGATGTCCTCGAAGAGGCCCCCCTGTCCGGCGGATTGTTCAGAATCCAGGTGGATATCGCCGGGCAGCCAACAAATGAGGTGCGGCTGTGAGCACCCTAAGGTATGATTTTTCCGGCAAGACGGTTGTCGTCACCGGTGCCGCACGCGGGATCGGATTGGGTATCGCTACAGCCTTTCTTTCCGCTGGAGCGCAGGTCATTGCCGTGGACCTGTCCTTTGATCGCCCAGAGCGCCAAGGCGAAGAGCAAATCCAATGCGATTTGTCCGACATGGCGCTGCTTGAGCAAACCTTTGCAGGGATCGCCGCGCAGCACCCGGATATTCATGCGCTGGTGAACAACGCCGGGTCCGACAAGCGCATCCCATTTGGCGACATGACGGCCCAAGAGTGGCGCTGGATGCTGGATGTAAACCTGACGCATTTTGCGCGCATCACTCAGCTGCTTTTGCCCGCATTGCGGCAGGGCAAAGGCGGGGCTGTCGTCAATATGTCCTCCAGCGCCTGGATGAAACTTGCGGGTAATCTTACCGCCTATCACGCCGCAAAGGCCGGCATCGTCGGGCTGACCCGCGGTCTGGCGCGGGATCTTGGCGGTGATTTCATCCGCGTTAACGCGATTGCGCCCGGGCGGGTGTTTACAGAGCGTTCACAAGGATCGGTCACGGACGACTACATTGCCGAAACCCATCGCCTGCAATGCCTCCCCCAGCTGATCGCTGCGGAGGATATCGCGCAAACGGCGCTTTGGTTGGCCTCTGAGGGTGCGCAGATGTTGACGGGGCAGGTGATTGTTGTGGACGGCGGCGTGGTTTGAACGCGATCGTGGCTGAGCCCTATAAGAGATTGCGCGCAAATTCGACGACCTGAGCGGCCGATTTTGACAGGCCGGTTTCAGAATAGACAAGATCGAGTTTTGCGATGTTGTCCGTGCCCGACAGCTTGACGAAGGACACAGAGGGCAGGGTAATGCACGCCACGCTTTCCGGGATGAACCCGATGCCGGCCCCCGTCCCGACCAAACCGATTGCGGTATACATCGTGTTGGCCTGAACAGAGATCTTGGGCGAAAAGCCCGCCAGCTGGCACATTTTGGTCAACTGCGCGAAAAATGCTGGCGAGCGGTGTTCGGGGTAAAATACGAAATGCTCATGCGCCAAGCTGCTCAGCTCGACAGATGGCGTCCCGGCCAGCGGATGGGTTTTGGGAACGACCAGAACAAAATTCTCTTCGACCACATTAAAACTGGTCAGCTCCGGGTCCGCGATGGGCGGGCGAAGGACGCCGATATCGATCTGCTTTTTCTTCAGCGCAACCAGCTGTTCTGTCACGGTCATTTCGTCCAGATGAATCTCCACTCTGGGAAACTCGGCGCGAAAGGGCTCCAGCAGTTGTGGCAGATATCCCAGCGACGCTGAGTGCACAAAGCCGATGCGGACCCGACCAATTTCTCCGCGCCGCGCCAGGCTCGCGGTGTCTTTTGCACTTTGGACATCGGCCAGGATCGTGCGCGCCTGCGGCAGCAAAAGCGCGCCCGCCTCGGTCAATTCTACCTTGCGTTTTGTGCGTTTGAAGAGCTGAACATTCAGCTCTTGCTCAAGCTTTTTGATCTGAAAACTAAGCGGCGGTTGCGAGATATTTTCGCGCTCTGCCGCGCGGCCGAAATGCAATTCCTCGGCCACAGCGACAAAGTACCTGAGTTGATGCATCTCCATTTTGTCTCTCCTGTCGGCGGGCCGTTCCGCGGCTTGAGTTGGGCACATTTAATACGAGATCGGTATTAAATAAGCGTCAAAAAAATATTGGATGTATATTTCGTGATTTTGCAACCTTTTTGATACCGGGCGCATCCGCGGGGGGATGACACTGGGCGGTCAGGGCGATCACAGCGTGAGGAGGCGCTAGCGATGACAGAATATACACCCAAAAACCTGGTTGTGATCATGGCGGATGAACATAACCGACAGTCACTTGGGTGCTATGGTCATCCTTTTGTCGAAACGCCAAATCTGGATCGGCTGGCGCAATCGGGGACGCGCTTTACCGCCGCCTACACGCCATCGCCGATCTGCGTGCCCGCCCGGGCGAGTTTTGCCACCGGCAAGCCCGTTCACGAAATTCGCAAATGGGACAATGCCCACCCGTTTGATGGCACGCAGGACAATTGGCACCGGCGTCTGCGCGATGCGGGCCACCACGTGCAGTCGATTGGCAAGCTGCACTTCCGGGGCGGCGAAGACGAAGACAACGGTTTTACGGAATCCACCATTCCCATGAATGTTGTTGACGGGATGGGGGATGTTCTGGGGCTGATCCGGGATCGTTCGGTTGTGCGTGGCGCGGCAGATAAGATGGCGCGTTTGGCCGGGCCGGGCGAATCCGCCTATACCGCCTATGACCGCGAAATTTCATCGCGTGCGCAAACCTGGCTGCGCCAGAATGCGCAGGACCACGCAGATAAGCCCTGGGTTTTGTTTGTTTCTTTCGTGTCGCCGCATTTCCCGCTCACGGCACCTGCCGAATATTTTCATCGCTACGCTCATCGCCCGATGCCGCGCCCCAAACTTTATGGGGACTCCGAACGCCCGGACCATCCCTACCTCAGAGATTATGCCGAGACCTTCGAATATGACGCGCATTTTGAAACCGATGCGGACGTGCGGCGCGGGCAGGCGGGCTATCTGGGGCTGTGCAGCTTTATTGATGATCAGGTCGGCCACATCATGACGGCGATCGAAGCGGCAGGGCTGCAGGACGAGACGCGCATTGTCTACACCAGTGACCACGGTGACAATCAGGGCGCGCGTGGTCTTTGGGGCAAATCGACCATGTATGAAGAATCCGTCGGCGTGCCTCTGATCGTCTCTGGCCCGGACATCCCCCGTGCCAAAGTGCACGATGCACCGCGCTCGCTGATTGATCTGTCACGCTTTATTTTGCAATCGACCGGCTGTGATGCCGACGGGTTTGGCGAGGTCGATCTGCTCAGCGAAAACGACGCAGAGGTGATATCGGAATATCATGCAACGGGGTCAAAATCCGCCTGCTATATGCTGCGCTGGGGCCAGTGGAAGTATGTCCATTATGCCCTGTATGAGCCGCAGTTGTTCGATTTGAAAAATGACCCTGAGGAACTGACCGATCTGGCGCAGGACCCGGCCTACCAAGATATCTTGAACGACTCCCGGGCGCGCCTTGAAAAGCATCTGAACCCGGATGTGACCCATCAGCAAGCGATGGAAGATCAACAGGCTCTGATCACGAAATATGGCGGCGTCGAGGCCATCATGGCGCGCGGGGACTTCGGTTTTTCACCGCCACCGGGGGTGCAGGCCAATTTTGCGGTCTCAGACAAAATCAAGACCTAGAGACATCACCTGCTTCGTGGCCCCAAGGGGAGAACCTGGGCCACGCCAGAGCATCAATTCAATTGCGTTATTCGGAGAAGACGACTCAATGGCAAATGTCCAAACGCGCAACATCAAGAAAAAATACGGCTCGGTCGAAGTCTTGCATGGCATTGACCTAGAGATCGAGGACAAGGAGTTTGTTGCACTGGTCGGCCCGTCAGGCTGCGGGAAATCCACGCTTTTGCGCATCATTGCCGGGCTAGAGGAACATTCTGGCGGCGATGTGCTGATCGGCGGCGAAACCGTCTCGGACCTGACACCAAAGGATCGCGATATCGCGATGGTGTTTCAATCCTATGCGCTTTACCCGCATAAGAACGTCTATGAAAATCTCGCGTTCACGCTGCGCATGCGCAACACGCCCAAAGGTGAGATTGATACAAAGGTGCGCGCCGCCGCCGAGGCGCTGAACCTGACGGATTATCTTGATCGGGCACCGGCGCAGCTGTCTGGCGGTCAACGTCAGCGGGTCGCCATGGGGCGCGCCCTTGTGCGCAAGCCCAAAGTGTTTCTGTTTGATGAGCCGCTGTCCAACCTTGATGCGAAACTGCGTGTCGAAATGCGCACAGAAATTCGCCGCCTGCATCAGGATCTGAATGCCACCTCCATCTATGTCACCCACGATCAGGTGGAGGCGATGACCATGGCCGACCGGATTGTGGTGCTGCATGACGGCGACATCATTCAAGTCGGGAAACCGATGGAGCTTTATGATGCGCCGGCGACGACCTTTGTCGCCTCTTTTATCGGATCGCCGCAGATGAACCTCTTTGAGGGCAATTTGGATGCGGCGGGGGGCCATTTTCACGTCAGCACCGGGTCGTCCATTCGCTTGGGAAAACAGTATCGCTCTGAGGCCTCGGTGACGCTTGGCATCCGGCCTGATGATCTGGAACTGGATGCCAGCGACGCCGCTGACATTCAGGGCAAGATCCGGGTTGTGGAACATACGGGCGGGGAAACGCTGGTGTTTGTCGATACGCCTTTTGGCCCGCTTTGCGTGCGCGCGCCCGCGCGCAGCCAGGCGCGTGTCGGGGACATCACCGGCGTCAAAATTGATCGCGAACGCCTGCATATGTTTGATGCCAGCGGTCTGCGCATGTCGGCAGGGGGGGCGTAAATGTTTTCAATCCGTCGCCATCCCGTGTTTTTCGTGGTGCTGTTTGCACCCGCCTTGTTGCTGGTCGGGGGGCTGATGCTGTTCCCGATCGTGAACGGCATTCGCCTGTCCTTTACCAATGCATCCCCGCTCCGGGCGGAAACGCGCTTTGTGGGGGTCGAAAACTTTATCTATCTCTTCGAAGATCCGCGCTTTTGGGAGGTTCTGGGCAATACCGTCTATATCTGCGGTCTTTCCACGATCTTCTGCACCATTCTGGGCCTTGTGGTCGCTTTGCTGCTGGACAGCGGCATTCGCTTTGTCGGGTTTTTCCGCGCCGCCGTGTTTCAGGTTTGGGTCGTGCCTTGGATTGTGATCGCGATCCTCTGGGGCTGGCTGTTCAATGACGAATGGGGAATTGTGAACCAGTTCCTGCGCTCCACCGGCATTATCGAAGGGCAAATGGCCTGGATGTTTGAGCCAAAGCTGGCCCCTTGGGTGGTCATCTTTGCCTATAGCTGGCGCGCGGTGCCCTTTGTCATGGTGATTGCGCTGGCGGCCTTGCAGGGCATTCCCAAAGAGGTCAACGAAGCCGCCGAAATCGACGGTGCCGGATACCTCAACAGGCTGCGCCACATCACCTTGCCGCTGCTGCAGAACATCCTGCTTGTTGCGGCGCTGCTGGAAGCGGTGCGCTTCCTTCAGGAAGTGACCATTCCGCTGGTCCTGACCCAGGGCGGCCCAATCGGGGCCACCAATGTCCTGAGCCTGTTCACTTACAAGGCGGCCTTCACCGAATGGGATTTCGGCCTCGCCTCGGCGGCGGGCACCGTTTGGCTGCTCTTCGTGATTGTCTTTGCCGGTGTCTATAACCGCTTTTTACTGAGGAAAAGCGCATGAGTGTTTCTGCCCCAATCCTGCGCCGTCGCGCCAACCAAGCCGCGCTGTACCTCAGCGTCTGCACCCTGGTCCTCATCATGCTGATCCCAATCGGCTGGATGCTGTCGACGTCTTTCAAACCGCTGCGCGATGTGTTTCAGACGCCGCCGCAGTGGATCCCGGATGAGATTACTTTCAAGAACTATGTGGCCCAGTTCAACGAGGTGCTCGGCACCTTGATGCTGAATTCGATGATCGTTGCGGTCGGGGCCGCCGTGCTTGCAACCTTTGTTGGCGCGATGACGGCCTATGGTATTTCGCGGTTTCGCTTTAAAGGTGGCGCGCTCTTGATGCTGTTCTTTATGGGGTCTCTGGCCTTCCCAGTGCCGCTGTTGATGATTTCGCTCTATAGCCTTTTCGTCAAACTCGGGCTGCTGAATACCTATGCGGCTTTGATCTTGGGCCACACGGCTGTGACAATTCCGGTGTCGATCTGGCTGCTGAAAAACTTCTTTGATCAGCTGCCCCGCGAAGTGGAAGAGGCGGCTTATGTGGATGGGGCCAGCCCGCTGAAAGTCTTTCTTTTTGTGGTGCTGCCGATGGCGCGCCCGGCGCTGGCGGCTTCTGCGATTTTTGTTTTTGTGGTCAGCTGGAATGAGCTGCTCTTTGGCCTGACCTTCACCAGCACTACCGACATGCGCCCGCTGCCGGCGGGTATCACGCTGGTGTTCTTGCAGGAGTTCGAAGGGGCCTGGTCGGAAATGATGGCGCTTGCTGTCATGGTCTCGATCCCGGTCCTGATCCTGTTCTTCTTCTTCCAAAAGACGTTTTTGCGCGGCGTGACCGCCGGAGCCGTCAAAGGATGAACCCCGTGCCGCAAGGCACACCCAACTGTTTCAGGGAGGAAACAATGAAATATCTCTACTCAAGCGTATTGGCTCTGACGATGGCAACAACCATCCCGCAGATGAGTGCGGCAGAGGATGTGGTCTATTCTGGGTGGCTTGGCACGTATAGCTACCTGGAGCCCGTCGCGGGCAAGATGGAAGAAAAATTCGAAGCGAACAATCCAGGGGTCGATTTCATTCGGCAGGACGTGCCGTTTGAAAAGGCGCTGGATCAGGCGACCGTGGCCCATCTGGGCGGCAATGCTTCGGATCTCATTCACCTGATTCCGGGGTGGGTGCCAGCACTGCAGGCCATTGGCGGCCTTGCCCCGCTGGATGATCTGTTCACCGACGAGGAGCTTGCGCAAATTCCGGATGCCGCGCTGGAAGCATTGCGGTTTGAGGACGGCAAGCTTTATGCGCTGCCCTGGGTGCCCGGCCCGGTCATGATGTTCTACAATCGTAACCTGCTTGAGCAGGCCGGTTTTGACCCGGACAAGCCGCCCACAACATGGGATGAGCTGAAAGAAATGATCATGGGGGTCTGTGCCCTTCCCGCCGGGGACGATGGCAAGATTTACGGGCTTGCGCTGCGCAGCTGGTCCAATCCCAACGCGGTGCAATGGTCGATTCCATGGATCTATGGCTTTGGCGGCGACGTTGTTGATGGCGATGGCAATATCAAGTTCAACACCCCAGAGACCCGCGCGGCCTATAGCTGGTTGCAGGATATCTCGACTTCGGGCTGTGCGCCGGATGGATTCTCCGTTGGCGAAACACGCAATCTGATGGCCTCGGGCAAAGCAGGCTTCATTCTGGAAGGTCCATGGGGTCGTGGTCTGTTCAACAACCTGTCCGAAAACACGATCAAGACCGGCGCTGACGGCGACATCTGGGTGGCCCCGCTGCCAAATGCCCCGGATGGCAGCCACCGCACCATCGGCAACAGCCACGTGATCGCGATTTCTTCCGCGTCAAAAAACAAGGAGCTGGCCGCGGAATTCGTCAAACTGATCCTGTTTGATCAGGACATCACCGATACCTATTTCGAGCTGAGTGACCAGGTGTCCACGCCTTCGGCGGCGCTTTTGGCGCAGGGGCCAATGGGCGCGGATGAATTCACGCAAAAATTCGTCGAAGAGCTGCAGGTCTATAACGAAAGCCCGATCAAACATCCGAAATTCTACGCGATCTTGGATCAGGTCGTCCCTGAATATCAGCGGATCTTGAAAGGGGCAGATATCGAAAGCTCGCTGGAAACTGCGGACAAGCAGATCGAGCGGCTGTTGTCTCGCTAAGACAGAGATAACGTCGAGACTGACTGAAAGGACTGTGGCGGCCTCACGACCTAGGGGCCGCCATTGCATGTGGGGGAAGCCAATGGATATCGCCAAGAGCTATGACTACATCGTCATTGGTGCCGGCGCGGCAGGCTGCGCGGCTGCGGCGCGTTTGTCAGAGGAGGCCACGCAATCCGTTTTGCTGATTGAAGCGGGCCGAGACGATCCTTGGATCTGGCTCAAGATCCCGCTTGGGATCGGCAAGGTTCTGGTCGGCAACCGGGCGCTCTGGCGCTATGAAACAGAGGCCGAGCCAGAGCTGAAGGGCCGCAAAATATTCTGGCCGCGCGGGCGTGTTTTGGGCGGAACCTCCACCGTGAATGGCATGCTTTGGGTGCGCGGCGACCCGCAGGAATACGACCATTGGGCCGAAAATGGCTGCGACGGTTGGGGCTACCAAGATTTGCTGCCCAGTTTCAAAGCGATCGAAACCACGCAGCTTGGCGCGGACGCCTACAGAGGGCGCGGCGGCCCGGTGAACGTGGTGGAATATGGACCGCAAGATGCCCTGAACCTCGCGTTTCTGCAGGCCTGCGCGCAAGCGGGTATCCCGTCAACGTCAGACTACAATGGGGCCACCTATGAAGGGGCGGCCATGTTGCAACTGAACACGCGCAAGGGTCTGCGCCATGGCGCGCGTGAAGCCTATGCACACCCTGCGTTGTCGCGCCCGAACCTGACGGTGTTGTCCGGGGCCAAAGCGCAGAAAATTTTGTTGGACGGGCGGCGCGCCACGGGCGTTCGGATCCTGGGGCCGCGCGGAGAGGTGGAATACCACGCCGACAAAGAAATCATCCTCTGTGCCGGGGCCATCGACAGCCCGAAGTTGCTGCAGCTTTCAGGCATAGGGGACCCCGATCATCTGCGCTCTGTCGGGGTGACACCGCTGCACGGGTTAAGGGGGGTGGGTCGCAACCTGCGCGACCATATCCATACGCGATTGTCCTTCCGCTGTAGTGAGCCCATCACGCTAAACGATGTGATGCGAAACCCGCTGCGGCAGGTTCTGTTTGGGGCCAGATACCTGCTGCGCCGGGATGGGTTGATGGCAAGCTCGACCTCAACGGCGCACGCGCTGATGCGCAGCGATCCCACAAAGACGCGGCCCGATGTCAAACTGCAATTGCACCCACTGACCTCCAGCGATGCGCGCAACCCCAGAAAGCTGGTTTTTGACAAGTTTCCTGGGTTTGGGATTGGCACTTTCCCGCTGCGCCCGCAGTCAACGGGCACGGTGATGATCACATCCCCCAACGCCGAGGCCGCCCCAGCGATTGCTGCAAACTACCTGTCGGCCCCCGAAGATCTGGATATTGCTGTTGCCGCTGTCAAAATGGCGCTTAGGGTGGCGCATCAACCGGCGCTGGGCGGGTTGATGGCCCAGCAGCTGCGCCCTGCGCCTTCGGCAAAGAGCGTCAAGGATCTGGAAGACTTTGTGCGCGAAACAGGCACCACCTCTTATCATCCGATCGGGACCTGCAAAATGGGGCAAGATGATCTTGCGGTCGTTGATGCGAACCTGAAAGTGCGCGGGATCGAAGGGCTGCGTGTCGCGGATGCTTCGATTTTTCCAACCATGCCCTCCTCCAATACCCACGCCCCCAGCATCTTGGTCGGGGAAGAGGTCGCCCGGCGGATACGGTCTGAATGATACCAATTAGGTATTAATCAGCTACGAAATAAATAATTCATAGCTTATTGCCGCAGGGCTAAGCTGATGTGAAGCGCGCGCGGGCCCCTCATTCTTTGTGGTGTCCAGGCAATCTGTCGGCGCGGCAAAGGTTGGAGGAAATGCTGAATGCCCAGCGACGGTGCGCCCCAGGACAAGATCTTCGCTTTGAGTGATGCGCAGAAAGACCTGCTGACCGCGCTTTGTATTTTGGTATTTGCCCTCGGCGGTTTCTTCTTCATCAACTCAGAAGGGGCCTCCGTCTATCCGGGGGATGGGGGGCTGACATGGCGTACCTTGCCCTTCATTTATTCGGGGCTTCTGACGGGCTTGTCTTTGATTTACCTCACGCAATCCTTTCACAAGATGCGCGCAGAGGATGCTGGGGCACCGAAGGCGCGCGACGCGGCAGAAGAGCGGACCGAACGCATTGTATGGGTGCGACGCATCGGCAGTCTTCTGCTATTGCTGGCCTTTGCCATGACGTTGAAAGTCTTTGGCTTTGCCACCGTGGTGCCGATTTTCTTGTTCTTGTTGTTCCGCCTCTATCAGCGCGGGCGATGGCAAACCGATTTGATGCTCTCTATTGGCGGCGGCTTTCTGCTTTGGGTGCTTTTTGTGCCGGTTCTGAAAATGAACCTCAAGGGCGGGGCGCTAGATGTCCTCACGCCCATTCTCTTGAAGGCTTTGAAAGCGGTGGGATTGTAAGATGTTGGAAGGTCTTGCCAGCGGATTTATCGAGATGGGCAGCTTCACAAACCTGCTGCTGATCTTTCTGGGGACGGCACTGGGGGTTTTGGTCGGGGCCTTGCCGGGCCTGTCCTCGCCCATGGCTATCATTGTGCTGTTGCCGATCACCTTCACGATGGAAACCCTGCCCGCCTTTGCCCTGATGGTTGGGATCTACGTGGGCACCAAACTGGGCGGGTCGTTTTCGGCCATTTTGTTACGCACACCAGGCACGCCAGCGTCGGCCTGCACGGCATTGGATGGCTATCCGATGGCGATGCGGGGCGAAGCGGGGCTGGCGCTGGGATACGCCACCATGTCCTCCACAGTGGGTGGCGTATTAGGTTGGGTTGGCGCGGTTATGGCTATTCCCGTTATTGCGGGCATCGCCTTATATTCCGCGCCACCCGACATTGCCTTGATCGGGATCGCCGGCCTTGTGATGGTCGCGGCATTTGCCCGCGGCTCCATTATCAAAGGCCTGTCGGGGGTCTTGATCGGACTGATGATTTCCTCTGTGGGTCTGGACGGCCAAGATGCGGTGATGCGCTATACCTTTGGGCTGACCGATTTTGAAAGCGGCATTCCCTTTGCGGCGATCCTGGTGGGAGTCTTTGGGTTTGCCGTGGTCTTTGCGGATATCGAGATGACCGTGAAGGGCAGCGAGCTGCTGACCAAAGACGTGAACCTGAAAGTGCCGCATGTCTTTGACCTGTTGAAGCGCTGGCGGGCATGGTCCACCGGCACGCTCTATGGGCTGGTCATCGGGGCAATTCCGGGCGTGGGTGCGGATGGCTCCACCTGGCTGTCCTATGCCACCGTCAAGAACCGCTCCAAATCGCCGCCGCCCGAGGCCTTTGGCACCGGCGTCCCCGAGGGGATTATCACGCCGGAATCCTCCAATAATGCGACGACGGGCGGGGCGCTGATCCCCATGCTGACCCTCGGCATTCCGGGGGATGGCTCCACCGCCATTATGCTGGGCGCCATGGTCATGCACGGGTTGACGCCCGGTGTCGGCCTGATGCGCGACGATCCTGACATCGTGTTCGGCCTGCTGGCCGCGCTGCTGATCGCAACCATTTTCATGTTCTTCATTGCCATGGGCGCAATCCGTGGGTTCATCTTTGTCTTGCAACGCGAGCGCAGTGTGCTCTTCCCCTTTATTCTGGTCTTTGCCTCGGTCGGGGCCTTTGCCAGCAGCAATACATTGTTCCCGGTCTATGTGGCCATCGCCATGGGCGTGGTTGGGTTTTTGCTGGAACGGCGGGGCTTTCCGGTTGTGACCATCGTTTTGGGCGCGATCCTCGGGCCGATCATCGAATATAACGTGCGGCTTGGGCTGGCCCTGTCCGGCGGGGAGTGGTCGACATTTGTCGGCACCTGGCCCCGCGTTGCGCTTGTTGCGCTCGTCGCGCTCTTACTTTTCGGAGAAGTGAAAAATGCGATCCGTGCTGGACGCAATCCTTCGAAACTGGCGACACCATCCACGTCCGAATAATGGATGGCCCACTGAATTTGCATTCTCTAAGGGAGGGAAAAATGAACCGTAGAACCTTGACCAAACTTCTCGCAGGCGCGAGCACAGCGTTGGCCGTGATGGCCGGCGGCATTGCCAGCGCGCAGGATTTTCCATCAGAAACCATCCGCCTGATCGTGCCCTATAGCCCGGGTGGCGGCACCGACAGTATCGGACGCGCCTTTGCGCTGGCCCTGGAGGAGGTGTCCGGCCAAGCGGTTGTGGTCGAAAATATCTCAGGCTCCGCCGGGATCAACGGCATGCTGGCTTTGGCGAAATCCGAGCCCAATGGCTATACCATTGCGCTGAACGGCACCTCGGATGTGACCGCGCCCATCGCCTTCCGCGAACAAGCGCCTTATGAAATCGGTGACTTTGCCTGCGCCGGGGCGATTTTCAACACACCTGTCTGGGTGCTTGCGCATAGCGACAATGGCTATGGGTCGCTGGATGATTTTCTGGAAGATGCGCGGGCCAATCCCGGTGAGCGGATCATGGGCATCACCGGCAAGGTCAGTGCCACGGATTTTGTGGCCTCCACGATCAAGGGGACATCCGGGCTGGATTTCAAAGTGGTCTCTTTTGGCGGCGGCGGGCCGCTGAAGAAAGCGATCATTGCCAATCAGGTGGATGCGGGTGTGATCATCTCGCCTGTGCTGCTGCCGGAAGTCAAAGAAGGCACGCTGACCGCATTGGCAGGCGCGGGTGACATGAGTGGGATCAATCACGATGCCTCCAAATCCTTGGGACATATTCGCGACTCTGGCGCCGATATTGATGTTGCGCTGGTGCGCGGGATCTGGATGCCAGCAGGGGTTGATCCGGCCGTTCAGGCCAAGATGGAATCCCTCGTGAGCGAGGCCATCGCAACAGATACTTTCAAGTCGTTTGCAAGCAACTTTGGCTTTGCACCCTATTCTGAAAGTGGCGCAGACTTCTGCGGGCGTCTGGATCAGGAAGTGACGGATCTTCAGACGGTACTGAGCCGGTATCTGGAAAAATAGTCCTGACCCCTTTGGAACCGGAAGGGCAATACGCGAAAGAGCGATCAGAAGCTGATCGCTCTTTTGCTGTTTGGGGCCAATGGGCGCAGCGCCCTATAGGATCTGGCTGAGGAACAGTTTGGTCCGTTCATCCTTTGCGCTGTCAAAGAAGGTGTTTGGCGGGCCGTGCTCGACGATCACCCCCCTGTCGGTGAAATAGATATGGTCGGCCACTTCGCGCGCAAACCCCATTTCGTGGGTGACAAGGATACAGGTCATGCCGTCTTCGGCGAGATCTTTGATTGTGACCAGAACCTCTTTGACCGTCTCCGGGTCAAGCGCCGCCGTGACCTCGTCAAACAGCATGATGTCAGGGCGCATCGCCAGCGAGCGCGCGATGGCAACGCGCTGTTGCTGGCCCCCGGAAAGTTCGCCCGGATAGGCATCTTCCTTGCCGCCCAGGCGGACCTTTTTCACCAGGGAACGCGCACGTTCTTCGACCTCGGCTTTGTTTTCTTTCAGAACCAGAACCGGGGCCATCATGATATTTTGCAAGACGGTCTTGTGAGGGAAAAGATTGTATTGCTGAAACACCATGCCGACTTTCTTGCGCAGCTCAAGCTTATCAAGGTCGGGGTCATGGACCTCTTGACCCTCGACCTTGATAGAGCCGCCCTGAATGTCGTTCAGCGCGTTGATGCATCGGATAAGCGTGGATTTCCCGGACCCTGACGGGCCGATGATGCAGATCACCTCACCCTTTTGGATGTCCATGTCGATTCCCTTGAGAACCTGAAAATCACCAAAGGATTTCTGCACGTTCTTGATCGACACAATGGGTTGGTCGGGGGTCCATGTGGAATTGGCAGTCATAAATGCCTCCTTACAGTTTAACCGCAAAACGGCGCTCAAGCCGTAGGGTTAGGCGGGCAATTGGGTAGCAGTAGATAAAGAAGAGGATCAGAACAAAGCCGTAGAAAGGGGCCAGCAATTCCGGCAGGTTGTCTTCGGCTTCGATGGCCTGACGGGTCAGGTTGACGACCTCTTCCACACCAAGGATCGAGACCAGCGGGGTGGCCATAGTCAGAATGGCATACCAGTTCATCCACGGCGGGATCATGCGTTTGAAACACTGTGGCAGGATGATCCGCCACATGGCTTGACGGCGTGTCATGGCAAGGCTTTCAGCGGCTTCCCACTGTGTTGTCGGCACAGAAGCCACCGCCCCGCGCACGATCTCAGAGATATTGGCGATGATCGGCAGCGACAGGCCGATCACAGCCTTGATCCAGGCCGGGAAGAAGAATGTATTGCCAAAGATCGTGAGCTCAAACGGCAGCGCCAGCATCACAATGAACAGCAGCACCAGCCAGGGAGAGTTGCGGAACAACTGCGTGATCCCCCAACAGAGCCAGCGCAATGGTTTGACATGGGAAATTTGCCCCAGACCGATGGCCAGCCCCCCCAATGTCCCAAGCAAAAGACAGAGGAAGGAAATCAGGATGTTGAACAGAAAGCCCTTGGTGATCAGAAACGGGGCCCACCGCCACAGCGCCCCAATCGGGTCTACGCCGGTTGCGGTTTGCGCATAGACGATCTGCGGCCAGATCGCGGCCACAGCCAAAGCGGCAAAGGGCGTCCAGACAGGCAGCGACCCCAGAGACCGCGACAGGGTCATCGGATCGTATGACATGCGGCGTGTGGTATCGATGGGCTTGAGAACCGCAAACCTGTTTTGGTTTGAATGCGTTGTCATCAGATATCTCCTATTTGCCATAGCCCGGGATGCGCAGGGCGCGTTCCCAACGGGACATGCCAAACACCAGAATGCCGACCATGCCGATATAGACCACAAACATCAGCAGCATCGCGGGATACTGCGCAGAGGGGTAGTCGTTCCAGATGGTGACACATTGATACAGCAGCTCCGGTACGGCGATGGCAAAGGCCTGTGTTGTGGTCTTGACCAGGTTCACCAAATTGTTGTTGAGCGCCGGCAATGACACCCGGAGCGCCAGGGGCAGAACCACGTAGCGGTAGGTCTGCAGCCGCGACATGCCCAGCGATTCAGAGGCCTCTTGGGTAGAATGCGGGACCGCTTCGATGCCGGCGCGAAAGATTTCGACATTGAAGGCACCGGCAAAGAACGACAGCGAGATGATTGCCCAGCCCACATTCGAAATGATCGGGACTTCGAGCCAGCCATCAGGGCTGTAGGTGGGGGTGAAGGCCCCAAGCGCGAAATAGAAAAACAACAGCTGCACAAAGGGCGGCGTGTTGCGGAAAAGTTGGATGTAGCCCTGAACGACCGCACGCGCGATCCTTTGGTTGGACCCTTGCAGCCAGGCCCCGATCACGCCGATGATCACGCTGAAAATAACGCAGGCGATCGACAGCCAAACCGTGTATTTGAGGCCGGTCCAGATTTTGCCAGCCTGTTTTTCCTCATAGAAGAAGATGAAATTCCAACGGGGATTTTCTTGGGCAAACTGCTGAAAGAAATCAGCGAAGCTTTCAAGCATAGGGAGGCTCCCTAAAAATGGGCCCAACAGTGGAAAGGGTAAGAGCTGCCGGGCCCAAGGTTACAGGGAGGTTTTATTCAGCGAGCCAGTCTTTAAAGCGCTCGTTCTCACGCTGCAGGTATGCGGTGGCTTGGATGCCCCACTTTTCTTCCAGCGCAATCAAATCGCCGGATTGGTGCCAGTTGTACTGCATGCCGGACATGAAGCGGCCAAAGACGCAGTTGCGTTCTGCAATCGGCACAGCCAGGCCCCATGGGTTGTCGTCCTCAGAGGTCAACGGCATTTCAAAATCGTCAAAGTTGCCAGAGGCCAGATCCGCTGCGATGACGCTGTCGTCATAGACCCAAGCGATACATTTGCGGTCCCGCAGTGCTTGCTTTGCTTCGGCGTTGCCGGTGAAAGCCACGATCTGCGCGCCATAGCGGTCTTCGATAATTTGGTTGTAGAACGCGCCTTGCTTGCCGCAGACGGGTTTGCCTTCCAGGTCCGACCATTCATCGATGCCCAATGCTTTTGGGGCCATGATGTTGGTGCCGGAAGAATAATAGTTCGGGCCGACCACGCCGACGATTTCGCGGCGGTCCGTGCGATCAGACATGGTGGCAATCATCAGGTCGATGCGGCCGCCTTCCAGAAACTGCATGCGGTTGGACGATTGCACGCCGACCAGTTCCAGCTCCACGCCCAGGGTGTCGGCAACCTCTTTGGCCATGTCCGCTTCCATGCCGATCAAATCGCCGTTCTCACCGCGGAAACCCCAAGGTTTGGTATCGGCTTTCACGCCAACAACAATCGTGCCGCGTTCCTGGATCTTGTTCCAGGTTTCGTTGGTGCATTGTTCCGCAACGGCGGCAACGGTCGAACCGAGCAAGGAAGCGATGGTCAATGCTGCAGTGGTCTTTTTCATTTGGGTCTCCTTGTTGGATGTGAGACTGCGTCTCGCTTATTGGCCGCTGGCACCTGCCAAGGGCGTTTGATGGGACCTAGGGTGGGAGAGGAGTCGCAAAAAAAGCTAACGTAATTTTTGCAAGCGCATTGCAAAATTTGCAACGCACAACGCATTTTCAGCCGCTACAGCTATAGGGGTAGATAGGAGTTTGATTATGGAATTAGCTTGGCTTGAAGATTTTTTGGCGCTGTCCTCGACCGGCGTATTCGCCAAAGCGGCCGATGCCAGAAACATAAGCCAGTCTGCTTTTACACGTAGAATCAAGAATTTAGAGCATTGGGTTGGGACACCGCTGTTTGACCGCAGCGTCCATCCCGTCTGCCTGACCCCATCGGGCGAGGCGTTCAAGCGCACAGCCTACGAATCCGTCAAGGCGCTGCGCGAGGCGCGCCAGGACCTGATCCAACTTTCGCGTCGCGAAGGTGAGTTGCTTAATTTTGTAGCACTTCACACGCTTGCAATCTCATTTATCCCGTCATGGTTGAAAGATGTTTCCAGCTTCATGGGGCCGTTCAATTCCCGGTTCGGTGTTGAAAATTTCTCTGACTGTGTCGAGGCGTTGATCGCGGGGACGACGGATTTCATGCTGTGTTATGATCACCCGTCGGTGCCGACCATGACAAATGATGCGCGGTATCCCTGGATCAAAATTGCACAAGATCGCTTGGTGGCGGTGTCCGGTGTTGATGCAGAGGGCGCTCCGATCTACCGGCTTGATACCCAGGGCACCGTCCCCTTCATCGCCTATTCGCATGAAAGTTTTCTGGGCCGCATGAGCGATATCGCGATCAGCCGTGCAGGCATCGCCCCGCAGCTGGAAAAACGCATGGAAAATTCGGTGGCAGAGGCCCAGAAGGCCGCCTGCGTCGAGGGGCTGGGTGTCGCTTGGTTGCCAGAGGCCACCGTCAAACAATCGCTTGCGCAGGGCGATCTGGTCCGGATCAGCGATGCGGAGTCCGAACAGAGCATGTCGATCAAACTCTATCGCAATATCGAGAAAAGCCGCGCCCCGGTGGAGCGGTTCTGGACCCTTGTCGGAAGCGCCGGCATGCAACGTCACTAGCGCTGTCGATGGGTGTCAGGACTTCTGCGCCAGCATCCAGAACCGTTCCAACTGCGGGCGCGACCTGTCGATGGAGCGATAAAGCTTGATATCAATACCCAGCTCAAAACTCGGCTGACTGATTTTTTTGAGCAGCCCCAGCTCAATTTCGCGTTCTGCAGCCTGTGCAGGCAGGAAGGCCACGCCGTGCCCTTCAAGGCAGGCCGACTTGAGCGCTTCGGACATCGAATTTTCATAGGTCGATTTGAGCCGGCCAAGAAACTTGCCGCGTTCCATGCACACGGTGCTGATGCGCCCTAAAAACGTGTCGGGCGGATAGGACAGATACGGCAGGGGCTCTTGCTGCTCAAAATGGAACTTTGGGTTGCCGTGGCGGTCCACGCCGCTGACAGCAATCATAGTGTCCCTGGCAATGGTCGTAGAGGGATAGCGATGTTCGTCTGAAATCGAGATCACCGAGGGATGATGATAGCACATCATGAAATCCGCACTGCCGCTCAGGATCGCTTCGGCGCAGCCGGAAAAGTTTTCGGCGAACAGCCGTGTTTTCACCGGGCCGGTATTGGCGACCATTCCGGTCAACCAGGACGGAAAAAAGGAAATCGCCAGCGTGTGCAGCGCGACAAAATCAAGCGCTTCGGCCTCGCGGAACGACAAATCGCGAATGTCTTCTTTCGTCAGTGTCAGCGCTTTGATCGTTTCAACGGCGGTGGGTTTGAAGGCCTTGCCAGCCGGGGTCAATTCGACCGGATGCACGCTGCGGTCAAAGAGGGGCGTGCCAGCCCAATTCTCAAGGTTCTTGATGCGGCGGGTAAAAGCGGATTGGCTGATGTTGCGCGCATCGGCGGCCCGCGCAAAAACCCCCGCCGACGACAGTGCCATGAAATCTTCCAGCCAATCCAATTCCATGTCATTCTCCGCTGTGTGCTTTGCTCAGATTGCACGGGTATTGCGAAATTCGCAATCCTGTTGCGTCACTTGTCATGGAGCCGCGGTGCCAAGCTGACTACTCTACCGGCATCCAACCTCCACCGCCCCTGCGTACGGCGCGCGCCATAGGGCGACGAAAAAGGCATTGCATATGACCGGCACCCGCACAGAAACCGACAGCCTGGGCACCATCGACATTCCGCCGAATGCCGCCTGGGGCACGCAAACGCAGCGTGCCATTGACAATTTTCCGATCACAGGCGTTTCCATCAGCCATTATCCAGAGCTGGTCGTTGGGCTCGCGCAGGTCAAAAAAGCCTGCGCACTCGCGAACAATGAGCTCAATGGTCTGCCAGACAAAAAGGCTGAGACCATTATCGCCGTTTGTGATGAAATAATAGGCGGTGCGCATCACGAGCAATTTGTCGTGGATGTCATGCAGGGCGGCGCGGGCACCTCAACCAACATGAATGCCAATGAGGTGATCGCAAACCTGTGCCTCTCTAAGCTGGGCCATGGTTTTGGGGACTATGCGCATCTGCATCCCAATGATGACGTCAATCGCGCTCAATCCACCAATGATGTTTACCCGACCGCCATCCGTCTGGCGGTGCTGGCGCGGATCAAGCCTCTGATCGACATCATGCATGGGCTGACAAGCAGCTTTGATGCCAAGGGCGCGGCGTTTGATCACATTACCAAGGTTGGGCGCACCCAATTGCAGGATGCTGTGCCGATGTCGCTGGGCGCAGAGTTTCGCGGCTTTGCCACCACGATCCGTGAAGATATTCAGCGCCTCAGCGATCTGTCGCAGCTTTTGACCGAAGTGAACCTAGGCGGCACGGCGATTGGCACCCGGATCAATGCGCCGGCCAACTTCGGTGAAACCGCGGTGGCGCATCTGCGGCGCATCACGGGGGAGCCGCTGGGCGTTGCCTCTGACCTGATCGAAGCCTCTTCCGACCTAGGGGCGTTTGTCATGTTTTCCAGCGCGCTAAAGCGGGTTGCGATCAAACTGTCCAAGATCTGCAATGACCTGCGCCTGATGTCCTCAGGCCCGCGCGCCGGTATTGGCGAGATTATGCTGCCACCGGTTCAGGCGGGCTCTTCGATCATGCCGGGCAAAGTGAACCCGGTGATCCCCGAGGTTGTGAACCAAGTCTGCTATCAGGCGATCGGCAATGATCTCACCGTCACCATGGCAGCCGAGGCCGGGCAATTTCAGCTTAACGCGATGGAACCTGTGATCATTCACAAGGTGCTGGAAACCATGGGCAGTTTGACCAACGCGATGACCGTGCTGCGCACGCGCTGTGTCGACGGGATCGTCGCGGATGAGGCGCGCTGCAAGAGCCTTTTGGAAAATAGCCTTGTCCATGTCACGAGCCTGGCGCCAGTAATCGGCTATGAGGCGGCGACAAAATTGGCCAAATATGCACAGGCCCATGGGCTCAGTCTGGTAGCGGCGGCGGACAGCGCCCTTGCAGAGGTCGATGCACAGCGGGCCAAAGATCAATTGACCAAACTGACAGAAGGGTCTGCCCATGGCTGATCTCAAACCTTTGCGTCTGGGCATTGTCGGTGGCCTTGGGGCCGTGGCGGGGGCAGATCTGCTTTACCGGATTGTCAAATCCACTCCGGTGCGTTCCGAAGGCGATCACCGTGAGTTGGTGTTCGAACAGAAACCGATGCGCGAGCCAAGCGCGCCGATGGACCGGGATTACAGCCCGACGCACCGCAAGTTTTACGTGTTTGACACGCTCTCGCACCTAGAGGCCGAAGGTTGCGGCGCGGCGATCTTGCCCTGTTTTGTCACCCATAGTTTCTTGGGCGAGCTGCAGGACGAGCTGAAGATCAAGCTGATCAGCATGACCGACGCCATCAAGGATGCGGTGCTTGCGATGGACAACCCGCCGCAGACGGTGGGCGTGATCACAACGCCATATGTGCGCCATTCGGGCCTGTTTGACAGCCTGTTTGGCACCGGCATTCGCGTTGTCTATCCGAGCCTTGCGGCAGAAACGGCTGTCATGCAGTCGATCTATGGGCCGAACGGCTTCAAATCCGGCAACTACGGGGATCAAATCATTCAGCCGATCAATGCGGCGCTGGAGGATTTGCAAGGGCAGGGGGTTGATCTTTTTGTGCCGGGGTTGACGGAAATTCCCATTCTTCTGGATCAACTCGCCGTGCCAACCGGCATGGCGGCGCTGAACACGGCAGAGGTCTATGCCCAGCACGCATTGAAAGCGACCGCGACGGACCGTCAGCGGCGGTTTAAGGTTGGCGTTGTCGGCGGCGTTGGCCCGGCGGCCACGGTTGATTTCATGTCGAAACTCGTGGGCGGGACCGAGGCGGCGCGTGATCAGGACCACATCAAGGTGTTGGTTGAGCAAAACCCGCAGATCCCAGATCGCACCGAAAATTTGGTTGCCGATGGCATTGACCCGACCGTTGCGCTTTATTCGACCTGCAAGAAGCTAGAGCGCGGCGGCGCAGATATCATCGCGATCCCCTGCAACACTGCCCATGCCTATGTGGATCGCATTCAGCGGCACCTGGATATTCCCATCGTCAGTATCCTGTCGTCGACCACGGACTTCATCCGCGCGACCTCGCCCGAGACCCGCAAAGTCGGCATTCTGGCGACAAATGGCACGATACAAAGCGGGCTCTACCAAGAGGCGCTCCGGCAGGCTGACCTGGATTTCATCATACCTGATGAGACGCACCAAGCGCTTGTCATGCAGTCGATCTATGGGCCCGAGGGGGTCAAAGCAGGGGTCGTTGACGGGCTGTGCAAAGCGCAGATCGCGCAGGCATTTGCGCATCTGGTGGCACGCGGGGCCGAGGCCGTGATTCTCGGCTGCACCGAATTGCCACTGATCGTGACCGAAGAGGCCGCAGAGCTGGGGGCGATCCCGGTGGACCCGACAAAGGTGCTTGCTGAAAAATGTGTCAGTCTTGCGCAATCGGCAACGAAAGCGGCAGTTTGAGAACGATCACGCCATTGCAAACGCCTGATTGCAAAATTTGCAATGCCGTTTCGACATTCGCATGGCGGCTTTGCGCTGACCGGTGCTAAAAATCACATAATTGGGTTCACCCCTTGTCAACAGGAAAGGAAATACTATGGCTTCGGCTCAACAAAAATCGGGTTTTCTCGCCCCATGGCGGAATTTGCTGCTGTGGCAGCAGATTGTTATCGCTCTGGTGCTGGGTGTCATCACAGGTGCCATTCTAAACGTCACGGGCAATGAATCCGCTGCCGTTTCCATCAAGTATATCGGCACTATCTTCCTGTCGCTGATCAAAATGCTGATCGTGCCGCTGATCTTTGTCTCGCTGGTTTGCGGTATGACCTCTGTCAGCGACATGGCGCGCATGGGGCGGATCGGTTTTAAAGCGGTTCTCTTTTATCTGGGCACAACCGCCTTTGCGATCACCATTGGTCTTATCCTGGGGACGCTGTTTCAGCCCGGCGCAGGCATTGACCTTGGCACCGCATCCGCGATGGAGGCAAAATCAGCTCCGCCCTTCATTCAGCAGTTGATTGCCATTGTTCCAAAGAACCCGATTGCCGCGGCCGCTGACGGGAATGTTCTGCAGATTATTTTCTTTGCCATCATGTTTGGCCTGTCCATCAACCTCGTGGGCGATGCTGCCAAACCTGTGCGTGACTTCTTTGAATCCCTGAACAGCGTCATTCTGAAACTGACCGAGATCGTCATTTCCTTCGCGCCATATGGTGTGTTCGCGCTGATGGCCTGGGTGGCCGGGACCTATGGTCTGGATCTGCTGCTGCCGTTGGGCACGATTATTGTCGCGCTGTATCTTGGCTGTATTCTGCATGCGATCTTTGTCTATGGCACACTGGTTTCCGTGGTCGGCCGTTTGAACCCTGTGCGGTTCTTCCAAGGCATTATTGAACCGCAAATCGTGGCCTTCACCAGCACGTCAAGCTCCGGCACGCTGCCAGTGACCATGACAGCGGTACAAAAGAACCTTGGCGTGAACCGTTCGGTCGCAAGTTTCACCCTGCCATTGGGCGCCACCATCAATATGGACGGCACCGCGATGTACCAAGGTGTGGCTGCACTGTTTGTTGCACAGGCCTTTGGTGTTGATCTCGGCGTGTCGGAGTACATCACCATCATCCTGACCGCGACCCTGGCGTCCATCGGCACTGCCGGCGTACCTGGCGCGGGTCTGGTGATGCTGTCTCTGGTGCTGACCTCGGTGGGTCTGCCGCTGGAAGGTGTCGCGATTATCGCCGGTATCGACCGCATTCTGGACATGGCACGGACGTCGCTGAACGTGACAGGCGATGCCGCCTGTACGGTCCTGATCGCGAAGTCCGAAGATCAACTTGATCTGGAGGCGTACAACACGCCACACGTGCTGGAAACGCCTGAAATCACGCGCGCGTAACAAACCCCAGCGTGAAACAAATATGTGGTGCCCCTGACCGGGGGCACCATTTTTTATGTCGCGTTATCTGGCTACGTCGATCACCTGTTGCGCGCCATCGCCGCGGCCAAAATGACAATGGGCACAGCCTGCTTTATGCAGCGCATCTGCTAAATGTGCGCTCGGCCCGGCGATATTTCGCAGCGTTGAAACAGTAATTTGTTGACCGACTCTCCAATGATCTGGCATGACACCCCTCATATCCGGTTCTGAAGCGTGCTTCAGAAGCAATAGGGAATGCCGTGCGGCGATGCATATCGCCAAATCTGCAACTGCCCCCGCAACTGTAAGCGGCGAACACGGCTGATATTGCCACTGGGATGTCCCGGGAAGGCCAGTTCTGTGTAGTGACCCGCAAGTCAGGAAACCTGCCGGATGTGCACCCTCGGAAGGGGTGTTGTTCATCGGCGTCGGGGCGTGCGCCGGATCCTCTTGCCTGACAGTGGCAACTGGTTCTGTGTGCCTTGACGCGAATTGCAAAACTGCATCGGGGAAGGTGCAAGGTGATAAGGACCAAATTCATGAAAAACCTGCTGGTTTCAGCAGCCGTGGCGATTGCCATGCCAATGCTCGCAAGCGCCCATTTTCTTATGGAATATACCGAGGACACAGTGATCGAGCGTCCGGGGGATGTCCCGGTCAAACTGGTGTTCTGGCATCCGCATGAGGCCGGTCATGTGATGACGCTTGAGCGACCGGAAGCCTTCTTTGTGATCCACAATGGTGCCAAGACCGACCTGATGGAGACCTTGCAAGAAACCACTTTTGACGGGCCGAGCAATAGCGCCAAGGCCTTTATCGGCGCAGTGCCGGTCAAACGGTCTGGCGATTATGTCGTGGTGACAGTGCCCGCGCCCTATTACGAAGACTCCGAAGATATCTACATCCAGCAGATCACCAAGACCTACCTTAATCGCAACGGTCTGCCGACGGATTGGGATCAGCCGCAAGGGCTCGCCACAGAAATTCTGCCGCTGAACAAGCCTTATAACGTGATCGCAGGGTCCAGCTTTACGGGCCGCGTGCTGAGCGACGGCAAACCGGTCGCCGGTGCGGAAATCGAAATCGAATATATGGCGGCGGAACCTGACCTGCCCGGCACCGGGGCCAAACCGGCCACCGTTTCGCCAATGCCCGGCGGGGCCATCGTCGCGATTTCTGATGACAACGGCTATTTCTCTTTCGGCGTGCCCAAAGCCGGGTACTGGGGGTTTGCCGCGCTGGGCGTTGGCCCTGCGACAGAACACAATGGCAAAGAGCTGAGCCAGGATGCGGTCATTTGGATCCGCGCCTGGGATCTGGAGTAGAGCGGCATGCACATCGTTGACGGAGCCCTTGCAAACCCAGTGGTCATCGGCGGTGCAATCGCCGCCGCAGGGGGCATCACCCTGGGGCTGAAGTCGCTGGATCTTGAGCGCATTCCCACCGCGGGCATGTTGTCGGCCAGTTTTTTTGTTGCCTCTCTGATCCATGTGCCCGTCGGCCCGTCGTCCGTGCATTTGATCCTGAATGGGCTCGCCGGGCTCTTGCTTGGCTGGGCGGCTTTTCCGGCCTTGTTTGTCGGGCTGCTGTTGCAGGCTGTGTTCTTTGGCTTTGGTGGGCTGACCGTGTTGGGGGTGAACACGGTGACGATTGCCCTGCCGGCGGTCTGCGTTGGGCTGCTGCTTAAGCCGATGATTGCACGGGGAAGGCCACTGAACGGGGCCATCTGGGGCGGTATCGGCGGCGCGCTGGCCATCGCGGGCACGGCTGTGATGGTCGGCCTGGCGCTGGCGCTGTCCGGCGATGCTTTTCTGCCGGCGGCGAAACTGGTGTTTTTTGCCCATATTCCGATCATGGTGATCGAAGCGGTTCTGACAGGATTTGCCGTGCTTTTGGCGCGCCAGGTCAAGCCAGAGCTGTTCAGCCCGACACCTTCGCTATGAAACATATTCTTCTCATCCTGGCCCTTATGGCCCAGCCCGTCCCGGCCCTTGCGCATAAAGTCATCGTTGGCGTTTTTGCGGCAGGCGAGGCCATTGAGGGCGAGCTTGGGTTTTCAAACGGGGATATGGCCGCCGGGCAGGAGGTGGTGGTCTACGGCCCGGAGGGGCAAGAATTGGGCCGGACTGTCACAGACACCGATGGGTTTTTCCTCTTCACACCAACGCAACCCATTGCGCATCGGTTCAAGGCCAATCTTGGCGCTGGCCATGTGGCGGATGTGACCATGCCTGCTGACGACGTGGCCACGATTTTGGGTATGACACCCGGTGTCGCAGTGCCCGCTGCCGTGCCGCAGGCCGAAAGCGCCACTCTGCGGACCGCGCTGTCGGACGCAGAGCGCGCCGCCATTGCCGCCGCGGTGCGTGATGAAATTCGACCGCTGCGCCGCGAAATTGCCGCCTATCGCGAAAAGAACGATCTTCAGACCATTTTGGGCGGGATCGGCTATGTCCTTGGCCTGTTTGGCATCGGGTTTTATATAGCCGCACGCAAGAAGCTGTCTGCCTGATGGCGCATGTGCTGGAACCTCGGGCCAAGACGCTCTCTGAAGCGGGGGCAGAGGCCCCTTATGGGCTGATCGGCGCGCTTGACCCGCGCATGCGGATTGTCTTGGCCTGTGTGTTTGCGATTGTGACTGTGGCCCTTAGTACGATCAGCGCACTTATTGCTGCGCTGTCCGTGTCGGCCTGTTTGTTGTTGCTGTCGCGTTTGCCGATACGGCGCACCCTAAAGCGCATGGCGATGATGGACAGTTTCATCATTGGCATGCTGCTTTTGCTGCCCTTTACGATGCCCGGGGATGCGATTTTCAGCATCTTTGGCTTTGCCGCCAGTTGGCAGGGCCTTTGGAAAGCGGTTGAGATCGCGTTGACGGCCAATGCGGTGATCCTGGCCCTGATGGTCTTGGTGGGCACGCAGGAACCTGTCACCTTGGGGCAAGCCCTGCATCGCCTGCGGTGCCCCGATGTGCTTGTGCATCTTCTGATGTTCACCATCCGCTATATCGAGGTGCTGCGCGAAGAATACCTGCGCCTGCGCGGGGCAATGAAAACCCGGGGGTTTCGCCCCGGCACCAACTGGCACACCTACCGCAGCTTTGGCTATCTGGTCGGCATGATGCTCGTGCGCGCGATTGAACGCTCCGAGCGCATCCTCGCGGCCATGAAATGCCGCGGGTTTTCCGGACAGTTTTTGCTGCTGCAAGATTTTGCCCTGACGCGGCGCGACTATGCATTTGCCCTCATGCTTTGCGCAATCTGCGCCGGGCTGCTTTATCTGGATACGCTATGACCTTGCTGCAGCTTGAGGATATTCGATTTGCCTATCCGGGCCAGCCCCCGGTGCTGGACGGCGCGTCCTTTCAGCTCGCGCCGGGGCAGCGCCTGTCGATTTTGGGGGCCAATGGGGCCGGGAAATCCACGCTGTTCCGCATTGCGCTGGGGCTGCAGGTGCCGGATGCTGGGCGCGTCGTGGCCTTTGGACAGGACCGGCGCGCCGAGGCCGATTTTCATGAGGTGCGCCGCCGGATCGGTCTGGTGTTTCAAGATCCCGACGATCAGCTGTTTTGCCCCACTGTGGCCGAAGATATTGCCTTTGGCCCCTTAAATTTGGGGCGCAGCAAAGCCGAGGCTTTGGCCATCGTTGACAGGGTTCTGGCAGATCTTGACCTGAGCCACCTGCGGGATCGGATCACCCATAAACTGTCGGGCGGAGAGAAACGGCTTGTCACGCTGGCGACGGTCTTGGCGATGGAGCCGGAGGTCCTGCTGCTGGATGAGCCGACCAATGCGCTGGATTCCAAGAATGAGGCGCGGTTGCTGGAAATTTTGCGCGCGCTGCCACAAGCGATTGTGCTGGTCAGCCATTCGCCGGCGTTTCGCGCGGCCTTGGCACCGGAAGCTCTGCAGCTGCAAAACGGTAAGCTGATCGCCACGTAATGGTCCAGCCGTGGCCGTCAGTCTGCCTCGGCCCAGATCGCCAGTTCATTGCCATTGGGATCGGCAAAGTGGAAGCGCCGCCCCCCGGGAAATGCGTAGATCTCTTGCAGGATGGTTCCGCCCGCCGCCTTGACCGCTGCAAGCGACGCCTCAAGATCATTGGAAAACAAGATGACCAGCACGCCGGGTTTTGCCACGGGGATAGAATCCACCCCATTAAAACCCCCTTCGATCCCAGCACCGCTGAAACTCAGATACCCATCACCCCACTGCTGAAACTCCCAGCCAAAAAGACTGGAATAAAAGGCCTGCGTCGCCGCAAGATCCACCAGCGGCAGTTCAATATAGTTGATCGAATGATGCTGATGCGCCATGTCCAGGCCTCCTTTGGTGGGTGGCGCTTAGGCTATGCCGACCCTTGGCCCGGAACAAGCCGGATGTTGTCCCTCAGACCGAGACAGAGCCGCCGTTGGTCAGATCTTCCAGCAGGGCACTCAAAAGCTGGGCTTTGCCGACGTAACCGGATTTCTTGTAGATCGAATTGGTCTGCGCTTTGATCGTGCCTTCCTTGGCATTGCGGATCTCGGCCATTTCCGCGATTGAGCAGCCTTTCAGCAGCAGCCGTGTCACATCGCGCTCTGCTTCGGAAAAGGCCCATTTGTCAAAATAGGCCGCCAGCAGGTCTTCGAACGCCTGGCTGGCGCGGTCCACCTTGTCTTCCAGCGTTTCCTGATAGCGCCGCATTTTGGCGACCTCGAGCCCCAGCACAAGGATGGCCACAAACAGAAAACCCATGATCAGCACTTCCCAGACGTGCAGATCATCCCAACGCTCGATCCATTGGGCCCCCATGGCTTCGCCAATATCTTCGAACATCATGACAAAGGCGCAGAAGAACGATGCAAAGAAAGCGAAGGTCAGACGAGATTTTGAGGGCACGGGATCGGTCCTTTCCGGTTAGGGGCGCATCGGCCAAATGCGGGATAGCGCGCCAAAACCGTGACGCGCAACCCTGCATGTTGAAATGATGGGCGCGCCGTGATGTGCAGCGCGCCCCTGACTTAAAATGTCCACTCGTACTTTGCAGAAACACTCTGGCCCTTTTGGCCATTGCCGAACTGGCCGTTGGCCGCCAGTGTCAGCATCCCGCCCTTGCCAATGGCGGTTTCATAAGACAGGCCGATAACGCCGAAGCGCTGACTTTCACTGCCGCCGGTGGTCAGCGCAGCGCTGGAGCCAAAGATCGACACATCCATCAGGCTCGGGCTGCTGATGTCGCGATGCACCGCGTCCAGCGATAGGTTCAGGGTGCCCTTGGGCAACTCAGCGGCCCAATTGGCGCCAAGGGTCACTTCGGTAAAACTAACATCGCGCGCCGCGACAGTTGCATTCGCGGAGGACCCTGTTTCGGTATAGCCGTCGATCTTTTGTACGCCGTGGCGCAGCCCCGCGCGCGGGGTCAGGGTAAGGCGCTCCGAAAGGGCGACATCGCGGCTGATGCCAAGCTGCGCCATCTGCACAACGCTGCCAAAACTGCCGATCGCATCGCTGCTGCCGCCAATGCTGCGGCGGTTTTCATGACTGAATCGCCCCGCGCCAAAGCCAAAGCTCAGATCAGCCCAGCCGAAATCGCGGGCAACGAGGGTGCTGATAAACCCGCCTTCGGTGCGTTGGCGGTTGTTGACCTGCGTGCTGTTGCCTTCAGCCAGCGCCAACGCCATGCCCCAGCGCGTGTCGCCAACCACATCCGTCAGGCCTGCGGTCAGTGATCCCAGATCCGAGCGTGCGGTGCCCGCGGCCCCCGGGCTGCGCGCATGGCGATAGCCGAGCCGCACGAAACTGCTGACGGGCATGTGGGGGGTGCCAGCCTCAGTGCTGTTGCGGCTGACGCCAGCGGTGCCGCCGCCCAGACCCAGCTCGGCCTTCAGGCCATCGGACAATGCGCCCAGCTCAAAGGGCAAAAGGCGGTTGGCGGCAAAATCTTCACCCATCGCCGAGGCATAAACCGGCGTGCCGCCGCCCGCGCCATCGCTGAACCAGGCCTGATTGTCGCCGCTCAGCACGGTTGCGAAACCGCCCGCGCCCGGATCGGCATCTTCAAAGGCATAGACCCGCGCATGGCCCATATGGGTCAGCGTGACATCGGCGTCATCGACATAGATCAACCCCTGCACGATGGCCGAGGTTTCCACGTTGAGCGCGCCGCCCCCAGCGCCGAGATACAGCGCATATGTGGTCTCAGAGCCGCTGGCAGCGACATCGCCGGTCAGATTGACGGTGCCCGAGAAAACATCTGCATAGATACCATAGGCCGCGGTGCCGCTGCCGCTTGCGCCGCTGACCGCAATCGTGCCGCTGTGCGTCAGCGTGCCGCTGAGGTCAAAGACCCCGATCCCGGCCAAATCTGCCCCGTCCCCGGCCGAGGCCCCGGTCGTATTGCTGCTGACCGTGATGACCCCAGAGTTTGTCACCGTGCCCGCCAATGTGTCCACGCCGATCCCCGCACCGTAAAAATAGGTTGGGTCGGCAAAATTCCCGGCCACGGTGATGGTGCCGCTGTTGGTCACACTGCCGGTCGCGCCCAGGTTTTCCACCGCGATGCCGGTGGCGCGCCCGCCGCTCTGAGCGGTTGAGGTGACGTCGATGGTGCCGCTGTTGCTGGCTGTGCCCGAAAGATCATAAAGATACATGCCATAGCCAGAGGCCCAGCTGTCCCCTCGCGCATTGATCGCAATTGTGCCGGTATTGCTGAAAGCTCCGGACATGTCCGCCAGCTCGCTGCCTTCACCGCCTGCTTCGATCCCGGTGGCGCTGGCGAAGTCACCCGAGGCGTTGACGTCCAGCGTGCCGGAATTGCGCATCTCGCCTTGCATTTGATAGGTGAGCATCCCCGTGGCATAGGCCGCATTTTCGCTGCCTTGGGATACGGCGGACACCAATACGGTGCCGCTGTTGCTGGCGATGCCATCCGTGTCAACGCCGAGCGCCCAGATGCCGCTGGCCAAAGCGCTGTTGCCGGTCGCCTCCACCTCAAGTGTGCCCGCGTTGCTGAGTGTGCCTTGCAGAGCGAAGGCCCCAAGTCCCAAGACCTGGGCGCTGCTGCTGGCGGCGCTGGCGGACACCGTCATGGTGCCGCTGTTGTCGACCTGCGCGCCGGATGAGACCCCAAGAACAAGCCCGCCTGCCGCCCAGATCCAGTTTTGCCCGGTTGCGGCGACATCGATTACGCCGGTGTTGGACACTGTCCCAGAGAGGGTGTTCACCATAAATCCGGCAGCCGAGGCGCTGGAAAAATCAGAATTTGCAGTCACCGAGAGGGAGCCGCTGTTCAGCATATCGCCGGTTGCCGTTGTCATGCGAATGCCCGTCGCCGCGGCATAGGACCTGGCGGTCGCGTTGACCGCGATCGTGCCGCTGTTGCTGACACGGCCCGAAACGGCCTGCAGGTCGATCCCAACAAGCGTGGCCGAGCTGTTGCCAGAGCTGTTGATGTCAATCGTGCCCTCATTGCTGAGCGCCCCGCTCAGATCGCCGGTCAAAAGCGCACCGGCATGGGTGGTGCCGCCGACATTGTCGGCGGTTATGCTGCCCGCGTTGGTGAGCGTGCTGGTGAAAGCGGCAACATCGATTTCGACAATTGCGTCATCGCCCAGCGTGGTCACGGCGACCGCGCCGCTACTTGTCACGGTATGGTCTTCGTCCACCGCCGAATAGCGCGGCGTGGTTTCCACCGTGTCGATGGTTTCGGCCTGCGCCTCGCCCAGCATCAGCGCCGTGACCGAGACGGTGCCCAGAAACAGCGAAGGCGCCATGCTGGCGACGCGCCCTTTCCATTTGGTCATCCGGCCGCCATGGGTTGAAAGCGCCTGCGCGCGGTTCGATCTGCTCACGTCTTATCCTCGGTGACTTATGGGCGCTGGCAAGGTGCAGCGCTGTGTGATTCACCGCGTCTCTTACGCAGGGAGCGAATGTGAGAAAACCGAGGGGCATTGAAAAATATCTAAAGAAATCAGTTTTATAACCAAAGTTTATGTCTGAAATCTCGATCTGATAGCACAGCGCAGGTCCGGGGCGCGCGCTCGATTGCGCTTTGCACTGCGCCTGCGGTAAGCCTGCGCCGGAAAAGGATCGCACCATGAGCAATACGACACCCGCTGGCTCGGGATCACAGCGGCAGAAAATGACAGCGGCGCAGGCCATCTCCGCCGCGCAGCAGGCCTATCAGTCAGGCGAATGGGCAGCCTGTATCTATCTCTGTCAGCGGCTGCTGCGGGCGCTGCCATCCCACGCACTGGCGCATCAGCTCTGGGGGCTGGCAGCCTATCAACAGGGCGAGAGGGATGTGGCCGTCGCGCGGCTTGAAACGGCACTGACCCATGCGCCGCAGGACCGGCAGTTGATGGCCAATATGGTCGAAGTGCTGCGCAACGCCGGCCAGTTACAGCGCGCCATTGCGGTGGGGGAGGCGGCGATTGCCACCACTGCGCCTTCGGCCGGGGCGCTGTCCAATCTGGCGCTGGCCTATTATGACGCCAGTGATCTCGCCAGAGCCAAGGCGCTGCACCAGCGCGCGCTGGCGCTGGTCCCGGATCACATTGCGTCGCTCAACAATCTCGGGTCCATCGCGCGCAACGAAATGGACCTTGAGGGCGCGCTTGCGGCCTATCGTGCGGTCCTGCGCACTGCGCCCGCACATCATGAAAGCCGGAATAATTTGGCGACCGTATTGCTGGATCATGACCGGATCGCCGAGGCCGAGGCGGCAGTGAAAACCGTGCTGACGATGCAACCGGAAAATGCCGAGGCGCTGTCGATCCTAGGCCGCATCGCCCTGCAGCGGCTGGATATGGACGCGGCGGAACGCTGCTTTCGCAGCGCCATTGCCCATGCGCCAAATCTGGTGACGGCGCATTTGGGTCTGTCACAGGTGCTGCTGGAGAAAAACCACCCAGACCTGGCCCGCGCCGCAGCCGAGGCCGCCTTGGACATTGAACCGGACAATGGGGCCGCTTTGCACCAATTGGGTCACATCGCCAGCCTGGCCGGAGCGCCCGATGAGGCGCTTGGGCTTTATGCGCAGGCGCTGTTGCGGGATCCCAGCAACGCGGCCAGTCATCTGGGGCAGGGACATTTGCATCTGGAGCATGGTGAGATGGCCAAGGCGCGCGCCGCGTTTGAACGCGCAGCGGCACTGCAGCCGCAGGACAGCGCGCCGCTGCTGGCGCTGGCCCGGCTGAGCAAGCGCAAGGGCGCAGACGATCCGCTTTTGCAAAAATTGCTGGCGCATTTGCCGGGGATAGAAGCGATGTCGCTGTCTAAACAGATCCCGCTGCGGTTCGGTCTGGGGGATCGGCTTGATGCCGCCGGGCAGCATGCGGCCGCTTGGCCGCACTACGCCGCTGGTGCGCGGCTCAAGCGGGCCAGTCTGTCTTATGATGCCGCCGCGCGGGATCAAGAGGTGGATGAGATCATCGCGACATTTGATGCCGCCTTCATCGAGCGCCTGCGTGCATTTGCCAACCCGTCGGCCCAGCCGATTTTTGTGCTGGGGATGCCGCGCTCCGGTACAACGTTGACCGAAAGCATCTTGGCCAGCCATTCGGGCGTGCACGGCGCGGGGGAGCTTGACGATCTGCGGTGCGCCTTCGAAGGCACCGGCGGGACGACATTTCAGCAGCGATTGCCGCAGATGTCCGGGACAGCGATCGCCGGGGCCATCAGCACCTATGTGGATCGGATCGCTGCACTGGGCGGCGGCGCGGCGCAGGTGACGGATAAAATGCCCGCCAATTTTGATTTCATTGGCGTGATCCATGCGCTTTTGCCCAATGCGCGTATCATCCATGTGGCGCGGGACGGGATGGACAGCTGCCTTTCGGGTTTCACCCGGCTGTTTGAGCGCAGCCAGCTGCACAGCTATGACCTTGTCGAAATGGGCCGCTATTACGCGGGGTATCGACGGCTGATGCGCCACTGGCAGAGGGTCTTGCCGCAGGGGGCCTTTCATACGGTGCCCTATGAGGCGCTTGTCACCGATCACGAAGCGCAGGCGCGGGCGCTGCTGGAGTATTGCGGGCTGGCATGGCAGCCCGGCGTTTTGGACAGCCACCGCAGCACCCACCGCGTGCGCACCGCCAGCATCACGCAGGTGCGTGAGCCGGTCTATGCGCGTTCAGTCGGTAAATGGCAGCGCTATGAGGCGCATCTTGCGCCACTCAAGGCGCTGGTTGACGCGGCTGACGCAATGCAATGAAAAAGGGCGACCCGCGGGCCGCCCTTTGCAATCGTTACCTTGCCAATGAGGCTGGGGCTAGTTGGTGATAATCTCTGGCCCCATCACGGCATTCGGCAGCACCGTTGAAATCCACGGAATATACGTCACCATGATCAGGAAGATGAACATGATCCCGAGGAAGGGCAGCGCTGCGCGCACCACGCCCATCATCGACATATTGGCCACGCCTGCCGTCACAAAGAGGTTGAGGCCAACGGGCGGGGTGATCATGCCGATCTCCATGTTCACCACCATGATGATGCCCAAATGGATCGGGTCTATTCCCAGCTCAATCGCGATTGGGAACACCAAGGGCGCAACGATCACCAACAGCCCCGAGGGTTCCATGAACTGGCCACCGATCAGCAGGATGATATTGACGATCACCAGGAACATCACCGGACCAAAGCCGTAGGACAGCATCACCTCGGTGATTTTCTGCGGGATCTGTTCATCCGTGATGACATGTTTCAGCAGCAGCGCATTTGCGATCACAAACATCAGCGTGATGATCAGCTTGCCGGCGTCGCGCAGGGTGCGCACGGTGTCCGGGTGCCAGATGGCGGTGATCAGCGCATAGGGTTTGTGCAAGAGCGTTTTGCGTTCCTCTCCGGCCAGTGGCCCCATGTCGCGATAGACAAAACAAGCCACCAAGAAGGCATAGACAGAGGCCACAGCCGCCGCTTCGGTCGGGGTAAAGATCGCGCCGGTCACGCCGGGCACACCATAGATGCCCACCATGATGATGACGATCAGCAACAGGCCCCAGATTGCGTCGCGAAAGCTGTCCCAGATCTCGCCAAACCCTTTGAATTCTCCGGCAGGCATGTTTTTGACCCGCGCCATCACATAGATGCCGACCATCAGCATACTGCCCGCCAGAAGACCCGGGATGACGCCCGCCAGGAACATGCGCCCGACCGAAACCTCAACGGCTGCGGCATAGACCACCATCACGATGGAGGGCGGGATCAGGATGCCGAGCGTGCCCGCATTCGCAATGACCCCTGCGGCAAATTCCTTGCTGTATCCGGTTTGGCGCATCGCCGCGATCACGATGGAGCCGATGGCCACAACCGTTGCTGGGGACGAGCCGCTGAGTGCGGCAAAGATCATGCAGGCCAAAACGCCCGAAATCGCCAAACCGCCGCGGAAGTGCCCGACAAGGGCGATGGAAAACCGGATGATCCGCTGCGCCACGCCGCCGGTGCTCATAAAGCTGGAGGCGAGGATGAAAAACGGGATCGCCAGCAGGGTGGAGTGCCCTTCGAAAGCCTCAAACAGCGTCTGCGCCACCGAGGCCAGCGAGGCGTCAGAATGGATCAGCAGAAATACGATCGACGAAAAGCCCAGCGAAACGGCAATCGGTGCCCCGATCAGCATCAGGCCGATCACCATGGCAAACAAAAACAGGATTTCCATGATCTCAGTCCTTCATCTTTGCCGCGGCTTCGGCGACGTCATCTTCGGCTTCGTGGGAAACGATCAGGAGTGTTTGGTGGCCCTGCAGCACGCGCTGAGCGGCTTGCACAAAGCGGATCACCAGCAGCAGCGCTGACAGTGGCATGACCAGATAGGGCACAACCTTGGGCATCTTTTCGTAGGCGTCGCCATCGTTGAACGCCCCTTCGAGCCAGCGCATAAAGCCGGGGATCGGGATATCCTGGGTTTCATACCAGCCCTGGCCACGCACGTTTTCGGTAAAGCCCGTGGGGAACCAGCGCCCGCTTGTGGGCTGCAAATTGGCGTAAGGCGCCCAATAGTCCCACCCGCCCTTGAGCAGCAGCAGCGCATAGATAATGCAGATCACCACCACAAACAGCGCCATAACCCGCTGCACAGAGGTCGGGGCCATATTTGCAATGACATCGACCCCCAGATGCATGGTTTTCTTGACCGCATAGCTTGCCCCCAGCAGCACCAGCCAGGCAAAGAGAAAGACGGTCAGCTCCAGCGCGTAAAAGATGTTTGAATTGAACCCGTAGCGCGCCACCACATTGGCAAACGTCAAGAGCGTCATTGTCCCGAGGATGGCGGCGATCGTGGTCTCCTCCACGCGGTCCATCGCTGATGGCTTGGCGTTGATGTCGGCCATGTCCCTTCCTTTCCCTAATTTTTATGGAAAACGGGCACCGTCGGTCTGCGGCGGTGCCCGTGAACGGTCCTCCCTGTGTTCGGAAGGACCCAGCGGTTTAGTTGGTCATCAGGTTGATTTCTTGCGCTTTGTCGATGTTGTCTTGTCCGACATCATCAGCAAATTTCGCCCAGACCGGCTTCATCGCGTCCACCCATTCCTGACGCTGTTCTTCGGTCAGCACACGCACGGTGCCGCCTGCATCGATGATGGCCTGTTTGGCCGCATCGTTTACGCGGGTAGATTCGGCGTTCCGCACGGCGGTGACTTCGTCCACAATGGTCAGGAACTGCGTGCGCACATCTTCGGGCAGCCCGTCCAGCCAATCGGCGCTGGCCACCAAGAGATAATCCAGAATGCCGTGATCGGTTTGGGTGATGCCGTCCTGCACCTCAAAGAATTTCTTGCCATAGATGTTGGACCAGGTGTTTTCCTGCCCATCCACAACGCCCTGTTGCAGCGCGCCATAGACTTCGGAAAAGGCCATCTTTTGCGGGGAGCCACCCAGCGCTTCCATCTGGGCGACCAGCACATCAGAGGACTGGACGCGGAATTTCAGACCATTGGCATCGGTCGGCGACACCAGCGGCACATTGGCGGACATCTGTTTCATGCCATTGTGCCAATAGGCCAGCCCCTGCAAACCACGTTTGTGCATGCTGTCCAGCATGTCCTGACCGGCGTCTGACGCCTGAAACGCCTCAACCGCATGGATGTCGCGGAACATGAAAGGCAGATCGAAGATGCGGAACTGTTTGGTGAATTTCTCAAATTTCGACAGCGAGGGCGCGGCCAGTTGTACATCGCCCTGCAGCATCGCTTCGAGCACTTTGTTGTCATTATAAAGCGTGGAGTTCGGGAAGACCTCCAGGCACATGACGCCATTCATTTCCTCGTTCACCCGCTTCTCAAGCAAGGACGCCGCAATGCCCTTTGGGTGTTTGTCAGTGTTGGTGACGTGGCTGAATTTGGCGACGATTTCGCCCTCTTCACAGCTGGCTGATGCCAGTGACGGAAGCGTTGCAACAGCGGCAACACAGGCGGTCATCAATAGGTTTTTCATAGGTCTCTCCCTTAGGTCGTGCGCTCCTCCAGCGCGATGGACCATACTAAGCAAGGCGGCTTTCATTAGCTCAAGTTTCGGGTCGCCATTATTTTATTCTATGTAATTTCAAGGCTTTGGGGCGAAAATTTTTTCAGGGCCTTCATTTTTTCCGAAATTTCGGACAGTTTCATTCCAGCGATCCCACCGAAATTGCGGCGCAAAACAGGGTCGCGACTCGGGGATTTTGTGATTCGAACGTATTTTTTCATCGCAGTTCTATACGTCATGCTCAGCTTTGCTGCGGCCTGGGTGGTCTATCAAAATGCTCTCAGCAGCGGCATTGCCGCGACCGCGCAGGCCGGGCAGGTGCGCCTGAGCGAAGTCACCAGCACGCTGCGCCTGCAGCTCTCGGGGTTTCGCACACTTGCCAATGTGCTGGCAAACGAGCCGATCCTGCAAACCGCACTGGTCACAGCACCCGATGCCGAGCTGCGCGATTGGCTGGCAGATTTTCAGCTGACCTATGGGGCCTGGCACATTGATCTGGCGGATCCCCAAGGGCGCATCATCGCCTCTTCTGGCCCAGCACGCGAGGGGCAGCAGGTCACGCCGCGCCTGATGGCAGCTGCGCTGAATGCGCGGTTGGAATTTGAACATGTGCGCGAGGGCGGGGTGCGCCTGACGCGCTTTGCCCGCGGGTTGTTTACCGCCGATCACGTGCCCTTGGGGGTCGTTGTGGTCTCTGCCGAAATGGCGGCGCTTGAATTTGAATGGCCGGTTGCGCCAGAACCAGTGGTGTTTTTTGACGCGGACAATCAGTCTTTCATCGCCAACCGGCCAGAGCTGTTGGGTCTCAGCCTGACGGCTGCGCCGGATGCGGGGGGCTTTCCGATCCTGCGGCAACCGGGGCCACATGCCCTTTGGCGGCTGGGTCCGCCCGCCAATAGTCAGGGTGATGTGCTGCGGCTGGAGCGGTTCATCGCCCCGCTGGATTTGCGCGCCGAAATTTTTGTCAGCGTTGCCCCGGCGCAAGAAGCGGCCCGGCTGCGCTTTGCCTTGGCCTTGGCGACCGCGCTCGTGATTGGCCTCATCGGTGCAATCGCGGTGCAGCAACGGCGGCAATTGGCGTTTGAGGCCGATTATTCCGCCACGCTGGAGGCGCGGGTTGAGGCGCGGACCGCAGAATTGCGCAAGGCGCAGGGCGAATTGGTGGAGGCCTCAAAACTTGCGGCGCTCGGGCGTCTGTCGGCGGGCATCAGCCACGAGTTGAACCAGCCCTTGGCGGCGATCTTGAATTTTGCCGAAAACGGGCGAAAGTTTCTGGCCAAGGGGCGCGTGGACCCGGTCAGCGACAATCTGGCCCTGATCGGCGATCAGGTGCGCCGCATGACACGGATCATCAACAACCTGCGCGCCTTTGCGCGCAAAGAGGTGATGCCGACCGAGCCGATCAGCTTTCGCGCCGTGGTGGAAAATGCCTATGGTTTGGTCGCTGCCGATCTGGCCAAGGCCGGGGTGGCGGCGTCTTTGTCCTTGCCCGACGACGACGTGGATGTATTGGCAGGGCGCGTGCGCCTTGAGCAGGTGGTGCTGAACCTGCTGACCAATGCCATGGACGCAATGGCGACGAGCACCGACAAAAACCTTTTGGTCTCGCTGGACAGCACAGGGTCAAGCGCTGCGCTGACTGTGCGTGACACCGGCAGCGGCATTCAGGATCCGGATCGCGTGTTTGAGCCGTTTTACACCACCAAGAACCTTGGGGCCTCGCAGGGACTGGGCCTTGGCCTGTCGCTGGCACTGGGCATTATTCAGCAGTTTGGTGGGCAGCTCAGCTGTCGCAATCTTGCCCAAGGGGCGGAATTCAAAATTACCCTGCCATTGCTTGAGGACACTCAGGATGTCTAAGAAAATTCTGATCATCGAAGATGACCCGGTTCTGCGCGCCTCAATTGTGCAGACGCTGGAACTGGAGGATCTGGAGCCAATCCCCACCAATGGCTTTACCCAGGCGCGACGCAGCATCCGGTCCAATTTCAACGGGGTGATCCTGTCGGACATCCATATGCCCGATCACACAGGGTTTGATGTGCTGGAGTTTGCACTGGCGCGAGATGCGGATCTGCCGGTGGTGCTGTTAACCGGGCATTCCGATGTGCCGACGGCGATGCGGGCGCTCAAGCAGGGGGCCTATGATTATCTGGAAAAGCCCTGTGACCCTGATGCGCTGGTGGCAACCCTGCGCCGCGCGCTGAACCACCGTGCCGCCGTGCTGGAAAATCGTAGCATGCGCACGGAACTTGACGCGCTGCAGGATGACAGCACCGGCGAAACGCTGGCGGACAAGCTGGAATTTCACGAAAAGAAAATCATCGAGCAGGCCATGCTGGCGGCCAATGGCCGCGTGGCCGAGGCCGCCGAGGCGCTCGGCATTCCGCGCAACACGCTTTATGATCGCATGTCCAAACTCGGCGTGGTCGCCAAAGCCTTTCGCCGCAGCAAGGACGAGTAGGGCAGCGCGCAGCGCCTACCAGTCGACCTCAAATTTGGTGACAACCGCCTCTACTTCGGCATCGCTCAGCATCTTGGGCGAAAGGCCGCGCGTCAGCAGGCTCAGCTTGGCGGTCTCCTCCAGCTCTTCGGTGGCATAGGCCGCAGCCCAGAGGTCTTTGCCCGCCACCACCGGTCCGTGATTGGCCAGCAGGACGGCAGAGCGTCGGCCCGCAAGGCCGCGCACCGCTTCGCCCATGCCTGCATCACCGGGCAGGAAAAACGGCAAGAGCTTCACCTTACCAAGCCGCATGATGCCATAGGGTGTCAGGGGCGGCAGCACATTGTCTGGGTCGGTTTCAGGCAACATCGACAGCGCCACCGAATGGGTGGAATGCAAATGCACCACGGCGCCAGTTTCTGCGCGCGTGTCATAAAAGGCGGCATGCAGCGGGATCTCTTTCGTGGGTTTGTCGCCGCCCAGATGGCGCATCTTTGCGTCCATATGCGAAATACGCGCCGGGTCGAGAAACCCCATGGATGAGCCGGTTGGCGTGACCAGAAAGCTGCCATCTGACAAGCGCACCGAAATATTGCCTGAAGCCCCGCAGGTCAGCCCACGATCAAACATCGACTTGGCGATCTTGCAGATGTCCTCGCGGGCGCGGGCTTCTTCGCTCATTGCGCCGTCTCCATTAAGGTTAATGCCGTTTCAAAGAAATCTTCTGCGCCAAAGTTGCCCGACTTCAGCGCCAGCGCAATGGGCCGATCTGCCAGTTGCACAATCGGCACACCCGCCGCAATGCGCGGCCCGATGTGCAGGGCCTTGGCGTTCAACCCTTTGACCACCGCGCCAGATGTTTCACCGCCCGCCACCACGATGCGTGCGGTGCCCTGTTCTGCCAGCACATGGGCCAATTCTGAAAACAGCGCCTCGATGGCGCTGGCGGCGGCACCTGCGCCAAACCGATCTTGCGCAGCGCGCACGACATCGGGGTCCGCCGAGGAATAGACCAGCGGCACGCCGGGTTGGGCATTTACCCAATCAGCCACAGTGGCAGCGGTGACCTTGCCGCTCATGACATCTTCGGCGGCGATTTCTAATGCGGCATTTTCTTTGCGATAGGCCGCAACCTGCGCGCGGGTCGCGCGCGAACAAGATCCGGACATAATCACACCTTTGCCCCGAGTTGCCTGCCACGCGGGCGGCGCTGGGCTGGCGTTGAAATTTGCGGGCAGACCCAGCGCAATACCAGAGCCGCCGCACAGCAGTTTCACCCCTTTTGCCGCTGCGCCAATGGTTTTTAGGTCTTTGTCCTCGATGGCGTCGACGATCACCATCGCAGGGCGCTTGGGCAGGGCCGCGCTGATCGCATCAGGGCCTTGGCTCACGATCTGCGCGGGCACATGCGCCACCGGCCAGCTGGTTTGCGCGCCCAAAACGCGGCGCAAATCGGCGTCGCGCATGGGCGTCAGCGGGTGATCCTGCATGCCGCTTTCATTCAGCAAAACGTCATTCACAAACAAATGCCCTTGATAGACCGAGCGGCCGTTTTCAGGGAAAGCCGGGCAGACAAGAATCTGCCGCGCATCCAGCCGTTCAGCCAAGGCTTCAAGCACCGGGCCAATATTACCCTCTGCGGTGCTATCAAAGGTCGAGCAGACTTTGAGTACAATTTGCTCTGCACCCTGCGCGATCAGCCAATCACAGGCCGCCAGACTGTCGCGGATCGCTGTGTCTACGGGGGCGGTGCGCGATTTCAGCGCGACAACCCCGGCCTCCAGTGTGGCCGGGGCGGGGGCACTGGGCACACCGATAAACTGGGTCACGCGCATGCCGGCCTCGGCCAAGGTCAGCGCAATGTCTGATGCGCCGGTGAAATCATCTGCAATGATGCCAAGCTTCATTTGGGCAACTCCGCAATGGGGCCGATATCCAGCCGGTGAATATGGGGGGCGCGGTCTTCAGCAAATATCTGGCGCACCAGCGGGTCATGGCCGGGAATAATCAGCTCTGGCGTGCTGGCAAGCCGCAACAGCGTGTCAAACCCGTCCAGCATATCCTGCAGGTCCACCACGATCGGAAAAGGTTTGCGGGCCATGAAATTCTCATAGTAATGCGCCGCATCCGAAGCGAGCACCATCCAGCCCGATTGCGTGCGCACCCGCACGCATTGCAGCCCGCGCGAATGACCGCCAATGCAATGCACAGTCACGCCCTCGGCAATCTGGCTGTCGCCGTCATGGAAACTCAGCTTGCCGCGATAAAGCCGCGTCACCGCCTCGCAGATGTGTCCGGCGGTGAATGGCGCTTTGAGCGTGTCGTGACACATGCAGGGGCCGGTGGCAAAAGCCATTTCCGCCGCTTGCAGATGGATATGCGCATTGAGAAACAGTGCCAGCCCGCCCGCGTGATCATAATGCAGATGGGTGACGATCACCTCGGTGATGTCTTCGGGTGTTAGGTCAAACGGGGCCAAAGCCTCGCGGGGATCAAGCCGAATGGGGCGGCCGCGTTTGGCGGCCTCATCATGGTCATAGCCAGTGTCAACCAAGATCGTGCGCGTGCCGTTTTTTAGCAGCCACATGAAATAATCCATCGCATGGGGCGCGTCGTGATTGTCGTCAAAGATAAAACTATCCGCACGGGTGCGCGCATTGCGATCGGCGTATTTGACCGCGTAGATTTCCCATTGGTCTGTATCTGTTGTCATCGCAGCACCTCGTCAAATGTTGTTACCTGCTTGTCGGCGACCATGGCACCCACCGCTGCATCAAAGCTTTTGAAATGCGGCGCGGCAAGGTGCAGATCAAAGGCGGCGCGATCATCATAGATCTCATAAAGGAACACCACATCCCCTGCACGGCAGACATCAAACTGCTGGCAGCCCACTTCCAGCGCGCGCGACTGCCGGGCGTTTTCGATCATCAGCGGCAGAAACGCCTCGGTCTGGCCGGGCTTTAGGGTAAATGTCACACAAACTGCGTACATCAGGCTTCCTTTCGGCGAAGATTGGCAAAGGCGCGGCGCAGGGCCGGGATTTGCGCGCTGATCAAAGCGACGTTGAGGGTCAGAAGAATGGCTGCGCCGGGGCGCGATACAAAGACCCCTAGATCACCGTCAGACAAAAACAGTGACCGGCGGAAGGTCTCATCAAATAACCCCCCAAGGATCACACCAATTACCAGCGGCGCAATCGGGTATTTCATCAGGTTCATGAAATAGGCCACAACGCCAACCCCCAGCATCAGGTAAAGATCGTTGATCCCGCCGCCCACTGAGAAGGAGCCAATGGCGGTCAGCACCATGACAACGGGCAGAAAGACGGTCTGCGGGATGCGCAGGATCTTTATGAAGATGCGCGCGGTAAACAGCCCCAAAATCCACATGGTGAACGACGCCAGCACCATGATCGCGACAACGCGCAGGATGATATTGGGGTCAATGGTCGGGCCGGGGATCACGTTGTTGATCTTAAACGCCCCCATCAGCGCCGCTGCGGGCGGAGAGCCGGGAATGCCCAGCACCAACAGCGGGATCAACGCGCCGCCGATACAGGCGTTGTTGGCGGTCTCAGACGACAACAATCCCTCCAGCGAGCCTTTGCCAAAGTTCTTGCCGTCGGGCGAGACGGTCTTGCCAACCCCATAAGACACCCAGCCCGCCACATCCTCGCCGACCCCGGGCAGGGCCCCGACGCCGGTGCCAATCACGCCAGAGCGGGTGATGGTTGGCAGGTGGCGACGCACGGCCGCCAGATTGGGCAGGATGCGCCCCTGAAGGGCAATCATTTTGCCCGCCTCGACATGGCGCAGCCCCTCGATGATCTGCGGCACCGCAAAGGCCCCCATCAGAACAGGCACAACCTGAAACCCCGACAGCATGTAAGACCAGCCAAAGGTATAGCGCGGTTCTGACAACAGCGGGTCCATGCCCACCATGGCCATCGCCAGCCCGATCAGCCCGGCGATCCAGCCTTTGATCACCAGATCTTCGGACATAAGCGTGCCCGACAGCAGGATGCCAAAGAGCGCCAGCAAGGCCTTTTCCGGGCTGGCGATGTTTTTTGACACCAGCAGCAAGACCCAGACAAAAATCAGCAGCGCCACAGTGCCAATCAAGGTGCCGATAAAGCTGGCGGTTGTGGTCAGCCCCAGCGCTTCGCCACCGCGGCCAGCCTTGGCCAGTGGGTGCCCATCCATCGCCGTGGCGGCAGAGGCGGCTGTGCCGGGGATATTGAGCAAAATAGATGGGTAAGAGCCGCCATAAATGGCCCCGACATAAGCCCCCAAAAGCGCGATCAGCGAATAATCCAGCGGGATTTTATTGCCAAAGAACCCGGTCAGAATGGTCACGGCGAGTGTCGCCGTGAGGCCGGGCAGCGCCCCGAATGTGATGCCCAAAAAGACCGAGGTCACAAGATAGACATAGGTCAGCGGATCCACCACCAACGCGACAAACGCGCCACCAAATCCAACCAGTTGGGAAAGTACAAAGTCCATTATTTCTGGCTCCAGATCGGTTTCAGCGTCACGTAGTAATGATATTCGATTTGTTTAAAGAGCAGCCCGCCTCGGTTGGGCACGTTCTGGCGAAAGCCAAAGGCCATGGCGCAGACCAACAGGGTGGGGGCGATCACAGCAATGATCGGAATGGCGCGGTGCACCCGCGACTGCCGCTCGCGCATAAAGACCCAGATCGTGAGCGCCGCCCAAAGGATCAGCACCAACCAATCATCGTCATGGGCCGTCCATTCAGATTGCGGCAGGTGGCGGATCATGGCGTAGCTTCCAGCCAGTGAAAGCACCGCGGCGGCCAGCATCATGCGTTTAGGATGTCCGCCGTGATAGCCATAGATCAGCGCAGTGATCAGCAGGCCTGACCCCAAGATGAAATCTACGCGCGGCACAAGCCCCGCAATGTAAAAGAACAAGATCAGCGCAATGGTGCCAAAACGCAGCGCTTCGCCTGGGTGCCAGCCGATGCCAACCGCGCTCAGCGCCCGTTTGGCCCCGCCGTCGCGTACAGCCACCACCATCAGCACAGCAGACAGCAGCAACAGCCCGGTAAAAATGCCGAGCGGCACAATGGCGGCGGAATTATACCAGTCTGATCCGCTGACACCGGCGCGGTTTGCGCCCCAGAGCGGGATGAACGACGTGCGCCACAGAAAGAAGATGGACAGCACAAAAAGCACGATGGCGGCCCAGAAATCGCGGGCGCGCAGCACGGCCAGCGCCTGCTGGGCCTCTGCGGGCGTTTGCGATGCGGGAAAAGGTGGGGGCAGCGGGCTGGTGTCAGCCTCATGCGGGTTCGTGGTCAATCGAGCCTCCCTGAATATGCGCTCTGGTGATCTGTGCTGTGCGAAACGCCGTCAGAAAGGGCGCGATGCGCTCGCGCCCCTTCCGCTGTCATCTGCCGATAGGCTTATGGTTTTTCGATACCCAATGAGGCCGGATCAACGGTCGCAGCGCCCAGCTCTTGCAAGGTGTAGGCAAAGTTGGCTTCTAGGGTCGCGAAGATCTTAGAGGCTTCTTCGCCATATTGACCGCCAACATCATAGTTGTTGGCTGCGGCCCATTCGGCCACGGCCTCGCCTGCGATGGCCTTTTCAAAAGCCGCGCCCAGTTTGGCTTTGATGTCATCGCTTGCCGAATTATGCACCGCAAAGCCGATGGCCTGTTTCAGCGGCAGATATTTGTCGAGCCCATCATAGCTGTCAAAGGCGGATGGCACGGTCATGCCCGCGATCTCAACACTGTCCGGTGTCAGCATCGCCAATGGCTTCAGCTGGCCACCTTCGATCAGCGCGGCTTGTTCCGCCAGCGATGTCACCACCAGCGCGACTTCGCCTGCAATCGCCGCTTCTTGACCGGGGGCGGAGCCTTTGTAGGGCACGAATTTGAATTCAGCACCTGATCCGTTCTGGATCGCCAAGAGGTTCAAATGGTGGATCGACCCGGCACCCGAGGCCGCCGCAGGGATGGTGCCCGGGGCCGCTTTGGCGGCGTCGACCAGCTCTTCCAATGTCGCGTAGGGTGAATTCGCAGGCACCGAAATCAGATCAGGCGAGCCGCCGACGATGAAGGGATACCAATAGTCAAATTTCTTGTCCCAGCCGCCTTGCACAGCTGCGGTCACGTTGGATTCTGACAGGCCCACCAAAGTATAGCCATCATCTGGCTGGTTCATCACATAGACCATGCCGTTTGAACCCGCGACGCCGCCGGTTTGGTTGGTCACGTTGATTGAAACGGGCAGGTGTTTTTCCATCTCTGCCATGATCATACGGTTGATGGTGTCAGTGCCGCCGCCAGCGCCCCAAACCACAGCAGTGGTGATGTCGCGATACGGGTAGTCCTGCGCCAATGCGCCCCCCGCCAAGCCAGTGACTACGGCAGCCACACTCATGAGCTTCGCAAATTTGAGTTCCATTCTTGTCCTCCCAGACACAATGCGTTTTTAGTTGCATCTAATTGCGTATGCATTAATTAATGCGATGTCAAATTTTTTAATGGCCCGGTGCAGGAAAACCTGCCAAACAGGGCACAGGAAGGAACGCGGAACTATGACGAGCACTTTTGAAATTGCAGTTTTTGCTGGGGATGGCATTGGCCCGGAAATCACTGATCCTACAGTGAAAATTCTGCAGGCCCTGTCGGACCGCGCTTCGGGATACACGCTGCAATTTACGGACGCTGCAGCAGGCGCCGCGCATTACGCCAAGACCGGCGAATCTCTCCCGTCGGCCTCAATGGAAACAGCGCGCCGCTCGGATGCGATTCTCCTTTCCGCGATGGGATTGCCCGATGTGCGCTATGCCGATGGCACCGAAATTTCGCCGCAAATCGACCTGCGCAAAGCGCTGACGCTCTTTGCCGGTGTGCGTCCTGTTACGGTGCGTGCGGGCCAAAGCACGCCCTTGAACATGCCCAAGGGCAAAGAGATTGATTTTGTGCTGATCCGCGAAAGCACCGAAGGTCTGTTTTATTCGCAAGGCCATGGCGAGGTGACAGAGAATGAGGCGCGTGAAACGCTTTTGATCACCCGCGATATTTCCGAAAAACTCTTCCGCTTTACCTTTGAGCTGGCCAATCAACGCAAAGCGCAGGGCCGTGGCCCGGGGCGCGTGACCTGTGTCGACAAGGCCAACGTCTTCCGCGCCTTTGCCTTCTTCCGCGATATCTTTGACGCTGAGGCAGCCAAACATCCAAATCTGACAGCAGATCACGCCTACGTCGACGCCACCGCGCTATGGATGGTGCAAAAGCCGTGGGAGTTTGACGTGCTGGTCACCGAAAACATGTTTGGCGACATTCTGTCCGATCTGGGCGCGGGGCTGATGGGCGGTCTGGGTCTGGCCCCTTCAGCCGATATCGGTCTGGACAACGCGGTGTTCCAGCCCTGCCATGGCTCCGCCCCCGACATTGCCGGACAAGGTGTGGCGAACCCCTTTGCGATGATCCTCTCTGCGGCGATGATGCTCGATTGGCTCGGCATCAAACATGACAACGCCGAAATGGCAGCCGATGGCAAACGCCTGCGCGAAGCGGTTGAGGCGGTGGTGGCCGAGGGTAAGGTTCTGACCCGCGATCTGGGCGGTACGGCGGGCACGGCCGAGGCGGCCACCGCTGTTCAGGCCCAGCTGGTGCTGGAGGTGGCATGACAGGCAAGATCAAGGTCGCCTGCGCGGGCGCGGGATATTTCAGCCAGTTTCACTATGGCAGCTGGGCGCGCATGGCCGAGGTGACCTTGGTCGGCTCGTGTAACCGCGACATCGAAAAGGCGCGCGCCACGGGGCTGCCCGCCTATGATGATCTGGCTGTCATGCTGGCGGACACGCAGCCCGATGTGCTGGATATCATCCTGCCGCCTGTCGCCCATGCCGACAGCATTCGCATCGCGCTGGACGCAGGCATCAAGACCTTGATCTGCCAAAAGCCCTTTTGCCGGGATCTGGCCGAAGCGCGCGCGATGGTGGCCCTGGCCGATGCCGCAGGGGCGACCATCGTGGTACATGAAAACTTTCGCTTTCAGCCCTGGTATCGCGCGCTGAAATCTGCGCTGGATCGCGGCGAGGTTGGGCAGGTGCAACAGCTGACCTTCCGGCTGCGTCCTGGTGACGGGCAGGGGCCGGAGGCCTATCTGGACCGCCAGCCCTATTTTCAGCAGATGCAGCGGTTTCTGGTGCATGAAACCGCCGTGCATTGGGTGGATACCTTCCGCTATTTGCTGGGCGATCCGCTGTCGGTCTATGCCGATCTGCGGCGGGTGAACCCGGTCATTGCAGGCGAAGATGCGGGCTATATCCTGTCCGAGCACCCCGGTGGGGTGCGCGCGCTGTTTGATGGCAATCGCAATCTGGATCACGCCGCCGACAATCATCGGCGCACCATGGGCGAGGCTTTGTTGGAAGGCACCGAGGGCAGCATCGCCCTGAAAGGGGACGGATCGCTTTGGCTGCGCCGTTTCGGGGCCATCGCGCCCAGTTGCCTGCTGGTGCCAGACGACTGGGACGGATTTGGCGGCGACTGCGTGCATCACTTGCAGTCCCACGTCATTTCTGGCCTTCTGTCAGGCGGCCCCTTTGAAAATGACGCGGCCAGCTACCTGAAGGTGGTTGAAATCGAAGAGGCAATCTATGAGTCTGCAGCCAGCGGGCGCAAACTGAAGTTGGAGACAGAGTGACAGCACCATCGGACAAACCGCCTTCGAACATGCAGCGGGCTTTTTTCGCGCTGCGCGACATGATCTTTTCCGGCGAATTGGCCCCCGGTTCTGATCATCTCGAAAGCGAGTTGGCCCAGCGTCTGGGCGTGTCACGCACCCCGGTGCGCGAGGCGGCCCTGATGCTGGAAAGTCAGGGACTGCTAGAGCTGCGCCCCCGCAAAGGCGTGCGTATTCTACCCATTTCGCCCGATGATATGGCCGAAATCTACGATGTGCTGACAGAGCTTGAATGCCTTGCCGCGCGTCAGGCCGCCGGCAAATCCTATGGCGACAAAGATCTGGCCGGGCTGTCCGATGCCATTGAAAACATGGAAGTCGCGGTTGCTGAGAACAACCTGGAGAAATGGGCGCAATATGACGATCAGTTCCACAGTGAACTGGTGCGCCTTGGGGGCAATTCACGGGTCCTTCTGATCTTTGAAATGATGAACGATCAGGTGCGCCGCGCGCGCGCCGTGACATTGTTCATGCGGGCGCTGCCTGTGAAATCAAACGAAGATCACCGCCGCGTCTATGAGGCGATTAAATCCGGCGATCCGCAGATGGCCCATGAAATTCACCGCGCGCACCGCCAGAATGCCAAAGTCATGATGGTTGAGCTATTGCAAAAACATCGGTTGCTGAGCATTTGACACCCGTTGCGGCACGGGCGTTCGCGATGAAAACGTAAAATTAACTTTTAATATCAGCGCCTTAAGTGGCAAAAACCTTATCCGCGGATAAGGTCTGCTTTGGGCTGTTCTCGGGCGCGGGGCGCTCTGTCGAAACCAACAAAACGCCCCGGCTCATGATCAGGAAGCCTCTAGCAAGCAGGCGCGATAATGCCGCCCGTCGCGTTTCAGATCGGGCCGCGTGGTGGCGCATTCCGGCAGCCGCGCAGGGCAGCGGGATTGAAACAGGCAGCCCTGCGGCAGGTTGAGCGGGCTGGGCAGATCGCCATCCAGTACCTGCGGCGTGATCCGCTGGCTTGGGTCAGGCACCGGCACCGCCGACAAGAGCGCGCGCGTATAGGGATGGGTGGGGCGCGCCACCAGCGCATCGGCGGGGGCTTGCTCCATCATACCGCCCAGATACATCACCAGGATCTCGTCCGAGATATGGCGCACAACACCCAGATCATGGGCCACAAAGATCAGCGTCAGCCCCATATCGGCCTGCAATTCCTGCAGCAGGTTAACCACCTGCGCCTGAATGGACACATCGAGCGCCGAGACCGGCTCGTCACACAGCAGCACCTTGGGTTCTGCCGCCAGCGCCCGCGCGATACCGATGCGCTGACATTGCCCACCGGAAAATTCATGCGGATAGCGGTTGGCGTTGCGGCGCGGAATGCCGACCCGATCCAGCAGCGCATGCACCCGCGTTTCGCGGGCCTCGCCGTTCATCTCGGGAAAGAACATCACCAGAGGCTCTGCGATAATGTCGCGAATGGTCATGCGCGGGTTCAGCGAGGCGACCGGATCCTGAAAGATCATCTGCACCTGGCGGCGTAGGGCGATGACTTCTTTGCGGCGGCTGTAATCCACCACTTTGCCGCCAACGCGCACCGTGCCGTGACTGGGTTTCACCAGCCCCGCGATGGCCCGCACCAGCGTGGATTTCCCGCAGCCGCTTTCGCCAACGATGCCCAGCGTCTGCCCGCGGTTGACGGCAAAGCTGACGCCATTGACCGCCTTGACCACGCCGGGTTTAGACCAGGGCCATTTCTTGGTTTGATTGGCGGTAAATCGCACCGCAAGATCCTGAACGGAGATCATTTCGGATGTCATGTCAGTTCCTCCACGGCGCGGATGCAGGCGCGTTGATGCGGGGCTGGGGACAGCTCGGGCAGGATGTCAAAACAGGCCTCAAGCGAGTCGCCGCAGCGCCCGGCAAAGGGGCAATGCACCAGCGGTCTGGTCTGGTTGGGCGGCTGGCCCGGAATGCTTTGCAACGTGGCGCTGGGGTCATGGATATTGGGCACGGCCCGCATCAACCCGCGGGTATAAGGATGGGCGGGGGCGGCGAAAATCGCCGCTGTGCCCGCGCGTTCCATCACCCGGCCGCCATAAAGCACCAGCGTTTCATTGCAGAACCCGGCCACAACGCCCAGATCATGGGTGATCAACATGATCGAGCTGCCGTACTCTTTCTGGATATCTTCCAGCAGGTGCATGATCTGCGCCTGCACGGTCACGTCCAGCGCGGTTGTCGGTTCATCTGCCAGGATCAATTTCGGCCGACAGAGCAGCGCCATGGCAATGACGATCCGCTGCCGCATACCGCCGGAAAACTCATGCGGGTAGCTTTTCAGCCGGTTTTTGGCATCGGGGATCTGCACCGCTTCCATGACCTCAAGCACCCGGCTGCGCGCGGCGCGCCCGCGCAGACCTTCGTGCAGCTCAAGGATTTCATTCAGCTGCCGCTCCACCGTCATGTACGGGTTGAGCGAGCTCATCGGATCCTGAAAGATGATGCTGATTTCCTTGGCGCGGATCTTGTTCATCTCGCGCCGGGGCAGATCCAGAAGGTTCTGGCCCTTGTAAAGAATTCGCCCGGAGGCTTCGGCGTTATTGGCCAGCAGCCCCAGGATCGCCAGCGCGATTTGCGATTTGCCAGAGCCGCTTTCGCCGACCACGGCCAGTTTTTCGCCTTCCTCGATATCAAAGCTGACGTTGTTCACCGCATGCACATAACCATCAGGCGTGCGAAAACGGATGCTGAGATCTTGCACAGAGAGCAGGGTCATGAGCGCTCCTTTGGGTCGAGCGCATCGCGCAGCCCGTCCCCGATATAATAAAGTGAAACCTGGGCAATCACGAAGAAGGCGGCCGGATAGAGCAGCTGCCAAAGCGTGCCGAAGGTCATGGTTTTCGCGCCTTCGGAAATCAGCGCGCCCCAGCTGGTGTTGGGTTCTTGAATGCCCACACCCAAGAAGGACACAAGGCTTTCATACATGATCATTTCCGGGATCGAGATCGACATGTAGATCACGATCACCCACAGCATATTGGGCAGGATGTGCTTAAAGATGATCTTGGCGTCGCTCATGCCCAGCATGCGGGCCGCGTCGACAAACTCTTTGTTCTTCAGCGTCTGCACTTGGCCACGCACAATCAGCAATCCGGCGGTCCAGTTGATGATTACCATCACCAAGATCATCTGCATCAGCGAGCGGCCAAAGAAGGCCTGCCAGACCACAAAGAAGATGATGTAAGGGATCGACAAGGTGATGTTCAGTGCGCCGACGATGATCTGATCGGTGCGCCCGCCGTAATAGCCGGCGATGGCCCCCATGGTGGCCCCGATGCAGACCGCGATGATAGCCGCAAGAAAGCCCACCAGCAGCGAAACCCGGCTGCCTTGCACCACGCGCGCGTAAAGATCGCGGCCCAGCTCGTCGACGCCAAAGTAATGGCCGTTCTCAAGGCTCGGCCCGCCCGCTTCTTTGACGCGGCCCAGCACGGACCAGTCGATTTCTTCATAGCTCCACTGCGCAAAGAACTGGCCAAAGCTGGCAAACAGCACGAGGCCAAACAACAGCGTCACCGAGATCACCGCCATCTTGTTCTTGAAAAACCGGATACGGGCATCTGCCCAAAAGGACCGGCTGTTGATCATTTCTTCTGCGGCAGCCTGCGCAAATTCGGGGCTGCTCATGATTTTCTTTGCGCGCATCAGAGGCCGCTCCGTATTTTTGGGTCAATCCAGGCGTAGATCAAATCAACGATCAGCAAGAGCGCGAAGGTCAGGACCGAATAGAGGATCGCGAGGCCCAGGATCACCGCGTAGTCGCGGGTATAGGCCGCATCGATAAAGTTCTGACCAATGCCGCCGGTGGAAAAGAAGATGTCGATAAAGACCGAGCCGGTGATCATATAGACAAAGACCGGCCCCATGTAGGAAATCACCGGCAAGAGCGCCGGTTTCAGCGCATGGCGGATCAGCACGGTGCGTTCCGGCAGCCCCTTGGCGCGGGCGGTACGGATGTATCCCGCGCTGAGCGTTTCCAAAAGCGAGCCGCGCGTCAGCCGCGCCACCGAGGCCATGTAAGATGTGCCAAGCGCCACGGCGGGCATGATCACATAGGGCCATTGGCCGCCGTTCCAGCCGCCGCCGGGCAACAGCCCCCAGCTGAGCGTAAAGAGCAGCACCATGATCGGCGCGAGAACAAAGTTGGGGAAGATCTGCGAAAAGATCGCCAGACCCGTCATCACGTAATCCCAGAAACTGTTGTGGCGCAGCGCGGCAATCACGCCCAGCGGCACACCCAGCGCCAAGACAAAGAGCGCCGAGAAGAACCCATAGGTCAGCGTCACCGGAAAACCCTGTGCAATCAGGTCGTTCACGGTGCGGTCCTTCTGGGAAAAGCTGGGGCCGAAATCAAAATGCAGGATGATATTCTTCAAATAGGTCCAGAGCTGCACATAGAGCGGCTCGTCCAGCCCATAGCGCTCTAGCACGTTTTTCATCACGGCGGGCGGCAGGGGGCGTTCGGATGTGAACGGCCCGCCCGGCGCAAGGCGCATCAGGAAGAAGCAGAACACAATCAGGATCAGAATGGTGGGGATCACCGCCATCAGGCGGCGCAGGGTATAATTGAGCATGGAAACCTCATAATGCCCCGCCGCATTTGAGCGGCGGGGCAAGGGTTAAGGGTCAGATCGGCAGGATTATTCCGCGACTTTGTACATGTCTTTGGAGTAATATTTCTGCTGCACGTTCTCGACCGGCCAGCCTTTGACGTTGGATTTCAACATCATGTTGGCCGAGTAGTGATAGACCGGAATGACAGGCATTTCTTCGGCCAGGATCTGCTCTACCTCGGTATAGAGCGGGCCTGCCTCCTTGGAGGATTTCGCCTTTGCCATCAACTCATCCACGCGGGCGTTGTTGTATTTGGCATCGTTATAGCCAGAGGAGGAGACCAGAAGATCAAGGAAGGTTGAGGCTTCGTTGTAATCCCCGCACCATGCGCCGCGGGCCATTTCAAAGTTCTGGTTGCCACGGTTTTCAAGGAAGACTTTCCATTCCTGGTTTTCCAGCGTCACATCCACACCCAGTTTTTGTTTCCACATCTGCGTGGCCACAATCGCGACCTGCTGGTGCGCTTCGGAGGTGTTGTAAAGATAGGTGAAGGCCAGTGGCTCGCCGCCTTTGCCATAACCTGCCTCGGCCATCAGTTCCATCGCCTTGGCATCGCGCTCCTGCTGGGTCATGGCCGCATAGTCGATCTCGGGCACGTCAAAGCCCGCAGTGGCCGCCGGGGTGAAGTTGTAGGCTGGGAATTGACCGCCTTGCAGCACCTGATTGACGATGACTTCGCGATCCAATGCCAGGGCAAGCGCTTTGCGCACACGCACATCTTGGAAGGCCTCTGGGCCGCTGTCCAAGTTGTAGGAGAAGTAATAGTTGCACAGGCGCGGCACTGCGATGGCCTCGTCCGGCAGCTCTTCTTTCAGGGCGGGGTACTGACCGGCGGGGATGTCGGTCTTGTCCAGCTCGTTGGCGCGATAGCGGGTCAGACCCTGCGCGTCATCGCCGATCACCAGAGCAACGACTTTTTCCAGAACGGTGTTGTCATTGTCCCAATACATCGGGTTGCGTTCGCGCACCGAGCGCTCTTTCAGCACGTGTTCGGTCAGCACATAGGCGCCGTTGCCCACGATGTTTTCTGGCAAGGTCCATTCATTGCCATGCGCGTCGATCACCCATTTGGGGGCCGGGAATGTGGTGGCATGGGCGACCATGTCAGCAAAATACGGCAGCGGCTGGGACAGCTGGACCACAAAGGTATGATCATCAGGGGCCGACACGCCAAGCTCGTCTGGGGTTTTGTCACCGGCAATAATCTCTGCGCCGTTTTTGATCGACATCAGCTCCATGTACCACGCATAGGGCGAGGCCAGTTCCGGGGTCACGGCGCGTTTCCAGGCATAGACGAAATCGCCAGCGGTCACCGGGGTGCCATCGGACCATTTGGCATCTTTGCGCAGGGTGAATGTATAGGTCATGTTGTCGTCAGACACTTCATGGCTCAGCGCGACGCCGGGTGCGCGGTTGCCTTGGCCGTCTTGATTGTACAGCCCTTCAAACAGGTCGCGTACAATGCCGGAGCCATCGGTATCTTCGACCAGCTGCGGATCCAGCGAGGAGGATTCATCCAGCAGGCGATAGGTATAGGTCTGATCCTCGGCGAGGTTTGTTCCTGCCGGAACCTCCGCGGCAAAAGCGGCTGTGGTCAGCGCAGTGGTGAGGCTGAGGGCAAGGGCGAGTTTGGTTGTCTGTCTCATATGGTTCCCTGTTTCAACTTGGGCAGCCGCGCGCACGGCTGATCAGCCGGGGCGCAGTGATGCCATTTCGATCGGGCCATGCGGCCCGTGCTCACGGGAGTCGTGCAGCAGCGGCGGAAGACAGCAGCGACAGGCTGTTGGTCGTTTGGGGACGCTTGCGCATCGTGTCGCTCCACACGAGGGATCTGCGCATACCGTCACCACTGGTCTCCCTGTGCAAAAACAAACCAGAGAGCATGGGGAATTGGCAAATGCCACTTTTGCATAGGGTCATGTGGCTTTGGCATAAGGGTCCTGGCACGGCGCAGGCGTGCGCGCCACATTTCCCTGCGCGCCGCGATGCGCTATGGGAGTTTCCAGACGAGCAAACGAGTACCGCCATGACCCTCACCCTCACGTTGCAAGGCGCACAGATTCTGGCCGATGGGCACATGCAGCCCGGCGAGATCGGCCTGGCCGAAGGCAAGCTGACCGCCGCCGGGCACGGGCGCAGTGTTGATCTGTCCGGCTACTGGGTTCTGCCTGCCTGTGTCGATATTCATGGCGACGGGTTTGAGCGCCACTTGGCCCCGCGCCGTGGCGCGATGAAAGATCTGGGGCAGGGGCTGATCTCGATGGATGCCGAGCTGGCCAGCAATGGCATTGGCACAGCGACCTTGGCGCAGTTTTTCAGCTGGGAAGGTGGCATGCGCGGGCCTGATTTCGCGGCGCGGTTTCTGGCCGCCCACGCCAAGGCAGATCTGCTGACCGAGACGCTGGTGCAGCTGCGCTTTGAGACCCATCTTCTCAAGGAATATGCCGCCTTCGAAGAGTTGGTGGCTGCGTTTTCAGTGCCTTACGTGGTGTTCAACGATCACCTGCCGCATGCTGCGCTGGCCAAGGGAAAACGCCCGCCGCGTCTGACCGGGCAGGCGCTGAAAAGCGGGCGCAGCCCGGAAAACCATCTTGCGATGTTGCAGGCGCTGCATGATCAGCGCGATGAGGTGCCCGCCGCTTTGGCGGCGCTGGCGGCGCGGCTGAGCGCGCGCGGATTGCGCCTTGGCACCCATGATGATGCCACCGCGCAGGATTGTGACGCTGCCCGCGCATTGGGTGCCAATCTGGCGGAGTTCCCCGAGACGCACCTTGCCGCTGAGGCCACCCGCGCCGCAGGGGGGCACATCATTCTGGGGGCCCCGAATGTGGTGCGCGGCGGTTCCCATTCCGGCAATGTGTCGGCTGTGGATCTGATCGCCGACGGGCTCTGTGATGCGCTGGCGTCTGACTATCATTATCCGGCGCTGAAACAGGCGGCCTTTGCGCTGTCAGATCCCGGGGTGCTGCCCTTTGCGGCGGCTTGGCATTTGGTCAGCGGCGGGCCTGCCAGTTTGCTTGGATTGGCCGATCGGGGTGAAATTAACGTCGGGGCACGTGCGGATCTGGTGGTGCTGGACCCAGAAAGCCGCCGTATCGAAGCCACGATTGTCGGTGGCCGCATGACCCATTTGGCGGGGGGCGCTGCTGAGAGATTCGTGCGCGCCTAAGCGGCGGGGCAGGGCGCCCGCCAGATTCGGCGGGCGTCGTTATTTTGGCCGTGGCCGGCTTAATCTTTCGGGACAACCCGGTTGATATGCGCCATCTTGCGGCCCGGTTTGACCTCGGCCTTGCCATAGAGATGCACGGCGACATGCGGCGCAACCATCAGCTCTGGCAGGCGGTCCATATCGTCGCCAATCAGGTTCTCCATCACCACGTCAGAGTGGCGTTTGCCATCCCCGAGCGGCAGGCCAACCACGGCGCGGATGTGCTGTTCAAACTGATCCACTGCGCAGCCATTTTGTGTCCAATGGCCCGAGTTATGCACCCGCGGCGCGATTTCATTGACGATCAGCCCGGCCTCAGTCACGAAAAGCTCAACCCCCATGACGCCCACATACTCAAGCGCATTCAGGATCTTTGAGGCCATCAGCACCGCATCCATCCGCATGCCAGCGGACAGGCGCGCCGGCACGGTGGTGGTGCGCAAAATGCCCCCGACATGTACGTTTTCGCCCGGATCAAAACAGGCGACCTCGCCGCTGATGCCGCGCGCGGCAATCACCGACACCTCGTGTGAAAACTTTACAAAGCCTTCCAGCACCGAAGGCGCATCGGCCATGTCGGCCCAGGCGGCAGGGGCATCCGCCGCAGAATTGAGGCGCGCCTGCCCCTTGCCGTCATAACCAAATCGGCGGGTTTTCAGGATCGACGGCGTGCCAATGGTCGTCAGCGCGCGGTCAAGGTCTTCGGCGCTGTCGACCTGCGCAAAGGGCGCGACCGTCAGGCCGAGGCCCGAAAGGAATTCTTTTTCGGTGATGCGATCCTGACTGACGCGCAGGGCCTCGCGGCCCGGGCGGATCGGGCGGTGCGCCTCTAGGATATCCAGCGCCGAGGTCGGGATGTTTTCAAATTCATAGGTGATGACATCCACCGAAGCGGCAAAGGCAGCCAGCGCATCGGCGTCGTCATAGGCGGCAGTTGTCACTTGGTCGGCGACATGGCCTGCGGGCGGGTTTGCGCCCGGTTCAAAGATATGGGTTTTATAGCCAAGCCGCGCCGCCGCGACGGACAGCATGCGGCCCAATTGGCCACCGCCCAGAATGCCAATTGTGCTGCCGGGTTTTAAGATCTCACTCATCAACTGGTTCTTCCGCGATAGAGGCCGAAAGCGCGTTGCGCCACGCGTCCAGACGTGTGGCAAGCGCCGGGTCATTCAGCGCCAGAATACCGGCAGCCATCAGCCCGCCGTTCTTGGCACCCGCTGCGCCAATGGCCATGGTTGCCACCGGAAAGCCGCGCGGCATCTGCAGGATCGAATAAAGGCTATCAACGCCAGACAGCGCGCGGGTCTGAACCGGAATGCCAATGACCGGAACGCGCGTCTTGCTGGCCATCATGCCCGGCAGATGCGCCGCGCCGCCTGCACCGGCGATAATCACCTGCAGACCGCGATCAACAGCGGTTTTGCCATAGTCCCACAGACGATCAGGGGTGCGGTGCGCCGAGACGATTTTCTTTTCATAAGGCACGCCCAGTTCATCCAGCACGTCTGCTGCTTCTTTCATGGTGGGCCAGTCTGATTGGCTGCCCATGATGATGCCCACTTTGATGTCCGTCATAACCCGCCTCTGAAATTAGGAGCGCGCACTATAGCCGGATCGGGCTGCTAGGCAATGATATCCGGGGTCAAACGATCCTCGATATAGGCGATTTTGTCCTTAAGATGCAGTTTTTGTTTCTTCAGGCGCTGAATCGTCAGCTGATCGCCTGTGCCCCGTTCCACCAGGGCGGTAATCGCCTCATCCAGATCGCGATGTTCCTGCTTGAACACTTCCAGCTCGATGCGCAGAACATCATCTGTTTTCATCGACAGGTCACTGAAAGCATTCATATGAAAAATCCCGGTTCTTTCCGCCCTTAAGATAGCCTGATTGGCTACACAAGCAAAGCCCTTGCGCTCGCCCTGTGGCGCGCCCATATTATTGCCAAGCTGGTCGCCAGAATGGGACCGGACGCCAAATTGTCGCTTTACGTAAAGGACATAGAGATGAGCAAACTGACCTTGGGGTCCTATCCCCACATGCTGGGTTTTGAACAGCTGGAGCGTCTTTTGGAGCGCACCGCCAAAACTGGCAACGAAGGCTATCCCCCTTTCAATATTGAGCAAACCTCTGATTTTTCCTACCGCATCACGCTGGCGGTCGCCGGCTTTGCCGAAGAGGATCTGTCCATCACCGTCGAGGACCGTCAGCTGGTGATCCACGGGCGGCAGAACGACGATGGGGCAGAGCGCCTGTTCCTGCACCGGGGAATCGCTGCGCGTCAGTTCCAGCGCTCCTTTGTGCTGGCCGATGGGGTTGAGGTGGGCGAAGCGCAGATGGAAAATGGGCTGTTGCACATTGATCTGACCCGCGCACGTCCAGAGACGGTGGTGCAGACCATCAACATCAAGAAAGGGTAAGCCATGCACAGCAAGTATGATTTTGATCACGCGATGGATGATCGGATGGTTTACGTGCGCGAAGTGCCCGTGGCCGATCTGCCAGCGGATATGCAAGAAGAGGCCGAGGGGCTGGACACGCTGTTTGCGGTCTATTCGGCCACAGATGGCGAGCGGCTTGCCTTGGTGAAAGAACGCCGCCTGGCCTATGTTCTGGCGCGCCAGAACGACTATGCGCCGGTCAGCGTGCATTAACCGAGTCCAGAGACAGAAAAAATACGGTGGCCCCGATGCGCAATACTGACCCGGCTGTCGCCGTTCTGCCCTATGGGAAAAAACTCGGGCTGCGCCCCGCGCGCATTGCGCTGGATGACCTCAATTGGCCGTTGGGCCAACCTGCGCGGCTAAAGGGGCGGCACCTCAGCGATCTGGCCCCCACCGATCACCTGATCCTTTACCCGCGTGACACGGTGCATTTTCGCCTTGGCTGGGGCACGCAGGCCAAAGTTTCGCTCATGGTTGTAGAGCCCCGGGTGATCCACGGTCATCACATGCGCAAACTGGCGCTCACCCATCGCAGGTTTCATCGGGTGCTGTCCTGCGATGAGGCGTTCTTGGCCTCGATTCCCAATGGGGTTTTTCAGGTCTATGGCACCACATGGGTGCCGGGGTGGCGTGATCTGCCCGTCACCAAAAGCCAGAATATGTCGCTGATTGCCTCAGCCAAACGCTCGCAAGAAGGGCACAGGCTGCGTCATGCGTTGGTGGACTGGGCCAAGGCCAAAGGTGTGGACATGACCGCGCTTGGCGGCGGCTATGCGCCATTTGAGGAAAAATCCGACGGATTGGCCCCGTATCGGTTTTCGGTGGTGATCGAGAATATCCGCGAGCGGAATTATTTTTCCGAAAAACTGGTCGACGCGGTGCTGTGCGAAACGGTGCCGATTTACTGGGGGTGCCCAAATCTCGGCGATTTTCTGGACACAAGCGGCATGATCATTTGCCAGTCCGAAGCTGAGCTGCGCGCCGCAATTGAGGCCGCCACACCCGCGCGTTATGCCGCGCTGCTGCCCGCATTGCGCGCGATCAAAGCCGCAGCTGCCGCCTATGGCGACATCGAAGCCCGCGCCGCGCGCGCGGTGATTAAAGCATAAACGCGCGCCGGGCGGCGCGCGTTTATCGCTATGTTTATGCTTTGATCAAACCCATGCTTTCCAGCTTGAGCAAGACCTGGTGGGCGCAGTTGTCGACTTCGACGTTTTCTGTTTCCACCGAAAGCTCTGGGTTGGCAGGTACATCGTAAGGGTCTGAAATACCTGTGAATTCCTTGATTTTGCCTTCGCGCGCCAGCTTATAGAGGCCTTTGCGGTCGCGGCGTTCGCATTCTTCGATGGAAGTCGCGACATGCACTTCGACGAATGCGCCGAACTGCTCGACATCTTCGCGCACGGCGCGGCGGGTGGAGGCATAAGGCGCGATGGGCGCGCAGATGGCGATGCCGCCGTTCTTGGTGATCTCGGAGGCGACATAGCCGATGCGGCGGATGTTGAGGTCGCGGTGCTCTTTGCTAAAGCCCAGCTCAGAGCTGAGGTTTTTGCGCACGATATCACCATCCAGCAACGTCACAGGGCGGCCACCCATTTCCATCAGCTTGACCATCAGCGCGTTGGCGATGGTGGATTTCCCAGAGCCGGAGAAGCCGGTGAAGAATACGGTAAAGCCCTGTTTGGAGCGCGCAGGTTTGGTGCGCCGCAGCTCGGCGACCACCTGCGGGAAGGAGAACCATTCCGGAATTTCCAGACCTTCCGCCAGACGGCGGCGCAGTTCGGTGCCCGAAATGTTCAGGATGGTGACATTATCCTTGTCTTCGATCTCGTCCGCAGGCTCGTATTGGGCGCGTTCTTGCACATAGACCATGTGTTTGAAGTCCACCATTTCGATGCCCATTTCTTCCTGATGTGCGCGGAACAGTTCTTGCGCGTCATAGGGGCCGTAGAAATCTTCGCCTTGGCTGTTTTTTCCGGGGCCAGCGTGGTCGCGGCCAACGATAAAGTGGGTGCAGCCGTGGTTTTTACGGATCAGACCGTGCCACACCGCCTCGCGTGGGCCGGCCATGCGCATGGCAAGGTTCAGCAGCGACATGGTGGTTGTGGCCGAAGGGTATTGATCCAGAACCGCCTCATAGCAGCGCACGCGGGTAAAGTGATCAACATCGCCCGGTTTTGTCATGCCGACCACCGGATGGATCAAGAGGTTGGCTTGCGCTTCCTTAGCAGCGCGGAAGGTCAGTTCCTGGTGCGCGCGGTGCAGCGGGTTGCGGGTTTGGAAGGCGACAATTTTGCGCCAGCCGAGTTTGCGGAAATAGGCGCGCAGCTCATTTGGTGTGTCGCGGCGGGCGCGGAAATCATAGTGTACAGGCTGCTGGATGCCGACAATCGGGCCGCCCAGATAGATTTTGCCAGCTTGGTTGTGCAGATAGTTTACAGCCGGGTGCGCATCATCGTCGGCGCCAAATACTTTTTCGGCTTCACGCGCTTTGTTTGGCTCCCAACGGTCGGTGACGGTCATGGTCGCCAGAATGACGCCTTCCTGATCGCGCAGGGCGATGTCTTGGCCCAGTTCGATTTTCGCGGCAAACTCTTCGGACACATCCAGCGTGATCGGCATGGGCCAAAGGGTGCCATCGGCCAGACGCATGTTTTCGACAACGCCGTTGTAATCCTCTTCGGACAAGAACCCTTTGAGCGGATTAAAGCCGCCATTCATCAAAAGCTCCAGATCACAGATCTGACGCGGGGAAAGATCGTGGCTGGTCAGATCCGCGGCTTCGACTTTCAGTTTCTGGGCGCTCTCGTAAGAGACGTAAAGTTCGGGGATGGGGGCAAAGCTGTTCAGCATGCTAATGGTCCTGTTTTTTAACGGGAAAAGCCCGCTGCTGCTGCCGGTTAACTCTGCGTGGAGCGCATCGTATTCGGCAAATTTACGGGCGAGAAATTGGTCGGTGAGCTGCCGTTTGGTGGCAGCGCCTTTGGCGGTGAGCGCATAGGCAAAACGTTGGCGTTTGTCCTGCCCGGCGCGGGCGTTGATGGTAATATGGCCTGCCTCCGCTGCGCTGCGCAGCATGGCGTTCAGACGGCCAAGCGAGACCTCAAGCGCCGCGGCGGTGGCGCGCTGGGACGCCTCCGGTGCGGTGTCCAGCTGGCGCAGCAGGCGGAACAGAAGATCCTCCTCTGCTTGGCTGGGCTTTGTCTTGGTGTCGGGCATGGCGATGTCATGGCTCAAGTATGTTCACGAGTGAACGCATTGCATGGTCCGGCGCAAAGGCAAAGCATTTTTTGGCCTGATTTCGGAAAATTTTCAGGTTTTTGCGGGGAAATGGCCACTTTAAAAGGCGGTTGTTCTGAGGTGTGCGTAAAACAAAGGCCACATGTTCGCGCTATGCTCTGTCGGCGCTTGGTCTGTTTTGCTGATTTGGGCCCAATCAGGAGCACCGCACTTTTTTGCCAAAGCGGGGGGATTTCGCGCAATTTGCGCCAGATTCGCGCAGTTTTGGCTGCGGGCGTGGCGCTGCCACGTCGTGAGGGGGCGCAATTCGAATCAAAAATGAGGCTCGGCAAGCGGCCGCCGCGCGCACAAAAAAGGGGGGCAGAGCCCCCCTTTTGATGGCAGATTTCTGGATCTGCTTAGTCTTGTTCTGCCAGATAGCGTTCAGCATCCAGCGCCGCCATACAGCCCATGCCGGCAGAGGTGACCGCCTGACGGTACACGTGGTCTGTCAGATCGCCCGCAGCAAACACGCCGGGGATCGAGGTTTTGGTGGTGCCGAGCTCCACCTTCACATAGCCGCCGTTGTGGGTTTCCAGCACGTCTTTCACCAGTTCGTTGGCGGGCGCGTGGCCGATGGCAACAAAGACACCCGCGCAGGGGATCTCGTTGATCTCGCCGGTTTTGGTGTGTTTCACCTTCACGCCGGTGACGCCCAGCGGAGCCTCGGTGCCGATCACCTCTTCCAGCTCATGGAACCAAAGCGTTTCGATCTTTGGGTTCTTCTCAAGCCGGTTTTGCAGGATCTTTTCAGCGCGCAGCTCATCGCGGCGGTGGATCAATGTGACTTTTGAGGCGAAATTCGTCAGGAACAGCGCTTCTTCAACGGCGGTATTGCCGCCGCCGATCACCACGATTTCCTGCCCGCGATAGAAAAAGCCATCGCAGGTGGCGCAGGCGGAAACGCCAAAGCCTTTGAATTTCTCTTCGCTCTCCAGCCCCAGCCATTTGGCCCGCGCGCCAGTCGCCAAGATCACCGCATCCGCCGTATAGGTGGTGCCGCTGTCACCTTTGGCCACAAAGGGGCGGCTTTCTGTATCAAGCTCGGTGATGATGTCGCCAATGATCTCGCAGCCCATCGCCTGGGCGTGTTCCTGCATTTTGATCATCAGATCCGGGCCCTGCACTTCGGTAAAGCCGGGGTAGTTTTCAACTTCGGTGGTGGTGGTCAGCTGGCCACCCGGTTCGATCCCTTGCACCAGAATCGGGCTGAGCATGGCGCGGCTGGCGTAGACGCCGGCTGTATATCCCGCAGGGCCTGACCCAATGATCAGAACTTTCGTGTGTTTGCTGTCGCCCATATCCCACCCGTGTGCATGTTGTTGCGTGTTAGGCAGGGGATATAGCCATCCCGCTCGCCCGCGAAAACCCCTGACATGGCCGCTATGTGTCTGGCGGGGGCGTTGGCACAGGGAAATGCAGCGCTGTGATGCGGAATCTGTCAGCGTGCGGACGCGGCGAATTTGGCGAAATTTTATTGCGCATGTACGCCTGGCTGTTATAACAACTGCAAATTTCACGGAGAATTTGAATGCCCGTCACCCGGCTGGACCCGATTGATCGCAAAATCCTTGCTGAGCTACAGGCCGATGGTCGCATGACCAATGTTGAGCTGGCCAAACGGGTTGGGATCTCTGCGCCGCCTTGCTTGCGCCGTGTACGGACACTCGAAGAATCGGGCTATATCCGCGGCTATCATGCTGACGTCGATTCGCGCGAACTGGGCTTTGAAGTGCAGGTCTTTGCCATGGTTGGCCTCGTCAGCCAGGCCGAGTCGGATCTGTCCGCTTTTGAAGAGCGCTGCCGCGGCTGGTCGTTGGTGCGCGAGTGCCACATGCTGAACGGTGAGGTGGATTTCATCCTGAAATGCGTGGCACCGGATCTGTCGACGTTTCAATCCTTCCTGACCAATGACCTTTTGAAGGCGGACAATGTCGCCAGCGTCAAAACCTCATTGGTGATCCGCGACGCCAAGGACGAGCCGGGCGTGCCCTTTGATGTTCTGGAAGAGCGGATCAACCGCACCGCCTGACCCCTTCGTTTAGACCTGCGGTAGCAGCCAGGCGTGCAGGTAAACCTGCATGCGATCTTCGATGCTTTGCGTATTGTTCAGCGCGCAGAAATGCAGCGCCAGCGCCTGAAAAAGAAAGGCCCCAATGCCATCGGCCAGCAGGGCGGGCGAAATATCCTTGCGAAAAGGCGCTTTGGCCAGCCAGTTGGCCAGTACCTCCCCCATGCGGAAGATGACGCTGGCGATCGGGCCAATCTCGGCTTTGGCCGCGGCACCGGAATGGCGCAGAATAACATCAAATATATAGCGCTCTGAGACGGCAAATTGCATGACCGGGCGCAGCGCGGCAGTGAGCGATTCGATATCTTTTGGGGCAGGCCGTTGCTCAATCTCATCCAGAAAATGATGTAATTCCGGGGCGATCAACGCCTCCATCAAGGCATCTTTATCTTTGAAATGCGCAAAGAAGGTGCCCTTGGCAACCCCGGCCTGTTGCACAACGTGCTCCACGCGCAGGGCCTCGTAACCCGTTGAAGTCACGATATTCCTTGCGGATTCAAGCAATTTTGCGCGTGTTTTGAGCGTGCGGGTCTGTGTTTTCACCATGGCGATAATTCGCATGTTTTTTGACTGCGGTCAAATTTGTAATTGACCATGGTCAATATTTTTCCCATGAAATTGACCATGGTCAATTAATGGAGCTATCATGACACGCAAACGCATATTTGTTCTGGATGGGCACCCTGCCGAAGCCTCGCTCGCGCGCAGCTTTGCCGAAGCCTATGCGGCCCGCGCCACCGCAGCGGGGCATGAAGTGCGCCTGATGCATCTCCACGCGCTCAATTTTGACCTGGATTTCGAATATGGCAGCTATCGGCAGATCAAGCCGTTGGAGCCGGACCTGCAGACCTTTGTGCAGAACCTTGAGTGGTGCGAGCATTTGGTGCTGACGACGCCGATGTGGTGGGGCGGGCTTCCGGCGAAGTTGAAAGGGCTGATTGATCGCAGTTTTCTGCCTGGCCAGATGTTTGATACACGCGGCAAGCTGCCCAAACCCATGCTGGGCGGGCGCACGGCGCGGGTCATTCTGACCTCGGATTCGCCCGGTTGGTATTTCCGCTTTTTCCTTAAGAATGCGCTGAAATGGCAGCTGCGGCGGCAGGTTCTTGGGTTCATCGGGCTCAAGACAAAGATCACCGCCTTTGCCCAGGCCAGTCATCCCAAGGATGGGCAGGTCGAGCGTTGGCAGCGGCAGGTGGCCGATCTGGGCGCGCGCGCTGCCTGAAAAGGACACGAAAAAACCCGCTGTCTTTCGCAGCGGGCTTTTTAAGAGGGAGTCTTGGAAACCCGAGGTTCTGGGCTGATCAGGCGCTGCGCTTCAGCGGCAGGGCTGGTTTCAGCGAAATCTTTTCAACGCCCATCATGCGTTTCTTGGCCCAAGGCAGCACCGGTTGTGGCTGTTGGCTGGATGCGATGATCGACTTTAGAAAACGTTGTTTACACATTGGGTTGCTCCGTCTTGCCCGTTCGGGATTGTTCCTGCTTGATGAACAATCTGACGGTCAATTGGGGCGCAGTTGCGGCAACATTGGCAAGATTTGGCGGATTTGCAGGGGTGAAATCGCGGCGATCAGATCCGAATGACCGAAATCAGGCGGCCATAATCGGCCTCTTTGTGATGGGTGGCGCGGCGATAGCTGTAAAATCGGGCCGGGTCGCTATAGGTGCAGTGGCGAATCCACTCCGCGTCTGCGATGCGCGCATTGCGCAAGCGCGACAGGCCAAAGGCTGGCAGGTCAAAATGATACCGATCGCCATTGCCCTGCGCGAAAAAGCGGCCGTGTTCCGGGTCGGCGCTCATGAATTCATCCAGAAATTCTGGCCCGACCTCATAGGCGCGCTGGCTGATCGTGGGGCCAATCACCGCGACAATCTCATCGCGGGCGGCCCCAAGCGCAATCATCGCCTCAACGGTGTTTTCCAGCACCCCATCCAGCGCACCGCGCCATCCGGCGTGGGCCGCGCCGATCACGCCATTCATGCGATCGGCGAACAGCACCGGCTGGCAATCAGCGGTCAGGATCGACAGGGCGACCCCCGGCGTGGCCGTGACCATCGCGTCGGCCTTTTCCAACCCATCTTCACTGCCATCAATTGTTGCGACATCTGCGGAATGCACCTGATAGATCCGCGCCAGCTGCGCCACATCCATCGCCTTGGCGACGCGGGCGCGGTTGATGTCGACAATTTCCTTTTGGTCGCTGCTGCCCGTGCCACAGTTCAGCCCGGCGAAGACGCCAGAGGATGCCCCGCCCTTGCGGGTGAAGAACCCGTGCCGCACCGGGCTCAAGAGGGCAGAGGACAGGATCTCGATGCTCATGCTTCCACTCCGGCTGGGGGATGTGCGCCGCTGGGATAGAGCGCAACAACTTTGAACAGATTTCCCATTTCTTCGGGATGGGTCAAGCGTCGATGCGCGGCAATATGCTGTTCGATCTGGACCGGCTCCATCAGATTGGCCAGCGTTTGGGCGCGCTGGGTGATGCCGAGCCGCTCCAGAAACACACCTTGCGGGGTCACGCGCGAATAAGCGCAGGGCGCGGCGGCGCAGAGCGCTTCGAAATCGACATGTGCGGTCAGGTCGGCATCGCCGGGCAGGTCCAGCGCATCGACCTCTTTGTGGGATTTTAGCGCCTGCAGCGTATCGCCGAGCGAGCGCCAATCGCCATAATCCACGATCAGCGCGGCGCCGCCAAAGCGTTCGATCCGTGCGCCAATGCTGGCGACAATCGGCGCGGCCGCTTCGCAGACCTCAACCAGATCGCCGTCTTCGGTGTCGTCAAGGCGATGCGCCAGCGCGGGCTGATCGGCCACCGCGCCAAGGCCGTAGCAGAGCGCTGCGTTTTCAAACCCCACAAGCCGTTCACGCCAGCCCGCCCCATCGCGGATGAATTGACGAATGGGCAATGCATCAAAGAATTCATTGGCCACAAAGAACAGCGGCAGATCGGGCAGCGTGTCAACGCTGTCATGCCACGTCGCCTCACCCAAAAGTTCGCGCTGTTTGCGGCGCAGCGCGGGCGAGGCTTCGATCAAATGCAGCTCAAGGGCGTCGTGAAAGCCCGGCACCCGGCGGGTGGCGCGCAGCAGATCCGCCATCAAAGTGCCGCGGCCCGGCCCGGCCTCGGCCAGGGCAAAGCGTTCCGGGCTGCCCTGATCGGCCCAGGCCTGCGCGAGCGACAGCCCCAGAAGTTCGCCGAACATCTGCGTCATTTCCGGCGCGGTGGTGAAATCGCCCTGCGCGCCAAACGGATCGCGCGTGGCGTAATAGCCAAGCTGCGGGTGCATCAGGCATTCGGCCATGAAATCAGAAATGCGGATGGGGCCAACCGTGCGGATCCGGTCGATCAACTGATCTTTCAATGTCATGGGTTCACCTTGGCAGCGCGCCGCGCCAGCCACAAGCCGCCCAGGATCATTGGCAGGCTCAAAAGCTGCCCCATGGTCAGCCCGACCCCGTCGATATGAAGCGCCAGCCCCAGCGGATTGCCGGGCGCGATAAACTGCTGATCCGGTTGGCGGACAAATTCGACAAAGAAGCGCGCGAGGCCATAGCCGGCCAAGAACACGCCAGTGATGCGCCCGGGTGTTTTAAGCGCACCTTTGCGGTAGGCAAGCCACAGCAATAGCGCCAACAGCAGCGCGCCTTCCAAAACCGCTTCGTAAAGCTGCGACGGATGGCGCGCGCAAAGCCCGGTCAACTGGCCGCAATCTTGCGCGGCAGGCCCGGGAAAGGCCACGCCCCAAGGCAGGGTGGTGGCGCGGCCCCAAAGCTCTGCGTTGATGAAATTGGCGATGCGTCCCAGCAGCAGCCCGACAGGCGCGCCCAGCACGATGGCATCCCCGATCGACAGTTTCGGCAGCCCGGCGCGCGCGCAATAAATCCATCCGGCCACCAGCACGCCTAACATGCCGCCGTGAAACGCCATGCCGCCCTGCCAAACCTGCAAAATTTCCGCCGGGTGGCTCAGATAATAGCTCGGCTGGTAAAACATCGTATAGCCAAGGCGGCCCCCGACAATAATGCCGACAATGACCCAGGTCAGCAGATCCTCGAGCTGGCGTGGTGTCATCGGGGCGCTGCCGGCGGGCCAGAGCGCGGGCCGGCGCAGGGCATGCAAGGTGATGCGCCAGGCGATCAGAATGCCGACAATATAGGCCAGCGCATACCAGCGCAGGGCAAATTCAAAACCGCCTAAAGACAGCGTGAAAATCTCGGGTGACATATCGGGAAAGGGGATCATCGCCTGCATGGGGTCTCTCTGCCTGTCGATCCGGGGCAAAGTCAACCTTGTCGCCGCCCCGCTTTGCCCCCATATAAGACCTTAGACACAGAGTTACATAGGCGGAGCGCACAACATGCAGACTCGCAATAAAATCATGGACGACATGTCCAAACTGATGGCCAACGCAATGGGCGTGGCGCAGGGCGCAAAGGATGAGGCGGAAAATGCGATGAAATCGCTCATGGACCGCTGGCTGGCGGATCGTGACTTTGTCACCCGCGAAGAATTTGACGCCGTGCGGGCCATGGCGCAGAAAGCGCGCGAAGAGAATGAGGCGCTGAAAGCCCGGATCGAAGCGCTGGAAAAAGACTGACGCTTTCATTCTGCCGGATCGACCAAGTTAACGGGCCTTTGGGCCCGTTTTTTTGTGCCTGAATTCTGGGCAATGGCTGGCGTGCGCGGCGTTTCATCCACAGCTAATTGCGCGATCCGCGAATATTTCACTTTACTGCAGGCAGAGCGAGACCTACCATATCTAGTAGGGGCGTTGGTAGTTATCCACAGCCCTTCGAGCAGGCACCAAGCGCTAGTGACGCTGCCACGTCCGGGCGCACAAAAGAAAGAGGTGGCGCTATGGCAGTATCAGAGCAGTATTTCGAAGAAGAAATACATCCGATCGACATTGTCGAACACATTGCCGAACATCACGATTGGTCCTTTGACCGCATTGCCGAAGATCAGATTGCGATGGCAATCGAAGGGCAGTGGCGAACCTATTCCATCACCCTGGCATGGTCCGCATATGATGAAACCCTGAAAATGGTCTGTTCCTTTGAAATGGAGCCGCCCAAAGACAAAATGGCAGAGCTTTTCGAAGTATTAAACGCCATTAATGATCAATGCTGGGCCGGGGGGTTCACCTTCTGGGAAGAACAGCAGCTGATGATCTACCGGTATGGCCTTGTGTTGTCCGGCGGGCAGGTGGCCAGCCCGGATCAGATCGACACCATGATCAATGTGGCCATCGCCAGCGCCGAACGGTTCTACCCGGCGATACAGCTGGCCACTTGGGGCGGGCGTCCGGTTCAGGAAAGCCTGCAGGTTGCCATTGCCGAGGCTTACGGGCGCGCCTAGGCCGCCCGGCCACGCCAAAGAATGAACAATCCGGCCAGGACAATCAGGCCGGAGCCAAGCAGAATCTCGGGCGTTAGCTGCTCTTTGAAAAAGAGTAAGCCGAGCGCCACGCCAAAGATCAGGCGACTGTAGCGAAACGGCGTTACGGCAGAGACGTCGCCGGTGCGCATCGCCTTCATCAGGCAGCTATAGGAGGCGACCCCGACGAGGATCGCGCCCAGCAGCGCCAGCGCGGTCGCCGCGCTAAGAGGGCGTGGCGCGAGGCCCTGCCATCCCCCATAGGCCAGTCCAGCGAGCACAATGGTCAGAAACCCATAAAATCCTAATGTCGCTGTGCCCAAAGACTTGGGCGCGACGCGGCTGGCGAGGTCGCGCCCGGCAAACCCCAGCATGCCCAGAACCGCCAAAAGCGATAGGGGCGTGAAACTTTCGGCCCCCGGCTGAATGATCACCAGAACGCCCAAAAGCCCCAGTGCAATGGCGGTCCAGCGCCGCCAGCCGACGGTTTCGCCCAGAAATATCGCCGCGCCCGCCACCACGACCAGCGGCGCTGCCTGCAAAATCACGGTTGCGGCCGACAGTGGGGTAAGCGCAATCGCAAGCACGTAAAACAGCCGCCCGGTGAACTCAAATCCGAACCGCAGCTGCATGATCGGTGCCCGAACATCGCGCAGGAAAAGTGCCGCGCCCTGATGTCGGGCCAGCGCGGCGAAACACAGCGCGCCGCCCAGCCCAAACAGCACCATCAGCTGGCCAATCGGCAGGGCCTGCGCCACGGATTTCAACAGCGCATCCTCAGCGGCAAATCCGGCCATGGCGGCCAGCATCCAGAGGCTGCCGTGCAGATTGGCGCGGCGGAGATCAAGGGTGGGATTTTGCAAAATTTCGTCCGTCAAATAACTGGCCTTAGTGATGCGCGGGTTGGGGGCAGGGCGTCAAGCGATCTGAGTGTCAAATTGCTCCGGCGGCTCTCGACGTCGCCGGGAAACCACGTCAAAGTGCCAGCAACCACAAAGATTGAAGAAGGGGAACCTCATGGATATGGCGTATCTTGCTGACAAGGGGCTTGTGCTGCTGGGCTGCGGGAAAATGGGTTCGGCCATGTTGCAGGGTTGGCTGGCGGACGGGCTGCCTGCCGGGTCGGTTTATGTGCAGGATCCCTATCCTTCAGATTGGGTCAAAGCGACGGGCGTTCATGTGAATGCCGACCTGCCTGCTGCCCCCGCCATTGTGCTGATTGCGGTCAAACCGCAAATGATGGCGGCGGCCCTGCCGGTGCTGCAGGCCATGGGCAATGGGTCAACCGTGTTCCTCTCGGTGGCCGCCGGGGTGTCGATTGCGAGCTATCAGGATATTCTGGGCGATCAGACACCGATTATCCGCGCCATGCCGAATACGCCCGCAGCGGTGGGGCAGGGGATCACGGCAATCATCGGAAATGCAAGCGCCACTGAGGCGCATCTGGATCTGGCCGATAGTTTGCTGAGCGCAGTCGGGCAGGTTGTGCGCCTTGACGCCGAAAGCCAGATGGACGCTGTCACCGGGGTTTCTGGCTCGGGCCCAGCCTATGTGTTTCACATGATCGAATGCCTTGCCAAAGCGGGCGAAGCACAGGGGCTCGCGCCGGATCTTGCCATGGCGCTGGCCAAGGCGACCGTCGCAGGCTCTGGCGCACTGGCCATGGCCGCCGAGGACAGCCCCAGCCAGTTGCGGGTGAATGTCACCAGCCCCAATGGCACCACCCAGGCGGGGCTTGAGGTCTTGATGAACGAAACCACCGGCCTGCCTGATCTGATGCACCGCACCGTGACGGCGGCAACGGAGCGCTCCAAGGAGCTGGCCAATGGCTGAGATCAGCTTTGACGACTTTCAAAAGGTCGATATTCGTGTCGGCAAGGTGATTGATGCCCAACCCTTTCCCGAGGCGCGTAAACCGGCGATCAAGCTATGGGTGGATTTCGGTGCCCCACTGGGCGTGCGCAAAAGCTCTGCCCAGATCACCAAACATTATTCGCCCGACGGTCTGATTGGCCTTCAGGTCATGGCGGTGGTGAATTTCCCGCCGCGCCAGATTGGCAAATTCATGTCTGAGATCCTGGTGCTGGGCATGCCTGATGACGGCGGTGAGGTCGTGTTGGTGCGCCCGGATCAAGAGATCCCACTTGGAGGACGGCTGTTTTGAAAACCCTGCTCATCACCCGCCCCTTGCCGCAGCCCGTGACCGACCGGCTTGCGCCGCATTTCGCCATCACCCAGCGTGAGGACACCACAGCGATGCGCGACGATGAGCTGCGCGCGTCGTTGCGGGATTTTGATGCGGTTCTGCCAACGCTTGGCGATCTATACAGCGCCGATGTTTTTGCCGATGTCCCCGCGCCGCGCGCCAAGGTGTTGGCGAATTTCGGCGTTGGCTATAATCACATTGACGTTGAGGCGGCGCAGGCTGCGGGGGTCGCGGTCAGCAACACCCCCGGCGCTGTCACCGACGCGACAGCAGATATCGCTCTGACGCTGATGCTCATGACCGCGCGCCGGGCGGGCGAGGGGGAGCGCATTTTGCGCGCTGGGCACTGGCAGGGCTGGCATCCAACGCAACTGCTGGGGTTGCACCTGAGCGGTAAGACAGTGGGCATCATCGGCATGGGCCGTATCGGTCAGGCGATTGCGCGGCGCTGCCATTTCGGATTTGGCATGACGGTGAAATACGTCAACCGCTCGGCCAAGGCGATGGATTTTCCGGCGCAGCAACTGGCGGATATTCCGGCGTTGGCCGCCGCGGTGGACGTGCTGGTTGTCGCCACACCGGGCGGGGCTGAAACCCATCATCTGATCAATGCCAGCTGCTTTGATGCCATGCCGTCCCATGCCATTTTGATCAATATTGCCCGTGGCGAAATCGTTGACGAAGCGGCGCTGATCACCGCCTTGGAACAGGGGCAGATCGCGGGCGCGGGGCTGGATGTTTATGAATTTGAACCCAAAGTGCCAGAGGCACTGCGACGGATGGAGAACGTGACGCTCTTGCCGCATCTGGGCACGGCTGCGCTTGAGGTGCGCACCGACATGGGGCTGATGGCGGCAGAGAACCTTTTGGCCTTTGACGCTGGGAGGCCGCTGCCGAACGCGGTTTAAACGCCCATTGCTTCGCGCCAGTGACGGCGGCAGAGCGAGACATAGGTTTCATTGCCGCCGACCTGCACCTGCGCCCCTTCGCGCAGCGCCTGCCCATCCGGGCCTTGACGCACCACCATGGTGGCTTTCTTGCCGCAATGGCAGATGGTGCGCACTTCGCGCATTTCATCGGCCAGCGCCAAAAGCGCGGCAGACCCGGGGAACAGCTCGCCCTGAAAATCCACCCGCAGCCCGTAACACATGACCGGGACGCCCAGGTCATCGACTGCGCGCGCCAATTGCCAGACCTGCGCCTTGCTTAGGAACTGCGCCTCGTCGATGAAAACGCAGGCGATCTCTTGGTGATCCAGGCGCGTCGCAATCAGTGCGAATAGATCGGTCTCATGGTCAAAGGTCTGCGCCGGTTCTGATATGCCAATGCGCGAGGCGATTGTGCCTTGGCCAGCGCGGGTGTCGAGCTGCGCGGTCAGCAAGAGGCATTCCATCCCGCGTTCGCGGTAATTATGCGCGGCCTGCAACAGCACGGTCGATTTGCCCGCGTTCATGGTGGAATACTGAAAATAGAGCTTTGCCATAGTCCGCTGATAGGCCAGAGATGCCCGCGAAATCAACCCGCTATTGTGGCGGTAAGAACGATGACCGGACACCCCCAATCGGGGGTGCCCGGACCGCCAAATACTCGTTAAAACAGACGGTGAGGGTTGCCCCCTCTGGGGATGCCGCCCGCTGTAACCTTTATCCCTCCTTGGCGTATGGGGCGCTGACCGACCGAGGTAGTTGCCAACGCCCCATATCATCGCATTTGGCCCAAAGTTTGGGGCTAAGAGCCGAATACTGCTCCCCTCGGAACAATTAAAAAATGACAAATTCGGCAAAGCGCATTAATGGGAAAAGACTTAACGATTTCCCCGCATGGGCGGGACAGGTATGGGGGACAGCGCATGGCCGGAAATGGCAGCTACCTGAAAAAACACACCGAAGCTTTGGTGAAAGACGTTGGCATTGAAACCGCCTGTACCTTGACCGGCAAATCCAAGGCCACCTTGGGGCGCTATTATTCGGACCATGAAGAACATACCGACCGCTTCATGCCGATTGACGCGGTGGCGGCACTGGAAGATGCAGCGAGCTATCCGCATGTCACCACAGCATTGGCAGAGCTGAAGGGCATCACCCTGTCTTTTGATGAACGGCGCAAGAACTCTGATAGCAAGGGCGGGGTGAATTCCGATGTCATTGCGCTGAGCCAGCGGTTTGCCATGCTGATGGCTGAATACAATCAGTCCATCGAGGATGGCATTATCACCATCAACGAAGCCAAACGCCTGCTGAAAGAAACTTTGGCGCTCCAGCATGTGCTATTGGACATGAAGCTGCACCTGGAAAGCGAAAGCGCGTCTCAGAACGGCGCGTCTGGGTAAGTCACCCCGGCCAGATATAATCCGTGCGGCGGGCTGACCGGGCCGCAGGCCGCGCGATCTGTCGCTTCCAAGGCGTCGCGCACCCGATCTGGTGCCCAGGCCCCGGCCCCGACACGTTCCAGCGTACCAACAAAACTGCGCACCTGATTGTGCAGGAAAGACCGCGCGCGCACGTGAAAATGCACCTCCGGCCCCCAAAGCGTGTCGACCTGTTCAACACGCAGCTCGTCTAGCGTTTTGACCGGGCTGGCCGCCTGACAGATCGAGCTGCGGAAGGTCGTAAAATCGTGATGGCCCAAGAGGTGGTTGGCGGCCTCTTGCATGGCCTCAACATCAAGTTGGTGGTTGATTTGCCAGACCAGCCCCCGTTGATGGGCGGACGGGGCGCGGCGCATCAGAATGCGGAAGAGATAGCGGCGCTCTAGGGCTGAAAACCGTGCGTGCCAGTCATCGTCAACCCGCGCCGCGTCCACAATCGACACCGGCGCTGGTTTCAAATGATAGTTCAGCGCTTCGGACAGGCGAAACGGCTCCCACGCCTTGAGCATGTCGCAATGGGCGACCTGCCCCATGGCGTGCACCCCGGCATCGGTGCGCCCGGCGGCGGCAATCGTGTGGGCGCGCGGCTCCAGCTTGGCCAGCGCGGCCTCGATTGCGCCCTGCACCGAGGGCTGATCCGCCTGACGCTGCCAGCCCGCAAAGGGGGCACCGTGATATTCAACTTTGAGAGCAATCCGAACCATGCCCCGCCATAGCGTTCCATGCGGCGCTGGGCAACGGGGGGAGGGGGAATTATCCGCAGGCTTTCCCGCCTATTCGCGGATCAGCGCTATGGAAAACCCCGATCTTGCTGCATATTTGTGAAAAGCAACAAGGCATTCTTTGAAGATGCAGAAGGGCAGCAGTGATCATTACTGATCTGGCAAATGAAGTGTCAAAACGGGTTGAAGCCGTAAGTGACGGGCTAAACGAAGCACTGTTTGAGCCAGTGATCCGCATTGGCGTGACCGGGCTGGCGCGTTCGGGCAAGACGGTGTTTATCACCTCGCTTGTGGCCAATCTGCTGGACCGGGGGCGCATGCCTCAGGTCGCCGCCATCAACGAAGGCCGTGTCTTGTCAGCCTATCTGCAGCCGCAGCCCGATGTCACCGTGCCCCGGTTTGACTATGAAAACCATCACGCGGCCTTACTGGGCCCCAATCCTCATTGGCCGGACAGTACCCGCGCGATCAGCGAGTTGCGCCTGTCGCTCAAGGTGCAGCCGCGCGGGCTGCTGGCGGGGCTTCAGCGTCCGCGCACCGTGCATCTGGACATTGTCGATTATCCCGGTGAATGGCTGCTGGATCTGGGGCTTTTGGACAAAACCTATGCCGCGTGGAGCGCCGAGGTTCTGGCGCGGCTCAGCGAACGCGATGAGGGCGCGGTTTATCTGGCCCGGCTTGAGAATGTTGATGGCTCGGCGGATCTGGATGAGATGCAGGCGCAGCGGCTGGCGCGGCGCTTTACCGAATACCTCAATCGCGCGCGCGATGCGGGGTATTATGATTGCACACCGGGGCGGTTCTTGCTGCCCGGTGATTTGGCCGGCTCTCCGGTTCTGACCTTTGCGCCGCTGCCTGCCGTCGAAGGCGGCAAGCGCCGCTCGCTTTATCGGCAGATGGAGCGCCGGTTTGAAGCCTATAAAGCGCGCGTCGTGAAGCCGTTTTTTCAGGATCATTTCGCGCGCATTGATCGGCAGGTGGTGCTGGTGGATGCGCTGGGGGCCATTCATCGGGGCCCGCAGGCCGTGCGCGACATGCGCAACGCGATGGGCGAGATCCTTGCGGCGTTCCGCCCGGGTCGCAATGCGTTTCTCAACCGCTTGCTCTTGGGTAAACGGGTGGAGCGTATCCTTTTTGCCGCCACCAAGGCAGACCACTTGCACCACAGTCAGCACGGGCGTCTCAGCGCGTTCATGAAGGCGCTCACCCGGGATGCCTATGATCGGGCGCAATTTGCCGGGGCCAAAACCCACGCGATGGCGCTGGCCAGTTTACGCGCCACCGTCGAGGAAAGCATGACCCATGATGGCCGCGCGCTGAATTGTGTGCGCGGCACTTTGCTGGACAGCGGCAAACAGGCGGCCTTTTACCCCGGCGAGTTGCCCGAAGACCCAGCGCAATTGCTGGCCAGTGCCCAGACCGGCGCGACCGAATGGCTGGGCGATGGCTATGAATTCATGAATTTTGCGCCCGCGCAATTGACGCTGAAACCCGGCATGGGGCCGCCGCATGTGCGGCTGGACCGGGCGGTGCAATTTTTGATTGGGGATCGGCTATGACCGTGATCCTACGCCCGGCCATGGCGCACGATAGTATTGCGACCAGCGCGATCATGAATGCGCATTTTCAATCGGTGCGTTGGATGCCCAAGTTCTATGCGCTGCCTGATCTGCGTGGCTTTTGCCGCGAGATGATCGCGCGCAGCTGGGTGTCAGTGGCGGTGCAGAATGGCGAGGTGATCGGCTTTCTGGCGCGGCACAACAACTATGTGCATGCGCTTTATGTGACCCTCGCGGCGCGGGGGCAGGGCGTGGGGCAGGCTTTGCTGGCGCGCGCGCAGGGCGAGGCTACGGCGCTTGATCTTTGGACACATCAGGCCAATTCCGTGGCGCGCCGGTTTTATCAGCGCGCGGGCTTTCACGAGGTTGAAAGCAGCGCGGGCCATCACAATGACGAAGGGCTGCCAGACGTGCGATATTACTGGCAGCGGGGGGCAAAACATGTCTGACACGGGACGAAAAAAACCGGTTCTGATCACGCTGGAGGATGCCGCGCAGCCGGATGTTGCCGCTGCGCCCAGCCCGCCTGAGGACGACCCACTGCCCCCGCAGGGCCAAGCCATGCAACAGATCGCGCAGATCGCCGCCAAACCGCCCTCGCGTCTGGCGCGCTGGTTCTGGGGCTTGCTTGCGGCGCTGCTGACCACGGTGATTTCGCTGATGGCATGGCAATTTGCCACGGATCTTTTGGCGCGCTATCCGCTGCTTGGCATGGGCGTGAGCGCGCTGCTTGCCGCCTTTGTGCTGGTGTCCCTGCTGATCGCCGCCAAAGAAATGATCGCTTTTGGCCGCCTGCGCCGTGTGGATGCGCTGCAGCGCGCGGCGGATCAGGCGTTGGCCGACGACTCGGTTGAGGGCGCGCGCCGCGTGGCCCGCGATTTGGCCGCGCTTTACAAAGGGCGCGAAGAGATGCGCTGGGGCGCGGACCGCATGGCAGAGCGGCTTGATGACAGTTTTGACGCAATTGCGGTGCTGGCCGCGGCGGAGCAGGAATTGTTGGCCCCGCTTGACGCCGCCGCCAAACGCGAGGTCGAGGCCGCCGCGCGCCAAGTCGCCACGGTGACAGCGTTGGTGCCGCTGGCGCTGGCGGATGTGGCGGCGGCGCTGGTTGCAAATCTGCGCATGATCCGCCGCATTGCCGAGATTTATTCTGGCCGGTCCGGCACTTTGGGCAGCTGGCGGCTGACCCGCGCGGTGATGGCGCATTTGGTGGCCACCGGCGCGGTGGCCGTGGGGGATGATCTGATCGGCTCTTTGGCCGGGGGGTCCTTGCTGGGCAAGGTTAGCCGCCGCTTTGGCGAGGGGCTGGTCAATGGCGCGCTGACCGCACGGGTGGGTGTGGCCGCAATGGAGGTTTGTCGCCCGATGGCTTTCTCAGCAGAGCAACGCCCCTCGGTCAGCCGATTGGTGAAACGCGCGCTGACCGGGCTATTTGGCAGTTAACGCAGAATGGGCGGCGCGTCTTTGGGCGCGCGCACCTGTTCCAGCCCGACGCGCAGGCCACGGCCAATGCGATGGGCCAAGGCGGAAAACGCCTTTGCAGCATCGGGCGAGAGCTGGGCGCTTAAGACCTCATCAAACAAAGCAAGCCATGGGGTGAAGTGGCGCGGCATCACGTCGGGCGTGCTCATATGCACCCGCATCGGGTTGCCAGCATAGCCGCCTTCTTTCAGGATCGCACTGCGCCAAAACTGCGCGATCTTGGCTTCGTGCGCTGGCCAGTCACCTTCGGCAATATGCGCCGCAAAGATTGGCCCCAATTCGGGGTGGCGGCGGATGCGGGCATAAAACACGCTGACAATCCGGTCGACTTCTGCGGGCGTGATCTCAAACAGTTGCATGGGGTGCGGCATTGGGGTGGCTTTCGATCTGTACTGCGTCACATTGGCCCGCTTTGTGTGCGCTGCCAAGGTGCCATCCGGTCGCGGGCGGGCGGCAAAGTTGCGCCTTTACGCTCTGCATTTGCAGGCTTATAACGCCGCCATGACCTGTGTAATGGCGATCATCATTCGAATTACATGCCCGGCGCTCTGATCATAGCGAGCCGCCGGGAAAAGGCGTATGGGATACCACGCCGCCCCTTCATATTTCTCTGAAACAAGACATCCGAAGGACGCCCGAAATGTGCGCCGACACCCCTGAATACAAAGATACGCTGAACCTGCCGAAAACCGATTTCCCGATGCGCGCAGGCCTGCCCAAACGCGAGCCAGGCTGGCTGGAGCGTTGGGAAAAGATCGGCGTCTATGATCGCCTGCGTGAAAAAGAGGGCCGCCCGCCTTTCACGCTGCATGACGGCCCGCCCTATGCCAATGGTCATCTGCACATCGGCCACGCGCTGAACAAAACCATCAAAGACATGATCGTGCGCTCGCATCAGATGATGGGGTTTGATGCGCGCTATGTGCCGGGCTGGGATTGCCACGGCCTGCCGATCGAATGGAAGATCGAAGAGCAATACCGCCAGAAGGGTAAGAACAAAGACGACGTCGATGTGGTTGAATTCCGCCAGGAATGCCGCGCCTTTGCCGACCAATGGGTCAATGTGCAGCGCGAAGAATTCAAGCGCCTTGGCATCACCGGCAATTGGGAAAATCCCTATCTGACGATGGATTACCACGCCGAAACGGTGATCGCCGAGGAATTCATGAAATTCCTGATGAGCGGCACGCTCTATCAAGGCTCCAAGCCGGTGATGTGGTCGCCGGTCGAAAAGACCGCGCTGGCAGAGGCCGAGATCGAATATCACGATCACCAGAGCCACACGATTTGGGTGCCGTTTGAGTTTGATACGATCGTTGCGCCAGCAAAAAAAGGCAAGGAAGCTGTCGATCCACTATTGATGACTGCCCGAGTTGTAATCTGGACCACCACTCCTTGGACCATCCCATCCAACAAAGCTGTCGCATACGGAAATAAGATTGCATACGGTCTTTATCGCGTGGATGCGACGGAAGAAGAAAGCTGGACCAAGCCCGGTGATCTCTACATCTTCGCAGACACTCTTGCCGCAGATGCGTTGGGCAAGTCTCGAGTCACCGAGTTCACTCGTGTTCGCGACGTTGCTGCTTCCGAATTTGAAGGTGCTGTCCTAAAACACCCATTCAATGGCCTCGAGGGTGCCGACGGCTTCTGGGATTACGACGTGCCAATGATCGATGGCGATCATGTCACTGATGATGCCGGCACCGGCTTTGTGCACACTGCGCCAAGCCACGGTGCGGACGACTATGAATGTTTTGTCGCGCGCAACTGGATTGATCGCATGACCCACAATGTGGGGGAGGAATCCGAGTTCCTGCCACATGTGCCGTTCTTTGCCGGGCTTCAGGTCTTTGATCGCAAAGGCAAAGAAGGCAAAGCCAATAATGCTGTGATCGCCAAGCTGGTTGAGGCCGGCGGCATCATTGCCCGTGGCCGCGTTAAGCACAGCTATCCGCATTCCTGGCGCTCCAAAGCGCCGATCATCTTCCGCAACACGCCGCAGTGGTTCGCTTCGGTCGACAAAGCGGTGGGTGATGGTCAGGACGAACTGGGCACAACCATCCGCACCCGTGCGCTGACCGCGATTGACCAGCAGGTCAAATGGTGGCCACAGACCGGGCGCAATCGCCTCTTTTCCATGATCGAGACGCGCCCAGATTGGGTGCTGTCACGCCAGCGCGCCTGGGGTGTGCCGCTGACTTGCTTTACCAAGAAGGGCGCGTTGCCGACCGATCCGGACTTCTTGTTGCGTGATGAAACGTTGAATGCGCGTATCTCTGCCGCGTTTGAGGCCGATGGCGCGGATGTCTGGTACACCGAGGGGTTCAAGGAAAAGATGCTCGATGGCATCGCCAATCCGGAGGAGTATGATCAGGTCTATGACGTGCTTGATGTGTGGTTTGACTCCGGGTCCACCCACGCCTTTGTGCTGCGCGACCGCGACGACGGCACCGAAGACGGCATTGCCGATGTCTATATGGAAGGCACCGATCAACACCGGGGCTGGTTCCATTCTTCGCTGTTGCAATCGGTCGGCACCACGGGCCGCGCGCCGTACCGCAATGTGATCACCCACGGGATGACGCTCGACGAAAAAGGGCTGAAAATGTCCAAATCGATCGGCAATACCATCGTGCCAGAGAAGGTCGTTCAGCAATATGGCGCGGATATTCTGCGTCTCTGGGTGGCCCAAACCGACTATATGATCGATCAGCGTATCGGGCCGGAAATCCTGAAAGGGGTGGCCGACAGCTATCGCCGCCTGCGCAACACTATGCGCTATATGCTGGGCGCGCTGGGCAACTTTGACGCTGCCGAGCGGGTTGAGCCTGCGGATATGCCCGAGCTTGAGCGCTGGGTGCTGCACCGTTTGGCGGAAATCGATCACAAGGTGAAATCCGGCTACAAATCCTTTGATTTCCAAGGGGTGTTCAGCACGGTCTTTAACTTTGCCACTGTGGATCTCTCGGCCTTCTATTTCGACATCCGCAAAGATGCGCTCTATTGCGATGGCGACACTTTGCGTCGCCGCGCCGCGCGCACTGTGATGGATCTGCTGTTTGAACGCATCACCACCTGGCTGGCCCCGATCTTGGTCTTCACCATGGAAGAGGTCTGGCTGGAGCGGTTCCCGGGCGATCAATCCTCGGTGCATCTGGTGGATATGCCAGACACACCTGCCGATTGGCTGGACGAACCGCTGGCCGCCAAATGGGCCAAAGTGCGCCGGGCGCGCCGGGTTGTCACCGCCGCGCTGGAAGTGCAGCGAACCGACAAGGTGATTGGCGCCTCGCTTGAGGCCGCACCGATTGTGCATGTGCGTGACGCAGACATGCTGGAGGCGCTGAAATCGGTGGCCTTTGATGACATCTGCATCACCTCGGGCATGATGCTGACCCCCGATCCGATCCCGGCAGAGGCCTTCCGCCTGCCGGAAGTCGAAGGCGTGGGCGTCGAGTTTGAGAAGGCCGACGGCGAGAAATGCCAGCGCTGCTGGAAAATCCTGCCGGACGTTGGCAAGCACAGCCATGCGGGCACCTGCAGCCGCTGTGATGAGGCGCTGAGCTAAAGTTAGAAAAGCCGCTGGAGTTTCCGGCGGCTTTTTTCTTGTGATTGTCCCTTGGCCGCGGCAGAGTTTCCCCATGCCCGCGATTTCATTTCACAGCCCGGTTGGCCCACTGAGCCTGCAGGAAGACAATGGCGCGATTGTGCGGCTGGATTGGACGGCGTTTGAGGATCAGCCGACTGATCTGTTGCGGCGCGCCCGCGATCAGCTGGGGGCGTATTTTGCCGGCGCGCTGACAGAGTTTGATCTGCCCTTGGCGGTGTCTGGCTCTGATTTTCAGCAGGCGGTCTGCGCCGAGATGCTTAAGATCCCGCTGGGTGAGACCCGCACCTATGGCGATATCGCCAAGGCGCTTGGCTGCGCTGCGCAGCCGGTGGGGCGGGCCTGCGGCGGCAATCCGATTCCGATCATCATTCCCTGTCATCGGGTGATGGGGGCCGGGGGTAAGCTGACCGGGTTTTCAGGGCAGGGCGGTGTGGAAACCAAAGTGGCGCTGCTGCGCCATGAACGCGCAGCCGGGCTGCTGATTTAAGCGCGCTTAACTGCGTTCTGGCAGCAGTTGCTGCACGATGCCGACCAAAAGCAGATAGACCGAGGTTGTGACCAGCCCCCAATGCGCCCAGCTGTCCGGGTGGAAATCCACCCAGGCCGCCCAGCCTGCAAAGAATGTCCAGGCCAGTGCCATGGGCAGGGTGACGCTGCGCCAGCGCGCGGTGCGCACCGGATGCACAAAGCGCAAGGGCACAAACATCGCCACGGCCAGCGTGCTGACCAGTGCAAGGCTGACCCAGAAGTTTGGCTCAACCGCAAAGATCACGATCACCACCATATTCCAGCAGCCGGGAAAGCCGGAAAAGGAGTTATCCTTTGTTTTCATGCGTGTGTCGGCAAAATACATGGCCGAAGCAAAAGTGATAATGATGATTGCAAACCAGCCGGTCCAGCCGCTCATGAGGCCCGATTGAAACAGGGCAAAGGCCGGGATGAACACATAGGTCAGATAGTCGATGATCAGATCCAGCAGCACGCCATCGAATTCGGCTGCATGGGCTTTGACGTCATAGCGGCGCGCCAGAGGCCCGTCGATGCCATCGACCGCAAAAGCCACCACCAGCCAAAGGAACATCAGGCTCCATTTTTCCTGCACTGCCGCCAGCATCGCCAGCATGGCAAATACCGCACCCGTGGCCGTCAAGAGGTGGACGCTGAGCGCCTTGAAACGCGGAGTGAGCAAAGGTTGGGTCATGGGGGTGACATGGCGCAAATTGCGCCGTGTTGCAACGCATCCCCCGCCCGGCGGGCCTTATTTTACAATATGTTCCTCTTTCACAAACATATTGGCCCAGGCGCGGTCGATCAGCTCGGGTGACATCTGATGTGGGATGCCCTCAAAATTGCAGATCGAAATCATCTGGTCGATCAGGAACACTGGCTGATAGTTGGCATAGACATTGTCAATGCTGGGGTATTTGCGTTTCAGCAGATGCACCAGCGTCGCCTCATCCAGCGGCATACCGCGCTGTTTGGCGACCAGCGCAAAGATTTTTAGGAAGTTCTCCTGATCCGGGCCGTCGATCTTGATCTTGAAAAAGATCCGGCGCAGCGCAGCCTGGTCAAAAATCTCGTTCGGGTGGAAGTTGGTGGAAAAGATCACCAGCGTGTCAAACGGGGTTTCGAATTTTTCGCCCGATTGCAGCGCCAGAATATCACGGCCTTCTTCCAGCGGCACAATCCAGCGGTTGACCAGCGCCTGAGGGGATTCTTGTTGGCGACCAAGGTCATCAACGATGAAAATACCGCCGGCAGCTTTCAATTGCAGTGGTGCCTGATAGGTGCGCGCGGTGGGGTTATACACTAGGTCCAGCATGTCCAGCGTCAGCTCGCCCCCAGTCACCACCGTAGGGCGGTCGCAGCGCACATAACGGCGGTCAAAACCGCGCCGCCGGCGCAGGCTGTTGGGGTCATCCACTTCGGCCTCAGCCTTGGAATGCACGATGGGGTCATAGACGGTGATCACCTGACCGGCGTATTCGATGGCGCGGGGCACATAGACCTTGTCGCCCATCGCCTTGCGAATGCCATTAGAGATTGACGATTTCCCGTTGCCGGGCGGCCCATACATCAGGATGGAGCGTCCGGCGGAAACCGCGGGGCCAAGGTGATCCAGCAGGCTGTCTGGCAGGATCAGATGGCCCATGGCGTCGGTCAATTGCGTGCGGGTGATTTGAATATCGCGGATCGACTGGCGTTTGATCTGCTGGTCATAGACATGCAGCGGCACGGGCATCGCACCGAAATATTCCGATTGCGCCAGCGCATCCAGCGCCCGCGCCTTGCCGGCGTCGGTCAGCTGATAGCCCATTTCATTGCCGCTGTTGGCGTTCAGCGTGCCGGTGGCTTCCAGCAGCCGCTGTTCGCGCGCCATGTCAATCAGCTCTTGCGTGACCTGTGTCGGCAGGCAGATCGCCTCGGCCACATCTGACACCATGTCGACATTTTTGCGGAACATGGTTTTCAGCAGGATATCCCGCATCATGACCAGCGGCAGCTGCATGTCCTCAAGCGTTTTGGGCGCAGGGGGCGCGGTGACGCGGGTTTCCGGGGTTTGAAGCGGCATGTTCATGGCAAGACCTTCAGCTAAACGCGGTATTGCCCGTTAGTTTGCAAGAGAAGATGGCGGTTTTGCGGCAGCGATCGGAAGATGCCGCGACATATGCGTCGCCTTACTGGCCCTGCATGACCCCAAGCGCCAGATAGATCAGCAAGGTCCCACCAAGGGCCAGCCCCATGGGGAAGTCTTTCTTGCGCTGCCAGCTTTCCCAGTCCGGCACGAGGCGGCGCAGGGCGGAATGTTTCGCTGCGCGGTGCGTGACCCAGGCCGCCAGCAGCGTGGCGGCAAAGATAAACGCCAGGCGCGATAGGTCCGCGGCGGGCACAAAGGGCGCGGCCGCAGCGGCGAATTTGGCATCGCCTGCGCCGATCAGCCGGGCGGCATTCAGCGCAATGCCAATCACCAGAACAACGGCAAGGTGAAGATACCGCCAGAGATAGCTGTCAAAGGGCAGGGCGATCAGCCCGATCACGGCAAATACCGCAAAAAGCGCCACAACCGAATGGTTGGGGATTTTCATGGCGCGCATATCGCTCCAGGCGACATAGAGGCAAATCGGGGCGACAAAGGGCAGGAACCACAGGGCTGCCGAGGCAGAAAGCGACATCAGGCGTTTTCCAAGGCCCGCAGGCTGCGCACCGCCAATTCAAAATGCTGCGGATGGGTGTCAATCGCCTCGCGCAGCAACGCTTTGCCGATTTCCACATCGCCTTGTTTGATCGCCGACAGCGCCAGCGTGTGCAACAGCTGCGCCTTTTCGGTCTGCTCCATCGGCACAACAGGCAGCGAATAGTTACGCTGCGCCCCGCGCGCCAGAACAAGGTTGTTTTTGGCGGTAAAGAGGCTGCTGTCCTGCGTGATGGCATCGACGAACAGGCGCTCGGCCTCGGAGAAATCGCCGCGCGTCAGCTTGGAATAACCCCAGTTGTTCAAAACCCCGGACGGCTTGGTCGTCAGCCCCACGGCGATTTCATAAAAGCTGTCGGCCTTTTTCCAGTCTTGCGCAGAATCCGCCACCATGGCCTCAAGCCGGTAGCGTTTGAAGGTCTCATGCGTGGGCGGCACGCCATCAAGCGTGGCGTCGGCCTCTTTCCAATTGCCCGACCGGATCAGCGCATCTGCCAGATCCACACGATCATCATTGGTCGCTTCGGGATGTTTGGTGACTTTGCGCCAGGCGACCACAGCCTCTTCGTGCCGTTTGGCGCGGATCAACGAGACGGCCAGCCCGCGCTGCAAATCAATGCGATCAGGCTTTTCCGATAGGGTGCGGGTGAAATAGGCCACCGATTCATTGGGATCGGCAATGGTCAGCATGATGTCTGACAGGTTTGCCTCGTCAATGGCATTCACGCTTTCCAGCGCGCGGTCAACGTCTGAATCCCCTGCTTTCTGACAGCCCGCAACCGTCAGCGCGGCAGTCAGAGTGAGACTCACAAGAAGGGTGTGGCGCATTTTCTGCGTCCTTTGCTGCTCTTGCCTATGGGGTGCGCCTGAGCACGTAGTCGTTGCTGCCGCGGCGTACCAATTTGAAGTCTTCTTTTTGTTGCGCCCCATCATAAGCAGGATTTTCCAATTTTGCGAGCGCCAAGCGCAAATTGTCGCGAATTGCGTCACTTTCGCCATTGTCCAGTGCATAGGCTTTCTTGAGGATCTGCGCGGCCTCCGCGGTTTTGCCCCGCTCCATCAGCACAACGCCCAGATTGTTCCAGGTTTCCGGCAGGCTTTCATCCGCCTTAAGCGCGTCGCGCAGCACCTCTTCGGCCTGCCCCAAACGCCCAAGTTGCAGGTTGGCAGTGCCAATCCCTGCGAGGATTTCCGGGGTCAGCCCCTGATCCACCGCAGCGCGGGTATAGGCGCGCATCGCCAGTTCATATTCGCCCGCATCCATCAGCCGATGGCCGACAAGCACCGGGTCCACCGCCGCGCCGCGCGGGTCGACCGCCGGGGCAAAGGGGCTGTCTTTGCTTGCGCCAGATACACCGAGGCCGCCCTGCGAACAGGCGGCCAAGGAAAGGGTCAGAATTGTCAGCGCTGTACTTAGCGCCCTGCGATTATGTGTTGTCACCGGACCTACTGGGCAGAAATCTGCGTAATGTTCATCACAGACGGCGACACCAGGATCAGCAAGAGCGGCGGCACCGTCAGCATCATTGTGGCAAGGGTCATCTTGGTTGGCAACTTGTTTGCCGCTTCTTCGGCGCGCATCACACGTTTGTCACGCATTTCCGCCGAATAGACCCGCAGCGCATCGGCAATGGGTGTCCCGAAAGAGGCCGATTGGTTCATCACGGTCACGAAGCTTGATACATCGGTTACGCCGCAGCGTTCGCCCATGTCGGTCAGCACCGTGGATTTGTCTTTACCGGCTTTCATTTCATTGGCGACAATTTCGTATTCATCGGCGAGCGACGGATAGCTGGCGCGCAGCTCGGCGGCGACGCGAATGATGGACTGATCCAGCGACTGCCCGGCCTCAACGCAGACCAGCATCATATCAAGGCTGTCCGGAAAGCCATTGATGATTTCTTCTTTGCGGGTCTCCACACGGCGGGTGATCCAGTATTTTGGAAGGAAATAACCCGCCGCACCGGGGCCGAGCACCCATTGCACCATTTGCGTGGGGGTGGGGTTTTCAGGGTTCAGCACCAGCGTGAAATAGGCCACACCCAGCACCAGCCCGGTGATGCCCAAAGCAAATTGCGCCAGATAAAACGCCCGCACCGCATCGCGCGACTGATAGCCCGCCTGCAACAGCTTTAGCTGCATGGAGGACAGTTCTTCGGCGTCCTGCGGCTCTAGGAAGGATTTGTATTTTTCCAGCTGTTCGTTGGCATTGGCGCGGCGCAGCTTTTCTTTCTTGCTGCTGGTGGCGCTGGGGCGGCTTTCGGTTTTGTTCAGCTTTGAGAGGGGGTCATTCTTGTCGCGCAGCATCATCATGATTGCGCCGACAATGATCAAAAGACCCAATCCGCCCACCAGGATGATCGGCCCAAAGGGACCAAGCGCGCCCGTCATTGTGTTTGTCATCGTTTCAAGAAAGGACATCTGAACGCTCCTTAGACTTTGATATTCGTGAGAATGCGCATCACGATCAGGTTGGCGGCGAGGAAAAGACCGACTGCGATACAGCCCATGATGAACCAGGGGTGATCGGCCACTTCGTCATAATAATTGGGATCGGACAGGTTGATGAAGATCAGCGCCGCGACCGGGAAGCCCGACAGGAACTTGCCGGACCACTTGGCCTCGGCCGTGATGGCTTTGACCCGGCGGAAAAGGCGGAAGCGGGCGCGGATCACTTTGGACAGGCCGGCCAAGATCTCGGCCAGGTTGCCGCCTGACTGCTGCTGGATGGTCACGGCGACCGCCAGAAAGCGCAGATCCTGCATGTCGAGCCGTTCGGCCAGTTCTTTCAGCGATTCACTGATGTCGCGACCATAGGCATTTTCATCGGCGATAATGCCAAATTCGGTGGCCAATGGATCCGGTGTTTCCTTGGCAACAATTTGAATGGCCGAAGAAAACGGATGCCCAACGCGCAGGCTACGCACCATCAGTTCAATGGCGTCCGGCAGTTGCTCTTCGATCATCGCAACCCGTTTGCCCGCTTTCATGCTGACCCAGGCATAGACCCCGCCGACGCCAGAGGCGACCGCCAGCAAGGCATTGGTCGCCGGGCCGGATTGGGTGCCGATGGTGAGACCCATGAAGGCCACAGCAGACAGCGCAGCCATGATCAGAATCAGCTGTTTGGGCGAAAAGGCGATCGCGGCTTTCTGTGCCTTGGCGGCCAGAAGCGAATAGAGCGGGATCGAGCGTGATTTGGCGTGCTGCACCATTTCTTTGCGCAGCTGCTCTAGCACATCCTGACGGGCGGTGCCGCGCTCCAGCATTTCAAGTCGGCGGCTCACCTTGTTGTTCAGGCTGATGGATTTGCCGAAAACGGTCAGATAGGCCCCTTCGACAAGGACAACAACGCCAACGAAAATCAGGCCGTAGATCAGGAGTTCTGGGCTTATGGGCATCGGTTTTATCCTGCTGTCGGTTCATAGATATGCGCGGGCAGATCATAGCCCCACATGCGGAAACGTTCTGAGTAGTGGCTGCGCACACCCGTGGCGGTGAAATGGCCAATGATCTTGTTTTCCGGCGTCAGGCCAGTGCGCTGAAAGCGAAAGACTTCCTGCATGGAAATCACATCGCCTTCCATGCCGGTAATCTCGGTGATGGATGTCATGCGGCGCGAGCCGTCTTGTAGGCGGCTGGCCTGCACGATCAGGTTGACCGCCGAAGAAATCTGGCTGCGCACCGCTTTCAGCGGCATTTCGATCCCGGCCATCGCAATCATGTTTTCCAGTCGCGACACGCCATCGCGGGCAGAGTTGGCGTGGATTGTGGTCATGGAGCCATCGTGGCCGGTGTTCATCGCCTGCAGCATGTCGATCACTTCTTCGCCGCGGGTCTCGCCCACGATGATGCGATCTGGCCGCATCCGAAGGGCGTTTTTCAGACAGTCGCGCGGGGAAACCTCGCCTTTGCCCTCGACGTTCGGCGGGCGGCTTTCCATACGACCCACATGAGTCTGTTGCAGTTGCAATTCGGCGGTATCTTCGATGGTCAAAATGCGTTCGCTGTCGTCGATGAAAGACGAAAGCGCATTGAGCGTGGTGGTTTTACCAGAGCCCGTCCCGCCCGAGACGATCACGTTCAGCCGGGTGGCCACGGCGGCCTGCAAATACGCGGCCATTTCTTCGGAGAAGGCCCCAAAGTTGACAAGGTCATCAATGCCCAGCTTGTCTTTTTTGAACTTACGAATGGACACCAGCGAGCCGTCGACCGCAATCGGTGGCACCATGGCGTTGAAACGGGAGCCATCGGCCAGACGCGCATCCACATAGGGGTTGGATTCATCCACACGGCGGCCCACAGCCGAGACAATCTTGTCGATGATCCGCAACAGGTGCTTTTCATCTTTGAAAGTGATGTCCGTCAGTTCCAGCTTACCGGAGCGTTCCACAAAGATCTGCTGCGGCCCGTTCACCAGAATATCGTTGACGCTGTCATCTTGCAGCAGGGTTTCAAGCGGGCCCAAGCCTTTGACTTCGTTGTATAGTTCGGAAAACAGCTGATCCCGTTCCTGCCGGTTGAGCACGATGGCGCGGTCCTGCAGCACTTCGGTTGAGATCGCGTTGATCTCAGCGCGCAGATCGTTTTCTGACGCCTTTTCCAGCGCCGCCAGATTGAGGTTGTCCAATAGCTCGCGGTGCAGATCGAGTTTGATTTCTGACAGGCGCTCTTTGCGTTTGCGGTCCTTGTCGTTGGCAGCGGCCTGTGCATGCGCCGCCGGCAGCGGCTTGCGCAGAGTGACACGTTCCACAGGGGCCATTTCCGGCGCTTTTTGCGGGGCGGCAGCAGGCGCTGGCGCGGCCTTTGCTTTGGCTGCGGCTGGGACCGGTTTGGCTTTGGTGTCTTTTTTGTATCTGCTAAACATCTTCGTGTCCTCAAGCCGCTTTGCTGTTGTCGTCGGTCAGCTCAAATAGAGATTGGGCCAGTTTTGCGATTTCTTTGCGCAGCGGGTTTTTCCCGGCGAGTTCGGCCAAAGGCTGGCCCTGGTCGCTGCTTTGCATGATTTGTTTGCCGCCATCGGGCAGTTGCACCTCGATCGAGATACCCAGGCTTTCCGCCAGCCGTTTGACCCGCGCCTTGCCGGACAGATCGGTGAATTTCGGCGCGCGGTTCAGCACGTAGCGCAGTTTTTCAAATGGCAGGTCTTCGGCCTGCAGGGCGCGTTTCATGCGCATGGCGTTCTGAGCCGAGCGCATGTCCATTTCCAACAGTGCAAAATACACGTGCGAGCGGTTCAGAACCGCCTCGGTCCATTGCACAACCGTTGTCGGCATATCGACAATCACATAGTCGAAATTCTGCGCCGCCATTTCCAGGATACGGTCGATATCTTCGCTGGTGATCAGATCCAGCGGCAGGATCTCTGCCGGTGCGGTCAAGACGCTGACCCGATCTTCAAAGGATTGCAGCGCCTGATAAAAGCTTTCGCGGTCCATGCTTTCGGTGTCGGTCAAAAGCTCAAACACCGCGTCGCGGCGCTGCAGGTCCAAGAAGGTGGAGACCGAGCCGAATTGCAGATCAAAGTCGATCAAGCAGACCGAAGGCGATTTGTCTTTGGCGACGGTGGCCAACTCGTAGGCGAGATTGACGGCAAGGGTGGTGGAGCCGGTGCCGCCTGCAAGACCGTGGGTCGCCAAAATGGCCCCCAGATTATCCCCTGTTGGCTGCGGGACTGTCGCGGGCTGCGCCGCTGCGGGGGCTGCCGCTTCGGCGGTGGGGGCTGTCATCGGCGGGGGCGCATGGCGCAGGGTTTCCACCACTTCGAGCAATTCGCCGGAAGGCGGCGGATAAGGGATAAACTCATCGGCACCCATGCGCAGCAATTGGTGCAACAGCGAGGGCGTGACATCTTCGGCGATCAAAAGCGTTTTGATGCCTTTTTCCTTGGCTGCAATGACCACTTTCTTGAGGATCTCTGGGTCGTCCTCGTCCAGGTCGTCAATCGCCAGCGCGATGAATTCGAGGGCTTCCGCCTCGGGCTGATTGAAAAACTGCAATGCGTCTTCGAAACCGAGATCGCCCCATTGCTCGCCCATGACTTCTTCCATGTCGACGATCAAAAGGTCAAAATTCTGCACATCCCGGCAGACAGTACACGCCAGGATCGCGTTTGGGTCGGTTTCGAATGTTTTACTACTCGTCATTGCCATCATCCTTAGACGTCACCCTGCCTTGCCTTGTTTCAGCAGTCTTCTGGGCGGTGCCCGACTCAATGGGCACAAACATCCTGTAGGAAAGTTTTTGACGGCCAAGTTGGGCAAGATTTGGGCTAAAAAACCGTAATTGTGCGGTATCGTGCGACTTTTCGCGGGCATTTGCCCGGTTATTTCTAATCCGAGAACAATTAACCCAAGGGAAACGGCCAAAAAAATGGCCCGCCGAGGGGGCGGGCCGCGGCAATACGGAAACCGGATTGCTTATTCGCTGGAGTTGACCGAGGGCACAGCCCCCGTCGGAATCGGCACTGCGCTGGCGATATATTCGCGATAGATCACCGCGGCGTATTTGCCATCCAGCAAGCTTGGGTGCCCCTGCACGAAACCGCTGACTTCGGTCACTGTGCGGCGGTTGCGACGCTCGCGCCCCTGGGTGACGACAAGCGGCTGTGTTTCGCCAAAGGAAACAACCGCCTCAAGTCGGCTGCGGCTGATACCCAGCGTGCTGAGGTAAGACACCACAGCCTGAGCCCGGCGCAGGCCGAGGCGTTTGTTGTAGGTTTGCGACCCAACCAGATCGGTATGGCCATAAACGCGGAAGCGCACTTCGGGGAACTGGCGGATCCAATCCGCCTGCTGACGCAGGATGGCCCGTGCATTGGCGTCCAGCTGCGAAGAATTGAAGGCGAATGTCACCATGCTTGGCACTTCGTCGGCAAAGCGATTGGCCAGATCAACGGTATATTTGATGGTGCCGTTCTGAACGCCGACATTATGCGTCGTCGCCGCGCCAAAGGTGCCATGTGCATCCACCACGGCCCCGGATTCCTGAAAGAACGAGGGGAAGGTGGCATTGGTGTTGGCGCAGGCCGTCAGTGTCAGGGCGGCGGCGGAGGTCAGAAGAAACTGTTTCATGCGCATCACCCCTTAATCCAGCACATAGCCGTAAGAGCCGCCGAAGTCCTGCTTGGCGACCTCGCCCGCGGCGCCGCGCATACGGCGGTTGGGGCCATCAGACACACGGCCATAAAGGAAAAGATCCTTTTCTGACGGGGGTTTGATACGATCCGTCGGTAGGGCAATGGCGTCGCCACGTGTGGGTGTCACCAGATGTGCCGTCACCACGATCACCAGTTCGGACTGGCTGCGCTGATACTCAGCGCTGCGGAAGAGCGCGCCCAGAATGGGCACGTCGCCGAGCCATGGAAGCTGGCTGTTGGTGTCCTGAAAATCGTCCTTCAGCAGCCCGGCAATGGCAAAGCTTTCGCCATCCCGCAGCTCAACTGTGGTGGAGGCTTTGCGGGTTGTCAGCGCGCTGATGGTGATCGAGCCATTGGTAAAGCCGTTGGCGGCATCGAGCGCGGAGACTTCGGAATTCAGTTCCAGATTGATCAGCTCGCCATCGACCACGCGCGGCACGAACTGCAGGCTGACACCAAAGGGTTTGAATTCGACCGAAATGGTGCCGTCATCCTGTGGCACCGGGATCGGATATTCGCCGCCCGCGTGGAATGTCGCCTGTTGCCCCGAAAGGGCGGTCAGGTTTGGTTCGGCCAGGGTGCGCACCATGCCGCGGCTTTCCAGCGCCTCCAGCAAAATGCCAAGCTGCACAGAGCCGACCCCAAATTCAAAGGCAATCGCGCCATTGGCATCGCCGCGCGGCGTAATCGTCCCGCCACCCAAGCTATTTTCTCCGACCAGCCAGGTGCCGGTCTCTGCGTTCACATTGCTGCCGCCAATCGCCAGCGACGAGCTGAGCGATTTGGAAACCGTGCGCTCCATCTCGGCAAAACGGACTTTCAGCATGACCTGTTGCACGCCGCCGACGCTCATCAGGTTTGACACACGTTCCGGCGCATAGCGTTCGGCCAGTTCGATGGCGCGTTGCAGTTTTTGCGCGCTGGACACCGTGCCAGAAAGCACGATGCCGTCATTGGCGGTGCGCACTTCGATCTTTTCATTCGGCAGGATCTGCGTCAGCCGCTCTTTGAACTCAGAGATATCCGCCGCGACACGGACGTTCACATTGGTGATCAGACGCCCGGTGGCGTCCAGCAATGTCAGCGTGGTGGTGCCGGGGGATTTGCCGAGCACATAAATGGTGCGATCGGACAAGGTGGAAATATCGGCAATCGCCGGATTGGCGATGCTGAGCTCTGCAAAGGGGGTGTCGCTTTCGACCACCACGGCGCGGTTCATTGGCACAGCTAGCAAGGAGCCGGTGCCATTGCGTACCACGCGCAGGGTTTCCGCACTTAGCTGGCTTGCCGCCATGGGTGCAAGCGCGACGGTCATCCCTAAGAGAACCGCCTTAATAAGTCTTCGATATGTCATGACCTGCCTCTCCGATCACGCCTCAGGTGCGGATCTGATGTCCGCTTTGCCAATACCCTGCGGCAATTCGCATTTTTTTGCAAGAATCAATGGCTTCTGGTGCAAAATGCATGTGGGTCAGGGGCAACACTGCCGCACAAGCAAACAGCGCCCCTGTCCGGGGCGCTGCGCTAAGGTCTTGATTATGCTCAGTTAGAGCAGGGGATCGCGATTTCGACCACTTCTGCGCCACGGCGTGTGCGGATGGTGCAGACCTTGGGTTTTTCCTGAATTTCGACCACTTTTTTCTCGGCCCGCTCGATGCCGAGCAGCTTCATCTGATCAACTTCGACGGTTTCGGCCACAGTGTCATCCAGGGCCCCAACCAGCGAGAGCGAGAGTTTGCCAGAGTTCTGCGCCTGCGCCAGCGCGGCGACTTGCTCAGGTTTCACGGCCACCGTTACGGTACGCGCGATAGAACCTTCGACACTGTCGGTATCCACGGTCTGGTCGATCGCAATTAGATCAACGCCCGCCTGGATCAGCTTGGTAAAGCTGCGGTTGCCCTCTTCCGCTCCGTCGGCGGTGCCGGTCCAATAGACGTCCACGCGGTCGCCCGGACGCAAGAAGCCAGAGACGCCGCTGGCCACATCCACACGGATGGCAAAGGCACGGGTGCCTTTTTGCAGGCGGGTGGTCAGGCCGGCGTCTTCGCCGGGTTTGGTGATTTTGATCGCCATGATCGGCTCACCCGGCTCCATCGGGCGGGTGACAAGACGCGGCTCGGCGTTGTCATTGGGAAAGAGGTCGTCTTTTTCCAGAAACACGCCTTTAGGCATGGAATTGTCGGGCCATTTGATCTTGAGGACATGTTTTTCCTCAAGCTTCTCGCCGAATTTCAGCGAGGCATTGGCCACATAAATATCGGTGGTTTTGATCGCCGGCTGCTTGGTCTGCCGCTCTTTGGCAAGGGCGGTCTGATAGCTTTCGACGTAATTCTGCGCCATGTGGACAGCAAAGCCTGCGAGGCCAAGGCCGACCAGTAGGACAAGAGCAAACATTGCACGCATGGTGATATCCTCAAGAGTTTACAAGACTTTTTGTTTCTGACCCAAAGTCGTCGAAAACTGTGGCAATACTAAGTTGGTGACTAGGCAACTTTGCGCATTAGGCGGCTACGTACGTAAGCGGTGCCTAGATACTGGGCGCACTAACTGCCGTTCGCTTCAGGAATTTCCCGAGCTGGGTCTTGCTGCTGGATGACGGTTGCTGCATCGCTTGTGAGTTCTGCAGTCTCGGTTTGAACTGAACCCATAACCGCAAGGACCAGGGTGATTGTCCCGGCTGAAAGAACAACCCAGTCAACAGTGACCGCGCCAGACTCCCGGTCAATAAATCGCATTAGGAACGTTTTCATGTTTTTTGCTCCAACGTTGTGAGGTCAGATTATCAGTTAATAAATCTGCCTCGCGCGACATCGACGGCTTTGTTCTTTCATCACAAATGACACAAAAAAGGCGCGCCCTGATTTCAGAAGCGCGCCCTTAAGGATTCTGTGAACCAAACCGCTGCGGCTTAGGTTATTGCGCGGTGGCTGCAGTTGACAGAGCTGTGTCAACCACTGCTTCGCCGTTTACTGATGTCGCGATTTCACCAGCCAACTGCGCTGTTTGAGTTTGAATGCTGGAATAAGCTGCGACTGCCAGGCCAACAACGGCTGCGGTCAGAACAACCCAGTCAACAGTTACTGCGCCGTCTTCGTCTTTGCGGAAGTTTTTGATAAATTTCATCATGGTAGGTCCCTCCATAGGATCTCAAGTTTGTTCAGTTTCGACCGTGTCGGGTCCGTTGTGGCCGTCTCTCTCTTTGGCCTGTTCCCGACTTGGTATGAGCATATATAGCCCTGAGATTGGGGCACGATTTGGGCACGAATGGTGCGATTTTAGGGGGCGTTAACTTTTGAGGAAATTAGTGGTTAAGATGCTGATTTTATAGGAAAATATATTTCAACTTTTTCTTAATAATCTTAAATTTTTGCGCGAAAATAGCAAAACCTACCCTTTTGAATAGGGTGTTTTGCCGCCTGAATCCCGCTTTTGAGGGCGTTTTTCTGGTTCTGCGCGGCATTTGCTGACATCATAAGGCTGAGCAGAGCGTATAAAGCCGGTGAGGCATGGGCATCTTTAGAACAATCCTGATTCTGGCGGGGCTGATGGTCGCTGCCGCTGCGCAGGCCGAAGGGCCCGCGCCTTTTCCTGATTTTGACGCCAAGCGCATCAAGCCGCCGACCGCGGGCAGCAGCAAACGTATCACCGTGCAGATCGAAGAGCGCGCCAATCCTGCGGTGCCGCCTGTTGGCGTTCCCGGCGCGGTCGCGCAGCCAACTGAGGAAAGCGCGGCCGCGCCAGAGGGCGCGGTTTCTTTATATGATTGGTTCTGGGATGCGGTGGCCCCCGCAACAGAGGCGATTGGGCCGGGGCGTCTGGATGATGCCATGCGCGCCATTCAGTCCGATGCCGGGCGCGGCGCGTTGCAGCCGCCACGATTGCAGGCGATGCAGGATCTCGCCCGCAGCTATGGAACGGATTTATTGATCGGCAGCGTCGGCACCGAAGTCTCGCCCGCGCTGGCGCTGGCTGTGCTTTATGTGGAATCGGGTGGCAATGCCGCTGCGGTCAGCCCGGCGGGCGCGCAGGGCGTTATGCAGCTGATGCCTGCCACGGCAATCCGCTTTGGGGTGATGGATGCCTTTGATGCGCGCGACAATATCAAAGGCGGCATCGCCTTTCTTGATAGTCTGATGCGCCGCTATAATGGCGATCCGATCCTGACCCTGGCCGCCTATAACGCGGGGGAGGGCGCGGTGGCGACGCACACCGGCGTGCCGCCTTTTGCCGAAACGCGCAATTATGTGCCCCGGGTGCTGTCGGCCTATGGGGTGGCGCGCGGGCTGTGTATTACGCCGCCGCTGTTGGCCAGCGATGGCTGCGTGTTTGCGGGCCTCAACCACTGAGCCCTAGCAATTGGGCACATTGACGGCGAGGCCGCCCAGCGAGGTCTCTTTATATTTCTCATGCATATCTGCGCCGGTCTGGCGCATGGTTTCGATCACGCTGTCCAAAGGGACGAAATGTGCGCCATCGCCGCGCAGGGCCAGCGAGGCGGCCGAGACGGCTTTGATCGCGCCCAGCCCGTTGCGCTCAATGCACGGCACCTGCACCAGCCCTTTGACCGGATCGCATGTCATGCCCAGGTGATGTTCCAGCGCAATTTCGGCGGCGTTCTCCACCTGCTCCGGTGTGCCGCCCATGACGGCGCAAAGACCCGCAGCGGCCATTGCCGCGGCAGAGCCGACCTCTGCCTGACAGCCCGCTTCGGCACCAGAGATCGAGGCGTTGAACTTGACCAGCCCGCCGATGGCCGCAGCGGTCAGCAAGAATTCGTCAATCCGCGAGGCCGTTGCCCCCGGCACGTGATCCAGCCAGTAGCGGATCACTGCGGGCAGAACCCCTGCCGCGCCATTGGTGGGGGCGGTGACAACTTGTCCGCCAGCGGCATTCTCTTCGTTGACGGCCATGGCATAGGCGCTCATCCAGTCGTTGATAGTGTGAGGCGGCGCAAGGTTGAGGCCCCGCTCGGCCTGCAGGCTGTCATGGATCTTCTTGGCGCGGCGGCGCACATTCAGACCGCCGGGCAGGGTGCCCTCGCTGCTGAGTCCGCGATCAATACAGTCGTTCATCACCTGCCAGATGCGCGCGCAGCCTTTGGCCAGATTCTCCGCTCCGCCGCGCGACTTTTCGTTGGCGGCCTTCATCTCGGCGATGGTCTTGCCAGAGGTGGCGGCCATGTCCAGCATTTCCTTGGCGGTCTTAAACGGGAAAGGGACAGGCGCGCCTTCATCTGTTGTCTTGCCTGCGGCCAGTTCCTTTTCGGTGACAACAAAGCCGCCGCCAACAGAATAATATGTTTCCTGCAGGATCACATCGCCCTGTTGGTCGGTCGCCATGAGAATCATGCCATTGGCGTGGCCGGGGAGTGCGTAATCATAGTCAAAGCGCAGATCGGTTTTGGGTTGAAACTGCAATTTGGGCAATCCGTCCGGGGTGACAGTGCTGGTGGCATTGATCTGCGCCAGCGCTGCCTCTGCAGCGTCGGCGTCATAGGTTTCCGGCGAAAATCCGGCGAGACCCAGAATGGTCGCGCGGTCCGTCGCATGGCCAACGCCGGTAAAGGCGAGCGAGCCGTGCAGGCTGGCGCGCAGCCCGGCAAATTCAAATGGGCTGGCGCGCATATGATCCAGAAAACGCGCTGCGGCCACCATTGGCCCCATCGTATGGGACGAAGAGGGGCCAATCCCGACTTTGAACATTTCAAATACCGACAGAAACATGTGATGGCTCCCTGAGATAGGCGGCTCTGATGTAGTTTCCTATAGGAAACATAGTGCATTTGCGCAAGCGCTTCACCCCAGGCCACACCCAGCGGCGCGAATTCCTTTGATCTCTGGAAAAACGGGCCAAATCCCCTCGCCCCGACGGGATAATGTGCCTATAACCAACCCAACTTGAAATTACGGAGAACTTCATGAGCTCAGATCTCTCGCCAATTGATAAGGCCAAATTCGTCGCTGCGAAGAAAGCGGTGGAATTCGTCGAAGACGGGATGCGGGTCGGTCTGGGGACGGGATCAACAGCGGCCTGGATGGTGCGCTGTTTGGGCGAGATGGTGCGCGAAGAGGGGCTGAAGATCAAAGGTGTGCCGACCTCAACCCGCACGGCGCAACTGGCCAAGGAGGTCGGGATTGATGTTGTCAGTCTGGATGCGGCCAAGTGGCTGGACCTGACCATTGATGGCGCGGATGAGTTTGATGCAGAGCTGAACCTGATCAAAGGGGGCGGCGGCGCGCTGCTGCAGGAAAAGATCGTGGCCACCGCAAGTGACCAGATGATCGTGATCTCGGATGTCAGCAAAGAAGTCGAAACTTTGGGGGCCTTTCCGCTGCCTGTCGAAGTTATCCCCTTTGGCTGGCAGACGACGCAGGCGCTGATCGAAGAAACGCTTGTGTCGATGGATGTGATGGGGCGCTCGGCCTCATTGCGCATGAACGGCGGCAGCCCCTATGTCACCGATGAAGGCAACCACATTTTGGACCTGCATCTGAAGCGCATCGGCGATCCGCGCCAGATGGCCATGATTCTCAACCAGATGCCGGGTGTCGTTGAAAACGGCTTGTTCATAGATATCTGTGACAGAGTTGTGATCGGCTATGGGGATGGCAGAGTGGCCGTGCGAGACATAAATGCAGGGACAATCGAAGAGAATATGATCGATTTCGTCGAAACCGAAAATCTCTTCTCTGACCTGAACGACTGAGGATTATGATGAGCTTTGATTTCGACCTATTTGTGATTGGCGGCGGCTCTGGCGGTGTGCGTGCCGCGCGTGTTGCCGCGCAGGAAGGCGCAAAAGTGGCGCTGGCCGAAGAGGACCGCTATGGCGGCACTTGCGTGATCCGGGGCTGTGTGCCCAAGAAATTGATGGTTTTTGCCAGCGAATTTTCCGGCATGGTGTCGGATGCGCAGGCTTATGGCTGGAATATCCAGCCCGGCTCCTTCAGCTGGAACACCTTCCGCGGCGAGCTTTATGCCGAACTTGACCGCCTTGAGGGGATCTATCGCACACTTCTGAAGAACAGCGGCGTTGAAACCATGGATCAGCGCGCCACCGTCAAAGATGCACACACGGTGCGTCTGGCGGATGGCACTGAGATCACGGCAAAGCATATTCTGGTTGCTGTGGGCGGCCGCCCGACCAAGCCCGCGATCGAGGGCGCAGAGCTGGCGATCACTTCGAATGATATTTTCCACCTTGAGACGCTGCCAGAATCCATCCTGATTGTCGGCGGCGGTTATATTGCCAGCGAATTTGCGGGCATCCTGAATGGCATGGGCGTGAAAACGACGCAGTTCTATCGCGGCGAGCAGATCCTGCGCGGCTTTGACAACGAAGCACGCACCCATGTTGCCAACGAAATGATCGAACGCGGCGTGGATCTGCGTTTGAATACCAATGCTGTGAAGCTGGAAAAGGCCGGAGATCAGATCAAGGTCACGGACACCCATGGCGATATCCGGTTGTTTGACAAGGTGATGTTTGCCACCGGCCGCGTGCCCAATACCGACGGGTTGGGGCTGGAAGAGATCGGTGTGAAACTGGGCCGTGGCTCTGAAATCATCGTGGATGATTACAGCCAGACAGATGTGCCTTCGATCTACGCCGTGGGCGACGTGACCGACCGGGCCAACCTGACCCCCGTGGCAATTCGCGAAGGCATGGCCTTTGTCGAGACGGTCTTTAAGGGCAATCCGACCAAACCAGATCACGAGTTGATTCCGACCGCGATCTTTACGCAGCCCGAAATGGGCACCGTGGGTCTGTCCGAAGAAGAGGCCGCGGCGCAAGAGCCGGTCGAGGTCTATGCAACTTCGTTCAAGCCTATGCAGCAAAGCTTTGCGGGGCGCAGCGAAAAAGTGATGATGAAATTGATTGTCAGCCAGGCCACTCGAAAGGTATTGGGCTGTCATATCGTGGCCCCGGCAGCAGGGGAAATGATCCAGCTGGCGGGTATCGCCATTAAGATGGGCGCAACCAAAGAAGATTTCGATCGCACGGTTGCGGTCCACCCCACAATGTCCGAAGAACTGGTGACAATGAAGGCTCCTAGCCGCACAGTGGGTTGATTTTTAGCGCATACTCCACAGGTTAGTGGGGTACGCATGTGGTTTTGAAAGGGGATAAACCTTTATGTCAGGCAATAGTGGCGGCCCGTGGGGCGGCGGCGGCAATCAGGGCGGCGGCGGTGATCGCGGCAATAACGGCGGCGGAAAGCGTCCGCAGGATGATGGCCCTCAGATCCCCGATATCGATGAGCTGATGAAAAAAGGCCAAGACCAATTGCGTGTGCTCATGGGCGGGCGCGATGGTGGCGGACGGTCTGGTGGTGGGCGCCCCGGTGGTGGGCAAGGCCCGCAACTTGGCAAAGGCACCTTGCTGATTGGCGTTCTGGGTGCGGCTGTGCTCTGGGCGATGGCGAGCTTTTATACCGTTAAACCCGAAGAACAATCGGTCGAACTGTTTTTGGGGGAATATTCTGCCACGGGCGATCCGGGCCTGAACTTCGCGCCTTGGCCCGTTGTGACCGCTGAGGTCATCCCGGTGACGCGCGAACAGATCGAAGATATCGGTGTGGGCGCGCGCGGCTCTGATGCCGGCCTGATGCTGACGGGTGATGAGAATATCGTTGATATCGATTTCCAGGTTGTCTGGAACATCACAGATCCGGCCAAATTCTTGTTCAACCTGCGCGATGCGCCGCAAACCATTCGGGCGGTGTCTGAATCCGCGATGCGTGAAATCATCGCGCAATCGGACCTCGCGCCGATCCTCAACCGCGACCGTGCTGCCATTGCGGATCGTCTCAAAGAGCTGATCCAGCTGACACTTGATAGCTATAACTCTGGCGTCAATATCGTGCGTGTGAACTTTGACAAAGCGGACCCGCCAACTCAGGTGATTGATGCATTCCGTGACGTTCAAGCGGCGGAACAAGAGCGTGACCGGACCCAGAAAGAAGCGGACGCATATGCCAACGCAGTTCTGGCGGGGGCACGCGGTGAAGCGGCGCAGGTTCTGGAAGAGGCCGAAGGTTATCGCGCCCTGGTTGTGAACCAGGCCGAAGGTGAAGCCTCGCGCTTTAAGGCGATCTTGGAAGAATACCAGAAGGCACCTGACGTGACACGCAAGCGTCTCTATCTGGAAACCATGGAAGAGGTTCTGGGCCGGATCGATAAGGTGATCCTGGATGATCAGGCGTCTGGCCAGGGCGTCGTGCCATACCTGCCGCTGAATGAACTCAAGAAGGGGAGCAACAACTGATGAACCGCTCTATGTATCTTGTCGGACTGGTGGTGGTGGCCATTGGTATTATTAGTTCGTCGCTGTTCATCGTGGACGAGCGCGAAAAGGCTCTGGTTTTGCAATTCGGCCGCGTCGTCGACGTCAAAGAAGACCCGGGCCTGGCGTTCAAGATCCCGCTTATCCAAGAAGTTGTGCGCTATGATGACCGGATCCTGTCGCGCGATGTCGATCCGCTTGAAGTGACACCGCTGGATGACCGCCGTTTGGTTGTCGATGCCTTCGCGCGCTATCGCATCGCCGATGTGAACCAGTTCCGCCAAGCGGTGGGTACTGGCGGCGAGGCGACAGCCGCGCGGCGACTGGATTCGATCCTGCGGGCGGAAACCCGTGAGGTGCTGGGTTCTGTCAGCTCCAACGATATCCTCAGTTCTGACCGGGCTGCCCTGATGCTGCGCATTCGCAATGCCGCAATTCAGGAAGCGCGCGGTCTGGGCCTTGAGGTGATCGACGTGCGTCTGAAGCGCACCGATCTGCCACGTGAAAACCTGGATGCAACCTTTGGCCGGATGCGCGCTGAGCGTGAACGCGAAGCCACAGATGAACGCGCCCGCGGCCAAGAGGCGGCGCAGCGTATTCGCGCGCAGGCGGATCGGACCGTGGTGGAACTTGTGTCAGACGCGAAGCGCCAGTCCGAAATCATCCGCGGTGAAGCGGATGCGACACGCAGCGCGATCTTTGCCGAAGCCTATGGCGGGGACCAAGAATTCTTCCGTTTCTACCGCTCTCTTGAAGCCTATCGTGGGGCCCTGTTGGAAAACAACTCCACTATGGTGATGTCCCCGGACAGCGAATTCTTTGACTATCTGAAGTCTGATACCGCTACACAGCGCTGAGAATTCAATAGCTCACATTGCAAACCAAAAGGGCTGACCTGCGTCAGCCCTTTTTTGTGATCTCTCCTATGCGGCGCGACGCGCGCACATCAATTGCTCTTGAGGTCGACCTGTGGGGTGCGCAGAACGTCAAAATCGACACGGACAACATTGGCGGCAACCTCTTCTGACGGGCCAAGCGCCTGTAAGGCGTGTGACAAATGCTGCGCGACGTCCGGGCGGTTCTTTGAATTTGCCTGCTCAATCAGCAACGGCAGCATACGGCGCAGACTTTCGTTTTCACTTTTGCTGGAGTCGTAAAGCTCATCCACCGCGGCGCGGGTCAGAACAAAATGCGCTTGCAACAGGGGAAAATCACAATATTGCGACAGTCCGATCATTTCATCGAGTTTCGATTTGAACCACTTATGCATAATAAACTCCCCAAGCCTCAAATTTCGTAAAATTCAGTCGTGCGCCGCTCCGTAAATCTGGTCTAACTGAATTGTGCCGAACTATTTCACCAAAGCAATGCAAAGTTTGTTAAGGCGTACTAAATTTTTTGAACTACAATTAGATAACTAGTGAACTGTTGCATTGATGTCGACTGCGGTGCAGGGTTTTTAGGCAGAAATCTGCGCTTTTACGCCTCACGCAGTTATCACAAGGCATTGAATGACTTACCACCATGTTGAGCCGCGCAAATTGTGCCCTATGTTAAAGACTGGACATTGCGCGTCGGGGGCGCGATGGGCAGGAAAAACCAACAAAGGAGTTAAGGGAGTGAGACCTTACACCGTTTCCGCTTTGCATCCGAATACCGGAATTTTGCGGGCCATGTGGCTGTCGGCATTGGCCATTGTCATGTTGCTTGTGCAGGCGCTTACCGCGCAGGCCCGCCCCGACAGTTTTGCTGAACTCGCCGAAAGCGTCAGCCCGGCTGTCGTGAACATCACCACATCTACCGTGGTTGCAGGCCGCACGGGGCCGCAGGGCATCGTGCCTGAGGGCAGCCCGTTTGAAGATTTCTTTCGTGAGTTCCAGGACCGTCAGGGCGATGGAGATCGTCCGCGCCGCAGTTCGGCGCTTGGGTCCGGCTTTGTGATCTCCGAAGATGGCTATGTCGTCACCAACAACCATGTGATTGATGGTGCAGACGAAATCCTGGTGGAATTTTTCACCGGTGCAGAACTCGTCGCGACCGTGGTCGGCAAAGACCCGAACACTGATATCGCACTCTTGAAAGTCGAAAGCGAAGCGCCGCTGCCTTTTGTCAGCTTTGGTGACAGTGATCTGGCACGCGTGGGCGATTGGGTGATGGCGGTTGGCAACCCGTTGGGCCAGGGCTTCTCGGTTTCAGCCGGTATCGTGTCGGCACGCAACCGTGCGCTGTCGGGGACCTATGATGACTACATCCAGACCGACGCCGCGATCAACCGCGGCAACTCGGGTGGCCCGCTGTTTAACATGGACGGCGAAGTTGTCGGCGTGAATACCGCAATCCTATCGCCCAATGGCGGCTCGATCGGGATCGGCTTTTCCATGGCGTCAAACGTGGTCACACGTGTCGTGGATCAACTGCAGGAGTTTGGTGAAACCCGCCGGGGTTGGCTCGGTGTGCGCATCCAAAACGTGACCGAAGACATGATTGACGCGGTCGAAGGGCTTGAGAAAGCCGCAGGCGCAATGATCACCGATGTGCCCGAAGGCCCCGCGCTGGACGCCGGGCTGAAAGCTGGCGATGTGATCCTCAGCTTTGATGGCAAAGACGTCGAAGACGTGCGCGGCCTGGTGCGCGAAGTCGGCAATACTGCCGTGGGCAAAGCGGTGCGTGTTGTTGTGTTGCGCGACGGGAAGACTCAGACTTTGAAGGTGACGCTGGGTCGCCGCGAAGAGGCAGAGGCTGCCGTGCCGGCCGCTGCGCCAGCTTCGCCGGATGAGCCAAGCGAGCTGCAGGTTTTGGGGCTGACCCTGACCCCGGTGACACAAGAGCTGCGCGATCAGCTGGGGCTGGATGCCGACAGCACCGGCCTCGTCGTCAGCAACGTCGACGAAACCTCAAAAGCCTTTGAAAAAGGGCTGCGCTCCGGGGATCTGATTGTCGAGGCAAGCCAGCAAAAGCTTTTCGCGCTCAGTGATCTGGAGGCCCGTATCGAAGAGGCTGAGGACGCCGGTCGCAAGTCGATCCTGCTTTTGGTGCGTCGTGGCGGGGAGCCCCGCTTCGTAGCGCTGGGGCTGGCTGAATAGCAGCCAAGACAGCTTGGCAAAGAAAAGGGCACCCTCGGGTGCCCTTATGCGTTTGGCCGGTGCGATGCCTGCTCGGTGAGCTCATCCCTGGCGCGCGACGGCCACCAACCCCAACTGGCGCGCTGCCTCCAGCGTGAGAATGCCGGTGTCCAGCCCCTGTGGCGCTTGATAGCGCCGGATCGCGGCGCGGGTGCGCGCGTCCATCCGGCCGGTGACAGAGCCGCGATAATAGCCCCGCGCTTTCAGCGCCCGTTGCAGCGATGCAATAAATTCTTCGTCAAAGACCGGCGGGCAGGGGGTTTCAAACCAGGTGTCGCGCCGTTCGCGCACGATCCGTTGCAGCGTTTCGGTCTTGTAGATTGCCGGGCTCAGCACGGTGCCGTCAGCCAGCACTTCGGCGGGTTGCACGATGATCTGTTCTGTTACCGTTTCAATCACCGCAGGGGACACGGACTTCCCCCAACAGGACCCAGGGGGGGCACCCGGCGGTGCCTGCAGGCTCAATTGACGAATATCCGGCTCGCGCAGCGCCGCGATGTCGGGCGCGCCAACGCTGGGCAGATCGCAACCTGCCAGAACCAGCGCGGTCAGCGGCAACAGGAATTTGTGACAAAACATGCTCGGCCTTCGTCAACGGGCGTTCGCTATTATCTCTAACGGGTTTTCCATGCGCCCAAAAGCCTCTCGCACTTTTGGCTGCGGAATTCTGCGCCGGGGTGCCTAATCTGCGGCATCGGCGGTAAAATCCCCGTCAACCTGCGCCAGCAGACATAAAAACCCATCAAAAAGGGGTGGCAAGGTGGCCTCGCGGGGACTAGGTAATCTGCGAAACTTCTAGGAAAGAAAGACGCGATGGCAAAAATCACCTATGTCGAATTTGGCGGCACCGAGCATACCGTAGATGTGGCATCCGGCCTTACCGTGATGGAAGGCGCGCGCGACAATAATATTCCGGGCATTGAGGCAGACTGCGGCGGCGCCTGCGCCTGCTCAACCTGCCACGTCTATGTGGATGCGGCCTGGGCGGAAAAACTTCCGGCCAAAGATGACATGGAAGAAGATATGCTGGATTTCGCGTTTGAGCCTGACCCCAGCCGCTCGCGCCTGACCTGCCAGATCAAGGTCACAGATGATCTGGATGGCCTGAAGGTCTACATGCCCGAAAAGCAGATCTGATGCGCTTGCGCGTCGCTTGTTTGGTTGCTTTCGCTCTGGGGGCCGCGCCTGCTGCGGCTGCCGAGATTGCCTCGGCCCGCTTCACCGATCCCACCACGCGCTACGCGCATGGCGTTCTGGGCGATGCCATCGAATGGGGCGCGCTTGAAATGCGCCTGACCACGGGCAAGCGCCTGCGTGTCGTTCTGCCGCAATCGCGGGTGTTTGAAGATTTGGAGCCGCGGCTCCTTGATGTGGATGGGGATGGCGCTGCCGAAGTGGTGGTGGTCGAAAGCAGCCAGACGCAGGGCGCGCGCCTGTCGATCTATGATGAAGGCGGTCTCGTGGCCGCAACCCCTTTCATCGGGCAACGCAATCGCTGGCTGGCCCCGGTGGGCGCGGCGGATCTGGATGGCGACGGGGCGGTCGAACTGGCCTATGTGGACCGTCCGCATCTGGCCAAGACCCTGCGCATTTGGCGTTTTCAGCAGGGCGCGCTGCAGGAGGTCGGCCAGGCCACAGGGGTGACGAACCACCGCATCGGCGAAGATTTCATTTCCGGCGGCATCCGGCACTGCGCGGGCCGCGCGCCTGAAATGATCACCGCCAATGCAAATTGGACGGAAATTATCGCAACGCGCTTTGACGGCAACGCAACAGACAGCCGCGCCATCGCGCCCTTTGCCGGACCAGAAAGCTTTGCGGCAGCGCTCGCCTGTCGCTGACCCGCTTCATCTTTTTCAAAATACTCTGGGGTGAGGCCACAAGGCCCCGCCTTGCGGCCGAGGGGCAACGCCCCTCTCGCCGCGTCTGTTAGAGCGCGCGCCAGCCGATGTCGCGACGATAAAAACCGCCGGGCCAGTCGATGGCCTCCACCATCTCATAGGCGCGGTCGCGCGCCTCTTGCAGGGTTGCGCCGCGCGCGGTCACGTTGAGAACCCGCCCGCCGCTGGCAAGGATCTTATCCCCATCAGCTTTGGTGCCCGCATGGAACACAAAGTTCTTGCTGTCGCTGTTCAGCGCGGCCAGCCCTTTGATCTCGCTGCCCTTCTCATAAGACCCAGGATAGCCATTGGCCGCCATCACCACAGTGATGGCATGATCGTCCGCCCAATTCACCTTGGCCTCCTTCAGCCGGCCCTCGGCAGCGGCCTGCATCAGGTCCAGTGCCTGCGCACCGAGGCGCAGCATCAACACCTGGCATTCCGGGTCGCCAAAACGCACGTTGTATTCCACCAGACGCGGCTGCCCATCCTTGATCATCAGCCCGGCATAAAGCACGCCCTGAAACGGCACGCCGCGTTTGGCCATTTCCGCCATGGTCGGCTTGACGATTTCATTCATCGCCTTGGCTTCGATCTCTGCTGACAGCACCGGCGCGGGCGAATAGGCCCCCATGCCGCCGGTGTTCAGCCCAGTGTCGCCTTCGCCCACGCGCTTGTGGTCCTGCGCGGTGCCGACAGACAGCACATCCTCGCCATCCACCAGCACAAACAACGAGGCCTCTTCGCCTTCCATGAATTCTTCGATCACAACTTCGGCTCCGGCCCCGCCAAAAGCCCCGCCGAACATGTCGTCAATCGCCTCCAGTGCCTCGGCTTCTGTCATGGCGACAATGACGCCTTTGCCTGCGGCCAGACCATCCGCCTTGACCACAATCGGCGCGCCATTGGCGCGGATGTGCGCTTTTGCAGCCTCGGCATCGGTGAAATGGCCATAGCCTGCGGTGGGCGCATTGGCGGCAGCGCAGATTTCTTTGGTGAAGGACTTTGACGCTTCCAGCTTTGCGGCCCCTTCGGAGGGGCCAAAAACCAGAATGCCTGCATCGCGCAGCCTGTCGGCCACGCCTTTGGCCAGTGGCGCTTCGGGGCCGATGATGACAAAATCAATTGCGTTCTCTTCGACAAAAGTCACAACGGCCGTGCCGTTTTCGATATCCAGGTCGGCGCAGTCTGCGATCTGGGCAATGCCGGCATTGCCGGGCGCGACGATCAGGCGATCACATTTGGGGTTTTGCATCACCGCCCAGGTCAGCGCATGCTCGCGCCCGCCGCTGCCGAGAATAAGAATGTTCATGATCGCCCTTCCGCTTGGCCTTCTGTTGTGGGCGTTCTAAGCTGCGCGCACGCAGCAATCAAGCGAGGCCGAATGTCAGATCTGCTAGACGACCCAAGAGAGGGCGAAAATGCCCCGGAATTTTCCGTCACCGAGCTGTCTGGAGCCATCAAGAAGGTCATTGAGGGGAATTTCGGCCATGTGCGAATCCGCGCCGAGATTGGCCGCGTGTCTTTCCCGCGCTCCGGCCACGTCTATCTGGACCTCAAGGATGAAAAATCCGTCATCTCTGGTGTGATGTGGAAGGGCGTTGCTTCCAAACTGGCGATGCGCCCCGAAGAGGGGATGGAAGTGGTCGCCATCGGGCGCATCACCACCTTTGGCGGGCAGTCCAAATACCAGATTGTCATCGAAAGCATGAAGCCCGCCGGCGTGGGCGCGTTGATGGCGATGCTGGAAAAACGCAAAGCGCAACTGGCCGCTGAGGGGCTGTTTGACCCGGCGCGCAAGAGATCGATCCCGTTTCTGCCAGAGGTGATTGGCGTTGTCACCTCGCCCTCGGGCGCGGTGATCCGCGATATTCTGCACCGTTTGCGCGATCGATTCCCGCGAAAGGTGCTGATTTGGCCGGTGGCTGTACAGGGTGAAAAATGCGCCCTCGAAGTCGTGCGCGGCATCGCAGGTTTTAACGCGCTGACCCCCGGCGGGGCCTTGCCGCGGCCGGATCTGATCATTGTGGCGCGTGGCGGCGGCAGTCTTGAGGACCTTTGGGGTTTTAACGAAGAAAGCGTGGTGCGCGCGGCTGCCGCATCAGAAATTCCGCTGATTTCGGCGGTCGGGCATGAAACAGATACCACGCTGATTGATTTTGCTGCCGACAAGCGCGCGCCGACGCCGACGGCAGCGGCAGAGCTTGCGGTGCCCGTGCGGCTCGAGCTGCTGAGCTGGGTGGATGATCAGAGCGCGCGGCTGACGCGCGCCCTGACCCATGGGGTCAGCCAGCGCGGTCAGCGGCTGAAGGATCTGGCGCGGGCCTTACCGCGCCCGGAAACATTGCTTGAGGGGCCGACGCAGCGCCTCGACCGCGCGGCAGAGCGGCTGCCAAATGCCCTGCGCCGCAACGTGGATCAACGCCGCCTTGCGCTAAGCGAAACCACCGCAAGCCTGCGGCCTGCCAACCTGCGCCGCGCGGTGGAGGCAAAACGCGAGGCACTTGGAAGGCGTGCCGATCGGCTGTCCTTGCGGCCCATCAGCCGCGAGATCGCCCAGAAACACAAAAATCTTGAGGCGCTGAACGCCCGGTTCGCCGTGGCAGCCAAGGCTCAATTGCGCCAGTGGCAGGATCAGCTGAGTACGCTGGAACGTCTGCGCACGACTCTGGGGTATGAGGCGACGCTTGAACGGGGCTATGCTGTCGTCTGGGACGGGACCAGCGTCGTGACCCGTGCCGCGGCGGCCCAGAAAGCGGCGCAGCTTGAGGTGCAATTTGCAGATGGGCGCGTTGCGATTTCTGGCGCGGAAAACGGCGCATCCCCCGCACCCAAAACCAAGGCGAAACCTGCCTCCAAAGCGCCCGACAAACCCGAACAGGGCAGTTTGTTCTAGCTTTGCCTAGGCCCCGATCTTGGGCCCGAGGCATTCAAGCTTGCTGGTGGTCTGCTCGACTTCATAGAGCAGCGGGCTGCCGCCTTCGCCGGTGAACCGCGCGCTGAGTCCGGTGCTGCCCACGAAAAACTGCCAGCACTGCGGGGTTGGATTGTCTTCATAGACAAAGCAGATGTCCGCATTGTCAGCATACCAGGTGCCCTCTTTGCATTCCCCGTCAATAAAGGACCACAGCACCCGGCGATTGGGCAGATATTGCTCAGCTCCATAGGGGCCACCATTGGTGGCATAGGTCATGGTTTTTCCCTGTGTATAGGCGTCAAATTCCGCAGCGCTCATCGGGGTTTCAGCCCGCGCGGTGGCGCATGTGAACCATAGGGTGATCGTTATCAGACTGGCGCGCAACATGCCCTATGTTGGCAAAGATTGCTGTTGCAATCCAGTCCTTCGGCCAATCCCTGCTTGGGCGCGGTCAGCTGACCGCCGTCACCTCAGCCACGCGCTTGTCCATCATGTAACGCCAGAGCGGCGGGCAAAGCGCCACGATTCCCATCGCCGGCAGAGATTTGGGCAGAATGGGCACGTTCTGATGATCAATCCGCAACTCGGTAAACGGGCGCGTTGGGGTCATGTGGTGATCGGAATGGCGCGGCACATTCAGCATCATGGCGGATGAAAATGTATGCGGCGAATTCCAGGAGTGTTTCGGCCCGACCGGCTCAAGCCGTCCGTTTTGCAGGCGTCGCCGTTCCAGCCCATAGTGCTGGATATAATCGCTCGCCAGATGCTGTAGCGTGGCATAGAGCGACACGGCAATCAGAGATGCGATGCCCATCCAGCCGGCAATCAGGAACGAAATCAACAGCGTTAGCCCCGAGCCAAGCCCATAGGCCCAATAGGGGTGCGTATACCATGGCAGTGGTTTCTGGGCGCGGGTCCGAAACTCATTCTCCGCCTTCAGCCCCTGGATAAAGGAGCCAATCCAGGCGCGGGGCCAAAAGCGATAGACGCTTTCGCCCAGACGGGCGCTATTGGGGTCTTTCCAGCTGGCGGCATAAACGTGGTGCACCTTGGTGTGGGCAGAGGCATGGTGGCCAAACAGCAAGGTGGTGTAGACCGCCACGCCCAGACGACGCATCCAGCGGTTGCCTTTGTGGATCAACTCATGCGCGTTGGCATTTGAGATTTGCCCGAAGAACTGCCCAAAGAGGACAAAGCAGACACCGCGTTCCCACCAGTTGAGGCCGGTCTTTCCCGAGAGGGCTAGCACCGCCACCAACACCAGCAGCAAATGCGCAAAGCCCAAAAACACGATCAGACCTTCGCCTGCCGGAAATTCATTGTCGGTATTTTTGCGTGCGGCGGCACCATGGATCAGCCGGTCCATGGTGAAAACGACGATGGTCATATAGGCCAGCCCGATCACGCTGATCACCCCGCCGAAAAAACCGGACAGGAGCAGCAAGAGCACCGGAACCATGGTTGCCAGATTAAACCAAAGCATTCTATCGCCTCCTTGCCTGCCGTCGCCGCGGTTCCAAGGCTCCTAATACGACCAACTCTGTCGTTTTTGGTGTCATGCCGCAGCGTTTCAGTGAATATACTGCCTGACAGACCGAGTGTAGGGGGAAAAATGACGCGCAGCGATCTCAAAGGTGTTTGGAAGTCCGGCAAGGGCAAGGGGCGGCACACAACTAAGGGGCGTCAGTTGGATGAGGTGGCGCATGCTGAGGTGCAGGCGCTGCTTGGGGCGCGGCCACGCCGGCGCGATCTGTTGATCGAATTCCTGCATCTCATTCAGGATGAATACGGCCACCTTGCCGCACGCCATATCCGCGCGCTGGCCGAAGAGCTGCGGCTGAGCCAAGCCGAAGTGTATGAGGTCGCCAGCTTCTATGCGCATTTTGATGTTGTCCGCGAAGAGGACACGCTCCCCCCGGCGCTGACCATCCGCGTTTGTGACAGCCTGTCCTGCGAATTGGCCGGGGCACAGCAATTGAAGGCGGCGCTGGAAAGCGGCTTGAACCCGCAAGAGGTCCGCGTTTTACGTGCGCCTTGCATGGGCCGTTGCGATACCGCGCCGGTTTTGGAAATCGGCCACAATCATATCGACCACGCCACGATAACAAAGACCAAGGCCGCTATCGCGGCGCAGGATTTTCACGCGCATGTGCCAGAGTATCAAGGCTATGAGGCTTATGTGGCCACGGGCGGCTATGCACGGCTGAAAACGTTGCGCGCGGGCGGTGACTGGGAAGCGGTGCAGCAAGATATGCTGGATGCCGGGCTGCGCGGTTTGGGCGGCGCGGGCTTTCCGTCTGGCAAGAAATGGGGCTTTGTGCGCGCCAATCCGGGCCCGCGGTATCTGGCGGTGAACGGCGATGAGGGCGAACCTGGCACGTTTAAGGACCGCTATTATCTGGAGCGCACGCCGCATCTCTTCTTGGAGGGCATGCTGATCGCCGCCTGGGCGGTCGAGGCCGAGAAAATCTTTATCTACATGCGCGATGAATATCCGGCGGTGCTGGAGATCCTACGCCGGGAAATTGCCGCGCTGGAAAAATCCGGTCTGGTCGCGCCGGGGGTCATTGATCTGCGACGCGGGGCCGGGGCCTATATCTGCGGCGAAGAAAGCGCGATGATCGAATCGATCGAAGGCAAACGCGGGGAGCCGCGCCATCGCCCACCCTTTGTGGCGCAGGTCGGGATTTTTGGCCGCCCGACGCTCGTGCATAACGTCGAAACCCTGCATTGGGTGGCGCGCATTTGCCGTGAAGGCCCGGGCTGCCTGAACGGGACAATCAAAAATGGCCGCAGCGGGCTGCGCAGCTATTCGGTTTCTGGGCGCGTAAAAGAGCCAGGGGTGCATCTGCTTCCTGCCGGCTCCACCATCACTGATATCATTGCGGCGGCAGGGGGCATGCTGGAGGGGCACGCCTTTAAGGCCTATCAGCCGGGCGGGCCATCCTCCGGCCTGTTGCCCGCGCATCTGGATGATGTGCCGCTGGATTTTGACACGCTGCAACCCCATGGCAGCTTTATCGGCTCTGCGGCGGTGGTGATCCTGTCCGATCAGGACAGCGCCAAGGCGGCGGCGCTGAATATGCTGCGCTTCTTTGAGGATGAAAGCTGCGGGCAATGCACACCCTGCCGGGTGGGTTGTGAAAAGGCCGTCAAGCTGATGATGCAGGACCGCTGGGACACTGGGCTGCTCGAAGAATTGTCAGCGGCGATGGTCGATGCCTCGATCTGCGGGCTGGGGCAGGCTGCGCCCAATCCAATTCGTCTGACCATGAAACATTTCCCGGATGAGATCTAACAGCGCGCCGCCCCGCAACCGACGCTTGCCGCGCCCGCGCTTCGCGTTAGGGTAACGCAAGAACGGAGCTATCGAGCAGGGGGCAGAATGACGGTCATGCAGGAAATCGCGCTGCGGCAGTCGCTGATGTATGGCGGGCTGGTGGCTGGGCTTCTTCTGACGCTGCTGTTTGCCGCGCTGCTCAGTTATCGCAATCCAAGCTGGTATAAGACGCTTTTTGCGGCGTTGCCCTATGCGGCCTATCTCGTTGCGGGCGCGGCGAACTTTGGCGTGGCTACCGTCTTGGGCGGGCTCGCGCTGGTGCTGTTGGGCGAAGGGGCGGCGGCCCGTGGCCGGATGCGCGGGGCGCTGATTGCCTATGGGCTAGCCGGGCCATTGTTCCTGGCCCGGTTTCTGGAGTTGGGCGCGGTGCCCCTGCCAGCGATTGTGTTTGGCGCAATATTGGCGATGACGGCGGTGTTGCTGCACGTCCTTGCCCAGCGGCGCGAAACCGGCGTCTGGCTGCAAATCAGCGCAGCACTCTGTCAAGGTGTGGGGCAGGCTGTGCTGCTTTCAACGATGGGCTTTGCCAACCCGCTCTTTTCAATCTGATCAAAGCACATTAGGTGACAAAGAAGCGACCGCGGAGGCAAAATGGCGTTTTTTTCCAAGCTCAAAGATCGTTTGTTCAAATCGTCGTCCCGACTGGAGGAGGGGCTGGACGCCATTGTTGAAGATGGCGGCGAGGATGTGGTGGAAGACACCGTCCCTGCGCAGGCCCCCGAACCCGCCCAAGCTCCAGAACCCACGCAGGCCCCAGAGCCTGCGCAAGCACCTGAACCGACACCAGCGCCACAGCCTATTGCGCCGAAGCCTGCCCCAGCACCCGCTGCGGCACCAGAGCCAGAGCCAGTACCCGCGCCAGAAGCGGCACCCGCGCCTGCCAAGCCAGGACTGCTGGACCGTCTGACTGGGCGCGTGGCACCCAAGACCGTGACCAAACGGGTGCTGGACGATGACATGCTTGAGCAGCTCGAAGAGTTGCTGATCGCATCTGATATGGGCGTGGACACCGCCCTGCGCGTGACGGCAAATATTGCCGAAGGCCGCTTTGGCAAACGGGTCTCGACCGATGAGATCAAGGCAATTTTGGCCGAAGAAATCACCCGTATCATGGAGAATGTGGCCAAGCCGCTGCCGATTTATCCCAAAACCCCGCAGGTGGTGCTTGTGGTGGGGGTCAACGGGTCGGGCAAGACCACAACCATTGGCAAGCTCGCCAGCCAGTTCAAGGCGGCCGGAAAATCGGTTGTGATTGCCGCAGGTGATACCTTCCGTGCGGCGGCAGTTGAGCAGCTGCAGGTCTGGGGCGACCGTGCGGGCGTGCCGGTCTTGACCGCGCCCGAAGGTTCTGACCCCGCCAGCCTTGCCTTTGACGCGATGACCAAAGCGCAAGACATGGGCGCGGATCTCTTGATGATCGACACGGCGGGCCGATTGCAGAACCGCGCGGACCTGATGGAAGAATTGGCGAAGATCGTGCGTGTGATCCGCAAAAAGGATGGCACAGCGCCGCATAACACTCTGTTGGTGCTGGACGCGACAACCGGGCAAAACGCACTCAGCCAGGTCGAAACATTCCAAAAGCTGGCGGATGTCACCGGGCTGGTGATGACCAAGCTGGATGGCACTGCCAAAGGCGGGGTGCTGGTGGCGCTGGCGGACAAGTTTGGTCTGCCGATTCACGCGATTGGCGTGGGGGAAAAGATCGAGGATTTGGATGCCTTTGATCCCGAAGACTTTGCCAATGCGCTAACAGGGATATCAGGGCGCTGATCGCCATTGCTTGACTACTGCGCGTTGACATCAGCGGCATAGCCCCCACATCTTGACCATACCAAAAAGGAGCCAAGAATGGCTGGTAAACCAATCAATCCGATGGTGAAGACCGCTTTAGAGCTGGGCCCGATTGTCCTTTTCTTTATCGGCTATTTGCGCCTGCGCGATCAAAGCTTTGATATCGGCGGCACCAGTTATGATGGGTTCATTTTGGTAACGGCGGCATTCATCCCACTGATTGCCTTGTCGACCTTTGTCCTCTGGCGTCTAACCGGGCATATTTCACGCATGCAGATCGCCACGCTTGTTCTGGTGACGCTGTTTGGCGGCCTTTCGGTCTGGTTCAATGATGACCGCTTTTTCAAGATGAAGCCGACGATGATCTATCTGCTGTTCGGCGGTGCGCTGGGTCTTGGTTTGCTGCGCGGGCAAAGTTACCTGAAATATGTGATGGAAGAGATGCTGCCCCTGAAAGATGAAGGGTGGATGCTGCTGACCAAGCGACTGACGGCGTTTTTCTTGGGGCTTGCGGTGCTGAATGAAATCATCTGGCGCACACAAACGACCGACACTTGGGTTTATTTCAAAACCTTTGGTCTGTCGGCGGCGGTCTTTGTCTTTTTCATGACGCAGGCCGGGGTGTTTTCTCGCTACGCGCTGGACAGCGACAGCTCCGATAGCTGAGCGCTTTGACTTGACCGGCGCATCGCTGCGCAGTACACCGCGTTTTGTGGCGATTTGTTACCGGATTGCGGGCCACGGCGTACGATTCGTACCCAAATACCGCTAAAAGGTCAGGACGAAAGGAGACCCCTTACGCTTGGCCGTATGGGGTTTTTTTATGCGCTGCGCGCGCGAAGGAGATGAAGATGAGCGACTGGAACACCCGCACAAAGCTCGTGCATGGCGGCATTCGCCGTAGCCAGTACAACGAAGTCAGCGAAGCGATTTTTCTGACGCAGGGCTTTGTGTACAACAATGCCGAACAAGCCGAAGCGCGGTTCATCGAAACCGGGCCGGATGAATTTATCTACGCGCGCTATGGCAACCCCACCGTGTCGATGTTTGAGCAGCGTATCGCGATGCTGGAAGGGGCGGAGGATGCCTTTGCCACCGCTTCGGGCATGGCGGCAGTGAATGGTGCGCTGACCTCGCTGGTAAAGGCCGGTGATCACGTGGTGTCGGCCAAGGCGCTTTTCGGTTCCTGTCTGCATATTCTGGAAAACATCCTGTCGCAGTTCGGCGTCGAAGTGACCTTTGTGGATGGCACAAATCTGGACGAATGGCGCGCGGCTGTGCGCCCGGACACCAAAGTGTGCTTCTTTGAATCCATGTCCAACCCAACGCTTGAGGTGATCGACATCGCCGGCGTATCGGAAATTGCACATTCCGTGGGCGCGACCGTGGTCGTGGACAATGTGTTTTCTACCCCGGCCTTTTCCGAAGCCATCGCGCAGGGTGCGGATGTGGTGGTCTATTCGGCCACCAAACATATCGACGGGCAGGGACGCGCGCTTGGCGGTGTGGTCCTTGGCAAAAAGGATTACATTCGCGGTCCGCTGGAAACCTATATGAAGCATACCGGCGGCTCGATGAGCCCCTTTAATGCCTGGGTGATGCTGAAGGGGATGGAAACGCTGGATCTGCGCGTGCGGGCCCAGGCGGACAGCGCCTTGAAAATTGCCGAGGCCGTCGAAGGACACCCAGCATTGCGCCGCGCGATCTATCCCGGGCTGAAGGGGCATGCGCAGAATGATCTGGTGCAGCGTCAGTTGGGCGGCAAGGGCGGCACCGTGCTGTCGCTTGAGGTGAAAGGCGGCAAGGAGGCGGCATTTAAGTTCCTCAATGCCATGACGATTGCGGTGATCTCCAACAACTTGGGGGATGCGAAATCCATCGCGACCCATCCGGCGACCACAACGCACCAACGGCTGAGTGACGCACAGAAGGATGATCTGGGCATTGCGCCGGGTCTCATTCGTTTTTCGGTTGGTCTTGAAGACACGGATGACCTGATTGCAGACATCACAGCCGCGCTAGAGGCCTCACAGGCCTGATTGCGACACCAAAGGCCCGGCGCAACGCGCTGGGTCTTTTTATGTGGCGCGAGTCGTATTCAGGGTTCAATTTGCAAGAAATTAGCGTTTTGCTGGCGGAGCCATTAGGTTAGAAGGCGATACGCCGTGCTGTGGAAACGCCCATGAACATTCAAACATCGAAATCTGATACTCCGCTGACCCGCGAAGAGGCCGAGGCTGCCCTCAGCACATTGCGCAAATGGGCGCGCGGAGCGAGCGCCACAGAGATTGCCGAGCTTGACCCGTCCATCGCGCGGCTTTTGCCCGGTCAGGCCGTGTCCAACTATCCGCCACTCGCGCGCAGTTACCCGGATGATTTCGAAGTTGATGAGGCCTATAAGGCCACGCTTCCAGATCTGCAAAACGGACCTACCAGCCTGATCAAAGGGGCCAAAAAGCAGATCCAGCATGTCGGGATTTCAAATTTCCGCTTGCCGATCAGCTATTTGACCCGCGATGGTGGTGCGCTGTCCTTGGAAACTTCGGTGACGGGCACGGTCAGCCTGGAAGAGGACAAAAAAGGCATCAACATGAGCCGCATCATGCGGTCCTTTTACAAACATGCCGAAAAAACCTTTAGCTTTGAGGTGCTTGAGCACGCGCTCGCGGATTACAAAGCCGATTTGGGCAGCTTTGATGCGCGCATTCAAATGCGCTTTCGCTATCCGATGAAAATCGCCTCGCTGCGCTCTGGGCTTGAGGGGTATCAGTATTATGACATCGCGATGGAAAAGGTTGAGATCGGTGGCAAGCCTCTCAAGATCATGCATCTGGACTATGTCTATTCCTCAACCTGCCCCTGTTCGCTGGAGCTGTCTGAACACGCGCGGCAAGCGCGCGGCCAACTCGCCACGCCCCATTCGCAGCGCTCGGTTGCGCGGATATCGGTTGTGACGCAATCCTTGCAGCGCCTGTGGTTTGAAGACCTCATCGATATGGCCCGCCGCGCCGTGCCCACCGAGACGCAGGTCATGGTCAAACGCGAGGACGAGCAGGCCTTTGCAGAGCTCAACGCCGCCAATCCCATTTTTGTCGAAGATGCGGCGCGGCTCTTTTGCCGCGAATTGCAGAACGATGACCGCATCGGCGATTTTCGTGTGATCGCCAGCCACCAGGAAAGCCTGCATAGCCATGACGCGGTGTCGATCCTGACCGAGGGCGAAACATTTGTATCGGGGTCGATTGATCCCAAACTGTTCACCACTTTGTTCCACGTTGGATAAATAGGATTTTCTAATGGTGCGTTTGACGATTGCTTTGATGTTCGCGGGCGGCGCTGTCGCTGCGCAAGACGTTGATTGTGACAATGCCATTGCCCAGGTTGAAATGAATTACTGCGCGCATTTGGCCTATCAGGCCGCTGATGAAGACCTCAACCATGCCTATAAGCTGGCCATCCAGCAGGCGCGGGCGCAGGATCAGTATTTGGCCGAAGGCGAGATCCCAGCCGAAGAGATGCTGCGCGACGCGCAGCGCGCTTGGATACCGTTTCGCGACAAAGCCTGCGCGTTGGAAAGCACGATGGCCCGCGGTGGCACGATGGCCCCTTTGCTGTTCTCTTCGTGTCTTGAGCGTGAAACCCGCAATCGCACCGAAAGCCTGCGATATTTTGGCGAAGTCAATTGACAACAGTGGCTTGACAGTTTGCTGCTCTGTGACCAACGCTGCACGCGATGATTGATCTTAGACCCGTCGGATATGTGATCGGCCTTTTGGTGGCGATCTTGGGACTGACCATGATCGTTCCAATGCTGGTCGATCTGATTGAGGGCAACGGGCATTGGCCGGTGTTTCTGGAAAGCGCCTTGCTGACGATACTGGCCGGGGGGCTGGTGGCGCTGTCCTGTCAGAGCGGCGGCAATCGGCCGGGTTTGACGTTGCAGGAAACTTTTTTGCTCACGACCAGCGTCTGGGTCGCCCTGCCGCTTTTTGGGGCGCTGCCGTTCATGTTGGGCGCGACAGAAGCGCGGTTTATCGACGCGATCTTTGAGGCCATGTCAGGTCTGACCACAACCGGCTCCACCGTGGTGTCCGGGCTCGATGCCCTACCCAAGGGGCTGTTGTTGTGGCGCGGCATTCTGCAATGGCTTGGCGGGATTGGCATCATTGTGGTCGCCATGGTGTTCCTGCCCGAGCTGCGGGTTGGCGGTATGCAAATCTTCCGCTCCGAAGGTTTTGACACCATGGGCAAGATCCTCCCGCGGGCGACGGCAATTTCGGGGCAGATCTCGGTGATCTATGTCAGCCTGACCTTCATTTGTTTCTTGGCCTATTTGATGATCGGCATGGTGCCTTTTGATGCCGTTGTGCATGCCTTCACCACGGTCGCGACCGGTGGTATGGCCAATTACGATGCTTCTTTTGGGGCCTTCGGACCCGGGGCGGAATATGTCGGCGCGCTTTTCATGGCGCTCGCGGCCTTGCCCTTTGTGCGCTATGTTCAGCTCGTGAACGGCAGCGCGCAGCCTTTGTTCAAAGACCGCCAGATCCTGACGTTTTTCGCAACTCTTGCTGTGGTGATCCTGGTGGTGTCCTTTACCCTGACGATCGGGCAGGGCCGCGATTTTGCGCCCTCCTTCCGGCAGGCGCTGTTCAATGTCACGTCGATTGTCACCGGGACCGGCTATGCCAGCACCGATTACGGTCTCTGGGGCGGCTTTCTGGTGGCGCTGTTTTTCTTTCTTGGTCTGATCGGCGGCTGCGCGGGCTCAACCGCGTGCTCGATCAAGATTTTTCGCTATCAGCTGCTGTTTTCTGCCATCAAAGTGCAGCTGCAAAAGATCCAGTCCCCCAGCGGCATTTTCAATCCGCGCTACAACGGGCGCATCGTGACCGAAGATGTGCTCAATTCGGTCATGGTGTTCTTTGTGTTCTTCATCGTGACGCTGGGCGTGCTGTCGGTGCTTTTGGGCATGACGGGGCTGGATTTCGTGACCTCGCTGTCAGGTGCCGCGACCGCCATTGCCAACGTTGGACCGGGGTTGGGCGAGATCATCGGCCCGTCAGGCAATTTTGCGCCGCTCAACGACACTGCAAAATGGCTGCTGATTGTCGGTATGCTGATCGGGCGGCTTGAGCTCTTGGCGGTCTACGCCATGCTGACCCCGCATTTCTGGCGCGCCTGAGTTAGGCTAACAGATCCAAAAATTGCGCGATTTCACTTTCGGGCTGCGCCCAGTCACAGACCAGTCGCACCAGCGGGAGGTTTGCGTCATCTTTGATCACGCTGACCACGGCACCGCCAGATATCGCCCGCTCAAGCAGCGGGCGCGGCACCCGTGCAAAGATCATGTTGGCCTCGACGGGATAGGCTAGGGTGATCCCGTTGATGCGCGCCAATTGATTGGCAAGATACCTAGCCTTGGCATTTGCCTGTTGGGCCAGCTCCAGCCAAAGCCCCTCGGCCAGATAGGCCTGCATCTGCGCGGCCAAATAGCGGTGCTTGGACAGCAAATGCCCCCCGCGTTTGCGCCGTGCTTCGAATTCGGCTGCGCGGTTTGGGTCAAACAGCACCACCGCTTCGACACCGAGGCAGCCGTTTTTTGTGGCCCCAAAGCTGACCGCATCCACGCCAACGCGCCATGTCATATCGGCGGGGCTGACCCCCAGCGCGGCGCAGGCATGGCCAAAGCGGGCGCCATCCATATGGGTCGGCAGGCCGGCGGTCCGGGCGACATCGGTCAGGGCACGTATTTCATCAAGGCGATAGATCTGCCCAAACTCCGTCACCTGCGACAGCGATAGCGCCCCGGGTTTGACCCCCTGAAATCCGCGCGCCTGACATCGGGCGATCTCCTGTTGCAGCTGGGAGGGATCGATCTTGTCGCCGTCCCCAACAAGCGTCAGCTTTGCGCCAGAATAAAATTCCGGTGCGCCGCATTCATCTTCTTGGATATGAGCCTGCGGGGCACAGAACACAGTGTCAAAAGGCCGGGCCAGACAGGCGAGCGCGAGCGCGTTGGCTGCGGTCCCCGTCGGCACCAAATAAACGGCGGCTTCTGGGGCCTCAAAGAGGGCGCGCAGCTCAGCCGTCACTTGCTGGGTGAGCGCGTCGCGCCCGTAGCCCAGGGCATACCCCACGTTGGCCTGCGTCAGCGCTGTCATCACCTTGGGATGGGCAATTCCGGCGTTGTCGGAGGCAAAGAACATCAGCTGGGTTCCTCGATGATGTAATCTTCCCACTCATCCAGCGGGACTTCGAATTCTGAGACGGTTTTATCCTGTACGGACACGCCGGCATCATGAACGCTTTGGGCAGAGCCAGAGATCAGCGGGTGCCAGTCATACAGCGGTTTTCCCTCCCAGAGCAGCCGATAGGCACAGGTCTGCGGCATCCAATAGGCGTGGGTGTCCAGGTTGTCCGGTGTCAGTACGATGCATTCGGGGATGAATTGGTGGCGAATGTCATACTGGGCGCAGCGGCAGATGCTGTCATCCAAGAGCCGGCAGGCCACACGGGTCAGGGCCACTTCGCCGGTGTCTTCATCTTCCAGCTTGTTCAGGCAGCATTTGCCGCAGCCGTCACAGAGCGCTTCCCATTCCTGCTGGGTCAGTTTGCTGAGCGGTTTCTTCTCCCAAAACCGTTTGCCCAAGCCACTGCGGTCAATTGGATCATCGCTCATAGCGCGGCCAGAATTTTGCGGCAGGTCTCGCAGTCGTCCTGCATCTGCGCGATCAGCGCGTCCAAACCGTCAAATTTCAATTCTGGACGTAAATACTCGACCAGCCCCACGGATAGGTTGGTGCCATAAAGATCGCCGGAAAAGTCGAACAAAAAAGTTTCGATATTGGCGCTGTTGTCGCCGAACATCGGGCGCACGCCGATAGAGCTTGCGCCGTGATAGGTGCCTTTGTGCGGGCCTTCCAGCACATCCACAAGGACGGCATAGACGCCAAACTTTGGCGGGTGCAGCCCGGCAATCGACATATTGGCCGTTGGATAGCCGAGTTCACGCCCGCGCTGCTCGCCGCCAATCACCGGGCCTTCGATCCGGTGCCAATGGCCCAGCATCGCGGCCGCATCGCGCGGGCGGCCTTCGCTCAGCGCGTTGCGGATGTTCGTGGAGGATACCTGCCCATCACCGCCAGAAATCAGGGGGGCGATTGTGACGCCGAACCCAAGTTCCTGGCCAAATTCAACCAGATCATCGGCAGTGCCCACGCGCCCTTTGCCAAAGCAGAAATCGGCCCCAACGACGACATGCGCCAAGCCGAGGCCTTTGACGATCACCTGTTCCGCAAACTGGCGCGGGCTCAGCCCGGCCAGGGCCTTGTTAAATGTCAGCTCGTAAAGCCGTTTGATGCCCAGCTTTTCCAGCCGATGCGCCCGCGCCGCGGCGCTGGTCAGACGAAAGGGTGGGGCATCTGGGGCAAAATACTCACGCGGATGCGGTTCAAATGTCATCACGCCAAGCGGCGCGTCCGGTGCGGCCTGGCGCGCCAATTCGATCACCGACTGATGGCCGATGTGCACACCATCAAAGTTGCCGATGGCAACGCTGGCACCACGATCTTCGGGGCTGACATATTGATAATCTCTGACGATCCGCATGGCGCAGGGTTAGCGCCCCGGCGGAAAGCTTGCAAGCGTCATTGCGGTGCGCTTGGGCGTCTCAGGATCAATCAAACTTGCGCGACGGGGCCAAAACCATCGCTTCGCCGATCAAAACCTTTTTGCCATCGACCTTGCAGCAGCAATCCAGTTTGACGCGGCGCTTGTCGATTTCAATGCCGATCACTTCGACTTGGGCGTGCACCAGATCACCGGGACGCACAGGGGCGAGGAATTTGAGCGATTGGCTCATGTAGATCGTCCCATGGCCGGGCAGCTGTTCGCCAATCACGGCAGAGACCAGTCCCGCGGTCAGCATGCCATGGGCGATGCGTCCTTCAAAGATCGTGTCCTGTGCATAATCGTCATCCAGATGCACCGGATTACAATCGGTCGACACCTCGGAGAATTTCTGGATATCTGAATCGGTGACAACCTTCTGGACATAGCGTGTCATGCCCATTTCGATGTCTTCTATGCAGATCGTTCCGCGTGGCAGATTGTCCAACATGTGATCCTCCGTAAATCGGTCGCGCAACAAAAAAGCTGCCCATCGTCAAGATAAGCAACTTTATTACTTCGCAACTGCAGAAAATCAAGTGTTATATACGTCAGCGTAAGTGACCTATTGTGTAGGTTGGGTTCGATTTTTCGGCACCAAGGTACGATTTGAGCGCTTCGGGCTCTGGCTGGACTGATGTTTTTGTTTCACTGGCTGCAAGGCCGCCCGAAATAAAGAGAGAATCGATATCCTCGCCCATCGCGCCTTTGATATCGGTCAGCACTCCGTCCCCAATCGCCAGAATGCGGCGATCTGGTACATCCGGTCTGATGGCCGACAGGCGGCGGCGCGCCAGATCATAGATCGGTGGATGCGGTTTGCCAAAATAGAGGCTCTGACCGCCCATCTCGGTGTAAAGCTGCGCCAGCGCGCCGGCACACCATTCGCGGACCTCACCCCGGTCGACAACGATGTCGGGGTTGGCGCAGAGCAGCTTCATGCCCTTCTGTTTGGCATAAAGAAAGTCCGGCCGATTTACCGCCGGGTCAGCCATCGGATCATTGGGGCCGCAGCAGACGATCCCCTCCGCCTCGTTCAGGGGCACAATCGTGATGTCGGCCGGGTCCTCAAGCAGAGACAGCGGTTCAAAAAATTCCGCGTCCCGGCCCCATTCCCCCATGAAATAGACCTTTTCCCCGACGGCCCCCAGAAACATGGCCGCACGGGCGCTGTCCCCTGAGGTGGCGATGGTGTCATAAGCATCTTTGGGGACCCCAAACTGTTCCAGCTGCACCGCGACACCTGCGCGCGGTTTCGGGGAATTGGTCACAAGGACAACGGTCCCCCCGCGCGCGCGATAATCCTTCATGGCCTTCACGGCGTCTGGAAAGGCGGTGACACCATTGTGCATGCAACCCCAAAGATCGACAAAAAGCGCGTCATAGCGGTCAGATATTTCAGAGAGATGTTCGATAATTTGGGTCATTTTTCTGGGTCTTCTTGCAGTTTTTGGCGCGTATTAGCCGGCTAATACCACTGTATTTCGGTTTTGTGACACCCTTGCGCCCAACTAAGGAGAAAGCAATGGCAAAACCCATTCATTCGATGGTCCGGGTGCTGAACGAAGAACGCTCACTTGCATTTTACGCCGAGGTTTTTGGCATGTCGGTGGTGGATCGCTTCGATTATCCGGATTTCAGCCTGATCTATCTGGCAACATCGGAATCGACATTTGAACTCGAACTGACGGTCAATCGCAGCCAATCCGAACCTTATGAGGTCGGCAATGGCTATGGCCATCTCGCCTTTGCGGTTGAGGACCTAGAGGCCTCTCATGCTGCGGCAAAAGCTGCAGGCTATGCGCCGCGCGATATTGTGGAGTTCAAACCTGGCGGCGCGTTGCTGGCCAAGTTCTATTTCATCGCCGACCCGGACGGCTATCAGGTGGAGGTGATCCAACAGCACGGCCGGTACAGATAACCCGCCTGCGTTTGCAGGCATCAGCATTAGGGAGGACAAACATGCTGTTTCATTTGGATTTTAACGTCGAATACGACCACACGATGTGCCAGAGCGATCTGCTGACGATCTGGGCAGAGGAGGCCGGTGCCGCGCTGGGGGCCAAGGAGGCCGGCGTTGTCGTCGATCTTTGGAAAGCCGTCGGCTCGCGCCGCGTGATTGCCATCGTCTGTGTGGAAAGCATGGATATGCTGGATCAAATTCTTCTTGATTTGCCAATCATGAAGAAAATGGGGCAGCATGTGCAGGTTCATGTGACCGCCCTGCGCAGCTACGAATCCTTTGCGGCTGATGTAAAGGAGCGTCTGGCGGCCTAAGCTTTGGAGGAGACCATGTGCCAATTGTTTATCGATGCGAACCCCGCATTGTGGGAAAGCCACACGCGATCTTTCCGGATTGAGGGCATGGTCACGTCCGTTCGCCTTGAGGCGCGGTTCTGGTCAACGCTGGAAGATATTGCCGATCGCGACGGGCTGAGCCTGCCGCAACTGTTTCAGCGGCTCTATCGCGAGTCGGTGGATGCAGGGCATGACATCGGCAATTTCGCCAGTTTCCTGCGGGTTTGCTGTCTGCGGTATCTTGCGCTGCAGCTTGACGATCTTGTGCCGCGGGATCGCCGTATCGCGATCCAGGATCTGCCCGCCAGCGACATTTTGCAAGCCGAGCACCAGGCGCATGAGGCACAGCGCAATGCTTGGCAGGACGACAAAGAAAAAGAGGCGCTCTAGAGCGCCTCTTTGCATATTGGCTGTGTGACCCGCGATCAGACCTTCAAGTTCGGAATGATCTGTTTCTTGCGGCTCATGATGCCGGGCAGCACCACAGCGTCGCCCGCAACAGAGGCCCCAAAGGATTTTTCCGCAACGGATTTCACCAGATCGTTTGGCACCAGCAGTGTGGCCTCTTCGTTCAGGATATCCACGACAAACAGCAGAACCTGATCCACGCCATCTTCGGCGGCGACGTTGCTCATGCTGTCCATGATCGAGGCTTTGCGATCCAGCACAACGGCGGGGGCGGTGGTTTCCAGAACGGACACGCGGAATTTGGTGCCGTCGACTTCGTATTCTTTTGAGTCCATGCGCAGCAGTTCAGCATCCGAGAAGGACGAGACATCTGATTTCGCCGCAAACATCTCTGCTGCGTAGTCGACAATGTTGAGCCCCAGATCTGCCGCCAGCTTTTCAGCAACCGCTTTATCGTGCTCGGTGGTGGTCGGCGAACGGAACTCCAGCGTGTCAGACAGGATGCAGGTCAGCGCCGCGCCTTTGGCCCAATCTGGCATTTTGGCAGCGTCATCGCCCATCAGGTCGATCATGATGGTTGCGGTGCAGGCCAGCGGGCGCACGGTGATATCAATTGGGCCTTTGGTTTCCAGACCGCCGACCAGTTTGTGGTGATCGATGATGGCCTGAATGTCGGCATTGTTGATATTGGCAGGCAGCTCTGCCGGGTTGTTGGTGTCAACAATCACAACCGGCGCGTCATCGGCAACATCGTCGATGATCGCGGGCTTTGGCAGGTCCCAATGTTGCAACATAAAGGCGGCTTCGGTGTTCGGCTCGCCCAGCAGAACGGCCTCAGCAGTCTGGCCTTTGATCTCGTTCAGGTACCAGGCCCAAAGAATTGGGGAGCCGGTGGAATCAGTGTCGGGGGATTTATGGCCAAAAACTTGGATGGTCATCTGGATGTCCTCGTGAGTGTGCTTTTGCGCGCGGTATATAAGCGCTTTGTGGGCTTGTCACCCTGCCAATAAGGCGCAGGCGTGCGGATGGGATGGTGATTTAGAGTATTTGTAAAAAGATGAAGCAGGCTGGCGCGCGGCGCGGCGCGCAGCTAAGTTCGCCGCAGGAGGCAAGATGCAGGAAACCGATTTATACGCGCCCGTGAAAACCTGGCTCGAGGGGCAGGGGTTTGAGGTTAAATCAGAGATCGGTGCTGCGGATGTGGTTGCGGTGCGCGGCGCAGATGATCCTGTGGTGGTGGAGCTGAAAACTGGGTTTTCCCTAACGCTGTTGCAGCAGGGCGTGGCGCGGCAGCAGCTGAGCGATTGGGTCTATGTGGCGGTGCCGCGCTGGAAGGGCAAAAGTGGCTGGCGCACGTTTAAAGGCAACGTTGGTCTGTGCAAGCGGTTGGGGTTGGGGGTAATCTCGGTCAATCTGGCTGATCAAAGCGTTCAGGTGCATGCGGATCCGGTGGAATTTCGACCACGCAAATCAAAACCGCGCCGCGGCGCGCTGCTGAAAGAATTTGCCCGTCGTCAGGGCGATCCGAATGCAGGCGGCACCCGCGGCCCGATTGTGACCGGCTATCAGCAAGAGGCAGAGCGTTGCCTCGCCTATCTGATCAAGAATGGCCCCAGCAAAGGTGCAGACGTGGCCAAAGCTGTGGCCGCCCCAACAGCGACCGCAATTATGCGGGCCAACCACTATGGTTGGTTTGAGAATACAGCGCGCGGGATTTATTGTGCCAGCCCCGTAGGGCTGGCGCGGCAACAAGGCCAAGATTAGTCCAAGGCCACCGTCGAAATACGGTTTTCAAACATATGCGGCAGATAAAGCACGCCGTTTCCTGCTGTCAGATCTGCAGTTGACGCAGGCGCGGTAAGCAGCGTCTCCACAGTGCCGCCTGTGACCTTAAAGACCTCGCCGCTGATCCAGTCATTCACAATCCAGCTGTCGCCAGACTTGGTGATACCGTCAAGATTGCCCATTGCTGGCGCGATGACGCTGACGGTCTTATCGGCAAGGGTGATGGACAACAGATCGCCTGGCGCTTTGGTCGAAAAATCGGCCTGCATATCGCTGCCCCAGCTGGCGACAACCAAGTCAGTGCCATCGGTCCAAAGACCATTGGGGTGGGGCAGGGTTGCATCGTGAAAGAAAGGTGTGATGGCAGTGCCATCAAATTCGTAAATAGCGCCGGTGAACATGTCTGAAATCCAGGCGCGGGTGGCAGTGGCGGTCACATCATTTAGAAACTGTGCGCCCGCGACCTCATGGCTGCTGAGAAGCGCGCCGCTGGTGGCATCCACCACGTGGATTTGCGTCAGGTCAGACACAATTAACCGATCGCCCATCAGCGCCATTCCTTTGGGGGCGTTCATTCCGGTGGCCCATTTCAAATCTATCAGCGTGCCGTCTGGCGCGACGCGCGAAATAAAGCCATTGCCATCGGCCTCGGTGGGATTGCCACCGATGTTGGAAACAAAGAGTACGTTCTGTGCGCTGTCCAAAACAATAGATTCAGGGTGCTCAAAACCGTTCAGTTCCCAGGCCTGGGTGGCGCTGGCCGCAAGGCTAAGAATAAATGCGTAGCGGAACATGGGGTATCCTTTCTTGTTGATGATTGGACTTAGCTATATCTTGATCCAAAATTCAATGAATGGCATGCTTGGTATCAAATAACGATACTTTTTGGTGTTTATGGAAAACCGATTACTGGCAGATGCCTTTGCCGTATTAAAACGCACGCTGAAAGCACGCGGCATGACTTATGCGGATGTGGCCGCTGCGCTCGATCTGTCCGAAGTCTCGGTGAAGCGTATGTTTTCACAGCGTGATTGCAAGGTTTCACGGCTATTTGAGCTGTGCGAGCTGCTTGAACTGCCGCCCGAAGATGTGCTGCAAAGCGCCAGACGGGTGCAAACCGCGCCCGCCTTTTTGCCGATTGAGACCGAAGCTGCGCTGGCGGCGGATCCATCGCTGTTTCATTTCTACATTCTTTTGCGCGAAGATTTCTCGGCGCGCGATATTTCTCAAATCTATGGCTTAAATCCGCTGGACGTTCAGGATTATGGCGCGCGGCTTGAAAAATTAGGGCTGGTTGAGGTGCTGCCACAGGGTTTCATGCGCCTGATAGCGCGTGATCCGATGAAGTTCCGCCGCCATGGCCCGCTGCACAGCCTTGTGCGCCAGATCAACCAGACGTTTGTGCTGGATACGATTGACCGGGCGAATGATGATGACCTGGCCTATACCACCCTTGGCCGGCGGATGTTGCCTGCCACCGTGCGCCAGATCATTAAAGAGGCGCAGGAGTATCAAATTCATATCGCCAACCTTGCACGACAAGATCGCATGATGGCGGCTGATAAGGATTTGGTGTCCTTCAAATGGACCGTCGCCATGGGGCAGTTGCACTACCCTGATCTTTTGGAAATCAAATCGATCAAGCGCGCAGCAGTTTTGGTGTCCTAAAGGCGTGTAAAAGGGCGGCAAATTTTTGGACACATGTGTTGACTCCGACCCCAAGCAACCATACCTATTCGCCTGTTAGCACTCGCCGGAAGGGAGTGCTAATCGCTCCGCTCGGAGTGAGGGAGAAACTGAAATAGGGAAACCTAACAATGGCATTTACACCGCTGCATGACCGCGTGCTGGTTCGTCGCACCGAAAGCGAAGAGAAAACCGCAGGCGGCCTTATCATTCCTGATAGCGCAAAAGAAAAACCTGCTGAAGGCGAAGTTGTTTCTGTTGGCGAAGGCGCCCGCAAAGACAGCGGCGAGCTGATCGCACCAGCCGTTTCCGCAGGCGACAAAGTTCTGTTCGGCAAATGGTCCGGCACTGAAGTCACCGTTGATGGTGAAGAGCTGCTGATCATGAAAGAATCCGACATCATGGGCATCCTGTCCTGATATCGCGATCCTGAACACCCAACGAATTTCTAAGATTTAGGAGCTATTACAATGGCTAAGGAAGTCAAATTTGACACCGATGCGCGTAATGCAATGCTGCGCGGCGTCAACGTTCTTGCGGACGCAGTAAAAGTCACTCTGGGCCCAAAAGGCCGTAACGTTGTGCTGGACAAATCCTTTGGCGCACCACGTATCACCAAAGACGGTGTCTCTGTTGCCAAGGAAATCGAACTGGAAGACAAGTTCGAAAACATGGGCGCACAGATGGTGAAAGAAGTAGCCTCTCGCACCAACGACGAAGCAGGCGACGGTACAACAACCGCGACTGTTCTGGCGCAAGCCATCGTCAAAGAAGGTCTGAAGCAGGTTGCTGCTGGCCTGAACCCAATGGATCTGAAGCGCGGCATCGATCTGGCGACAGCAACTGTTGTTCAGGGCATCAAAGACGCAGCGCGCGAAGTGAAAGATTCTGCTGAAGTTGCTCAGGTTGGTACAATCTCCGCAAACGGCGAAGCAGAAATCGGTCAGCAAATCGCAGACGCGATGCAAAAAGTTGGCAACGAAGGCGTGATCACTGTCGAAGAGAACAAAGGTCTGGAAACAGAAACCGATGTTGTTGAAGGCATGCAGTTCGACCGCGGCTTCCTGTCCCCTTACTTTGTCACCAACCCTGACAAAATGGTTGCTGACCTCGAAGACTGCATGATCTTGTTGCACGAGAAGAAACTGTCTTCTTTGCAGCCGATGGTTCCACTGCTGGAGCAAGTGATCCAATCTCAGAAGCCTCTGCTGATCATCGCTGAAGATGTTGAAGGCGAAGCGCTGGCAACTCTGGTTGTGAACAAACTGCGCGGCGGTCTGAAAATCGCAGCAGTGAAAGCACCTGGTTTCGGCGATCGTCGTAAAGCAATGCTGCAAGACATCGCGATCCTGACCGGCGGTCAAGTGATCTCCGAAGATCTGGGCATGAAGCTTGAGTCCGTAACAATGGACATGCTGGGCACTGCGAAGAAAGTGACCATCACCAAAGACGAAACCACTGTTGTGGACGGCGCTGGTAACAAAGCTGAAATCGAAGCGCGCGTCAGCCAGATCCGCACACAGATCGAAGAAACAACTTCCGACTACGACCGTGAAAAACTGCAAGAGCGCGTTGCCAAACTGGCAGGCGGTGTTGCTGTGATCCGCGTTGGCGGCATGACCGAAGTCGAAGTGAAAGAACGCAAAGACCGCGTTGATGATGCTCTGAACGCGACCCGCGCTGCGGTTCAAGAAGGTGTTATCGTTGGTGGTGGTGTTGCGCTGGTTCAGGCTGGCAAAGCGCTGGCATCCCTGAAAGGTGCAAACGCTGACCAAGACGCCGGCATCAAGATCGTTTCCAAAGCCATCGAAGCGCCTCTGCGCCAGATCGCTGAGAACGCGGGTGTTGACGGTGCGGTTGTTGCTGGCAAAGTGCGCGAAAGCGACGACACTGCATTTGGCTTTAACGCGCAGACCGAAGAATATGGCGACATGTTCTCCTTTGGTGTGATCGACCCAGCCAAAGTGACACGGACTGCACTGGAAGATGCGGCATCGATCGCTGGCCTGTTGATCACAACAGAAGCCATGATCGCAGACAAACCATCCAAAGATGGCGGCGGCGCACCCGCAATGCCTGACATGGGCGGCATGGGCGGCATGATGTAATCATCGCCTTCCGTCTGGAAGATTTGGGGTCGCGCCTGGCGCGGCCCCTTTTTTATGCGCAGGTGCCGCTGGCGTGATTGTGAGCGCTGCGCAGGCATCTTGGGCTTGTGCGCCGCAAGGCTCTGGCGCAGGGTCGGGCAAACAAGTGATTGACCCCATGCGCCTTTTCCTGCTCACCTCGCTGACCATGCTCGCTTTTGCGGCCAATTCCGTTCTCAACCGTCTGGCACTGACAGAGGTGGGGATGGATGCGGTGCTGTTTGCGATCATCCGCCTTGTGACCGGCGCGCTGGCACTGGGGGCGCTGCTTTTGTTGCGCGGCAAGCCTGTGGTGTTTGGCGGGCGGCGGCGCTGGGTCGGGAGCCTGGCTCTTCTGCTCTATCTCTTTGGGTTTTCGCTGGCCTATGTGCGGCTTGACGCAGGCGTCGGCGCGCTTTTGCTGTTCGGAACGGTGCAGATCACCATGTTTATTGCGGCTGTTCTGGGCGGCGAGGCACTGCCGCGCGCCCGCTGGGTGGGCGCGAGCGTGGCCTTTGCTGGGCTGCTCTGGCTGCTGTGGCCCACCGAAACCGCGGCGCATTCGCCGGTGCATCTGCTGGCGATGATTGCGGCTGGGGTCGGCTGGGGGCTCTATTCACTGGCGGGCCGGCAGGAGCCGGACGCGACCGGCGGCACGGCGTTGAATTTCCTGTGTGCGGTGCCGCTGGGGCTATTGCTGCTGCCCTTTGCGGCCTTGGGCACGGTGACAGCCTATGGCGCGGCACTGGCGGCGCTTTCGGGTATCGTGACCTCGGGGCTGGGTTATGCGCTGTGGTATGCGGTGCTGCCCGCGCTTGGGGCCAGCCGCGCGGCGGTGATCCAGTTGACCGTGCCGGTGCTGGCGACACTAGGCGGGCTTGTGCTGCTGGCAGAGCCGGTGACTGCGCGATTGATCGTGGCAACGCTCCTTGTCCTGGCCGGGGTGACATATGCGTTGCGTCGCGCCACCCCCTAATGAGTGCTCGCCTGCGGCGCGTTTTCTGCGCTAGGTTTGAGGTATGAAAAGACATTGGATCTGGGCCGTTGCCGGTTATGCCGCTTTGCTGGGCGGCGGATATTTTTTGGGGCAGATCCTTTCGAGTTGGATTGCGGTGCCGGGGCCGGGAGGGGAGATTTACTCGCCCATGGTGCTGAGTGTTGCGGCGCTTTTTGTGTTGACCTCTGCCATGCCTTTTGTGCCGGGGGCGGAGATCGGTTTTGCTTTGATGATGGTCTTTGGCAGCCGCATCGCGTTGCTCGTCTATCTTTGCATGCTGGCCGCCCTGTGGATCGCGTTCTTTGCCGGGTATCTGCTGCCAAGGTCTGCGATCCAGAACCTGTTTCTGGCGCTTGGTCTAAAGCGGGCCGCCGTTCTTGTGCAGCGCACCGAGGATATGGATATCGCGGCGCGCCATGAATTTTTGAGTACGCATGCCAAAGGGCGCATACTGCCGTTGCTTCTGAGAAATCGGTATCTGACGCTGGTGCTGGCTCTGAACGTGCCGGGCAACGCAGTGCTGGGCGGCGGTGGGGGGCTGTCGCTGTTGGCCGGGCTGTCGCGGCTCTATTCGCCGTTGGGCTTTTGCTTGGCCACAGCGGTGGCAGTGGCACCGGTGCCTATCTTGGTGCGGCTGCTCAGCTATGCCCCCTAAACGAAAAAACGCGCCCGAAGGCGCGTTTTTCTAATCTTGGATCTGAGAACGATCAGCCTTGCAGCGCGCGCACTTCCAGCACACCCTCTTTCTGGGCCTTGATCGCCAGCGCGGCAGAATGCGCGCCTGCGGCCGTGGTGAAATAAGGGATCCTGTCATTCAGGGTCACGGCGCGGATGTCGCGGCTGTCTTCGACCGCCTGCGCGCCTTCGGTGGTGTTCATCACCAGCGCGATTTCACCGTTCTTCAGCACATCCACAATGTTTGGACGCCCTTCATAGACCTTGTTGATCTGCTCACAGGTCACACCCTGTTCTTTCAGCCAGCCGGCGGTGCCCGACGTCGCCATGATGGTGAACCCCAGTTCAATCAAAAGATTGGCGGCGTCGAGCATCATTGCGGTCTTGTCCGCATCCTTGATCGACAGGAAAACTTTGCCTTCGTTTGGCAGCTTCATCCCTGCGCCCATCTGCGCCTTGAGGAAGGCGGTGGCAAAATCGCGGTCCCAGCCCATGACTTCGCCGGTTGAGCGCATTTCCGGGCCAAGGATCGTGTCCACACCGGGGAAGCGGTTGAATGGCATCACGGCCTCTTTCACCGAGAACCAAGGCATCATCGGGTCAGCAAGGGTCATCTGGTCCGCAATCGGCTGCGGCGCGCTGATGTCGGCCCCTTCGTCATATGGCGGGCGCTCAGGGAAGTTGCTGAGCGGTTCACCCGCCATCAGGCGAGCGGCGATCGAGGCGATGGCGCTGTCGGTCGCTTTGGCCACGAAAGGCACGGTGCGCGAGGCGCGCGGGTTCACCTCGATCAGGTAAATCTCGCCGTCTTTGACCGCGAACTGAATGTTCATCAGGCCAACCACGTTCAGCGCCAGCGCCAGTGCGTTGGTCTGACTTTTGATTTCGGCAATGATATCCGCAGACAGGCTGTAGGGCGGCAGCGAACAGGCCGAGTCGCCCGAGTGAACGCCCGCTTCTTCGATGTGCTGCATGATACCCGCGATATGCACGTTCTTGCCATCGCAGAGCGCGTCGACATCCAGCTCGGTTGCGCCATCAAGATAATTGTCCAGCAGCACCGGGCTGTCGCCCGACACCACCACAGCTTCTTTGATGTAACGTTCCAGCTGCGCCATATCGCGCACGATTTCCATCGCGCGGCCGCCCAGAACATAGGACGGACGGATCACCAGCGGGAAGCCGATATCTTGCGCAATCTCAAGGGCTTGTGCGTCGGTCGAAGCGATGCCGTTGTGCGGCTGCTTCAGACCCAGCTTGTTGACCAGCGCCTGGAAACGTTCGCGATCTTCGGCCAGGTCAATCGCGTCGGGCGAGGTCCCGAGGATCGGAATGCCCGCCTCTTCCAGCGCGTTGGCCAGTTTCAGCGGTGTCTGGCCGCCAAATTGCACCACAACGCCGTGCAGCGTGCCGGCTTCTTGCTCAACCCGGAGGATTTCCAGCACATGTTCCAGCGTCAGCGGTTCAAAATACAGGCGATCCGAGGTGTCATAATCTGTCGAAACCGTTTCCGGGTTACAGTTGATCATGATGGTTTCATAGCCAGCGTCTGTCAGCGCATAGCAGGCGTGACAGCAGCAATAGTCAAACTCGATCCCCTGACCAATCCGGTTCGGGCCACCGCCAAGAATAACGACCTTCTTGCGGTCTGAGGGGCGCGCCTCGCATTCCACCTCGTCAAAGACGGGCGCTTCGTAGGTGGAATACATGTAGGGCGTTTGCGCCTCAAATTCTGCGGCGCAGGTGTCGATGCGTTTGAAGACGGCTTTCACACCCAAGTTCTGGCGGGCGCGGCGCACATTGGCTTCGTCGCGGCCGGTCAGCTTGGCCAGACGTGCATCGGTAAAGCCCATCATCTTGAGGTGACGCAGGCCTTTTTCTTCCAGCGGCAAGCCGTTCTTGCGAACGTCTTCTTCGGCGTCGATGATTTCGCGGATGCGATCCAGGAACCAAGGGTCAAACATGGTGACGTTATGGATTTCATCGTTGGTCAGCCCAAGGCGCATGGCCTGTGCAATCACACGGATACGGTCCGGGGTCTGTTGCGAGAGGGCTTTGATGATGGCGGTTTTCTCTGGCGCGCCTTCGATCTCAATCTCGTCAAAGCCGGTCAGGCCGCTTTCCATCGAGGCCAACGCTTTTTGCATGGACTCATGGATCGTGCGGCCAATCGCCATCGCTTCGCCGACTGATTTCATCGCCGTGGTCAGATAGGGTTCTGAGCCGGGGAATTTTTCAAAGGCAAATTTCGGGATTTTGGTGACGACATAGTCAATGGTTGGCTCAAAGGACGCGGGGGTCACTTTGGTGATGTCGTTGTCCAGCTCATCCAGCGTGAAGCCCACGGCCAGTTTCGCCGCGATCTTGGCAATCGGGAAGCCGGTCGCTTTGGAGGCCAGCGCAGAAGAACGGCTGACGCGCGGGTTCATCTCGATCACAACCATGCGGCCATCGGCTGGGTTCACCGCCCATTGCACGTTGGAGCCGCCGGTTTCCACGCCGATTTCGCGCAGGACCGCGATCGAGTGGTTGCGCATGATCTGATATTCTTTGTCAGTCAGGGTCAGCGCCGGTGCTACGGTGATCGAATCCCCGGTGTGCACGCCCATCGGGTCCACGTTTTCAATCGAGCAGACGATAATGGCATTGTCCGCTTTGTCGCGCACAACTTCCATTTCGTATTCTTTCCAGCCCAGCAGGCTTTCATCGACCAAGATCTGGTTCACGGGCGATGCATCCATGCCGGTGCGGCAGAAGTGGATGTAATCTTCGCGGTTATAGGCCACGCCGCCGCCGGTGCCGCCCATGGTAAAGGCCGGGCGAATGATGGCGGGCAGGCCGATGTCTTCCAGCTCTTCCAGCGCGAGGCGGATGCCTTCGTCCAGATCCGCGTCGCCATTGTCTTTCTTGGGCGCGGTCACAATCGAGGCGCGCGGGTTTTCGATGCCCAGACGATCCATCGCTTCGCGGAAGAGTTTGCGATCTTCGGCCATTTCAATCGCGTCGCGGGTCGCGCCGATCATTTCAACGCCGAATTGTTCCAGCACGCCCATTTCCTCAAGCGCAAGCGAGGTGTTGAGGCCGGTCTGGCCCCCCATGGTCGGCAGCAGCGCGTCGGGGCGTTCTTTTTCGATGATCTTTGCAACCACCTCTGGGGTGATTGGTTCAATATAGGTGGCGTCCGCGAGGCCCGGGTCGGTCATGATCGTGGCCGGGTTGCTGTTGACCAGAATGACGCGATACCCTTCTTCGCGCAGCGCCTTACAGGCCTGTGCGCCAGAGTAGTCAAATTCACAGGCTTGGCCGATAACGATGGGGCCGGCGCCGATGATCATGATGGATTGGATGTCGGTTCTTTTTGGCATGGCAGACCTCGGATAGGGGCGGAGCAGACTCGCCGCGTGCGCAAATTGTCGTGGGTTATAGACATCAGAAGGCAAGGTGCAAGGGGGCGCGTGGTTTTTCTCGGCCCCCGGAGGGAGCGAGCCGGATTTTGCCTTTGATTTCGGTAAAATTCTCCAAAGCCGGACAATTTAAGATTTCCGGGCTGCGCCGCTGTGCAACCCGGCGTATATCAGAGCCTTGAAGAAACAGGGAATAGAACGTGCAGATTCGCTTTGATCAGGGCCCAATGGGCGCAGGAACGTGGTTTGATAACCCCGATCAGCTGATCATGGCCCGCACGACCGATGAGGTGCCGCAGGCGCTGGCCGCCCTGGACGAAGCGCGCGCGCGCGGTACATGGCTTGCGGGTTATGCAAGTTATGAGCTTGGCTACGCCCTTGAGGACCGGCTTGCGCCGCTGATGCCCCAGGATCGTCGTCTGCCGCTGTTGTGTTTTGGCGTCTATTCTGCACCGCAGTTGCGGGCATTGCAGCATGGCACTGCCAGCCTGTCAGATCCGGTGCCACAATGGAATGAGGCGCGCTATCGCACGGCCTTTGAAGAGGTGAATGCCTATATCGGCGCCGGGGATATCTATCAGGCCAATCTGACCTTTCCGATGCAAGCGGAGTATACTGGCAGCTCTGAGGCGCTTTATGCTGCCCTCAGCACCCGGCAGCCCGTCGGGCAGGGGGCGTTGGTTCTGCAAGACGGTTTGCCCGATCTGCTTAGCCGTTCGCCCGAGTTGTTCTTTCGCACCAGCAGCGCGGGGGTGATTGAAACGCGCCCCATGAAAGGCACCCAGCCACGCAGTGACGATCAGGCAGAGGATGACCGCCGCAAGACCTGGCTGCAAGGTGACGAGAAAAACCGCGCCGAAAACCTGATGATCGTGGATCTGCTGCGCAATGACATCAGCCGCGTCGCCGAGCTCGGCAGCGTGAACGTACCAGAACTCTTTAAGATCGAAAGCTATGCCACGGTGCACCAAATGGTTTCGCTCGTGCAGGCACAGCTGCGCCCGGACAGTGGCATTTCCGATATCTTTCGGGCGCTGTTTCCCTGCGGGTCGATCACCGGCGCGCCCAAGCTGAGGGCGATGCAGATTCTGCGTGCGCTGGAGCCGTGGCCGCGCGACATTTATTGCGGCAGCATCGGGTGGGCCGCCCCGGATGGGCGCAGCAATTTTAACGTGGCGATCCGCACGATCATGGCCGAAGATGGCAAGGCCACGCTGAACGTGGGCGGCGGCGTTGTCTGGGATAGCACGGCCGCGTCCGAATATGAGGAAGCCCTATGGAAAGCGCGCTACGCGGCCAAGTTCCAAGTGACACGCAGCTGATCGAAACCTTTGGCTGGGATCCCACCCGTGGGTTTCGCAATTTGGATCTGCATCTGGCGCGGATGGCGCACTCTGCTAAGGCACTGGACTTTGCCTATGATGAGGCGCGCGCGCTATATGAAATAGATGTGTCCGGCGATGCGCCGCTGCGTTGCCGCCTGACCCTTGGCGATGAAGGCTTTGGCTTTACCAGCGCGCCGCTTACGGCGGTCACCGGCCCATGGCACATCGCGATCGCTGACATGCGGCTGGCGTCTGCGGACCCTTGGCTGGCCCATAAATCCACACAGCGGGCGCTTTACGATGCGGCGCGCAGCGCGCTGCCCAAGGGTGTGGACGAGCTGCTGTTTCTCAATGAACGTGATGAGCTGTGCGAGGGGACAATTACCAATCTCTTCCTCACACGCGCCGACGGGCAAATGGTGACGCCGCCCCTCAGCTCTGGACTGTTGCCGGGCGTGCTGCGCCAGCGGCTGATCCATGAAGGGCGGGTGCAAGAACAGGTGCTGGGCCGAGAGGATTTGCACAGCGCGCGTGAAATCCATGTTGGCAATTCGCTGCGTGGGCTGATTAAATCAACCTTGCACCCCTGACGAGGCCTTCATCAAGCGGACATGTCCATGGTTGATCTGCGCCGGCCCAGCAAACTTCAGCTGCGCTTGGAATTTCTGCTTCTCTATCTTGCAACGCCCGCCTTTATTGCCGTGGTGTTGCCGCCGACCGTGATGTTTCCGGCGTTGTTTTTGCTGACGGCGCTGGGGCTGTTTTTGCTGCACCACAGCCGGGGGTTTCGCTGGAAATGGTTGTTTCGGGGCCTGAGCCGCGTGCGCCCGTATGAGGTGTTGGGGTTTACGGCTTTTGTGCTGACCTCAAGCCTGCTGACCATATACCTTTTTGCGCCACATGCCGCGTTTGAACCCCTGGCCAGCAACCCCGGTTTGATGCTGATGATCGCGCTGCTTTATCCGCCGCTTTCGGCGCTGCCGCAGGAGCTGATTTTTCGGCCGCTGTTCTTTGGCCGCTACAATCCCATTCTGCCGGATGGGCGCGGCATGTTGGTGTTCAATGCCGCCGTCTTTGCGTTTGCCCATCTGATGTATTGGAGCGTGATTGTCACCATCATGACCTTTGTCGGTGGCTTTGTGTTTGCCTGGGCTTATCAGGTGCGGCGCAGCTTTCTGATGGCGGTTATCCTGCATTCCATCGCCGGAATTATCCTGTTTGGCGTGGGGCTGGGCGTGTTCTTTTATTCCGGCAATGTTGTGCGGCCGTTCTGAGCTATTGCGCCGCTTGCTGCTGGGGATCTGCGCTGTCGCGATAAAGATAGTCGCGGGTCAGCGGCACGCCGTCCTGTTGCCGCGCGAGTTGAAACTGAAAGACGCATTGCCGGTGCAGACGAAAAGTCAATTCGCTTGCGACCAGATAAAACCGCCACATCCGGCAAAACCGCGCATCATAAAGCGCCTCGGCCTCGTCAATATGCGCGACGAACCGATCATGCCAATGTTTCAGCGTTTCCGCATAATGCAGCCGCCAGACCTCCACGTCCGTGACCCAAAGTCTTTCTTTTTCGATGGCCTTCAGGCATTCGCTCATTGCGGGCACGTAGCCACCGGGAAAGATATATTTGTTGATCCAGGGGCTGGTGCGTGACGGCGGCGCCGCGCGGCCAATCGTGTGGATCAGCGCGACACCATCGGCGCCCAGCATCGTGCGCACGTGATCGAAATATTCACGGTAGTGCGGCACGCCGACATGTTCGAACATGCCAACCGAAACAATGCGATCAAAGCGGGTGTTCAGCGTGCGATAATCTTTGAGTTCTATGGAAACGCGCCCCTCAAGCCCTGCGTCGCGCACGCGCGCGCTCGCAACCGCATGTTGTTCCTCTGACAATGTGACCCCGGTGACACGCACGCCGAAATCCTGCGCCAGGGTCAACGCCATTCCGCCCCAGCCACAGCCGATGTCCAGCACATGCATGTCAGGCTCAAGGCGGAGTTTTCGGGCGATATGCGCTTTTTTCGCGGCCTGGGCCTCTTCCAGCGTCATGTCCGGGCGGGGGAAATAGGCGCAGGAATATTGCTTGTCGGCATCCAGAAACAGATCGTAAAGCGCCCCGGACAGATCATAGTGATGGGCAACATTGTCCTTCGCGCGGCCCATGGGGTTGAATTGTTGAAACCGCTTGAGCAGGGGCGCAATATACCGTTCTGCGCCATGGCCCTCGCCCAGAGAAAAATTGCGGATGCCCAGCGTCAAGAAACCATAAAGATCGTCATTTTCAATTGTCAGCGTGCCGTCAGTATACCCTTCTCCCACGGCCAATTCCGGGTTCAGAACGATACGCCTTGGCAGGCTCGGATCATGCAAAGTGACCGCCACATGCTGGCGGCCATTGCCAAAAGAATGCACCTGCCCATCAGGCATGGTGAGTGTCAGCGCCCCTCGTTTGATCATGCGCTGCATCATGCGTAGGAACAGACCCGTCCACATACGTCCCCTCCATTGTCGCCATCAGCCTGCGACGGCCCCTCAAGACAAGTCTGCCGGAGAGACCCCCTTTTTGTAAAGTTTTTCGATGCTTGGAGGTTTCTGAGCGTTGCAAAGCGGCCATGGCCCCCGAATCGGACCGCAGACACCGCTTGACTTTGGCGGCGACAAAAGGTGTATCACCCCAGACTGATTTCGCGCGCTTTCGGCGCGCCTTGCGACATGCCCGATGAAAGGCCCTGATACATGGCAGACCAGACGCACGCTTACCGCAGCCACACCTGTGCAGAGCTGAACAAATCCAACGTCGGCGACACGGTGCGCCTTTCCGGTTGGGTACACCGTATTCGTGACCACGGGGGCCTTTTGTTCATCGACCTGCGCGACCACTATGGCGTGACGCAGGTGATGGCCGACCCGGACAGCCCGGTGTTTGCCGAGCTGGAAAAAGTACGCTCTGAGTGGTGTATTCGTATCGACGGCAACGTGCTGGCACGTGATGAAAGCCTGGTGAATGCGAATATCCCAACCGGCGAAGTCGAAGTCTTTATTCGTGACCTTGAAGTCTTGGGCAAAGCCGATGAGCTGCCGCTGATGGTGTTTGGTGATCAGGAATACCCTGAAGAAACCCGCCTCAAGTACCGCTTCCTTGATCTGCGCCGTGAGCAGATGCAGAAAAACATGAAGCTGCGCTCTGACGTTGTGATGTCGATGCGCAAACGCATGTGGGATCTGGACTTCCGCGAATATCAGACGCCGATCATCACCGCGTCCTCCCCCGAAGGCGCGCGCGATTTTCTGGTCCCCTCGCGGCTGCATCCGGGCAAATTCTACGCGCTGCCACAGGCCCCGCAGCAGTTCAAACAGCTGATGATGGTCGCGGGCTTTGACAAGTATTTCCAGATTGCGCCGTGTTTCCGCGACGAAGACCCGCGCGCGGACCGCTCGCCCACCGATTTCTACCAGCTCGACATGGAAATGAGCTTTGTTGAGCAGCAGGACGTCTTTGACACCATCGCGCCGGTTCTGGCGGGCGTGTTCGAAGAATTCGGCGGTGGCCGCAAGGTGGATGCGCCCGGCGATTGGCCGCAGATTTCCTATAAGGACGCGGCGCTGAAATACGGCTCTGACAAGCCGGACCTGCGCAACCCGATCGAAATGCAGATCGTGTCCGAACATTTCGCCGGTTCCGGCTTTGCGATCTTCGCCAAGCTGCTGGAACAAGAGGGCACCGAAATTCGCGCCATCCCAGCGCCCACCGGCGGCTCGCGCAAATTCTGCGACCGCATGAACAAATTCGCGCAAGCCGAAGGTCTGCCGGGAATGGGGTATATTTTCTGGCGCGATCGAAACGATGCAGTTGGTGGTTTTGCCGAACGAGTAAAAGCTGGCACGGTGTCAAATATCGAAGGAATAGCAGCTTTAGCCGGAGCGGCTGTAGCGATGTTCTCTGGTCCAGAAGGTCGAAAAGCTCTTGCTGATGTTGTCGAGGAATTTGGCGAAAGAATGAATGGCCAGCTTTCTGCTGAACAACGGGCCGAAGTTGAAAGCCGAATTGCGGAGCACATAGCTAACGGTCAAGAAAGCGAAGCTGAGTTCTTGATTTCCGCATATTTTGGTCCCCATGAAGCCGCTGGCCCGCTTGCGAAAAACATTGGCCCTGAGCGCACCGAAGCAATTCGCCAGCAACTGGGTCTGGGCGTGGGCGATGCAGCCTTTTTCCTGGGCGGCAAGCCAAAATCATTCGAAGCCGTCGCAGGCCGCGCCCGCAATGTGATCGGCGAAGAACTTGGCCTCACGGACAAGGACCGCTTTGCCTTTGCCTGGATCGTTGATTTCCCGATCTATGAGCAAGACGAAGAAACCGGCAAGATCGACTTTGAACACAACCCGTTCTCGATGCCGCAAGGCGGGATGGAGGCGCTGCTGGGCGATCCTCTGGCAGTCAAAGGCTATCAGTATGACCTGGCCTGTAACGGCTATGAGCTGGTCTCTGGCGCGATCCGAAACCACAAGCTGGATATCATGTACAAGGCCTTTGAACTTGCGGGCTATGGCAAGGATGAAGTCGAAAAGCGCTTTGGGGCGCTTGTGAACGCCTTCCAATACGGCGCGCCGCCGCACGGTGGCTGCGCGGCGGGTGTGGACCGCATCGTGATGCTGCTGGCCGATCAGCAGAACATTCGCGAGGTCATGCTGTTCCCCATGAACCAGCGCGCCGAAGACCTGATGATGAATGCACCAAGCGATCCACTAAGCGATCAGCTCATGGAGCTGGGCCTGCGCGTGATCCCGCAGGACTAAGCACTGCTATATGATCAAAAGGGGCCCCATTTCAGGGGCCTCTTTCTTTTTGTCGCGGCTTTAAGAAAATTTTCGCCGACCCAACGACGGAAAAGCCGCGCCTTTGCGTATCATCCCCTATAGTGACACCAGCACAGGGCTGGCCGCAGGGAGAGGGCGCGCATGTTTGATCCGGAAATTGCAGAGATTCGATTTGGCACGGGCCTGTCACCCGCGCTCGCGGCCCCGCGTTCCGTGCAGGACATGCTGGCCGGATTGACCGCGCCCGATGATATGGCGCAGCGTTTTCCGATTGAACCTTATGACCGCTTCCGCAAACGCATCACCGATTTCAACGCCGCCCGGCGTGGCATCCGGCGCAACCGCGGCACCGAGGCCGAGGCAGAGTTTCAAGCGCAGCGCAAAACCATCAGCCGCAGCGCACGCGCGGCCTATGGTGATTTTTTTCGCAACAGCCTTTTGCGGCGCATTGAAAGCACCACCGGCTTGCGCGAACGACTGGCTTTTTTCTGGGAAGATCATTTTACCGCCCACGGCAAGGTGATGATCGCGCGCTATGCGACCTCGCCCTATACCGAAGAGGCGATCCGCCCGCATATCGCAGGGCGGTTCGAAGATATGTTGATCGCTGCCGTCACCCATCCTTTGATGTTGCACTACCTTGATCAGATGCAATCGGTCGGGCCGGGCAGCACGCTTGCGCAGAAAGCGGCGCGCAAAGGCAATACACGGGGGCTGAATGAAAACCTCGCGCGCGAGGTGCTGGAACTGCATACTTTGGGCGTCTCTGGGCAGTATCAGCAGGCCGATGTCACCCAATTGGCAGAGCTGTTCACCGGCATGACGCTCGACAGATCATTGGCGTTTGAGTTTGAGAACAGCCGCGCTGAACCGGGGGCCGAGACGGTTTTGGGCCGCAGCTATGGGGGCAAGGCGGCGGATCTGGCGGATATCACCGCCGCGCTGCGTGACTTGGCGCGCCATCCCGCGACCGCCGAACATATCGCGCAGAAACTGGCCCGGCACTTCGTCGCGGACAGTCCGGATGCGGAACTGGTTGATGCCATGCGGCGCGCCTATCTGGCAAATGACGGCGCGCTCATGCCGGTCTATGAGGCGATGCTGACCCATCCCGCAAGCTGGCAGCCCGACGCGCAAAATGTGAAGCTGCCGGTCGATTTTGTCGCCAGCGGGCTGCGGGCGCTGGGGATCGGGGAAAAGACGCTGGCACGCACGCGGGAAAAGACTCTGCGCGATGTGCTGTATCTGCCGCTGCAGATCATGGGGCAGCCTTGGCAAAAGCCGATCGGCCCGGACGGTTGGCCCGAAAACAACAGCCATTGGATCACCCCGCAGTTTCTGGCGGCGCGGCTGCAATGGGCGCTGCTGGCCCCGCAAACCCTGCGGCGCGATTTGCCCGACCCGCGCGATTTTGCGCAGGCCGCGCTGGGGCGTCGCTTGCCGCCAGAGGTCGCTTTTGCTGCCAAAGCAGCTGAAAACCGGTGGGAAGGCGTGGCGCTTGTGCTGACCGCTCCGGCCTTTCAGCGTCAATAGGAGGGCGTGACATGACAGATTTCTCACGACGTGGATTTTTGGGACGCGCTGCGGTGCTGGGCTGTTCCGCCGCCGCCAGCCCGCTACTGACGCCGATCAGCATGGCAGCTGTCCCGGGGGACCGGCGGTTGGTGGTGATCATCTTGCGCGGCGCAATGGATGGGCTCGATGTGTTGCGCCCTTGGGGGGATGCTGATTTTTCTGCGCTGCGTCCGGGGCTGGCGGCCAAGCGCGACACGGGTCTGGCGCTCAGCGATTATTACGGGCTGCATCCATCATTGGCGGCGCTTTTGCCGCTTTGGGAGCGGGGCGAACTCGGCTTTGTGCAAGCCACCTCGACGCCCTATCGCGACAAGCGCAGCCATTTTGATGGGCAGGATATTCTGGAGGCGGGCACCGTTGATCTTGCCCCGGCGGGGCGGCGGAGCGGCTGGCTGAACCGCTTGATGCCCCATTTGCCGGGGGCCGAGCCACGCACAGCCTTTGCATTGGGGCGCGAAGAGATGCTGCTTTTGTCAGGGGACGCCCCGGTGTCGAACTGGTCGCCTGATGTGGATGTCACTTTGACAGAGCAGGGGCTGCGGCTGCTCGAACTGACGATGCAGAACGACGCGCAGTTTGGCGGGGCCATGGCCGAGGCGATCGCGCTCGCGGGATCGGACGGTGATGGCGTGACCTTTACGCCGGGCGATGGCGACATGATGTCTGAAATGATGGGCGACGTGAAAGCCGCCAGCCGTGGCAAGGCGCATTTGAAGATCGCTGATTTTGCAGCAGAACAGCTGCGGGCTGACACGCGCATTGTGTCTTTTTCGCTCAGCGGGTGGGACACGCATAACAATCAGGCACGCACATTGAAGGCACCGCTCAGCGCGCTGGGGGAAACGATATTGCATCTGAAGTCCGCCTTGGGTGCGCCTGTGTGGCAGAACACTACCGTGCTCTGCATGACCGAATTCGGCCGCACCGTGCGCGAAAACGGCACCGGCGGCACCGACCATGGCACTGGCGGCACAATGGTTTTGGCCGGTGGTGCCCTCAAAGGGGGGCGGGTGCTGGGCCGTTGGCCGGGGCTTGGGATGAGCGATCTTTATCAAGAGCGTGATCTGATGCCCACCAGCGATGTGCGCGCTTGGGCGGCCTGGGCCATGCGCGACAGCTTTGGCGTGCCGCGCACCGTGCTGGAGCGGGACGTGTTCGGCGGGTTGGACATGGGCACATCGCCGGGCTTGTTGCTTTAGCTTAGAATTGTGGCTGCGCCTGCAGGCGCTGCTGCAACAAGGCGGACAGCCGCGTGAGACCGGGCGATATCGGTTTGCCCGCACGGCGCTGCGCCATCAGGTCCTCGGCTTCTGACTTCAGCGCGCCGTCACCTGCGGATTGCGCAAGGCTGGACAGGAATTGCGCGGCATATCGAAGGTTGGCGTCATTCTGCGATTTCTGAAGAACTTTGGCAGCGTGGCATAAATCATCGGCGAATGTCATGGGGTCCGGTGTGACCTTTGTATCTGAAATGCTGCGCAGAGGCGGGGGGCGGCGCTCCGCCGGCAAATGGCACAGGATCGCGGCTTGAAAGGCGGGCAGAGAGACGACGGGTTTGGCGAGGAACCCATTGGCACCTGCCGCAAGCGCCGGTTTTTCTGCGGTCTCTTCTCCGGAAAATGCCAGAACGGTCATGCCCGCGCTTGAAGGCTGTGTGAGGTCGCGGATCAAGTCGAGCCCTGAGCCATCCGGCAGCCCCAGGTCAATAATGGCGACCGAGGGGCGGTAGGCACGCAGGTGGCGCCGCGCGGCCCGCAGGCTGTCCGCCCGCCGAATGCGCGCGCCGCTTTTCAGGCACATCAGGCGCAAGGCGTCGCTGGCATAACGGCTGTCCTCGACCACCAATACCGTCAGGCCGAGCAATGGGCGGGCAGCAGTGGGGGCGGTCGCCGGGTGCGGACGGCAAAAATCATCCATGACTGGCATTCCTTTGCGGCATTTTCGTAAATTTGAACGTAACGTTATCGGGGCAAATGCTAATCGTTTCTTAAGTTAGCGCCCGCAGCCGCTTGCCTGCCTGCACGGGCATCTTCATAAAAAATCCAACTGGAGAATGGAGGATTTCCCATGATTGGCCGACTGAATCACGTTGCCATTGCCGTGCCTGACCTTGAGGCCGCCGCAGCGCAATATCGCACGGCGCTTGGGGCCAACGTCGGCGCGCCGCAGGATGAACCGGATCATGGCGTTACGGTTGTCTTTATCGAATTGCCCAACACCAAGATCGAACTGCTCTATCCGCTGGGTGAAAACAGCCCCATCAACGGCTTTTTGGAAAAGAACCCAGCAGGGGGCATTCACCATATCTGCTATGAGGTTGAGGATATTCTGGCCGCGCGTGACCAGCTAACCGCGACAGGCGCGCGCGTGCTTGGCAGTGGGGAGCCGAAGATCGGTGCCCATGGCAAGCCGGTGCTGTTTCTGCATCCCAAGGACTTCAACGGCTGCCTGGTCGAGCTTGAACAGGTCTAACCGCCGCAGGCGCGCCGCGCGCTCTTGTCGGGGCCGCCGCATGGCACTAACTAGGGCGCATCAATAGGAGCGCCCATGTCCATAACCTCTGCCCTGGTTTTATATGCTGTGATTTGGTTCATGAGTTTTCTCATCGCCATTCCTATTCGCCTGAAAACGCAGGGTGATGTCGGCCAAATTGTGCCCGGCACCCATGCAGGCGCACCGGAGCATCACGCGCTGAAGAAAAAAGCCCTTTGGACCACGCTTGCTAGTGCGGTGATCTGGGCCATCCTCTTCTGGATTATCACCTCTGGCTTCATCGAAGTGCGCGATTTTGACTGGATGAACCGCCTCCCGCCCGTCGCGGACACAGCGCAATAAGGCCGGGCAGGGCGCGTTTAGCGCCCGTTGCCCTCCAGCATGTGGTAAATCTGCGTGAATGTCGCCGCGCCGAGGATCGGAATCATCAGGTTGATCAGCGGGATGGACAGCGGCATCGCCATCAGAACGCCCGCCGCCCACAAAGTCGGCATGTGACGTTTCCACAGCGCCTTTGCCTCTGTGCGGCCCACCCGGCGCATGGCCGCCAGGGTGAAATACTCGCGCCCCAGCAGAAAGCCGTTGAGCCCCCAGAAAATCAGCGGCGCAAAGGGCGGCAGCAGAACATAAAGTACCAGCGCCAAAAGGTTTGCCGCGATCAGCAGCCCCAGAAAGCTCAGCGTATCGCGCAACGCCTCTGCAAAGGGGACACGTGGGGCGTCGGGCAGATGCGGATAGTGTTTGTCTTCCACCGCCTGCGCCACCTCATCCAGAAACATTGAGGTGATGGCGCTGGCCACAGGCACCATCAGAAAGACAGATAGCACAACCACGAAAATCAACGACGTCACATTGATGAGGCCCCCGACCCAAGTGGCATCCCCGATCAGATTGGCCAGCAGCTCATGCGCGCCCAGCCATTGCAGCAGTGTCAGCAACGCCGCATAGGCCGCAATCAGCAGCGCAAGCGTGAGTCCGATGCCGAGCAAAAAGACCTTGCGAAAGCGCCGGTCGCCCATTTGCGACAGCGCCTTGGAAAACGCAGCAAAGATTATGCCGATTGCCATGTGACTTTCTCCGCAAGATTGGGACGCGGGCGCTCGGGCGGGGCCATGCGTTCGGTGCCGATATGGATAATGCCCGCAATTTTTTCATCCGCCGTAAGCTCCAGCCCCTCGGCACAGAATGTGCGGTCATGCGAGACCCAGCCACTCAGCCAATTGGCCCCCCAGCCTGCGGCCAGGGCTGCGTTCAACAGCGACAGGCAGACCGCGCCCGCCGAATAGCTTTGCTCAATCGCTGGGACTTTTTCTGATGGCACCGGGCTTTCTATCACCGCGACCGCAAGCGCGCCGGTGAGAAACGGCAGGGCAGCTTTTTCAGCCTGCGCCGCGTCCTGCCCGAGCGCGTCAGCGCGGGATAAGGCCAATGCGCCAAGGCGCTTCAGGGCCGGTTCCTCAAGCACGATCAACCGCCATGGCTCAAGCTTGCCGTGATCAGGGCTGCGCAGCCCAGCAGTCAGCAGCTCGGTCAGCGCGGCGCGATCTGGCACGGGGGTGGTCAGGGTCTTGGCGGGGCGGGAGCGGCGGCTCAGCAGGAAATCGAGCGCCGCCTGATTGCGTTCTGGCATAAAGTCCTCCGGGGTCTGTGACCCATGTCAGGTGAATTGCCCCGGATTTCAACTGCTTTAGGGTGCGTTTTTGAACATCGCCGCCATTTCATCAATCTGCGCGCTGACAAATTCTTGAAAGCGCAGATCTGGTTGCCGTATGTGCAGGGTTTCGGCCATCGGGTCGGGCGCAATAATGCTGCTGCCCGAAAGCTGCTCCATCACCGCGTGACCGCAAAATGGCACATAGGCTTCTGAATATCCGCCCTCGTGCACCAGCACGAGCCGACCATCACAAAGATCATCTGCCGCTTCCATCGTCAGCGCGGTCAGCTGCTTGAACGTCTCGGCCGTCGCCATCATGCGCGACAAAGGATCAAGTGCGGCCGCGTCAAATCCGCAGGCCACGATGATCATGTCCGGGCGGTAATCGTCGAGTGCGGGCAGAACGATTTTCTCCATCGCTTCCAGATAGCTGGCGTGGCCTGCACCCGGCGGCAGGGGGATGTTGATATTGCTGCCCAGCCCATCTTCTGACCCACGATCGGCGGCATCGCCCGTATCCAGCGGGTAGTTGTTGGCCTGATGCAGTGAAATGGTCAGCGTGTCTTCGCGGTCATAGTAAATCGCCTCTGTGCCGTTGCCATGATGCACATCCCAGTCCAGCACCGCCACACGCTCCACCAGCCCCTGATCGCGCGCGGCCTCAATTGCGATGGCGATATTGGCCAGCAGGCAAAAGCCGTTCGGCAAATCGGGCAGACAATGATGACCCGGTGGGCGCGATAGGGCGTAGGCGTTCTTGAGCCGCCCTTTGGCAACCTGAAACACCGCCGCTTTGGCCAGCCCGGCAGAGGTGGTTGCCGCCTCAAACCCGCCTGCGCCAAAAGGCGCGCGCAACCCCAACTCCCCGCCCGTTCCATCAGACAGCGCTTTGAATTCTGTCAAATAAGACGCCGGGTGGATGCGCAGCAGGTCGTCCATATCGGCCGGCTCGGCGCTTTGCATCGCCAGATCATGCGCCAGCCCGGTGATATCCAGAAGGTTGCGAAAGCGGCGTTTGCTCTCGGGGCTTTCCGGCAGCCCCCCGCTGACCATGGGCTGCACCAGCCCGCCCACCGGCAGGGTCAGCGCATAGTCGCCGCCATAGTGCCAAAAGCACCGCTCATCCCAGAAGAACCCTGTTTTCATGCACCGCTCCTGCCACATGTGCTGCATTGTTTCGCAAACTATCGGGGAGCAAGCGGCAAAAGTAAATTCTTGCTCGCAGCGCGGCGCAGGATGGCGGCCACATGGGCGGCGCGATTTACGCCGGCTTTTCCTTTTTCAGCATATAAACCCCCTCGGGCAGGTCCAAGGCCGCCGCCAGATCATCGGCCTGCGCTATCGACAGGGTGATCTTGGACATGGAATCCGTGCGCGGGTCATATTGTTCCACTGTGATACAATCCTCAAAAAGATTGATCACGACATCCTCTTGCAGATGGGCACCGCCATCATCCACAAGCGTTACGACTGTAGAGTCAAATTCGTGCTCGATACTGAACATGAAATCAGCCTAACGTCGGGAGGCAAAAGCGCAAGAGGGCGCGCGCGGTCACAGCGCCCCGGATCGGCGATATATTTCGCATTTGCGGCATCACAATGCGCTGGACTTTTCTCTCCTGCGCCACCAGCTAAAGTCATAGAAAAGAGGAGCGCCGCATGGGCCCGCTGCGCATGGTTGTCACAGCTTTGATCATAACGGCACTCGCTGGGTGTGACGTGACGCCTGTTGCCGCGCCTGCGCCTGCCAGTGCCCCGCCAAGCCGCAATGACATCAGCGCCATCGTTGCCCGGCTCGCGCCGGTGGTGCAGGACAGCTGCGAAACAGCCGCGATTGTCGATAACTGTCGTATCCGGCTCTATGTGGCCGAGACCCGCGATGGCGACGCCAACGCCTTTCAATCCTTTGATCGTTTCGGGCGCCCTTTTGTTCTGGTGACGCCGCAGCTGCTGGAAAAGGCCCAAAGCGCCGATGAAATCGCACTGGTGTTGGCGCATGAGGCCGCGCACCACATTCTGGGCCATCTGGCGCGCCAGAAAGAAGATGCACAGTTTGGGGCCACGCTTTTGGCTGAGGCCGCGGCAGAGCAGGGGGCCAGCCCGCGCGAGATCCGCGAAGCCCGCAAAATCGGGGCCTTTGTTGGCGCGCGATCCTTTTCGCAAGACTATGAGCTTGAGGCTGATGCACTTGGCGCTTTGATTGCCCGCGAAGCCGGGTTTGACCCCATCAGAGGTGTGGCATTTTTCCTGCGCATTCCCGACCCCGGCGAAGATGCGCTGAGCACCCATCCATCCAACGCGCAGCGCATGGCGGTGGTGCGGCAGGCGCTCCGGACTGGCCAAGGGCTGAATTGATGCTATCTCTTTTGACAATCGCCGCTGCTGCAGAGGGTGCAGCGCTGGCCAAAACCAGACCCTATTGACGATAAGAGTTTGCTTATGACCATGATATTCAGAACAACTGCAGCCTGTGCCGCGCTTCTGGCCTTGACCGCTTGCGTCGTGCCTGAGGGCACCGGCACCAGCACCGCTGCGCCAAGCGCGACCACAACAGTGGCCGGGACCAGCGGCACAGTGCAGCGTTTCAATCGGGTTGTGGCCCGCACAGAGCGGGTGGCCGAACAGGTCTGCCGCGACCGGGTGCGCTCTGGTACAAATTGCGATTTCCGCATTGTCTACGTCTCAGATCCGCGCCAACCTGCCAATGCCTACCAATCCGAGGACGCAAGCGGGCGGCCCGTGCTGACCTTCACAGCCGCATTGGTTGAAGACACGCGCAATGACGATGAACTTGCATTTGTGCTGGGCCATGAGGCTGCGCACCATATTCGCGGCCATCTGACACAAACCCGCCAGACCGCCACCATCGGGGCGCTGGCAGGGGGCACGCTGGCGGTTCTACTGGGCGGAGGCCAAAGCGCGGTAGATGCTGGCGTCAATCTGGGCGGCACCGTTGGGGCCCGCGCCTATTCCAAGGACCACGAGCTGGAGGCCGATGCGCTCGGCGCGCGTATTGCGCATAATGCCGGATATGACCCGGTCAAAGGGGCGGCCTTCTTCCAGCGTATCCCGGATCCGGGCGATCGGTTCCTTGGCAGCCATCCCCCCAATGCGCAACGCATTGAAACCGTGCGCCGCACGGCCGCAAGCTTCTGAGTCTGCTGAGATTCATGCATCAACTCTTGAATGTGGTGACGGACCGGGGCAGCAAATATGCTGTCTCGGGCCAGCCCGTGGCCAGCCGCGCCGAGATTGACGCGGCGCTCAAATCCCTCAAGCGGGACAAGAAATTTGCCAAAGCCACCCATAACACATGGGCGGTGGTCTTTGCCGATGGCACGCCATTGAAAGGCGATGATGGCGAAAGCGGCGCAGGTCTCGTGATTCTGCGCATGCTGGAACGGGCGGGCCTCACGGATCATTTGATCATCGTCACCCGCTGGTATGGGGGCAAACATCTGGGGGGCGATCGGTTTCGCCGTGTGCAGGACTGTGTGGCGGCCTATCTGGAGGACAGGGGCCTGCCGCTCTCCGGTTGACCTAGATCAATGTCCGGCCGGATCTTGCGTGACATGCTGCTCCTCATAGGAGGACGCCATGACAGATCGCGCAACCGTAAAGAAACACGCCTATCTCTTTGACACGATGGCCCAGAAACTGGGCCACGACATGCAGCAACATGCGCTGGATGGGGATATTGGCATGGATGAACTGGCCGATGCCGTCATCCGCTGCACCGGATGCAGCCACCCGGAAGATTGCGCCCAGCGTCTCGCGGCGGCAAAGCAGCTGACACAGACGCCAAATTACTGTCGCAACCAGCATCTGTTCAAAGACCTTTAAGCGCATAGAATGTCACAGGACATGACGCTGGGCCGCGCGCATGCTATCCTGATGCGTACGGAGGGGTCTTTATGCGTGTCATCCTGTTTTCTATCGGCGCTTTGGCCTTAGCGGCCTGCGCGACGCCGCGCCAGCAATGTGAAACTGCGGCCATGCGCAATGTCTTGGCGCTTGAAGAGGCCGTGGAAACGGCCATGGCGAACATCGAACGCGGCTACGCACTGGAGCAGGACGTCAGCCCGCGCTTTCGCTACGGGCTTTGCGCCGGAGACAATGGCTTGACCACCTGTATCCGCAACGAAGACACGATCCGCACCCGTCCCGTCGCCATTGATCTGGCCGCCGAGCGGCGCAAGCTCGCCTCGGCCCAAGCGCGCCTGACCGAAGAGCGCGCCCGAGCCAACGCCCAGCTCGCGCAATGCGCAGCGCAATATCCGGCGTGATCCGGCGCGCCTAGGCAAATCGCCCCATTTCCAAAGCCTATGACATGGGCTAAACCGCGCACATGTCGACGAACCCGCCAAACCTCCGCCCCGATCTTGCCAATGCGCAAGTGCGTTCTGATGATCCGCGTCCCGGCCAGCCGAATATCGGTATGGTCTCGCTTGGCTGTCCCAAGGCTTTGGTGGACAGCGAACGCATTTTGACCCGGCTGCGCGCCGAGGGCTATGGTATTTCACCCGAATATCAGGGCGCGGACGCGGTGATCGTGAACACCTGCGGTTTTCTGGATTCTGCCAAGGCGGAATCGCTGGATGCAATTGGCGAGGCCTTGAAGGAAAACGGCAAGGTGATTGTTACCGGCTGCCTGGGGGCAGAGCCCGACTATATCCGCGAACATCATCCCAACATTCTGGCCGTGACCGGCCCGCATCAATATGAACAGGTGCTGGACGCCGTGCATGCGGCGGTGCCGCCCGCGCCAAACCCCTATGTTGATCTGCTGCCCGCCTCTGGCGTCAAGCTGACGCCGCGGCATTTCAGCTATCTGAAAATTTCCGAAGGCTGCAACCACAAGTGCAAATTCTGCATCATCCCGGATATGCGCGGCAAGCTGGCCAGCCGTCCGGCACATGCGATCCTGCGCGAAGCGGAAAAACTGGCAGAAGCTGGCGTCAAAGAGCTGCTGGTGATCAGTCAGGACACCTCGGCCTATGGGCTCGATCGCAAATACTCCACCCATCCGTGGAAAGACCGTGAGGTGCGCAGCCACATCACTGATCTGGCGCGCGAATTGGGGCAGATTGACCCGGATCTTTGGGTGCGGCTGCATTACGTTTACCCATACCCGCATGTGCGTGATCTGATCCCGCTGATGGCCGATGGGTTGATCCTGCCCTATCTGGATATCCCATTTCAGCACAGCCACCCGGATGTTCTCAAACGCATGGCGCGCCCGGCGCATACGGCCAAAACGCTGGATGAGATCACCGCCTGGCGCGCGGCCTGCCCAGACATCACCCTGCGCTCGACCTTTATCGTGGGATACCCCGGCGAGACTGAGGCAGAGTTTCAGCATCTCTTGGATTGGATGGACGAAGCGCAGCTCGACCGGGTCGGGTGTTTTCAGTACGAAAACGTCGATGGCGCGCGCTCAAACGCGCTGCCTGATCATGTCGCGCCAGAGGTCAAGCAAGAGCGTTGGGAGCGCTTCATGGAAAAGGCGCAGGCCATTTCCGAGGCCAAGCTGGCAACCAAAGTCGGCAGCCGTCAGCAGGTGATTGTCGATGACATTGACGAAGACGGGATTGCCACCTGCCGCACCAAGGCCGACGCGCCTGAGATCGACGGCAACCTCTTTATTGATGAGGGCACCGAAGCGCTGAATGTCGGCGATCTGGTGGATGTGATTGTCGATGAGGCCGGTGAATATGACCTTTGGGGGCAATTGGCACCCCGGAACTGATCTGGCGGATCAATTCAGCAAATTGCGGGCAAAGCTCAAAGCATTGAGGGCAACGCCTAACCATGGGGGGGCGTAAAGCGCCCTCCCTTTTCCGTAGGTAAACTTACAATTTGACGGGAGGGTCGGGCGCTGCCCGGCTTTGCCGGACATGTGCATTCTCATCGCCAATGCACTGTTCATGTTCCACACTCTCCTGGAACCACAGCGGAATCCCCATCCGGCAGTTGAATTGTGCCCAATCTCCGCTTACCCATTAAGGAAAATAACCCCCGGAGGGTGAGCAGATGCGGCTTATTCGAATTCTTCTAACGGTATGCGTGGTGATTGTGCTGGGTCTGGTGGGGCTTGTGTTTGCCTTGCCCGGCGAGAAAATCGCCAAGATCGCCGCGGATCAGGTGCGCGCGCAGACAGGGCGCGACCTGCAGTTTGACGGTGATGTCTCATTCAGCTTTTTCCCAAATCTCGGCGTGGCCACCGGCCCCGTGACCCTTAGCAATGCGGACTGGTCCAGCAACGGGCCGATGTTTACCGCGCAGGCGGCGACGATTGGTGTTGATCTGATGGCGCTTGTTTCTGGCGCGGTTGAGGTGCGCGAGCTTACTCTGGAGGCCCCCACAATCCTGCTGGAACGCAACTCAGCCGGTCAGGCCAATTGGGATTTGCTACCCGCCGCCGCGCCAGAGGTGACATCTGACACCGCCGCGCAAGGGGTAGAGCGACGCTTTACCCTTGACCGCCTGAAGGTGACGGATGCCAACCTGCGCTATATTGATCCCGCGGGGGGCGGTCTGCAGGCCCAGAACCTGACCGCCGAACTGCTTTGGGGCGGCGGTGAGGCAGAGCTGACCCTGTCGATGACACCGGCAGAAGATGAGGTCTCGGTGACAGCGCGCATTTCCGACCTGGATGCGCTGGCAAACGGCGAGATCACGGCCTTGACCGCCCAGATTGCGGCTGCGGGCAACCGGGTTGAGCTGGATGGCCGCGCATCCGTCGCACCGGAATTTGCCGGCTCGCTGACGGCTGACATGCCAAATGCGGCACGGTTTATGGCGGCGCTGGGCCTGCCTGCCGGTGAGACACCGCCGCTTGTGTTTGGTGGCGATGTGACCTTTACAAAGCAGCAGCTGCTGAGCCTGCGCAACGGGGATGTGACGATGCTTGGCAACCGGCTGTCGGCGGAGGCGGATATTGACCTGACAGCCAAGCCGCAAGTGACGGCCAACATTCAGGCCGGCGCGCTGGACCTGTCGTCTTTCATGGGGGCAGACAGCAGTGGGGCAGAGGCCGCCGGCGGCCCAGGCGGCTGGCCCAAGGACAAGATTGACGCCTCGTTCCTGTCATTGTTTGACGGCACGATAGCGCTTGCCGCAGACTCGCTGGATACAGGGCGGCTGAAATTTGGCGTGTCGCGCTTGAAAATCGATGTCGACAACGCGCGCGCGGTCGCCACCCTGCAGAACCTTGCGGGCTATGAGGGGGGCGTGAGTGGGCAATTCGTCATGAACAACCGCAGCGGGCTGTCGGTGGGCGGGCAGTTGTCGCTGGCGGGATTGGCGCTGAACCCGCTGTTGACGGACCTCTTGGACATTGACCGATTTACGGGTCTTGCGGATGCGCAGATCGCCTTTCTTGGGTCCGGGGCGTCTATCGATGCCATCATCAAATCCCTGCGCGGCGACGGCAGTCTGAGCGTCGGGCAGGGTACGATTTCGGGCATTGATTTGGACAAGCTGTTCCGCGGCACCCCGGCAGGGGGCACAACCGTGTTTGACAGTATGCAGGCCAGTTGGACTATCTCTGAGGGATCTTTGCAGAACGAAGATCTTCTGATGGATCTGCCGCGGGTGCAGGCCAAAGGGCGCGGCCGCATTGGGCTGGGGGCGCAGGATATTGACTATACCTTCGCCCCGCAGATCAAAAACGCTTCGGACTCAGGGATTGCCGTGCCGGTGCGCATCCGCGGCCCCTGGGCAGAGCCAAAAATCTGGCCGGATCTGGATGCGGTGGTGAATCAGAATTTTTCTGAAGAGAAAAAGCAACTGCAAGAAAAGGCCAAGGCCAAAGTGGCTGAGAAATTGGGTGTGGTTCCGGTGGAAGGGGAAAGCCTGGAAAAGACCCTTGAGAAGAAGCTTGAAGAAGAAGTGGGCAAAGGCCTGCTGAAACTTCTGGGTGGCGGCAACTGACGCAGCTGCCGCAAGCGCAGGTAAAAGAAAACCCGGCCAATGGCCGGGTTTTTGCATTCAACTTAGCGCACGATCAGCGGCGGCGGTCGCGGCGCGAGGACATCGGTTGGAAGGCCACGCCGACATGCGCTTCGCAATATGGTTTGCCGGATTGGGTCGGCAGGCCGCAGAACCAGAAATGTTCGGTCGCCGGATCGCCGACAGGCCATTTGCAGGTCCGCTCGGTCAGTTCCATCAAAGTCAGCTTCTTGGCTTTCTTTTCAACCTCATTCACCTTGGCCAGCGCTTCCGGGCTGATCTCATTGGCAGAAGGTTGCGGCGGCAGCGGCTGCCCGGCCGGGATAATCGCCTTGCGCGCGGACACTGTACCTGGGGTGCGTGGTGGCACAGCAGGTTCAGTCTTCATCTCAGGCACCGGCTTGGCCTTTGGCTCAGCCTTGGGTTTTGGCGCTGGCTTTGGTTTGGGCTCTGCCTTAGCTTTGGTTTCGGTCTTGGCCCCACCAGAGGTCGCGCGGTTGGACAGGCCCAGGCGATGCACCTTGCCAATCACGGCATTGCGGGTCACGCCGCCGAGTTCCTTTGCGATCTGGCTGGCAGATTGGCCTTCGCCCCACATTTTCTTCAGCAGCTCAACGCGCTCGTCGGTCCAGGACATCAATATTTCCTTGGCAAAAGAAGCGGCCCGTGGGTCCGCTTCTGCATTTCTTGATCAGTCCCCTATTTTAAACACCCCAACGTGAGTTACAAGGCGCAGAATCACATCAGTGGGGGCCGTGCGCGATGAATTCTCGGGAATTGGGTGTCAGACGCTTTGGTTTGATCAACGGTTTGGGGCTTTTGACCCTGATTGAGCGCGAAGTCGGCCGGTTTATGGCGGTCTGGATGCAGACCCTGCTTGCCCCGCTGGTGACGGCAGGGCTGTTTCTGGCGATCTTCAATATCGCGATTGGGCCGACGCGGGGCGATGTGATGGGCATGCCATTCATCGAATTTCTCGCGCCGGGCATTCTGACGATGACCGTCATTCAGAACGCTTTTGCCAATACCTCCTCCTCGATGCTCGTGTCCAAGGTACAGGGCAATATCGTTGATACGTTGATGCCGCCGCTGTCGCCGATGGAAACCGTGGTGGGGTTTGTCATTGGGGGCGTCGCGCGCGGTGTTTTGGTCGCCGCAGGTATTGCCTTGGGGCTCTATGTGTTTTTGGGGATGGGCATGGCGCACCCGTTTCTGGTGTTGGCTTTTGTGGTGCTGGGCAGTGCGCTTTTGGGCGGCATCGGTCTGATTGCCGGGATATTTTCCAATAAATTTGATCAGATGGCGGCCATCACCAATTTCATTGTCACGCCGCTCGCCTTTCTGTCAGGGACGTTTTATTCGGTCACGGCCCTGCCGCCAATGTTGCAGAGCCTGTCCGCGCTCAACCCGTTTTTCTATCTGATTGATGGCGCGCGCTTTGGGTATCTGGGGCAATCAGATGGCAACCCGGCGCTGGGGCTCCTCGTCGTGACGGCCTGCGTTGCGCTGACCATGGGCATCGCCTGGGCCATGCTGCGCAGTGGCTATCGGTTGAAACCCTGAGTGTCAGCGCAGAAATCACTTTCTTTTCCGCGCGCAAGCCACTATGCCCTCGCTCATGAAATGCACATTGCACCTGAGCCGAGTCCGACGACTCCGACGCTGACGCGCTGCCTGCCCTTGCAGGCCGACACCTTTGTTGCGCCATAGCATAGCAAAATTTGCCAAAAATTGTGCGGCGCATCTGCATTTCGACTTTCCGTTATTGACACGTCTGCCCCCGTATTGCACGCCAAGGGCTTAACTATAAGGACCGGACTATGATTTCCTCAGTTCTCCCAACCTACAATCGCGCACCGCTTGCCTTTGAAAAGGGCGAAGGCAGCTGGATGATTGAGAAGGACGGCCGACGTTTTCTGGATCTGGGGGCCGGGATTGCGGTGAATGTGCTGGGTCATGCCCACCCTGCGCTGGTCACTGCGCTGACAGATCAGGCGCAAAACCTTTGGCATGTCTCAAACCTCTATGAAATTCCGCAGCAGCAAAAGTTGGCAGACAAACTGGTCAGCGAAACCTTTGCCGACACGGTGTTTTTCACCAACTCCGGGACAGAATGCTGTGAGTTGGCCGTGAAAATGGCGCGGAAATACTGGTTTGAAAAAGGCGAGCCTGCCAAAACCGAGATCATCGGATTTGAAGGCGCGTTTCATGGCCGTTCCACCGCGGGCATCGCGGCGGCAGGCAATGAAAAAATGACCCACGGGTTTGGTCCGCTGATGCCGGGATTCAAACATGTGCCGTGGGGCGATTTGGCTGCGCTACAAGCGGCCATCACCGAGACCACTGGCGCTGTTATTCTTGAGCCGGTGCAGGGCGAAGGCGGCATTCGCCCGATGGCTGATGCCGATCTGAAGGCGGTGCGCGAGATTTGCGATGCCGCCGGTATTCTCTTGATCTTGGATGAGGTCCAATGTGGTGTGGGACGCACCGGCAAGCTTTTCGCGCATGAGTGGGCCGGGATCCGCCCGGATATCATGATGGTTGCCAAGGGCATTGGCGGCGGCTTCCCTCTGGGCGCTGTGCTGGCCACGGAAGAGGCGGCCAGCGGCATGACCGCCGGGACCCACGGCTCGACCTATGGCGGCAACCCCTTGGCCTGCGCCGTGGGCGGCGCTGTGCTGGACATTGTTGCTGCGCCCGAGTTTCTGGCCGAGGTGAACCGCAAGGCGGGGCTCTTGCGGCAAAAACTTGAGGGTCTGGTTGCCGGATATCCTGACGTGTTTGAAAGCGTGCGTGGCACCGGCCTGATGCTGGGGCTGAAATGCACTGCCGCCAATACCGACGTTTTGCAGGCCGCCTATGATCAGCTTCTGATCACCGTGCCAGCGGCAGACAATGTGATCCGCCTCTTGCCCCCGCTCAACATCAGTGACGATGATATCAACGAAGCCATCGCGCGGCTCAGCGCTGCGGCTGACGCAGTGCAAAGCCAGACATAAGGACGGCGCAATGACCCATTTTCTCGACATTCACAAAACCGATCCGGCAGAGCTGCGCAACATCATCGACACCGCCAAATCGATGAAGGCCGCGCGTGCGGGCAAACTGCGCGGTGCGCTGGATGACGATCAGCCGCTGAAAAACCACATGGTGGCGCTGATCTTTGAAAAACCCTCGACCCGCACGCGGGTGTCCTTTGATGTCGGCGTCCGTCAAATGGGCGGGCAGACCATGGTGCTGTCAGGTAAAGAGATGCAGCTGGGCCATGGCGAAACCATCGCGGATACGGCGCGGGTGCTTAGCCGCTATGTCGATCTGATCATGATCCGCACCTTCGAGGAACAGACGCTGCTAGAACTGGCCGAATACGCCGATGTGCCGGTGATCAACGGGCTGACCGACCGCACGCACCCCTGCCAGATCATGGCCGATATCCAAACCTTTGAAGAGCACCGTGGCCCGATCGCGGGCAAAAAAGTTGTCTGGTCCGGCGATGGCAATAACGTTTTTGCCAGCTTTGCCCATGCGGCGGGGCAGTTCGGCTTTGACTTGACGTTCACCGGCCCGGCGCAGCTGGACCCGGAACAAGAATTCGTTGATCTGGCGCGCAGCAAAGGCAGCAATGTGCTGATCGAGCGGGACCCGGTCAAAGCGGTGCAGGGGGCAGATTTGGTGGTGACGGACACTTGGGTGTCGATGCATGATCCGCAATCCGCGCGCGAACGCCGGCACAATCAGCTGCGCCCTTATCAGGTGAATGATGACTTGATGGCCCATGCCAAACCGGATGCGCTGTTTATGCATTGCCTGCCCGCGCACCGCGACGAAGAGGCCACCAGCGCTGTGATGGATGGCAAGCATTCGGTGATTTTTGACGAGGCCGAAAACCGCCTGCACGCCCAGAAAGCGGTCATGCGCTGGTGCTTGGGCGTTTAAGCGCGCTGACGCAGTTTTGACGAAAGGGGGCGCGCCTCGACGGGCGCGGCCTTCATGATCTGCGTTTGGTCCTGAGCGTCGGGTCGGCCTCGGTCGGGTCTTCGGGCCAGGGGTGTTTGGGGTAGCGACCACGCATGTCCTTGCGCACATCTGCATAGCTGCTGGCCCAAAAGCCGGGAATGTCCATGGTGGTCTGCACCGGGCGCTGCGCAGGCGAGAGAAGCGTGACCTTAAGGGGCGTCTTGCCAATCATTGGGTGGGTTTTCTGACCGAACATTTCCTGCAGACGCAGGGTGATTTCCGGGGCTTCGCCGGCGTAATCCACCGGGATCTGCCGGCCCAGGGGCGTCGTGAAATGCGCCGGGGCAATCTTGTCCAGCAGCTGCGTTTGCGGCCAGTCCAGCATGGCGCGCAAGGCATCATGGATATCAAATTTGCGCCAGGCCTCTGCGGTTTTGACGCCAGCAAGATGCGGCAAAAGCCAGCTTTCCAGCGTCTCCATAAGGGCAGCATCCGACATATCTGGCAGATCATGTCCGGCGTCGCGCGCGAGCGCCACGCGAGCGCGCAGCCGGTTGGCGGCGGCGCTTGGCAACAGGCCAATCTCGCGCACGCCATCGAGCATGGCTGTGGCGATGGCCTCATGCGGGGCGTCTTTCCAGATGCGATCTTCCAGCACCAGCGCTCCAAACACCTCCTGACGGCGGGTCAAAACGCGCCCCTCGCGTTTGGACCAGTGACAATTCTGCTGCCAGTGGATCTGATCGGCGAACAGCCCACGCAATTCCGCATCACTGAGCGCTATGGCCTGACGCACGCGCGCCTCGCGCGGGTTGCCATCCAGATCGGTGGCCACGATGAGGCGACTGCTGCCCAAAGGGTCGCCCTCGGGCAACACAGCCCCCTTGCCACCGGACAGAACAAAGCGCGGCGCATCGCCTTTGCGGTGCAGGCCAATCCGGTCCGGGTAGGCCAGTGCCGCCATTTCCGCGAGGCTCAGGGCGGGCCGGTCTGGCACCATCCGCGCGAGGCGCTTGGCCTCTTCGCGCAAAGTGGCCAGCGCGCCGCGATTGGGCGCATAGGGGCGGCTCTCGGCAAAGCGTTTGGGGTCGCGCAGCGCCTCAATCCGCAAGGTGAGATCAAGAGGCGCGCTGCGCGGCAGCGGGTCGCGTCCCGCCAGCAGCGCCGCCAGCGGCGCGCCGGCCTTGCCTGCGAGGGTCAGCATATGCGCCAGCCGCGGGTGCAGCGGATGGCGGGCAATTGCGCGCCCATGGGCGGTGATGATGCCGCTGTCATCCAGCGCCCCCAACATGCCGAGCAAGGCGCGCGCCTCGGCCCATGTGCCGGACGGCGGCGGCGTGAGCAACGGCAGATCCTGCGCCTGTGCGCCCCAGAGCGCCAGTTCTAGCGCGAGCCCGGCGAGGTCGGCGGCTTCGATCTCGGCAGGCGGAAAGGCGGCAAGTGCGCCTTCTTCGCCGCGTGTCCAGAGCCGATAGCAGACGCCAGGGGCCACGCGCCCGGCGCGCCCTTGCCGTTGGGTGGCTTCGGCACGCGTTACTTTTTCGGTCACAAGCCGCGACATGCCAGAGCCGGGATCAAACCGCGCCCGCCGCGCGCGCCCGGCATCAACCACGACCCGCACGTCCTGAATGGTCAGCGAGGTTTCGGCAATCGAGGTTGCGAGCACCAGTTTGCGCCCGGATTGCGCGGGCTGGATCGCCGCGCGCTGCGCCTTGAAATCCATGGCCCCATATAGGGTGTGGAGTGTCACATCGGCCGGCAGGGTCACTTGCGCAGCGGTGCGGCGAATTTCGCCTTCGCCGGGCAGGAACACCAATATGCCGCCTTCGGTTTCGCCGATGGCTTGCTCAATCAGCGCGGCGCAGGCGGTTTCAAGTCGCTGGTCTTTCGGCGTGGGCTTATCGAGCCACTTCACCTCAACCGGATAGCTACGCCCCTCTGAGGTGACAACCGGCACATCGCCCATCAGCGCGGCCACTGGCGCGGCATCCAAGGTGGCGGACATGGCCACCAAGATCAGATCATCACGCAGGGCATCGGCAATCTCAAGGCACAGCGCAAGGCCGAGATCTGCATTGAGCGAGCGTTCGTGGAATTCGTCAAACAGCACCGCGCCAATGCCGGTCAGTTCGGGGTCGGACTGGATCATGCGGGTCAAGATGCCCTCGGTCACGACCTCAATACGGGTGGCCGCGCTGGTCTTGCTGTCGCCCCGAATGCGGTAGCCAACGCTCTGGCCCACCGTTTCGCCCAAAGTGCTGGCCATACGCTCTGCCGCAGCGCGCGCGGCAAGGCGGCGTGGCTCCAGCATGAGAATCTTGCCGGTGGTCACGCCTGCCTCAAGCATTGCGAGCGGCACGACGGTGGTCTTGCCCGCGCCTGGTGGCGCTTGCAGAACGGCGCGGCCGTGGCTTTGCAGCGCGGCAATAAATTCGGGGAGGGCGGAGTGGATTGGCAGGGCGCTCATAGGCGGTTTATCGGCCATGCAGGGGGGCGGGACAAGCGCCATTCGACGGCAGGCAACCGCGCGTCACGACAGGTATATGCCCGCGCAGAGCCAGCGGTTGCTCTGGACAAACCGGGGCAACGCGGGGCAAGAAACGAAACACGTTGGGGCCATTGCGGCCAAATGCCGGAAGGAACGCTATGGATATCGCCGCACTGCGTGAAAAACTGATCGGGCAGGACCGCCGCGCGCTGGCGCGGGCAATCACGCTGGTGGAAAGCGGGCGCGCCGATCACCGCGCCATGGCCACCGAGCTGCTGGACAGTCTGTCGGGTCAGCCCCACAAAGCTTTGCGCATTGGCCTCTCGGGCACGCCGGGGGTCGGTAAATCGACCTTTATCGAAAGCTTTGGCATGTTCCTGATCGGGCAGGGCAAACGGGTTGCTGTTCTGGCGGTTGACCCCTCCTCAGCGCGCTCCGGCGGTTCGATCCTAGGGGATAAAACCCGGATGGAGCGACTGACACGCGAAAGGGCGGCGTTTATTCGCCCTTCCCCCAGCCAATCGCATTTGGGCGGCGTGGCACGGCGCACCCGCGAGGCAGTCGCGCTTTGCGAGGCGGCTGGATTTGACATTGTTCTGATTGAAACCGTGGGGGTTGGCCAATCGGAAACCGTGGTGTCGCAAATGTCTGATCTGTTTCTGTTGTTGCTGGCCCCGGCGGGTGGGGACGAATTGCAGGGCGTCAAGCGCGGCATCATGGAAATGGCGGATATGATTCTGGTCAACAAGGCCGATGGTGACCTGAAGGCGACCGCCACCCGAACCTGCGCCGATTACGCCGGGGCGCTGCGCTTGCTCCGAAAACGGCCGCAGGACCCGCAAGGCTTTCCAAAGGCCATGACCGTTTCCGCGCTGGAGCATGAGGGGCTGCAAGCTGCTTGGGAGGATATGCAGGCTTTGAAGTCCTGGCGGCAAGAAAATGGCCATTGGAACAGTCGCCGCGCCGCGCAGGCCCAATTCTGGTTTGAAGAGGAGCTGCGCCAGGGGCTGCTGGCGCAGCTTGATGCCGCCCCGATCAAGGCCCAGATTGCCAGTCTGGCGGATAAAGTGGCTGCCGGGCAGCTCTCGCCCAGTTCGGCGGCGCAGGACATCTTGTCTGCGCTCAAGCTCTCCGCGCGGGGGTGACGCCGGGGCAAATTGCCACGCGGCGGCGGAATTGCTGTCTTTGTCTGCAGAAAGTCATTTCCTTTGGGTGAATCACTTGACGCCCGCCGAATTCAGGCCTAAAGACGCCCAACGAAATTCTGGGTGTTGCCCTTGGCAGCGCCCGTTTGCTTTAGCGGGGCCGTTATCCCCGATGACCGTAAAACGAGGATGATCCTATGTCGCGCCGTTGCGAATTGACCGGAAAAGGCCCGATGACTGGCAACAATGTCAGCCACGCCAACAACAAAACCAAGCGTCGTTTCCTGCCGAACCTGAACGATGTGACACTGCAATCCGAAACTCTGGGTCGCGGTGTAAAGCTGCGCATTTCGGCATCTGCTCTGCGTTCCGTTGACCACCGCGGTGGCCTGGACGCATTCCTGGCAAAAGCCAAGGATGTTGAGCTTTCTGCCAACGCGCTGAAAGTCAAAAAAGAGATCGCAAAAGCTCAGGCAGCACAAGCCTAAGCTTTTTGGTCTACTGGACAGTGAATGCGCCTCGGTCTGATACCCAGACCGGGGCGTTTTTTTGTCGCCTTTCCAAATCAGGCCGCCCGGGGTATGGCACCTGCATGACCATGTTGCGCCGATATATTGCCTATGGCCTGGTGGCGGTGCTGCTCTTGACCGGGCAGGGCATGGCTGTGGCGCGCGGCATGCCGACGGCTGTCGGGTATATGGAGCTTTGCACCGGCACGGGCCCGGATATGGTGCCGGTTGACGCCAATGGCCAGCCAACAGGCGCGCCGCATATCTGCCCGGAATTTTCGTTGATGCTGATGCAGGGCGTGATTGCGGATGTCGATCTGCCCAGCTGGCAGGCCCCGGCTGCACCGTTTCGCCCCGCTCTGTTCACCCAAGCGCCTGCAGAGCGCGTTGCTTTCGCAGCCTCAGCGCGCGGACCTCCAGTGTTGTCCTGACCAGATCAAGACAACGTTCAAACATATACTGGAGCTAACGATGACCATTAAATCCATAACTCTGGCCAGCAGCCTGATTGCTGCGCTGGCCGCCCCTGCCTTGGCTGAGGGCGAAATCATGATCAAAGACGCCTATCTGCGCGTCGCCACCAAAGCCGCAAAATCCGGCGCTGCCTTTATGGAGCTGCACAATATGGGCACCGACAGGGATCAGCTACTGTCGGTGCATTCAGATATCGCTGCGCGCACAGAACTGCATACCCATGAGGACATGGGCGATGGGGTGATGAAGATGCGACACGTGGAAGAAGGCTTTGCCATTCCGGCGGGAGCAAGCCACGACCTGGCGCGGGGCGGAGACCACGTGATGTTCATGGGGCTGACCCGATCGCTGACCGAAGGGGACACCGTGCCGCTGGTGCTGGTCTTTGAACACGCCGGTGAAATCACCATTGAGGTGCCGGTGGACAACAGCCGTGCCGCAGGGGCCATGACGCAAGGCGGCCACGATCATTCCGGCGGCCAAGGGGACGCCGCGGCAACTGGCAAACACAAGCATCATTAAACAACCTCTAACGGGGCAGGTTCAAAGGCTGGACCTGCCCCCGGAGCTTGCGTTGCAAGAGCCGCACCGTTGCGTTTGGCGACCCGGCACCGCTACACATGAGGCATCTAACCAAAGGAGCACGTCGTGAAGGTTCTGTTTGTTTGCCTTGGAAATATCTGTCGCAGCCCCGCCGCCGAGGGCGTGTTTCGCATGATGTCGGGCGCGACGGTTGACAGCGCGGGCACCGCAGGCTGGCATGTTGGTAAACCGCCTTATGGACCAATGCAGGCCGCGGCGGCCCAGCGGGGGATTGCGCTGGGCGATTTGCGCGCGCGGCAATTTGGGCGCGGTGATTTTGAAGCCTTTGATCTGATCATCGCCATGGACGCCAACAACCTTGAAGATATCGAGGCGCAGCGCCCGCGGGGCAATGAAACATCCGTGCGCCTTTTTACCGATTACGCGCCTGATTTGGGGGCATCCGAAGTCCCTGATCCCTATTATACGCGCGACTTTGATGGGGCGCTTGATCTGATCGACGCCTGCGCCAAGGGCCTGACTGAGGCGCTAAACGCGCAGTCGCGGGACAAGCTAGATTAAGATTTTCCAAAACTCCCGACTGAACTTTCGGAATGGCAGTGCTACACACTTGCCCAAAGCCTCGGCCTCTGGCGCTATGGCTCGGGTCAATCGAAAGTGTTCACCGTGCCGGATCTATGCCTTTACATTCAGGGGTCATCCCGTCAGCACCGTCAATTCCCCTTCAAGGAATGGATGGCCGCGCAGCGCAGGTGTGATGATGTTGTCCTGCACCAGATGGCGCACGGTTTGCGCCACGTCGCGCGGGACTTGATCAGTCCAGTCCATGCTGGCGTAAAGCGATATCTGCCGCGAAAAATGTGCAAATGGCAGCGGGTGGGCCGCCACCTGATCGTGAAAGCGGGTTGCGCGCATAAAGCCAAGGGGCGTGGTGATCGCCCAGCCGATGCCGCGCGCCACGCAGGCCATCAGGGCCAGGTGGCTGCCGATCTCAAACCGCTCCGGAATGTCGAGTTTCATCCGCGACAGATGCGCTTCGATCTGGCGCGAAATCAATTGACTGCGTTCGTACCGCAGAAACGGCAGCGTGCGCATCGCCTCGCGCAGATCCCCGCCGCGCGGTGTATGCTCACTTGGGGTGACGAGGATGAAGGGGTCGCGCACCAAAGGATGCTCCACCACGCCATCCAGCACTTCGCCGCTGCTGGCCGAAATGCCCAAGTGCAGGCGTTTGGCCTTCATGTCGGCGGTGATATCGATACTGCTTGCCGTGATCATCTTGAACCGGCAGTTTTGCATGTTTTCCGCCAGGGTGGTGACAAGGCGCGGCGTCAGGTCATTGTCAAAATCGTCAATGATCCCAATCGACAGATTGCTGAGGTGCCCCAGATCCATCACCGTGAGTTCAGATTGCGCCAGACGCAATTCGGACAGCACAGAGGTGGTGCGCGCCAGAAAGCTGCGTCCGGCCGCTGTCAGCTGCATCGGACGTTTGCCGTGATCGATCAAGTCCACGCCAAGCGCGGTTTCAAGGTTGCGCAACTGCTGGCTGACCGCCGGTTGGCTCAGCCCTGTTGCTGTCGCGGTCAGCGCCACGGAACCGCTGGATGCCAGCGCCTCAAACACTTCAAGCCCGCGCAGGGTCACGCCTTTGCTCAACATGGCACTGTCCATCCTAGATTTGCCTTTTGTGAATATAGCCATTCTTTGCGCCAACCGGAACCTCAAGTGATTCAAAACAGCGGAGGGTCCCGATGACACGTGAGTATCTGAAAAAATCCGTAGGGCTGCCGCCCCTGGAGAAACAAGAAACCGGCAAGATTGTCAGCGCGATGCTGGCGCGTATCACGGCAGAAGGCGAAGAGGCGGTCCGCGCTTTCTCGCGTGAGCTGGACGGGTGGCAGGGGGACATCATCGTCGGTCCGGATGCGCTGGCGGCAGCGGCCGCGCGGCTGCCGCCCGAGGTGAAGGATGACATCCGCTATGCCCATGGCAATATCCGCGCCTTTGCCGAGGCGCAGCGCGGCTCGGTTCAGGAATTTGAATGCGAGCTGCGCCCGGGGCTTTTTACCGGGCAGCGGGTGATCCCCATGAAGGCAGCAGGCTGTTATGTCCCGGGGGGGCGGTATTCTCATGTGGCCAGCGCGCTGATGTCGATCACCACGGCCAAGGTCGCAGGTGTCAGCGATATCACCGCCTGTTCGCCGCCCCGCCCCGGGCAGGGCATACCGGACGCGATCTTGTTCGCCATGCACTTGGCAGGCGCTGATCGGGTTTGGGCGCTGGGCGGGGTGCAGGCCGTAGCCGCCATGTCAGGGGGGCTATTTGGGGCGATGCCGGCGGATATTCTGGTGGGGCCGGGCAATCAATTTGTGGCCGAAGCCAAGCGGCAGCTCTTTGGGCCGGTCGGTATCGACATGTTTGCCGGGCCGACGGACAGCCTGATCTTGGCCGATGACACAGCGGATGCGGAAATGGTGGCGCTGGATCTGATTGGGCAGGCGGAACATGGGCACAATTCGCCCGTTTGGCTGGCGACCACGCACCGGCCGCTGGCCGAAGAGGTGCTGCGCCTGATCCCGGGGTTCATTGCCAGCCTGCCAGAGCCGAACAAATCCGCAGCCCATCAGGCCTGGTCGGCGCTGGGCGAGGTCATAATCTGTTCTGATCGTGAAGATATGGCGCAAGTGGCGGATGAATATGCGCCAGAGCATCTGCATGTGCAGGCCGCAGACTTGCCTTGGTGGCTGGCACGCCTGCAGGCCTATGGGTCGTTATTCTTGGGGCAGGAAACCACCGTGCCATTCGGCGACAAAGCCAGCGGTCCCAACCATGTGCTGCCGACCAGCCGCGCGGCGCGCTATACCGGGGGGCTGTCGGTGCACAAGTTTCTGAAAACCGTCACATGGCAGCGGGTCGAGACCGAAGCGCTGCCGGATTTGGCGCGCGTCTCGGCGGCCATCTCGCGGCTGGAGGGCATGGAAGGCCACGCCCGCAGCGCCGAGATCCGTTTGGCAAAATGCCTGTGAGGGCGATCAGCTACGCTGCGTGCAGGCGGCGGCCACGGTCTGCCCGTACCCCTTGTAGCGCAACCAGAACTTCTCATGGGTGCGGCGATCAGATTGACGAATTTCCTGCGCCTTGTGCGGGTCTTTGAAAAAGCTTGCCGCAATGCGTTGATCAGAGCGCGACAATTCGCTGTTCGCGACGCTTTGCAAGCAATTGCACAGCCGCCGGGATACGGCTTTGCGATCTGATTTGATGCAGGCGGTAGAAATAGGGCCTGCCTGGGTGATCTCTGCCTGTAACGGGACCAGCGCAACCGCCAGTGCCATACTCAGAATGAGTGGTTTCATCTCGAGCCTCTTATGCATGTCCGCGCTTTGCGCGTGTGTTTATACGCGCAATTATGCCAGAGATTCGCGATTTTTCAAAGTGGGGTTCAAACGGCTGGCTGGCCTTAGAATTCCTGCCAAACGCCGACTTTTAGGCCGATATCCGCTGGCGCGCGACTTTCGGTGTAAAGACCGACCAGCAGATGGGTCTCTGCGCTGAGCGGGATCGCAATGCTTGGCGCAAGACGACCCTGCCAATCGCGGCCATCGAGTTTGTCGGCCGTGGCTTGCAGGATGTATTTCCAGCCGCCCGTGCCATTTAGCCCCAGCGTCGCTTCGACCTTGCTGGTGCTGCCGACGTCTTGAAAATCATGATAGCCCATCAGGCTGACCCAACCGCTGCGCGCCCCAAACGAAATGCCGCTGCCGATCGCCGCCCCCGCGCGCACAAAGGCACGGGCCTGCCCGGACACATCGCGTTGCCCAATGCCCAGTTCATAGGAGGCACGGGGCCCGCCCTCGGTGGCGAAGAGACTGCGTTTTAGGCTGACGACGGCATCGATGTTGTCGCTGCGGTCAATCCCGGCGTGGAATATCAGGGTGGTGTCGCGCGACAGCCCATATTCGAAAAAGACGCTTGAATAGCGGTCCTGCAAGGTGCCGCTTTCGCTATAGCGGCTGGTGTCCTCAAGGGACAGAAAGCTGCTGCCCTCATCGCGCAGCCAGGGGTTCGCTGCAATCGGGGTGGCAAGACAGGTTGCAATAATAAGGCTGAGCCAACGCATAAATCGTCCAATAAGCTATTAAAATATATCGATACTCCCGGAATACGGGAATTCTGGTTGCGGGCAAAGTCCGTTTCGGAGAAATTTCGATAGCGCTTGCCCGTGCAACAGCGTTAAGCTGAGGAAAAGTCAGGGAGGAACATATGCCAACCATTCGAAAAGGCGAATTGCGTCAGACGGTTATCACCACATTTGAGGTCACGCCTGGAACCTGTCAGGACCTGGTGGATGCGCTGACGGAGGCCTATGATTTGTTCATCTCCAACCAGCCGGGGTTCATTGCGGCTGGCATCCATGTGAATGACGCCCAGACACGTATCGCCAATTATTCGCAATGGGCCAAACGGGAAGATTTCCAAGCCATGCTGCGCACCCCTGAAATGCGCGAACGGAATCGGCGGTTCAATGAGATGTGCAAGACCTTTGAACCGGTGATGTATGACGTCGCCGCGACCTTCTAGCCACGCCCATGTATGATCGCATTCTGATCCCGCTCTCGTTTGACGAGGATAAGAACACGGATGATGTTCTGCGGGCCGCCGCGGCCTTGGCGCATGCTGAGACGGTTGTGACCTTGCTGCATGTGATGGCACCCATCCCCAAATATGCCAGCAGTTACCTGCCCGCGGGCTACCGACATGATGCCCAGGACACGATTGAGGCCGCGATGACCGATATGGCGCGCGGTCTGCCGAACGCCAAGGGGATCGTGCTGGAGGGGCAGCCGGGGCGCAGCATTCTGAATTGGGCCAAAGAGCACAATGTGGATTGCATCGTCATGGCGTCACACCGGGCGGGCCCGCAAGAAGAGCTGCTGGGCTCCACCGCGGCGCAGGTGCTGCGTCACGGGCGCTGCGCCGTGCATCTGGTGCGCTGATCGCTTTCCGATCTAACTGCGGCGGCGGCGTACGTTGCCGCCACGCTGCCCTGGCCGACCGGCTGTGGAGCGGCCCTTGGGTTTCGTGGCGCTGTCCACGGCCATATCGACCGCCGATTGCCGCGCCAGTGGATCATCGGCGACAACAAGATCCACCGCTTCCAGTCGCTTGACCTCATCGCGCAGACGGGCGGCTTCTTCAAACTCAAGGTTCTCAGCGGCTTTGCGCATGTCTTCACGCAGCCCGTTCAGGTGCGCCTCAAGGTTGGCACCGTGCATGGGTTTGTCGATTGTGGCGGTGACGCGCGACATATCAGTGTCGCCTTGATACAGACCAGAAAGCACATCTTCGACGTTCTTTTTGACAGTCGCGGGGGTGATGCCATGCGCTTCGTTGTAAGCAATCTGCTTGGTGCGCCGGCGGTCGGTCTCTCTCAGCGCGCGCTCCATGCTGCCGGTCATGCGGTCGGCATACATGATCACGCGCCCCTCGGCGTTGCGCGCGGCGCGGCCAATGGTTTGCACAAGTGAGGTTTCGGACCGCAAGAAGCCTTCTTTGTCCGCGTCCAAAATAGCCACCAGACCACATTCCGGGATGTCGAGCCCTTCGCGCAAAAGGTTGATGCCGATCAGCACATCAAACGCCCCTAGGCGCAGATCGCGCAGGATTTCGATCCGTTCGAGCGTGTCGATATCGCTGTGCATATAGCGCACTTTGATGCCCTGTTCGTGCAGATATTCGGTCAGATCCTCGGCCATACGCTTGGTGAGTGTTGTCACCAAGGTGCGGAAGCCATTGGCGCTGACCTTGCGGATTTCATCCAGCAGGTCATCGACCTGCATCTCGACCGGACGGATTTCGACCTCAGGGTCCAAAAGGCCGGTGGGGCGAATGACCTGTTCGGTGAACACGCCGCCAGATTGCTCAAGCTCCCAAGCGGCGGGGGTGGCCGACACAAAGATCGACTGCGGGCGCATGGCGTCCCATTCCTCAAACTTCAGCGGGCGGTTGTCCATGCAGGAGGGCAGGCGGAAGCCATGTTCCGCTAGGGTGAATTTGCGTCGGTGGTCGCCTTTGTACATCGCGCCGATTTGGGGCACGGACACATGGCTTTCATCTGCAAAGACAATCGCATTGTCGGGGATGAATTCAAACAGGGTGGGGGGCGGCTCCCCCGGGGCACGGCCCGTCAGATACCGCGAATAGTTTTCGATACCGTTGCAAAAACCTTGCGCTTCCAGCATCTCAAGATCGAAATTTGTCCGCTGCTCCAGTCGTTGCGCTTCCAGCAGTTTGCCGTCTGAGACCAGTTGATCCAGCCGCATGCGCAGCTCGTTCTTGATGTTGACAATGGCCTGCTGCAGCGTTGGTTTCGGCGTGACGTAGTGGGAATTAGCATAGACGCGGATCTTGTCGAATGTCCCGGTGCGCTCCCCCGTCAGCGGATCAAATTCGGTGATGCTTTCCAGCTCTTCGCCAAAGAATGACAGCCGCCAGGCACGATCCTCAAGGTGGGCCGGGAAAATTTCGAGGCTGTCGCCACGCACCCGGAAAGAGCCGCGTTGAAATGCCTGATCATTGCGCCGGTATTGCTGCGCCACAAGGTCGGCCATGACGGTGCGCTGGTCATACTCTTTGCCCGCTTCCAGATCCTGCGTCATGGCCGAATATGTCTCGACAGAGCCGATGCCATAGATGCAGGACACAGAGGCCACGATGATCACATCATCCCGCTCCAGCAGGGAGCGGGTGGCCGCATGGCGCATGCGGTCGATCTGTTCGTTGATCTGGCTTTCTTTCTCAATATAGGTGTCGCTGCGCGGCACGTAGGCTTCGGGCTGGTAATAGTCATAGAAGGACACGAAATATTCGACCGAGTTTTCGGGAAAGAAGCCTTTGAATTCGCCGTAAAGCTGCGCCGCGAGGGTTTTGTTGGGCGCGAGGATGATCGCGGGGCGCTGGGTCTCTTCGATCACCTTGGCCATGGTAAAGGTCTTGCCGGTACCCGTCGCCCCAAGCAGCACCTGATCGCGTTCGCCGTCCTTGATGCCGCCACTCAGCTCAGCAATTGCGGTGGGCTGATCGCCTGCGGGGGTAAACTCGGTATTCATGACAAACCGCTTGCCGCCTTCCAGCTTTTCGCGGGCGGGGATTGGTTTGGCTGGAATCTGAATATCGGTGCTGGGTTGAGACATGCGGTTTCCTTTGCTGCCCCATAATTTGATCTGTTTTTGTTCTCTTGCAACCCCTCAATGCGGGCGGCGTGTGATTGAGGGGGCTCTGTACAGGTTTCGGGGCGCTAGCGGGAATCGAATCCCTCCGCAGGCTCTTGATCTCGTAGCATTTGCTGCGGGTGCGCGAGAATGTCGCAGCCTGTGATCCGGTCTGAAGTTACCGAAAGTGACGCTAAGTCAACTTATTGGTGTTTTACCGCCCAATCAAATAATGAACCTAAGTCGTTCAATCCAAACCAAAAGACCTGCGGTGTGAAAGAATTGGAAAGAAATCCGGATTGGATTGAATTTTTATTCCAAACTTTGGTTGCTAAGAGTTTCACATAATTCGTATATTCAGGGTGCAAGCAGCGCTTGGTTGCTGAAAAGACCACAAATACCCCTCGCTCCCCGTGGGCTGATCGGCAACCAAGACCGCTTGACGTCTCCCGAATATGATTTCGCATTGCCGCCTGGAACGGCAAAGCGCATTTGTGCGCCAAAGCCACGGCATGGATGCCGCATTTGGCGGAAAATCACGGCCTGTTTGGGCAAATCCCCCTTGCCGCTGGCGCGCAAATTTCAGATAAAGCCCAAAGTTCTAGGAGTTCGAGATGATCGCACGAATTTATCAGCCTGCCCGAAACGCCATGACCTCGGGCACTGCAAAGACCAAAACCTGGGTGCTGGAATATGCGCAGGCGGCGGCACGCGATATTGATCCCCTGATGGGCTGGACCGGCTCAAACGATACGCAATCTCAGGTCAAACTACGGTTTTCCAGCAAAGAAGCGGCGCTGGAATACGCAAAGGAACATGGCATTCAGGCGCAGGTGACGGAACCGAACAAGCGCAAGCCTGTGATCCGCAAGGGCGGCTATGGCGAAAACTTCGCAACCGACCGTCGCGCCCCCTGGACCCACTGACCGCGCTGACGCTTGGCTTTCCGAAAGCGGCCCCTGCAGGCCGCTTTTTATTTGCGGTGCCGAAAATTCGAAATCGGATACCTTGTGGATATCGTAAAATAACGCTATGTTAGCGCTATCATTCGCGAGTCGTGATCGGCGCGCTGTGATGGGGAGAGACATGGCCATTCTGGATTGGTTGCGCAGCGCTGCGCGGCCTCTCTGTGTTTTGCGCGCGATTTCCTCATCTATTGCGCTACGTCGGTGACGTATCTAGGAGGAAACGATGGTTTCACGAGTCATCCCGGTTAATTCCTTTGACCTGGTGCTGTTTGGCGCGACGGGCGACCTTGCCCGGCGCAAGATATGGCCGGGGCTGTATCACCGGTTTGTTGCGGGGCAATTTGATCAAAGCAGTCAGATCCTCGGGGTTTCGCGATCAGAACATGCGCGCGCCGAGTTTCAAGACATCGTGCGCCAAAGCCTGCTTGAGGCTGGGGCAGGTGATGATGCCACGCTGACCGGTTTTCTTGATTTGGTGGATTATATCTCGCTGGATGCTGCAGGGGATCGTGGTTGGGAGGCCCTGACAGCGGCGGTCCGCGACGATGCTGTGCGTGCCTTCTATCTGTCTGTTGCCCCGCGCTTCTTCGGCCCGATTGCGCGCCGTTTGAAAGATCGCGGCATTGCCACGCCCGACAGTCGCATTGTGGTGGAAAAGCCCTTTGGTCACGATCTGGCCTCCGCCAAAGAGCTGAATGCCGAGCTGCGCGCCTGTTTCCAAGAGCACCAGATTTACCGCATTGACCATTATCTGGGCAAAGAAACCGTGCAGAACCTGATGGCGCTGCGCTTTGCCAATTCGCTGTTTGAACCGCTGTGGAATGCATCGCACATTGATCATGTGCAGATCACGGTTTCAGAAAGCCTGTCGGTGGACGGGCGCGGCGAATATTATGACCAATCCGGCGCAATGCGCGACATGGTGCAAAACCACCTGATGCAGCTCTTGTGCCTGACCGCGATGGAGCCGCCGTCAAAATTCACGCCCAACGCCGTGCGCGACGAGAAGGTCAAAGTGATCGAAGCGCTAGAGCCGGTCCCCATGTCCGACATTGCGCGCGGACAATATCGCAAGTCTGGCGATCAGGCCGGTTATCTGGAACATGCCGGCAACCCGGACAGCGCCACCGAAAGCTTTATCGCGATGAAGGTGAATGTCGCCAATTGGCGCTGGGCGGGCACGCCATTCTACCTGCGCACCGGCAAATGCCTGCGCGAACGTCTGTCGGAAATCGCTGTGTTCTTCCGCGCGCCGCCGCATATGATTTTCCCGGGTACGGAAACGCCGCAGGGCAATGTGCTGGTGATCCGTCTGCAACCGGACGAAGGCATGACGCTGCATACAACGATCAAAGACCCGGGGCCGGGGGGCATGCGCCTGACCGAGGCGTCCTTGGACATGACCTTTGCTGACAGTCTGAAAGGGTCCGAGCAACCGCAGGACGCCTATGAGCGGCTGATCATGGATGTGATCCGCGGCGATCAGACTTTGTTCATGCGCGGCGATGAGGTCGAGGCCGCCTGGGCCTGGGCCGACCCGATCATTGAAGGGTGGTCCGAACGCCGCCTGAAACCGCAGCCCTATGACGTTGGCGGCTCCGGCCCCGAAGATGCGCTGCTGCTGATGCACCGTGATGAGCGCCGCTGGCGCCCGATCGGTTAACCCACGGACCTGAAAAGAGAAAGCGACCCAAGATGACCTTGAACGCCACCATTCAATCCGTAACCGAGCGCATTATCAAGCGCAGCGAAACGCCGCGCAGCGCCTATCTGGCGCGTATGGCCGCAGCCACCCACAAAGGACCAAGCCGGGCGCATCTGTCCTGCAGCGGACAGGCGCATGCCTATGCTGGCGCGGGCGAAGATCAGGACCGGCTGGCGACGGAAAACGCTGGCAACCTCGGGATTGTCACCGCCTATAACGACATGCTGTCCGCGCACCAACCGTTTGAACGCTATCCCGCGCTGCTGCGCGAGGCGGCGCGCTCGGTCGGGGGCACAGCGCAGGTGGCTGGCGGCGTGCCTGCCATGTGTGATGGTGTGACCCAGGGCGAAGCCGGCATGGAGTTGAGCCTGTTCTCCCGCGATGTTATCGCCATGGCGACGGGCGTGGCGCTGAGCCACAACACTTTTGACGCAGCCGTCTTTCTTGGCGTGTGCGACAAGATCGTCCCCGGTTTGGTGATCGGCGCGCAGGCCTTTGGGCATCTGCCTGCGGTGTTTGTGCCGGCAGGCCCAATGACCAGCGGCATTTCCAACGATGAAAAAGCGAAGGTCCGTCAGCAGTTCGCCAAGGGCGAAGTGGGGCGGGATGCGCTGATGAAATCCGAAATGGCCGCCTATCACGGCCCGGGCACCTGTACATTCTACGGCACGGCGAACACCAATCAGATGCTGATGGAGTTCATGGGGCTGCATCTGCCGGGATCCAGCTTTGTGACGCCCAACACCGAGCTGCGCGATGCGCTGACCGCAGAAGGCGCGCGGCGTGCGCTGTCGCTCTCGGCCCTCGGCAATAACTATACGCCGACCTGCGATATTCTGGACGAAAAGGCCTTTGTGAACGGCATTGTCGGGCTGATGGCCACGGGCGGCTCCACCAACCTGTTGATCCATTTGCTGGCGATGGCCCGCGCTGGCGGTATTGTGCTGGACTGGGAAGATTTTGCTGATTTGTCTGGGGTGGTGCCGCTTTTGGCGCGGGTCTATCCAAATGGCCTTGCGGATGTGAACCATTTCCACGCCGCGGGCGGGCTCGGGTATATGATTGGCGAGTTGCTGAATGGTGGCCTGCTGCACCCTGATACCAAAACCGTCGCAGGCGAAGGCCTTGAACATTACACCGCAGAGCCTTTCCTGTCTGACGACGGCCTGACATGGCGCGCCGGGACCAAGGTATCGCTGAACGACAAAATCGTGCGTCCCTTGTCTGAGCCGTTTCAAGCCAATGGCGGTCTCTCGCGCCTGTCGGGCAACCTGGGTACGGGCGTGATGAAAATCTCTGCCGTCGCCGAAGAGCACCGTGTGGTCGAAGCCCCGGTGCGGGTGTTCCATGATCAAGAAGAGGTCAAGGCAGCGTTCAAGGCAGGCGAGCTGACCGGAGATGTCATTATCGTCGTGCGCTTTCAGGGGCCAAAGGCCAACGGCATGCCTGAACTTCACAGCCTGACCCCGATCATGCAGATCATGCAGGGGCGTGGGCAAAAGGTGGCGCTGGTGACAGATGGGCGCATGTCCGGGGCATCCGGCAAGGTGCCTTCGGCTATCCATGTCTGCCCAGAGGCGCTGGATGGCGGCCCGATCGCCTATCTGCAGGACGGCGACCTTTTGCGTGTCGATGCGGTCAGCGGCGATCTGAATATCCTGACCGACGGTGTGCTCGCGCGCACGCCCGTCACCGCCGATCTATCCGGTAATCAGGCCGGGGTCGGTCGTGAGCTCTTTTCATCTTTCCGCGCCGCTGTTGGCTCCGCCGACACGGGCGCATCAGTCTTCGGAGAATTTTAATGTCGATATCCCCTCAAGAGGCCAGTATTGCGACCCGCGAGATCTGCCAGTTGGCGCCGATTGTGCCGGTTTTGGTGGTGCATGATGTCGCCCATGCCCGTCCCTTGGCCGAGGCTTTGGTGCGCGGCGGCCTTCCGGCGCTCGAAGTGACTTTGCGCACGCCTGTTGCGCTGGATGTCATTGCCGAGATGGCGAAAGTTGAAGGCGGTGTGGTTGGCGCGGGCACGCTGCTGACGCCAGCGGATGTGAAAGCCGCAAAAGCGGCAGGGGCGAAATTCGGGGTTTCGCCCGGCGCGACCGATACGCTGCTGGACGCCTGCGAAGCCGAAGGCTTGCCAACGTTGCCAGGGGCCGCCACCTCGTCTGAGGCGATGCGTCTGCTGGAACGTGGTTATGATATGCTGAAGTTTTTCCCTGCCGAGGCCAACGGCGGTGCGCCCGCGCTCAAATCTATCGGCGCGCCCATTCCGCAGATTTCGTTCTGCCCAACCGGGGGCGTCAGCCCGAAAAATGCAGAAAGCTATCTGTCGCTGCCAAATGTCGTTTGTGCTGGCGGCAGCTGGGTCGCGCCCAATGATTTGGTCAATGCCGGGGATTGGGACGCCATCGAGGCGCTGGCACGTGCCGCAAGTCAACTGCCGCGATAGGGCTGTCATGATTGGTAGATCCGGCACGAAACCGCGCGCGGATCAACTCTCTTGCGAAAAACCCCTTCAATTCGCAAGAATCTGTCCCATATCGCTTGCAAATCATCGTCACAGGTGGCACCGGAAGGGCCACAGCAACGCGCCATTCACTACAGGGGTCTTACCATGCCTGATCTTCGTTCCAAGACATCCACATTTGGTCGCCGCATGGCGGCAGCCCGCGCCCTGTGGCGCGCAACGGGCATGGGCGATGACGACTTTGGCAAGCCGATCATTGCGGTGGTCAACTCCTTTACCGAATTTGTGCCCGGTCACGTCCATCTGAAAGACATGGGCCAGCTGGTTGCACGCGAGATTGAAAAAGCGGGCGGCGTCGCCAAAGAAATGAACACCATTGCGGTGGATGACGGCATCGCCATGGGGCACGACGGTATGCTTTATTCGCTGCCCTCGCGCGAGGTGATTGCCGACAGCGTCGAATATATGGCCAATGCGCATTGCGTTGACGCGCTGGTCTGTATTTCCAACTGCGACAAGATCACCCCCGGCATGCTGATGGCGGCCATGCGGCTGAACATCCCGGCGATCTTTGTGTCCGGCGGCCCGATGGAAGCGGGCAAAGTCATCCTGTCAGATGGCGAAACCAAGGCGGACCTTGTGACCGCGATCGTTGGCGCGACCGACGAAAAGCGCACCGAAGAGGAAGTGGCGAAACTTGAGCGCTCTGCCTGCCCAACCTGCGGCTCTTGCTCGGGGATGTTCACCGCCAACTCGATGAACTGTCTGGCCGAAGCGCTGGGTCTGGCGCTGCCGGGTAACGGCTCTCTGTTGGCGACACATTCCAAACGCGAGGCGCTGTTCAAAGAAGCGGGCCACAAAATCGTTGAGCTTTGCGAACGCTGGTACAAACAGGAAGATGAAACCGCGCTGCCGCGTGGCATTGCCAACTTCAAAGCGTTTGAAAACGCGATGATGCTGGACATCGCGATGGGCGGCTCGACCAATACCGTGCTGCACCTTTTGGCCATTGCCCACGAGGGGCATGTTGATTTCACCATGGCGGATATGGATCGCCTCAGCCGTGAAATTCCCCACCTGTGCAAAGTGGCCCCATCGACGCCGAAATATCACATGGAAGACGTGCACCGCGCTGGCGGCATCGCCCGCATCCTGGGGGAATTGGACCGCGAAGGCCGCATTCACCGCGATTGCGCCACCGTCCATGAACGGACGGTGGGTGAGTTCATCGACAAATGGGATGTGCGACGCGCAAGCGCTGGCAACGAAGCCCATGATCTTTACATCGCCGCCCCGGGCGGGGTGCGCACCACGAAGGCGTTCAGCCAAAGCCGCATGTACACCGAACTGGATCTGGACACCGAAGACGGCTGCGTGCGTGATTTCGCCCACGCCTATTCGCAAGAAGGCGGGCTTTGCGTTCTGTTTGGTAACTTGGCAGAACAGGGCTGCATCGTGAAAACCGCGGGCGTGATCAAGGATATGTATGAATTCGAAGGCACCGCGAAAGTCTTTGAATCGCAAGACGATGCGATGAACGGCATTCTGCGCGGCGAGGTCAAAGAACATTCGGTTGTGATCGTGCGCTATGAAGGCCCCAAAGGTGGCCCGGGTATGCAAGAAATGCTCTATCCAACGGCCTATCTGAAATCCAAAGGGCTCGACAAAACCTGCGCGCTGGTGACGGACGGTCGTTTCTCTGGTGGTTCGGCAGGTCTGTCCATCGGGCACGTTTCCCCGGAAGCGGCGGAAAAGGGGCTGATCGCGCTGGTGGAAGATGGCGACAAAATCACCATTTCCATCCCCAACCGCTCGATCAACCTTATGGTCAGCGACGAAGAGATCGCGCGGCGCCGCGCAAACCATCCGCAGGCTGACAAGAAAGCGTGGAAAGCCATCGGTCGCCCCCGCGCGGTGTCAAAGGCCCTGAAAGCCTATGCCGCCCATGTCGCCAACGCCTCGCTTGGGGCGGTGCGTATGGTGGAGGAGGATGAGTGACGCCTCGGCGTCCTCACCCAATTCTTTCAAAAACAAAAAAAGGGCGCTGCAGAGCGCCCTGTTTTTTTACCGCCACAGGTTTTGTGCCGGTCTAGCTGATCTTGGGATCAGATGCCCAATTTGTCGGAAAAGACGTGGCGGACAATGTCTTCACGGGTCAGGCCACGTTTTGCCAGATCTTCGTCGGTCAGGCTGTTCAGATATTGAACCTGCTTGGCGCGGTTGCTGGCTTCGCTCAGTTGAACCAGAAAATCACCGATAGCGGCGAAAACATTGGTCAGGCTGCGCAGGAAAGAAAATTCTGGGCGGGCATTTAGCGTTACTTGTGTCATCGGTCGGCTCCGTTGATGCTATCATGTCTCCCTGAGATATGGATAGCAAAGCCAACCGGGCGGCACTACAGACGCTTTGGAATGCCCGCCTTGCGTATGGTGCAAGGCTTAGCCCTGCTTCTTCTCGGGCATTGGGGGCGGCGTGGAGGGCGCGCGTGTTTTCTTGCCGGCCGGCGCAGAGGCTTTGGGCGCGACCGGTTTTGATGGCCCGCCTGTTGTCGCTGTTGCAGGGCTGGCTTTCTTGGGTGGCGTGATCTCTGCTTTTGGGGTCGGCTGCGCGGCTTTTGCCACCACGGGGGCTTTGGGCTTGGGGGCCTGCGCGGCGGGTTCTGTTTTCGGCTTTGTCACCGGGGCTGGCTTGGCCTTTGACACCGGGGCCGGTGTGGCCGCTGCAGCGGGCTTGGATGCTGTCGTTGTTTTTGCGGAGCCTTTCGCCGCAGGTTTCGCAGCTGGCTTGGCCGCGGGCTTTGGCACCGCTGATGCGCGTGCGCTGCGTTTTTTCGGAGTCGCCTTGCTCGGGGTCGCCTTGGCGCGTTTTGCTCGTGGCGGGCGGACAGGGGATGGCGGCGCTACCGCGATCGGCATTGACAGTGAAGGCACCAGCGCCTGACTGAAAATCCGGCTGACCCGAAGCTGCGTTTCGATGGATTTGCCCCAGAATTTCCACCCTGCCAGTGTGGCTCCGAGGGGATCGAAAAGTATATTCATGCAAAATTCCTTTCTGGTCCTGCAATCTTGCGACCAAATCTTGCCACTCATGCCTGTGATCTGGACCTGCAGCGGCGGGCAGTCTCAGTCTGATCCAAGCTTGGAACGAAATTGTAACAATGGAAATTAATTGTGCCCTGATTTGTCGCAAACACGCTTGAAACCGCCGATCTTGTTTATTTCATGGGCATGAGGGGGCTGTGCGTTGCACTTCAGCGGCGTTCAGCGCATTTTGCGGCAACGAATCAACGCCCTGAGGAGACCACCGTGAGCTTTGACCGCAGCCTGAAAATTGCCCCGTCCATCCTGTCTGCTGACTTCGCCAACTTTGGTGCCGAAATTGAGGCCGTCGAAGCGCAGGGAGCAGATTGGATCCATGTGGATGTGATGGATGGGCATTTCGTGCCGAATCTGACTTTTGGCCCGCCGCTTTGCGCGGCGATCCGCAAGCACATCAATACGGTGATGGATGTGCACCTGATGATCGCGCCGGTCGATCCCTATATTCAGGCCTTTGCCGATGCAGGGGCTGATGTGCTGACCGCCCACCTTGAGGCTGGACCGCATATTCACCGCACGCTGCAAGCCATTCGCGCAGCCGGCTGCAAGGCCGGGCTGGCGCTGAATCCGGGCACCGGCGTCGAAGATATCGAATACCTGCTGGATATGGTGGACCTCATCTGTGTGATGACAGTGAACCCGGGCTTCGGTGGGCAGAAATTCATTCACAGCCAGATCGACAAGGTCAAGAAACTGCGCGCCATGATTGGCGATCGTCCGATCCATATTGAGATTGACGGTGGTATTACCCCGGAAACCGCCCCCTTGATGGCCGCTGCCGGTGCGGATGTTCTGGTGGCAGGCTCGGCGGTGTTCAAAGGCGGCTCGGTCAGCAATCCGGCCCCCTATGGTGACAACATACGCGCGATCCGCAATTCTATCGGGTAAATCACGCGCCTTACCCCGCTTTGAACGCCAGCCTTCATCAAGGCTGGCGTTTTGCATTTCGTCGCATTTTCCGGCGAAATACGCTATGCTGCGGTCTTTGCCGCGCGCATGATGCCAGCGCAAAAGCAGGAGGGGACAGCATGAGCGTTCAACCAATGCGCCAAACACCGGAGCAGGTCACTGAACCGCGCTATCGCTGGGTGATTGTCAGCGCCGCTGCGCTGCTGCTTGGCATTGCGATGGGCACTTTGGTCAATGGGCTGTCCAGTTTCCTGGTGCCGCTTGAAAATTACTTTGAATGGGAACGCGCGGATGTGGCGGCGATCAATTCGCTGGGCCTGATTGGAATCGCACTGGGCGGCATTGTGATGGGTTTTCTGGCGGATCGTATTGCGACACGCATCATCTGCCTGATTGGTGCGGTGACGCTCTCGGCCGTTTTACTGTTGGCGGCGCAGGCCACGGCGCTGTGGCAGTTTTACCTGTTGTTCTTTCTGGGCGGTGCCATTGGCGGGGGCGCGCTCTTCGCGCCGGTCATTGCGCTTGTCGGCGGCTGGTTCCGCACCGGGGCCGGGCTGGCGATTGGAGTCGCCTCAGCCGGGCAGGGGCTGGGGCAGGGGATGGTGCCCTTTGTGTCCGGCCATTTGATCGAAGCCTACGGCTGGCAGTCTGCCTTTGGGCTGCTGGGGCTATTTTCGGCGCTGACGTTGGTGCCGCTCGCCATGCTTTTGCGCGCGCCGCCTGTGGCCGCTGGTGGCCCGGCAATGGGGTCGGAGGATGCGCCGCTGCTCTCACCGCGGATCGTGCTGCCTGCGTTGTCGTTGGCGGTTCTGGGCTGCTGCACCGGCATGGCGGTGCCGCTGATGCATCTGGTGCCGTTGGTGCAGGGCGTGACCGGGGCCACCGCCGAAGCGGGCGGGCCGCTGCTGATCATGCTAGTGGCCGCAATTTTCGGACGCGTATTTTTTGGCAAGCTTTCTGACATCATCGGACCCATTCGGGCCTGGATGGCGGCCACAGCCTGGCAGACGGTCTTTATGCTGGGGTTTGTCATGCTTGGCAGCATGACGGCGTTTTGGATCTATGCGCCGATCTATGGCTTTGGCTACGGCGGTGTCATGACAGGGGTTCTGGTCACGGTGCGCATGCTGACGCCTGCGGCGCGGCGGGCCTCGGCCACGGGGTTCGTATTGGCCTTTGCCTGGATGGGGCATGCGCTGGGGGGCTGGCAGGGGGGGCTGCTGTTTGACCTGACAGGGGCGTATTACTGGACCTACACCAATGCGGCGATCGCAGGGCTGATCAACCTGATTGTCATGGGCAGTATCTATATGACGCTCAAGCGCCGCCGCTTGGCGGTGGCCTCGGCCGCTTAGATCATATCCGGCAGCACCAGATCCGGCGGGCTCAGGCCATCTTCGAAGGTCTTGATATTCAGCATGACCTTTTCGCCCATTTCGATCCGGCCTTCGATGGTCGCAGATCCCATATGGGGCAGAAGCACCACATTCCCAAGCGTGCGCAACGCGGCACCGACCTCTTCGCCGCCCTCATAGACGTCAAGTCCCGCACCGTTGATGGCACCTGATTGCAGGGCCTGCACCAACGCCGTTTCGTCGATCACTTCGCCGCGCGAGGTGTTGATCACCACGGCGCTTGGTTTCATCAGCGCAAGCCGGCGCGCGTTCACCAGATGAAAGGTCGATGGCGTATGCGGGCAGTTGATCGACAGCACATCCATCCGCGCCATCATCTGATCCAGGCTCTGCCAATAGGTGGCTTCATAGCGTTCTTCGATCTCTGGGTGCAGGCGACGGCGGTTGTGATAATGCACCTGCATGCCAAAGGCCTTGGCCCGGCGCGCCACCGCCTGCCCAATGCGGCCCATGCCCAGAATGCCCAAGCGACGGCCGCCAATGCGCCCGCCCAGCATGGCGTTGGGCGACCAGCCCTCCCATTTGCCCTTTTCCATCTGAGCAAGCCCTTCGGGAATGCGGCGAGTCACAGCCAGAATCAGTGCCATGGCCATATCGGCGGTGTCTTCGGTCATCACACCGGGCGTGTTGGTCACAGCAATGCCCTTGGCGCGCGCCGCCTCAACATCGATATGATCCACGCCAGCGCCGTAATTGGCGATAAGTTTGAGACGCGGTCCAGCGTGCTGCAGAACATCGGAATCAATGTTGTCATTCAAGGTTGTGACCAGCACATCAGCATTGGCCAATGCGGCATGCAGCGCCTCTTGCGGCATCGGCGCGTTGTCTGGGCGCAGCTCAACGTCAAAGAGTTCGGATAGCCTGGTTTCTACCGCTTCTGGCAACCGTCGCGTTACAACAACACTCAGACGTTGCTTTGGCATATTATGGCTCCCCGTTCTTTCAAAACCCGGTTCTTGATGGCACAGTGCCTCACAGAATGACGGGGCACAAGAACCCCCGCGCAATTTTATTAGCAGGCGAAAGTTTCGGGCGATGGTCAGGCGGGCTGGATCAGTAAGTTGGCGGAAGGCCGCTGGCAAATTCCTATGTAGTTTTCTTGTTGTCCTGTGCCTTGTTGGCGCGGCCCATGCAGAGGTGCGGCGTGGCCCCGTGACCAACCTGCCGTTGCCGCGTTTTGTCAGCCTGAAAGCCAGCAAGGCCAATGTGCGCCGCGGTCCGTCGCTGACGCACCGCATCGACTGGATATTCACCCGCCGCGACATGCCACTTGTGGTCACAGCAGAACATGGGCATTGGCGCCGCGTGCAAGACCGCGACGGCGCCGGGGGCTGGGTGCATTACACGCTGCTGTCGGGCAACCGCACCGTCATCGTTGATTCCGACATGCTGCCCTTGAACGTCCGGCCCGAGGCCGACACACCAATTGCCGCCCAGCTGGAGCTGGGCGTGGTGGCCAATCTTGATAAATGCCTGCCAGAGTGGTGCCGCATTGCGGCGGGCGGCTACAAGGGCTGGGCCCGCAAGAGCGACATTTGGGGTGTCGGTGCGGATGAGCTGCGCGACTAAGCGGGGCTAGCCAAAAATCGACCAGCCGGTGGCCTGTGCCAACCGTTCGACCGCCAGCGTGCCGAGCTGGGAATTTCCGTGGCGGTTAAGCCCGGGCGACCAGACCGCGATCGAGGCCCGCCCCGGCGCGATCACCAGAATGCCGCCGCCGACACCGCTTTTGCCGGGCAGGCCGACACGGTAGGCAAAATCGCCCGACGCATCGTAATGCCCACAGGTCAGCATAAGCGCATTGATCCGCCGAACCCGCTGCGGCGAGATCATGTGCGGCGCGCCGTGCCCCCCGGCCAGAAACCGCCCAGCCATCGCCAGTTGGCGACAGGTCATCTCGATGGCGCACTGATGAAAATAGGTGCCGCAGGTCAATTCTGGCCGATTGGAAAGATTGCCATGCGCCGCCATGAAATGCGCCAGCGCCATGTTGCGATCTCCATGTTCTGTTTCCGACTGGGCGACCGCCTCATTGATGTGGATATCGGCATCTTCTGCTGAGGTCTGCACAAAGCGCAACAGCTCACCAAGCAGTTCCTTGGGCTGATGGCCCGCAAGGATCGCATCCGTCACCGCCAGTGCTCCGGCATTGATAAAGGGGTTTCTCGGGATGCCGTTTTCCTGCTCAAGCTGCAGGATAGAATTAAAGGGCAAGCCCGAGGGTTCACGCCCCACGCGCGCCCAGAGTTGATCACCCAGCCGCCCCAACGCCAGCGCCAAAGTGAAGACCTTTGAGACAGACTGGATCGAAAACGCTACCTCGGCATCCCCGGCGGTCATGCAGCGCCCATCGGGCAAGGCAACGGCGATGCCGAAACGTTTTGCATCCACAGAGGCAAGCTCGGGAATGTAATCCGCGACCTTGCCACGATCGGGGGCCGCGGCCATTTCTGCCGCGATATCATTGAGGATACTTTGCAGATCCATGTGCCACCTGTCGCTGAGCGGCTGTGCGCGTTATCGGTAAACTTCGTCTTCTGATGGGAAGGCGCGGGATTTGACATCGTCGGCATAAGCCGCCACAGCGCGTTCAATCGCCGGACCAAGATCGCCATAAACCTTGACGAACTTTGGTGTCCATTCATTGAGGCCCAGCATATCTTCAAGCACGAGGATTTGGCCATCGCAATCCGCCGACGCGCCGATGCCGATGGTTGGAATCGGGCAGGATTTGGTGATTTTGGCAGCCAGAGGCTCCACCACACCTTCGACGACGACGGAAAAGGCCCCGGCCTCTGCAACAGCTTTGGCATCCTCGATGATGGCGTCCCAGCCTGCCTCGTCCCGGCCCTGGGTTTTAAAACCGCCCATGACGTGGCTTGATTGAGGGGTCAGGCCGATGTGGGCCATGACAGGGATGCCGCGTTCCACCAGGAAATGGATGGTCTCTGCCATCCGCTTGCCGCCTTCGAGTTTGACCGCGCCGCAGCCGGTTTCCTTCATGATCTTGGCCGCATTGCGAAAAGCGACCGATGGGCTTTCTTCATAGGAGCCAAAAGGCATGTCGACCACAATCAGCGCCTTTTTTGTACCGCGCACAACGGCTTTGCCGTGCATGATCATCAGATCAAGCGGCACGCCCACGGTGCTTTCCATGCCATGCATCACCATGCCAAGGCTGTCGCCGACGAGGATGAAATCTGCGTAGTTGTCGACGATGGCGGCCGTATGCGCATGATAGCTGGTCAAAGAGACGATCGGCTCGCCGCCCTTGCGCGCGGCGATTTGTGGCACCGTGGTGCGGCGGATCGGAGTTTGTTTGCTCATGGTTGGATTACCCTTTGATCAAGCAGAAGGACGCCGCCAAATTCCACTGACATCATAATGGCAGCGGGGGCGATGAGAGGGCCGCTGATGTCATCCAGCGTTTCTGCCGCAACAATGTCAAGACCACGCAGCGTGGCGCGATGTTCTTGGCCTATCATGTCGGCGATGGTGTCATACAGCGACTGGGTGGTCTTTTCTGGTATCGCCTCTGCGGCATCCAGCGCCCGGCTCAGGACCAGCGCGGCGGCGCGATCCTCGGGCGTCAGGCGGACGTTGCGCGAAGACATCGCAAGCCCATCGGCCTCGCGGACGATCGGAACGCTGATGATATCAATCGGGAAACCCAGGTCGCGGGTCATGCGTTTGATGATTTGCAGCTGCTGGTAATCCTTTTCGCCAAAGGCGGCGAAATCGGGCTGCACGAAGTTAAAGAGCCGCGCGACAACCGAGGTCACGCCGCGAAAGTGACCGGGGCGCACCTCGCCATGCAGGATATTGGCCATGCGTGTGGTTTCGACGATGGTTTCGTCGCCCTTGGGGTAAACCTCTTCGACCTCGGGGATCAGCACCAGATCCACCCCCGCCGCTTCGAGCATGCGCAAATCGCGCGCCTCATCCCGGGGGTAGCTGTCCAGATCTGCCGCCTCGCCGAACTGGGTGGGGTTCACGAAAATAGTGGCAACCACGCGATCCGCGCGCGCTTTGGCCGCGGCGACCAGGGCCAAATGGCCGTCGTGCAAAAACCCCATGGTCGGCACAAGTGCCACCGTTTCCCCTGCGCGGCGAAAGGCTCGGACGGTGTTGCGGCAATCTGAAACCGTGCGGCACACTTGCATGGGCAGGCCCTCAGTTGGTTGTTTTTTAAGCATTTAGCAAATGCCGCCGCAGCGCGGCAAGGCTTATGTCATTCTGTTACGCGGTGTTCCTTGCCCATTTTTTGGCCAGGTCCGCCAGAAATTCAGGCAACCGCGGCCATCCGCGCCGAAATACGCTTGGCTGTGTCACTCCTGTCATGTTGCTGCAGCAAAACGGGCCTAGTCTTGGGGCTCGGCTCAACGATGATACTGGGGTGATGACGATGTTTGTGGGGACTGCGCCATTGGGGTGTGCTGCACAGATGATGCGCATGGCAAGTCAGGCGCAGGCGATCATTCTGCTGCGCAGCCTTGGCATGATTGGTTTGCTGCCCGCAGAGCGCTCTGAGGCCTGCACAATGGTGCTTGAGAAGGTGAACGCATTTGGGGAAAGCTGGTGCACCACGGTCATGACGGCCACTGCAGGCCGGCCCGCAGACGAAGTTTTTGCTGCGGCGCTTGGCCCCTACCAGCGGGCAACCTCTGAGAACTTTGAGCGCCTGACACAGCCAGTAGAACGGGACCTGACGTGAGTCGCGCCCCGCAGTCAAAAAGGTGCGGCTGCCTTGATTTCGGCATGATCTTGCACCGAAAAACGGCACGGTTTTTGCTCATGCTGAGGGCAGGGATATCGGAGGAGTCGCCATGCGACGTGTATTTCCAGTCATCATAGTCGGCGTTCTGATCGTCAGCTTTGCTGTTGCACAGGCGCAGCAATCGCGTGCGGATCAGACCCAGGCCCTAAGTGTCGCCAGCCCGGTTGCGGTCGAAGAAATCCAGTGATCGAACCGCTTTCCTAAGCGCGCAGATTTCTTGTCCGGGCGCCTTCTTGCCCGCTTTCCTTCCAAATTCGGCCAGACAACGCCACTAGACAGACACCAATGACAGAACGTCGGAGTGTGTGATGTATAAAGTGATCCCAGCGGCATTTGCCGTGATTGCCCTTGGTGCCGTAGCCGCGGTTGATTATCTGAATTTTTCCAAACGCAGCGTTGCGCTCGCCTCGTTGCAGGATGCGCCGGGCGTGGCGCAGCCGTTGTTGTCGGATGGGCAGCCGAGCTATTTTGACCACCTCTTGTCCCGCGTCGGGCTGGGCACAGGACTGCCCGCGCCCTCGGAAGCCATTACGTTGGCCCAACGGGATGCGTTGCGGGCTGCGCCGCTGACCAGCTATATGCCCACCCCAAGCGAGGACATTCTCGCGGGCTGGGAACGCATTAACTGGGATGACAGCTATCACACCGGCTTTGGCTGGCCCGACGGGATGCAGGATGGGCCGGGCGCTGCGTCTGACCTGCAGCAAACTACCGCGATTTACCTCAAGGGGCGCAGCTCGATTTTCCTACAGATTGAGCGCGCGGAACCGACTGAAATTTTGGCCACACGGCTCAAGCAATCATATTGGGTGGTGGCAACCGGGCGCGATCTTGACCGCCTGCGCGAGGGACGCCCGAGAGCCAGCTATTTCATGACCAACGTCGCCGAAACCGCCAATGGCAGCAGCGTGGTGAATGCGATTGAGCCGACGCATTTTGCGCAATTTGAAGGCGTGCATTTCATCAGTGCCAAATCCGCCGTTGCGCGCCGCGATGAAACCATGCGCTACGTGTTTGCCGCGCTGGGCGGCGGCGTGGTGATCAAATTGCGCGCCCATGCGCCAGAGGCAGACATCAAGGCGGTGCTCGCAGCGCTTGATTTTGACAGCCTGAACCTGATGCAGACCTTGCCCAGCCCTCTGATTGCAAGCGGTTTGCCCAAGGTGCCCGCCGACACGCCCGAGGCTTGGCTTGTTACCCAGGGCTACCAAGCCGCGCCAAGCGCCGCTGAACCCCAGACCGCTGCGCGACCCGTCGCGCAAAAGGGGGGCTTTTCCAGTAGCAATTGCATTGGCACCGGGGTTGGAAAACGCTGCAAGATCGGCGACTAGGCGCGGTTCGCGATTTCTTCCAATCGGTCGGTCGCAGGGGCGGGCGTGGGGCTGAGCGCAGAGAGCTTTTCGTAAAGATCATTGCTGAGAGTCACGCTGCTGGCGGCCAGGCTGGGTGCCAGCTGCGCCGCATTGCGGGCCGAAAGGATCGGGCTTGGCCGCGCTGGATGCGCTGCGACCCAGGCGACGGCGAGGGTCGCGGGATCAAGCCCCACCTCAGCCGCCAGAGCGGCGAGGGCAGCTGCGCTCTGCCACATCCAGTCTTGACTATAGCGCGCGCGATAACGGCGATCCTCTGACAGTCGCCCATCCCCGCCGCCGCCGCCCTCGGTTGCGCTGCCGTACTTCCCGGTGAGCAGCCCCGCCCCAAGCGGCGAATAGGGGGCGGCCTTTAGGCCCATATCCATCGCCATGGGTAATAGCTCCACCTCGGCTTGGCGTTTCACCAGGTTGTACATCGGCTGGAGAATGTCGATTGTCAGATCACGTTCTGCGGCCACGGCAATGGCCTTCATCACCTGCCAGGCCGCGAAATTGCTGACGCCAATATACCGGATTTGGCCGCGCAGTTTCAGTTCGGCCAAAGTGTCAAATGTTTCCTCTAGCGGCGTCGTCGGATCAAACCGGTGCAAATAGAGGATATCCACAAAATCCATGCCCAAGCGCTGCCGCGATATGTCAAAGCCCGACAAGATATTGTCGCGTCCCGAGCCGCCCTGATAGGCGGCTTTAGTGGCAATCACGAGCTGCTCGCGCAGCGGCGCGGCGAACTGGCCCAGCAGAGTTTCCGATGCGCCGTCCGTATAGACGTAGGCCGTGTCAAAATGGCTGATCCCGGCCGCGACGCAGGCGTCAAACATGGCCGCGCTCTCCTTGGCGTCTGCGCGCCCCCCAAATTGCATGGTGCCAAACGCAAAGCGGCTCATAGGCGCGCCATTGGGCGCGGTCAGGGAATGGGGGTGCGGCATGGGGCGGCCTCCGTCAAATTATCAGGCGCTGGTAGGGGCGCGATATGACGAAGGTATGACAGCCGCGGCCAGCGCCCAAACAAAAAGGCCCGCCGAAGCGGGCCTTTGAATGGCAAAGAATGGCAAAGCCAGTGTTTACTGGGGCAGTTCTGCGGTCAGGCCTTCGACGTAGAAGTTCATGCCCGCAAGGGTGCCATCATCGGCGGTTTCACCATCCGCGAGCCAGGCAGAGCCGTCCTGTTTGTTGATCGGGCCGGTGAAGGCGTGATATTCGCCGGAGGCCAGCATGTCGCGCAGCGCTTCAGCTTCTTCTTTCACTTCCGCTGGAACGCGATCAGAGATTTCGCCAATCCCGACCATGCCAGCACCGATGCCATCCCATGTGCTCACTGTTTCCCAGCTGCCGTCCATCACGGCCTTAGTACGCTGGACGTAGTAGGGGGCCCAGTTGTCGATGATCGAGGACACGCGCGGGAAAGGCGCGTATTCAGACATGTCGGATGCTTGGCCAAAAGTGATGACATTGCCTGCCGCCTGCGCTGCGGCTTGCGGCGCGGTAGAGTCGGTGTGCTGCAGGATCACATCTGCGCCTTGTTCAATCAGCGCCTTGGCAGCGTCGGCTTCCTTGGCGGGGTCAAACCATGTGTAAACCCAGATGATCTTGAACTCGACATCCGGGTTCACCTTTTTGGCGTGAAGATAGGCAGAGTTGATCCCGCGCACCACTTCTGGGATCGGGAAGGACGCGATGTAGCCGATGGTGTTGGTTTCGGTCATACGGCCCGCAATGTGACCCTGAACCGCGCGACCTTCGTAGAAGCGGGCGGAATAGACCGACACATTCGGTGCGGTTTTATAGCCTGTGGCGTGCTCGAACTTCACGTTCGGGAATTTCTTGGCGACGTTCAGCGTCTGGTCCATGTAGCCAAAAGACGTGGTGAAAATCAGGTCCGCGCCTTCCAGGGCCATCTGCGTCATCACACGTTCGGCGTCCGGGCCTTCTGGCACATTTTCCACATAGACGGTTTCCACGTCATCACCAAAGGCTTCTTCCACAGCCTTGCGGCCCTGATCGTGTTCATAGGTCCAGCCGCCATCGCCGACGGGGCCGACATAGACGAACCCTACCTTGGTCTTTTCGGCCAGCGCGGTTGTCGCAAGACCCATGGTCAGGGCTGCTGTCGCGAGGAACTTTGTCAATTTCATCTTAGATTACTCCGCTGTTAAACGTGATTTGCACCATCGCAAAGCTATTGCGAGGCATGGAAAATGCGCCCCAGAGAGGCGGGTGCCCGGCTTTTGTCAGTCGACATGATGACAAGCACCAGAATGGTAATGATGTACGGCGACATCGCCAGGTATTCGACGGGGACCGCAATGCCAGCTGCCTGCAGGTTCAGCTGCAACACGTTGATGCCGCCAAAGAGATACGCGCCCAGTAGAACGCGCCAGGGCTTCCAGCTGGCAAAAACCACCAGCGCCAGCGCGATCCAGCCAATGCCGGCGGTCATGCCTTCGGTCCATTGCGGTACGCGAATAAGGCTGATGTAGGCCCCACCCAGACCCGCGCAGGCCCCGCCAAATAGGATTGCCAGCACCCGCACCCGTACCACGTGATAGCCCAGCGCATGGGCGGCTTCGTGGTTTTCACCAACAGCGCGCAGCACCAGGCCGACGCGGGTGTATTTCAGCATGGCCCAGGTCGCCGCCGTCAGCGCAATCCCGATGTAAAGCACCGGGTCATGGGAAAACAGGATCGGGCCAACCACAGGCAGATCCGAAAGGATCGGCAAATCAAGCTTGCTCATCGCCGGGGGTTTGATCCCGACATAGTTCTGCCCCAGAAGCGCCGAGAGCCCCAGCCCGAACAATGTCAGCGCGAGGCCCGAGGCGACCTGATTGGCCAGCGCGACCTGCGTCAGGAAAGCAAAAAGCAAGGACAGAACCGCGCCACCCACCATGGCCGCCAGCAATCCGGCATAGGGGTTGGTGGTTTCAACCGCGATGGCAAAGCCGCAGATCGCGCCGATGATCATCATACCTTCGACGCCCAGATTGAGAACGCCCGCCTTTTCAACGACCAATTCACCTATTGCCGCCAACAAGAGGGGGGTTGCCGCCACCATGAGTGACGCAATCAACAAGACGGGATTGATCGTCGACAGATCCATTAGCAGTCGCCTTTCTGTGCAGAACCATTAGGGGCGGCGCGCAAGCTGTCAAGCAGCGCGTGCAATCCATCAGCGGATATCAACCTGCGGTATGTCAAACCATTCAATCGGTCAGTTGAGAGGAAAGGCTGTTTCACGCTGCGGCCCCCTTTGCGGCAAGGCGGATGCGGAAGTTTGTCAGCACATCCAGCGCCAGCAAAAAGAACAGCAACATGCCCTGAAAAACCTGGATGGCCGCCGCGGGCAGCGACAGCGTGCCTTGCGCAATCTCTCCGCCAATATAGGTCAGGGCCATCAAAAGCCCGGCCAGCAGAATGCCAACCGGATGCAGCCGCCCAAGGAAGGCAACGATAATGGCGGTGAAGCCATAGCCAACGTTGAAATCAATGCTGATCTGCCCGGCCGGGCCGGAGACTTCAAACAGGCCAGCCAGACCGGCCAGCATGCCCGAGATCCCCAGGCAGAAGAGGATCAGCCGGGTGGGGTTCACCCCCCCGAACCGCGCGGCGCGCGGGGCCTCGCCGGTCAGGCGGATGTTGTATCCCAGAATATGTTTGTTCAGCAGCACATAAGACAGGATCACTGCGATGAAGGCCGCGACCACGCCCCAGTGCATGCCTGTGCCGGCAATCAATTCGCTGTTAAAGGCGCTCTCATAGCCCTGCAGGTTACGCGAGCCGGGAAAGCCGAATCCTTCAGGGTTCTTCAAGAGCCCCAATGACATGGAGGCCAGCATCTGTTCGGCGACATAAACCAGCATCAGAGAGACCAGAATTTCATTGGTGCCGAATTTGACCTTCAGAACTGCTGGGATCATCGCCCAGGCCCAACCGCCCAATGCGCCTGCGATCACCATCAGTGGAAAGATCAGCACGCTTTCGGTGGGGTAAAACGCAAGGCCCGCCCCCGCACCGCAGATCGCGCCCATGATATATTGGCCTTCGGCCCCAATGTTCCAGATGCCGGCCCGGAAGCCCAGCGAAAGACCAATGGCAATCAGGATCAAAGGCCCGCCTTTGACCAAGAGCTGGGGGCGATAGTAAAAGGCAAACTCGCCAAAGAGTGGATCATAAAAAATGACCCGAATGGCCTCAAACGGGTTTTTGCCAAGCGCCGCAAACAGCAAACCGCCAGCAAACATCGTGATAATCACCGCAACCAGCGGCGTCAGCAGCGACCAGGCGCGGCTGGGCTGTGGGCGTTTTTCAAGGCGGATCATGCTGTGGCCTCCTCAGCGACGGGGCCGGGGGCCTCCATGTCGTGGGCACCGCCCATCATCAGGCCGATATCCTCGATGGTCAGCCCGGTTGTCGGGCGGATCGCGGACAAACGCCCTTCGTTCAGCGCGCCAAAGCGATCTGAAATTTCCATAAGCTCGTCCAGATCCTGGCTGATCACAACAATGGCCGCCCCTTTGGCCGCAAGGTTCATCAGGGATTGACGAATGGCGGCCGCCGCCGCTGCATCCACGCCCCAGGTGGGCTGGTTCACCACCAGAACGTCCGGCGCTTGCAGCACCTCACGGCCAATCACGAATTTCTGCAGATTGCCGCCTGACAGCGCGCGCGCTGCCCGATCAGATCCCGGCGTGCGGACGTCAAATTGCGTGATGATATCCTCGGCAAATGCCTTGGTTGTGCGCCAATTGACAAACCCGTTTCGCGTCAGCCCCTGGCGGATTGCGCCAGTCAAAAGCGCGTTTTCGATCAGGCTCATGTTTGGGGCGGCCGCATGGCCCAACCGTTCTTCGGGGGCGGCCAGGACGCCAATGCCGCGCCGCTGGCTGGGGCCGAGGTTGCCGACGGCTTCGCCTCTGATCTGGATGGTGTCCGCGTTGGTCAAGAGCTCGCCTGAGAGGGCGGCCAGCAGTTCATCTTGCCCATTGCCGGCCACGCCACCAAGACCAAGGATTTCACCGGATTTTACCGCAAAGCTGATCTCTTTCAATGCCGTGCCAAAGGCTTTGCCCGATTGCGCCGAGAGGTTCGTGACCTTTAGCAGGGTGCTGCCATCAGGTGCGGCGCTGCGGGTTGGGGTTTGCAGCGTGCTGCCCACCATCATTTCCGCCATGTCGCGGGCCGACGTGGTGGCCGGGGTGCAGCTGCCGACGTTTTTACCCAGCCGCAGGATCGTCGCATGGTCGCACAGCGCGCGGATCTCTTCCAGCTTGTGACTGATATAGAGGATCGACGTCCCTTCGGATTTGAGCTTGCGCAGGGTTTGAAACAGGATTTCGACTTCCTGCGGTGTCAAAACGCTGGTCGGTTCATCCATGATCAAAAGCTTGGGGTCTTGCAGCAGGCAGCGGATGATCTCAACCCGCTGCCGCTCGCCCGCCGAAAGATCGCCGACGGTGCGGCCCGGGTCCAGCGGCAACCCGTAGGTTTCCGAAACATCGCGGATGCGCTGCGCCAGATCGCGCATGGGGGGCGGGTTTTCCATCCCAAGCGCCACGTTCTCGGCGACATCAAGCGCGTCAAACAGGGAAAAATGTTGAAATACCATGGCCACGCCAGTGGCGCGGGCCTGACGTGGTTCGCTCGGGGCAAATTCTGTGCCGCGCCACAGCATGGTTCCGCTGTCCGGCTTCACCAAACCATAGATCATTTTGACCAAAGTGGATTTGCCCGCGCCGTTTTCGCCCAAGAGCGCGTGGACCTCCCCTTCTTGAATGTCAAAGGACACGGCGTCATTGGCGACCACCCCGGGGTATGCCTTGGTCAGCCCTTGCAGCGACAAAAGGGGAGTTGTCATGCGCGTCTGTCCTTTCGGGTCAATTGATCTTTCTGGTTTCTCAATAGCTTAGAGGCGACGCCAATGGCAATGGCTTGCGGATGCTTGCCCAGTTCCGGCGCGCCAATCGGGCAGGTGATGCGCGATATTTGAGCGTCCGAGTGCCCAAGGGCGCTCAGGCGGGATCGAAACCGCGCCCATTTGGTGCGTGATCCGATCAGCCCGGCAAATCCGAAGCGATGGCGCAAAAGCTGGTGGCACAGCTCCAGATCCAGCGCGTGTGAATAGGTCACAATCAGGTGCTGTGCCTCTTGGGGGGCGCGCGGCACTACGCGGGCGGGATCGCTCGCAACAAGCGGCGTGACGGCGGTTGGCACGTCGGGGGGGAAGCGGTCTTGCGCTGTATCGACCCAGGTCACGTCGAAATCCGGCAAGGGCGCAAGCGTGTTCACCAAGGCGCGCCCCACATGTCCCGCGCCCCAGATCCACAGCGGCGTGCGCGGCGTTTGCAAGGCTTCTAACAGCCAGCCGCCGCTGAACGTAATGGTGGGCGACAGGCCCTGATTGCGCGCATCGGCAAGGCTGCGGCGGATCACAAGCGGCATGTCAGCTGCCGGGACCAGCGGGCGGGCATAGCAAAATTGTCCTTCCAGGCTGCGCAGCAGGCTCATGGTAATACGTTCGCTCACCAGCGTGACCGCCCCGCCGCAGCATTGCCCGAGCGCCGGGCCAAGCGGATGGTGGCTTTGAATGATGTCTGCGCCGCTCTTTAGCTGCGCCCGTGCGGCGGCGGCCGCCGCAAATTCCAGCTGGCCACCACCGATGGTGCCGCTTTGCCCGTCGTGCCACACCAGCATTTGTGCCCCCACTTCGCGCGGGCCGGAGCCTTTGACCGCCGCGGTGACAACCCGGATAATCGGGCCGTGGGCGGCGCAGTGCCGCTGGAGGTGGGGCAAATCAAACATCTTGCACCCGTTGTACTGCGCTGAGGATTTTCTCTGGCGTCGCAGGGCTTTGCAGGTCGGGGTAGCTGGCCCCGCAGGCCGCAACCGCATCGGAGAGGGCCATCAGCGCCGAGATGCCCAGCATCAGCGGCGGCTCCCCCACGGCCTTGGAGCGGTAAATCGTGTTCTCAGCATTTTCGTTGTCATACAGCGCGACGTTGAACACCTCGGGTCGATCCGAACAGGCCGGGATCTTGTAAGTGCTGGGCGCATGGGTGCGCAGATGGCCTGTCGTGTCCCAAACCAATTCTTCCGTCGTGAGCCAGCCGAGGCCCTGCACATAGCCGCCTTCGACCTGGCCGATATCAATCGCCGGGTTCAGCGAGCTGCCGGCATCATGCAGGATATCGCAGCGCAGAACACGGTTTTCCCCAGTCAGCGTATCTATCACCACTTCGGTGACGGCTGCGCCATAGGCGAAATAGTAAAACGGCCGCCCGTCGCCCTTTAGCCGGTCCCACTGTAGCTTCGGGGTCTTATAAAACCCCGTGGCCGAGAGGCTGATGCGGTTTTCGTAGCACAGCTGCGCCGCCTGCGCGAAGGTCAGAACATTGTCGCCTGCATGCACCAGACCGCCGGCAAAATTGATTTCATCCGCCGGGCAGCCCAAATGGGAGCCGAGAAAATCACTCATCCGGGCGCGGATCAGATCACAGGCGTTTTTGACCGCCATGCCATTCAGGTCGCTGCCAGAACTGGCCGCCGTGGCCGAGGTATTGGGCACTTTGCCAGTGTCGGTTGCGGTGATGCGCAGGCTCTCCATGCCGACGCCAAAACGGCTGGCGGCGACCTGCGCCACCTTCTGATTAAGGCCCTGACCCATTTCGGTGCCGCCATGATTGAGCTGAACGGAGCCGTCCTGATAGACATGCACCAATGCCCCGGCTTGGTTGAGGTGGGTCAATGTGAAAGAGATGCCAAATTTCACCGGCGTCAGCGCGATGCCTTTTTTCAGAACCGGGCTGTCCTCGTTCCAGTCTGCAATCGCCGCCCGCCGTGCATCGTAATCGGCGCTGTCACGCAGTTTGGCCACAAGATCATGCAGCACAAAGTCCGTCACCTGTTGCCCATATGGGGTGACGTTGCGCTGCGCCGCGTCTCCTTCTGTCGCGCCAGTTTCGTCGTAAAAATTGATCTGCCGCACGGCCAAAGGGTCAAGCCCCAGATCATGGGCGATGTGATCCATCACCCGCTCAATCCCCAGCATGCCTTGGGGGCCGCCAAATCCGCGAAAGGCGGTGGCCGATTGTGTGTTTGTCTTTAGCCGATGGCTTTCAATGCGGATATCTGGCAAGCGATAGGCATTGTCTGCGTGCAGCATCGCGCGGTCCGCGACGGGCAGCGACAGGTCTTGCGCCCAACCGCAGCGCGCAAGCTGCACAAACTCCAGCCCCAAAACCCGGCCCTGATCGTCATGGCCCACGGTATAGTGAATGCGGAAATCGTGGCGTTTGCCGGTGATGATCATGTCATCGTCACGGTCATAGCGCATTTTGCAGGCCATGCCGGTGATGGCACTGGCCACCGCGCAGCTTACCGCCAGCGCATTGCCCTGACTTTCCTTGCCACCAAATCCGCCGCCCATGCGCCGGGTTTCCACGCGCACGGCGTGCATCGGTTTGCCAAGGGCTTCAGCCACTTTATGCTGAATTTCGGTCGGATGCTGGGTGGAGCTTTGCACCACCATATCGCCATTGTCCTGCACCTGCGCCAGCGCAGCTTGTCCTTCAAGGTAGAAATGTTCCTGTCCCGCGACTTCCAGTGTCCCCGACAGTTGGTGCGGTGCGCTTTTGAGGGCGGCGGCGGCGTCACCGCGCGCCCAAATCCGCGGGCCATCTTCAAAACGGCTGTCAGCAGCCATAGCCTGATCTATCGTCAAAATAGGCGTATCTTCGCGATAGCTGATCTCGCCTTTGCGCGCGGCTTTGCGCGCAGCCAGATGGCTGTCGGCAATCACCAGAAACAGCGGCTGGCCCAAATAATGCACGCTGCCATCCGACAGCAGCGGTTCGTCATGGGCCGAGGGGCTGACATCATTGGCAAAAGGCAGATCATCCGCCGTCAGCACAAGGCGCACGCCGGGGGCCGCGCGCACCGCGCTGAGGTCCATGTCGGTGACGCGGCCCTTGGCGATGGTGGCAAGGCCAAAAGCCAGATGCAGGCAGTTGCGCGGCACCGGAATGTCGTCAACATAGCGGGCCTGCCCGGTCACATGCTGCCGGGCACTGTCGTGGGGTAGGGGTTTGGCGACACTCATGGCCGCACCGCCAGAACTGAGGTTTCTGCCCCGAGATCTTCCAGAAAATAGCGTGTCAGCATGTTGCGCGCCGCGTCCAGGCGGTAGCGGGCCGAGGCCCGCATGTCGCTGAGCGGTTCAAAATCCTGCTGCCAGGCTTTCCAGGCATTGGCGATGGTCTCTTCATTCCAGGGCTGGCCGATCAGGGCCGCTTCGACCGCTGCGGCGCGTTTGGGCACCCCGGCCATGCCACCAAAGGCGATGCGGGCGGCGCTGACTTTGCTGCGTTTGACGGTGATGTTAAACGCTCCCAAAACCGCTGAAATATCCTGATCAAACCGCTTGGAGAGCTTATAGACCTTGAGGCGATCGGCCTGCCGGGGGATCACCAGCTTTTCGACGAACTCGCCCGGCGCGCGATCCTGCTTGCCGTAGGCGATGAAGAAGTCTTCAAGCGGCAGGGCGCGCGTTTCCTCGCCCTTGCGCAGATGCAAGGTTGCGCCAAGCGCGATCAGGGCCGGGGCGTTATCCCCAATGGGGGAGCCATTGGCGATATTACCGCCGATGGTCGCGGCATTGCGGATCTGGGTGCTGGCAAAGCGGCGCAGCATCTCGCCATAGCTGGGATGCAGCGGGGCCATCACATCGCGCATTTTGCGCATCGTGACCATCGCGCCGAGCGTGATTTCTTTGCCGGTGACTTTCACATCGCGCAGATCAGCGCAGCGATTCAAGAAAATCACCGGGTGCAGATCGCGCAGGGATTTTGTGACCCAAAGCCCCACATCTGTCGCCCCGGCCACAAGTGTGGCCTCTGGCATTTGGGCATAAAGCCGCGCCAGAGCATCGCTGCTTTCCGGTTGCAGCGGCTCGCGCTCAGGCTCTTCAACTGCGCTGGGCAGGGCGTCTGTCAGCCACTCGGGCACGGGCGCTTCGGCGGCGTCCTCGGCGGCGCGGATGATGGGCGCATAGCCGGTGCAGCGGCAGAGATTACCGGCAAGCTGGTCATCAAAATCGCGCGCGCCATTGCTGTGCGCAGCGACCAGAGAGGCGACAAACCCCGGCGTGCAGAAACCGCATTGGCTGCCATGGTGCGTGATCATCGCCTCTTGGACCGGATGCAACGTGCCATCCTGCGCCGCAAACCCTTCGACTGTGCGCACGGCTTTGCCCTGCAGTTGCGGGAGGAACAGAATGCAGGCGTTCAGCGCATGGAGGCCATCCTGGTCCTGCACCGTGACCGAACAGGCCCCGCAATCGCCTTCGTTGCAGCCCTCTTTGGTCCCGGTAAGGCCCCGATGCTCGCGCAGCCACTCCAGCAGCGTCATCGTCGGTTTGACCTGCGTCAGTGTGACGGTCTCTCCATTCAGAAGAAACGTGATGTCCATCAAAGAAACCTGTCGCCTTACCCAAACTTTGCCGATCTGCCCCCGTTCGATGCGACGTAGAAAAGGGGCGGCGTTGTGCACCTATTGGGTAACTCTAAGGACGGAGTTGCGCCTATGACAAGAAAAACTTGGGTCGCGTTTCAAGCGAAGCGTGGCTCCGGCGCGTTTTTAGGCAGGCCGTCTGGGCCCATCCGGGCGGCGCGGAGGCAGAGGTGGCAATACAGATCGAAAGGATCATTTCTTCGCCCTCCAAGCTGCGGTAGGGTGCGGCCATGAGCACTGATCCCCGATTCATTCACCTGCGCGTCCATACCGAATACTCCCTGCTGGAAGGGGCTATTCGCACCAAAAAACTACCTGGTATGTGCGCCGCGATGGACATGCCTGCGGTGGCTATTACCGATACGAACAACATGTTCGCGGCGCTGGAGTTTTCCGTCACCGCGCTGGGGGAAGGGGTGCAGCCGATCGTCGGCTGTCAGGTTGATCTGCAAATGCCGCATGATGATCCAAGCGGGCGCACGCAGACGCCAAAACCCGCGCCAATTGTCCTGCTCAGCCAGAGCGAGCAGGGCTATGAGAACCTGATGAAGCTCAACTCCTGCCTTTATGTGGACAAAGGCGGGCAGCTGCCGCAGGTCACGATGGAAGAGCTGGCGCAACATTCGGCAGGGCTGATCTGTCTGACGGGTGGCCCAGATGGCCCGATGGGGCGTATGTTACGCGCCGGTCAACGCCCCGCGGCCGAAGAGATGATGCGCGCCTTCAAAGCCATGTTTGAGGACCGGCTTTACGTGGAATTGCAGCGCCATCCCGGCGAAGACGGCAAACCCGAAGCCGAGCAGTTAAGCGAGCGCGGCTTTGTGGAAATGGCCTATGCGATGGATATCCCGCTGGTCGCCACCAATGACGTTTATTTCCCCAAGACTGAAATGTATGAAGCGCATGATGCGCTGATCTGTATTTCCGAAGGGGCCTATGTCGATCAGGCCGACGGGCGTCGTCGCCTGACGGCGCAGCATTATTTCAAATCGCCGCAAGAAATGATCACCCTGTTTGCCGATCTGCCAGAGGCGATTGAAAACACGGTTGAGATCGCCAAACGCTGCGCCTTTGCCACCTATCGGCGTGATCCGATCTTGCCCAAATTCGCCGATGACGAGGTCGCCGAGCTGCGCCGCATCGCCAACGATGGCTTGCAAAAACGACTGGCCGTGATCCCACATGCGGTGAGCGTCGAAGACTATCAAAAACGGCTCGACTTTGAGCTGGATATCATCGAAGGCATGGGCTTTCCGGGCTATTTTCTGATCGTTGCCGACTTTATCCAATGGGCCAAGGACAATGACATCCCCGTCGGGCCGGGGCGCGGCTCGGGCGCGGGCTCGCTTGTGGCCTATGCGCTGACCATCACCGACCTTGACCCGCTGCGCTATTCGCTGCTGTTTGAACGGTTCCTTAACCCGGAACGGGTGTCGATGCCCGATTTTGACATCGATTTCTGCATGGATCGCCGCGAAGAGGTGATCCGCTATGTGCAGCAGAAATATGGCCGCGACAAAGTGGGGCAGATCATCACCTTTGGTGCGCTGCTGTCCAAGGCCGCCGTGCGCGACATCGGGCGGGTTTTGCAGATGCCCTACGGGCAGGTGGATCGCCTGTCCAAGATGATCCCGGTGGAAGGCGTCAAACCGGTGTCCATCGAAAAGGCCCTCAAGGATGAGCCGCGCCTGCGTGATGAGGCCAAGAACGAAGAGGTTGTGGACCGGCTGCTGAAATACGGGATGCAGGTCGAGGGGCTGTTGCGCAACGCATCGACTCACGCGGCGGGCGTGGTGATTGGCGATCGGCCGCTGGATGCGCTGGTGCCGCTTTACCAAGATCCGCGCTCTGACATGCCGGCCACGCAATTCAACATGAAATGGGTGGAGCAGGCCGGGCTGGTCAAATTCGACTTTCTGGGCCTAAAAACCCTGACCGTCATTCAGAACGCTGTGGATCTGATCAAGGGCGAAGGGCGCGATATTCACATCGCCCAAGATGGTCGCACGCTTTATGAGCCGCCCGAAGGCGCGGTGAATGAGATCAACGCCATCCCGCTGGATGACAAGAAGACCTATGATCTTTATGCCGCCGCCAAAACCGTTGCGGTGTTCCAGGTGGAATCCACCGGCATGATGGATGCGCTCAAGCGCATGAAACCGACCTGCATTGAGGATATCGTTGCGCTTGTCGCGCTCTATCGTCCCGGCCCGATGGAGAATATCCCCACCTATTGCGAGGTGAAAAACGGGCAGCGCGAAATTGAATCCGTGCATCCGCTGATTGACCATATCCTGGCGGAAACTCAGGGCATCATCGTTTACCAAGAACAGGTGATGCAGATTGCCCAGGTCATGGCGGGCTATAGCCTGGGCGGCGCGGATCTGCTGCGCCGCGCCATGGGTAAAAAGATCAAAGAGGCGATGGATGCAGAGCGTCCGAAATTTGAGAAAGGCGCTGCCGAAAACGGGGTGCCGGCCAAGAAAGCCTCTGAGGTTTTTGACCTACTCGAAAAATTCGCCAACTACGGGTTTAACAAATCCCACGCCGCGGCCTATGCGGTGGTGTCCTATCAAACCGGCTGGCTGAAAGCCAACCATCCGGTCGAGTTCATGGGCGGGGTCATGAACTGCGATATCCATCTGACGGACAAGCTGGCGATTTATTTTGAAGAGGTGAAGAAAAAGCTGCAGCTGCCCTATGTGCCGCCCTGCGTAAACCGCTCAGAGGCGACGTTTACCGTGCGCGAGGGCAAGTTGATTTACGCGCTCGGCGCGCTGAAAAACGTTGGCGTTGAGGCGATGACCCTCGTGACCGAAGGGCGCAAGGTCGACGGCGAGGACAAGCCCTTTGCCAACCTCTTTGATTTTGCCCGAAGGGTGAACCTGAAGAAGGTCGGCAAACGCCCGCTTGAAATGCTGGCCCGCTCTGGGGCCTTTGACGAATTGGACCGCAATCGCCGCAAAGTGTTTGAAAGCCTTGAGGGGCTGGTGAATTATTCCGCCGCCATCCATGAACAGAAGGAAAGCAATCAGGTCTCGCTTTTTGGCGAGGCGGGTGATGATCTGCCCGAACCGCGCCTCAGCAAAGCCGCCGATTGGCTGCCGGCTGAAAAGCTGGATGAAGAGGCCAAGGCGATTGGCTTTTTCCTCTCGGGCCATCCGCTGGAAGATTACATGCCCGCGCTGAAACGCAAAAAGATCATGACGCTGGACGAGCTGACCGATAAGGCGCGCGGCGGGCCTTGCGTGGCCAAAATTGCCGGGCGTGTCTCGGGCCGGCAAGAACGTAAATCCGCGCGCGGCAACCGCTTTGCCTTTGCGCAGCTGTCTGATCCGACCGGGGCCTATGAGGTGACGATCTTCTCGGAAACTTTGGAAAAAAGCCGCGAGCATTTGGAAACCGGCTCCAAGGTGGTGGTGACGGTGGAAGCGACGATGGAGGCGGACCAGCTCAAGCTCTTGGCGAAATCCATCGGGCCGATTGATGCGGTGGTGGCGGATGCCGGATCCGCCGGTTTGCGCATTTTCATTGAGAAACCCGAGGCGCTGTCAACAATCGCCAATGTGCTGAATGATGCGCGCGCGGACATCAAGACTGGCCCGCGCGGACCTGTTGTGTTCAACCTTATGAACCCGGAGCTGCCGGGCGAAGTTGAGATCGACACCGGGCAGGAATACCCAATCAATCCGCAGATCAAGGGCGCGCTGCGCTCGCTGGATGGGATCATGGATATTCAGGATTATTAATCTCGGTTTGGGCGAGAGGCTTTGCCCCTCAGCCACAAGGGCGGCCTTGTGGCTTCACCCCAGAGTATTTTTAAAAAGCTGAAGCGCGATCAGTAATGGGGCGGGCGTTCGTCGCCGATGACCACGCCGCCAGACCCGGCTGTTTCGCGGTCAGCCTCACGCTCCAGGAGCATCTGCACGCGGCGCTTCAGGATCTGCAATTCCACATCCTGGCGCGCGACCACGTCGGAAAGCTCTTCGACGGTGCGGGTGAGATGGGCGAGTTGTTCTTCAAGGGCTTGCATGGGTGTCGCCTACGCCGCCCAAAGCAAGCCGTCAAGTGCCGCATGTTTTGGTCTTTGGCCGCGATCGCGCTATTGTCTTGATATATGAATGAACTTTTCGCACCCGACACTCTGAGCTGGGGCAATGCCCTTTTGAAACTTGCCGCTGCCATTGTTTTGCCAATGGCCTTGGGGCTGGAGCGGTTCTGGCACAGGAAACCGATGGATTTCCGCCCCTTTGTGATCATTTCCCTGGTCGCTTGTGCGGTTCTGATTGCGACGCTGGATTTTCCGCTTTCAGGTGATCGCACGGTAGAAAGCGTGGACGCCACAAAGGTGATGCAGGGGGTTTTGACGGGCATCGGCTTTCTGGGGGCGGGGGCGATCTATCGCGAGGGTGATTATGTCAAAGGGGCCGGCAGCGCGGCCAGCATCTGGAGCGCAGGCGTCATTGGATTGATCTGCGGCATTGGCGAATTATGGCTCGCCGGGGGCGTGACGGCGCTGATCCTGGCGCTCATGTTTTTTTCCGAGCCGTTTACCCGCCGCTGGAGCAATGAAAGCAAAGGCAGCGCCGAGGAGGATTGAGCCACGGCTTGGGTTGCCTGCAGCGGGGGGGTGCGGTAAGTGCGGGCCACGACAGTTTGCCAAGGAAACATGAGCGATGGCCAAGCAAAAGAAAGCCCCGCGCCCCAAGGCGGTGACGCCCAAGGGATTCCGCGATTATTTTGGCACCGAAGTTACCGAGCGCGCCGAAATGCTGCATCAGATTGCTGGGGTTTATCATCGCTATGGGTTTGAGGCCCTGGAAAGCTCTGCCGTGGAAACGGTGGAGGCGCTGGGGAAATTTCTGCCCGATGTTGACCGCCCCAACGAAGGGGTCTTTGCCTGGCAGGAAGCGGATGAGGATGGCAAGGGCGACTGGATGGCCCTGCGCTATGATCTGACCGCCCCGCTGGCGCGGGTCTATGCCCAGCACCGCAATGATCTGCCGCTGCCTTATCGGCGCTATGCCATGGGGCCGGTCTGGCGCAACGAAAAGCCCGGGCCAGGGCGGTTTCGCCAGTTTTATCAATGTGATGCGGATACGGTTGGCGCGGCCTCGGTGGCGGCGGATGCGGAAATATGCGCGATGTTGTCCGATACGCTGGAAACGGTGGGCATCCCGCGCGGCGACTATCTGGTGCGCGTCAACAACCGCAAAGTTTTGAACGGCGTACTCGAGGCCATGGGTCTGCCCGAGGGCGACGGGGCGCGCGACAATGTGCTGCGCACCATCGACAAATTCGACAAAGTTGGCGAAGCCGGGGTGCGGGCGCTTTTGACCAAGGGGCGGCTGGATGCCTCTGGCGCGTTTATCGACGGGGTGGGCCTGTCAGAGGACCAGGCAGAACCGGTGCTGGCGTTTCTGACGTCAAAGGCCGATGACGTCGCCAAGACTTTTGCGAATCTGCGCGCGGCTGTCGGCGGCTCGGCTGTCGGCGCGGAGGGCATAGCGGAGCTTGAGCAGATCGGCGATCTGCTGGCTGCGGGCGGGTATGGCACCGACCGGATTGAGATTGATCCCTCGGTCGTGCGCGGTCTTGGATATTACACAGGGCCGGTGTTTGAGGCCGAGTTGACCTTTGAGATTTTTGACGAGAAAGGGCGCAAACGCCAGTTTGGCTCTGTCTCAGGCGGCGGGCGCTATGATGATCTGGTGAAGCGGTTCACCGGCCAGGCCGTGCCTGCGACGGGCGTCTCCATTGGTGTCGATCGCCTGCTGGCGGCGCTGCGCGAAAAGGGGCGTATGTCCGGGCAGGTCAGCGGACCTGTGGTTGTGACCGTAATGGATAAGCAGCGCATGGCAGATTACCAGGCCATGGTGGCAGAGCTGCGCAATGCCGGCATTCGCGCTGAGGTCTATCTGGGCAATCCGAAGAATTTCGGCAATCAGCTCAAATATGCGGACAAGCGCCATTCGCCCATCGCCGTGATCGAAGGTGGCGACGAGAAAGGGCGCGGGGTCATTCAGATCAAGGATTTGATCTTGGGGTCCAAGATTGCTGAAAGCGCAACGCTGGAAGAATGGAAAGAGCGCCCCAGTCAGTTTGAAGTGGCGCGCGGCGATCTGGTGGCCAAGGTGCGCGAGATCCTCGCCAGTCAAAGCGAAGGATCTGTCTGATGCCGAACAAAGCGTTGGTCCGCAGCCGTGCCGCAGAGTTGCGGGCGCGATTTGAAAAGGCCGGGGCTGCGGTGGCGGAAACCTCGCTGTTGCAACCCGCGGATGTGCTGCTGGATCTTTATGGCGAGGATATCCGCGCCCGGGCCTATGTGACCTCTGATAGCCTGTTGGGCGAACAGATGCTGCGCCCGGATTTCACGGTGCCAGTTGTCCGAATGCATATGGAGCATGGGGCCGAACCTGCGCGCTATACCTATGCCGGCGAGGTGTTTCGCCGGCAGGAAGCGGATGCGCGCCGTGCCAACGAGTACACTCAGGTCGGCTATGAGGTGTTTGATGGCCAGGATCCTGCGGCGGCCGACGCTGAGGTATTTGCGCTTATTCAAGACACGTTGTCCGGGCTGCGCCTGCGGGCCGCAACCGGCGATATCGGCCTGCTTTTGGCCGCAGTGCGCGGTCTGGACACCACCGAGGCGCGCAAGGCGGCGCTGACACGGCATATCTGGCGGCCGCGCCGGTTCCGCGCTTTGATCGAGCGGTTTGCCGGGCGTACCACCGAGCCCCCCCATCGCGCCGCGCTTTTGGCGGATGGCGACCCGCTGCAAAGTGGCGTGCCTTTTATCGGCCTGCGCACCCCGGATGAGGTGCGTGCCCGGATCGCGCGGTTGCGCGAAGATGCGGCAGAGCCGCCGCTGAGCACCGTGCAGGTTGACCTGATCGACGCGATTCTGAACGTGCGCGAAACCCTGCCCTTTGCGCTCGAGCGGCTGCGCGACATTGCGGTTGATATGCCCGCCATCACCGAGGCGGTGTTCTGCTTGCGCGACCGGATCGAGGCGCTGGACAAACGCGGCGTTGACGTCAACGCGATTCAATTCGAAGGCAGCTACGGGCGCACCAATATGGAGTATTACGACGGCTTTGTGTTCGGCTTTTATGCCGATCATGCCGATCTGCCACCCGTGGCAACCGGCGGGCGCTATGATGCGCTGACCCGCGTTTTGGGGCAGGACAGTGGTATCCCGGCTGTGGGTGCGGTGATCCGCCCGGATGTGATGCTCAAGCTGGAGGGACAGCTATGACGATCAAACTGGGTGTCCCCTCCAAAGGGCGGCTGATGGAAAAGACCTTTGACTGGTTTGGTGCACGCGGTATTGCGCTGGCGCGCACCGGATCTGACCGCGAATATGCGGGCAAGGTCGAAGGGGTCGATAACGTGGAACTGGTGCTGCTGAGCGCCGGGGAAATCCCGCGCGAGCTGGCCGCAGGGCGCATTCATCTGGGTGTGACCGGCATCGATCTGGTGCGCGAAAAGCTGGGTCTTTGGGATCAGCAGGTCGAAGTCATGGCCGAACTCGGCTTTGGCCGCGCCGATCTGATCATTGCCGTACCGGCCTGCTGGGTTGACGTTGATGTGCTGGATGATTTGGACGCCGCCGCCGCGGCCTTCCGTGCTGAACACGGGTTCCGCCTGCGGATTGCCACGAAATACCACCGACTTGTCCGGGAATTTCTGCGCGAGAACGGCGTTGCCGATTACCAGCTGGTGGACAGCCAGGGCGCCACGGAAGGCACGATCAAGAATATGACAGCTGAGGCTGTGGCGGATATCACCTCGACTGGGGAGACCCTGCGTGCCAATCACCTTAAGATCCTGTCAGACGGGATGATCTTGCGCTCGCAAGCCACGCTGTTCCGCGCCCGTCGCGCCCCGCTTGAGGGGCAGGATCGCGAAACACTGGACGCATTGCTGGATACGCTGGGGCTTTGATCGCTTCGCTAAAGAATGAATGGCGCAGTCAACGCTGATCTCGGCGATAGAAAAGATACGCTTGTGCAAAGCTTGATCTGAGCACCGCTGAGAGTATATACGTTCTGTATAAACATTCATATTTCCTACACGATCTGGGTGAAACCAACCGGGGTTCGTGCAGGGATCTGGTCTCATGGTCAGGAAAGTGCATGGCAACGACGATCAATAAGGTCAAGAAGATCGGAAACGGTCACTTTATTCCTGTCTCGGCTGCGGCGATGGAAGAGCTAAAGCTGCGCGCAGGACAAGAATTGATGATTTCGACAGAGCAGGGCGCATTGCTGGTGCGCGCTGTGGACGATGAATATGTCGCGACCCGCGCGATGGCCGCCACGATGGTTGATCGCTATCGCCGGACTTTGGTCAAGCTTGGCCGAGAGGGTGAGGCTCCTTGAATGATCCTGCCAACAGCTATGTTTGGCCCAATTCGGATGCTGTTTTAGACGTTTTGTCAGAGTTCATGGAGACCATGGAGCATACGATGGTCATCAATGATCGCAACGCATTTGAGGCGGACCTAGACCGCGCAAAAACTGCTGCGGACTACCAGGCCGATGCGGGTGCTGCCTATTACGCCGCTTTGATGTTTGATGGTATTGCGACGCGCCATGCGCTGCTAGATGGCAACAAACGCGCTGGCGCTATTGCCGCGCTGACGTTTCTGGGGTTGAACGGCGCGTTCCTGGATGTGCCGGAAAATGAGCTTGAGGCAAAGCTGCGTGGCCGCGTCGCCGGAGAGCTGAGCGTCGAAGATCTCGCCATGTATTTTGACGCAAACCTCTATCCGCTGACAGAATAAGCCCGCCAATCTGACTTGGCGGGCTTGGTGCATGTCATTCGATTGCGACCGGCACACTGGGTAGACGCGGCCGATCTTACCAGCAGCTCACCAAGACCGTGATGTCGCTGGCGTGGGCGGTCAGGTCCACCGGGTCCATAAAGGCGGCAATGGTGCTGCCGGCGGTGCTGATGCCTTCCGCGCCCAAGAGCTGGCGGATCGCGTCGCCGCGTGCGGCAAAGCTGACATCTTCGGGCAACACCCGCGTGCCGCCATCCGCTTTGGGCAGCAACATGCCAAGGACGGAGCCACCGGCGTCAAATACAGGGCCACCGGCATCGCCCGGTAGGGGGGTGAGGGCAAGGCGGCTCAGGTTTTCTTCGCCATTCAACCCACTCAGGTCTGCCAGCGTGCCATAAGTCACGCTGGGCGCGCCCAGCACGCCCTCAAAGGAATAGCCTGCGACAGCCACTTCGGATTGCAGGCGGGGGGCTCTTTCGCTGAAGGTGGCCACGGCCATCGGGGCCAGCGCGGTGCGTGGCTTTAGAACCGCGACGCCAAGTTGCTCGTTCGCGCCCAGAACATCGGCTTCGTGATCGCCGTCGATCGTCACCCGCTCACAGCGCCCGACAGCCTCGGCTGTGGTGACAACCGTGCCAGCGGCGTCAATGAAGAAGCCAGATCGCGACAGTTTGGGGCGGCGGATTTCCAGACCTGACAGCAGATCGATATCCTGTTCGGCCTCTGCGCCTGCGCTCGGGTCAAGCACACCGGGGATGCGCTGGAAGGAGGCGCGCATTTCGCTCAGAACACGGCGGCGGCGTTCTTCGTCTCCGGCGGGCCAGACAAGGGTAAAGCCCTTGATCTCGCCAGCTTGCAAGCTGACTTCGGTGTGGCTGATGCGGGTGGCGTCTTCGCCGACCAGCACAAAGCTGGTGTTTTTGCGTTCGCGCGGGCCTTCTAGCGGCACCAGTTCCAGCGTCTGCATGATGTCATAAAGGCCAAAGAGCGTGGTCTGATCCCCCGCCTGGCTGATCAGGACAACCTGCGCATCAATATCGGCCGAGGGCGCATAGGTCACAAACGGGTATTGGGTGGATTTCAGAGCGACAATCTCGGTCGGGATTTTGATTTCAATCCCGGCCTCGGTGTTGGTCACAGCCCGCAGGCCAAGCCCGTCCAGCACCGCGTTATACTGATCGCGCAGCGCCGCGCGTTGCAACGTCGTCAGCACGCCCGTGGTTTCATAGCCGTTGGCGGCCTGCCAAGCAGACATGGAGGCGCGCGTGCCGCGACCAAAGGCCCCGTCGATGGCGGCATTATAGTGACCGGACCATTGCAACCAGACCTGAAGCTCTTTTTTCTCGTCACGGCTCAGGCGTGCTTCGCTGGCGCGCGCTTCGCGTGGGGTTTCATCTGGCAATTGCAGCTCTGGCGCCGGTGTCACCTGCACCGTGGCCGCAACCTCTGCCTCCACCGCGGCGGGGGTCGCCTCTTGCACAGGGTCAAGCGCTACATTCAACAGATTCGCGCCGACCGGCCAGAACTGGCTCTGAAAGGAGGAGGTGAAGGTGATATAGGCATCGCGCGGGATCAGTTGATCGCGGCGATAGGCGCGCAGCACGGTTTCGGCATCCTCGCGGGTATATGGCCCCAGGGCAATACCATACCAGCCGCCGCCCAGAGAAAACCCGTTCACATCCTGCAAGCGACTGGCATATTTGCGAATTTCTTCGTTGGCTTGGGTCAGGCTTGGCTGGGCCTCGATCTGCACCCAGACCACTTCTTCTTGCTGCGCAATTGCAGCCTGCGCAGTGATCATCAGCGCAGAAACCATGGATAAAATCAGACGCGGCATTGTGGCACTTGCCCCTTAAGCTCGATAAATTGCTCTTTAGAGGCTCTTTTACCAATTTGTCGCCGTCTTGCACCCTTAAAATCCATACAGGCGCAATTGACCCGCCTGCTTGTTGCGCATAGGAACTACTCGCGTTTGAAAAGGGCAGGGCCATGGCACATCACGACAGCAAACCGCGTTCTTTCCAGGAAATCATCCTGCGTTTGCAGGCCTATTGGGCCAAACAGGGCTGCGCGGTGATGCAGCCGTATGATATGGAAGTGGGCGCAGGGACGTTCCACCCGGCCACAACCCTGCGTTCGCTCGGCTCCAAACCCTGGGCGGCCGCTTATGTGCAACCCTCGCGGCGCCCAACCGATGGCCGCTATGGCGAGAACCCGAACCGGCTGCAGCACTATTACCAGTATCAGGTGCTGATCAAGCCCAGCCCGCCCAATCTGCAGGCGCTTTACCTTGGCTCGCTTGCGGCAATTGGCATTGAGATGGAGCTGCATGATATCCGCTTTGTCGAAGACGACTGGGAAAGCCCAACGCTTGGCGCTTGGGGGCTAGGCTGGGAAGTTTGGTGCGACGGCATGGAAGTCAGCCAGTTCACCTATTTCCAGCAGGTCGGCGGCCATGATTGTCACCCGGTTTCTGGCGAGTTGACCTATGGTCTGGAACGTCTGGCGATGTATATCCTTGGCGTCGATCACGTGATGGACATGCCGTATAATGACCCAGAGGCGCTGATCCCGCTGACCTATGGCGATGTGTTCAAACAGACCGAAGAAGAATACGCGCGTTGGAATTTTGACACTGCCAATACCGAAGTTCTTCTGCGGCATTTCGAAGAGGCCGAGGCAGAATGCGAAAACACCCTTGCGCAGGCAGAGATTGACCCCAAAACCGGCAAGCGCATCATTATGGTGCATCCGGCCTATGACCAATGCATCAAGGCCAGCCATATCTTTAACCTGCTCGATGCGCGCGGCGTGATCTCTGTCACCGAACGTCAGGCCTATATTGGCCGCGTGCGCAGCCTTGCCAAGAAATGCGCGGATGCCTTTGTGCAGACCGAGGCTGCTGGTGGGGCCGCAGCGTGACCGGAAAAATTCTCGCAGGGTTGGTGGTTGTGTCGGCACTCGCAGCAGGGATCGCGGTCTGGTATTTCCAGGTCTATCATTTCTATGAACCTGTCGCCGCGCGCGGTGAGGATGACGTGCAGCTGACGTTGCTGGCGACCGATGCTGCCGAACCCATCCTTTATTCTGACTTTCAGGCCATTGACGCTGACAGCTCGCCGATCCGCTATCGCGCCTGTTTTACCACCGAAATGAGCCAGGCGCTTCTGACCGAAACCTATCAACCTTATGATGGGGCCGTGCCGCTGAATGCGCCGGGCTGGTTTGACTGCTTTGATGCCGGCGAGATTTCCGCTGCGCTAAAGGACGGACGCGCGCTGGCCTTTCTGGGGGTCGAAAACATTTCCTATGGCATTGACCGCATTGTTGCGATCCTGCCCGACGGCCGGGGCTTTGCCTGGCATCAAATCAACACCTGCGGCGAGATCGTTTTTGACGGTGATCCCGCCCCCGACTTTTGTCCGCCCAAACCGGAAGGCCAATAACCATGCCTGATCTGCTGATTGAACTGTTCTCCGAAGAGATCCCCGCGCGCATGCAGACCCGTGCCGCAGAGGATCTGAAAAAAGCTGTCACCAATGGTTTGGTTGAGGCGGGCCTGACCTATGCGCATGCCTCGGCCTTCTCCACGCCGCGCCGCCTGACGTTGGCGCTGGAAGGCATGTTGGCCGAAAGCCCAACCGTGCGCGAAGAGCGCAAGGGTCCCAAAGTGGGCGCGCCTGAAAAAGCCATCGAAGGGTTTTTGCGCGGTGCTGGCCTGACCATGGATCAGCTCGAAGAACGCGAAACTCCCAAGGGCAACGTCTATTTCGCCAGCATTGAGAAGCCCGGCCGCCCTGCGGCGGACATTGTGGCCGAGGTGCTGGAAGCGACCATTCGCAATTTCCCATGGCCCAAATCCATGCGCTGGGGCGCGGGCAGCCTGCGCTGGGTGCGCCCGCTGCATTCGATCCTCTGCATCACCAGCGACGAGGCGGGCACCGAGATTGTGCCTTTGACCATTGATGGTATCACCGCTGGGGATACCACCGAAGGCCACCGTTTCATGGGCACAGGCCGCTTTGCGGTCAGCAACTTTGAAGATTACGCCGCCAAGCTGAAGCGCAATCATGTGGTGCTCTCGGCTGAGGAGCGCGCCGAGATGATCGCCGCTGATGCCCAGAACCTCGCGTTCGCGCAGGGGCTGGAGCTGGTGGATGACAAAGGCCTGCTGGCTGAGGTGGCCGGACTGGTGGAATGGCCTGTGACGCTGATGGGCGATATCGCCGAAGATTTCCTGAGCCTGCCGCCAGAGGTTCTGCAAACCTCGATGAAAGAGCATCAGAAATTCTTCTCGGTGAAAAACCCAAAGACCGGGCGCATTGAAAAATTCATCACCGTGGCCAACCGCGAAACCCGCGACACTGGCGCGACCATTCTGGCGGGCAACCAAAAGGTGCTGTTTGCGCGGCTGTCGGATGCGAAATTCTTTTGGGAAAACGATGTGCGCACCGCCAAGGCGGGCGCGTCTGAATGGCTCGAAAAACTTGGCAATGTGACCTTTCACAACAAACTAGGCAGTCAGGCCGAACGCATTGACCGCATTGCTGCGCTGGCGCGCGAGATTGCCCCGATAGTGGGCGCAGATGCCGATCTGGCCGAACAGTCCGCGCGCTGGGCCAAGGCGGATCTTTCCTCTGAAATGGTCTATGAATTCCCAGAGCTGCAGGGCCTGATGGGCCGCTACTATGCCGAATTCGCCGGCCACCCGGCAGAGGTTGCCGCGGCCGCGCTAGAGCATTACTCGCCGCTGGGACCATCCGATGATGTGCCAACAGCGCCTGTGTCTGTGGCCGTTGCGCTGGCCGATAAGCTGGACCTGCTGACAGGCTTCTGGGCGATTGATGAAAAGCCAACGGGGTCAAAAGACCCCTTTGCGCTGCGCCGGGCTGCGCTGGGTGTTATTCGGCTTATTCTGCAAAATGGCATTTCGGCACCGTTGCTGGCCCTGCCACTGCGTGAAGATGCTGACAAGGCCGACCTTCTCGCCTTCTTCCACGACCGCCTGAAAGTCTTCCTGCGCGATCAGGGCGTGCGCCATGACATCATCGATGCGTGCATCGCGATGGAGGGCAACGACGACATCGCGCTTCTGGTCAACCGCGCCAAAGCGCTGCAGGCCTTCCTCTCCACCGAAGATGGGGAAAACCTGCTGCAGGGGTTCAAGCGTGCCAACAACATCCTCACCCAAGCTGAGGAAAAGGACGGCGTTGAATATTCCTTCGGCGCGGATCTGAAATTCGTTGAAGATGACAGCGAAAAAGCCCTCTTTGACGCGCTCGACACATTGGAAGCGCCGATTGCCGAAGCCATCAAAGGCGAAGATTTCGCCGCCGCCATGGCAGGGCTGGCCAAGCTGCGCGCGCCAATTGACGCCTTCTTTGAGGCCGTGCAAGTCAACAGCGACAACGAGGTGGTGCGCCGCAACCGCCTGAATATGCTCAGCCGTATTCGTGGCCTTTGCCTGAGCGTTGCCGATCTGACCAAAGTCGAAGGCTAAGCCGCTTCATCTTTTCCCAAATACTCTCGCCGAAGGCCGCGCCGAATTCCCTGAATTCGGCGCGCTGTTCTTTTGCGACCCTGCGTCCCGTGCCGCAGCTTTTCCTTGCCAGACAATGCGCGGCGGCTATGCTGCCAACTAGAGAAGGAATGCCGCAGTGCAGCAATGCCATGATCCATTCACGCTGATTACAGCGGATGCCCCGATGTCCCCGGCCAGCCATGGCGGGCGGGCAAAATGCTTGCAACGGCTGGTGCGCCTCAATCTGCCGGTGCCGACCACCGTGGCGCTGTCCTTTCAGGCCGTGCACCGGATCGCGAGCGGCGAGGCGCTGGACGTTGAGGCGTTGATGGCCCCATTTGAGGCCGGGCAGCTCCTTTGTGTGCGCCCCAGCTCCGAGGACCCGGATTGGGGTGGTCCGGGGGCGGTGCTCAATATCGGCATGAACGCCGCGCGCCACGCCGCGTTGAGTGGTGAAATCGGCACGGCCGCAGCCGATGGCCTCTATCTGCGGTTCATTCAGGCTTATGCCACACAGGTGGCGCGGCTTGATCCGGATATTTTCGACGAGATTGATCTTTCCGGGCCCAATGCGCTCTCGGCGGCGCTTGAAGCCTATGCGCTTGAAGCCGATGCACCATTTCCCGAGGATCCCAAGGTTCAGCTGACAGGGGTGTTGCGCTCGATGGCGCGCGCTTGGGAAGGCACCACCGCGCGGCTCTTGCGCATGGCCAAAGGCGCGCCCGCAGATGCCGGGCTTGGCCTGGTGGTGCAGGCGATGGTGCTGGGGCTTGGCCAGGGCGAAAGCGGCGCAGGCGTCTTGCAGCTGGTGGACGAAAACAGCGGCACACCTTTGATCAGAGGGCGCTACCTGTCGCAATCACAGGGGCGCGATGCTTTGCAAGCCGGGCGCAATGCGCTGTTTTTGACGCGCGATCCGCGCGGCCCCAGTCTTGAGGACAAATTGCCCGAAGCCTTTGCCGATCTGGTCTCGCATGCACAGCTGATGCGGCGGCGTTTGCGCGAAGAAATGGAGATGGAGTTTACCGTTCATAACGGCAAGGTGCATGTTCTTGACGGGGTGCGGTTGCAGCGCAGCGCCCGCGCGGCGGTGCGCATTGCGGTGGATCTGGCGCGCGACGGGATTATCCCGCGCGAAGAGGCGCTGATGCGGATTGATCCGCGCGCGCTGAATGAAATGCTGCACCGGCAGGTCGATCCTGCGGCCAAACGCGACGTGATCGGCGAAGGCGTGGCCGCCAGCCCCGGCGCGGCCGTCGGCAAGATTGTGTTCAGCGCCGCGGAGGCGCAGGCGGCCGGCGCACGCGGTGAGGCGTGCATTCTGGTGCGCCGGGAAACCAGCCCCGAGGATATCCGTGGCATGAACGCCGCGGCGGGCGTGCTGACCGAACGCGGCGGCGTCACCAGCCATGCCGCGGTGATCGCACGGGGCCTTGGGCTCCCCTGCGTGGTGGGTGCCAATGCACTGCGCTTTCAGACCCGCGCACAAAAACTGATTACTCGCGATGGGCGCGAGTTTGCGGCCGGGGATGTGATCACCATTGATGGCAGCAACGGCGAGGTGCTTTCAGGTGAGCCCAAGATGGTCGAAGCCACGCTGGATGAGGGATTTCAGACGCTCATGGCCTGGGCCGATGATTGCCGCGACATTGGCGTGCGGGCCAATGCCGACACGCCTTCGGATGCCAAGACCGCGCGCAATTTCAAGGCGCAGGGTATCGGGCTGTGCCGCACCGAACACATGTTCTTTGACGAAGATCGTCTGACCGTGATGCGGGAAATGATCTTTGCGGACGAAGCCAAGGATCGCAAAGCGGCCTTGGACCGGCTGCTGCCCATGCAGCGGGCCGATTTCGCCGAATTGTTTGACATCATGCAGGGCAAGCCGGTCTGCATCCGCCTGTTTGACCCGCCGCTGCATGAATTTTTGCCGAGCGAGCGCGAGGGCATGCGCCAATTGGCCGAAGCGTTGAACCTGCCGTTGTCTCGCGTGGAACGCCGGATCGACGCTTTGTCGGAATATAACCCGATGCTGGGTCTGCGCGGGGTGCGCCTGGGTGTGACCGTGCCGGAAATTTACGACATGCAGGTGCGCGCCATCTTTGAGGCCACGATCGATGCGTCAACCAAAGGCGCGGCAGTTGTCCCCGAGATCATGATCCCACTGGTCAGCGCCAAGCGCGAAGTCGAACTCGTCAAGACCCGCATTGATGCGGTCGCGGCGGCCGTCCGCACAGAGCGTGGCGCTGAATTTGATTATTTGCTTGGGGTCATGGTGGAAACACCGCGCGCCGCGTTGCGCGCCGAAGACATCGCGCCGCATTGCGACTTCTTCAGTTTCGGGACGAATGATTTGACACAGATGACCTATGGGCTGTCGCGCGATGATGCCGGGCGGTTTATGTCGGTCTATGTCCAGCAAGGCGTCTTCCCCGAAGACCCCTTTCACATCTTGGATGCCGATGGTGTGGGGGAGCTTTTGAAACTGGGTGCCGAGCGTGGCCGCCGGGCGCAGCCGGGGCTCACACTGTCGGTCTGCGGTGAACATGGCGGCAGTCCCGAATCGATTGCATTCTGCCGAAAGGTGGGAATTGACTACGTATCCTGCTCTCCGTTCCGGGTCCCCGTTGCGCGGCTTGCCGCCGCCCAGCTCGCGATCAGGGACAAGATCGGGTAGGCGGGCTGCAAAAAACCCACTGTATTTAGCGTGAAACACGGGGTTGCATTTGCCGCAGGGCTCGCCGGGTAGACCAATGCAACAATTTTATGTATGCCCTGCCGAAGTTTTTGGCCGGGGATGTGGCCAGTGCTGAAAAACGTGGGGCTGCCATGAATATCATTTCGAAGACCGTTGTTGCCATCGCATTGATGGCTGGGACTGCTGTCGCAGATACTTCCGCTGACGCTGTCAGCGAGGCGCTGGCGCAGGAACGGAACCAACTTGCGTCGCTGGACGAGGGCAAGGTTAAGACCCTCTTTAACCGCAAGAAAGCCGACAAAAAGACCATTGCCTTTGAGCGGTCACGCACTTGGGTTGACGCGCAACCCGTGGTGAAAACCGGCGACGCGCAGTGGGAGTGCCTCGCGCAGGCGCTTTATTTCGAAGCGCGCGGCGAAAGTGTGCGCGGACAGTTTGCGGTGGCTGAGGTGATCCTCAACCGCGTGGACAGCCCGAATTTTCCTGACTCTGCCTGCGCGGTGATCAACCAGGGCACCGGGCGCAAATATGCCTGCCAGTTCACCTATACCTGTGATGGTCATCCTGAAACGATCCGCGAGAAGAGCGCTTATCAGCGGGTTGGTAAAATTGCCAAGATGATGCTGGCCGGTGTGCCGCGCGATCTGACCGATGGGGCCACCTATTATCACACCAAGGCGGTGAACCCGCGTTGGGCACGCAAGTTTGCGCGCACAACCACCATTGGCGTGCATCACTTCTATCGTCCGCACACCCGGCTGTCGCAAAACTAAGCTGGCTGGTCCTTGGCACGGCGCGCTGCTATAGCGGCGGCGCAGCCAGCCGCAGGATCGATGCCAGATGACCGACGAAATTTCTAACGCCTTTGCCCATCCCGAGGCCCGCGCCGCCGCGATGCCGGTGGATGGGGTGCACGACCGTCTGTCCCTGCGAGATCATATCGTCTCTGTTGAGATCGGGGCCTTTCAGGCCGAGCGGGACATGACCCAGCGACTGGCTTTTGATATTGTCGTCGATGTTGCTGCGCCTGCGGCTGATCTGGGCGATGACGTGGATCAGATCCTGTCCTATGACCGTCTGATCTGGGCCATCGAAGAAGAGCTGGCCGCCGAACGCTTGAACCTTCTGGAAACTCTGGCCGAGCGCATTGCCGATCGGATCTTGCGCGAGCCGCTGGCGCTGCGGGTGTTTGTCCGCATTCACAAGCTCGACAAAGGCAATGGCAAACTCGGGGTTGAAATCATGCGCGTGGCTGCGGAGCAAGCGGCCGCGCCGCAGGAAGCAACCGGCCCGCGCGCGCCCAAGGTGGTGTTCCTGTCGGGCGCGGCACTTGCCTCTGATCATCTGGGCGGGTGGATTGCGCAGCTCTGCGGCCAAAATCACCCCTTGGTGCTGACGCTTGAGCCGCCAGAAAACCGCCCAAGGGCCGCCACAGCGGCCGCGCAGCGCCATGTGGATCTGTTGGCGGTCGAGCAGCGTGCCTGGCAGCTCGTGGCCGAGCATCCGGCCCTGACGGTGGCAGCCACGCGCACGGAACTGGATTGGGCGATGAAAAACGCCCTGCCGGTGGTCTGGGCCCCGGCCAAACTGGTGCTGGACGCCACAGATGAGCCGCCGCAAGACTTTGCATCTTTGGCGCTTTGGTTTGCCGAGCTTTGGGGCGCAGATCACGCGCTCTTTGTCGGCAAAACACCGCCAGTCCATCACACAATTGCGACGCAAGTCGTAACAGTTGATCAATCCCAGCTTTGATTGCTTGCCTTGACGCCATTGATCGCGCATTCAGCGGCTATGAAGATGTATTTTCGCCCAATAGTGCATTGTGATCCGGCCCGCCCCAGTGGCGCGCAGGCCCTGGCTGGCGGCTGGGGGTGGTTCACCCATGTGGAGCGTCTGCGTCGCGGCGCACAGCCTGAGATTATTCCTGCGTCAGACGTCCCGGCCAAAGTGCTGTCGCATTTGACCGCGCCGCGCGCGGATGTCGCCGGGCTCTCGATGAGCACGCCGCAAATCATGGGCATTCTCAATGTGACGCCGGATAGTTTTTCCGATGGCGGGCTGTTCAACGCGCCAGCAGAAGCGATTGCGCGCGCAGAGGATATGGTGCGGCAAGGGGCAGGCATCATTGACATCGGCGGGGAAAGCACCCGCCCGGGGGCAGGGTTTGTCCCGGTCAAGGACGAGATCGACCGTACCGCGCCGGTGATCGCCGCGGTTGCGCCAGCGCTAAAGGCACCGATCAGCATCGACACCCGCAAGGCCCCGGTGGCCGAGGCGGCGCTCATGTCTGGTGCGGCGCTGATCAATGATGTGTCGGGTTTTACCTTTGACGCGGCGCTGGCCCCGCTGGCGGCGGCGCGGGGGGTCCCGGTTTGCGTGATGCATGCGCAGGGCGATCCAGCCACGATGCAAGACGATCCGAGCTATGACGACGTGCTGCTGGATGTTTATGATTTTCTTGAGGCGCAGGTTTCGGCGCTGACGGCGCTGGGGCTGCCGCGCGATCAGATTGTGGTCGATCCGGGCATCGGTTTTGGCAAAACGCTGGCTCATAATCTTGCGCTTCTGGCGCGTATCAGCCTGTTTCACGCGCTGGGCTGCCCGATTTTGCTGGGCGCCTCGCGCAAGCGCTTTGTCGGCACCATTGGCGCGACGACGGAGCCGCAGGCGCGCATGCCGGGCTCGGTCGCCGTGGCGCTGCAATCTGTGGCGCAAGGCGTGCAATTTTTAAGAGTACATGATGTGGCCGAAACCCATCAGGCGTTGCGCCTGTGGATGGCGGCCACGACAGGAGAATTTGATGACTCGTAAATTTTTTGGCACCGATGGCGTGCGTGGCACGGCCAATACATATCCGATGACGGCCGAAATGGCGCTGAAACTCGGGGCCGCCGTTGGGCGCTATTTCCGCAATGACGGCAACAACCAGCACCGAGTTGTTATTGGCAAGGATACGCGGCTGTCAGGCTATATGTTTGAGAACGCACTGACCGCAGGTCTGACGTCCACAGGTATGAACGTCTTGTTGCTGGGTCCGGTGCCCACCCCGGCTGTGGGGCTTTTGACCACATCTATGCGTGCCGATCTGGGGGTAATGATCTCGGCCAGCCATAATCCGGCGGTGGACAATGGCATCAAGTTCTTTGGACCGGACGGCTTTAAGCTGTCTGATGAGGTCGAAGCTGACATCGAGGCGCTGGTGCTCTCTGGGGTTGACCCGGTGCAGCCGCAAAATATCGGCCACGCCAAACGGATCGACGATGGGCGCTTTCGCTATATCGAGCGGGTGAAAAGCGCGCTGCCATCGACCCTACCGCTGAAGGGGCTGAAAGTGGTGGTCGATTGCGCCAATGGCGCCGCCTATCGCGCCGCACCCGAGGCGCTGTGGGAATTGGGCGCTGAGGTCATCACCATCGGCACCAACCCCAATGGCATCAATATCAACAAGGATTGCGGCAGCACGTCGACCAACGCCGCAGCCAGCGCGGTCGTGTCCCATGGCGCAGATGTGGGGATTGCGTTGGATGGGGATGCCGACCGTGTGATGATCATCGATGAAACCGGCAAAGTGGCCGATGGCGATCAGATCATGGCATTGCTGGCAGAACGCTGGGCGGCGTCCGGCCTGCTGAAAGGTGGCGCGCTGGTGGCCACAGTGATGTCCAACCTCGGGCTTGAACGCTATATGCACAGCAAGGGTCTGCGGCTGGAGCGCACGGCGGTTGGCGACCGCTATGTGGTGGAGCGTATGCGCGCGGGCGGCTTTAACCTGGGTGGCGAGCAATCGGGTCATATCGTCATGACCGATTATGCGACCACCGGCGATGGGCTGCTGGCCGGGCTGCAATTCCTGGCCGCGATGGTGGAAACCGGCAAACCCGCCTCTGCGCTATCACAAAGCTTTGAAACCGTGCCGCAGCTGTTGAAAAACGTGCGTTACACTGCGGGGCAAGAGCCACTGGCGCAGCAATCTGTCAAGGCGGTGATTGCCGAGTCTGAGGAGCGTTTGAACGGCAAAGGGCGGCTGTTGATCCGCAAATCGGGCACCGAGCCTTTGATCCGCGTAATGGCGGAATGCGAAGATCCGGCGTTGCTGAATGCGGTGGTCAGCGACATTGTCGCTGAGGTTGAAGCCAGCGTCTGACGCCTAGCTGCGCGCGCCAAACAGGCGGCGCAGCGCCCCATATTGGCTCAGGGCGACCCCCGAGAGGATCAGCGCCAGCGCCATCAGCAAGGTTGGCGGCAGCGGCTCCCCCAAGACCAGCGCGCCCATCACAACAGCCCAGATTGGCACCTGATAGTTGGTCAGACTCATAAAGGTCGGGCCCGCCTCGCGCACGACAAGGACGCGCAGGTAATTTGCGATGGCTGTTGAGGCACAGCCAAGGACAACAATGACCAGCGCGGTCCGTCGATCAATGGCACCTGGCAGCCCTTCGGCCAACAGGGCCGCGGGCAAGATCACAAGCGCCCCGAACCACAAAAGCATGGTGGCCAATCCCAGAGAATCCACCGGCGGCAGGCGGCGCACGAGGATGGAACAGATCGCATAGCTGACGGTGGCACCAAAGATCGACAGTCGCCCCCAGACCTCCAGCTCTGCGCCGCTGCTTTTCAGCGCATCAACTCCGATCAGCAGCACAACGCCGACAAAGCCCATTGTAAACCCGACGGTCTTGCGCAGGTTCATTCGCTCGCCGGGCACAAAAACATGTGCAAGCGGCAAGATCATCAAAGCGATGGCCGTCATGCAAACGCCGGTATAGCCAGAGGTCACATATTGCTGCCCCCAGCTGATCAGAAAGAAAGGCAAGGCTGAACTGCCAATGCTGGCGATCGCAAGCCGTCCATATGCCGTTTGCCCGTGAAACAGGCGAAAGCCGCGCAGACCCCAGATTACGGTCAGCAAAAGGGCGGCAAACCAGATCCGCCCAGCGGCCAGCCAGATCGGCGTCAGCCCCTCTAGAGCCAGTTCGATCAGCAGAAATGTGGATCCCCATACGAACCCCATGATCGCGATCATGGCCCAGTGACGGGGGGCAATGTCCATCATGGTTGTCCCTCTTATCCCGTCCGGCAATTGACCTGCCAAGCGGGGGCAGGTCAATCGAAATGCTGCGGTCAGCCGCGCATTTTATGGTGCAACAGGATCGGCACCACCAGATCTTCTTCGTCGCTGAGGTGCCGCTCAAGGAACCGTTCAATCCCCTCGCCAGCTTTCTGAATCGCCCCAATTTCCGCCTCTGCGTCCTTTGGGGAAAGATCCATCAATTGCAGATAGCGGTTGCTGGCGCGGGTGAAGCTTTCAAGCCGCTGGTCCATTTCCAGATGGTCGCTTTCCAACATCTCCAGCCCGCGCGCAAACCGGCCATCTGCGGCCTCAAGCTCGGGAAAAAAGCGGTGGTCTTCCCAACCGTGATGCCCATGTAGGTTGCGCACCAGAAGGTTGCCAAAGTGGCCCAGCCGACTGGCATAGCGGGTAGGGTCACTGGCCTTGTCCAAAAGGGCCTGCGTATCGGTGACGATCAGCTCTGCCAATTGGCGGAACATGCCGTGTGCCCCCATCCAGTTGCGGATGGAGGTGGCGAAATTCGGGTGGTCCGGCCAAGCGTCGCGCGGATACTCCCGAAGCAGGAGCTGCATCTCTTCTGGCAACCCCTGTCTGACGTTGATGTCATATTGGGTCATGCTCATGAGGTAGGGGTGGGGCGCAAGCGTTACAATATAACAATATGTGCAGCCCCGCAGACCTTCTGTGGGATTTCGCCCGTCAGCCCAGGCGCTGACCGCTTACCCCAGTCGGTGAAACACCTCGGTGCGCAGGGCCTCTGGCTCGACCTCATTGGGGTCATCCAGATAGATTTCCCAGACTGGCATGGCCGAGGCCAGCCCGCTTGCCTTGGCATGTGCCCAGATCGCGCCATGGGTCTGATTGAGGTCGGAGAAAGGGCCGACATGCTGCGCATAAAGGGCGTCACCCGCCGGGATGGATGCACAGGCGGCCGCCTCAGTGGCTTTGTCGGCATCGTCTGCGGACACGAAAAAACCGCAGCGGAAGGTCATCTTTTCCCCGGGCATTTCGGTATATACGGTGATCGGCGGGCTTGTGGCGGTGATCCCGGCGCTGCCAAGCGCGGCAAAGGCCTGCGCAAAAGCTGCCCCCATGGATTGCGCGATGGCCTCGCCATCATTCATCGGCGACTCGCCGGCGATGTACATATAGTGCTGGGTTTCAAAGTTCTTCTTTTCAATGTTCATTGCGTTTCCTCCCCGGACAATGATCACCGCCAGCCTAGCGCAAAAAATCGGAGCGCCATAAGAAAAACGCCCCGCAAGGGTGCGAGGCGTTTCCAAAGTAAGGGGTTTGCGCCCTTAGTTCTTTTCTTTGTCGACCATCTTGCCGGCAGAAATCCATGGCATCATGCCACGCAGTTTCGCGCCGGTTTCTTCGATCATGTGCTCGTCGTTGGCACGGCGCGACGCTTTCAGCGTTGGCTGACCCACTTGGTTTTCCAGCATGAAGTCGCGTACGAATTTGCCGGACTGGATGTCTTCCAGAACTTCTTTCATGCGCGCTTTGGTTTCGTCGTACTTCAGGATGCGTGGGCCGGTGACATACTGGCCGTATTCCGCAGTGTTGGAGATCGAGTAATCCATGTTCGCGATGCCGCCTTCGTAGATCAAATCAACGATCAGCTTCACTTCGTGCAGACATTCGAAATAGGCCATTTCTGGTGCGTAACCAGCTTCGACCAGCGTTTCGAAACCACAGCGGATCAGCTCAACCAGGCCGCCACACAGAACAGCTTGTTCGCCGAAGAGGTCTGTTTCACATTCTTCGCGGAAGTTGGTTTCGATGATGCCGGAGCGGCCGCCACCGATTGCGGAGCAATAAGACAGGCCGATTTCCAGCGCTTTGCCGGTCGCGTCTGTGTCCACAGCAACGAGGCATGGCACGCCGCCGCCTTTGGTGTATTCGCCGCGCACAGTGTGGCCCGGGCCTTTTGGTGCCATCATGATCACGTCTACGCCTTCTTTTGGCTCAATCAGGCCAAAGTGCACGTTCAGGCCGTGGGCAAATGCAATGGCTGCGCCCGGCTTGATGTTGTCGTGAACGTACTTCTTGTAGGTCTCTGCCTGAAGTTCATCGGGCATGGTGAACATGATCACGTCACACCAGGCCGCGGCTTCGGCGATGCCCATCACCTGCAGGCCTTCGCCTTCGGCTTTTTTAGCAGAAGGGGAGCCTTCGCGCAGGGCAACTACAAGGTTCTTCGCGCCAGAGTCGCGCAGGTTCAGCGCGTGGGCGTGGCCCTGAGATCCGTAGCCCAGGATGGCCACTTTTTTGTCTTTGATCAGGTTAATGTCGCAATCGCGATCGTAGTAAACGCGCATGTCAGCGTCCTCCGTTTGGTGTTTGAGGCGAATATAGACAGTTGCGCCTGATGTGCGAGTGTAGATTTGGTGTATTTACGTATGAATTTGTCATTTCTATTCGTGTAAATTTGAAATAGTAATAAATTCATGCTTGATGATGTTGATCGGCGCATTCTGCGCCTCATGCAAAGTGACCCGGACCGCGCGATTCCTGATTTGGCGGATGAGATCGGCTTTACCACCACGCGCTTGGCGCGGCGGATCGACAAGCTGCGCGACTTGGGGGTGCTTATAGGTCAGCGCGCCATCATCGATTGGCGCGCTTTGGGATATGAGGTTGAAGTGAGCTTGCGGATTACGCTTGATAAAACCCAACCTCGTGCCTTTGATGAGTTTATTGATCAGGCCCGCGATATTGCCGAAGTTATTGAAATACAGACATTTTTGGGTCGTGTTGATGTGCGCCTGTCGGTGATCGCGCGGGATATGCCGCATTATCAGGATATCTATCGCCACCAGATTTTGGCCTTGCCGCATATCGCAGATATCGAGGCATTGATGCATGTCGCGCGGATCAAAGCAGATGAAAGCCTGCCGATATGATGACGCTGGATGACATCGATCGTGCGATCCTGCGCGCGCTGTCCGACGATGCCACACAAAATGCCGGCGCGCTGGGTCGGCTGCTCGACCTCAGCCAGCCGGCAACTTGGCGGCGCATCAAGCGTTTGCAAGATGCGGGCGTGCTCGTCGGGCGCAAGCTGGATCTGGACCGCGAGAAACTGGGCTTTGGTGTCACGGTGTTCCTGGGCATCAAGCTGGCCACAAAAGGGCGCGTCAGCCTGGATGATTTTGAGCGCGCGGTATCGGCCATCCCCGAAGTGCAAACAGTCGAACATGTGCTGGGCATGTACGACTACCGGCTGCGCGTGACCGCGCGCGACATTGCCGATTTTGAACGGGTGCTGCGCCGCCGGGTGATGACCCTGCCAGGCGTGGGCGATGTAGAGGCCAACGTGCTGCTTTCAGAAGAGCGCCGCCCGGGGCCGATTTAGCGCGCGCCCAGCCCCATTTGCATCAGCATTCTGCGCACGGGGGGCAGGCTATAAAGGCTGTTCAGCCCCGCCGCGCGCAGATCGCGCAGCACAGGTGTTTCCACCATTGAGGCACGGTTGAGCAAATCAATGCCGCGCACGCGCATCGCCACTTCGCCGCGGCGGGTGCGGTCATAGGCGGCAAGCATCGCGGCATCGCCCAGCGAGCCCGGGGTTTTCTGCGCCAGATCGAGCAGGATCTGGATGTCTCCCAAAGAGGTGTTCAGCCCCTGCGCCCCGATCGGCGGCACCACATGCGCCGCTTCGGCCACCAGCGCCAGACGTTCGCCGGACAGGCGGGTTGCCATCTGACTGATGATGGGCCAGATCGTGCGGTTGGACGCCAGCGTCAGCGGGCCGAAGAGGCCACAGCTGCGCTCTGTCATCGCGCGTTCAAAGTCTTCTTTGGGCAAGTTGAACAGCGCTTGCGCTTTGGCCGCCCGCTCCATCCAGACCAGCGCCGAGGACGGCATGCCGTTGTGGTCAGGCAGCGGCACCAGCGTGAAGGGGCCGCCGCTGCGGTGAATTTCGGTTGAGACATTCTGGTGCGGGATCGGATGCGTGACCGCCAGTGCCAGCGCTTTTTGGCCATAGCGCGTTGTCTTAACGTCGATGCCGGCCGCCGTGCGCATTTTTGAATTTCGGCCATCTGCGGCGATCACCAGTTTGCAGGTGCTGCTGGTGCCGTCGCTCAGCCCGACGCGGGCACTGCCCGCGCGTGTGAACAAGGTTTCGGTGCCGGTGCCCATGCGCAGATCGACGTTGCCCATGTCCTGCAGCGCGGCAATCATCTCGCGCCGCAGCAGCCAATTGGGCAGGTTCCAGCCAAAAGGTTGGTCGGAAATTTCCGAAGCGTCGAAATCTTTGACAAGCCGTGCCTCGGCCTTGGGGCCGCCCGCATCGACAATACGCATGATCTGAAGGGGCGCAGCGTGGTCCGCAAGGCGCTCCCAAAGGCCGGCGGCCTCCAGCAGGTTGCGCGCGGGCTGCAAAAACGCCGTGGTGCGCAGATCCGCGCCATCTGTGTCGCGTTCCGTCACCGGCGGGGTGGGGTCAAGGCATTGCACAGAGAAGCCCGCCTTGGCAAAGGCCGCCGTTGCCGTCAGACCGGCGATACCGCCGCCTGAAATCACAATGTCAAATTCTGCGCTTGCGTTCATGCTGCACCTCTTGCCCTTGAGGATCTAAATAGGCCGCCGCCCGCAAAGTGCCAAGGTACAATCCCTAGTGCAGCCGCCCCAAGAAACCGGATAAATCATCCGTATGATGATGAATATGCGCTGCATCAAATTTGGCGGGGGCCACGTGCACGGTGCGCATGCCCAGATCATGCGGTGCCTTGAGGTTGCGGGGGTCGTCCTCAAACATGGCGGCGCGCGCGGTGTCCAGCCCATCCTGGGCAAAAACCTTGGCAAAGGCGGCCGGGTCGGGTTTGGGCAGATACCCGGCGTGTTCAACGCCATAAACTGCGTCGAACAGGCCGGATAACCCGCGTCCGGCCAGCACATTTTCCGCATAAGGCGCGGTGCCATTGGTATAGACAACGCGCCGCCCGGGCAGGCCTGCAATATGGCTGCGCAGATCGGCGTCGGTTTCCAGCGCATCAAAGGAAATGTCATGCACATCGCGCAGAAACGGCACTGGGTCGACATCATGTTCACGCATCAGCCCGGCCAGCGTGGTGCCATAGGTCTGCCAATAGGACGCGCGCAGGCGTTGCGCCTCGCGTTCCGTCACCCCAAGGGTCGCGGTGATGTAATTGGTCATCTTGACTTCGATCTGGTCAAACAGCCGCACGCGCGGCGGATACAGCGTGTTGTCCAGATCAAAGACCCAGGTTGTCACATGTGAAAAACTGTCTTTGGGCATGCGGGCAAGCTAGGGTTTGGTCGCGGCAAGTCAATGCTTTGCTTGCATGTTTTGCAGCGGGATGCTTAGTCTGTGCGCTACCGGCAGGGAGAGGAACCACAAAATGAGCCAAGCGCGCCCGCAGCAGAGGGATGCCTATTCGCTGATCCTTGAGGCGATAGATGTCGGGATCTATAAGCCCGGTGATCGTTTGGTGGAAAGCGACCTTGCCGATCGCTTTGGCGTATCGCGCACCCCCATTCGCGAGGCGTTGCAGCGGCTGGAAACGCAATCCCTGCTGGCGCGTGATGGGCGCAGCCTGATCGTGGCGTCGTTGGATCACAATCAGCTGTCAGAGCTTTACGCGGTGCGCAGCGAGCTGGAAGGGCTGGCCGCGCGACTGGCGGCGCGTCATGCCACGCCCGAAGAGGTGCGCGTTTTGGGTGCAATGGTGGCCGAAGATAGCGCCTTGGTGAATGATGCGCAGGCACTGGCGCGTGCCAATCGGCGATTTCACAAGATGATTCATCTGGCGTCTCACAATCGGTATCTTGTGCAGCAGCTTGATCTGGTGCACCGCTCCATGGCGCTGATGGCGACAACGTCCTTGGCGGTCGAAGGGCGCGGCGAAGTTGCTTTGGCGGAACATGCTGCCATTGTCAAAGCCATTGAAGATCGCGATGAAAACGCCGCTTACGAGGCGCTGAAAACCCATATTTCCAAAGCCTTTGAAACGCGCCTACACCTCAGCGCCGATGGCTAAATACCGTCAGGTATCCACTGCGGAAAATTCGGCAATCTGGCCCTCCAGCGTTTGCCCATGGGCGGTCTTGTCCCAGTAAAACGGTTTGATCAGCAATTCATACAGCGCCTTATAGGCCCCCAGCGTTGCGAGCGGAAAATAGATTGGTAGGGTCACAGCCCAGCGGATCAGCGGATCGCGCCCCTGACCGATCATCGAACTGGCGGCCAGCGCCGTGTCCAGAAACGCGACCCCGATAAACAGTGTGATGACGGCGGCCAGCACCGGATCGGGCAGGCCGCCAAACCAGGGGGCATAGACCCCGGTGGCCAGGATCCAAAAGCTCCAGACAAAAGGCGCAAGCAGAAACTGCGCCAACGTGCTGAGGAAGATCACGTTAAACCCGATAAACCGCCGCGCGCCCAGGGCCCGCATCAGCGAGAGTGGGCGGCGCATATGCACGAAATACGTGACCATATAGCCCTTGAGCCAGCGCGAGCGTTGCTTGACCCAGCGGTGCAATTGGCAATTGGCCTCTTCCTGCGTGACGGTATGGGCCAGCTCGGTGTGATAGCCATAGCGGCAAAGCCGGACGCCAAGGTCCGCGTCTTCCGTGACGTTCTGCGCATCCCAGCGCCCGACATCTTCTAGAACGTGTCGCCGCATAAAAAGCGTTGTGCCGCCCAGCGGGATCGCCGCACCAAGCCGTGCCATGCCACGCAGGATCACGCGAAACCACATGGAATATTCCAGCGTAAAGCAACGCGACATCCAATTGGTATAGGGATTGTAGTAATCCAAAACACCCTGCAGACAGCCCACGTTTGGGTCAGCGGCAGCAAAATGGGCAGCGATCACCTCGAGTTGGTTGGGGGCGGGGGCGTCTTCGGCGTCCCAGATGCCGATAATGTCGCCTCGGCAGAAATCCAACGCATAGTTCAGCGCCCGCGGTTTCGTCGTCAGGCCACTGCCGTCGGGCACGGTGATGATCCGCATCCAACCGGGCAGCGTCGTTTCCGACAAAGCGTCGCGGGTCAGCGTGTCATGCTCTTCCAGGATCAACACCACATCCAGCAGAATCTTGGGATAGGTCAGCGCGCTGAGGCGGCGCACCAATGCGCCTGCGATCTCTTTTTCATGATACAGCGGCACGAGCACTGAAATCTTGGGCAGTTTGCTGCCCGGCGGGGCCTCACGGCGCTCTGTTTCAAACCCGCGACTGGCGAAAAAGGCCGAAATTTTCATGGCCACCGAAGTCAGCTGCATCACCACGGCAATGGCGGTGAGGACGGCAAATGTCGTCTGCATATCCTGCCAAAGCGCATACATCAGCGCCGTGAGGCCCATCAGGAACAAAAGGCAGCGCCGCAGGCGTGACTGCCCCATATCCCGGCAGCTTTCGTGCGGCGCGACACGCGCTTCGCAGGCTGTCGTTAAATCCGCGCGATGCACGGCGGCGATTTGTGCCTGGATCTGCTGTTCCGGGGCCAGCACCATCTGGGCGGTCCTCAGGGCCTCTGGCAACTCCGCGCGCAGATCATCAAAATATTCCGGGCGGCTCGTTGCCAGAATATAGCCGGGCGCATCGTCGCCGCCCTGAAAGGCCACCCAAGGCAAGACCGAATGGCGCAGGCAAAACTCTGGTGTCAGAAGCTGCGCCAGCGTTGGGTCCGGTGGGGCTGCGTTTAGATTGACGACCTGAGTGTCAAAATGCACCGCCGCCGCCTCGAGGGCAGTGTCTTCGTCGATCCACTCTTCGCCGCGCAGCACTTCGGTTAAGGTGGCGTCCCATTCCTCTTGCTTTTTGCGCGCAAAGAACAATTGCCAGGGCTGGATTGCCCCGGTTTCGATCAGATGTCGCGCGACGCCAATTTGGGCCGCGCTCCGATTGGGCACCGCCGAATGAAACAGTGCAGAATGGGCGATCTGCATGAAAAACCCCTCATCTTTGTGCAAGATGAGGGGCCTATGCTTAAGGGCGCGTTAATGGCGACGCTTAGGCGGACTTGCAATTGTCCATGTGCTCGGCAAAACGCTCAAACAGGTAAAAGCTGTCTTGCGGGCCCGGGCTGGCTTCGGGGTGGTGTTGCACCGAAAAGACAGGGCGGTCCGCGATGCGGATGCCGCAATTGGATCCATCAAACAGCGAGGTGTGGGTTTCCACCACACCGTCGGGCAGGGTCTGGCTGTCCACAGCAAAGCCGTGGTTCATCGAGGTGATCTCAACCTTGCCGGTTTCATGATCTTTGACCGGGTGGTTGGCCCCGTGGTGGCCATGGTTCATCTTGATGGTCTTAGCACCCAGTGCCAGCGCCAGCATCTGGTGGCCCAGGCAGATGCCGAACACCGGCAGATCCTTCTGTTCCAGCACTTTCTGGATCATGGGCACAGCATAGGTGCCGGTGGCGGCCGGATCGCCCGGACCGTTGGACAGGAACACGCCATCGGGGTTATGCGCCAGCACCTCTTCGGCAGTGGCCGTGGCGGGCAGGACGGTCACGTCGCAGCCCGCAGAGGCGAGGCAGCGCAGGATGTTGCGTTTGGCCCCGAAATCAATGGCGACAACCTTGTGGCGCGCGTTGTCCTGGCGGCTGTAGCCCTCTGGCCAGGCCCAGCGTTTTTCATCCCAGCGGTAGCTTTGGGCGCAGGTCACATCTTTGGCGAGGTCAAGGCCTTCAAGCCCAGAGAATTCCCGCGCCTTTTCAACCAGCGCAGCGATGTCAAAATTGCCATCAGGATCATGGGCCAAGGCAACATGTGGTGCCCCTTGGGCCCGGATCGCGCGGGTCAGCCGGCGGGTGTCCACTCCGCCGATGGCAATGCGGTTGCGGCTGGTCAGCCAATCAGAGAGCCGCGCGGTTGCGCGCCAGCTTGAGGGTTCTGTTGGGTCCCATTTGACAACCATCCCCTCTGCCACCGGATCGCCGGTTTCGTCATCCTCGTTGTTCACGCCGGTATTGCCGATATGCGGGAATGTGAATGTCACGATCTGGCCCGCATAAGACGGGTCGGTCATGATTTCCTGATATCCGGTCATTGCAGTGTTGAAACACAGCTCAGCGACGGTGATACCCGTCGCCCCAAAGCCGCGACCATAGAAAATGGTCCCATCAGCTAGAGCAAGACAAGCGGTTGGGGTGTTTGAAGGCACCTGGGCCATGGCAGCGACTCTCCGGGGTGTGGACAAATTGTCGGGAAACTAAGGCGCAAACGCCGCTGCGTCAAGGTTAGAATTTAACGAAAAAATTGTTAAATTACAATAAGTTATCCTGATGGGGTCGCATCTTGCACCCCAGAGGGGAATTCAGTATGGTCCGAGCCTCACTGACAATAACAGGAAATTTAGCGGATGAGCATGCGAGCCACCATCACAGAGGCAATGAAACAGGCCATGAAAGATCGCGCCGCAGCTCGTCTTTCGACCCTGCGCCTGATCAATGCTGCAATCAAAGATATGGATATCGCGCTGCGCGGCGAAGGCAAGGACGAGGGCGCGAGCGATGCGGATGTGCTTAAGATCCTGAGCAAGATGGTCAAACAACGTCAGGAAAGCGCGCGCACCTATGAAGAGGGCGGGCGGCTGGATCTGGCCGAACGTGAACTGGCCGAAATCGAAACCATCGAAGAGTTCCTGCCGCAAAAACTCAGCGACGACGAGGTTTCGGCTGCCCTGGACGCCGCAATCGCTGAAACCGGCGCAACCTCTATTCGGGATATGGGCAAAATCATGGGCGTGTTGAAAGCGAAATACACCGGCCAGATGGACTTCGGTCAGGTCGGCGCGCTGTTGAAAGAACGGCTGTAGTCGCGCCGCCCCATCATCATAGCGGGTTGAAAAGGGGGGCGGGCGCGCCCCTTTTTTGCTAGTATGCCCCCCGCACAGATCGGGGAATTCGCCGCACTGTTCAGCAAAAACAGCGCATCATTCTAAGCGAAAAAAATTTTCGAATTTTGAACGAAAAATTGCTTTTCGGCTCTTGCGCATGCTGAACCGAAGTCGTATTCAGCGCTCCACAGTTGGGATGTAGCCAAGTGGTAAGGCAACTGTTTTTGGTACAGTGTACCGTAGGTTCGAATCCTACCATCCCAGCCATTTTCCTCTTCAGACATCGAATTGCCCCAACCGCCGCGCGCTTCTGCGCGGAGGCTGCACTGACCGCTGACCGCCTTTCTGTTATCTCAGGACGGGCACGCTGCGCAGGCGCGCCTTGGCAAAGTCGATGAAGGTGCGGACTTTGGCCGGGGCGCGGCGCCCTTCGATATGCACCAGATGGATGGGCAGTGGTTCGGGTTCGTACTCTTCCAGAACTGCGCGCAGGTGGCCTGTCTCAAGTTCTGGCCCCACTTGATACGATAATATGCGCACCAAGCCCCAGCCCTGCATCGCGACGGTGCGCGCCGCGGCAATGCTGCTCAGGCGCAGGCGCGGCGTCAGGCGCACGATCTCTGATTGATCGCGCCCAAACCGCCATTCGGTGGTCGGGCTGACGGGCGCGGCAGAGACAATGCGATGGTTGCTGAGGTCGTTCGGGTGTTTGGGTTCGCCGTGGCGCTTAAAATACAGCGGCGCGCCGCACACAATACGCCGCACGCTGCCGACACGTACCGCAGTCAGGCCCGAAGATTGCAAAGGCCCGATGCGCACGGCAACGTCAAAGCCCTCTTCCACCATATTGACCACGCGGTCGACCATGACGACATCCGCGCTCACATCGGGGTAGGTATCGAGAAACTCGGTCAGGATGGGCGTGACATAGATGCGCCCAAATTCATTGGAGCAGGTGATGCGCAGCTTTCCCACCGGGTTGGCCATCGCGCCTGCCGCCGCATCATCGGCGGCTTGAAGTTGCGCCAAGATATGGCGCGCATCCTCCAGATAGCTGCGCCCAACGTCGGTCATCCGCACCTGGCGCGTCGTGCGCGTGAACAGACGTGCGCCCAGGCGGTCTTCCAGCGCGTTGACACCGCGCGTGGCCGATGGCGCGCTGATGCCAAGGCGACGGGCTCCGGCGGCGAAACTTTCCGCTTCGGCCACGGCAATGAAAACTTCGAGGGTCTGTAGGCGGTCCATACAGGTTTATTATCATCATTTCCCAAAATAGTATCTTTTATTTTTGGTATATTCATTCGTTTTTTGGCGTGAGTTACGGTTCAGCTACCCCCGATGAAACAAGGGATCACCCGAGGCTGACCACATTGGCCTGAGACAGCCACCAACAATGAAAGATCTGACCATGACGACCCCAATCAAACTTTATCGCGCCGCCAAATCCGGTCACAGCCACCGCGTCGAACTGATGCTGTCCTTGCTGGAACTGCCCTATGACATCATTGAAATGGACATGGCCAATGGTGCCCATAAACAGCCGGAGTTCCTGAAGATGAGCCCCTTTGGCCTGGTGCCCGCCATTAATGATGATGGTTTCACGCTGGCGGACAGCAATGCAATTTTGATCTATTTGGTGCAGACCTATGCCAAAGGCGGCCCATGGTTGCCCGAAGCGCCCAAAGAGGCGGCCGAAGTACAGCGTTGGCTGACAGTGGCGGCGGACAACATCTATTCCGGTCCTTGCGCCGCGCGCCTTGTAAAGGTATTTGGCGCCCCGTTGGATCATGCGGCCGCTGTCAGCAAAGCGCATGCGCTTTTCAAGATCGTCGACGCCCATTTGGCCGGCCGCGACTGGCTGGCCACCGATCACATCACGATCGCTGATGTCGCCGTCTATAGCTATGTCGCCCATGCGCCCGAAGGCGGCGTTGACCTTGCCCCCTATGACAATATCCGCGCTTGGCTGACCCGTGTTGAGGCGCAGCCGAACTTTGTGCCGATGGTGAGCTCTCCAATTCCTGAATTGGCGTAACGCAATCAGTCGCCGTGGCCTTCGGGCTGCGGCGCGAACCGGGATGACACTGATGACCTCGCTGAACAAGCCAAACCCATTTCACGCCGGAGAGCGGGCCGCGCAGGCGCGGGCCGGTGTCGGCGATGTGGCGCGATGGGCGGGTGGTTTTATCCGCGATGCCCTGCCAGAGCAGCATCGCGCATTTCACACTGCTTTGCCATTCCTGGTGCTTTCTGGGGCCGATGCGCAGGGGCAGGTCTGGACCACGTTAGTTGAGGGCGACGACGGTTTCATTACCTCGCCGGACCCGACACATCTGGTCCTTGATACAGCGATCAGCAAGCAAGATCCTTTGGCTGACCGGTTCACCGAGGGGGGCGATATTGGCGGGCTGGGGATCGAGCTGGCCACCCGGCGGCGCAATCGCTTTAGCGCTGAAATTCAACCGGGCGGCTCTGCCGTGGCGCTTAGAATGCGCCAGACTTTTGGCAATTGCCCGCAATACATCCACCCGCGCGGTTTGCAACGCGTGGCCCCGGCGAAAGAGGTCACAGCGCAGCGCACAAGCGAGCTCACCGAGGACCAGATCACCCTGATCAAGGGGGCCGACACCCTTTTCATCGGCTCTGGTCATCAGGGCGCGGCAGGGGCGCGGTCCAACGGGTATGATGCGTCCCATCGGGGCGGGGCACCGGGCTTTGCGCATGTTGCCAGCCCCCGCCGACTGCTGATCCCTGACTATGCGGGCAATAATTTTTTCAACACCATTGGCAACCTGATGACAGATCCGCGTATCGGGTTGCTGCTTGTGGATTTTGCGAGCGGTCGGCTCTTGCATTTGAGCGGGCGCGCCAAGATCGACTGGAGCCCAGAAGGCGCGCATGACCCCGACGCCTGGCGCATGATCGAGGTGGAGATTGACGCTGTTATCGACCGGCAGGCAGCGCTGCGGCTGCGCTGGCAGCGACTGGATGATCGGGCGCGCAAGCTGCGGCTGGTGGAGCGGGTCAAAGAGGCCGAGCAGATCAGCTCTTTTTACTTTACGCCCGTTGACGGCCAGCCGCTTGATCCGGCCCGCCCGGGGCAGCACCTGCCGATTGCGGTTCAGATTCCCGGGCAGGGCGGGCCGACAAAGCGCAGCTATTCGCTGTCGGGGCGGGCGATGGACCGGTCGCAATATCGGCTCAGTATCAAACGTGAAGAGCAGGGGCTGATGTCGCGGTTCCTGCATGACACGCTGCGCCCCGGCGATGTGATCGAAGCGATGCCGCCGGAAGGCAGCTTTGGCATCCCCAAGGGCACCGGCCCCGTGATTTTGATCAGCGCCGGGGTGGGCCTCACGCCTATGCTGCCGATCCTTCATGCGCTCGCGGGCAAAGAGCGCCGGGCGTGTTCTCTGCATGCCGCCCGTAACGGGCGCGAGAGCGCGCTTGCAAGCGAGGTGAACGCGCTTGTGGCGCAGCATGCCAATGTGAGCAAATGCCTATTTTTTAGTCGGCCGGCACCAGGTGATCAGCGCGGCATCGATTTTGATCGTGCGGGCCACATCACGGCAGCAGAGGTGATTGCCGCAGCCGAGGGGCTGGGTCGATTAAGCGAGGCGCAGTTCTTAATGTGCGGTCCGCGGCCCTTTTTGTCGGATATCAAAGCCGGCCTAGAAGCGCAGGGCGTGCCCAGCGACCACATCCACTTTGAAACCTTCGGACCGAGTGCGCAGGGCGCGAAAAAAGCAGAATAACATCGGCCAAATTTAATGGGTGGTCTTTTGGCACTCTAGACGGATTGCGTGCTGCTTTTCATTCCTTGGTGGTGATCCTGAGAGAGATTTTTCGGCCTTTGCGACGCGCTCATTCATAAATGGAAGAGTGCCAAAACGCAGGAAAACAGCCGCGCTAATCGAGAAATTCTCAAGGGATTGGCTTGAAAATCTAGGAATTTTCTGTGTCAGATGCTCCTTAGAGCGGGCTGCTTTCAGAAAAAGGAAGTTAGTTTACGCTTGCCAAAATAGTATACGTACAATATGCAATTTATTGTGGCGCGTGCTTCACGGCAAGGGAGTCGACATGAGATCGAGTGCATTAGGCATCCAAATTAGGGGGTTTGATCATAAGACCTGGCTTAGCGAAATATGCGGGGAACCGTATGATCCCTCGCCCTTTGATGCCGCGCCGTTGGAAACCTGTCTCGATCAAAAAAACGACCCACGAAGAGGTCGCATGATTCATCAGACTGATAGAAAACAAAACAAATCCGAAACGCTTGGAAAAGGAATATCCAACATGGGAAAATTCACAAAGTTCACATTTGCTGCAGGTTTGTCCGCTGTAATGGCGACAGGTGCCGTCGCGCAAGATCGGCAGTATGTTAACATCGGTACGGCCGGTATCGGCGGTGGGTACTACCCAACCGGTGGTTTTATCTGCAACGTTCTGAACAAAAGCCGCAAAGACAATGGCCACAACATTCGTTGTACCGTTGAGTCAACCGGTGGCTCTGTTGCCAACATGCGTTCGATTCAGGTTGGCGACCTTGAAGTTGGTATCGCGATGTCTGCATGGCAATATCACTCTTGGAATGGTTCTGACCGCTTCGCCGAAGATGGCAAGAACGAAGATCTGCGCTTCCTCTTCTCCCTGCACGCGGACGCAGCACATATTGTGACACGCGCCGATTCCGGGATCGAAGACTTCCGTGGTCTTGAAGGCAAAGTTGTCAACACAGGCAACGCCGGCTCCGGTACCGAAGCGCAGGTTTATGAAATGCTGGCGCGTTATGGCGTAGAAGCGGACACTTTCTTCAAGCAAGAAACAAAACTGACATCCAAAGAACAGGCTCAGGCCCTTTGTGATGGCAAAATCGACGCTTTCTTCTATCCGACCGCAGTTGGCGCAGCTTCGATCCTGGAAGCCACAAATACATGTGACGCGAAAGTCGTGTCCTGGAACGATGAAGTTGTTGCTGCAAAAATGGAAGAGCAACCCTTTGTTATCCCAGTGGTCATCCCGGCGGGTACCTACAAAGGTCAAGAGGAAGAAGTTGTAAGCTGGGGTACACCGGCGACAATCAACGCGCATAAAGATACGCCAGAAGATGTTGTGTACAACATGGTGAAAGCCGTGTTTGACGATTTTGAGGCCTTCAAAGCTCAGTCGCCAATGTACAATGCGGTTCAGATCGAAACCGCAGCGACCGCAGGTCGCACAGCACCTTACCATCCTGGTGCAGAGCGTTACTTCCGCGAAGTCGGTTTGCTCAAATAAATCCTCCCTGAAACTCATGAGCTCTGGACACCGTTCCAGAGCTCTTTTTTTTGAAATGGATGCACATGGAAAACTCGGCTGAAAAAACCGTCGATCATGCACGGCTCATTGAAGAAAATGATCTGGGAGGGCGCAATCTCACAGGATCAGCGCATAAAATAATTGCTGGTATAGCATTACTTTGGTCGATCTATCAGCTGTGGATTGCATCGCCATTTCCCTTTTGGTTTGATTTCTTAATTCTCAACGACACGTTGCAACGGTCTATCCACCTCGCGTTTGCGCTGGGCTTGGTCTTTCTGACCTTTCCGGCAACCTCTCGATCGCGTCGCGACAAGATCCCGCTCTTGGATATAATTCTATGTCTGATCGCGGTCAGCACCTGTCTATACACGGTCGTAAACTACGAAAGCGTGGTATTGCGTTCAGGCGGTGCCCGCACCGATCTTGAGTTTTTTGTCGCATTCGCGGGCTTGGCGCTATTGCTCGAAGCAACGCGCCGGGGCCTTGGCATTCCGATGGTGATCATCGGCGTCGTCTTTATCGGCTATGCTTTCCTCGGTCCGTACATGCCAGAGATCATTTCGCATCGCGGGCTTTCGGTGAACCGGTTTACCGAACACATGTGGCTCTCAACCGAGGGTGTGTTCGGCTTGCCTCTGGGCGTATCCAGTGGGTTCATCTTTCTTTACGTGCTGTTTGGCAGCCTTTTGGATAAGGCCGGAGCCGGCAATTATTTCATCCAGCTGTCCTTTGGCTTGCTGGGGCATTTGCGTGGCGGCCCGGCAAAAGCTGCCGTGATTTCATCGGCCCTGACAGGCATGATCTCGGGATCGGCCATTGCGAACGTCGTCACCACCGGCACATTCACCATCCCTTTGATGAAGCGTGTGGGGTTCTCGCCTGAGAAAGCCGGTGCCATCGAAGTTTCGTCCTCAATCAATGGGCAGATCATGCCCCCGATCATGGGTGCAGCCGCATTCCTGATGGCGGAGTTCGTCGGCATTAGCTATTTTGAAGTTATCACCCATGCCTTCATTCCGGCATTCATCTCCTACTTTGGGCTCTATTGCATCGTGCATATCGAAGCGCTGAAGGGCCGGATGTCTGTTCTGGAACGTGCTGTCACGTATTCTGGCACCCAACGCTTGATGCGCTCTGTTCTGACCATCATTTTGCTGTCGGGCGTCGCGTTTGCGCTTTACTTCCTCTTTGAAACGATTGGCGCTGTCTTCGGGGATAACGCCCTGATCGTGACTGTGCTGATTTTGGCAGCGCTTTACATCGGCCTGATTTGGACATCCCGTCGCTATCCTGAAATTGAAGTCGACGATCCGGATGCACCATTGCTGAAGGTGCCTGCGGCACTGCCGATTTTCTTGGCGGGTCTGTTCTACATCCTGCCCATCGGTGTGTTGGTCTGGTGCCTGATGATCGAACGCTTCTCGCCAGCATTGTCTGTGTCCTGGGCGATCTTGTCGATTTTCGTGCTACTGCTGACACAGAAACCGCTGATGGCGCTCGCCCATAAACGTCCGGTGACGTCGTCACTCTGGCGTGATGGCGCGGCTGACCTTGTCAGTGGTCTGATCGCGGGGGCCCGCAACATGACGGGTGTCACCGTCGCGATGGCGGCCGCCGGGATTATCGTTGGCGTTGTGTCCGCGACCGGTCTGGGCCTGTTGATGACTGAGATCATTCAAACACTGTCTGGGGGTAGCTTCTTCTTGATGATGTTGCTGACCGCGGCCATGTGCGTTGTGCTTGGCATGGGTCTTCCGACGACGGCGAACTATATTGTTGTTGCAGCAATTATGGCGCATCCCTTTGTCACACTCGCTGCAGAACAAGGGATCGAAGTTCCACCAATTGCTGTGCATTTGTTCGTGTTCTACTTTGGTCTGCTGTCTGGGACGACGCCGCCAGTTGCGATCGATGCTTTCGCAGGTGCCGCCGTGGCGCGGTCTAACCCGCTGCGCACAAGTCTGATTGCTTTTGTCTACGGGCTTCGGACCGCAATTCTTCCCTTCATCTTTGTGCTCAACCCAGCACTTTTGCTGATCGGAATTGACAGTGCCTGGCAGTTTGCCGTCGTGATTGGGTCGTCCTTGTTGGCGATGGTGATCTTTGCGGCAGGGACCCAGGGGTACTTTTTTGCAAAATCACGCCTCTGGGAATCTATCGCACTTGTCGTCATCGCGATCTTGCTCTTGCGCCCGGCGACCCTGCTTGATCAGGTTCAGCCACCGTTTGAGACACAACCTGCGCCAGCCTTGATGCAAATTGCTGACGGTCTGCAGGGTGAAATGAATGTACGGTTGCTTGCCGAAGGCGAAAACCTGTCAGGTGCGATCGTTTCCAAGAAGGTCTTGCTGACCCTGAAAGGAGATGGCACCCAGGATGCTGAAACGGTCCTGTTTGAGTCCGCAGGACTTGAACTTGAGCCAGACGGCGAAAACCTGATCGTTTCCAATCTGAGCTTTGGTGGGCAGGCCCAAACAAGTGGTTTGGATTATGATTGGCAGGTGCTTGCACTGCAACGTCCTGTGGAGCGGATCAATCCCAACTGGCTGATACTTCCACTATTGGCACTGGTCGCGTTGATCATCACGCTTCAACGCATGCGTGCGTCACGAGGTCCAAAAAATGTATAAAGCTATCCTCTTACCCATCGATCCAGAAAATACCGCTTCTAGTTCCAAGGCCATTGAGACCGCAGTACAAATGGTACGGGCCTCCGGCGCTGTGTTGCATGTTCTTTCTGTCGTTCCGCGGCTTGGGCAATATGCGGCGAATATCTTCCCAAAGGAGTTTTCGCAAAAGAACAAGGCTGCCGTAACCGCAGCGATCGAACGCATTGGCGATGACATTGATCTGCCCAATGACCAGATACAGCTGCACATCGCGTCGGGTTCAGTCTATGATGAGATCATCAGCCTGTCGCGTAAGGCGAAGGTTGATCTGATCATCATGAACTCACATCGGCCAGAGCTTAGTGACTATTTGCTTGGCCCGAATGCGGCGCGTGTCGTGCGACACGCAGACTGTTCGGTCATGGTCGTAAGGGACTGATCACAACGCAGGAGCCGCACCTCTTGTTCGGCTCCTGCGTCCAAGGCTGTCATTGTCCGTGCTGGTGCATGGGGTGGCTGTCGTTTGGGTGGGCGTGTCCGAATCCAATAGGCACGTTGAAATTCTGGAAAATAAGACGCAATTCAGATGATGCAGACAGCAGATGTGGCCATTATCGGCGGGGGTGCGGTCGGTCTTGCCTGCGCAAGATCACTAAAGCAACGGGACCCGTCGCTCAGTGTTCTGGTGATCGACAAAGGCGATTTTGCGTCTGGTGGATCGGGTCGGAACGGGTCGGCCTTTCGGACACTTTGGTCGCGCGATTTCAACATCCTTCTGAGCAAAGAAAGCCTGGATGTGTTTCGCAACGCGGAAGAGGAGTTTTCCTATCCACGCGGCATCGATTTTAAAGAAGACGGCTATCTGTTGGTTGCGACAGATCAATCAATGCTTACCAAGCTTGAGAGTTCTTCCGCCACGCTTGAAAGGCTCGGCGTAAAGTCCGAGCTTTTGTCGGCGGACGAAACCCGTGACAGATGTCGGCATCTTGCGCCCGAAAACATTCACGGCGGGCTTTTTGGCCCTGAATGCGGGACTTTGTCCCCCTTTCGGTATCTGGATGCGCTGCTGACCTCTTGTAGAGATCTTGGTGTACAGGTCGACTATCTGCGCAATGTTCTGAAAATTGAACCGTCTGGACAAGGGTTTGTTCTGGATACGGCCACGGAACAAGTGAACGCCGCCAAAGTCATCGTTTGCACCGACTTTGATGCGCCTGACTTGCTGGAGCCCATTGGGATTGACCTCCCGGTGACAAAGCAGCGCAAAGCCGCGATGGTCACAGAGCCAACCCAAGTCATCTTGAACACATCAATCGGCTTTCCCGCCGATGGGTTGTTCGTCAAACAATTGGAGCGTGGGAACCTGATCCTGACGCTCACGACGGAAATGGCAAATACCGCGAGCGATGTCACCGCGCCAGGCTGGTTGCATGCCTGTGCCTCAAAGGCGGTGGAAAAATTGCCGTTCTTGGCGGATGCGGCAGTGTTGCGGTGTTGGACAGGGCTCATTTCCAAGACGCCGGACATGCAGGCAGTGATGGGCGAAACCGACTGTCCAAACCTCTATGTTGCTGTTTCGGCCTACAAGGGCATCATGTTGTCACCAGCCATGGGGCGCGTGATGTCCGAAATTGTTCTGACGGGGACCACCAACCATCCCTCCAAAGTCTTGGCACCTTCGCGCTTCCGCACGGGTAAGCTTGAGGGGGAGTTGCTGACCATCTAGCCGCTAGGCAATGCAGCTACGCCAAGGGCTGGGGTTACTGTGCAAAAGAAAAGTCGCTGAGTTTCTCAGCGACTTTTTTTGTGTGGAATTGTGACCCCGAGGCTTTTAGCTCGCCTCAAGCGCTGCGCTGCGGTCCCGCACAAACGTGTCGAGCTCAGCGCGCGCCGATGCGGTCAACTCGATAAAGTCTGGCTGCGTCTGCTCAGTCGACAGTTGATAGTTCTGTTTTAGCGCGTCCTGCGTTGCAGGATCTTCCATGTGTGATTTGCCGGCCCCCCAGGCCACAAGCGCGTCTTTGGCATTGGCACCGCCTGAAAGATCAAGCCCCTGCTGCCGAAAGCGCGTTTTTGCCAAAAGCTGGCAGTCGTACTCAAACTTTTCTTTGGAAATCGTCAGACCATTCTCAAGCCAGCCAGCGGCATGAAACAAGAACTGAGCGCCCGCCATCAGCGAGGTGTTCAAGGCGTCTGACGCTTCCGTTGCGGATTGAACGTCCAGAACCGGCGCATTTGTCAGCCCCCCAGACGCGCGGAAGGGGAGAGACAGCAAACGCGCAATCTGACCACTCGCGGCCAGCATACGATCCACGGCGACTTGTGGAATATCCCGGCGATCGCTGCGCATCGCGAAATGGGGGCCAAAGAGCACAATGGTATTTGGTCTGATTGCCTGACAGTACACAAGCGCGGAGAGAATTTCGGCAGTAATCTGGGTGAGCAAAGCGCGCGGCTCAGCGGCGGCGTTCGCGCCAATGACCGCAAAGGGCGCAAGCATGATGGCCTGACCGGATTCAGCAAAAATACGCATCGCGTCCAAGGCGGGGGCTGCCCATGTCAGAGCCGTGACACATGTTGCGACACCGACCATGGACGCACCGCGATCGAATTTTTCGCCAAGCGCGATGCGCGCCATTGCAACAGAATCCTCGGCGCGTACACCTGCCAGACCAAGCGCTGAAACCGCCGCATCTCGGGAGGAGGTCACTGGCATGAAGGATTTATCGCAATTTACCAAGACAGAGCGCATTGTTTCTAGATGGCGCAATGCGGGCGGAATATCGGTTGGCTCGACAATGTTGGAACCAACGTTTTGAAGCTCTGCTGAGGCTTGGGCCATTTTGTGAAACGCCACAAGATCACTGAGGGTGCCATCGCGTTTGGTCCCATCGGGATCAAGTACGTGTGTTGTGCCGTAAATCGGTGTCGCAACTGTTTCGGTGGTGCCAAGTTCGACGTCATAAGCCGGGTTGCGCGCGTAGAGTTTGGCGCTTTTGGGGGCGAGGCCCAACATGTCTTTAACCAGATTCGGATCGAATCGTACTGTATTGCCGGACACACGCGCGCCAAGTTTGGCGAGGGTCTGACGTGCGTTTTCGTCCTCGAAATCCACGCCGCATTCCGACAGAACGCCAAGCGCATCGATCAGTATTTCATTCGTTTCCTGCTCGCTCAGCGGAGCGCAATACTCACCGGAAAGATATAGACGTTTCATTCGCTTGGAACCTTTTTCATGGATTTCGCGCTGTCAAATTTGACTACACAGTGTATACTATTTATCGCGTGGGAGCTTAAATGCAATGGAAAACAAGATTTCGAGCACCACAAAATCGTATGATCTCTGAGTGCAGGTTGAAGCATTTTGGGGCGCAAGAACCCGTGCTGCACGACGGCAGCACCGGAAGAATTTCCCAATTTTTTATACGGAATGTCGTTTAGGCCTTTTCTTTAGTATACTTTAAGCATACTATATTTTGACATATGACAAACCAGCTTTGGCTTTCAGGAGAATAGGCACGTGTGGCAATTTTGGATCGACCGTGGTGGCACCTTTACTGACATCGTTGCGAGAAAGCCGGATGGAACGTTTCAAGCGCATAAACTGCTCTCGGAGAACCCGGAGCAATATGTAGACGCGGCGGTGCAGGGTATTCGTGAATTGCTTGGTCTTGAAAAAGAGCAGCCAATTCCGCCGCACACGATCGACACCGTGAAAATGGGCACCACTGTCGCCACCAATGCTCTGTTGGAGCGTAAGGGGGATCGCACGCTGTTGTTGATCACCAAAGGGTTTGGCGACCTGCTTCGCATTGGCTACCAGAACAGACCGCGCATTTTCGATCTGAATATCCAGCTTCCAGAGATGCTCTATGAAAACGTTTCGGAAATTCCGGAGCGGCTGGATGCCGAGGGGAACATCCTGACTGAACTGGATGAACAGGCGGTTCGTGACGCGCTGCAAAGCTCTTATGCGCAGGGGATTCGTTCGGTCGCAATCGCGTTCATGCATGGCTATAAGAACAATGTTCATGAGGTTCGCGCAGCTGAAATCGCCCGTGAAATCGGGTTTGAACAAGTCTCGACGAGTCACGAAACCAGCCCGCTCATGAAACTTGTCGGGCGCGGCGACACAACTGTTGTGGACGCCTATTTGTCGCCAATTCTAAGGCGCTATGTACAGCAGGTGCGGACCGCATTGTCCTCTGGAGAGCAGGACAACAAACGCTTGCTGTTCATGCAGTCGCACGGCGGCTTGACCGACGCCTCGATGTTCAAGGGCAAAGACGCAATTCTGTCCGGCCCTGCCGGGGGCGTGGTCGGTATGGTGAAAACATCCGAACAAGCCGGAATGCACAAACTGATCGGTTTTGACATGGGGGGCACCTCGACGGATGTCTGCCATTTCGCCGGTGAATACGAGCGTTCGCTGGAAACCGAAGTTGCCGGTGTGCGCATGCGCGCCCCGATGATGAACATCCATACTGTGGCCGCAGGTGGTGGGTCGATCCTGAGCTTCCGGGATGGGCGTTTCCAGGTTGGCCCGGATAGTGCGGGGGCCAACCCAGGGCCTGCCTGTTATCGCCGCGGCGGTCCTTTGACGATCACCGATTGTAACGTCCTATTGGGTAAGCTTCAGCCGGATCACTTCCCGAATGTCTTTGGTCCAAACGCCGACGAACCTTTGGATGTCGACGTTGTAAAGAGCAAATTTTCTGAGCTCGCAGAGCAGATATCGCGCGAAACGGGCAAACCCCTGATGAGCCCGGCAGAAGTTGCAGAAGGTTTCCTGCGCATCGCAGTTGAAAACATGGCGCGCGCCATCAAGAAAATTTCGGTGCAACGCGGCTATGATGTGACGTCTTATTCCTTGGTCTGCTTTGGCGGAGCAGGGGGGCAACATGCGTGTCTTGTCGCAGACTCTCTGGGGATGAGCGAGGTTCTGGTGCATCCTTACGCAGGGGTTCTGTCAGCCTATGGCATGGGCCTCGCAGAGGTCCGGGCCCTACGTCAAAGCCAGTTCAACAAGCCTTTGAACGCAGAGACTGCTGAGGCGGCGTCGATTGAGGTCGCAGCGATGGAAGAGAGCGCCTTTGAAGAGGTCGCGGCTCAAGGCTCTGAGCGCAACGAAATCTCCGCGCTCAAACGGGCCCACCTCCGGTATACCGGGTCGCACCAGGCGCTCGAGGTGCCTTTTGGGACCGCTGAGGAAATGCGCGCCGCGTTCAACGAGGCGCATAAATCAATCTACGGATTTGCCGATACCGATCGCGATGTCGTCTTTGAGGCATTGTCTGTTGAAGGCATCGGTGTCGCAGAATCGGTCCCAGACCATCGCACCGAAGCAGATGGAACCGATCCTGTCCCGGCTGACACTGTGGAAATGAGCATTTCTGGCGATCAGCAAGATGCGCCACTTTACCTGCGTGAAGAAATGAAGACAGGGCATCAGATCCTTGGGCCTGCGATTATTTCTGAACAAACCGGTACAGTCATCGTCGAGCCAGGCTGGCGCGCAACCATGGATGCGTTCCGCAACCTGGTGCTTGATCGCGTTGTGCCGCGCAGCAACATCGAACTGGTCGCATCAGAAGCGGACCCGGTGATGCTTGAGGTGTTCAACAACCTGTTTATGTCCATCGCCGAGCAGATGGGCGCAACACTCGCGAATACGGCCTATTCGGTGAACATCAAGGAACGTCTGGACTTTTCCTGTGCCTTGTTTGATCCGGAAGGTGGGCTGGTGGCCAATGCGCCGCACGTGCCTGTGCATCTTGGGTCGATGGGTGAATCCGTGCGCACCATCATTCGTGAGAACCGCGGCAATATGAAGCCCGGTGATGTGTTCATGCTAAACGCACCGTTTAACGGCGGCACCCACCTGCCGGATGTCACGGTGATCACGCCGGTCTTTGATGATGCGGGTACCGATATTCTCTTCTTTGTGGGGTCGCGCGGACACCATGCAGATATCGGCGGTAAGACCCCCGGATCTGCGCCACCGGATTCAACTCATATTGATGAAGAAGGCGTGCTGATCGACAATTTCAAGCTCGTTGATCAAGGCACCTTCCTTGAGGCAGAAACACGCAAGCTTCTTGCATCCGGCCCATATCCTTGTCGCAATATTGATAACAATATCGCGGACCTCGCGGCGCAAATCGCAGCCAATGAAACCGGCGCGCAGGAAGTGCGCAAAATGGTGGATCAGTTCGGTGTCGAGGCGGTGCAGTCTTATATGCTGCACGTCCAGGACAACGCGGAAGAAAGCGTACGCCGCGTGCTGGGGGCTTTGACTGATGGGCACAATGTCTATCACCTCGACTCGGGTCTTCAGATCGAAGTCGACATCAGCGTGAACCAGAAAACGCGCGAAGCGGTGATCGATTTCACCGGAACATCCGCGCAAGACAAGGGCAACTACAACGCGCCTGTCTCGATCTGCCACGCGGTTGTTTTGTATGTCTTTAGAACATTGGTCGGCTCGGACATTCCTATGAATGAAGGGTGTTTGAAACCTTTGACCATCATTGTCCCCGAAGGCACGATGATCAACCCGACCTACCCAGCAGCCGTTATTGCCGGCAATACCGAAGTCAGCCAATCCATCGCGGATACGCTTTACGGTGCATTGGGCGTCATCGCGGGCAGCCAAGGGACGATGAACAACCACATTTGGGGGAATGACACCTTCCAGAACTATGAAACCATCTGCGGTGGCACCGGCGCTGGTCCAGATTTTGACGGCACTGATGCGGTGCATTCGCATATGACCAACACGCTCATGACAGACCCTGAGGTGTTGGAGTGGCGGTTCCCGGTTCGGATTGACGAATTTTCTATTCGTCGCGGTTCTGGTGGCGCGGGTCAGCACTCAGGGGGCGATGGCATCGTTCGGCGCTTGCGCTTCTTGGAGCCAATGACCTCAACGGTATTGACCTCTCACCGCTCTGTTCCACCACAGGGCATGAACGGCGGGGACAACGGCAAGGTTGGACGCAACGCGGTTCAACGCGCCAATGGCGAAATTGTCGAGCTGAGTGGCAATGATGCCATTGATGTCGATGTCAACGATGTCTTCGTAATGGAAACACCAGGCGGCGGCGGCTTTGGCGCTCGGCCGCAGGATCAGACGTAATCGGGGAAGCCGAAATGAAACTATCAAACAAAGTTGCAGCGATTACTGGCGGTGCTAGCGGGATTGGCCTGTCATGTGCACAGGCCTTTCTTGAAGAAGGCGCACGTGTCGTGATCTTCGATGTGAACGAAGACAATTTGAACGCAGCGCTCGCGACATTGGGCGAAAATGCCCGCGGCGAAGTGCTCAATGTCGGTGATGCAGAGGCGGTCACGGCCGCCTTTGACAAAATCACCCAGGTCGAAGGCCGACTGGACATTCTTGTTGCGAGTGCAGCGGTGCCGCTGGTCAAGCCGATCATCGAAATCGAGCCAGATGAATGGCAGCGTGTGATCGACGTCAATCTGACCGGATTGTTCTATTGTTCAAAGGCTGCCGCGAAAATCATGGTTGCCCAGGGTGACGGTCGCATTGTGCATATGTCATCCGTGAATGGCATTCGCGCGATCACGGGTCGCGGTGCCTATTCGGTGGCAAAAGGCGGCGTGGAAATGCTGACCAAAATGATGGCCGCTGAACTCGGTGGGGCCGGTATCACAGTGAACTCTGTTGCGCCTGCACCGGTAGATACGCCAATGATCAAGCAGATGCATGGCCCCGATACACGTGCAAAGTGGCACGGCGTTTTGCCAATAAAGCGCTACGCAACCCCTTCAGAGGTTGCCTCAGCCACACTTTTTCTTGTATCTGATGAAGCGCGCTACATCACAGGTCACACCTTGCCGGTAGACGGCGGTTTCTCCGCAGCGGGGTTGTTAATGGAAAGCTGATGCATGAATCTGGAGAAGCCCGGTAAGATTAAGCGGCGTGGAGAACACGCCAACCGAGCTTATTCAGAGATTAGGCGTAAGATTCTTGAATTGGAGCTGGAGCCCGGCAGCGATCTGGATGAAAAGTCCCTCGCTGAGGTGTTCGGTGTGTCAAGAACGCCGTTGCGCGAAGCTTTGAACCGCCTGTGGTCCGAGCAGCTGGTCGTTATCACACCAAACCGTGGCGCAATTGTTGCGCCTTTGACGCTGACGGATTTCCCGGCCTTCATCGAAGCTTTGGCTTTTGCACAGAAGCGGATCTATGAGCTGGCGGCCACGAATGCGGTCGCCGCTGATATTGCCGCCATTAAAAAAGCGGAAGATGCTTTTGTATCTTGCTTCGGCAATAACGGGGCCGATTTGGCCGAGCTGAACCGGTCCTTTCACGCTGCGATTGCCAGCGCTGCCAAGAACTATCACCTAGAAACGTTTTACATGCGGCTCTTGTTTGAAAGTGAACGTTTGGCGGGCGTGTGTTTTTCTTATCAGGCAGAAGGGCGTGATCTGCACCTGGATCAAGTTATCCAGGAACACCGGGCAACTGTCGAAGCCATCGCCTACGGTAATGTTGAACTTTCCGGAGAGATTGGCCTGCAGCACGCGGAGCTTTTTCAGAGCCGTATTCTTCGATATCTTTCGCGCAATGCCGCTGATTGCTTTTAGAGTTGGCTGGCAGTTTTTTCGAAAGTAAGCAAAGAGAAACCTCCTTTTGTGACTTGCTTTGCGTACACCGTGCATACTAAAGTTTTCGCATGTAAGCGAGTCGTGTAACGTCCTTTGCCGTTTGGGAACATGAAATGCAGCCAAAATCACAGACGTCTATCCTGCAAAAAGGGAGCGGCCTCAAATTTGCTTACGCACAAATCAAGCAAGCCATCATTGAAGGGCAAATCCCCCCGAATACGCCTGTAATCGAAAGGGAGATGATCGAACGCTTCTCGATCTCGCGGACGCCGTTGCGCGAGGCGATCACGCGCTTGTCCGCTGAGAATCTGGTCGTCTTGCGTCCGAACAAAAGTACAATTGTTGCTGATCCCGTTCCAAGTGGTCTCCCTGCGTTTTTTGAAGCGTTCAAAAGCATAAGCCAAGCCATCTGTTATTCAGCTGCCCGTGCTCAAATGCGTCGGAAACAAGCGCACATTGGGGACCACAGGGCGAAAATTGAAGGCATTGAAAATCCTGAGTATGCGGATGTTTTGGCGCTCTTGGGTGCAATTGGACGCGCGTCACGCAACAGATATTTGGCGCTCGAATTCATGCGGCTGCACGAAAATTCTATTCGGCTCTCCTACCTCAATGACGCGGTGGAAAGCTATCGTGACTTAATTTGGACATGGGGTTTGCAGGTCTCCAAACTGATCGAAGACGGTCAGGACGTTGAGGCTCGAACTTCGGCCGAAACGATGTCGGATCGCGCGCAAGATCTGCTTGGATGATGTGATCAAATTGAAATGACCAAACCGGGCCAAAATAATCGACGCATTGCTCCACGGGGCGGTCAGCCCTTCAAATTCTTTTTTGAAGGAAACGAAGTAGAGGCCTGGCCCGGAGAGTCGATCGGTGCCGCACTTCTGGCGGCAGACCAAAGATTTTTGCGCGTCTCTGAAACAGACAGCCCGCGCGGGTTACTTTGCGGGATTGGCGTGTGCTGGGAGTGCCGCTGTGTCATCGACGGGCGCCCAAATACGCGGAGCTGCGTGACGCCTGCGGCACCGGGAATGATTGTGAAGCGTCAAAAGGGTCTGAAATGAACGCGCGTGTTGCAATTGTGGGCTCTGGCCCCGCAGGCATGGCAGCGGCAATCGCCGCGCATCACGCCGGCACAGCAGTGACAATTATCGACGACGCCCCGCGCGAGGGGGGGCAAATCTATCGCCAAGGCGCGGCTGAGTTACAGCTTCCGCCCGTGGGATTGCCAACCGAACTTGCCCGGAAAAAAAAGCTGCTAAAGGCCTTCGAGCAGATCAAAGATCAGATTGATCTGCGCTTTGAGACCACAGCGCATAGTCTGTATGAGGGGCCTGAAGTTCAGATTTCGACCTTCGATCAGTCTGAACGGCTGAACGTTGACGCCGTTGTGGTGGCGACCGGTGTCAGCGAATATACGGTTCCATTTCCCGGTTGGACGCTGCCGGGCGTGATGTATGCCGGCGCGGCACAGTCGTTGTTGAAGGCGCAGGGCGTTCGCGCCGGAGACAAAATCGCGATTTCCGGGGCGGGGGCTCTCCCCATTGCCGTGGCAGCACAATTGGCGCTGGCTGGCGGGAAAATCGAAGTGCTTTCCTTGGTTAACAGTCCGATGAAGGCGCTGCTGGATCCAGCTGCGGTTTGGGCCGGACGAAAGATCATGAGAGAGGGGCTGCAGTACCTTTGGCAGCTGGCGTCACGGGGCGTATTTTACAAATCTGGCCACGCGATAATTCGGGCACATGGGGATGAGCGACTGGAGGGTGTGACCTTAGCGAAGCTGAACCGTGACGGATCTCCGGATTTGACCACCTGCCAAGATCGTGAAGTTGACCTTTTGCTTTTGAACCACGGGTTTACCGCAAATACCGAGCTGGTGCGCATGGCAGGGGCTGCGCATCGTTATGATGCAATTCGGGGCGGATGGTTGCCCGTCGCGGACCGTGGTGGGCAGACCTCGGTACCAGGCGTGTTTGTGGCCGGAGACGGGGCCGGCCTGCGCGGCGCGCTGAATGCCGAGGCCGAAGGGTACATCGTTGGCGCAGCCGCAGCAGCACATGCAAAAGGGCAGTCTGCGCCAAAAAACCAACCGCAGGAACGTATTCGGGCGCAGCAAGAGCGATTTCAGTCCGGGCTTCGCCGGACGCTGGAATTGCCCGCCGGAATTACGTCTTGGATGGATAATGAGACGACCATTTGCCGCTGCGAGGGTGTGACTGCTGGCCGTTTGAAGCAGGCGACATCAGCGGGGCATCTGAGCTTGGATGCGATCAAACGCAATACACGCTGTGGGATGGGCTGGTGCGGAGGCCGAACCTGTCTGAAAAACGCAGCATTGTTGGCCGAAACCGCGGGTGCAACAACACCGCCTGACCAGATGCGCGCAAGGCCGGTTGCGCGCCCTGTGAACCTTGGCGCTTTGGCAAATGAGATCAAACCAAGCTAGCGCTCAAACGGCGGGGCGACAGGCGTGAGCATGAATGTGGTCAACTTCCCGGATCCCGATAAGCGCGACTTTGTTGACCGGGGGCACTGTGCGCACAGCGCCAATATTGGCAGCGGCACATTGCCCGTCGCGGCACGAAGATCATTTTTTCGATGCGGTCCTGACATCCAAGACTGCCGCTCTTGGCGCAGAAAGTTTGGACATCATTGCAGAACGTACCCCGATGGTCTTACCGTCATAGCCCGCGAGCGCTTGTTGCAGGCCTAAGAACGCGGAGCCCCATCTTTTTGGGGTCTCTTGGTGCCAAGTGATGTCCTGTTTTCGGCCAGTCCCTTCATCAACAGCGATGAATCCATCGCCGACGCGATAAAATCGACACCCATATCTATGCACTCTTGTGCGAACTTTGGGTTCAGGGTCAAAATTCCGCACCGCACGTTTTTGTCGGCCAGCCGCTTACAGATCAAACGCACTTGATCCAGCACCGCCGGATGGTTGGGTTTCCCCGGGTATCCCATGCTGGCGGCTAGGTCAGCGGGCCCAATGAAAACAGCGTCAATACCGTCGGTTCCCGAGATGGCATCCAGGTTTTCAATGGCCTCCATGGTTTCGACCTGCACGATGACACACAGCTCCTGCTCGGCCTGGCGTGCATAGTCGGGCACCGATCCAAATCGACTGGCGCGGGTCAAACCAGCAACACCACGTCGCCCAACGGGCGGATAGCGGACTGCGGCAACGGCTTCGGCGGCTTCTTCGGCGTTCTGAACATAGGGAATAAGCAGCGTCTGCGCCCCCTGGTCCAGATGACGTTTGATCAACACGGTGTCATTTGACGCCGGGCGAACGATTGCCGAGGTATCGGGGTAGGCTGCGATCATTTGAAGGGCTGGCAGAACGCCTGTCACCTCCACCGGGGAATGTTCGGTATCGATCAGAATCCAGTCATAGCCAGCCACGGCGAGCATTTCAGCAACGGCAGGGCCACCCAGCGAATGCCAGACGCCAAATTGCAGCTCACCAGCGATCAGTTTTTGTTTAAAAAGGTTTTTCGGAAGTTGCATGTCTGATCCTAGTCAAATTTCACACTGATCTGCCCCAGCGGTCCGTAGTCCGCCGTCGCCACATCACCTGACGTGATGTCAATCGGGCGCGTGAATGACCCCGCCAGAACGATCTGCCCTTTTTCGAGCTTGGCACCGACGCCGTGCAATTTGCGCACCAACCAGGCGATCCCTGCCGCCGGATGCCCCATGACGCCGGCGGAGACGCCCGTTTCCTCGATAACGCCATTTTGCGACAGGGTGGCGGAGATCCACCGCAGGTCATGGTCAAAGGGGCGAAAAACCTGGCCGCCCAAAACGATTGCGCCGAACGCAGCGTTATCGGCAATCGTATCGGTGATCGCGCGCGGGACCTCTGTTCGATAGTCGATAATTTCCATGGCCGGGGTCACGAATTCTGTTGCGCGCAACACATCGTGGCTTTCACATCCTGGCCCTTCCAGATCCGTCCCCATGACAAAGGCAAGCTCCACTTCCAGACGCGGTTTGACAAACCGGTCCGCGGGTATGGTTGCCCCATCACGAAACAAGGCGTCATCCAGCATAACGCCATAATCCGGTTCGGTCATTTTGGAGGCCTTTTGCATCGCGCGGCTGGTCAGTCCAATTTTGTGACCAATGACGTTGGCCCCGTCTGCGATACGACGTGTCGCCCAAAGCGCCTGAATCGCATAGGCGTCTTCTAATTCCATCTCTGGCCACTGTTTGCTGGGCTGCTCGATAATGGTGCGGTTAAGATCGGCAGTATAAAGCGCGTCGGCAGCCGCCTGGCGCTGGTCTTGCGAAAGCATGAGCGGTTCCTTTCCGTGTACGGTAAATGATCAGGTTTTGTGTTTGCCGGGTTGCCAGGGCGTATCGGCCAGATTGTTTTCGGCAAAACTGAGCGGTTCGTCCTCAAGGCCGGTGGCCATGCTGTCGTTCCAGCGGTTGAGGAAGCCGAACATGGCGACCACGGCCATCAACTCGACAATTTGGTCTTGTGAAAAATGCTGCTTCAGATCTTCCACGATCTCATCCGTGACGGCGTTGGGCACAGACCCCGCCGCAAGCGCAAACCGCAGGGCGGCGCGTTCTGCGTTGTCAAACAGCGGGTGGGTTTCAAATTCCCAGACGGCAGCAATTTTCTCGGCAGAGAGACCCGCGCGGCTGGCATTGGAACTGGTATGGGCCTGACAATACAGGCAGCCCGCCGCCTGCGAGGCGACCATGGCCACCATATTGCGCAACGGCAAAGGTGTCTCTGCGTCCGGATCATAGACCGCTCGGGTCAGTCCGATAAACGCGGTGAGGATCTTGGGCTTGCGCGCCATGACACGCTGCGAGGTCGGGACAAATCCCATTCGGTCTTTGACCGGCGCGAGCAAGTCGTGCAATGCGCTCATGTCTTCCCATTCAAGAGGATCGATGCGGTTCATTTTACCCTCCAATCCGGGTCAACCAAAGGGACAGGCCGGGCACATAGGTTATGGTCAGCAGAACAAGGATCGAGATCGCGATGTAGGGCGCGATACCGCGATAGATGACGCGCAAATTTTCGCCAAAGATCGCCTGGGCCACAAAGATGTTCAGCCCGAAAGGTGGTGTGAACATGCCAATCGACAAATTCACCGTCATGATGATACCGAAGTGGACCGGATCAATCCCCAGTGCCTTAATGATCGGCACCAGCAGCGGTGTGAGCAGCAAGATCGACGATGCCGTATCCAGCACCGCACCCACCAACAATAGAAACACGTTGATGGCCAAAAGCGCCACCAACGGAGACATGTTGAGGTCTTCGAACCAACTGACCAGGGCAGGCGCGGTCCCGGAGGTTGTGAGTAGCCAGGAAAACACGCCAGAGCAGGCCACAATCACCATGATTTGCGCGGTCCGAAAGGCGCTATCACCGGCAATCGTAAACAGCCCTTTCAGATCGACCTCTCGATAGATGAACATGGTGACAATGATGGCGTAGACACAGGCCACGCCTGCGGCCTCGGTCGGGGAAAACACCCCTGTGTAAATCCCACCCAAAATGATCGCTGGCATCCCCAGCGCAAAGACGCCTTTGCGTGTTTCCGTCCAAAGCCGCCGCCAGCTAAAGGCGTGGGCGCTCGCCATGTTTTCTTTGACTGCGCGCCAGTAGATGTAGCCTATAAACGATGCTGCAAACAAAAGGCCTGGCAGAATGCCCGCTGTGAACAGCTTTACAACTGATTCCTGCGCAGACGCCCCGTAGAGGATCATGGCCACAGACGGGGGAATAATATTGGCGATAACGCCGGATGATGTCAGAACACCTGTCGCAAATTGCGGTGTGTAGCCTGCGTCGCGCATCGGCTGGTATGTGATCCGGCCAATGGCGGCCACGGTCGCAGGGCTTGATCCGGAAATCGCGCCAAAAACGGTACATGCGGCCACTGAGGTGATTGGCAAGCCGCCGCGAATGTTGGCAAACAGGGCATCGCACCAGCCAACGAGTCTGCGGGACACGCCGCCCGAGCCCATGATCTCGCCGACAAAGATAAAGAACGGCACCGCCAATAGCGCAAAACTGTCGAGCGTGCCGAAGATCACCTGGTGCAAAACGGTGGGCGACACATTGAAATGCACCAAAACGCTCACCGACGCAGCGCTGAGCAGCACCAAGAACACCGGAAAACCGCAGAGCAAAAGAAAGAGGGGAAAAACGAAGAGCGTCCAGATCACTTAAATGGTCTCCAGATTAAGAGGAAGGCAACCACAGTGGAGAGGCCAAAGCCCAAGACCACTGCGCCATGCGGAATAACCATCGGAATTTCGAGCGATATGGATTTCATCTCGAATTTCCAGAGCTTCTGGATCGACGCCCAACTTTGAAGTGTCACATAGCCCATGGCGACCGTTCCAACGATCAGGCCCAGACGCTCAACGAGGTTGCGACGGGTTTCGGGTAGAAAATCAAGCAAAAGGTCCATCTTAAGGTGGGCCCGGGATGCTGTCACAGCAATGAAGGCCGGGAACACCGACCAGAGCACCAGAAAGATCATGGCCTCTTCGGCCCAGAAAATGGGGGAGCTAAAGACGTAGCGGCCGATGACATTGGCGAAGTTGATCCCAATCCCCGCCAACAAACAGAGTGCGGCCAGGTATTTGGGAATTCGGATCGCGAGAAGTTCAAACATCAATGCCCTTTCGAGTTTTGAAGGGTCGCCCAAATGCGTTCGGGTGTCATTGGCTTGGCAATGTCGGACACGCCGTAGGGGGACATCGCGTCCAGCACAGCATGTTTTAATGTGGATATCGAGCCTACAGTTCCGCCTTCGCCCGCGCCTTTGAAGCCGCCAGGGTTTGTTGTGCAGGGAACCGGGCGGAAATCAGCGTCAATGTTAGGCAGATCCGTCGCGCGCGGCATGGCATAGGTGCCAAAATTGCGCGAAATCATGTCGCCGGTTTCAGCGTCCGACACAATTTGCTCGATGAAGCTTTCTCCAAACCCATTTGCAATCGCCCCATGAATTTGGCCTTCACATATCATCGGGTTCAGCATGTTCCCCAGATCATCCACAACCGTATATCTGTCGATTTTTGTCTCCCCTGTTTCCGGGTCAATCACGACTTCGGCGACATGGCAGCCATTTGGGAAACTCGGTGAAATCTGCTTAAATGCGCCAACTGCCGATAGACCGATCCGATCCGTGATGGGCACATATGGACGGTAAGAGAGATTGGCGACTTCGCTGATGGTCATCGATTTATTGCTGTTGCGGTCAGAAAATACGCCGGTCTCGGTATCAAAGGTCACTGTTTCAACGTCGACCTCAAATTCCATCGCGGCAAAGAACTTTCCCTTTTCGATAATTTGATCGCACGCCAGCTCGATTGCGCTGCCGACCATGGTCGTGGAGCGAGAAGCAAAGCTTCCTCGGCCAAAGCTGACTTTTTCTGTATCGCCCTGAATGACCCTGATGTTGGCAGGATCAATTCCAAGTCGACCAGCGACCTGATTGGCAAATGTCGTCTTGTGCCCTTGGCCTGTGTCCGTTGTCCCCGACACAACCGTGACCGTGCCACTGGGGTTAAACGAGACTTCGGCCTGATCATTCATCGACCCGGTGTCGTGTATATAAAGCCCAATCCCTCTGCCACGCAAAAGACCCTGTTCCGCATCCGCCGCTTTGCGGGCTTCAAACCCCGCCCAATCGGATTTTTCGATGCAGCTGTCCATCAGGGCCTCAAATTCACCTGTGTCATAGGTAAAGTTGACCTTGGTCTGATGTGGCATCTGGTCTGGCTGGATGAAGTTGCGCCGACGGATGTCGACCGGTGATATGCCAAGATCGCGCGCGGCTTTATCAAGGGCCTGTTCAATCCCAAAGATACCCTCGGGGCGCCCGGCACCGCGGAACGGCACCGTTGTTGGCAAATTTGTATAATAGGCTGCGCCGCGAACATCGACGATGGGAACATTGTAGACACCTGGAACCAGGCGGGCAGTATGAATCAACGGCATAGGACCAGCGCCGACCATATAGGCGCCGACATCCTGTTGAAAATAGGAGCGCATGGCCAGGATTTTGGCATCCTCGTCCAAGGCGATTTCAACCTTGCCTTGGCTGCCACGGCCATGTTCGTCGGTGCGTAATGAATCCCGACGATTGCAAATCCACTTGACCGGGCGACCAACCCGTTTGGCGGCCCAGAGCACCAGGGAGTCTTCTGGAAACGTCGAGGTCTTCATGCCAAAGCCGCCGCCGACATCATCGGTCAAGACGCGCAATTGGCTTTCCTTGATGCCGAGGGCCATGTTTGCAAGTTCGGTGCGCACCACATGCGGGTTCTGCGTCGTGGTATGAAGTGTGTATAGGTCTTCCACATCGTCATAGACGCCAACGCCGCCGCGGGTTTCCATGGAGTTCGCTGTCATACGCGGATGTTCATAGGTGATCGAATGGGTCGAATGGGCCTGCGCAAAAGCCTTCTCGCAGGCGTCGACATCGCCCATGGTCAGATCATAAGCCATGTTGTTTGGACGCGCCTCGTGGACCGGGGCCCCGACACCGTCGATTGCGGCTTGCAAAGATATGGCCGCGGGCAGGGGATCGACATGAACGATGACCTCTGCGGCGGCGGCCTCTGCCTGCGCGCGGGTTTCGGCGATCACCATCGCCACGCGGTCACCCACGTGGCGCACCTTGTCTGTCACAAGCGCCGGGCGCTCGATCGGGAGGGCCTCGCCAAAGCCAAACATTTGCGGCAGATAGCGGGGCCGAATGCCTTTGATGCCATCTTGCGCGCAGTCCGATCCCGTCAAGATCGCAATCACACCGTCACATTGTGCGGCCTTGGCCACATCTATGGACAGCAGATGGCCATGTGCCACATCGGAATACACCATTGCGGCGTGTGCCATTCGGGGCAGGGATATGTCGTCGACATAATTGCCGCGCCCGGTCACAAGACGTTTGTCTTCACGCCGCTTGTGCAGCTGGCTCTTTCCGTAGGCCATGGGAACACCTGTACTTTGGATCTTCAGAATTGCTTTGAGACCTGCAGGCGCACATGCGCCTGCAGGTTACACTGATTAGCGATCAGTATTTTGCCCCAACCCGCTGGAGGAGCTCAAAGAATGGTCCTGTCACGCTGTCGCCGTTGGTCGCATCGGCACCAACTGTCGACAGGCGAGAGATGACTTCTGTTTGATCCGCTGCAGGCAGTTCAACAAAGTTACCGCCATTTTCGATCCAGACGTCGCGTAGACCGGCGTGGAATTCGAAACTTTCAGCCTGCCAGCGCGCCTGTGCGGCTTGTCCTGCGTCCAGGACGTCCTTCTGCAGGTCTTCAGGCAGCCCGTCGAACCAAGACTGCGAAACGAGCGCAACGGAGACCAACATCGTATCATTGATGACTGTTACCGTTTTCGCATAGTCCCAGTACTTAAAGGCGATGAAGATCGTGATCACAGAGCGTGTCCCGTCAATGACCCCTTGCTGCAGGGCTGGCATGACTTCGCCAAGCGGCATCGGAACGCCGGTCGCGCCCAAGCGATTCATCGCTTCACGTTCCATTTCGGTGGCATTCACGCGAATTTTCTTGCCTTCAAAGGACTCAATCGAAGTGATCGGATCTTTGGCAACGTAGTCGTGATTGCCATAGGCGAATTGCCCCAAAAGCAACATGCCCTTTGCCTTGGCCATTTCGTCCACGGCGGCCTGAACTTCTGAATCTGACATGACTTGTGCCGCATGCGCCTTGTTACGGAACATGCCAGGCGCGCTGAACACGCCAAATCGTTTATCAACGCCAGCATAGAAATCTACCGGAGAAATGAAGGCTTCTTGCGTTCCGAATTGCAGGCCTTCGATTTGTCTGGGGATCGGGCCGAGCTGACTTTGCGGGTAAATCTCGACTTCGATTCGATCCGTGCGATGCCCAAGCTCCTCTTTGAACATCTCAATAAATTTATGTTGGTCGTCATTGAAGGTCGCTGTGCCGAATTTCATCGTGAAATCCGCCGCGTAACTCACTGACGCGACAGCCATCGATGCCACAAATCCAAGCGCGACCAAGCCTTTTGAGCCAAGTACTTTCATGGTTTCCTCCCTGATCCATGTTTTCAATTAGCAACATTAATGGTCAATAATTTGCTGTTGTCAATTTTTTTTGGCTAATTTAAAGTGTGGTCAAATATTGGTAATGCTGAGCTACGACTGATGGACCTCAAAAGATATGGTATGCATGCGCGTCCCTCAGATCAGGCAGGAGTTTAAAAGTGGAAATTGGTTCAACCTTCAGACGGCTTAGAAAAGAGGCCGGATTGACCATCGGAGATTTGGCGGACACCACCGGTCTGTCACGCGCCTATATTTCTCAGGTGGAAACGTCCAAGGCCTCTCCCTCGCTGCAGACCGTGCGCGCGATGTGTGATGCGCTGGGCGTTTCGCCTGCGATCCTGTTTGAAGATACCGAGGCGCAATGTGTGTTTCTTCCAAAGAAACGCCAGAAGGTTCTGCACTTTGAATCCGAAAAGGACGAGCAGGTATTTTCCAAGACAATCAATGTGTTATCTGATCAAAACCGCAAACTCGAAGTTGTCATACTCGAGCTATCCCCTGGCACCACTGCGGGTGATCATGCACATCCGGGTGAGGAAGTATTCTTCATCCTGGAAGGTGAGTTGACCGTCACTCATGGCAAAAAAGAATTCATGATGTCTGTCGGCGATTCGATCCATATCGAGAGCCAGCAACTTCATAAATTATACAACCACACCGACCAAAACGTTCGAGTCATTAGCGCAAGAACCCCCCCCGGGTTCATTAATCTGCGACATGACGAGACGCTCAAATCCTTGAAAAATTAGCCGCTAGGAGAGTTAGGCCGATGCTAATCCGAACTGAAGCAGACGTCACACCCGCCGTGTTGAATGTGATGGAGCAGACCAAGGATCCGCGATTGAAGGAGATCATGGTTGCTCTGATCAAACATTTGCACGGCTTTGTTCGGGAAGTGCGATTGACAGAACCGGAATTTCGCATGGCGACCAAACTGTTGAATGACTTGGGGCAAGCCTCTGATGACAAACATAACGAGCCGGTGTTGATGGCTGGCTCCTTGGGGGTCTCGACTCTCGTTTGCCTGTTGAACAACGGCGATAATGGCGCAACCGAAACGACGCAAAATCTGCTTGGACCGTTTTGGCGTATGCATTCGCCGGACACCGAATTGGGCGGCAGTATCGTTCGGTCTGAGACGCCCGGTACACCGATGGTTGTTGATCTGACTTTTGTGGACGTTCATGGCCAGCCGATCGCTGATCTGGAAGTGGACGTGTGGCACTGTTCGGCTGAGGGGTTTTATGAAAACCAGGAAGAGAGCCAGGCCGACCACAATTTACGAGGCAAATTTCGCACGGGTGCGGATGGGCGCATTTGGTTCACCTCCGTTAAGCAATCGGGCTATCCGATCCCAACCCATACGGTTGTTGGCCGCCTTTTGGAGGCACAAGACCGCCACCCCTTCCGGCCAGCACATCTGCACGTGTTGGCCCATAAAGAAAACTACAAGACACTGATATCGCAGATCTATTCTGACGATGACCCACATTTGGACTCAGATGTTCAGTTTGGCGTCACCGCCGCGCTGATCGGCCGATATGTGCGTCACGAAGATGGCCATCCGGACAGTGCCGTGACGGGGCCATGGTTCAGCCTAAGCCATCAGCTTGTTGTTGAACCCGGTGAAAGCGAATTGCCCATTCCACCGATAAAATGATGTGACGTGCAATTTAGGGAGGACACCATGATTACACTCAACACCAATGTGAACGGCGAAGACATCTCGCGATCCATCGAGGGCTCGACGCTGCTTATTCACTTTCTTCGAAATGAGCTGGGCCTGACGGGCACCCATGAGGGCTGCGATTCGGGTCATTGCGGGGCCTGCACGGTCACAATTGATGGTCAGACGGTCAAAAGCTGCATGGTTCTGGCGGCCTCCACCGAGGGCGGCGCGGTGACAACAATCGAGGGCATCGCGAAACCTTCAGACCTCCACCCCATGCAATCGGCATTTAATGATCACCATGGGTTGCAATGTGGCTTCTGCACACCAGGCATGGTCGTCACCGCGATCGACATGGTGGAACGCTATCAAAAAAACAACAAACTCTTGGACGAAGACGCCATTCGGCAAGAGCTGACCGGAAATATCTGCCGGTGCACAGGGTATCAAAACATCGTGGCGGCAATTCAAGACGGCGCAGCCCGCATGCAAGAGGGCAGCTGAGATGACAAAACTTGACTATCACAGGGCTGACAGTGTTGAGGATGCCGTGCGCGAGCGCGGTGCCAGTGCGTCACATATGTATCTGGCCGGTGGGCAGACTTTGCTGAACCTGATCAAAACCCATGCGGTCAGCGCAGAAATGCTGATTGATATCTCGCGCTTGGGCTTGAACAAAATTAGCCGTAAAGGGGATGTCCTAAGCATCGGGGCAGGGGCCACGCACACGCAGATCAGTCAGGATCCTGCGGTCCTTGAACATCTTCCAGCGCTGGCGCGGCTTGCAGCCTGCATTGGTGATAATGCCGTTCGCAACCGCGGCACGCTGGGGGGCGCGGTCGCCAACAATGATCCGAGCGGTGATTATCCAGCCGCTCTCTTGGCGCTGGGTGCCAGGATTGAAACGACAGCAGGCACAACTGACAGCCACAGGTTTTTTGGTCAGGGTCCGACCGGAGATTTGATCTTGGCAGTTCATATTCCACTGCCAGAGCGCGCCGCTTTTGCACGTATCCAGCACCAAGCGAGCCGAAGCTGCCTGGTGGGCGTTTTTGTCGCCGAACGAGAGGGAAAGCGGCGTTTTGTTGCCTCTGGATGTTTCGCAGATGGGGCGAAAGAGATCGACATTCAGACCCCCATAGACGACCTGAGCGCCGTTCTGGATGATAGTTTCGGATCCGCCAAATATCGCGCGCATTTGGTCCACGTGCTCGCAAAGCGCGCCTTGCTTGAATTGGAAAGCTAACGCGGCTTTCCAAGCGCTCGCATTCAACAGAGTTGGCGGTTTTGATCATCGGGTGCGGTGCCCACCACATGGCCCCATGATCCGCATAAATGTGCGCAACAGTTTCATACTGGCAAGCGCGATAGCAATGATGCACTTAAATTGCCGAAAGCCTTGGAAAAATATGGAGGCGCGTACCGGAATCGAACAGGTGTACACGGATTTATGATCCGGAAAATTTCTTTGATTTCAAAGAGAAAAATTGTAACCGGACTTGTTTCGTTCAGGGTCACTTTTCAATAGGTTACGAGGCCCAAGTAAACGGTTTTTCACAGTCCCCCGCGCAGGCGAAAGGGCAAAGAAAAACCGCTGAGGGGGCGGCCATCCATCGCAACGGTATAGAAGAATATTTCCATCCTATTACGGACGGCATTTCTGGTCTGACCTCAACCCAATTGGCGGTGAGATCATGCGCTGGCGCATCGCGAACGAATGCGCCGAGCGCCCCATTGCTCTTTGAAGCGCCTCTTGCCGAGGGGCACGCCGACCCCTCGAAATTGAGGGAATCCAACATGGGCGCACCGCAGTTCATGACCAACCCGGTTCTCACCTCCGCTCTGTGTTTACTCAAATGTGCGCTGAATATTCGCACTGGTGTCGATGAGGGCCTTTTCAATTGTCTTCCTTTGTTCGGCAAAGCGAGTTGACGGAACCGGGACGGATATGGAGTGCAATTCTCCCGCCCAATCATGAAAGGCAAACCCGATCGCCGAGACGCCGGAAGCATGCTCGTCGAGATCGTAGGCGAGCCCGCGTGTGCGAACATCTTCAAGTTGCTCCAGCAATTCGGCCATATCCCGCTTCACACCGTTTCGGTCCCATTCATTGCGGATCAGCTTGGTTGCCTCCTGCTGGTCCATTTTAGCCAAGCAGGCTTTGCCGTTGGCGGTTGTGGTCAGGGGGAATACCTCTCCGACCTTGGAGACAGTGGTCAGCCGATGCGTTCCTGGAACCTGATCCAGAAAAACCATGCCAATGCCGCGCATCACGGCAAGATCTGTGGTCTCTCCAGTCTTTTGGGTCAACTCGGTCAGCAGCAAGCGGCAGTGTTCCACGATGTTATATTGCGCTGCGCCCGCCAGTGCGCTGAGTTCCGGGCCAAGCCTTAGACCGCCGCCCTGAGCATCGCTGATAACGAAATTTTCTTCCGCCAAAGCGCTTGTGATTCTCTGTACCGTAGAGCGGGGCAGGTCCACCTGCTCGGCGATCTTACCCAGGCTCATACCTGCCTGCGCTTCTTTCAGAACCCGCAGGATCGATGCTGCACGCGATATAACCTGGATCCCGGTTCGGTCGCTTTTTGTTTCCTTTTCAGACATGTCCCGCCTTTCTTGTGGTCGTTTGCCGCCCTGAGTCCCGAAGCTATTTCAATCAGTACTGTCCCGCATTGCGATACATGTCAACCGCATCGTAAACTTTTTCTTGACCGCAATGCGGTGCGCATGCATCACTATGTGGAACAGGTGGAGGAGCCACCCTGACAATTTGAAACCAGAAACGCCGGGGCTCCGGCGAACAGAGGAGATGTGCCAAATGGTTGAAATCCGCGGCATCGAGTTCCAGGCCAATGACGATAACGACATGGGGCTGGAGTTTGTGAACTTGAGCCACCGGTTTGGTTACCAGTGTCCGAACTGGCCCTATTTCAAGGACGTCCAGATTGACCGGAAGCACTACATGGCCAAATCCGGCGTACTGAGCCAGACGATCACCACCACGATGCATGTCACCACGCACATCGATGCGCCTGCACATGTGGTGCAAGGCACGCCCTTCATTGACGAAGTGCCGCTGCCACATTTCTTCGGCTCGGGTCTGGTCGTGTCGATCCCTAAGAAGAAGTGGGAATCCATCACCGGCGACGATCTGGAAAAAGCCTGTGGCCACGCCATTCGCAAGGGTGATGTGCTTATCATCAACACCGGTTGGCATAAGCAGTATGAAGATGGCGATTACTTTGCCTACTGTCCCGGCCTTGTTCAATCCGCTGCGGATTGGATGGTTGAAAAGGGTGTAAAGGTTGTTGGCCACGACACCCAGGCCAACGACCACCCGCTTGCCACGGCCATTGGCCCTCAACGGAACGGCCCGATCCTCCCGCACCTTGAGGAAGAATACAAGGAATGGTCCGGCGGCAGAGACTGGAAAGACGATTTCCCCGAGTGGGAACCGGTTCACAACACCCTGTTTTCGAATGGAATTATGGGGATTGAAAATGTCGGCGGCGATCTGGACTCCGTCACCGGAAAGCGGGTGACCTTTGCCTTCTTCCCGTGGAACTGGGATCGCGGCGACGGCTGCATCATCCGGTTGGTTGCCATGGCTGACAAAAGTCAGAATTACCGCATCGAAGCGGGCGAAGAATTCTGATCGCTCCCTGACGGGTCGCCGGGCAACCGGCGGTCGTCTTTTCACTGAAATTTCGGGAGGAGACCCATGCACATCAAGCGCTTCAATGACGCCCAGCCCTATGAGGCTCCGAACCATTTTGGCTGTTATGGCCTGCGGTTGCAGGGGTTCGAAGTAGGTGGCCCGACAAACCAGTGGGTTGGTTATAGTCAGTTTCTTCCTGGCGGCGGGGCTGGACCGGACAGTACGCCCTTTGAAAAGGTCTATGTTCTGCTGGAAGGCGAGATGACGCTGACCATTGATGGTAAAGAGACCACGCTTGGCCCGCTTGACAGCTGCACTATTCCGCCGGGCGAGGTGCGCCTTCTGGAAAATCGATCCAACCAGACCAGCAAGATGTTGGTTGTCATTCCTTACCCTTCGGAGAGCTGACATGAACGTAATGGCAAACCCTCTTTCCATGTTCGATGTGAAAGGCAACACCGCTTTGATCACCGGCGCTTCGGGCGCGTTTGGTATGGTCGCGGCTCGCATTCTGGCGGGCGCGGGATGCAAGCTGGTGCTGGTCGCGGGGAATCAGTCTGCGCTGGACGAGATCACCGAAGAATGCCGCAGCATGGGCGCCGAAGTCACCGCTATCAACACCCGCCCGACCGATGAAGACATCTGCAACGGCTTGGTGGCCCAAGCAGTCAAAGCCTATGGCGCGCTGGACATACTGGTGGTCGCTTCAGGCATGAACAAAGTCGCGCTGATCAATGACATGACACCTGAAACTTTCAATTCCGTCATGGAAGCCAATGTGAGTCAAAGCTGGCTTTTGGCGCGCGCTGCCGCTGGCCAGATGAAAGCCCAAGGGCATGGTAAAATCGTTCTTGTTTCGTCTGCACGCGGCCTTTTGGGCCACCCGGCAGGGTATACAGCATATTGTGCGTCCAAAGCCGCAACAGACGGGATCACCAAATCTCTGGGCTGTGAGCTGGGCGCACATGGGATCACCGTGAATGCGATTGCGCCAACCGTGTTCCGCTCACCCTTGACCGCATGGATGTTCGAAGACACCCCGGAGGCCAAAAAGGTCCGCGATGGCTTTTTGGCCCGCGTGCCTGTTGGTCGTCTGGGCGAGCCGGAAGATTTGGCCGGGCCATTGTTGTTCCTGGCCTCGAAGGCATCTGATTTTTACACCGGGCATATCCTTTATGCCGACGGTGGCTATACGGCGGGCTGAACGATGGTTGCCAAGAAACAGCAGATCGCCGTTATCGGTGCAGGCCTTATGGGGCACGGGATTGCCCTGACATTCGCGCGCGCAGGTCAATATGTCAGAATTACCGATCCGGTCGAAGATACTCTACTTTCGGCGCCAAAGAGGATTTCCGAAAGCCTCCGTCTGCTGGGTGCACGCGACACGGAAATTGCTGCCACCCTCAAAAAAATTGAACTGTGCGGCTCTGTGGCGGGGGCCGTCGGCGAGGCGAAGTTTGTGTTTGAAGCCGCGCCTGAAAAGCTTGAACTCAAACAGAAAATCTTCGCCGAGGTTGAGGAACATGTGCCCGAGGACGCGATCCTTGCGTCCAACACATCAGTTATTCAGATCAGCAAAATCATGGCGGAGCTGCGCCTGAAAGGCCGCGCGATCGGCACCCATTGGTGGAACCCGCCACATATGATCCCGCTTGTTGAAGTGGTAAAGACCCAGTGGACTGACCCCGTTGTGGCAAATGCGATCTTCGACTTGCTGGAAGACGCAAGCAAGACGCCGGTCATGGTTGAAAAAGACGTGCCGGGGTTCATCGGCAATCGGCTACAGCATGCTTTGTGGCGCGAAGCCGTAAGCCTTGTTGAAAATGGTATCTGCGACGCTGAGGCAGTTGATACCGTGGTGAAATCCTGTTTTGGGCGCCGCCTTGCTGTGCTCGGCCCGCTGGAAAATGCTGACCTTGTTGGCACCGACCTCACGCTCGATATCCACGAAAACGTCCTGCACGACCTCGAAAGCCGCCAAGGGCCGTCGCCTTATTTGGAAAAACTCGTGGCCGATGGCCGGTTGGGCATGAAGTCGGGCGAAGGGTTTCGCAAATGGACGAAAGACGAAGCGGACGCGGTCCGTGCCCGTGTCGCCCGCCACCTGACGAAACTAGAAACCATACTGTAAGATTCACGAAAGAAGTCGGCGAGGAGGTCGACGAAAGGGAGGAAGAGAATGACAAAGATTTTTAGGTCGCCTTCGCGGCGCAGCTTTCTGACCGGTGCCACAGCCGCATTGGCCGCTCCGGCACTTCTGAGCGCGACACGCGCCTACGCCGCCAACCCGACCTTGCGCATTGGCCATGTCAGTCCGCGCACTGGCCCGCTCGCGGGTTTTGCAGAGGCGGATGATTATGTGCTTGCGGGCATCAAAAAAGCCTTAGCTGGCGGGATCGAGAACAACGGCAAGAGCTGGAATGTCGAGATCCTATCGAAGGACAGCCAGTCGAATCCGAACCGTGCCGCCGAGGTGGCTGCCGATTTAATTCTTGGTGACGAGGTCGACATCATCGTTGCCGCCTCGACCCCTGACACGGTGAACCCTGTCGCGGACCAGGCTGAAGTGAATGAGGTGCCTTGCATCACCACCGATTGTCCGTGGCAGCCCTATTTCTTTGGCCGCAATGGTGTGCCGGGTGAGGGCTTTGCCTCGACCTATCATTTCTTCTGGGGTTTGGAAGATGTGATCGGCGCGTTCCTTGATATGTGGGGCAAGTCGGGCGTCGCTAAATCCGTCGGTGGGCTGTTCCCGAACGACGCCGACGGCAACGCCTGGGGTCATCCTGAACTGGGCTTGCCCAAACCCCTGGCTGAGGCCGGTTACAATCTGGTCGACCCAGGCCGGTTTCAGCCTTTGTCGGATGATTTCTCCAATTATATTGCCGCTTTCAAGAATGCGGGTTGTGAGATCGTTACCGGCAACATGATTCCGCCAGATTTTGCCACCTTCTGGGCGCAGGCTGCGCAACAGGGCTTCACCCCAAAAGTCGTGACCATCGGCAAGGCTTTGCTATTCCCATCTGTTATCGAATCCCTCGGCGAGCGCGGCGACGGCCTCTCTTCCGAAGTGTGGTGGTCTCCGAACCATCCCTTCTCGTCCTCCTTATCGGGCGCGTCTTCCAAAGATCTGGCCGAAGGATACGTCGCCGCATCCGGCCGCAGCTGGACACAGCCGATCGGTTTTAAACACGCCTTGTTCGAAGTTGTCGCGGATGTGGCAAAGCGGGCAGAAGACCTGGAAGACCCAGAGGCCATCGTTGCAGCCATCAATGGCACCAACCTCGACACCATTGTCGGCAATGTGAACTGGGCAAACGGGCCGATCAACAACGTCACCAAAACACCCCTGGTCGCTGGCCAGTGGCAAAAGGACGGTGATGCGATGGATCTGAAAATCGTGGCGAATTCTGCGGCTCCGAACATCCCACTGACAGGCGAGCTAAAACTGCTTGGCTAAACCCCAATGGGTGGTGCCCAGGTGCCGCCCTATCATCTGGTGAGGATACCATGAGTGCGATTCTGAAACTCGACAGGCTGAGCAAAGCCTTTGGTGCCGTGACTGTGGCTGACGCGCTTAGCTACGAGGTGCAGGAGGGCGAAGCTTTGGGTGTGATCGGGCCTAACGGGGCGGGAAAGACTTCGATGTTCAACCTGATCACTGGAACCCTGTCCGCAAATTCCGGCACGGTGGAGTTCGCAGGTCAAGACGTCACAAAATGGAACGCGGCCCGCCGCAGTCATGCAGGCGTAGCGCGTTCGTTTCAGGTGCCCCAGCCGTTTTCCGGCATGACTGTGTTCGAAAACGCGATGATCGCCGCGACACAATCTGCGGGTCTGTATGGGCATGAAGCCGAACGATTTTGCCTGCATGTGCTGGAGCAGACTGAACTGCTGCCCAAGGCCAATGTGTTCGCCGGAAGCTTGACCTTGCTGGAACGGAAGCGGCTAGAATTGACCCGGGCGCTATGTGCCAAGCCAAAGCTGTTGCTGCTGGACGAGATCGCCGGGGGCCTGACCGAGGCTGAATGTGCCTCGCTGGTGCAGACGATCAAAGACATCCATGCCTCGGGGGTGACGATCATCTGGATCGAGCATGTGGTGCATGCCCTGTTGGAAGTCGTAGACCGGCTGATCGTGATTGATTTCGGAAAGCAAATCGCCGAGGGCGAGCCGCATGCGATCATGAACAGCCCGGAAGTAAAAGAAATTTATCTGGGGATTGAAGCTGATGCCTGAACCTATTCTCCAGATACAAGGGCTTAACGCCCACTACGGTGATTTTCAGGCGTTGTATGGCGTCGATATGGAAGTTTCAGAGGGCGAGGTGCTTGCCGTCATTGGCTCCAACGGGGCCGGCAAGACCACGTTGATGCGCTCGATCACCGGGCTTTTGTCCAATGGTCCGGGTCAGATCAAATATCACGACAAGGACATCAGCCGTCTGCGTGCCGATGAGATCGCCATTCAAGGCCTCTCTATGGTGCCCGAAGGGCGACAGCTATTCCCGTCGTTATCGGTGCGCGAAAACCTGATGATCGGGGCGCAGGTCGGCCGCAAGGGACCTTGGTCGCTAGAGTCTGTCTACAAACTGTTTCCGATCCTAGAAGAGCGCAAGGACCAGCAATCCACCTCTTTGTCTGGCGGACAACAGCAGATGGTTGCGATTGGCCGCGCGTTGATGGCCAATCCCGACTTGATCCTGTTCGACGAGATCAGTCTTGGCCTGGCACCGATCATCATAAAGGATATCTACGATGCGCTGCCCGGCATCATTGGCGAAGGCATGAGTGCCATCATCGTTGAGCAGGACATCAGCAAGGCGCTCTCAGTGTCGTCCCGCGTCTATTGCCTGCAAGAGGGGCGCGTCTCGCTTGAGGGCACCTCAGATACAGTATCGCGTGAGGACATTTCCCGCGCCTATTTCGGGATCGAATAACATGGACTGGCTAAATGTAATCGTTCAAGGCACTTTGCTGGGCGGGCTATACGCCCTGTTTGCGGCCGGTTTGTCGCTGATCTTCGGGGTCATGCGACTGGTCAACATCTCGCATGGAGACCTGATTGTTCTGGCGGCCTATCTGGGGCTGACCGTTACCTCCGCCACCGGGCTGCATCCGCTTCTTGCGCTGGTCTTGGTTGTCCCGACGATGGGTGTGATCGGCTATGTGCTGCAACGTGGGTTGCTGAACCAGACACTGGGCGACGATCTGTTGCCCCCCTTGCTCGTGACTTTCGGGTTGAGCGTCATCATTCAGAACGGTCTGTTAGAGGTGTATACCGCTGACCCGCAAAAGATGGATGCAGGTACACTGGAAACCGCAAGCTTAGCAGTAGGCGGTCTCAATCTGGGTGTGCTGCCGCTTTTGACCTTCGCTGTCGCCATCGTGGTGATCTGGGGCTTGCAATGGACATTTTACCACACTGCCCTTGGCCGCGCATTCCGCGCCGTCTCAGATAATCAGGACATTGCGCAGCTCATGGGGCTGAACCGTCGCCATATCTTTGGTGTCGCCATGGCGCTGGCGCTGGGGGTAACGGCGATTGCCGGTGTTTTGCTCGGCATCCGCACCAGCTTTGACCCCTCGATTGGCGGTGGCCGGCTGATCTTTGGCTTTGAGGCCGTGATCATCGGCGGACTTGGCAATCTTTGGGGCACGCTGGCTGGTGGTGTGATCCTGGGTGTGGCCCAGACCGTGGGTGCCAAGGTCGACCCGGGTTGGCAGATCCTATCCGGTCACCTGGCTTTTCTCTTTATCCTCGCAATCCGCCCCAACGGCCTGTTCCCTAGGATTTCAGCATGACCCTGCAGGATTATCACGTTACCCGTTCCTCAAATGCTGCCCGCACCGCCGCAATTCTGGGCGCACTCATTCTGATCGCGCTTGTGGCAGCCCCCTGGTGGGCTGGCCGGGCCGATATGCGGCTGATGGGAGAAATATTTCTTTACCTCGCGCTGGCGAGCCTGTGGAACCTGATGGCTGGCTATGCCGGGCTTGTTTCGGTCGGCCAGCAGGCCTTTGTCGGCTTTGGCGGATACATGCTGTTTGCCCTGACGATGTTCGCTGGGCTGCACCCGATTGCAGCCATCGGGCTGGCGGGCGTGTTTGGCGCTTTGGTTTCGGTCCCGGTGGCGGTTCTGATCTTCCGGTTGCGCGGCGCCTACTTTGCCATCGGCACCTGGGTGATCGCCGAAGTGTTCCGCCTTGGGTTCGCACAGATCTCGTCTCTTGGGGGCGGGTCGGGCTCTTCTCTGCCTGTGGCCATCGTGAAATCGTTGGCCTCCAAACGCGCGATGCGTGAATCGCTCAGCTATTGGCTGGCGCTTGGGGCTGCCGTGACCGTCATCACCGCCGTTTACCTGTTTCTGCGCTCGCGAAAGGGGCTGGCCCTGACCGCGATCCGCGACAACGAACTGGCGGCGCGCAGCCTAGGCATCGATATTTGGCGCACCAAGTTCACCGTCTATGTGGTCACTTCGGCGCTCACCGCGATGATCGGCGCTCTGATCTTTCTGCAAAAACTGCGGATATCACCCGATGCGGCGTTCTCGGTCAACGACTGGACCGCCTTCGTTATTTTCATCGTGGTGATTGGCGGCATCGGTACCATCGAAGGGCCGATCGTCGGTACGCTGGTGTTCTTTGCCTTGCGCGAAACGCTGGCTGATCTCGGCACCATCTATCTGATCGTTCTGGGCGTGGTCGCCATCGTGATAATGCTGAAAGCACCCAAGGGTATTTGGGGCCTGATCCGCGCCCGTTTTGATCTGCAACTCTTTCCGCTGGGCTATCGCGTCATGGTTCCCGGTAAAACAGACAAATCCTGAGGAGCACGCCCAATGGCACGCCAAAAGAAAACCGTCATCACCTGCGCGATCACCGGGGCGATCCATACGCCCACCATGTCGCACGCGCTGCCCTATACCTATGACGACATTGCCATTCAAGCGATGGACGCCGCAGAGGCTGGCGCGTCGATCCTGCACCTGCATGCACGTGACAACGAAACCGGTGCACCGTCGGTTGATATCAAAAATTTCGCCCCCTTTCTGCCCCGGATCAAACAGGCAACGGATGCGGTCGTGAACATCTCGACCGGCGGGTCGCTGACCCTTTCAATTCAGGATCGGATCAACCCGGCCAAAACCTTCAGCCCCGAGATGTGTTCGATGAACATGGGCTCGATGAACTTCTCGTTCCACCCGCTGGCCAACCGTTACAAAGATGATGATTGGAAGTTCGACTGGGAGAAGGACTATGTCGCCAACTCTGACGGCAACATTTTCCGTAACACCTTCCGCGACATCAAGGAGGCGGCAGAGACCCTGGCACCGCATGACATCAAGTTCGAGCATGAATGCTATGACGTTGGCCACCTCTACAACCTGAAGTTTTGCATGGATATCGGGCTGTTCAAGGCACCCGTCTTCATCCAGTTCATCTTTGGTATCCTTGGTGGCATCGGGCCGGAAATCGACAACTTGGTCTTCATGAAGCGCACTGCAGATCGCCTATTTGGTGACGATTATCGTTGGTCGGTTCTGGGCGCGGGCGGCGCACAGATGACATTGGGCACGACTGCCACGCAGATGGGCGGCAACGTTCGCGTTGGGCTGGAAGACAGTCTGTTCATCTCGCGCGGCAAGTTGGCCGAAAGCAACGCAAGCCAGGTCGCCAAGATCCGCCGCATCGTCGAGGACCTCGGGTGCGAAGTGGCGACGCCGGATGAGGCGCGGGAGCTTCTGGATCTGAAGGGGGGCGACAAGGTCGCGTTTTGAGGTCAGCCAAAACTGGTGCCCGATCTCGTTCGGCATTAAGACCGATCTGCAATTTGCCTCTGCAGATGCGCGGAATACCTAACAACTGCTTCACCGGATCGATCTTGCTGATCCGGTGTGCGCCCCCCACCGGATGGCAAAGGGCGGGTCCGTGACAACATCTGCGTGGAACGGCTGTAGCGATCTGTGAAATGCGAATGCGCCTCGCTGCCTGGTTGGAAAACAGAAGCAAAGCCTATGCTTGAGACGCCAAATGGGTCGAGTTCTACAACCACAAACGTCCGCACAGGGCCCAGGGCGGCAGACCGCCCGCAGTGGCCACTGGTTGGAGACATGCGGCATGCAACCCGATCAGCAGGAGCGCAGAGGCGCTGAGGTTACATCCGATCCTATCCAACAAAGAGGGCGTCGCTCAGTTTTTCAAGAAGTAGACACCTTAACAGCGCTGACGCCTCCGTCGATTGCGACGACTTGTCCGTTTATGAAACTCGCGCTGTTGGATGTCAGCACTGCCGCCATCTCAGCCACTTCTTCCAAATGTGCCACACGGTGACTTGGGGTGGCATCCAACCAACCTTGGCGTGAGCTGGGGTCTGGCATCATGCCGCCGTCGATTGCGCCTGGCGCGAGGACGTTGACCCTGATGTTTTGGCTCGCAAGCTCTGCTGCCATGACACGAGCGAGAGATGCGATCGCCCCTTTGCTCGCGGCGTATGCGCTGCGACCGGGAACGCCAAACTGTCCATGAATCGACGTGATGAAGACAATCCGCCCGCCACGGCTCAACATATGTTTTACACAACGTTGTGCGACTCGGAAGGCACCCATCAGATTGACATCCAAATGCTGTGCCATCGCGGGTTCATCGAGTTCGCAGAAAGGTGCAGTTTTCATTATGCCAGCAGCGTGAATCAAAACGTCGATCCCGTCTAATCGCTTGACTGCCCAGTCAACTGCGCGTGCAACCGAGCCGGTGTCGGTCACATCAATGTCGACAAAATCAATGGTGCCATCTTTGGGCCGCCGCTGATCCATGCAGACCACATGATCGCCGCGCGCGACAAGATTGGACACGATTGCCTGGCCCAACGCGCCAGAACCGCCTGTAACGATAGATTTTAGCTGCTTAGTGTACGTATTCAATGACGAGATCCCTTGAGTCCCAGAGCATGAAGATATGATATCTTTCAAAATCATATTATAGAGCAGATGTATATATAGTAAATTCTTGCCTCTTGGCGGATCGTGCCCTAGTGTGCGACAAACAACGGGTAAAAAGGGGGGGACGTGTTGAAAAAGCCGAAGTCGGTAATTGCCGCCTTGACCGATGAGTTGCGCCGAGACATTTCGCTCGGGGTGATCAAACCCGGTGATAAGTTGAACATTGAAAGTTTGAAGCGGGACCATTCAGTCTCGCACCCTTCCGTCAGGGAAGCGTTGTCTATGCTGGTGGGCGAAGGATACGTTTGCTTCGAAGAATCAAAGGGTTTCCGCGTTCAGCAGTTGTCCAAAGCGGCCATGCAGGACACGATCCGAGTGCGCGCAGAACTTGAAGCCCTGGCGTTTGAATGGGCTGTTTCAAGGTCCAATTTGGATTGGCGGTCAAAGATTGTAGCGGCGCATTATGCGCTGTCCGAAGTCGAAGATCAGATGATCAAGGATTCGCATAATACGGTTTTGGAATGGGATGCGCGGAACCGTGAGTTTCATATGATGATTTCTGCGAATTGCGGGTCCCAGAAGCTGATCGACCTCATTGAACAGCAATATGACCAAAGTCGTCGCTTCCGGCTGATGGCCCATGCAGACAGTCGCAGCGAGACCTCGCGGATGCGCTGGGTCCGCAAGAGTGGTGAAGAACACAAGGCGTTGAAGGATGCTGTCTTGGCCGGTGATGTGAAAGCGGGCCGGGATATTCTGCGAAAACACATCACCAAAGCCCCCTTGCACGCGGTCAGTGGTGCTGCGGACGACAGCCAAGACATACAATCCAACCAAGAAATACAATCAAGGGCTTAATCTACCAACAAAAAGCCCCCAACACAGGAGGATCAGATGATCACAAAACTTAAGTCCATTGCCGTTGGCGCAGCCTTGTCGCTGGGCCTTGCCTCAGGCGCAATTGCGCAGGACATTCAGTTCTTTAGCATCGGTACAGGCGGCACAGCCTTCACCTATTATCCAGTTGGCGGTGTGATTGCGAATGCGATCTCCAAACCTCCGGGGTCTCGTGAATGTGGCCAAGGGGGCTCTTGTGGCGTTGACGGGCTGATTGCCTCGGCCGTGTCGTCACGCGGTTCGGTGGACAACGTGAATGCGATTATTTCCGGCCTGCGCAACTCAGGTTTCGCGCAATCCGACGTCGCCTATTGGGCCTATACCGGCACTGGGACCATGGAAGGCCAAGAACCCGCCAAAGAATTGCGCACCATCGCGGCGCTGTTTGAAGAGCACATCCACCTTGTGGCGCTTGCTGACAGCGGCATTAACTCCGTCGCGGATCTCGCGGGCAAGGCCGTGTCTCTGGATGAGCCTGGCTCAGGCACTTTCGTTGACGCGACGCTGATCCTGGAAGCCAACGGCCTGGGCATCGATGATGTGAAGGCCGAAGCCCTGAAAGGGAATGCGGCAGCAGAGGCCCTGCGCAATGGCAAAATTGATGCTTTCTTTGCAGTGGCCGGCTACCCAACGGGTGGCATTGTTGAACTTGCATCCTCGGCTGATATCAAATTGGTTCCGATTGATGGCGCGGGTGCCGCAGCACTGACTGAAAAATTTGGCTTCTTTGCACAATCCGAAATCCCAGCGGGCGTTTATGAAGGCATCGATGCGGTTTCCACCGTTTCTGTCGGCGCGCAATGGTTCACCTCTGCAAAAGAGGACGAAGAGCTGATCTATAACATCACCAAAGCACTGTGGAACGATGAGTCCCGCAAGCTGCTGGACGTGGGCCATGCCAAAGGCGCGACCATTACAGCAGACACAGCTTTGAACGGTATCGGTGTGCCTTTGCACCCAGGTGCTGAACGCTTCTATCGCGAAGCAGGTCTGCTTCAGTAAGGTGTGACATTTTGGGGGAAGGGTCTGCGCAATCTGCTCAGGCCCTTTTTCTATGGCATGCTCGCATCGATAGGCACGCCTTTTAGCCCCCATACAAACTGAGCGGCAGACAAACTACAGTCTGCAAATTCGAAGGATGATCGAATGAGTGACAAAGATCTCACCGCTGAAGAACTCGCGGCTATTGAGCGAAAGTATGATTCAGAATCCGCTTTCCGGCCGACCGGTGACAGAATTGGCAAGGTGATCACCGCAGCCCTCGTGGCGATGACCCTGTATCATGTCTATCAAGCCGGGTTTGGGACCACAAACGAACTCATGCGCTTTGGTGTGCATTTGGCATTTGTGTTGGGCCTGACCTTTTTGCTGTTCTCTTGGCGGCGCAGCCCGGACACTAACCTCCCGCCCAAAGTGTGGTACCGCGTAGACGGGGTGAATATTCTGGATATCATCCTCGCGCTCCTTGCCGTGGCTGCGGCAATGTATCTGCCATTGTTGCCATTGGACGTGGCCGCTGCGCGCGCGGGCAACCCGAATGCCATGGATACCTTCATGGGCTCGGTCGTTCTGCTTTTTACCTTAGAGGCGGCGCGCCGCTCAATTGGCCCGACGCTTCCGGCGATTGCCCTGATCTTTGTGTTGTATGCGATCTTTGGCCGCTATGCACCGGGACCTCTGATCCATGCAGGCGTCTCATGGGCTGGGTTTGTTGATGGCATCTACGGCGCGCAAGGCATTTACGGCATCGCGATTGGCGCAATGGCGAAATACGTTTTCTTGTTTGTGGTCTTCGGCGTTCTTTCAACTCGTATCGGTTTAGGGGCGTTGTTCATTGATCTTGCGACCGCCTTGGCGGGCCGGTTTTCTGGTGGCCCTGCAAAAGTGGCGATCTGCGCCTCTGCCTTCATGGGTTCGATTTCAGGCTCTTCAATTGCCAACACCGTCACAACAGGATCTTTGACGATTCCAGCAATGAAAAAAGTTGGGTACCCACCCCACTTTTCTGGTGCTGTTGAGGCCACGGCTTCGACAGGTGGTCAGATTACGCCCCCCGTTATGGGGGCTGCTGCCTTCATCATGGTGGACTATCTGAATATTCCATTGCGGGATGTCTTGGCGGCCGCCTTGTTCCCAGCATTGCTGCACTACTTCGGTATCTTCGTCATGGTGCACCTAGAGGCGAAAAAGCTGGGTCTGCGCGGCTTGCGGGCCGAAGAACTGCCAAAAGTTATTCTGGTTCTGAAAGAGCACTGGATGGCGCTCGTCCCCTTGATCGTTCTGATCTACTCGATCTTCTCAGGACGCACGCCTGACTATGCAGGTGTGAATGCGATCATTGCCTGTGTTGTCGTGGGCTTCCTGAAGCCCAACAACCGTCTGACCATTCCCGCCCTTTACGCAGCGCTGGCCATGGGCGCGCGTAATACGATTGCGATTGGGACCGCAGCCGCCTGTGTGGGCGTCATCGTAGGCGTGATTACGCTGTCCGGCTCTGGTTTCCGGATCGGCGCAATTGTGATTACGACGGCCAATGACTTTGCGGGATTTTTCTCGGCTCTGCCAGTATTCAACTACTTTGATCTGCAACAATGGGCGCTGTTTTTCTCATTGGTTCTGGTGGCCATGGCCTGCATCGTAATGGGCGCCGGGGTGCCAACGACGGCGACCTATATTATTCTGGTGTCTGTGACAGCGGGTGCCTTCCAAATCCTTGGGGTCGAGCCGTTGGTGGCGCACTTCTTTGTGTTCTACTATGGTGTTCTGGCGGATATCACACCACCGGTAGCGCTTGCGGCTTATGCCGCAGCAGGCATTGCCGGATCGAACCCGTTCAAGACAGGGAATACAGCATTCCGCCTCGGTATTGCCAAAGCGCTCGTGCCATTTGTGTTTGTCTACTCGCCGGCTTTGTTGCTGGTGGCGGACGGATTCACCTGGGCGGCCTTTTCTATCACTTTGGCAGGCGCCATGATGGGGATCGCTTCGCTTGGTGTCGCATTCTCTGGCTATCTGATTGCCCCTCTTGGCAAGTTGGAGCGCTACTGGATTGGCTTGGTCTCTGGGCTATTTATCGCGCCAGGACTTGCGACCTTTGTAATCGGTTTCATCCTTTTGCTTCCTGTCCTGGTCCTACAAGTAAGAGCGCGAAGGTCCTAGGACCCAGACGCGAAGGTCCTCGGACCCAGACGCGAAGGTCTTAGGAAACAGAAAAGACAATTAAACCCCGGGCGAGAACTCGGGGTTTAATTTTGTCCGACTGAACAGTTGGGAGTTTGGCGTCGCGCAAGAGCGACAGCGACTTCAGCTAGTCTATGGGTAATCCCCCCGAACATTAGGGGTGTTTGAAAGTAGAATTTTCTCGAATGATGAAAGAGGAGATTCTGATGAAGAAATCGAAATATAGCGACGCTCAGATCATGAGTATTTTGAAGCAGGCC
>NZ_JAQNCZ010000002.1 GCF_028369055.1 Cognatishimia sp. SS12 | reverse complement strand
TTCAAACGACCCCCAGAGCACCGCTCCGTTTCCCGTCTGACCCGCCGTTGTGCGCCTCAGCGCCGCCGGTGAAGGGGGTTCTAAGGTTTCCCCGCAAAACCCGCAAGCGCTTTTTCATAGAAATTCCAACTTTTTTAACAAAAGAATAAATAATCAATGAATTCAAAGAGTTAAGATTGAGAGAATTGCCTTGTCTGACGGCGAACTCTGGCGATTTCCCAAGGCGACCCTTGGGGTATCCGCGCGCGCCAGAAAGACTCAGGCGCGGCGCGGCGCAGCGGGATTCAACATCATGAGGTGCCGCGCCATTAGACCACTACATAGGCGATTTCTCGGCGATGGCTGCGACTCGCGCGGTTTGCAGCGCGGCGCGCGAGTCGACTCGTGCATCAGGTCGCTGAGGCCCGCCGCGCCGCTTTGGGGCGGGGTTTGACGCGGCGCAGCGCCAAAAGCGCAAGGATCACGCCCAGATAGATCAGCGGCGTCAGTTGAAAACCTTTGACCAGCATCACAAAATGAAGCCCGCCCAGAATGGCCACCACATAGGTCAGCCTGTGCAGCCTACGCCAGTGCGGGCCCAGTTTGCGCAGCGACAGGTTGTTGGAGGTCAGCGCCAGCGGCAGCATCAGCACAAAGCCGGCCATGCCAACGGTGATATACGGCCGCTTCAGGATATCCGCCCAGATCTGACCCAGAATCTGCACATCCAGCACCAGCCAGATCAAGAGGTGCAGCAGCACATAGAAAAACGCCAGCAGGCCAATGGCGCGGCGAAATTTCAAGAGGTTAAGCCGCAGATGCTGGCGCAGCGGCGTAATGGCCAGCCCGGCAATCAAAAGCTGCAGCGCCGCCTCACCCATCTGGTGTTCGAGCGCCTTCACCGGATCCACCCCAAGTTGGCCGGTGAGGGCCAACCCGAAGAGCCAGGCCGGATAGAGCGCGCCCAGCGTATAGATCAGCCCGCTGGGGATCTTGCGCAGCAGTTGGTTAAGGCGTTCTGTCATGCTCAGAAGAACTTCCTGAGGTCCATGCCGTCGTAAAGCGGCGCAACTTCCTTTTCATAGCCATTGAACATCAGCGTGTCTTGGCGTTTGGCAAAGAGCCCCCCGCCAATGCGCCGCTCGGTCGCTTGGGACCAGCGCGGGTGATCCACGGTTGGGTTCACATTGCTATAAAAGCCGTATTCACGCCCCAGCGCTTCGTTCCAGGCGGTGGGGGGCTGCGTGTCGGTCAGGGTAATTTTCACAATCGATTTGATCGATTTGAAGCCATATTTCCACGGCACCACCAGACGCAGCGGCGCGCCGTTCTGATTGAGCAGGGGTTTGCCGTAGATGCCCGTGGCCATCAGGGTCAGCGGGTGCAGCGCCTCGTCCAGACGCAGGCCTTCGACATAAGGCCAGTCCAGCACCGGATATTTCTGGCCAATCATTTCCTCGGGGCGATACAGGGTTTCAAAGGCGACATATTTTGCCTCCGGCTTGACGCCAGCCAAATCCAGCAGGTCTTTCAGCTCAAAGCCGCTCCAGGGAATAACCATCGACCAGGCTTCGACGCAGCGAAAGCGATAGATCCGCTCTTCGATGCTCATCTGGGCCATGATGTCATCAAAGCCATAGGTGCCCGGACGCTCCACAAGACCGTCGATTTCAATCTGCCAATTGTCGGTGGTCAGCCGGTGCGCGTGTTTGGCGGGGTCCCCCTTGCCGGTGCCAAATTCATAGAAGTTATTATAGGTGGTGATCTCTTCATATGTATTGGGGTTCAGCGGTTGGGCCTTGGCCCCAGTGCCCGCCAAAGTGGCAAGGCCCAGACCCGCCATGCCCGCCATCAGCTGACGGCGATTCAAATAGGCCGCATAGGGGGTCACATCAGCGGGTGTCAGATCATTTTGCCAGCGGTGGGCCATGGGAATTCTCCGAAAGACAATGCGTTGTTTTGAATTACTTAGTCCCGGTACTGCACTTTGCCAAAGCACAGACTATAACGATTGGGTGCAGGCGCTGTAACATTTGCGCCAAGGGGCCCGGCACAAGGGGCCACAGCAGACAGGCGGCGCGGTGACAACATGTGATGACATTCAATCCTGGCTTGCCCCGCTCTGGCGGGACAGATTTCGCTTTGTCGCGCTGGATGTGGAGACCGCGAGCCGCAACAGCGCCAGCATCTGTCAGATCGGTCTGGGCTGCGCGCGCGAGGATGGCACTGTCCTGACCTGGTCGTGCTACGTCAATCCCAAGATGGAATTTGCGCCCTTTAACATCGAGCTGCATGGCATCGGTCCGGATACGGTGGCCGCGGCCCCGACCTTCCCGGCGCTCTGGGTGCATCTTGCGCCGTTTCTGGCGCGCCACGCGCTGGTGCAACACAGCCGCTTTGATGAAAAGGCATTGGATGCCGCCTGCCGCCACTATGGGCTGCGGCCGCCGGGCTGGTATTGGGTGGACAGCGTGAAGGTCGCGCGCAAGGCCTGGCCTGAACTCAAGGGCAATGGTGGTCATGGGCTGGGCAATCTGAAAGAGGTGCTGGGGCTGGACTTCAAACACCACGACGCCGGCGAAGACGCCCGCGCCGCGGCCCAAGTGGTGCTGCGCGCCCGCGATCATCTGGGCGTGCCGCTATCGGAATTGGTGCCGCCGCCCCGGCCCGTCCAATTGGCGTTCGGATTCTGATCAGGCCGCAATGCCTGCGCGCCGATACGTCAACAGCGTCAGCAACAAGGTCAGCAGAGCACAGAGCGCAATCGCCGCCAGCATCGTCAGGGCGGTGCCATCAAAGAACCGCCCGGTGATCACCACCATCACGCCGCCCGTCACCATTTGCAGCGTGCCGCCCAGCGAAGACGCCAGACCGGCGATTTCACCATGCGGGTCAAGCGCCATCACCATGATGGTTGGGATGATCAGCCCCAGGCAGGCATTGGCGCAGAACAGCCCGGCGACGATCACCGGCAGGCTGGCAAACCCCGCCAGCGCCACGGCAAAGAGCGCCAGCGCACATCCGGCAAAGCCCATCGCTGCCCAGCGCACCACTTTTTCGGTGCCAAACCGCGCGCTCATCGGGCCTGCCGCTTGCGAGGCCGCGAAAAAGCCGATGGCGTTGATGGCAAACGCCAGGCTGAACCCCGTGGGGCTGAGACCGAATTGCCCGGAATAGACAAAGGCCGCGCTGGCGATGAACACCATAAAGCTGGCAAAGCCAAAGCCGCCAATCAGGGTCAGCCCCATAAAGATCGGATCGCGCATCAGGGTTTTGGTGCCCCGCCACAGGCTGCGCAAATTGACTGGAACGCGCTGCGACGCGCCCAGCGTCTCTGGCAGCGCCAGCGCGGTTAGCAGCAGGCTGACCATCGCCGCCGCGCAGAGCATCCAGAAAATCAGCCGCCAGCTGCCAAAGGCAATCAGCCCGCTGCCCGCCAAGGGGGCCAGCATGGGCGAAACGGAAATGACCAGCATCACCAGCGCCATCAGTTTTGTGGCCTCAGGCCCGGTATACATGTCGCGGATAATCGCGCGCGGCACCACCATCAGCACCGCGCCGCCCAGCCCCTGCAGCGCACGAAAGGCGATCAAACTGCCGATGCTCGGGGCCAGGGCACAACCGACAGAGGCGGCGGTAAAGATACCGAGCCCGACGTAAAGCGGCAGTTTGCGCCCGACTTGATCGGCCCAGGGGCCATAGACCAGTTGCGCAATGCCAAAGGCGACAAAATAGACGGTCAACGTCTGCTGCACAGCGACAACATCAGCGGCCAGATCCTGGCGGATCGCTGGCATCGCTGGCAAATACATATCAATGGCAAAGGGTCCCACCGCTGACAGCAGGCCGAGCACAAGCGCAATTCGAAACAATGACATGGCGGCCTCGCGGAAAATCAGGGGTCATGGAGCTGCCGCAGGCTTGCACGCGGCTTGGCGCGCGGTCAAGCGGGACAGCGCCCCTGCGGTCCAGAGGTACCCCCTAGGCTCCGGATATCAACGTCGCGACCTCAACGGCATAGCGGTCGGTCATGCCCGACACGTAATCGGCCATGGCGTGCAGCGCCGAATAGCCATCGGTCACATCGCGGACATCCAGATCAAGCGCGCGCATCAGCTGGGTTTCATAATCCGGCAAACCCTTGGGGTTCCAACCGTTTTGCGCCATGGCCTCATAGACCGGCAAGATCCCATCCAAGACCGTCATCAAAACATTGCGTCCGCGCACCTCAAGCTTGGTCTTGCGCGGCGCGGTAAAGAGCTGATCCCGTGCCTTCTCTTTGATCCGCGCAAATTCCGCCGCTTTTCCCGACACCGCAATCAACTCGCCAGAAAAACGCCCCGCCAGAATAGCATCGTGATAGGTTTGGAAGGCTTTGACACAGGCCTCGATGCCGCCGCCAATCGCCCGCGCGCGCAGGTAGGCCATTTTTTCCTGCAAATTATATTGGCTTTGATCGCGGTTGGTCTTTTTGTCGATCAGCGGATCAAGCAGCGCCTTGGCCTCGTCAAACGCGATTTCACCCGCGATGACGCCGTCTTCAAGGTCAACGATATTATAACAGATGTCATCCGCCGCCTCGACCAGATAGACCAGCGGATGCCGCCGCCACCAGATGTCGCCATTGGGGGCGGTTTCCTCGGGCAGGCCCAGCGCCCGGGCCGCGCGCGCCAATGTGTCAAATTCGGTTTCAAACACGCCGAATTTCTTGGCCCCCACATAAGGTATCTGCCCGCTTTCCTTGGCAATCGCCCCCAGCGCCTCTGAGGTGCAGGCCCGCATCGGGTATTTGCTAAAGGCCCCCAAGACAGCGTTGGACAGGTTCATACCGCCGTCATTGCGATACATCTCCAGCCGCGTCAGGATGCGAAACCCCTGCGCGTTGCCTTCAAATTTCGTGAACTCCGGCCAGCGGTTGGCGTCGATGCCGCGAAAGATGCCGTTGGAAGCATGCAGCTTTTGTGCAAACCAGGCCCCAATCGTGGCCTCGCCGGAATGGCCAAAGGGCGGGTTGCCGATGTCATGCGCCAAACAGGCCGCATGCACGATGCCCGCCAATTTCGCGGCCTCACCGGGGGCGATCTGCCCTTCGTGCTCCAGCCAATGGCCAATCTGTGTGCCAAGCGACCGGCCCACGCTGGCCACCTCGACCGAATGGATCATGCGATGACGCAGATGGTCGTTGTTATACAGGGGATGGACCTGCGTTTTATTGGCCAGCCGTCGAAACGGCGCGGAAAAGGATATGCGATCCGCGTCCTGCACATAGTTGGGGCGCGCCGGATCTTCGGGCTGCACGGTGCCATGGGATCGGTCGGTATTCAGGAGGGTCTGCCAGTCCATCGCGGCCTTTTCCGTCGTTATCTGTAAAAGGAGGCCGGGCTGAAGCCCGGCCTACAAATGCTTAATGCACAACCGCATCATCAGGGCGCGGTCGATCCGAGGTGCCCAGACGATCGCCGATCAGCAGCCCATCTTCATTGGCGCTGACGGGGATTGTATCGCCGTCGGTCACTTCGCCGCCCAGCAGCATCTCTGCCAGTGGGTTTTGCAAAGCGCGTTGGATCACCCGCTTCAGCGGACGTGCGCCAAAGACCGGATCATAGCCTTCGTCAGCCAGCCATTGTTTGGCAGCGTCATCCAGCGTGATCGTGATCTTGCGCGCCGCAAGCCGTTTGATCAGACGCGCCAGCTGGATATCAACGATGCCATCCATATCAGCGCGGCCCAGACGGTCAAAGATGATGGTTTCATCCAGACGGTTCAGGAACTCGGGCCGGAAATGCGCCCGCACCGCATCCATCACGTCCCGCCGCGCCTGGCTGGCATCAGCCCCATCGGGCAGCTGGCTGAGGGCCTGCGCCCCAAGGTTGGAGGTCAGCACAATCAGCGTCTGCTTAAAATCAACGGTGCGCCCCTGACCATCGGTCAGCACCCCATCATCCAGCACCTGCAACAGCACGTTGAACACATCTGGATGCGCCTTTTCGACCTCGTCAAACAGCACCACCTGATACGGGCGGCGCCGCACGGCTTCGGTCAGTACACCCCCTTCGTCATAGCCGACATAGCCCGGAGGGGCCCCGATCAGCCGCGCGACAGCGTGTTTCTCCATGAATTCAGACATGTCGATGCGCACCATCGCATTGTCATCATCAAAGAGGAAATCCGCCACCGCTTTGGTCAGCTCGGTCTTGCCCACACCCGTTGGCCCCAAAAAGAGGAAGGAACCAAGCGGACGATTTTCATCATTCAGCCCAGCGCGCGCCCGGCGCACCGCATTGGCGACCGCTGTGACCGCCTGCGATTGGCCAATCACCCGGCGGTGCAGCTCGTCTTCCATGCGCAGCAGCTTCTCGCGCTCGCCCTCCAGCATTTTGGAGGTCGGAATACCTGTCCAGCGCTCGACCACTGCAGCGATCTGCTCAGGGCGCACGGCCTCTTCGATGGTCATATTGGCGTCTTGGGTTTCCGCCTCGGCTAGTTCCTTTTCGAGCTGCGGGATCACGCCGTAGGACAGCTCCCCCGCTTTGGCGAGGTTGCCATCGCGCTTGGCGATGTCGAGTTCTGCGCGCGCCTGATCGAGCCGTTCCTTGAGGTCGCGGGCCGAGGCCAGCTTGTCGCGCCCCGCCTGCCATTTCGCGGTCAGCTCAGAGGAGCGATCTTGCAGATCGGCCAGATCTTTTTCCAGCTTCTCCAGCCGATCCTTTGAGGCTTGGTCATCCTCCAGCCGCAGGGCCTCGCCCTCGATCTGCAATTGCAGGATCTGACGATCCAGCGCATCCAATTCCTCTGGCTTGCTGTCCACTTCCATCCGCAGACGGCTCGCCGCCTCGTCCATCAGGTCGATGGCTTTGTCCGGCAAGAACCGATCGGTGATATAGCGGTGGCTCAAATTGGCCGCCGCCACCAAGGCAGAATCCGAGATCCGCACCCCATGGTGCAATTCGTATTTTTCCTTGATGCCGCGCAAGATCGACACGGTGTCTTCCTCGGTCGGCTCTTCGACCAAGACCGGCTGAAAGCGCCGCGCCAGCGCCGCGTCTTTTTCCACGTATTTGCGGTATTCATTCAGGGTCGTCGCGCCAACGCAGTGCAGCTCCCCGCGCGCGAGGGCCGGTTTGATCAGGTTGGCCGCATCCATGGCACCATCGGTCTTGCCCGCGCCGACCAGCGTGTGCATTTCGTCGATGAACAGGATGATTTCCCCCGCTGCCTCGGTGACTTCGGTCAGAATGGCCTTCAGGCGTTCTTCAAATTCACCGCGATATTTCGCCCCGGCAATCAGCGCGCCCATATCGAGCGCCAAAAGCTGCTTGTTGCGCAGGCTTTCGGGCACATCGCCATTGACGATGCGCAGCGCGAGCCCTTCGGCAATCGCGGTTTTCCCAACGCCCGGCTCACCGATCAGCACCGGGTTGTTCTTGGTGCGGCGTGACAGAACCTGCATGGCGCGGCGGATTTCGTCATCGCGGCCAATGATCGGGTCAATCTTGCCCGCGCGCGCTCGTTCGGTCAGATCGGCGGCGTATTTCTTCAGCGCGTCATAGCCGTCTTCGGCGCTGGCACTGTCCGCCGTGCGCCCTTTGCGGATGTCATTGATAGCGGCATTCAGCGCCTGCGCATTAACTGCGCCTGCTTCCAGCGCCTCGCGCGCCTTGGATTTCACCAGCGCCAGCGCCATCAGAATGCGCTCCACCGGGACAAAGCTGTCGCCTGCTTTCTGCGCGACTTTTTCCGCCTCGCTCAGCACTTTGACCGTTGCGGCATCCATATAAGGCTGCCCGGTGTCGCCGGTCACACGCGCGATTTTGGCCACCGCCGCATCCACGGCCTCGGCCACGCGGTTGGGGGCACCGCCTGCGCGGCTGATCAGATTGGAGGCAAGCCCCTGATCATCATCCAGCAATGTTTTGAGTAGGTGTTCTGGCAGGAGCCTTTGGTGGCTTTCCCGCATTGCAATCGTCTGCGCCGCCTGAACAAAGCCGCGCGACCGCTCTGTGAACTTGTTAAAGTCCATCGCTCTCTCCTTTTTTAAGCGCCCTGTGTCTGGGATATAGCGCCCGCTTGGCGGCACGCCCCCTCTTGGGCCTCAAGAATAAATTGGGGGTTTTGCGCGGTGGCTTCAACCCCACTTGGGTCGGATATTGCAGGAAAATAACCGCCGGTGGACCGCCACAGAACAAACTTCGCACCAGCCTCAGCCAAATCGCCAGCCAGAGGAGGGGCTGACGATAGGCGGGCCGCTACCGCGGCTGTGAACCGGCTGGGTGCATTGCGGCGATGTCTGCAACGAGCTTCATTCAGACCTTAGCTGCGCTCCGCACGAAGGCCAGCTCTCAGATTTTATGAAAATGGTCAGACGTGTTGTGACCTCATGGGCTAACATTTCTGATCCCCCACAATCGCGGTTTACGGCGGCGGCATGCCCCGGATGCCTCGCGTGTTGCACGGGGCGCGCGCGTTGCGAAAATGGGGGGCTTTCAGTAACATATTATTAACGCCTTACCCGCGGATAAGATGCTGTAATATAGGCGATTTATTAAGGTCTGTCGCGCTAGATTTCCCCGCATCAACAGGGGATGCCATGAAGATCACACGCACCGAATTGCTGGAACGTTATTTCACCGACGATGGCCGCTGTCATGGCAAACTGCGCCTGCATGGGGATGGCGGCGAAAGCATTGAACTGGCCTGCAACGTGCCCGGCCATTTGCTTGGCGGCAGCGCCGCGCTGAACAAGGCGCTGGCGCAGGATGCATTGCGGCAGCTGGCGCGCATGCCCGAGTTTCGCCGCGCGCCCTGCCCGACGGCGGCAGATTTCGCCCTGCCCAAAGGGCGCAAACAGCGACGCTTGCGGCTTTCCTTTTAGCACCCTCCTTTTGGCACCCCGCCAGACGGCTTGCGCGCAAGGGCCGCGCAGCATACACAAGGCCGATTTCTTTAGCGCCGGAGCCCTGCCATGTCTGATGACCGTTTGATTGTTGCCCTTGATGTCCCCAATGCCATTCAGGGGCTGGAACTGGCCGGGCAGATCGGCGACGCCGTGTCGTTTTATAAAATCGGGTTGGGCATGCTGACGGGCGGCGGGCTGGCGCTGGCCAACGAGCTGAAAAGCGAGCACGGCAAACGCATTTTCTTGGACATGAAGCTGTTTGATATCGGCGCAACCGTTGAAAAGGCCGTCCAGGGCCTGGCGCAGTTTGACCTGGATTTCCTCACCGTGCATGGCGACCCCTATGTGGTCAAAGCCGCCAAAGAGGGCGCGGCGGGCAAGGACATGAAAATTCTGGCTGTGACCATTCTGACCTCGCTTGACCGGCAGGATCTGGACGGCGCGCTGATCAAAGACGGCGCGATCAAGGATCTGGTGCAGGAACGCGCGGGCAACGCATTTGCCGCTGGGGCCGACGGGGTGATTGCCAGCCCACAGGAAGCGGCGCTGATCCGCGCCCTGCCCGAAGCCAAGGGCAAGCTGATCGTCACCCCCGGCGTGCGCCCCGCCGGCGCGGCGCTTGGCGACCAAAAGCGTGTCGCCACCCCCGCTTCGGCCGTGGCTGATGGCGCTGATCACATCGTGGTGGGCCGCCCGGTCTGGACCGCCAAAGACCCCCGCGCCGCGGCCCAGGCCATTGTGGACGAGCTGCGCGGCCTCTGATCAGATATCAGCCCCCGCCATTCCTGCGATCCAATCGGCCAGACGGCGTTGGAAATTCGGGATGGCTTTGGGGTGGGTCAGGTAGTGGTCGATGGACATACGCATGAGCGCCTGCCCTTCGCTGCCCAGATGCATCGCGCCGGCGCGCGCTTCGGAGATCCGCGCCACGAAAAACCAATTGGTATGTGCGCCGTTCACATAAGAACGCGCCCAGATCACATCGCGCCGTGTCAGGCGCAGATGGGTTTCCTCAAAGCACTCGCGCGCGGCGCAGCCCCAGGGGCTTTCATCGCCTTCGCGCCCACCACCAGGCAGATCCCAATGGTTGGGATAGGGGATATCCGCGCGCGCATCGCGCAACAGGGTCACAAGATCCCTGCTGACAAGAACCGTCACTTTGGCGCCGTGAAAGCGGCTGTGATCCCCCGCCGTGAATGCTATGCTCTTGCCTGACGTCACACCCGGACCCTTCTGATGCCTACCCTTTGCCGCGATTGCCTAACGACTGTCAGCGACACCCGCCGCTGCCCCGCTTGCGGCAGCCTGCGGTGTCTGCAGCATGACGAGCTGTTTGACCTGTCGATCGCGCATATGGACTGTGATGCCTTTTATGCCAGCGTGGAAAAACGCGACAACCCGGAATTGGCCGACAAGCCGGTGATCATCGGCGGCGGCAAGCGCGGCGTGGTTTCCACCGCCTGTTATATCGCGCGCATACGCGGGGTGCGCTCGGCCATGCCGATGTTTCAGGCACTGAAACTGTGCCCCAATGCAGTGGTGGTCAAGCCGCGCATGCAGGTTTATGTCGAGGTCAGCCGCCAGATCCGCGCTCTGATGGATGAGCTGACGCCCGCCATTGAACCGCTCTCGCTGGACGAAGCCTTTCTGGACCTGACCGGCACGGCCAAGCTGCACGGCGCGCCGCCCGCCGTCATGCTGGCGCGGCTCGTCAAACGCATGAAGGATGAGGTCGGCGTGACCGGCTCCATCGGGCTGAGCCACAACAAGTTTCTCGCCAAGGTCGCCAGTGATCTGGACAAGCCGCAGGGCTTTGCCATCATCGGCAAGGCGGAAACCGAGGATTTTCTGCGCGACAAACCCGTGCGCCTGATCTGGGGCGTGGGCCCGGCGGCGCAAGAGTCACTTGAACGCGCGGGCATCTATACCTTTGCCGACCTCTTGCGCTGGGATCAACAGGAGCTGAGCGAGCGCTTCGGCAGCATGGGCTATCGCCTCTGGCACCTGGCGCGCGGGCAGGACCGGCGCAAGATTTCCGCCCGCCAGCCGGTCAAAAGCATCAGCAAGGAAACGACCTTCTTTGAGGACACCAGCAGCCTTGATTTGCTGGACGGCCACCTTTGGCGGCTGAGCGAACAGGTTGCGGATCGGGCCAAAGCCAAACGCAAGGCGGGCCGGGTGGTAACGCTGAAACTCAAGCAGGCCAATTTCTCGCTGATCTCGCGCCGTGTCAGCCTGCGCGACGCCACGCAAATGGCGGACACCATCTATGCCACCGCGCGGGGGCTGTTTGATCAGGTTGGCGATCAGGGCCCCTACCGGCTGATCGGCGTCGGAATTTCCGACATCGTTGACGAAAGCGGCGCGGACCTGAGCGGCGATCTTCTGGACCCCAAAGCCGCGCAGCGCCGCAAGGCCGAACGTGCCACCGACAGCATTCGCGCGCGCTTTGGCAGCGATGCGATCCAAAAGGGGCGCGGGTTGCGGCGCTGATTATTCCGCTGCCACCCTTTGATCACAGGTCCCAATGGTGGCGATTTTGGCGATCACCCCGTCGAGCGCAGCTTTGAACCCGTCAAAATCGGCACTCGGCACAATGCGTTTTTCGTCCATATAAAGCGCGCGGTCGATTTCGACCTGAATTGCATGCTGCCGCCGCGAGGGGCGGCCATAGTGCTGTGTCACGTAAGCCCCGGCAAAGGGCGCATTGCGCGACACGACAAAGCCCGCCTCCTGAAAGGCGGCCTCGATAGCATCGACGATCTCGCCATGGGCCGATGCACCAAAGCGATCACCCAGCACGATCTCGGGGCGGCGACCGCCGGGCATCCGCACGGAATCGATCGCCTCATGGGGCATGGAATGGCAATCCACCAGAATCGCCTCGCCAAAATGCTGCACCGCCTCGTTCAGCAGCCCCTGCAGCGTGGCATGATACGGCCGCCAATAGCCGCTGATGCGGGCATCGGCCTCCGCGCGCGTCAGCTTGCCGCGATAAATGGCGCGGCCATTGGACACCACGCGGGGAATCACCCCAAGCCCGGAAGACACCCGCGGGTTGTTGCCAACCCACGCCACCCCGGCAATCAGGGCAGGGTCCAGTTCTTCGGCGCTGCGGTTATAGTCGACAAAGGCGCGCGGCGCGCCGCTGCGCAAAAGCGGGGCCCCATAGGTCGGGGCGGCGGCAAATAGCGCGTCTACAAAGGCATCTTCGCTGCTTCGGATGCTCCGCGCATTGAGAATACTGCGCTCTAGAAACCAGCTGGGGTAATCGCGGCCACTGTGCGGGGAGGCGAAGACCACCGATGAGGTCAGCTTTGCGGGACGATCCAAGATGAAAGCGTGTTCGGGCATTTGACCTCCTGATTGAAATAAATCATAGCCCGAAACAGATAATTGCTGAAAGCCCTTGATCCCCCTCCCGACTCCTTTTATAGACCGCTCCACCAGCGCGGAATTCCGCGCCCTTTTTTCTTGAAGGGCTTAGGTTTCGCAAGGTTTCATGGGCGATTAGCTCAGCGGTAGAGCACTTCGTTGACATCGAAGGGGTCACAAGTTCGATCCTTGTATCGCCCACCATGAATTCACCGACCCGCAAGGGTTGCCCGTTAACTGGCGCACGCCGCGCCGCGAACTAAGGAGAAGGCCATGAAGGTCAAAAACTCGCTCCGCTCGCTCAAGCAGCGTCACCGCGACTGCCGTGTTGTGCGCCGTAAGGGTCGCGTTTACGTCATCAACAAGACGCAACGCCGCTTCAAAGCGCGTCAGGGCTAAGCACCGACGCCTGAAGGCAGAGACAAAAACCGCTCCGAGATTTCGGAGCGGTTTTTTTGTCGCCAATGCAAAGAGAAACGTCAGCTGTAAAGCGTCGTGCCCGCACTGCGTTTGAGACGTTCGATCAGCTCATTCTGCGCTGGCCCGGTCGGAATCAGGCGCGCGGGGGTCATGGCGCTGCCTTCGGCTTTCAGGCCCGGGAACATCAGATAGAGTTCCTCGCGCGCGGCATCCGGCATGGCGCGCAGCCCCTCTGGGCCGGTAAAGAGGCTTTCGGTCGCCGCGCCTTCGGTCAGGATGATCTCATGCTGGTCAAACACCAGGTGATAATAGGTCACAACCGGCAGGCTGGAATCGACATAGATACCCGGCAGCTGCGTGAGCTTTATGGCGGGCAAAAGCACCTCGGCGCTGTCAAACAGACGCGCCACAACCGGGGCATTCACCAGCATCCGATGCTGGCGCGAGACCAGCAGGTCGCGCTGCGGCAAGCCATTGCCCATGGCCCCAGCCACAATGCGCACCGGGGCAAGCGCCCCATTGGCGGACACATCGCGCGCCGTGAAACTGCTGGAAAGCACCATGCGCAAGGTCAGGCTGCGCCCATCTTGGGCGGTCACGGTCATGCCCGCCTTGAGCATTTCAACCGGCACCGGCCCCTCGGGTGTGGCCACCAGCGTTCCAGCGACCAGGCAGGGCGGGCCGAGATCTTCGCTGACATCCAGGCTGCCGTTTTTGGTCACATAGGTTGAGGAAACAAAACTGGCCTCATCCAGCGCCGAGCCGTCGGTGGGCGTAAACACAACCGAGCCATCGGCCAGGTAAAAGGTGATCCCCTCGATGGTGGTGGTGCTGCCATCTTCCAGTTGGACCGTGACCGTGTCGCCCGGATAGGCATTGGTGACTTCCTGCCCGTTGACGGTGTCATCGCCTTTGCCGCGGCTGATATCACCGTCGTCGTCCTGATCGACAAGCTCATACTTTTCCACGGTCAGCGTCGTGCCATCCGCAGGCGGACTTGAGGGGTCCAGCACCCAAAACTGGTCCAAATACGTTGCTGGCATGTTCTGCTCCGATGCCTGATTTTCTTTTTCCCAAATCATAATCCCAAGTGGCGACACAAAAAAAGAGGCAATAAAAAATTGCCTCTTTGGTGTGGCCTTGGGCCAATTGTCACATCGCGCGTTAGCGACCGAGCAGCATTTGAACCATTGTCGCCTGATCCATATAGCCCGTGACCGTCAAATTACGCGCCTTTTGAAAGCGGCGCAGGGCGCGGCGGGTGTCCTTGTCGAATGCGCCGTCAACCTTGCCCGGCTCCAATCCGAGGCTCTGCAAGCGGTTTTCGATCAGCAGCCGTGCAGCGGTGCTGCCCGCCACGGCGTTTTCCGCGGACTGGAACCGCGCCCGCGCTTCGTCGTCGTCGGCCTCGTTGGTGAGCTCATCAATACGTGTCTGCGCCGCTTCGGCAAAGACACCTTCGGGATGGGCCTGCAAAAAGGCGCGATAGCTCTCGGCCGTGTTCTGGTTGCGCGCCTCGTCCCAGGCGTTGCGTTCGCGCGCGTCCATTTCTGCGCGGCGTTCAGATTCGATCGCATCCAGTTCCTCGCGGGCCAGTTCGGCAAAGACCCCATCGGGGAATTCCTTCAAATAGGCGCGATAGCCCGCTTCGGTGTTGCGTGCGCCGGTATCCTGCCAGAACGCGCGGTCGCGCGCTTCTTCGATCTCGCGGCGGCGGCGGGCCTCTTCTTCCAATTCTGCAGCGCGGCGCATCGCAAATTCCTGCATCACTTGCAGCTGATCGCGGCTGAGATAGCCGGTGGCTTCGCGGCCCTGCGCTGCCTGCCAGGAGCGGATGGCACTGCGGGTCGCAGGCCCAAAGACGCCGTCAATACCGCGCGGGTCAAACCCCAAAAGCGACAGGTCCCGTTGCACATCGCGGCGCTGGTCGCGCGACAGGTTGAGCGCGGCTTCCGCCTCTTTCAACCGTGTCTCGCGGCTCGCCTCGCGCTGCGCCATCAGGCGGCGGGCATCGTCGACAAATTGGCCATTGGGGTACTGTTCGATGTATGAATTCAGCGCGTTTTGCGTGCCAATATCGCGCGCGGCATTCCAATAGGCCTGTTCGCTGGTACTTTCGCTGACCGCCTGCGTGTCGGCACGCGCTGAGGCGTCAAAATCCACTTCGGTGAAGGCAACCGTACCGGAAATGAACCCGGAGACATCAATGTCCCCCGGGGCTTCGGCCAACTGCCGGGTGGTCGCCCCTTCGGCCAAAAGGTTGCGTAGCGCCGATTGCACCGCGCGGCTGTCCCCTTCGATCAGCGTGGCACCCTGCACGGGCGTATAGATCAGATCATCATGCCCCAGCCCCTCGATATCCTCTAATGGGCGCGGATCATCCACGATGGCGATCAGCGCGCGCCCCGCCGCTGCGCGCAGCGCGGTATCAAATAGCGGCAGCGGCATGGCTTTAGAGTTGATGTCAAACCGGTCAGGCGCGCGGGCCTCTTGGGCCAGCACCCAGCCTTGGCGCGTATCAGACAGCACATGACCGCGAATAATGATCACAAGGCGATCCACCTCGCTTTCGGCGGCGGTCTCAAGCGCAAATATGGCGGCGCGCAACTCGCTAAGCGTGGCATTTTTCACCGAAGAGACGTCAAACCCCGCGTTGTCGAGCGCATTTGACATGGCCTCCATCCGGGCATCCCGTGGCAGATCTGAGAGCGATCTATAGTCCTGCTGATCCACGATGAGCGCCAAATCCCGCGCGCTAACGGCGGCGGCGGACATCATCAATGTGGCCATACATGCTGCTTTGAAAATACGCATTCTTCCCTCCTGATCCTCAGCGGATGCTGAAATTCCTTATGTAGTTAAACATGTTTGGATAAATTTTGGTTCCCGTTGAGGGGAAAAACAGCAAACGCGCGCCCACAACGGGAGCGCGCGCCATAGACTCTCACCAGTCTCTAATAAGGGAATGTCAGTCGTATTTACGCTGATCTTCGATCACCACGCCGTCGTTCGGCAGGCTGCCGGGCGCGACGATTTCGATCTGCCCCTTGAGTTTCAGGACCCCGACAACACTGTCCAAATAGGCTGAACTGTCCTGTGCCTCGGTCTCAAGTTGCACGGTCATCACATCCATTTCGCCCTCGCGGCTGGCGATGACGCGGGCGCGGCTGACATCGGCGTGACGCGCCACCAATGCGGCGACCTGTTCGGGACGCACAAACATGCCTTTGATCTTGGCGGTCTGATCGGCGCGGCCCATCCAGCCCTTGATGCGCATGTTGCTGCGCCCGCAGGGGCTTTGCCCCGCCATCACAGCCGAGAGATCCCCGGTGGCGAAGCGGATCAGCGGATAGTCCGGGTTAAGCGAGGTCACGACAACTTCGCCAACCTCGCCGGGGGCGACGGGGGTGCCGGTGCCAGGGACGACAATTTCGACCACCACATTCTCATCCACAATCATCCCCTCCATCGCGGGGCTTTCATAAGCGATATTGCCCAGATCCGCCGTGGCGTAGGATTGCAAACATAGAATGCCGCGATCCGCGTATTCTTGGCGCAGGCTGGGGAAGAGCGCGCCGCCACCGACCGCTGCCTTGCTGATCTGAAGCGAGGTGCCCAGAGCCTCGGCCCGATCAAGGATCACCTTGAGGTAGTCGGGCGTGCCGGCATAGGCGGTGCTGCCCAGCGCGGCGGCCGCCTGCACCTGCAGATCGGTCTGGCCGGTGCCCGCAGGCAGAACCGTCGCGCCCACAGCCCGCGCGCCGCTTTCAAACATCATGCCCGCAGGTGTCAGATGATAGCCAAAGCAGTTCTGGATGATATCACCCGGGCCAATGCCCACCGCATGCAACAGCCGCCCCATGCGCCACCAGTCGTGGCCCGCACCGCCCGGCTCATAGATCGGGCCGGGGGACTGAAACACATGCGCAAACCCCGTGGGGGCAAGCGCATTGTAGCCCCCAAAGGGCGCCTGCGCGGCCTGCGCCGCGCTCAGGTCTGACTTTCGCAGAATTGGCAACGCCGCCAGCGCGGTAGGCGTGGTGATCGCCTCTGCATCAACCTCGGCAAAGGCGGCGGCGTAGCCCGGCAGCGCCTTGGCGCGCGCGATTTGGCGCGGCAGCGCGCTGGCCAGTGCCGCTGCGCGCGCATCTGCCGATCTTGTTTCCAACTCATCATAAAAGGCGCTCATGCGTCCCGGTCCTTTTGGTCTTGGTGTGTCCGCTTGGGGTCCATCTTGGGCGTTCGGTCAGCTGAGCCAGCGTTTGCGGCGGCGATAGGACCGCACGTCGCGGAAGGATTTTCGGCCTTCGTCGGACATGCCGAGATAGAATTCTTTTACATCGGGGTTTTCACGCAGCTCGGCGGCCGGGCCGTCCATCACCACGCGGCCGGATTCCAGAATATAGCCGTAATGCGCATAGCGCAGCGCGACATTGGTGTTCTGTTCGGCCAGAAGAAAGCTCACGCCTTCGTTTTCATTCACCGATTTCACAATCTCAAAGATCTGTTCCACCAGCTGAGGCGCAAGGCCCATGGACGGCTCGTCGAGCAGGATGGTTTCCGGGCGGCTCATCAAGGCGCGGCCCATGGCGACCATCTGCTGCTCCCCGCCCGAGGTATAGCCGGCCTGTGATTTGCGGCGTTCTTTGAGGCGTGGGAAATAGTGGTAAACCATCTCAAGGTCCGTCTGGATATTGGCCCGCCCGTCGCTGCGGGTGTAGGCCCCGGTCAGGATGTTTTCCTCAACCGTCAGGTGTTCAAAGCAATGGCGACCCTCCATCACCTGGATCACCCCGCGTTTCACCAGCGCGGCGGGGTCCAGATCCTGGACCTGGGTGCCGCGATAGGAAATCGTGCCTTTTGTCACCTCCCCGCGCTCAGAATGCAGCAGGTTGGACACGGCTTTCAGTGTCGTGGTCTTGCCCGCGCCATTGCCGCCCAAAAGCGCTGTGATCCCGCCCTTTGGCACCGTCAGGCTGACGCCTTTGAGCACAAGGATCACATGGTTGTAGATCACTTCGATATTGTTGACGTCCAACAGGGTTTCTTCGGTCCGGGCCGCGTCAAGCATGGGTGTCATTCCTTCAATCATAAGGGGCCCGGCCAGACGACCGGCCAGGCCAATCCGGCTTAGCTGCAGCCTTCTGAGATGTTGTTCTCAGAGGCATAGGCCGCAGAATCGGCGTTGATCAGCGGATCGATCACCGAAGCGTCGGAAGGCGCGAATTCGGAAATCAGCGTCCATGCCTGTGCCTCGGCATCCCACTGTGCAATCGCTGCCATGCCGTCACCGCCATGGTTCATGCAGCTCACGCTGAATTCCGGGCCGAAATTCGGCAGACCCGCCGCTTCCATGGTTTCAGCGGTGATGGTCAGGCTTTCCATCGCATCCCGCATCATGCCGGAATCGATCGCAGAGGTGCCATTGGCTTCCTGCGCCTGTTTCGCCGCTTCGGCTGCAAGGAAGGCCGCGTAAACGCCGCGGTTATAAAGAACCGTGCCCACCTGATCGCCCGCACCGGCGGCTTTGCCCGCGTCGACGACATATTTCTGGATGTCGTCAAACACTGGGAAATCAGAGCCTACGTTGTGGAATTGCACCGATTTATAGCCATCCGCGCCCATGCCCGCAGGCTTCACGTCGTTCTCGGAACCGGACCACCAGATGCCCATGAAATTTTCCATGTTAAAGCGGATGTTGGCCGCTTCCTGAATGGCCACCTGGTTCATCACGCCCCAGCCCCAGAACAGGATATAATCCGGACGTTCGCGGCGGATTTGCAGCCACTGGGATTTTTGCTCTTGGCCCGGGTAGTCAATCGGGATGGCGTTAAACTCAAACCCGTGCTTTTCGGCCAAGGCTTCCAGTGTTGGGATCGGTTCGCGCCCATAGGCCCCGTTAAAGTGCAACAGCGTGATTTTCTTGCCGTCCAGAGAGCCGCCGGACTGCTCAAGGAAATGGTTCACCCCGGCAGAGGCCCCATCCCAATAGTTGGCCGGATAGTTAAAGACGTGGCTAAAGACCTTGCCGTTTTTCGCCGAGGTGCGCCCATAGCCCATGGTGTGCATGGGGATGTTGTCTGCGGTGACTTTGGGGATCAGCTGATAGGTGATGCCGGTGGACAGCGGTTGATAGATCAGCGCGCCAGAATCTTTGGTCGCCTCGTAACATTCCACGCCTTTTTCGGTGTTATAAGCGGTTTCGCACTCTGGCACCTGTGCGATTTCGCCGCCGATGCCACCGTCGCGTTCATTGAGCAGCGTGAAATAATCCGCATAGCCATCAGCAAACGGAATGCCGCCTGCCGCAAAGGGGCCGGTGCGGTAGCTCAGCGATGGGAACACAAGGTCTGCCATGGCTGGGGCCGCTGCAACTGTTGCGCCAAGTGCAAGGCTTGCAAGTTTCATTTTCATCGGGGTTCTCCTCCCTAATAGAATGTCCGATTTCGAGGTGTTCAGAGCTTTCGAGCGCCCTGTATTTCTGGGGTGGTCTGGCCCCGCCTTAATGCGGGAAGGGCCAGAGCCGCAGTTTTTCCTTGGCCACGCGCCAAAGCTGCGCGAGCCCGTGGGGTTCAAGGATCAAGAACAGGATGATCAAGCCGCCCACGATGATGAATTCCAGATGCGCCGCCAGATCGGTGGGCCAGCCCAGCATGCCGACCAGCACGTTCTTGAGCAGCACAGGAAGCAGCACGAGGAAGGCCGCCCCTGCAAAGCTGCCAAAGATCGAGCCCAGACCACCGATGATGATCATGAAGAGCACAAGGAAGCTTTTGGTGATGCCAAAGCTGTCGCCTGCCTCGGCCGCGCCCAGATAAACTGCGAACAGCAGCGCGCCTGCGATGCCAACGAAAAAGCCCGAGACCCCAAAGGCCGAGATCTTGGCCTTCAGCGGGTTCACCCCGATGATTTCCGCCGCAATATCCATGTCGCGAATGGCCATCCAGGTGCGGCCAATGGTGCCGCGTGTCAGGTTACGGGCGATCAGCGCGCAGAAAGTCAGGAAGACCAGGCAGAACATGTATTTCGCCCAGGCATCGGTATTCGGGCCGGTGACGGCAATATCCAGAACAGTGCGCTCTGGCGCGTTGATCTGACCGGAGGCCGAGTAGTTGTAGAACCAAGGTACCCGGTTAAAAAGCCAGACCAGAAAAAACTGCGCCGCCAGCGTGGCCACCGCCAGGTAAAACCCTTTGATGCGCAGCGAGGGCAGGCCAAAGAGAATGCAGACCGCCGCCGTCACCCCGCCTGAGAGGATGACATGCACGATGATGCTGATCTCGGGGAAAGCGGTCATGAACTTGTAGCAGGCATAGGCCCCCACCGCCATGAAACCGCCGGTGCCCAGCGACACCTGTCCGCAATAGCCGGTCAGAATGTTCAGGCCGATGGCCGCGATCGAATAGATCAGGAACGGCAGCAGCATGGCGTTGACCCAGTAGTCATTCACGATGAACGGCACCAAGGCAAAAGCCACAAACAAAACAGCGTAGTAACGGTAGCGATCAAACTTGATCGGAAAGGTTTGGTTGTCGTCTTTATAGGACGTTTTGAAATCGCCCGCTTCACGATAGAACATGGCTCAAAACTCCTGCATTCGTGTCTGTTTCAGCTCGGGTTGGGGCGGGGTCAGGTCAAACGCGCTCAATGATCTTCTCCCCAAAGAGGCCCTGCGGGCGGAACACCAGGAAGACCAGCGCGAGCACATAGGCGAACCAGTTCTCGGTCGCGCCGCCCACCAGAGGGCCGACTGCGAATTCAAAGAGTTTCTCGCCCACGCCAATGATCAGACCGCCGACAATCGCGCCCGGGATCGAGGTAAAGCCCCCCAGCATCAGCACCGGCAGTGCCTTGAGCGCGATCAAGCTGAGCGAGAATTGCACGCCCGATTTGGTGCCCCACATGATGCCGGCAACCAGCGCCACAAAGCCTGCGACCGACCACACCATGACCCACACAAAGCTGAGTGAGATTCCGACCGACAGCGCGGCTTGGTGATCATCTGCCACAGCGCGCATGGCCCGGCCCTGTTTGGTGTATTGGGCAAAGACAACCAGTGCCGCCACCAAAAGCGCAGCGATTATGGTTGCGACGATATCAAGGTTATCGATGAAGAAACCGTAGCCAAACCACTCAAAAGTGGTTTCATCAATGACCGCGTTGATGCCCTGGGGCAGACCAACGTCGAGTTTCTTGATCTCAGAGCCCCACATCAGATCGCCGACGCCCTCAAGGAAATAGGCAAGGCCGATGGTGGCCATGAAAAGGATGATCGGCTCTTGGCCCACCAAGTCACGGAACACAAAGCGCTGAACGCACCAGGCCAGCAGGATCATGACGCCCATGGTCAGAAGGATCGCCGCGAAGGCCGGCACATGCCAGCCAAACCCGTGAATTTCCGTGCCAAAGATCGCGTTGACCAGATGGCCAAAGGGCACTTGCCCTTCCATGATCCCCACCAAGGTCAGGGCAGAGAATAAGGCCATCACACCCTGCGCGTAGTTAAAGATGCCGGATGCTTTGTAGATCAGGACAAATCCGAGCGCGACAAGGGCGTAAAGAACACCCGCCATGAGGCCGTTCAGAAAGACCTCCATGCCAAAGATCAACTGTTCAGGCATTGGACTGGCCTCCGGTTTTGATGCGTGTGTGGTTAGTCATGGGCGACCCCCAGATAAGCGTCGATAACGTCTTGGTTGTTGCGCACTTCGTCTGGCGTGCCGTCGCCAATTTTCTTGCCGTAATCCATCACGACCACCCGGTCGGACAGATCCATGACAACGCCCATGTCGTGTTCGATCAGGGCGATGGTGGTGCCAAATTCGTCATTCACGTCGAGGATAAAGCGGCTCATGTCCTCTTTCTCTTCGACGTTCATGCCGGCCATCGGCTCATCCAGCAGCAAGATCGACGGTTCCGCCGCCAGGGCGCGCGCAAGCTCAACGCGCTTTTTCAACCCATAAGGCAGCCGGCCAACGGGGGTCTTGCGAATGCTTTGGATTTCCAAGAAGTCGATAATCTTTTCAACGGCTTCCCGGTTCTCAACCTCTTCACGCTCGGCGCGGCCTTTCCACAGGGCCTGCGAGAACAAGCCCGCCTTCATGTGGTGCAAACGGCCGGTCATCACGTTGTCGAGCACAGACATGCCCTCAAACAGCGCGATGTTCTGGAACGTGCGCGCGATGCCAAGACGGGCCACTTGATAGGGGCGCATCGGGGGGCGTTTCTGGCCCTTGTAAAACACATCGCCTTCCTGCGGATTATAGAACCCCGAGATGACGTTGAGCATTGAGGATTTGCCGGCACCGTTGGGGCCAATGATGGCGCGGATTTCGCCCTGACGGATGTCAAAGCTGATGTCCTTGATCGCCACCACACCGCCAAAGCGCAGGGTGATGTTTTTCATCTCCATCACGGTGCCGCCGATGGTGCGGCCATCCGCCGTGACGTAGCTGTCTGGTGTAATCTGATTCATTCTGCGGCCACCTGTTGCGAGAGGGTGGGAAGGACGGCGACATCGCGCAGTTCAAGCGTGGCGCTGATGCTGCCTTTGCGCCCGTCCTCATAGGTCACTTCGGTGGTCGTCGAGACGGTTTTGGAGCCGTCATAAAGCGCATCCACCAGATCCTTGAACTTGTCAGCGACGACAACCCGGCGCACTTTCTTGGTGCGGGTCATTTCGCCGTCATCCGCATCCAGTTCCTTGTGAAGCACAAGGAAACGATGGATTTGACAGCCAGACAGCATCGGGTCTTCGGCAACGCTGCGGTTGACCTCTTCGACATGCCCTTGGATGGTTTCAAGCACACGCGGATGCCCGGCCAATTCCTGATAAGAGGCATAGGCGATATTGTTGCGCTCAGCCCAGTTGCCGACGGCCTTGAGGTCGATATTGATAAAGGCAACACACCGATCCCGGCCATTGCCAAAGACCACAGCCTCCAGAATATCGGGATAGAACTTCAGTTTGTTTTCCACAAACTTGGGCGCGAACATCCGTCCATCGGCCAATTTGCCGACATCTTTGATGCGGTCGATGATGCGCAGATGGCCACTGCCCTCTTCAAAGAAACCTGCATCACCCGTCGCAACCCAATTCTCCGCATCTTTGGTGGAGGCGGTGGACTCCGGGTTGTTGAGATATTCGACAAAGACACCTGGAGAGCGATAGAAAATCTCGCCGCTGTCTTCGATCTTGATCTCAACTTCGGGCGCAGGCACGCCAACGGTATCTGCACGCACTTCGCCATTGGGCTGCAGCGTGATGAACACGGTTGCTTCGGTCTGGCCATATAGCTGTTTCAGGTTGATGCCGAGGCTGCGGTAAAACTCAAACAGCTCGGGACCGATCGCTTCGCCCGCTGTATAGCCGACGCGCACGCGCCCCAGCCCCAATGTGTCTTTGAGCGGACCATAGATGAACAGATTGCCCAGCGCATAGTTCAAGCGATCCAGCGGTCCGACGGAATGGCCATCCAGAATTTTGCCGCCCACTTTCTTGGCGTGGGCCATATATTTGCGGAACAACCATTGCTTGAAACGGCCGGCATCTTCCATGCGGATCATCACATTGGTCAACTGGCTTTCAAACACGGCAGGTGGCGCGAAAAAATACGTTGGCCCGATTTCACGCAGGTCTGTGACCATTGTGTCTTCGCTTTCTGGGCAGTTCACGCAGAAACCGCACCACATCGCTTGGCCAACCGAGAAAATAAAATCGCCGACCCAGGCCATGGGCAGATAGGCAAGGATGTTTTCATCCGCACGCAGGCTGTCAAAATCGACCGAATTTTTCGACGTCTGAATAACGTTGCGGTTGCTCAGCACCACACCCTTGGGCTTGCCGGTGGTGCCCGACGTATAAAGCATCACGCAGGTGCTGTCATAGGTCAGCCGGCCTGTGCGCGCCTCCAACTCGGCTTCATGCGCCAGACGCTGGGCGCGACCTTCGGTTTGCAGTTTTTGAAACTGATGCAGAGCCGTATGATCGTATTTCCGCAGCCCGCGCGGGTCGAGGTAGACCATATGCTCAAAATTGGGCAGTTGGTCTTGCACGTCGATGACCTTATCGACCTGCTCTTGATCTTCGGCGATGACAAAGCGCGCGCCGCAGTGGGCCAGCACATAGGCCATTTCTTCGGCTGCGCTGTCTTTATAGACCGGCACCGGGACCGCGCCGACCATCTGCGCGGCCACCATGGACCAATAGAGATAGGGTCTGTTGCGGCCGATAATGGCGACAAAATCGCCCTCTTTGATGCCAAGCGTCAGAAGCCCAAGCGCAAGGGTCTCAATCTCCTCGCGGGCCTCGGACCACGTCCAGCATTGCCAGATGCCAAATTCTTTTTCACGATAAGCGGCTTTGCCTGCGAACCTCTCCGCATTGCGCCGCATCAGCGCAGGGATGGACATAAGTCCATCGGTCGCCTGTGACGACTGTGCCAATTCCAATTCCTCCCTCATGCCCACAACCGCAAATTGCAATCACGGCTGTGATTCCCAACTGCATTAGGCGTTTCGTTAAGATAGCGGGTCAACTTTTTCCTGAACATTTCCCAATCCTTACGAATTGTAACAGCGCAGTTTTGTCCCTTTCCCTGACGGTCAATCCGGTGCTAGCCATAAGAGGGAGGAGACAAAATGGCACCGCGCTCTGACAGCCAGCAGGCGATGATGATGGCCGGGCTGAACCTTATTCAGCAGGCCCTTTCGATCTATGACGACCAGCTGAGGCTGGTGGTCGCGAATGCGCGGTTTCGCGACATGTTCGACCTGCCGGAACATCTGATGACCCCCGGAGCATCGTTTGAAGACACGATCCGCGTCATCGCGTCGCGCGGGGAATATGGCGACAGCGAGGATGTCGAAGCGCTGGTGCAGGAACGGGTGGAGCGCGCCAAAGACTTTGAGCCGCACTATATGGAGCGGCAGCGACACGATGGCCGCTGGATCAGCGTCGAAGGCACCCCCCTGCCCGGTGGCGGTTGGGTTGCGGTCTATACCGACATCACGCGCACCAAACGACAAGAGGCGCTGCTGCGCGGGCGCTCCGAAGAGCTGTCCGATCAGCTCCTGCGCTATGCTGAAGAACTCTCAAGCGCGAACCGGGAACTTGAAAGTACCATTGTGGCGCTGGAAGAGGCCAAGCGTCAGGTCACGATCAGTGAACGCCGCATGCGCCTGACGGCCGAAATGATGCCGGCGCATATCGCCCATGTCGGCCCTGACCGGCGCTACACCTATTCCAACCGGCGCCTGACCGCGATCATGCCCGGTCGCCCGAGCAATATTATCGGGCATGGCATTGCCCACACGCTGGGACAGGCCACCTATGACAAGATCGAACCCTATCTCAATGCCGCCTTTGAGGGCGCGCCCGGTGTCTTTGAATTCAATGACCCGATGAGTTCGCGCCGCATTCGGCTTGCCCTCACGCCGGACAGTGAAAAAGGTGACGAGCGCGGGGTTTACATCCTGTCCATGGACGTGACCGCCGAAACCCAGGCGCGCGTGGCGCTGCAACAGACACGCCGCCGCGAGATGGCGGCGCAGATGACCAGCGGGCTGGCGCATGATTTTTCCAACCTGCTGACCATCATTCTGGGCATGCAGTCCAAACTGGAGAAAATGCCCCTGCCAGCGCCTGCACAGGAGTTGATTGGCGGCACGCTGAATGCCGCGCGCCGCGGCGGCACCCTGCTCAACCGTATTGCTGACATGACCGGCCAGCGTGCGCCCCAGCTCAAGGCGACCGATCTGGCCCGCGTATTTGCCGATCTGCGCACACTGGCCACCCCCTCGTTGCCGGAGGGTATTACCCTGGTCATCGACAACCAGATCCCGCCTGCGCCGCTGCTTTTGGATGCCGGCATGTTGCAGGACAGCCTGCTGAACCTCGTGCTCAATGCCCGCGATGCCTGCGGCAGCAAAGGCACGATCACCCTGCGCGCCGCGCTGATCAAAGACACTTGGGTCCAGATCGAGGTTGATGACACCGGCGCGGGATTCTCAAAACTGGCGCTGACCAAGGCGCTTGATCCCTTTTTCACCACCAAGGGCACCGATGGGTCAGGCCTGGGCCTGTCCATGGTCTATGACACCACAAAGCTTATGGGGGGGCAGCTGCGCATTGCCAATATGGATCAGGGGGCCCGCGTGACGCTGCAATTGCCGCTGCGCCCGGTGCATGACTCGCGCCGCCCGGGGTTGAGCCTGCTGGTCGAAGATGACGCGGAACTGCGCGGCGTGATCCGTGATATGCTGACCGCGCAGGGCCATATGGTGATCGAAGCCACCAGCGCCGACGAAGCGCTTGCCCTGATGGATCAGGTGCCCGAGATCACCCTGGTTCTTTCCGATATCGATATCGAAGGGGACGCCACCGGCGTGGATCTGATCACAACGCTGACGCAGCGCGCCCTGCCCGCCTATCTGATGACCAGCTTTCCGCGCACCCACCCGCTTTATGTCAAAGGGGCGCAGATCGCGCCGGTGATCCGCAAACCTTTTACCGCAGAGGCCCTGCGCAGGTTTCTGACGGCTGAGGACCAAACATGACTGACCCGCTCATAACAATCCTGGATGACGAACCTGAGATTCGCCAAATCCTCAGCGAGGCGCTGGCCGATGCGGGGTTCCGCACCATGAGCTTTGCGCGCGCGACCGAATTCGAAGCCTTCTTGCGCAAAACCACCCCGGCGGTTTGCCTGGTGGATCTGAGCCTGCCAGATCGCGATGGGCTGACCCTCGTGCACCGGCTGGCGCTGGAACAGGGCGCCGTGGTGATCATCATTTCGGGACGCGCGCAAGTGCAGGATCGTGTCACCGGGCTGGAGCTGGGCGCAGATGATTACATCATCAAACCCTTTGATGCGGTCGAAGTGGTCGCCCGGGTGCGCGCGCATCTGCGCAAGGAACGCGCCGCCGCCCCGGCCCCGTCAAATATCGCCGAATTCAACGGATGGCGCGCCAATTTCGACAGTTACACACTTGAGAACGCCGACGGTCAGACCACCCCTTTCAGCCATGCCGAGGGCGAGGTGCTGCGGCTGTTTCTCAACAGTCCTAAACGTCTGATCAGCCGCGCGCAGATGCAGGAAACGCTGGGCGGCGCAGCTGGCGAAAGCTTTGATCGGGCGATGGATGTGCGCATCTCGCGGCTGCGCACCAAATTGGGCGAAGACCCCAAGAACCCCCGCCTGATCAAGACCATTTACGGGGCAGGCTATATCTTTCTTGGCGATGTCTCTTGGCACTGATGCGCGGAAAATTGCGCAATATAGGGGATATTCCCGCTGCTGCGCCACTATATCTAGCCAATCCCTGCCAGCTGTTGTAGCTAAGAGTCATCGGAGATTTTGACTCATTTCCTTCCAAACGCGGAAATCTCGGCTCGTCTGCCTCAGTAACGTTCCGGGGAAGGTCACTCCCACTTTCCCCCCGCGGCACCCTGTGCTGACGGGGGTTTTCTTTTTATGCCCATGGCAGGGCGTCTCAGGCGAGCGGGCCGCCTGAGACAAGATCACATCACCCAACCAGCGCGTTGTCTTTGCGCTTGATGGTCACGATGGACGAGCGTGGCAGCGCGCCTTCGCCATCTGGGAAAGGGGCGGCAGGGTGCTGGATGCCGACAAACATGGTGCGGCGGTCGGCGGACCATGTCAGACCTGTCACTTCCGAACCGTTCGGCCCGGTCATGAAGCGGCGGATTTCGCCCGTCACCGGATCGCCGGCGAGCATTTGGTTGTTGCCCATGCCGAGGAAGTCGCCTTCGTTGTCGTCATTGCCGTCGGTCTGGATCCAGATCAGCCCGGTGCTGTCGATCTGCATTCCGTCCGGGGAATTAAACAGGTTGCCCGCGTTGATATTGGCGGTGCCTGCATAAAGCCCATCCGTATGCACGGTCGGGTTGCCCGCCATCACATAGAGATCCCAGTCAAAGGTCGACGCCGCATGATCGCCACGATGCGGACGCCAGCGCACGATCTGACCATAGCGGTTGACCTCACGCGGGTTTGGCGCGTTGACGCGCATCGGCTCGCCCGCCGCATTGGTGCGCAGCGATCCATCGTCGTTGGTGGCCCCGCGGCGCGAGTTGTTGGTCAGGCAGCAATAGGCCTCAACGGCGGTGGGGTTCACGGCGATCCATTCAGGGCGGTCCATGGTGGTGGCGCTGACCTGCGTGGCGGCAATGCGGGTGAAGATGGCGATTTCAGCAGGGGACATGCCGGTGTCTTCGGGCGTCAGCGCAATCCAGGTGCCGGTCATGTCGTCGTTGAACTTGGCCACATAAAGCTGGCCTTCGCTCAGCAGACTCGAGGTGTCGCCCCCCGGCGTATAGACATCGCGGCTGACCCATTTGTACATGTATTCGCCACGTTCATCATCGCCCATATAGACCACCACGCGGCCATCCGGCGCGACAACACAGGCGGCGTTTTCATGTTTGAAACGGCCCAAAGCAGTGCGTTTGATCGGGGTTGAATCTGGGTTGGCAGGGTCAATCTCAACGATGTAACCGGCACGATGCGGCTCGTTCGGTTCTTTGGACAGATCAAAGCGCGCATCAAAACCGTGATAGTTGTAGCGGCCCGGATCCACTTTGGTGCTGACCCCGTAGCGGGCAAAACCAGCGGCGGTGGCATCGTCCAGCGACAGCTCTTCGGTGGTGCCAAAATAGCCGTTGAAGTTTTCTTCGCAGGTCAGATAGGTGCCCCAAGGGGTGCGCCCGGAGCCGCAATTGTTGAACGTGCCCAGCGACTGCGTGCCGCTTGGATCAGCGCTGGTTTTCAGCAGGTCATGCCCAGCCGCTGGACCGTCGATCTGCATCGGGGTGCGGTGATGGATACGGCGGTTGTAAGGGCTGTCGACGACGACCTCCCAACCAGCGTCGGTTTCGGTCACTTCCATCACGGTCACACCTTGGAAGTTCTGCAGTCGGGTCACATCGGCTGCCGACACCGGCTTGCCCCCTTGATCTGCGGGCAGGTTGATCTTGCCATTCACATATTCGGAATTCACAACCAGCAGTTCTGTGTCGCCGACAAGGAACAGTTCCATACCATCGGTGTTTTCGCCAAACACGCGGTCAGAGCCTTCGGTGGGCACGCCGGTGGCCGCATCAAATGCCGGCGCATCCGAGAAGAGCGGATCCCCCCAGCGCACGAGAACATCCCAATCATAACCGACGGGGACGTGCACCGTGCCATCGGTCTGCGGGGCAATCTGTTCAAACGCAAAGCGCGAGGCCTGCATCGCTGTGGCCGCGCTGCCCGACAGCAGGCCGGTGCCCATCACTGCCGCGCCAGACCCAAAGGCCAGAGCGCCGCCCAAAAACCCGCGGCGCGACACCGCGCGATCAACCACCGCGTCAAAACCCTGCGTGCTGGGACGCGGAAATTTCAGTTCGTCTTCATCGTCAAAAGACAGTTCATCATAATCAATTTGGGACATATCCGCTCCTGCTGTGGCCCGACATGGGCCCTGACAGGCGCGGTTGGTACGCGCGAAATTCAACAGTTCTGCAATAGCGATATTGCGGTTTTGTAAATCTTGGCCGGGCTTACGCCATATACAAATGCGCGGTCTTCTTGAAATGCGGGATCAGGATCTCGCGGAAGGCCGCCACCCGGGCCGAGCGCCAGACATCACGATGCGCAACGGCCCAAATCTCGGGAAAGGGCTGCGGATCCATGAGTGGAAGTTCAACCAGATCAGGGCAGCTGCGGCCCAAAAACATCGGCATGACCATAACGCCCATGCCAGCTTTCGCCGCCTCGATCGTCGCGGCCATATCATCCAGCCGCATCAGAATATTTTGGGGGTTGAGTTGCGGCACAAGCGCGCGAAATCGCGCCGGAACGTTTTCGGGCAGCAGCCATTTGATGTCATCATCGCGCCCGGCTTTGATCTTGTCCAGCCAATGGGCGGCCCCAAAGACCGCGCATTGCTGCGACGCCAGACGGCGCCCGGTCAGGCTGTCACCCGGATCATCGCTGATACGGATGGCCAAGTCGGCCTCTCGGCGGCCCAGATCCAACAGTTCGCTGGAGGAGCGCACGTGCAATTCCACATCCGGATATCGCTGTGTGAACTCTTCGAAGACGGGCAGCAGGCTGGTCGCGCAAACCAGCTGCGGCGCGGTGATCGTCAACTGGCCACGCAGTTCCTGATCCGCGCCCGCCAAACTGCGCATGAGATTGAATTCTTCGGTTTCCATGGCGGCCGCCTTGCGCGCCACCTCTGCCCCGGCCTCGGTCGCCTGATAGCCATCTGCCAAGCGATCAAAAAGTTTGAGGCCGAGGTCATCTTCGGCCCGCTTCACCCGCCGCGCCACGGTCGTATAGCTGACGCCCAGGGCATCTGCCGCCGTCGCCAGCGAACCACCACGCACCAAATGCATGACTGTTTTCAGATCATCCCAATGTGCTGACATGTGATCCCTCCGCAATTCTGGGCCGCATGACCTCGGATCAACGAGCGCAACTTATGTATAAAATATGACACATCAAGATGTGCCGTGGTCATCCGGCGCGCTTGCTGGCAGAAATTGTCAGCAGGCTGCCCGTTCGCGCGCTTGCCTTTCAGACCCGACGACGATAGTTGCATGCGCCCGAAAAGATGGTACTCTCAACTTATGGCTGTATGTCTGCTTTATCGCCAAAATGCTGCGCGTCGGCCAAGGTTTTACCGGGTCGAGATTGCCTATGATCTTTTCGACAATATCACTGTGTTTCTGGAATGGGGCATTGCGGGCCGCAAAGGCAAAGCGCTGAGCAAAACCTTTGGCAATCTGCGCGAGGCCTCGCTGGAGGCGGACCGCCGCCGTCAGCGCGCGCTAAAACGCGGATTTGTGCGCAGCGGCAGCTGAATTTTCAAGACGCCCGCGCGGGCCTCAGCCCAGCGCCTCTGCCTTTTCCACACGCACCGCCGAGAACTTGAATTCCGGGATCTTGCCATAGGGGTCAATCGCCGGATTGGTCAGCACATTGGCGGCGGCCTCAACATAAGCGAAGGGCACAAACACCATATCCTCTGCTACCGCGCGGTCGGCGCGGGCCATAATGTCGATACTGCCGCGCCGCGTAGTCAGCCGGATCATGTCGCCCGGCTGCACACCCAGTTTGCGTAGAGTCTTGGGATGCAGCGAACAATTGGCTTCCGGCTCCACCGCGTCCAGCACTTTGGAGCGGCGGGTCATGGACCCTGTATGCCAATGCTCGAGTTGCCGGCCAGTGGTCATGATCATCGGATAGTCGGCATCCGGGGCCTCATCTGGCGCAATCACATTGGCCGGAGTAAAGCGCGCGCGGCCTTCATCGCGTGGGAACCCATCACCAAACACAATTGCCTGCCCCGGATCGGTGGGCGACAGCGATGGGTAGGTCACAGTTTCAGTCTCAAGCCGTTCCCAAGTGATATTGTCAAGGCTGGCCATATTGAGCTTCATTTCGGCAAAGACTTCGGACACGTCGGGGTAGTCCCACGGCAGGCCGATGCGCCGGGCCAGGTCAACCGTGATGCGCCAATCCTCGCGCGCTTCGCCCGGTGGCGTGACGGCAGGGCGCACCCGCTGCACCTGACGGTTGGTGTTGCTGACGGTGCCATTCTTTTCATACAGCGCCGAGGCAGGCAGGATAATATCGGCATAATTGGCGGTTTCGGTCAGGAAGATATCCTGCACGATCATCAGTTCAAGCTTGGCAAACGCATCCCGCGCATGATCCACATCCGGGTCGGACATGGCCGGGTTTTCCCCCTGAATATACATGCCTTTGATATTGCCCGCATAAACCTGATCGACAATCTCGGTGACGGTCAGCCCCGGCTCATTGGAAAAATCGCCGCCGCCCCAGACATCGGTAAAGGACCGGCGCACATCATCGCTGGTCACGGTCTGATAGTCAGGCAGGAACATCGGGATCAGCCCCGCATCTGAGGCCCCTTGCACGTTGTTTTGCCCGCGCAGCGGATGCAGCCCTGCGCCGGGCTTGCCAACATTGCCGGTCATCAGCGCCAGCGAAATCAGGCAGCGCGAATTATCTGTGCCGTGAATATGCTGGCTGACGCCCATCCCCCAAAAGATCAGCCCCGCCCTGGCCCCAGCAAAGGTACGCGCAACGCGGCGGATTTGATCGGGGTCGATACCGCAGATATCGGTCATGGCCTCGGGGCTGAATTGCTTCAGATGGGCCTTTTCAGCGTCCCAGTTTTCTGTCCATTTTTCGATGTATTCCGCATCGTACAGCTCTTCTTCGACGATCACATGCATGATCGCATTCAGCAGCGAAACATCAGCCCCCGGACGGAATTGCACCATTTCATCAGCAAAGCGGCGCAGACCGACACCACGCGGATCCATCACGATCAACTTGCCGCCGCGCTTGGTGAACTGTTTGAAATAGGTGGCCGCCACCGGATGGTTTTCGATCGGATTGGCCCCGATCACGATGGCCACATCGGCGTTTTCGATTTCGTTAAACGTCGCTGTCACCGCGCCAGAACCAACGTTTTCAATCAGCGCAGACACAGATGAGGCGTGACACAGCCGGGTGCAGTGATCGACGTTGTTATGCTTGAACCCTTGGCGGATGAATTTCTGGAAAAGATAGGCTTCTTCGTTGGTGCATTTGGCCGAGCCAAACCCGGCAACGGCTTTTGGATCTTGATCGCGCAGCGTCATCAGCCCTTTGGCGGCCAGATCCAGCGCCTCATCCCATGTCGCTTCGCGGAAATGCGTATCCAGATTGCCGGGATCAACGTTCAGCCCCTTGGGCGGGGCATCTGCGCGCCGGATCAGCGGCTTGGTCAGGCGGTGCGGATGGTGGATGTAGTCAAAGCCAAAGCGCCCTTTGACACAAAGACGCCCCTCATTGGCGGGGCCATTGATGCCCTCAACGTATTTCACCTTGCCATCTTTGACCTTGAGGCTGACTTTGCAACCCACGCCGCAGAAGGGGCAAACGCTTTCGGTTTCACTGTCAAAATCGGCGCTGTCGCCGACTTGCTGATCATCCATCACGGTTGCGGGCATCAGCGCGCCGGTGGGGCAGGCCTGAACACATTCGCCGCAGGCCACGCAGGTTGAGGCCCCCATCGGATCGGCAATGTCAAAGGTCGGATAGGCCTCATGCCCGCGCCCGGCCATGCCGATCACATCATTGACCTGCACTTCGCGGCAGGCGCGCACGCAGAGATTACAGGAAATGCAGGCATCCAGATTGACCTGCATCGCCACATGTGAGTTGTCGAGCAGCGGAATGCGCCCCTCTTCCAGCTTGGGAAAGCGGCTTTCGCTGACGCCGTTCAGATCCGCCATGTCCCATAGGTGGCTGGATTTGTCGCGCGCCGTCTCGCGGGCGGGCTGATCGGCAATCAGCATCTCGATCACCATATTGCGTGCCGAGGTCGCGCGCGCAGAATCGGTGGTGACAACCATGCCGTCGCTGGGTTCGCGAATGCAGGAGGCGGCCAGCGTGCGCTCCCCTTCGATTTCCACCATACAAGCCCGGCAGTTGCCATCGGGGCGATACCCCGGGGCCGGTTTATGGCAGAGGTGCGGGATCACAAGGCCGCGGCCATGGGCCGCTTCCCAGATGGTCTGCCCCTTGGGCACGGTAATTTCATCGCCATCCAGCAAAAACGTGACGGTGTTGGGCAGGGGATCAGACATGCGGGCTCCTCATCTTGCGCTCACCTTAGCCGAAATCGATGGCATGGACAGTCATCATAGCGACGCAAAGCCGTGAATTCCCGTCAATTGCCCCGCCCGGATAGACGGCGGCTTTTCTCTGCTCTGCTCGCAGATTGATGCTTTCATCGGCTCTGAAAAGCCCCTATCCAAGGATCGCAACGCGAGGGCAGAAGATGGCGCAGCTTACATTCGTTCGACACGGGCAGGCCAATACCGGCGCACGGGATGAGGCCAGCTATGACAGATTGTCAGACCTCGGCCATCAGCAAGCGCGCTGGCTCGGCGAATACCTGCACCAGACGGGCGATCATTACCAACGGGTCTATTGCGGCACGCTCCAGCGTCATATTGAAACCGCCGAAAGCATGGGGGCCGCCACCTTTGGCGAGATCACCGTGGATCCGCGCCTAAACGAGTTTCCCTATTTCTCGCTTGAGCAGGCCATGCAGGCCCAGCACGGGCTGGCCCCACCCACCAGCCGCGAGGAATTCGCCGCGCATCTGCCGCAGGTGCTCGCGGCCTGGGCCAGCGATTCGCTTGAGAATGTGGACGAAAGCTTTGGCGATTTCGCCGCGCGTGTCAGCGACGTTACCGCCGACATTGCCGCAGGCAAAGGCCGGGCGCTGGTGATCACCTCGGGGGGGCTGATCAGCACGGTCATGCGCGAGACGCTGCGGCTTGAGATCGATGGCTGGGCGCAGCTCTGTTTGGCGATCATGAACAGCTCTGTTCACCGCTGGCAAATGCTGCTGGAGCGCCCGATGCTGACGCAGTTCAACGCCGTGCCGCATCTGGAAACGCCAGAACGGCACTATGCGCAGACGCATATCTGAGCGGTTTAGGCGGCTTGCGCGGCCTTGTCCTTGTGGATGAATTTGCAGTCGCAATAACCGCATTCCACAAAGCCTTCGTCATGCGGAATGCTCAGCCAGACCCGGGGATGGCCCAGCGCACCTTCGCCGCCGTCACAGGCCACGCGGTAGCTGTCAACGATCTTGGTTTCTGGCGCTTCGATCGACATTTGCAATCCCTCTTGGTTGTCGCTGGGGTCCAATTTGGCTATGCGCGAATATGAGGGAACAATGCGCCGGGGGCAAGAGACGCAATGGCTGAGAATGCAATTGAAATCAGCGGGCTGACAAAAACCTATCGCGGCAGTGGCAGCACCCCGGACAAACAGGCCCTAAAGGGTGTCGATTTGACGGTGAAAGCCGGATCAATCTTTGGCCTCTTGGGGCCCAATGGGGCCGGAAAATCCACTCTGATCAATATCATGGCGGGTCTTGTGCGCAAAAGCGCCGGGCAGGTGAAAATCTGGGGATTTGATCAGGATCAGAACCCGCGCCAGTCCCGTGCCGCCATTGGTGTCATGCCGCAGGAGCTGAATTTTGATCCGTTTTTTGCCCCGCGCGCCGCGCTTGAGGTGCAGGCCGGGCTCTATGGCGTGCCGCGCCGCCAGCGCAGGAGCGACGAGATTCTGAAACTTGTCGGGCTTGAAGACAAGGCCAACGCTTATGCGCGCACCCTGTCAGGCGGCATGCGGCGTCGGCTGCTGCTGGCCAAGGCGCTGGTGCATGATCCACAAATTCTGGTGCTGGATGAACCCACCGCCGGGGTCGATATCGAATTGCGCCAGATGCTTTGGGACAATATCCGCATGCTCAACAAGACCCGCGGTATGACGATCATCCTGACAACGCATTATCTGGAAGAAGCCGAAGAGATGTGCGACGAGATCGCCATCATCAACCACGGCGAAAAAATTGCGCAGGACAGCACTCAAAACCTGCTGGGCGCGCTGGATGCTAAAACGCTGCTGATCACCCCCAGCACCCTGCCCGACGCCTTGCCTGAACTTGACGGCGTCAGCGCCAAACTGCGCGAGGACGGCACGCTGGCCATGGCGTATCACACCAGCCGCACCAGCGCCGAAGAGGTGCTGGATGCTGTGCGGGCCCACGGCATCCGCATCAGTGATATCCGCACCGAGCAGGCCGATCTGGAAGATGTCTTTCTGGAACTGACCCGCGCGCGTTAATCCGCGAAGAGATGCGGCGTTGTGGCAATCGCCCGTGCCTTGTCTTCGCTGACGCTCAGAAACTCTGCAATGGGTTTGAGAAAATCGCCGACCTCATCGACCTGCCGGATGCGCCCGTAGTTTTCGAAGTTGGCGTCGCGAATGGCGTCGCTTTCATCTTCGATATCGCGCTGAATCGTGGGCAGGATGCGGTCAAACGTGTCCTTGGGCGTGGTTTCCCCCGCAAGGCCAATGCGGCTGGCGTGGCCCTTCAGGTAGTCCTCGGAGTATTCACATTGAATTTCCAGCGCGCGGGTGATCGAGCGGTCGTTGTAAAAATCATGCAACAGGTCCAGTGAACCCGGGTCCATGCAGATAATCATGCGGTTGGTCTGGAAATAATCAAACAACATGCGGATCAGCGCGCGGCGATGGCGGGTGCGCTTTTCAATAGTGGCCTGAATGCCGCCCAAATCCGGCAAGAGCGTGTGTTCTTCGTGAAAGAGGTAGTCAATCGCCGGAATATTGGTTTCCTGTTTGATCTTGCCCAGCAACCGTTTGGCGACATGCCATTTTTTGCAGACCAAAATCATCAGTTCGCGTTCGCGGCCCAGCGTGGCTTCTGTTTCCCAGAAACGGTTGGCAAATCGGCGACCGACGCGCCCGCGCTCGGTCACGAATTTGAAAAGGCTCGGCCCTTCACCGGAAATACGGAAATCAATGCCGCTGGAGGCATAGAGCTTGCCCAGCCTCTGCTTGAGCTCAGCAGCATCGGGGCTGATCTTGCGTGCAAACAGGAAATCCTGATTGAGCAACATGTCGTAGTGATCATTGTAAAACATCAGCGGCATGCCGTAGTCGGTGAACATCAGGAACGTCAGAGTGCGCCCGTTGATTTCGTCTGCCGGGATGAGATGGCGCACCAGCGTCTGGAAAAACGTTTCATCCGGAATCCAGGTAGTGCGGAAAAACCGCATGACATCGCGCCGCCGCTTTGTCATCTCCATCACCGCCTCAACCGTTGGGCGGCGCAGACACCACCATTGGCTGCCGATCTGGATCTGCAGATCCTCTGGGATCTTGCGTTTCAGGCCTAGGCGCTTTTGCAGATGAAACGCTTTGTAAAACAGGTTTTTCTGTTCGCGTTCATTAAAGAAGTGGCGGTAGATCAGCCGGTCTTCCTTCATCCCGGTTTTGATCCAGTCACTTTCGAAGAAATCAAAACTCTCGATGAAATCGCAATCATGCTCGTGCAGATATTCATGCACATATTCCGAGGTCTTGATCGCCATGCAATCACCGGACAGCATGTAAAAATGCGTCGCCCGCGGGAACGCATCGAGCGCGGCCTGCATCGCATTCAGCGTCGCCTGCACCAGCGACCATTCCCCCCAGCCGCATTTCACGCGCTTTTTCGCAAAGATGACGTTTGGGTTGTCGGCGAGCCCTGCGGTGATCTGGTGAAAATCTGCGGCGGGCGCGCTGGCGTCAAAGTGAATCGCCATGCAATCCCCGGTCGCGGTCAGCTGTTGCGCCTGCTGAATGATCGCCTCAGGGTCCTTGTGGCAAAGCAATATGAAAGCGATCTTTGCCATTCTCGAAACTGAAACCCCGCATTAACCCGATTGTTTACCTATTAAAGGTGAACACCAATTGAATAAAGCTGGGAAGTTTGGTTTTTTAAAGTCTGATAAAAAGTGTGGCCTGAAGAACTTAGGTCCATCATGCAGGAGGCAGTCACATGGGTTTTCCAGGCACCTGGATGACAGAGAGTCAGAGCGTGCTTTACAGGGTTGTGCCCAAATGCGCCTGCTCTTCCATCGGGCAGATCCTTTATTACTCTGATCACGGCAGCTATTTTGACGGCGACATCCATGATGCCAAGACCGGGCTACACAAATGGTCGCAAGACGAAAGCAAGCCGCTGATCACCAGTGCAGCGCAGGCGCAAGACACCTTTGCCTTTACCTGCGTGCGCAACCCCTACACCCGCATTCTGAGTTCGTTTTTTGACAAGATCTGCGGCATCCAGCGCAATGGCCGCCGGTATCGCGGCAACCTTGTGCCGATGCTAATCCAGAAATATGGCATTGATGTCGGCGGCGAGGATGGCCGCGAAGAATTTGACCAGATCCAAAGCTTTCGGCGGTTTTTGCTGTTCGCCCGCGACACCGTGCGTTGGCGGCGCCCGATGGACCCGGACATTCACTGGTCCGCCAGCTCGGGGCATGTTTCGACCTATGTTGTGAACGGCGGCCGCTACGATCACATTCTCTGGACGGAAAAGTTCAACGAGGGCATGCAAACCGTCCTAGACGCCATTGAGGTACCGCATTCGGTGGACCTCGGCGCGGTGCCCCGGTTCAATGAATCGGCCGACCATGGCCCCAAACGCGCGCATCCGGTGGAAGATTACTTTGACGATCTGTCGATGCATCTGGTTTATGAGATGTACAAACGCGACTTTGACCTCTTCAAATATGATCCCGACGATCCGGCAAACAAGTTGCCCGTGGCAGAGATCGACCTTGACGAAGTGCACGCCAAACTCGGCGATTGAGCGGCGGTCAAACAAGAAAAGGCGCGGTCAGATCACTGCCGCGCCTTTGTAGTTGAGATTGGCTAATCTGTGATCAGATCAGATCTGCTTGCGAGAACAGGGTTTTCAGATCCGCCTCGGGGCGCGCGCCATAGTGGCTGATCACTTCGCGCGCCGCGACACAGCCCATCGCGCCGCAAACCTTCAGCGATTGTCCGGTGGCATAGCCATAAAGGAAACCCGCCGCGAACTGATCGCCAGCGCCGGTGGCATCCACCGGCACGATTTCTTCAACCGGGACCGTCACTTTTTCAGCGCCCCGGATCAGCACCACCTCTTGGCCCGATCGGGTGCAGACCACAAACCCGCAATCCTCGGCGGCGGCGGCCAGCGCTTCGTCCAGCACCTCGGTTTCGTAAAGCGATTTCCATTCGTGTTCATTGCCGATCACAAAATCAAGCTCGCGCACCAGGCGGCGGAAATCGCTGCGGTGACGATCCACGCAGAAGGGATCGGACAGCGAAATACCGGCACGCCCGCCGCTGGTTTTGCACAGGGCGGCCGCGCGCTCAAACGCCTCTTTGCCCTGCGGCTTGTCATAGAGATACCCTTCAAGGAACAGGATCATCGCCTGCCCGGCCACATCATCGGCCACATCTTCTGGGCCAAGTTCAGAGGAGATGCCCAGATAGGTGTTCATCGAGCGTTCGCCATCGGGCGATACAAAGATCATCGAGCGCGAGGTGGGCAATTCGCCCCCCGCCACAGGCGCGTTCGGAAAATCCGTGCCGTCTGCCGCCATTTCCTGCGCATAGAACCGGCCCAGCGCATCATCATTCACCCGGCCGATAAAGGCGGTTTTCAGCCCCAGATTGCCCAGCCCGGCCAACGTATTGGCCACAGAGCCACCGGGGGCCTGCACCCGATTGGTCATCGCGCCATAGAGCGTTTCGCCGCGCTCTTTTTCGATCAGCTGCATGATTCCTTTCTGGATGCCCATCAGGTCCAGGAAACTGTCATCAGACTGGCTGATCACGTCGACGATGGCATTGCCGATGCCGACAACTTGATATGTGCTCATAGGTTCTTGTCCTCAAACATGCAGAGATCGCGGATCAGGCAGGTGCCACACAAAGGCTTACGCGCTTTGCAGTGATAGCGGCCATGCAAGATCATCCAGTGATGTGCATGCAGTTGAAAATCTGCGGGAATATGGTCTTCGATGGCGCGTTCAACCGCGACCACGTCTTTGCCCGGGCACACGCCCGAACGGTTGCCAAAACGAAAAATATGCGTGTCGACGGCCTGCGCCGGAAATTGCCACCACATGTTCAACACGACATTGGCTGTTTTGCGCCCGACGCCTGGCAGGCTTTCCAGCGCGGCGCGGGAATTGGGCACTTGCCCGTCATAATCATCGACCAGAATGCGCGACAGCTTGATCACATTCTTGGCCTTATTGCGGAACAGGCCGATGGTTTTGATGTGCTCGATCAGCTTTTCTTCGCCAAGATCCAGCATCTTTTGCGGCGTGTCGGCAATTTTGAACAGCTCTTTGGTGGCTTTGTTCACGCCCGCGTCCGTGGCCTGGGCAGACAGGGCGACCGCAACAACCAGCGTATAGGCATTGACGTGGTCCAATTCGCCCTTGGGTTCGGGCGCAGCCTCGCGAAACCGTGTGAAAATCTCGCGGATCGTGTGGTAATCCAGTTGCTTGGCCATGGCCGCCTCGGCGTTTTCCTGCGTCCGGCCTGCCTTAGCTTGCAGCCCCGCAAAGATCAATGCCGGGCCCGAATGCCCCCCGATTCTGGTGGCCGTTTGAGCGCATAACCCCCGTCAGCAACCATGGGCGAAAGATCGCTTAAATCCCTGATTTTGCGCCAAGCTTTGCTTATTTCCCCCTTGTGAGGGAACCATATAGGGCGCAGGGTCGTTAAAGACCTTACACGGACACGAATTGTTTTCAGATGAAAGAGGCACTTATGATCCGATCTAAACTGACCGTCGGCCTGACCTTCTCGGCAGCGCTGGTATTGGCGGGGTGTACAGATCCGAATTACGCGGGCATCGACCGCACGAACACCAAAGGCGGCGCAGCGATTGGTGCAGCCGTCGGCGGCATCTTTGGTGCGGCAACGGCCGATGACAAAGGCAAAGGGGCCCTGCGCGGCGCGGCCATCGGGGCCGGGATCGGCGCGCTTGTTGGCAATGAGCTGGACAAGCAAGAGGCCGACCTGCGCCGCAGCCTGGACAATGACGATGTGCGCATCACCAACACAGGTGATCGCCTGATCGTCACCCTGCCGCAAGATATCCTGTTTGCCACCGACAGCAGCTCGGTGCGGCCAGACCTGCAGCGTGATCTGCGCGCCATCGCGGGCAACCTGAACGCTTATCCGAATTCGACCATTCAGGTGATCGGCCATACCGACAACGTCGGGGATGCCACCTATAACCAAGATCTCAGCCTGCGCCGCGCCAATTCTGTGGCCAGCGTGCTGCGCAATGCTGGCGTACCGTCCAGCCGTATCTTGGCAATGGGTCGCGGCGAAGATCAGCCAGTGGCCTCTAACCTGACCGCAGAGGGCCGCGCCCAAAACCGTCGGGTGGAAATTGTGATCCTGCCAAACGCCTGATCGCATAATGCCTTAATCACAAAAAACCCGCACAGTGCTGCGGGTTTTTTCTTGCGCAGAGCGGCTGTGCGCCCCTGCGCATTGCCCACTGCTGCCAGCGCGCTAATCTTTGGAGCGAAACAGAAAAGTAGGGTCTCATGGCACATAAACTTCTTGGCCTCTCCGGTTCGCTGCGTGCGGACTCCAGCAATACCAAACTTCTGCGCGAGGCCGCGCGCCTCTATGGCGATGCCGCCTATACAGAAGCGAATTTGAACATCCCGCTTTACAATGGCGACGACGAAGAGGCCTCTGGCCTCCCGGGGCCTGCGCAGACTTTGGTGCGCCAGATTGCCGACGCCGACGCAATCCTCATTTCGACGCCGGAATATAATTCGGCCATCACCGGAGTGCTGAAAAACGCGCTGGATTGGGTCAGCCGGAGCAAGCCCCAGCCATGGGAGGGCAAGCCCGTTGCCGTGATGAGCGCGGCTGCCGGGCGCGCAGGCGGCATTCGGGCGCAGAGCATGCTACGCAGTTGCATGACGCCGTTCAAAGTCCGTTTGGCACCTGCTGCCGAGCTTGCCGTTGCCGACTCGCGCAATCAGTTTGACGCTGAGGGCCGCCTGACCAATGACCGTTATGAGGCGGCGCTGACGCGGCTGATGGAGGCGCTAAAAGACGAAGTTGCGCGCGGCCACTAACGCCGCCGGGTCAGCGAAGCCTCTGGGCGAAAATCTTCGGGGATGGCGTCGATGTCCTCAAGAACAAGATCCGCCATCACCTCGGCGATTTTCGGGGCCATGCCAAAACCGATCTTGAACCCGCCATTGGCGATGAAGTGGCCTGATCGCGTCGGGTGCGCCCCAAGCATCGGCGCGCGGCTGCGCGCGCGCGGGCGCACACCCGCCCATTTCCGGATCACCCGCGCCTCGGCGAGCTGCGGCATCGCCGCCACCGCCCGCGCCAGCAGCGCATCACTTTGAGCGTCCACCGTGTCGGGCGCATCAAAGTCGCGCTCGCTGGTGGACCCAATCGCCGTCGTGCCATCGGCATGGGGAATGACATGCACCGTATCGGCAAATAGCTGCGGTTGATCGCGCTGATCCAGATCCAGCAGTACAGCCTGCCCCTTGACACCATTGCCAATCGCGCGGCCCATTTCTGCGGAAAGGTCCATGAGACCCTGCCAACCCGTGGCCCAGATCACCTGACCTGCCACGGGACCCTCGGCCAGAATGCGGCCCCCTTTGGCGCGGAGGGCGGCGGCCAGCGCTTCGCACGCCTGCCGGGGGTGCAAGCGGCCGCTGAGCGTGTCGTGAATCACATAACCGCTTGGCGACGGCGGGCACCACGCCCCGGCCTCGGCCGCTGGCATCACACGCCATTGCGCCTTGCCCTGCCACAGGGTTTCGGCCTGCGCCGCGCGGGCCTGCGCCAATTCGAGTGCCCGTGCATCTGCAATCGGTTGCAGACGGCCCAGCCGCCCATAGCCGCCAGACAGGCCGCCCGCATCCTCAACCCCGCGCCAGAAATCTTCGGCCATGATCAGGCTGTCGAACTGAAAAGCTTTCTTGTCGTTCCAGTTTTCCGGCGTATGCGGCGCAAGCGCGCCGACAATGCCGCCAGAGGCCCCGGCAGCAACCCCGCCCGGATCAATCACCTGCACTTTTGCACCGCGCAGAAGGCACGCCCAGGCCACCGACAGCCCCAAAGCCCCCGCCCCCATGACTGTGACATCCACCATTGCAAACTCCCGTGCTTTTGCCCAAAGCTGCGGCTTGGGCATTCTGAAGCATCTGTAGGGCAAATGACGATGAGCGACCAGTCAGCAAAGCTGGAATGGCGGGACGCAAAGATCCCGGTCTCAACCCAGTTTGACGACCCGTATTTCAGCCTGGACAACGGGCTGGCCGAAACGCGGCATGTCTTTCTGGCGGGCAATGACCTGCCGGCGCGCTTTGCGCCCGGGTTTCACATTGCAGAACTGGGGTTTGGCACCGGGCTTAATCTATTGACCACCTGGCAGGCCTGGGACGCCGCAGGCATGACAACGCCGCTGCGGTTCACCAGCTTTGAGGCGTTTCCAATGGCGGCCGAGGAAATGGACCGGGCCTTGCAGGCCTTCCCAGAGCTCGCCCCCTACGCCGCCCGGCTGGTCGCGGCTTGGGCCGAGGACAAGACATTGGCGAACCTTCAGGGCCTTGAGGCGCGCGTGGTTCTGGGCGATGCGCGCCAGACACTGGCGGCGCAGGACTGGCAGGCAGATGCCTGGTACCTGGATGGGTTTTCGCCCGCCAAAAATCCCGAACTCTGGGACACGGCATTGATGGCAGAGGTCGGGCGACACACCTGCACAGGCGGCACCTGCGCGACTTATACGGCGGCGGGTTTTGTACGGCGCAATCTGGATGCCGCCGGATTTGACATCACCCGCGTGCCCGGATTTGGCCGCAAACGGCACATGTCCACCGGGCAAAAACGCGCGCCATGATCAAGACGGACAACCGCCTTGGCATTATACTGATGAGCCTGACGTCGCTGATCTTTGCCTTGCAGGACGGCATTTCACGGCATCTGGCGTCGGAATATAACGTCTTTGTGGTGGTGATGTTTCGCTACTGGTTTTTCGCCGGATTTGTGCTGATCCTCGCGCATCGCTCCGGCGGGATCACGCGCGCTTTGCAAAGCGAGAGGCGCTGGCTGCAGATCTTGCGCGGGCTGCTGCTGGCCCTGGAAATCTGCGTCACAGTGGGCGCGATTGCGCTTTTGGGGCTGACCGAAACCCATGCCATTTTTGTCTGCTATCCGCTGTTTATCGTCGCGCTGTCAGGGCCCTTTCTGGGCGAGCGCGTCGGCTGGCGGCGCTGGTTGGCGATTGCTGCCGGGTTCTGCGGCGTACTGATCATCCTGCAACCGGGCAGCGGGGTCTTTTCGCCCTTGTCAGCCATCCCGCTCCTGGGCGCGATGATGTTTGCCGCTTATGGTTTGCTAACACGTTATGCCGCGCGGTTTGACAGCTCTGCCACCAGCTATTTTTACACCGGTGTTGTCGGGGCCGTTGTCATGACGGTCATCGGGCTCTTGAACTGGGAGCCGATGGTCGGCACGGATTGGATCTGGCTTTTGATGCTGTGCAGCATGACGCTGCTCGGCCATTGGCTCTTGATCAAAACCTATGAATTTGGCGAGGCCAGCGCCGTGCAGCCCTTTGCTTACCTGCAGCTGCCTTTTGCGGCGATGGTGGGCATCACCGTGTTTTCGGAAACCCTGCGCCTGAATGTGGGCCTCGGCGCGGCCATCATTGTTCTGGCCGGGCTCTTCACGCTCTGGCGAGCAGAGCAATCCAAACCCTGAGCGGCCCCATCAGCCCGAAGTCAGGCTGCGGCCCACGAGTTCCTGACTGAACGGCACCGGCAACGGTGCTTTGCCCAGACGGGCGCGGTAAACCGGCAGGCTCTCCGCAACACGCATCACATAATTGCGGGTTTCGTTGAACGGAATGTGCTCGATCCAATCGACGATATCCATGCCGCCACGGCGGCGCGGGTCGCCATTGGTGGCCATCCAACGGGTCGGGCGACTGGGGCCTGCGTTATATCCGGCGGCCACCATGATGACATTGCCGTCAAACTCTTCGATCAGTTTCGCCAAATAGGCAGTGCCCAGCGTGACATTATAGGCCGGATCACTCAGCAAGCGGGGTTTTGAATAGGGGGTGCCAATCTCTTCGGCGACCTCTTTGGCGGTGCCCGGCAGGATTTGCATCAGCCCCTGTGCATTGGCTCCGCTGACGACTTTGGGGTCAAATTCGCTTTCGCGGCGCGCAATCGAGAGCACCATTTCCGGTGGCACGGGCAAATCCCGGCGCGTGGCCAGAGAATGCAGCGCGTAATAGGGCGCGGTGACGGTCTGCCCGTATTGCGCAAAACGCTTGCCAAGCATGACCGCCAAATGCGGCTCGTTCATGTCGATCGCCATCGCGCCCATGGCCGCCATGTTTGACGGGTCTTGCGTTTCGGCGAGATGGGTCCAGAACCGTTCTGCCAGGCTGAGTTCCCCGGCCGCATGCAGGGCCTGCGCCGCGCTGTGAACCGATGATTTGGTAAAGTCCGCCTGTCGCCATGCGCGCGGCAAACCCTCGCTCAGGCCGACATCAAACGGAACGCCGGCCTTTTCCGCCGCAAGCAACCCATAAAAGCTGGTCTGATGCGCCGCCCCGCCTTGATAGGCGCGTTGCGCAGCCTCCTTGTCACCCATTGCCTCATAGGCGCGGCCTATCCAATACCCTGCGCGCCCGTAGGAAATCGGCGTATCCACCGCCTGTTCAAACCGAATGAAATGCTGCAGCGCACGCTGCGGATTGTTCTGATAGCGCAGCGCCAAATAGCCGGACAGCCATTCAAGATCGGCATAGCTGCTGCCGTCTAATAGCCCATGGCCGCTGGCCAATTGATAAGCCGCACTATGGTTGCCCGCACGCATTTCGCTGCGCGCCAGGGCGCGTCGCCAGCCCGCCCAAGCGCTCGGCTTGCCCAAATTCCCGGCCTTGCTTTGCGCCAGTGCCAATTCGATCGCCGAGGCATTGCGCCCTTTGCGTGCGCGCCATGAAAACCGTTCATACGCCAGCCCGGGGTGCGCGGCCAGCGCGCTTGGCACCGCCTCAATCAGCGCATCCACACCGGGGGCGTCATCGCGCAGTGCCAGCCGTGCTGCGGCCAATTTTTGCCACCCTTCGCTGACCAGCGCATACATATCTGTGGCGTTGCGTTCCCAGCCATTCCACAATGCCATGTCCAGACGCGCCTCGTGATGTGGCGCAAGCACGCGCCCAAAATCCGCGAGATAGCGCGCCTGCAGGTCTGCCGACATGGCAAAGGAGGTCCAGGCGGTCACAATCTGGGCCTCAGCGGCAGGCCCCTGCCCGGCGGCCTTCAGGGCCTGCGCATAGGCCAAGGCCCCTTCGGCGGTTTGCGGTAGCGTGTCCGCGAAAAAACGGCGCACCTCATTTGGCGTGGCCAGCAAGAAGGCCGGTTCCATCTGTTTGCGTAGATAGGGCAGGCCCGGCCAATCGCCGCGACGCGCGAGGAAATCAATCGCCTCTTCCGCGCGCCCTTCGCCTGCGCGCAAACGATGCCAAGTCACAATGTCTTTGGAAATCTGCCCATCACGGGCGACGGCGGCTTCTGCCACTTCCCAATCGCCAAAGCGCACGCCCACCATGGCATCGCTCAGCTGCGCCGCGCCCAAGGACGGCACAAGAAGCGAGACGGCAAGAAAGCCGGTTTTCAGAACCTTTAACATGCTTGCATTTTCCCATGTGACACTGGATATGACCCGAAACCTAACATCCCGGCGCGGCGGGCCAATCCCTAACTTGGCAAAGTGGCAACATCCCGCTAGTGTCCGCGCGATCTGAAACGGGCGTTTCGCCCAGCTACGCAAAAAACAAAAGGAGCGTGTCATGTTCAAAGGGTCTTTTCCCGCACTCGTCACGCCGTTCGAGAACGGCGAGCTGGATTTGGATACGCTTAAGAAGCTGGTCGAATGGCATATCAACGAAGGAACCAATGGTTTTGTTCCCGTTGGCACCACCGGCGAATCCCCCACACTGTCGCATGAAGAGCATGAGACCGTAATCCAAGAAGTCGTGCGCGCCGCCGCTGGTCGCGTGCCGGTGATTGCGGGGGCTGGCAGCAACAACACCGCCGAAGCGATGCGCCTGATGCAGTTTGCCGAAAAAGCCGGTGCAGATGCCGGTCTTGTTGTGACGCCCTATTACAACAAGCCGACGCAACGCGGCCTGATTGCGCATTTCACTGCGCTGCATGATTGCTGCAACTTGCCGATCATCATCTACAACATTCCGGGCCGCTCGATCATCGACATGACGCCTGAGACCATGGGTGAGCTTGCGAAACTGCCGCGTATCATCGGGGTCAAAGACGCCACCGGCGATATCAACCGCGTCAGCCAGCAGCGCATTACCTGCGGCACCGATTTCATTCAGCTCTCCGGGGAGGACGGCACCGCGCTGGCGTTCAACGCCCATGGCGGCCAAGGCTGTATCTCGGTCACGGCGAACGTCGCGCCAAAGCTCTGCGCAGAATTCCAGGCCGCAACGCTGGCCGGTGATTATGCCACGGCGCTCGAATTGCAGGACCGCCTCTTCCCGCTGCACGAAGCCATCTTTGTGGAGCCGGGGCTGGTTGGCGCGAAATACGCAATGTCGCAGCTTGGGCTGTGTTCGGATGAGGTGCGCTCACCGCTCACCGGGCTGCTGGACAGCACCAAGGCGCAGATCGATGCCGCCATGCGTCACGCGGGCCTGATGAACTAAACGCAAGACAACGACAGCAAAAAGCCCCGGCAGTGACCGGGGCTTTTTTGTGAGGTGCAGGGTCTCAGCCGCGCAAAAGGGCCTCAGAGCCAATAAAGCGCCAATGTGCCCGCAATACCAAGCGCAAGCCCCGCTGTGCCGCCAGTTAGTACCCAGGGCCAGACGCGGCGCTGTGGGGCCTCCTCTTCGCTGGCCTGACGGATCAGCGCCGCTTCCACCAGCTTTGGCAGGCGCGGGCCGAACCGGCCGAGCACCCGCGCGGTTTTCATCAGATCCTGCGCCAGCGCACGGGGGCCGATGGAGTCTTTGATATAGCCCCCGACCACGGGTTTGGCGACGTCCCAGATGTTGATCGTGTTATCGAGCGAGCGCGCCACACCCTCGACCACAACCATAGTGCGTTGCAGTAGGATCAGCTCGGTGCGGGTTTCCATGCCGAAACGTTCGGTGACTTCAAAGAGGTAATTGAGCAAACGGCCCATGGAAATCCTGGTGGCGTCCATGCCGAAAATCGGCTCGCCGACCGCGCGCAGGGCGCGGGCAAACTCATCCACATCCTGATGCGCCGAGACATAGCCTGCCTCAAAATGTACCTCAGCGACACGCTGATAGTCGCGCTGGATGAACCCAAAGAGGATCTCGGCATAGACCCGGCGGGTGTATTCATCGATATGCCCCATGATGCCAAAATCATAGGCAATGATGTCCCCATTGGCCGCAACCTTCAGATTGCCTTGATGCATATCCGCGTGAAAGAACCCATCGCGCAAGGCGTGGCTGAGAAAGAGTTGCAGCACCCGGCTGCCGAGCGCGTGGCGATCATGCCCTGCGGCGTCCAGCGCGGCGTTATCGCCAAGTGACACGCCTTCGGCCCAATCCATCGTCATCACGCGGCGGCTCGAATATTCCCATTTGACGACAGGCACCTGAAAGCCCGCATCGCCCTGGGTATTGGCGGAAAATTCACTGGCTGACGCGCTTTCAAGCCGCAGATCCAACTCGCCGGTCACGACACCGTCAAAATGTTCGATCACCGCCCGCGGGCGCAGGCGGCGCGAAAACGGCGCGATGAATTCAATGACATCCGCAGCAAAGTAAAACGCATCCACGTCTTTGCGAAACGCGCGCTCGATACCCGGACGCAGCACTTTGACTGCCACGGTTTCGCCGGTATCGGCCAAGCGCGCCTTGTGGACCTGCGCAATCGACGCAGCGGCGACAGGTTCGGAGAATTCGGAAAACACCGCATCCGCCGGACGGCCGAGCTCTTGGGCGACGGCCTGTTTGGCGGCGGCAATGCTAAACGGGGGCAGCTTGTCCTGCAGGACACGCAGCTGCGTGGCCATTTCTGCGCCCACCACATCTGGGCGTGTCGAGAGAACCTGTCCGAACTTGATATAGGCCGGGCCAAGCGCTGTCAGCGCACGCACAACCGGCGGCTGGGTCACGTCGCCTTTGATGCCGAGCCAGCGAAACGGCCAGACCAAGCTGCGCGCCAGGATGCGCAAGGCGCGGGGTGCCTCAAATGCGGTTAAGACAACGCCCATTGCGCCGGTGCGTTCAAGGGTGGCCCCAGTGCGGATGAGGCGCCAGATATTGTGAGGTCCGCGCATGTTAGATTTTCCAACCCGAATGCAGCGCGGCAATGCCCAAGCTGAGGTTGCGGTATTTCGCGTTTTCAAACCCCGCCTGACGCACCATGCCCAGGAAAGTCTCCTGATCCGGGAATTTGCGGATGCTTTCGACCAGATATTGATAGCTGTCGCGATCATCGGCGATCAACTTACCCATTTCCGGGATCACATTGAAGGAATAGCGATCATAGGCCCATTGCATCGCCGGGTTCGGCAGCTGGCTGAATTCCAGCACCATCAGGCGGCCACCGGGTTTGAGCACACGGTAAGCTTCGTTCAGCGCCTCTTGCGGGCGCGTGACATTCCGGATGCCAAAGCTGATGGTGTAGACATCAAAGCTGTTGTCGGCAAAGGGCAGCGCCATGGCGTCGCCCACCACCCAATCAAGGCTCTCGGCGAGATTGTCCGCCTCGGCGCGCTGCCGGCCGGCGACAAGCATCGGTTCGGTCAGATCACAGACCGTGGCATGGCCCTCGCCTGCCCGCGCGAGAAAGCGGAACGAGATGTCTCCGGTGCCGCCGGCGACATCCAAAAGCCTCTGACCGGGACGCGGCGCAAGCCAATCCATCATCGCGTCTTTCCAGATGCGGTGGATCCCCATGCTCATCACGTCATTCATCACGTCGTACTTGCTGGCAACCGAGCCAAAGACCCCCTGCACACGCCCGGCCTTTTCGGATTCTGGAACGGTTTCGAACCCGAAATGGGTGGTTCTTTGCTCTTGCTCGCTCATGTCACTGCCATCTTTGCTGTTGCGCCTTACATATAGGGCGATTGCGGCCCAGACAATGCGCTGTATGGCCGCCGCGTTTCGCTGTATGCAGAGGCAAGCCAAGCCAAAGGACCACAATGCCCGAATTACCCGAAGTTGAAACCGTGCGGCGCGGTCTTGCGCCCGTGATGGAGGCGGTGCAGATCGCCAAGGCGCATGTGAATCGCCCTGACCTGCGCTGGCCGTTTCCAGAAAACATGGCCGATCGGCTGACCGGCGCGACGGTGCAGCAGCTGCGGCGGCGCTCGAAATATATTCTGGCCGAGCTGTCCACCGGTGAAACCCTGCTCATTCATCTTGGCATGTCCGGACGGATGCTGATCTCTGGTGATCCGCTGGGGCGCTTCCAACACGACCACCCCGCGCCGCAAAAACACGACCATGTGGTGTTTGAAATGGCCAATGGCGCGCGCATCACGTTTAACGATCCGCGCCGCTTCGGGGCCATGGACTTGCTGGACACGGCAACCGCGCCGCAGCATCCCTTGCTGGCCTCTATTGGCCCTGAACCTCTGAGCAATGATTTTAACGAGTCCTATCTGATTGCGCGGCTTCAGGGACGGCGCACGCCGATCAAATCTGCGCTGCTGGATCAGAAAATTGTCGCCGGTTTGGGGAACATCTATGTCTGCGAGGCGCTCTTCAGAGCGAAAATCAGCCCAATACGCCACGTCAACACATTAAAAGAAACCGAGGTTCGCCCGCTTGTTTCGATCATTCGCCAGGTGCTGTCCGATGCCATTGAAGCGGGGGGATCATCGTTGCGAGATTTTCGCCAAGCCAATGGAGAACTTGGATATTTTCAGCATCGCTTTGATGTTTATGGACGCGAAGGGGACCCCTGCCGAACCCCGGGCTGTGCGGGGGTCATTGGCCGAATCACGCAGTCCGGTCGGTCATCCTTCTATTGTCCGCAATGCCAAAGATAACTTGATCCACCCCCTCCAGATGGTAAGGAATCGTTCCTGACCGGAAACAACAGAAAGCAGATACATGGCTTTTGAGACGATCATCGTCGAAGTTGAAGATCACGTAGCACTGATCAAGCTGAATCGCCCAGACGCATTGAATGCGCTGAACTCGCAGTTGCTGGGCGAACTGGCACAGGCCCTGGAGGAAGCGGACACCAACGACAAGGTGCGCTGCATTGTCCTGACCGGATCGGAAAAGGCCTTTGCTGCCGGGGCCGATATCAAAGAGATGGCCGAAAAGACATTCGTGGACATGTTCCTGTCGAATTTCTTTGCCCGCGAAGGTGACGCCGTGGTCAACACCCGTAAGCCGATCATCGCCGCGGTATCTGGCTATGCCCTAGGCGGGGGCTGCGAACTGGCGATGATGTGCGATTTCATCATTGCCTCGGACACCGCAAAATTCGGCCAGCCGGAAATCAACCTTGGCGTCATCGCCGGGATCGGCGGCACGCAGCGCCTGACGCGCCTTGTCGGCAAGTCCAAATCCATGGACATGCATCTGACCGGACGCTTCATGGACGCCGAAGAAGCAGAGCGGGCCGGATTGGTGTCGCGTGTTGTGCCGGCCAAAAAGCTGATGGACGAAGCTTTGGGCGCAGCGCAGAAGATTGCGGTGAAATCCGTGATCGCCTCGATGGCCGCGAAAGAAGCGGTGAACCGCGCCTATGAGACCACGCTGTCCGAAGGCATTCTGTTTGAACGCCGCCTCTTCCATTCGCTCTTTGCGACTGAGGATCAAAAGGAGGGCATGGAAGCCTTCCAGGAGAAGCGCGAGGCGCAATTCCGCGGCAAGTGATCTTGCGCTGCATCAACGAAGAAGGCCGCCGCTTGGGCGGCCTTTGTCATGTCTGGGTTACATAGATTTGCGATTCTCTTCGCAAGGCCCCAGACGATGAAACAGACCGTTTCTTGAGCGTTGCCAATCGGCCACGATTCGATGCCCTGAATTAACGCTTTCCAAGCGGCGGGAATCTCTGTATACGCCGCCGTCATACATGCGCGTGATGCCCGCTTAGGCAAGAATCGTCCCAAGAGATTGGGCAGACCCGTTTGGGCGGCAGTCACGCAACCGCATCGCAACGAACACGAAATAAAGGTCTGAGATTCATGGCAAACTCACCACAAGCTAAAAAACGCGCCCGTCAGAACGAGCGTCGTTTCGCCGTCAACAAAGCACGCCGTTCGCGCATCCGCACCTTCCTGCGCACCGTCGAAGAAGCGATCGCTTCCGGCGATCAATCTGCAGCAGCTGAAGCGCTGAAAGCAGCACAACCAGAAGTAATGCGCGGCGTGACCAAAGGCGTCTTCCACAAGAACACCGCTTCGCGCAAAATCTCGCGTCTGGCGGCACGTGTAAAAGCCCTGGGCTAAGTCCCTATCAAAGCTTTGAAATTTAAGGCGCTGTCGTTTTGGCAGCGCCTTATTTTTATGTCATTCCCGACGCCCCAAAGAGATTCTTTTTTCGCTTTTGCAGAGTCAAGATCGAAGATCGGTTGCTCGGAACAAGTCGGAATTGCTACCTTCAATCCAGCGATTCACATCGTCACATCGGGGGGCCGGCGCGAAATAGCGAAACCGCTAAATCGCAGCTTGCATTACAACTCAAAGTGCATTCGCCGCATTCAGGCGGGGTATTGAGTATTGCAAGAAGCCATGCCTGTTTGCTCGCACTTAGTGCGCAAGAAAGACATGATGCCAGAGAAAGTGGGGACTTTCTCGGGACAGGAAAGTTATGTCTTGTTGCCATTCTGTGTTGCGACCTTCTGCCCGCTGCGACCCTGTGATTGCTTAGGGAAGGCAATAGACGGGGCGTAAGCCCATTGGCAGAAGCGGAATCGGGGACGAATGACACAGGAACAGTGGGGGTCACTTCAGGAAGACCTTCTGAACACCGTTGGGCAGAACAACTACAAAGCTTGGATCGAACCGCTGCAACTCGCGGAGCTGAGCGATGGCGTGGCCACCTTTACAGTGCCAACCAACTTCATCGGCAACTATGTCTCGCAAAACTTTGGTGATCTGATCATTCATCAGCTTTCGCAAGCGGGTGAAGACGTACAGCGCGTCCATTTCCGCGTTGGGTCTGCGGCCAATCGCAATCACGCCAGCAGCAGCAAACCAAACGCCGGCGCACGCGCTGTCGCTGCTGACGCAAGCTCCCTGAAAACCGATCTGCCCGGTGCCCCGCTGGATGCGCGCTTTACATTTGATACCTTTGTCGTCGGCAAGCCGAACGAGCTTGCCAATGCCGCCGCCCGGCGCGTCGCCGAAGGCGGCCCAGTGACCTTCAACCCGCTGTTCCTTTACGGTGGGGTTGGCCTTGGTAAAACCCACCTGATGCACGCCATCGCCTGGGAATTGCAGACGCAGCGCCCGGACCTGAATGTGCTTTACCTGTCGGCTGAACAATTCATGTATCGCTTTGTGCAGGCACTGCGCGACCGCAAGATGATGGACTTCAAAGAGCTGTTCCGCTCTGTGGATGTCCTGATGGTGGATGACGTGCAGTTTATCGCTGGCAAGGATTCCACACAGGAAGAGTTCTTCCACACGTTCAACGCGCTGGTGGATCAGAACAAACAGATCATCATTTCGGCCGATCGCGCGCCCGGTGAGATCAAGGATATGGAAGATCGCATTCGCTCGCGCCTGCAATGCGGCCTTGTGGTCGATCTGCATCCCACCGACTACGAATTGCGCCTTGGCATCCTGCAAAGCAAGGTGGACCAATACAAAGCGCAATATCCCGACCTGCAACTTGCGCCCGGCGTGCTGGAGTTTCTGGCCCATCGCATTTCCACCAACGTGCGCGTTCTGGAAGGGGCTCTGACCCGCCTCTTTGCCTTCGCCTCGCTTGTGGGCCGCGAAATCACCATGGAGCTGACGCAGGATTGCCTGTCGGACGTTCTGCGCGCCAGCGAGCGCAAGATCAGCGTTGAAGAGATTCAGCGTCGCGTGGCCGACCATTACAACATTCGCCTGTCCGACATGATCGGCCCCAAGCGTGTGCGCACCTTTGCCCGGCCACGTCAGGTCGCCATGTTCCTGTGCAAACAGCTGACCAGCCGCAGCCTGCCTGAAATCGGCCGCCGCTTTGGTGGGCGCGACCACACCACGGTCATGCACGGTGTGAAACGCATCGAAGAGCTGCGCAGTTCTGACGGTCAGATCGCCGAAGATCTGGAAATGCTGCGTCGCGCGCTGGAAGCGTAACATTAACGCCATTCAAACAGACAAAGCGGGCCCACTTGGGTCCGCTTTTTCCATGGCCGCTTGACGCCCCTTAAATTACGGTTGAAAAAGCAAAAAAGGCTTGAGCGCGAAGGGGAAACAGCTACTGTGAGCACCCCGGCACAAGGCCCGGCACTCGGAGGATGAAGAGATGAAAATCAGCATCGAACGCGGCACCCTGCTGAAAGCGGTATCTCAGGCCCAATCTGTGGTCGAAAGACGCAACACCATCCCTATTCTGGCCAATGTGCTGATCGAAGCTGACGGCAATACCGTCCAGTTCCGCGCGACCGATCTGGACATTGAGGTCGTCGACAAAGCTGCGGCCATGGTCGAGCGTGGCGGTGCCACCACGGTCTCGGCCAACACGCTACATGAGATCGTCCGCAAATTGCCGGACGGTGCCTTGGTGACATTGACGGATGACCCGGCCACCGGCCGCCTGACTGTGGAGGCCGGCCGCTCGAATTTTTCTTTGGCGACCCTGCCAAAAGAAGATTTTCCCGTGATGGCCAGCTCGGAATATGCCAGCAACTTCACGGCCAAAGCCGCGCAGCTGCGCCGACTCTTTGACAAGTCAAAATTCGCCATTTCCACTGAGGAAACCCGCTATTACCTCAACGGGGTCTACATGCATACGTCGGATGCGGACGGCGGCAAGGTGCTGCGCTGCGTGGCCACCGATGGCCACCGTCTGGCGCGTATTGATGCCGAACTGCCCGAGGGGGCGTCTGACATGCCCGGCGTCATCGTGCCGCGCAAAACCGTTGGCGAGCTGCGTAAGCTGCTGGATGACGACGATATGGACATTGCCGTGTCGGTCTCGGAAACCAAGGTGCGCTTTGCCACCCCCGACATCACGCTGACCTCCAAAGTGATCGACGGCACCTTCCCCGATTACACCCGCGTCATTCCAACCGGCAACACCCGCCGCCTTGAGGTCGACGCCGCAGAGTTTGCGCAGGCCGTGGATCGTGTCGCAACCGTCTCTTCCGAACGTTCGCGCGCGGTGAAACTGGCGCTGGACGAAGACCGATTGATCCTGTCGGTGAATGCGCCGGATTCCGGGGCCGCCGAAGAAGAACTGGCCGTGGCCTATGGTGATGAGCGGCTTGAGATCGGGTTCAACGCCAAATACCTGCTGGAAATCGCCAGCCAAGTGGATCGTGAAAATGCCGTTTTCATGTTTAATTCCGCCGGCGATCCGACCCTGATGCGCGAAGGCAATGACACCACGGCCGTCTATGTCGTGATGCCGATGCGCGTGTGACAGGACGACACGGCATATCTTTTTTCCATAGGGCCTCCGCAATTGCGTCGGGGGCCTTATGACTCTTGCCGTCACCAGCCTGAGCCTCAGCCATTTTCGCAGCCACAGGCACAGCCGCCTCGCCTGCGACAGCCGGCCCATTGCCATTTACGGTGCCAATGGCGCAGGCAAGACCAATATTCTCGAAGCGGTTTCGCTGTTCTCTCCGGGACGCGGCATTCGCCGGGCCTCCGCGCAGGACATGACGCGCAGGCCCGAGGCACTCGGTTGGAAAGTCAGCGGCACATTGGCGGCGGCCGAAACAGTGCACGAAGTCGAAACCTGGTCCGACAAAGGCGCGGCACGTCAGGTCAAGTTGAATGGCAAGGCAGCGCCACAGACGCGGCTGGGCGAACTCTGCCGGGTTATCTGGCTGATCCCGGCGATGGACCGGCTCTGGATCGAAGGGGCCGAAGGCCGCCGCCGGTTTCTGGATCGAACGGCGCTGTCTTTTTTTCCAGATCACGCCGAGGCGGCACTGACCTATGAAAAAACCATGCGCGAACGGAACCGCCTGCTGAAAGACCAGATCCGCGATGGCCATTGGTACAAGGCGTTGGAGGATCAGATGGCCGGGGCTGCGGAAAAGCTGCACGCCAATCGAACGCGCACGTTAACCTTTCTACGCGACGCGCAGGCGCAGGCCGAGACGGCCTTTCCGGTGGCCGAACTTGACCTGCAACACCCAGATGAGGCCACGCCCGTCACAGCCGAAGAATTTCGCGCCGCCTTTGCCGACAGCCGCCCACGCGATCTGCAGGCAGGACGCACATTGGTGGGGCCACATCGCGCCGATCTCTTTGGGACCTATGCCGCCAAGGGCGTGCCTGCAGCAGATTGCTCCACGGGCGAGCAGAAGGCGCTGCTGATCTCGTTGATCCTGGCCAACGCCCGCGCTTTGGCCATGCAAATTGGCGCGCCCCCCATCCTCCTTCTGGACGAAGTGGCCGCGCATCTGGATGCAGGCCGGCGCGCCGCGCTTTATGATGAAATCACCGCTCTGAGCGCGCAGGCCTGGATGACAGGCACCGACAAGGCGCTGTTTGAAACGCTTGAGACCCGCGCCCAGTTCCTGACGGTCTCTGACAGCGGCGGCCTTTCAGAGGTACGCTGATTTAGGCGAAACTTGAGCCGCAGACACCCCCAGCGAAACCGCGCCGAACGCAGCGGAAAAATACGCCGGATTGCGTGACATTACCGGGCTGAAACGGTATAAAATCCGCAACGAACAAAGGACCAAAGCACATGAGCGACAGCGCGCAAAACACCGAGCAATATGGCGCGGATTCTATTAAGGTTCTCAAAGGCTTGGAAGCGGTCCGCAAACGGCCCGGCATGTATATCGGTGACACCGACGACGGCTCAGGCCTGCATCACATGGTTTATGAAGTCGTGGACAACGGCATCGACGAAGCCTTGGCCAAACATGCCGATTTCGTCAGCGTGAAAATTCATGCCGATAGCTCGATTTCTGTCGCCGACAACGGGCGGGGCATTCCGGTGGACATCCACCCCGAAGAAGGCGTCTCTGCCGCCGAGGTCATCATGACCCAGCTGCACGCTGGGGGTAAATTTGACAGCAACTCCTACAAGGTGTCCGGCGGCCTGCACGGCGTGGGTGTGTCGGTTGTGAACGCGCTGTCTGACTGGCTGGAGCTGCGCGTCTGGCGCAATGGCAAGGAACACTTCGCCCGCTTTGAAGGCGGCGAGACCACCGAACATCTGAAAGTGGTCGGCGAGGCCGGCGATCGCACCGGGACCGAGGTGCGCTTCCTCGCGGCGACCACGACCTTCTCAAATCTCGAATATTCCTTTGACACGCTCGAAAAGCGCCTGCGCGAGCTGGCGTTTCTGAATTCCGGTGTCCGCATCATCCTTGAAGATGAACGTCCTGCCGAACCGGTGAAAACAGAACTGTTTTACGAAGGCGGCGTGAAAGAATTCGTCAAATACGTCGATCGTCACAAAACCCCAATGCTGGAAGAGCCGATCTATGTGAACGGTGAAAAGGACGACATCGGCGTTGAGGTCGCGATGTGGTGGAATGACAGCTACCATGAAACGGTGCTGCCCTTTACCAACAACATTCCGCAGCGCGATGGCGGCACCCATATCGCCGGTTTCCGCGGCGCGCTGACCCGCACGCTGACCAAATATGCGCAGGAAAGTGGCATCGCGAAGAAAGAAAAGATCAACTTCACCGGCGATGACGCCCGCGAGGGGCTGACCTGCGTGCTTTCTGTCAAAGTGCCGGACCCGAAATTTTCATCGCAGACCAAAGACAAGCTGGTGTCTTCTGAGGTGCGCCCCGCTGTCGAAGGGCTGATGGGGGAAAAGCTGTCCGAATGGTTTGAAGAAAACCCAAATGCAGCCAAAATGATCGTCGGCAAGATCATCGAAGCGGCCATGGCCCGTGAAGCCGCGCGCAAAGCGCGCGAGCTGACCCGCCGCAAAACCGCGATGGATGTGAATTACCTGGCCGGCAAGCTGAAGGATTGTTCCGAAAAAGACCCGTCCAAAACCGAAGTCTTCCTGGTGGAGGGTGACTCTGCTGGCGGGTCCGCCCAAACAGGCCGGGATCGCGGCACACAGGCCGTCTTGCCCCTGCGCGGCAAGATCCTGAACGTCGAACGCGCGCGCTTTGATCGCATGCTGTCCAGCCAGGAAATCGGCAACCTCGTCATGGCGCTTGGCACCGGGATTGGCCGGGATGAATTCAACGTCGACAAACTGCGCTACCACAAGGTGGTGATCATGACTGATGCGGACGTTGACGGCGCGCACATTCGCACCCTGCTGTTGACCTTCTTCTATCGCCAGATGCCAGAGCTGATCGAACGGGGCCACCTCTATATCGCGCAGCCGCCGCTTTATAAGGTCGCGCGCGGCAAGTCCGAAGTCTATCTCAAGGATCAGGCGGCGCTGGATGATTACCTGGTGGAACAGGGCGTGGAAGGCGCGATCCTGCGGCTGGGCAGCGGCGAAGAGATCGTCGGGGCTGACCTCGGCCGCGTGGTGAACGAGGCGCGGCAGCTCAAGCGGGTGCTGGACGCCTTCCCCACCCATTATCCGCGCCATATTCTGGAGCAAGCGGCCATCGCCGGGGCCTTTGTGCCCGGCGCGATCGAAGCCGACCTGCAGGGCGTCGCCGACAAGGTGGCTGCACGGCTTGACCTGATTGCACTGGAGTATGAGCGCGGCTGGCAAGGCCGGATCACTCAGGATCACGGCATCAAGCTGGCGCGCATTCTGCGCGGCGTCGAAGAGGTGCGCACGCTGGACGGGCCCATGCTGCGTTCTGGCGAGGCGCGCAAGACCGGCAGCTTTACCCAAAGCCTGCAGGAAACCTATGGTACGACAGCCACTTTGGTACGCAAGGAACGCTCGCAGCTGATCCAGGGCCCGCTGGATCTGATGAACGCGATCCTGACCGAAGGCGAGCGTGGCCTGACCCTGCAACGCTATAAGGGCCTAGGTGAGATGAACCCCGACCAGCTGTGGGAAACCACGCTTGACCCGGATGCGCGCACGCTGCTGCAGGTGAAGGTCGAGGACATGGCAGATGCCGATGACCTCTTTACCAAGCTGATGGGCGACGTGGTGGAGCCACGCCGCGAGTTCATCCAGAAAAACGCCCTGAGCGTCGAGAACCTGGATTTCTAAAGGCAGCGGGGCGCTGGGGGCATCCTTCAGTGCGCCGGTCTTCGTCTGAGATAGGCTGTCGCGACCTTCTTGGTCGTCAGGATGTGATCGCGCATCAAGTCTTTGGCTTTTTGCGCGTCGCCTTCTTTGCACGCAGCCAGAATGGCCAAATGTTCCTGATGCGGGCGATCAATGCCGGAGGCCTCAGAAACGATGGTGTTGGAATAGACCCCCAAGCGCGATCTGATTTCTGAGATCATGCGCAGCAGGTGATCATTGTGGCACGGCTCATAGATACATTGGTGAAAGGCAATATTGTGCGCGCTCCAGGCCTTTGCCTCTGTTTGATGGGTATATGAGCGCAGAATGTCCTCCGCCCGCTGCAGGTCGGCATGGATCATGTTGGGCACGGCCAACTCTAGCGCGAGGCATTCCAGCGCGACGCGAATGTCGATGAGGTCGAGGATTTCATCGTCCGACACCTCTCGGACGGTGGCCCCTTTGTTTTTGCGGAATTCGACGTAGCGCTCGGCCTCCAGCTTCAGCAGCGCTTCGCGCACTGGCACTTTGCTGACGCCGAAGCGCTGGCCGATCTCGTGCTGGCGCAGCGCTGTGCCGGGCGCAAGCAAGCCGTTCGCGATATCGCGCTTGAGCTGCTCATAGATCGGTTGGCTGGAGTTTTTGCTACTGGGTGCCTCGGTCATAGCAGAGCTATAACCGAGGTTTTCTCTTTGCAAAAGCGCTGAGCCATACGAATGCTCAGTCGCGCTTGCGCCGTGAACGCTTCGGCGAGTTGATCCAGATCGACGGCTCAGATCATCGATGGTTCGAAGATCGGAGTGATCTTTGCATTTTCTGACCCGCCATCTTCAAGAGGTACGTCCAAAAGCGTGCGCTTCGGGGTAACGTCAGAGAACTTCAGATCCATATAGACGAACGCCTTCAGCTGACGTTTTTCGAAAGAAGACAAGTATTCTACGTTCCTGAACGAAGAGGATTGAACGGCGTCAAAGCTGCCTTCGCGCGCCGCGCTCAGGATCAACGAACAGAAAAATAGCTTCTGCTCTGTCAAGGTCAGCCGACCGTCAGGTGTCTTTCTAACACCTTGGATAATGAGCCTATCTTTAAAGAATTGGTAAATCGATACTTCGGCTATAGGCGCGATCTACATCCACGCCACCTTTCCTGCAAAATCGAATATACGCCATCACCCGCAGCGACAAAAAGAGCCGCGCGAGTCATCCGTGCGAGTTTTGTTCGGTCACTCTTGCTAAACGCGTTGCGGCTGCATGAGTCATCTTTGTGTTTCAGATGTTAGTTGATCGGGACGGTTGCCTGCGCATAAACGCGGCGACTTCCTTTTTTGTCTCTTGGATATGCCTGCGCACTAGGGCGGCTGCCTCTTTGGCGTTCCCGCTCAGGCAGGCCTGAACGATCAGGTCGTGATCACGCCGCGGTCGTTCCATGCCGCTGGCTTCGGTCACGGTCAGCCGCAAAAATGGGCCAATTCTCAGCTGGATATCTTCCAGCATCAGCATCAGCTGGGTATTGCCGCAGGGCTCGCAAAGCATGCGGTGAAATTCAAGATTCAACTGACTCCATGCCGGAATATCCGGCGCTTCGGAATAGGCCTTTAGGTTGGCTTGCAAGGCCTGCAGATCAGTTTCAATCATTTGAGGTACGGCGTTTTCCACCGCCTGGCTTTCAAGCGCGGCCCGGATGTCCAAGAGGTCCAGAACCTCTTCGGCGGGCACTTCACGGACAAAAGCCCCCTTGTTTGGCAAGAGCAGCACAAAACCTTCCGCCTCAAGCTTTTGCAGCGCTTCGCGCACGGGCACTTTGCTGACCCCAAATTGTTTTGCGATCTCGCTTTGACGCAAAGCGCGACCTGCCGGCAAGTCCGACGCCAAGATAGACGCCTTCAGCGCCCGGTAGATTGGCGCCGCGGCGCTTTGTGCGACGCTCTGCATTTCTTCTGTCATGCGATCTCCATTGGGTTCCCTTCTTGCAAATCGGATACCATTTTGTCAATAAGGGATACGCAAAGAGGACCCAAGCATGGAACCAATGCTCTTTGACAACCAACTCAGGTAAGAAATGAACAACACTTTCAAAACGTTGGACAGCACGCACTTTGGCAAAGCCTCGGCCGACCAAGCTGCGACTCATGACCTGGAAACTATGCCCAACCTCGCCCCCGGGTGCGTCGGTCCTGCTTCGTGCACGTGCCGCCACCCATAAAGAATCGCCAAACCACAAACCGGTACTCGAGACATGTCACCACACTCAAAATTCGACGTTGCGATCATAGGCACTGGGATCATCGGGATCTCGACCGCTTATTACTTGGCAAAAAACCACGGCATCACCAATATTGCCCTGATCGATCGCAGCCAGCCAATGGAATTCACCTCGGCGCAATCCGGCGAGAATTACCGCAATTGGTGGCCACATCCCGAAATGGTCGATTTCACCAACCGCTCGATCGACCTGCTGGAAGAGGTTGCGCGCGACAGCGGCAATCGCATCAATATGAACCGCCGTGGTTATGCTCTGGTCACGCGCAACACCAATATTGATGAACTGGTATCACAATTGCACGATGGTCTGGGGGACAGCGCGAGCAGCCTGCTGAGATACCATAGCGACGCCGCAGCCCCGACCTACCAGCGCCCAATCAAACCCGATTGGGAAGGGGTGCCGGACGGCGTCGATATTCTGCAAAACCAAGATCTCATCCGCGCCACCTTCCCTTCTTACGCGCAGGACGTGCAGACCATCATCCACATCCGTCGCGGCGGTGACATCAGCGGCCAGCAGCTCGGCATGTACATGCTCGAATACCTCAAAGAGGTTGGGGCCGTGCGCATCATCGGCACTGTCGAGGGCATTGACCAAAACGATGGATATCAGGTCGCGCTGAGCGGCGGGGACACCAAGGTTGTCCACGCCGACAAAATCGTGAATGCCGCCGGTCCGTTTGCCAAAGAAATCGGCGAAATGCTGGGCGTGTCCTTGCCAATTCGCTGCACCTTCCAGCAAAAAATTGCCTTTGACGACCGCGAAAATGCGATCCCGCGCGATATGCCATTCTCCATTGATCTTGACGGTCAAAAGATCGACTGGACCGACGAAGAACGCGAGATGCTGCTTGAGGAACCAGAATTTCGATGGCTGGCCGAAGACATGCCGGGCTGCATCCATTGCCGCCCAGATGGCGGCGACGGCGGCACTTGGCTGAAACTCGGCTGGGCGTTCAACCATGAACCGTCACGCGCCAGCTGGACACCCGAACTGATGGACAATTTCCCCGAGATCGTCCTGCGCGGTGCTGCGCGGCTGAACCCGTCGCTCAAGGCCTATTATGACAACCTGCCCCGCACCATGCACCACTATGGTGGTTATTACGCGATGACCGAAGAAAACTGGCCGCTGATTGGTCAGATGGGCCCGGAAGGGGTCTTTATGAACGCGGCGCTGTCGGGCTATGGCACCATGGCGGCGACCGGCTCTGGCGAGTTGACGGCCGCATGGGTCGCAGGCGCGGAACTGCCAAGCTATGCGCGGAAGTTTTCGATGCAGCGGTATGATGACGATGCGTTTATGGCCAAGCTCCGCGCGGGCAACCGTGGCATTCTGTAGGGGATCGTGATGAAAACCATCCTGCTTATTGGCGCGGGCCGCATGGGCGGCGCGATGCTGCGCGGTTGGCTGACCGCACTGAAAATGCCGGTCAACCTGATCGTGGTGGACCCGCACAACCAACCTGTTCTGGATGAGCTGGTCGAGGCCCCTGTACCGGGCAAGACCTATTCTTATTACAAGGACGCCGGCGCGATCCCGAAAGGCATTGTGGCGGACGCGCTTGTGCTCGCCACCAAGCCGCAAATGGTCGCCGACGCGATCCGCTCGGTCGCGCCCCATATCACCGGGCAAACGGTCCTCGCCTCGGTCGCTGCCGGCATTGCCACCGACACAATCGCGGGTGCTGCTCAGAACACCGATGCGGCAGTGCGCATTATGCCCAATATCGGCGCGATGGTGGGCCACTCGGCCAGCGCGGGCTTTGCCAACCCAGCGGTCACAGCCGATCAGAAAGCGCTCATCGAAGCGCTTTTTGCCTCCTTCGGTGTGTTCTCCTGGCTTGAAAACGAAGAGCAGTTGCACACGGTCACGGCGCTGTCGGGCAGCGGCCCTGCCTATTATTTTGCGCTGTGTGAGGCGATGACAGAGGCAGCCAAGTCCATGGGGCTTCCGGCAGATGTCGCCCGCGATTTGGCCATTGGCACGGTTGTTGCCGCGGGCCGGTTGCTCGAACAAACGGCCGACCCCACCCATCTGCGCGAAACCGTCACCAGCCCCAATGGCACGACCCATGCGGGCCTGATGGCGATGGCGCAAGATGAAGCGCTGCAAAATCTGGCCGCCGCAACGCTCAAGGCTGCGCACGATCGCTCCATCGAACTCGCATAGCAGAGACACAAAACTCCAAAGGAAGAAACGCAATGAAGGTCATGGTACCTGTCAAGCGCGTGATTGACTACAACGTGAAGGTTCGCGTGAAAGCGGACGGCAGCGGAGTTGATCTCGCCAATGTTAAAATGTCGATGAACCCGTTTGACGAGATCGCGGTGGAAGAGGCGATCCGTCTGAAAGAGGCCGGTCAGGCCGAGGAGGTGATCGCGGTGTCCATCGGCGTGAAGCAGGCGCAGGAAACCCTGCGCACGGCGCTGGCGATGGGCGCAGACCGCGCCATTCTGGTGGTGGCGGCCGATGACGTGCATCAGGATATCGAGCCGCTGGCCGTGGCCAAGATCCTGGCCAAGCTGGTGGAAGAAGAACAGCCCGGTCTGGTGATTGCCGGCAAACAGGCGATCGACAACGACATGAACGCCACCGGCCAGATGCTGTCGGCGCTGCTGGGCTGGTCGCAGGCGACCTTTGCTTCCGGCGTTGAAATCGCCGGTGAGACCGCCAAAGTGACCCGCGAAGTTGACGGCGGCCTGCAGACCATTTCGGTCAAACTGCCCGCGATCATCACCGCTGATTTGCGCCTGAACGAGCCGCGCTACGCCTCGCTGCCCAATATCATGAAGGCCAAGAGAAAGCCGCTGGAGGAAAAGACCGCTGCCGATCTGGGCGTGGATGTGACCCCGCGCCTCAGCGTGGTGAAAACGGCAGAACCGGCAGAGCGCTCTGCCGGGATCAAAGTCGGCTCAGTGGATGAGCTGGTTGAGAAACTCAAAGACGCGGGGGCGGTGTAATGGCTGTACTTCTTTTGGCTGAAGTCACCGATGGCGCGCTGGCGCTGGATGCCACTGCAAAGGCTGTGACTGCGGCGCAGGCCCTGGGCGATGTCACTGTTCTGGCGGCGGGTGCCTCTGCGGCGGCCGCGGGCGACGCTGCCGCCAAGATCGACGGCGTGACCAAGGTTCTGGTGGCCGAAGATGCCGCCCTGGGCCATCGTCTGGCGGAGCCGACGGCGGCGCTGATTGCGTCCCTGGCGGCCGATTATGAGCATATCGTGGCCCCGGCGACGACGGATGCGAAAAACATCCTGCCGCGCGTTGCGGCGCTTTTGGATGTGATGGTGCTCTCGGATGTGACGGCGGTTGTCAGCGCCGATACGTTTGAGCGCCCGATCTATGCCGGCAACGCGATTCAGACCGTGCAAACCTCGGACGCCAAAAAGGTCATCACCTTCCGCACCGCCGGATTTGAGGCCGCGGGCGAGGGGGGCGCAGCCCCTGTTGAGAGCATCCCTGCCGCCGAAAACCCCGGCCTGTCCGAATGGGTGGAAGACAAGGTCGCAGAAAGCGACCGGCCCGAGCTGACTTCAGCAGGCATCGTTGTCTCTGGCGGGCGCGGCGTCGGATCTGAAGAGGATTTTGCGCTGATCGAAAAGCTGGCCGATACACTCGGCGCAGCGGTGGGGGCCTCGCGCGCGGCGGTGGATTCAGGCTATGCGGCCAATGATCTGCAAGTCGGGCAGACCGGCAAGGTCGTCGCGCCGGAGCTGTACATCGCCATCGGCATTTCCGGCGCGATCCAGCACCTGGCCGGGATGAAAGACAGCAAGATCATCGTTGCGATCAACAAGGACGAAGACGCGCCGATCTTTCAGGTCGCCGACTACGGCCTCGTCGCCGACCTCTTTGAAGCCGTGCCGGAACTCACCGAAAAGCTCTAAAACCTCGTGAAACTTGACTGGCGCGTCACCGCGCCAGTTCTTTTCCCACGTGTGCCGCCCGGCACTTAGGGCCAGATGTGGGTCAGTGACCACTCATCAAATCATCCTCGGCATCTGTGAGCGATATTCCAAGCGCGTCCATACCGTTTTCAAGATGATCTGAAAGATGCGGCGTCCCAAGCAGATAATCCACCGATGGCGTCGTCTGTTCGGCGCGCGCGGTCTCCAGCGCTTCGGCGAGATCCTCGGGCTCAAAGCTTTCGCGCCCGATCCACATAATTGCGACAAGGCTTGTCAGTGCATCTTCATTCAGGCGTTCGAAAAACCCGCGCAGCTCCCCTTCGGCGCGATCCAATTCTCGCCCCATCAGAACAACCTGCGCCACTTGGCGGGGGGTGATTTCCAACATGTTCGGCTCCTTTCACAGCGCCAACATGTCGGAGTTTAGCACATCCCCGCTTTGATCCTGCTCAATTACCGGTGACTTTACACTCTTGAGCGAGATGTGACGATCACAGCGAGAAACGCCAGACCCGACAGCACAGCCAAGACCGAACCAAGTTTGGCCAGGGTTTCCCCGGTTTGGTTGATCGCCATCACGATGCCCGGGATCATGATGATGACCGCCCCGGCGGACAGCGCAAAATGCAGTTTCGCGAGCGCCTTATCCGCGGCTGCCGGCACCGTGTGATAGAACAGACCAAACACGCTCATCAAAACAAAACCGACCAAGTTCAAATGCGCATGGGCCGGTGACAGTATATGATTTTGCGTCGCTGACATCTGGATACCCCAGACCATGCCGAGCAACAGAAACACCGTGCCCAAACCTACAAACCAAAGTGCAACACCTCGCATCGTTCCTCTCCCTCTACGATTATGTTGCGCAGTTTAGCACATTTTTATTCGCCGGGCTGCTTTGCCAGTGGAACCACATTTTCGGGGTCGGGCGCGATCTCTTCGAAATCGAAATTGTCCAGCCGATGCGCGCGTTTGCCGGCCCGGGATGCCGCGGTGAGAATACCACTGACATCCTCGCCCGCCTGCCGCAGGTGCGTTTCAAGCTTGCCCGCACGCTCGCCAACGATTTCGACATCCCGGTGTAGGTTTTTCAGCGCCTTGCGGATTTCCCCCGCCTGCTCGCGCATGCGCGCATCCTTTAGAATGGCGCGCATGGTATTGAGCGTCGCCATGCAGGTGGTGGGCGACACGATCCAGACGCGGGCGGTAAAGCTTTCTTGCACCAGATCCGGAAACTTGGCGTGCAATTCGGCATAGATCGCTTCTGACGGCAGGAACATCAGCGCGCCGTCGGCGGTCTCGCCCTCAAGGATATAGCGTTCTGAAATATCCTTGATGTGTTTGCGTACCGAGGTGCGGAACATCTGAATGCCGGCTTTCAACTCGGCCTCAGTCTGCGAGGCGAGCATTTTTTCATAGGCCTCTAGCGGGAATTTGCTATCGATCACAATCGGGCCGGGCGGGTTGGGCAAATGCACGAGACAGTCGGCGCGGCGCCCGTTGGAGAGAGAATGCTGGATGGCATAGCTGTCGCGCGGCAAAGCTTTGCTGACGATATCATGTAGCTGGATTTCGCCGAAGGCCCCGCGCGTCTGTTTGTTTGACAGAATGTCCTGCAAACTCAGCACATCGCCGGACAGCTTGGTGATGTTTTCCTGCGCCTTGTCGATGGTGGCCAGACGCTCCTGCAAGGCGGTCAAAGAGGTTGCCGTTTGCTTGGCGTTGCCGGACAAGCTGTGGTTCAGCTTTTCCTGCAAATCCGCCAGCGAACGGTTAGTCCGCAGCTGCATATCGGCCAGATTTTCCTGCAGTTTCAGCTGCTGCGCGGCCAGATTGTCGGTCATCTGCTGCTGCATCTTCGCAAGGTTTTCGCCGGTACGCCGTTGCACGGCGGACAGGTTTTCATGCAGGTTCAATTGCACTTCGCCCAGGCGCTGTTCCATCAGATTGGTCAACTGAGTCTGCGCAATGGTCTGGTTCTGGGCCACATTGCTAAGGCTGCCGCCCAGTTGGTCCTGTCCCGAAGACAGCTGCCCAACACGTTGTCCGAGCGCGTCCATCTGGTGCGCAGAGAGTGATGATTGCTGCAACACAGCGCGCAGCATCAGCAAGATGGCGGCGACCAGAATGCCCGCGCCGATCAGCACATACATCTGAATTTGCGGATCAGAAAAATCCATCAGCTCCGTCCGAACAGCCGTTCAATATCGGCCAATTTGAGTTCAACATATGTGGGGCGGCCATGGTTGCATTGGCCAGAATGCGGCGTGGCTTCCATCTCGCGCAAAAGCGCGTTCATTTCGTCGGCGCGCATGCGGCGCCCCGAACGGATCGAGCCATGGCAGGCCACGCGGCTTAGGATGGCTTCGATTTTGGCCTGCACCAGCATGCTTTCGCCCTGATCATCGATCTCATCCAGGATATCAAGCACCAGCGCGCGGGCGTTCACCTCGCCTAAAATGGCCGGGGTTTCGCGCACGGCCACGGCTCCGCCGCCAAATGCTTCGACCCCGAGGCCAAATTTGGCCAGATCATCCGCCACCGCCAACAGGCGTGCAGCGTCGCCTTCGGAAAGTTCGATAATTTCGGGGATCAGCAGCGCCTGGGCGGCGACGCCGTTTTCGGCCATCTGCTTTTTGAGCCGCTCATAGACCAAGCGTTCATGCGCGGCGTGCTGATCCACAATCACCATGCCGGTTGCGGTCTGGGCGATAATGTAATTCTCATGCACCTGCCCGCGCGCTGCGCCCAGCGGAAAGTCCTCGGCCTGTTCTTGCGCGTCGTCAGTGATCGGATCAACGCGGCCTGACAGGCCGGCCCCGGCCTCGGCAAAGCCGGGCATTTCCACCGGGGCGTCTGGAAAGCGCGCATTGAAAGTCCCGGTCGGGTCCGGTGCCTGAGAGTGAAACGCTGCACTTCTTGCGCCCAGTGACGGGCGGTCCATCTGATAGATCGGTGCTGCGCCGCGCTGTTCTGGCCGCATCGCCCCCAGCGTTGCCCCCGCCACGGTGGTTGAGGCGCGATGCCCCGCCTCAGCCAAGGCATGGCGCAGCGCCGAAACGATCAGCCCGCGCGCCAGCCCCGGATCGCGGAACCGCACTTCGGATTTGGCCGGGTGCACGTTCACGTCCACGAGCTGCGGATCGCAGTCGATGAAAAGCGCCGCCGCCGGGTGCCGATCCCGCGACAGGAAATCAAAATAGGCCCCGCGCAGGGCACCCACCAACAGTTTGTCTTTGACCGGGCGGCCATTGACGAACAGATACTGCGCTACGGCAGAGCCGCGCGAATAGGTCGGCAAGGCGGCATAACCAATCAGGCGCAGTCCGTCGCGGTCAGCATTAATGCGCAGCGCGTTCTCGGCGAATTCGCTGCCCAAGATGCGCGCCAGACGCCCGTGCAGCGCGTCAAACAGATCGCCCGTTTCCGCATCGGCGCGAAAGGTGATCCGCCCATCGCCGCCCCCGGTCACGTCGCGCAGGGTGAAACCGATGAAAGGCTCGGCCATGGCGAGACGTTTGATAACGTCGCTGATGGCCTGACTTTCGGCGCGATCAGAGCGCATGAATTTCAGCCGCGCTGGCGTCGCGTAAAACAGATCGCGCAGCTCTACAATTGTGCCCGCGCTAAGAGCGGCTGGTTTGACTTCTGACATTTTGCCACCCGCCACCGAAATCGTGGCCGCGCCGTCGCCCTTAACCCGCGAGGTGATCGACAGACGCCCAACCGCACCAAGCGAGGGCAAGGCCTCGCCGCGAAAGCCGAAGGTGTGAATATCCAGCAGATCGCTGCCGTCGATTTTCGAGGTTGCATGCCGCGACAGGGCAAGAGGCAATTGCGCTGGCGAGATGCCGCAGCCATCATCCGTCACCCGAATAAGCGTCTTGCCGCCATCGGCAATCGCCACTTCAATGCGGCGTGCGCCAGCGTCAATGGCGTTTTCGACCAGCTCCTTGACGGCGCTGGCTGGACGCTCGACAACCTCCCCCGCTGCAATGCGGTTGATCGCCCCGTCGTCCAACTGGCGGATTACGGGCTGATTTTCGCTTATTTTGGGGTCAACACTTAGCATACCGCCAAATCTAGCACATCCACCGCCGATTCTGCCACCGCATTCAGAAGAGAACAAAACAAGAAAAAAGGCCGGGTTGCCCCGGCCTTTTCCATAGTGATTTTCAGTGAAACTTATTCAGCTGGTGTGGTGAATTTCTTGATTTCACCGGACTTCAGGCGACCAAGGTAGCCCTCCAGTTCACGCTTCACGATTGGCATCAGGAAGTAGAGACCAATGATGTTCACAACCGCCATCGCAAAGATCGCCGCATCGGAGAAGTCGATGACTGGGCCAAGCGATGCAGAGGCCCCGATGATCACGAAGATGCAGAACAGAACCTTGAAGAACAGCTGGGAGCCGTTGCTTTCACCGAACAGGAAGGTCCAGGCTTTCAGACCGTAGTAGGACCAAGAGATCATGGTGGAGAACGCGAACAGGATCACGGCCAACGCCAGGATGTACTGGAAGCCACCAAAGGCCGACGAGAAGGCCGCAGAGGTCAGCGCCACGCCGCCGTTGCCGTCAACGGTTGCAATTGCTGTGCCCGCTTCGTTCAGCATGTAGTTGCCGGTTGCTGGATCAATCATCAGCTGGCCGGTGATGATGATCACCAAAGCCGTCATGGTACAGATCACAACGGTATCAATGAACGGCTCAAGCAGGGACACATAGCCCTCGGTAATTGGCTCTTTGGTGCGGACCGCAGAGTGTGCAATCGCCGCAGACCCAACGCCCGCTTCGTTCGAGAAGGCCGCGCGTTTGAAACCCTGGATCAGCGCGCCGACCATACCGCCAGCAACACCCAGACCCGTAAAGGCGCCCTCAAAGATCTGACCAAAGGCCCAGCCAATTTGGTCAAAGTTGATCAGCAGGATCACCAGCGCCGTGGCCACATACATCACGCCCATGAAAGGCACGACTTTTTCGGTCACTTTTGCGATGGATTTCAGGCCGCCAACGATCACAGCAAACACAACGGCTGCAAAGATCACGCCGGTGATCACACCTGGGTAGTCACCGACAACGTTGGTGATTTGTGCGTGCGCCTGGTTCGCTTGGAACATGTTGCCGCCACCGAATGCGCCGAGGATACAGAAGATCGCGAACAGAATGGCCAATGGCTTGCCACCTGGGATGCCGCGCTCTGCGAAACCTTTGGTGATATAGTACATTGGGCCACCGGAGACGGTGCCATCTGGGTATTCATTGCGATATTTCACACCGAGCGTACATTCGGTGAACTTGGACGCCATGCCCATCAGACCCGCCAGGATCATCCAGAAGGTTGCGCCCGGGCCACCGATGCCAACCGCAACGGCCACACCAGCAATGTTGCCAAGACCCACGGTCCCGGACAGCGCGGTTGCAAGCGCTTGGAAGTGGCTAACCTCACCCGCGTCATTCGGGTCAGAATAATCCCCTTTCACCAGCGAGATCGCGTGGCGAAAGCCGCGCAGCTGAATGAAAGCAAAGTAGAGTGTGAAAACAGTTGCTGCGATCACCAGCCACGCCACGATCCAAGGGAAAGATGTCCCGGGGAATGGGCTAAAGATCAGGCTGACGAACCAGCCGGTGGAGTTTGCGAAAACTTCATTTACTTTTTCGTCGATGGATTGCGCATATGCTGGCAAGCTTGCCATGGATAGCGCGGCTGCAGCTACGGCTGCACGCGAGAACACGGATTTCATGTTGTCTGTCCCTGTCAATTATTATGGCACGATGGTGCAAGCGACCGGCGAGGTCTGCGCGAGCGACCCGGCAACCGAACCAAACAGGCGGCTGCCAATGCCGCTGTGGCCGTTGCGTCCGATGACGATCTGGCTGGCGCCGGCATCTTCGGCAATTTTGCCCAACTGCTCTGCAATATGGCCGTACTTGATAGAGGTTTCGATGGTCACGCCGCTCCCGGCAAGCCCATCCACCACTGGCTTCATCAGCGCTTTTTCAGCGCGATCCAGTTCTTCTGAGCGGCGCTTGTGGCGTTCTTCAAGCTCAGTTGGTGTCAGGAAGGAATATGGCGACCATTCCAGAACATGGGCAATCACGACAGATCCCCCGGTTGCTTTGGCATGGTCCACAGCGAATGCAAGCGCGCGCTCGGCGGCTTGGCTGCCGTCAAAACCGACGACGTATTTTTCGGACATTATGTGTCACTCCCGATCTTTTTTATTGTTGCGCGTCAAACTGACGCGACAACAACCTACATTGTCAAGAGAGGCAATAGTTCTTGAAGTTGGCGTATTTTTGAGAAATATTTGGAATTACGCAGCAAAAATTCAGATAAAACGAGAAATATTCCTATGGATAGGATAGACAGCAGGATTCTTTCCATTCTGCAAAAAAACAGCCAAATCTCGATGGGACGCCTGTCAGAACAGGTTGGCCTGTCGCTCTCTGCGTGCCATCGCCGAGTGAAAATGATGGAGAGTGATGGGAGGATTTCCCATTATTCAGCACAACTTGACCGTGCAAAGCTGGGGATCGAGATTCAGGTTTTTATCGAGGTAAAGCTCGTTTCGCATCGGCGCGAGGACTTGGATGCCTTTGAAGAATCCGTGATGAAAATGGACGATGTGCTCGAATGTCACCTGATTTCAGGCGAGTTTGATTTTCTGATCCGAGTCGCGGCCACCAACCCGGCCGATTTTGAGCGGCTGCACCGTGATCGCCTTGCGGACCTCCCGGCTGTGCAGCAGATGAAAACCCTGCTCAGCATGCGGACGGTCAAGGAATTCACCGGCTACAATCTTGAGGCGCTGGCCACCAACTGATGTCAGTTGGCGGGCGCACCGCTGCGCATGCGCTGGGGGGCACATAGCGCTGCCATTGCCAGGATGATGCCCGAGACCGTGGCAATCATACCGGCCGCGCTGACGGCATGGTCCGCGCCAAGCCAGAGCGGCCCATAGCCTGCCAACACATAGCCAAGCACCGCCGAAACCGTCGCGAAGACGACACTCCAGGTGATCTGACGCTCCAGCCGGTTGGTCATCAACCGGGCCGCAGCGGGGGGGCAGATGAACATGGCGATCACGATGATCGAGCCGACGGCATCAAACGCGGCGACGGCGGCAACCGCCGCAACCACCACCAGCGCCAGGCCCATTGCAGTTGGCCGCGCGCCCACCGACTGCGCAAACCCGGTGTCAAATGTTGCGATTTTCAGGGGCCGCCAGAACAGGCGCATAAAGGCGATGACGGCAAGCAGCGTCAGAAAGATGCGCGGCAACTCATCGGGCACGCCCGCAAGCGCCTGCGGATCCAGAACACTGCGCCAGCCTGTGGCATCCAGCCAAATCAGACTTTCCAGATTGCCGTAAAGCGCGTGCTCGACATCCAGATGCACGGCAGAGGTATCAGTCTGCTCCAGCAACAGCACCCCGCCTGCAAACATCGCGGTAAACGTCACGCCCATTGCCGCGCCCGGCTCTATCCGGCCCAGACGTTTGATCAATTCAATCAGCCCGACCGCCAGCAGCGATGCCGCCGCTGCGCCCAGCATCATGGGCCAGGCCGACACGTATCCTGTCACCAGAAAAGCCACGACAATACCGGGCAGGACCACATGGCTGATGGCATCCCCAATCAGCGCCTGCCGCCGCAACAGTAGAAAATTGCCGGGCAACGCGCAGGCAATGGCCGCAAAGACGCCAATCAGCAGCGGCGTCAAACTGAGGGAAACGAATTCTTCACCCATCATAGTGCAACGCCCTGCGGCGCGCCGATGCGCCTGTCGATTTCAGTAATTTGATCCATCGTCAGCACGGTCTCCAGATCGCGCAGCCCATCATATAGCGCCGCCGCCCCCTCCAGTGCCTGATCAGACCGCACAAGCGCCCAGCGGGCCTCATCGCGCAGGGCTTTGGCGGCGCGGGCACGCCCGGTCTCGGTCGCCACCCCGTCCGCCTCCACAAGTCCGGCGCGCTGCAAAAGACGCAGCGTATAGCGTTCGTAAATCGGTTGTCCCTGCGCCAAAGCGAGCAAGCCTTGCCGGATATGCACCCGTCGCTGAAACCGCCGATGCCGCAGCACCGCTGCCAAAACACCCCGCCCCGGGGCGAGCAAAAGCGAGATGAGGAATGTGGCAAAGCTGACCAAGACGATAATTGGCCCGGTGGGCAGCGCCGGGGCCACCGCCGACAGCCCTGCCCCGATATACGCGGATGCGCCGCCAATCCCGCCGGCAATCAGCGCCACATGGTCCGTGCGCTCGCTCCAGAACCGCGCGGCCACAGGCGGAATGATCAACATGGCGACGATCAGGATCAGGCCAACGATCTTCAGGCCCACGACCGTCACTGCCATGGCCAGCCCCATGATCGCCAGATCCACACGCGCAACATTCAGCCCGCGCGCCGCAGCATATTCAGGGTCAAACGCCACAAGCGTCATCGGGCGGCGCAGCGCAATCACAACCGCCAGGGTCAACGCCCCGCCGACCGCGATAATCACCGCATCATTCCACAACATGCCAGCGGTCGAGCCGAGCAGAAAGCCTTCCAGCCCCGCCTGCTGCCCCACGCGCATGGTTTGAATGATCGTCAAAAGCACAATGCCAAACCCAAAGAACACCGACAGCACCGCGCCAATGGCGGCATCTTCGGCCAGTCGCGTGCGGCGGGTCAGCCAGCCGATGCACAAGAGACCAAAACTCGCTGACAGGGCCGAGCCGAGCAGCAATCCCAGCAGATTGCGACCGTCACCGCCAAAAGCGACCATGATCATAAATGCCAAACCTACCCCGGGCAGGGTGGCGTGGCTGATCGCATCACTGACAAGGGCGCGTTTGCGCAGGAACAGAAAGGTGCCGGTCACGCCGGCTGCGACACCCAGAAACATCGCGCCCAGCGCCACGAGCGTGGCATTGTAGCCAAGCTGCAGAGTGAGCGCTTCCGTCAGCATCAGAGCGCTGAGACGGCGAGCCGGTCGATCTGCGCGGTGGCAAGACGCCCGCCATAGGCAGCGTTCAGGTTCTCGGCGGTAAAGGTGGTTGCAACCGGCCCTTCGGCCACTTTGCGCGTATTGATCAAAAAGACCTGATCAAAATAATCGCTGACCGTGGCCAGATCGTGGTGCACCGCAACAACCGTTTTGCCATCGTCCTTGAGCGATTTCAGCACAGCGATGATCGCCTTTTCGGTCGCGGCATCCACGCCTGCAAAGGGTTCGTCCAGCAAATAGAGATCCGCGCCCTGCGCCAGGGCCCGCGCCAGAAAGACACGCTGCTGCTGGCCCCCGGACAGTTGGCCAATCTGCCGCTCGGCAAAATCGGTCATGCCGACACGATCCAGGCAGGCCATTGCGGTTTCCATATGGGATGTGCGGACCCGGCGCAGCAGGCCCAGTTCGCGGTAAAGCCCCATCAGAACCACATCAATCACGCGGGTCGGAAAATCCCAATCCACGCTGGCGCGCTGCGGCACATAGGCGATGCGATGATGCTGGCTCTTTAGAGGTTTGCCATAGACCGAGACCCGGCCCGCCAGCGGCTTGATCACGCCAAGCGCGGCCTTCAGAAGCGTCGATTTCCCCGCCCCGTTTGGGCCGATGATCGCACTCATGGAGCCATTCTGGATCGTCATGTCCACGGAAAAGACCGCTGGCTTTTGCCCATATGACACGGTCATGCCGCGCACTGCGAGCGGCACGCCGCTGAGGTCTTCGGTGGGGGGTGTTCCCAAATCAGATGCCAGTTTCAAATTCATGTCCGTTCCTAGTATCCGGCGCTCAAGCGGCCATGCAATCCGCGCGCAGGCACATCACCGCCCAAGGCGGAGGCGATCACAGTCACGTTGTGATCCAACATGCCAATATATGTGCCTTCATAGGTGCCGTCTTGCCCCATGGCGTCGCTGAACAGCTCACCGCCGATGGACAGTTTGTGCCCCTTGGCCGCCGCCCCTTCAATCAACGCGCGCATGTTGCGGTCCGATACCGAGCTTTCGACAAAAACCGCCGCAATCTCGCGCGCAACCAAGAGGTCCACCAGTTCACCAATGCGGTTCAGCCCCGCTTCGGACTGCGTGGAAATGCCCTGAATGCCCATGACCTCAAAGCCATGTGAGGCCCCAAAATACCCAAATGCGTCATGCGCCGTCACCAGAACGCGCGCCTTATCCGGCACCGAAGCAAGCGCTGTATCGGCATAGTCTGACAGCGCTTTCAACTCTTCCAGATGCCGGTCGGCATTTGCTGTGAACTGCGCGGCGCTGTCTGGCTGCACCGCGATCATCGCATCGCGCACGGCCAGAACAACCTCAGACCAAAGCGCCGGGTCCATCCAGACATGCGGATCATATTTCTCTGCATAATCATCATGGCCACGCAGCTTGTCCTTGGGCAGCGCCTCGGCCACAGCCACAACGGTGCGTTTCTTGGCAAGGTCATGGAAAAAATCTTCCATCTGCGCTTCGAGATACAGCCCATGCCACAGCACCAGATCGGCACGTGTCATGGCGACAATATCACTGCGGGTCTGCCGGTAGGCATGCGGGTCGACACCCGGCCCCATCAGACCGCGCACCTCAACGCTATCGCCGCCGACCTGACGCGCGGCGTCGGCAATCATGCCCGTTGTCGCCACAACCGAAAGCTTTTCAGCCGCTGCAACTGGCATTGCCAAAAATAGCGCAGCGACCGCTGCAAAGGCCCGTCGAGAGAATCGCATGTCACCCATCCTTTTCCTTAAGTATGAATATGAGAATTATTCGCAACAAGTCAACGCAATTGAGAATTATTCGCAACTTAACTTTGTCCAGATGGTCAAAAAATCCAGAATTCCCCAGCGTGAACGCTTGAAAAATAGGGGCGCGCGTGACAGCTTGGGCGGGTTCTGAATGTGAGCGAGACATGCAAACCACCTCCACCAAAACTGACGCAGCCCAGCTGCCGCAGGCGATAGAGCCACGCAACCCCGGTATGGCGCTTGATCTGGACTGGGTCCGTTCTGTCCAAGCCAATACATCGGCCATTGAACGCCGCGCCGGGACAATTGCCGGCCGGCGCTCGGTCAAGAAAGATCATCAGGCCGCATGGCTGCTGAAAGCCCTCTCTCTCATCGACCTGACCACGCTGGCCGGGGATGACACCGAAGGGCGTGTCAAACGGCTTTGCGCCAAGGCCAAACAGCCGGTGCGCGCCGATCTTTTGGAAACGCTGGGTCTACCTGATCTGACCACCGGCGCGGTATGCGTGTATCACGATATGATCGAAACGGCAGTCACAGCGCTCGACGGTTCGGGCATCCCGGTGGCCGCTGTTTCAACGGGGTTTCCGGCCGGACTGTCGCCCTTTGCACTACGGGTCGAAGAAATCAGGCAATCCGTGGCCGCTGGCGCGCAGGAAATCGACATCGTGATCACCCGTCGCCATGTGCTGCAGGGCAATTGGCAGGCGCTTTACGATGAGATGAAAGCCTTTCGAGAGGCCTGCGGCGACGCGCATGTCAAAGCGATTTTGGCCACCGGAGAGCTGGGCACCCTGCGCAACGTGGCGCGCGCCTCGCTGGTCTGCATGATGGCCGGGGCCGACTTTATCAAGACCTCAACAGGCAAGGAATCCGTGAACGCCACCCTGCCGGTGTCATTGGTCATGATCCGCGCGATCCGCGATTATTACGAACACACTGGCTTTCGCGTCGGCTACAAACCGGCGGGCGGCATTTCCAAAGCCAAAGACGCGCTGGTCTATCTGGCGCTGATCAAAGATGAACTGGGCGATCGCTGGCTTGCGCCTGACCTGTTCCGCTTTGGGGCTTCTTCGCTCTTGGGTGACATCGAACGCCAGCTCGAACATCACGTCACCGGCAAATACTCGGCGGGCCACCGCCATGCGATTGGGTAAGGACATACCATGACCGTCAAAGAGATATTCGAAACCATGGACTATGGCCCCGCCCCGGAATCTGCCGCGGATGCACTGGCCTGGTTGATCGACCAAGGGTCCGGCTTTGGGCATTTCATCAATGGGGACTTCACAAAGCCCACCGGAGAGTTTGAAAGCAAAAACCCCGCAAATGGCGAAGTTCTGGCCCAGTTGTCGCAAGCCAAAGAGGCCGATGTCGACGCCGCGGTCAGCGCTGCGCGCGCCGCGCAGGGCAAATGGGCCGCCCTACCCGGTCACAACCGCGCGCGCATCCTATATGCGATTGCGCGCCTTGTGCAGAAACACAGCCGGCTCTTTGCTGTGCTGGAGACCTTGGACAACGGCAAGCCGATCCGCGAAAGCCGCGACATCGACATTCCGCTGGTGCACCGCCATTTCTATTACCATGCGGGCATGGCGCAACTCATGGATGCCGAGCTGCCGGACCGCGAGGCGGTTGGCGTCTGCGGTCAAATCATTCCGTGGAATTTCCCGCTGTTGATGCTGGCCTGGAAGGTCGCGCCCGCGCTGGCAATGGGCAACACCGTGGTGTTGAAACCGGCGGAATATACCTCGCTGACGGCGTTGCTTTTTGCCGATATCTGCCGCCAGGCCGGTGTGCCCAAAGGGGTTATCAACATTGTCACCGGCGACGGCGCTGTGGGTGAGATGATCGTCAATCACCCGGATATCGACAAAATCGCCTTCACCGGCTCCACCTCGGTCGGGCGCAAAATTCGCGAAGCCACCGCCGGGTCAGGCAAGGCGCTGACACTGGAGTTGGGCGGTAAATCCCCCTACATCGTCTTTGAAGATGCCGATATCGACAGCGCCATCGAAGGTCTGGTGGACGCGATCTGGTTCAATCAGGGTCAGGTCTGCTGCGCGGGATCGCGCCTGCTGGTGCAAGAGGGCATCGCCGAGACTTTCTATCGTAAACTGCGCGCGCGTATGGCGCGGCTCCGCATCGGCAACCCGCTGGACAAAAGCATTGATGTCGGCGCGATCGTGGACCCTGTGCAATTGCAGACCATCACCGATCTCGTCAGCGCGAATGACGAAGGCGAGGTTTTTGTGGCAGACAGCGCGCTTCCAGCCGAGGGATGCTTTTACCCGCCCACATTGATCACCGGGCTGTCCACAGCCTCCAAGCTGATGCAGGAAGAGATCTTTGGCCCCGTGCTGTGCGCCATGACCTTCCGCACACCAGCCGAAGCCGTCGAAATCGCCAACAACACGCGCTATGGGCTTGCGGCAACACTTTGGACCGAAAATGTGAATCTTGCGCTGGATATTGCGCCCAAGCTGGCGGCGGGCGTGGTGTGGGTCAATGCCACCAACCTCTTTGATGCAGCCGCAGGTTTTGGCGGGGTGCGCGAAAGCGGATTTGGCCGTGAAGGAGGCTGGGAAGGATTGGAAGCCTACACCAAACCCATCGGCAACATCAAAACCCTGCGCCAGATTGAACCGTTTCAGGGCGATGACGGGCCGATAGACGCGCTGGACCGCACAGCCAAACTGTATATTGGCGGCAAGCAGGCGCGCCCGGATGGGGGCTATTCGCAGAACATCTATTCTTCGCGCGGCAAGCTGCTGGGGCAGGCCCCCATTGCAAACCGCAAAGACATCCGCAACGCGGTTGAGGCGGCGGCTGGGGCAAAATCCTGGTCCAAGACCAACGGCCATCTGCGGGCGCAAATCCTTTACTACATCGCAGAAAATCTCTCGGCGCGCGCCGAAGAATTTGGCAAGCGCATTGATGCGCTGACCGGCAAACGCAGCGGCCTGTCCGAGGTCGACGCTGCAATATCGCGCCTCTTTACCTATGCGGCCTGGGCGGACAAATATGATGGCCAGGTCCATGGTGTTCCGATCCGGGGCGTGGCATTGGCGATGAAAGAGCCGGTTGGCACTATCGGCGCGATTTGCCCGGACGAAGCCCCGCTGCTGGGCCTTGTGTCTTTGATGGCCCCCGCCATGGCGATGGGCAACCGGGTGGTGCTTGTCGCCTCCGAAGCCTTCCCGCTCGCGGCGCTTGATTTCTATCAGGTGCTTGAAACTTCAGATGTGCCCGCGGGGGTCGTGAACATTCTCTCGGGCAGTCACGCTGAGCTGGCGCAGACCTTGGCGGATCACCTGAATGTGGATGCGGTTTGGAGCTTTAGTTCCTCCGATATCTCAGGTGCGATCGAGGCGGCGAGCGCTGGCAACCTCAAGCGCACCTGGGTCAACAATGGCCAAACCCGCGACTGGTCTGGTCCAGATGGAGAAGGCCGCGTTTTCCTCGAAGCCGCGACCGAGGTCAAAAATATCTGGGTGCCCTACGGCGAATGACCAAAGCGCCGCTGCATATTGTGATCCTCGGGGCCACCGGCGCGGTTGGCACCGAGGTGGTGCGCGCACTGGTGGCGATGGATCATGTCGCGCAGATCACCCTATTGACGCGGCGGCCTTTCACAGCACTGCAAAGCGACAAGATCACCGAGCATCATGTCGACCCATTAGATCCTGACAGCTATGCGCAGCATTTGGCGGGACACTCTGTGGCGATCTGTACATTGGGCGTCGGGGCGGTATCGTCAGTCAGCCGGGCAGAGTTTCGGCGGGTGGATCATGATGCAGTGGTTGCCTTTGGCAGCGCTTGCGACAGGGCCGGCATCGCGCAGTTTCAACTGCTGTCATCCGTCGGGGCCAGCCCTACCTCGGGCGTGTTTTATCTGCGCAGCAAGGGCGAGCTGGAGGCCGCACTGAAAGCGATGAACTTTGAACGCCTCAGCCTGTTTCACCCCAGCAATATCCTGACACCTGAAAATCGATATGGCATCGGCCAAGCGCTTGTTCTGGCGCTTTGGCCCAAATTGACACCGTTGCTTGCGGGCCCCTTGCGCAAATACCGCGGCATCAAGGTTGAGACCCTGGGCCGCGCCATCGCGCAGAATAGCGGGCTGGGCAAAACCGGCGCCGAAGTGCTGGAATGGGACGATTTTCAGCGCCTAGCCAGTGTCCGCGCCTAGCCTAGGGGCAGGGCGTACATTTCTGTCTCCGAATCCGACAGGTCAGAATCCACCGTAAACCCAGCCTTGAGCAGCACCTTTGCAGAGCCAGGATTATTGCGCCCGACCCCGCCCAAAAGCGTGACCTTCTGCCCCATTGGCGCGGCAGCAATCAGCCCTTTGACAAGCTCGGTTGCATATCCTTTGCCCCAAGCGTCCTGCGCAAAAAGATACCCGATATGCAGTTGGATCGCGCCAGAGGAGTCTTTGAAATCCGCGAGGATCAAGAGGCCGAGCACCCGCCCGGAATGGCGGTCCTGCACCAGAAACGTGTCGCCTTCGTCGGTTTGCATCGACACCCAATCGGCAATCTGATTGCGCCCTTCTGAAAGCTGCAGGGGCGGCGGCAGGAATTGCAGCACATCGTCGGTCAGCAGCTTTGCCAGGTCCGCCTCAAGCCAGCGCGGCGCAGCCCCTTGCTGCAACACCGTATCCCAATTGCGCACGCGCAATCGGTCTGTTTCAAAATCCTTGATCATGGCGAGCCCTCCCCGCTCTCAGCCAAGAGGCTATGCCTAAATCCAGGTCCGGGCAAATGACGATTGGCGGCGCGCCGCCAATCTGTGTGTTACCCTTCCGGTTGCCCCACGATCACAAAATGCAGATCTTCGGGCCGCAAGATGCGCTGCGCAACCCGTCTGACATCCTCGAGCGTCACGGCATTGACCTTGTCGTTGCGCGTCGCGGCGTAGTCGATCGGCAGGTCATCCAGCTGCATGCCCACAAGGATGTTCGCAATCGGGCCATTGCCATCAAACCGCAAGGGATAGGCCCCGGTCAGATAGGTTTTGGCTTCGGCAAGTTCCTCTTCGCTTGGCCCCTCTGCGGCCATGCGCGCCCATTCATCGCGAATGACGGTCATGGCCTGACGAATGCGATCATTGGCCGAAGCGACGCTGCCCAGATACAGCTGCCCGTGATCTTTGGGGATCAAGAACGTATTGACCCCATAGGTCAGCCCGCGCTTTTCGCGGACTTCGGTCATCAGCCGGCTTTCAAAACCGCCACCGCCCAAAATGACGTTCAACACATAGGCGGCAAAGAAATCCGGGTCGTGGCGCTCAATCCCTTCGTGGCCAAAGATGGCGACCGACTGCGGCGTTGCAAAATTCACCAGGGTCTCGCCGCCCTCCAGCGCATATTCTGCCGCTGCCGGCAGCGCAGCGCCGGTCTCTGGCAACCCGCTCAAAAGGCGGTCAAGCAGCAGGCCCAACTCTTCTGCGGTGATGTCACCGACCGCAGAGACATAGACGCGATCCAGCGCCAGCGCGCCCGTATGGGCCGCCAAGATATCATCGCGGCTCAGCGCCGTTACGCTGGCCTCGGTGCCGTTCAGCGACGTGGCATAGGGATGGTCCCCAAACGCCAGCGCATCAAAGGTGCGCCCGGCAATACGATCAGGGTCCTTGGCGTCGGCGCGAATGGCGGCGATGACCTGATCCTTGACGCGGGCAATGGACACATCATCAAAGCGCGGCGCGACAATAGACCTGCGCAGAAGATCGACCGAGGCGTCACGATATTCGCTCAGGAACCGGGCCGAAATCATGACCGAGTCATCAAAAGTGTCATATTCAAATTCCGCAGCCAGCTCTTCGGCCGCACGCGCATAATCCATCGCGTCCATCTCGCCGGTGCCCTCTTCGAGCAGACCGACCATCAGATTGGTTGCGCCGCGCTTGCCCGGCGCATCCAGCGAGCCGCCGCCCTTAAAGCGCAGCTCAAGCGCGACAAAGGGAATCGAATGCTCTTCCACCAGCCAGGCGGTGATGCCGCCAGGGCTGACGACTTCTTTGATGGCAATCTCGGCGCGCAGTGGCAGCGCAACCATCAGTGCGGCAAAAACGGTGACAAAGCGGATCATTGGCTCACCTCCGAACCCGCTTCGGGGCGCATGAGCCAGCCTGTCACGGAATTGTTGATCTCAAAAATCTTATTGCCGGCTGCGATGATGTCTTCGGCGGTGATGCCCTGCAAAATATCGGGCCAGGCGCGCACATCCTCGACGGTCAGACCGCTGGTCAGTGCCCGACCATAGCGGTTACCCACCGCATCAGCTGCGTCGCGGGCATAGATCTGCTCGGCCCGGATCTGGCGTTTGATACGGGCCAGATGTTCCGGGTCGATGCCCTCCTCAAGATAGGCTGCGATGGTCGCATCCAGCGCGGTTTCGGCCTCTTGCAGGCTGACGCCTTCGGACGGCACGATCACAAGGTTAAAGGTTGTGTCATCCAGCGACACGCCGCTGTAGAACGCGGTCACATAAACTGCCTGCTGGCTGCCAAATTGCAATTCGCGTGCAAGCACGGAGTTGGGGCCATCGCCCAGCAGCCGCGCCAAAAGCACCAGAGCTGCGGCGTCCTGTTGCGCACCCGGGTCACGTTCTGGCGCAAGATAGGAGCGCGTCACATATTCTTGCGCAACGCGCGGATCGTGAAACACCATGCGCCGCGCCGAGGTATGCGGCGGCTCTTGGGGGCGCATACGCTCGGGCAAATCCCGATTGGCTGGGATGACTCCATAATAGGTTTCAGCCAAGGCTTTGACTTCGTCCGGGTCCACATCCCCGGCCACGACCAATATGGCGTTGTTGGGCGCATAAAAGGTCTCGTAATAGTCCAGTGCGTCTTCAAGCGAGAGGGTTTCCATCTCATGGCGCCAGCCGATGATCGGCACGCCGTAGCGATGGTTGAGAAACTGCGCCGCATTGCGTTGTTCACGGAACAGCGCGCCAGCGCTGTTTTCGGTGCGCTGGTTGCGCTCTTCGATGATCACGTCACGTTCGGTGAGGATATCGGCCTCGGTCAGTTGCAGATTAACCATGCGGTCGCTTTCCATCTGCATCATCAGCTCTAGCCGGTCAGCGGCAACGCGCTGATAATAGGCGGTATAATCCAAACTGGTGAAGGCATTGTCGCGCCCGCCGTTGGCCGCCACCACTTTGGAAAATTCGCCCGGCTCAAGCGTTTTGGTGCCCTTGAACAAAAGATGTTCGAGAAAATGCGCGACGCCCGAAACGCCGGGCCGTTCATCTGCGGATCCAGCCCTGTACCAGACCATGTGCATGACAACCGGGGCGCGGTGATCTTCGACCACAACAACCTGCATCCCGTTGTCCAGAACAAAATCCGTGACCATTTCCTGCGCCTTTAGGGGCAGGGCTGACAGGGCAAATACCCCGGCCAGCATCATCAAACGGCGCATACACATCTCCTCTCGCGTTACATGGGGATAGTTACGCCCGATTTGTGCGTCTTCAACCCATCCAACGGCTTTGTGAGGTGATTATCGGTTTGATGGGGCGGCGGGCGTTTTCACACCGCGGGCGCGCCAGCGGGCCAGCTCGCGGTAGGCATTGAGGTGATAGAATCGATAGACATCGTTGTAGCGATCCGGATTGGCAAGCCGCCAGCCCGTAAAGCGGGCAAACCGGCCGCGCACAATCTCATCTTCTTGCGCCAGTTGCTCGCGAATGCCCGCGCCGCTGCCTTGGCGCGCCGTATATGACACCAGCGCCGCATCTGCGGACGGGTAACTGCCATCCACCGAGGGGCCATCGTTGCGTCCACCCAGCGCGACCGCAATGTCGCTGCGCGGGTTCTGATCGGTCAGGTTGCTGCCGCCGGGCGTCGGCTCTGGCAACGCGGCATAGGATTCAGGCGCGCTGAGAGGTTTGGATGGGATAATGGCAAATTCATCCGGGCCATTGTCCCCAGAGGAAAGCACGCGAATCCCGCGTTCGTTTGCGCAAGCCGAAACCAAAAGCGCCAAACCAAAAATAACCGCTCGCGACATGCGCATTGCATCACTCCTGCCGTTTCCGTCAGCTTTAACCCATCCGCTGCCCGGCGTCACGCCTGCTTTTTGCTGCCGCCCCAAATCGCAAGGCCCAGCGCCCCGCCAAAGATGGCAATATCTGCAACATTAAACGCATAAGGGTTGTCGATGCCGCAGCAGGACATGTTAAGAAAATCCGCCACAGCGCCATACAGCAGCCGATCCACCACATTGCCCAGCGCCCCGCCGATCAACATGCCACCGGCAATCAGGCCCAGCCTGCCGGGCCGATCCTTGAGCATCCAGTAATAGACAAAGCCGCTGATCAGCAGCGCAATGGCCACCAAGATCCAGCGCGCGGCTTCGGCGCTATTGGCCATCAGGCCAAAGTTGATGCCGGTATTCCACGCCATATGAAGGTTGAGAAGCGGCGGCAGCACCTCAATGCGCCCGACCTCTTGCAGGTTCATACCGTGCACCACCAGATACTTGCTGGCTTGATCGACGATAAAGGCCCAGAAGCCTGCCCAAAACACGAGTTTCATTGCCCGTTCCTCTTTGCTCGCGCGCCTTGCACGCTGTCGCGGGTCTCTCCCGCATCCCTGGCTGGACCCTTCTGAGTCTCTGCTGGGTGCCGACATCGGCCCGCGCGCCTCGCGGACCGATGCCTCTTTATAGCATATTTAGTGACGGAAGTGGCGCATGCCAGTAAAGACCATGGCAAGACCTGCTTCATCCGCCGCTGCAATCACTTCGTCATCCCGCATAGAGCCACCGGGCTGGATCACGCAGGACGCGCCTGCTGCCGCCGCTTCCAGCAAACCATCCGCAAATGGGAAGAAGGCATCCGAGGCCACAGCCGCGCCTTTGGCGAGCGATTCATCGAGCCCCAGCGCCTCGGCCATACGCTCGGCCTTTGTGGCGGCAATAAGCGCCGAATCCAGGCGACTCATCTGGCCAGCGCCGACGCCTACGGTCTGCGCGTCTTTGACGTATACGATGGCATTGGATTTCACATGTTTTGCGACTTTCCAGGCAAACAGCAGATCCCGCAGCTGCTCTTCGGTTGGCGCTTTCTTGGTGACAACCTTCAGATCATCAATCCCGACATAGCCATTGTCTTTGTCCTGAACGAGGTAGCCGCCAGAAACCTGGCGAATGGTGTCCGCCGCTTCCATCGGATCAGCCAGCCCTTCGGTGGTCAGCAAGCGCAGGTTTTTCTTTTTGGCAAAGATCGCCTTGGCTTCGTCGCTCGCGCCGGGGGCAATCACCACCTCGGTAAAGATTTCGGTAATAGCGGTTGCCGTTTCGGCATCCAGCGGCTGGTTCAGCGCGACAATGCCGCCAAAGGCCGAGGTGCGGTCGCAGTCAAACGCCGCCTTATAGGCCTCAACCAAAGTTGCGCCCTTGGCAACACCTGACGGGTTGGCGTGTTTGATAATGGCGCAGGCCGCGCTTTCGGCGGGGTCAAATTCGGACACCAGTTCAAAGGCCGCATCGGTGTCGTTGATGTTGTTATAGGACAGTTCCTTGCCCTGATGCTGAATCGCGGTCGCCACACCGGGGCGACCGGTCCCATCGGTATAAAACGCCGCTTTCTGATGCGGGTTTTCGCCATAGCGCAGCGTTTGGGCGATGGTACCCGCAACCGAACGGCGGCGCGGGGCCTCAACCTCAATTGCGCCAGCAAGCCAGGTGCTGACGGCGGTGTCATAGGCAGCGGTGCGACCGTATGCGATCTGCGCGAGCTTTTGGCGAAATGCCAGCGTGGTCTGACCATCGTTGGCTTCGAGCTCTGCCAGCAGCGCTTCGTAATCTTCCACATCGGTGACAACGTTCACGAAGCCATGGTTCTTGGCCGCAGAACGGATCATCGCCGGGCCGCCGATATCGATGTTTTCAATGCAGGTCGCGTAGTCCGCGCCTTTGGCGACGGTTTCTTCAAACGGATAAAGGTTCACGACCAACAGGTCGATTTTGCCAATGCCATGTTCTTCCATCGCTGCGACGTGACCGTCGTTGTCCCGTAGGGCCAGCAGCCCGCCATGCACAATCGGGTGCAGGGTTTTGACGCGACCATCCATCATTTCGGGAAAGCCGGTCACTTCGGAGACATCTTTGACCTCAAGCCCCGCATCGCGCAGCGCCTTGGCTGATCCGCCAGTCGACAAAAGTTCGACGCCACGTGCGGTCAGCGCCTGGCCAAGCTCAATCAGCCCGGTCTTGTCGGAAACGGAAATCAGCGCGCGGCGGATGGGGTAAAGGTCGGTCATGGGAGTGCAATCCAAATCAGTGTGTCAGGTCCAGCTCATCCCGGTTCAGATCTCGGATGGCGATGGCGCTTTCCTGCGCCTTGGCCAGAGACCACCGGATGCGCGTCGCATACTCCATCGCGACGCCAGATAAAACGATCTGTTTGGCTGCACGGGGCTTTAAACGGCCTTTTTCCAGATAAACTGACGGGGATAGCGCCAATTTCGCCTTTGAATCGTGTCTGAACACCCAGATCTCACCACTTTTGAGGGCAATCGAAACCGCGTTTCCCCCCATGTCGACCTCTGCGTCAACATCTGGGTGCAAATGGAATCGGGCCTGAAACGGCACGCCCTGCAGGGTGCGGGCGTCCATCACGCGATCAAACTGGCGCTTGGCTGTGTCCTTCATCGCCAGCAAAAGGTCTTCCCCGGCGAGGCCGCGGCCGTCTGATGTCAGCTCCAGTATGCGGGCATGGGTCAGCCCGTGGGTGGCCAGATAGCCATCATGCCCACCTTCAAATCGCATCCCATCACTGGCGTGGCTCATTTGAATCGGCACATCACGTGGCGCGTCAATCAGTTGCTCAGATCGCCAGCTGCCATTTTGCCCGCCTTCGCCGAGCCGCGCCGAAGAATACCCCTCAAGGGCCAGTGTAGAATGGCTGGGTGTCGCACGACCCGCCCGGCGCCAATCTTCGCCAAAACTGGCCCCCGAACCGCAGTTCACGATCACCGGGCGGCGCCCGCTTGTCATCTCAAAGGCCAGGGTGGAGGCATGGGCATTCAGCGAATGCTCCCCCGTTGGCGGCGGGCTGGCGTCCACAATCACGCTGGTGCGCCCAGAGGACAAGCGTGCAAATCCCATCGCCAGACCGTCGGCTTGCCGCGTCTTGATGGCGCTGGCTGCCAGCGCTGCATCCAGCCGGCCTTCCTGTCCGCGCCCGCCCCCATGAAACCGCGCCAGACTTCCATCAGAATGGCGCAGGGTCCGTAGCGTCGGGGCGATGCGTTCGATCGCGGTTTGATGGACACGATCCGCAGGCCGCTCGGCGTCATCAAGCGCCGCCCGCGCCCATGTCAGTAAGGTGAAAATTTCCAGCAGTTCTTCTGGGTTGCGCGTGGCGATGCCGCCCTGCTCATCAATCTGCGCCCGGCACTCACGCGACAACGCTTTTAACGCGGGGCCCACATGTTTTTGCATCCCTTCAAGCGCTAAGCCCGCATAAATCAGCCCTGTCAGCGCTTCGAACTTTGGCAATCCGGGTGTTGAGGTTTTCCAGCGGCGCGAAAGGAAAATCACCTGTTGGCCGAGGCTGCGGTAAAACGCTTCCGATTGTGCCTTGTCCTGCCCCTGCAACAGGAAAATCGCGTGATTGATCCAGCGGATCAAACGGCGGCCCGTCAGTTCAGGCGTCCAGCCGGGGCCGCGCCCGCCACCAAAACGGTCGATCCAGCGCCACACCCAAAGCTGCGCGCGTTTGCGCGCCGCAGAATCGCCCACAGCAGCCAGATCATCCAGCCATGCAAACCCATGCAGATCCTGTTCAAATTCGCGATCCGGTGCCTCAAGATCCCAGATCGAGGTGTCGGGGGCTGCGATCAGATGCCCCGCAAAGAGAAAATTGCCGACAAGAAGCTGTCGCCCCTTGGCATATACGCCAATGGTGCGCGGTTCTGGCGTGGACATAAAGCAGGTGGCCGGACGCGCCAGAGCGCTGAGGCGCGCATGCACCCGATGCATGGCGCGCACATATCGCACCCCCGGTCGGTTTGGATTAACCATCAACTCTGCCTCTACGCTCTGCTGGCGTTTTAACAGATTTTACGCAGCAAAGGGATTCTTGTCACCGATTGAATCATACTGACATCGAAACACGCAACGTTTGTGCAAATTTTCGCGCAGGGGCTTAGTCTTTTTTCAGACAAGCGATGTAAAACCCATCCATGCCGCCCTTGTCCGCCCAGTAATCCGGACGCAGCCGCAGCCCACCTTCTTCGGTGATCCAGGCCGGGTCCACCCCCGGGACGGTCAGCGCGTCGCGATCAATGCTCAGCCCGGCATGACGCGCCAAGGCCTCTTCGATCTGGCATTCCCCTTCGTCCGGCAACAGCGAGCAGGTGCAAAACACCAGACGCCCACCGGGGGCCAACAGCGAAATCGCGTGATCCAGCATCTGCGCCTGCAGGTCAATCAATGCGCCGATCTCGGCACCATCTTTGGCATGCGGCAGGTCCGGGTGGCGACGAATGGTGCCTGTGGCCGAGCAGGGCGCATCCAGCAGGATCATGGGCCATGTGCCGCTTTCGGCCAATGCATCCCCCACGTGCAGCTCTGCGGGCAGTTTGGTGCGCTTGAGGTTTTCGCGCACCCGTTCCATCCGGGCCGGGTTGTCATCCACCGCGCGTACCTCTGCGCCCATGGCCGCAAGCTGCATGGTTTTGCCACCTGGCGCGGCACAAAGCTCCAGCACCTTGTCACCGGCTTTGGGGGCCAAAATCTGCACAGGCAAGGCTGCTGCCGCATCCTGAACCCACCAGCTGCCACGCTTAAAGCCCGGCATCATCGAGACCTGCCCCGCATCTGCCAACCGCACGCTGCCCGTTTCGAGCAGCTCACCCCCGAGTGAGCGTTGCAGCGCGGCTTTGTCGCCTTTGGCGGTCAGATCAAGCGGCGCGCCCGCGAAATGCCCGGCCTCCATAGCGGCGACCACATCCTTGCCATAGGCCATGACCAGTGGATCGCGAATCCATGCGGGCAGATGCGGCACCCGCAGGGTCGGCCAAATCTCCGCGCCATTGGCGGCGACTTTGCGCAGCACCGCATTGACCAGCCCTTTCATCGACTGGGTCCGCTTATTGCGGCCGACGATTTCCACCGCGCTATTGACGATCCCATGGGCCGCGCCACCTTGGCAGAGCTCCACCGTGGCGACACGCAGGGCATTGCGCACCATGAGCGGCGGCTGCTTTTTCAGGTGCTTTTGCAAAATCCGGTCCGCGCGCTCCATCCCGCGCAGGGTATCCAGCGCTAGACGCTGCGCCGTCGCGCGCTCTGCGGGTTGCAGTTTTTCAAGTGCCCCAGTTGCGATCAATTCGGACAGCAACCGCCCCTCCCCCAGGATCTGATCCATCAGATAAACCGCACTGCGCCGCGCCTGAACGCCGGTCTGGGACATGGGAAGGCTCCTGTTTTTCTTGTCCAAAGGCGGACGGGGGCGTATATCAAGGCCCCGACGCGAAAGAAACCCCGGAAAGGCCGCGAGATGAGCGATACAAAACAGGAAACGCAAGACCTGCCCCCAGCGGCGCTGCGCGCCCTCGCCGAGGCCGAAGAGCGCCGCCGCAAAGCGCAGGAGATGGACTTGCCACCTGAACTGGGTGGACGCGATGGCCCGGAACCCGTGCGGTATGGCGACTGGGAAAAAAAGGGCATCGCCGTCGATTTTTGACGCTGCGGGCAAAACCGGATCTTGTGAGATATGATCGCATTTCGCAGCGTGCGACATAGCACCACCCCGTGCGCCTTGGTCGCAGGCGCTGGGATTGCCAGGTCTCCTTTTGAGGCTTACCTGCCTCCAATGGTATCAAGGAACGCGATATGACTGAGACGATGGAACACCGCGCAATGAAACCCGCGCTTCTGCGGGGGCTGAAAATGCGTTGCCCAAATTGTGGCGAAGGCAATGTCTTGCACAGCTATCTGAAGATCGAAGACAGCTGTTCGGTTTGCGGCGAAGAATTTCATCATGCCCGCGCGGATGACGGCCCGGCGTATGTGACCATTCTGGTGGTTGGCCACATCATGGGCCTAGCGCTGACATTCATGTGGGAGCTTTACCGCCCCTCCCCACTTTTCATGGCGCTGTCGCTGTCGGTCATCGCAATTATCTGTTCGCTGCTGATGCTGCCGCGCATCAAAGGCATGATTATCGGATATCAGTGGGCCCACCGGATGCACGGGTTTGGCCGCTAAACTGTTCAACGAAGCAGAAACGACAAAGGCGCGCCCTAGGACGCGCCTTTTTTCATGCGGTTTGAACTGCGCTCAAAGCCCGAGCACGTCCATCATGTCGTACTGACCGGGCATTTTGTCCTGCCCCCAGAGGGCGGCCTTTAGCGCGCCACGCGCAAAGATCGTGCGATCTGTCGCCAGATGGCGCAACACAATGCGCTCCCCTGCGGCGGCAAACAGCACATCATGTTCCCCGACGATGTCGCCGCCGCGAATGGCAGTAAAACCGATATCGCCACGTTTGCGCGCGCCAGTGATGCCATCGCGCCCGCTGTCGCGCACATCCGCCAGCGTCACGCCGCGCCCTTCGGCGGCGGCCTCGCCCAGCATCAGCGCGGTGCCCGAGGGGGCATCAACTTTGTGATGATGGTGCGCTTCGATGATCTCGATGTCAAAGTCCTCATCCAACGCCGCCGCGACCTTTTTGGTTAGCTGTGTCAGCAGGTTCACCCCAAGGCTCATGTTGCCGGCGCGCACGATCACCGCATGATGCGAAGCTGGCTCAAGCTGGGCGATTTCTTCGTCGCTCATCCCGGTGGTGCCAATAACGTGCACAGCACGCGCCTGCGCGGCGAGTTTGGAAAACGCAAGCGTCGCCGCTGGCGCCGTAAAATCAATGACCGCCTGCGCCTTGGCGAATGCCTCCAGGGGCTTGTCCGTCACGGTGACGCCCAAGGGCGCACCGCCCATTGCGGTGCCAATATCTTGGCCGACCCAAGCATGGCCACTGCGCTCAACCGCGCCGGCCAATCGGGCTTTGTCGCTCTCGGCAACTGTTTTGATCAGCATCTGGCCCATCCGTCCCGATGCCCCGGTAATCACGATGCCTGGCAGCTCTTCCATCTCACTCTCCATCACGGGTATGTCCTGCCTTTACTGCAAACAGCGGCGCTTGGCAAAGGCTCTGAAAAGGCATAAGTGACACCCATGGCAAAGAAGAATTTTCATGACGGCCCATCACAGCGGCAGTTACGTGTTGGCGAAACCATTCGCCGAGCGCTTTCAGAAATCCTGATGCGCGGCGAGGTCCATGATCCGGACCTGAACCGCCTGTCAATCACCGTTGGCGAGGTGCGCACATCACCCGATTTGCGCATTGCAACGGTCTATGTGCTGCCGCTTGGTGGCCAAGGCAAAGATGTTGTGATCAAATTGCTGGCCCGCAATGAATATGAGCTGAAGCGCATGATCAGCAAAAAGCTTGGCCTCAAGCACACGCCAGAAATGCGGTTTCGTCTGGATGAAACCTTTGACCAGATGGACGCGACGCGCCGGATGTTCAGCGACGCCAAGGTGCAGCGCGATCTCGCGGCAGATGACGAGGCCCAAGAGTGAGACTGCTGCTGGGGATCACCCTGGCACTTTGCAGCTTTGCGTCCCTGGCCAGCGCCGTGGACTGTCGCGAAGAGGCCCACCAAAGCAATCGCTACACGGTTTGCGAAGTTGACGCTGGCAGCGAAGATCTGAGGCTGTTCCTCAAGGATGACGCCGGGCAGATCCTTGGGCAGTTTGACGCGATTGAGGCGTTTCTGCCGGACGGCCAAAGCCTGCGCTTTGCCATGAACGCCGGGATGTATCACCCCAACCGCACCCCGGTGGGCTACTACATCGCTGAGGGCAATCAAGAACAGCGCCTGTTTACCAAGGCCAGCCCCGGCAATTTCGGCTTGTTGCCCAACGGCGTCTTTTGCATTCGCGAGGCACGCGCAGATGTGATTGAAACCCTGCGCTTTGCCGCGGAACAGCCGGACTGCACCTATGCGACGCAATCCGGGCCGATGCTGGTGATTGATGACGCATTGCATCCGCGATTTTTGCCGGACAGCACCTCTGCCTTTGTGCGCAACGGTGTCGGCACGTCGACCGATGGTCAGCGCGTGGTGTTTGTGAAGTCGGAAAACAGCGTGACCTTCCACGCCTTTGGCAGCTTTTTCAAAGACAGGCTCAAGCTGCCTCAGGCGCTGTATTTTGACGGCAAGGTCAGCCGGTTGCACGCGCCACAAATCGGCCGATCCGATCCTGGGTTCTGGCTCGGGCCGATCGTTGGCGTCGTGTCTGATGCCGGCGGCGATTGACGCGCCGCGACAGGTTCGGTAGGCGGCAGCTTCTGACAGACAGAGTGATGAGGGCACCATGGGGCGCACACGTAAGGGACGGGATATTTCAGGCTGGATGATTGTCGACAAGCCTGCGGGATTGTCCTCAACCGCCGTTGTCAACAAGGTGCGCTGGGCGCTGGGGGCCAAAAAAGCGGGCCATGCCGGCACGCTTGACCCCGAAGCCACAGGGCTCTTGGCGGTGGCGCTGGGCGAAGCGACGAAAACCATCCCCTACATCACCGATGCGCTGAAATGTTACGAATTTACCGTCCGGCTGGGTCAGGCGACAAACACCGATGACACCGAAGGCGAGGTGATCGCCGAAAGTGCGCTGCGCCCGAGCGATGACGACATCAAAGCAGCATTGGGTGCTTTTGTTGGTGACATTGAGCAGGTGCCGCCCAAATTCTCAGCCGTCAAAATCGATGGGCAGCGGGCTTATAAATTGGCGCGCGATGGAGAAGACATTTCGCTGGCCGCGCGTCCGCTATGGGTTGAAAGCCTTATCATGCTGGACCGCGAGGACGCGGATCATGTGCTTCTTGAATTGACCTGTGGCAAGGGCGGCTATGTGCGCTCTATCGCCCGCGATCTGGGTGCGACCTTGGGGTGCCTGGGCCATGTGCGCGAATTGCGTCGCGTCTGGTCTGGCCCCTTTGATGTGGCTGGCGCGGTGACATTGGATCAGATCGAAGCGCTGGCCAAACAGCCCGAACTGGATGACCTTCTGCGGCCAATCACCGAAGGTCTAACAGATCTGCCCGAGGTGACATGCACCCCCGAAGGGAAAACCCGGTTGAAAAATGGCAACGCGGGCATGGTTGTCGCCCATGACCTCGAATATGGCGACGAGTGCTGGGCAAGCTATGAGGGCCAGCCTGTTGCTGTTGGCACCTTCAAGGCAGGGGAATTGCACCCCAGCCGTGTGTTTAACCTCTGACGATCAGAATTCGGACCCCAAAAGCAGAACCCAGCGGGTGCTATTGCCGCTGCCTGCTTTGGCGATGCCAAAATCTTCGAAGTTCGGATTGACGTTATTGGCGTGGTGGCCGGGGGAATTGGTCCAGGCGGTCATCACCTCTTCTTCGCTCTCCTGCCCCCGTGCAACGTTTTCGCCATAGGTGCGCCAGTTATAGCCCGCCGCAGTGATGCGGTCGCCGGCACTTGATCCATCGCTGCCGGTGTGGCCCATGAAGTTGTTGGCCAGCATATCATCCGCATGGCCCTGCGCCGCATTGGCCAGCCGGGCGTCAAAACTAACGGCCCCTGCGCCATTGGCCAATCGCGAGTCGTTCAAGAGCCCTGCAAAAGCGACCCGATCAACGGAGTCTGGCGTTGATGTGCTGCTGACCGATGGCGAAGATGTCGGCGTGCTTGTTGTGGTGGTCGTAGTTGGCCCGGGCGGCGGTGCAACCGAAGCGGGGACAATGTTAGACGTGCTCTGGCACGCGGCCAGCATGCCCAGCGTGACGCCGAGATAGACAATTTTCAAAAGACTGCTCCTTGTGCATTGGCCGGACAATGCCGTGCCTCAAAACCAGCTAGATCAGCGCGATCCATCCCGTAAATAGCCACGCAGCACAGCTGCGGAATGTGGCGAAAGCCTGCAAGAATGCCGGGCCGCAGGTGGCAGAGATTTGCCATGACATCCGGCCCCGGATCAATTTCAGCGAAGCTTCGCCCAAGCTGGGCAAAACCCCGCCCAAAAACAACATAACACCCAAGCCGAATTGCCCGACCCCGGAACATTTCACAGGGTGCGGCAAATGTTTCCGGACCAGTTGCAATGCAAACCCTCAAATCACGAGCAGTGCGGCGCAGTCGGGGTATCGCTCGCATGGCGTGCCTTGCTGCGCTTTTTCTTTGGACGCCGCAGATCGCTCTGGCGTCAGAACCGCCCAGCGCCTGTGCGGCCGCATCGTGTAGCGGTGCGCAATGGCTTGAAATCGGGTTGCGCGCGCTTGAGCTTGGTCAGGCCCCTGCTGCGGCAGAGGCCGCAAGCGCCGCGTTTGCCGCCGCACAGGATCATCTGACAAAACAGCGCGCCGCCCGGCTGGCTGCGGCGGCCCACGCCCGTCAGGGCCAGTACTTGCGCGCGCAAATCTGGCTGCGCCGCGCGGCCAATCACGCCACGGATCAGGCCACCGCCGATCAGATCCGCAGCGAATTTCGCGCCCTGCGCGCCGAAAGCCCGCTCCGCCTAAGTTTTGATGCCGGGATCGCCGCATCAGACAATATCAATGGCGGCGCGCGCAGCAGCCAGTTTTTCCTGGGCGACATCGAATTGGAGCTGGCCCCAAGTGCGCTGGCGCTGTCGGGTACGGAACTTACCGGGGCCTTTGATCTGGATTACCGCCTGTCGCAATCCGCAACCCAGCGCACCAGTCTGGGACTCAGCGGGTTTGGTCGCAGTTTTGTGCTGTCCGGTGCCGCCAAGGCGCAGGCCCCAAGCGCCCGTGGCGGTGACTATGCGCTGGCGCAGCTGGGGGTGTCCCTGCGCCATCAACGCATATTGAATGATCGGCTGGGGCCCACCGCCATCGCCCTGAGCCTGGGCCGCACCTGGTATGGCGGCGCACCGCTTTGGGGCTATCAGCGGCTTGATCTGGCGCAGGAGTTCAAAATCGGCCAGGCCGCCACGCTGACGGTGCGGGGCCGGGTCGAAAATCGAGAGGCGCTCAGCGTTGGGGAACCGGACGCGCAGCTTTTTGGCTTTGGGGCGACCTATGCCCAGCGTCTTGGCAATGAGGATGTCTTTACCCTGTCCTACAGTGGGCGGATGCTGAACGCTGATATTGCCACCTATGAATACCGCTTTCACGAAGTGGCGGCTGAATACCGTCTGGCGCAGCCGATCTGGGGGGCCAGCCTGTCGTTCCGCGCCGCGCTGTCGCAGAAAACCTATGATGAGTTTTCGCTCTCGCTCAGCGGGCGCCACGACAAAACCGCAACGCTGTCGGCCACCGCTCTATTTAACCAGATCTCGCGCTTTGGGTTCTCCCCGCGCCTGACCATTGCCGCGACGCGCACCGATTCTGATGTCTCGCGCTTTAGCACGCAGGGTCTTCAGGCGAGTTTCGGCATTCAATCGACGTTCTGACGGGTTTTTCTTTGCGCCCTTGCGCCCTATGGTGCGGCGGATGTCCATGCTCTCCGATCCACCCCTTATTCACCGCAGCTTTCAAAAAGCGGACGCCGCCAGTGAGGCGATCTATTCGCCAGATGAAACCTATCGTTATGCGCTGACACGGGTCTGGGATGGGTCTTTGCCCCGCGTTGCCTTTGTGATGCTGAACCCGTCCAAGGCCACCGAGGTGCAGAATGATCCGACGATTGAGCGTTGCGAGCGGCGGGCGCGCGCGCTGGGGTACGGCGGGTTCCGCGCCGTCAATATCTTTGCCCTGCGCGAGACTGACCCTGCCAAAATGCGCCGTCATCCGGCCCCCGAGGGTCCGGCCAATCGCGCCACGCTACGCGCGGCATGTGATTGGGCTGATGTGGTGATTGCTGCCTGGGGCGCACATGGTGCGCATTTGGAACAGGGGGCGAAAATAGAAAACTTCCTGTTTGAAACCGGGGCCAAGATTTATCACTTTGGCCTGACAAAACACGGCCACCCAAGGCATCCGCTTTATGTGGCCTACGCGCAGCAACCGATCAGATGGGAGGCCCCGCCTCATGAGCCACAGCCCTGACAGCGATGCGCCGACCACCGAGGCGCTGGATCGGCTGACCCGCGAGGTCGAGCTGCTGAACAGCCATCGGTTCATTCGGTTGCAGAATTCGTTCTGGCGGATGGTCGGCTTTCAGTTTGTGCGCGGTCTAGCCTTTGGTCTGGGGTCGGTGATTGGCGCGACCATTCTGGTTTCGGTCTTTGCCTGGTGGATTGCCCAGCTGGAATTCATCCCGATCATCGGCGATTGGGCGGCGCAGATCCTCGAAGAGATGAACCCGACAGACTGAGTCCAAGCAAGGATCTGTTAACCACGAGTCCAAGCTCCGCTTTGGAATATCCTCTGCTTATGGTCTGCTTGCACGATCCCTGAGCGGAGTGGGCAATGTTCCTATTGGCGAGCATTTTGGGCATGGTTGCGCTTGGCACGGCATTTGTCGGCCTCAATCTTGAGGACGACCCTGATGCAGAGGATGAAGCTTATGAGGGTGACACATCCGAAGGCGACATCGGCGGCGCCGGTTCAGACGACGGTAGCGCGGACGACGGGAACTCAGACGACGACAACGCAGACGGCGCGGCCCCGACCGAGGCAGAAGACACCCGGCCGCTGGATCGCCCCATGCCCAGTGTCCCCAATGGCGCAGCAGATGACAGCGCGCCTGACAGCGGCGGGGTCATCCTATCTGGCGGCGCGTCTACCGATCTGATCAGCGGCACGGCCGGGGATGATCAGATCAACGGATATGCCAATGATGACACGATCAAAGGGGGCGCAGGCGACGATCAGATTTTCGGCGCGACCGGCGCGGATTTTCTGCGCGGTGAGGCGGGCGACGATCGCCTCATGGGCGAAGACGGCGCCGATTCACTGGACGGCGGCACGGGCAATGATGCGCTGTTCGGCGGCGGCGACAATGACCACCTGAGTGGGGGGGGCGGCGATGACAGCCTGATTGGCGGTATTGGCGATGATACGCTGCACGGCGGCGATGGCGCGGATTGGTTGGCCGGGCGGCATGGAAATGACCATCTGATCGGGGATCTTGGGGCAGATACGCTCAGCGGGTTTTCTGGCCATGATGTGCTGGAGGGGCGCGTGCTCAATGCCGCGGGGCATGACATTGATATAGGTGACAGCCTCAGCGGGGGCGACGGCGAGGATACGCTATTGGCCGGCAAGCAGGATCTGCTGTTCGGCGGGACGGGGGCCGACACGGCCATTGTGGGAAGTTGGATCAGCGACAGTTCTGACGCCGCGGTTTGGCAGGATTTTGACCCGGAAGAAGATAACGTCGTGATCCTGCTGCCAGAGGCGGAGGCCGCCAGCGCGGAAATCACCGTGCGCACCGACGCTGCGGACCCGAACCTTGGGCACGTGATGTTAAATGGCGTCACGCTGCTGTCGGTGCATGGCGGCGGCGGTCTTTCGGCCAGCGATATTGCCATCATGCGCACGCCAGCCTTTGGGGTGGCCTAACGCCTGCCCCTAGAGGCGCACCACAAAACCCTTTTATTTCTGACCGGTTTTGCGTATACGCCCGCATCGGCGACCGGAATCGGTGGCCGTTTTCTCCGGACCCTGCTGGACGACATCCCGGCTTGCGCCCATAACCCTTTGATATAGGAGACCCCGATGTCGATCACTGTTGAAGACAAAGCCCGCGTGATGAAAGAATTCGCAACCAAAGAAGGCGACACCGGTTCGCCTGAAGTTCAGGTTGCCATCCTTTCTTCCCGCATCTCGACCCTGACCGAGCACTTCAAATCCCACAAGAAGGACAACCACGGCCGCCGTGGTCTTCTGAAAATGGTTGCTCAGCGCCGTAAGCTGCTGGATTACCTGAAGGGCAAAGACGAAGCGCGCTACGCTGATCTGATCAAGCGTCTCGGCCTGCGTCGCTGAGAGACTGCCAATCTACATACGGTTTCTAAACGCCCGCCCCGCCAGGAGCGGGCGTTTTCATTTGTGCCGCCTGTCGCGCAAATATGAACCGAACTGAGTCTCATGCGTTAGACTGTAGTAATCTGCCAGCAGCCACGGAGGATCAGCCATGCGATGGAAGGGACGGCGCGGAAGCCGCAATATCGAAGACCGACGCGGACGCCGCATGGGCCTCGTCGGTGGTGGCGGGCTCGGCGTGGTCGCCATCGTCGTGATTGGGGCGCTTTTTGGAGTTGATCTCACGCCCCTGCTGCAAGGTGGATCAGCGGGGTTGGCACCGCCCACCAGCAGCGCACCCGTGACTGAGGCGGATGAACAAGCGGCGGAATTTGTCAGCGTCACGCTGGCCGACACCGAAGAGGTCTGGCAGGGCATTTTTGCGCGCCAGCTGGACACGCGCTATCGTCCGGCCACGCTGGTCCTGTTCAAGGGTGTGACCCAATCGCCCTGCGGCGGTGCCTCGGGTGCCACCGGACCGTTTTATTGCCCGGCAGACAACAAAATTTACCTCGACACGCAGTTTTTCACCACGATGCGAGATCGCCTGGGGGCGGGCGGCGATTTTGCCGCCGCCTATGTGGTCGCCCACGAGGTGGCGCACCATGTGCAGCATGAGCTTGGCATCCTTGGCGAAGCGAACCGCCTGCGCCGCGCCGTCTCTGAACGCGAGTCCAACGCCATCTCTGTTCGAATCGAACTGCAGGCTGATTGTTTCTCGGGGATCTGGGCGCGACTTGCGGACCAGAAATTTAACTCGCTCGAACCGGGGGACATCGAAGAGGCCATGAACGCCGCCCGTCAGATCGGCGATGACACCTTGCAACGCAGCGCCGGCCGCGTGCCGCGCCCGCATACCTTTACCCATGGGACCAGCGAACAGCGGCAGCGCTGGTTCGCCACCGGCTATCAAAGCGGTGACATCCGCGAATGTGATACATTCTCGGCCCGCACCCTTTGAGCGCGCGCAGCGCGGATCCGATCCACAGCGGACTTTCATTGCGACGAAAACTCATGTAAGGCGCATGTATCTGAGACGAGCGCCAAGGCCCCGGCGCACGAAAGAAAGATAGATGGGGCCGGCGGCAATGGGGCCGCTATGCAATCGGGAGACCCGGAGGGCCGGGAGCGCTCCCATTTAGGATACGATGATGTTCAACGAAGTTAAAAAATCGATGCAGTGGGGCGAAGAGACGCTCACACTGGAAACGGGCAAGGTTGCCCGTCAGGCTGACGGCACCGTGATCGCCACTTTGGGCGAGACACGTGTCATGGCCAACGTGACCTTTGCAAAGGCACAAAAACCCGGTCAGGATTTCTTTCCGCTGACCGTACACTACCAAGAAAAATACTACGCAGCCGGCAAAGTGCCTGGCGGCTTTTTCAAGCGCGAAGCGCGCCCGACCGAAAAAGAAACTCTGACCGCGCGCCTGATTGACCGTCCAATCCGCCCGCTGTTTGTGGATGGCTTCAAAAACGAAGTCCTCGTGATGTGTACCGTTCTGTCGCACGATCTGGTCAATGACCCAGACATCGTGGCGATGATCGCGGCCTCTGCAGCGCTGACCATTTCTGGCGCGCCATTCATGGGCCCAATCGCCGCCGCGCGCGTCGGCTTTGAAGCGGGCGAATATGTGCTGAACCCGCAGGTCGATGACATGCAGGATCTGCGCAACAACCCTGATCAGCGCCTTGATCTGGTTGTGGCCGGCACCAAAGACGCCGTGATGATGGTGGAATCCGAAGCCTATGAACTCAGCGAAGCTGAGATGCTGGGCGCGGTGAAATTCGCCCACGACGCTTTCCAGCCGGTGATCGACCTGATCATCTCGCTGGCCGAAGAATCCGCAAAAGAACCTTTTGCCTTTGACGCGCCTGATTACGCTGATCTTTATGCCGCGATCAAAACCGCCGGCGAAGAGCAGATGCGCGCCGCCTTTGCGATCAACGACAAGCAAGAGCGCACCAGCGCCGTTGCCGCTGCGCGTGACGCAATCAAAGCGACCCTGAGCGAAGAGCAACTGGAAGACGCCAGCCTTGGCTCTGCCATGAAAAAGCTCGAAGCCAGCATCCTGCGTGGCGACGTGGTGAAAACCGGCAAGCGGATCGACGGTCGCGACACGACAACTGTGCGCCCAATCGTTGCCGAAACCGGCCTGCTGCCACGGACCCACGGCTCTGCCCTGTTCACCCGCGGTGAAACCCAGGGTCTGGTTGTGACCACACTCGGCACCGGCGATGACGAACAAATCATCGACGCGCTGCACGGCAACTTCCGCAGCAACTTTATGCTGCACTACAACTTCCCACCCTATTCCGTGGGCGAAGTTGGCCGCGTTGGTTCCCCTGGTCGCCGTGAAATCGGCCACGGCAAACTGGCATGGCGCGCGCTACAGGCGGTTCTGCCAGCAGCAACCGACTTCCCTTACACCGTGCGTGTGGTTTCCGAGATCACTGAATCCAACGGCTCGTCCTCCATGGCGTCCGTCTGTGGTGGCTCCTTGTCGATGATGGATGCAGGCGTGCCGCTGAAATCCGCCGTTGCCGGTGTTGCCATGGGTCTGATCCTGGAAGATGACGGCTCTTATGCGATCCTGACCGACATTCTGGGTGACGAAGATCACCTGGGCGACATGGACTTCAAAGTGGCGGGGACCGAAAACGGCATCACCTCGTTGCAGATGGACATCAAGGTTGCAGGCATCACGCCTGAGATCATGGAAAAGGCGCTGGCGCAGGCCAAAGACGGTCGCATGCACATCCTGGAAGAAATGAACAAGGCGCTGTCTGGCACCTCTGATTTCTCTGTGCACGCACCGCGCATCGAAACCATGAACATCCCAACCGACAAGATCCGTGAAGTGATCGGCTCTGGCGGTAAGGTCATCCGTGAGATCGTTGAAGTGTCAGGTGCAAAAGTCGACATCAACGACGAAGGCGTCATCAAGATCGCATCGCCAAATGGCGACTCGATCCAGAAGGCTTATGACATGATCCACTCGATCGTGGCCGAGCCAGAAGAGGGCGCGGTCTACACTGGTAAAGTGGTCAAGATCGTCGACTTCGGTGCCTTTGTGAACTTCTTTGGCAAACGCGATGGCCTGGTGCACGTGTCTCAAATTGAGAACCGCCGCCTGAACCATCCGTCGGATGTGCTGAAAGAAGGCCAGGAAGTGAAAGTCAAACTGCTTGGCTTTGACGACCGCGGCAAAGTGCGCCTGTCAATGAAAGTGGTTGATCAGGAAACCGGCGAAGAAATCGCCCCTGAGAAAAAAGAAAAAGCGGACGGCTAAGCGCCCGACCGTACCAAAGAAAAGCCCCGGCGCAGCCCGGGGCTTTTTGCGTTCTGGACGTGTGGACGCAGTTCTGAAAACCCGTTAGGACAGATCCATGGCGCACTCCTACATCATTCACCTTGAGCGCAGCACCAATCGCGCAGCGCTTGTTGCGGCGCTGCAGACTGCACTGCCGAACGCGAAACTGCTGCCTGCCGTTGATGGCCGCGCCATGACCGATGCCGCCCGCGCCGAAGTGATGCGGCAGGTACCACTCAAGCCGGCCTATCCGTTTGGACTGATGCCTTCGGAAATCGGCTGTTTCTTGTCGCACCGCAAGGCATGGTCTGCGATTGCAGAGGGGGCCGATGCCTTTGGCGTGGTGGCCGAAGATGATGTGGTGGTGGGCCCCGAATTTGCCGAAGTCTTTGACGCTGCGATCGCTCATGCGGATGAGGATTGTTTGATCCGCTTTCCCATGAAGGGCCGCGAGGTTGCGCAGAAAACGCTAGAGCAATCCGCCACATGTCACATTTTCCGCCCTAAAGAGATCGGGCTGACGGCTGCGCTTTACATCCTTGGGCGCAGTGCCGCACGAAAACTGGTGATGGCCTCAGAAAAAATCGACCGCCCGGTCGACACCTGGTTGCAGATGCGCTGGGAAACCGGCGTTGACAGCCTGACCCTTTGGCCCAGCCATATCCGCAGCGGGGCTGAGGCGACGGGCGGCTCCACCATTCAAAAGAAACGCAGTTTGCGCGGAGAGTTCACTCGCGCCATTGCGCGCGCGCGGTATCGCGCGGCGATTACACGGCTGTCCAAATCCTCATGATCTACACACGTTTTCACGGCCGCACCGGCAACCAGATGTTTCAATATGCCGCCGGCCGCGCGCTGGCGCTGCGGCTGGGGACGTCTTTGGCGATTGATGACCGCTATGCGCTGCACCGGGGCGAGAAATCCCTGACGCGGGTCTTTTCTTTGGCCACGGAAACACCCATGGATCTGCCGCCCGCGCAGCATAGCGCGAAATTGCGCTATCACCTTTGGCGCGCCTTCGGGCGCACCCCGCGCTTTTATCGTGAACCCTCGCTGGGGTTTGACCCGACCGTTCTTGCCCTGCCCGACAACAGCTATCTGCACGGCTACTGGCAGTCGGAAAAATATTTTACGGACCATGCGGATGCGATCCGGTCAGATTTCACCTTTCCGGCGCCTTCCGGGCAAAACGCAGATCTAGCGGCGCAGATTGGCGAAACGCTCTCGGTCTCGCTGCATGTGCGGCGGGGGGATTATGTCTCAAACGCTTCGCATGTGGTCTGCGCACAGCCCTATTACGATGCCGCGCTCGCCGCGCTTTTGCCCCAGCTTGAGGCGGCCCCGCAGATCTTTGTGTTTTCTGATGACCCGGACTGGGCGCGCAACAATCTGAAACTGCCGGGCACGCCCATTGTCATTGATCACAATGGCGATGCGCAGGACTACGAAGATATGCGCCTGATGTCGCTCTGCCGGCACAATATCATCGCCAATAGTTCGTTTTCATGGTGGGGCGCATGGCTCAACCAAAACCCGCAGCGAACCGTCATTGCCCCCAAACGCTGGTTTGGCAAAGACGCGCTGTCAAACCCCGACATCTGGGCCGTGGGCTGGACAAAGGTCTGACCCTTAGAAAGGGGCTTTGGCGCGAAAACTCAGGCCTTTGCCGGACTCAGGGTGATTGATCCGCAACTCTTCCGAATGCAGCATCAGGCGCGGATGGGCGCGCGCCGCGCCTGTTGCATAAAGCGGATCACCCAAAATCGGATGTCCCAGCGCCAGCATATGCACCCGCAGTTGATGGCTGCGACCGGTCTTGGGCGTCAGGCGCACGCGGGTCTCATCGGGTGTGCTGCGCAACACGCGCCAATCGGTGACGGCAGGCTTGCCGGTCTCATGGCAGACCTTCTGCAATGGGCGATTTGGCCAATCCACGATCAGGGGCAGATCAACCGTGCCGGTTTTAGGAGCCAGCCCCCCATACACCCGCGCGACATAGGTCTTTTTGGTGGTGCGCTTTTCAAACTGCATCGACAGGCTACGCTGCGCATGCGGCGTAAGCGCAAAGATGATCACCCCCGATGTGTCCCGATCCAGACGATGCACCAGCAGCGCATCAGGAAAAACCGTCTGCACGCGGCTGATCAGGCAGTCCGCCAGCTCCGGGCCCCGGCCCGGCACCGACAACAGGCCACTCGGCTTATTGACGACAACGATGCTGCTGTCTTCATGCAAGATTTCCAGCGGGTCTTGCGGCGGCATATAGGGGGTGATCTGAACCATGGCTTTGCCATACCCCCTCGCCGGCGGCGCGACAAGCTTAGCGCGCGCGCATCTCGCGCAGCATGCTGGTGGTATAGATCACCAAGGCGGTCCAGATCAGCGGAAAGGCGATCTTGCGGCTGGTGTCCAGTTCTTCTCCGAAGACAAAGACCGCAATCACAAAGATCATGCTGGGCGCAAGGTATTGCAAAATCCCTGCGGTCGACAGGCGGATCAGTTTCGCCCCGTTGGCATAAAACAGCAGCGGCACCGCCGTGACGATCCCACAGCCCAACAAAAGCAGCGTGTCGCGGGTCGACCCCAGGAAATAACCCTGACCGCTCGCCGCCAGATATATCAGAAACAACGACGCCGGCAGCGCCAGAATAATCACCTCAAGCAAGAAACCTTGGTTGGGGCCGATCGGGAGCGATTTCTTGAAATAGGCATAAAACCCCCAGCTGAACGTCAGGCCCAGCGGCACCCAGGGCGGCCGCGCGGCGGCGACGAACAGAATAACCACAGCCAGAGCCGCAATCGCAATGGCCACGATCTGCGCCGGGTTTGGCCGTTCGCCCAGCAGGGTTATCGCCAGAAACATCGAAAAGAGCGGGTTGATGTAATAACCCAAAGCGGCATCCGCCGCGCGGTCCGTCGCAATGGCATAGACATATATGCCCCAGTTGACCGTGATCAGCGCGGCAGTAACGCAGCCCATGGCCAACATGCGCGGCGAGCGCAGCGCCTCGCGCAGGTCCTGGGTGCGGCGCATGATGATCAATACCGCACCAGCCACCGGGATCGACCAAACCACACGGTGCGCCACCACTTCGGCTGCAGGAATATGCGCCACGAGCTTCATGTAAAGCGGCAAGAACCCCCACATCACATAGGCGGTCAACGCAAAAACGAGGCCCTGCGGCGTGTCCTGATCTTTGATCAATCCAGCTGGTGTCACCATGAGATATCTCCTTCTGACAACCCATAAGACAGGCCCGCCGCCGCGCATAGCCACCCGGCAATGAATTTTCGTGATGGTGGCGACGGAAAAATGTGATGGTCGCGTATTACCTCTGATTGCAACTGAGGAGATCAAGATGAGATTTTTGCCCCTGGCCGCGATAGTTGTTTTGGGAGGGCTGAGCCTGGCCACCATCGCAACGTCAGAAACATTCCAACGTGGCGACCGGCCCACCCATCTGATTTCCGCCGATCTGGGCGTGTCAGAAGAAGCGTTTATTCACTGTTTTTCAAACGTGCAGCGCGACCCCAACCATGCCCCCAGCGGCGTGCGTCAAAAGATGAACAAAGCTGTGCTTCTGCCCTGTTTGCAGGCAGAAAACACAGCCATTACCAACGACCTCTTGGATGAGGTGATGGATCGCTACCGACCCGAAGGGCCGATCCGGGGTTAGACCTTCACGCGCTCTGATTTTGGGTCATACATCGGCTTGAGCGAGGCTTCGGCCTTCACGCGGGTGCCCATGACGTCAATCTCATAGGTTGATGCCAGGACATCCGCCGCCTTTTCGCCCGCAGATGGCACATAGCCCAGACCAATAGCACCGCCAAGCGTGTGCCCATAGTTGCCGGACGTGAGATAGCCAACAACCTCGCCATCCCGCAAAACCGGCTCATTGTGATACAGCAGCGGTTCCGGGTCGGTCAGGCGGAATTGCAGCAGGCGCGATTGTGGCCCGCTGGCCTTGCGCTCTGCCACCGCGGCGCGCCCGATGAAATCACAGCCCTTGTCCACTTTGACGGCAAAGCCAAGACCCGCATCAACCACGTGGTCTTCGCAAGTAATGTCATGCCCAAAGTGGCGATAGCCTTTTTCGATACGGGCGGAATCCATCATATGCATACCGCAAAGTTTCAGGCCCATATCCTGCCCTGCGTCCCAGAGGGTTTCAAACACATGGCCTGCCATATCGGTGGAGGCATAGATTTCCCAGCCAAGTTCACCCACATAGGTGACACGGTGCGCCCGCGCGAGGCCCATGCCGATCTCAATATCTTGCGCCGTGCCAAACGGGTTGGTCGCGTTTGAGAAATCGGCAGGCGATACTTTTTCCAGCAGCTTGCGTGAACTTGGCCCCATCACAGCAAGCACCGCCTCGCCCGAGGTGACGTCGGTGATCACCACATTAAAGTCACCTTTGTGGCGCACCATCCAGGTCTGATCTGCCAGACGTGTGGCCGCCGGGGTGATCACGACATAGGCGGTTTCAGACAGGCGCGTGACGGTCACGTCCGCCTCGATCCCGCCGCGCCGGTTCAGAAATTGTGTGTAGACGATCTTGCCGACCGGCACGTTGTAATCGCCGCCGCCAACATAGTTCATAAAGGCCATGGCATCGGGGCCTTCGACACGGATTTTGCCGAAAGACGACATATCATACATGCCGACATTCTCGCGGATGGCGCGATGTTCGGCGGCGGCGTTCTCAAACCAGTTCTGCCGTTTCCAGCTGTAGTGATAGGCCCGTTCCTGACCGGGGCCCGCGATCCAGTTGGCGCGTTCCCAACCGGCGAACTCGCCCATCACGGCACCCTGTTCTAGCAAATGATGATGGAAGGGCGAGCGGCGGATTCCGCGTGCCGTGTCTTTTTGTTTGTAAGGAAAGTGATCCTTGAACAGCAGGCCAAGCGTTTCGGTGGAGCGTTCATAGAGATATTGTTTGTTGCCCTGAAACGGCTGCATGCGGGAAATATCCACATCGCCAAGGTCAAAGGGTTTTTCCCCCGTGTCCATCCATTCAGCCAGCGCCATACCCGCACCGCCAGCGGATTGAATACCGATAGAGTTAAACCCGGCAGCCACCCAGAAATTATCAAGCTCGGGCGCAAGGCCAAGGTGATAGGCATCGTCCGGGGTGAAAGATTCCGGCCCATTAAAGAACGTATGAATGCCAGCCTCGGCCAGCAGCGGCACACGCTCCACCGCCATCTCCAAAATCGGCTCAAAGTGATCGAAATCTTCCTGTAGCTGGTCAAATTCGAACTCTTCGGGGATGCCATCCATCGCCCAGGGTTTCGCCACCGGCTCAAACGCGCCCAGCAAAATCTTGCCCGCGTCTTCTTTGTAATAGGCGTATTCGTCCGGCACCCGCAACACCGGGAGCTGCTCAAGCCCGTCGATATTCTCGGTCACAATGTAGAAATGTTCACAGGCTTGCAGAGGCACATTGGCACCCGCCATCTTGCCCACGGCCTGCCCCCACATCCCGGCGCAATTGACCACCATGTCGGCCTCAATATGGCCCGAGGCCGATCCGTCATCGGCCTGCCAATCCACACCCGTGATCCGCCGGCCTTCCTTGGCCATACCTGTGACCTTGATGCGTTCCTTGATCAGCGCGCCGTTCTGGCGTGCGCCTTTGGCCAAGGCCAAAGCGATATTGGCCGGGTCGCCTTGGCCATCAAGTGGCAGGTACACCGCGCCTTTGACGCCCTCAAGGTTGAAATGCGGGTAGAGGTCCTGCACGCGCTCATTCGAGATTTCTTCGACCTCCACCCCAAAGGCCCGCGCCATGGCAGCTTGGCGGTAGATCTCTTCTTTGCGCTCATCTGTCAGGGCCACGGTGATAGAGCCGCAGCGTTTGAAGCCGGTTGCCACACCTGTTTCCGCCTCAAGCGTGCCGTAAAGCTCCTGGCTGTATTTCGCCAGCTTGGTCATGTTTTTGGTCGCGCGCAGCTGTGCAATCAGACCGGCGGCATGCCACGTGGTCCCCGATGTCAGCTGTTTGCGCTCCAGCAGAACAATATCTTTCCAGCCCTTCTTGGCCAGGTGATACGCAACGGAGCACCCAATCACGCCGCCCCCGACAATAACGACACGTGCCTTGGCTGGAATATCGCTCATTCTCATGTTCCCTTACAGATTGACCAGAATGTCGTGACATAGATTCGAGGGCGACAAAGTGCCATTTCCGTCGCCTTTGTCGAAAATCGCCCTCGGCTCAGTTGTTTTTTTCACCGCGCCGCAATTTGCGCAGCGCGAAAGGCGTGATGCCATAAAAGCTTTTGTAAAGGCCTGAGAACCCGTTGCTGAACCCACAGGCAAGACCGACGTCACGCACGCTCATCGTGGTGTTGAGCAGCAGGTTGTTGGCTTTGGTCAGCCGCAGTTCGCGGTAAAAACGGTTGGGGGTTGTGTCCAGCTGGGTGCGGAACTTGCGCTCAAGCGAGCGGTTGGACATGCCCAGCACCGCCACCAATTCACCAATCGGGATCGGGTCTTCGATATTGGCCTGCATGATTTCTATGCATTGATCCAACTCACGATCGCCGGTCCCCGTCCCCTTGGCCCCAGAAAAGGGCTGCACGGTCGAAAAATCGCGTATTTTGTCGTGCAGCAAGATATTCGCCACCGCAATTTTGGTCGCTTGGGACACATGGCGACCAATCAGCGCCAACATGACATCCACCGTTGCGCCCATACCGGCGCAGGTCATGATTTCACCGCTTTGGGCCGCAATGGCGTGGTTGGTGCCAAAGTACCCGTGCCGTTCCTTGATAAGCTCGGAGTTTTCCCAATGTGTGGTATGCCCCGCCATATCGGCACCGCTGTCATTGATATAGCGGCTGGCAGCTTCGGCCAGCAGCACCACCAGACTTTGGCGATGCGTATAGGCCGCAATGGTATGTGTCAGGCTCAGCGCCGGGCAATCCTGATCAGAGTTGCCCAACACAAAGAGATAATGCGCGTCAGGGCGCTGCGGGATCTGCTCGGTTTCAACCATGGCCTCCGCGCTGGAACGCACCATGCCGCCCTTGGCAGATCGGTAGGTCCAGGAAAACGGCGGCAATGCGCTGATACGATTGCAGATTCTCAGGGTGTCCACGACGGCAGCCAGCTCGGTCAGTACAAAGCCCTCGGCAACGATAATGTCTATCGTCGTGGTTTCACCCCGCGTCATCATGCGCGCAGACGCTCGTTTTCAGGGTCCCACAGAGGGGCATCTGCCTGCACCACCGCGCGACATTTCTGGCCATAGATTTCAACCTCGAGCTCGGTGCCGGGTGCGGCCAAATCTGCGCGTACAACCCCAAGCGCGATCGACTTTGATACCCGATATCCGTAGTTGCCAGAGGTCGTTTCGCCCACGACCGCCCCATCCTTATACACCGTCGACATATACGGCGCGTCCGCATCACCGGCATCGACAACCAGGGTCACAAAGGCCTTTTTAGAGCCTGTTTCCGCCTCAGCAGCGAGCGCCGCTTTGCCCGGAAAATCCTGCGGTTTGGCCAAGCGGACAAAGCGCCCAAGCCCGGCTTCGTGCAGGGTATAGTCAGTCGACAGGTCGCCCTTCCAGGTGCGATAGCCTTTCTCGATGCGCATGGAATCAAGCGCAAACATCCCAAAGGGCACCGCGCCCGCGTCGCGGATCGCGTCATAGACCACAGCGGCCTGCGCCGTGGGTACGTGGACTTCCCAGCCGAGTTCACCCACAAAGCTCACGCGCGCCAGCATCGCCTCTTGTCCGGCGACGGCGGCAGACTGAATGCTGAGCCACCCCAGGGACAGATCGGCGTCAGAAAGCCCGGCCAGCAGCGCGCGTGATTTTGGACCTGTCACAAGCATCGTTGTGTAGTCTTTGGAGATGTCGATCAGCTCCAGCCCATCGGGCAGATTGCGCCACAAAAGTTCAAAGTCATGCCATTGCGCCAGCGCCGCGGTCATCAGCGTGAACGCATCCTCGCCATGGCGGATGCAGGACATTTCTGTCACCACGCGCCCGCGCGTATCAGCAAAATAGACCAGGTTCATGCGGCCCACTTTGGGCAGGGCGCCGGCCACACGGGAGCGCAGCCATTCTGCCGCGCCGTCCCCTTTCAGCGCGTAGCGCGAGAACCCGCACATGTCGATGACGCCCACGCCGTCGCGCACCGCTTCGACTTCTTCTTTCACCCGCACAGCCCATGGGCCATTGCGGTTCCAGGTTTCGGTGGCCGCCTCTGAGGTGTCATCACCGTCTTTTGCAAACCAATTCGCGCGTTCCCAGCCGTTGTAGGCCCCCATCTGGCCGCCATCGGCGACAAGGCGATCGTGATTGGGTGAGAGTTTCTTGTTGCGCGCGGCGGGCCATTCGTGATGCGGGAAATGCATGGCGTATTCGTGGCCATAGGTTTCCAGCGCCTTGTTCAGGCAGAAATCAAAGTCGGCATGTTCAGTATAACGGCGACTGTCGACCGCCCACATGTCCCATTCGGTTTCCCCTTCGGTGATCCATTCGGCCATGACCTTGCCTGCCCCGCCCGCCTGTACGATGCCAAAGGTAAAACTGTGCGCCTCAAAGGCATTTTTGACGCCCGGCATCGGGCCCATCAATGGCAGGCCATCGGGCGCATAGGGGATCGGGCCATTGATGACACGGCCTACGCCTGATGTTCCCAAGAGCGGCACGCGCCCCATGGCATCCTCAATGTACCATTCCAAACGGTCCAAATCGTCAGGATAAAGCTGAAAGGAAAAATCCTGCGGCATCGGGTCTTCGGGTGTCACCCAATGGGCTTTGCAATTGCGCTCATAGGGGCCGAGGTTCAGACCGTGCTTGTCCTGACGCAGATAATACGAGCTGTCGACATCGCGGATCATCGGGAGTTTCTTGCCGTTTTCCTTGGTCCACGCTTCGATTTCCGGGATCTCTTCGGTCAGGAAATACTGGTGCGACATCACGGTCAGCGGAACATCGCGGCCGCCATAAGGTTTGAACCACTCGCCAACTCGCTTGGCGTAATAGCCTGCGCAGTTCACGACAAATTCGCATTTGATGTCGCCCTTATCGGTGTGCACGATCCATTCGTCGTTGTCCCGCGACACGCCGGTGGCAGGGCAGAACCGCTGAATGCTCGCCCCCAGATCACGCGCACCTTTCGCCATGGCCTGTGTCAACTGGGCCGGATCGATGTCACCGTCCAGCGGATCCCAAAGCACACCTTCCAGATCGTGCGTTTCCATGAAGGGGTAATAGTTCAGCGCTTCTTGTGGGGTCAGCATGTCCATCTCAAGGCCTTGATAGCGGGCCATCGACGCGACGCGCTCAAACTCCTGCATGCGCTCTTTGGTATGCCCCAGACGCAGCGCGCCCGTGACGTGATAGTTCATCGGGTAGTCGACCTCGTCTGCCAAGGTGCGATACATCTCAAGCGAGTAGCGCTGCATGTTCATCACGGCCCAAGAGGCGGAGAAGTTCGGGCAATTCCCGGCGGCGTGCCAGGTAGACCCTGCGGTCAGCTCGTTCTTTTCAAGCAGCACACAGTCGGTCCAGCCCGCTTTGGCGAGGTGATAAAGTGTGGAAACGCCGACGGCACCGCCGCCAATAATAACGACCCTTGCGGTGGTGGGAAAATCAGACATCGTCTCTGGCTCCTAGTAAACTGGGGGAGCAATGACCCAAATGGCCACTGCGGAGTGATTGTAGGGGTTGGCCCATTGGTAGGCTTCGCCCCGAATGCGGAAACTGTCACCGGCACGGACGGTGAACTTCTGTTGCCCAATCGTCAGATCAAGCGTGCCGGAAATCATGTAGGCGACCTCTTGCGTGGGCCGCGTGATGGGATGGCGCAGGCGGGAATGAGGCTGAAACGTCGAATGGACCATTTCGAAATCGTCGGTCAGGTCGGGGGACAGCAGTTCTTCGATCAACCCTTCCTCAGGCGCGCCGATGGGGCGGCGCGTGCCTGCCCGCACAATGTACCCCTGTTCATTTGCAGGGATATTTGTGTGACCGAACAGCATCGAAACCGGAACGTTCAGCCCGCGCGCAATGGCTTGCAGGTCTGAGATGGACGGCGCGGACTTATCGCGTTCAACCTGACTGAGCCAACCGACAGACCGGCCCAGCACATCTGCCAGTTCCGACAAGGTCAGCCCGCGTGCCTTGCGCAGCGCGCGTACATCCGCCCCAAGTGTTTTGATGTGATCGACGTTGCTGTGCTGCATGGCGCGCTCGTGAAAAAATTCGTGATATTTTCACGATGCGCTTTCAGCATGAAATTTCAAGCAATTTTTTCACGCCACGCCCTGCGCGCGCGCAAACGCGATATTCTCTGTCGGATTTGAAGATTTATGGCGCGGAATACAGGCGCGATTAACCGGTCTTCACCTCGGCAAACACGGTATCGAGAATCGTCTGCAACCGCTCTGCATCTTCGGCATCAAAGGCGTCTGCGCTGTTGCTGTCGATGTCAAAGACGCCCAAAAGCGTGCCCTGTGCATTGATGACCGGCAGCACAATTTCAGATCTCGTGCTGCTTGAGCACGCGATGTGACCGGGGAAAGCCTCAACATCGGCGACCAATTGCACCGCGCGTTCCCGCGCCGCTGCGCCACAGACGCCGCGTGAAAACGGGATGACCAGACAGCCGTGGCCGCCCTGATACGGGCCGATTTTCAGCAGTTCGGGTGCGACAACGCGGTAAAACCCTGTCCAGTCAAACCGCGCATCCGCATGATGCACCTCGCAGGCCACCGTGGCCATCAGGGCAACCGCATCTGTCTCGCCCTCTGTCAGAGCGGCTATGGTTTGGGATAGGTCATCGTAATTGACGCGCATGGTGCATTCCTTTGGGGCCCAGTGCTCTATCGGCATTTGTACCCCAAAGGTCAATTCATGTCGCGCTTAGACGCGCTCAATCGCGATGGCCGTGCCTTCGCCGCCGCCAATACAGATCGCGGCAACGCCACGCTTCAGCCCGCGTTTTTCCAGCGCGTTCAGCAATGTCACGATGATGCGCGCGCCAGAGGCCCCGATTGGGTGGCCGAGTGCGCAGGCACCGCCATTCACATTCACCTTGTCGCGCGACAGGCCGAGTTCATCCATGAAAGCCATGGGCACAACTGCAAAGGCTTCGTTGACCTCCCAAAGGTCGACATCTTCAACAGCCCAGCCAATGGATTGCAGCAGCTTCTGCGTCGCCGGCACCGGCGCAGTTGGGAATTGCGCAGGCGCATGGGCGTGCGAGGCATGGCCAACAATCCGGGCACGCACGTTCAGTCCACGCGCTTTGGCGGCATCCTCGCTCGCCAGAACCAATGCGGCAGCCCCATCCGAAATCGACGAAGAGTTTGCCGCGGTCACAGTACCATCCTTGCGGAACGCAGGTTTCAGCTGCGGGATCTTTTCCGGACGGGCCTTGGCGGGCTGCTCATCGGCCTCAAAGGTGACGTCGCCCTTGCGGGTTTGCAGCGTCACCGGGACAATCTCGCCCTCAAAACTTCCCGCCTCTTGGGCCGCCAGCGCGTTGGACAGGGACTTCAACGCGTAGTCATCCTGCGCTTCGCGCGTGAACTGAAATGCCTCGGCGCAGTCTTCGGCGAAAGTACCCATCAGGCGGCCTTTGTCATAGGCATCTTCGAGGCCATCCAGGAACATGTGGTCCATCACCTGCTGGTGGCCACTCCGTGCCCCGCCGCGCATCTTTGGCATCAAATATGGGGCGTTGGTCATGCTTTCCATCCCGCCCGCGATCATCACATCCGCATGGCCCAGCGCGATTTGATCAAAGCTCATCATCGCCGCCTTCATGCCCGAGCCGCACATTTTGTTCAGCGTCGTTGCAGGCACCTCTTCGCCGAGCCCGCCAGCAAATCCGGCCTGGCGTGCGGGGGCCTGACCCTGACCTGCGGGCAGAACGCAGCCCATCAAAACCTCATCCACGGTCTCAGCGCCGGCGTCTTTCAGAGCCCCGCGGATCGCAGTGCCGCCCAGTTCCGCCGCAGGAACGCCATCAAAAACCCCCTGAAATCCACCCATCGGGGTGCGCGCTGCACCGGCAATCACAACATTTTTCATGGAAACCTCCCATCTCGCACGTGGTTCATGTCCGCATGTATCCACGCCAATTTTTTCAAGATCATTGCAGATGTATGCGGCACGGCATGTTTTGGGAACCGCCCGTGCAAAAGACGTCGCGTCGCAACTGCGCTGGTCAGACTTTGGTAAGAAAACGCACATAAGCTGGCATCGATCGCAAATAACGCGACCTATTTCGGAGGGGCTATGGAGCTTCTGGCGCAAAAGCAGGGTGACATACTGGTGATCGCGGTTCCAGGTGATCGCATTGATGCAGCGGTGTCGCTGGAATTCAAAGAGGCGATGCGACAAGCCACGACTGAGCCGTCCAAGCGCGTTATCCTGAATATGCGCAATGTGAAATTTATCGATTCCAGTGGCCTTGGCGCAATCGTGGGCGCGATGAAACAGCTTGACGAAGGCCGCAGCCTTGAGCTGTCGGATGTGCGCGGGGCCGTCGAAAAGGTGTTTCGCCTTACGCATATGGATTCGGTTTTTGACATCCATCACACCTTGTCGGATGTGATCCATGTCTGAAGCGCCGCAGCCCGAAAAATCAACGCCGCGTGTCGCCAGATCCGCGCTGGAGACGGCAGAATTTGTCTTTCAATCTCGCCCGCCCGCGGACATGAACGAGGTGCGCCGCGCGCTGCGCCACACCCTGCGTGCGCTGGAAACCGAAGATATTGCCGCTGATACGCTCAACGTGGTCAGCATTGCTTTGGCAGAAGTGCTGAACAATGTCGTCGAACATGCGCTGCGCGGCCGGCAAGGCGGCAGGTTCGAACTGCGATATCTGCTGAGCGAGGCCAAATTGCGATTTTACGTGCAGGACAATGGGCGTCCCATGCCGGGGAATACCTTGCCTAGCGGCCTGCCGCCGCTGATCGGCAACACGCGCGCCGATTTGCCCGAAGGCGGTTGGGGCTGGTCCTTGGTCACAAAGCTAGCAGAAAACATTCGCTATCAACGCGCGGAAGACAAAAACCTCATTAAGTTCAGCATTTCGACTCACACTAAACTTTAGGGTAGTTGGCAACCGCCGCCGCTCAGCTTACGGTTCTGTCAAAGGAACCGATCCATGCGTGATTTACATCTTCCCGGTCGCTCTGCTGTTTGGGCCAGCAATGCCATGTGCGCAACAAGCCACCCGTTGGCCGCGCAGGTGGCCGTCGACATCATGAAGCGCGGTGGCAACGCGATGGATGCGGCGATCGCTGGCGCTGTTATTCTTGGGCTTTGCGAGCCGCAAATGACCGGCATTGGCGGCGACTGTTTTGTGCTCTTCTCCCCTGCGGGCAGCGATGACATCCTTGCCATGAACGGCTCTGGCGTGGCCCCCGCCGCCGCGGATGCAGAGGCGCTGCGCAGCGCGGGTCATGATAAGATCCCTGCCCATGGGACCGACTCTGTCACCATTCCAACCGCCGTCGATTGTTTTTGCCAGCTGTCTGACCGTTGGGGGCGGCTGGGCATCAGCGATCTTCTGGCCCCGGCCATTACCTATGCTGAAGCGGGTGTCCCTGTGGCTGAGCGCGTCGCCTTTGACTGGGGTACAGATCAAACTGTGCTGAAACCAGCAGCGCAACGGTTCTATCTGAACAACGGGGCCCCATTCAAAACCGGAGAGCTGTTTCGCGCACCCAAACAGGCTGAGGCGCTGCGCAAAATTGCGGCGCAGGGCCGCGACGGTTTTTACAAGGGCGACGTAGCCGACGACATGGTGCGCAGCCTGGCAGCGCTTGGTGGGGTACATACGCTTGACGATTTTGCGGCGGCAAAGGCGATTGAAACGACCCCTATTCAGGGCCATTACAAAGCACACGACCTGTTTGAACATCCGCCCAATGGGCAAGGTGCCATTGCGATATTATTGCTGAATATTCTGAAGCAGTTTGATTTGGCGTCACTTGATCCGATGGGAGCGAAACGTGTGCATATCGAGGCGGAAGCCACAAAGCTCGCCTATGATCTGCGCAACCAAGTGATCGGCGACCCCAGCCGCGCGGCGGACGCCGAGGCGCTTTTGTCGGAAGAGACCGCGCAAAAGCTTGCGGCGCAAATCGATCTGACACAGGCACGCCCGGCTGAAACCCAGATCCACGAGACCGTGCACAAAGATACGGTCTATATCACGGTGGTGGACCGCGATGGCATGATGGTCTCGCTGATCTATTCGATCTTCAATGGGTTTGGCTCCGGCATTGCCTCTGAGGACTACGGCATTTTGCTGCACAATCGCGGGGCGGGCTTTTCGCTGACGCCTGGCCACCCGAATGAATACGGGCCCGGCCGCCGGCCGCTGCACACCATCATTCCTGGCATGCTGGCCAAAGACGGCGCGCCGATCATGCCGTTTGGTGTGATGGGCGGCCAATATCAGGCCGCGGGCCATGCGCGCCTGCTGAGCAATATGCTGGATTTCGACATGTCACCCCAGGCGGCCATTGACGCGCCGCGTGCCTTTGCCGAAAAGGGCCAGCTGAAACTGGAACGAGGCTTTGCGCCCGACGTTGCGCAGGCTCTGGCGGATCTCGGCCACGACATCGTTGTGCCCGATCCGCCTATTGGCGGCGCGCAGGCGATTTTGCGGCACGATAGCGGTGTTCTGGAAGGCGGCTCTGATCCGCGCAAGGACGGCTGCGCCCTCGGCTATTAACGCGCGCTCCGGCGGTGCGCGCCCAGAATCAATTCATGTTGAAATGCAGCGGGTAGTGCCCGTCCTGAAACGGGCCAAAGAGATCACCGATATCCGGGTGGTCAACCGGCTCGCCCGAATAATCCGCGATCAAATTCTGCTCTGAAACATAGGCAACGTAATAACTCTGATCGTTTTCGGCGAGCAGATGATAGAAGGGTTGCGCACGGGCTGGGCGGCTATCTTCGGGAATCGCGTCATACCATTCTTCGGTATTGGAAAACTCTGGATCAACGTCAAAAACCACACCGCGAAACGGGTGTTTGCGATGACGAACCACTTGGCCAAGGTAATATTTCGCGCGCGTCGTATTCATAACTAGCAGCCCCTATCTTTCAAACGTAGCGCGTTCAAGGGGGATTTGTCCAACATCTGGCCCAAATTTCGCGGAAACAGTCTGTGAAGCGACCTGCGACAGTGCGCGCATACACGGCCCGCGCGCAATTGTGATTTTCAAAAATCCCACATTGCGCTAGACTGATAGGAAATAAATAAAACACAGCGAGAGGCCCATGAGCAGACACTTTCGCGCCCTGATCGTTCTCCTTCTCGTTGCGGCTTGCGGCGGGGGAAACAATTCGGCGCCCCGAAACCTGAATGACGCATGTTCCATCCTCAACCAGCGGCCCCAGTTCGTGCGCGCCTTTAAGGCGACGGAACGGCGGTGGCGCGTGCCCGCGCATGTGCAGATGGCGATCATCTATCAGGAAAGCAAATTCATCGCCAACGCGCGTACGCCGCATCGCTATGTTCTGGGTGTGCTGCCCATGGGCCGGCAAAGCAGCGCCTATGGCTATTCGCAGGCTCTGGATGCCACATGGGACGGCTACAAACGGGCCACCGGCCGCTGGAGCGCCGATCGCGATGACATCTTTGACGCCACGGATTTCATGGGCTGGTACATGAATGAAACCCGCGAGCGCAACGGCATTGCCCTGACAGATGCGCGCAATCAATACCTTGCCTATCACGAAGGGCACACAGGATACGCGCGTGGCACCTATCGCAATAAATCCTGGCTGATGCGCGTGTCCGGCGAAGTGGCCAGCCGCGCCGCTATGTATCAGCGCCAATTGGCCAGCTGCCGCCGCTATCGGTAAGGGGCAGACATCAAATGAAACAGGGGCGGAAATTCCGCCCCTTTTTTATGCGCGCGGCCTTTGTGCCTGCGGCGTCGCGATCAATCCTCTGCCGCCGGGGCGCGCAGCACCTTGAGCCGTTCGATATTGAAAAGGCTATTTGCGAGCGACACATCGCGCTTCAACTCCCCAAGCGCAACGGTGGTCGAGCCGCCGTCGCCATCGTTGATCACCCATTGACGCAATTGCACCGGATTGCTGGTGAAATGCAGCTGGATCGAGCCGTATTCCGGGTTCTCGGGGTCCTGTGCGGTCACGGTTGTCACGGTGCCGTCATAGCCATGGCCCGTTACCATATCGCGCTGTTTCAGGTTCACGTTGGGCTCCAGAATGACCCAAAGCGGCGTTTGGCGCAGCGGGTAATTCACCGGATCTTCGTTGGATTTCAGATCAAAAATCGCGACCTGCCCACTGCCTGCCAACAACAGCGCCGCCTCGGGCGGATCATATTCAAACCGCGCGCGACCCGGACGTTTCAGCATCAGCGTGCCGGTCGAAACCGAATTGTCATCGTTGATCTGGGTAAAGTTGGCCCGTGCCGCGCCGATCCCGTTGAGATAGGCGGAAATAGCATCCAGCGACAATTTTTCCGCAAACGCGGGGGCTGTCATCGCTGCCCAGAGAGCTGGGACAAGAAGAAATTTCATCTTTTTCATACTCTTTATGTAGGCATAAAAAAGGGCGGTGCCAGCCCGCCCTTTCCCTGTCTGCGCATTCTCGGCTCAAAACCGCTCAGTTCACTGTTCTGGCACAAGAATTTCGCGTTTACCCACGTGGTTGGCTGAAGACACAACGCCCTCATCTTCCATTTGTTCCACCAGTCGGGCTGCCTTGTTGTAGCCGATGGCCAGTTTGCGCTGGATATAGGAGGTCGAACATTTGCGATCCTTGATCACAATCGCCACCGCCTGATCATACAGTGCATCTTCGCCATTGGTGTTGCCGCCCAGACCAAGGACCGCGTCGATATTGTCGGCCTTGTCGTCCTTGGGCCCGTCAATCACACCGCCCACATATTCAGGCGGACCAAAGCTCTTGAGGTGGTTCACAACCTCTTCGACCTCTTCGTCGCTGACAAAGGGGCCGTGGCAGCGGGTGATCTTGGCACCGCCCGCCATATACAGCATATCGCCCATGCCCAGCAGCTGTTCGGCCCCCATTTCACCCAGAATGGTGCGGCTGTCGACTTTGGACGTCACCTGGAAGGAAATCCGGGTGGGGAAGTTGGCCTTGATCGTCCCGGTGATCACGTCCACCGAGGGGCGCTGCGTGGCCATGATGATATGAATGCCCGAGGCCCGCGCCATCTGCGCCAGGCGCTGAATGCAGGCTTCGATCTCTTTGCCCGCCACCATCATCAGGTCCGCCATCTCATCGACCACGACGACGATGTACGGCATTTTCTCTGGGATGATCTCTTCGGTTTCAAAGACCGGCTCGCCGGTTTCATCGTCAAACCCGGTTTGCACCGTCCGGCTGAAAGTTTCACCCTTGGCCAGCGCATCTGCGACCCGGCTGTTATAGCCGTCGATGTTGCGCACACCCATCTTGGACATCTTGCGATAGCGATCTTCCATTTCGCCCACGGTCCATTTCAGCGCAACAACCGCTTTCTTCGGATCGGTCACAACCGGCGACAGCAAATGCGGGATGCCGTCATAGACCGAGAGTTCGAGCATTTTCGGATCGATCATGATCATGCGGCAATCATCCGGCGTGAGCTTGTAAAGCAGCGACAGGATCATGGTGTTGATGGCGACAGACTTGCCCGACCCCGTGGTACCGGCGATCAACAGGTGCGGCATCTTTGCAAGGTTGGCGACAATCGGATCACCGCCGATATCTTTGCCCAGCGCCAGCGGCAGTTTGCGGTTGCTGCTTTCGTATTCGCGCGAGGACAGGATTTCGCGGAAAGCCACCATCTCACGCTTTTCGTTCGGCAATTCGATGCCAATGACCGACCGGCCCGGCACTGTCGAAACACGCGCCGAAAGCGCCGACATCGAGCGCGCAATATCATCGGCCAGGCCAATCACCCGGCTCGCCTTAAGACCCGGCGCGGGTTCCAGCTCATACATGGTGACAACAGGGCCGGGGCGTACCGAAACGATTTCGCCTTTGACGCCGTAATCATCCAGAACCGCTTCGAGCATGCGGGCATTTTCTTCCAGTGCCTCATCGCTCAGCACATAGCGTTCAATGCTTTGCGGGCTGGTCAACAGGTTGAGCGGCGGCAGTTCGTATTCGGCAGCCGCCGGATCAAAGGCCAGCTGCGGCTCCGCCTCTGCGCGGGCGCGCGCCGACGGTTCCACGGCTTTGCGCGGGCTGTGCTGCACAACTTTGCGAGGTTCAGCCACCGGGATTTGCGGTGCCGGGGCACGCGGGGCCTGTGCAGGTACGGGCGACGGTTCGGCGACCGGGGCTTGCGGCGCGGGTTGCATCGGCACGACCTCGGCCGCTTCAATGGGCTCTTCTTCAGCTTCGATGAAGGGCGCGGCATCGTCATAGGGCGCTGCACTCGCCATATCTGCCGTCAAAGGTGGCTCATTGCGCATCTGCGGCGTGCCGCCCGGCTGCAAAACCAAGGGCGATGGGCCACGACCCAGACCTTTGGTGACGGGCGCAATATCCGGCGCATAGGTGGGCTTGTTGCTGCGCACGCGCGATTTGATCACATCGGCGATCTTGGCCTTGATGCGGTCATCGCCCGGCATTTCACGGTCGTCCGCTTCGAGGTGATGCTCCACCAGTTCAGGCTCCGGCATCGGTTCTTGCACCGGCTCAGACCGTTTGATCAGCGCGGGCACGCGGCTCAGCAATGTGGGCTTGGTCGGCTCTTCCAGAACCGGGTCAGGGTCCGCATAGGCATCGGCATAGTCTTGGGCCGCCGCATAAGTTTGCGCGGAGGCTTCCGCTGGCTGCGGCATCTCTGCGGCCACGGCCCGACGCTCACGACGCTTGGCCTGCAGCGACTGTGCGGCCGATACCGCCCCCGTTGCGCCACGCCCCAGAAGGGTCATCAAGTTGGCGTATGTCATGATCACGCCGATCAGCAGGAAACGCCCGACCCACGAAAGCTCTGGCCGTGTGAACCCCATCACAAAAAGCGTCAGCGCCAAAACCCCAAGCCCCATCAGGAAGGACATGATTTTCAGCCCCAATACAGCCCCGATCGGCAGGATGGTTAATATCGCACCCAGCACCGTGTCGCCAAAGAGCCCGCCAAGGCCAAAGCTATGGGTCCAGCTGTCGCCCGGTACCAAAGTCGCGGCATAGACCGAGCCCAGAGCAAGAACGATGGGCGCAAAAATGACGCGGCTGAGCGCACTGTCTTCGCCGCGATGCAGGGCGAACCGCAGCCCCCAGGCCAAAGCGACAAGCGCCACGCCCCAGCTGCCCCAGCCCACAATCATAAAAAGCGGCGCAGAAATCGACGCGCCCAGACGGCCCATCCAGTTTTGCACTGGCGCATCGGTGGCTGACATCCAGTTTGGATCATCCGGCGTGTAAGAGATGATCATCGCCGCCGCCATCAGGCCAAGCAGGATCAGAACGATCCCGATCAACTCCTTGCCACGCTTCTCCAAAGCAGCCTGTGTGTCGCTGTCCAAGAGCGGGTCTCTGCCACGTGCCTGATATGCCATCGTTAAACCTCGATACTTATGGGTAGAGACAGGCGCGAATGGTGTTGAGCGCCGCTTCCACGTCTTTTTTTGGGGCCACAAGCGCGACCCGGATATAGTTTTTGCCGGGGTTGTCCCCGTTTACGTCTTTGCTCAGGTATGCGCCGGGCAGGACCCGTACACCTGTTTCTTTCCAAAGTTTCAGCGCCGCGGCCTCGCCATCCTCAACCGGAAGCCATAGGAAAAAGCCCGCCTGCGGTTTCATATACCCGGGGACGCCCGCAAAAATGCGATCCGCGATATCAAACTTCTCGGCATAAAGCCGGCGGTTCTCTGCGACATGGGCCTCATCTGCCCAGACCTTTTCAGAGGCCATCTGCAGGGGCAAAGGCAAGGGTGCACCAGAATAAGCGCGCAGTTGTTTGATCCGCTTCAGGCTGTCAGGTCCCCCGGCCACAAACCCAGAACGCAACCCCGGAAGGTTGCTGCGTTTGCTGAGCGAATGGAATATGAGCACGCGCTCAGGATCAGCCCCCAGATCCTGCGCGACTTTTAAGGCTCCGTCGGGTTTCTGGTCGCGGTAAATTTCGGAGTAGCATTCGTCTGCGAAAATCTTGAAATCGTATTTTTCGGCCAGCGCGACCAGCTTTTCCAGATAATCCCGGCTCGCGATTGCCCCCTGCGGGTTGGAGGGCGAACAGATATAGGCGACCGCCACGCGGCGCAGCACCTCTTCGGGCAATTGCGTGTAATCCGGCATAAAGCCATTTTCTGCGGTGGCCGGGCAGAAATACGGCTCTGCCGCCACGGAGATCGCGGCGATCATATAAACCTGATAAAACGGATTTGGCGTCAGGATGATCGGCTTTTGGCCGTGTTTTGTTTCCGGGCAGACCGCCATGGCCGCGTTATATAGCCCTTCGCGCGTGCCATTGAGGGGCATGATTTGCGTGTCAGCATCCACCTTGGCCCCGAAACGGCGCAGCAGCCAATCGGCAATCGCTTGGCGCAATTCGGGTGTGCCATCATTGGGCGGGTAGCGGTTAAATCCGGCAGTATTCTCCGCAATAATGTCACTGACCCAGGCCGGGAACGCATGTTTGGGCTCACCAATGGTCATATGCACAATTGCGCCGCCGGGCTCATGAGAGTCCAGAAGGCTCCGCAAGCGCGGAAACGCATAGGCCGGAAGGTTCGAAAACCGCTCGGGAAACATCTAATACTGCCTCAGTTATCGGGATCATTCACGCCCCGTTTGCAGACAAATTACCGGACTGCGCGCGTCACGTCCACAAAAACCGGGAATTCCCAATCGGTTGTGGCTTTGGCGCCAAGGGATCAGATCAAGGCTTTCTCAGCGGCGGCTGCGATCCGCAAGAGCCGTTTGTCCTGCCCAGCAGCCGCCATAAACATGATACCACAGCTTGGCACACCGGTCGGCAAGGATATCGCACTGGCATTCATCAGATTGCCCACGCGGGTGTTGCGCAGTGCCAAAAGATTTTCGGTCACATAGTAATCACGATCGGTCATCAAGCGTTCAAGATTTGGCGGCAAGATCGGTGCGGTCGGCGCAAGGATCGCATCATAAGGCGCAATACGCGCCTCCCAGGTGCTGCGATATTGGTCCAGCGCGTGCCAGGCGGCGACATAGTCCGGGCCGGACACCGACGCACCAGAGCGGAAACGCGCCAAAATTTCCGGGAACATAACCTGCGGGTTGGCTTCGATCTGGTCCTTCCAAAGCCCATAAGCCTCGGCGGTAAAAAGCGGCGCGCTGAGGCGCATGGCACTGTCAATCTCAGGGGCATTGATCGTTTCGATGATGCAGCCCGCGTCTCGCAGCCGCGCCACGGCCTGATCAAATCCGCGTTGCGGGGCCTCGCGCACCTCTTCCAGCACAACGGTTTCCAAGATCGCAAATCGCAGCCCCTTGAGCCGCGCACCGCGCAGGTCGGCGGCGGGCTTCCCCTCCAAAGCGGCAAGGGACAGCGCCGCGTCCTCAACCGTTCGGCAAATGGGTCCGATGGTGTCAAATTTTGCACAAAGCGGCACGGTGCCTGCGTTGGACACCCTGCCCCAAGTGGTCTTGAGCCCAACTAGATCATTCCAGGCCGCCGGTATGCGCACCGACCCGCCGGTATCCGACCCGATGCCAATCGCTGCAAGGTCAAAGGCCACCGAGGCCGCCGCCCCGGAAGACGACCCGCCCGGCACAGCCTTCGCATCGTTGACGCAAGGCGGCGTCGCCGTAATTGGGTTGAGGCCTAGCCCAGAAAAAGCCAGCTCTGACATATGGGTTTTGCCAAGGCACACCAGCCCCAGTTGGGTCGCAATGCGCAGCGTTTCGCCATCCCGCACTGGCCGCCGTCCTTTGAGCAGCGCAGAGCCAGCCTCGGTCGGCGCATCCGCGCTGTCGATCAAGTCTTTCCAGCTGATTGGCACGCCATCCAGTGGCGACAGCCGCGCCCCGGCGCGGGCGCGTTCCGCCGCTGCCTCAGCCTCGGCCAATGCCCGGTCATAGGTCACATGACTGTAAATCTTGTCCTTCAGATCATGGCTGTCGATTGCGCCCAGAAAGGCCTGCGTCAAGGCGACGGGATCAATCTTGCCCTCGCCAATTTCGCGGCCAAGCTGCGCCGCACTCATTTTCAACCAGTCAAACATAGCGCCTCCGAATTTGGACCCTAGCGACCGCAAGGCGCATGGACAATGCGCAAAATGAGGTCATATTGCACCCCATGACAGAGAGCAGCGAAATCATCATTGCCGGGGGTGGGCTGAATGGCCCTGCGCTGGCGCTGGGTCTGGCGCAGGCCGGTTTTTCCGTGACAATGGTGGATGCCCGCCCAGAACGTGCGCGGGCTGACAGCAATTTTGACGGGCGTGGCTATGCGCTTGCCCTGGCCTCGCAACGCCTGCTCAGGGCGATTGGTGTCTGGGCCGATGTCGCCGATGACAGCCAGGCGATGCTCGACATCAAAATCACAGATGGCCGCGCCGGCGAAGGCCCTGCGCCTTTCTTTCTGCATTTTGACCATGCGGAACTGGAAGAGGGCCCCATGGGCTATATGCTTGAGGATCGGCACCTCTATCGCGCACTGCTGAAAGCCGTGAAAGCAGAGCCGCGCATTACCCAGATCACAGAAGACACGGTTGTGTCCCAAGAGATTGGCTTGGCGGGTGTCACCGTCTCGCTGGCGTCGGGCCGCAGCTTGACCGGGCAACTGCTGGTCGGCTGTGACGGGCGCCAAAGCGGCGTCGCCGCGCGCACCGGTATCAAGCGCACCGGATGGGATTACGGCCAAACCGCCCTGGTTTGTGCCGTGCAACATGAACGGCCCCACAATGGCGTGGCCCATCAGTTCTTTATGCCCGCCGGTCCGCTGGCCATCCTGCCGCTGCCGGGCAACAAAAGCTCAATCGTCTGGACAGAAAAGACCGAAACCGCCGTGGCCATTCAAGCCATGACGGATGAGGATTACCTTGCCGCCTTGCGACCCCGGTTTGGGAATTTTTTGGGCGCTATATCACTGGCAGGCGCGCGCTTTACCTATCCGCTGGGGCTAACGGTTGCCGACCAGTTTGCATCCAAACGCGTGGCATTGGTCGGGGACGCCGCCCATGGGCTGCACCCGATTGCCGGCCAGGGCCTGAACGCCGGGCTGCGAGATGTCGCGGCCCTTGTCGATGTTTTGAGCGCCGCGCGCCAACGCGGGGAGGACATCGGTGCAGAGACGGTATTGGCGCGTTATGAAGAATGGCGCCGCTTTGACACCCATAGCCTTGTCGCGGCCACTGATCTGACCAACAAGGTCTTTTCGAACGACAATCCGCTGATGCGGCTTGGGCGTGATTTGGGCCTGGGTGCGCTCAGTAAACTGCCCGGACTGCGGCGCCGGTTCATGCGCGAAGCCGCAGGGCTGACAGGGGATCTGCCCAGCCTCATGCGCTGAGGCTGGCGGCCGTCGCGTCAATCGAGGGCGCGCGCTTCATCGATCAACATGATCGGAATGCCATTGCGAATGGGAAAGGCCAGATTGGCCCCACGCGAAATCAATTCTTGCTTTTCGGCATCATATTGCAGCAACCCATGGCACTGCGGGCAGGTCATCGCCTCAAGCATTTTGGGGTCAAAGCTGGATTTCTCACTCATTGCATTCGGTCCTCAGCGTCGCCGCCACGCAGCGCAAATTCGATCAAAGTCGTCAAAACCTCGCGCCGTTCTGTCAGCGTCGGCGCTTCGAGCATGGCCTGTTTGTCTTCTACGTCCAGCTCAAGCAGCATCGCAAGCGAATTGATCAGCATTTCATCTTCTGCCCCTTGAAGAGCATCCCAATCCGTAGAGAGCGCATTGGCCTCAAAGAATTTCTGCAAAATCATCAAGAACGCTGCGCGGTCAAAGCCCAGATCTTCTTCATGTTGGCCAAGGTCGCGCTGAAAATCTGCCCAGGCAACGCGACACTTGCGATAGGATTGAAACCCGCCAACTTCTTCCAGAATACGAAAGCGCGACACGCCGGTCAGCGTGATCATATAGCGGCCGTCTTCTGTTTCGGCAAATTGCGAAATGCGTCCAACGCAGCCAACATCATGCAGCTTTGGGGCATTTCCATCCTGGTTCGGCATCGGCTGCACCATACCGATCAAGCGCGTGCGCGTTTTCAGCGCATCTTCGAGCATGGCGAGATAGCGCGGTTCAAAGAGATGAAGTGGCAGCCGGGCACGGGGCAACAAGAGCGCCCCGGGCAAGGGAAACACGGGAATGACGTCGGGCAGGTCCGCGGCTCTAAACATAAGGAAACCTTAGCGCGGAGTTGGCATTAGGCAAATATCATTGAGCTCAGGCGGCGACGCCCGTTCAGCACCACCGGATCTTGCGGTTTCAGCGCGTCAAAAATGGTGAAGAGCTGCGCTTTCGCGGCACCCTCATTCCAGTCGCGGTCCCGGCGGAACAATTCCAGCAACTCGTCAACGGCAGCCTGCGCATCACCGCTGGCAAAAAGCGCCTGCGCCAGATCATAACGTGCCTGATGATCCTCGGGGTTCGCGTCAACTGCGTTGCGCAACTCGGCCACCGGCCCGGCGCTTTCGGCTTGATGCGCCAGCTCGATCTGTGCGCGCGCTGCTTCGATTTCGACGGCGTCGGCAATCTCGGCAGGGGCACCGTTCAAAACGGCCTCGGCTTCTGAAACATTGCCCAGCGCAATCTGCGCCCGCGCCAATCCGCCAAAGGCCGCGGCGCTCATCGGGTCTTCTTCAATGATCGCGGCAAAGGTCTGCGCGGCATCGGCGGCCTCGCCAGCGGTCAGCATGTCTTCGGCAGCCTCAAGCGCCTCGCCCAATCCGCCATCCGCGCTAGCGCCAGCTTTTTCAGCGACACGCTGAACGAAAGCGTCGATCTCGCTGGCAGGCACGGCACCCTGAAACCCATCAATCGGTTGCCCTTGATAAAAGGCATAGACCGTCGGAATGGATTGCACGCGCATTTGGCCAGCGATGGCCTGATTTTCATCCACGTTGACCTTGGCCATCAGCACCGCGCCTTTGGCCCGCGTCACAGCCGCCTCCAGCGCCGGGCCAAGCGTTTTGCACGGGCCGCACCATGGGGCCCAGAAATCAACAATTACCGGCGTGGTCATGGACGCATCCACAACGTCCTGCATAAAGGTCGCTTCGGTCACATCTTTGATCAGATCGGCGGCGGGCGCAGTGCCTTGTCCAAGTTCCAGCATGGATTCATTCTCCCATCAGTGGTTGAGGGTTATATGGACCTTCCGGCCCGCGCTGCCAAGGGTCATCCAAGACGTGATCAAAGATCAAACGTCGCAAATACCGGGGCATGATCGCTGGGCTTTTCCCAACCGCGTGCGTCACGCAGAACATGACTGGAGTGCCCAGCCGCTGCAATGTCTTTGCTGGCCCAGACGTGATCCAGACGCCGCCCTTTGTCTGCGGCATCCCAGTCGCGGGCACGATAGCTCCACCAGCTATAAAGCTGCCCCTCGGGAATGTCCTGCCGGGTGATATCCACCCACTGCCCGGCATCTTGGGTTTCGGCCAGCTTTTCGACCTCGATCGGCGTGTGGCTGACAACTTTCAAAAGTTTCTTGTGATCCCAGACATCATCCTCCCGCGGGGCGATGTTCAGATCGCCCACCAGGATGGATTTTTTCGGAGGCTCCGCGCGAAACCAATCGCGCATATCAGAAAGGTAATCGAGCTTTTGTCCGAATTTTTCATTCACTTCGCGGTTGGGCACATCGCCACCAGCCGGGACATAAAAATTCTGAATGGTCACCCCATTTTCAAGCCGCCCGGCGACATGGCGCGCATGGCCCAGCTGCGCGAAATCCTGATCGCCCGCATCCTCCATCGGGATCTTTGAGAAAATGGCGACGCCGTTATAGCCCTTTTGGCCGCGCGCAACCATGTGGGTGTATCCCAGCGCGCGCATCCCTTCGAGCGGGATCAGGTCCACCGGACTTTTGCATTCCTGCAGGCACAAAACGTCTGGGGCCTTCTCCGCCAGGAGTTTCAGCACGATGGGCTCCCGTAGGCGCACAGAATTGATGTTCCAGGTGGCTAGTGTGAAGGACATGTCCGCTCCGAGAAGTTCACGATTTGTGCGAAGCTACCTCAACCTCGGGGTCACTTGCCACCGCAAAGGGGGCGATCCACAAAAAAGGTCCGGACAAATGCCCGGACCAGTCCAACAGGGAGGTACATACCATTACCCGGATATGCGCGGGAACCCGTCTTTCTTTTTAAGGTCTCACAATGAGTTCAATTCTGTCAACGCATGCCTTGCGGTTTGGAAAAGGCCTGTTGCAGAAATACTCACCCAAAGGTTGTCACGATACCAAACGATAGCCGCCCGATTCCGTGACCAAGAGCCGCGCGTTTGAGGGGTCAGGCTCAATTTTCTGGCGCAGACGATAGATATGCGTTTCCAGCGTATGGGTCGTGACGCCAGCGTTATAGCCCCAGACCTCGTGCAACAGTACGTCACGCGCAACCACACCATCGGTGCTGCGGTAGAGGAATTTCAGGATGTTGGTTTCTTTTTCAGTCAGGCGGATCTTGCGGTCATCTTCTGTCACCAGAACCTTCATCGCTGGCTTGAACGTATATGGCCCAAGTGTGAACACCGCGTCTTCGCTTTGCTCGTGCTGGCGCAGCTGCGCGCGGATACGGGCCAAAAGCACAGGGAATTTGAAGGGTTTTGACACGTAGTCATTTGCACCGGCATCCAACCCCAGGATCGTATCTGCGTCGGTATCATGGCCGGTCAGCATCAGGATCGGGCTTTTGACGCCCTGCTTGCGCATCAAACGGCACAGTTCGCGCCCATCTGTGTCTGGCAGGCCCACGTCGAGGATCACCAGATCATACAGGCCCTCTTTCACGCGCGCCATAGCCTCGGTGCCATTGCCTGCTTCAAAGACGTCAAAGTCTTCGGTCATCACCAGTTGTTCTGACAGCGCCTCGCGCAGATCATCATCGTCGTCAACCAGCAGGATTCTCTTGAGCTGTCCCATAGGGGTCTCCGTTTTCTGTTTCCCAAAACTTGCGCATGGCGCATGGGTTTCACAAGATATGCTGCAAGGTTCTCACGCCGACGTGTAAAACCGTGTCGTTTTGTTTCACAATGCTACAAAAGCGGTTACATCTGCTGAGCACGCTGCAATGAGAATGAAATGAGCTTTGCACCGAATATCGTAGAACGCATCGCCCGCGCCCGCGCTGACCTGCGCATGGGCGTGCCCATTGTGTTGACTGGCCGCAAGGATGCTTTGCTGGTTCTGGCTGTGGAAACCTTGGGCAATGACCGGTTTGAAGACCTGGCAAATTTGGCAAGCGCGCGAACGCTGGTTGTCACCGACCGGCGGGCGCGGACCCTCAAGGCGATGGCGTATGACGACGGGCTGGCGCGCATCACAGTGCCGGGCCGCGCTGATGCGGGTTGGCTGCGCTGTGTGGCCGACCCTGCCGATGATTTGAACATCCCCTTCAAAGGCCCGTTTGTGACCGAGCGTGGCGGTGATGTCAGCCTGCACCGTCTTGCGCTGGATCTGGTGAAAACCGCGCGGCTGCTCCCGGCGGTGCTGGTCGCGCCTTTGCCGCAGGCGGCAGAATTTGCAAGCAACCATGGTCTGACCCTGCTGCCGGAGCATCAAGTTCTGCCATTCATTAACGCGACCAGCCCCATGCATCCGATTGTCGATGCGCGGCTGCCAATTCAGGCCAGCGCGGCGGGCAAGCTGCATATCTATCGCCCCGAGGACGGCGGCGAAGAGCATTATGCGATCGAAATTGGCAAGCCCGCGCGCGACAAACCCGTGCTTGCGCGGTTGCATTCGGCCTGTTTCACCGGCGATGTGCTTGGGTCGCTCAAATGCGACTGTGGCCCGCAATTGAATGGCGCATTGGCGCAAATGGGTGCCGAAGGCGAGGGCATCTTGCTCTACCTCAATCAGGAAGGGCGCGGCATTGGCCTGGCCAATAAGATGCGCGCCTATTCGCTGCAGGATCAGGGCTTTGACACCGTAGAGGCCAATCACCGCCTTGGCTTTGAAGATGATGAACGCGACTTCCGCATTGGCAGCGAGATCCTCAAGAAACTTGGATTTGCGTCCGTGCGTTTGCTGACGAATAACCCGCGCAAGATCAAAATGATGGAAGCCTCAGGCATCAAGGTTGCAGAACATGTGCCGCTGAAGGTGGGTGAGAACATGTACAACAGCGCATATCTGGCCACCAAAGCTGCGAAGTCCGGGCACCTTTTGTGACCGATCTGATCCTGACGCGCACGCATCTGCGGTTTGGTCATGTCCGCCTGCCCTGCACGGTTGGGCGGGGCGGCATCCGAGGCGACAAGCGCGAAAGCGATGGGGCGACGCCGGTGGGCAGCCACCGGATTGTAGGCCTGCTCTATCGCCCTGACCGGCTGACAGCGCCACGCCCGTGGGCACGGCCGATCGGCATTTGTGATCTATGGTCGGATGACAGCGGCGATGCACAATACAATCAGCTGGTCCGCGCGCCATATTTGCCTAGCCATGAAAAACTGCGCCGGGCAGATCCGCTCTATGACATCGTTTTGCTGACTGACTGGAACTGGCCCGACGCCACGCCGGGGTGCGGGTCAGCGATATTTTTGCACAGTCAGCGGCGGCCGGGGTATCCGACCGAAGGCTGCATCGCATTTCGCCGCGATCATTTGCTTTGGCTTGTCAGTCGGATCGAGCTTGGTCACAGGCTGATCGTGCCGCGGGGCCTCGCAACTTAGCCGTAGTCGCGCGCGCCAAAAATGGCAGAGCCGACACGCACATGGGTCGCGCCTTGGGCGATTGCCTTTTCGAAATCGCCACTCATACCCATCGATAGGCCCGCAATTTCATTGCGCGCTGCGATCTTGCGCAGCAGGGCGAAATGCAGGCTGGCCTCTTCGTTCACCGGCGGGATGCACATCAACCCGACAATCGGCAGATCAAGGCTGCGGCACTCGGCAATGAAGCCATCAGCCTCCTTGGGCAGAACGCCCGCCTTCTGGTCTTCTTCGCCGGTATTCACCTGAATGAAAAGGTCCGGGCATTGGCCAAGATCCTGCGCCAAACGGGCCAGAGTGTTGGCCAGTTTTGGGCGGTCCAGCGAATGGATGGCAGAAAAGAGCTGCATCGCCTGTCGCGCTTTGTTGGTTTGCAAGGGGCCAAGCAGGTGCACGGTGGCGTCCGGATATCGTTCCTGAAGGCCGGGCCATTTGCCTGCCGCTTCCTGCACTTTGTTTTCGCCAAAGAGGCGATGCCCCTCTGCCAGGACAGCGTCCACCCGGTCATTCGGCTGCACCTTGGACACTGCAATCAGCTGTGTCGCGCCTTCAGGACGCCCAGCCTTTGCCTCGGCTTTGTAAATACGCGCTTGAATTTCCGCGAGTGACATTTGGTGCACGCCCCCTTTTTGATTTGGGGCAAAGAACACCATCTCTGCGCAAAAGAAAAGGGCAGGTCCGAGGACCTGCCCTAATTTGGGATCTTCAGCTTCTAAAATTAGAAGGAGAAGGAGATACCCAGATCAGCAACAGTTGTGTTTGCAACTTCACCGATACCACCGGCCAGGGTTGCGCCACCCAGGTCGTATGCAACACCGATACCGTATGCGTCAGATGTGCCATCTGCGTATACTGCAGTTACAGTAACGTCGCCAGTTGTGTAGGAACCTTCGATGCCCCATGCGTCAGCTGCGCCGGTTTCACCGTAGTGAACTTTCGCACCGAATGCGCCTGCGGAGTAACCCAGGGTTACACGGTAGAAGTCAGTACCACCGGTTTCACCGAAACCTGCTGCAACAGTGAACGCGTCAAAAGATGCGTTACCACCCAGAGCCCAGTCGCTGTTGGTGGAGTCAAGCGATGCCGCCAGGTTGATGTCGCCTACAGCGTAGTCAACACGAACGTCATCGTTGCCGAAACCGTTGGAACCGCCTGGTTTCTCAGCAACATCGTCAACGCCGATGCCGTTGTAACCCAGATCCGCGAGACCACCTTGGTCTGCAGCGGAGGAAACCTCACCAACAGTCAACTTCAGACCGTTATAGGAAATGAAAACTTCTGGGTCGAACTTGTTGCCAGCACCAGAATTGTTGGTGATAGTGTTGTTATCAGTATCTGCGTCCAGATCGATGGATGCACCGAATGCTACGCCGCCATCAGTTTCACCGGAACCAACGATGTTGAAGTCGATGTCGTTGTGCACAGTAGTGGTTGTACCGTTATATTCCAGACCCATGTCTGCGCCACCGGTGATGGCGATGTCTGCGGATGCTACACCTGCGGTCAGAACCAGCGCGGTGGATGCAAAGAGAACTTTTTTCATCTTTTTTCCCTCGGATTTCCAAATTAACGCCCTAGCCAGAGAATCCGGAAAGGGTATGACGAGGGTTTCGCTCTTTTCGGGGTCACTTTGCAAGCACCTCAAATCGGCCCCCCGCATTGTCGGGGAAAGTTGATGCATGTTTGTCACACTTCAGCCAAGCCACCGGTGCCCCTACAGCAATTTCCGATTCATCCCGCTGACATACGGCATATATATAGAGCGAATGGAAAAGCCTTGCTCTGCTGCGTCTGCTTGGATAGGACGATACAGAACTGGGCAAAATGGGCGGGATCATGACAGTCAAATCCGTTGCAAAACTGATCGTCTCGGCAGGCGCACTTAGTACGCTTGTGGCCTGTGGTGGTTTCGGGCGCAGCAGTGACGCCGACAGTTATGGCACAAATTCTGGTTCTGACCTGACGAACCGGGCTGTCCCCGTTCAGGAACGCGAAACCACAATCTGGGACATCTTCAAAAGCGACGACAGTGATGTCACCGTAAAGGTGAACAAATACATCTGGGCCGCTTCACTTGAGATTCTCGACTTCCTGCCTGTGGAATCGGTTGATCCCTTTTCGGGTGTCATCGTGACCGGATATGGCACGCCGCCCGGTGGCGGGCGCGCTTATCGCGCGACGGTATTGGTGCGCGACCCGGCGCTGGATGCGCGCGCACTGCATGTGGCGCTGCAAACCCGTGGCGGGCGCGCCGTTTCTGAAAGCACCGTGCGCGCGGTCGAAGATGCGATTCTGGCCCGCGCGCGTCAGCTGCGCATTCGTGACGGCCGTTTCTGATCGCTTAGCGTCTCTTAGCAAACGGAACACCATGGGCCCTTTGGGGCCCATTTTTGTGTCAGCTTCCTGTGCCGCCCGGTTTAGTGCGTGCCAACCGATCCACCCATGTCAGTTGTTCGGGCAGGCACACAGACGTCAGATCATAGCGGGTTTTGATCAGCGCCCGCGCCTGCGTGCCCAATGTCGCCCGCGCATCAGGATCATTCAAAAGATCGCTGATCCGCCCAGCAAGCGCCGCGCTGTCAAAGAAATCTACCAGACGACCCGTGACCCCATCTTTGATCACTTCGCGCACCGGCGGCGTATTGCTGGCGACAATCGCCGCGCCGCAGCTCATCGCTTCCAAAAGCGACCAGCTCAGTACAAAGGGATAGGTCAAATAGACATGCACCCGCGCAAGCTGCAGCAGTTTCAGGAAATGCTCATAAGGGATCTTGCCCAGGAAATGCACCCGCGCCCAATCGGCATCCGAAATCTCACCGCGCACCTCATCAATAAAGCGCTGCTTCCAACTGATGCCATCTGTCGGGGCCGCGCCATAAGACTGCCCTTCACCGCCGACAATCAAGATCCGCGCATGCGGGCGGTCGCGCAATAACTGCGGCAACGCGCGCATGAAGATGTGATAGCCGCGATAGGGCTCCAGATTGCGGTTCACAAAGGTGATCACCTCATCTTTGCGCGTAAGCTGCTGGCCGTCTGGCAAGGCAAACCGCACATTTTCATCCGGCACGGCGCGCGCCGTGTCGATGCCGTCGTGAATCACACTGATGCGTTCTTGGTAGGGTTCCGGAAATGTCGCCGCTTGATATTTCGTTGGGCTCAGCCCCATATCTCCGAGCGGAAAATGCATCATGTTATTGAGGTTCTTGAGCCTCAGCCGCATCGCATCATCCGCATCATCGCTGCGCGGAAACTCCGGGTCAAAGCCCGCATCTGCGGCGTGCTCCTGATAGAAAAGTTCGTAATAAAGCCCGATCCGCGCCTTTGGCCAGACGTCGCGCAGAAACAAGGATTCGCCCCAGCCGGGGTGAGCGATGATCACATCCGGCTCAAAGCCCCGCTCTTTCAGCGCGCGCGCGGCACGCATGCAGGCTTCGCCCCGCAGCACCTTGGTGTCAAAATCCTTCAACCAAGGGTGGGTGCCGGTGCCCTGCTTGCGCTGCACGCGATAGGGTAAAACGCGCACGCCTTTCCAGTTGGTCGGTTCTTTCACGCGCAGGGTCAGCGCCACGCAGCGATCGCCGCGCGCCGCCAAAGCCGGGGCCAGATTCTTAAATTGCCCCGGAAAGTTCTGGTGAATAAAAAGAATGTTCATGCCGGGCCTGCCCAAAATGCGCTTTGCTTCGTTATAGACAGGTCTGATTCCCGCTGGGAACCGCATTTTTTGCTGCCAGCACTGGACCACCGCGCGCGCGCAGCCTATCACCTTGGCGACTGAGCCCACGCCGGGCCACCAAGGAATGTGAAAGGGATGTCCCGCATGACGCGCTATAGCCCCGCGGAAATCGAAGCAAAGTGGCAAGCGGCCTGGGAAAAGGCTGACACCTTCAAAGCGGTTCGCGATGAGAGCAAGCCCAAGTATTACGTGCTTGAGATGTTCCCCTACCCGTCGGGCAAGCTGCACATGGGTCATGTACGCAACTACACCATGGGTGACGTCATTGCGCGTTATAAGATGAGCACAGGGCACAACGTGCTGCACCCAATGGGTTTTGACGCTTTTGGCATGCCCGCCGAAAACGCTGCCATGGCCAGCGGCGGCCATCCAAAGGATTGGACCTACGGCAATATCGACACGATGGTCGAGCAGATGAAACCGCTGGGCCTGTCGCTGGACTGGTCGCGCATGTTCGCCACCTGCGATGTGGAATATTACGGCCAGCAGCAGGCCTTGTTTTTGGACATGCTCGACAAGGGCCTCGTCTATCGCAAAAACGCTGTCGTGAACTGGGATCCGGTCGATATGACCGTGCTGGCCAACGAACAGGTTGAAAACGGCCGTGGCTGGCGCTCGGGCGCATTGGTTGAGCGGCGCGAGCTGACCCAATGGTTCTTTAAGATCTCGGATATGTCCGAAGAACTGCTGAGCGCGCTCGATGGTCTGGACAATTGGCCCGCAAAGGTGCGGCTGATGCAGGAAAACTGGATCGGCAAATCCCGTGGTCTGCAATTCAGCTTTGAGCGCACCGACCGTGCCGCCCCAATCGAAGTCTATACCACCCGCCCCGATACGCTGATGGGCGCATCCTTTGTCGGCATCTCGCCTGACCATCCGATTGCCAGAGAGCTTGAGGCGCAGAACGCTGAGGTCGCGGCCTTTGTCGCCGAATGCCGCAAGGGCGGCACCACCGAAGAAGCGATTGAAACCGGCGAGAAGCTGGGCTTTGACACTGGGCTTAAGGTGAAGCACCCGCTGGACCCGAATTGGGAATTGCCGGTCTGGATCGCGAACTTTATCCTGATGGATTATGGCACCGGCGCAATCTTTGCCTGCCCGGCGCATGATCAGCGGGATCTGGATTTTTGCCGCAAATATGACCTACCGGTTAAAGCAGCATTCGAAGAAGCTTCGGGTGAGACCTATGTTTGGGGCATTTCAGATACTCTAGCCAAAAATCCCAACGCTGAACAGAGCGATATTGCATTTGTACCACCAAAAAATGAAAAGGTTCGCTTTATCAACCACTTCGCTGGGCTGACCGAAGCTACCGGAGAAGAAGCCATAAACGCTTCAGTGGATTTCGCAGAAAAAGCGGGCTGGGGCGAAGGCGTCACCAAATACCGCCTGCGCGACTGGGGGCTGTCACGCCAACGCTATTGGGGCTGCCCGATCCCGGTGGTGCATTGCAACAGCTGCGGCGTGGTGCCGGAGAAGAAAGAAAACCTGCCGGTTGAGCTGCCCTATGACGAAGAGGGCAAAGCGATCGACTTTTCGGTGCCCGGCAACCCGCTGGATCGCCATCCGACCTGGCGCGATTGCGCCTGCCCGTCGTGTGGCAAGCCAGCGCAGCGCGAAACCGACACGATGGACACATTTGTCGACAGCTCTTGGTATTTCGCACGCTTCACTGCGCCGCGTGCCAGCACGCCAACTGATCTGACCGAAGCAGATTACTGGATGAACGTCGACCAATACATCGGCGGCATCGAGCACGCGATTTTGCACCTGCTCTATTCGCGCTTCTTTGCGCGCGCGATGAACATCACCGGCCATCTGCCAGAAAAAAGCATTGAGCCGTTCAATGCGCTCTTCACCCAGGGCATGGTGACTCACGCGATTTACAAGAATGCAGAGCGTACGGATGACAACGGCCGGGCGATCTATCATTACCCCAACGAAGTCGAAGAGCGTGACGGCCAAACGGTCGTGAAAGAAACTGGCGAGAAGATCACCGTGATCCCGTCAGCGAAAATGTCCAAATCCAAAAACAATGTGGTCGACCCGCTGGCGATCATCTCGGCTTATGGTGCCGATACCGCACGTTGGTTTGTTCTGTCCGATAGCCCGCCCGAGCGCGATGTCGAATGGACGGCCTCGGGCGCAGAAGCGGCGCATAAACACCTGAACCGGGTCTGGAACCTCTGCGACAAGATCGGCGCGATGGACCCGGGCGCCAAGGGCCAGGAAGACGAAGCGTTGCTGCGCGAGATGCACAAGACCATCCGCGACGTGACGCTGGGCGTCGAAAGCTTCGGGTTTAATGCAGCGATTGCAAAGCTTTACGGCTTTACGGCCACACTCGCGAAATCCAAAGCCGGGGCCGCCGCGCAAAAACAGGCCATCATGACGTTGGCGCAGCTGATGTCACCCATGACGCCGCATCTGGCAGAGGACATCTGGGCTCATCAGGGCGGCGAAGGTCTGATTGTCGATGCACCTTGGCCCGTTGCCGATGAGGCGATGCTGGTCGAGGCCAATGTCACGCTGCCCATTCAGATCAACGGCAAACGCCGCGCCGAAATCAGCGTGCCAAAAGACATGAGCAAGGAAGAGGTTGAAAAACTTGTCCTTGCACACGAAGCTGTGCAGCGAGCGCTGGATGGGGCCCAGCCCAAGAAATTGATTGTTGTCCCCGGCCGGATTGTGAATGTCGTCATTTGATCGCCGCAGCTTTCTGAGACTTACCGCAGCGCCGCTTTTATTGGCGGGCTGCGGATTTGAACCCGCCTTTGGTCCCAATGGTGCGGCGCGCACCCTGTTGGGTCAGGTGTTGGTGGATGAGCCCACCACAAGCGATGGCTTTGTGCTGACGCGGCAATTGGAACATCGGCTGGGCCGGGCGGCAAATCCCCGCTATGGGCTTTCGGTGGCCATCACCACCGAGAAAGAAGGCGTGGCGCTGACCGCCGACAACCGCACCACGCGGATCGACATTTTGGGGCAGGCCACCTGGGCCCTGCGCGCGCTGGACAGCAAAGAAGTCTTGCTAAGCGGCAAGGTCGACAATTTCACCGGCTATTCCACCACCGGGGCCACCGTGTCCGAATTGGCTGCAGAACGCGATGCCCGCCGCCGCCTGATGATCATCCTCGCCGACCAGATCACACTCGCCCTGACGGCGCAGGCCAGCGAATTACCCGCATGAAACTGTCGCCGCGCGATGCCAGCCGCTATTTCGGGAAGCCTGATCCCAGCCGGACCGGCCTGCTGATCTATGGGGCGGACACCATGCGCGTGGCCCTCAAGCGCCAAGAGATGATCGCTGCCTTGATCGGACCGGCAGGCGAAGAGGAAATGCGCCTGACCCGCATCCCCGCCGCCAATCTGCGCAAAGATCCCGCGCAGCTGGTGGACGCGATCAAAGCCGTGTCGTTCTTTCCCGGCCCGCGTGTCGCTTTTGTCGAAGAGGCAAATGACACCGCCGCGCCGGCGATTCTGGCTGCGCTCGAGGATTGGGCCCCGGGGGATGCCCAGATTGTTGTGACCGCCGGGCAGCTCAAGGCAACGTCAAAAATCCGCAAGGCGTTTGAGGCGCATAGCAATGCTTATGCCGCGGGCATCTACAACGATCCTCCCAGCCGCGAAGAGATCGAGGCTGAGCTGGCCAAGGCAGGTCTGAAAGAGGTCTCGCGCGATGCGATGACCGACCTCACCAACCTGTCGCGTGCCCTTGATCCCGGTGACTTTCGGCAGACCGTGGAAAAGCTTGCGCTTTATAAATATGGCGACGCGGGCGGCGTGACCTCAGATGATGTGGCAGCCAGCGCCCCCGCCTCAACTGAGGCGGCGTTGGATGACGTTCTGAACATCGTGGCAGAAGGCCGCGCCAGCGAGATTGGCCCGATCATGGTGAAACTTCAGGCGCAGGGCACGCAGCCCGTCGGCCTGTGCATTGGCGCAACGCGGCACTTTCGCGCGTTATACGTCGCGGCCTCTGACCCGGGCGGCGCGGCGCAGGGCATTTCCCGAATGCGCCCACCGATTTTTGGCCCGCGCCGGGATCGCATGCTGCGCCAAGCGCAGACCTGGGGGGCCCCGAAGCTTGAACAGGCGCTGACATTGCTGACAGACACCGACCTGCAATTGCGCAGCGCCGGTCAGAATGCCCCGGCCATGGCTTTGGTTGAACGCGCGTTGCTGCGCCTGTCGATGCTGGCGCGCCGCTAGGGCTGCTGCAACAGCCAAGCCGCCGCCCCCTGCCCCGCCCAGCGCCCGGTCGCCAAACACGCCGTCAGCAGATAACCTCCGGTTGGTGCCTCCCAATCCAGCATTTCACCGGCTGCAAATAGGCCGGGATCAGCGCGCAGCATCAGATGTTCGTCCAATGCAGCAAAGGGCAAGCCTCCCGCCGTCGAAATCGCCTGATCAATCGGGTAAGGCCCGGTGATCGCAAGCGGCAAGGCTTTGATCAAAGGGGCCAGATCATCGGGCAAGGGCTGCGCAACCTCGCGGAGCAAGGCCTGCTTCACCGGATCAAGCTTTAGGGTTTTACGCAGAAAGTTACTGACGCTCATCTTGCCGCGCGGCTTTTCCAGACGCCTCCGTATGGTTTCAACGGAAACATCCGGCATCAGGTCAATCTGCAAAGCCGCGCCCTCGCGCAGCGCGCGGGACACTTCGTATATGCCGCCGCCTTCAACGCCCGCGGTGCCTATCACGAACTCGCCGCGCCCGACCTGCCCCCCGGCATGCAGCGCGACGCCTTTGACGGGGCTGCCAAAGAACCTTTGCATATGCGATGACCAGTCCACCACAAAGCCAACATTGGCGGGCGCAAATGGGGTGATCGGCTGGTCGATCAAATCCGCCCAAGCGCCGTCTGATCCCAGCCGCGCCCAGCTTGCGCCACCACAGGCCAGCACGCAGCAATCTGCAGAGAGCGTCACGCGCCCCGTCGCGGTCTCAAAGACAAAGCCGTCAGCGTCGCGCCCCACCCAGCGGTGGCGCGTGCGAATGTCGACAGGTTTCGCGCTAAGACGGCCAAGCCACTGCCGCACAAGCGGGGAGGCTTTCATCACCTCGGGAAACACCCGCCCGGTCGAGCCGGTGAAAATCTTTTGCCCCAGAGCTTCAGCCCAGGCCTGCACATCTTTGGGCCCGAAGGCCCGTAGCATGGGTTCCAGCGGCTCTGACGCCTCGGCAAAGCGACCGAGGAAATCTTCAAACGCTTCGTCCTTGGTCAGGTTTAACCCCGATTTGCCCGCCATCAGCAATTTGCGCGCTACGCTGGGTTTCGCTTCAGCGATGATCACTGCATGGCCGGCATCCGCCAGCGCCTCTGCCGCCATCAGCCCGGCCGGACCCGCCCCGATGATCAGCGCTGTTTTCATACGGGCAGTGCGCCTGCTGGGCCTTTGATCTCAACCACGCGGTGCGGATAGGGAATCTCGATCCCATGCGCTTTCAAGGTGGTCCAGATGGTCATCAGAACCTGCGGGGTGAATTTATTCTTGCCGTCATCAATGCCGTTGACCCAGAACTCCACCGCGAAATCCACACCTGAATCGCCAAAACCGCGCAGCTCGCAGTCGGGCCCATCTGGCGCATCCAGTACAAAATCCAGCCCGGCCACAGCGGCCTCAATCAAAGCTGGCACTTTGGTGATATCCGTATCGTAGCTGACGGAAAACGGGGCCTCATAGCGGTTGGCAGAGCCACTGTCGGAAAAATTCACCACCCGCGTGGTGATGAAATCTTCGTTTGGCACCACAATCCAGCGGCCGTCGAATGTTTCCAGGATCGCGGCGCGCGCTGTCATCTTTACGATGGTGCCCGCCTCGCCGCCGTCCAGTTCCACATAATCGCCGACGGTGGCCTGCCCTTCGATCAGCAGGATCACCCCTGAAATAAAGTTGCTCGCGATCTTTTGCAGACCAAAGCCAAGCCCCACACCAATCGCCCCCCCGAGCACCGCGAGCGATGTCAGCGAGATGCCCATGATGTTCATCAGCAGCAGGAAGGCGACGCCAAAAATCAGGATCTCGGCGGCTTTGGAGGCCAGCTCCCGTGTGGCGGGGCGCATGTCGGTTTGCCCCTGGATCAACGCCGTGGACTGCGCATTTGACCAACGGCCAAGCCAGAACACAACGCCGCCGACAATCGCAAAACGCGCCAAGAACAGGAGCGAGAAACTCAGGTTGCCCAGCGGAATGACCGTGGCCTCCAGCTTGGCTGTCGCCAGCCCCAAAAGACCAAATGTATGCAGCGCAGCAATGGGCAGCAGCAGATAGCGCCCAAGCACCTTAAGGAACGGGTCCCGCACCACACTTTTGACCCAGATGCGCACAGCAATCAGCAGGATCAGCCGGTTGCCAAAGGCGATGACCGCCCCAGTGCCAAATACGCTGCGCGTGATGTTTTCACCGACATCGGTCAGAACAAACGCCAACAGCGGGAACAGCAGCGGCACATATTGCAGGGCAAAACGCCGGGCCTTGGCGATCAGCGTGTCTTGCTCCGGTGGCGGCGTGAGAAGCCGTTCAAGGATAGGCCTCAACCGGCGGCTCAGCCAGAAAGCCAGCGCAAAGGCAAGCGCGATCAGCGCAAATTGCGACCAGGCGGCAGGGCTGCGGGCCCAGCCTTCGGCCACATCCCAACTTTGCTGCGCCAACGACATGATGTCGGTCAGAATTTGCGGCTGCGTTTCCATCTGTGCCCCTTGCATTCCGAGAAATCTGCCGCATCCTCTTGCCTGCTTTGGTATGAAACCTCAAGGAAAACGATGGCTGAACCCGCTGCGCCGCCAAGGCTATGCCATCTAAAGACACATGGTTTTGATGCCCGCGGCAATGTCGGGCTGTGCCGCCAGCGCATCTGCCGCAAGCTCTCGGGCGGCCTTGATGACATCCCCGGGCGCGACGATCCGGTCGATAAGACCAAATTGCAGCGCCTCATCCGCCGTCAGTTTCTGCCCGCCCATCAGAATGAGTTTTGTGCGCGCCGGGCCGATCAGCGCTGCCATACGCTTGGGGTCGGAGGGTTGCGGCAGAAAGCCAAGCTTCATCACCGGGTAAAAGAACTTTGCCTCTGGCACTGCAAGTCGCAGATCACAGGCCAGCGCCATGCCAGTGGCACCGCCTGCCAAAGTGCCGTTCAGCGCCGCGATCGTCAGCCCGGGTGCCGCCGCAACCGCCGCTGACAGCCTCTCCCACAACGGAGAGGTGGCAAGACCCCTGCGCGCCGCCTCAAGATCCGCCCCGGCAGAGAACACTTTGCCTTGGCCCGTCAGAATGATCGCGCGCGCCTCTCCCGCGCCTTCGAAAACCTCGGCAAGATGCTGCAACATATCTTCGGTCAGCGCATTGGCTTTGCCCGGGCGGTTCAATGTCACAAGCCACAGGCCGGACGCTTCTTTGGTTACTTCGATCACATGAGACCCAATCGCTGGCGCAGCTCTGGGCTGCGCAAAGAAATTTCTTGCCCCAGCAACCCGTCCGCTTCTGGACTGCACATCCACAACAGCGCCTTGGCCGGCCATTCGGGCGGCACGTGATCTTCCCACGCCAGGTCGCTGACCGGATTTATGCCACTGGCCTTGATGTCACGCTGCATCTGCGTTGCAACCGTGCCCGGCGACAGGCTGATTGCTCGAATGCCTTTTGCGCCCTCTTCTGCATGCAACGCGCGGGTCAGCATCAGCGTGGCCGCCTTTGAGGCGCAGTAAGCACTCCAGCCCTCATAGGGAGTACTGGCCGCGCCAGACCCGATGGTCAACACCGTGCCGCCGCCCGCGCGCAGCATCTGCGGCACGGCAGCGCGCATCCCGTTGAACACGCCTTTTGTGTTTACATCCAATACGTTGCCCCATGCGTCCGGCTCTGCATCCAATAGGTGGCATATCGGTTCCAACACGCCGGCATTATTGATCAAAACATCCAAACCCCCGAATTGATCAATGCAAATGTCAACCGCCGCTGACATATCGGCAAAGCTGCTGACATCGCCAGAAATCGCACGGGCCGTGGGGCCGATGTCTGCGGCAAGCTCTGTAATTGCACCTGCGCTGCGCGCCATAAGCGCCACATTCGCCCCCGCATCGGCGAAAACCCGCGCGGCGGCGGCACCGATGCCGCGGCTGGCCCCGGTGATCAGCACCGTTTTCCCTGTCATTTCCATATCAGGCATCTCCGATTTGCAATTTTGCTGAATTGGTAGCGAGCCGCGGGCCGGTGGTCCAGCCCTTCCCCCCTTGACGCTGGGTGCCAGAGCACCGAAGTTATTGGAGATTTTTATTTGGGAAGGGTTCGTTATGTCACGTTGGACTCAATTGACTGGGGCCACTGCACTGGCCTGCATTTTTACTGCATCAGCGGCGACCGCCGATGTCACTGCGGCCGAGGTCTGGAGCGACTGGCGCGCCTATATGGAAGGCTTTGGCTATCAGGTCAGCGCGGATGAAGCGACCTCAGGCGACTCTCTGGTTGTCAGCAACATCATCATGACCTTTGACATGCCCGACAATGAAGGCAGCTTTGCCATGTCGATGCCGGAGCTGCGGTTTGACGGTCAGTCCGACGGCAGCGTGCTAGTGGGCATGCCTGACGTCACTACGATGCGCGTGATCGCAGAACCTATGGACGGCGAGAGCCTGGACATGACGATTGAGATGGTCAGCGATGGCCTGTCCACGGTCGTATCCGGTGAGCCGGACGCCATGACCTATGACTACGAAGCGCGCAGCATGACCATCACGCTTGCCGACGCGACTTTTTCCGGGGACGATGCGCCAGATGAGATGGATTTCACCATCGTCATGAATGACATGTCCGGTAGCTCGACCATGGAAGTTGGCGATATGCGCACCATGGCCCAGGTGTTTGATGTGGCCAGCGTGACCTATGACATGTCTGTGGTGGATACGGACGAAGACGCGAACATCAATATGTCCGGCACCATTGATGCCCTGTCGTTTGAAGGCACAGGTGCGGTGCCGCTGACATTTGATGCCGAGGACCCGAATGCGCTGTTCAAAGCCGGCTTTGGGTTTGAAGGCAGCTTTAACCAAGATGGTGCCGCTGTGGCGATGAATGTCACATCCGAAGGGCAGCCCTTTGCGGTCGAAAGCACCTCGGGTCAGGGCGATCTGGAAGTGAGCTTCAGCCAAGAGGGCCTGTCCTACGCCGGGCAAGGCAACGATCTGACGCTGAACCTGAGCGGCGCAGAAATTCCCTTCCCTGTTTCCCTGACGATGGCCGAGGCCAGCTATGATCTGCTGATGCCGCTGATGGCCGCTGAGGAAGACCAGGATTTCGCCTTTGGGATGACCATCGGCGATCTGGCGGTGCCGGATGTTCTGTGGAACATCTTTGACCCAGCCGAAGTGCTGCCGCGCACACCGGCAACAATCGGTTTTGATTTGCTGGGCAAAACCCGGCTCTTTACCGATCTGATGGACCCGAGCATCGAAAGCAGCGACGAATTCCCTGGTGAATTGAAGGCGCTGACCTTGGAAAACCTGGTGATTGAACTGGCCGGTGCAGAGCTGACAGGTCAGGGCGATTTTACCTTCGACAACAGCGACACACAAAGCTTTGACGGGATGCCCAAGCCCTTGGGCGCGGCAGAGTTTCGCCTGCTGGGTGGCAACGCGCTGCTGGATGGCCTGATCAAAATGGGCATCGTCAGCGAACAGGACGCCATGGGGGCACGCATGATGATGGGTCTCTTCGCCGTTCTTGGCCCGGCAGAAGATGAACTGAAATCTCGCATCGAGGTCAATGAGGACGGCCATGTCCTGGCCAATGGGCAGCGCATCAAATAAGCGCCGTCACAAAATGCTGAGGGCCGTTGGCGCAGATGCCAGCGGCCCTTTTTCTTTGCGCTCTTGCGTTGGGCGGGCGTCACGTCTACCTCAGAAGGAGCAGATACCCGGAGAACGCATGACCCAGCCGCTCGCAGATTTGACGCAAAAGCTCCTAGACGCCGCCAAGAAAGCCGGGGCCGACAGCGCCGACGCCATGGCCGTCAATGGCACCTCTGTTTCAATTGACGTGCACGCCGGGGCGCTGGAACATGCAGAACGGTCCGAAGGCACCGATATTGGCCTGCGGGTGTTCATTGGCCAGCGCCAAGCCAATGTGTCCGCGTCTGATACCAGCGAGGCGACCATTGCGATGATGGCCGAACGCGCGGTTGCGATGGCGAAAGAGGCCCCGGAAGATCCCCATATCGGCCTCGCGGATCCGGGCCAGTTGGCTGCGCACTGGGACATCGACGCGCTTGAGCTTTGCGATCCGACTCCAGAGCCCGCCCCTGCAGATCTGCAAGCCGACGCGCTGCGCGCGGAGGCCGCGGCGCTCAATATTGACGGCATCACGCAGGTGCAGGCCGCCACCGCGGGCTATGGCGCAACACAGGTTCATCTGGCGGCCAGCAACGGGTTTTCCGGCGGCTATGCACGCACCGATCGCGGCACATCCTGCGTTGCCATTGCTGGGTCCGGGGCCGCAATGGAACGGGATTATGATGGCGACAGCCGCATTTTCCAGGCGGATTTGCGCGACCCCGCTGAGATTGGGCGCACCGCAGCCGAACGCGCGCTGGCGCGCCAGAACGCCCAGCAGCCGCCCACCGGCAGTTACCCGGTGCTGTTTGACGAACGCATTTCAAGCTCTCTCATCGGGCATCTTTTGGGCGCGATCAACGGCGCGGCGATTGCACGCGGCTCGTCCTGGTTACTTGATGCGCTTGGCAGCGATGTGCTGCCCAAAGACCTGTCGATTTTCGAAGATCCGCATCGCGCCCGAGTATCTGGCTCACGCCCATTTGACGCCGAAGGGCTGGCCACCAAACCCCGCGCCATCGTCGAGAATGGCACGCTCACGGGGTGGACGCTTGATCTGGTGAACGCCCGCAAACTGGGCCTCAGCAGCACCGCCAATGCGGCGCGCGGCGTGGGTGGCCCGCCCTCGCCCAGCACATGGAACATCGCACTGACACAAGGCACGCAAAGCCGCGATGACTTGATCCGAGATATGGGCACCGGGCTACTGGTTACGTCGCTCATCGGCTCGACCATCAACCCCAATACGGGGGATTATTCACGCGGTGCCGCCGGTCTGTGGGTGGAGAACGGCGAAGTGACCCATGCGGTGAATGAATGCACGATCGCGGGCAATCTGCGTAACATGCTGCGCAGCCTGCGCCCGGCCAATGACGCACGCACGCATCTGAGCCGCGTTGTCCCCTCGCTACTTGTCGAAGGAATGACCCTTGCCGGAAAGTGACCTCGCGCTGCTGATTTCAGCGGCGCAAGAGGCCGGTGAGATTGCCAAATCATTTGCCAATGCCTCTGCCAAAGTTTGGGACAAACCCGATGGGGCCGGTCCCGTGACCGAGGCGGACCTGGCGGTCAATGACCTGCTGGAAGCCAAGCTGATGGCGGCGCGGCCCGATTATGGCTGGCTATCCGAAGAATCGCCGCACAATGACCGGCGCCAATCCACAGAGTCGGTGTTCATTATCGACCCGATTGACGGCACGCGAAGCTTTATCGAAGGCAAACCGATCTGGTCGCATTCGCTTGCCATTGTCAAACACGGTGTTGTGCGGGCCGCAGTGGTCTATCTGCCGATGCTCGACCGGCTTTACAGCGCCAATCTTGGGGGCGGCGCAACACTGAATGGTGCTGGCATCACCGTTGGCACCTCCCAAGCGCTCAACGAGGCTGACATCCTAGCCACCCGCCCGACCCTTGACCCTGCACTCTGGAAGGACGTGCCGGGCTTTAAACGCAGTCATCGCCCATCGCTGGCCTATCGGCTGTCCTTGGTCGCGCAGGGCCGGTTTGACGGCATGATGACGCTGCGCCCGACGTGGGAATGGGACATCGCGGCTGGCGATTTGATCGCGCGCGAGGCCGGCGCGGTCAGCACCGACAAGACCGGCACGGCGTTAAGCTACAACAATCCAGATCCGCGCCTGCCCGGTATCATCACCAGCAACAAGACCCTGCATCAGCAGATCATCAGCGCACTGGCATGATCCGGCAAAGCTAGTCAGCTTGCCGATAACGCTCCACAAAATTTCTGAGAATTTGCGCCGGCGCGTGCACGTCTGCGGCGCGGCACATCTTGATCAATGCTGCGGCGTCTTCGGGCGGGAAATAGCCGCTGTGTTTGTAAAAATTGATGCGCACTTCAAAACCATCTGCGTCCGCCTCGGGGTGGAACTGCGTGGCGTAAACATTCTGACCATAGCGCACCATCTGAAACGGGCAGGTTGGCGATTCCACCAAATGCACGCAGCCCTCGGGTAGGCGCTGCATGGCTTCTTTGTGCCCGACGAAGGCCTGAAATTTCTGCGGCAGACCGGCCAGAACCGGATCTGCTGCGCCGTCTTTGGTGAGGCGACAGTCGCTGGTTCCGGGGCTTTCAGAATAGTTCTCTTTGCTGATCACCCGCCCCAGGTGATGCCCCAAAACGCCGATGCCATAACAACAACCCATGAATGGGATGTCCTCTTTGGTTATCTCGGGCATCAGCGCCAGAATCTCAGCCTCAATATGCGCCTCGATGTCTGATTTCTGCGCGGGCGCGTCGCTAACGCAGCCCGGCCCACCTCCGACGATAACGCCGGAATAGTCCCGCAAATTCAAATCATTTGGCAGCACATCCTTGTTAAGTTCGAAGCGCACCACTTCGGATGCTGTCAGGCCTGATTTTTCCAAGATGGCCGCAAATTCATTGTCGCTCACCTCGGCTTCGGGGCGCAATTGCAGGATCAGAAAAGGTTTCATGGTGGTCCCCTTGGCTCTTTATACGTGGGTTGCCCGATCCCGCGGATCGCGTCAACTGCCCTTGCTCTTGTGGCCAGCAGCCCAAGGCCTTAATTTGCCAGAAAGACCCAGGGCCAATTTGGCCCCAAGCAGCCACAGGCATCCATGGCCCCAACCCTTTCACTAACGGCGTATCTGGCAATCGCGCGACGCGAAGCCCAAGGCTGGCACCCCCCCGAGCGGGCGCGATCCGCCGTGCCGATGATCTGGATACATTGCGCTGACACCAGGCGGGCGCGGGCCATGGCCCATCTTGGGCTGCGCCTTGCCGCGCAGCGCGGCGACGCGCAGGTCCTTTTGACGGTGCCTGCACGCACACGTAACCTCCCCGGGCTGCCCGACGGTGTGACGCTGACCAGCGCACCTGGCGAAAACCCCAACGACATCGGAAAATTTCTTGACTATTGGCACCCCGAGGTTCTGATTTACCTGGGGCCCGATGTGCGCCCGGCGCTCACGTTGAAAGCCCATCAACGCGGCATCCCCCTGTTTCTGATTGACGCGGACGAGCTGCGCCTTGAACTGCGCAGCGCGCGGTGGCTGCCCGATACGCTGCGCGCCACGCTCAGCCTTTTTACCCATATCTTTGCCCGTGATGCGGCCTGCGGCTTTCGCCTCAGGCGCATGCTGGGCACGCTTGCCCCCGTAAGCGACAGCGGCCCGGTTTTGGACGAAAGCCCCGCACTTGGCTGCAATGAAACCGATCTAGAAGAACTAAACAGCAGCCTGCGGGCCCGGCCGCTTTGGTTGGCGGCCCATGTCCAGCCGCAGGAATTGCCCATCATTCTGATGGCCCACCGCGCGACCATGCGGCTGTCGCCACGACTGTTGCTGATCCTGGTGCCTGATTCTGCCGCAGATGCCGCAGCCATGCGCGATGAGTGCAAAGACGCGAGTTGGCGCGTGCGCAACTGGGATGACGCAGAAATGCCCGAAGAACGAACCCAGATCCTGCTGGCCGAAAACCGCGAGGAACTTGGCCTGTTTTATCGTGTTGCCCCGATCAGCCTGATGGGCAGCTCGCTGGTGCCGGGCAAAGGGGGGCGCAATCCGCTGGAGCCCGCAGCGCTTGGCTCGGCCATTCTGTATGGACCGGGTATTCGCAATCACCTTGACGCCTACTCTCGGCTGGCGCGCGCAGGCGCGGCGCGGATCGTCAAAGATGCCGATAGTCTTTCTGCGGCGTTGGCCAACCTCATGGCCCCGGATCAAGTCGCGCAAATGGTGCATGCCGGATGGGAGTCGGTCTCGGAAGGGGCCGTGGTGGTCGATCACATCGTGGATGTCATCAGCGATCATTTGGACAAAACAGGAGGCCGCTGATGCGCGCACCCGGATATTGGCAGAACCCGCCAACAACGCCCGGCTGGCAGGCCCGTTTGCTGGCCCCCATCGGGCAGATTTACGCAGCAGCGACTGCCCGTCGTGTCGCGCAAAATCCTACGGTGAAAGCTGACGTGCCAGTGATCTGTATCGGCAACCTAAATGCCGGCGGGACGGGCAAAACGCCCACGGCCATTGCAATGCTGCAGCATCTGCAGGCGCGCGGGTATCAGCCCGCCGTGGTGTCGCGTGGCTATGGCGGCCAATTGGAAGGCCCTGTGCAAGTCAACGAGCGTCAGCACCGTGCGGATCAGGTCGGAGATGAACCGCTGCTGCTGGCCGCGTTTGCACCAACTTGGGTTGCCAAGGACCGGGCCGCAGGGGTTAAGGCCGCTCAGGCGGCGGGCGCAGAGATCATATTGCTGGATGATGGGTTCCAGAACCCATCCGTTCACAAGGACCTGTCGATCATCGTCGTGGATGCGGCACGCGGCTTTGGTAACGGCAGATGCATCCCGGCCGGCCCTTTGCGCGAGCCTGTCCAAACCGGATTGGCGCGCGCAGATATTGTTCTGTCGATCGGGGACGCAGAGGCGCAACAGACATTTAGACAGACCTGGGGGCCACAGCTGACGGTGCCACAGGTCGCCGGGGCGCTGATGCCGCTACAAACCGGGATGGATTGGCAGGGCACACCTTTTTTGGCCTTTGCGGGCATCGGATATCCCGAAAAATTCTTTGCCACGTTGCGCCAATTGGGCGCAACGCTGGTGCAGACCCATGCGCTGGATGATCACCAGCCTCTGTCCAGCAGTCTATTGGCGCGCCTTGAGGCGGATGCACGCAAATTGGGGGCGCAGCTTGTGACCACGGAAAAAGATGCGGTGCGGCTGCCAGCATCCTATCGCCCCAAGGTTTTGACCGTGCCTGTGCGCCTGCACATCGACGATTGGGCACCCGTGGATGCGCTGCTAAAGCGCCTGCTGGACCGGAAGAGCAAATAAAAACGCCCACCGATGGCGGGCGCTTTTCAATCACGTTTTGAAACCCAGGCCTTACAGCTGGCCGTCCAGAATTTCTTTCATGTCGGCATACGGCATGTTGCTGTATTTTGTGCCATTGATCACGAAAGACGGTGTGCCGGTGATATCATCGGCTGCGGCATTGTTCTGATACCATGCCACCAGTTCTTTGGCGTGTTCTTCGTCTTGGATGCAGCTTTGCAGTTGCTCTTCGCCCAACCCAGCCAGACGGCCAACTTTGCGAATCGCATCAGCAATCGCGACCGGATCACCCGCACGGGCCCAGTCAGATTGGCTCTTGTACAGCAGATCAGAGATCCCAAAGAAACGTTCCTGACCGCCGCAGCGTGCAATCAGAGACGCCCAAAGACCATAGCGATCAAAGTATACCTCGCGATAGACGAATTTCACTTTGCCGGTGTCGATGTAATCCGCCTTGAGCTGCGGATAGACCGTCTGGTGGAAATTCGCGCAATGCGGGCAGGTGTAAGACGCATATTCGATCATGGTGATCGGTGCGTTTTCATCACCCAAAAACATCTCGGGGATGCCGGATGTGTCCAGATCATTGGCTTGCGGTGTTTCCACCGTGGTCTGCGCATTGGCGCTGTTGCCGGAATCGCGCGTCACGAAATAGACGGCACCGGCAACGGCCAGCGCCAGGGCGACGACGATAGGGATAATGCGGTTCATTCCTGAAACCTTCCTCAGTTTTTTGACTTCGATAGAACGTTTGTGGCCAGAAGTTCAAGGGCTTGTCGCAGCCCTTCGTCCTGAACCGGGGCCGCCATGTGCTGCGCCTCTTTCACTGCCTGCGGATCGGGCGGGGATGCCGCGGGTTTGGGCGCTGCGGCAAACCGGGCTTGCCCCTCGGAAAATCCGACAGGCGCGGTCTGTGTCAGACGGATCCGCGCAATCGCGTTATACCCGTAAGCGGCATTCACCTTTTCACGCAGTTTCTCTTTCTGCATTTCCAGCATCGGGGCCTGCGCGCCGGTGGTCAGCACCGTCAGCGTGGCGCCAAAGCCCTGGCGACCGTATTTCACATCGACCGGGAGACAGATGGCGGCCACATCCGGGCCGACGATTTCAGCCCAATGGGTCAGCACCCGGGTGACGGCAAACCCACGGGTTTCACCCGCTTTGCGAATGCGATCACGCAGCAGGGTGGACGTGCGTTGAAAGCCTTTGTAGGAGGGTCTGCGCATCAGGGCTTGTTTCCATAAATTCCAGCCTATCATAAACAGAGTTAAGGCATAGGCCAATGCCGTCCACCGATGGGGATATAACAGTTGTGTGACCAGCCAAAAGCCGCCGATCTGCTTGAATGGTACGACCACAACGCCCGCAAAATGCCGTGGCGCGTCAGCCCGACGGACCGCGCCATAGGGGTGGTGCCAGATCCCTATCGTGTCTGGCTTTCGGAAATCATGTTGCAGCAAACCACGGTCGCGGCGGTGCGCGCCTATTTTCTTGATTTCACGCAGCGTTGGCCCACGGTCGCGGACCTGGCGGCTGCCAAAGATGCCGATGTCATGGCCGCCTGGGCGGGGCTGGGGTATTACGCCCGTGCGCGCAACCTTTTGAAATGCGCCCGCATGATTGTGCAGGACTATGAGGGGAAATTCCCCAATGATCACGCGGCGTTGCTTCGCCTGCCGGGTGTTGGCCCCTATACCGCCGCTGCCCTCAGTTCCATCGCCTTTGATCACCCGGAAACCGTGGTGGACGGCAATGTAGAACGGGTGATGTCACGGCTCTTTGACATCCATACGCCACTCCCTGCCGCCAAGCCTGAACTGACCGCCCTTGCAGCAACGCTCACACCACACGACAGACCCGGAGATTATGCGCAGGCTGTCATGGATCTTGGCGCGACGATCTGCACCCCCAAGAACCCGGCTTGCGGGCTGTGTCCCTGGCGCGCACCCTGCCTGGCGCGACAAACAGGCACCGCCGCCGAGCTGCCGAAAAAGACCCCCAAAAAACCCAAGCCCATTCGCTTTGGCTCTGTCTATCTCGCCCAGCGTGTCGATGGGGCCTATCTGCTGGAGCGGCGCCCGGACAGCGGGCTTTTGGGCGGCATGCTGGGCTGGCCCGGTACCGATTGGGCCGAGGGGGAAACCCCCGCCTCAGAGGCCCCGATCAAGGCAGAATGGAAAACCTTGAATGCCGAGGCCCGGCATACCTTCACGCATTTCCATCTGCGCCTGAAGGTGCTGACCGCACTGGTGCCGATGGACCGCACGCCGGCGCAAGGAAGCTTTGTGCCTGCCGCAGAGTTCGACCCGTCCGATCTGCCGACCGTGATGCGCAAGGCCTTTGACCTCACGAAAGCCTAATCGCTGCATTGATCCTTCTTCTTGCTGGGCGCATGATGCACCCAAAGCGTCACAAACAGACCGGAGCAGGCATGCAGCAGGTGAAAGCACAGCCCAGCACATGGAAAGCGCTGCCATTCTGGCTGCCGCTGCTGCTGATCCCGCTGATCTGGGTCAGCGCGGTGCAGGGCGGTTGGTGGGTCATCAGCGTCCCACTTGCGACTTGGTATCTCTTTTCTCTGCTGGATTCTCTGACCGGGTTAAACCAGGAAAACCTCGACCCTGAGACGCCTGACACCGCGCTTTTCTGGTATCGCGGCGTCACTTTGGTCTGGGTGCCTTTGCAATTCCTGACGGTGTTCGGATTGATCGCCTATACCGTGGATGCGCCGCACCTTGGTGCGGCAGAGCGCATCGGGCTCTTTTTTGGGCTGGGGGTGGTCACGGGCACGATCGGCATCAATTTCAGCCATGAGCTGATGCATCAGCGCAACCGGCTGGAACGCTGGCTAGGCGATGGTCTGCTGGCAATGGTGCTTTATTCCCATTTCCGCAGCGAGCATCTGTTGGTGCATCATCGCTATGTCGGCACGCCGCGCGATCCGGTGACAGCACGCTATAACGAAGGGTTTCACAGGTTCTTTCCGCGTGTACTGCGTCAATCGCTGCTGAGCGCGTTTCGCGCCGAGAAAGCCATGCTCGCCCGAAAGGACCGCCCTTGGCACGACCTGAAAAATCCGTTTTTCCGCTATTGGGCGCTGCAGCTGGCCATGTTGCTGCTGGCGCTGCTGCTTGGTGGCTGGCTCGGGCTTGCGCTGTTCTTCTGGCAGGCATGGATTGCCATCTGGCAGTTGGAACTCGTCAATTATGTGGAGCACTATGGCCTGACCCGCGAACATCTGGGGGACGGGCGCTATGAACATGTCAAACCGCGCCACAGCTGGAACGCCGCCCATCGCGCCACCAATTGGTTGCTGATCAACCTGCAACGCCATTCTGATCATCATTACAAACCAGATCGGCGCTTCCCGCTCTTGCAAACCTATCGCGCGGAAGAAGCCCCGCAGATGCCCTATGGCTATCCGATCATGACTATGGCGGCGATGGTGCCCCCGCTCTGGCGGCGGATCATGAACCCGAAAGTGCGCGCCTGGCGCAAGGCCAATTATCCGCAAATCACGGATTGGAAACCCTACAACAAAGCGCGCACTCCGATGCCGCGTTAACGCGGGCTGAGCAGATCAATTGCCAATTGTCGCACGGCAAAGCACGATATTGTCGCGCTCCAGATCCGCGCTCCAGATCAGATGCGCTGCGTCATCCCATGAAATACGGTCATAGCCATCTTTGGGGCGCACCGCCTGTTCGCTTTGCTCGATCGCATTGGCCCAGCCGCTATCGTCAAAGCCGGGTTCCGTCCAGCCAGCGGGCGCCGCGCTGATGGTGCCCGCGCAGGCCCCGACGCCGATCTGCGGATTGCTGGATTTCGCGCAGGCGGACTGCACCGGTGCGTGGTGGATCACCTCGCATTTCCAATCGGCAGACGACGCCCCGATCACCTTGCCATTGGCCGAAAACTGCAGGATCGCACCGCCATCGCCCATCTGTTGCTTGCGGCTGCCAATATATTCCAGACCAGTATCATTCTCCATGAAATCGCGCAGCTCTACGGCCACGGTCATCGGCAAGGCAGCCTGAAACCGCAGAGTTTCCGCGTTAAACGACCGCTCGGTTTTATAGGCCACGGAATCTTCCCCGACCTTTTCGCCATTCACATGCAGGGCAAACCAATTGTCGACCCAGATCTCGGCGGTGATGTCTTCGGCCGCAGCACTCAGCGCTGCGCAGGCCAGCCCGCCGGCAAGAACAAAGCCAAGTGGTTTTGAAAAGGATTTGCGTGTCATTTTCGTCCTCAAAATTTGGGTAGTGTTAGAAACTGATACGGGGCTAGCACCGTCTTCCGTCGAAAAAAAGCCCCGCCAAAGGCGGGGCAAGTCATGGTGCATGTGTCGTCAGTCCACAGGCACCGGCGGTACCTCTGTTCGGGGGGGGGCGCGGCGCGCCGCCCCTAGGGTGTCCTTGTGAAACTGAGTGTCAGTTGGGTCGCGTTTCCATTTCAGCCCGGATTTCCTGGCGCAGAAGGTCAATCGGCACCTTCTTGCCTTCCTTTTTGTATGTCCAATAGGTCCAGCCATTGCAGCTCGGTGCGCCCTCATAGGCGGCGCCAACCTGATGGATCGAGCCTTTGACATCTTTGCCGACCAAAGTGCCGTCGGCCCGGACCTTGGCCTTGTAGCGCCCGTTCATCGAATAGAGTTCTTCGCCAGGACGCAGCATGCCGCGCTCGACAAGTTGCCCGAAAGGGACACGCGGTTGCGCCCGTTTCGAAGTGGAAACTTCCAGCGCCTCGCGATCATATTTCTTAACCGAAGCAATGCGCTTTTCAGCGACCTCGCGGTATGCCTCTTCGCGCTCAATGCCGATGAATTCGCGGCCTAGCATCTTTGCAACTGCGCCGGTGGTGCCGGTGCCAAAGAAGGGGTCCAGCACGACGTCACCCGGGTTGGTGGAGCCGACCAGCACGCGGTGCAGCAGAGATTCTGGTTTCTGCGTTGGGTGCGCCTTGGCACCGTCTTCGTTTTTCAGGCGCTCGTGACCTGTACAGATCGGCAGCACCCAATCGCTGCGCATCTGCACACCTTCGTTCAATGCCTTCAGCGCTTCGTAATTGAACGTGTATTTGCCACCTTCAGATTTCGAGGCCCAGATCATGGTTTCATGCGCATTGGTAAAGCGTTTGCCCCGGAAATTCGGCATCGGGTTCGATTTGCGCCAAACCACATCATTGAGGATCCAGAACCCTTGGTTCTGCAGCTCGGCCCCCATGCGGAAGACATTGTGATAGCTGCCGATCACCCAGATCGCGCCATTGGGCTTCAGCAGGCGGCGCGCCGCCTTCAGCCAGTCGCGGGTGAATGCGTCATAGGCCGCGAAGGACGAAAACTGATCCCACTCGTCATCAACCGCGTCCACTTTGGAATTGTCCGGGCGGTGCAAATCACCCTTGAGCTGAAGGTTATAGGGGGGATCGGCGAAAATCAGGTCGACCGACTCTGCGGGTAGACTGTTCATCACATCGATACAGTCCCCGGCGAGGATCGAGTTCAAAGGGAGCTCTGTCGAGCCCTTTTTCTTAGCTTTATTCGTCATTTTACTGCCTCAGTATGTCCGGCGCTTGTGCGCTCTTAGATAACCGGCACTTTTGTGCTCTATGGTTATCCACAGGATCAACTAAAGCGGATTCCGCGTCAATTTCTTTTTGAATCAAGAAGTTAGGTTTTTAGCTTGATACAAGATGTTGTGTATCGGCTTAAAGGAACGCCTATGATGTGGTGTTATCCCCAGCCTGTGGATAGATTGCAGGTGCTCTTTGGTGGGGTATCCCTGATTTCTTTCCCAGCCATATCCCGGAAACTGTTGCGCCAATGTCGCCATCATCCGATCACGCCAGGTTTTGGCAACAATCGACGCCGCCGCGATGGAGACAGAGGTCGCATCGCCTTTGATCACCGGATCAGCCGGAAGCGTCAGCGCCTTGGGCAGATGTTTGCCATCCACCAGCGCAAAATCCGGCACCACCGCCAGATTCTCAATCGCGCGGATCATGGCCAGATGGCTGGCCTGCAGGATGTTGATCTCGTCAATCTCGGCAACCGTCGCCTCGCCGACACCGACAATGGCCATATCCAGAATTTGCGCATACAGCGCCTCGCGCCGTTTTGCCGTCAGCTTTTTGGAATCATTCAGCCCCTCGGGAATGCGCGCCGGATCCAGGATCACGGCGGCGGCAACCACCGGCCCGCACAAGGGGCCGCGCCCCACCTCGTCCACGCCGCATACGCGGCTTGCCCCGCCAGCCATGGCCGCTGTCTCAAGATCGAAATCTGGTAAAGTCATACCGCATGGCAAAGCCTACGGCAGCGCAAAGCGCAAGAAAAAACCGGCGCCAGGGGTCTGGCACCGGTTTCCCGGGGGCGGCGGGGGACATGCCGTTGCCCCCTGCTCGACCTCAATTGGATGCGAGGCGATATCCGTTGTGGCGCAGGCAGCGCAGCTGATAGCCCCGGCGCGGACCATTTTCGGTGCGCACCCGCGTTTTACAGGCCTGCGGCAGGCGGTCAGCATGGCGATAGCTGCGGTCCAGACAGTATTTGCTCATCATGCGCACACGGCCATCGCGGGTGTGATAGGTGCGCAGGCAGGATGCTGGCAGGGCGCGATTGCGGTGACGTTGATCACGGTTTTGATCCGCGCGGTGCTGCCCATCGCGGCGCCAACGCTCATCGCGCGGGTTCACATAGATCGGCGCGTTGCGGGTTGAGGCTTCGGCACGGTTGTTGCTGACGGCTTTGCCAATAATGATCAGCGCGGTCGCGCCAAACAGAAGTTTTGCCAGATCGTCGTTTCCGGCCCGTGCCGGAGCGGCGGACAATGAAATCCCTGTCACGGTGACAGCGGCGATCAGAATGGATGTGATAAACTTGCGCGACATCATAAAACCTTTCAACTTGGGTACAGCGCCACCGGGTGGCACAAAGGGGATGCCCAAGCCTGGCTGGCACGACGCAAGACAGGCAATATCGGTGCGCTGCTATCGGATAACAGAGCTGCAAAACGCTGAAGTTATTGAATAACGCGGCCCCTCACCGCAAAGTGAGCGTATGACACATGCATTGATCCGAATCCTTCCAGCCCTCGCCTGCATCGCAGCCGTCACCTTCGCCAGCGGTGCTTTGGCAGAGGATTGTTTTGCTGATTACAAAGCCAAGCAGAATGACCCGCTGCGGCTGCATTATGGTGTCGCTGAAATCAGTGGCAGTTGCACGGCAAGTCAGGCGCAACAAGAGTTGTCCCCCCGCCTTGCACCAGACGGTTGGGTTTTGTTGAATGTTCTGTCAGTGTTTGACGCATCCGGTTTGGACTCAAGGAAAGCCGATGCAGGACAATTCTACCTCCGCTATTGAAGCGCGTCAGATCGGCAGCCGCGTGGTGACGCTAGGCGTCATCGCAATTGTGGCTGTGCTGATTGGGGCCGGCATTCTGCTGCTCTTCGCGCTGCCTGACGCCAACGCCTTTAATGCGCGGGTGGAGCGATTGTTTGTCGAAAACGATGATCTGACCCGGCAGGCCGACCTCAAGCTGCTAGAAATTCTTGCCCAGTCCGGCACCGCCTTTGCCGAGATCCTTGCCAGCTATCGCATGGTGATCTTCGTGCTGCTGATCTTTGCCACCGGCATGATGGTGGCGGCACTGGTCTTTTTGGTGATGCTTGTCGCGATGAACCGGCGCATGGCGCAGATCGAGCGCGCGGGCATACAGGTCAACTCGCTTCTGATCAGCCGTGAGGAAAAGAAAGTCTACCTGAATGATATGGGCTTTAAGCTGACCGATGCCGCGCTGGAAACCTTGTCGGTCCTGGCTGAGGCGCGGATGGATGATGACGTGCTGTCCGGGATCGAGATTGAGGCGATGATTTCCGGCAAACCGGCCGCCGATTGCGAAGAAGCCGCCGGCGCAACCCGTATCAAACGGCTGCGCGACAGTCTGGGCAATCAACTGGTCAGTGAGCTGCTGGTCAAAAACATCGCCCGGCGCGGCTATGTTTTGGGCATCGACAAGGATGTCATTCGCATGCGCTAACGCGCTCAGTCGTCCTCAACTCGGCCGCGCAGGGTTTTGACCTGCCCCCGCACCTTTTTCGCCTTGAGCCGCCGCTGCTGGCTGCCATAGGTTGGTTTGGTGGCGATCCGGCGTTTGGGTTTGACCAGGGCTTTCTGGATCAGCTCCGCCAGGCGATCCCGCGCAATGTCGCGGTTGCGCGCCTGACTGCGGGTTTCATCGCATTGAATAACAATCGCGCCATCTTTGGTCCAGCGGCGCCCGGCCAAGCGGCGCAGGCGCGCTTTGACGGGTCCCGGCAGATTGGGCGAGCGGTCGGCTTCAAATCGCAACTCAACCGCCGTTGCAACCTTGTTCACATTCTGCCCGCCCGGCCCCGAGGCGCGCATGAACTGTTCGGTCAGTTCCCAATCCTCAATGGTGATCTGTTCGTTGATGACAAGCATGACAGCAAATGTAGTGACATTAGTTGAAACGAAAAGGGCTGTTCCTACGCGGGAACAGCCCTTCGAGATGTTGGGAGGTGCGCCGGTTAGGCAGCAACCAATTCAAAGTTCTTGCACACCAGGGGCTGCCCTAGGTACCGTCCCTCAGAACTGTTCCGACACCGTTCTCCATTACTTCTCTAGACAATGGGCACCTCCTTTCAAGCTAATTTGCGTATGAGTAGGTTGCCACAGATTTTCTAGATGTCAAAACAAAATCATGTGGTGGTCTTGATAACCGACCCCATGATGATGCGGAAAGGCACAAGTGCCAGTACCGCAAGCGACAGTTTGACCAGCCAGTCAGCGAAGGCCAATGACACCCATAGAGGGGCCTCCGGGCCCATACCAATAAGGGGTACGGCGTCCCCGGCCCAGCTGACATCATTGCCCGGCTCAAGAAAGCGCAGCGTGCCGGAAAAGGCGATGCTGAAAAATAAGGCAGTGTCGATGCTGGACCCCACCAGAGTGGAGGCCAAGGGCGCGCGCCACCATGCACCGGCGCGCAGCCGATCAAAAATGGCAACGTCGAGCAACTGCGCCGTGAGGAAGGCAATGCCGGACCCAAGCGCAATGCGCAGTGTGACCAGCGGGCCAAAATCGCCCTGAATCTGCGTCCCAATCAGCGAGCAGATCACGCCGACGACGAAACCGGCAAACACGACGCGGCGCGCAGCGGCGACGCCATAGATGCGGTTCATCAGGTCAGTGACAAGAAATGCAAATGGATAGGTGAAGGCCCCGTAGGTGAGCCAGTCCCCATAGAGAAATTGCACGAGGATATTTGAGGCCACCACAATAGCGGCCATGGCAAGAATGCCCGGAAGATAGATCGTTTTCATTGTTGGAACCGTTTTACAAGGTGGCGGCGACTCGGCCCTACCCGCGCGGCAGGACGGCCCCCTATACTGCTAGGATCCCACCTGATCAAGTTTTGCGGGCAAAACGTATTCGACGATCTCTGTCCGTTGGTAGAACAGGAAATTGTCATCCGAGATCATGGTCAACCGCAGCTGCCCCGCTGCATCCTGCCAAACGGCGAGCCCTTCGAGGTTGTCATGCCGCCCCGTCGCAGTCCGCAAGAGCATCACTTCGCCCGTCACCGTGTCGCCGGAAATGTCAAAACGGCGCACCTGTGTGCGAAAGCCAAAGCCGCGAAAATCGCGTTCCAACAGGTACAGTTTACCATCCGGGCCAAAATCCGCGCCGACCGGCAGATACCCTTCGCGGCGTGGCAGGTGGAAGGGGACGCTCCAGGTCCCGCGATCATAGCGATAGACCGGAATTACATCCTTGTCCTTGGGATCCTCGGGCATGGTATAAAGCCGATTGCGGTCATCGACCGCCAAGGCCTCAAGCGAGCCGTTGTTGCGCATCCGCTTGAAATCTTCGTGCCGCTCTATGCCAGCGGCCTGGGCGCCGAACTGCATATAGGCCCAGACCCGATGCGCGCCCTCAAAGGACACATAAAGCCGCCCGTCCTTGCGAATGGCCAGCCCTTCGGTGTCGCGCTGATGCCGCGACTGCACTTCGCCTTGCAGCCCATAGATCGGGCTGTCTTTGGTCAGCGCGACGCGCGCAATACGCCCGGCATCCCGCGTCAGCGTGCCTTCGACAATGCGGCCACGATCAGAAATGGCAACAAATCCCGTACCATCATCGGACAATTCGATGCCCGAAAAGCCGCCGAACCAGTCGGCGTTGTGATGCCATTTGGTGGACGACACAAATTGCGCCGCACCGTCAGGTGTTGCGCGCACTTGCCAGCCCAAGAGAAGGGCTGCGCTCAGCGCGATTGCAAGACGTTTACGCATTGATTGGGAAGATCCGCAACTGTCAGTTCTTTTCGTGGTTTTGGGGGCGGTGCATTTGGATCGGGCGGGGGCGGATTGAGGATATTGTTCACCCAGACATCCGCATCCTTGCAGCCATCCCCGGCCGGGGGCGGCGCTTGGTTCACGCAGCCCGCCGCGCCATCAGGACAGTTCAGGCGCACATGAAAATGGTAATGGTGTCCCCACCACGGGCGCACCTTGCGCAGCCAGCTGCGATCGCCGGTTTCGTCCTTGCACATCTGCACCTTGGCACCGGGGAACACAAAAATGCGCGCAGTGCGCGGATCCTGCGCCGCAGCCTTGAGGATCTCATGGTGCTGGCGTGTCCAATTGCCATTCACATAGGCCCCATTGGCGCGGCGTGTAGAAATCGAGCTGAGGCTTTCGCGTTCCGCCACCGTTAGATCAAGCCGCTTGGGCGGTAGCATCCAGACATCAATATCCATGCCGATCTGGTGGCTGCGGTGACCGCTGAGCATTGGGCCGCCGCGAGGCTGACTGATGTCGCCGATATAAAGCCCCGCCCAGCCGGGCTGCGCTGCGGCCTTGGCGGACAGGCTGCGAATAAAATCTATGGTTTCTGGATGCCCCCAGTTGCGATTGCGCGACAGGCGCATCGCTTGCCAGGTCGGGCCGGTTTCAGGCAACATCGCGCCGCCGGCGATGCAGCCTTTGGCATAGCTGCCATAGGGGGCCGCCGATTGCACAGACGCGCTGGTTTTTGCGCCAAACAGTTGCCGGGCCTCGACGCCCTGCATTTCAGGCGGAATTTCCTGCCGCGAGGAAACGCGCGCATTTTCCGGTTCGGTTTGACAGGCCGCCAGCCCGCAGGCCGCGGTGATCATGAGAAGAAGTCGCCTCATGCTGCTCTATCCCCTTCTGCTTTCACCCAGCGTAGCAGAACCAGACCGCAAAGAAAGAGCGCAATCAAAGGCGTGATGCCGATCTGCTGACTTCCGCTGATCTGGGTCGCAAGGCCGATCGTCAAGGGCGCAACAAAGCCGGTGGCTTTACCCGCGAGTGCATAGAGCCCAAAGGCTTCGGTCATATGGGCGGGATCGGCTTGGCGCACCATCATCGTGCGGCTCGCCGATTGCAGCGCGCCGCCGGCGGCACCAATGACCGCGCCCAGACCGTAGAATATCAGATCCGGCAGTTTGGACTCGGGCGCCTGCGGCATACCGAACACCGTCTCGCGACTGATGAACATAATGGCCACAGCCACAAGCGTCAGCAGGCAAATGCAGGTCACGATCACCGGGCGCGGACCAAAACGCGCATCCAGCCGACCGCCGACAACCGCAAAAATCGCGCCCGACACGATGGCCAAAATGGCAAAGGCACCGATATCCGGGACGCTCCAGTCCAAGACACCAGCGGCGTAGATACCGCCAAAGGCATAAATCCCGTTCAGCCCATCGCGATAAAGCATCGAGCTGCCAAGATAGGCAAAACGTGACGGGGCTTGCGGCAGGTTGCGCACCGTATGCACGACCTGGCGCAAGGCGGATCTGACCGCGCCTTTCGGGGCCGGCGCGGTTTTGGGGTCTTTGACCCACAGAAAAAACGGCACCATGAATATCACGTACCAGATCGCCACCAAAGGACCCACCGCGCGGGTGCCTTCGCGCGCTGCGGCCTCCAGGCCCAGGGCCGGGTCACGTCCCAACAGTGTTTTGCCGGTCTCGGCATTTTCCGCAAACAGCGTGAGAACAATGACCAGAGCAATCAGCCCGCCGAGGTACCCAAAGGCCCAGCCGTTGCCGGAAATACGCCCGATCTCGTCCTTGGTGCCCAGGTCTGGCAGCATTGAATTGGTGAAGATGGTGGCGAACTCCATGCCGAATAGGCCAATCGCAAAGACAACAAGCGTCAGAACCGGATCAAAATTGCCCGGCGCGGCCCACCAGAGGCCAAAGGACCCAATCACATACAGCACTGAAAACAGCCAGATCCAGCGCAGGCGGTTGCCCGAGCTGTCCGCTGCCGCCCCCAGAACTGGCGCGCAAATGGCGATGACGATGCCCGCAGCGCCTATGCCCATGCCCCACAAGGCCTGCGCCTCAGCACCGCTGCCCATGAGTTCTTTGAAATAGGGTGCAAAGATAAATGTCAGCAGCAGAGTGGTATAGGGTTGGCTGGCCCAATCAAAAAAGAACCAGCCCCAGATGCGGCGGCGTGCAGAATGCTGTGTCATGACGTTCCCCTTTGAAAAAGGGGTTCGCATCAAACATCGTCAATGGCAACTGTTTACTCGGCTGCTGCCTGTGGTTGTGCCGCGGCATGGCAATCCTGCATAGGCGGCCAGGGACGCGCGCTTTCGGCGTCAATCCATTTTGTCACCCACTCGTCAAGCACCGGCGACGGACCGACATGCCCCATCTCGGCGGCAACTTTTGCCGGGGCGACCATGCCAGCTTCGCTGACGATGGCCACGCGGAACACCGCATGATTGGCGCACTCGCCCGATTTTTTCCAAAGCGATTGTTCCATGTACAGAAACTTGTCATCCCAACCGATCGCGCGCGTTTGCATGGTGAATTTCTCCATGATTAGTAAACGCCGCCGATAGCGCACGACGCTGCCCGCAATCGTTAGCCCCCAGCGGTTCGCGCGCATGATCTTCGTCAGGCCGCTGCGAAACCCAAGACTGACGCGCCCAAGGTCATAGAATGTCAGCGTGCGGCCATTGTTCAGCTCCCCCCAAGGATCAATATCCCAGGGCATGCAGCGATGGCTGGTGGTCAGCGTGTCAAACATCGCCAAGGCTGGTTGGCGTTTTGCCTGAAGAGCGGTGGTGATCAAACGGATTAATGGGTACATCGAAACTCTCCTTGCCCGATGCATTCCGCCCCCCGCAGCAAAGGTCAACAACGACCTCGCGGCACTCTTGCCCTTTTGCGCGCGGCGGCTTAATTCTGTCAGCAACAACAAAGAGGACATCGACCTATGATGGCGATTTACGGGCCGCTGCGGCTGATTTTGGATGCCGTGTTTTTTATCATGATCGTCCACATCATCATGAGCTGGCTGATCAACTTTAACGTCCTCAATCTGGGTCAGCAGTTCGTGGCGCAGGTTTGGTATGGTTTGAACCGCCTGCTTGAGCCGATTTACCGGCCGCTGCGCAATATTCTGCCCAACACGCACCCGCTTGATCTTGCGCCGCTGGTGGCCTTTATCATCGTGATTTCGCTGCGTGATTACATTTTGCCCGCCATTCTTCTTTAAGGGGTCTGGCTGACAACAGTTGGCACCACCACTTGTGTCGCTGACTCTGATGTGATTCAGTCTCTGCAAGAAGCAGTATCAAGAAACATTTGCAGGACTTTTCATGGCGGCCGCCACGCTGTTGCGCGATATCTTTGGGTTTGATGCGTTCCGTCCCGGCCAGGAAGAGATTGTGACCGCCGTCAGTCAGGGCCAGAATGTTCTGGCAATCATGCCCACCGGCGGCGGCAAATCGCTGTGTTTTCAACTTCCCGCTCTGATCCGCGATGGCGTGACCGTTGTCATCTCTCCGCTGATTGCATTGATGCGCGATCAGGTGCGCGCCCTGCGCGAAGCCGGGGTTGAGGCCGGGGCGCTCACCTCGGGCAACACCGAAGAAGAAACTGCCGCGGTCTGGGACGCGCTGGATGCTGGGCGGCTCAAACTACTCTACATCGCGCCGGAACGTCTGGCCGCGGGCGCTGCGCTTGGCATGTTGCGGCGCATTGGCGTGTCGCTGATTGCGGTGGACGAAGCGCATTGCGTCAGCCAATGGGGCCATGATTTCCGCCCCGATTACCTGCGTATCGGCGAATTGCGCCGCGCACTTGATGTGCCGCTGGCGGCCTTTACCGCAACTGCCGATGCCGAGACCCGCGAAGAGATCATCCGCCGCCTGTTTGACGGCGAAGCGCCCGCAACCTTTCTGCATGGGTTTGATCGGCCCAATATTCATTTGGCCTTTGCGGCCAAAGACAACCCGCGCCGCCAGATCTTGGAATTTGCCGCCGCGCGCAAGGGGCAGTCAGGCATCGTCTATTGCGGTACACGCGCCAAAACCGAAACCTTGGCCAAGGCGCTGAAGGATGAAGGGCATCTGGCGCTGCATTATCACGGCGGCATGGAGGCCGAAGACCGCCGGATCACCGAAACGCGGTTTCAGCGCGAAGATGGGCTGATTGTCGTGGCCACCGTGGCCTTTGGCATGGGCATCGACAAACCCGACATCCGCTGGGTCGCCCATGCGGATCTGCCCAAATCCATCGAGGCCTATTATCAGGAAATTGGCCGCGCGGGCCGTGATGGCGATGCCGCCGAAACCTTGACGCTGTTTGGGGCCGATGACATCCGCCTGCGCCGGTCGCAAATTGACGAGGGGCTTGCCCCGCCCGAGATGCGCGCAGCAGATCACGCGCGGCTCAATTCCCTGCTTGGTCTGGCCGAGGCGCTCCGCTGTCGGCGCGCAACGCTGCTGACGTATTTTGGCGAAAGCGATGTGCGTTGCGGCAATTGCGATCTTTGCGATGCCCCGGCCGAGGTGTTTGATGGCACCGAAGCGGTGCGCAAGGCGCTTTCGGCGATCCTGCGCACTGGCGAGTGGTTTGGCACCGGCCATCTGATTGACATACTCTTGGGCAATGAAACCGACCGGATGCGCGAAAAGGGCCATGATGCTTTGCCTACCTTCGGCGTGGGGCGCGAATTTGACAAACGCCAATGGCAGGCGGTCTTCCGGCAGATGATGGGGCATGATCTGATCCGCCCGGACGCAGAACGCCATGGCGCGCTGCGCATGACCGACGATGCGCTGCCCATTCTCAAGGGCGAAGCCAGCATTGAGCTGCGCCGCGACAGCCTGCGCAAGGCATCGCGGCAACCTGCGGTCAAAACCATGGTCAGCGAAGAAGATGCGCCGCTGCTCTCGGCGCTCAAGGCCAAGCGCCGCGCCTTGGCCGAAGCCGCCCGAGTGCCCGCCTATATCATTTTCAACGATCGCACCCTGGTCGAAATGGCCGAACGTCGCCCGGACACGCTGGACGCTATGGCGCGGATCGGCGGCGTTGGTGCCAAAAAACTAGAGCGCTATGGCAATGACTTTCTCGCGGTAATTACCGGCGCGACCGAAGAGCTGCACCCCAGCCGCCGCAAACTGGCGGGACGCGAAGCCGGATCGCTCTATGATCGGCTGCTCGAAGCACAGGCCACATTGGCGCGCGGCCCGGAGGGGATCGACAAACCGCTGTCCTGTTCCGCCGGCCTCTTGGCCAAGGTTGCCTCCGCGCGGCCCACCACCTCAGATGCCATTGGGCGGCTGCTCGGCGACAAGCGGGCCGAACGGTTTTCTGACGCCTTCCTCACCATTTTGCGCGAAGCGGACTGACCCGCCGCGCCGCCCAGATAGGACACCACATGCTTGTCGTGATATCCCCTGCAAAACGTTTGGATTGGGCCGAAACCCCCAGCGAGATGACCACCCCGGCCCTGCATTCAGAGGCCGAAAAACTGGTGAAAACCGCGCGCAATCTCACGCTTGGCGATTTGCAAAAACTGATGGCGCTCAGCCCGGATCTGGCGCGGCTGAACCGCGATCGGTTTCAGGCCTTTGAGGCTGCACCGAGCGCTGCCGTGACGCGCCCGGCTGTCTATGCTTTTGCTGGTGACACCTATGTCGGACTTGAGGCCAAGAGTCTGGACGCCGAAGAAATCGCCTGGGCGCAAGAGCATCTGCGGATTCTCTCGGGACTCTATGGTGTGCTGCGCCCGCTGGATGCGATTCAGCCCTACCGCTTGGAAATGGGCAGTCGCCTTAAGACGCGCCGCGGTAAGAACCTTTATGAGTTCTGGCGCGATGCGCTTTCAAAATCTCTGAATGCGCAGGCCGAAGAATTGAATACCGATGTGCTGGTGAATTGCGCCTCGCAAGAATATTTTGGGGCTGTTGACCTTAAGGCCCTCAAGCTGCGGGTTATCACCCCAGTCTTCATGGAAATGAAGGCGGGCACGCCAAAAATTGTCAGCTTCTTTGCCAAAAAGGCCCGGGGCAGCATGGCACGTTATGTGATCGAGCGGCGGTTGACGGACCCAGAAGCGCTGAAGGATTTTGATCTGGGTGGCTATCAATACCAGCCTGAGATGAGTGACGGGGACCGCTGGGTATTCATGCGCGACTATCCTGTCGCGCCGTGAGCGATTATTGACTTTGCGCCCCGGGCACGGCAGGTGATACCCCATGAACACAGATAGTGAAATTCTCAACCTTTTGCCTGCCCGCCTGAAAGAGGCGCGCCGCGCACAAGGTCTGTCGCTGGATGCGGTCGCAAAGCTTTCGGGCGTGTCGCGCTCCATGGTCAGTCAGATCGAACGCGGCGAAAGCAGCCCAACCATTGCCACGCTCTGGAACCTCACGCGCGCGCTGCAAGTGGATTTTGCCGGGCTGCTCGAGGACGGCGAAACCGCCGATCGTGTCGAGGTGCTGCGCTCTGCCAACACGCCCAGCATCGAAAACCGCGGCGAGGGGTGCAACATCCGTATTCTTTCGCCCCCAGAGGATGCCGGGCATCATGAACTATATGACCTGCGCTTTCGCGCAGGCGGCAAGCTTGTCAGCGACGCCCATAGCCGCGGGACGCGCGAGCATCTGACAGTGATCGAGGGACATGTTCGGGTGATTTCTGGATCGGCCGAAGAAGACGTCTATTCTGGCGACACCGCGCGCTATCAGGCAGATGTACCGCACCGGATCGAGGCGCTGGGCGGACCCGCTCATGCGTTATTGGTCGTGCAAAACGCTTGATTGCCTTCAAAACTGACGATTTTTTGGAAGCGCCCTTCTGGGCGCTTTTACTTTTTGTGGGATTTGCGTCAAAAAAATCCGTGATTACGGATATTTTCCAACATATCAAATTTCCCCTATTTCGGAAATAACTCCGCTATGATAGAAATGCCTCCGTAATTAAGGAGTCGACCCATGTCTGATCAATTCATCGCGCATATCAATTCAACGCTTGAGCAAATCGAAGCCGAGGGTCTGATGAAGCGCGAGCGAATGATCACCTCCCCTCAGGGGGGCGAGATTGCGGTGGGCGATCGTCAGGTGATCAACCTCTGCGCCAACAACTATCTGGGACTGGCCGATCACCCCGACCTGATCAAAGCCGCCAAAGACGTGATGGACCCTAAAGGGTTTGGCATGGCGTCGGTGCGGTTCATCTGCGGCACGCAGGACATCCACCGCACGCTCGAGCAGCGCATCGCAAAATTTCTCAACAAAGATGACAGCATTCTATTTGCCGCCTGCTTTGACGCCAATGGCGGCCTGTTCGAACCCCTGCTCGGGCCAGAAGACGCGATTGTTTCTGACAGCCTGAACCATGCGTCGATCATTGATGGTATTCGACTCTGCAAAGCCAAACGCTTCCGCTACGCCAACAACGACATGGCAGATCTGGAAGCCAAACTCAAAGACGCCCGCAATGCCGGCGCGCGCCATGTGATGATCGCCACCGATGGGGTGTTCTCTATGGATGGCTATCTGGCGAACCTGCCTGAAATCACCCGCATCGCCAAAGAATATGACGCCATCGTCATGGTGGATGATTGCCATGCCACGGGGTTTATGGGGCCGCGCGGCGCGGGTACACCCGATCACTTTGGCGTCGATGTTGACATCCTGACAGGCACGCTGGGCAAGGCGCTGGGTGGGGCCATCGGCGGCTATATCGCCGGGCCGCAGCCGGTGATCGACCTGCTGCGCCAACGCGCACGCCCCTATCTGTTTTCAAACTCGCTGCCCCCGGCGATTGTCGCAGCGGGCATCGAAGCCATCCGATTGGTCGAAGAAGGTGCAGAGGCGCGCGCGCAGCTCTTTGAGAACGCGCGTTATTGGCGCGCCGGGCTGACCAAGCTGGGTTTTGAGCTGCTTGACGGCGAGCATGCGATTATTCCTGTCATGCTGGGCGAGGCTCAATTGGCGCAAGACATGGCCGCGCGTCTGTTTGACGAAGGTGTCTATGTTTCGGGTTTCTTCTTTCCGGTGGTCCCGCGCGGTCAGGCCCGCATCCGCACGCAGATGAATGCCGCACTGACCCGTGACGAACTGGACCGCGCGCTGGCCGCCTTTGGCAAGGTGGGCAAAGATTTGGGGATCCTGTCATGACCAAACCCAACACAATGAAAGCGCTTGAGAAATCCAAACCCGAAGAAGGGCTGTGGATGGTGCAAGCGCCTGTGCCCGAAATTGGCCCGGATGACGTTCTGATCAAGGTCAACAAAACAGGCATCTGCGGTACGGATATTCACATCTGGAATTGGGATGATTGGGCCAGCCACACCGTGCCCACACCGATGATCACGGGCCATGAATTTGCGGGCGAGATCGTCGAGATTGGCCGCAATGTCACCGGACTGAGCATCGGGCAGCGCTGCTCGGGCGAGGGGCATCTAATCGAGACCGACAGCCGCCAGTCCCGCGCCGGTAAATTCCATCTTGATCCGGGTACGCGCGGTGTTGGGGTCAATGTGCAGGGGGCGTTTGCGCAGTACCTGAGGTTGCCGGCGTTCAACGTTGTGCCCCTACCAGAGGACATCCCCGATGAGATTGGCGCCATTCTGGACCCGCTCGGCAATGCGGTGCACACCGCGCTCAGCTTTGATTTGCTGGGCGAAGACGTGCTGATCACCGGCGCGGGTCCCATTGGCATCATGGCCGCGGCTGTGGCCCGCCACGCCGGTGCGCGCAATGTGGTGATCACCGACATCAACCAAGATCGATTGGCGCTTGCGCAACACGTCGTGCCCTCGGTGCGCCCCGTTGATGTGACCAAAGAGGATCTGAACGACATCAAGCACGAGCTCAAGCTGCGGCAGGGCTTTGATGTCGGGCTGGAGATGTCGGGCAACCAGCAAGCTTTGGACCAGATGGTCGAGGCGCTGGTAATGGGCGGCAAAATCGCGCTCTTGGGCATTCCGCCCGGCAAATCCCCGGTGGATTGGTCGCGCATTGTCTTTAAGGCCATCACCATCAAAGGCGTCTATGGGCGCGAGATGTTTGAAACCTGGTACAAGATGATCGCCATGCTGCAAAACGGGCTCGATGTCAGCCGGGTCATCACGCATCGCTTTGGGGTGGATGATTTCAAAGACGGCTTTGTTGCGATGAAATCCGGGCAATCCGGCAAAGTGGTACTGGATTGGACCTAAACCAAAGCGGCGGGTGTTGTACCCGCCGCTTTCAGTCTTAGTATTTGAACGTCTTAAACAACGTCGACTCCCCGAAACTGTCCAACAAGCGGATCATGCTTGGGGTCTGCTCTTTCTGAGCGGCCACAAACTTCTGGAATGCACCCGAAGTCTGCTCTGCTGTCTGCATCTGACGTGCCTTTTGCATAAGTTCACCTATACCTCACACGCCCCCACAACCTGAGCTTGCAAGATCAGACAGGGCAAAACCATGCGCGAATTGCGGCGCAAACCGGGATCTTTGGTTAAAGCAGGTTAAACGTTTTCGCCCTGCGGGCTGAGCGGGACCCGCCCATCTTCGGTCAGCAGCCAGACATCGCGCCCCTGCAGTACCGCCGGATAGAGCGGCCGCCCATAGGCCGCCCCGCCATCCAAATTTACGCGGTTGCCGCAGTGCTCTGGATAATCGCGCGCGGTGTGCCCATGCACGATCAGCTTTCCGAAATCTCTTGTGTCACTTAGAAACGGCTCGCGTATCCAGACCAGATCCTGCTCGTTCTGGGCGGTCAGCGGCACATCCGGGCGAAGGCCCGCGTGCACAAAGATATGGTCATCGGTTTGGTGCCACCGCGTGAGCGCGCGCAGAAACTCGCGATGCGCCTGCGGCACCGCTTTCAGCGCCTCAGCGTGCACCGCCTCAAGCCGAATACCCTCAGGCACAGCCACCCCGTAAGAGGCCAAAGTCGTCTGACCGCCGAGATCCGGATGCAACCAGTAATGGCCAACTTTCAGATGTGGGTCATGGCGGGGCGTCTCTTCCAGGAACCATTCAAACAGCCGGTCATGGTTGCCCTTTAGCGCGGTCCAGGGTTTGCCATCGGCCAGCCCCTTGCGCAGCAATTCGATCACCGCGGCTGAATGAGGTCCACGATCAACATAATCCCCCAGAAACACAATCGGCGCATCCGGCCCGCCATCGCGCTCAATGCGGTCCAGCGCAATCAAAAGCTGGTCGATCTGACCGTGAATGTCGCCAACGGCATAAATGGGCTGGGTCATGTGATCCTCAAATAAAAAAGACGCCGCCCGCGGGCGACGCCTTATGTCTAATCAGAAATGCGGGATGATCAAACGTCAAACCGCAGTGTTTTGATCTGGCGGAACTTGCCGGTGTCCGCGAGTTTTTTCTGCACGTCGGCCGGCACTTCTTCATCGACGTACAAGAGAGCAATCGCGCCGCTGCCAACATCGGAGCGACCAAGGGTAAAGTTGGCAATGTTCACGCCGTTTTCGCCCATGGTTTGACCAAGCGTCCCGATGATGCCCGGCACGTCTTCGTTGGTGGTGTAGAGCATGTGCTCGCCAATTTCGGCGTCAATATTGATGCCTTTGATCTGGATGAAACGTGGTTTGCCATCCGAGAAGACAGTCCCCGCGATCGAGCGCTCGCGCTCTGCTGTGACAACGGTGACTTTGATGTAGCCATCAAAGCTGCCGGATTTGTCCTGATTGGTGGTGCTGATCTTCATGCCGCGTTCTTTGGCAACCACAGGCGCAGAAACCATGTTCACATCTGGGTTGGCTTTTTTCAGAATGCCCGCAATCACCGAGCAGTTCAGCGCAGCCAGGTTCATGTCGGCAACAACACCGTCATAAAGAATGTTGATTGCAGTGATCGGCTCATCCGTCATTTGGCCCGCAAAGGCACCCAGGTGATCGGCCAGCTTGATCCATGGGCCCATGATCTTGGCTTCTTCGGCGGTCACAGATGGCATGTTCAGCGCGTTTTCAACCGCGCCGGTCAGCAGATAATTCGACATCTGTTCAGCCACCTGCAGGGCGACGTTTTCCTGCGCTTCGGTTGTTGCCGCGCCCAGGTGCGGGGTGCAAACCACATTTGGCAGGTTGAACAGCGGGTTTTCTTTGGCCGGCTCTTCGGCAAACACGTCAAAGGCCGCGCCAGCAACATGGCCGGATTTCAACAGCTCGGCCAGGGCCGCTTCGTCAACCAACCCACCACGGGCACAGTTGATGATGCGCACGCCTTTTTTGGTTTTGGCGAGGTTTTCCGCAGACAGGATATTCTTGGTGCCATCGGTCAGCGGCACGTGCAGCGTGATGAAATCAGCGCGCGACAGCAGATCGTCCAGCTCAACCTTTTCAACGCCCATCTTGTCAGCTTTTTCCTGCGACAGGAACGGGTCAAACGCGACGACTTTCATCTTCAGGCCACGGGCGCGGTCGCAAACGATGCCCCCGATGTTGCCCGCACCAATCACGCCCAGCGTTTTGTTGGTCAGCTCAACACCCATGAACTTGGATTTTTCCCATTTGCCCGCGTGGGTAGACACCGAGGCTTCGGGGATCTGGCGCGCCACGGCAAACATCATCGCAATCGCGTGCTCTGCGGTGGTGATCATGTTGCCGTAAGGCGTGTTCATGACGATCACACCTTTTTTGGAGGCCGCTTCTTTATCCACGTTGTCGGTGCCGATGCCCGCGCGACCAACAACTTTCAGATTTGTGGCGGCTTCCAGAATGGTTGGGGTCACTTTGGTGGCCGAGCGGATCGCAAGGCCATCATATTGGCCAATCACTTCGGCCAGTTTTTCTTTGTCTTTGCCCAGTTCAGGCATGAAGTCGACATCAATGCCGCGATCGCGGAAGATCTGGACAGCGGTTTCAGACAGTTTGTCAGATACAAGTACTTTAGGGGCCATGGGTTTGGTCCTTTTTCTGGTGCGCCGGGCTAAAGCCCGGCCTACAAATTCGGTGATGTTTGGGTAGGCCGGGCTTCAGCCCGGCACACCTTATGCGTTGATTTCTGCGTCAAAGGCCCATGCAAGCCATGGCAGCATCGCTTCGATATCGGCGGTTTCGACCGTGCCGCCGCACCAGATCCGCAGACCGGCTGGCGCGTCACGATAGGCCCCGATATCCAGCGCGATGTTTTCCGCTTCCAGACGTTTGGCCACGGCTTTGGCAAAGGCCGCGCCATCTTTGATGCGATCATCTGTGAACTTCAGGCACACCGAAGTGTTGGAGCGCGTCGCGTCGTCTTCGGCCAGATTGGCGATCCAATCATTGGCGTCGCAGAAATCAAACACCGCTTGCGCGTTCGCATCAGCCCGCGCGATTAGCCCCTCTAGGCCGCCGACAGAGCGCGCCCAGTCCAGTGCAAACAGGTAATCTTCCACCGCCAGCATCGATGGCGTGTTGATGGTTGCGCCGGTAAAGATACCCTCGATCAACTTGCCGCCTTTGGTCATGCGGAAGATCTTTGGCAGAGGCCAGGCCGGTGTGTAGCTTTCCAGTCGTTCAACAGCGCGTGGGCTCAGCACGATCACGCCGTGGGCTGCTTCGCCGCCAAGAACTTTCTGCCAAGAGAAGGTGGTGACATCCAGCTTGTCCCAGGGCAAATCCATCGCAAAGGCCGCCGAGGTTGCATCACAGATAGTCAGGCCCGCGCGGTCTGCGGCGATCCAATCGCCGTTTGGCACGCGCACGCCAGAAGTGGTGCCGTTCCAAGTGAAAACCACGTCATTGTTGAAATCAACAGAGGCAAGATCAACGATCTGACCATAGTCTGCAATCTTGGCTTCGGCGTCGATCTTCAGCTGTTTGACGACATCTGTCACCCAGCCCGCGCCAAAGGATTCCCATGCCAGCATCTCAACTTTGCGTTCGCCCAACAGCGACCACAGAGCCATTTCAACCGCGCCAGTGTCTGACGCAGGAACGATGCCGATTTTGTAATCTGCGGGGATACCCAGAACTTCGCGGGTGCCTTCGATGGCATCCTTCAGCTTGGCTTTACCAACAGCTGCGCGGTGGCTGCGACCCAATGGGGCGTCAGCGAGTTTGGACAATTCGAATGTAGGGGGTTTGGCACATGGGCCAGAGGAAAAGCGCGGGTTTGCCGGGCGCGCTGCCGGTTGCTGAGTAGCCATTGCTGGTATCCTTACAGATAAATGCCTCTCGTTGGGGAGAGGTGTCCCACCGCCGCTCTTAGAGGGCGCGCGCGCCTGTCGCAACAGGGAAAATAACGCCCCGACACCTATTATCGCTAAAATCATGCGCCGCAGGTTTACGATCGGAAACAACGCGCCAGACTAGAATTCAGCAACGTCATAGGATAGTTGGCCTGCAAAACCACGCATCTTTCGGACACACGCCCCATGTTTATCGCCACGCTTCTGACCTCTCCTGCCAATCCCGCTTTGGACGCTGCAACCGTCGAAAACCTGCGCAATGCCTGGGGCGGGGGCACGGCGCAGTGGCTTGCAACGGGCGAAGCGGCCGAATTTTCCTTGGCCCAAAAGCCCGACAATCAATGGGACGTATGGGCGGATCTTCAGACGCTTGGCATTGATCTGATCATTCTGCCCGCTGAGGAGCGCCAAAAGAAAATGCTGCTGGCGGATATGGACAGCACTATGATTGAGCAAGAATGCATCGATGAGCTTGCCGATGTCGCCGGGGTTGGCGCGCGCGTCAAAGACATCACCGCCCGCGCGATGAACGGCGAGCTGGATTTCGAAGGCGCGCTGACCGAGCGCGTCGGCCTGCTGAAAGATCTGGATGAAAGCGTCATCTCAGAGGTGATCGACACCCGCATCAGCTTTATGCCCGGCGGCAAGGCACTGCTGGCCACCATGAAAGCCAATGGGGCCTATGCCGCGCTGGTTTCGGGCGGGTTCACCGCGTTTACGGGGCATGTCGCGGCGACGCTGGGCTTTGACGAAAACCGCGCCAACACATTGCTGGTGGAAAATGGCAAGCTGACCGGCGATGTCGGGCGGCCGATTTTGGGGCGCGAAGCAAAAGTGTCCGCCCTCAAAGAGATCACAGAGCGTCTGGGCCTCTCTCATGATGAGGTGATGGCCGTTGGCGATGGGGCCAACGATCTGGGCATGCTGGGTCTGGCGGGCGCGGGCGTGGCCCTGCACGCCAAACCTTCGGTGGCCGCTGAATGCGATATCCGCATCAATCACGGCGACCTGACCGCGCTGCTTTATATCCAAGGCTACGCCAAATCTGACTTTGTCGCATAGCTATGTTTGAGGTCACGCTTGAGGTCCTGGCGCTGTTGTTGCTGGCCGGTTTCGCGGCGGGCTTTGTGGATGCCATTGCCGGGGGCGGCGGGTTGATCACAGTGCCGGTGCTCTTGCTGACCGGGGCCAACCCTGTGACGGCGCTGGCAACCAACAAGGTACAGGGCGTTTTTGGCGCGGCCACCGCTGCGCTGAGCTACGCCCGCGGCGGTCATGTCGACCTGCGCAGCCAGATCATCCCCGCGCTGATATCGTTTGCCGCCTCCATCGGCGGGGCGCTTTTGGTGACGGTTCTGCCGACCACACTCATTCGGGTGATCTTGCCCGCTGTTCTTGTGGGTATTGCCGTTTTCTTTGCGACCAAACGCGGGTTGGATGACAGTGACCGGGCACGACGCATGGCACCGGGCATCTTCATGCTGACACTGGTGCCGCTGATTGCCGGCTATGACGGGCTGCTTGGGCCCGGCACCGGCAGCTTTTTCATGCTCGCCTTCGTGTCGCTTGGCGGTTACGGCATCCTGAAAGCGACGGCGCACACAAAACTGCTCAATTTCGCCTCAAACGCCGGGGCACTGCTGGCCTTTGCGGTGGTGGCCACCCCCTGGTGGCTGACTGGGCTGGCGATGGGCGTGGCGCAGATTTTCGGCGCGCGTTTGGGGGCCCGGCTGGCGCAGCGCATCGGGGCAAAATTGATCAAGCCGTTGCTGGTTGTCACCTCTTTGGTGCTGGCAACAAAGCTCTTCTGGGACATGTTTCAAACCTCGGCCGCTTCACCTTTTTAAAAACACTCAAACACGCGCCTGCAAAATGACTTCAACGCCCGATTTTAGGCGGCACGGCACAGCGACTCGCGTTAATCTTGGCGCATGATGTTTGACCTGCCTGATCACCACACACTTTATGATGCGCTCTGCGCCCGGGATGACCGTTATGATGGCCGCGCCTGGGTCGGCGTCAGCTCGACCGGGATTTTCTGCCGCCTGACCTGTCCGGCGCGCAACCCCAAGCCGGAAAACTGCCAATTCTTTCCCAGCATCAGCGCCTGTATCGAGGCCGGGTTTCGCCCCTGCAAACGCTGTCGCCCGCTTGCGCCTGCCGCAGCCGCAGAACCGGTGATCCAAATGTTGCTCAACGCGCTCGAGGCAGACCCGTCCTATCGCTTTCGCGAAGAGGATATCGCCGCCATGGGGCTGGATCCCTCAACCGTGCGGCGCGCCTTCAAACGCCACTATGGCATGACCTTTCTGGAAATGGCGCGCCAACGCCGGTTGCGCGACGGGTTTACCACCCTGGCCAATGGCGGGCCGGTAATTGACGCACAGCTCGACGCTGGATTTGAAAGCGCCAGCGCCTTTCGCACCGCGTTTGGCAAGCTTATGGGGCAAAGCCCGGGCAGTTTTGCCAAAGACGCACTGTTGCGCGCAGATTGGATCGACACGCCACTGGGCGCGATGGTCACGGTCTGCGATGCGCGCACCGTGCATCTGCTCGAATTCATTGACCGCAAGGCGCTGCCCAGATCGCTCAAGAAACTACAAAGCTACGCCAAAGGGTCGCTTGGCTTTGGCAGTTTTGACGTGACCGCGCAGCTGAAAGCAGAGCTCGCGGCTTTCTTTGCCGGACAAAACGCTGCCTTTTCAGTACCGCTTGCTTATCACGGCAGCGCGTTCACCCAGCAGGTCTGGCGCGCATTGCGCGAAATTCCTGCTGGCGAAACCCGCTCTTATTCGGATATGGCTCAGGCGATCAATCGACCGACAGCAATGCGCGCGGTGGCGCGGGCCAATGGTGCCAATCAAATTGCCCTGATCATTCCCTGCCATCGCGTGATTGGCGCGGATGGGTCGCTGACCGGCTATGGCGGCGGGTTATGGCGCAAGCAACGGCTGATTGAACTGGAACAGAACTATAGGACCACATCGCCACGATGACACAGGCAGAACAGGCCGTCGCTTTCGCCGCGTTGCACCAAAAGGGCAACCCTCTGAACCTTTACAACATCTGGGACGCCGGATCGGCCCGGGTGATCGTCGGGGCGGGCGCAAAGGCCGTGGCCACCGGCAGTTGGTCGGTCGCCGCATCGCAGGGGTTTGACGACGGCGAACAGCTGCCGCTTGAAATGGCCTTGATGACAATTCATCGCATCTGCAAATCCGTGGATGTTCCGGTCAGCCTGGATTTCGAAGGCGCCTATGCCACAGGGCCGACGGCGGTGGCCACCAATGTCACCCGCGCGATGAAACTCGGCGTTGTCGGGATCAATCTGGAAGATCAGGTGGTGGGCGGCAAAGGGCTTTATAAACTGGCCGACCAGGTCAAACGCATTGCCGCGGCCCGGGCTGCCGCGCAAGAATTTGGCATTGAGCTTTTCATCAACGCGCGTACGGACGTGTTCCTGAACGAGCCAAATCGTGAGTGGCACGCAGGCTTGATGCCGCACGCCATGGAGCGCCTCAGCGCCTATGCCGACGCCGGGGCCAGCGGGCTGTTTGTGCCCGGACTGGTCGACGGAGCGCTGATTGGCCGACTTTGCGACGCCTATGATTTGCCGCTGAATGTGATGCGTGTGCCCGATGCTTTGCCTTTGGCAGAGTTGACTGAGCTTGGCGTTGCCCGCATCAGCCATGGCCCCGGCCCCTATCGTCAGGCGATGCACGATCTGGCCCTCAGCTATCTTGCAGGCATGACATAACCGCTGACATTCCGCGCGCGCCTGCCTATATCTGCGTCAGGACAAAGGACGCAAATATGAAAATCGCCTACACAATGACCGAAGGCAAAGGGGATCTGGATCAGATCCTTTACACATTCGCCATGGCTGAGATTGCCAAAGGTGCAAAGCTGGCGGGGGTGGTGCAGGTTAACAGCGATCGCGAGGATTGCGCGCTTTGTGATATGGATGTGCAGGTGCTGCCCGATGGGCCGACCATCCGCATATCGCAATTTCTCGGACGGGACGCAAAGGGCTGCCGGCTTGATCCAGCCGCGCTGGAGCAGGCGGTGCGCGAGGTGGAAACGCGCCTGTCCGGCGACACCGCGCTTTTGGTGCTCAACAAATTTGGCAAACACGAAGCTGGAGGCCGCGGCTTTCGCCCCATGATTGCCCAGGCCATGACGCTGGACATTCCGGTTGTCTGTGGTGTGAACGCACTGAATCTGGAGGCTTTTCAGGAATTTTGCGGCGGCACGGCCGAACTCGTGCCGCCAACGGCTGAGGCGCTATCGGCCTGGACCGCTAATGCGCTCGCACGCGAAACCGCCCCAGCATCAGACCCAGAATAAAAAACCCCGCTGCAGCGCAGACAATACTGGGGCCGGTCGGCGTGTCATAGACATAGCTCATCCGCAGCCCCAAAAAGGCGGAAAGCGCGCCGATCAGCGCCGCGCCCACTGCCATAGATTCCGGATTACGCGCTAAGGGCCGGGCCGCGGCGGCCGGGATGATCAACATCGCCACAATCAGCAAAACGCCGACAACTTTGATCGCCACGGCCACAACCACGGCCAGGCAAAGCGTCAGAACCAATTGCTCGCGTTTCGGGTCAATGCCGCTGGCATGGGCCAGATCCGCATTCAAGGTTGCCGTCAGCAGCGGCGACCAGCGAAAGGCCATCACGGCTGTCACCAGCGCCGCGCCAATCCAGATCACCGCAAGATCCGCATGGGCCACTGCCAGAATGTCACCAAACAGATAGGCCATCAGATCTATGCGTACGTCAGAGATAAAACTGGTGGCCACCAGCCCGGCGGCCAAAGCCGAGTGGGCCATGACGCCCAGTAACGTATCCATGGCAAATCCCTTGCCCGACAGCGAAGTGACCACCAAAGCCATGATCAAGGCCACCGCCAAGGTGCCCGAGACCAGCGGCAGTGAAAACGCAAGCGACAGCGCCACTCCCAAAATGGCTGCGTGGCTGGTGGCGTCGCCGAAATAGGCCATCTTGCGCCAGACAACGAAACATCCCAAGGGCGCAGCAGCAATCGCAACGCCAATGCCGGCCAGCACCGCGCGCACCAAAAAATCGTCAAGCATGGGTGCACCCTTCGTGGTTTTCGTGCTCATGGGTGTGGTCATGGTCATGGCGGTATAGCGCCAGCGCGCCATGTGTGCCGGTGCCAAAGAGCGCGCGATATTCCGGGGCAGAGGCGACGATATCTGGCGTGCCATGGCAGCAGACATGTCCATTCAGGCAGATCACCCGGTCGCTGGAGCTCATGACCACATGGAGTTCATGGGACACCATCAGGACCGCGGCGTTGAGCTCGCGGCGGATCTCTTCGATCAAGCGATAAAGCGCCGCAGATCCGGGCTGATCCAGGCCGGTTGTCGGTTCGTCCAAGATTAAGAGCTGCGGGTTGTCGAGCAGCGCGCGCGCCAACAGCACACGCTGAAACTGCCCGCCGGACAGAGCAAACATCTGGCGTTCGAACAACTCCTCTGCGCCGACACGCCGCAGCGCCTGGTGCTTTGCCGCGCGGCCGCGTCGCCCGGGGAGGTCAAGGAAACGCTGCACGGTAATCGGAAGCGTTTCATCTATCTGAAGTTTTTGCGGCACATAGCCGATCCGAAGACCCGCTTGCCGTTTGACCGTTCCTGAATGGGGTTTCAGCGCGCCGACAATGGCGCGCAGCAAGCTGGATTTACCGGACCCGTTGGGGCCGACAACGGTGACGATTTCGCCCGCATCAATCGCAAAATCCACATTGCGCAGCGCCACGTGGCCGCCGATGCGGATCGACATATCCTGCGTTTCAACTAGGCTCATGATCAGCGCGCCACAGCGTCGGGCGACTGGCAATTGGGGCATAGCCCCTCTGCCTCAACCACCCTCGCCTCAATGGCAAAACCGATATCCGCGGCCGCGCCATCTAGGCCACTGGACACCTGCGCAGGCGTTTCGACCACATGGTGGCACGCCCGGCAAATCATGAATGCCGGTGAATGCGTCGCCCCCGGGTGGGCGCAGGCAATATAGGAGTTGAGCCGCTCAATCTTGTGCACAAACCCATGGCCAACCAGAAAATCCAAGGCGCGGTAGACCACAGGCGGCTGGCTGCCGACGCCTTCAGCGGCCAGAATGGCCAAAATGTCGTAGGCCCCCATAGCCTTGTGTTCGCTCAGCAAAATTTCGAGCACCCGGCGCCGGGCTGGTGTGAGCTTGAGTTTGTTTTCGGCGCAAAACCGCTCTGCCGTATCCAGCGCCGACCCCACGCAGCGCGCATGATCATGGCGCTCAAATCCGTGTACACCCAATTTACTGCTCCCCAAATCAAGACTTGATACAGAATAACATTTCAGTTAGAGGACTTCAAACTGTTATAACATATCATGGATGCCCGATGTTCAAACACGCCCTCGCCCTGAGTTGCCTGCTGTCAGCCCCCGCCCTTGCGGATGCCCCCAAAGTCACCACCGACATTGCCCCGGTGCATGCGCTGACAGCGCGGGTCATGCAAGGCGTGGGTACACCCGATCTGTTGCTGCCGCCCGGTTTGTCGCCGCATGATTATGCAATGCGCCCGTCCGATGCGCGAAATCTGCAGTCGGCGGATCTGGTGATCTGGATGGGCGAGGCGCTCACCCCTTGGCTGGAACATCCGCTGGAGACCTTGGCCCAGAATGCGCGCCAGATCGAATTGCTGCATCTGGATGTGACCGAAGTGCTGCCAACGCGCACAGATGCCGTGTTCGCTTCGGGCGATGACGATCACGGCGATCATGACGATCACGATACGCACCACGATCAAGAGCACGGCGATCACCATGAGGATGATCACGACACAGATGCGCATCACGACCATGACCACGAAGAGGCGCATGAGAGTCACGAAGATGCCCATGGCCAGGATGACGGCCACAACCACGGCGCCGAAGACCCACATGCATGGCTGTCGCCTGAAAACGCGCAAGCTTGGATGATCGAAATCGCCGCGCAATTGGCCGAAATTGATCCCCAGAACGCCGAACTTTACATGACCAATGCCAAAGTTGGGGCCAGCGAAATCGCAGCCCTGACCGAAGAATTGCAGACCCGCCTTGCCCCGCTGAGCGGCACAGAGTTCATCGTCACGCACGACGCTTTCCAATATTTCGAACACAGCTTTGGGCTGACCTCTGCGGGGGCGCTGCAGGTCTCAGACGCGGTACCGCCCAGCGCCGCGCGTCTGGCCGCCATCCAGCACGAGATTGAAGAGCATCAGATCACCTGTATCTTTTCCGAACCGCAGCTGAGCGACGCGGTGCTACGCTCTGTCGCGCCCAAAGGCACAGTAAGCGCCACGCTTGACCCGCTTGGGAGCCGCCATGCCATCGGCGCGACACTTTATCTGGGTCTGCTGCACGATCTCGCAGAAGCAACCGAAAGCTGCCTGACCGCAAACTAAGACCCGCGACCTCTTGCGCCGCTCACAACATTGCCCATGGCCAAGCCGCCATGACATGTTAGGGTGGCGCAAAAAGAGGCACCCCAGTCTTGAAACTGACATGCGTGACATCCGTTCGGGACGAAGGCCCCTATCTGCTGGAGTGGATTGCCCACCACAAAGCGGCCGGGGTGACAGACTTTCTGGTCTATTCCAACGACTGCAGCGACGGCACAGATGACATTCTGAAAATATTGCAACGCGCCGATGTGGTGCGCCATGTCCCGCAAGAAAAGACCAGTGGCCAATCTGTGCAGTGGCAAGCGCTGAAAGCGGCCTGGAAACACCCTTTGTGCAAAAAGGCAGATTGGATCTGGGTCGCGGATTGCGATGAATTCATCAATGTCAAAACCGGGTCACATCGATTCCAGGATCTGATCGCCGCTGTCTCCCCCGAGGCAGACGCAATTGCGCTGCAATGGCGCCTCTTTGGTCACAACGATATCGTTGATCTGGCCGATGCCCCTGTTACGCAGCAATTCACCCGCGCCATTGCCCCCGACGCGCAATACCCGATTGCCGCAAGCCTTTGCAAAACGCTGTTTCGCCCGGCAGGGCCCTTCAACATGCTGGGCGTCCACCGGCCCAAACAGAAAGACCTGTCCAAGGCCCGGCGGCCGATCTTTGTGGACGGAGGCGGGGCATTCCTGCCCGAAAGCTTTGCGAAAAACCCGGCGCGCATTTCGCTATATGGGATGCCCGCCGGACGCGGCCTTGCCGAGCTCAATCACTATGCTATCCGCTCGGCCATGGCGTTCCTGCTTAAGCGCGCGCGCGGTCTGCCCAATCGCAAAAAGAGCATTGATCTTGCCTATTGGGTTGATCGCAACTTCAATCAGACAGAAGACCGGTCCATTGACGCCATGCGCCCCGCAACAGAAGCGGTGCTGCAGGACCTTCTGAAAATTCCCGGCCTCCAATCCCTGCACGAGGCTGCAGTGGCACATCATCGGGCGAAATTTGAAACCCTGATTGCAGAGCCAGACAATCAAAAGCTGATGACACAGATCTTGACCGCCGGCAGCAGTGTCACCCTGCCTGCGGATTTGCAGAAGCGTCTGATTTCATGGTACCATCAGGCCCAATCAAACAGTGGTGATTAAGCCCACGTAAAGCAGGCCGCAGGTACACAGGCATATGACAGCCGCCTTTCAGACCCGCACCATCTGTCATCAGATGGTTGGCGACAGCCTCCTTTTGGATGCCGTGTCAGGGGCTGAACACGCGCGGGTTTTCTTTGCCAGTGGCCCTCCCGTCAGCGGCGCAAAAGCGGGCGTGGGCAGCAAAGTTGTCGCGCGCCAAACCATCGGGGGCGCTTTGGTGCTGACGGTGCGTGCGGGTGATCCCATGATCCTCAAGACAGATGCAGGCCGCGCCAAAATCGCGCTCAGCGCGCCGGAGCTTGGGCTGTTTGAAGATCAAAATACGCTTTTGGGCATCCGCAACGGCGAAAGCGCGGGCATCACCGGCGACTGGCTGCGATGGCATGTCGAAAATCACGGCGCAACCGCCGCGCTGATCGTGGATCGCGCCAAACCCGAGGGCAACAGCGCCTACCTGAACACTCTGCGCAAAACGGTCGCTCAGATAAAGGGGCTGAAAACCGTCACAGTTGTGCAATTTGACGCGCCGCTCGGACGCGCCGACCTGCCAGCAGAACACCACCCGTTCTGTGCGCCCGACGCGCCCGGCAAAGATCGGATGAAAGTGCCCGCCCCTGCCCCGTGGCAGGCCCCGCTGGGCCAGCTCAGCCTGTTTGAAATATTGCGCCACAGGTTTCTAGATCGCGCGCGGGCCGTCGCCTTTCTTGAAATATCGGACCTCTTGCAACCGCAGAGGGGCGACACTGTGTTTGACACCGCGCAGAATGACCCTGGCGGCTTTGTCCCTCTGATCGGACAACACGTTTACCCCTGGCGCGTGCGCAAAGGGGAGGACGCGCATTTTGCTGATCATATCTGCCAGCCCTTTGACAGCACCAACCAACGCAAACGCTGGTGTGTCGCCCCCGCAGTGGCCGGGCCCGGTGCCACCTGGCGCTATGTCCGCATCACCGGAACCCCCTCCAGCCGCCAATCGCCTATCCCCTTCTGGCGCTTTATGGGGCTGCGCCATCCGGTGGATTCGGTGTCAAAAATCGTGCCCAAAACAGCGCTGATTGAACATGACGCCTTGCTGGCGCTGGCACAGGACACATTTGGGCATAAACCTGTGCGTATGCCCGAAATGAAGGCACCGAAAGTGAACCGGGCCCGCAACTCGGTCACGATCATCACCACGATGAAAAACGAAGGTCCGTTTATTTTGGAATGGATCGCCTATCACCGGGCCATCGGGGTCGATAATTTTCTGGTCTACACCAATGATTGCACCGACGGCACAGATGCGTTTCACGCGCTTTTGCAGGACAAGGGTATTGTGCAACACCGCGATAACCCGTTCAAATCCACAGGTCTAAAGCCGCAACACGCGGCTTTGCAGGCCGGAGAAAACGAAGAGATCATCAAATCTGCAGATTGGGTGATCTGCATGGATGTCGATGAATTCATCAATATAAAAACCGGCGACGGCACGCTGAAAGCTCTGTTTGACGCGGTCCCCAATGCCAACATGATTTCGCTGACCTGGCGACTGTTTGGCAATTCCGACATCCATGATTTTGCGGACCGGCCAATCATCGCAGACTACACGCGCTGCGCGCCAGAGATGGCCCGCAAGCCGCATCAGGCCTGGGGGTTCAAGACCCTGTTTCGCAATATCGGCCTGTTCAAAAAACTTGGCGTGCATCGGCCCAAGGGCCTGAACCCGCAACTGTGGGAGCAAATTCATTGGGTCAATGGATCAGGCGCGGCGATGCCCAAAGAATTTTATCGCAATGCCTGGCGCAGCACGCAAAGCACCGTGGGTTACGATCTGGTGTGCCTTAATCACTATGCGGTGCGCTCCGCTGAAAGCTTTCTGGTCAAACGCGACCGCGGCCGCGTCAACCACGTCGATCGCGATCAGGGGCTGGCCTATTGGTTCCGCATGAATTTCAACGTTGAGGAAGACAGGTCCATTCAGCGCATGCTGCCGGCGCTGCAGCGCGAGATGGACACGCTCTTGGCCGATCCGGATATCGCTGCAATGCACGCGCGCTGCGTCACGGCGCACCGCGCCAAGATTGATGCGCTGAAAGCCACAGACAACTACGCCGCCTTTTTTGACGAGCTGACAGGCCCGCGCATGCAACGCCTGTCACGGATGTTGCCCAATTTCGGGGCCAATGTGTTCCTCGCCGGTCCCAGCGTCATCCCGGACGAGGTCGCATTTGGCGATCAGGATCCGGACTTCTTCTTTACGGTGGCGCGTCAGGACACCACCGCACATTAACGCAAGACAAGTGGAAACAGTGCGCGTAAACTGTTTCCAATTAAGAAAAAGAGCAGAGCATGGCAAAGCTACCTGAAATCGCAAGCCTCTGGATTGGCAAGGAATTGTCGTGGCTTGAGCAGCTTTGCCTGAAATCTTTTGCCGACCACGGGCATCACATCACGCTCTATAGCTATGAACCCATCGCCAATGTGCCGCCCGGCGTTGATGTCGGCGATGCGGCCGAAATCTTCCCGGCAGAGCCGATGTTTCGCCATGCCATCACAGGCAGCCCGGCGATCCATGCCGATCTTTGGCGGCTTAATTTGCTGAAGCAGACCCAGAAAATCTGGGTGGATGCGGATGTCCTTTGCTACCAGCCCTTTACCTTTACGCGACAGTCGGTTTTCGGCTGGGAGAAGGAGGGGCTGGTGTGCAACGCCGTGCTTGGCCTTCCGAAAACCAGCCGCACGCTGAAGGGGTTGATGGAATTTTTCAAAGACCCCTATGCCATTGGCCCTTGGCTGAAACCCCATCAGATCGCGGAGCTGGAAGAACAGCGCGATGCCGGCACCCCAGTGCATATGACAGAGCAAAACTGGGGCTTCACCGGCCCTGCCGCTGTCACCTGGTTCCTGCAGCAATCTGGGGAAATCAAATATACCGAACCCAAAGAGGTGTTTTATCCCGTCAGCTTCAAACATCGCAATCACATGATTCTGAGCCGGTTTAACCCCGAAGAAAATCTAACGCCGGACACACGCGCCATTCACCTTTGGGCGCGACGCCTTAAGCCACGAGTGAGCGAATTTGCGGGCGGTAGACCGCGGCGCGGCTCCTTCCTTGATCGGCTGTTAACTCAACATGAGGTAAACGCTGATGCTGCGCCAATTGCGCCACGGCAATTGAAGCTTTCTGGCAGTTCCGAAGATCCACGCTTTCGGGCGATGATCGCCATAGAAGCCCTGAAGGGGGACAGCACGATCCGCGAATTGGCGAAAAACAATAATGTTGAACCTAAGCAAATCCGCCGTTGGCGCACACAACTGGTGTCCGATGCCGCCAAGTTGTTCAAATAGGGCTGACACGAGCGACGAGGCGCAAGACATTCAACGCTCACTCCGTGATCTTGTGGGCCCAGATGGGTTTTTAACTGGTTCAAAAAGGTCGTTTTTTATAATGCGTCCATGTGGCACTCTGCTATGACGTGGGCTCTGCAGAAAACTGGAGAAATCAAAAGCGCGGAACCAGTTTTTTCATGTTATCCTGTCTCCTTAAAGCATCGAAACCACCTAATTATTAGTAGATTTGATCCCGCTGAAAAATTCAAATTTCACACACGCGGTGTATACTTTTTGGGCGCGTAGAATGAAACTAGGCCTTGAAGAGAAGCATAATAACATCCCTCGTCGCGGATCGTCTATGGATCAACCGCTATTGAAACATGAGATCGAAGGCAAGCAGGCTCCCATTTTTCCGAAGGAAAGCGCTCGCCGAGAACAATCCCTTGCCCCCTTGCCCCCTTGCCTTCAAAAGTTGAGAGTTTGACGACAGGAAAAAAATATTGTTTGCAGAGGATGAAACGTTCATCAAGGAAACAGATTGCCAAATAATCAAAAACGACGCATTCCCGATAGAAAGAGCCGGGGCAAATCCCGTCGTGAAAACCACAAGAGGAACAGGAATGAAAAAACCAGAAATTGACAGCTCAGTTTTTGACGACCGGGACTACTTAAACATCATATTACAACGCAGCGAGGTTATGCATGATGTGTCAAAAGCCGGTAAGCTCGTCAAAGCATGGTCAGAGGGTGATGAAACGGGGCTGCTCAAGGTTGTCTCTGAAAAAGGCTCCTTACTCGCCGAACGCGCATTTGCAGATATTTCCGAAGAATTTGAAGTAATACTAAGCTCCCTTAACGGTTGGGTTCCCAAGTCGGTAGCGGATGTTGGATGTGGATACGGGTTTTTCTCATTGCTTTGTGCCCGTGCCTTCAATTCGAATTTATTCCTAATTGACGTTGAAGAGAACGATCATCGGCATTTTGGGTTCTCCAAGGAAGGCGCAGCATACTCCAGCCTGCAACGTGCAGAACAATTTCTGGCCAAAAATGGTGCAGGAAATGTAAAGGTAACCTCACTCAATCCTTTGGAAACTGATGTCTGTTCAGCCGGAGATATTGATTTGGCTGTAAGCCTTTTGGCTTGCGGGTTTCACTTTCCGGTCGACAGTTACCTGGAATTCTTCGAAGAAAATGTCGTTCCAGGCGGCAGAATCATATTAGATATTCGGCAGAAGAAATTTGAGTCACAAGTTAATACTTTAGCACATCTGGGCCATATAGAAGTTATTAGTGACGCTTGGAAGAATCGGTCTCGTATTATGATTACAAAGCCTTCCTAGCGGCGCTTAAGCGTATCCCCAAAGGCGATGGTTGGGGAAAGCTCAACGAAACTCTCGACGTCTTCGTTGTTCACCCGCGCGGTGATAATTTCGGCGGCGCGGCGGCCGGATTCACGGCGGCAGGCATCCATGCTGGCCAGTTTGCGCGGCAACCCTTGCAACAACTCAACCCCGTTAAAGCCCGCCAATCCGATCTGGCCGGGCACATCAATGCCCTGATCCAGCAGATACAGCAGACCGCCCGCGCCTATCATATCGTTTGAATAATAAAGGAAATCCAGATCCGGCGAGCGTGCCAGCATCGCTTCTGTCATCTCGCGCCCCTTGGCGAGCGCGGAGCCGCCGGAATAGAATTCTTGGTCTTCGACCTGAACCCCGCCCTTGGCAAGAGCCTCGGTGAACCCTTCAAAGCGTTTGCGCGCACGGTGATCTAGCGGCATCTTGGTGCCAAGGAAGCCAATTCTGCGATATCCTGCCTTCAGAATAGCGTTCGCCATCTCGCGCCCGGCGCGGCGATGGGAAATACCAACAGCCGCATCCACCGGGCGTCCGTCGACATCCATGATCTCAACCACCGGAATACCCGCAGCGCGCAGCATGGCGCGGGCGGCATCCGTATGCTCCAGCCCCGCAATGATCACCCCGGACGGGCGCCATGAGAGCATTTCATAAAGCACCTTTTCTTCTTTTTCCGGCATATAGTCGGTGACACCGACCACCGGTTGCAGATCCGTGCTTTCCAGCACTTCGCTGATGCCGCTGAGAACCTCGGGAAAGACCATGTTGGACAAAGACGGAATGATCACCGCCACCAGGTTGACCCGCTGGCTGGCCAAGGCCCCCGCGATCTTGTTGGGGACATAGCCCAGTTCTTTCGCGGCCTGCAGAACCTTTTGCCGCGTCGCTTCAGAGACATCGCCCCGGTTGCGCAATACGCGACTGACAGTCATTTCAGATACGCCGGAGGCTTCGGAGACATCGCGCAGGGTGAGCGAGCGGTGTGCGTCTGTGGTCACGAAATGAATTCCTTTGCAAGTTATCGCAATGATATCGCGAGGTCTTTGCAATGATCAAGCAACACGCAGGCTTGTGGCGCATTTCCTTTCGGGCCGCGTCAAATGCGCAATGAAAAACGGCGCCCCCATAAGGTGCGCCGTCAAAGGTCATTGGTCATACCACGCAGAGGATCAGTTTGCGCCAGCTTGAATGGCTTCACCTGTATTCTCGACGTCTTGGCCAAACCCTTCGATGGTTTCACAAGCGGTGACGCCCATCAGAGCAAACATAATCACAAATGCACGTAGCATGGTTTTTCCTTTCATGATGCGTTGATCATTTCACTGTAAAGAGACAACCCCCGTGGGTGCATAAAGTTCCCACCAGGCTTTCTGCGCGCAGCCTGCCGGCACGAAAAGGCCCCGCTTTTTCAAACGGGGCCAGAGAATTTCGCCACATTGTTCGCTGGGCGAAGACAGGTGAATTAGTTGCCCTCTGCAGCGCCTTCGACAGCCTCAGCTGCGCCTTCTACGGCTTCGCCTGCACCTTCGACGGTGACTGTTACGCTGTCTGACGCTGTATCGGTCCCCCCGGCGAATACGAAGTATGCCAGGATAGCCACGACAACGACCAAGGCACCGATGATTACGCCCATGCCCGCGCCACCTGTGGTGGTGGTGGTGGTCGTCACGTGTTCGCTTCGGTCTGGTTGTGCCATCTTTTCGATCCTTCTGTAGGTCATGTGATGTGGGGTAAACCCGCTAGAGCAGGGATATGTTCCATCAAAACGACTCCGTTGGGCATCGCAGGGCCACGCGCGCAAGGGAACAAAACCCCCCGCATCCGTGTTGATCTCTTAAGGAACAAACGAATGGAGACGACCATGGACGTCGCAGGAATTGGCGGTTTTTTTGTACTGGTGCTGAATGTCTGGGCCATCGTTTCGATTGTTGGCTCAACCGCATCGACCACCCGTAAAGTCATTTGGACAATCCTCGTCCTTCTGTTGCCGGTGATTGGCTTTGTCATCTGGCTGGTGATCGGTCCACGCCCGGCAAAAAGCAAAGCCTGATCACTTTCAACATCCGCAGACAACCAAAGGGGCCACACGGCCCCTTTTTGCTTTTCGCCCTTCTGGGGCAGTCTGATGCCAAACAAAAAACCCCGGTCCAATGGACCGGGGCTTGGGACTCTGTTCACTCGTTACACAAAAAAACAAAAACTGATCCGTCGCCGGAATTACTTCGCGGCCATAGAGCGCAGCATCCAAGCGGCCTGTTCATGGAAAGCAGAGCGCGCAGTGGCCAGATCCTCGGTCACTGGGTCGTTTTGATCCCCGGCGATCTTGATCAGCGCGTGCAGACGATGAGCGACACGTTCGTGATCGGCGGCCAGGATTTCACACATTTCACCTGCAGAGGGGGCGGTGTTGTCGTCCTCGATCACGGAATTGCTCACGATCTCAGCCATGGTCATCGGCGCAATCTGGCCAATGGCGCGCATCCGCTCGGCCAAGACGTCGGCGGCCGCGAACATATCTTCGTATTGCCCTTCGGTCAGATTGTGGATGGCATAAAACAGCGGCCCTTCAACATTCCAATGGAAGGCATGGGTTTTGAAAGTCAGGCGATAGGTATCTGCCAGAACCTGCCCCAGACCGCTCGCAATCGTTTCCGGTTGGCGTACACCTGAAGAAATTTCTTTGGTGGAGGGAACAACGTTTAATGGCTGTGTCATAACTCGTCCTTTCAACTAAGGGGCAGCGGCGGCGTATTGCAGATACGGGTCCTGCATGATCCCAGCGCGGCTGCCCACGTGGCTTCACAGGCACAACACCAACAACAGCGGCAGCGTTCCGAAAATTTGGGGATTAATTCTGGGAACTTTGCCGCGCGCCGGACGTTCGAGCACGGGCGCCTGGTCGCCATCCAGAAAACAAAGAAAGTGGCCCGGCGGAAGTCCCACCGGGCCAAGCACACATTCCCTAGGTCTAGAGATACTCTTTATCGCACTATCGGTGACTCACGCATTGTTGCGAGGATCGACCTTTCGGGCAGACCCCTGTCGGGGCCTGCCCTATCGGCACCATGACAGGCAGTTTTGCTGGCGTTTTCGGCACGAGGTAATTACCCGAAACCGCCGACAAAATTGCTTCCATGATACGACCGTGAAACTGTTTCAACTCAGGAAGGAACCGCTTTGAGATCGCGCGTGTTGCGTTTTGATACCCTTTCATATTCCCCCCCTTTGCGCCGCTGGGCGCTGTCAAATTCTGTCTTTCATCCATTGGAAAACGCGCACTTGTGGTTTTGGTTCCCACAAAGCGCACATTTTTTTCAAAGTTTGAAATCAGCCCGCAGAAATGCGCAAACCGGCCTGCAATAGGCCGGTTTGCTGTGGTCTTCTGAGCCAGATAAAGACTGCGATTTTGTCAGAGACTGACCGCTTCGGCCGACGCAAAGAACATCGCCTGGCTGACGGCAGAGCGCACCTGATCTTCGGTGTAAGGCTTGGAAATTAGAAACGTTGGCTCCAGCCCATCGCCGGTCAGCAGACGTTCTGGGAAGGCCGTGATGAAGATCGTTGGGATATTGCCATGTTCTTTCAAAATGCGCCCAACGGCATCCGTGCCGCTTGAATTATCCGCAAGCTGAATGTCCGAAAGAATGAGATCCGGCAGTTCCTTGCGCGCCAAGTCCATCGCGCCGGTTTCAGTGCGGGCAACACCCGTGACCTGATGGCCCATATCGGCCACAATACTTTCAAGGTCCATCGCAATCACCGCTTCATCTTCGATGATCATGACTTTGCCGGCGACGGCCTCGTTCATTTCTTTCAAAGCTGTCTCGACCAACTGTTCCGCCTCCGTCGCGTTGATTTGCATGACCCGTGCCACCTCATCAAAGGAAAATCCCTCGATCGTGTTCAGCAACAAGGCTTCGCGTGTGTTTTCCGTCAAACGGGCCATGTGCGCTTGCGCGCGCGCAGCGAGCCCGGTTTCGCCTGCAGCGTTGACCGGCATGCCGGACGTGCTCCAGATCGCGTGGAAGGCGCGGAACAAGGACACTTTGGGTGTCATGTCCGAGGCGAATAGCGACGGGTCGCTGATAATGGCCTCAAGTGTCGCAGCGGCGTATTTGTCGCCGGTATCCTGCTGCCCGGTCAGTGCCCGCGCATATCGACGCAGATAAGGTAAGCTCGCTCCGATCAGCGTGCTCATGTCAGCAGAGGAAGGGTTGCTCATGCGCTAACTCCAAAAAATTTTTCAGTTCGTAGGAACTATACGCCGACTGATGCGTTATGGTTCCGAGATTAATTGGGCAAAGTGAAAAAATGTCGAGTGAAAAGCGCACCCCAGCGAAAGACCGCGTCGCTGATGAAATCGACCGCAATCTGAAGAAAGCGTTCGAAGGTATGGCAGAGGAACCGCTGCCAGACCGGTTTACCGACCTGTTGGCCGATCTGCGCGCCGCCGAAGAAAACCGAAAAAAGGTATCTTCCAATGACAGTTGATCCGCGCGATGAACTGACAGAGCATTTGGGCGCGTTGCGTGCCTTTGCCTTGAGCCTTACCCGTAATGCCGCCACGGCAGATGATTTGGTGCAAGACACCCTTGTGAAAGCCTGGACCAACATCGAAAGTTTCAAGCCCGGATCGAACATGCGGGCCTGGCTGTTCACGATCCTGCGCAACACATTTTATTCCCTACGCCGCAAACGCAAGCGCGAGGTCGAAGACGCCGATGGGTCGCTCTCGCTTGCGCTGGCCTCAAAACCGGACCACGACGGGCGGTTGAACATGCGCGATTTCATGCAGGCCTTTAATCAATTGCCGGACACCCAACGCGAAGCGCTGGTTCTGGTCGGGGCTGGTGGGTTTTCATATGAAGAGGCTGCCGCAACCTGTGATGTCGCCGTCGGCACCATCAAAAGCCGCGTTGGCCGGGCCCGGGCCACCTTGGCTGAAATGCTGCAATTGAATGACGATGAGGCGATGGAACTGACAGACAGCGTGACCGCGGGGATTGTCGGAAAACAACCTGCAGCCTGATCGATCCATCATGATGAAAACTATTTAACGCCCTCAATCATTGGGGGCGTTATTTATTTAAATACAGAATGTTACGATAAAAAAATGTAGGTTTCTTGGAACCAATTTTGCCCCCTTGGGGTTGGATAAGTACAAACTTATGCAAGGAGGCAAGACATGAAACTCTTTACGAAAACTGCAACTCTCGCTGCTGTTCTGACCGCGACCACCGCGCTGGCGGGCACCGAGACTGGCATGACCACTGAAGGTAAAGTCGAAGCCAACGTTGGCGTAGAAGCTGACACCAATATGATGGCAGATGCCGACAAAAAGCTGAAGCTGAAGACCGATGCTGCAGCTGACGCAGAAACCACCACTGTGGCCGAGGCGGAAACCAACCTGGATGAAAATCCAAAGCTGATCCGCACCCGCGACATCACCGGCGGTGCAATCTACACGCTGAACGAAGCCAATGACGAAGGCTGGGAGATGGATTTTGCGTTTTCCGAAATGCGTGAGAACCTGAATGAAATCGGCGAGATCGAAGACATTGTTCTGAGCCCAAATGGCGATTTCAAAGGCATTGTGGCTGAGATCGGTGGCTTCCTTGATATCGGCGACAAACACGTGATGATCCCTGTTGCTGACGTCAAACTGATGGCTGTGGACGATCAGACCTATGCCTATGTCACGCGCCTGAACGAAGAACAGCTGGAAAGCATGGAAGGCGTTGATGAGGGCTTTTGGGACTAACACCCCCCTTTGAAAATTCGGACCGGGCCGCAGCAATGCGGCCCGCATCCACGTTTAAGCGGTCGTACCGCTGCCGGCAAAAAAATCGCGTTCAAAGGGTCTGCTACACAGAGCCGGGACAAGCGCTCAAGAGGTGAGGCTATTTATGGTTACGAAATGTACGAACTGTCCGCTCAGGGGATTGCCACTATTTCTTGAATTTTCTCAAGACGAGCTGTCGTTCATGCAACGGTTCAAAACCGGCGAGATGGAGGCGGAGCCCGGCACCCATCTTTTATCGCAGGGCGAACAATCACCACAGCTATTCACAGTTTTGACCGGTATGGGGCTGAAGTACAAAATGCTCCGGGATGGCAGCCGGCAGGTGGTTGGGTTTGTGATGCCCGGGGATTTTCTGGGCCTGCAAGCTGGCGTTATGGGTGAAATGGGCCATTCCGTCGAAGCGGTGACAACCATGACCCTTTGCGTGTTCAACCGCGCAAATGTCTGGGACCTTTTTTCAAAACATCCTACGCGCGGCTTTGACATCGCGCATTTGGCAGCAGTCGAAGAACATTTTCTGGGCGATGCTTTGGCCACGGTGGGGCAGCGCCCAGCCTATGAAAAAATCGCATGGGCGATGGCGCGATTTTTCAACCGCGCGCTGGCGATTGGTCAAGTTGTCGACAATAAGACTTCGCTGCCCTTCACGCAGCAAGATTTGGCAGATGCCTTGGGGCTTTCGCTTGTGCACACCAATAAGCAATTGGCGCAGCTGCGGCGCGATGGGATCTTAACCTGGCAAAAAGGCGAGCTAAGCGTCGACGATATGGACGCGCTCACTCATATGCTTGGCGATGATGGCGAGGTTCAGACACGCCCCCTCGTTTGATTTTTTTTGCGACCGACTGCAATTTTTCGGGAACCTTATGCCGCGGCGCGCGTCTTACATCAGACTGCAGATGTCCTGCGTCACCGGGCCGTCCCCGATCTGGCCCACCGCCTGAACCCCCGCAATTGATCTGCGGGGGTTTTTTCTTTTTTTACAGGTATTTATAAATTTTTTTTCCCCACATCTATGTCAAAAAACATACCTCTGACGCGGAACAATTGGCATCGGCATACGTTGAGTATGTGAAGCAACCTGAAAGGATAAGACAATGAAACCATCCATCATTATCGCCGCGATCGTCGGCGTTGCAGTGCTGGTTTTCGGTATCTACATGATCGACGTCGACCAAACTCAGGAAACACGCCTTCCTGACGTTGATGTCTCGGTTGATGGCGGCCAGCTTCCCAAATTTGACGCTGAGGTCGGCGACATTGAAACTGGCACCAAAGAGGTGACTGTGACGGTCCCAACCGTGGACGTTCAGAGCCCGGAAGAAGACGCCCGCGACGACAGCTAACGTCAAGGCATACCGAAATTTTTGAAAACGCGCAGCGCCGGCCGCCGCGCGTTTTCTTTTGCCTTATTGGCCCTAAAGCTGACTGAAAAGGCGCTGTAATCGAGGAACCAATCGGGGCGCCAACCGTTGACTCAGCAGATGATGTTCAACGCATAGCGAATGACTGGAAGGAGAAATCACATGCTTGGATGGGCAATTACATTTCTGATCGTCGCGCTTGTTGCCGCGCTCTTTGGGTTCGGCGGAATTGCAGGTGCCAGTGCCGGGATCGCACAAATACTCTTTGTTATCTTTCTCGCGCTGTTTGTCGTTTCGATCGTTCTCCGCGTGATCCGGCGCTGATTGCGCGGCTGCCACGCAACGACCCAATCACACTGAAGGAATTTAACCATGACCAGCACAGCAGACGTATCACAACCGAAAAAGACCAAGGCCGAAGCGACCAAGGAACAGGCGGTACAGATGGCCGAACGCGCAAAAGATCACGCCAGCGAAACCGTCAAGCAGGCGCAAGAGCAACTGGACGCGGGTCTGAAATACGGTGCAAGCGAACTTGAACGCCTCAGCAAAGACGGGCAGGAATTTGTCCGCAAGAATCCCGGTGTGGCCATCGCGGGCGCAGTGGGTGTGGGTCTGCTGATGGGGCTGGCCATGCGCCGCCGCTTCTAAGTCTGCGGCCATGAGAACAAAAAAGCCACGCTCGCGCGTGGCTTTTTTGTTTTTCAAAAATATATATTTTTCAAAAACTTATACCAAAACCGGAACCGAATGACTGTGCGCAGAGTTCCTTTAATAGACGACACACCGAAGGGAGAATGTCATGGAATTTGGAATTATTGGCCTGTTGATCTTGGTCGCAGATATCTACGCAATTATTCAGGTGCTCGGCTCAGGCTCTTCGACAGGTGCGAAAATCCTCTGGGTTCTGGGGATTCTGATCCTGCCAGTTATTGGGTTCATCGCCTGGTTGATCGCAGGGCCGAAATCCTCCGCCGCTAATATCTAAATCGGCGACGAGACGACGCAAATGACCCGGCCCAGCGCCGGGTCGTTTTCTTTTGAAATCGGGAACCGTACTGGCCAGCCGTGCGTTTCTTTTCTGAACCCGGATAGCAGAAAGGCAAATGAAATGACCGACACTCCTGATCTGGAATCACAAGCGCGCAATTACGCCAAAGATCTTGGCGACAAAGCCAAGAGCGCCATTTCCGACACCGTCCGTGAAAAAACCGATGCTGCGCAGCATCAGGCCGCTGCCGAGGTCCAGACCACGGCAGATGCTGCCCATGCGGCGGCGGACACCTTTGATCCAGGCTCGATCCAAGCGCAGGCCGCGCATATGGTCGCCGGCCACCTCGAGGACGCAGCGCGCCGTGTGCGCACCCTGGATATCGAACAAACCGTCACGGATGTCAGCGGCTTCGCACGGCGCAATCCGCTCCTGTTTCTTGGTGCGGCCGCGCTGGCTGGTTTTGCCGCCACACGGTTTCTGAAGGCCAGCGAGCCGGAAACCCAGCCCTACGCAACCCATCACCATAATGGAGGTACCTATGGCTCATCCTGATCTGCGACAGGTGCCGGAACTGTTTAAGGACACCCTGCGCCACTTCTCCTCGCTGCTGCGCAGCGAAGCTGCCTTGGCCAAAGCCGAGCTGAAAGAAAACGCCACCCGCGCGGGCATCGGCATTGCCATGTTTGCCGTGGCTGGCCTGCTGGCCCTTGTGGCGCTCAACGTACTCGCAGCTGCTTTGGTGGCCTGGATCGCTGCTGCTGGTATCAGCGCCGGCCTATCCGCGCTGATTGTGGGCGGCATTCTGCTGGCCGTTGCCGCTGTGCTGGTTGTGATCGGTAAATCGCGCCTAGACGCGGATGCGCTCATGCCCAAACGCACCATTCGCAACGTCCAGAAGGACGCGCATAGCATCAAGGAGGCAGCCGATGTCTGATACTGATAAACTGCAAAAGCAAGTCGAAGAAGACCGTCGTCGCCTCACCGCATCCTTGTCGGGTCTTTCCGACACGGTCGCGCCGCAGACGCTCGGTGAACAACTCTCCGCTGCGGCCCATGGCCTGAGTGGAGAATTCAGCCGACAGGCGCTGACGGCCGCCAAACGCAACCCCGTTGCACTGGTGATGGCGGGGGCCGGGCTGGCGCTGATGTTCGCGAATAACACCGCCCGGACCCAGCCACGCCAACCCGCGCCGCCAACGGCGGTTCCACCCGAACAAGCCTTTATTGGCTTTTACGAGCGTGTTGAAGCCGCCGACGCCGCCATGAAGAAGGAGATGACCGGTATGAGCACCGAATCCTACCGTACGAGCAAAATGCGAGAGACGCTGAATGCCGGGCTTGAGAGCCTGCCAGAGTCAGCGCGCAAGCGTGTGCTGAAAGCGCGCAAAGCTGCAATCAAAGCGCAGGAGCAAGTGGAAGCCCACGCTGCCCACGCCGCGGCACAGTCCCGGACCTACTACAATCAGAACCCGCTGTCCGCCGGTGCCATCGCACTGGGTCTCGGCGCGCTGATAGGCGCGATGATCCCATCGACCCGTCGCGAAGACGAACTTTTGGGCACGCACCGCGATGCGCTCGCCGCTAAAGCCGAGGCCGCATTGCACGAAGAGATGGACCGCTTGCACGAAGCGGCAAGCGCCAGCCTAAAAAAGTCCACTGCGCGTGATCCAAATCGCACGGCACTGAACTAAGGTAATGCCCGGCTTTTTCGCAACGGCGCTGCGCACCAGCGGCGTTCGTGTGATGGTGCTGATCTTAACGATCATCGCCATCACAACCGCATTGAACCTCGCTCAGCAAATCCTTGCGCCTATGTGCTTCGGACTGGTGCTTGGCGTGGTTGTATCGCCGCTCGCTGACCGGCTTGAGCGACTGGGCATACCGCGCTTGGCGGTGGCCCTATTTCTGTTGATATTCTCGACCCTCATCATTGCGACCATCATGCTGTTGATAGAGCCGCTGGTGAACGTGCTGATTTCGGAGCTGCCACGCATTAAAGCGGTGATGCAGTCCCTTATTGATCGCGCGGCATCGCTGTTGCGCGGCATCGAGGCGATCAGTCAGGAACTGGAAGAAACCGTCGGCGGCAACGGCGCTGGCGAGGACGCTGGCAAAGAAACAGCTTTGCCCACGGTCAGCGATGCGCTGTGGCTTGCACCCAGTTTTGTATCGCAGGTGTTTACCTTCATCGGGACATTGTTTTTCTTTACGCTGACCCGCAATCAACTTTATCAGCAAGCTGGCGCATATGAGCACCGCCTGAAACGTGCTGACAAAATTGTATCGCGTTATTTCGCGGCGATCACATTGGTAAACGCCTGTCTGGGCACCGTAACGGCCCTGGCCATGATGGCACTGGGAGTTGAATATGCCATCCTCTGGGGATTGGCAGCCGGGCTGATGAACTATGTGCTCTACCTCGGCCCGCTGTTGATCGCGGTCGGGCTTGCCCTGGCAGGCATGCTGCAATTCAGCGGGGTTTACGCCGTGCTGCCGCCGATCACATTTTTGCTGATCAACCTCACAGAGGCCAATGTGGTCACACCGCTGTTTGTCGGCCGGCATATGGCGATGAACCCGCTGCTGATCTTTCTGGCAATCGTGTTTGGCCTGTGGCTTTGGGGTCCGCTCGGGGCGTTTGTCGCGCTGCCTTTGCTGCTGTGGCTTGGGGTATTGATGGAGCCCATGCCAGACGCCGCGGTCACAGATCCACGAGAGGCCGCGCGGCGCGTGATGTGATCACTCGGCCTTTTGGCTTTCATCAAGAAGGTTTTCACCGCCATCCGCATCGCGGCGCTCACGCTCTGCGGCGCGGGTGGTTTCGTCATCGGTCGACTGCGGGTCTGCAGCCTCGGGCAAGGCCGCTTGCGGCTTTGCGGCGGGTGCAGGCCCAGTCGCTGGCGCTGTATGCTCACCCGCATTTGCAAGCGCAGGCCCGCCGTCCAGACGCACGCGATAGATTGGTTCGGGCAGACCAAAGCCCGCTGATTCCAGTGCCGTTTTGGCAGCCCGGATCGCCTCGCCGCGTGCCTTGGCGAAATGCACAACGCTTTGATCCACCCAACCTGTGAAGGTCAGCACCACATTTGAATCGCCCACCTCAGTGATCCATGCCCCCACTTCGGGATCATCCAGAACAAACTCCTGCGCTTGAAGTGCCGTCACCGCTGTCGCCAGCGCACCGGCCAGATCCGCATCCGCGTCCACACCAAGGTCAAAATCAAACCGCCGCCGCGGATCGCGGGTGAAATTCACGATCCGCCCTTTGAAGACCGTGGCATTGGGAATGCGTATATGATTGCCCTCTGGCGAAATCAGAATCGTCGCCCGCGATGTCAGGCGCGCCACGGTGCCTTCCTCGCCCTGAATATTCACATAGTCATTGGGGCGAAAGGGCTGGCGCAGACTCAGCAAAATCGAAGCGATGAAATTTTCAACCGTGTCGCGCACGGCAAAGCCAAGCGCCAGGCCAACCACGCCAGCTGCGCCCAGTACCGCGCCGATCAGCGCCGTGGCATTCAGGATATCAAGCGCCAAGACCACGCCGACCAAGATGAACAAGATACGCGCAACCGCGCGGTACACATCGGCGATGAAGGCGTTGGGCGCGATCCACGTCCAGATCCCGATGCGCGTGGTCAAAAGCCAGCCGCCAAGCGCGGTCACCAGAAACGCCACCAGCGCCACCAGGAAAATAGGCCCATTGGCCAGAATATTCTGCACGCGGTCAGATATGCGCTCCATGGCCGGGGCCAACCGTTCCTCAAGCGTGCCAGCAATACGGGTTTCGTTTTCAATGGCCACCACCCCGGACACGCGGTTGACGATCTGGGTCAGGCGGTCTTGCGCGGTATTGTCAATCACGTCCCCTTGCAGGCGCACCACCCCTTCGGAGACGGTCACGCCGATCTGACCGTAGCCCTCGATCTCCGCCAATAGGTTATCGATGCGCTGCAAAATTTCGGCGTCGCCAACGGTGGCGTCACCGACCTCGATCGGGGCCTCAGTCTGAACCGGATCGCTTGTGGTCTGGGCCTGCACAACGCCAGCCCAAGCCACAATCCAAACGAGCAGGATCAGAGACACATACCTGCGCAAAAAATGCACGGTATGAACCACGACATATGGTTTTTCATTGTCGGGCTGAGGTTTGCTGGTGCGCACGGCATGGTCTCCCTTTCGAAAGCGCGGCGATGCGCGCCCTGATTACGCGAAAATATGCAGCTTAAACGGGTGCGATACCACGGTTACGCCCATCCAGCCAAAACATAGGCCATGACGATGGTTCGTCAAATAATTCAACGCGGTATGTCATAGATTAATGCCGGGCCGCCGCATGGGTGAGATGACAGCGGCTCAATAACAGGAAGACCTATGAATACCCATGAAGTTGGCGTGAATGCGCCTGTCGTTGTCCTCTCACCCAATGCGCTGGAGCTGGCTGATGTCAGCGACTATTTGTTGCGGCGCGGCTTTCCCATTGTCATCAGCGAGACGCGTTTAGACGGCCTCGCAGCGCGCCTCAGCACTGCGACCGACAAGCCGCGTTTGGTGTTTTTCGCATTTCCATTGGAGGCGGCCGGCGCGCGTGATTGGTTGATGAGCGCGATCAACAAAGGCTGGCGCATTGTTTTGATTAATGGCGACACAACTGAACCTGAGCTGCAATCCCTGCCCATGCTGAGCCGCCCGTTTGATACACCGCACCTGGATGCTCTGATGAAAGACATCGGAGAGTAATGCGCTGGCGGCGGCGCGACCTGCGTCGTCGCAATTCCTATTTCGGGCATCAATAAATTTTGGAACAAAGTGTTTGCATGGCGCGTTACCCTCCGTAAATAGGCGTGCACATTCGCTACAGTGCGCCATGAGATTGAGGCCACCAACTGTCCATAAGTTTCCGGACCAGTTAAAAATCAGGAAACAACGCACTTTCGCCATGACGTTCAAACGTTTCTACAAAACCATTTTTTTCAGACTCGCAGGGCTGATGACCCTGGCGATGCTGCCTTTGGCGTTTATTGCAGTCTATCAAACCCGCGTTGTTTTGAACGACGCGCATGCGCTGTCCAGTTCCGCGCTGCTTGCCCGCACAGTGGCCTCCGCCGCGGAAGAACGCGAGTTGATCAAAAACACGCTCGGCGTGGCCGAAGGGCTGGCGTCGATCTTGCCCGAAACCGCAACAGAGCGCTGCCGCAATGTTTTGGATGCACTGGTGGACGAACATCCTCTGGTCATCGGGGCGCGGGTTACGGATACCGATGGAGAAACCGCCTGCCGCTCAACCCGACAAGAGGCTGATTTTTCCCTCTCTCCCATTTTTGAGGATGTGCTCGGGCGCAGTGAACCTTTTGTCAGCCTGCTTCCGGCCATCAACATTCCGGGGCAATTCATCACGCTTGTCACCCAGCCAATCTCATCCGATGACGAGATTGAAGGGTTTTTGACACTGTCGATCCCGCACTCTGAAGCGAATGGCGCACTGCAGGTGCCAGAGACCGAAGCGGGGCTGACCTTGGCCTCCATCAACCTGGAAGGCGACATTATCGCCGCCAGCACAGGCCGTGAGAATGCGCAGAGTTTCCTGCCGATGGATCAGCCTGTCACATATCTGCCCATTCGCATGGGCCAAAGCTTTCGCGCGACCAGTCGCACAGGCGAAGACCGTTTTTATGCTGTTGTGCCGATGATCGATGAGGCCCTATTTTTGGTGGGCAGCTGGCCCAGCGACACGATGCCCGCCGAAAAGCAGCGATTGCAGGTCCTGACAGCGATATCCTTCCCACTGCTCATGTGGGTTGCGGGCGTGGGTGTTGCCATGTTCGGGATGCAACGCATTGTCACCCGCCATATCACAGAGCTTCGGTCCGCGATGCGGCGTTTCGCATTGGGTGAACGCGGTGGCGCGCAACTTGCTATGAGCAACCCCCCCATTGAACTCGAAGAAGCAGAACGTGCATTCAATCGGATGGCGCTCTTGCTGAGTGATGCAGAAGCGCAGCGTGAAAGCGACCTGCAGGACAAAGAAGTCCTGCTGCGCGAAGTGCACCACCGCGTCAAAAACAACCTGCAGCATATCGCGTCGTTGGTGAATTTGCAGGCGCGTAAAACCCGTTCCGACGAGGTGCGCGATTTTCTGACGGGTCTCAACCGACGTATTCGGGGGCTGGCGGTTTTGCATCGGTCGCTGTTCAATACGCCCAATACCGCCACTGTGGATGCCGCAGCGCTGGTCGAAGCGGTCATCGCCGATCTGCGTGATTCCTTTGGAGCCACCGACTTGGCGGAAATTTCGACGGATCTGGACAACACGCCACTTTATCCAGATCAGGCGATACCGCTGTCACTCTTGACCCAGGAACTGATGACCGAAGTCTTTGGCCCGGACGGGCAGAGCGCCGGGGATCGCGGCGTGTCAGTCTCGTTGCGCGAAGAGAGTGACAGCACTGTTTTGCTCAGCGTGACAGCGCCCGGCGCAACGCCGCCCGCCGACCCAGACCCGATCACACAACAGCTGATCCGGGCGTTTGCACGTCAACTCGATGGAAAAGTTGAAACAAACAGCGGAGCTTCGGGTTATTCTTATACAGTGGCGTTTCCGCGCCAAGGATAGCCGACGAAGGGGGACTCATGCAGTCCGATTTTACCGTTTTGGTTACGGCTGAAGAGGCCTTTCCTGCATTTGAGCGGGCGGTATTGGGCGCGCGCGCGCATATTATTGCGGGATTTCGGATCTTTGACATGCGCACCAAATTGCGCAGCCCCGAAGCGCAGAAAATTGGCGAGACCTGGTTTGATCTGCTGGCCTATGTGGTCGGCAAAGGGGTGCGGTTTGATCTGGTCGTGAGCGATTTTGATCCGGACATGGCGTCAGATCTGCACCGTACCGCGGCGCAGACGGTTCAGCAGGGGCGCGATCTGGCCAAGGCGACCGGAGCTGACGATAACCAATTGCGCGTACGCAGCCATTTGCACCCGGCGCGCGCGGGTCTGTTGCCGCGTCTCTTCTTTGCACCCGCTGCGCTGCGGTATCGCCGCAAATATCAGGACGATGGAGAGGCGCAGACCAGCGGCCTGCCGGAATTGCACACGGTTTCACACCACCAGAAGGTCGCCGTGATCGACGACGAAATCCTGTATGCAGGCGGTTTGGATTTGAATGAACGTCGCTTTGACACCAAAGATCACGAACTTCCGGCGCATCTGTCGTGGTCTGACGTGCAAGTGATCGCGCGCGGACCTGCGGCGCGCGAAACCCGTCTGCATTTGGAAAGTTTCGAAGATGTGGTCGCAGGTAAGGCCGCCCCGTCACCCGCGCGGCATCTTATGCGCACGCTATCCACGCCGCGCAAAGTGCAGATACCGTTTCTGTCCCCGCGCACTTTGCTGCGAGAAATCGAACAGGCGCACATCGACGCCTTTCGCAACGCGCGGCATCTGATCCATATTGAAACCCAGTTCCTACGCTCAGCCCCTATCGCCGAGGCGCTGGCAAAGGCGGCCGAAACAAACCCCCATCTGCGCGCCATCATCGTTTTGCCGGGCACGCCGATGGAACTTGCCTATGAGGAACACACTGGCCTTGACGTACGCTATGGGCTGGCACAGGCGCGGTCCGCGCTGGACCGGCTGCGCGATAGTCTGGGCGAGCGTCTCTTGCTATGCGCGCCAGTGCGCCCGGTCATGGCCGCGCGGGAAACACGGGCTACGCTGGCCGGCTCTCCGCTCATTCATGTGCACAACAAAGTTCTCGTCAAAGACAGGGACTATGTGCTGATTGGCTCTGCCAATTTGAATGGGCGCTCAATGCGGTGGGATACCGAACTGGCAATTGCAACCACCGATCCTGCAGCGGTCGATGCCGCGCGCCGCAAGCTGGCGCAGCATTGGTGGTTTGACCCTTTGCCGGATGTGGCACGTGACCCTGAGACGGCCTTTGATTGGTGGAAAGACCGGATCATCAAAAACGGCCATATGCTGCCTGAGAAACGCTCAGGCTATCTGGTGCCATATGATCTGACGGCCAACGCTGAGTTGGAGCAACCCCTGCCGGGCGTGACCGAAGACATCGTCTGACGGTGCCAGCAAGACCGGAACCGACACCGCTGTCTGCGCGTTGATTACGTGAACCCAACAACGATGGGAGCACGCCATGGCCGTACAAGAGACCAAAGCAAGCAACAGCAAACTCCAGCTCAAAGCAGGATATGATCTGTTGCGGCGGGTCTGGGCGCGTCAGGGCGATGCAAATGCCGGTCTACTGGCCGCTGGGATCGCATTTTATGCGCTGCTGTCGCTCTTTCCGGCAATTACCGCCGGGGCCGCACTGGCCGGGATGACCATTTCACCACAGGTGCTGTCCGAGAATTCGCAGGAGCTGGCCCAAGTCCTGCCAGAGGACGCCAGCGCCATCATATTTGATCAACTGCGTGATGTGCTGAACGCAGATAACAAAACACTGGGCTTTGCTGCGCTGATCACTCTGGGCATGGCGCTTTTCAGTGCCTCAAAGGCGACAGGTCAGGCCATGACTGGCCTCAATGAAATTTTTGATCTCGAGGAATCCCGCGGCTTTATTATGCTGACCGTTCTCAAGGTCGGGCTGACGCTGTTTGCCATTCTGCTGTTGGTGCTTGCCGTGAGTGTGACGGGGCCTTTGCCTGCACTCGCCGATTGGTTTGGCAATGCACAGCTGGAAACTGTTCTTGAGCTTATTCGCTGGCCAATTCTGCTGCTGGTTGGGGCCTTTGGCGTCACCATTCTTTATCGCTATGGGCCGGACCGAGACAAGCGCACACACCGCTGGGTGACGATTGGCGCAATCGTGGCATGTCTGCTTTGGTTTGCGGCGAGCGTCGGTTTCACGATCTACGCGGAATCCTTTGGATCTTACAATCAGGTGTTTGGGGCCCTTGGCGGTGTCATCATCTTACTCACTTGGCTGTGGCTTTCGGCATATGCCGTTTTGCTGGGTGCAGCCTTGGACGCGGAGCTGATCAAAGGTCAGAGCTGACCCAGCCCCGCAAATCGCAACATCAATGAAAGGAGCAAAAGCCATGGCCGAACGCCACAGGTCCAAAGATGGACGCAAAGAAACCGAAGAAATCCTCGGTGCCGAGGGCAAGATCTCCCATCAGGGGCGCACGGGCGGCACCTTGGCGCGCGATGTTGGCACAGAAGATGAATTGAAACGCGCCGAAGAGCGCCCGGCCGGGGCGACCCGCGTGACCAAATCAAAAGAACGGGAGGGCGGCAACCATGGCAGTTAATGGCCTCCCCCACGGCACTTGGGTGCTGATCGCCGATGGCGAAAAAGCGCTCTTTCTGGAAAACAAAGGCGACGAGCAGGACATGCACCTGACCGTGCGCCGCAAAGAAGAACAGGACAATCCGAAAGCGCAGGACTGGGCCGCCAACCGGCCTGGCCGGTTCAATGATGGGCCGAGCGTACATCGCTCTGCCGTCGATGACACCGATTGGCATGAGCTAGAGAAAGCGCGTTTTGCCAAGACCGTCGCAGAAGATCTCTACCAGGCGGCCCATGCGGGCAAATTTGACAAACTGGTCATCGCGGCCAGTCGCCCGGTGCTGAGTGAGCTGCGCGCAGAAATGCACATGGAGGTGACAGACAAGCTGCTGCTGGATGTGCCCAAAGTGCTGACCAACCATCCGCTTGATGAAATTGAAAAAGCCATCGCACGCGAAATGGAAAACGCCGCCTGAGTACGGAACTTCGCAGCCGGGGCTGCGTTGACTCCACAGAGGCTGCACCTGCAGCAAAACGCTAATTCAGAGGAGAATTTCACATGGACGACGATCGTATCAGCGGCAAATGGACAGAACTCAAAGGCCAATTGCGCGAGACCTACGGCGACTTGACCGACGATGAGCTGGAGCAGACCAAAGGCGAACGCGAACAGCTGGAAGGTCTGTTGGAACAAAAGCTTGGCAAAACCAAGGATGAGGTGCGCCAGACCATCGACCGTTTCTTGGATAAGGTCTGATATGGCCCACAAACCGGAAACAGACGCCGACGCGGCCAAGCAGCTTTGGAAGCGGCTTGAAGATACGCGCACCGGCATGCTGTCGGTTGATGACGACAGCATGCTGCCGCAGCCGATGACCCATTTCATCGACCCAGAGGGGGAGGTGATTTGGTTCATTACCTCGCAAGACACCGAGCTTGTGGAAGCGCTGAAGGCCGGGGCGGATGCGACCTATTGCTATCAGTCGCAAAAGGGCGATTACCACGCTTCCATCCGTGGCCCGCTTGTGCTGCACAAAAGCGAAGAGAAGCTGGATGAGTTGTGGAGCGTCCCGCTTGCGGCCTGGTTTGAACAAGGGCGCGATGATCCCAAAGTGACGCTCTTGCAGTTTACGCCGCGCAAGGCCGCGATCTGGGCCTCGGACGGCAATCCCGTTCTGGTCGGACTGAAGATGATCAACGCGGCGATGCGCGACGATGTGCATGAACCTGATGTCGGGATTTCGAGGGTCATTGATTTCACCAAACTCGCCTGACCCAATATCTGTGAACGAGAAACGGGCGCGCCAATCACTGGCGGGCCCGTCGCATTTTCAGCATCCGGCGATAGGTCAGGTGGTGTTGTCCGTCCCCAAGACCTGCGACAGCACTGAGGACAGTTGCTCAATTGTGTAGGGCTTTTTCAGAATTTTCAGGTCTTTATAGCTTGCGCGTACCGAAGCGGTGATTTCATCGGTATCCGCATAACCCGTGGCCAGCACCACAGGGACACCCGAGGCAACGCACTCTTCAACAACAGGCAGCGAGGTTTCACTGCCAAGGTTGAGGTCCGCCAGCACAAAATCCACTTGTCCGTTTGCTAGAATATCCCGCGCGGTTGAAACGCGGCTCGCGGTTTCAACGCTGCGCGCCCCTAGATGGGTCAACATATCCACGACATCCAGGGCAATGATCATATTGTCTTCGATCACCAGGGCGTTTCCGTGAAACTTCACCGGCATATGGTCTACCTCTTGCGCGGAATCTCTGGGCACTGTGACTTCCCCTTCCGCCGGCCGCGCTTGCGCCTTGGGGATCGTGAAGTCTGCTTCAAGTCCAGTGGTTTCATATCGCACCTCAGCCGTACCGCCGAGTTCAAAGGGAATGGATTTTTCAATGATGGTCGTGCCAAACCCCTTGCGCTTAGGAGGGGCAACTGCTGGGCCATCACGCTCGCGCCACGTCAATGACACTGCGCCATTCGGCAACATGTCAATTGAGATATTCACCTGACCGGAGGAGTCACTCAGCGCGCCATATTTGGCCGAGTTCGTCACCAATTCATGCACGACAAGCGCAAGGCAGGTGAAGGCATCGGGCGACAATTCCACGGCGCTGCCGGTCACGCGCACGCGGCTTGCCTTCCCAGCAAGAAAAGCATCCGTTTCGGCAGCAATCAGCCCAGCCAACGGGCTCCAATCCCATTCCGATTGGTTCAGCTGATCATGCGCCCGCGCCAAGGCGTGAATGCGTTCATCAAGCACCGCACCGAATTTTTCGACGCTGCCTTCGGTCTCACGCCCTTGCGAGACAAGCCCGCGGATGAGGTTCAGAATGTTGCGCACCCGGTGGTTTAATTCCGCAATCAGCAGTTCCTGCTGGTCCTGCGCGCGCTTGCGTTCAGCGTTTGTCTCGTCCGCTTGTTTCAGCACCGCTTCGATCAACGTGGTGCGCAGGGCCTCAGCAATGCGCAGTTCGCGCGGATGCCACGGCTGGCTTTGACCACGCGCCATTTCTTTCCAGGCCTGAAAGCTTTTGCGCGGCGTCAGGCGGCGACCATTTTCATTGGTCTCAACGGGTTTTGTTGGATTGCCGGCCCAGACAACCGATTTCACCACCTCGCGCCGGAACAGCACAAGATAATCGCGGGGCTTGCGTGAGATTGGGATCGCCAGTAGCCCGGCAACACGGTCGGCAATGGCACCTGCGCCGTCATAGAACGCCCCGAGCTGATCGGTCGTATAGATTTGCCCTGGAGGGCAGGCATTGAGAAACCGCGCAAGCGCGTCCATCTCGGCCAGAGTCGGCACCGTTCCGGTGTGGCGATAGTCACCGTCAGAGTAGATCACCGCCCCATCAAACGCCACGGCGCCACTCATCTCACGGCAGAGATCCTTGAAGACGTCGACCAGCCCGCGCCCGCTGGAGAATTGCGGCAATAGACGATCATGCATGCCGCGGGCGCGTTCGACATCGCCCAATTCATCCTGCATTTCCAGCTGCGCAAGTTCGTAGTTGAAGAGTTGCGCAAACAATTCCACCGAAGTGCGTTTTTCGTAGCTGATGTAATGCGGCGCATAATGGTGGCAGGCCAACAGCCCCCATAGCTCCCCATTGCGCAGAATAGACACTGACATGGACGCCGCCACGCCCATGTTCCCCAAATATTCCAAATGAATCGGTGACACGGCCCGCGTCACCGCCAAGGACATATCCAAAGGCGCGCCCATCGGGTCACGTTCGGGCCGGACCGGATGCACTGGGGCATCGACATCTGGTATGATCCGCAGAAGGCTGCGTTTATAAAGTTCGCGCGCTTGTTTGGGAATATCACTGGCCGGATAGCGCAGCCCCAAAAACGGTTCCACATCCGGCTTGCGGGCTTCGGCAATCACATGGCCGCTGCCGTCCTCTTCGAATTTATACACCATCACCCGGTCAAACCCACTGAGGTTGCGCAAGCCGCGCGCGGCCTCATGCGCCAAAGCGTCCAGTGTGTCGTGCCGCTGCACCCGCGCAATCAAGGCCTGCACCAAGGCCGGATCGTAAACATCCTGCGGCGACGTGCCCCGAGGTTCGAATTCAAAAACGAACCGCCGTTCAGAGGTGTGCACAGAGATATCAAACAGCTGCCCATCACCTTTGAGGTCATAAGCAAATACCCGCACCGGTTTGTCGTCGATCTGCAACATCTGCATGCGCGTGCGCAAATCGTGCAGGGCCTGCGGTGTCAGAAATTCGCTGATCGGTCGGCCCAGCATATCGCCATCACAGCCCAGGATCTCTGGGCAGTTGGCGGAAAAATGCGTCACAATCCAATCGGTGGACACCGCCAACAGGCAGCCGAAATCCTGCACCGTGCCGATAATATGGATCGGCTCCTGATCACATGTGGTCAGGTCGTACTCGGGCTCAGGTCCTGAGGTGTTATGATCCGACATTCCAAGCCCTCCTCGGTCGATTGGGCATTCAGCAAATCTGCACAAAAATTAAAAAGTTGTATAGCGTTCTCAACAATATTCAGCACCACTTCGGGTTCAGGCGGCATGGTTTCCGCCGCTGCCAGAAACCCGCGCCAATGTTCAAGATAATCGGGTGCCGACAAATAGGCATCCGCTGTCGATTGGCTTGTGACACCAGCGTCGCGCCACATGCGCCGTAGAATCTGATTGCCGAGGCGAGATCCCGCAACCAAGTAGTCAACAGCCAAAGGATGCGGCGCGAAGGGCAAAGGTCGTTCATCAGCGTTGATTTTCATCACCCGCAGGTCCGCCAACGCCCGCGCAGCCAGTTCCATGCTCACCGGTTGGGTTTTCGCCCCGCTCACCTGACTGAGCGCTGAAAACAATTGCCATTGCGTCACGATAAAACGCCGATACCCCGCAGCGCCCTCCTGGCACAACTGCGTGATCTGCGCATCCAGAATTTTATGACTGTCTTGGGTGTCCTGCCGCAACCGCGCGCGCAGGCTCTGACATCCCTCTCCGGCCAATTCACCCTCCAATTCATGAGTGGTGATACCCAAATGTAGCACAAGTCAGCTGGCCGTTTATGTACTATGACATATGAAGGTCCGGTTTTCGCGACGCTTGAGGCAAATCACACGTATTTTCGGCCACATTGTTACCGCACATTGGTGAAGTGTCACGTCGCTTTTGTCCAATTTACGGAGGCTCGATTCTTTGCGAGCGCCTCAGAAACGGGTTAGCGTGCAATTTGCAAGAATGATGGGCGCTGTTTCTGCTGTCTCAGTTTTCCAAAGCTCAAAGGCATGGCCATGGGCACGGGGCACCCCACCGATGACTGCGTCGCCAGCTTCGATATTCCCAAAATAAAGAACGCTGCGCTGCATCACCGGACGCCACCCCAATGCATCGCAGAGGACCGCTTCAGTTTGCTCAAACAACCGGGTGAAACTGGGAAAGTACAACAAACCCACGGCGTTAAAATCCATCCCGATATGGGTGGGCAAAACAACTTTGTTTTTGGCATGGTAAATCGACTGCCGATCACGCTTTGCCGCCGCGGACGCCCGTTTTGCAAAATCATCTGGCGCAGGCTCAAGCACGGGGATCAAATAGGGTGTCGCGCGCCTGACACTGGCGTTGATGCCGGCCTCCATATGGGCCACGAAGGTCGAGACGAGCTGAATACGCGCCACTTCGACCCCGCCGACAAAAAGGCGATGGTTAGACTGTATTCGGCTCCTTCCAGCGGCCCAAAGCTCGGATTGCACATCCAAAGCCTGCCCGAGCCCCACCAAGTCGGGCTGGACCTGCGTAAACTCGCTCGCGCAGAACGCGGCGTAGAGCTGCCGCCCCTGCGCGTCGCGAAACACGGTTGTATTTTGCCCGACGGCCGCCGCGATCAATTGCCAATGCACATCGCCGCAGTGTTTGAGCCACCAGTCTTCTGATATGCCTCTTGGGGCAAGCTGCGCCATGCCAAGTGTCATGGTGCTGCGGCGTGCAAGCGATGGGCTGTTTTGCGCAAATGCGGCGCGAGTCATGACGCGACCTGAAGCTCTGATTTTGCCTTGGCCGCGATATGCGCCACCAAGTGGCGGGAGTCTTCGTCAATCCCAAGGAAGCGCCCGGATCCCCAAGTGTTCAACCACCCAAGACCGATGAAATAGAACCCATCTTCCTGACAGACACCGCGCTGATAAACCGGGCGCCCGCGTTCGTCGAATACATCAACGTCAATCCAGCTGTAGTCGGGACGGAAACCAATGGCCCAAAGAATGGATGTGATGCCTTCCTTCTCGCAGTCGATTTCCGTGATCTCGCGTTCAGGCCGCCACACTTTTTCAAATGCGGGCTCAAGGGGCGCAGCAATGTTGTTCTGCGCGATATAGGCGTCGATGGCATCGCGGATGCCAACATAGGCGTCATCCGCATCATCGAGGTTTTTCTCAAGGTCCGGCAGGAATTGTATGGTCTTTCCATCCATTCCGCATACGGAGCCATAAAGAGAAACGCCTTGCCGCGCGAATTTGCGCAGGTCGATCTCATGCCCACCGTCGCGACCGGTCATGTAGTGATTGGTTTTGGTCACAGCATGTTCGGGATTGGGATGCTGGTCGATCGTGATGGCATACTGCCCCATATCATAAAGCCAATCGGTGCTATCGCGCCCCCGGTACATGCGCGGCGCACGCGGAGCAGGGCCAACCGCCAGATGCACATCGCGCCCCTTGAGGTGCAAATCCTCCATCAACTGCACACCAGATTGACCCGTTCCGACCACAAGCGTGCCACCATCTGGCATCTGCTCGGGGCGGCGATAATCCACCGAGTGCATCTGCAAAATCGATGGATCCAGTTGATCTGCATAAGGCGGCACAATCGGGTTATCATAGCCGCCGGTCGCGATCACAACTTGATCAGCAGAAAAGTGCCCCTGGCTACTATCAACCAGATACCCGCCACCCGGACGTTTGGTGATCTTTGTCACGACGCAGTTTTCGATGATCGGCGGGTTGAACGTCTCGGCGAAGGCATCAAGATAATCCGTGATCTCCTCCTTCACCATAAAGCCCTCAGGATCGTTGCCTTTGTAGGGAAATTCCGGGAGGCGGCATTGCCAGTTCGGTGTCACAAGACAAAACGTATCCCAGCGGTTTACGCGCCATGAATGGAATTTTTGGTGGCGCTCCAGAACAACGTGATCCAATCCCGCTTGGCAAAGGTAATAGCTGACAGACAATCCGGCCTGACCGCCGCCAACGATGACGGCCGATTTATGTTCGCGATGAATCATGGTGCGTTCCTTAAGAAATGGAGAGGCAGGTCACATCCGCCGGGCTGGTGAATGTGCTGGCTTTCTGCTCGATCGCCGCAAGCTGTGCCTCGGCACTGGTGCAGCGATAGCCGAACTTGGCTTCGACGCGCCCGCTGGCTTTTTCCAAAGCAATGCGGCAGCGGGTCACAAACTCGTCCAGCGGGTATGTGGTCTCAGCGGATAGGAACTCCTGCACCACGGTTGAGGGCGAATAGCATTGCGCGACCTGGCCATCGGGCCAACGCACGGTAAAGCGGGTCTCAGGCATGAGCGGTCCCTTTTGACGATAGGTTAAGATATGGGGTGCGGTCGTGGTCCCAGAACAAGGCCGTTCCATCGCGCCCCGTCAGATGCAGGGCGCTGCCCGCGCGGATGTCGCCACAGGCCGTCGCGGCGATGCCGGACTGTGCGAAGGCAGCGCAAACAGCGGCGGCATTTTCCGGCCTGACCGAAAGCAAGAAACCATAGCTCGGAAAGCTGCGCAGCCAGCGCGCCATGTCGACGCCTGCCGGTTTTGGCAAAGCTTCAAGTTGGATTTCAATTGCAACGCCCGAGGCCTCTGCCAGCATCAATGCCGTGCCAGCGATACCACCTTGGCTGATGTCCTTCCCTGCCGCGACCAAACCCGCCTCGGCGAGTGTGGGCAGAATGTCCATACAGGCCCGCAATGTCGCGGGCGGTGTGGTCAACGCGGCGTTCCAATTGTCAAACGGCTCCCGATAACTGCCGCGCAGGTCGATTGCGCAGATCAAGACGTCACCTGGCTGCGCCTCAAAGCTTGAGATAAGTTTTCTGGCCTGACCGATGATCGACACCGAGAGCTGCAATTCATCCGTGTGCAGGTTGGTATGCCCGCCAACAATCGGAACACCATAGGCCTGAGATGCCGCTTTCATACCGGCCAAAACAGGTTGCGCCTGCTTTGCGTTCGGGGCCCATATTGCATTGGTGATCGCACGTGGCCGCCCGCCCATGGACAGAATATCCGATATATTCACCATCACGCCGCACCACCCCGCGAACCAAGGGTCGGCTTTGACGAAGGCATTGATAAAACCTTCGCAAGAAAACAGATCAAAGCCGCTTTGGTTTGGCAGAACAGCGCAATCATCGCCCGGTTGGCCCACGCTCTGCGCCGTCAGCCCAAGGGTTTCTGTACTTTGGGCAATATCAAGTTTGCTGCGAATAGAGGGGTGTTCACGCAGGTCGCGCACCAGGGTGCGCAGGGGAAGATGCGGTTTCATCACAGGGTCCTCCGTCTTGGCGCGAGCGCTTTCCAGCCACAGAAAGGATCGGGAATTGGCGGATAGGCTGCCAAATCAGCCTGCATTTCCATATGCCGCACCCCGTGCACTTCGATCTCGCGCAGCGGCGCCCAGCGCAGGCGTTTGAAGAGGGGTACGTTCTGCAGCTGTACCTGCGCCAGAAACCGCTCACAGCCGCGACCATGAGCGGTGCAGACGGCCAAACGGATCAGCTCTGCGCCAAGACGACCCATGCGGCGATGACTTTTGGCAACCGCCAACCGAGAGCCGCGCCAGACGCGAGGGGCGTCCTCATGGATGCGCACAGTCCCGACCACCTGATCAGCCTCAGAGGCAAAGGTGCTGATCGCGGCCAAAGGCATGGCAATCTGATCAATTGCATCACGATCATGCGTTTCAAAGATACCCTGCTCCTCAACGAACACCTGCTGCCGCAGGGTTTTGATGCCTTCGTGCTCCCAGGGGTGTGCTGCGGCGCGGATGATAAAATCTGGCGACAGAAAGGCTTTGTGGCTCTGAAAACTCATGACACCCTCAGCTTTTCGTAAACAGAAAGGGCTGAGCAGGCACCGCATTTGGCGCAGCCTGCTTTTGCACTCTCAGCGCTCATGCCGGCGCGCAGGATCATGCCTGACAAAGGCTTTAGAATGCGGGACATAAAATCTGCATTTGGCGCCGGGTGGCTTTCCATTGGCGTGCCTGAAACCGGGACAAATGGAACCACAAAGGGATAAACCCCGATTTTGCAAAGCTCTTGTGAGGTTTCCAAAATCGCTTCTGGCGTATCGCCAAGACCCGCAATGATATAGGTCGAGACTTGCCCACGCCCAAAGACTTTGACGGCGGCTTTGAAGCTGTCGAAATATTTCTCCAGACCAACCTGCGCTTTGCCCGGCATGACACGTTCGCGCACTTCGGGTGTGACGGCCTCTAGGTGCATACCAAGATTGTCGATCCCCGCAGCGAACATATGTTCGTGCCAGATGTCGTCTTCGGGTGGTTCACATTGCCCTTGGATCGGCAAAGCTACCGCTGCTTTGATGGCTTTGGCGCTTTCAGTCATGACCAAAGCGCCGCGATCTTTGCCTGCAGGCGTTCCCGTTGTCATGACCATGTGCTTGACGCCATCCAAGTCAACGGCGGCCTTTGCGACCTCTGCCAGTTGCTGCGGGGTCTTGTGCGCGATGGTGCGACCCGCCGCCAGAGATTGCCCGATTGAGCAAAATTGACAGGTCTTTTTACGGCTTGCGTAGCGGATACAATCCTGAAGAACCGTGGTCGCCAAGACATCCTTTGAATGCAAGGTGGCAATCTTGTGATACGCGATCCCATCCGCAGTTTTCAGATCGTAGAACTTTGGCCGCATGGGGAATTTCACTTGGCCCAGAGACACGCCGGATTTGGTGACTTCTGCCATGCCCTCTGCATCAGGGGCCTGCACCAGATAGGGGCTATCAAACGCCGGGGCTGTATGCACCGGAACCATCACGGTTGATCCGCCGATCGTGACCGCTTTGTGATCCGTTGGACCTGCACCGCCCCGGCGGCTTTCCATGCCGACAGATGGGTCAACCATCCGCATGCCATGGGTCTGCAATTCATTGATCAACGTGGCTTCAGACATTGTCGGCCTCCACTTCAGGCGCGAGCGAAATGTCTTGCGCTTCCTCGATACGGCGCACGGGTTGCGCCGGTCGTGCATCATGCACCAAATGCAGCAACTCAGGCCGCGCATAATGGCCAACGCTGTCCATCATACGCTTGCGTTTTGTCACCAGTTTCATGTCGAGATCCGCAATCAGAATGCCTTCGCCCTCGGTCAAAGGGGGCACAACATGGCGACCTTCCGGCGAGATGATGCAGGTCATGCAGCCATCGCGCAGACCCTTTTGCAGCTTTAGATCTTCGGTGACGGCGTTGATTTGCTCTTCGGTCAGCCAGCCCGTGGAGTTCACCACAAAGCATCCCGCCTCAAGCGCATGGTGACGCATGGTGACTTCGATTTGCTCGGCAAAGATCGGGCCGACAAGGCTGCCGGGGAAGTGACCGACGTGAATCTCTTCGTGCTGCGACATCAGCGCATAGCGCGCCAGCGGATTGTAGTGTTCCCAGCACGCCAGGGCACCAACGCGGCCAATTTTGGTCTCGACAACCTTAAGGCCTGCGCCATCGCCTTGGCCCCAGATCATGCGCTCATGATACGTCGGGGTGATCTTGCGACGCTTGAGTGCCAGGGTGCCATCAGCATCAAAGATCAATTGCGTGTTGAACAAAGACCCATTGTCGCGCTCGTTGACCCCAAGCACGACAACCACGCCGCGCTTGCGCGCTGCATCGGCCACAGCCTGCGTTTCCGCCGAGGGGACAACAACCGCTTCTTCATAAAGTCGCAGGTGTTCCGGACCTTGCTGGATCGGTGGCAAAACGAAGGAAAAATATGGGTAGTACGGCACAAAGGTTTCCGGAAACACAATCAGCTCTGCGCCCTTGTCGGCCGCGTCGGCAATCGCGTTCAGAACCCGTTCGATTGTACCTGCGCGGCTGGTCAGATCCGGGGCAATCTGCACAGCAGCGGCGCGAACAATTTGATCGGTCATTGTGTCATCCTTTGTGAAAGACTGCGCGACACCTGTGCCGCCCGCCGGGATTAGGGAAAAGAATGATCATGCCGAGGTGGCGCTGTCGCCACCTCGGTGATGGATTGTTACAGCGTCCAAGTGTCGACGATGACGGCATCATCGCGCACGTGAAGCAGTTTGAGATCCAGGACATCTTGTGGCGCGATTGGCGTGATGCCCGGCAACAAGGAGGGTTCGCCATGGCCCATCAACATCTGCAGGGCAAAGCGGCAGGCATAGACTTTGCCGCCTTCCTTCATGAACTTCTTTAGGTTGTTCGCAAAGTTTTGCGCGCCTGGAAACGCCTCATCCCCAAGCGTTGGGAAGCCCCGCTGAATGCCAAGCGAGACCCCCGGACCATACAGCAGGATCGAGGTCTCAAACCCTTTGCGCTGCAGGCGGATGGCTTGCAGGATATTGACCAAACCAATGGAGCCTTCAAAGGCAACCGTGTGGAATGTCACAAGTGCTTTCTGGCCCTCTTCGGCCTGCACGTCTTCAAACAGCTTCTCTTCATAGTCGACGAAAAAGTCACCGTCTTTGTGGGCGGGTGTGGTTACTGCTGGCATTGCGTTCTCCTGTCAGTCGCAGTGATGTTGATCATTGCTAGACCGGAGTTCGAAAGGACCACCATTGATTCATACAAATTTACATACAATGTAATTGTATTGATTGTATGAATGCGCTTAATGCGTGAGCAATCCTGCGCCTTTATGGTAATTTATTGCACAAAGATTGCCTGAGACCGCTATTTTCGCCTCTTTCAGCCCCCAACACATTGTCCGCAAAAGATGCATACAATATGTCGGACCCGTAACCTCCCTCTAGGTGAAACAATGGAAAACTGGACCCAACGAATCGAGAGATCGGCAAAACCGCGCTACCTGGCAATTGCCGACTGCATTGCACAGGACATGAAAGACCGCGTCTTACTGCCCGGAGATCGTCTGCCCCCTCAGCGCAAGTTGGCCGATTTGATTGGTGTGGATTTTACGACCGTCTCGCGCGGGTACACCGAAGCCATCAGCCGAGGCTTGATTGAATCTCATGTCGGCAAGGGGACATTTGTCCTACCGCAGCAAAGCTACAGCGCGATCAGCGACGAACGCCGCGCGCTTGCACATGACCTCACCATGAATGCGCCGCCCGAACCCACCGACCCGGAGCTGATCGAGCGGATGCGTTCAGGCCTGTCCGCTGTTTCAAACGATCTGGTGCACCTGCTGCGATACCAAAACCCGATCGGCGGGGAGATCGACAAGGAAGCTGCCTCAATATGGCTGTCCATGCGCGGGCTTGTCCCCAATCTGGACCGTGTTGCCGTCACCCCGGGTGCCCATGCCACGATGCTTGCCATTCTAACCATCCTTTCGCGACCCGGAGATTGCATTCTCTGCGAAGACATCACCTATGCAGGTTTCAAAAAAATTGCAGCGCAGCTTGGCCTTCGTTTGATCGGCCTGCCGATGGATGCGGACGGTATCCTTCCAGACGCGCTTGAAGCGGCAATCAAAGAGCATCATCCCAAGGCGCTCTATCTCAATCCGACCTTGCACAACCCCTCGACGTTGATCGTGCCTCAAGATCGCAGGCTTGAAATCACCAACGTCATGAAGCGCCATGATCTGCCGCTGATCGAAGATGATGCCTATGGGTTTGTGCTGCCCGATGCGCCACCGCCCATGGCTGCAAGCGCCCCAGAACTCACGTGGTACATCGGCGGTCTGGCAAAATGTATCGGGGCCGGGTTGCGCCTGGCCTATGCCATCGCGCCGAGCGCCCGTGGATGTTTTGCCATGGAAAACGGCATTCGGGCTGTCTCTGTCATGGCCTCCCCGGTGTCCATGGCCTTGGCCACACGCTGGGTGCTGGATGGCACAGCCGATCAAATCCGGCGGTTCATCCGCAGCGAAACGGCGATCCGCCAAGAAATCGCCGCCAAGACAATCACCGAAGTCGTGTTCGTTTCAAATCCCCACGCCTTTAACATCTGGCTGCGCCTGCCAGACAACGTGACCTGTGCCGCGCTGATGTCAAACATGTCCAATCAGGAAATCGGCATCTCACCGGAAAGCGCGTTCAGAACGACGGGCAATCAAGACCGTTTTGTCAGAATCTGTCTCGGCGGTAGACTGCACCGCAATGTGCTGCCGCAGACACTGACTCACTTGAACAATCAGCTGTGGCAACTCTCCAAAGGGGCGTAGTGGTGCTTAGGGTGACGCTTTGACTTGGGTTTGCGAAACTAGCAGTTCCTGGCGACCCCGGCAGGATTCGAACCTGCAACCTGCCCCTTAGGAGGGGGCTGCTCTATCCAGTTGAGCCACGGGGCCGCGTGCTGATTGGTTAAATCAATCACGCCGCAAATTCAAAGCGGTTTTGCAAATGCGCAAAGGTCACGGAAACGCCCGCGCCATTGCCGAAAGCGTGACAGGAAATGATCGGCCTGCATATGGAAGTTTGCAACCATTTCCCCACATAGGCGTTATCCCGACAGTCACGATCGAAAGGACACAGCATGACCTGCCTCAGTTCGCTTTTCAAAGGTGCTGCGCTAACGACTGCTTTGCTTCCTCTCGCACTCGCAACCGCAGTGTCCGCCCATTCAGCCCATCAGCGATTTGAAACCCATGTGACCCTCACCGGCTTCAGCCCGGTTGAACTTGCCCGCAAGGGGCACGGCCTTGCCCCGGATGAACTGGGGCCCTATCCGGGGCCATTGTGGCCGTTGTTTCACTACGAAGCGGTGATCCATCCCGAGGCGCAGGTGCCAACAACGCGCAGTGCCCAGAAGAGCGCGCAATAGGCCGGCGAAAGGCTTTTCCATCGTTGCGTTGTCAGATAAAGGGGACTGAAACAGGAGTCCCCCATGTCACTCAACAGTTTTGGCCATCTTTTCCGCGTTACCACCTGGGGCGAAAGCCATGGGCCTGCCCTGGGGGCCACCGTTGACGGCTGCCCGCCCAATGTGCCGGTCACACCGGAAATGTTGCAGGTCTGGCTCGATAAGCGGCGCCCGGGGCAGAACAAGAACACCACGCAGCGCAATGAGCCGGATGCGGTTAAGATCCTGTCTGGTGTTTTTGAGGGGAAAACGACGGGCACGCCCATTCAGCTGATGATCGAAAACACCGATCAACGCAGCCGGGATTACGGCGAGATTTCCCAAACCTTTCGGCCTGGCCATGCGGATATCACCTATCATCAAAAATATGGCAATCGCGACTATCGCGGCGGCGGCCGGTCATCGGCGCGCGAAACAGCGGCCCGTGTGGCTGCAGGCGGGGTTGCGCGCGCAGCAATCAAAACCCTCGTGCCTGGTCTTGAGATCAAAGGCTATATGACCCGCATGGGCGAGATGGGCATTGATCGCAGCACCTTTGACTGGGATGCGATCGATCAGAATGATTTCTGGATTCCAAATGGTGCCGCAACCGCCCAGACCTGGGAGGAATATCTTCAGGCGCTGCGCAAGGCCCATGATTCCGTTGGGGCTGAGATCGAGGTCGTGGCCCGCGGGCTGCCGGCGGGTCTGGGTGCGCCGATCTATGGCAAACTCGACACGGATCTTGCCGCAGCCATGATGTCGATCAATGCTGTCAAAGGTGTTGAGATTGGCGAGGGCATGGCCGCTGCACGCCTGAAGGGCACCGAGAATGCCGACGAAATTTTCCTCGGCGACGATGGCCAGCCAGTCTATTCCTCAAACCATGCGGGCGGCATTTTGGGGGGTATCTCAACCGGGCAGGATGTGGTTGTGCGCTTTGCGGTCAAACCGACCTCGTCGATTCTTAGCCCACGCAAATCCATCCGCATTGACGGCAGCGCCACAGAGGTGATCACCAAAGGGCGCCATGACCCATGTGTGGGCATTCGCGCCGTTCCGGTCGCCGAGGCGATGATGGCCTGTGTCGTGCTTGATCATCTTCTGCTGCACCGCGGTCAGATCGGCGAAAATCAGGGTCGCATTGGCTGATGAAATCCCTAAGAGCACAGCTGCGCGATGTGATCAGCCAAGAAATGGTGCAAGATGCCGCGCATGACATGGGCCATCTGGATCGTGTCTGGGCAAACGCGCGCCGCATTGCCAAAGACGAAGGCAACGCCAATCTGCGCGTCTTGATGGCGGCGGCCTATCTGCATGATTTGGTGAACCTGCCCAAAGATGCCCCCAATCGCAAAGACGCTTCGCGTCTCTCGGCGCAAAAAGCAGAGCCTATTTTGGCTCAACTTGGCTTTTCCGCAGATGAAATTGCGGCCACGGCCCATGCCATTACGGCCCATAGTTATTCAGCTGGTATTCCACCAGAAAGCGCCGAAGCGGAAATTTTGCGCGATGCAGATCGGCTGGATGCCTTGGGCGCTGTGGGCATCGCCCGCACCTTCATGGTGGCGGGCACGATGAACCGGGCGCTGGCCGATCACAATGATCCGTTTGCCGCGCAGCGCCCGCTTGATGATCAACTTTGGTCGATTGATCACTGGCATCTGAAACTTTTGCAATTGCCGCAGGCGATGGTGACGCGCAAGGGCCGCAAGATCGCGCGCAAACGCGCCCGGTTGATGTTGGCCTATCTTGAACAATTGGCCAAAGAAATGGATTGCGATCTGCCAGAGCATTGGTCGAATCTGCTAAGATAAAACCGCTTGGCGTGCGGGGACAAACATCGCGGGCTTTCGACCCTAATGCAGCTTGAAGCGGCGCAATTTAATGAACTAACGGCTGGTGTTGTTCAGCCAATACAGTTTGTCCTGCTTGCCATTTCGTGATGCACCCGTCACGATTTGCGGAACCCAAAGAGACGATTCATGAACCCACTCCGTGGCATATTTTTCAAAGTCACAGCGCTATTTCTGTTCGCCATCATGGCGTCACTGATCAAAGCGACCAGCGCGCATGTTCCGCCTTGGCAGGCGGTATTCTTTCGGTCGTTTTTCGCGATGTTCATCATTATCGCTTGGCTGATCCACCGGAAAGAATTGCAGACCGGCCTAAAAATCACCAACCCGATGGGCCATTTCTGGCGCGGCTTCATCGGCACCACGGCCATGGCACTCGGCTTTGGCGCGCTGGGGCTCTTGCCCTTTCCTGAGGTGACGGCGATTGGCTTCACCTCGCCGCTATTAATTGTCATTTTCGCGGCGATGTTTTTGGGCGAACGCATTCGCGTGTTCCGCCTCAGCGCATTGGCGGTCGGGTTGCTGGGCGTCGGCGTGATCCTTTACCCACGCATCACCGTCTTTGACCTGTCTGGGGGTCCGGCGACAGTGGCGCTGCTTGGGGTGATGCTTGCGCTTGGCTCGGCGCTCTTCCGGGCCATGGCGCAGATCCATATCCGCAAGCTGGTGCAAACTGATCAGACGTCGGCGATCGTGTTCTACTTTTCGCTCACCGCGTCGCTTTTGTCATTGTTGACCCTGCCGCTGGGCTGGGTGATCCCAAGCGCGCAGGAAACCCTGTTTCTGATCTTGGCCGGGCTGATCGGTGGGGTGGCGCAAATCTTCCTCACGACGGGGTATCGCTATGCCGAGGCGTCTTTGCTTGCCCCCTTTGACTATGCTTCGATGCTGTTTGCGATCCTGATCGGCTATTTCGTGTTCAGCGAAATTCCAACCCTCAGCACGCTGATGGGTGCCGCCTTGATCATTGGCGCAGGCGTCGTCATCATTTGGCGCGAACAGAAATTGGGTCTCAAGCGCGGCAATGCCCGCCAAACCATGACGCCGCAGGGCTAAGGCAGACCCAAACAAAAAGCCCGGCGCAGTTGGCACCGGGCTTGATGATTTGCTGTTCGGTTCGCTTAAGCGCGAACTAGCGCTTCATAGCTTTCGGCGATATCGCGCGTCAGCGCCCCGACCTCAAAAGTATGTTCACCGATCTGTCCAACTGGGGTCACTTCGGCGGCGGTCCCGGTCAGCCAGCATTGCTCAAAGCTTGCCAGTTCTTCGGGCATGATGTGGCGCTCATGCACTGTGATGCCCTTGTCTTTCAGCATCTCGATGATGGTCTGGCGGGTGATGCCATTCAGGATCGCATCCGGGATCGGCGTGTGCACTTCGCCGTCTTTGACAAAGAACACATTTGCGCCGGTCGCCTCAGCGACATAACCGCGATAGTCGTAAAACAGCGCGTCAGAGCAACCTTTCGCTTCAGCCGCGTGTTTGGACATGGTGCAGATCATGTAAAGACCCGCAGCCTTTGCAGCCGTTGGGATGGTTTCCGGGCTGGGGCGTTTCCATTTGGCGATGTCGAGCTTGGCACCCTTCATCTTGGCGTCGCCATAATAAGCGCCCCATTCCCAGCACGCGACAGCCACGCGCACCGGGTTCTTGGCCGAGGCCACCCCCATATCTTCGCCCGCCCCGCGCCAAGCAACGACGCGCACATAGGCGTCTTTGAACCCATTGGCCGCCAGCGCGTCGTATTTCGCTTTTTCAAGCTCATCGACAGTATATGGGATCGGCATGTCCAGCAGCTCGCCAGATTTCAACAGGCGCTCAGAATGCGCGACGCTTTTGAAAATTTTGCCATTATACGCACGCTCGCCTTCAAAAACGGAACTCGCATAATGCAATGCATGCGAAAGAATGTGCACGTTGGCATCGCGCCATTCTACCAGCTGGCCATCCAGCCAGATTTTACCATCGCGATCATCATAGGAACCGGCCATGCTCTATTCCTTCTCAGCACAGGTGATTTTTCATTTGTTGCGCAACCAGGTCAGTCGTCGCCACAAAGTTTCGTGAAAACTGCTGCTCGCTACCAATTCGCTATTGGAGTGTCAACAAGGCTGACTTAATGTACAGCCAAACAATGGCAAAACAGGTGGAAAATCGCAATGGGTGACACCCTCGGCAGTGACAGTCTTCTCTTCCTCACCGACGAACAGATTCGGCAAGGAATTGAAGGTATGTATTTCGCCTATCGCGGATTGACCTCAGAGCCGGACCGCATTCTTGCGACACTGGCCTATGGGCGGGCGCATCATCGGGCCATCCACTTTATCAATCGCGCCCCGGGCACCACTGTCACCAATCTGCTGGAAATTCTGGGCGTCACAAAACAGTCGCTGAACCGTGTTTTGCGCACCTTGATCGAGGACGGTCTGGTGGAAAGCCGGGTCGGCAAGATCGACAAACGCGAGCGCAACCTCTTTCTGACAGAAGCCGGAACTGCGCTTGAAGCACGGCTCTCGGACGCGCAGCGCACGCGCATGCGCGCCGCCTATCGCGAGGCCGGGCCAGAGGCAGTGTCGGGCTTTCGAAAAGTGCTCGAGGCGATGATGGATAAAGAGCTCCGCCAAAAATACGCATCTCTTCGCGAGGCAAACACCTGATGGATCTTCAGCCGCACCTTTTGATCGTCGACGATGATGAGCGCATTCGCGGTCTTTTGCAAAAATTCCTGATCCGCAGCGGCTTTCTGGTGTCCGCCGCCCGCGATGCTGCCCATGCGCGCCGCATTTTGGAGGGGTTGGATTTTGACATGATCGTGCTTGATGTGATGATGCCGGGCGAAGATGGCATCAGCCTGACCCGCGCGATCCGCGAAACCTCCAGCACGCCGATCATGTTGCTGACCGCCAAGGGCGAAACCGAAGATCGGATTACCGGGCTGGAAGCCGGGGCTGATGACTATCTGGCCAAACCATTTGAACCAAAAGAATTGCTTTTGCGGATCAACGCGATCCTGCGCCGCATCCCCGAGGCGGATACAAGTGATGCCGCGCCGAAAATTCTGAAACTTGGCCCGATCCGCTATGATATCGAACGCGGCGAGATGTGGCAGGGCGATGACCTTGTGCGGCTGACCGCCACCGAGAGCCAGCTGATGAAAATCTTCTCGGCCACCCCGGGTGAACCGATCAGCCGAGCAAAGCTCGTCGAAGACCTTGGGCGGGACCGCGGACAAGCGCAAGAACGCGCGGTGGACGTTCAAATCACGCGGCTGCGGCGCAAGATTGAAACCGATCCCAAACAACCGCGTTACCTTCAGACCGTACGCGGTGCGGGCTATATGCTAGCCCCCGACTAAACCGCCCAAACCTGAAAAGGTCCGCCATGACAACAGCAGTCTACAGGCATGACGCCTGCCTTCATCACGTGATGCCTGATGGGCACCCAGAACAGATCGCGCGGCTGGAAAGCATTTATGACGCGCTTGACGATGACAGCTTTGCTGGGTTGTCGATGCGGTCGGCCCCGCTGTGCAAAGATGATGACATCTTGCTGTGCCACCCGGCGCACTATCTGGACCGGCTGCGCGCCAATGCCCCCGCTGCCGGGCTGATTGCGCTGGATGCCGACACCCATATGTCAGCGGGCACATTCGAAGCGGCGCAGCGCGCTGTCGGGGGCAATATTGCGGCGGTCGATGCCGTTCTGTCCGGGGATGCCCGCAACGCCTTTGTTGCGACGCGCCCGCCGGGCCACCACGCTGAACAGGCCACACCAATGGGGTTCTGCCTATTTGGCAATGTCGCCATCGCAGCCCGCCATGCGATGGAGCGCCACGGGCTGGAGCGCGTCACCATTGTCGATTTTGACGTACATCACGGCAATGGGACCCAAGCGCTGTTGTGGAACGAGCGGCGCGCGCAGTTCATCTCCAGCCACCAAAGCCCGCTATGGCCGGGCAGCGGTTCTGAAAACGAAACCGGCGGGCATAACAACATCTGGAATTACCCGCTGCCCCCGCATTCAGACGGGGCCCACATGCGCAAAGTATATGAGGACGAGATTTTCCCCTCAATCTCGCGCTTTAACCCGCAGTTGATCCTGATTTCGGCGGGATTTGACGCCCATGCCGCCGACCCGCTGGCGCAGCTCAATTGGCAGACCGAAGATTTTGCATGGCTCACCCAGCAGATCTGCGACCTCGCGTCAGTGCATTGCGACGGGCGCGTTGTCTCGACTCTTGAGGGTGGATATGATCTGAGGGCTTTGGCAGCCGCAACCGCTGCCCATGTTAAGGTTTTGATGGAGAGCGCCGCATGAGCGAGACACCCGTTGCAGAAATGAGCTTTGAACAGGCCATGGCCGAACTGGAACAGGTCGTGGGTCAACTGGAACGTGGCGACGTTGCACTAGAGGATTCCATCAAGCTTTATGAACGCGGCGCGGCCCTGAAAGCGCGTTGCGAAACCAAGCTGAAAGAAGCCGAAGAAAAAGTCGCCGCCATTACATTGGACAGTGCAGGCACACCAACTGGCCTGACGCCTGTTGACGGGCACTAACATGTTCAGATCCCGGCTGGCAGAGACCGCAGCTGCGGTGCAAACGCATCTGGATGGCGTCATTGCCCCGATGGGCGACCTGCCAGTTGTGCAGGCCATGCGCTATGCCAGCGCGGGCGGCAAACGCCTGCGCGCCTTTTTGGTGCTGGAAAGCGCCCAGCTGCATGACATCCCGCAAAGCCAGGCGATTTGGCCTGCCGCCGCGATCGAGGCGATGCACGCCTATTCGCTGGTGCATGATGACCTTCCCTGTATGGACGATGACGACATGCGGCGCGGTCAGCCAACGGTGCACGTAAAATGGGACTATGCCACGGCCGTGCTGGCAGGGGATGCGCTTCAGACCATGGCGTTTGAACTCGTCAGCCACGCTGGATGTTCACCAGTGGCCGAAGTGCGCGCCAATCTGGTCCACAGTTTCGCCCGCGCGGCCGGCGCGAGCGGCATGGTGCTCGGCCAGGCGCTGGATATGGCCGCCGAAACCGCCGAAACCCCGCTGACGCTTGATGAAATCATCGCGTTGCAAGAGGGCAAAACCGGCGCGCTCATCAGCTGGTCCGCACAATGTGGTGCGCGACTGGCACAGGCCGAAACCGCCCCGCTGGAACTCTATGCCAAGGGCCTCGGCCTGGCCTTTCAGATCTGGGATGACGTTCTGGACATCGAAGGCGACGTGAGCAAAGTTGGCAAAACGCTTGGAAAAGACACCGTCGCGGGCAAGGCCACCTTTGTTTCCTTGCTCGGGATGGAGGCCGCCAAGGCCCGCGCCCGCGCGTTGATCGAAGAAAGCTGCACTGCGCTTGATCCCTATGGCCCGCGCGCCGACACCTTGCGAGAAGCGGCGCGCTTCGTTATCTCGCGGGAAAGCTAACGAAAGAACGCGCCATGTCTGTCAGACCAGAAACACCGCTTTTGGACCGGGTGAACACACCCGAAGACCTCAAGAAGTTCTCTGACGCCGAACTCACCGAATTGGCGCATGAACTGCGGCTTGAAACGATTTCGGCTGTTTCGGAAACCGGCGGCCACCTCGGTGCGGGTCTGGGTGTTGTCGAGTTGACGACCGCGCTGCATGCTGTTTTTGACACGCCGCGCGACAAGATTATCTGGGACGTCGGCCACCAATGTTACCCGCATAAGATCCTGACCGGTCGCCGCGACCGTATTCGCACGCTGCGGATGAAAGACGGGCTATCCGGTTTCACCAAACGCGCGGAATCTGTCTATGACCCCTTTGGGGCGGCGCATAGCTCGACCTCGATCTCTGCGGCGCTTGGCTTTGCCGTGGCGCGCGATCTGGGCGGTCACTGCGACGGCGGGCTGGGCGATGCCATTGCGGTCATTGGCGACGGGTCGATCAGCGCGGGCATGGCCTATGAGGCGATGAACAATGCCGGGCATCTGGGCAAGCGTCTGTTTGTGATCCTGAATGACAACGACATGTCGATTGCCCCGCCGGTTGGCGCGATGTCTTCCTACCTGTCGCGCCTTTATTCAGGTGAGCCCTTTCAGGAACTCAAAGCCGCCGCCAAAGGCGCAGTGTCGCTGCTGCCGGAACCCTTCCGCGAAGGGGCCAAACGCGCGAAAGAAATGCTGAAAGGCATGGCCGTGGGCGGCACCCTGTTTGAAGAGCTGGGCTTTTCCTATCTTGGTCCCATTGACGGCCACGACATGACCCAGCTGCTGCCGGTTCTGCGCACGGTGCATGATCGCGCCACCGGGCCGGTACTGCTGCATATCGTCACCAAAAAGGGCAAAGGCTACGCCCCGGCAGAGCGCGCCCGCGACAAGGGCCACGCCACCGCGAAATTTGATGTGATCACGGGCGAGCAGAAAAAAGCGCCCTCAAATGCGCCCAGCTATACCAACGTGTTTGGTCAAACACTGACCGAACTGGCCGCCAAGGACGACAAGATCGTTGCTGTGACCGCCGCCATGCCTGATGGCACTGGCCTCAACCTATTTGCAGAACGATATCCCAGCCGCTGCTTTGATGTCGCAATCGCCGAGCAGCATGGCGTGACATTTTGCGCCGCCCTCGCAGCGGGCGGGATGAAACCCTTCTGCGCCATGTACTCGACCTTCTTGCAACGCGGCTATGATCAGGTGGTGCATGATGTCGCCATCCAAGGGCTGCCCGTGCGCTTTGCCATCGACCGTGCCGGTCTGGTCGGCGCCGATGGCGCAACCCATGCCGGGTCTTTTGACATCGCCTATCTCGCCAACCTGCCCGGTATGGTGGTGATGGCCGCCGCCGATGAAGCCGAGCTGAAGCACATGGTGGCGACCGCCGCTGCCTATGACGACGGGCCGATTGCATTTCGATACCCGCGCGGTGAAGGCGTCGGCGTCGAGCTGCCAGAAACCGGCGAGATCCTCGAAATCGGCAAGGGCCGCCTGATCCAAGAGGGCAAGCGCGTCGCGATCCTGTCCTTTGGCACCCGTCTCGGCGAGGTGCGGCAGGCCGCCGAAAACCTCGCGGCCAAGGGCATCACCCCCACCATTGCCGATGCGCGTTTCGCCAAACCGCTGGATGCCGACATGATCCTGCAGCTGGCACAGACCCATGAGGCGCTGATCACCATCGAAGAAGGGGCCGTGGGCGGGTTTGGCTCACATGTTGCGCAGCTTTTGGCAGAGAATGCGGTGTTTGACGGCGGCCTCAAATTCCGATCCATGGTGCTGCCCGATGTATTTCTGGACCAATCCAGCCCAAGCGACATGTATGCCACTGCGGCGTTGAACGCAGAGCATATCGAAGCCAAGGTTCTGGACGTCTTGGGGATTGCCCAGATTGGCAGCAAACGCGCCTAGGGCTGCGCTTGTTCCTCAGCCAACATGGCCTGCAGTGCAGCCTTGAAGGTCGGGTATTTCAGCTTTACGCCCAATTCGTCTTTGATCCGGTCATTGCGCACGCGCTTGCTGTCTGAATAAAAGCTGCGCGCCATCGGGCTCATCTCGGCCTTTTCAAAAGGCACGGCAGGGGGCGGTGCCATCCCCAACAGTTTTGCCGCATATTCAATCACCACTTCGGGCGGCTGCGGGTCATCATCGCAGACGTTATAAATGCGGCCCGGATTTGGAGCGTTCATCGAGGCGTGAAGCACCTGCGCGATGTCATCCACATGCGTGCGGCTGAACACCTGATTTTTCTTGATCACCCGATGCGCGATGCCCTTGCGCAATTTGGCAAACGGCCCGCGCCCAGCCCCGTAGATGCCCGCCAGACGAAAGACATGCACCGGCAGCCCCGGTATCGTCAGCCATTCCTGTTCGGCCTTGACCCGGCGCTGACCGCGCAGGGTTGCGGGGTCAAGCACCGAGTCCTCATGAACCCATCCGCCGTCGCGGTCGCCGTAAACGCCGGTCGTGGACAGATAGCCGACCCACGTCAGGTGATCTTTACGCGCGATGATCTGATCCCTGGCATGGCGCAGGATCGGGTCGCCCTCGGCGTCAGGTCCGGCGGAGGTCAACACATGGCTGACGCGGCCCAGCACCTCAGTCAGATCGCAAGGCCACAGCATCGGCGTGATGCCGGCGGCCTTGAGCGCCGCGAATTTTTCCGGCTTGCGTGTTGTGCCAATCACGCGCCAGCCCTGCGGTATAAGAAGTTTGGCCAAGGCGCTGGCTGAATAGCCGTGTCCAAGGGAGAGCAAAGTTTTCTGTATGGGGTCCGTCATGCGGCCAATTTGCGCAGGCGCTGACCAACATGCAAGCGCCAGTTTGTCGCTTGATCAGGGCACGGGCCCGTCCCCCAGCGCCGCTTTTGTTTGGGGGCAGGTCATCCCCATGAAAAAGGCCTTTAACACGTCCTCAAACACCAGCGGCGCGCCGGGCACAGCTGCAAAGAGCGTCGCCATGCTGCGGGCCTTTTGTGCATCAACCGGGCCGAGGATCGCCTCAATCGGCTTGTTGCGATGGGCCAGCAACGCCATGCAAAGCGCCACCAGACGCGGGCCAAGGACAGGATGCGCCAAATAGGCGGTGGCCTCTTCGAGATCTTGCAGACCGTATTTGACTGATTTTGCGGACCGCCCGAGCCCCCGCAGCTGTGGCATCTCCCACCAGATCCAATGGCTCAGCTTCAGCCCCATACGCACTTCGCCCAATGCTTTTTCATGGGTCAGCGCCTGCGGCGTGAGAAAGCGATCAAGCTCCGGCATCATCATCGCCCCCCGGCCCGGCCGCGCGGTCGATATGGCCCAGGGTCTGCTCAGGGTTGATGATATCCCGCACGCGGCGCTTCAGCTCTTTGGCGTCCGGGAACCCGCCATCGCGCTTGCGTTCCCAGATCAACGCACCGTCAGCATGCACCGTAAAGGTGCCACCCACTTCGGCGGGCACCAAGGATACCCCCGCGAGGTCGTGCTGAAAGGTCGACAGCAGTTCCTGCGCCATCCATCCGGCCCGCAGCAACCAATTGCAGCCGACACAATAAGCGATTTCGACATGCGGTTTGTCTGTGTTCATTCGCGGCCCATCCCCTCTATGGGCCAAGTGTGACAAGCCTGGCTGAAAAAGGCCAGTGCGGCTCAGGGATTTGTTGCGGTGCCGGTCAAGAGACCAATCGCGGTTGCACCGCTGATAAGATCCGGCGCAATCATATGGCCCAGCGCGCGTGTCGCGCCAGAGGGTGATTTGAGGTCAGGGATTTGCACCACCTGCGCGCCCGCGCGCACCGCCGCTGTCGCCCCAGGATCGCTGTCTTCAAACACCACACAACAGGTGGCGTCGACACCCAAAAGCCGGGCGGCTGTCAGATAGGGTTCGGGGTCGGGCTTGGGGTTGTCCACTTGGTCGCCGCCCACGATGATGGTGAAATAGTCTCGAATTCCGGCCTGTTTCAAATGCTTCTTGGCGCGGCTCGCCCGTGTGGACGTCACCAGCCCGATGAGCAACTGACGCGCGGCCAAGGATGACAGCAATTCAACGGCCCCAGGTCGCAAAGGCACCGCCGCCTCCAGTGCCTCGTCAAACATCATATCCCAGAGGTTGCGGAAAATTTGCGGATGCACCACGCCATTCAGGCTTTCGGCAATCAACGCATTTGACAGATCACTGCGCACCCCAACTGTACGCATGAAAATATCTTCGCCATCACTCAGCCCAAAGGTGCGCCGGGCGGCGACAAAGGCTTTCATCGCGACGCGCTCTGTATCTAGCAAAAGCCCGTCCATATCGAACAGAACAGCTTTGGGATAATCGTTTGATGTCATGTTTCTTCCAGCTATGTCGTCTCTGTCCCGCCATGGTAGAGCACACGTATGGCGTGTATGTGACGTCGGCGGCCCGAGCCGCTTTTAGCACAAACTTCATCAGCGTGCCGCTTGATCATGCCGAACCTGCGTGCCACCTTGGGTTATGGAACACAACAGTTTGAAAACCTGGCCCGAATGCGCGGCGCGACTTGTGGCGGTTGCGGCTGGGCGCGAGCAGGCAGATCTGATCATTCGCGGTGGCCATTGGGTCAATGTGCACACACGCGAAGTTTTGCCAGACCATGATATCGCCATTGCCGACGGGCGTATTGCCTATGTCGGGCCGGACGCCAGCCATTGCCACGGCAGTGCCACCGAGGTGATTGAGGCCGCAGGCCGCTACATGATCCCCGGCCTTTGTGACGGGCATATGCACATCGAAAGCGGCATGCTGACCCCAGCCGAATTTGCCCGGGCCGTGATTGGCCACGGCACCACCACCATGTTCACCGATCCGCATGAAATTGCCAATGTTCTGGGGCTAGAGGGCGTGCGCCTGATGCATGATGAGGCGCTGATGCAGCCCATCAACATCTTTACCCAGATGCCCAGCTGCGCACCCTCCGCGCCGGGTCTGGAAACCACGGGGTTTGAGATCACGCCCGAGGATGTCGCCGAAGCGATGAGCTGGCCCGGCATCATCGGTCTGGGCGAGATGATGAACTTTCCCGGCGTGATCCATGGCGACGCCAAAATGCTGGCGGAAATCGCGGCGACGCAAAATGCTGGCAAGACCGTCGGCGGGCATTATGCCTCGCCCGATCTTGGCCCCGCGTTTCACGCCTATGCGGCGGGCGGCCCGGCAGATGATCACGAAGGTACCTGCGAGGCAGATGCCATCGCGCGTGTGCGCCAAGGTATGCGCAGCATGATGCGGCTTGGCTCTGCCTGGTATGATGTTGAAACACAGATCACCGCCGTGACCGAAAAGGGGCTTGATCCGCGCAATTTCATCCTGTGCACCGATGACAGCCACAGCGGCACCTTGGTGAACGACGGGCACATGAACCGTGTGGTGCGGCATGCCATCGACTGTGGCTGTGACCCGCTGGTGGCGCTGCAAATGGCGACACTGAATACCGCCACACATTTTGGCCTTGAGCGCGAGCTTGGCTCCGTCACGCCGGGACGGCGGGCAGATGTCATCCTGACCAGCGATCTGCGCAGCCTGCCGATCGAGCATGTCATCGCAGGTGGAAAAACCATCGCGCAGGACGGTACCTGTCTGGTGGACTGCCCGCACCTCAGCTGGCCGGATCATGCGCGCCAGACTGTGAACATGGGCAAAGCACGCTCTGCCGCAGATTTTGTCATCACCGCGCCTGACGGGGCCAACCGCGTGACCGCCAACGTCATTGGCGTCGTCGAAAATCAGGCGCCGACCAAGGCGCTGACCGCCGATCTGCCCGTGGTGGATGGCAAGGTGCAGATGGATCTTGAAAACGACGTCTGCCAGATCGCATTGGTCGAACGTCACCGCGCGCTGGGAACCACCACCAATGCCTTTGTCAGCGGCTTTGGCTATACCGGCACTATGGCGATGGCCTCCACCGTGGCACATGACAGTCACCACATGATTGTGGTGGGCACCAGCCGTGAGGATATGGCCCTGGCCGCCAATCGCCTCGGCGAGGTTGGCGGTGGTGTCACCGTCTTTAAAGACGGCAAGGAAATTGCACTGGTTGAGTTGCCGATTGCCGGGTTGATGTCAGACCGCCCCGCCACTGAGGTCGCAGCCAAGGCCCAGAAGATGGTCGAAGCGATGCAGCGTTGTGGTTGCACCCTCAACAATGCCTATATGCAGCATTCCCTTTTGGCCCTCGTGGTGATCCCCGAGTTGCGGATCTCAGATCTTGGCCTGGTGGATGTGACAAAATTTGAAATGACCGATCTTATACAGGCCCATACATGACCCCAACCGAATTGCGCGTCGACAGCCCCTCCGTGAAAACCCCCGAAGCCTTCACCGACGCCACTGCTGCGGTCGACCGGCTGTGTGAACTTTATGAAACCGCAACCGGGTTTCTGTGCCGCGAGTTTTCCAACGCGCTGAAAAACGGCCCGAACGGGGCGCGCATTCGCGCCTTTTATCCAGAATTGCGTATCGTCACGACAAGCTTTGCCCAGGTGGACAGCCGCCTGTCCTTTGGGCATGTGGCCGAACCGGGCGTCTATGCCGCTACCATCACGCGCCCCGATCTTTTCCGCAATTATCTGGTGCAGCAAATCGGCCTTTTGCTGGAAAATCACAATGTGCCGGTGGTTGTCGGTGTTTCAACCACGCCCATTCCGGTGCATTTTGCCGTGGCAAACGATGACACGGTCTCGGTCCCGCAAGAGGGCGCTGCCAGTTTTACCCTGCGCGATGTGTTTGACGTGCCCGACCTATCGACCACCAATGATGATATCGTCAATGGTGTGCTCAGCACCTTTGATCGCGACATCCGGCCGCTCGCCCCGTTTACCGCCCAGCGCGTGGATTATTCGCTGGCGCGGCTGGCGCATTACACTGCGACCAACGCCGAGCATTTTCAGAACCACGTGCTCTTTACCAACTATCAATTCTACGTCGCCGAATTCGAAGCCTATGCGCGTCAGATGCTCGCGGATCCGGACAGCGGCTATACCAGCTTTGTGTCGACCGGGAATGTCGAAATCACCGACCCAGATGCGCCCATTCCTGCGGTTGAAAAACAACCGCAGATGCCGACCTACCACCTGAAACGCGCCGACGATTCCGGGATCACATTGGTGAACATCGGCGTCGGTCCGTCAAACGCCAAAACGGCGACAGACCATATTGCGGTTCTGCGTCCCCACGCCTGGTTGATGGTGGGGCACTGCGCCGGGCTGCGCAATTCTCAGAGCCTTGGCGATTTTGTCCTCGCCCATGCCTATCTACGCGAAGATCACGTTCTGGACGACGATCTGCCGGTCTGGGTGCCGATCCCGGCGCTGGCCGAGGTGCAGATCGCGCTGGAACGCGCGGTGGCGGATGTGACCGAGCTAAAAGACTATGACCTAAAGCGCGTGATGCGCACCGGCACCGTCGCCACAATCGACAACCGCAATTGGGAATTGCGCGAACATGCTGGCCCGGTGCAGCGCCTGTCCCAATCCCGCGCCATCGCGCTGGATATGGAAAGCGCCACAATCGCAGCCAATGGCTTTCGCTTCCGGGTGCCATACGGCACGCTGCTCTGCGTCTCTGACAAGCCGCTGCACGGGGAACTCAAGCTGCCGGGCATGGCCTCTGACTTCTATAAAACCCAAGTTGCGCGGCATTTGATGATCGGAATTCGCGCGATGGAAACTCTGCGCGAAATGCCCCTGGCGCAGCTCCATTCTCGAAAATTGCGCTCTTTTGACGAAACGGCCTTCCTATAGGCGTGGTTATCCCCAAAAAAAACGCGAAAATCCCAAGAAACACTCAGCAATTCGTTGTCTTTGGACGCTAACTTCCGTTAAATGCCGCTCATGAGGCCCAAAACGACGGGCAAGATAAGGAGACCAATAAATGGCAAAGCCGATGACCAAGACCCAACTCGTTGCCGCACTGGCCGAGGAAATGGATGCCGACAAGAAATCCGCAAGCGCTGCGCTGGACGCAGTTTGCGCGCTGATCACACGCGAAGTATCCGCTGGTGGTGCTGTGACCCTGCCGGGTGTTGGCAAGATCTATTGCCGTGAGCGTCCTGAGCGCATGGTACGTAACCCCGCAACGGGTGAGCAAATCAAGAAAGACGCGGACAAGGTCGTGAAAATGACCATCGCCAAAGCGCTGAAAGACAGCGTGAACGGCTGATCCGGTCCTCTTGAACCGAGATTTGAAAAGGGTCGCGGATGCGGCCCTTTTTTATTGGCGCCCACTTTATGTCTGCTTGATGATCCGCGCCAATGTTGCCAGCCCCTGGCGCGCGGCCTCTTCATCTTGGCCGCAAAATCCCAGCAGCAGACCATTGTAGCACGCCGGCCCAAGGCAATAGGCCGAAAGCGGTTCGACCGCTAGGCCGTGATCCCCCGCCCGAGCCGCGATGTCGTGATCGGCAAACCCGTCGTGCAGATGCAGGGCCAACTGCATCCCGGCCTCAGCATCTTGAAACGAAAGCACATCCGAAAAATCCGTGCGCAGCTGGTCAATCACAGCGGCGCGGCGCTGCCCGTAAATGCGGCGCATGCGGCGCAGGTGGCGGTAAAATTCTCCGGTCTGCATAAAGGCCGCCAATGGGGCCTGCGGCATCACGCTGGCGCGGCGTCCAAATCGCGCGATCACCTCGGCATAGCGCGCGCGCAACGCATGCGGCACAATCACATATCCAATGCGCAGGGTGTTTGAAAAGATTTTGGAAAAGCTGCCGATATAGATTGTGCGCCGCAACCCATCCATACCCGCCATCGCCGGAATGGGATGGCCGGAATAGCGAAACTCGCTATCGTAATCATCCTCGACAACCCAGGCTTTGGTTTCATTGGCCCAATGCAAAAACTGCAGCCGCCTCTGGGGTGTCATTGCCCCGCCCAGCGGGAATTGATGTGATGGCGTCAGGACCGTTGCCGCTGCACGGGTCGGCAGCAGAGCCCCCTGACCGTCCAATGACAGATACTCTGTTTGCAGCCCCTGAGCGTCGATGAACCTGCGCAGCGGGCGATAGCCAGGGTCTTCGATAGCGACAGTTTCGCCGCCTGCGCACAGCACCCGCAAGGTCATCTCCAGCGCATCTGCCGCACCGGCGGTCACAATGACCTGCTCCGGGTCCGGCGCAAATCCGCGCCAATCTGCGACGTGCTGGGCAATAGTGCGGCGCAGGCCATCATGCCCAAACGCAGCTGTGTCCGCCAGCAAAGCGTCAGGGTTCTGACGGCACAGCCGCGCCACCGTCTTGGCCCAAGCCCGATGCGGAAATAGCGCCATATCAGGCTGACCGGGCGTAAAAACCGCCGACGGCCTGACCGGCGCGGCCCCAAGGGGTTTTGCCGTTGGGCTGCCAGTCGGAGGTGCCGCACCGCCCAGATCAGCCACCTGATAGCCAGCGCCGCGCTGCGCCATGAGGTAGCCCTCGGCCACCAGCTGGTCATAGGCGGTCATCACCGTCGCGCGTGAAACGCCCAAGTCTACTGCATAGCTGCGGGTTGGCGGCAGCCGCGTGCCCGCCGGCAAATCGCCCTGCGTCACCTGTTGGCGCAGGCCGCTGGCCAGTTGCTCAAACAGCGGCGTGGCCGCCGCCCGGTCCAATCTCAGGTGTGGCGTCACAGGACGGGTCACATATCACTCCTGCACGGCGCGGACATCCACAAAGGTGTCGTTATAGGCCGCCCCTGAAATCAGGTCACATCGTTGATCAGAGGCGATCAATGCATTGATGGTCCCGCCGCCATTATGTCGCCATGCGCCTTTGGCGACATATGTCACGCCGGGCTGAACCTTATCGGTGATCTTCACCCGCAACCGAATTTCCGCCAGCGCATTCCATACGGCAATACTATCGCCATCCTGCAGGCCCCGGACTGCCGCATCCTCTGGGTGCATCTCCATCATTTCGACCCCGGAAGAGGCCGCATGCCCGCCAAAGGTCGCGTTAATGCGTTTTTCCGAAGACGGGGAAATCACCCGCAAAGGATAAGGCCGAGGCACGACACGGTGGTTTGGCAATCCGGCCGCAAATTTCGACTCTAATTCAGCAGAAAACAACTCTATCTTGCCGGTTGGTGTCTTTGGCGCAAGATCGCGGCACAGGATCTGATCCCTGCCATCAGAGCCGCCAAACGCAACCGCAAGACCCTGATCAAGCGCCGCGTTATCGGGGCCTGAAATCGCGAACGCCTGCGTCATCAGAGCCGCATCACTGTCCTGAAAATTAGGCTCTAAAAAAGCAAATCGAGCCGCAAGACGGCGGAAAATCTCGGTGTTCGGCAGGCTCTCACCCACCGGGTCCATCACCGGGGCCGCACGTTGCAGATAGTTCTGCCCGTAGGCACCAAAGATATCATGATGTTCAAAATGGCTCGCCGCGGGCAAAACAACATCACACAGCGCCATCGTGTTGGTCATCACGACATCGCAGCCCACAACAAACACGTCAGGGTGACTGAGCGCGCGCATGACATTGTCCTGATCTGGGTGGGTGGCAACCGGGTTGTGGTTGTAGACCATGACCGCAGAGATCGGCACCTGCTGTGCGCGATCGAGAATCTCGTTCGGGACGTCCAAAATGTTGATCACCCGCGCCGGATCGCGGCGCAGATGCGGGGCCTGCAACCGCGCGGAGGTTTTGGGAACATGGGCACCGGATTTTGCAATCACCCCGGCACCGGGCCGTCCATGTTGTCCGGTCAGAGCATTGAGCGCCATCGCCGCGCGCAAAGCAGCCCCACCCGAAGCGCTGCGCTCAAGGCCGACGCCCACCGCAGTCGCCATGGCGCGCGCCGTGCTAATCCAATCGACCAGCTTTGCAAAATCAGTCTCGGATACACCACAGATCTGCGCGGCATGCGCCGATGAATACTGTGCCGCATGGCGTAAATAGGCCGCGCTCTCGTGAACCCAGGCGGCGATGAAGTCCTGATCCAGCGCATCGCGACGGGCAAGCTCTGCGGCCAGCGCCAGTCCCAACACCACATCTGTGCCGGGCTGCACCTGCAAAAACATGTCGGCCTGTTCGGCCACTTTCGTACACTTGGGGTCAATCACCACAACGCGCGCGCCTTTCTGGCGCGCCGCTTTCAGAACGCGCATCACATGCAAGCTGGACACCGAAATGTTGCTGCCCCAGATCACAATCAGATCGCTGTCAACGGCCTGCGCCGGGGGCATGCCCGGAACAGCGCCATAGAGGCTTTCGTAGGCCGCGCCACGCACCCCGCCACACAGCGGCCCACGCGCCAGCTCTGATGCGCCAAGACGGTTGAAAAACCGCCGGTCCATCGAGGCACCGGCCAATTCACCATGGGGGCCGGCGTAGTTAAACGGCAACACGCTTTGCGGCCCGTGCTGCGCGATGGCTTTGGAAAAGCCGGCATGGACCAGATCCAATGCCTCTTCCCAACTGATCCGCGCAAACCCCTTGGGCGTTTTCCGCAAGGGATGACGCAGCCGATGTGGGCCGTGTACGAAATCGGGGTAATAGCGCGCCACTTTGTTGCAAATCACGCCCGCCGTATAAGGGTTGGCATGCGAGCCGCGCAGCTTGACGATCTGCCCATCGGCAATGTCGACCGAAAGGCTACAGGTATCAGGGCAATCCAACGGGCAAACACTGGGCTTTGTCGTGATCGGTTGGGACATGCGCGCGCTCCTTGCTGCTGACAGCTGCGAAACAAGGCTATCCCGCCTCTGGTCATGTTGAAATGACCAAAATCGATAAAACTGAGCATACCAATTTTTGCGCCCACTTTGCGCCCACATAGGATCGACCCAGCGCGCAAACACAGAATGTTGACCGGGTGGCACCGCATTTGTCATGGATTTTCACGTCCAGACCGTCATCTTACAGGCGTGGAGTTCATTTTTGCATATCTGGCGGGTCTTTTGACCCTGATAAACCCCTGCGTCGTGCCGGTGCTGCCCATTGTGCTGGCGACGGCGTTGCAGGCCAGCCCACGCGGCCCGCTCTTGCTTGCGGCAGGAATGAGCCTCTCTTTTGTGGTTCTGGGCATGGCCGTGACCACCCTGGGCTATACGCTTGGCATTTCGGTGGATGATCTGGCGCAGGCCGGCGCGCTAATGATGATCGGGTTTGGGGCGATACTTTTGATCCCGCAATTGTCCGCGCGGTTTGCCAGCGCAACCGCTGGCGTATCGGCGCGGGCAGATGGGCAGCTTAACCATGTCGATCCTGCGCGCAGCTCCGGCCAGTTTGTCAGCGGGCTACTGCTCGGTGCGGTCTGGAGCCCCTGTATCGGCCCGACCCTGGGCGGGGCCATTGCGCTTGCCAGTCAAGGCGAGAGCCTCGCGCGGGCGGCGACAATTATGGGGTTTTTCGCGCTTGGTGTTTCAACGCTTATCCTTGCGCTTGGATATGGCGCACGCGGGTTTCTTGTGAACCGGCGCGCCACGATGCAAAAGCTCGCACTGATCGCCCGGCCTGTGATGGGGGGCGTTTTTGTCTTGGTGGGCCTCGCGCTATTTTTGGGCTGGCACCACGTTATCGAAGCCTGGCTGCTGGATCACATGCCGCTTTGGCTATTGGATTTGTCTGTTTCGCTGTAAAGGAGGTTCCTCATGGACCGACGTCAATTTTGCATACTTGCAACCGGCGCGCTGATCGCGCCACAAATTGCGGGGTCGTCCACCGCCTATACGCCCGGCTTGGTGCGCAAACATTTGGCCGCCGGCGACACGGTATTTCTGGATTTCAAAGCCAGCTGGTGCACCACCTGCCGGGCGCAGGAAAAGGTGATCTCTGCCTTGAAGGCCGAAAATGCCGCTTACGAAGACCAGATCGTTTTCATTGATGTTGATTGGGATGAATATGGGCGCTCAGATCTGGTGCGCGACTTGCGTATTCCGCGCCGCTCGACCCTGGTGGCGCTGAAAGGGGATCGCGAACTGGGGCGCATCGTGGCCGGGACCAGCACGTCACAGATCAAAGCGTTGATGGATGCGGCATTGACGGCAGCGCTGGCCTAAGTTCACGCTTGGGTCAGCGGGTTGAAATATAGGTTTGAATTTCGAACCACCACACCATTTAGTGCTGGCAGACCCAACCGAAGGAGTGCCAAGTGACCAAATATACCAAAGATCCGGCAGCGATTGCCGCCCTTACGGATGAACAGCGCTGGGTCACTCAGGAAAATGGAACAGAGCGCCCCGGCAGCGGCCGATTGCTGCGCAACAAGGAACCGGGCATCTATGTTGATGTCGTGTCCGGCGAGCCGCTGTTTGCAAGCGGTGACAAATACGATTCTGGCTGTGGCTGGCCTAGCTTCACAAAGCCGATCGAGAATGTCACCGAACATCACGACAGATCGCACGGGATGGTGCGCACTGAGGTTCGCTCTAAACACGGGGACAGCCATCTGGGCCATGTATTCCCCGATGGCCCAGCCGATCGCGGCGGGCTGCGCTATTGCATCAACTCGGCTGCACTCCGCTTCATTCATCGCGATGATATGGAGGCCGAGGGCTACGGTGCCTATCTGAACCAAGTTGAGGACGTGACATGAGCGAACGCGCAGTTCTGGCCGGGGGATGTTTCTGGGGTATGCAGGATCTCATCCGGCGGCAACCCGGTGTGATCAGCACCCGTGTCGGCTATTCTGGTGGCGACGTGGAAAACGCCACCTATCGCAATCATGGCACCCATGCCGAAGCGATCGAGATCCTGTTTGATCCGGCCAAAACGAGCTATCGCGACATTCTGGAGTTTTTCTTTCAGATCCATGACCCGACAACCGTCAACCGGCAAGGCAACGATATCGGCACGTCCTATCGCTCTGCGATTTTCTATGAAGATGACTCGCAGAAATCCGTGGCCGAAGACACCATTGCCGATGTGGACGCCTCCGGGCTATGGCCGGGCAAGGTCGTGACGGAATTGGCACCAGTCGGCGATTTCTGGGAAGCAGAAGACTATCACCAGGATTATCTGGAAAAGAACAGGGGCGGTTACACCTGCCACTTCCCCCGGCCTGATTGGAAACTGCCAAAGCGCGACGCCTGATTAGTCTGCGGCGCGGGAAAGCTGCGCCGCAGCCCAGCGGGCCGCATCCGCGACAACCGGGTCGTCGTCTGCAATCAGCGCCGTGGCTTGCGCCATATGCGCCCGGTCGCCAGAGTTGCCCATCGCATAGAGAACGTTGCGCACAAAGCGTCCGCGCCCGATGCGTTTGATCGGCGAGCCGGCAAATTTCGCACGGAACGCCGCATCGTCCAGCGCCGCCAATTCTGCAAGCGGCGGCGCGATCAGATCATCGCGCGCGTGATACCGTATCTCGCGAGCATCAACGGCGAATTTGTTCCAGGGACAGGCGGCCAGACAATCATCACACCCATAGATGCGATTGCCCAAAAGGGGCCGCAGATCTTCGTCCACCGGGCCGTGATGCTCAATGGTAAGATACGAAATGCAGCGCCGCGCATCAATCTGGTAGGGCGCGGGAAAGGCCTTGGTTGGGCAAGCATCCAGACAGGCCCTGCACGACCCGCAATGGTCAATTTCCGCAGGATCAGGGTCGATTTCCAGCGTTGTGAACACAGAACCAATAAAGAACCAGGATCCCAATTCGCGGCTGACAAGATTGGTATGTTTGCCCTGCCAGCCGAGCCCTGCGGCCTGCCCGAGCGGCTTTTCCGGCACGGGGGCCGTATCGACGAAAACCTTGACCGCAACCTCCGGATTGGTTTCTGCGATCAGCCAGCGCGCCAGCCGTTTGAGACGTTTCTTGACAAGGTCGTGGTAATCCTTGTTCTGCGCATAGACCGATATTGCGCCGCGATCCGCCCTGCTGTGCACCGCGCGCGGGTCGTGTTTGGGTGTGTAGCTTTCCCCCAGCATGATGACCGAGCGCGCCTCGGGCCAGAGCGCGGCCGGATTGGCGCGCCATTGGGTGCGTTCGGCCAGCCAGCCCATCTGCCCGTGATACCCTTTGGCCAGAAACCCATCGAGATCCGCCGGCACTTGCGGCACCGCATCGGGGCGACAGATCCGGCAGAGATCAAAGCCGATGGCATCGGCTTCTTTGATCAGACGTGCCTTCAGGTTCAATACGCCGCCGCTCATCGAACGCCGCCCGCGACGAGCACAACAACACGGCGCAAGCGGCGCGCTTTAGAAATCAAGGTCAGCATAATGCGGCGGCGGCGGGAAACCCGGCACCTGATCGGCCAGAATGGAACGAAAGGCGGGGCGCGATTTGATTTTTGCGTACCAATCCTTGACCGCCTCCGATCGGTTCCAATCCACATCGCTGATGTAATCCAGCGAGGACAGATGCGCCGCGGCTGCAAAATCCGCCAAAGTCATGGAATCCCCGGCGAGCCAACGGCGATGATCCAGCAGCCAGGCGAGATAATCCAGATGATATTTGATCGCTTTGGCACCGGCTTTGACATTGGCACTGTCCGGATACCCGGTGCCCTGCACCTTTCGGTTCACCCGCTCATACAGCAGCTTGCTGGTGACTTCGTTGTGAAATTTGTCATCAAACCAGCTGACCAGGCGGCGCACTTCCAAGCGGGCGGCGCTGCCTTTGGGCATCAACGAGGGCTCTGGATACGCCTCTTCCAGATATTCACAGATCGCGGCGCTTTCGGCCATCATGATATCGTCAAGTTTCAGAACCGGCACTTTGCCCGCGGGATTACGGCGCAGAAAATCTGGGTCCTGCTCCCAGTACCGCTCTTCCACCAACTCGCATTCGATCTTCTTTTCGGCAAGGCTCAGCCGGACCTTGCGGCAAAACGGGGACAGCGGAACATGAAACAAGCGGGCCATTGCGAAATCCAAAAGTGAAAGGAGCTATCTCTTAATTGCCGAAATCATCGCGGGGTTTCAACACGCGAATGATCCGCGCGCGGGAATTGGCACAGTGCGATCACTGAAAACAGCGCGCGCGCCCGTCGCGGTCGATGGTGGCGGCGCCATCCATGATCGCCGCAATGCGCCGCACCTGTGACGTTGTCGGGCGGCTGGCAGAGCGCTGCTTTGGGGCCGGCAAGACCGAAGCAAGCCGCGCCGCCTGCCGGGCGCTCAACCGATCGGGCGGCACGCCGAAATAATGCTGCGCGGCGGCTTCGACGCCAAACACGCCCTCGTCAAATTCCGCGATATTCAGATAGATTTCCAAAATGCGCCGCTTGCTCCAGGCCAATTCGACAACCGGGGTGATGCTGGCCTCCAGCGCTTTGCGCAGCCAGCTGCGCCCTTGCCAGAGATAGACATTCTTGACGGTTTGCTGACTGATGGTCGAGGCACCGCGTGCGCCTCCGGCCTCAATCGCGGCGCGGATCGCCTTGACGTCAAACCCCCAATGATCGCAAAAATTCGCATCTTCCGCTGCCACAACAGCGCGGGCCATAACCGGGGCGATCGCTTCCATCGGCACCCAATCTTGATCAATCGCGCCCAGGCGGCGTTTTTCCGATAGCATGGTGTAGGTGGTTGGCGGGTTGATCACCGTGAAAATCAGGACCGCAAAAATAAACAACGACACCGCCCAGATCGCAGTGCGCAGGCCCCAGCGGCGTAGACGTTGGGTCTGGCGCGCGCGCCAGCTGAGTTTCTGTTTTTTTGCGCTCTTTTTCTTGGCCATAGTCTCTGCTCTGCCCCTGCCTTTCGGAATAAGCAGGTCCGGCGCGCGGCGCAACTCTTCTATCCGTTAACGAGAGCAGGCCGCGACGATGACTTTGCAATTGATGGTGCGGTCGCCGCAAAGCTGCACGGCCGTCGCCTTGGCGCGGCGCACGCTGTCTGCTTCGGCCCAACTCCAGCTGCCGCGTTCCCCACGGGCCATGGCGGCGCAGGCGTTGCTGAACATCCGCACCTCGCCGCAATCCCAATCGCAGTTTTCCTGGAGATTTCGGTAGGCGGCCTCTTGGGACCATTGCGCAACCGACGTGGCGGTGCCCCCATCCGAGGAAAACCCCAGCGCGCCCCAACATGTTTCGTATCCGCATTGGCCCGCTGATGACACGACAGGCGCAATCATCAGTGATACCCCAACGACAAAAGATTGAAACACATGCATTACATTGACCTGCCTCGTTCAAAAGAGTGCAGTCAATGATTGTATTTTTCAAATACTTCCCGGCTTGGTTGTTATTGCTGTGTCGCGCCTGCAACAAAAAACCCCGCGATGGCGCGGGGTTTTTCAGGGTTGTTTGCCTTATTCGGCGGGTATCGCCTCTGGCTCCGCGCTCAGCGGGTGCGGAAGATGTGGCAACATTTCTTTCGGGCAAACCTGCACGAAATTGGCCTTTTCCAAATCCCAATGCTGCAAGATATCCGCAGCTTTGCGCGATCCGGTCTCAGCAAGGTGGCGTTCCACCAGCCCTTTCAGCTGTGCCTCCCAGTGATCGACCGTGACGGGGACCGTGACCAGGGTTTCCATATTCATCACCGGCGCGCTTGTGCCATCCGGGTCATAAAGATAGGCCATACCGCCGGTCATACCGGCCCCAAAGTTGGCCCCGATCCGGCCAAGGATCACGGCGACGCCGCCGGTCATATATTCACAACCGCAGGCCCCGCAGCCCTCGATCACCACCTTGGCGCCAGAGTTACGCACGGCAAAGCGTTCACCTGCGCGGCCAGCGGCAAAGAGATGCCCATCTGTGGCCCCGTAAAGCACGGTGTTGCCGATGATGGTGTTTTCAGCAGCCACCAGCGGAGAGTTCATCGCAGGACGCACCACAACCGTGCCCCCGGACAGACCTTTGCCAACATAATCGTTGGCGTCGCCCGTAACTTCGATCTTGAGGCCCGGCGCAGCAAAAGCACCAAGGGACTGGCCTGCGGAGCCGCTGAGTTTCACGGTCAGGTGATCCTCTTGCAGCATGTTGCGCATGCCAAAGTTCTGCACAATGTGGCTTGAGGTGCGGGTTCCCACGGTGCGATGCGTGTTCTGCACCGCGTAGGACAACTGCATTTTCTCACCATCCTTGAGGAACCGCGCCGCATCGCGCACGATTTCTGCATCCAGCGTATCTGGCACCGCATTGCGCGGCTTTTCGCGATCATAGGCGATTTCCGCCGCACCGTTCACCGTGATGAGCAGTGGGTTCAGGTCCAGATCATCAAGGTGCGCAGACCCCCGCGACACCTGCGCCAGCAGATCCGCACGACCAATCACCTCTTCGATGGAACGTGCGCCAATCGACGCGAGGATTTCGCGCACTTCCTGCGCATAGAAGGTGATCAGGTTCACAACCTTGTCGGCATTGCCCGTGAACTTATCGCGCAGCGCCTGATCCTGGGTACAGACACCCACAGGGCAGGTGTTGCTTTGGCACTGACGCACCATGATACAGCCCATGGCGATCAGCGCGGCGGTGCCGATGCCGTATTCTTCCGCGCCCAGCATCGCTGCCATCACAATGTCACGCCCGGTGCGCAGGCCACCGTCGGTCCGCAGGGTCACACGTTCGCGCAGGTTGTTCATCGCCAGAACCTGATGCGCCTCGGTGAGGCCCATTTCCCATGGCAGACCTGCATATTTGATCGAGGTGGCCGGGGAGGCGCCAGTGCCGCCATTGTGGCCCGAAATCAGGATCACATCTGCTTTCGCCTTGGCCACGCCCGCCGCAATGGTGCCAACACCCGAGGAGGCCACCAGTTTCACGGTGACTTTGCAGCGCGGGTTGATCTGCTTGAGGTCATAGATCAGCTGCGCCAGATCCTCGATCGAATAGATATCGTGGTGTGGCGGTGGCGAAATCAAGGTCACGCCTTTGGTAGAGTGACGCAGGCGCGCGATCAGATCGGTCACTTTCATGCCCGGCAGCTGGCCGCCCTCACCCGGTTTTGCACCTTGCGCAACCTTGATTTCCAGCTCTTCACACTGGTTGAGGTATTCGGCCGTCACGCCAAAACGGCCGGAAGCCACCTGTTTGATTTTCGCAGACGGGTTGTCGCCATTTGGCTCTGGCACGAAATGCGCCGGATCTTCGCCGCCCTCACCTGAGTCTGATTTCGCCCCGATGCGGTTCATCGCGACGTTCAGCGTTTTGTGGGCCTCCGGGCTCAGCGCGCCAAGGCTCATGCCAGGCGTGACAAAGCGTTTGCGGATGGACGTGATGGATTCCACCTCTTCAATCGGGATCGATTTGCCCAGCGGTTTGATATCCAGAAGGTCGCGCAGATGGATTGGCGGGTTGGACCGCATCTTGGCCGAATACTGTTTCCACAACTCGTAAGAGGCGCGGTTACAGGCGGCCTGCATCATATGCATGGTCTGCGCTTCCCAGGCGTGGGTCTCGCCGGATTTGCGCGCCTTATAAAACCCACCAATCGGCAGCACTTTGCTTTCAGCTTGGAAACCGCGGGCATGCACGCTTTCGGATTTCTTCTGAATACCCGACACACCAATGCCGGAAATCCGCGAGGTCATGCCGGGGAAATATTCGGCGCACATTGCGCGTGACAGGCCGACAGCTTCGAAGTTCAGACCCCCGCGATAGGAGGAGATCACCGAGATCCCCATCTTGGCCATGATCTTGAGCAAGCCGGCATCAATCGCTTCGCGATAGCGCGCAATTGCGGTTGTCAGGTCAATATCCAGCAGGCCACGCTGAATGCGATCTGCCAGGGAGTCTTCGGCCAGATAGGCGTTGACGACGGTCGCGCCAGCCCCGATCAGCACCGCAAAGTAATGCGGGTCGATGCATTCTGCGGATTGTACGTTCAGCGAACAGAAGGTGCGCAGGCCTTTGCGCGTCAGATGGCTGTGGACCGCAGAGGTCGCCAGGATCATTGGCATCGCCACGCGCTCCGCGTTCTGGCCCTTGTCACTCAGAATGATGTGACCGGCCCCGGACCGGACAGCATCTTCGGTCTCAGCCCGAATCCGCTCCAGTGCGTCGCGCAGTGCGCCGTCTTTGCCGCCAACGGGGAAGGTACAGTCGATATGCACAACCGTATCGTCAAAGGCATCCAGCAACGCATCAAACTGCGCATTGCCCACAAAGGGGCTGTCCAGCATGATGATTTCGGTTTGCGAGCCGTCTTCGTCCAGCACGTTCTTGAGGTTGCCAAACCGCGTCTTCAAAGACATCACGCGGAATTCGCGCAGACTGTCGATCGGCGGGTTTGTCACCTGGCTAAAGTTCTGGCGGAAGAAATGGCTCAGCGGACGATATTTGTTGGACAGAACCGCACTTGGCGTGTCATCGCCCATCGAAGCCAAGGCTTCTTTTGCGTCCTCGGCCATCGGCGCGAGGATCTGCTCCAGCTCTTCGATGGAATAGCCTGCCGCGATCTGACGCTGGCGCAATTCATCGCCTGTAAAAATCGGCTTTTCTGTGACCTTGCTCAGCTCTGTATCCAGGTTGCGGATCTTGCCAACCCATTCGCCATAGGGGCGGGCGTTGGCAAGTTTATCTTTAATTTCAGTATCATGGTAGAGTTTGCCTTCGGCCATATCGACGGCAATCATCTGACCGGGGCCAAGCGCGCCTTTTTCCACCACTTGGGATTCTTCAATCGGCACCATGCCCGCTTCGGAGCCTGAGATCAGCAGGCCATCGCCGGTGACGACGTAACGCATGGGACGCAGGCCATTGCGGTCAAGACCGGCGCAGACCCAGCGGCCATCGGTCATCGCCAATGCGGCCGGACCGTCCCAAGGTTCCATCACGGAATTGCAGTAGGAATACATGTCGATCCAGCTTTGCGGCAATTCCACCGCCTGTTTGGACCAGCTTTCAGGCACCAGCATGGTTTTTGCCATGGGTGCAGAACGCCCGGCGCGCACGAAAACTTCGAACACACCATCCAGCGCCGCAGAATCCGAGGCACCGCTTGGAACAATAGGTTTGATGTCATCCGCGAGATCGCCGAAATAATCCGACGCCATGCGGATTTCATGGGACTTCATCCAGTTGACGTTGCCCTTGAGCGTGTTGATTTCACCGTTATGCGCCAACATGCGGAACGGCTGCGCCAGCCACCATTGCGGGAAGGTATTGGTCGAATACCGCTGGTGATAGATCGCAAAGGAGCTTTCAAAGCGTTCGTCCTGCAGGTCCGGGTAAAATACAGCAACCTGCTCGGCCAGCATCATGCCTTTGTAGATGATCGAGCGGCAAGAGAGTGAAGCGATATAAAGCTCACCAACACCGGCAGCGGCGGCTTTCTTTTCGATCCGGCGGCGGATCACGTAAAGCTCGCGCTCAAAGGTTTCTTCGTCGACGCCTTTGGAATTTGAGATCAGGATCTGCTCAATCTCGGGGCGGGTTGCATTGGCTTTTTCGCCCAGGCAGGTCACATCGACCGGCACGTGACGCCAGCCATAAATGCGGTAGCCCATCCGCAGCACTTCGGATTCAACGATGGTACGGCAGGTTTCCTGTTTGCCGAAATCCGTGCGCGGCAAAAACACCTGACCCACTGCGATCAGTTCATCTTTCTTGGGCTCATGCCCGGTGCGGCGGATCTGATCGTAGAAAAATGGTACAGGGATCTGAACGTGAATACCTGCGCCATCGCCGGTCTTGCCATCTGCGTCGACAGCACCGCGGTGCCAGATTGCTTTCAGGGCGTTGATACCCGCTTCGACAACCTTGCGGCTTTTTTTGCCATCCACCGCAACAACGAGGCCAACGCCACAGGACGAATGCTCTTCGCTTTCGTCATAAAGACCATTTTCGGCCAGATATTTGCGCTTTGCTTCCTCTGAGCGGACCCAGTTTTCATCAAATTTTGTCATGTCTTAACCCTTCCCTCACTCGGCAGGTCATTCGGTGCACCAAAGCGGATGGTTCCAGCTTGGGCGATATTGGGGACGGCGGCGGCGCGGGGCCGCACGCCAAATGGCTTATTCGGCTGCGACGGTTTGCGCGGCGTTCAGCTTGGTCAGGATCGCCTCGGCGCAATCACGGCCATCGCGGATTGCCCAAACCACAAGCGATGCACCGCGCACGATGTCGCCCACGGCATAGACACCTTCCAGCGCGGTTGCCCCGGTGGTAAATTCGGCCTTTACGGTGCCCCAGCGCGTCACCTCCAGCTCTGGTTGATCCCAAAGGGTTGGCAGGTCTTCTGGTTCAAAGCCCAAGGCCTTGATTACCAGATCAGCCTCTTCAACGTAATCTGCGCCTTCGATGACCTCGGGGCTTTGGCGCCCGGAGGCATCTGGCTGGCCCAACCGCATACGCTGCACCATGACGCCAGTGACAGGATCGCCCGCGAACCCTTTGGGCGCAGCGAGCCATTCAAAGACCACGCCTTCTTCTTCGGCGTTCTGGGTTTCGCGCTGCGAGCCGGGCATATTGGCGCGGTCGCGACGATAGAGACATTTGACGCTGTCGGCACCCTGACGGATGGCGGTGCGCACGCAATCCATCGCCGTGTCGCCGCCGCCGATCACCACAACTTTCTTGCCTTTGGCATTCAGCGCGCCGCTGTCGATTTCTGGCACGGCGTCGCCAAAGCTAAGGCGGTTGGAGGCAGTCAGATAATCCAGCGCCTTCACAATACCTTCGGCCCCCGCGCCCGGCCCTTTCAGGTCGCGCGATTTATAGACGCCGGTCGCGATGATCACCGCATCATGGGCCTTGCGGATGTCGTCAAAGGAAATGTCCTTGCCGACCTCAGTGTTCAGTTTGAAGGTCACGCCACCAGCAACCAGCTGGTCATGGCGGCGCATCACGATGTCTTTTTCCAGCTTAAAGCCCGGAATACCGTAGGTCAGCAGGCCGCCGGAGCGATCGTAGCGATCATAGACCGTCACTTGAACGCCCGCGCGGCGCAACATGTCTGCAGCCGCCAGACCACCGGGGCCGGCCCCGATGATACCCACGCTTTCGCTGCGCTCAACTGTTGGCGCGGCCGGTTTGACCCAGCCGTTTTCCCAAGCGGTGTCGGTGATGTATTTTTCGACAGAGCCGATGGTCACGGTGCCGTGGCCGGATTGTTCGATCACGCAGTTGCCTTCGCAGAGACGGTCCTGCGGGCAGATCCGCCCGCAGATCTCGGGAAAGGTATTGGTGGCTTGCGAAACTTCATAGGCTTCTTGCAAACGCCCGGTCGCGGTAAGGCGCAGCCAATCGGGAATGTTGTTGTGCAAGGGGCAATGGGACTGGCAATACGGCACGCCGCACTGCGAACAGCGGCTTGCCTGTTCTTCGGCCTTGGCCGTCGCGTAGGCGGCGTAAATTTCATTATAGTCTTTGTTACGCTCGTCAGCTGCGCGTTTCTCGGGCATATCCCGATCAACAGACACAAATTTCAGCATTGGCTGCTTGGCCATGGGGCGACCTCCCGCAAATTCAATTCGTCGGGCCTGTGTAAACAAAGCCATCCGGACATAAAAGTCAGCAGAGTTTACCTAAATTCACTTTTTTGAGACTTCCGGGTCGCTATTGTCAAAAAATTTCAAAAAAGTAATTCCGATCCGGCCCTAAATGGGTTCTGGAAATCATTTCCCGCTGGTTTATACCCAAAGTCAGAGCAGTTGGACATTTTTCATGACCCTTTATCACCTGATTCTTCTCGCCTTGATCCAAGGTATTACCGAGTTTTTGCCAATTTCATCCTCTGGGCATCTCATCTTGTTGCCCGCCGCCATCGGCACAGAGGATCAGGGGCAGTTTCTCGATGTGGCCGTACACATCGGCACGCTTGGCGCGGTTGTCCTGTTCTTTTGGCGCGATGTGCGTCTGGGCCTGATCGGGCTGCCAAAACTCGCGCGTGGCGACACCCAGGACCCGGGCGCACGTCTGGCGCTCCTCTTGATGATCGCAACAATCCCGGTTGTCCTGTTTGGCGTGTTCCTTGCCGCCAGCGGATTGAATGATCAGCTGCGGTCGATCAAGACCATTGGCTGGACCATGCTGGGCTTTGGCCTGCTGCTTTGGTGGATGGACCGACGCGGAGGTCTGCAGAAAGACATGGCAGACTGGACCCTGAAAGACGCCATCCTTCTTGGCCTCTGGCAGGCGATTGCGCTGATCCCCGGCACCTCGCGCTCGGGCATTACCATCACCGGCGCGCGCGCCCTTGGCTATGACCGCGAATCCGCAGCGCGCATTGCCATGCTGATGAGCATCCCGGCCATTTTGGCCAGCGGTGGCTATCTGCTGCTGGACACCGGATTTGATTTGACCGCGCGACAGGCCTTGGACGCCGCGATTGCGGTGGCCCTGTCGTTTGGGGCGGCGTTGCTGGCGTTGAAATTCATGATGATGCTCCTGCGCACCGTCAGCTTTACGCCCTATGTGATTTATCGCGTTATCCTCGGCGCGGCCCTGCTGTTCATCGCCTATAGCTGACACAAAAAACGGGCCCGCAGGCCCGTTTTGTTTTGGTGATCAGCAGCGTGCCTTAGACCTGCAGGTTCTTGGCAGATTGCTTGATCGCATCAAACTGACCGTTGGGGCGGAAGCGCCAGAGGTAATCTGGCATCACCAATTCCGCAGGCGTTGGCGTCACGCCCAAATCTGTCAGGCCGGGCTGCGCCCCAGACACGATATTGTCGCTGCGCAGCAGCTTGACCTGATCACGTGTGAGAACCGAGTTATTGAAGAGCCCAAGCGTGATTTTCTGCAGCAGGTCAAAGCCAAAGCCCAGCAGACCACCGACAAAGAACGGCAGATTGAGAACCAGCTTGCGGCGGTTGATCACCGCCAGCATGTCTTTGATCAGCGCGCTCAGGGTTTTCACCTCTGGCCCGCCCAACTCGTAAATCCCGCTTGCATCCCCAAGCACGGCATTGACCGCTGCCTGGGCAACATCATCGACGTAAACAGGTTGGAATTTGCTATTGCCCCCCACCAGCGGCAACAGCGGGCTCAGGCGGGACATGCTGGCAAATTTGTTAAAGAATTGATCTTCTGGGCCAAAGATCACCGAGGGCCGCAAGATAACGGCGCTTGGCATATGCTCTTGCACCGCCGCCTCGCCCGCAGCCTTGGTCCGGGCATATTCGCTGTCAGAATCCGCATCCGCGCCCAGCGCTGAGAGGTGGACCAAACGTGTGATGCCGGCCTCGGCCGCACTGCGCGCGATGCGCGCTGCGCCTTCGGTCTGAACGGCTTCAAAGCTGTTCTTCCCGTCCTCGGCCAATATGCCAACACAATTGATGACAGCATCAGCGCCCGCCATCGCCCGCGCCACCGAAGCATCATCCCGGATGTTGCAGAGCACCGGTTCAACTTGACCAACAGCGCCGTAGGGCTTCACAAACATCGCCTCATTGGGGCGACGCACGGCGACGCGCACGCGCCAGCCTTCTTTGGCCATGCGACGCGCAATATAGCGCCCGACAAAACCAGAACCGCCATAGATCGTGACGAGTTTCGACATGGGAAGCCTCCGCAACCTGAATTCCCCCGAGAAATACCCGCCACACGATCTGGGAACAAGCCTCAAAAATGCGGCATATGCGCAATAAATCGTGGTTTCTTTGCGCAGATCCACGCTTTGGCACCCGAAGGCACCATGCTTTTGTTTGCGCCAAAAATCTGCTCAGTGCCTGCCTCAAAATGGGCTTTCATGGCGCTGACATAATTTTTTCAAAAACTTGAAAAATCGCGTTGACTCCCCCCCGGCACATCTCTAAATCCCCCCTCACGACATCTAAGCCCAGATGGCGGAATTGGTAGACGCGCTAGCTTCAGGTGCTAGTGTCCGTATGGACGTGGAGGTTCGAGTCCTCTTCTGGGCACCATTTTCCCTTGAAAACAAAGAGAAAACAGTCGGTTAGCCGGAATATCGCTTCACTCCGGATGAAGTTGCGATGAGGATAGCCGTGTCGATCAAGCCTTGGATACGACAAGCGAGCTATAGCTGTTCGACCTCGCAACAAAGTTCATGAATCCGTTGAACTTATTTTCGAGTAATTGCTGAAGACTCGCCACGAGTTCAGAAAATCCTTCTGAGTTCAGCTTTTGCGGTAACGCGGGGCTAGGCTCGCGCCATCACGACAAGTCCGATCGAAATAATGATCAATCCCAAAGCGCGCGTGCTGTTCCAGGGCTCGCCTAGACCGAAAATTCCAACTGCGAAAACCACTATGAAACTTATCGCGACAAAGGGGTAGGCGAGGGACAGGTCCAGCCTTTGCAGGGCAAAGAGCCAGAAAATAGTCCCAAGTCCATATGCTACGATCCCGCCCCAAATGAAGGGGGATGCAGCAAAGGCAAGCAATGTGTTGATCACCCCATCACTATCTGTGGGCTCCTGATCAGACACCCCGAGTTTGAATGCAACCTGGCCGACAGCAGATAAGCTGACTGAAACAAACACCAGTAAAAAGGCACTTAGGCTCATAGCAATAGCCCCTCTAAAGTCGAAAATCGCGACGTGAGCACTACGCAGATTGTTGCGACAAGTGTGATGCGGCTGACGGTGTCACGCAGCGCAAACACAACCGGGTCATCGTCAATTTCGTCTCGCAGTGCTTTTAGCCATGTTCTGAAAATCCAAAACATCGTCAGTGGCGCAATGAGCCAGAGTATTTGAACTGCGCCGTAGGTTTCAGCGACAAATCTACTATTTAGGTAGAGCGTAAGGGTCAGTACAGACAAAGCTCCGGTGGCAATCCCCATGGGCAAAATCGCCTCAAGGTCAGACACAAGATAACCTCGGGCCATGACTTTTCCTTCCGCTTTCACTTTGCGCATTTCGATGAAGCGTTTCATGAATGCCAAACTCGCGAAAAAGAACAATGAAAAATTCAGTAGCCAAGGTGAGAGTGCCGCGCCGATAGCAACACCACCAATAAAGACCCTCAAGGTGTAAAGGCAGGTCAGAACAATGACGTCGAAAATCGGCTTATGTTTCAGCCAGCCCGAATAGAGACTTGTTGAAAACAGATACAAAAGTAGCAAAAAAGTAAGCGCGAAACCAAAAGCCAGGCTGCTGATGATCAATGACGTCAAAAGCAAAACAAGGGCAAACCCCACGCCCGCAGCTGGGCGCAGCTCACCTGAGGCGAAAGGGCGATGCTTCTTGGTGTTATGGTTTCGGTCGGCCTCGATGTCTAGCAAGTCATTTACGATGTAAACCGCAGATGCGCAGAGGCAGAACATGAAAGTTGCCAACATCGCCCGGGCAACCAAATCCGGTTGACCGTACTGATGCGAGAAAAATAAGGGCAATAATATCAAAGCGTTCTTTGCCCATTGGTGTGGGCGCATGGCCCGAAAAAGGCCCTTGGCAAAAGGCACCGCGTCATGCACATTTAATGAAGGTGCATGGGTCTGCGAAAGTGAAGTCATCGCTGAGTTAGGAGCATTTACAAACCCGGAGATACGCGCCGCGTTCCAGATGGGAATATCCGCTTTTGAATCTCCCACGTACTCAAACGCCGGGCTGGCGCTTTGGATCGCTTCCAACTTCGCCTGACCTTTGAGGTTATTGCCTTCGTCCGAGGCGATGACGCCGTCAAAAACGCCGATATAATCAAAAATCTTTTTCGCGATCCGCGCATCCGTCGCAGTTGCGAGAAAAACTTTGCGGCCTCTGCTTTTTTCATTACGAATGTAATCAAGAACGTCGTCGCGATATGGGAGGTTCGCGGGGTCAAACTCCGCTCTTTCAGACACAAACGCTTTGACTCCAGAACGACCGAGTTTCGAGGACTGTAACAAACCGATCCAATGCATCGGCTTGGCAGCAACCTGGCAAAGAAGTTCTTGCGCAACATCCGTTTTCACCAATGTTCCGTCCAGATCCACATAAAGTGGAATATTGATTTTAGATTGGTCGCGTTGCATTAATCGCTCACATCAATTTCGTAATTTGGTCGCAGATTACTGGCATTTGATTGCTAAATATTGACCCAAATAAGGTTGAATTTTGATTGAACCGTATTGTGGTACGAAAGGTACACAGCTTTATGAAACAGTTTAAAGTTCGATATGCCGGTTGGGGACGTCTGATTGCGCTCTTTCTATTTGCATTTCTTATCCGACTTATTGGCGTCGATCATGGGGCTGTGATTGCTGATGAGCGTATCAATGAAGCGGCCAAAGTTCTGACGGGGCAGCTTGTCCCAGACCAACATTTTTATCCGCCATTGCTGAATTACATAACTGCGATTGTGTACGGGGCGATGTTTGCAATTGGAAAGGTATTTGGCGTGTGGGCCGACGCAACTGCGTTTCGGGAACAATACTTCCAAGATCCAACGGTGTTCTCTGTCGCGGGCCGTTGTTTGGTGGCCGCTTTGAGTGCGCTTTCAGCCCCGATTGCCTATGTATTTGCGCGCCAACTGCGCTACTCCGCGCGTGAAGCCCTAGTGATATCAACGCTTATAGTGTTGGCACCGATTACCGTCTATTTGTCGTTTATGTACAAGGGCGACCCGGCTTTAGCGACGTTTTCACTTTTGACCGTCTGCTTGATGGTTCGGAAAATTGCAGATGTGAATTCAGTGCGAACCGATGTCCTTTTGGCAGTGTCTATGGCGCTCGCACTGAGCTTCAAGCATTCGTTTGCCTTGCTTATGGGGCCACTCGCTCTTGCCTATCTATATTCAGTTTTTCCACTTCTCGGTTTGAAAGGTACATTCAAATCAGTTGGCCGCATTTTCCTCGTTGGGGCAATTGCCTGGCCTATATTGAACATTGGTATTGTGCTCGACTTTCAGAATTTTCTTAATTTTCAAAAAATCCAATCGGTTATGTCAATTAGCCAGGGCCCCACGCTGTTTCAGGCCCTCGTTCTGCTTGTTGAAAGGATGCTTCATCTTCAAAGTGGCCTTGGGATTATCTTGCCTATCCTTTTCGTTTTGCTCCCTTATGCGGCACCTAGAAATGAATATCGCCGCATGTTGCTATCAATCTGGGCGGCAACAATCGTCGGAATGGTTTTTGTTGCCTATCTGGTAAAACTGCGTCAGCCCGAACACCTTTGGGTGTCCTTTTTTGTCATCGTCGCAATGTTTGCAGCCGTCACTCTGGTGGAATTGGCACGCAAGTTCCAAAGTGCTGGCAGGGCCATCGGCGTGGCGACATATATAGTTGCACTTGTGGGTTGCTTTGGGATTTGGCAACAGACCTTAGCGGCTCCGATAACATCTGAGATTGCAAGTGTGATTGAAGCACGGTTTGCTGATCGCAAGATTGCGACCGGGATACCACTACCCACGGTGCCTCAGTCCAAAACCGCGCAAGAGTATGAATTCGCGCGACTTCAAAAGACAGCAGAGAAATATCAAGTTGAATTGCCGCCTCTATCGCAAGAGCGCATCGTGCCTGCGGACAGTCCAAACAAACAATTTATTTTACCACTTCCCAATCCGATGTCCGGATTGGAGGACACGACAGACGAAGATCTAATTGGCATTGTTCGCGCTTATGCTTGGCCGCCACAAATAAACGATTGGACCCTCGACCGATGGCTCGCCGATGGGGTGGATGTCTTTGTTGTCGCAAATCTGGCGCACGCCATGACTGAAAATTCGTCTCTGATGCTGCGCGCATTTTATCGCGACCTAAACGATCGTTGCGACGTTGCCGCGGAATTTGCACCTCGCAAGCCACTTTTTCTTGAGAGGGACACGGTGATTTTGGACTGCGCAAAATTGCGTGAGTGAGGCTGGGGCTGGTCGGGCAGCTATGAAACACATGTTTTGGCATCTTCGCTTAACAAGCGTTTCACGTTTCAGCAACGCATGCTATGCAGCACGTTGATAATAAAAAATTTTTACAATCTTCAGCCCTCTTCTGGGCACCATTTTCCTGAAATTTATTTCCGGTCCGCACCCTTGTGCGATCGCCGCGCTGCACAGTCACAACGCTGGAGCCGACGGGATTTCTGCCGTATGCACCGGGTATGAGCATTCTTTTGATTCACACCGGCGGCACCATTGGGATGGTGCAGACGCCTAGCGGGTTTTCACCGCAGACTGGTGTTGTTGAGCAGGCCATAAGCGACCTCAAACACAGTGGGGCCTGCCCGCGCGATGTCGATGTGCATTTGCTGACACCGCTGATTGACAGCGCCAATGCCACACCTGCGGAATGGGGCCGTATTGCTGCACTCATCGCGGATCATCACGCGCAGTATTCGGGCTTTGTCGTGACTCATGGCACCGATACGCTGGCGTATAGTGCCGCGGCATTGGGGTTCGCCCTTCAGGGTCTTGATAAGCCGGTGATCGTGACCGGCGCCATGCTGCCTCTGTCCGTGAAGGGGTCAGACGGGATGCGCAATCTTGCAGATGCCATTGCGGCGGCGCCGTCAGCCCCCGCGGGCATCTGGGTTCAGTTTGCGGGGCAGCGGCTGCATGGTGTGCGCACCCGCAAATCACACTCAACCGAATTTGATGCCTTCCGCGACACGCCCGGCACAGCCCCGCCTTGCCAACCGGGTGAGACGTTGCGCGTACATGGCTTTGGCAGCGCCAAAGTCGCCATTTTGGCCATGGCACCGGGTATGCCGACCGATCTGTTTCAACATGCGGCGCGCGATTGCGATGCGCTGTTGCTGCGGGTCTACGGATCGGGCACCGCACCGGAGAGCCAGGGGTTGGCAATGGCATTGCAGATCGCCAATCGCCGCGACATTCCCGTGCTGGCGGTAAGCCAATGCGCCGAGGGCGGCATGGCGCTCGGAACATATGCGGCCGGGGCAATCCTGCGCGCCCACGGCGTGATCGACGGGCGCGATATGACGGTTGAGGCCGCCTATGCAAAGCTGCATCATGTTTTGGCCCTTCCGGTCAGTGAAAGGGCGCGTCTTACGCGGCCGCTATGCGGAGAATATTCAGCCTGAGTTTTTTGGGGGGCAAGGCGGCATCACGCCATGTAGAAAACTTGCTGCATGTCTGCCCACCACTCATCACTGTTGCGGGTCGGCAGCGGGGCTTGCATCGGTCCGCAAAGCGCCCACCATTGCCGCGTCACTTCGTCTGCTGCGATGGCCGCCATGTCAGCCTCAAAATCCGCGCCATCATATTCCCAATATCCAAACATCAGATTTTCGGGCTCCCGCAGAAAAATCGAATAGTTTGAAATACCCGATTGCTTGAGGCGCTTTAGCACATCAGGCCAAACATCAGCGTGGAGCTTCTTATACGCACCAATTTTGTCAGGATGGATCCCGATCACCATTCCCATGCGTTGTGTCATTCTTCTTTCCTTCCGCGTCATCACCCAACCCATAAAAATGCATGGCGGTCTCGCCCATGATGGCCGACCTCTCATGCGGCGAGAAGCCAGCCAGATATCCTTCGACCAGCGCGCACCATTCACTGTAGGTCGCGGCCAGTGAAAGCACCGGCCAATCACTGCCAAACATCACTTTTGATGCGCCGAATGCGTTGAGCACATGGGCGGCAAACGGCGCGACATCGTCAGAGCGCCAGTTTGGCCCGACCTCGGTCAGCAGGCCTGACAGCTTGCAGTAAACATTGGGCTGGGCGGCCAATTGCGACATGCCCCTGCTCCAGTCCCGCGCCGGCATGGTGCCGCCGCCCATAGTGGGTTTGGCGATATGGTCGATGACGATCTTCAGATTGGGATGGCGCTGCGAGAGCTCTAGGATCACAGGCAAGTGGCGGGGCTGTACCAACGCATCAAAGCAGAGGTTCTGCGCGGCCATATGCGCCAGCGCAGGCTGCGCCGCGGCATTCAGAATCCAATCCGTTTCAGAAATATTTTGCAGCATGGGCCGTAGCCCCTTCAGATATGGGTTTGCGCGCAAATAGTCGATCATTTCGATGGCCCCATCGGCCTGCAAATCCACCCACCCGACCACACCGGCCACCCAGGGTGTCTGGGTTGCGATTTTCAGCAAAAACTCAGTCTCGGCCACCGTGTCTGTTGCTTGCACGAGCACGGTCTCGTCGATCCCCGCGACAGAGATCAGCGGCGCGAGATCTTTTGGGCCAAAGTCGCGAAAAATCGGCGCAACACTTGCATTGGGCCAAGGATAATCGCCGCGCGCGAGCGTCCAGAAATGCTGATGGGCGTCAATCCTCATGCGCCTGTCTCGATCAAGCCGGATGCCTGCAAGTCCTGCCAAAGTGCCGCTGGTAGTGGCATATCGACCTGATCAAGGTTCCGCAGCAAGGACGTCACCTTGCCGGTGCCGATCAGGGTCGAAGCCACCACCGGATGGCGGCCGGGAAATTGAATAGCCGCTGCCGCCAGGGGCACATTGTGCGTGGTGCAGATCGCTTCAATCTGCCGTGTACGCGCAAGAATCTCGGCGGAAGCCGGGGCGTAATTGAAATGCGCGCCCTCTTTGGGGCCGGTGGCCAGAATGCCCGAATTGAACACGCCGCCAATGACGAGCCGGATATCTTCGGCGATGAGCCGCGCAAAAAGACGGTGCTGCGCGGCTTGATCCAGCAAGGTGTATCGCCCCGCAAGCAAGATCAGATCCATCGGCATCTGGCCAATCATCTCTTCGCAGATTTCCACGGTGTTGACGCCTAGGCCAACCGCGCGCACCGTGCCGCCAGCGCGCAACTCGTCCAACGCCCGCACGCCACTTTGCAGCAGTTGCGCACGATGTTCAGGCGTGTCGGTCCCTGCCTGGGCGTCGCCAATGTCGTGGATAAAAAGAATGTCGATCCGGTTGAGACCAAGGCGCTGCAAACTGTCCTCAACAGAGCGCATAATACCGTCATAGGAATAGTCAAAATGCTGCTGGAACGGCCAGGCATTGTGAAAGCCGTTTATCACCGCGGGCGGGGACGGATCCGGGCGCAGCAGGCGTCCGACTTTGGTGGATAGCACCCAGTCATTTCGGCTGCGCAAAAATTCTCCGACCAAGCTTTCTGCCGCCCCATTTCCATAGTGGGGCGCTGTGTCGAAATAGCGAATGCCTCTTTCCCAAGCGGTTTCCAACACCTCCCAGGCCGCGGCGCGCGTGACCGGGCGATAAAGCCCTGCAAGCGCCGCGGTGCCCAGCGCAATTCGGTGGGTGTCATTCAGCATAAGGTGCCCTCAACCTGGGTGGCATCCGGGCTGCGCCGGACTTGCGGTTTTATAGGTCAAGACAAACTCCACATGGCCCAGAGCTTCGGACGCCGTTTGCGCCCCGTTGCCCAGCGCCAAAAGCTTGTCGCGAATTTCGGTACCGACCCCGGTCAACGTGTCTGCGCCCTGCATGATCCGGCCTGCATTCACATCCATATCGGCGGCCATGCGGGCGTAGGTTTCCGGGTTCGCGCAGACCTTCAGGACGGGCGATATCGCCGATCCGACGACCGATCCACGCCCGGTCACAAAAATCACCGCGTGGGCACCGCAGGAGATCAGCTCAATGATTTCAGCGTTGTCATTGATATTGGGATATCCGTATTTGGGCGGCCCATCGGGCACAACATCCAGTAGGTACAGCCCGCCGGTCTGCGGCACTTGGGCGGGCCGGAGAATGCCCTTGATCTGGCTCTGGCCCGATTTCGCATAGGCCCCCAAGGATTTTTCTTCGATGGTGGACAAACCGCCCGTGGCATTGCCGTTGGAAAACGACCCATATCCCATTTTGGCATAGTAGGTTGCAGCCTTGTTGACGGTCTTGATGATCTCAGGGCGCAGCGCAGCGCTGGCGGCGCGTTCGGCCATGATATGCTCACATCCGATCAGCTCGCCGGTTTCTTCGAAAATGCAGGTCGCGCCGTCGGCGATCAGCATATCGAATGCAACGCCCGCCGCCGGATTACCAGTGATGCCCGATGTGGCATCAGAACCGCCGCAAATGGTGCCGATCACCAGTTCTGAAACGGACATGGGCACTTTGGGCATGGCGGCCAAATCCGCAAGCTGATCGTGCACCCAGGCGCGACCCTGTTCTACGGCAGCGGCGGTGCCGCCCGTGTCCTGTATCGTCACCAGATTGACCGCCCGCCCGGAGGCGCGAATGGCATCGGCAAGCTGCTGTTTCTTAAAATTCTCACAGCCAAGCGACACCAATTGCACCGCACCGACATTGGGATGGGTGCACAGCGCTTCCATCATCTGTTGGCCATAGTCAGACGGAAAACAGCCGGAAAACCCGATAACCTGCACATCCGTTTCGGCAAATGGCCGCGCGATCTGTTTGCACACATGATGGGCGCATTCCACCAGATAGGCGACGAGCACCACATTGCGTATCCCCTTGCGGCCATCCTTGCGCGGCCAGGCCATCATATCGCTCATGCTCTACTCCGTGATCTCAACCGTGGTGTAGCGGCTGCTCAGATTGTGGACATGCACATGCCCGCCCAGCGCGATATCCTCGGCGGCAAAGCCAATGGGAAAGCCGTATTTGACAATGTCATCCCCGGCCCGAATGGCGCGCAGGGCCAGTTTGTGACCAAGGCCCAATGTGCTGGCAATTTCAATCGCGCGCCCTGCGACCTGAATGCATTCGCCGGCGTGCACCGTGGCGGTCAGAACAGCAACATTATCCTGACCGGATAAGACGAGAAGGCGGGGATCATGTTGCATGGCTTGTTTCCCTCACGCTGAGTCCCATGTCACCGAGGCCAGCAAAGTTTCGCGCGCTGCATTCAGATGCCCATGAAACTGCGCGCGTGCTGCGGCGTCATCGCCGTTTCTCAGGGCCTCAATCACCGATAGGTGTTGCTGGCAGGCAGCAAGATTGCGGTCTTGTTCGTCTTGTTTGTTCCAGCGGTAGTGGTAGTGGAAGATCACCGAAACCAGCTCGAAGAAATCATCGATAAACCGGTTGTTCATGTCTTGGATCAGAATGCGGTGAAATTTCTCATCAAGGCGCGGGAACCGCAGATATTCCGCCTCGATATTGCGCGCGATTTCTCTATGCGCGCCTTCGAGCTTTAGCAATGACTGATAGGCCGGACTGTCCTTGCCTTTGGTCAGCAGCCTATCAAAAGCGCGCTTTTCAAACATGTCGCGGACATCGAACAATTCCATCGCAAAGTCTTTGGTAAAGCCGCGCAAAACCCAGTGGCGGTTGGGTTCCTTGTCGATCAATCCAAAGCGCGAGAACTTGATCAAAAATTCCCGTAGTACCGATGTGCTGGCCCCGAACGCGCGCACCAACTCGCTTTCGTGCAAAATGGCGCCCGGCTTCAGATCCCCGCCCAGGATATATTCCATAAACTGCGTCTCTACGCGCGCGCTGGTGGACAGCGTCTCTTCCTTGGCGAAATAATCTGCGTCGCGCGGGGCACGCAGCACACGCTTGCTGCGGCCTGACCAGTCAATCACGCCGATGTCATGCAAATGCGCAAGCACCGCGCGCACGGTGGTGCGGCTGATGCCAAGCCGCTGGGTCAATTCCAGCTCTGAAGGCAAAGTGCCGCCCAAGCCGAGCGACGCCACATAGCCAAGGCTGCGGTTAAGTGCATCTTTGTAGATGGAGTTATCTCGCGACATGGGGGTCCTTCGTGAACATGCGTGCCATTAAGACTAACATCTAAAACCCCGTCGCGCCGCCGCCATCCACCAACAAGACCTGGCCCGTCACATAACGCGCGGCGCGCGAGGCCAGATAGGCGCAGGCCCAGCCGATATCTTCTGGCTGCCCAAGCTCGCCCATCGGGATGCGACCCATGATCTTGGCTTTGCGTTCAGGATCACCTCTGGTCGCGGTCCGAAAAACATCGGTGTCAATCCAGCCCGGGGCCACACCGTTCACGCGGATACGGTGTTGAGCAACCTCAGCCGACAACGCCCGGATCACCCCGTTGATCGCGGTTTTTGACACCGTATAGCCCGATACATCTGGCTGGCCGATATAGGCGGTCATTGAAGAGATGAATTGCACCGATCCCTCGCGCTGCTCAGCGCGCATTTTTGCGATGATCGCCCGACTGAGTTCAATCGCGCCACGTACATGGACATCAAACACCTGATCAAATTCGTCGATCGTTGAGTCCAAAAAAGGTTTCTTGATCGTGTTTCCAGCATTGTTGATCAGGATATCAAAACAGCCAAACTTGGCATGCAGCGCCTCTGCAAATGGGGCGATGCTGGGCAGATCTGTGAGATCGAGCACGGCGTAATCCACGCGATATCCGATGTCAGCGCAGGCGCCGCGCAGCACATCCGCACGCCGGCCGGCGATCACCACCTGCGCACCACTTTGCGCCAAGCTGCTGGCAATCGCCTTGCCGATGCCAGTGCCACCCCCGGTCACAAGAGCGCGTTTACCACCCAGCCCATATTGCGTTGTCAGAATGGTTGCCTCAGTCATTTGGCTTGTCCTTTAGTTCGATCATGACTTTGAAGGTCTGCTGGCGGTTGGCCTCCCAATACGGCAGCGCGTCTAAAGCGTCCTTCCAAGGGAACACCCGCGAGATCAATTTTTCCGCCAAGTCCCTGTGGTTTTCCAGATAGGTGATCACCGCGTCCAGATCCGCGCGGCTCGCATTGCGTGAGCCGAAAATATCCAGTTCCTTGAGGTTAAAGAGCGCGGTGTTATAGGCCACTTCATCCTTGGCATAGCCGACGTAAACAACCCGCCCGGCAAAACACACAAGATCCACCGCGGCGCGGAAAGTTTCAGGCAAGCCCACCGCTTCGATGACGACATCCGCGCCATGGCCGTCGGTTCGCGCAAGGGTGGCTTGCGCCAGATCCTCTTGCAGCGGGTTGATCATCGTCACATCCCCCAGCCCTTCAAGCATTGCGCGCTTGGCCTCGCTGACCTCGGCAACAAGAACGCGCGCGCCCCTGGCCAAAGCCCCCAAAATCGCCCCGACGCCAATCATCCCCGCGCCGATGACCAAAACAGTGTCCCCGGCCTGGACGGCACCGCGGGCAACCGCGTGAAAGCCAACGGAAAGCGGCTCTACCAAGGCCATTTCGCGTTGGGTCAACGTGTCATTGAGGATCAGCTTGTCATAGGGAACAACCAGCTGCTCGCTCAGACCGCCATCGCGCTGAACACCGAGGGTCTGGTTGTGTTTGCAGGCGTTTGACCGCGCAGCGCGACATGCGCTGCACGCGCCGCAGTTGCTGTAAGGAACCACAATGCCCCGAGCGCCCGGCGCAAAATCGGCAGGAACATCTGCGCCGACGGCAACAATGGTGCCGCCAATCTCATGACCCGGCACCCGCGGCAATTGCGCAAGCGGGTTGAGCCCACGAAACGTGTTCAGGTCACTGCCGCACAGCCCGACAACATCGACATCAAGCAAGACCATGCCCGGCCCGACATCGGGCGAGTCTGCCTGCCGAAACTCGGTTTTTCCCACGGATGAAATAACAAGTGTTTCCATAATATCCTGTGGTTGCCCCAGCTCTATGATCAACGCGCACCACCAGATGGGTGCAAATTGTTCTTTATCAATAAAAAACATATTTTGGTAGCGAAATGTTTGCAGCAGTCGAAACCTGCCCGCTGTCGGTAGAGGCAAAAGCAAAGGCTCTGGGCCACAAAGCGGTGGGCACAAAGAATTCATGACAGCGCTCAGTGGAGACGCTATCGTCAAGCCAACCAGCAGGAGCAACAAATATGAATGTAAAATATTCGTGGTACGGCCTTGCCTTGGCGACGGCCATGTCGACGTCAGCCTTCGCCGCTTCAAGCGCGAACATTGTCTATGTCCTTGACGCATCGAACTCGATGTGGGGGCAAATCGACGGGGTGGCGAAAATCGACACCGCCCGCACAGCGATGCGATCCATGTTGGATGATCTTGATCCCGAGTCGCAGTTGGCCTTGGTGGCCTACGGCCATCGCAGCCAAGGTGATTGCAATGACATCGAGGTGATCGCCGGTCTGGGCGAATTGGAAAACCAGCAAATTCTGGACCGCCTTGAAGGGTTGACGCCGACAGGCAAAACGCCAATTTCCGGGGCCCTCGCCGCGGCGGGCGGGGTCTTTCAGACCAATGACGCCATCAACCAAGTTGTCTTGATCTCAGATGGCATCGAAACCTGCGGCGGCAACCCCTGCGAGACCGCAAAAACCCTTGCTGCCATGGGCGCAGAAACCAAGGTGCACGCGGTCGGTTTTGACGTCGACGCCAGCGCGCGCGAGCAGCTGAAATGCATCGCGGATGCCGGGCGCGGGATTTATCTTGATGCCGCTGATGCGCGCGGCCTGAATTCCGCACTTGCCGAAGTCACCCGCGTCGCGCAGGTGGTCACACGCCCAGAACCGCCCGCGCCAACCCCCAAAGCGCCGGTGCGCGTTTCGGCCTATCTCGATGACTTTGATCCCGACATGGCTGGCGACTGGACCGTCAATAATCCCAACCCAGAGGGGTTTATTGTCGAGGACAGCAATCTTCTGATCCTCAACTCCGGTCCAGCCGGGTTTGATATTGAAGGCTCCGAAAATTTCATGACGCTGGACACCAGTGTTCTGCCGCAAGGCGACTGGGACGCAACCGTCACCTTTGCGGGTGAATTCAAGACCGGGCGTGATTCACTTTGGTTCGGCCTTTGGAAGGATAAGGACAATTACCTTGGTGCACAGTTCTGGGCCAATCGCTCCCGGACCAATACCTGCGATTCCATCGGTCTGAGCCTGAAGAAAAAATCAAGCGGGACCGAAACCAAGTTTGAAACGCCTTTGATCGGTGACTTTGGCTGTGGTGGTCCGACATTCGAAGAATATGACACCTTCATGGAACGGTTCGCATTGGAAAGCGCGCAATTGACGCTGCACAAACGAGGCCGCAGCTATTACGCGACGCTTGATATTGGCGACGGCGATCAGGACACACATTTCGTGATGTCCACAGAGAAACTGACATCGCTGCGCAGCCCGGGCGGCTTGGCCCTGTCGGTCGGCGTTTTCAATCCAGAAGGCGCGCAAGGGGAGGCCCTGTTGTTTGTCGACAAGCTTGAAATCACTTCGATCGAAAACTGAAGATCCGGCGGCCCCAACGGGCCGCCCGATGCCTTGGCGACGGCCTGCCCTGTGGCTGGCCGCGACCTGTCTTTGGTCCTCTGCTGCGCTGGCGCAGTCAATCCCCGGCGATCTGGCCGCATTAACCGGCACGTTCTGGGCCGAGGTCAAAGAACAGGTGGTCGCCGGGCCCGATGCGTCACCGGGCAAACGCAAAGCGATTGAGCGCACGCGGCAAACCATTGACGATATGCGCGTGCGCTATTTTCCCAAACAGCCGCCGCGCGGCGCGGGGCAAGCCAAGGTCTTGGCCGAGTCACTGGGGCTCGATTTTTCAAATCCGGCCCATCGCAAAGAACTCAGCGGGTTGTTGAATGTGTCCTCCGCCCAGGCGGAGCGCCTGCTGTCCAATCGGCTGGAAGGGGACGATCTCGCCCGCGCGCTCTCGGCCCTGAAATCGGCGCGCACGTTGAATGTAGACCCGCCGAAGTGGTCGCAGAAGACCGAAGAAGGTGAGCTGGTTACTATCGAATGGAACCCGGAAACCAGCCAATTCGCCATCACGCTGTTTGACAACACCAAAGAGGCGCGGTTCCAATCGGCCCTGACCGCCGACGTGGATGTTACGATTGACCCCGAAAGCGGCGACCTAGTGACGACGCTGACGCCCGATGACACGCCCTTGGATGTCTTAACCGAAGCGGATTTTGTCGAGATCGAACGCAACATCTGGGGTGAATGGGTCGATAATGATGGTCTGGTCTGGTTGTTTATCGCGAGCGACGGCACCGACACCCCAACCGATGAAGCATCGCCCAGTCCGGTAGAGCTGCGCAGCGAGCTCGCCGATCTTGAAACCCGCCGCGCGCGGGTCAGCACGGCGAAGGAATACGTTTGGTTTGATCCGACCACTGACACCGTCTTGCGGCAGGAAAAATTTCGGCGTCTCGACGCGCCTTGGCAGTTCCGGGGCGAACAGCCTTTGGTCGAAAATGCCGAAGCGGTGATTGCCGAAATGGATACCCGGATCGCAGAAATCCGGGCCGCGCTGAGCGGATCAGACGCCTTGCCAGTGGAACAGGACGATCCGGTGTCCTTTGAACAATCCTCTGAGGCGGGCGCAGTGCCGATTTCGATCTATACGACGTTGCCCAATGGCTGGCGCTATGATTTTCCAGAAGCCAATTTTGACGGCCGCACCATTCGCGGGCGGCGCACGAAACTTGATCCGCGCGACAGTTTCAACAGCGATTTGCCCGCCGTTATCGTCGAAGAACTGATTGCGTCCTGGTCCCCGCCCGAGTGGATCGAGGTCACAGCTCAGATTGAGCCTGGCACACGCAAACTGACCCTGGAAGGCGGCCATTGGGGCCTGCATGTCACCCACCGCAGTTATTTTGGCAGCACCCCCAAAGTCACCAGCATTCACACGCCCTTTGCCTATCCCAAGGTGCTGACGCGCGATGCACAGACCCAAACCGCAAAAACCTATGACAGCGCAATGGGGGCGGCAGACACCGCCTTGCCCTAATTCACGGCCTTGAGGCTTACGTCATTCAGCGTAACCCGCAGCGCGGTAGGCCAAGACAATCGGCTGCGCCACGGTTGTCACGCTTTGATTGTTTTCGACGTCAATCTTGGTCGTCAGCGCCTCGCGCCGCGCAATCATGTTGTCAAAGGTCTTGGCCGGGGCGCTTAGAATGGCGTCATGCGCCGGGTCAAACCAATGCACACGATGGATCTGCCCATCTTTCATTTCAAACTTGGTAATCACCACCGCATGGTCAACCGCGTCGCCACGATTGATCGCCACCACCACCTGATAATCGCGTTTTTTCAGCGTGCGCAGGTGGCGCAATTTCAGTCGCGGCGCATCAATCGGGCGCAGCACAGCAACCTGCCCGCCTTCGCGCACGACCGCCTCAGCGGCGTGATAGGTTTTGACCGAATTGCCTTCGAGAAATTCAATTTTTTCGTTGAGCTCCTTCAGCGCTTGGGAATTATCGCGGTAGACTTCGACTCGCTTCAATTGCTTTAGGGCAATGTCCCGCTCCTCGATCAGCTCCGCGGTTGGACGGCCATTTTCTGTATTCTCGATCAGCCGGTCCTGAATGCGGCGCACCTTCTGGCGCGCGCGCTGGATTTGTTTTTCCGTGGTGCTGTGCAGATTCTCGGCGATGCCGTTTATCACGCCATCCAAGGTGATATGATCGCCAAACATTTCACGCATGGCATAGGCTGTGGAGGCACCGGCGCAGGTGCCACCCTTTTGGCGGGCAAAGACGTCTATCTCTTCGACTTTGACGCCCGGATGCCCGCGATAGGCCCGCCGGACCTCGCGCTGGCGCAGTCGCAGGGGTTTTGGCGCAGCCTCCTCGTCCAGAGCCTCCTGGATCAGTTTGCTCCAGGCGTTGCCGCCATCTGCCGCGATCACCGTGTCAACGTCCCGGTTGCGGCACACGATGTCGCCATCCAGCGCCGCATCATCATCCAAGGCAACCGCCAACTGCCGGGTCTGGCCGGGGGTCACGCTGTCTGGCAGATCCTGCACCGCTTGGCGCACGGTCGCATCAGTCGATGCATCCAGATCACGCACCACCCGCGTTGACGCAGCCGCGGCGCCAGCGTCGGCCCCATGTAGCAAGGCCCGCGTCATGGCGCGGTTTCCGACGGGCGACAGCGCCCTCTGCCTCAGACGCACAATACCTCTGGACGTAAACGCCGCCCCCTTGTTCATCAGGTAGTCCACAAAAAACTTGGTGATCGTCAATTGGCGATCTGCTTTGCTGACGGGCTTGTCTTTGAGGTTCTTGGCATAAAGCGCGATATGCACATCTTCGGTCAGACCGCGCGGGATCGCATAGGCAATATCGGCGACGGTGTTCTGAAATTGCGTCCGGGCCTTGTCTGATGCCCCTTTCAGCGCCAGCGCAACCAGATCCGCCTCGCCCTGATTGACCCAATTGACCGCGTTTCTGACGCGCAGCGCCGCGGGGGTTTTCTTTTCGCCCGTCAGGATTTCAACATAAAGCTCAATCTGGCTCGTGAAATAGGCCGGCTCGCCATCGGGCACGCTGGCCAGACCGGCGATTTTGGTGATGCCCGCCGGGGGCACTTTGAAGATCGGGTTGCGCAGCGGCATGGTCTGACATTCATCGCCGGTGCAGATGATATTGGCCCCGCCAATGCCTTTGGTGAGGTATAGCTCCCCCAGATAATATTTGTGGATCTCCAACAGGTCTTCGCGCGCAACGAGGGTCTGATAATTCTTCAACAGCCGCCAGCGTTTGACCGCCGCTTCGCGCAATGCATTTGATTGATTGCTGTCGCGGATAGTCTCATCAGCCTGCGCCAGATGGGTGGCCAGGGTTCTTTCGTGCAAGGCAAGACCATGGCGAATATGCGTGTCCCAGAGATGAATGCTCTGCGCGGCACCATCGTAGCTGAACTTGACCTCTTCACCATTGGCAAGAGACAGGTCCAACCGCTTGCCCGCGTCCATCGAGCGGGTCCAATTCTGCGCCAGATGTCCCAGAGACATGAATTGCGGATTGCGCGTGGGTTCTGACCCGTAATCGGCCAAGGTGACTTCGCCGGAATGGGTATAGACGATACCGCGATTGCCGGTTGTGATGCGCGTGACCGTTGGGCCGATCAGTTCAAATTCGTTTGTATCGCCGCCTTTCAGACCTTCGATTTTCACCGTCAGCTTGGGGCCGCGTTCCTTGGCCAGTTCAATTGGCAATTTGACTTTGATCTTGAAGGGCTGGTGCTTGATCAGATCTGTGATGCGTTTGGCGACATAATCCGTTTCTGTTGGGTTTGCGCCAACCTGAACGCGACCGCGCCGCTCAACAGGTTCAAGCCAAAGCACAGCCGCCTGCCCCAGTGTCACATCGATCAGTGGCTCAAATTCCATCTCATAGACCAGCGGAACGCCATCGCCTTCGACCCAGGCCGTGCGATCCTCCCCCTCGGTCCAGCGCACTTCGCCCCGGTACCATTTGACCCGGAGTTTTGGATCAAACAGCGATCCGGTTTCGTCAATCTCAAGACGCCACTTGAGATGCCCGTCGATAATCGCCGTGACCCAATCGGGTATGTCCGGGTTCATCTCGGCGGGCTGCGGCGTATAAGTCGCAACGATCCGCGCCTGCTGCGAGCGCCCTATGTCACCGGCCGGAAACCCGGTGAACGTAGCCTCCCAGACCCGCCCGGAGGTGTGGATTTGCAGATCATAGGGGAAAGCCTCATCGCCTGGGCGCTTTTGCACAATGGCCATCGGGAATTGCGGCCCGGATTTCGGTCGCCAAAGGCCAAGCACATCCGCCACCTCAAAACCGGGGTGGGCGCCATCTTCGGGATTGAAAAGCGCCTCCAGCGTGTTTTCCGGCGCTTCCGGTTGCGGCGCGGCTGCCGGCTGTGGCGCAGTGTCTGGCACGGTCGCCAGCCGCTCCAGCGCGGCGATCTGCGCTCTGAGGGCCGCAACACGGGCGCGCTGCTGCTCGGCCCGCCCGCGCCACTCTACAGCAAGTTTTCGGCGGCTGTCCGCACGATCCTGCGCCTCTGTTGCGCTGATCCGATCATTCTGCGCCGATTCCAAAAGCAGCGCCTTGAAGCTGTCGCCATCCTTGAATTCTTTGGCATTGTCTTCGCTTGTTTGCGCGGCGCGCTGCCGGTCGCGCGCGGCCGCCTCAGCGGCGGCGGCCAACCGGCGGTATCGATCCGCAAGCTTGTCAGATTTGACCGCGCTTTCCTCTGAGACTCCAATCTGTTTCTCAAGCTCAGACCGAAGATCTGCGCTGGCCGCTGCGAACTGATCCGCGTTGCTGGCAGCCAGCAGACGCAAACGTTCCATTTCGCTTTGATAGTCTTGCGTGACCTTGGCGGCGACGGTTTCATCGGCATGGACGTCCGGGACAACCGCGAGCAACCCAAGCGCAAAAATCGACGCAATAAACAACCGGCCTATCTTCATCCGCACCATCCTGCATTGCCGTGACAACTTAGATGATACTGTGATCTACGCAGATGTCCCAATCAAGCTTTTGCCAAAGCGGCCGCAGCCGATTGCGCAAGCGGTTTGTGGGATTGGTGCCGCTGATAGGACTCGAACCTACGACCCCATCATTACGAATGACGTGCTCTACCAGCTGAGCTACAGCGGCCAATGCAAGACTGCATGGGCGCGTTTCTTAGCATCGCGCCCACGTTTTACAAGCCTATTTCTGCGTCTCGGCAGCGGAAAAATCTTCGCCCTCCTCAGCCGGATCCTCTGCAGCATAGGGCGCTTCGGGCTGTCCAACGATCAAGGGCAGCATTTCGGTGCCTGGCCCATTGGGGACATCTGCCGTTGGCGGTGTTTTCCAGGCGAGCGTGTCAAAACTGTTGCAGTTTTCGCAAACCGGCACCCATTCGGTATGGATATTGTGACAGTTGTCACAGGTCCAGGCAGGGCCACGCGGCGCGCTCAGTGCGCGCGCCAGCCAGCCTTTGACCACGGCGTCATCCGCACCCTCGCCCCGTTCAATGGCCGCCATAATGGTCAAGTTCCGCGCATTCGGGTTTTCCGTGACCAAGTCGCCAAGTGCGCGGCGCGCTTCGGGGAAATCTTCGGCGGCGATGTTCAGCTCGGCCAGAAGCATCCGGGTTTCGGGATGATCCGGTGTCGACTTGATCAAGGCACCAAAACGTTTCAGGCGCTCTGCCGGGGTTTCATTGGGTGCGATCTGGGCAAAGGTCGCCGCCAGATCCGGGTGTGGCTGCGCATCCCACGCCTTCTTGAGAACGCGCGTTGCGTATTTTGGTTTGTCCTGCGCGATATAGCCTTTGGCCGCCAGCACAGCGGCGGGAATGAGATCAGGGGACAGTCTGTTGGCTTCGATCGAGGCTTCGCGCATTTCAATCGAAGTGTCCGCCGCCGCGAGATCCCGCGCCTCCGAGAGCGCCAGCACCGCATCGCGGCGCTTGTGCAGATCCTTTGGAATGGCCCCATGTTTGAGCTTGGCATTCAACGTCTCACGCGCGCCGGACCAATCTTTCTGCTCGGCCTGCAGTTTCAGCAACAGGTCCTGCGTTTCAATATGGCGCGGCTTTAAGGCAAACGCAGCCTTGGCCAGCTTCATCGCCACATCGGTTTTGCCTTCATCAAGCTTTTGCTTCATCAGACCGCGCACCCCGACAAAGCGGGTCGTATCGTCTTTGAGCAAACGTTTATAAACCTGCTCGGCCTTGCGCCGATCACCGGCCACCTCGGCGGCTTGCGCCGTGACAAGATTGGTCAGCTCGGGCTTGCGCAGCAGCCGCTCGGCCTTGCGCGCCTTGTCCATCGCCATATGACCCTCGCCGGACGCAAGCGCCATCATCCCCTCGGTCAGGGCCTGATAGCCGCGCCGTTCGCGATTGCGGTCAAAATAGCGGGTGATCGCGGTTTCATCCCCATTGAGAAACCGCAGCACCGCGACACTGAACGAGGCAAGTTTGAGCAAAATCCACAGAGCGACAACCAACACCACCAGCGCAATCGCCGACATCAGGGGCGTCAGCGTATATTCCACGCCGGCCACCGTCACCATGACGCCGCCGTCGCTTTCCATCAGATATCCGGCCCCCAAGGCCAGCAACGCGATGGACACCACAAAAAACAGAATTTTGGTAAGAGACCAGAGCATCAGCAGACCTTTAGTTAGCGTTCAAATCTTGGGACAAAGCATCACCAGCGGCAAAAGCCTCTTGCCGGCTTTGTGCCTGGCTTTGCCAATCCGCCAGCGCGGGCTGCGCCGCTTCGGGCAGACGCGCCAGTTCCGCAAGCGCGTCGGTCACGCGCCCCGCGCGCAGGGCATCTTCGGCACGGCTGAGGATGGCATCCGCCCCCTCACCATCCTGCGGCGTCACAGAACGCGCCCCAAGTTGCGCGCGCAGGAACGACGTCACGCGATTGCCGTCATCCGCATCCGGCGCAGCTTGCCGTGCGGCAGCAAGCGCTGCGCGCGCCGCTGGCGGGTAGGCCGCCTGCAGCTCTGCCAGGGTTGGCACGCCAGTATCCGCGTGTTCCGCCAGCGCATCGGGCGCGGTCCGCCCGGTTGCGCCGGTGAAATCCGCCAGCGCTGTGCGATAGGGCGCACCTGAATCCAGCGCCGCCAACACCCGCGACAGCGCCGCGCGGGCCAGAGCCTGCTGCGCCGTCAATTTGGCGTTGGCCTCCATATTGGCCGCTTCTTCGCGCTGCGCCGCAACGGAGGCTTTCAAGGCCTCCAGCTCGCGCTCATAGGCATCGATTGCCGACGAGGGCAAACCCTGTGTGATCGGGCGCTTTTCCAAAGCGGTCAGCCGCCCATCCAGCGTGACCAATGCCTCCGCCGCATCGTCGATCCGATCATTCACCGCCGCAACTGAGGCCGTCAAACCCTCGATCGAGGCTGTGGTTTGCGTGGCTTGACCGCGGGCCGCCTCAAGCTGCGCCATCAGGTCTGATTGTTGGGTCAGCACGCTCTCAAGTTGCGCGCTCTGCGCAGTCAGGGTCGCCTCTAGTGCCGTGACTTGTTCGTCAGGCTGTTCAAACAAGGGGCCGATGTATTGCGCCGCACCAAACCCAAGCGCAGCCGCCACCACGCCGCCCAGAAACACGGGCACAAAGCCGGTTTTCTTGACCGTCTGTGGGGCTTCGCTGACAGGTGGGATCGGGGCGGGAACGACATCGCTTTCAGGGTCTGCGTCAGCGGCGGTCTCCTGCGTGGCGGCGTCCTCTGTGTCAGTCTCAGCCTCGGTCTCACGCTCAGTCTCGGGGATATCGACCATCACAAAAGAGGCCCCTGCCTCAGAAAGATCTTCGGAGGATGGATCATCAACCACTTTTGCCGCGGCATCATCCTGGTCGGGCTGCGCCGCGTCCGTGTCAGCAGAGGGCGTGTCATCCGCAGCGTCATCCGCAGATGGCCCAGGGGTTTCTTCGACCACCTCAGCATCCAAGATCTCATCCTTCGGGGGCTGCGGTGCCTTGCTTTGCTCTGACTTTTCGTCTTCGGACGACGTGTCGGTCTTGTCTGCCTTTGCCACGTTCCACCACCCTTTCGAATCCATATTTCAAGCGCTTACACTCAAGCTAGGCAAGGATGCCCCGGTACTCAATGCGTCAAGCTGCATCGCCTAAATTAAATATTGCATCCAACATACTGGCAGCGTCAGGCGTTTTTGCAACCACATGGCGCGCAATAGGCATTCCATCCAGCTCTGCTTGCACCGCCTCGCTCATTGAAACGATCCAAAGCGGGGCGTTGCCCGGCGCGGATTTGGCAAAAAGGGCGGCACTGCGTGGTGAAAAAAGCGGCACAATCACCGGATCACGCCCCGAAAGCGCCGCGCTGGCCTCTGCGCTGAGCGCAAGCGCCCGCTGTGCATAGATGACGCTTTCGCGCACGGATAACCCCGCTGCCGTGAGCCGGGCACAAATGGCGCCGCGACTGTATCTGCCGCGCAGATGCACAAGCGCCTTCTTTGGCGGCTTCGCGATCAGCCGCGCCACCAGGGCATCGGCGGTTGCGCCATACATATCGGCCTGCCAGCCCGCTGCGCGCGCCGCAGCGGTGGTATGCACCCCAACACAATAGGCTGGCGCAGCGCGGCGCGAGAGCTCGGGCGGCACCATGGCGACAGCTGTCGCAGAGCTGAATATCGCCGCCTCGCCTTCGCGCAGGCTTGCGGGTGTCTCAGTGGGCGCAACCTCTTGCAGGGGCGCACAGAGAAGCGGGCCATTCCAACCCCGCGCCGTTAACTGTGTTGCAAATTGCTGGGCCCGTTCGGCGGGCCGGGTCAAAAGCACCAAGGGTGGTCTCTGAGTCATGGCTGCCCCATTGTTTACAGCGCTTTACGGTGTTACCTGCGCTATAAGACTGACGCAATGGCGATGAACATGCAGGATACCTATACCATCCTTGGTTTGGAAAGCAGCTGTGACGACACGGCTGCCGCGATTGTGCGCCAAAGTCGGGGGGCTGCGCCCGAAATCCTCGCCTCTGTCGTGCACGGCCAGAACGATCTGCACGCCGCCTTTGGCGGTGTGGTGCCCGAAATTGCGGCCCGTGCCCATGCGGAAAAGCTCGACATATGTGTCGAAGAGGCGCTGGCGGCCAGCGGCGTGCGTTTGGCAGAGGTCGACGCCATCGCCGTGACCGCGGGGCCGGGGCTGATCGGTGGCGTGCTGTCGGGCGTGATGTGCGCCAAAGGGCTGGCCGCTGGGCTGAACCTGCCACTGATCGGTGTCAATCACCTGGCCGGTCATGCGCTGACGCCGCGCCTGACAGATCAAGTCGCCTTTCCTTACCTGATGCTGCTGGTCAGCGGTGGGCACTGCCAGTTTCTGATCGCGCATGGGCCGGAAAAATTCACGCGACTGGGCGGCACGATTGACGACGCGCCGGGCGAGGCCTTTGACAAAACCGCGCGCCTGCTTGGCTTGCCGCAACCCGGCGGCCCCTCGGTGGAACAGGCGGCAAAATCGGGTGATGCGAGACGTTTTGCCCTGCCCCGGCCCCTGCTCGACCGGCCCGGGTGCGATCTGAGCTTTTCGGGGTTGAAGACAGCTTTGCTGCGCGCGCGGGATGCAATTGTTGCTGAAAAATCCGGTCTGACCGAACAAGATCGCGCCGATCTCTGCGCCTCGTTTCAGGCGGCAGTGGTGGATGTGCTCTGCAAAAAAACCGAACGCGCGCTGACGCTTTATCTGGCCGAAAACCCGGCGCAACCGGTACTGGCCGTGGCGGGCGGCGTGGCGGCCAATCAGGCCATTCGCGCGGCGCTTCTGTCGGTGTGCGACGCGCATGGCACAGAATTTACCGCGCCGCCACTGGCGCTTTGCACGGATAACGCCGCGATGATTGCCTATGCGGGGCTTGAGCGTTTTCGCGCGGGAAACCGCGATGACATGCGTCTTGCCGCGCGGCCACGATGGCCACTGGATCAACGCGCCCCGGCCCTGCTGGGCAGCGGCAAGAAAGGGGCAAAGGCATGAGTATCGGCATTTTGGGCGCTGGGGCCTTTGGCACATCACTGGCAATTTCTCTGGGTCTTGCGGGCGTGCCTGTGACGCTTTGGGCGCGGGACACAGCGCATGCAAGCGACATGCAAAACAGCCGCGAAAATGCCCGCCGCCTGCCCGGTGTGCCCCTGCCGGAGAGCATCACCTGCACGTCAAACCTGGCGGATCTGGACAGCGATGTCATCTTGATTGCCGCGCCGATGCAACGGCTGCGCGCGGCGCTGAAAGCCGCGCCAGACTGGTCCGGCAAAACCCTGGTGGCCTGCTGCAAAGGCATCGAATTGACCAGCGGCAAAGGCCCGATTGCGATCTTGCAAGAAGAAGCGCCGGGCACCACTGCCGCCATTTTGACCGGACCCAGTTTTGCCGCTGATATCGCGCGTGGCCTGCCCACCGCGCTGACCCTGGCCTGTCAAGATGCTGACCGCGGGGCGGCGCTGCAGATGCAGCTGACCACACCCAACCTGCGCATTTACCGCACCACCGATACCATCGGCGCGGAACTTGGCGGCGCGCTCAAGAATGTGATGGCGATTGCCTGCGGGGCGGCCATGGGGGCCGGGCTTGGTGACAGCGCGCGCGCCTCTTTGATGACACGCGGCTATGCCGAAATGAAACGGATGGCGCAGCGGCTCGGTGCAGAGCCAGATACCCTGTCCGGTCTGTCGGGTTTTGGCGATCTGACGCTGACCTGCACCTCGGCGCAGTCACGCAACTATCAGTTTGGCTTTGCCCTGGGATCCGGGGCCGATTTTGACAACACGATCACCGTCGAAGGGGCCGCCACCGCCCGCGCCACCTTGCTGCGCAGCCGCGAGTTGAACATTGAAATGCCGATCACAGAGGCCGTGGTGGCCCTGCTTGACGGAAAACTAAAGGTGCGCGAGGCTATGAGCCAACTTTTGTCGCGCCCCCCCAAGGAGGAATAACATGCGTTTTGCCCTGATTGCCAAAGACAAACCCGGCGCGCTTGAGATCCGCAAGGCCAACCGCGACGCGCATGTGGCCTATCTGAAAGCCACGGATGCAGTGGAAATGGCCGGCCCGTTTTTGGACGCAGATGGCAATATGTGCGGCTCGCTGATTGTGCTTGAGATGGATGATATCTCGGCAGCGCAGGCCTGGGCGGCAGAAGACCCCTATAAAAAGGCTGATCTGTTTCAAAGCGTCGAAATCATCGCCTGGAACAAGGTGATTGGCTGATGCGCTATTGGCTGTTCAAATCCGAACCCTCCACCTGGAGCTGGGACAACCAGGTTGCCAAAGGGGACACGGGCGAAGAATGGGACGGCGTGCGCAATTACCAAGCGCGCAATTTCATGCGCGAGATGCAAATCGGCGACCGCGGATTTTTCTATCACTCGCAAAAGGAAAAATCCGTGGTTGGCATCGTCGAGGTGATCGCTGAGGCGCACCAAGATTCGACCACCGATGATGAGCGGTGGGAGTGCGTGGACATCAAAGCGGTCCGCGGTTTGCCGGTGCCCGTTCGCCTTGAGGATATCAAGGGGGATCCGCGCCTTGCCGACATGGTTCTGGTCAAGAATTCCCGCCTGTCCGTCCAGCCTGTCACAGCCGACGAATGGGCCGTCATTACCACAATGGGCGGTATTACAGACTAGGCGGACCCACTATATTTGGGCATACTCCTGATATTCAATGATCTGAGGGAGCCTCAAATGGAATTCATCAATGTGATTGTCGCCGCTGTTGCGGCCTTTGCCTTTGGCGCGGTCTGGTACATGAGCCTGGCAAAACCTTGGATGACCGCAGCCGAGATCGAGGTTGGCGAAGATGGACGACCGGCCAATTCCGACGACAAGGTGCCTTATCTCATTTCGATGGTCTGCCTGATTATCGTTGCTGGCATGATGCGGCATATCTTTGCCCTTGCTGGGATCGAAGGTGTTGGCAAAGGGCTGGTGGCCGGGCTGGGGATTGGCCTGTTTCTGGCGACGCCTTGGATTGCCACCAATTACTCGTTTGCGGGCAAATCCCGGAAACTCATTCTGATTGACGGCGGCTATGCCACCTTTGGCTGCACGGTGATGGGCATCGTGTTGACGCTGTTCTGAACATAGAAAGGCCGGGCGATGCCCGGCCTCATGTCTCATGCTGACGGTCGATCCGGCGTCAGATCAGCCGTAGACAGATTCTTTGCCGAAATGTTTGGTCAACATATAGTAAACCACTGCGCGGTATTTGTTCCGCTCAGACCGGCCATAGGTTTCGATGACCGCATCAATCGCCTCTGACAGCGCAGGCCCGTCAGACAAACCCAGTTTCTTGATCAGGAAATTGTTTTTCACGGTTTCCAGCTCACCCTCTTGGGTGGCCGCAACGGTTGAGGCATCCGCATCATAAATCGCAGGACCACAGCCAATGGTGACTTTGGTCAACAGATCCATGTCTGGCTCCATGCCACATTTGTTGCGCAGGTCTTCCGCATATTGCGCGATCAAATCGTCGCGTTTTCCCATAGTACTCTCCCAGTCACAAAATTCGGGGACCGCCCCCTTATGGCAAACATTAGGGGCTGCACGGCAATTCACAAAGGAAAACATTCAAGGTTATTTCCCCCTAAAGCGCGCGAAACAGAAAACCCCGGCCGGGCAATGCCGGGCCGGGGCGCGCGCAAGCGCTCATCCGTGCTGGGATCAGCTGATGATGAAATCGCCGTCCAGTTCGTTCAGCTCACTTTCGTCCACCTCTGGCATCGCTTTCAGCTCTGCTTCGGTTTCGGAATTCAGCTTCAGCTTGCTGTCCTGCAGCTCAAAGTTCTCCAGCGGCAGCGAAACGGTGTATTCGCCCAGCCCCAGGAAGCCGCCAATACCAATCACAGCGGAATAGCCATCGTCTGCTTTGACGACATAGTCGATCTCACCGACAATCTCGCCGCCCTGCGATTCAACTTCCATCCCCAGAATTTCGGCAACCGTCATGCCGACAAAAGCGTCGTATTTGGCTTTGCCGTTAACGTCACCTTCGGCTTCGGCGGCCGCAATTGTCGCGGTGCCCGTTTTCAGCTTGGTTGTGCCAGCATCACCAGAGTCTGCATCAACCGACGCCTCACCTTCGACAGATGCCATTGTATCCGCCGACACGCCAGTGTCGTTGGTTTCAATCATCGCGTCACCCGTTGCGCTTGCGCTGGTGGCAGCTTCGGTGCCAGCGATGGCTGCACCGGACAGCGACAGGATAGCGGCGGTCGTCAGCAGTGTGTTCTTAATGGTCATGTCAAATCTCCAACTTGTTGTTGCGTGACAGACCAACGATCCGCGGTCATGATCGTTCCGAAATTCATAGAAATTTCTTTTATAAATGAATGTGTTACTGAAAACCGATATGAAGTAACGCATGACCGATCAGCCTGGTTCCGCTTTTTTGCCCCGGTGCTGTCCCTCTGATCAGCGGCAGATGGGCCAGCCACCGCTCTGCAGGTGGAAGTGATCGGCGTGCAGCCTGTTGTAATCCGGGCCCAGCGCTTGTTCAAACCAGCGGCAGGCACCCGTGTGAAGGGCGCGCAAAAATCGCCCCTCCGGTCCGGTGTCATCCCAATTCTGCAGCAAACTCAGCACCCGGCCATCCGCCAAAACGACGCCCGAGATATCAACCGCGCTGGCGGTGGCATGGCTGCTCCACCTGTCTGAGGGGCCGCGCGTCGTCCGGATTTTGCGGCAGGAATAACTGCCAAAATGCGTCAGCCGCGCCACGGGCACCCCCAGGAATTCGCGCGCCAATGGCTGCACCGAATGCGCCTCCCACATGGCCAGACGCAACGCCGCACCGCAGCTGGTTTCAAAGGGGGCGACCTGCGCGCGCCCCAAGCGACGCAGGGTGAGCCTGTTGTCGATGCCGCAATTTTCATCCGCGATCTTTGGGGGCAAAACTGAAATATCCGTGTCATGGTCCAGCAGAACGGCGCGACAGGCCAGAGGATCTGACAGCACACGGTCCAGCCGCCACGACGTGAGCGGCGTCACAGGATCCGCAATGCGCAATGTTTCAAAGGGATTCCATTCACGTGGCAGGTTGCTCTGTGGGTGAAACAACAAAGCGGCCATCAACAGGCCGTAAATTCCAAGGTTGAATATCAGCTGCGCAACGGATCGCAGAACACCATGCCGCATTTTCGGGGCCTCCGGTTCCATATAATGCGACCAGCCTTTCGGTCGAGGGTCTATGCCCCGTCGATCAAGTCCTTGAGCTCCGCCAAGGTCATTGTCCCAGCAGATGTTCCCTTGCGCGACACCTCTGTACCCAGCGCCATGAGGCGCGTGTTTAAGGGTGTTGGCACCCCGTGAAGACGGCCAAGCAGTACAATTTCACCGTTTAGATAATCGGTCTCGATCGACCCAGTGCCGCGCGCCAGGCTTTGCGCGGTGGATCCCCCAAGCCGCGGCGCGCCATCCACATCCGTCAGCTGCAAGAAAGCCTGCCGCCTCGGATCGTCTTTGACTTCATTGAACGAAATGCCCGCTGCTTGATAAACGGCCACCGCTTCGGCGCGCAGACGCTCCGGGAAGTCGCCAAAGTCATTGCCAAACCCCAATAGCGCATCAACCATGTTCACCGTATTCATCAGGAGCTTGCCATATTTGGCGGCCATGATGTCATCGGACACAAAGGTTTCGATATTTGCCGCGCACAGGACCTTGGCGAGCTGCTCATCGGCAGTATCAGAGCCGCCCGGGTACCGCCCGATATCAAGCATGCCAAAACAGGGCGTGCCATAGGTGACAACTTCGCCGGGCTTCAGATAGCTCGCGGGCATCATGACGGTCGCGGCATGCACATTCGGAAAGCTGCGCAGGGCGATGCGCTCATTTTCAACGCCGTTTTGCAGGCAGAAAATCGGTTGCTCTGCCACCCCGGCGGCGCGCAGATCCGCCAGCGCCTGATGGGTATCTTGCGTTTTGACCGCCAGCAGAATGACGTCATCCTTGGCGAACGCTATCTCAGAAGGGGACCCCACGCAGGAAAATTCCGCGTGGATATCCCCGGAGGGCGCGCGGAGCGTGAGCCCCGCGTTTTGTATCGCCTGAAGCTGCGCACCACGGGCAATGCCGATTACAGCCACGCCGGAATGGGCCAAGGCCGCGGCCACGACGCCACCGATTGCTCCGACGCCGTGAACGATGATGCGCATGGCTGCTCCTTAGTAGCGATAATGCTCTGGCTTGAACGGGCCTTCGGGCGTGACGCCGATATAATCAGCCTGTTCTTTGTCCAGCTTGGTCAGCTTGACGCCGATGCGATCCAGATGCAAGCGCGCGACTTTTTCATCCAGATGTTTGGGCAGGATATAGACGTCGTTCTTGTAGGTTTCGCCTCGGGTCCAAAGTTCAATCTGCGCCAGAACCTGGTTGGTGAAGGACGCAGACATCACAAAGGAAGGGTGGCCAGTCGCGTTGCCGAGATTCAGCAGGCGGCCTTCGGACAAGAGGAGGATGCGATTGCCCGAGGGCATCTCGATCATATCGACCTGTTCCTTGATGTTGGTCCACTTGTGGTTCTTTAGGGCTGCGACCTGGATTTCATTGTCAAAGTGGCCGATGTTGCCGACGATCGCCATGTCCTTCATTGCGCGCATGTGCTCAATGCGGATGACGTCTTTGTTGCCGGTGGTCGTAATGAAAATATCCGCGCTTGGCGCTTCGTCTTCCAGCAGGACCACTTCGAACCCGTCCATCGCCGCCTGCAACGCGCAGATCGGGTCAACTTCGGTGACTTTCACCCGTGCCCCCGCGCCGCGCAGGGAGGCAGCGGACCCCTTGCCCACGTCACCATAGCCACAAACCACGGCAACTTTGCCGGCCATCATAGTGTCGGTCGCGCGGCGAATGCCATCCACCAGCGATTCCTTACAGCCGTATTTGTTGTCGAACTTCGACTTGGTGACAGAATCGTTCACATTGATCGCCGGGAACGGCAGGTGGCCGTCTTTCACCAGTTGATAGAGGCGGTTGACGCCGGTGGTGGTTTCCTCGGAAACGCCTTTGATCTGATCGCGCATCTTGGTGAACCAGCCTGGACTTGCTGCCATACGCTTGGCGATCTGCGCCTTGATCACTTCTTCCTCTTCCGAGGAAGGCACCGGGATGATGTCTTCGCCCGCTTCGGCGCGTGCCCCCAAGAGGATGTAAAGCGTGGCGTCACCGCCATCATCCAAGATCAGGTTCGGGCCTTCCGGGAATAGGAAAGATTTATCCAGATAATCCCAATGCTCTTCCAGGCTTTGGCCCTTGATGGCGAAAACCGGAATATCCGCCGCCGCAATCGCGGCAGCCGCATGGTCTTGGGTTGAGAAAATGTTGCATGAGGCCCAGCGCACATCCGCGCCCAGCGCGACCAGCGTTTCGATCAAAACCGCTGTCTGAATGGTCATATGCAATGACCCAACGATCCGCGCGCCTTGCAATGGTTTGCTGTCGCCATATTCCTTGCGCAGCGCCATCAGGCCTGGCATTTCGGTTTCGGCGATATCGAGTTCCTTCCGGCCAAATTCAGCCAGGGAAATATCCTTGATAATATAGTCCGTCGGCATCGCGCCGTGCTCCTTGCCATAGAAAGTTTGGCGTCAGATAGCACTGCATGCCGCACCGGGCAATGGCAGGTCAAAATTGGGGCCTAGAGTGCCCTCAGCTTTTGACACCATCCGGAACCACGGGCGCATCCCGCGTGAAAAAATCTGTCCCCGTTGCCACAACGCAGGAAATCCCCTGCGGGTTGGTCAGAATGACCGTGAACGTGCCCGTCGCCTCAGAGGCCCAGACTTCGACCATGGTTTGCATATTGCGCGACCCTTGCAGGCCGCCAGCGGTCAGGCTTTCGGAATATTTGCTTTGCAGCCGATCCACCACAGCGTCTCGCATACCACAGTTGCTTGCATGTGCCGGCGGCGCGGTCGCTGCCATGCCGAACAAAAGCCCGGCGCCCATCACTCGTTTGAACATTGTACTCTCCTTCCCATGGGTTGATCCGGCACGAAAACCGGCGGTGACATGTGAGAAGGGCACACCCTGAGACAGCCTGTGCCCCCTCAGGTAAATATCGGATCACTTGTGTAAAAAAACAAAGCACACGGCTTCACAGCTTCGTCGGCAGCAGTGATCCTGATAGTCTCATAATGCCTGAAACTTCGCGATTTTTCAACGCGACCGTTGGAAAAAGCCTTATTTTGTGGCACAATTGACATGTCATTTCATGCACCCCCTCGCATGAAACGCTCTTCACGACAGGACGCCGAGCCTCAGCCGCTGGGGCAGTTTTTTTCGGAAATTTTCCCGCGCTGCATTGAATCTTGGGCGGCGCTGAAGAACACTCCGCCCAAATGTGATCTCAGTGACAGGCGCTTTCATGGCACGTGCATGGCAAAGAATGCTCTCGGGGCGCAGGCTTGACCTGCTGGACCCGACCCCGGTGGATATCGAGATTGAAGATATTGCCCATGGCCTTGCCTTTGTGGCGCGCTGGAATGGGCAGACCGCTGGCGATTACCCCTATTCCGTTGCCGAACATTCCTTGCTGGTTGAAACGCTCTATGGGCGCATGTACCCCAAAGCCCCGGCCAAATACCGGCTTGCGGCCCTGCTGCATGATGCGCCCGAATATGTGATTGGCGACATGATTTCGCCGGTCAAGGCCGCGGTTGGCCCCGACTATGGCGACCTGGAAGAGCGGCTGATGGCCGCCATTCACATCCGCTTCGGTCTGCCAGCGATGCTGCCGAAAACCATCAAGGCGCAGATCAAACGCGCCGATAAGGTCAGCGCCTATATGGAGGCGACGCAGATCGCCGGGTTTTCGGAACGCGAAGCCAGCAAATTCTTTGGGGCACCAAAACCTGGGCTGATCGATGGGCTGGACATCACCCTCAGGCCCCCGGTCGAGGTGCGCCGTGCCTTCACCGACCGCCATCACGCGCTGCTGAAAGATCTGAAATGACCAAGATCCTTGTGCGCGCTGCGGCGCCGCTTGATGCCCGACCGATGGCCGATCTTCTCAATGAAATCATTTCTATCGGCGGCACCACTGCCTATGTCACCGAGATCACCACCGCAGATATGCGCGCGAAAATGGCTATTTCTGGGTCGATCTGGCATGTGGCAGAAACGCAAACCGGCGACATTCTGGGGTTTCAATGGCTCGAGCCCCATGCCGATCTTCCGAGCGCAGCGCTGGACATCAATAGTTTTGTCAAACCCGGCGCAACCGGGCTCGGTATCGGCTCAGCGCTGTTTGACAAAACGCGCGGCGCCGCCAAGGCCGCAGGGGCGCAAACCCTGCACGCCATCATTCGTGCCGACAATGCCGGTGGCCTCGCTTACTATCAAAGTCGCGGGTTTGAGACCTACCGCCACCTGCCCAATCAAAAGCTCGACAACGGCGCGCGCGTTGACAAAATCTGGAAACGCTATGATCTGACGATCTAGCGCGGGCTGCGTTTCGCCAAGATCCGCTGCAGGGTCCGCCGGTGCATGTTCAGACGTCGCGCGGTTTCAGAAACGTTGCGATCGCACAGCTCATAGACGCGCTGGATATGCTCCCACCGCACCCGGTCCGCTGACATGGGGTTTTCAGGCGGCGGCGGCATCTCGCCTTCATTCTGCAGCAGCGCATTGACGATGTCCTGCGCATCCGCGGGCTTTGACAAGTAATCGGTCGCGCCGATCTTGACCGCCGCCACAGCGGTGGCAATCGCGCCATAGCCCGTCAAGACGACGACGCGGCAATCTTCGCGCTTGGATTGCAACACTTCGACCACATCCAGCCCGTTGCCATCCTCAAGCCGCAGGTCAACCACGGCATAGGCCGGGGGCCGTGCGGTCGCAATGGCGCGGCCCGCAACTACGGAGCCGGCGGTTTCAACTTCGAACCCGCGCTTTTCCATTGCCTTTGCCAGACGACGCAGAAATGGTTCGTCATCATCCACCAGCAGCAGAGATTTATCCGGGCCGATGTGGTTCTGAGGGGTCTCCGCCATGTGCATCCTTCCGAAACAAGAGCGTCTTTTTAGAAATAGCTCGCGCAATATGCTGCGTCAAACGCGCGGCCAAATTAGGCGTTTTTGACAAAGCAGCTGACGGTTTCTGCCACTTGCTCCGCGCTTAGGTCGCGGCGGAAAAACTCGACAAAGCCATGCTCGGGCAGCACCAGATAGGTGAAGGTCGAATGATCCATCAGATAGAAATCATCGTCGGCCGGCTGCTTTTTGTAATAGGTTTTATAGGCCTGCGAGGCGGCCTTGACCTGCTGTTCGCTGCCGGTCAGACCAATCATGCGCGGATGCAGATAATCGGTATATTCCGCCATCACCTCGGGCGTGTCGCGCGCGGGATCAATGGTGATCATCACCGGCGTTGTCTGAATGCCCTGGCTCTCAAGCACATCGACCGCTTCGGCATTGCGTGCGCCATCCAGCGGGCAGACATCCGGGCAGAACGTATAGCCGAAATACAGCAGGCTTGGCGCGGTGATCACCTCGGCATCGGTCACGGTCACGCCGTCTTCGCGCACCAACTCAAACGGTCCACCAATCGCGCCACTGCCGCCCGCCACGGCGCTGGCGCGGCAGTCGGCGAATTGATCCGCATCCGAAGGATTGGTGAGATACCAGATCCCGCCCATCAACGCGATCATGGCGACGGTTGACGTTCCTGCGATCAGTTTGATCATGTTAGCTTCCTCGATGTGCGCATATTCCAATATGGCTGCGGATGTACGGAGAAACACCCCCCACCTCAAGCGCCCGTGGGTCACATTTGCGTAGCCGCGCCAATCCATCGCAGGCCCGCACAGTATTTGTCAAACCGCCCGGCGCACCATATCACTGATCTGACACAACGCCGAGGCCCCATGACCGAGCTTTCATCAGACATTCTTTCCGGGCAGATGCGCAGCAACTGGATCCGTCTGCGCACCATTATTACCGTCCGCTGGATCGCGATTATCGGGCAGATCATCGCCCTTTTGATCGCGCAGTTCCTGTTTCAGATGCAGCTGAACTACCTGTTGTGTTACCTCGCTGTTGCCGTCTCGATGGCCGGGAACATCGCGGCGACGCTGGTCTTTCCGGAAAACAAGCTGCTGTCAGAAACCGAAAACGCGGCCATGCTGCTGTTTGATATTTTGCAACTGTGCTTTCTGCTGTTTTTGACCGGGGGGCTGAACAACCCATTTTCCATCCTGATTGTTGGCCCTGTGACCATTTCGGCGGCCTCATTGTCGGTGCCCACCACCGTAACGTTGGGATCCGTGGCCACCGTTCTGATCAGCTTGATGACGCATTTTCACCTGCCGCTGCGCAGTGAACAGGGGGTCATCTTAGGCATCCCTGATATTTTCCTTTACGGCAATCTGGCGGGGATCCTGATCGCCATTGTGTTTTCATCGCTTTATGCGCGGCGCGTTGTGTCGGAAATGTCCTCGATGTCCGAAGCCTTGGCCGCGACGCAAATGGCACTGGCCCGCGAACAGAAATTGACCGATCTGGGCGGGGTTGTGGCCGCTGCCGCGCATGAACTGGGCACGCCTTTGGCGACCATCAAACTCACGAGTGGCGAATTGATGGAAGAGCTTACAGATCAGCCAGAACTCTACGATGATGCGGCCTTGATCAAACAACAGGCGGATCGCTGTCGCGATATCCTGCGCTCGATGGGGCGCGCGGGCAAAGATGATCTGCAGTTGCGGCGCGCGCCCTTGCTGACATTGATCGAAGAAGCAGCCGAACCCCATCTGAACCGCGGCAAGAACCTGAACTTTAATGAAGACATCACCCAGTCTTCGCTCGGCAATGTACCGATTGTGCTGCGCCGCCCAGAGATCATCCACGGCCTGCGCAACCTCGTGCAAAACGCGGTCGATTTTGCCAAAGAAAATGTCTGGGTCGAAACAGATTGGACCAACGACACAATCACCATCCGCATTATGGATGATGGACGCGGGTTTCCGGCGCATGTCATTGGCCGCATTGGCAACCCTTTTGTCGGCACCCGCCGCGGCACCGCAGAGCGCAAGCAGCGCCCCGGCTATGAGGGCATGGGCCTTGGGCTGTTCATCGCCAAAACACTGCTTGAACGCACCGGCGCGCGGCTTAGTTTCAGCAATGGCACGCGCCTCAGCACCGACAAGACGACCAGCCGTGCGCATCGTGGCGCGATTGCCGAAGTCACCTGGCCACGCCATCGCCTTGAGGTGGCGGCCGATGACCTCCCGCTGCGCGCTGACAATCCGATATTTTCGTGACCTATCTGCCTGACAGACATGACGAATGTCCGCCCACTGGCGGCTTGGCCCTTGCAGGTGGGCAACAGGCGAGTATCCTCGCGCCATGACGCAACGCAGCCTGCAGGCCACCCTGACCTCTCCGGAAAAAACCGCCGCATGGGCTGCCGCATTGGGGGCACGCCTTGACGCGGGCGACGTGATCCTTTTGACCGGCGATATCGGGGCGGGCAAAACCCATTTTTCGCGGTCGCTGATCCAGCATCGTCTCGGCTATGCCGAGGATGTGCCTTCCCCGACCTTTACATTGGTTCAGACCTACGAGGCGGGCGATATCGAAATCTGGCACGCCGATCTATATCGCCTGACGACGCCGGATGAGGTGGTGGAACTAGGGCTTACCGAAGCTTTTGAAACCGCGATTTGCCTTGTCGAATGGCCCGACAGATTGGCCGAGTTGGCACCAGAAAATGCCCTGATGATCACGCTGAAAATGTGCGACACCCCTGGGGAGCGCGCCCTGTCGCTGCAGTGGCGCGACCCGAAATGGCACGAGATACTGAAAGACCTGCCCCTTGAGTGACCGCAACAGCAAAATCCTGGACTTTATGGCCGCAACAGAGTGGCGCGATGCGCGCCGCCTGCCGCTGGCCGGCGATGCCTCCAATCGCCGCTACGACCGCTTGCATCGCGCCGATGGCACAACCGCCGTTCTAATGGATGCCCCGCCGGAAAAAGGCGAAGACGTGCGCCCATTTGTGCGCATTGCGGACCATTTGCGTGCGCTTGGCCTGTCACCACCCAAGATCCTGGCCGCTGATGCCACGCATGGGCTGCTGCTGATCGAGGATCTGGGCGATGATCTATTTGCGCGGGTGTTAGAGCACAGGCCGGAAAGCGAAAGCCAGCTTTACGGGGCCGCGATTGATGTGCTGTGTGATCTGCACGACACCCCACCGCCTTCAGACCTGCCGACCTACGCGCCAAAATTGATGGCCGAACTCGCCAGTTTGCCATGGCTCTGGTACGCCCCGGACGCAGAGATGCGGGCAGAGTTTCAGGCTATTTTCGAGCCTATTCTTGCCCAAAACGTGCCCGAAGCGGATGTGTTGATACAGCGCGATTACCATGCAGAGAACCTCTTGTGGTTGCCCGGACAGCAAGGCAGCGCACGGGTCGGCCTGCTGGATTTTCAGGACGCCATGGCCGGACACCGTGCCTATGATCTGGTCTCGCTGCTGCAAGACGCCCGCCGCGATGTATCGCTGACAACAGAGGCTGACATGATCCGCCGTTATGTCGCGCAGACCGGGGTCGATCCGGCCAGCTTTGACACCGCGTATCACCTGCTTGGCGCGCAACGAAACCTGCGTATTCTTGGCGTCTTTGCCCGGCTTTGCCTACGCGATGGCAAAGCGCACTACGTTGATCTCATCCCCCGGGTCTGGGGCTATCTGATGCGTGACCTCACCCACCCCGTTCTGGCAGAGATTGCGCCGCTTGTGCAACGCACCCTGCCCGCCCCGACCCCTTCTTATCTGCAAAGGTTGAAAGAGAAATGCGCGACGATCCAGAAGCCGTGATGATCTTTGCCGCCGGTTTTGGCACGCGCATGGGGGCCCTGACGGCGCAGCAACCCAAACCCATGGTCAAGGTCGCGGGCCGCGCCCTGATTGACCACACGCTGGATCTGCTGCCCGCGATCGCGCCAAAGCGTGTGGTGGCCAACCTACATTACCGACCAGAGCGGCTGCGCGATCACCTGCACGCGCGCGGCGTCGTCACCTGCACCGAAAGCCCCGATATTCTCGACACAGGTGGCGGGTTGCGCCATGCGCTGCCGCAGCTTGGCGGTGGGCCCGTCTACTCAAGCAATTGCGATGCGATCTGGCGCGGACCAAACCCGTTTGCCGAGCTCCGCGCTGCCTGGCGCCCTGAGAAGATGGAGGCGCTTTTGCTCTGCGTGCCGCAGGAAAACGTCTCTGCACATGCGGGAAATGGCGATTTCACGCTCGATGCCGATGGCCGGATCACGCGCGGGCCTGGCATGGTCTATAGCGGCATTCAAATCCTCAAGACCGATGCGCTGGCCGCTTTCCCAGAAGAAAAATTCTCGCTCAACCGGCTGTGGGATAGGCTGATTGCGCAGGGGACAGCCTATGGGGTCCCCTATTCCGGCCAATGGTGCGATGTTGGCACGCCAGAGGGTATTGCCGTCGCCGAAGCGCTGCTGGATCGTCCAGATGTTTGATCTGCTGGACAAAGCGCGCGTCTTTGGCATCCCGCCCGGTGCCGATTTTCCCGCCGATCTGCTGGCCGGGCTCAGAACCCATCTCAGCGGGCATCCGCCCGAGGCCATGGCCAAAGTGCAGCTGATCGTGAACACCCAGCGCATGGCGCGCCGTTTACGCCAATTGATCGATCAAGGGCCGCCCGGTTTTGCACCCCGCATTGACCTTTTGACTGCGGTGGGCCGCGATCTAAAGCAGGCTGACATTCCGCCCGCCGTGTCTGCGCTGCGCCGCCGATTTGAGCTGATCCAGCTGGTATCGCGCCTGATAGAGCAGCAGCCGGATCTTGCGCCGCGCACCTCGCTTTATGATCTGGCAGACAGCCTCGCTGCCCTCATGGATGAAATGAGCGGCGAAGGTGTTTCGCCCGACACCATCGAAGCGCTCGACGTGTCCGACCAATCAGGCCACTGGGAGCGCGCACAGGCGTTTTTTGGCATCGCGCGGCAGTTTTTGCAGAATGTTGATCAACAGCCCGACAGTGAAACCCGCCAGCGGTTGGTGGTCGAGGCGCTGATGGCACAATGGCAGGCCGCGCCCCCCCAGCACCCGGTGATCCTGGCTGGCTCCACCGGGTCACGCGGCACCACTATGCTGCTGATGCAGGCGGTGGCCAAGCTGCCGCAAGGGGCGCTGGTGCTGCCGGGGTTTGATTTTGACACCCCCGCACCGGTCTGGCAGGCGCTTGGAGATGCGCTTGTCGCCGAAGATCACCCGCAGTACCGCTTTCACAAGGTGCTGAAGACACTGGATCTGACGGCCGATCAGGTGCAGCCTTGGACAGATACCCCCGCCCCCTGCCCGCCACGTAACAAATTGATTTCGCTTGCTTTACGCCCCGCGCCCGTCACAGACCAATGGCTGAGCGAAGGACCCGATCTGGGAGATCTGACCCCCGCAACCAACAGTGTCACCCTCGTCGAAGCGCAATCGCAGCGCGATGAGGCGCTGGCCATCGCCATGCGGTTGCGCGCCGCCGCCAACGCGGGCCAGACTGCGGCGCTGATCACACCGGACCGCATGCTGACCCGGCAGGTAACAGCGGCACTGGACCGCTGGGATATCCTGCCCGATGATTCCGCCGGCACGCCACTGCAATTGACCCCGCCTGGTCGGTTCTTGCGTCACGTCGCGGCGCTGTTCACCCAGCCGCTGACCTCGGAAGCGCTGCTGACCTTGCTCAAACACCCGCTGACCCATTCCGGCAACGCACGTAACACGCACCTGCGCCATACCCGCGACCTGGAGCTTTACCTACGCAAGAAAGGCCTGAGCTACCCGAGCGCCGAAAAACTGCGGCACTGGTCCGGGACAACCAAAGATGCCAACACCTGGACGGATTGGGTCATCACGCAGTTCTGTGTGCCCATAGAAACCCGTCAGCCGCGCGCTTTGGCCGATTGGCTCAGCGCGCATCTGGCGCGGGCCGAAACCCTGGCACGCGGCGCGGAAACTGCAGAGGGCAGTGGCGGACTTTGGGAGGAAAAGGCCGGGCGTGAGGCGGCAAAAATCGTCTCTGATCTTGCCGAAAACGCGGAATTTGCAGGGGAATTGATGGGGCATGACTACGTTGATGTCTTTGAGTCGGTCCTGCGGCGCGGCGAGGTGCGCGACCGTGATGCACCACACCCTGACATCTTGATCTGGGGCACGCTTGAGGCGCGGGTGCAGGGCGCTGATGTAATGATCCTCGGCGGGCTCAACGAAGGCAGCTGGCCCGAAGCGCCAAGCCCCGATCCTTGGCTTAATCGCAAACTGCGACACGAAGCCGGGCTGCTGTTGCCGGAACGGCGCATCGGCCTGTCGGCGCATGACTTTCAGCAGGCTGTCGGCGCAAAGGAAGTCTGGCTGACTCGCGCCATACGGTCCGACGATTCTGAAACCGTGCCCGCGCGCTGGATCAACCGGCTCGTCAACCTGCTCAGCGGGCTGCCAGAGCAGGGCGGGCCAGAGGCGCTGTCGGCGATGCGCGCGCGTGGCGCAGATTGGCTGGCGCAGGTGCGCGCGCTGGAATATGCGCCGCGCTGTGACTCCGCGCCGCGCCCAGCGCCGCGCCCGCCTGTGGCCGCGCGACCAACGCAGCTTTCGGTCACGGAGATCAAAAAACTGATCCGCGATCCCTATGCGATCTACGCGCGCCATTGCCTGCGCCTGCGCCCGATGGAGCCATTGATGCGCACGCCCGATGCCCTGTTGCGGGGCATTGTTGTGCATGAGGTTCTGGAAACCTTCGTCAAAGACGTCAGCGCCGATCGCAGCCTGCTGACGCATGATCACCTGATGTCTCTGGCGCGCAACACATTGGCACATGACGTGCCATGGCCCGCCACGCGCGCCTTGCTGGAGGCGCGCATTGAAAAATTTGCCGGCCATTTCCTGCAGGGTGAGGCCCGGCGCCAAGCCGAGGGCAAAACCATTGCCTTTGAGCGCGACGCCAAAGCAATGATCCCGGCGCTCGGTTTTACGCTGACTGCCAAGGCGGATCGGATCGACCGGAACGGGCAGGGGGATCTGGTGCTGTATGACTATAAGACCGGCAACCCCCCCACCGAAAAAGAGCAGCGCTATTTTGACAAGCAATTGCTGCTTGAGGCGGCAATGGCGGAAAACGGTGCCTTTCGCGACATCGACCCCGCTGAGGTTGTGTCGGCCATATACATCGGTCTGGGCAGCACGCCAAAGGAGGTCGCTGCACCACTGAACGATCTGCCGCCCGCGCAGGTCTGGCAAGAATTTGAAACTCTGATCAGCCGCTATCTAGAGGCTGACCAGGGCTATACCGCGCGGCGGGCCTTGCGGCAGGACAGTGACCACAGCGATTATGATCAACTTTCGCGGTTCGGCGAATGGGATGTCACCGATGCGCCGCTGCCGGAGGATCTGACGTGAAGCGCGATGACGCAACAGAGCGGCAGGTTCAGGCCGCGCATCCGACGGCGTCGACCTGGCTGTCGGCCAACGCCGGTTCCGGCAAAACCCGTGTGCTGACCGATCGCGTCGCGCGCTTGTTGTTGAATGGCGTGCAGCCGCAACACATTTTGTGCCTGACCTACACCAAAGCAGCGGCATCCGAGATGCAGAACCGTTTGTTCAAGCGGCTCGGCGCGTGGGCGATGAAGGCGGACGCCGCGCTCGCAGGCGAACTGCGCGATCTTGGCGTTGATGGCACGATAGACGCCGCGCGCCTGCGCGATGCCCGCACCTTGTTTGCACGCGCCATCGAAACGCCCGGCGGGCTGAAAATCCAGACCATTCATTCTTTCTGCGCCTCCTTGTTGCGCCGCTTCCCGCTTGAGGCGCAGGTCAGCCCGCTGTTCACCGAGATGGAAGACCGCAGTGCCGCGTTGCTACGGAGCCAAATTGTCGACGACATGGCAGAGGGTGCAGACGCGCCGCTGGTGCGTGATTTTGCGCGGCTTGTGTCAGGCGAAGACTTTGAAAAGATCACGGCGCAAATCACCCGCGATGCAGAACGTCTGGCCAAACCTGTTGACGCCGCAAAAGTGTTTGGCGCGCTTGGCCTTAGCCCAGATACCAGCCGCAAAAGCATCTCAGCTGATGTCTTTTTGGGGGATGAGGCCGATCTGATTGCGGCGCTTGTCACTGCCTTGCGTTCCGGCACCTCTACCGACCAGAAGGCGGCTGCGAAACTCGCGCCCCTCAGCGCGCCGGGATGCGCGGATCTGCCCGTTTTGGAAGGGGTGTTTCTGACAGGCAAATCCGCGAAAGAGCCGTATTCTGCCAAAATCGGCAGTTTCCCCACCAAAGCCACGCGCGCCGCGCATGGCGATCTGATGGCGCGGGTTGAAAACATGATGCTGCGGGTCGAGGCGGCGCGACCGCTGCGGCTTGGCCTGGAAAACGCAGAACGCACGCTGACCATGTGGGGCTTTGCGCATCGGTTTTTGCAGCATTATGAAACGCAAAAGCAATTGCGTGGCTGGCTGGATTTTGACGATCTGATCCTGCGGGCGCGCAATCTTTTATCCGATCGCGCGGTGGCCGAATGGGTGCTCTACCGTCTGGATGGCGGCATTGACCATATTCTGGTGGATGAGGCGCAGGATACGAGCCCGGTGCAGTGGCAGGTGATCGAGCGGCTGGCGCAGGAATTCACCGCCGGGGCAGGGGCGCATGACGGGGCCCCGCGCACCATTTTTGTGGTCGGTGACAAAAAACAATCGATCTACAGCTTTCAAGGCGCGGACCCGGCAGAATTTGATCGCATGCGCTCTGACTTTGCCGCGCGGCTCAATGGGTCTGAAACGCCGTTACAGGAACTGGAGCTGGAATATTCCTTCCGCTCCTCTGACGCCATTCTGCGGGTTGTGGACCATTGTTTTCAGGCCCACCCAAAAACCAACTATGAACGTCACATTGCGTTCAAATCAGACATGCCCGGCCGCGTCGATTTATGGCCGCTGGTGGAAAAGACCGAGAACCCAGAAGAGGGAGACTGGTTTGATCCTGTCGACCGGCTGAGTGACACGCATCACACCGTCTATCTGGCGCAGAACATTGCGCAGGAAATCAAACAGATGATCGACAGCGGCGTGTCCTTACCCATGGATAAGGCCGTTAACGGAGTCTATCCGCAACGTCCGGTGCGGGCAGGGGATTTTCTGATCCTTGTGCAACGCCGCTCGGATTTGTTTCAGGAAATTATCCGCGCCTGCAAAACTGCCGGATTGCCGATTGCCGGGGCCGACCGGCTGAAAGTCGGCGCCGAAATGGCGGTGCGGGATCTGACGGCGCTGTTGCAATTCCTCGCCACGCCCGAGGACAGCCTTTCGCTGGCCATCACCCTGCGGTCGCCGCTGTTTGGATGGGGCGAACAAGCGCTCTTTGACCTGGCGCACCGGCGCGCCACACCGCTTTTGTGGCAGGCGCTGCGCGAGCGCGGGGCAGAGTTCGCCGACGAGATGGCCGTGATCGGCGATCTGATGGGCAAAACGGATTTTCTGCGCCCCTATGATCTGATCGAGCGGGTGCTGACCCGCCATGGCGGACGCAAAAAACTGCTGGGTCGGCTGGGCAGCGAGGCCGAAGATGGGATCAACGCCCTCCTGTCCCAGGCGCTGGCCTATGAGCGCAGCACAGTGCCCAGTTTGACGGGGTTTCTGGTTTGGTTGACCGCAGACGAGCTGGAAATCAAACGCCAGATGGACAGCGCCAGCGACCAGATCCGGGTGATGACCGTGCATGGCTCCAAAGGGCTTGAGGCCCCGATTGTGATCATGCCCGATACCGCCAAGCGTCAGCACGCCATACGTGAGCAAATTGTCAAAGCAGGCGATCTTGCACTGTGGAACAGCGGCAGCGCGGATGCGCCGGAAACGCTCAGTGTCGCTCGCGACCGGCTGAGCAGCGCCCAGGCCGAAGAACGGCTGCGGCTGCTCTACGTGGCCATGACCCGAGCGGAAAAATGGCTGATCGTGGCGGCGGCCGGTGATCTCGAAAAAAATGGCGACAGCTGGTATCAGATCATCGAGCGCGGTATGACTTCTGCGGGCGCGACGCCGCATGAAACGCGCTTTGGTCAAGGTCTGCGCTATGCGCATGGGGATTGGACCGGGCCAGTTTTGATGCCGGACGCGCCGGTCAAAAGCCAGCTGCCTGAGCTGGCGCAAATCTACCGTGACCCGGCACCGGCGCCCACGCTGCGGCGCGAGACGCTTAGCCCATCGGATCTTGGCGGGGCCAAGGCCCTCGCGGGCGACGCGGGGCTTGAGGAAGAGGCGGCAAAGCGGCGGGGCCGCCAGTTGCATTTGCTGCTGGAGCATCTGCCCAGCGCGGCACCGAAGGCTTGGCAAGATGCCGCGCTGCGTATCTTGGCAAACGGCGGCGAAGCGGATGACACCGGCTGGCCCATGTTGCTGAAGGAGGCGGGCGCAGTCCTGAACGCCCCGGCGCTGGCGTTTCTTTTTGCAGAGGACACTTTGGCCGAAGTTTCCCTGTCTGCAGATTTTGGCGACGACCGTCTGCATGGCACGATTGACCGGCTGATCATCACCGATACCGACATTCTGGCTGTGGACTTTAAAACCAACGCAGTGGTGCCATCATCGCCAGCGGATGTACCCGAAGGGCTTTTGCGGCAGATGGGGGCCTATGCGCATATGCTGCGGCAAATCTACCCTCATCACGCGATCAGAACCGCATTGCTTTGGACCGGGAATGCGACATTGATGCATCTGCCGGACGAATTGATCACGGCGGCTCTCGCAAACGTGTATGCGCCTTGACGCCACCAGATCGGGTACCTACGTTCAGGGCCGACCCAATTTCTGCTTAGGAGAGCCCCATGGCCACCGTCGCTGTCACCGATGCCACCTTTGACGCCGAAGTCAAAAATTCCGACCTGCCTGTCGTTGTCGACTTTTGGGCGGAATGGTGTGGCCCTTGTAAACAAATCGGCCCTGCCCTCGAAGAGCTGTCTGCTGAGCTCGACGGAAAGGTAAAAGTCGTGAAAGTTGATGTAGATAGCAACCCGAATTCTGCCGCCGCCATGGGTGTGCGCGGTATCCCGGCGCTGTTCATCTTCAAGGACGGTCAGGTTGTGTCCAACCGCGCTGGCGCCGCACCCAAAGCCGCGCTGCAAAGCTGGATCGAAGATTCGATCTAAGCGCGCGACTCACACCCATGATTTGAACGGGCATCCACTGGGTGCCCGTTTTGCTTTGGCTCTACGGGAAATTGCCTCTGGGTCTCTTTTCATTTGATGGCCCGCGCCGCAGACTGCGCCGAAACCAAGGATGGAGATGGAAATGGCCAAAACCCGCGTCCTCGTCGAATTCGGCATGGGCACCTCTTTGCGGCGCCAGGATTACACCGAAGCCGCCGTGCGCGCGCTTAAAGACGCGCTCTGGCACAATTCAATCAATATGGCTGAGCTATTTGATTTCCCAAAATCCGCGATGATCATTGATGCCAAGATCGGCGTGGCCGAGCCAGACAAGGTGGATGTTCAGACCCTGCTCGATGTCTTTCCTTACGGTCAGGCGAACGTCAGCGTGGAAGAGGGCGGGCTGAATATCGCGGCGCCGCACCGCGACGGCCATACCGTGATCGCCAATGCCGCCATTATCGTGTCCTTTGATATGGAGCCCGCAGCATGAGCATGAAACGCATCATTCTTGAAATGGGCACCGGCAATGACCTTTATGGGCAGGATTATACCAAAGCCGCCAAACGCGCCGTGCAGGATGCGCTGCATCATTCCTCGATCACGCTGTTTTCGAAAATCGGCATGGATCATTCCGAAATGCGCGTTGTTGTCACCATCGGTGTGGCCCAGCCAGACAAGGTGGATTGTGCCGCCGTCACCGCAGAGCTGCCGCGCGGTGTCGCCACTGTCACAGCCGTGAAAGGCGGGCTGGATGTTCTGGATGAGGACACGGGCACGCGCCATGTGGTTGCCACAGCCGCGATCGAAGCCTATGTGCCGGATCAGGCGGGCAAATGGGTGCCATCAAACACCTGAGATAAAAAGAAAATGGCCGCTGGTGTCACCACCGCGGCCAGTTTCAACCTCGTTCCGAGGTATGTGTTCTGCACCCTTACAGCACGTCAGCACGGCACAGGCCGATATCTTCCAGCTGTTCGTTGGTCAGGGCCAGCAGGGCCTTGCGTGTTTCGTGCTTGGTCCGCCAGCTGCGGAACGCTGCGAAAATTTCTGTAACCAGGCTGTACTCTCGGAGTGTTGCGACTGCTCCGAAAGGCACTTGCGCGGCGATCACTTGAGTTGCCATATGTCTTGTCCTTTGTATGTCAGCCGACCCAGCGTCGGTTGCAGGCGCTATCTAGGCAGTGTCCCCTCAACGTACAAATGTTATCCCCGCAGCCCCGTCATGCGATGCCTGCATGCCAACTGATCGCGGCCAAGTGGTTGCACCGCCCCGCTTGCCGGACCATATATTCACTGCACGAAAACGGAGGCACCTATGGCAGACGACACATTCCCGGGCTGGCACGGCACAACGATCATTGGCGTCAAAAAGGGCGGCGAGGTTGTCATTGCCGGCGACGGACAGGTCAGCCTTGGGCAAACCGTGATCAAAGGCTCTGCGCGCAAAGTGCGCCGCCTCAAGCCCGGCGGCCATGAGGTTGTGGCCGGTTTTGCCGGATCGACCGCGGATGCCTTTACCCTGCTGGAACGCCTGGAAGCCAAGCTGGAGGCAACGCCTGGCCAATTGGCCCGCGCCTCGGTGGAGCTCGCCAAAGACTGGCGCACCGATAAGTATCTGCAAAAGCTCGAGGCGATGCTGATTGTGACCGATGGGGCCGATATTTTTGTCATCACCGGCGCAGGTGATGTTCTAGAGCCCGAACATGACGTGACGGCGATTGGCTCTGGCGGCAATTACGCCTTGGCTGCCGCGCGCGGTATGATGGACAGTGACCGCACCGCCGAAGAGGTGGCCCGCGCCGCCATGGCCATTGCCGCTGACATCTGCGTTTACACCAACGGTCGCCTGACCGTCGAGAAAATCGCCAAATAATCACCCCAATCTCGGGGTGGGGCGAACCGCGCCACCCGTGAGCCGGAGACCCACATGACTGACTTGACCCCCCGCGAAATCGTATCCGAGCTGGATCGGTTCATCATCGGCCAGAACGACGCCAAACGCGCTGTCGCCGTGGCGCTGCGCAACCGCTGGCGCCGCAAGCAACTCGCCGATGATCTACGTGACGAAGTCTATCCAAAAAACATCCTGATGATCGGCCCCACAGGTGTGGGCAAAACCGAAATCAGCCGCCGTCTTGCCAAGCTGGCCAAGGCTCCGTTTATCAAAGTCGAAGCCACCAAATTCACCGAAGTGGGCTATGTCGGCCGCGACGTGGAGCAGATCGTGCGCGATCTGGTGGATTCTGCAATTTTGCAAACCCGCGAACACATGCGCGAAGATGTGAAGGCCAAGGCGCAAAAAGCCGCCGAGGAACGGGTGATCGAGGCGATCGCCGGCACGGATGCGCGCGAAGCAACCCGCGATATGTTCCGCAAGAAACTGCACGCCGGGCTGCTGGACGATACCATAATTGAGCTCGAAGTTGCTGACAGCAGCAACCCGATGTCGATGTTTGACATGCCGGGTCAGCCGGGCAGCCAAGTGGGCATGATGAACCTTGGCGATCTCTTCGGCAAAGCCATGGGCGGACGCAAAACCAAAAAACGCCTGACCGTTGCCGAAAGCTATGATGTGTTGGTCAGCGAAGAGGCGGACAAGCTGCTGGATGATGAAACCGTCAACCGGCTTGCGCTTGAAAGCGTTGAGCAGAACGGCATCGTTTTTCTGGACGAAATCGACAAGGTCTGCGCCCGTTCGGATGCGCGGGGCGGCGATGTTTCGCGCGAGGGGGTGCAACGTGACCTGCTGCCGCTGATCGAAGGCACCACCGTCAGCACCAAATACGGGCCGGTGAAAACCGATCATATCCTGTTCATTGCGTCGGGCGCCTTCCACATCGCCAAACCCAGCGATCTACTGCCCGAACTGCAAGGGCGCCTGCCGATCCGGGTGGAGCTGCGCGCGCTGACCGAAGAAGATTTTGTGCGCATCCTGACGGAAACCGACAATGCGCTGACGCTGCAATACACCGCGCTGATGGCAACCGAAGAGGTGAAAGTCACCTTCACCCCCGAAGGCATCGCAGCGCTGGCCAAGATTGCCGCTGATGTGAACCAGTCGGTTGAAAACATCGGGGCGCGGCGGCTGTACACCGTGCTGGAACGTGTCTTTGAAGAACTGTCGTTCAACGCCCCGGATCAATCGGGCAGCGACGTGACAGTGGATGCCGCCTTTGTTGATAAAAATCTGGGCGAGCTGACGAAATCCACGGATGTGTCGCGCTACGTACTCTAGATCTCGCAGAGTTTTTGATCAGATACGCAGAAACCGCGCCGCATTGGGCGCGGTTTTTGCTTAGCGCGGGCGGCGCAAATACACGTAGTAGGCGCCGCTGCCGCCGTGTTTCAGATGCGCTTCGGTAACTTGCAGCACCACTTGGCGCAGCGGTGCCATTTGCAGCCATCCGGGCACCTGATGTTTCAGAACACCGCGCCGCTCCGGAATGGGGCCATCATCGCGTTTGGATTTGCCTTTGCCGGTGATCACCAGCACCAAGCGCATTCCTTCGCCATAGCTGCGCATCACAAAGCCGATCAGGGCCGGGTGCGCCTGCTCTAGCGTCATACCATGCAGATCGATGCGCGCCTCGGGCAAGAGTTTGCCGCGCTTCATCCGGCCAAAGGCTTTCTTGTCCATCTGCACCGGCTGCGCCGCGACGCGGTCAGAGATCGAGGGAGCCAGATCATGCGATTTTGAGGGCGCGCGCGCGCGACTGCCGAGCTTGAAAGGCTGTAGCTGCGTCGGGGATTTTTCCACACTGCGCGGCAGGGTCAGCGTCGGCTTATCCTCGGGCTTGTGCCGTGGCACCTGCAGCCGCTGGGTGGTGGCAGAAACACGATCCCATAGCGCTTTGTCTTCTTCTGTCAGGCGGCGTTTTTTCACATCACCGCCTCGGGCAGCAAAGAATAAGCGCGCTGAATCGGCAACAGCACATACATGCGGCCCGGATCCCGCAACTTGCCCGCGGCGCGCCCCGCGGCGTCCCCTGTCCCGACAAAAATATCGGCACGTTGCGCGCCCTTGATGGCCGAGCCGGTATCTTGCGCCACCATCAATCTGCGTTGCGGTCCGGCACCGTCTTTTTCAATCCAGACCGGAGCACCAAGCGGGGTAAACCGCGGATCAACAGCTATCGACCGCCCGGCTGTGATCGAGCGGTTCATCGCCCCAAGCGGGCCGTCTTTGGGATCCATTTTGGCGAGCTTGCGAAAGAACACATAAGACGGGTTGTGATGCAACAGCGCCTGCCCTTCGACCGGGTTGCGACGCACCCAATTTCGAATGACCTGCGCCGACACCTGATGCGCCTGATAGATCCCGCGCCGCACCATTTCTGCGCCGACTGAACGATAGACATGGCCGTTCTTGCCAGCATACCCGACCCGAATGGTGCTGCCATCAGGCAGGCGAATACGGCCAGACCCTTGAATTTGCAGAAAAAACAGCTCTACCGGGTCATCAACCCAGGCAATTTCAAGCCCACGTCCCACCAGCGCGCCGGTGGTTTCGATCTCGGCCCGCGACAGGTATTGCTCACCCAGTTTCACCTCGGGTGGCAGGGCATAAACCGGGAAGCGATAGCGCGCCGTCGGGATGCGCGAGCCCTCAAGCTCCGGCTCGAAATAGCCGGTGAACATCATGGGTTCCCCATCTTCGATCAGCACTGGGCGAAACAGAAGTTCAAAGAATTTCTTGGGATCCCCAAAGCTGGGCGCCGCAGCGCAGATCGCGCGCCAATCCGGTGCATCCAGATCCGGGCAGGTGTTCAGAAAAACGCGGAACGCGGCGGTATGATCGTCGCGTTCCCAGCCATCTAGATCGGCAAATTCAACAATTTTATACGTCGGCTCGGACGCCGCTGCCAGGCCGGTCATCGCCAGCCCCGCCACCACTGCTGCCCGAAGCGCTGCAATCATTCGCCCGTGGCAACAAGCTGCCAGTTTGGATCGTCAGACCCCATGACGCGCGCGAAAGTCCAAACATCTTTCTGACGTTTGATCTGCGTGTCGCTGCCTTCGACAATCTGTCCTTCGGCATTGCGCACAACATAGCTGAGTTCGCCTGCAAACCGCACGGTCACTTCGCCCTCTCGGGTGGCGGCATCAAATGTCGCGTCTTGCAACGTGGTTTCGCGCACGCCGATAAATTCGGCCTCAACGGTCAGGCCCTGTTCTTCGCGGGCGTCAATCACTTGCTGAAAGGCGTCCTGCACGTCTTCGGAGAGGAAGGATTTGACCGGGGTCAGATCGCCCTTTTCAAAGCTCATCAGGATCATTTCATAGGCCCCTTTGGCACCTTGCAGAAAATCACTGACGCCAAAGCTTGGCTCAACGGCTTTCATTTTGCTCAGCGCGACACCCATGTCACTTTCTGGGTCGGCGACATGATCCGCAATATCGGGATCAGGCCCGCCGGTGATCACTTCGAGGGCGGGGCCTTTGCGCGCGCTGCTCTTGACCTCACGCGGAGATTCGAACCCATCTCGGGTACCAAGCACATTTTTCAATCGCAGGATTAGAAAAACGGCAATCCCGGCCAGCACCAAAAGCTGAATAATAGGCGAATTCATCAGAACCTCATGTCAGGGCATGGAAACAATCATATACGGGACTTATGTAAGTTACGGGCGCGGTCAAGTCCACACGCGCTGATGTGAAGGAGAAAACGGATGTGGTTATTCCTGGCCTTTCTGGCTGTGCCGCTGATTGAGATCGGATTGTTCATCCAGGTGGGCGGGGCCATTGGGTTGTTGCCAACGCTGGGGATCGTGATTCTGACAGCCGTGGTGGGCACGCTTTTGGTGCGCACACAGGGTGCTATGGCCTTGGGAAATCTGCGCCGCTCCTTTTCGGAGCTCAGCAATCCAGCCGAACCCCTGGCGCATGGTGCCATGATCCTCATTGCAGGCGCTTTGTTGCTGACGCCCGGGTTTTTCACCGATGCGGTGGGGTTTGCGCTGTTGATGCCGCCCGTGCGCGTTGCGGTTTTCAATTACCTGCGGCAACGCATCACCATGCATAAATTTGAAATGGGCGAGGCCCATCCCTCGGACCCGCGGCACAGCCCGCAGGCTGACAGCCCCGCGGGCGGCGATGTGATCGAAGGCGAATTTGATGAAATTGATCCGACGAAAAAGCCAACGCATCGCCCATCAGGCTGGACAAAGCATTGAGGGCCGACCAGCGCTCTGCTAAGCCTGAGCGCAAATTTGAAATTATTGGAGTAGATCATGGCTGAGAACGAAGGTGCCGCCGCACCACAGGCCCCGCAGATCAAGATGAACGTGCTGACTCAGTACATTCGCGACATGTCGTTTGAAAACATCCTGGCGCAAAAAGGCGCGCAGGGCGATGTGCAGCCTGACGTTCAGGTGCAGGTCAATCTGGATGCCCGCAAACGCGCGGCTGACAACCAATACGAAAGCTCCATCAAACTGAACGTCACCAGCAAATCCAAAGATGGGTCGGCGACGCTGTTCGTGCTTGAGCTGGATTATGTCGGCATCTTCCAGATCGAAGGCATCCCGGATGAACAGCTGCATCCTTTCCTGCTGATCGAATGCCCGCGCATGATCTTCCCCTTCCTGCGCCGCATCGTGTCTGATGTGACCCGCGATGGTGGCTTCCCGCCGCTTAACCTGGAAACCATTGATTTCGTTTCACTTTATCGCAACGAAATTGCCCGGCGTCAGGCTGAAGCCGGCAGCCAAAAACTGGACGCCTAATCCGATTTGGCCGGGCCCGCAGACCGCTGCGGGCCTAGCCCAGCTTTTTCCAGAGCGCCTCTTCCCCCATCTTTTCGACAAACGCTTTATGTGCCTCTGCCTCATCTGGCGTCAAACGACCGGGCAGGGGGTTTGGCCGCGCGGTCGGGCGCCAGTTGTCTTGTGTCGCGCCGCCATCCTGCCCGCTTGACGTGGTGCCCAGCGTGAAATCAGGCTGCCGCCCGCCGATCAGCTCCAGATAGACCTCTGCCAGAATTTCAGAATCAAGCAGCGCGCCGTGCAATGTCCGATTGCTGTTATCAATCAGAAACCGGCGGCACAGGGCATCCAGCGAGGCGGGGGAGCCGGGGAATTTTTTGCGCGCAATGGCCAGCGTATCAACAGCCCGTTCCCAGGGGATTTCAGCCAGACCCATGCGCTTCAGTTCAAAATTCAGAAACTTCATATCAAAGGCGGCATTGTGAATGACAAGCTTGGCATCGCCAATGAAATCAACAAAGCTTTGGCCAACTTTGGCGAACACCGGCTTGTCGCGCAAAATCACCTGTCCAGGCTCCGGCTCTTTCGGCGGCTCCAGCAGGTCCGGGCCAATCCCGTGGACCTCAAAGGCACCCTGCGGCATCGAGCGTTCGGGGTTGATATAGACGTGGTAGGTTTCGCCCGTTGGCATGTGGTTGTGCAGCTCAACACAGCCGATTTCAACGATGCGATCGCCGCCTTCAGGATCAAACCCGGTGGTTTCCGTATCGAGTACAATTTCACGCATTGGCCATTTTCCCCCGTATATCGGCAAGTATGCGGGCGACTTGTTCGCGCGCGTGATCAAAAGTGTCGGTCAGCACAACATAATCTGACTTGGCCAGCTTTTCCTCATTTGGCAGCTGTTTGGCCAGGATCGCTTCGAATTGCTTTTCTGTCATCGTGCCGCGCGCCAGAACTCGCGCACGCTGGATTTCAGGCGGACTCGTGACACATACCACGGCATCCATGTTTGCTTCGGTGCCGTTTTCAAACAACAGCGGTATGTCCAAAACGGTGACATCCGCGGCGCTGGCGGCGATAAAGGCATCACGATCTGCGGCCACCAGCGGATGCACGATGCGCTCAAGCCGTTTCAGAGCGGCCGCATCCCCCGCCACCAATCTGCGCAGCGCATCGCGCGATACGGCATTGTCTTTGACAGCACTGGGAAAGGCCACCGCAATCAGGGATACCGCCGCGCCATTTTCAGAATACATGCGATGCACCGCCGCATCTGCATCCCAGACCGCGCAGCCCGCATCAGCGAAGAGCTGCGCAGTTGTCGATTTCCCCATGCCGATGGACCCGGTCAGCCCCAGTTTGAAGGTCATGCCAAAACCATCTGCCGCAAATCATCCGTGACCTCTGGGCGCGGGCCGAACCAACGTTCAAACCCGGGCGCGGCCTGATGCAGCAACATGCCAAGCCCATCCACAGTCACGCAGCCTTTTTCCGCCGCCACCTCAAGCAGGGGGGTGCGCAAGGGCGCATAGACCAGATCTGTCACCAAAGTGCCCGGCTGAAGCCCCTCAAGTGAGACCTTGAGGTCAGGTTTTCCGGTCATGCCCAGCGACGTGGTATTCACGAGCGTTGCGGCCTCTTCCATCAAGGTGCCAGCCTGCACCCATTCCACCACTTTCAGACGCGCACCAAAATCATCGCGCAATTGTTCTGCGCGCACCCGCGTGCGGTTGCTGATCAGTATCTGCGGCGCCCCGGCATCCAGAAGCGACGCGACAATCGCTCGCGCGGCGCCACCCGCCCCAAGCACAACCGCTGGCCCCGCCGCTGCATCCCAATCTGGCGCATTCTGCCGCAAATTCTGAATAAATCCGTAACCATCTGTATTGTCAGCCAGAATTTTCCCGTCTTCATGGAAAATCAGCGTGTTCGCTGCGCCGATCAGCGTCGCACGATCGGTAACTTGATCGGCGATTTCCAAGGCACGTTCCTTATGCGGGATCGTGACATTGGCCCCCACGAACCCCATCGTGTGCAGCCCGCGCAAGACCGATTCCAAATGCTCTGGTTTCACATCCATCGGGATGTAATGCCCCGACAGCCCGTGCTGCTTGAGCCAATAAGAATGGATCAGCGGCGATTTTGAATGCGCAATCGGATGGCCAATCACAGCTGCCAAAGGAATTTTTTGGGTCGTCATTTTTGCAATGTCCCTCTCAGGGTCAGAAAGGCCAGAATTTCTAAAAGGGGCATCCCTAATACGGTAAAGTAATCGCCATCCACGCGGGTGAAAAGACGCACGCCTTCGGCCTCAAGCTGATAGCCGCCGACAGTATGCTGGATCTCATCCCAATTGCGATCGATATAGCCTTGCAGAAAGGCATCCGAAAAATCGCGCATCAACAGGCGCACCACACCCACATGGCGCCAGATCGGTTTGCCGCCCTCATAGATGACAGCAGCGGACAGCAGCGCATGCCGTTTGCCGCGCAACTCTTGTAGCTGCGCCTTGGCCTCCGCTTGATCACGGGGTTTGGAAAACATACGCTTTTCAAAATCAAGCACTTGGTCGCAACCGATCACCAAAGCCTCTGGATGGCGGGCGCTGACGCGCTGCGCTTTGGCCTCGGCGAGCGAATCCGCAATATCGCGCGGCGCTGTGCCCTCGGCCTCAAGGCTTTCCTTGATCGCTGCTTCGTCAACAGGGCGGGTTATGACATCAAAAGACACGCCGGCATTTTGCAGCATTTCGGCGCGTATCTTGGACCCAGAGGCAAGGATGATCTGTTGGCTCATGTGGATAACCCGGTGCAGAACTGACGGCATAAACCGCAAATAGGTTGTCGATGAATTCAAAGCCTGACGCAAGCGGTAGATAACTTGGCCATTTCAATGCCGCCCTCCCATGATTGTCCACGCGGGACAAGGATAACCTGCGGCCTGTGATGGAATCGGTTTATCGCAACCTCATGCACAGGGATATACACAGGAGAGGTTGGAAAAAAATTCATCTAATCATTTGATAATCATAGATAAAAATTGTCGATTTTTTCGACTTGCCAGCCTTATCCACCACAGCAAGTATCTCAAAAGCGCCCATGTGGAAAACCACTGAAAAACACAATAATCCCCAGAAATGCGCCGCACTACCTAATCAACTTCCTTTCTTATAAATATATATTTATTTGGAAGAGAGGATCAGCGCAGGACCAACACGTGACCAACTTTCTTTCTGATTATTATCTCTGGATCAAAGCGCTGCATATCATGGCTGTGATCAGCTGGATGGCAGGTCTTTTCTATCTGCCACGTCTGTTCGTCTATCACGTGGAGCGCGCCCAGCCCGGTGATCAGCTTGACCAGACCTTTCAGGTGATGGAATTCAAATTGCTCAAAGTGATCATGGGCCCAGCAAGCGTCGCCACATGGCTCTTTGGTCTGTTGCTGATGCTGACCCCCGGGATCGTCGATTGGGGCGCTGTGTGGCCCTACACAAAGGCCGTGGGCGTCATTGCGATGACAGGGTTTCATCATTGGCTGATGGCGTGTCGAAAATCCTTTGAACAGGGGGATAATCAGCTGACCGGGCGGCAATACCGGATGATGAACGAAGTGCCGACACTGCTGATGGCGCTGATTGTCCTGTCGGTGGTTGTGAAGTTCTGAGCAGCGTTTGACTTAGCCGGGGAATCCCCCTATTTCTGATCACAACAGCGCCCATCCGGGTGGCATGTCTTCCATTGCAAATTTCCATGAGATGGCCAGTTTTCGGCCACCAAAGGTTTATCCATGTCCGATATTAAACTTGCGCTTTCTGACCTGAAAGCGAAGAGCCCAAAAGATCTGCTTTCCATGGCGGAGGAGCTGGAGATCGAAAACGCCTCGACCATGCGCAAGGGCGAGATGATGTTCCAGATCCTGCGTGAACGCGCCGATGAGGGCTGGGAAGTGTCCGGCGATGGTGTGCTTGAGGTACTGCAAGATGGCTTCGGTTTCCTGCGCTCGCCCGAGGCCAACTATCTATCAGGTCCCGATGACATCTATGTCAGCCCCGATATGATCCGCCGCTATTCCTTGCGGACGGGCGACACCGTCAATGGTGTCATTAAGGCCCCCGAAGAAAATGAACGCTACTTTGCGCTGACCGGTGTTGCGACCATCAATTTTGAGCCGCCGGAAAAAGCCAAACACAAGATCGCGTTTGACAACCTGACACCGCTCTATCCGGATGAGCGGCTGAAGATGGAAATCGAAGACCCAACAATAAAAGATCGTTCCGCGCGTATTATCGATCTTGTGGCTCCGATTGGCAAAGGTCAGCGGTCCCTGATCGTGGCGCCGCCGCGGACAGGTAAGACCGTTTTGCTGCAAAACATCGCTCATAGCATCGAGGCAAACCATCCAGAGTGTTATCTGATTGTCCTGCTGATCGATGAGCGCCCCGAAGAGGTGACAGATATGCAGCGGTCGGTGAAGGGTGAGGTCATTTCCTCGACCTTTGATGAACCCGCCACTCGCCACGTTGCCGTGTCTGAAATGGTGATCGAAAAGGCCAAGCGCCTGGTGGAACATAAACGAGATGTAGTGATCCTGCTTGACTCAATCACAAGACTTGGTAGGGCTTTCAACACGGTTGTGCCCTCGTCCGGCAAGGTTCTGACCGGTGGTGTCGATGCAAATGCCCTGCAACGTCCAAAACGCTTCTTTGGTGCGGCGCGTAACATCGAAGAGGGTGGCTCCCTGACGATTATCTCCACCGCGCTGATCGATACCGGCTCGCGTATGGATGAGGTGATTTTTGAAGAATTCAAAGGCACCGGTAACTCTGAAATCGTGCTTGATCGCAAGGTGGCGGACAAGCGGGTCTTCCCGGCGATTGACATTCTGAAGTCGGGCACCCGGAAAGAAGATCTGCTGGTCGAGCCGAAAGATCTGCAGAAAACCTTTGTTCTGCGCAGAATTCTGAATCCAATGGGCACAACAGATGGCATCGAATTCCTGATCTCCAAGCTCAAGCAGACAAAATCTAATAATGAGTTCTTTGATTCCATGAATGCGTGATGCGTCATGGCCTTTGAAAACGATACCATTTTTGCATTAGCGACGGCCCCCGGGAAGGCGGGGGTCGCTGTCATTCGTGTGTCTGGTCCCTTGGCTGCGACTGTCGCCGCGACCTTAGCAGGCAGCACCCCGGAGCCGCGCATCGCGACTTTGAAAATTCTGCGCGACGCGGCGGGGACGCGCCTTGATCAGGCGCTTCTGCTCTATTTTGCCGAAAAAGCGTCCTTCACCGGCGAAGCTGTTTTGGAACTGCATTTGCATGGCTCTGTTGCGGTGGTGAACCGTGTGCTGCGCGTCTTGTCAGATATGCCTGGCTTACGGCTCGCGGAGGCGGGAGAGTTTACGCGACGGGCGCTTGAAAACGGCGTGATGGATTTGGCGCAGGTCGAAGGGCTTGCCGACCTCATCGATGCCGAAACCGAAGCGCAGCGCAGACAGGCCTTGCGTGTGCTTTCTGGCGACCTCGGCGGCATGGCAGAACGCTGGCGCCGAGATCTTATTCGCGCCGCGGCGTTGATCGAAGCCACAATTGATTTCGCTGACGAAGACGTCCCTGTGGACGTGACACCAGAGGTGACATCGCTGCTGGAAGGGGTCTCTGCGCAGCTGACCGCTGAGATTGCCGGTGTCGAAACGGCGGAGCGCATTCGCAATGGGTTTGAGGTTGCGATCATCGGGGCACCTAATGTGGGGAAATCGACGCTGCTGAATGCACTGGCGGGCCGCGACGCGGCCATCACCTCTGAATACGCCGGAACGACGCGTGATGTCATTGAGGTCCGTATGGATCTCGCAGGAATTCCTGTCACGTTGCTCGACACAGCGGGCCTACGCGAGACGGATGATGTGGTCGAAGGTATCGGGATCGAAAGGGCGAAAGCGCGGGCGGAGCGGGCGGATTTACGTATCTTTCTGATTGAGAATGGCGACCCCCCCGAGTTTACGCCAAAGCCCAATGATATCATTCGAACAGCAAAGGCTGATGTCGCATCCAACCGAGCAAACGCAATTTCCGGAAAGACCGGGGAGGGCGTCGAAGACTTGGTGTCTGAGGTTGCAACCAAACTCTCCACCTTGGCCGGACGCTCCGGCGTCGCAACGCGGGAACGGCATCGCATAGCTATGATACGCGCTGACGAAGGCTTGTCGGCCGCGCGCGCTGTTCTGGCACACGGCGCTGATCACTATGATATAGCTGCAGAGGAATTGCGAACCGCGATTCGTGCGCTGGATTCGATTGTGGGCCGGGTGGATGTTGAGAACTTGCTCGATGAAATCTTTTCCAGTTTTTGCATTGGCAAATAGGAGTGTTTCACGTGAAACATTTTGATGTGATTGTAGTTGGCGGCGGACACGCAGGCTGTGACGCAGCCCATGCGGCGGCCCGTGCCGGAGCCAGTACCGCGCTTGTCACGCTGACGCTTGACGGGATTGGCGTGATGTCCTGTAACCCGGCCATTGGCGGCTTGGGGAAAGGACATTTGGTCCGAGAGATCGACGCTCTAGATGGGGTTATGGGACGCGTCGCTGACAAGGCTGGCATTCAATTTCGCTTGCTGAACCGTCGAAAGGGCCCCGCAGTGCAAGGTCCACGCGCACAAGCGGATCGGAAGATCTACCGGCACGCGATGCTGCAGGAAATGCAATCCTGCCCAAATTTGACAATTATAGAGGGGGAGGTTGTAGACCTTCTGATGCCTTCTGATCGCATAAATGGCATCCAGCTGGCAGACGGGACCGAAATTCGGGCAAGCGCAGTTGTCTTGACTACCGGAACATTCCTGCGCGGAGTCATTCATATTGGCGACGTTGCGAGGCCCGGTGGTCGCATGGGTGATCGACCTTCGGTGAAACTCGCAGAACGCATTGACGATTTTGGCTTGCCTCTCGGACGGCTCAAAACCGGTACGCCCCCGCGCCTCGATGGCCGAACAATAAAATGGGACCTTCTGGAAAAGCAGCAGGGGGATGAAGACCCTGTCATGTTCTCCTTTTTGTCTGATAAACCGACAGCGCAGCAAGTCGCCTGCGGCATCACACATACCAACGCGAAAACCCATGATATCATTCGCGAAAATCTATCGCGCTCTGCCATGTACGGCGGTCACATCGAAGGGGTCGGCCCACGCTATTGCCCTTCGATTGAAGACAAAGTCGTCCGTTTTGCGGACAAACAGTCTCACCAGGTCTTTCTTGAACCCGAAGGTGAGGATGACCACACGGTTTACCCCAATGGGATTTCGACGAGCCTGCCTGTAGAGATACAACACGACTATGTCGCCTCCATTTACGGGTTGGAGGGCGCAAAGATCCTGCAGCCTGGCTACGCAATTGAATATGACTACGTTGATCCCAGAGCACTGGATGCGTCGCTGATGGTTCGTGACGTCGCTGGTCTGTTTTTTGCCGGTCAGATTAATGGTACCACGGGCTATGAAGAGGCGGCAGCCCAGGGCCTCGTGGCAGGTTTGAACGCCGCGCGTTTTGGGCAGAACCTTGAACCACATCATTTCTTGCGGTCTGACAGCTATATCGGTGTCATGATCGACGATTTGATTACCCGAGGTGTGACGGAGCCCTACCGCATGTTCACGTCACGCGCCGAATTTCGATTGTCCTTGCGCGCCGATAATGCCGACCAGCGGCTCACAGAACTTGGCTTCAATCTTGGGCTTGTGGGATCTGAAAGATTTGAAATATATCGCACCAAGCGGGAACAGCTTGATCAGGGTAAGAATTTACTGCAGTCCTATTCTTTCTCCCCCAAGGAGGCGGCCGTCGCTGGGATATCTCTCAAAAATGATGGGGTGCGCCGCGATGCCTTTCAGCTTCTTTCGCATCCCGAAATTGTGTTTGATCAAATCGAAAACTTGATACCTGAGCTAAATACGCTGGACGAAGACATCGCCTTGCAGCTTTCGCGTGACGCTCTTTATGAGAACTACATTGGGCGGCAACAGCGAGATGTCGAAGCGCTGAAACGCGACGAGGCTCAGCGTATCCCCGATGATTTTGGGTATTCAGAGATAGAAGGCCTGTCGAACGAGTTGAAAAAGAAGCTGGAACATGCGCGCCCAGGTAACCTGTCGCAAGCCGCGCGGGTTGATGGCATGACGCCGGCGGCTTTGACATTGTTGCTTGCGAAGCTTCGGCAGCGGGAAAAACGGGAGAAATCTGCGTGAACGGTCGTTCATCTGTCATTCGCGCATTGGGTGATGTTTCACGTGAAACAATCGAGCGTTTGGATACCTATGCCGAGCTTCTCATTAAATGGAATCCAACCGTAAATCTGGTTTCAAAATCGACGCTCAAAGATGTCTGGATGCGGCACATGTTGGATTCCGTAGAAATATTCCAATACGCTGCGCCGGAAGCGGGGCGCTGGGTTGATCTAGGCAGCGGCGGCGGGTTTCCTGGGCTTGTGGTTGCGATCCTGTCTCAGGCCGAAAAACCAGAGCTTTCTGTATCGTTGGTAGAGAGTGATGTCCGGAAATGCGCCTTTATGCGAACAATTTTGCGAGAAACCGATACGGAGGCGAAGATCTATACCGATCGGATTGAGCAACTGTCGCCTCTGCAGGCAGATTTTTTGTCTGCAAGGGCGCTGGCCGATCTAGCCAAATTGTTTGAATTTTCCGAAAGACACATGGCGAAAGACGGTATAGCATTATTTCCAAAAGGGATAACTTGGCGAAGCGAAGTGCAAGATGCAAAAGTCGCTTGGTCGTTTGAGTGTGAGAGCAGGAATAGCTGTACCCAAGAGGGTTCTGTTATTCTGAAAATCAGGGATATCGAGCGTGTCTGACATTATTCGCGGTGCACACCCCAAAATAATTGCGGTGGCCAATCAAAAAGGCGGTGTCGGTAAGACGACTACGGCCATTAACCTGGCTGCGGCGCTGGTCGAGCAGAAGGCGCGTGTTCTGGTTGTTGATCTCGATCCGCAGGGCAATGCGTCGACAGGGCTTGGGGTGGATGTTGAGGCCCGCGATTTCACGACCTATGATCTATTGCTCGGCGATGCACGGCTGGAAGATGTTATTCAGCCACTTAGCATCGAAGGTATGGCGATTGTGCCAGCGACCGTTGATCTGAGCTCCGCTGACATTGAATTGATGTCCAATGAAAAACGATCTTTCTTGCTGCATGACGCTTTGCGCCAACCGGCTATGGAGTCCTTCGGTTGGGATTATATCTTGATTGATTGTCCGCCGTCTTTGAACCTTTTGACCGTGAATGCGATGATCGCGGCACATTCGGTGCTTATCCCGCTGCAAAGTGAATTTTTCGCATTGGAGGGGCTGTCTCAATTGATGCTCACGGTTCGAGAGGTTCGCCAGACCGCCAATCCGGAATTGCGCATCGAAGGGGTCATTTTGACGATGTATGATGCGCGGAACAACCTTTCGCAGCAAGTAGAGGACGACGCGCGGGAAAATCTGGGGGATCTCGTCTTCAAAACCAGAATTCCACGAAATGTTAGGCTTTCCGAAGCACCCTCATTCGCGTGCCCAGTGTTGGAGTATGATCCGACGTCCAAAGGGGCCGAAGCCTATCGCTCGCTTGCGAGAGAATTATTGAACAAACACATCGGCGCAGCCGCGTAATTTCGGAGAAACATCATGGCAGAAAACAAGATTAAGTCGCGTGGTTTGGGGCGTGGGCTGTCGGCATTGATGGCGGATGTTACTGAAACTGCAAAAGGCTCAGCCGAAGAGGGCGGGCGTCGGCCAGATATGTTGGTGCCTATTGAAAAGATTCAACCAAATCCAGATCAGCCGCGTCGGCGGTTTGACCCTGAGCACCTTGAAGATCTGGCAAATTCAATCCGGGAAAAAGGTGTCATTCAGCCATTGATCGTGCGGCCAAAGCCGGGCGTGGTGGGTAGCTATGAGATTGTTGCTGGTGAACGTCGCTGGCGTGCATCACAAAAGGCGCAGCTGCATGAATTGCCAGTGATTGTGCGCGAGTTTGATGATACCGAAGTGCTTGAAATCGCGATCATCGAAAATATTCAGCGTTCGGATCTGAACCCAGTTGAGGAAGCCGCGGGCTATCGTCAGTTGATGGAGAAGTTTGGCCATACACAAGAAGTATTGTCGCGTGCCCTTGGCAAGAGCCGGAGCCATATCGCCAATCTGATGCGCTTGCTGAATCTTCCGACGGAAATCCAGGATTTGTTGGAAGAGGGCAAACTCAGCGCGGGACATGCGCGCGCCTTGATCACCTCTGATCATGCGAAGGAAATTTCCAAACGTATCGTCGCCGAGGGTTTGTCAGTTCGTCAGACGGAAGGGTTGGTAAAGAAATACGCTTCGGGCGATCTGGAAAAACCTAAAAAGCCAAAGCCGGTTAAAGATGCGGACACCAAGGCGCTTGAAGGAGATCTTTCTGCCAATTTGGGAATGAAGGTCGCCATTGATCACAAGGCTGGAGGCGAAGCCGGTCAGATCACCATCAAATATGACAATATGGATCAGCTTGATGAGCTCTGCCGGATTCTGAGTGCGAACTGAGTTTTCGACCCTATTTCTGTCCTGACTGATGGTACGGATCTAGCTATTTGGCCGTGTCCAAATGAAGGTGAGCACCGCAGTCAGGATGATGATCTGAAGGCCGAACACCGGCCAAGCCACGTTCAGCAGAAATGACATCGCGAGCACAGCCAGGATTGAAACCGTTGACCAACGTTTGGCCACGCGGCTGATGGCACCTTTTGTCCGCCACTCTTCAATAGGCGGGCCAAAGATACGGTGGCTAAGGAGCCAGTGGTGCAACCTGTCAGAGCCCTTTGCAAAACAGAAGGCTGCGAGCAGTAAAAATGGAACCGTCGGCAATAGCGGCAGCACAACGCCCAGGGTTCCGAGGGTCAGACTGAGCAGGCCGCATATGGTCCAAACGAAGCGCATCCTTTAGTCTGCCAGAATTTCGGCGAGCAGGGTGTTGAGTACCATGCGCCCATCTTGGGTCGCGTAAATTCTTGACCCGTCTTGGCGTAGCATGCCGATCTCTTGCAGATGGGTCAGCCGGTCTGCGGGCAGCCTGCGCCCGGCGAGATCCTCCCACCGATTGAGATCGACCCCTTCTTGTAGCCGCAGGCCCATCATCATCATCTCATCGGCCTGATCCGCGCGTGACAGCGCCGTGCGCAGATTCTCAGCTTGGCCGCATTCCACAGCTGTCATCCATGATGTTGGCGATCTGACGCATTCGGTTGCGTATCGTTGCCCAGAAAGCGTAAGCCGGCCGTGCGCGCCCGGGCCAATCCCGATGTAATCACCGTAGCGCCAATAGATTTTGTTGTGCACACTTTCACAGCCGTTTTTGGCATAGTTAGAGACTTCATAGCCTTCGAACCCGGCGTCTTCGCAAATCTCTGCGGTGCACTGGTACATGGTTGCGGCTAGGTCATCTTCGGGCAAACCGCGCAACTTGCCCTTGGCATAGCGATCACCAAAGGCGGTCCCAGTTTCCACGGTCAATTGGTAAAGCGATAGGTGGTCAATTGCCATCGCCAGCGCCTCGCGCAATTCGGCCTGCCACGCGGCCAATGTTTGGTTTTGGCGCGCATAGATCAGATCGAAGCTGACGCGATCAAATTCACGGCGCGCGATATCAAAGGCTGCTTTTGCTTCGGCTGCGGTGTGCATGCGCCCAAGCCGCCCAAGATCGGTGTCATTAAGGGCCTGTATACCCATCGACACCCGGCTGACGCCGCCTTGCCGATAGGCCGCGAACCGGGCGGCTTCGACAGAAGTTGGGTTGGCCTCGAGCGTCACCTCCAGATCATTCGCAGCGGGCCAGTGCTGACGCGCACGTGCAATGATTGCGGCGACAATTTCAGGATCCATCAAAGAAGGGGTGCCGCCGCCAAAAAAGATGGAGTTCAAAACCCGCCCGCTTGTTTCAGCGGCGACACGATCCAATTCGATCAAATATACTTTAAGCCATTGTTTTTGTTCTATTTTTTTAGAAACATGCGAATTGAAGTCGCAATAGGGGCATTTGGCCATGCAAAATGGCCAGTGGATGTAGAGGCCAAAGCCCCCATGGGTCCAATCTTCAGCCAAAACAGCCTGCAACGAATTTCTGCAGCGCGCGGCCGCGGTGGCTGATTTTGTTTTTCTCGGTTTTTGGCATCTCTGCGCAGGTCACATCCAACCCCTCGGGAACAAACATCGGGTCATAGCCAAAGCCGCCGGCACCACGGATGGGCCAGGTCAGGCTGCCGGGCATGACACCTTCGAAAACCTCGTCGTGCCCATCCGGCCAGGCCAGAATCAAGGTGCATCGAAACTGCGCAGTGCGCGGCGCATCCGGGCCTTTGGCTGTGATTTCGTCATTGGCGCGGCGCATTGCCATCATGAAATCACGCCCGTTGCCGGTTTCGGCCCAGTCGGCGGTATAGACACCGGGGGCCCCATCCAGGGCGTCGATTGTGATGCCACTGTCGTCTGACAGCGCCGGCAGGCCGGTGGCCTGCGCAGCGGCATGGGCCTTGATCCGCGCGTTGCCGACAAATGTGTCTTCGGTTTCTTCCGGTTCCGGCAGATCATGATCGGCAGCCCCCACGACGTTGACGCCATGGGGGGCGAGAATCTCGCGAATCTCGGTTAATTTGCCCTGATTGTGCGTGGCAACCAGAAGCGTGTCGCCGGTGAACTTGCGGGTCACGCCACGGCTTCCAATTGCAATGCGGCCAGTTCTGCGACGCCTTTTTCCGCCAAATCCATCAGCTGGTTCATCTGATCCCGGGAAAAGACCGAGCCTTCGGCGCTCATCTGTACTTCGATCAGGTTTTTGTTGCCGAGCATGATGAAATTGCCATCAACGCCGGCCTCGGAATCTTCGGGGTAATCCAGGTCAAGCACAGGCTGACCTGCATAGATGCCACAGGAAATTGCGGCCACCGGAGAGATCAGTGGATCGGTGGTAATATCCCCTGATTTCAATAGCTTATTAACAGCGAGGCGCAGGGCAACCCAGCCGCCCGTGATAGAGGCACAGCGGGTGCCGCCATCGGCCTGGATCACGTCACAATCCACAGTGATCTGGCGTTCGCCGAGCGCGACACGATCCACGCCGGCACGCAGGCTGCGGCCGATCAACCGTTGGATTTCGACAGTGCGCCCGCCCTGTTTGCCTGACGCCGCCTCGCGCCGCATCCGCGAGGAGGTAGAGCGCGGCAGCATGCCGTATTCGGCCGTGACCCAGCCCAGGCCAGACCCTTTGATAAACGGCGGCACGCGCGCCTCAAGGCTGGCGGTGCACAAGACGTGGGTGTCACCCATCTTGATCATGCAAGACCCTTCGGCATGTTTGGTCACATCGATTTCAATCGACACGGGGCGCATTTCGTTCAGCTGACGTCCAGAGGGGCGCATGATCTATCCTTTGTTTCTTGGTGTTTTCTTGGCCAACGGATACCTTTGTGCACGGGCCGAACGCAAGCCCGATTGACCTTTCGACTTGAGGCTCTTTAATTGCATCTTAGATAGAGTTGGTGAATGACTGAACATAACAACATTCTGGATGAAATGAGTGATCGCACGCGCGAGGTGTTTCGCCGCGTTGTCGAGGGCTATCTGCAAACAGGTGGGCCAGTTGGGTCGCGGACGTTAACGCGGGATTTTTCCGAAAAGGTCAGTGCCGCCACCATCCGCAATGTTATGCAGGATCTTGAATATCTGGGGCTGCTGGATTCACCGCATGTCAGTGCGGGGCGCATTCCGACGCAACACGGGCTGCGGATGTTCGTTGACGGCTTGCTTGAGGTGCGCGATCTGGATCGCAATGACCAAGAGCGGATCGACGCCACTTTGGGCGAAGCCAACGCTGATGTCGGCAGTATGCTTGATCGTGTGGGGTCTGCCCTATCCGGGGTGACGCAGGGGGCCAGTCTGGTCCTGGCCCCCAAACACGAAGCCCCCATTCGGCACATCGAGTTCGTCAGCCTGGCGCAGGACCGCGCGCTTGTGGTGTTGGTCATGGCGGATGGGCATGTGGAAAACCGTCTGTTTGTCCCGCCCGTGGGCCATACGCCCAGCAGCATGCGCGAGGCCGCCAATTTTCTGAACTCTCTGATCGAGGGTCGGACGCTCTCTGAATTGCAAACCGTGATTCGCAAAGAAATCGAAGCGCGCCGCCAGGAAATTGATGCGCTCAGTCGCAGCCTGATTGATGATGGTTTGGCCGCATGGGCGGCCGATGGTCAGACCCAAGAACGCTTGATCGTGCGCGGACGCGCCAATTTGCTGGGTGAAAGTGGCAGCGATGAAGATTTTGAGCGTATTCGCAACCTGTTTGACGATCTGGAGCGCAAGCGCGATATCGCTGATTTTCTGGAATTGGCCGATCAGGGCGAAGGTGTGCGCATTTTTATTGGCTCTGAGAACAAACTTTTTTCACTTTCGGGTTCCTCTTTGGTGGTCTCTCCATATATGAACGCTGATCGAAAGATCGTGGGCGCGATTGGGGTCATTGGCCCAAAGCGTCTGAATTACGGACGGATTGTGCCGATTGTGGATTATACGGCGCAACTGGTGGGTAAAATGATTTCCCGCCGGGCATAGAGGTGGAACATGGCAGAGCCGAAAGAAAACGAATTTCTGGACGACATCGCTGAGGCAGAGGCCGAAGCATATGCGGATCTCGATGAGCTGGAATCCGAAGCCATTGAGCTCGATGAGCTGAAGGCAGAGCGCGACGATTTCAAAGATCGCTGGATGCGTGCCCTGGCAGATGCGGAAAACATCCGCAAGCGCGGCGACAAGGCGCGCCGCGATGCCGAAATGTACGGTGGTTCACGTTTGGCGCGGGATATGTTGCCGGTCTATGACAACATGAAGCGCGCGATGGAAGCGATCACCGATGAGCAAAAGCAAGCGGCGCCTGCGGTGATCGAAGGGATTGAACTGACGATGCGTGAGCTGCTGAACGTCTTCAAAAAACATGGCCTGTCGGTCATTGCCCCCGAAGTTGGCGACAAATTTGACCCCAACCAGCACGAAGCCATGTTTGAAGCGCCGGTTCCGGGCACCAAAGCGGGCGATATCATTCAGGTGTCTACCGAAGGGTTCATGCTGCATGATCGTTTGCTGCGCCCGGCGCAGGTTGGTGTCAGCTCTGCGCAGGGCTGATCAAACCCACTCTGCAAAACCGCATTGGCATGTTAGAAAGCTCCCGATATTTCGGGAGCTTTTTGTGTTTCAACGGTCGATAACTGCCCTGTTTGCTTTGATCCTCGCGGCCCAGGTCCATGCGCAGGATCTGCCGCGTCAAACCGGCGCGTTGCTCTATGATTTTGCCAGTCTGATGACCACCGACGAGGCGGCAGAAACCGAAGCCAAGCTGCGTGAACTTGGTCAGGAACGCGGCATTGAATTTGTCGTTATCACCATCGCCAGCATGGCGGACTATGGCCATCAGGCTGCGATAGAGCCATTTGCCACGAATTGGTTCAATACGTGGGGGCTGGGGGACGCCACGCGCAATGATGGGGTGATGTTTCTGGTTGCCCACGATGATCGCGTGATGCGTATTGAGGTTGGTGCAGGCTATGGCGACAGCAAGAATGACGCCATGGCCGCCATCATTGACGAGGTGATCAAGCCGCATTTTCGTGATGATGACTACGCGCGCGGCATTGATCGCGGCGTGGATGCGATCGTGCATGAGATATCCGGGGTTTGGCCGGGGGAATTTAACGCTTCCTTCATTGAAAAGCTTTGGAATCCCCTTACACGCCTGCTCGACCGGATCGGGGATTGGATCGCCATTGCCTATGCGTTTTTCGCCGGGCTAGCCTATCGCGGCTACCGCAAGTGGAAACGCAATCGCCCCCGGATTTGCCCTCGGGATGGCAGTAAGATGCAGCGCTTGGGTGAGGCGGCGGATGACGCCTTTTTGCAACCGGGTGAACGGGTCGAAGAACGGCTCAAAAGTGTGGATTACGATGTCTGGGAATGCGGCCAATGCGGCCACCGAAAGATCGAGGCGTATAAATCCTGGTTCAGCAACTACTCGGCCTGTCGCAGCTGCAATTTCCGTACATTGGAAGGGGACTCGAGTGTTGTGACAGCGGCGACCACCAGCAGCGAAGGGTTGCGGCGGATCGATTACAATTGCAAAAATTGCGGCGATACCTATCACACCCACGCCACCATTCCGAAAGTCTCCAAAAGCAGCTCGTCCTCCTCTTCGGGGGGCTCTAGCGGCGGGGGCTCCTCCTCAGGCGGTGGGGCAAGCGGGAGCTGGTGAAGCCTATTAACTATCTGATTTAGATATATTTTTTAGATCGTATAGCAAATCAAGCGCTTGCCGAGGCGTCAGCTCATCCGGGATAATCGCTTCAAGCTTTGCTTCAACCGGCGAGGGGGCAGCGCGCGCGCTTGGCAGCGGGGCCGGGGCGGCGGCAAAGAGCGGCAGCTCGTCAATCAGCGCCTTGGGTTTGCCACCTTCGCGCTCACCTTGTTCCAGCCGCTCAAGCACATCGCGGGCACGCGCAACGACCGAGGCCGGAAGCCCGGCCAACTGCGCGACCTGAACCCCATAGCTGCGATCTGCGGCCCCCTGTTTGACCTCATGCAAAAAGATCACTTCGCCGTCCCATTCCTTCACGGCAACGGTGGCGTTGGCCACACCTGAAAGGCGCCCGGCAAGGGCGGTCAGCTCGTGATAATGGGTGGCAAATAGCGCGCGTGAACGGTTCGCCTCATGCAGATGTTCCAGTGTTGCCCAGGCGATTGAAAGCCCGTCATAGGTGGCGGTGCCACGGCCAATTTCATCCAGGATCACCAGCGCCCGGTCATCCGCTTGGTTCAGGATGGCGGCGGTTTCGACCATTTCCACCATGAAGGTGGAGCGCCCGCGCGCCAGATCATCGGACGCGCCAACGCGCGAGAACAATTGGCTCACCACCCCGATACGCGCAGAACTGGCGGGCACATAGCTGCCCATCTGCGCCAAGAGGGCAATCAGCGCGTTCTGACGCAGAAACGTCGACTTACCGGCCATGTTGGGACCGGTCAGCAGCCAGATGCTGGCGCCGTCGCCACCGGACAGATCACAATCGTTGCTCACAAACGGTGCGCCGCCCTGTTGCCGCAACGCCATTTCAACGACCGGATGGCGCCCGCCCTCAATCGCAAAATCGCGACTGTCGTCGACCCGCGGGCAGCACCAGTTTTCCGAAGCGGCCAAATCAGCCAGGGCCGCTTGTAGATCCAGTTCCGCCAGCGCGCGCGCGGCGGACGAAATTGCGCCAGCAGCGGCAAGAATCGCGTCTTTCAGGCTGGAATAGAGCCGCTTTTCGATCTCAAGCGCGGTCTGTCCGGCATTCAGGATCTTGGTTTCAAGTTCCGACAGTTCGACTGTGGTGAACCGCACCTGATTGGCCGTGGTCTGACGGTGAATGAAGGTTTCTGACAGGGGCGGGGACATCATGGCATCCGCATGTTTGGCGGTGGTTTCGACAAAATATCCCAGCACGTTGTTATGTTTGATCTTTAGCGAGGCAATGCCGGTGATGTCGCTATATTGCGCTTGCATCCCGGCAATCACGCTGCGCCCCTCATCGCGCAGGCGTCGGGCCTCGTCTAGCTCCGCGTCATAGCCCGGCGCAATGAAGCCGCCATCGCGCGCCAGAAGCGGCGGTTCGGCAATCAGCGCCTCTTCTAAGGTGGCCAGCAGATCATCATGGCCCTGCAAGGCACCGGCGGCCTCGGCCAAGAGATCGGGCAGGTCCGCCGCGCTGCTGATCTCTGCCAGCGTCAGGGCCTGGGCCAAGCCATTGCGGATCGCGGCCAAATCGCGCGGGCCGCCGCGATCCAGCGACAGGCGCGACAAGGCGCGGTCCAGATCTGGCACTTTGCGCAGGTGGTCGCGATAAATGCCGGCAAGTTTGCTTTGCCCCAGCATGAACGCCACCGCCTCTTGCCGGCTGTGGATGGTCGCCAGATCAAGCGATGGCGAGGAGATCCGCCGCTCCAGCAGACGCGCCCCGCCGGAGGTCAGCGTGCGGTCAATTGTGGCCAGCAGTGTGCCACGTTTGCCACCTGACAGCGCCTGGGTCAGTTCCAGGTTGCGGCGGGTCGCAGCATCAATTTGCATGGTTCCGCCGGTGCTTTCGCGCTGAGGCGGACGCAAGAGCGGCAGTTTGCCTTTTTGGGTGATCTCCAGATAATCAACGATCGCCCCGAGCGCGCCGATTTCAGGCCGCGTAAAGGCCCCATAGGCATCAAGCCCCTGCGCCCCAAAAAGGGCGGCGACCCGTTTTTCGGCGCTGGTGCTGTCAAATGATCCCCGCGATACGGTGGTCATGGATACCCCCATATCAGAGACTGTTTCAGCCAAATCCTGCTCTGTGCCCTCGGCCACCAACAATTCTGATGGGGCAAGGCGGGCCAGTTCAGCGCCCAGGCGCACGCGCGGCACCACCATGACATTCAAGGCACCGGTGGAAATATCAGCCCACGCCAGCGCCGCGTCATCGCGCACCTGCGCAAAGGCCGCCAGAAAGTTGTGGCGCCGGGCATCCAGCAAGGATTCTTCGGTCAGCGTACCGGGGGTGACAAGGCGCACGACCTCGCGCCGCACCACGGCCTTATAGCCGCGTTTCTTGGCCTCGGCGGGGGTTTCCATCTGTTCACAGACCGCGACGCGAAACCCCTTGCGGATCAGGGTCAGAAAATACCCTTCGGCCGCGTGATGCGGCACGCCGCACATCGGGATTTCATGGCCGTCATGTTTGCCGCGTTTGGTCAACGCAATGTCCAGCGCCTCGGCTGCGGCGACGGCATCGTCAAAAAACATCTCGTAGAAATCGCCCATCCGATAGAACAACAGCGCATCTGGATGCGCGGATTTGATCTCCAGATACTGCGCCATCATTGGCGTCACAGCGGATTTGGCTGCGGTCACGTCGTTTCCCCCGAAATCTGTTTCACGAGGTGTAGCAAACTCCCTTAGCTAGGCGAAAGGCGAAATGCGGATTTGTTCTGGCGCTAACATATTGAGACCCCAATCGCGCTTCGATAAGAGGAATAGACTGCGAGGAAGGAACCCCAAATGACCAAGACCAAAGTCACCCGCGAGGAAGCGCTGGCATTTCATCTGGAGCCCACGCCGGGCAAATTTGAAATTACCGCTACGGTTCCGATGACCACGCAGCGCGATCTGTCGCTGGCCTATTCCCCGGGTGTGGCCGTACCTTGCGAGGCCATCGCGGAGGATCCTTCGACAGCCTATGATTATACCAACAAGGGCAACCTTGTGGCGGTGATCTCAAACGGCACGGCGGTCTTGGGCCTTGGCAACCTTGGCGCGCTGGGCTCAAAGCCGGTGATGGAAGGCAAAGCGGTTCTGTTTAAACGCTTTGCGGATGTGAATTCGATCGACATCGAGCTGGACACAGAGGACCCCGAAGAGTTCATCAATGCGGTCAAACTGATGGGGCCGACCTTTGGGGGCATTAACCTAGAAGATATCAAGGCACCAGAATGTTTCATCATTGAGCAGCGGCTCAAGGAAGAAATGGACATTCCGGTGTTTCATGACGATCAGCACGGCACGGCTGTGATTTGCGCCGCCGGTTTGATCAATGCGCTGCGCATTTCCGGCAAGAAGATCGAGGATGTGAAAATCGTTCTGAACGGGGCCGGGGCCGCGGGGATTGCTTGTATTGAATTGCTGAAATCCATGGGCGCGCAGCATGACAATTGCATCGTCTGTGACACCAAAGGCGTGATTTACCAGGGTCGCACCGAGGGTATGAACCAGTGGAAATCTGCGCATGCGGTCAAAACCGACCTGCGCACTCTGGAAGAGGCCATGAAAGGCGCTGATGTGTTTCTGGGCGTGTCGGCCAAGGGCGCTGTGACGCCGGAGATGGTCGAAAACATGGCGCAAGATCCGCTGATTTTCGCGATGGCCAACCCCGATCCGGAAATCACCCCGGAAGAGGCGCAGTCGGTGCGCCCGGACGCGATCGTTGGCACGGGGCGGTCTGATTATGCCAACCAGGTCAACAATGTGCTGGCCTTCCCCTATCTCTTTCGCGGCGCGCTCGACATCCATGCGCGGGCCATCAATGACGAAATGAAAATTGCCTGCGCCGAAGCGCTGGCAAAACTCGCGCGCGAGGATGTGCCAGATGAGGTCGCAATGGCCTATGGGCGCAAGCTGGCCTTTGGGCGGGATTACATCATTCCGACGCCTTTTGACCCGCGCCTGATCCATTTGATCCCAACTGCGGTGGCGCGCGCGGGCATGGACACCGGCGTTGCGCGTCGACCGATCATCGACATGGACGGCTATGAAGTCAGCCTGAAGGCCCGCATGGACCCAACCGCCAGCATTCTGCGCAGCATGAACGCCCGTGCGCGCAATGCGCAGGCGCGGATGATCTTTGCCGAGGGCGACGATCCGCGCGTCTTGCGCGCTGCCGTGGCCTATCAGCGCAATGGCCTTGGCAAGGCGCTGGTGGTTGGCCGCGAGGCGGACGTTGCGGCCAAGCTGGAAGCCGCCGGGCTGGAGGACGCGATTGAAGAGATCGAAGTGGTCAATGCCGCCAACACCATGCATCTGCGCACCTACAAAGATTTTCTCTACAAGCGGCTGCAACGGCGCGGCTTTGACAAGGCGGATGTGCACCGGCTGGCCTCGCGCGACCGGCATGTCTTTGCCTCGCTGATGCTGGCCCATGGTCATGGCGATGGGCTTGTCACCGGCGCCACGCGCAAATCGGCCCATGTACTGGAGCATATCAACCACGTCTTTGACGCGGATGCTGCGGCCGGGGCGGTGGGTGTGACCGCGATCTTGCACAAGGGGCGCATTGTATTGATTTCCGACACATTGGTGCATGAATGGCCCGATGAAACCGATCTGGCCAATATCGCCGAGGCCTGCGCCCGCGTGGCGCGGGATATGGGGATGGAGCCTCGGGTGGCTTTTGTCAGCTTTTCAACCTTTGGCTATCCTGTGTCAGAACGTGCCGAAAAGATGCATCTCGCGCCCAAGGTGCTGGACAAGCGCGGCGTCGATTTTGAATACGAAGGCGAAATGACCGTGGATGTGGCGCTAAATCCCAACGCGCAGGCGGCCTACCCATTCCAGCGCCTCACCGGACCAGCCAATATTCTGGTTGTGCCCGCGCGCCATTCGGCCAGCATTTCGACCAAACTCATGCAGGAAATGGCTGGGGCCACCGTGATTGGCCCGATCCTGACCGGGGTGAGCGAGTCGATCCAGATCTGCTCGACCAACTCGCGGGCCAGCGATATTCTCAACATGGCGATCTTGGCGGCTTGCAAGGTGGGCTGACCACAGCAATGATGATCTGTGCGGCGACGGAATCGCCGCCTGGGTTGGGTGAGTAACGGCCATGGCCATTTACAATTTGGGTTCGATCAACGCGGATCTGTTTTATCAGGTGCCGACATTACCGGGGCCGGGGGAAACACTGGCCGCGCGCAGCATGCATCGCGGTCTGGGCGGCAAAGGGGCCAATATGTCGGTCGCCGCCGCGCGCGCAGCGGCGCTGGTGTCGCATATCGGTGCCGTGGGTCGCGATGGCACCTGGGCGAAACAGCGGCTTTTGGAATATGGCGTGGATACGCGCCATATCGCCGTGCTCGAAGATGCCCCAACAGGTCATGCGGTGATCAATGTCGATGATGCCGGGGAAAACGCCATTGTGCTGCTGCCCGGTGCCAACCATGAGATCACCGAAAACGCCATTGGGACCGCACTCAGCGAAAGCGCGCGTGGCGATACGCTATTGATCCAGAACGAAACCAACAATCAACGGTATGCCGCGCAGATGGGGCGTGACCTGGCGATGTATGTCGCCTATGCGGCCGCACCTTTTGATGCGGCTGCGGTGCAGGATGTGCTGCCACTGCTTGATTTTCTGATCCTGAACGAAGTTGAGGCGCAGCAATTGACCGACGCCACGGGGCAACCCCCGCAGGCACTGCCGGTGGCTGATATTGTCATCACGCTCGGGGGCAATGGCTGTCGCTGGATCAACACTATCAAGCGCACGCAGCGCGATTTTCCGGCCCATCAGGTTGACGTGGTGGACACCACCGGGGCGGGGGATACCTTTACGGGCTATCTGCTGGCCGCGCGAGATCGCGGATTGCCGATGGAGCAGGCGATTGCGCTGGCTATGCGCGCGGGCGCGCTGATGGTGATGCGCAAGGGCACGGCAGACGTGATCCCTGACCTAAAAGAGGTACAGAACGCGCGGTTTTGACGGCGCGCTCTGGGTCATCATTACCGGCGATTGTTAGTGCACAAATGGTGCGGCCTTGCCCCAAAGCTGTTGGACACGCTGATCACGGCCGCAGGCTTCGCGGTATTTCTTGTAAGCTTCGGATTGTTTTTTGGGGCCAAAGCGGGTCAGCACCAATTTCGTGCCTTTGTAGTAATCTTGGTGATAACCCTCGGCCTTGTAGAAAGTTGACGCCGGCAGAACCGGGGTGACAACCTTGCGCCCCAGGGCCGTCATCGCGCTGGCCTTGGCCGCATCCGCCGCTGCTTTCTGTGCGGTGTCTTTGTAGAAAACTGCGGTGCGATAGCTGTCGCCACGGTCACAGAACTGACCGCCTGCATCGGTCGGATCAACCGAGCGGAAGAACATATGCAGCAGTTGATCGCGGCTGACCGTGCTGTTGTCAAACGTGATCTCAACCGCCTCGTAATGGCCCGTGCCGCCGTTGGTGACTTGCTTGTAAGTCGGGTTGGCGCTGCTGCCGCCGGTATATCCAGAGACAACCGATTTCACGCCTTTGACGCTTTCAAAGTCGCTTTCCACGCACCAGAAACAGCCGCCTGCGACCACGAGTTTTTCGGTGCCTGCCTGAACTTGGCCACAGCCAAGGGCTGCGCCCACGGCGATCAGCCCGCCCAAAACCAACATTTTCAAATTGACCATTTGATCCATCAAGAACCCTCCGATTTGCCCACAGATTGCATGACGGGTGTCACTGGCTCAAGTCACAGGGGCGTCAGATCACTGGTTGGTGAAAACCCGTGAAGCCAAAAGAAAAGGCCCGCGCAATGGCGGGCCTCGTCGTCAAATGTCGGCGACTTTACTTACCGGCAACACGCTTGTTGCGCATCGCGATCAGTTTCAGGCGCAGCGCGTTCAGCTGGATAAAGCCGGCGGCGTCGGTTTGATCATAGGCACCCATATCTTCTTCGAAGGTCACGTGCTCTTCGGAATAAAGCGAATGATCGGACCACCGACCAACGGTGCGCACGTGACCTTTGTAAAGCTTCACGCGCACGGTGCCGGTGACGTGCTCTTGGCTGGCGTCGATGGCGGCTTGCAGCATTTCACGTTCGGGCGAATACCAGTAGCCGTTGTAGATCAGCTCTGCATATTTCGGCATCAGCTCATCTTTCAGGTGCATTGCGCCGCGATCCATGGTGATGGATTCAATGCCGCGGTGGGCCTCAAGCAGGATGGTGCCGCCGGGGGTTTCGTAAATGCCGCGGGATTTCATGCCGACATAGCGCCCTTCGACAAGATCAAGGCGGCCAACGCCGTGCTTGCGGCCATATTCGTTCAACTCGGTCAGAACGGTCGCAGGGCTCATCGCGACGCCATTGATGCTGACCGCATCGCCTTTTTCAAAGCCGATTTCGATGTACTCAGGCGTGTCTGGGGCGTCTTCGGGATGAACGGTGCGCTGATAGACGTAATCTGGCGCGTCCTCTGCCGGATCTTCCAGAACTTTACCTTCGGAGGAGGTGTGCAGCAGGTTCGCATCCACTGAGAACGGCGCTTCGCCGCGTTTGTCTTTGGAAATTGGAATCTGGTGCTTTTCAGCAAATTCGATCAGCTTGGTGCGGCTGCCCAGATCCCATTCGCGCCACGGCGCGATCACGGTGATATCAGGGTTCAGCGCATAGGCGGCCAGTTCAAAGCGGACCTGATCGTTGCCTTTGCCAGTTGCGCCATGTGACACAGCATCGGCACCCGTCGCTTCGGCGATTTCAATCAGGCGCTTGGAAATCAGCGGGCGCGCAATCGAGGTGCCGAGCAAGTAAAGACCTTCGTAAACCGCATTGGCGCGGAACATCGGGAACACAAAATCACGCACGAACTCTTCGCGCAGATCTTCGATGTGAATATTTTCTGGTTTGATGCCCAGCATTTCAGCTTTCTTGCGGGCAGGCTCCAGTTCTTCGCCTTGGCCGAGGTCTGCGGTGAAAGTAACCACTTCGCAGCCGTATTCGGTTTGCAGCCATTTCAGGATGATTGAGGTATCAAGGCCACCGGAATAGGCCAGAACAACTTTCTTGGGCGCGGACATCAGAATTTTCCTTCAGCTAGGCAACGCAGGGCCGATAACGCCTTTTGCGCGCTGGGGCAAGATGTCTCTGAGCCCAGATGCCCGCTGACGGCATGAAACAAATAAAAACGCCGCCCAGAGTGGGGCGGCGCAGGGTTCTTAGGGGTTTGCGGCATTATTGAACAACGATCGTCTCATCTTGAATGACCTCGGCACCGTCTGCGCTTTCTTCCGATTCCGGTTCTGGTAGGCCAAGCAGGCGATGCAATTCCGCCAGCGCCTCTGGCGACAGGTCACGTCCATCAGTGGCATTGGCCAGCGCTTCCTCTGGTGTGAGGCCAAGCTCGTCAATCTCGGTCTGTAGCGCGGCGATCTCTTCCTCCAGACCGGCGGTTTCGCTTTCAAATCCGGCGGCTGCATCGCGTTCTGCGTTCAGATCAGCCAGTGTCTGGGTGAGTGCGTCGTAGGCCGCTTTGTCCGCCTCCGGGTCAAGCGCCGCGCGCTCTGTTTCCGCAGCGAGAATGGCGGCATTAATGTCCTCGGTGGTGCGGCCGTCGTACCCGTCAAGCAGCACTTGCAAGGCGTCCTGTTTCAGCAGCAATTCTTCTTCCAGCGTCGTGCGCTCGGCTTCATTGTTCACAGCGAGCTGATAGGCAGCTACTTTGCCGACCATGCTGTTTGGGTTGGCATTGGCCAGGGCCTGTGGGCTTGCATGGGCCGCGTTCAACCCCTTGAGCTCGCTTGCCAGTGCGCCACGATTAGGCGCGCCGTCTACTTTTGCGACCTTGGGTTCGGATGTTGCTGGTTTTTTTGTCGTGGGCTGGGTGCTGACTTTAGCGGTTTTGGGGGCTGGGGCTTTTTCTTTTTTCTTGAAGAGGCCAAACAAACCGCCGCCATTGCCTTTGTTGCCAGAGGCACTGTTGCCGTTGCCACCAGATTTATTGGAATTGCCGTTGGACTTATCCTTGCCGCCACCGCCGTTCCCATTGCCGCCGCCGTTGCCATTGCCGCCGCCATTATCGCCCTTGTCCTCATTTTTGGCGTAAGCGAAATCTGCGCTTAGCATCAACGTGCCCGCGGAAATGGCGGTGACACTCATTGCGGAAATGGTCAGTGCGGCGATGGTCTTTTTTGCGGAGTTCATGTTCTGCATCCCTCTTTCATTCAAGTGTTATGTTATTGTCTGCGGTGTTACGCAGGCGAATACTGGGCGAAATATGGGCTAAAACATGGCCACGTCATCAAAGTCAGCTTGCGGTGGGGCCCATTCGGCGGCAAACCACCTATATGAGTGATTTCCGCACAAAATCCCGCCGAGCCGAAGCCGCAATGCGTGAGGTGTTTGAAGCAACGCCCTTGCAATTGAACGCACATCTGTCGCAGCGGTTCCAAGCTGAGATCTACCTGAAGCGCGAAGACCTGACCCCGGTGCGCAGTTACAAATTGCGCGGGGCGTTTAACGCGATGCGCAAGGTTCTGGCAGCAGAGCCAGCGCGCAGCCTTTTTGTCTGCGCCAGCGCGGGAAACCACGCACAGGGTGTGGCCTATATGTGCAAACACTTCGGGGTCAAAGGTGTGATCTTCATGCCGGTGACGACGCCGCAGCAGAAGATTTTCAAGACCAAAGTCTTTGGCGGCGACGCGATCGAAGTACGTCTGGTGGGTGACTATTTTGATGACACGCTCGCAGCGTCACAAGCATTCTGCACCGAAGCGGGCGGCACGTTTTTGTCGCCGTTTGACGATGAGGATGTCATCGAGGGGCAAGCCTCGGTTGCGGCAGAGATAGAAACGCAACTCGGCCGGACGCCCGACCATATCATCCTGCCCGTGGGCGGTGGCGGGCTGGCCTCAGGGGTGCGCAGCTTTTTTGGCGATGCGGTGCAAAATACATTGGTGGAACCCGCGGGCGGCACCAGCCTTAAGGCCGCGCTTGCAGCCGGACAGCCGGTGAAATTGCCGAAGGTGGATGGTTTTGTTGACGGCGCTGCTGTGGCGCAGATCGGCAGCAAAACCTTTCAACGCCTTGCCGATATCGCACCTGCGGATGTGATCGCCGCGCCCGAAGACCGCATTTGCGCCACCATGCTTGAGATGTTGAATGTCGAAGGCATCGTGCTGGAACCAGCGGGTGCGCTGGCTGTTGACGCCCTGGTGGATGTGGCAGCGCAGATCAAAGGCAAAACGGTGGTCTGCGTGACCTCTGGGGGCAACTTTGATTTTGAGCGCCTACCAGAGGTAAAGGAACGCGCGCTGCGGTATTCGGGGGTGAAGAAATATTTCATCCTGCGTCTGCCCCAACGTCCCGGTGCGTTGAAAGATTTTTTGAATATTCTGGGCCCTGAGGATGACATCGCGCGGTTTGAATATCTCAAGAAATCCGCCCGCAATTTTGGCTCTGTCCTGATCGGGATTGAAACCTCAAAGCCTGAAAATTTTGCCCTGCTGTTTGAGCGCATCGCTGCCGCGGGGATGGGGTTTCAGGACATCACGAATGATGAGGCTTTGGCACAGTTTCTGATCTAAGCATTGGCGCGCTGCCATGCTGGCCTACCTCTGCCAAAAACGCATCGCGTGACTCCCGATAACAGGTCATGAGCGTGGCCTGATCAATCGGCCGCCCGGCCTGGACGTCCAGTTCCGCCACCTGAGAGGCGCGCGCCAATTCTTGAAATCCCAGGTTAGCGGCGCAGCTGGTGATAAAATGCAGCGTGCTGGCGGGGTCCGGCCCCTCAGTGAGGCCCGCGACAGCGGCATCGACCTCTTCCCAGAAGATCGAAATGATTTCACCTATTCTGCGCGGCCCGACCTCTGCAGCCAGATCCTCAAAGCGTGTCCAATCGATCATCGTGCCTCCGGCAGCGACGATATCTTTTTCAGGTTAACAAGAGATTGGCGCGGCTCTTCACCGCTCCTTAAGCACCGGTTGCATAGGCTAGGGGATGCCAGCAGGGGTGGGGCAGAGGAAGACGACGACGTGAAAGCGCAGGAAATATCATCGGAAACCAGCACGTCAACCGGGGTGATCGAACTGGTTTTGCTGGTCGATAACAGCCGATTGCAACGCCGCATTCTGCGGGCATCGTTGGAGCGTGATGGATATGAGGTGGTTGAGGCCTCATCCGGCCCCGAAGCGCTGGAATTCTGCCGCCAGCGCGCGCCCGATTTGGTGCTGTCAGCCTGGCGGATGCCAGATATGGAAGGCGATGCCTTTTGTCATGCCTTGCGCGACGTGCTTGGCGCACATTACGCCTATTTCATTCTGCTGACCGCAAAGAGCGAAAAAGAAGAGGTCATGCGCGGGCTGGAAGTCGGCGCCGATGATTTTCTGGTCACGCCGGTAAATGCCCAGGAAATGCGGGCGCGTATATCGGCGGGCGAACGTATTTTGCGCATGCAGCGCGAGTTGACCGAAAAGAACCGGGTGATCACCGAAACCCTGTCTGAACTGCAGCGGATCCATGACCACCTTGATCGGGACCTGCTGGCCGCCAAGGAACTGCAGCAATCTCTGGTGCGTGATCGCAGCCTCAGGTTTGCGCATAGCGGCGTCACCATGCTGTTGCGGCCGAGTGGGCATGTCGGTGGCGATATGGTTGGCCATTACCATATTGATGAGGACCGGATTGGCCTCTTTGCCATTGATGTTTCTGGACATGGGGTCAGCTCTGCGCTGATGACGGCGCGGGTGGTCAGCCACCTTTCGAGCGTGATCCCGGGGCAAAACCTTGCGTTGAAGGAACAAGCCGATGGCAGTTTCGCGCCACTCCCCCCCGCCGAGGTGCTGGCAAAACTCAATAAGCTTTTTGTCGCGACCGGCGGTACGGATCATTATTTTACCATGATGCTGGCGCAGGCCAATATTGTGACGGGCCATGTTATCCTGGCCCAGGCCGGTCATCCGCACCCTTTGATACAGCGACGCAGCGGCCAGATCGAACAAGAAGGCCCAGGGGGCTTTCCCGTGGGTCTGATTGCGGATGCGCATTATGATCAGTTTGAATTGCAGCTGAATGCCGGGGACAGGCTGCTGATTTTGTCGGACGGCGTCACCGAAGCCGAAGGCGAACAAGGCAATCTGCTGGGCGAGGAGGGGCTGTCGAGCATGGCGGCACAGCTGTCAGATCAGGCAGGCCCGGAATTTCTGGAGGCTCTGATGTGGCAATTGCAGGAATTTCGCGGTGGGCAGAAATTCTCGGATGATATCTCTGCCGTGTTATTGGAGTTTCATCATCCCTAGCGCCACCCCAAGCGCCTGCGCGGCAAAGACCCGATCCCCGGTATTGGCAAGACGCGCCAAAGCGATCTCTGCCGGCATCCAGATCGCGCGATGCCCGGCCTCGGTCGGGGGGCCCAGGCATATGGTCGGGCGGGCCAGATAGATCGTGCAGATCTTTTCCGCCCATTTTTCGTATTCTGGCATGTAGATGAACCGCCGATAGGCCCCCAGACGGCGCGGGGTGGCCATACGCCAGCCGGTTTCTTCCAGAACTTCGCGGTGCAGGGCCGGGACGGGCGATTCGCCCGGATCAATCCCGCCGCCGGGCAACTGGATTTCAGGCGCAAACCCGACCGCAGATCTGTCCTCTTCCGTCACCAGCATCTCAGCGCCGCGCAACAGCACCACATAAGCACCGGGCCGTGGCCCATAGGTCTGATCGGGACGGGGTGGGGTTCCAAATCGGCGGATCATCAGGTAGGGGCCCTTTTTGTTCGGCTTGCTGCGCCTATATAGTCGCGGTATGCCAAGACGAGGCCTTTAAGGAAACCCCATGACTACCGGAACTCAAATTGCCTGGGACGACACGATCCTGCCATTTCAGCTGGATAAATCGGATATTCGCGGCCGGGTCGCGCGTTTGGATGGTGTCCTTGATGGCATCCTGAAGCAACATGATTATCCCGCCACGGTCGAAGCGCTGGTGGCGGAAATGGCGCTGCTGACCGCGCTGATCGGCCAGACCATCAGCCTGCGTTGGAAACTGTCGCTTCAGGTGCAGACCGACGGTCCGGTGCGCATGATTGCGACCGATTACTTTGGCCCAACTGATACTGGGGAGCCCGCGCGTATCCGTGCCTATGCCTCCTTTGATAAAGAGCGCCTGACAGATGCCAGCCCCTTTGAGCAGCTGGGCAAAGGGTATTTTGCTGTGCTGATCGATCAGGGCAAGGGTACGACCCCCTATCAGGGTATTGCCCCGCTGACGGGCGGCTCTCTTAGCGCAAGCGCCGAAGGGTATTTTGCGCAATCCGAACAGCTGCCCACGCGCTTTGCCCTGAAGTTTGGGAAATCGATTGAGGTTGGCACCGCAGAACATTGGCGTGCGGGCGGCGTGATGCTGCAACATATGCCCAAAGCCTCGCCCTCCGTCACCGGCGAAGGGGGCAGCGGCGAGACCGGCCTGCTCATGGCCTCTGACCTTTTAAATGATGACGAAGAAGACAACTGGAACCGCGCCAACATCCTGCTCGACACGGTTGAAGAGCTGGAGTTGATCGGCCCATCCTTGCCGCCGACCGACCTTTTGGTGCGCCTTTTCCACGAAGAAGCGCCGCGCGTGTATGATGCGCAGCCGCTGCGGTTCGGCTGTACCTGCAGCGAAGACCGTGTGCGCCAAAGCCTGTCGATCTACTCGGCCAAAGACATTGAGCATATGACCAATGACGATGGCCGTGTGACAGCGGATTGCCAATTCTGCGGTGCGCATTACGATCTGGATCCGAAGACAGTTGGTTTTCAGGCGGAGAAACCCACCGAATGACAGATCAGATGACGGCACTGCAAAACGCGATCGATCGCGCGCGGGTGGCGTCCTCTGATTTTGATCTGACCCCTGCGGTCACTCTACCTGCTGGACGCAAACTGCGCCCGGCGGGCGTCTTGGTGCCTGTTCAGATCATTGACGGCACCGCGCAGGTGATCCTGACGAAGCGCAGCTCGCACCTCAAACATCATCCGGGCCAGATCGCCTTTCCCGGTGGCAAGCAGGATGAGGGGGATACTGACGTGACGGCGGCGGCCCTGCGCGAGGCGCAGGAAGAAATCGGCCTTCCACCTGATCATGTGCGCATTCTTGGCCAACTGCCCTGTCATGAAACCGTGACCGGGTTTGTTGTCACGCCCACGGTCGGGCTGATCCAGACGCCGTTTGCCATGCGCCCCGAGCCCGGCGAGGTCGAAGAAGTCTTTTGCGTGCCGCTTGCCCATGTCACCGACAGGGCGCGGTTTTCGATTGAGGGGCGCTATTGGCGCGGCCAGATGCGGCGCTATTACACCGTGCCCTTCGGCCCCTATTACATTTGGGGGGCGACCGCCCGTATGCTGTTTAATCTGGCGGAGCATTTGGCACCATGAAAGTTGTAGGCCCATGGCTGACACGTGCCGCCACCCAAACAGCTTGCGCCATGTTGACAGAGGCGGGGTATCAGGCGCTTCTGGTGGGGGGATGTGTGCGCAATGCGCTGCTCGGGGCGCCGGTATCTGACATCGACATTGCCACCGATGCGCGCCCAGATGTGGTTTTGAAACTGGCCAAAGCGGCCGGGCTGCGTGCCATACCGACGGGAATTGATCATGGCACGGTCACTGTGGTGATCGACAACATCCCGCATGAAATCACGACTTTTCGCAAAGATGTCGAAACTGACGGGCGCCGTGCGGTGGTGGCCTTTGCGACGGACGTCGCAGAGGATGCGCGCCGCCGCGATTTCACTATGAACGCGCTTTACGCGCAGGCGGATGGCACCGTGGTCGACCCGCTGGGCGGGCTGGCGGATCTCAGGGCACGGCGATTGCGGTTCATTGATGATGCCGAAGACCGCATTCGCGAGGATTACCTGCGCATTCTGCGCTATTTCCGGTTTCATGCCTGGTATGGCGACCCTAGCGCCGGAATGGACCCGGAGGCATTGGCGGCAATTGCGGCACATTCAGCTGGATTAGAGACGCTTTCTAAGGAGCGCATTGGCGCAGAATTGCTGAAGCTGCTTGCTGCGGCTGATCCCGCTCCAGCACTGGCCACCATGCGCCAAACGGGTGTTTTGCCGGTGATCCTGCCAGGGTCTGATGATAAGTCCCTTGCTTCGCTGGTGCATCTAGAGGCGATAAGCGGCCTGCCTTCGGATGCGCTCACCCGGCTTGCGGCGCTGGGCGGGATGGGTGCGGCTGAGGATCTGCGCCTGTCCAAAAAACAGACGGCCAAACTGGAGGAGCTGCGCGGTGCCGCCACCGGGCTGCGACCCGCATCAGAGCTTGGCTACCGGATTGGCGCAGCTGCCGCGCAGCAGGCGCTGTTACTGCGCGCTGCGTTGCTGGAAACACCTCTGCATGCGGGGTTTCAGCAAGACGCTGTGCGCGGCGCAGATGCACATTTCCCGGTTGCCGCAGCCGATCTGATGCCCCGGTTTCAGGGCGCGGCGCTGGGCCAGGAGCTGCGCAGATTGGAACAGCAATGGATCGCATCCGACTTTCGCCTGAGCGCGGATGATCTGCTGAAATAAGCACGGATTGCAAAAACATTGACAGAAGGCAGCCCTTCGGCCACGCTTTGGCCATGCATGAAGGAGTGCACTTAATGGATCGGCAAGACATTCTCATCTGACCCTGCGTCTTATTGTTGGCAAGACCACCCCCGTTCGTTGCCGCGAGATCCATAAGCCATGCGCATTTTTCTGTTCTGAGTGATCCTTTCATGCTGTTCAAATTCTTTGAAACCCGTGTTGACCCCTATTGTGACTATCCGGAAACGGATCGGCCGCCGCAGAAGCTTTGGCCCTTCATGCGGGGGTATTCTGAGCCCTTCAAATCCGTGTTTTGGGCCGCGGCGATCATGTCCGTTGTGGTCGCGGTGATCGAGATTGGGCTGATCTTTTACATGGGACGTCTTGTCGATCTGCTCAGCGGTGATCCGGCAACCGTTTGGCAGGCCCATCGCACAGAGCTGATCCTCGCGGCGGTGTTTGTGGTGCTGTTGCGACCGATTGTTCAGGCGCTGGATGTGCTAATCCTGAACAATAGCATTGTGCCAAATTTCGGCACGTTGATCCGCTGGCGGGCGCATAAACATGTGCTGCGCCAGTCGGTGGGCTGGTTTGAAAACGACTTTGCCGGGCGCATTGCCAACCGGATCATGCAGACCCCGCCCGCCGCGGGGGAGGCCGTGTTTCACGTATTCGATGCCTTGACGTTTGCCTTGGCTTATCTGATCGGCGCGGGCTGGTTGCTGGCGCAGGCGGACCCGCGCTTGCTGCTGCCGTTGGCAATTTGGTCGCTGATGTTTGCGGCTTTGGTGCGCTGGACGGTGCGGCGCGTTGGCCCGGCCTCCAAAGCGTCTTCGGACGCGCGCTCCGAGGTGACGGGGCGGGTGGTGGACGCCTATACCAATATCCATTCGGTCAAACTCTTTGCGCAGGATTCGGATGAGCTGGCCTATGCCAAAGAAGGGATTGAGCGCACGCGCCGCACGTTGCAGCGCGAAATGCGCATCTACACGGTCATGGATGTGGCGCTGGTGGCGTTGAATGGGCTGCTGATTCTCGGCGTGGTCGGCTGGGGCATTGCGCTGTGGATGCAGGGCAGCGCAACCGTTGGGATTGTCGCGGCCGCCACCGCGCTGACGCTGCGTTTGAATGCCATGACCAGCTGGATCATGTGGGCGCTGACCACGTTTTTCCGCGAGCTTGGGGTTGTGGCCGAAGGCATGGAAACCATCGCGCAGCCGATTGATTTGCTGGATGCGCCTGATGCCGCGCCGCTGGACCTGTCCGCGGGCCAGATCGACGTGCGCGGCCTGAGCCATCATTATGGGCGCAAATCCGGCGGGCTGGATGACGTGACCCTGACCGTTCAGCCCGGTGAAAAAATTGGCTTGGTGGGGCGGTCTGGCGCGGGAAAATCCACCCTAATCAAGCTGCTTTTGCGGTTTTATGACTCTGAAAAAGGCGAAATTCTGTTTGACGGCCAAGAGGTGAAAGCCGTGACGCAAGACAGCCTGCGCGCCCAGATTGGTATGGTGCAGCAGGACAGCGCGCTGCTGCATCGTTCGGTGCGCGACAATATTTGCTATGGCCGCCGCGATGTCACCGAAGCGGCGATGATCAGCGCCGCCAAACGGGCAGAGGCGCATGACTTCATCCTTGATCTGCAAGACCCCGAAGGGCGTAAGGGCTATGACGCCCATGTCGGCGAGCGCGGTGTGAAATTGTCCGGCGGGCAGCGGCAGCGCATTACGCTGGCACGGGTGATCCTGAAAGACGCACCGATCCTGTTGCTGGATGAGGCGACATCGGCCCTGGACAGCGAAGTCGAAGCCGCCATTCAAGAGACGCTTTATGGCATGATGCAGGGCAAAACCGTGATTGCGATTGCCCACCGCCTGTCGACCATCGCGCAGATGGATCGCATTCTAGTGATGGACGCAGGCCGGATTGTCGAAGAGGGCAGCCACCGCGATCTGCTGACGCGCGGCGGGCTATACGCCACGTTTTGGGAGCGTCAATCCGGTGGATTTCTGCAAGCGGATGCCGCGGAATAGGCGCGGGGGGCTTCCCTTGCATGGCCGCGCAGGCTAAGCCGCGCGTATGACAGAACATCAGATCCTACGATTGGGGCATCATGGCGATGGTATCGCCGCGGGGCCGGTTTATGCACCGCGCAGCCTACCAGGCGAGGTCGTCAGCGGTGATCTTGAGGGGGACATGCTCACCAATGTTCGGATCATCACGCCCTCTGAGAACCGGGTAAAGCCGCCCTGTCGCCATTACAAAAGCTGCGGCGGCTGTAGCCTTCAGCATGCCAGTGATGCCTTTGTGGCCGATTGGAAGATTGACGTCGTGCGCCAGGCCTTGCAGGCGCAGGGGATCGCGGCGCCGATGCGCGCGATCGAAACCTCGCCCGCGCAAAGCCGGCGGCGCGCCGTGATTTCGGCCCGTCGCACGAAAAAGGGCGCGATGGCCGGGTTTCACCAACGCGCGAGCGACGTCATTGTCGAAATCCCCGACTGTCAATTGCTTGATCCCGCGCTGATACCCGCCCTGAAGGTGGCCGAGGTGCTGGCGCAGATCGGCGCATCACGCAAAGCCACGCTGAGTGTCACGGCGACGCTCTCGCCCGAAGGGTTGGATATTGCGGCCACGGGCGGCCACGCGCTTGACGGACCCCTTGAAGCCGCGCTGGGGCAAGAAGCCCAAAAACTGGGCCTGGCGCGATTGGCCTGGAATGGCGAGGTAATCGCCACCGTGGCACCGCCATATCAACAATTTGGCCCGGCCAAGGTCACGCCGCCCGCCGGGGCATTTTTGCAAGCGACCCCGCAGGGCGAATCGGCATTGCTGTCGGCGGTCGCCGAGATTGTCGCAGGCGCGCGGTCGATCATTGATCTCTTTGCTGGCTGTGGCACGTTTTCTCTGCCGCTTGCGAGCGAGGCAGAGGTGCATGCGATTGAGGGCGACAAACAGATGATGGCGGCGCTTGATGCTGGCTGGCGCAAGGCGCCGGGCCTCAAGAAAGTGACGACCGAGCCGCGCGATCTATTTCGAAACCCGGTAATCGCCTCAGATCTGAAATATGAGGCTGTGGTGATTGACCCGCCGCGCGCCGGGGCCGAAGCGCAGTGCCGCGAATTGGCACGTTCAGATGTGCCGCTGGTTGCCTTTGTGTCCTGCAATCCCGTCACGTTTGCACGCGATGCCGCGATCCTGTTGGCAGGGGGCTATCAGCTTGACTGGGTGCAGGTGGTCGATCAGTTCCGCTGGTCGAGCCATATCGAGGTGGTTGGCAAGTTTTCGCGCGCCAAGAGCTAATGTTCCCAGTGCGCTTGCAAGGCGCTGGGCGAATGCGCCTGCACATGGTATTTTACCTCTGAGCAGTCAAAGAGAAAAAAATGCGATTAATCGTTCTGATGTTGGTCGCCGTACTGGGCCTGTCGGCCTGCGGCGATCCGAAATTCCCGAAATACAATGGGCCCGAGGTCACGCGCATCCTGATCTTTAAGGAAGATCGCAAGATGTATCTGATGCACGGCGATGTCGCGCTCCGGCAATATGACGTGGGTCTGGGCTTTGCGCCGCAGGGGCACAAACAGCGCGAAGGCGACGGGCGCACGCCCGAGGGCGAATACACGATTGATCGCCGCAACCCGAATAGCCAGTTTTACCTGTCGATTGGCATTTCCTATCCCAACCAGGCTGACACGGACTATGCCGCGCGCAACGGGTTCAGCCCCGGGGGTGATATTTTCATCCACGGTCGCCCGACGAAATACCGCAACGCAGGTGTGGATTGGACCGCAGGCTGCATCGCGATTACCAATGAGGAAATGCGCGAAGTTTACAGCATGGTGCGCGACGGCACGCCGATCTCGATCTACAAATAGCGGTTATTGCAGCTCTGAAAACAGATCATCGGTGGCCGTGACGGCGGGACGCCCCATTACAAGCGTCCACCAGATCTTGCCATTGCTTTCCTGATACCAGGCAAATCCCATGTCGCGCGCCGTCGGGTCCATAATGACATCGCGCTGGCCGGGTTGTTCCATCCATGCGCCCAGGGTCTCAAGCTCGGTCTCGTAGGTTTCCGAAATCGTTTCGCCCACCAGCTGCCCTGTGTAACCAGCGCGTGCCACTCGGTCGATCGGGGACGAACCGTCGGAGCCGAAATGCCATGGGCGGTTCTGGATCGACATGTCGCGCGAATGGGTGGCGGCAGCGGCGACCAGGTTCTTGTCCAACTCGACCTGCGCCAGCCCAGAGGCGCCGCGCAGCGCATTCACCGAATCAAGCATGCGGAACTGGATTTTTGACGTATCTGCCGCCCGAATCCGATACAGCCGGGGAAGGGGTTTACCGTCAGCACCAATCGGCGGGTTCGAAACCGTCGATGTACAGGCCGCGACCGTCATTAGCATCACCATCAAAGCAGCAATAATGCGCATTTTCTGGTCCTTCCCTCGTTCATTTTGTTCATTCACACCCAAATAGCGCTTGCCGTTGTGCGATAAAAGCCCACATCTCTGTGAGATCGGCCAAATGACGCTGGTTTGATTTGCGACTGAGGCTTTGACGCCATAAATTATGCGCAACACCGCGTATCCGCGAGGACAGAGGCAAAGACCATGAGTGATAAGTTAAAGACCCAACTAGGGCGCCGTGCCTTTTTGGCAACCGGCGCTGCGTTTGTAAGCGCGCCTGCCCTGGCGCAGGACGTGAATGATTCCTCAACCACAGAGGTTGAGCGTGACCTGACAGAATCCGTGCGCCGCAACACGTCTAGTTTCCGCACGATGCGTTGGGAGCCCTATTTTGATAATCTGACCAACGGGGCGATTCTGGTGGATATCACCAGCCGGGCGCTGCATTACTGGTCTGACGATGGTCAAACCTATAAACTTTACCCGTCCTCAGTGCCATTGACCGAAGATTTGACCCGGCGCGGCCGCACCAGCGTGATCCGCAAGGTCGAAGGCCCCAGCTGGCGTCCAACGCCCGCGATGCGCAAACGCAACCCTGAATGGCCTGAATTTGTCGGGCCGGGTCCTGATAACCCATTGGGAACACACGCACTTTACCTGAGCTGGACGTATTACCGTATTCACGGCACCCACGACACGCGCAAAATTGGGCGCCGTTCTTCCAACGGTTGTGTCGGACTCTACAATGAACACATCGCGGAGCTGTTCAACTTGGCGAAGGTTGGCACACAAGTGTTGCTAATTTGACGACAAAAGGGCGTTGACGCCTATGTGATCACGCGATTGGGTTTGCAAATCTACCCCAATGCTGTTTACACCTTAACTACGAGGTAAGTCTTGGGTGCTTGACGTCGCAATGTCTTGTGATGCAAGCGAATTTCTTGGAGGTTACTATGAAAAAACTCGTTCTTGCAGCTGCTCTGACCGCCGCTGCTTCCACCGCTTTCGCTGGTTCCATGGCGGACCCAGTCATCGAAGCACCAGTTGTTATGGAAGAAGCAGCGTCTTCTTCTTCTAACTTCATCGTTCCTCTGCTGCTGATCGCTGTTGTTGCAGCGGCTGTTGCAGACTAAGAACACCTGAAGTGGAAGGTTGCCTTCCACGGTAGGAAAAAAGAAGGGTGCCGCGTTTGCGGCACCCTTTTTTGTTTGGCTCTTACGGATGACAAATGACCGCGGCGCAGGCGCGTCAGTCGATCCAGCCTTTCAGGTTTTCCGCCGCCACGTCGATCAGCGCATGAATATGCGCATCCGCGTCGTTGAGGCAGGGGATATAGGTGAAGCTTTCGCCACCCGCGTGCTCAAAGCTTTCTTTGATTTCTTCGTTGATCTCTTCGAGCGTTTCGATGCAATCGGCTGAAAACGCCGGGGCAATCACAGCGATATTCTTTTTGCCACTGTCCGCAAGTCGTGCCACTTCTTCGACGGTGTAGGGTTGCAGCCAGTCTTCCGGGCCGAATTTGGATTGGAAGGTCGTCACCAGATCCGTATCCGTCCAGCCCAGCCGTTCTTTCAGCAGCCGCGTCGTTTTCTGGCACTGGCAGTGATAGGGATCGCCCTGCATCAGATAGCGCGTTGGCATGCCATGATAGCTGACGACCAGAATATCCGGCCTCTTTTCCAGCTCGCCATAGCCACGTTCCACCGATTGGGCCAGCGCCTCAATATAGGCGGGGTGGTCAAAATAAGGCGTGATCGTCCGGGCGGCGGGTTGCCAGGTTTCGTGCATCAGCGCGCGAAAGAATTGATCATTTGCGGTGGCCGACGTGGCCCCGGCGTACTGCGGATAAAGCGGAAAGAACAGAATGCGTTCGCAGCCTGCGGCGACCATTGCGCGCACCTTGGATTTGGTCGATGGGTTGCCATAGCGCATACAGAAATCGACCATCACAGTATCGCCAAATCGCGCTTTGGCGGCTTCGGCAAATTTCGCGGTCTGCGCCTTGGTGATGGTCATCAGAGGGCTTTCGCCCTTATCGTGGTTCCAAATCGACTGATAAGCTTTACCCGAACTGAAGGGTCGCTTGCTGAGGATGATCAATTGCAGCAGCGGCTGCCACTTCCAAGCTGGGTAATCGATCACGCGCTTGTCGGACAGGAATTCATTCAGATAGCGGCGCATCGGCCAATAGGAATAATCATCCGGCGTGCCCAGATTTGCGAGCAGAATGCCCGTCTTGCCGCGCGCGATCTTGGGGTGATCCGTCGGGGCATGTGCGGGGGTTGCGGCATCCGGCATGGGCACTCCTGAAATTTGATTTCTACTGAGATAGCGTTTCCGACTTCGCGGTCAATTGGCATTCCCCGAAAGGTGGCATTTTTCCTGTCATTCAGGCAGTTTGGTTTCAGCCGTGCCAAGCGCATCTGCTAAGCGCTGCGCGGCTGAACCGGGGCGCAGCGGTTTTGGCTGGCTGTCATCAGGGGCCCACCCCGCAAGGAAAATCATCTCAAATGTTGCGGTGATACGGCCATCTTTTGCAAAGGTCTCAGCATAGAGGTTGCAGGCGCGCATCAGCACATCGCGACGCCAGAACCGGCGGTGGCGCGCGGCCAAAGCATTGCCTTCCCCCATCGCGCGCAGATCGCGCATCAGATGCAGCGCGCTGTCATAGTGCACCGTCAGCGGCACACTGTCGGCGACCGGCAGCGCCAGACCGGCCCGTTGCAACAAGGCCCCCAGATCTCGGATTTCGCCCATCGGCAGCACGCGCGGCGCGAGGCCGCCAGTGATTTCGCTTTCGGCCTGCGCGAGCGCGGCACGCAGCTCATGCAGGGTCTGCCCGCCGAAACTGACAGCCATCAGCAGCCCGTCATTTTGCAAGGCGTGCCGACATTGGATCAGTTGCCCGACCGGGTCATTGGCCCAATGCAGGCACAGCGCATGGATCACCAGATCATGCGCACCGGGGGTGAGATCAAGCACCTCGCGGTCGTCAACGATGTGTGCCTGTGGAAATCGGTCCTGCCAGACGTCGGGAAAGGCAGTGACAATAGCGATGGATGTAAAATCCCTCTTAACCAGTGACAGCCGATCCTGCACATCATCCGCCGCAGCATGCTGCAGGAACAGTCCGTTTGCGCGGTCGGCGCGGCCGCGCTGGCGGAGAAGGGCGTCGCGATCAGTCAGGAGGGGTGTATTTTGCATGGCGCGGACCATAGGCGCATGCGGCAGCAAGTTCAAACAGCGATCCGCATCATTTACCCCCCGCGCTGTGTCAGCTGTGGCGACCGCGTCGCGGGCGACTTTGCGCTCTGCGGACCCTGCTGGCGCGAGACGCCGTTTATCGGCGATTCCGTGTGTGATTTATGTGGTGCGCCCCAGCTCTCCAGCGCACCTGCAGAAGCGCTGATCTGTGATGCGTGTCAGGCCATGCCGCGCCCGTGGAGACAGGGGCGGGCGGCGCTTCTTTATCAGGGAAACGCGCGGCGCTTGATCCTCGCGCTCAAACACGGGGATCGCACCGAGCTGGCGCGCCCGATGTCCCGTTGGCTGTTTGAGGCAGCGCAGCCGCTGTTCCGGCCTGATCTGATCGTGGCCCCGGTGCCGCTCCATTGGCGGCGCCTGCTCAAACGACGTTACAATCAATCGGCGTTGCTTGCGGCGGGGCTGGCCAAAATGATGCACGTCGAACTTTGCCCGGATCTTCTGCAGCGCACCAAGGCGACACCGTCGCTCGAAGGGATTTCCCGCGAGGCCCGTTTTCAGACGCTCCGCGATGTCATTCAGGTGCATCCGCGCCATGTGGACCGGATCAAGAATCGCTCTATCCTTTTGATTGACGATGTTATGACAACCGGCGCGACACTGGATGCGGCCAGCCGCGCGTGCAAGATGTCACAGGCCAATGACGTTTGCGTCATTGCTCTGGCGCGTGTGGTAAAGCATATCTAAGTCAAGGCCGAACACGCGAACTTAGGGACCGACCCATGCCGAACGTTGAAGTTTACACCCGCCCGCTTTGTGGGTTTTGCGCAGCCGCCAAAAGCCTGCTGACCAAAAAAGATGTCGCTTTTGTCGAGATTGATTGCTGGAAACACCCCGACCGCAAAGAAGAGATGATCCAGCGCAGCAATGGCGGCCGTACATTCCCGCAGATTTTCATTGATGGCGAACATATTGGTGGCTGTGATGATTTGATGGCGCTGGAACGTGCCGGCAAACTTGATGGTTTGCTTGCCGCATGATGAAAGCCGCGCTGCTGCAGATCACCTCGTCTGATGACCCGGCGGAGAACCTTGAGGTGGTTCGCGCCATGGTGGGCGAGGCCGCTGCAGCAGGCGCAGGTTATGTGCTGACTCCTGAAGTCACAAATTGCCTGTCCGGCAGCCGCACGCATCAGCGCGAGATCCTTGTGCGCGAGGCCGAAGATATCGTTCTGGCGGGGCTGCGGGCGGCGGCCAAAGCGCATGGCGTCTGGCTGACCATCGGCTCGCTTGCCCTGCGGACGGATGATGCAGATGGGCGGTTTGCCAATCGGCAATTCCTGATTGACCCCCAAGGGCAGATTGCCGCGCGCTATGATAAGATCCACATGTTTGATGTGACGGTGTCTGAGGGCGAAACTTACCGCGAATCCGCCGCGTATCGCCCCGGCACAGCCGCTGTGCTGGCCAAGACGCCATTTGCGACGCTGGGGCTGACGATTTGCTATGACCTGAGATTTCCGGCGCTACACCGCCGTTTGGCGCAATCGGGGGCCGATGTGCTTGTGGCGCCAGCCGCCTTCACCCATGTGACGGGAAAGGCGCATTGGCATGCCTTGTTGCAAGCGCGGGCCATTGAAACCGGATGCTGGGTATTGGCGCCGGCACAGACAGGCACCCATAAGGCGCGCCGCGGGCCAAACCGCAAAACATTTGGGCATTCGCTGGCCATTACGCCTTGGGGCGAGATTGTTGGTGAGCTTGGGGAAGAGCCCGGCATACTATACGTTGATATTGACCTGAAAAAAGTGGCACAAGCGCGTGAGCGTATCCCGTCCCTCACCCATGACCAAGAGTTTGATGGCCCAGACATCCAATGAATCCAATGCGCTGGCAATTTCGCTTTTCAGCGAAATTCTGATGGCCGACCAGCTGGCACGGAGCCGTCTGTCCAAGGCGCTGCCCAAGGGGATGGAACTGTCGCATTTTTCGGTTCTCAATCATCTTGCCCATAGTGCGAGCGAACGTAGCCCGGCGCAATTGGCGCGGTCTTTTCATGTGACGCGCGGCGCGATGACCAATACGCTCGGCAAGCTTGAAACCGCGGGCTACGTGCATATTCGCCCAGATTGGGATGACGCGCGGCGCAAGATGGTGGCCATCAGCCCAGCGGGCCTGCAAGCGCGCGACGCCGCGCTGGCCAGTATCGCGCCGATCATTTCCGAGGTGGTCGCAGAGATCGGAGAGAGCCGCGTGCGCGCCGCGCTGCCCATCTTGCGCGAAATGCGCATCAAACTGGAAACAACAGGGTGAAACGCAAGGCGGGGATGAACCTTGCCGCTGTGATCGTGGCGATCATCTTTATGCTGGTTTATTCTGTGCCCAGCATTCGATCGGCCATGGCGGTTGATGATTGTACCGCCACCGGCGGGCGATACGATCATCAACGTGCAACCTGCAATTAGTTGGCCTTGGTGCTGGTGGTCACATAGTTCACACTCAAGTCGCGGTCGGAAATCGACCAGCGCCAGCTCAGCGGGTTAAACACAAACCCCTTGCGATCGACTGGCGTCAGACCGGCCTTGGCAAGCATATCAAACAACTCGTCCGGGGTGATGAATTTGTGCCATTCATGGGTGCCCTTTGGCAGCCAGCGCATGATCCATTCCGCTCCGATAATGGCCGCCCCAAAGCTTTTGGCCGTGCGGTTGAGCGTTGAGCAGATCATCATGCCACCCGGTTTCACCAGCTGCTGGCAGGCGGTCAGAAACCCCTGCGGGTCTGCGACATGTTCCACCACTTCCATGTTCAGCACGACATCAAATTGTTCGCCCGCCTCGGCCAGCGCCTCCGCAGTCGTATGGCGATAATCAATCGTCAGCCCGCTTTGTTCGGCATGGACCTGCGCCACCGGGATATTGCCAGCCGCAGCATCGGCGCCAACCACCGTGGCCCCCAGACGCGCCATGGGTTCACTCAGCAATCCGCCGCCACAGCCAATGTCGAGCAGTGTCAGACCGGCGAAAGGCTGATCTGACGTTAGGTCGCGATTAAATTCCGCTGCGATCTGCTGTGTGATATAGTCCAAGCGGCAGGGGTTGAGCATATGCAGCGGCTTGAATTTGCCGGTCGGGTCCCACCACTCGGCAGCCATGGCCTGAAACTTCGCGACCTCAGCCGGATCGACGGTATTCAACGTGGGTTGCATTCTGGTCTCCATATGCTCATCTGGGCGCCCAATACTATATAGATCGACTATGGACAAACACACGGGTCAAAAACGCGCAATCCAATATTTATTTCCGCCGATCGACCCCTTCGATCAGCGCATGATGGACATGGGCGATGGCCATTCGATCTATGTCGAACAGTCCGGCAATCCAAACGGCTTGCCTGTCGTCGTGCTCCATGGCGGTCCGGGGGGCGGATGCAGCCCCGCGATGCGGCGCTATTTTGATCCCAGAACCTATCGCATCATCCTGTTTGATCAGCGTGGCTGTGGCCGCTCGCGCCCGCATGCTGCGGTGGAAAACAACACCACCTGGCATCTGGTGGCCGACATTGAACGGATTCGCGAGGCGCTGGGCATAGAGCAATGGGTCGTGTTTGGTGGCAGCTGGGGGGCCACGCTTGCGTTGATTTATGCGCAGACCCACCCGGATCGGCCGGCGGCACTGGTGCTGCGCGGCGTGTTTCTCATGACAGAGGCGGAACTGCGCTGGTTCTACGGTGGTGGCGCTGGCGCGTTTTGGCCCGAAACCTGGGCGCGCTTTGAAGGGTTGATCCCCCCGGAAGAGCGCGGTGACATGGTGCGCGCCTATCATGATCGTCTGTTTTCTGGCGACCGGGAGACCGAGGTCCGTTATGCCCGCGCTTGGGCGTCGTGGGAAAACGCAATGGCTTCGATGCAATCGGCGGGCGCTACAAGCCATGCACCAGCAGAATATGCGCGGGCCTTTGCGCGGCTGGAAAATCATTACTTCATCAACAATGGGTTTCTGGATTTTGATGGTCAGATCCTCGCGCATATGGATCGGATCAGCCATATTCCCGGGGCCATTGTGCAGGGGCGCTATGATATGATCTGCCCGCCGCGCGCCGCCTATGAATTAGCCAAACGCTGGCCCGCTGGGCGCTTGCGGATGATCGGCGATGCGGGTCACGCGCTGAGCGAGCCGGGCATCAGCGCCGAACTTGTTGAAATCATGAAAGAACTTCCAAAGCTCTGACTGGTCGGGTGATTTTGGCACCTGTACGCTCGGGCTTGAATATCTCTGCAAAGCAGGCTTTGCTGACCCGGGGCACGCGCGCGACAGAAAGGCATGAGTGACGGATGCAGCGGTTTGACAGACGGAGTTTGCTAAAGACGGGTGCTGCCGCCGGTCTGTTTGCGGCTGCCGGTCTTCCGCTTACTGCCGGGCCAAAGCGTGGCGGCGTCTTACGTCTGGGCTTGGCCGGGGCCCATCCAACGGACAGTTGGGACAGCCGCAGTCATGTGGATGCCTTTATGATCATCGCGGGTCACGGCGCGGTGTTTGACACGCTAACCCAGGTTTCGGCCACCGGCGAATTGGCGGGTGAGCTGGCCGAAAGCTGGCAGGCCGCGCCGGATGCGCAAAGCTGGGTGTTCAAACTGCGGCGCGATGCCGAATTTCACAATGGCAAACCTTTTGTGGCCGAAGATGTGATCGCATCGCTTCGTTTGCATCTGGATGTCTCCGCCGCCTCGCCGGCCCGTCATATCGTTGCGTCGATTGCGCAGATGACGGCCGTGTCCGATCACGAGCTGCGGTTTGACCTGACAGCGCCAAATGCGGATTTCCCCTTTCTTTTGTCAGACTATCACCTGTGTATTTATCCTGCGGGGCAGATCGCCGAGGCGATGCGCCAAGGCATCGGCACCGGGCTTTACAAAGTGATCCGCTTTGAACCGGGCCAACGCGCGCTGTTGGCACGGGTATCGGGGCATTACAAAGACGGACAGGCAGGCTGGTTTGATGCCGTGGAGTTGCACGCGATGCCCGACCATGCACAGCGCATGGCAGCGCTGAGCAAAGGGCAGGTGGATGCCATCAATCAGCTCGCTCCCGGCGCGAGCGATCACATCTCACGGACTCCGGCGCTGGCGCTGGCAGAGGTGACAGGCAGCCAACATTTTGGCCTGCCGATGCGCAGCGATATCGCGCCCTTTTATGACCCCGACGTGCGCCGCGCGCTGAAACATGCCATCGACCGGCCGACCTTTTTGGATCAGGTTTTGGGCGGGCATGGTGCCATTGCCCATGACCAACCCATTGGTCCGGCCAATCAGTTTTACCTGCCCGAGCTATCAGGCCATAGCTATGACCCCGAAAAGGCGCGGTTTTTGCTGCGTCGCGCTGGGCTGGGTGGGCATCGCTTTGAGCTCACGCTTTCAGAGGCGGCCTTTCCACTGCCCGAGGCGGGCGTTGCGCAATTGAAAGATGCCTTTGCCAAGGCGGGTGTGAACGTTGGTTTCCGGCAGGCTCAGGCACCGGGCTATTGGGCTGGGGCATGGGGGGCCTCCCCTTGGCGCGCCAGCCGGTGGTCGGGCCGCGCCACCGAGGATTGGATGTTCAGCGCCTCGGCGCAGACGGGTGCCGCCTGGAACGAAACCCACTGGGATAACGCGCGCTTCCAGCAGATGCTGCTGGCCGCGCGCGCCGAGCTTTCGACAGCGCGGCGCCGGGCGCTTTACCATGATATGCAGGTTCTGATGTCGCAAGAGGGCGGCGCATTGATACCTGTGTTTGCGAATTTCCTGGATGCGCATCACACGCGGCTGGCGCATGGGCCGGTGCTGGGCAACCTGCATGGCATGGACAGCGCGCGTTTGATCGAACGCTGGTGGCTGAAAGAAAGCGCCTGAACCAAGCGCCGATTAGGGGATCGCCGCGAATCCCGCTAACGTGGTCTGGCAGTGGAGGAGGACCATTATGAGCGATAACCCCAGTATCACCGCGCGCGAAAACGGCCCGCTTGTGGTCAAAGGCGTGAGCCGCATGCAAGGGCGCGACGGCGAAGAGGTGGAGTGCAAACCCGTTATGGCGCTGTGCCGCTGCGGTCATTCCGGCAACAAACCCTTTTGCGATGGCAGCCACAGTAAGGTGGGGTTTGACAGTAGCGCTGGCACCCCGGCCGGGCGCGACCGCCTGCTGAACTACGTGGGCAAAGACATCACCGTGACGTTCAATCCGCTGCTTTGCTCGCATGCCGCGCAATGCGGCAAGCTGGCGAAACATATCTTTAATGCAGCGGAAAAACCTTGGGTGCAGCCAGACAATGGCACGGTAGAGGAGGTGCGCGAAGTGATCGCTGCCTGTCCCTCGGGCGCGCTGGCGCTGACAGAGGAAGAGGGGCCGCATCTGTTTCCAGACCGGGCCGAGATCACAGTTGAGAAAAACGGTCCCTACTGGGTGCTGGATGTGACCGCGCCCGCGCCAACACAGGCCGAACGTCAATCGGAACGTAAATTCGTGCTCTGTCGGTGCGGCAAATCTGGCAATAAGCCTTATTGCGACGGCACCCATCGCGACGCCAAGTGGCGCGACGACTGATCAGCTTGGGCGGGCAGGGCGATTTGCCGCTCTGCATATCCTTTGCGCAGCCAGGCGAGGCAAAAGGCCCAAATGCCCAGAGCTTCGAGCCAGAAAATAATATGCAGGTTTTCCACCAGACTGCGGGCGGAAAACCAGTCAAAGGCGCGCATGAATGAGGCAAATGTAGCGGCGAGCCCGGCTGAGATCACCATCCAGCCGCAGATGCGATAGATGCGCCGGTCTGCGGCGCTGGCGGTTTCGGCAAAGCGGATCAGGCAAAAGGCGGTGAGTGCCGTCAAAAACACGAAGGACGACAGAAAATGCAGCGTCACGCTGATCCGGTCGTCCATGATGGCGTGAAAAAAGGTTTCGACGCCGCGTGTGTGCGGCTTGTTTGGAAACAGCGCCAACCCGATGGAGGCCAGCCCGGCTGACAGGCCCAAAACATCCTGCTGCCACGCTGATCTGCGCGGCCGGTCGCCGCGATAGAACATCAGGAATATCCCGATTGCCACCAGCGCCCCAACCACAAAATCGCGCATTGAGGAAAAGTAATAATCGCTGATCGAGGGCAACACCGCCCCTTCGGTGATATATCCGCCAAGCAGGATCACAATGGGAAAGGCCGCCGCAATCAGGCCAAGGGCGGTACGAATTTTGAAATAGGTCGTCAAATAGGCTGTCGTATCAATCTGGTGCATTGCAAAGCCGCTCTGAAAATCGAAAATTGGTTTGGGCAAATAGGCCTGTCCATTTAGGCGTGCATCGGTTTAAGAAGCAGTTAAATGACAAGGGTCTTGCAGACTCAGAACGAAGCTCGTATACCGCCCCTCAACAGCGGCGCGCTTAGCTCTGGTTTGGCGCACCACCGAGAAATATCGACGGGCCGCGGGCCCGTTTTTTTGTGTTTGGATGAATTCATGAGCACCCTGATTGCAAAATCTGCGATGGATCGCCGGCTGGCCGATATCGTGGCCCCTGTCATCGAGGACATGGGCTTTGAATTGGTGCGCCTGCGGTTGCAGGGCGGTAAGACGCACACGCTGCAGATTATGGCCGAACGCCCCGATGGCGGCATCGAAGTGGATGAATGCGCGCAGATCAGCAATGCGATCAGCGCGGTGTTGGATGTTGAAGACCCATTGGTGGACTCTTATGTCCTCGAAGTGGGCAGCCCCGGCATTGACCGGCCGCTGACCCGGTTGAAGGATTTTGAGACCTTCGAAGGTTATGACGCCAAGATCGAAACCACTGAGTTGATCGACGGGCAGCGCCGCTTTCGCGGCATTCTGGCTGGCGTTGAGAACGAAGAAATCCTGATCAACATTGATCAGGGCACCGTTGGACTACAGTTTGATTGGCTGTCCGACGCCAAGCTGGTCCTGACCGATGAGCTGATCGCCGAGATGCTGAAACAGCGCAAGGCGACGGGTGCTTTGAACGAAGATAATTTTGACGATATCGAAACCGAGTCCGGTTCTGAGGAGACTGAGTAAATGGCAATTACTTCTGCAAACCAGTTGGAGCTTTTGCAAACCGCTGAGGCCGTGGCCCGCGAAAAGATGATCGACCCGGGTCTGGTTGTCGAAGCGATGGAAGAGTCGCTGGCGCGCGCCGCCAAGTCCCGCTACGGCGCGGAAATGGATATTCGCGTGTCCATCGACCGCAAGACCGGCAAAGCCACTTTCACCCGTGTGCGCACCGTGGTCGAAGACGAAGAGCTGGAAAACTATCAGGCGGAAATGAGCGTCGAGCAGGCCAAGCAATATCTTGAGGCCCCTGCTGTTGGCGACACCTATGTCGAAGAAATTCCGCCGGTCGAATTGGGCCGGATCGCGGCACAATCCGCCAAGCAGGTTATTCTGCAGAAAGTGCGCGAAGCAGAGCGTGACCGCCAGTACGAAGAATTCAAAGACCGCGCCGGCACCATCATCAATGGTTTGGTGAAGCGTGAAGAATACGGCAACGTGATTGTGGATGTGGGTCGCGGCGAAGCGATCCTGCGTCGCAACGAGAAAATCGGCCGCGAATCCTATCGCCCGAATGACCGTATTCGTGTCTACATCAAAGATGTGCGCCGCGAGACCCGCGGCCCGCAAATCTTCCTGTCGCGCACCGCGCCAGAGTTCATGGCGGAACTCTTCAAGATGGAAGTGCCAGAAATCTATGACGGCATCATCGACATCAAGGCCGTCGCGCGTGATCCGGGTTCTCGTGCCAAGATCGCCGTGATCTCCTATGACAACTCGATTGATCCGGTCGGGGCCTGTGTTGGTATGCGCGGCTCGCGCGTGCAGGCGGTTGTAAACGAACTCCAGGGTGAAAAGATCGACATCATTCCTTGGAATGAAGATCAGCCAACCTTCCTTGTGAACGCGCTGCAACCTGCGGAAGTGACCAAGGTGGTTCTGGACGAAGAAGCCGGCAAGATCGAAGTTGTCGTGCCCGAAGAACAGCTGTCGCTGGCCATCGGTCGCCGTGGTCAGAACGTGCGTCTGGCCTCGCAGCTGACGGGTCTGGACATCGACATCATGACCGAAGCGGAAGAATCCGCCCGGCGTCAGAAAGAATTCGAAGTGCGCACCAAACTCTTTGTGGATGCGCTCGATATCGACGAATTCTTTGCCCAGCTTCTGGTCTCCGAAGGCTTCACCAACCTGGAAGAAGTCGCCTATGTCGAAATCGACGAGCTTCTGGTGATTGACGGCGTTGACGAAGGCACCGCAGGGGAGCTTCAGGCGCGTGCGCGCGATTATCTGGAAGCGGCAGCAAAAGCAGCCCTCGAAGCGGCCCGTGCGCTCGGCGCAGAGGACAGCCTGATTGAATTTGAAGGCCTGAGTGCCCAAATGGTAGAAGCACTGGCAAAAGACGACGTGAAAACGCTCGAAGATTTTGCCACCTGCGCCGACTGGGAACTGGCCGGCGGCTGGACCACGGTGGATGGCCAGCGCAGCAAAGATGACGGTGTTCTGGAACCTTTCGGTATCACCCTCGAAGAAGCGCAGGACATGATCATGACCGCGCGTGTGATGCTGGGCTGGGTTGATCCCGAGGAGCTTCTGGGCACCACCGAGGAGGAGGACGCGAGCGAAGACGCTGCTGAAACCGAGGCGGACGCCTGATTGACACCTCTGTAGGAACGGCACGACATGGCGCGCGGCGGACAGGATAAACACCGGGAAGATGGCCCGGAACGCAAATGCATCGCCACTGGCGAGAGCCAGCCCAAATTTGGGCTGGTGCGTTTCGTGGTTGGCCCGGATGACATGGTTTATCCCGATATCCTGGGCAAATTGCCCGGGCGCGGGATGTGGGTTGCGGCGGACCGCAAGGCCATCGAAACCGCCGCCAAGAAAGGGCTGTTCGCGCGGGCGGCCAAGCAGCAGGTCAAAGTGCCTGACGGTTTGGTCGACGAGGTGGAAAAACAATTGGCCCGGCGCGTGGTTGACCTGATCAGCCTCGCCCGGAAATCCGGTGACGCGATCACGGGATATGAAAAAGTGAAGGACTGGTTGTCCAAAGAGGTGGCCGAAGTCCTGATTCAAGCCGTGGACGGTTCTGGCCGCGGTAAGACCAAACTGAGCACGCCACACTACGGTTCTTATATCGGGTGGTTGACGGCAGATGAGCTTGGTTTGGCTTTCGGACGACAAAACGTGATACATGGGGCGCTTGCGTCTGGTGGACTCACGCAACGTGTTGTAGAGGAAGCCCAACGACTAAAGGGCATACGCGAAATTGCGGCGGCAGGGGCCGTCGGAAAGGGTAAGACAGCTACATGAGCGATAACGACGGTAAAAAGACACTGGGTCTGCGAGGCGCTGGCGCCCGCCCTGGCAATGTAAAGCAAAGCTTCAGCCACGGCCGGACCAAGAACGTCGTGGTAGAAACCAAACGCAAACGTGTTGTGGTTCCCAAACCCGGCGCGTCCAAGCCGGGCACCGGAGGCTCCCGTCCGGGGGGCGATCCTTCCAAGCGACCGGCCGGCATTTCTGATGCTGAAATGGAGCGCCGCCTGAAGGCACTTCAGGCCGCGAAAGCGCGCGAAGCCGAAGAGGCAGAGCGCCGCGCAGCGGAAGAAAAGCAACGTGAAGAAGAACGCAACCGCCGTCGTGCCGAGGCTGAGGCCAAGGAACGCGAGCAGCGCGAAGCTGAACAGCGGGCCCGCGAAAAGGCCGAGGCCGACGAACGCGCGCGTGTCGAAGCGGAAGAGGCCAGCAAACGCGCGGCCGCTGCGGCTGCGGCAGCGAAAGAAGCGCCAAAAGCGGACGCAGCGCCACGCCGCGATCTGTCCAATAAACCTGCGCCGGCCGCAACGCCGCGCAAATCTGATCGCGAACGCGAGCAGCGCGGCCGTGGCCGCGGCCAAGACGATGGTCGCCGCTCTGGCAAGCTGACGCTGAGCCAGGCAACCGGCGGGGCCGGTGGTCGTCAAAAATCCATGGCCGCGATGAAGCGCAAACAAGAGCGCGCGCGGCAGAAAGCCATGGGTGGCCCGGTTGAACGTGAAAAGGTGATCCGTGACGTGCAGCTGCCAGAGGCGATTTTGGTCTCTGAATTGGCGAACCGCATGGCGGAGCGTGCAGCTGACGTGGTGAAATCGCTCATGCAAATGGGCATGATGGTGACGCAAAACCAAAGCATCGACGCGGACACTGCCGAACTGATCATCGAAGAATTCGGCCACAAGGTCGTGCGTGTTTCCGACTCGGATGTCGAAGATGTCATCACCGACGTTGCGGACCAGGACGACGACCTGAAGCCGCGTCCGCCGGTCATCACCATCATGGGCCACGTTGACCATGGTAAAACTTCGCTCTTGGACGCGATCCGCGACGCTAAGGTTGTGGCGGGCGAAGCTGGCGGCATCACCCAGCACATCGGTGCGTATCAGGTGACAACCGACAGCGGCGCTGTCCTGTCGTTCCTGGATACGCCGGGCCACGCGGCCTTCACCTCCATGCGCTCGCGCGGGGCACAGGTCACGGATATCGTGGTTCTGGTTGTGGCGGCGGATGACTCGGTCATGCCGCAGACCATCGAGGCGATCAACCACGCGAAAGCGGCCGAAGTGCCGATGATCGTGGCGATCAACAAGATCGACAAACCCGCAGCAGACCCGAACAAAGTGCGCGCAGAACTGCTGCAGCACGAGGTGATCGTCGAAGCGATGTCCGGCGAAGTGCAGGATGTTGAGGTTTCGGCCGTGACCGGTCAGGGCCTGGACGAGCTGCTGGAAGCCATTGCGCTGCAGTCGGAAATTCTGGAACTGAAAGCCAACCCAGATCGCGCCGCACAGGGTGCCGTGATCGAGGCGCAGCTGGACGTTGGCCGCGGCCCTGTTGCCACCGTTCTGGTGCAAAAGGGGACGCTGCGCCAAGGCGATATCTTTGTTGTGGGTGAGCAGTACGGTAAGGTCCGTGCGCTGATCAATGATAAGGGCGAGCGCGTTCAAGAAGCGGGTCCATCGGTTCCTGTAGAGGTTCTGGGCCTGAACGGCACACCCGAAGCCGGCGACGTTTTGAATGTGACCGAGACCGAAGCGCAGGCGCGTGAGATCGCGGAATATCGCGAGCAGGCAGCCAAAGACAAACGCGCTGCGGCCGGTGCGGCCACCACGCTTGAACAGCTGATGCAGAAGGCCAAGGATGATGAAAGCGTCTCCGAGCTGCCAATCCTGGTGAAAGCTGATGTGCAAGGGTCCGCCGAAGCGATCGTGCAAGCCATGGAAAAAATCGGCAACGATGAGGTGCGCGTGCGCGTGCTGCACTCCGGTGTGGGTGCGATCACCGAATCCGACATCGGTCTGGCGGAAGCCTCCGGTGCGCCTGTCATGGGCTTCAACGTCCGGGCCAACGCCTCTGCACGCAACACTGCGAACCAGAAGGGCATCGAGATCCGCTATTATTCGGTCATCTATGACCTTGTGGATGATGTGAAAGCTGCGGCCTCTGGCCTGCTGTCTGCCGAGATCAAAGAGAACTTCATTGGCTATGCCAACATCAAGGACGTCTTCAAAGTGTCCAATGTGGGCAAGGTTGCGGGTTGTCTTGTGACCGAAGGGGTGGCGCGCCGCTCTGCTGGTGTGCGCCTCTTGCGCGACAACGTGGTGATCCACGAAGGCACGCTGAAAACCCTCAAGCGCTTCAAGGACGAAGTGGCTGAGGTGCAATCCGGTCAGGAATGCGGCATGGCCTTTGAGAACTATGACGATATCCGCGCTGGCGATGTGATCGAGATCTTTGAGCGCGAAGAAGTTGAGCGTTCGCTGGACTGATCATTGTGACATGAACAAGAAAACGCCGCCTCAAAGTGAGGCGGCGTTTTTGTTTGCACCTAACCCAATCTACAGATCCAACTCAGCATGCGCCTGGTGAGAGTGGGATGGGATCGGCTTATACGGGTTTGCCCTGAAAGTTTTGATTGCCAACGCGCACGACAATCCGGCCGTTTGGCAGAGATTTCACAAAGAATCCCTGAACAGAGATGCAACTTCCCAGGATGATTGTCTTCAACATATGCATTCCCCCATAGCGGCATGGATTTTGATATTGCGCTGTAAAATGTGGCAAAGCCGTCATGGTATCGCCACATTATTGACATAATATCAAAGACACGGGGCTAATCCAAAGGATTAGTATTGATCTAACCGATAGGATAGGGGCGGCCTACAGCCAGTCGCGCAATATCGGGATCAGCGGAATGTCTGCTGGTGGCATCGGATAATCGCGAAAATCCTTTGGATAGACCCACTTAAGCACTTGCCCCTCTTTCGGTTGGGGTGTGCCATCCCATTTGCGGCAGGCGAAAAGTGGCATCAAAAGATGAAAATCATCATAGCTGTGCGATGCAAATGTCAGCGGCGCAAGGCAGCTTTGCCAGGTATCAATGCCCAATTCTTCATGCAGCTCGCGAATCAGCGCCGCTTCGGGGGTTTCTCCGGCTTCGATCTTGCCGCCCGGAAACTCCCACAGCCCCGCCATGGATTTCCCCTTCGGGCGCTGCGCCAGCAGCACCCGCCCGTCGCGGTCAATCAGCGCCACGGCAGAAACTAAAATGGTTTTCATCGGTCAGCCCTTGCGCGTCAGGAGCGGTAATCCGCATTGATTGAGATATACCCGTGGGTCAAATCGCAGGTCCATACTGTGGCTGTGCCCGACCCCAGTCCAAGGTCAACGCTGATCTGAAGCTCTTGCGCTGTCATATAGCTGGCACCCGCCTCCTCAGAATAGCTTTCGGCGACCCAGCCATTTTCGGCCACAAGAATGTCGCCAAACCGAATGGCCAGTTTGTCCCGATCTGCGGCGGCCCCGGATTTGCCGATCGCCATGACAATGCGGCCCCAATTGGGGTCTTCGCCCGCGATCGCGGTTTTCACCAGAGGTGAATTGGCAATTGCCAGCGCGTGGGTGCGTGCGTCCGCATCGTCCGCAGCGCCGGTAACGGCAACCTCGACGAATTTGGTTGCGCCTTCGCCGTCCCTGACCACCAGATGCGCCAGCTCAAGCATCACGTCATGTAGCGCACTGCGAAAGCCGCTGTGGCCTGCATCCACAACAACGCCTGAGGCCCCTGTTGCGCCCAGCAGAAGTGTGTCGGAGGTCGATGTATCGCTGTCCACGGTGATGCTGTTAAAGGTCACATCTGTCAGATCAGAGAGCAGGCTCTGCAGGTCCGGCTGGGCAATCTTGGCGTCGGTAAAGATATACACCAGCATTGTGGCCATATCCGGCGCAATCATGCCCGAGCCCTTGGCGATCCCCGCGATTTTCACCGGCTGGCCGTCGATCTCAACTTGCGCGGTGGCCCCTTTGGCAAAGGTGTCGGTTGTCATGATCGCTTGCGCGGCGGCTTCGATCTCACTTTCGGACAGCCCGTCCACCAATTCGCCGATCTTGGCCGTGATACGGTCATGCGGCAGCCGCTCCCCGATCACGCCGGTCGACGAGGTAAAGACCCGCGCCGCAGGCAGACCGGTGCCCTCAGAGACCGCATCGCAAATCGCCGCCACGGAGCCTTCGCCCGCCTTGCCGGTAAAGGCATTGGAGTTGCCCGAATTGATGATAAAGGCCGCGCCCGCGTCTGAGGCGCTGCCAATCTTGGTCTGACAATCCAGCACATTGGCCGAGCGGGTGGCGGATTTTGTGAACACCCCCGCCACGCTGCTGCCCGGGGCCAACGTGATCAGGCAGACATCTTTGCGGTTTTGGTATTTCACACCCGCTTCCACCGCCGCAAATGCCACGCCGCCAATCACCGGCAGGTCTGGAAACGTGGCAGGGGCCAGCGGCGAGACTTTGTCGACTTTTGCCAAAGATCAGTTCTCCAGAATATCGGCTTGTTTCAGCACCGCAGGGTCCAGACCCTCAGCACCGGCACGGTCAATCTCTGCTGTTTCGGTCAAGCGTGCGATTTCCGCTTCGATCACGGCGCGCTGTACATCGCCTTCGATCTCGGCGCGCACTGCGTCAAGCGCTGGCGCCGCCTGGGTGCGGCTATCGTTCAGGCGAATGACATGCCAGCCAAACTGGGTCTGTACGGGGTCAGAGACCTCTTCGACCGCGAGGCTCGCGACCGCAGTTTCAAAGGCGGGCACCATCTGGCCCGGTCCAAACCAGCCGAGTTCGCCACCATTGGGGCCAGACGGGCCGGTGGATTTTTCCTTGGCGGTTTCGGCAAAATCTGCGCCGCCCCGCACCGCTTCGGCGATGGCGGTGGCCTCTTCTTCGCTGGCCACGAGGATGTGGGACGCATTGTATTCCGGCGCACCTTCGAAATCTGCGTATTTCGCGTCATAGGCGGTCTGAATGGCGGCATCCGTCACCTGATCCTCGATGAGGTCTTGCAGCACTTCGGCGGACAAGAGCGCAACACGCTGGTTTTCCAGCGCCAGCGTCACACGTTTGGGCGCATCGGCCCCAAAGCTTTGCGCCAGCATCTGTTGCTGGACAAGCTGATCCAGAATGCCGTTGAACAAAACGTCATCAGGAAGTGAAAGATACTGCGGGTTCAGCGTTTCGCGCACTGCGGCCATATGGCCAAGCGTGATGTCTTGGCCGTTTACCGTTGCGACAACCGTGTCTGCATTGGCCGAATCGTCCGAAAGTGCTGGCGTTGCAACGAGCAGGGCAAGCGCTGCACCGCGCAGAAAAGTGGTGGTTTTTGACATCGTATCGTCCTTGGCTTTGGCTGCATGAGCAGGTGACGTTGACACTGTTATATAGGCCCCTTACATCGCTTTGAAGCTTGCGCAAGGTTCGTGTCCCCGTTTGTAGGAGCAGGGGGCCAGACGAGCAAGCGTTAGCGGCGCAAGAAATTGTCAACAAAGGACAAGTGAACATGTTGGGTTTTGGAAAATTGACCAAAATGGTCTTCGGCACACCGAATGACCGCAAGATCAAAGCAACCCGACCGATCGTCGCCAAGATCAACGAGCTTGAAACCGAATATGCGGCGCTGTCCGATGCGCAGCTGATTGCCAAAACCGAAGATTTCAAAGCGCGAATTGCCAAGGGTGAGGCGCTGGATGATATCCTGCCCGACGCCTTTGCCAACTGCCGCGAGGCGGCCAAGCGCGCCCTGGGCCTGCGCGCCTTTGACACCCAGCTCATGGGCGGCATCTTTCTGCATCAGGGCAATATTTCAGAAATGAAAACCGGCGAGGGGAAAACCCTTGTGGCCACCTTCCCGGCCTATCTGAATGCGCTGACTGGCAAGGGCGTGCATATTGTGACGGTGAATGATTATCTTGCCCGCCGCGACGCTGAATGGATGAGCAAGGTTTACAGCGCGCTTGGCATGACCACCGGCGTTGTTTATCCGCAGCAGCCGGATGACGAAAAAAAGCAGGCTTATGCCTGCGACATCACCTATGCCACCAACAACGAGCTGGGCTTTGATTACCTGCGCGACAACATGAAATCCGAACTGGCCGACATGTATCAGCGCGACCATCATTTCGCGATTGTTGACGAAGTTGACTCGATCCTGATTGACGAAGCCCGGACCCCGCTGATCATCTCTGGCCCGGCGCAGGACCGCACCGAGCTTTATCAGTCGATTGATGCGGTGATCCCGGCGATCAGCGAAGAGCATTACACGCTGGATGAAAAAACCCGGAACGTGTCTTTCACCGATGAAGGCAACGATTGGCTCGAAGCGCAACTGCTTGAGCGCGGCATTCTGCCCGAAGGCCAGTCTCTGTATGATCCGGAAAGCACCACGATTGTGCACCACGTCAACCAGGGTCTGCGCGCGCACAAGCTGTTCACCAAAGACAAAGACTATATCGTGCGCGACGATGAGGTGGTTCTGATCGATGAATTCACCGGCCGCATGATGGCGGGCCGCCGCCTGTCCGAAGGGCTGCACCAGGCGATTGAGGCCAAGGAAGGCTGCTCGATCAAGCCGGAAAACGTCACGCTTGCGCAGGTGACATTCCAGAACTTCTTCCGCCTTTATGACAAGCTGGGTGGCATGACCGGCACCGCGTTGACCGAGGCCGAAGAATTTGCCGAGATTTACGGCCTTGGCGTGGTCGAAGTGCCAACAAACCGCCCCATCGCCCGCGTGGACGAAGATGACGCGGTCTATCGTACGGCGCAGGAAAAGTTCAAAGCCATCGTTGAAACTGTCAAAGAGGCCCATGAAAAAGGCCAGCCGACTTTGGTGGGCACCACGTCGATTGAAAAATCCGAATTGCTGTCGCAGCTTCTGCAGCAGGAAGGCATCCCGCACAATGTTCTGAACGCGCGCCAACACGAGCAAGAGGCGCAGATTGTGGCCGACGCTGGTAAGCTGGGCGCTGTCACCATTGCCACCAACATGGCGGGCCGCGGCACCGACATCAAACTGGGCGGCAACGTCGAGTTCAAGATTATGGAGGCGATTGCCGCCGATCCGGACGGCAACCCAGATGAAATCCGCGCGCGTATCGAAGAGGGGCACAAAGCCGATGAAGATGCGGTGAAAGCCGCCGGTGGCCTGTTTGTTCTGGCAACAGAACGTCACGAAAGCCGCCGCATCGACAATCAGCTGCGCGGCCGCTCTGGCCGCCAGGGCGACCCGGGGCGTTCTGCTTTCTTCCTGTCGCTGGAAGATGACCTGATGCGCATCTTTGGGTCTGATCGCCTCGACAAGGTGCTGTCGACACTCGGGATGAAAGAGGGTGAGGCGATTGTGCACCCTTGGGTCAACAAATCGCTGGAGCGCGCGCAGGCCAAAGTCGAGGGTCGCAACTTTGATATCCGCAAACAGTTGCTGAAGTTTGACGATGTGATGAATGACCAGCGCAAGGTGATCTTTAGCCAGCGCCGCGAAATCATGGAAGCCGAGGACCTGTCGGAAATCGTCACCGATATGCGCCATGAGGTCATTGATGATCTCGTGAACCAATATATGCCGCCAAAAACCTATGCGGACCAATGGGATACCGAAGGTCTCGCTATGGCCGCCCGCGAGCAGTTGGGCATCAACGTGCCCGTGGTGGAATGGGCCGCCGAAGAAGGCGTGGACGACGAAGACATTCAGGAACGGCTGGAAAAGGCTGCGGATGAGCTGATGGCGCAGAAAGCGGCGCAATTTGGTGTGCCGCAGCTGCGCAATATCGAAAAGCAGATCCTGCTTCAGATCATCGACAACAAATGGCGCGAGCACCTGTTGACCTTGGAACATCTGCGTTCGGTCGTGGGTTTCCGCGGTTATGCGCAGCGTGATCCGCTTAACGAATATAAGAACGAAGCCTTTCAGCTGTTTGAAAGCATGCTGGATTCGCTGCGCAGTGATGTGACCCGCAATCTTGCGATGATCCGCCCGCTCACCGAAGAAGAGCAGCGCAACATGATCGCAGAAATGCAGGCGCGTCAGGCGGCGATGATGCAAGCGGCGCAGCCCAACGAGCCCACCGCCGAAGCGCCAGAAGCGCAAGTGGCCGGGTTTGATGAAAACGATCCGAACACCTGGGGCAATCCGGGCCGCAACGATGCCTGCCCTTGCGGGTCGGGCAAGAAGTTCAAACATTGCCACGGCAAGCTGGCCTGATCGTTTAGATCGGGGCGACAGCCCAAATCTTCAGGGATTCACCATAAGGGCGCCACATCGGCGCCCTTTTTTCTGTGCAGGCTTGGCCGGTCAGTTTTGGGAGAAATCCGATGAAACTAGTGAGAATTACAGAACGCAGCCGCCGTATCGTTATGGCGGGCGCAACATTTTCGGTTGCGGTTGCCGCCGGGCTTTTTGTGCAGAGCGGCGCGCCGACCGAAGCCGCAGCCGTTGTCGAGGCCCCCGCCAAGACCATAGCGCCGGCAATAAGTGCGTCAAACGGGCTGCCGCAATGGCCGCGTTTTGACGATACCAACACCGCCTTTCCGATCCAGCGTGTGGCGCTGAATGTGGCCAGTGATCAGCCCACGCGCAGCATGCCATCTGAGGTCGCGACACCGCTGTTGCAATGCAGCCCGCGCCTAAGCGCGCAACCGGCTGTTGCCGCGCTGGTCAATCTTGAGGTCACGGCGTCTTGCCTGCCAGGCGCGCGCGTGGTGATTTCGCATGCGGGTCTGAGTTTTACCGAGTTGCTGGATGACGAAGGCGCGCTCGCCATCACCGTGCCTGCGCTGCACGAAGAGGCGCGTTTTGACGTTACATTTCCAAATGGCAACGTGATTGAAACCTCTGCCGCTGTACCCTCGCTGCGGTTTTATGATCGCGCCGCGCTACAGTGGCAGGGCGAAACCGGGCTACAGATCCATGCGCTTGAATTTGGGGCCGAGTATGGCGGCACCGGGCACGTCTGGTACGGCCATAGCCGCGACCTCAGTGCGGTCATCGGCGGCAATGGCGGCTTTCTGCTGCGTTTGGGCGATGGGCTGAGCGAAGTCTCGCAGATGGTTGATGTCTATACCTTCCCTTCAGGCAGCGCCGACCGTGACGGCACCGTAGCGCTTTCGGTCGAAGTGGAGGTGAACGGCAGCAACTGTAACCGCGATATCAGCGCCACAAGCCTGCAAATGCAACGCGGCGGTTCGCCAACCACGCGCGCGCTGGAAATTGCAATGCCAGATTGTGGGGCGACAGGCGACTTTCTGGTGTTGAAAAACCTGCTCCAAGACCTGACAATCGCGCAGAAGTAAAAAAGCGCAAAGCAGGGTTCCAGACATGAAGATCATGCGTGCGGCGGTTTTCGCCGCACTTTCCATTTGCCTGAGCGGTCTGCCAAGCTGGGCGCAAGACATCACCCTGCGCTCGCCCGACGGGGCGGTTGAAATCAACGGCCTGCTCCTTGGCTTTGACGGGGAATTCTATCGCGTCCAAACACGCTATGGGGAGCTCAGCATAGATGGCTCTGGCGTGCAGTGTGAGGGGCCGGGCTGCCCGAACCTGACCGAGTTTGTGGCCGAGGTTTCGATCTCGGGCGCGGCGGGCATGGCGGATGTGTTGATGCCTGCGCTGCTCGACGGTTTTGCGCTGCGTAATGGCTTTAAAGTCGCGCGCTATTCCCATGACCGAACGCATTTCACCTATGAATTCAGCGATCCAGACAGCGGCGCGGCCTTGGCGCGGTTTCACCTGCGCGCCGCCACGAGCGCAGAGGGTTTTGCCGATCTGCTGGCCAACGAAGCTGACATTGCAATGTCCCTGCGCGAAATCCGCGAGGCTGAGGCACGGCTGGGGTATGAGGCCGGGCTCGGCAATCTGCGCGGCAAGAACCGCAGCCGTGTTGTGGCCCTTGACGCGCTGGTGCCCGTCGTTGCGGCAGGCAACCCGGTCACGCGCATTTCGGCGCGCGATCTGGCCTTGGTTTTTGCGGGGCAGATCACCAATTGGCAGGACATTGGCGGCCCGGACGCTCCGATCGCGGTGCATGTGCCCCAGCGGGACACAGGCCTGCTGGAGGCGCTCGAGGACCTTCTGATCCAGCCCGCGAACGTGGCGCTGAGTGACGCTGTGGTGGAACACGCCCAGATGGCCGCGCTGGTAAGCGCGGTGCAGCGGGATCCGTTTGCGATCGGCATGGCCACCCATTCCAGCGCGCGCAGTGCGTCTGTTCTGCCGCTTTCGGGTGGCTGCGGCTTTGGTATTCATGCCAGTCGCCGGGCGATCAAGACCGAAGATTACCCGCTCAACGCGCCCATGTTCCTTTATCTTCCGGCGCGCCGCTTGCCCAAGATGGCGCGGGACTTTCTGGCCTATATGCGCGGGCCTGCCGCGCAGATCGTGATCCGCCGCGCAGGGTTTGTCGACCAATCCCCCGAAGAGATCACTGTTGCGCAACAAGGCGAACGATTTGCCAATGCCATTGCCCAGGCCGGGCAGGCGGTGCCTTTGGAAGATCTGCAGTCTATTGTCGCGCGTCTGGGCCAGCACAGTCGCCTGACGACAACATTCCGCTTTCAGCCGGGCGTTTCGGCGCTGGATGCGCAATCGCGCTCCAACGCCCAGCAGCTGGCGCGGGCGCTGGAGCTGGGCACGTATGACGGGCGCGAGCTTGTGTTTGTCGGGTTCAGCGATGGCGCGGGCTCTGCCGAGGCAAACCGCGAGATTGCCCTGCGCCGTGCCAATGCCGTGAAAACCGCCGTGCTTGCCGCAGCTGAAAACGCCGATACGACCCGGCTTGCGATTGCCGTCGAGGCCTATGGCGAGGCGCTGCCCATGGCCTGTGATGAAAGCGCCTGGGGGCGGCAGGTGAACCGCCGGGTTGAGATCTGGTTGCGCTAAGCGTGCAGCAGCCCTTCGCTGGCAAAACTGATGTGGGTATTGCGCCCAATGATCAGATGGTCGTGCAAGGTGATCGACATCGCCGCCGCGGCCGTGGCGATTTGCGCGGTCATGTGAATATCGGCCTGCGACGGTGTTGGATCGCCGGATGGATGATTGTGCACCAGAATGAGCGCGCTGGCATCCAGCTCTAGGGCGCGTTTGATCACTTCGCGTGGATAGACCGGGACGTGATTGACCGTGCCCTGCGCCTGTGCCTCATCTGCGATCAGCGTGTTCTTGGTGTCCAGAAACAGAATGCGGAACTCTTCGGTGGCGCGATGGCCCATGGTGGCCCGGCAATAATCCAGCAGGGCCTCCCAAGAGCTGAGGACGCGCCGCTGCATCACCCGTGCGCGGGCCAGGCGATGCGCGGCCGCCTCAACGATCTTGAGCTCACAGATGACAGCTGGACCAACCCCGTTGATCTCTCGCAGGCGCGGGGCTGGCGCGGAGATCACAGCATTGAAACTGCCCAGAGATTTCAGCATGCGATGCGCCAGCGGCTTGACGTCTTGCCGGGGCAGGGCGCGAAAAAGCACCAGTTCCAGCAATTCATAATCCGGAACCGCGTCGGCCCCGCCGTCCATGAAACGCGCGCGCAGGCGCTTGCGGTGGTCCGCCAGATAAGAGGGGGTCTTGCCAACGCTGGCCGCCGGCGCGGGCAGATCAAACAGAGGGGGCTGTGGGTGTTTGGAGGCAGGCATAACCGCAGCATGCAGCCTGCGCGTTAGCAAGGGCTTAAAACAAAAAAGGGCGCATCCGCGGATGCGCCCTTTTTGGTGCATTCTCTGCCAATTAGCTTTTCATCGAATCCCAGAAACCTTTGACCGATTTGAAAAAGCTGCTGCTTTCCGGGCTGTTTTCTTCGGACAGCTGATCAAATTCGCGCAGCAGTTCCTTTTGGCGGCTGGTCAGATTGACCGGGGTTTCCACCGCCAGTTCAATGAACATGTCGCCCTGACCTGCGCCGCGCAATGCGGGCATGCCCTTGGAACGCAGACGCATCTGACGGCCTGATTGGCTGCCAGACGGGATCTTTACACGGCTGCGGCCGCCATCAATGGTGGGCACTTCGATGTCCCCGCCGAGTGCAGCTGCGGTCATGGAAACAGGCACACGGCAAAAGAGGTTGGTGCCTTCGCGTTCAAAGATGCTGTGTTTGGCCACTTCGATGAAGATATAAAGATCCCCCGAAGGCCCGCCGCGCAATCCGGCTTCGCCTTCGCCTGCAAGGCGGATACGCGTGCCGGTTTCAACACCAGCCGGGATATTGACCGACAGGGAGCGATCCTTTTCGGTGCGCCCGATGCCGCCACAGTTGCCGCAAGGGTTTTTGATAATCTGGCCAAGGCCGGAACAGGTCGGACAGGTGCGTTCAACGGTAAAGAACCCTTGTTGCGCGCGCACTTTGCCCATGCCGGAACAGGTGGGGCAGGTGGTCGGCTCTGCGCCGCCCTCTGCGCCTGATCCGTTACACGAGGTGCAGCCAACCGAGGTTGGCACCTGAATGGTTTTTTGCAGACCGGAAAAGGCCTCTTCCAGCGTGACGCGCAGGTTGTAACGCAGATCAGAGCCGCGCGCGGCCCGTTGCCGCCCACCGCCACCGCGCTGGCCGCCCATGAAGTCGCCAAACAGGTCGTCGAATACATCCGAAAATGCGCTGGCGAAATCGCCATTGCCGGGATGGCCGCCGCGTGCGCCGCCGCCGCCGCCCATGCCGCCTTCGAAGGCCGCATGACCATATTGATCATAGGCCGCCTTTTTGTTGGCGTCCTTCAGGATCTCATAGGCTTCGTTGGCTTCTTTGAATTTTGATTCTGCGTCCGGGTTGTCGGCATTGCGGTCCGGGTGAAATTCCTTGGCCTTCTTGCGATAGGCCTTTTTGATTTCATCCGCAGAGGCCCCTTTGCCGACGCCGAGCACATCATAGAAGTCGCGTTTTGCCATGGGTTACTCCTCTGGGCCGGAATATGAAAAGGGCCGATCCGGCGAGCGGACCGGCCCGATGTCATGATCCGACCACGTGCTTAGCGCTTGTCGCCGTCCAGATCTTCGAAGTCCGCGTCAACGATGTCGTCATCCGCCGGACCCGCTGCGTCGTCAGCTGCGGCGGGTTCATCCGCGGCTTCCTCAGCAGAGGCTTTGTAGATCGCTTCGCCCAGTTTCATGGCCGCTTCGGTCACGTTCTGAACGCCAGATTTGATCTTGTCGGCGCCTGCTTTTTCGTCTTCCAGATCGTCTTTCAGCGCGGCAATCGCCAGCTCGATCGCTTCGATGGTGGTTGGGTCAACCTTGTCAGAATGCTCTTCCATCGACTTTTCGGTCGAGTGGATCAGGCTTTCTGCCTGGTTGCGTGCTTCCACCAGCTCTTTGCGTTCTTTGTCGGCCTCGGCGTTGGCTTCGGCGTCTTTCACCATTTGCTCAATATCCTCGTCGGACAGACCGCCGGAGGCTTGAATGGTGATGTTCTGCTCTTTGCCGGTGCCCTTGTCCTTGGCGGATACAGACACGATGCCGTTGGCGTCAATGTCAAAGGTCACTTCGATCTGTGGCATGCCGCGCGGTGCGGGCGGGATGTCTTCCAGATTGAATTGGCCAAGGATCTTGTTGTCCGCTGCCATCTCACGCTCACCCTGGAACACACGGATGGTTACGGCGTTCTGGTTGTCTTCGGCGGTCGAGAAGACCTGAGACTTCTTGGTCGGGATGGTGGTGTTGCGGTCAATCAGACGGGTGAACACACCGCCGAGGGTTTCGATACCCAAGGACAGCGGGGTCACGTCCAGCAGAACAACGTCTTTCACGTCACCTTGCAGAACACCGGCCTGAATGGCGGCACCCATGGCCACAACCTCATCCGGGTTCACACCTTTGTGCGGCTCTTTGCCAAAGAATTTTGTGACCTCTTCGATCACCTTTGGCATCCGGGTCATACCACCAACAAGAACAACCTCGTCGATGTCACTTGCGGACAGGCCAGCATCTTTCAGAGCAGCTTGGCATGGTTTCAGCGAGTTTTTGATCAGATCAGAAACCAGCGATTCCAGCTTGGCGCGGGTCAGCTTCATCACCAGGTGAAGCGGCGCGCCGTCTTTGCCCATCGAAATGAACGGTTGGTTGATTTCGGTTTGGGAGGCAGAGGACAACTCGATCTTGGCTTTTTCTGCTGCTTCTTTCAGACGCTGCAGGGCCATCTTGTCTTTGGACAGATCAACGCCGTGCTCTTTTTTGAACGTGTCAGCCAGATAGTTGACGATGCGCATGTCAAAGTCTTCACCACCCAGGAAGGTATCCCCGTTGGTGGATTTGACTTCGAACAGGCCGTCGTCGATCTCAAGGATGGTCACGTCAAATGTACCACCACCAAGGTCATAGACCGCGATGGTTTGGGTTTCTTCTTTGTCCAGACCATAGGCCAGGGCTGCCGCAGTCGGTTCGTTGATGATGCGCAGCACTTCGAGGCCGGCGATTTTGCCGGCGTCTTTGGTGGCCTGACGCTGAGCGTCGTTGAAGTACGCAGGCACGGTGATCACCGCTTGCGTGACTTCTTCGCCAAGATAGGACTCGGCGGTTTCTTTCATTTTGCCCAGAGTGAAGGCAGAGATTTGCGATGGCGAATATTTCTCGCCTTTGCATTCAACCCATGCATCGCCATTGCCGCCGTCGACGATGGCATATGGCACCATTTTCTTGTCTTTCTCGACAGCGGCGTCATCAAAACGGCGGCCGATCAGGCGTTTCACGCCAAAGATGGTGTTTTCTGGGTTGGTGACGGCCTGGCGTTTCGCCGGCTGGCCTACAAGGCGCTCGTCATCCGTGAACGCAACGATCGAAGGCGTAGTGCGTGCGCCTTCGGCGTTTTCGATCACACGTGCTTGTGACCCATCCATGATGGCCACACAGGAGTTCGTTGTACCGAGGTCGATACCAATAACTTTGCCCATATTTGATCCCTTCTGACTTAAGGCGATTTTCAGAGACGCGGACCCATTGCGGCATCCGGCCCCGATCCTGGGCGCAGGGGCCTTTGGCCCTTACGCTTCGGAGGGTATATAGGGAGCAGAAAAAGCCGCTGCAAGCATCAGATGCGGGATGAAAGCGTAAAAACGTGGGAATCTCGCCCCAAGACGGAGCGTGGGGGACAATGGCCGATGTTACACCGCTGACAATCCGCGATTTTCAGGTTTTCAAGGGGTTTCTGTCACCCCAAGCGCAGGCAGATATGGTGGAGGATATTCGCCAGATCGCAGCGGTCGCGCCCTTTGTTGCACCCGTCACGCCGCGTGGCCAGCCCATGTCGGTGCGCATGACTTCGGCGGGTTCTGTCGGCTGGGTCACGGATCGCGCGGGCTATCGCTATCAGGCGCATCACCCGGGCGGACAGGCTTGGCCGGATATTCCCGCGTCGGTGCTTTCGGTTTGGGCTGCGGTCAGCGGCGTGGACCGCGCGCCGGATTGCTGCCTGATCAACTATTATGGCGAATCTGCCCGGATGGGTATGCACCAAGACAAGGATGAGGCCAGTTTTGACTGGCCGGTTGTCTCGATTTCTCTGGGGGATGACGCGCTGTTTCGCATGGGCAATCGGTCGCGGGGCGGCAGAACCGAGTCGCTCTGGCTCACGTCAGGGGATGTGGTGGTGATGAGCGGGGCCGCGCGGCTTTGCTATCACGGCGTCGATCGTATCCGCTATCAAAGCGCGCGGCTTCTGCCCAAAGGCGGGCGCATCAATCTGACGCTGCGTGTGGTGACATAGGATGAGGTGATGCCCTAGGGCGAAAGCGTGCAGCAGCCGTCAAAGCCGGAGGTCGCGCCATCGCGATGCAGATAAAGCCGCAGGCGCAAGGCATCCGTGCGATCGGACATGCCATCATTGCAGATCTGGTTTTCTATCAGCGCTGTAAAACCTTCGGTCAGATCGCCGCCGCCCATAGCGATACTGTCTACCCAGCGCGCCGCAATGCTGGACTGCCAGTCTACGGCATAGCTGCGCAGGTCGGTATCGATCGCTTCAAAATGGGTTGCGGCTGCGCCTGCCGCGATGTCAAAATCCCAAAATGGTTCGGTCCCGGTACAGCGCAGGGGGCGCTCAAACCTGTGCCAGGGTGCCTGCGCGGGCACGTCGAAATACCGCAGGCTGATCCAGCCACTGCCTTCGCCGGTGTTGACCCGTCCCCAGCGCTGATCCGCGCTTTTGTCGACCAGTTCGATATTATCGCTGTTCGGCGCAAGGGTGCCGATCACCTCGCTTTGGGCCGATGGGTCTAGCCGGATATTCAAAACATCATCTGCGGCGACATTCACAACCTGCCCAAGCACGGGAAACGCATCCGGCATATGCCCTTCGGCCAGAGCGAGGCTGGGCAGCACTGCAAATATGCCAAGCCAGCGCCTCACCGTTTTGACCCCCAGCTGAGCGAGGCCTGGCGGCGGGTGTAAAATTCGCCCATCAGGCCAATCATCAGCAAAATCAGCCCCACCACCAGCGGATAGGTGGTGCTGGTATTGCGCGGCACATAGTTAATGAACGTATAGCCGCGCGCCTGATCAATGGTGTGAAACAGCGGGTTCCAATCAAACATCGCCAGCATGAAACTTGGCAAAGTATTGGCGACGAACATCTTGCCCGAGGCGATCATGTTGACCCGTGCATAGACCGTATTGGCAATGGAGACAAAGGTTGGATACCAGGGTTTGATCGCCAGCAGCACCAGCCCGATGCCAAAGCCTGTAAACCAGGACAGCATCATCATGCCCAGCGCATGGATGGGCTGCTCAATCACGATGGGGGTAAAGCCGACGTGGTAGACAAACAAAATCATGACCATCGACAGCGCCTGGATATATAGCGTCCCCAGCGCGGCCGCGAGAATGGCAATCGCCGTGTTCATCGGCGCATGTTTCATCATCGGCGAAGATGGCCCTTCCGCCCCGACCACAGCCCCCATGGTTTTGGTGTGGGTCATGAACATGAAAATTCCGGTCATCATGTAAAGCAGGAAGTCGCCGCGAATGGCCGCCCCCTTGAGACCCAAGACCGAAAACATCAGAAAGAAGGCGAGCACAAAAATTACCACCTGCAGCATATTCAGCAGGATCGACAAAACCGCATTGTTATGGGTCTTGCGCACTTTGCGCACAATCGAATGATACACCAATTCTGAAATGGTGAGGGCCGATTGCAGCGTGGTTTTTGGGCCGGTTTGCTCAAACATTAACGATTGGCGGCCTTTCTGCCTCTGTCAGGGTATGGATTTCTTGCTGTTCCGTGTTGCTCGCAGCATAAGGGCGCCATGTTAAATTTTCAACAAATCCCTCTTTAGGAGTCTGCCGTGAATTATGAAACACTTGTCCCGCTGATGCGTCGCCTGTCTATCGAAGCGGGCAACAAAATCATGGAGATCTACAACTCCGATGATTTTGAGGTGAAGGTGAAGTCAGACGACAGCCCTGTGACCGCAGCAGATGAGGCCGCAGATGCCATCATTGCCGCCGGTCTGCGCGCGGCATTTCCGGATGTGATGCTTGTGACCGAAGAGCAGGCCGATAGCCACAAGGCCAAGGGCGATACCTTCCTGATTGTTGATCCGCTGGATGGCACCAAGGAGTTCATTCACCGCCGCGGCGATTTCACGGTGAATATCGCCTATGTGGAAAACGGCGTGCCGCAGCGCGGGGTGGTCTATGCCCCGGCGCGCGAACGCATGTTTTTTACCCAGGCCGATGGACAAGCAGTCGAAGAGACCGGCAGTTTTGATCCAGAAACGCTGGGGGCTGTCAGCCCGATCAACGTCGCTGAGGCGGACAATACGGCGCTGATGGTGGTGGCATCAAAATCCCACCGTGATCAGGCGACCGATGATTACATCAATAAATACGCCATCAAAGACAGCAAAAGCGCTGGCAGTTCGCTGAAGTTCTGTTTGGTCGCGACCGGCGAGGCGGATCTTTATCCGCGTGTTGGCCGCACCATGGAGTGGGATACAGCCGCCGGTCATGCCGTCCTGCTGGGCGCGGGCGGTGATGTGGTGCGCTTTGATGACCACACGCCGCTGGTCTACGGCAAGGAGGATTTCGCCAATCCGTTTTTCATTGCCTATGCCCCAAGTGTAGAGCTGAAAGAGGCTTAAGCTTTTCTTTCATGTCGATGTTCGGCGGTGGTGTTCACTGGACCCGTCGCCCATTGGTCAATAACCGCTGCGGCCTCTGCGTCGCAGCGGTTTTTTAGTGCCTGATCCAGCTGTCTTAGCAGTGTGGCGACCTCGATTTCGGTCGGGCACGGGTCAGGTGCGCGGTGAATGCGTGGATGGGGTGTGGGGTGCAAGGCCCCTGATAGTGACAGTTCTTCTGAAAGTTTTTCGCCAGGGCGCAAACCTACATAGGTGATCGCAATGCCGTCACGGCGGCGCCCTCGCGCTTGTGGCGTTTTGCCTGCGCTGCGGATCATACGTTCTGCCAACGTGGCAATCCGCACCGGCGGCCCCATCGTCAAAACGTTGATATCGCCATTTTGCGCCGTTTTTGTTGTGGTCAGCACAAGGTCCACCGCTTCGGACACGGTCATCAGGTAACGGGATATGTGCGGGTCGGTGACGGTGACGGGCCCGCCCGCCGCGATCTGCGCCTCAAATCGGGGCACCACAGAGCCGGAACTGCCCAGCACATTGCCAAACCGCACGATGGAAAAGCAGGTGGCTCCGCTGCGGGTGGCCATATCTTGCAGCACAATTTCAGAAAGGCGTTTGCTGGCCCCCATCCGGGATTTGGGGCGGACAGCCTTGTCTGACGAGATCAGCACAAACCGCGCCACCCGCGCCTTGCGCGCCGCCTTGGCCAGCCGCACTGTGCCGCGCACATTGTTGTGCAGCGCTGGGCGCAGGTTATCTTCAAGCAGGGGCACATGTTTGTAAGCCGCGGCATGCAGGACCACATCAACATTGCGGCTCTCAAACAGCTCCTCCAGCAGCGCGGAATCGGTGACAGAACCAAGGATTGGCATCACCGTCATCTGGGGCCAAATTTCCGTCAGCTCTTGGCAAATCTGGTGGAGCGCCAATTCGCTCTGCTCAAGCAGGATCAACTCGCGTGGATGGCAGCGGGCGAGCTTGCGGCAGATTTCTGACCCGATTGATCCGCCTGCGCCGGTGATCAGAATGCTGCCCCCGGCAAATTCTGCCGCATAAAGGCCCAACTGGCTGCCCATCGGGGCGCGGGCCAGCAAATGGGCATGGTCCGCGCGCGGCGCGGGGCCGCGGCGCTGGGCGCATTTGGCGATTGGGCGAATGTGCGGGAAAACGGTGGCCGCAATAATTCTAAGATCTGTCGCAAGGCTCTGATGGGCAACGTAAATCCGATCAAGCTGTGCCTTGCGCGGCACGCAACGGCGCAAGTAGACCTGATCATTTTCTTCGGCCGATCGGCTGCGCGCCAGCAGGCGCCCCTCGGTCTTGCGGTAGACCACGGTCGCCAGCCCGGTGAGGCCCGGGCGTGCTTGTAGCACAGCGCCATACAGATCCGGGCGCGCCTCCACATATCGCCGAAGCGGCGCGCGCGGGCCGACAAAGGACATATCGCCCTTCAGGATATTTAAAAGCTGCGGCAATTCATCCAGGTGGGTGCGCCGCAGAAAGCGCCCGTACCAACCCAATGATGGCATTTTGTGACCGCCGGTGGCTTTGCCATCGTTCTGCTCACCGGGCATGCTGCGCAGCTTGATCATCTGAAAGCCGTGCGTGGGCGAAGCCATGCGCTCTGACACGAAAAAAACCGGACGCCCATGGGTCAGCACCGCCAGGAGCGCCAGTAGCCCCAGCAATGGCAGCGCGAGCGGGGCCAGAATGAGCACAAGGCTGACGTCAAACAGCCGTTTGTGCAGGGCCTGGAAAGGAGGGCGCGTTGACGCAGTTGCGGTGCTTGAAAGATTTAGCAATTGATCCGCGCCCCCATAGTCGTGCAAAGCTGAAGGGGACTTGCCCCGCCTGTGACGCACTATGCAGAAAAGATCGTTAATTGATGCTTACCGGATGCGCTTGAAACGGCGGCGGCTGTTGTGGCGCGCGTTTCGCGCGCGCCATGCGCTGACGCCGGTCAAGGACCAGACCGGCGATCTTGCGGCTGATGACATTATTGCGGTGTCGGTCATGCGCAACGAAATGACCCGGCTGCCGTTTTTTCTGGCGCATTATCGTGCGCTGGGCGTGGCGCAGTTTTTGATCGTGGACAATGGCAGCGACGATGGCAGCCTGGCGTATTTGCGGGCGCAACCAGATGTATCCCTTTGGCAAACCGATGCGGGGTATCATGCTGCGCGTTTTGGGCTGGATTGGCTGACATGGCTGCAATTCAAACATGCCCACAATCGCTGGTGCCTCATGGTGGATGCGGATGAGGTGCTGGTCTATGCGGCGCAGGATCAGGTGCCCTTGAAAGGATTGACGCAGTGGCTGGATTCGCAGGGCCGGCGTGCCTTTGGCGCGATGATGCTGGATCTTTATCCTAAAGGTCCCGTGAACGGCCAAAGTTATACGCCCGGCGATGATCCGCGGGACATTCTGCAATGGTTTGATGTCGGCCCCTATCGCGCGCAGCGCCAGTGGCCGCTCGGCAATTTATGGGTGCAGGGCGGCGTGCGGGAACGGGTGTTTTTTGCCGAGGATCCGCATCGCTCACCCACGTTGAACAAATTGCCGCTGGTCAAATGGCACCGCAAATTTGCCTATGTGAATTCCTGCCATTCCATTCTGCCGCCGAAGCTGAACTATCAATATGCGGGCCCTGGCAGCGCAGGGCCGTCTGGTGTGTTGCTGCACACAAAATTCCTGCCTGAGATTGCTGCCAAATCGGAAACAGAAAAGCAGCGCAAACAGCATTTCAACCGGCCCGAGGATTTTGACGGCTATTATGATCAGATCATGACGGCCCCGGATCTTTGGCATACTGGATCCGTCGCCTATGAGGGGCCAGAACAACTGGTCCAATTTGGGTTAATGTCCCCGCCAATGTGGACCGAAGCGCTTTTGCCCTTTCAACTGGGTTAAGGGCTGTCGCCGATTGGCGACAACCGGGGCTAACGCTTTCTAAATCCATTGCTTTCAAGATTATGACTGTGACATAACATTGAAACGCGGGCGCACAGGCAGGGCGTCACGGAATAGCAATTAAGAAGTGGTGTGCAACGGTGGGGCTTTGGGACTCGTATCGCATGCGGATTCGCCGCAAACGCCGGATCATCCGGGCGGTGCGAAAGTCACGCCAACTGCGGTGCAAACAGGATCACACGGGGCATATCAAACCCGGTCACACACTGCTTGTGACAACGGCCCGCAACGAAGCCATCCGCTTTCCCTATTTCCTGCAATACTACCGCGACATGGGCATTGATCATTTCCTGGTCGTGGACAATGACAGCACAGATGGGTTGATGGACCTGTTGCGCGGTATGCCGGATGTGTCGGTCTGGTATACCAAGGGCAGTTACAAGGCGGCAAATTTTGGCGTGGATTGGATGAACGCGCTGAAACGCAAATACGCCCATGGGCATTGGACGCTGGTGGTCGATCCGGATGAGTTTTTCATCTACCCCTTTTGTGACAGCCGTCCGATCAAGGCACTGACCGATTGGCTGGATAGCGGATCGCTGCGCAGTTTTTCTGCGATGCTGCTGGATATGTACCCCAAGGGGCGGATCGACGAATTTCCCTATGCGGCGGGTCAAAACCCGATGGACATCGCCAGTTGGTTTGACGCGGGCAATTACTCCATCAAAAAGAACTATGAGTATGGCAACCTCTGGATTCAGGGCGGCCCGCGCGCGCGTGCTTTTTTTGTCGACAAGCCCTATCAGGCGCCAGCGCTGAACAAAATTCCACTGGTGAAATGGGACCGCCACTATGCCTATGTCAGCTCAACCCATGCGCTGTTGCCGCGCGGGCTGAACCGCGTTTACGAAGAATGGGGCGGAGAGAAAGCCAGCGGAATGCTCTTGCATACCAAGTTTCTCAATACCTTCCCGGTGAAAGCGCAGGAAGAGTTGGCCCGCAAGCAGCACTATGGCGATAGTGTCGAATATGAGGCCTATGCCGCGACGCTGCAGCGCAACCCTGACCTTTGGTGCAAATGGTCCGAGCGCTATATCAATTGGCGCCAGCTTGAGATTTTGGGGCTCATGTCGAAAGGAAACTGGGCGTGACGCTGGGGGTGATCATGCTGGTCCATGAGGCGCTGCACCGCGCGACAGAGGTGGCGCGCCATTGGACGGCATCAGGTTGCCCGGTTGTGATCCATGTGGATGCATCGGTGCCGCGCAAGACCTATCGCAGTTTTCGCGAGGCTTTGGCACAAGACCCGCTGATCACATTCAGCGCGCGCCATAAATGCGAATGGGGCATGTGGGGGCTTGTCGCCGCGGCACAATCGGCAAGCGAGTTGATGCTGGAGCGCTTTCCTGACGTGCGCCATGTCTATCTGTCCTCTGGCTCCTGCTTGCCGCTGCGCCCGGTGGCGGAGCTGAAAGACTACCTTGATGCCCGCCCGCGCACTGATTTCATTGAATCAGCCACCACGGCGGATGTGCCTTGGACGGTTGGCGGATTGGACGCAGAGCGGTTTACCTTGCGCTTTCCCTTTTCATGGAAAAAGCACCGCTTCTTGTTTGATCGTTACGTGAAATTTCAGCGCCGCATCGGGATGAAACGCCGCATACCCAATGGTCTGGTGCCGCATATGGGGTCGCAATGGTGGTGCCTGACGCGACAGACGTTATCGGCCATTTTGCAGGACCCGGAGCGTCCGGCTTATGATGCCTATTTTCAGAAAGTGTGGATCCCGGACGAAAGCTATTTTCAGTCTCTGGCGCGGCTTTATTCCACGGATATCGAAAGCCGCTCACTGACCCTGTCCAAGTTTGATTATCAGGGCAAACCACACATCTTTTACGACGATCATCTACAGCTTCTGCGTCGATCCGATTGTTTTGTTGCGCGCAAAATCTGGCCGGGGGCCGACCGGCTTTATAGCGCGTTCCTCAAACCCGAGACCGCCGAGCGCCGCACAGCCGAACCCAACCCGACAAAAATCGACCGGCTTTTTGCCAAAGCGGTAGAGCGGCGCACGATTGGCCGGCCCGGTCTATACATGCAGTCACGCTTCTTGCACCACAGCTGGGAAAACGGCGTGACCTCAGCCCCCTATTCGGTGTTTCAGGGCTTTGCGGAACTGTTTGAAGATTTCGAACCCTGGCTGGCGCGCGCCACGGGCTGTCAGGTGCACGGGCATCTGTTTGCACCCAAGCGGGCAGAATTTGCCTCCGGGCAGCATATCCTGAACGGCGCGCTGACCGACAACGCGGCATTGCGCGATAACAACCCGCGCGCGTTTTTGACCAATCTGATCTGGAACACCCGTGGGGAACGGCAGTGTTTCCAATATGGCCCCGGTGACAAGCAAGGCAACAATTGGCTGATGGCCAAGGATTCCAATGCGCAAATCTCGGTCATTTCCGGGGCTTGGGCCGTGCCTTTGTTCAAATCCAATCTCAACTTTGCAGATATCCGCAAGGAAGCGGCAAAACTGCAGAAAATCGAATCTGAATTTCTTGATGTTCTGCGGTCACCCTGGGCCAAGGCGAGGGTGCGCATCTGGACCATGGCCGAATTTATTGAGGCCCCGATGGAGCCTTTGCAAAGCGTGGTTGACGAAATTCGCATCCGCTCTCCGCATCGCCTGACCGAGGCCCCGCGCATGACTGATCTTACAGGATTTGGGAAGTTTCTGCAGAACCTGAAAAATCAGGGCATGCATCCTTATCTGATGGGTGATTTTTCTGTGACGCCGGATGACCCAGATTCCAGCAACCTGCCGCGTCGCCCCTATTTGGTGCAGTGACTTCATGACCCAACAGTTCGACTATTTCGTTGTTTTTGCAGAAATGCGCACGGGCTCCAATTTTCTGGAAGCGAACATCAATGCTTTCCCGGGGCTGGCCTGTCTGGGCGAGGCCTTTAACCCGCATTTCATTGGCTACCCCAACAAACAGGACCTGCTGGGCGTTTCCCAGGCCCAGCGTGACGCAACACCAGAACTTGTGTTGGATGCCATCAAGGCCACGCCCGGCACGCTCAGTGGGTTTCGGTTCTTTCATGATCATGATCCGCGCATCTTGGATGGCTGCGTACAGGATCCGCGCTGCGCCAAGATCATTCTGACCCGCAATCCGATGGACAGCTACGTCAGCTGGAAAATTGCCCAAGCCACCGGGCAGTGGAAGCTGACCGATGTGCGCAAGCGGCGCGACAGCAAGGTGACGTTTGAGGGCGACGAATTCATTGAATTCACCGCCCGCATGCAGGGGTTTCAGGTCTATCTGCTGAACGCGCTGCAACGCAGTGGCCAGACGGCGTTTTATGTCGCCTACGAAGATCTGCAGGATGTATCGGTGATGAACGGCCTGGCCCGCTTTCTGGGGATTGAGGCGCAGTTGGAGATGCTGGACAACAAGCTCAAGCGCCAAAATCCCAGCCCGCTTGCTGACAAGGTCGAGAATTTTGACGACATCCCCGCGGCCCTGGCCCAGTATGATCTGTTCAACCTGAACAGAACGCCGAATTTCGAACCACGCCGTGGGCCTGCGGTGCCCTCTTATGTGGCAACCCCGGAGTCCGGGCTGATGTTCCTGCCAATTCAAGGGGGACCGACTGAACAGGTCAAAGCCTGGATGGCGGCGCTGGATGGGGTGCCCGTTGACGCGCTGCTGACTGAGCTGAACCAGAAGGCGGTGCGCCAATGGAAACGCCGCAATGTACCGCATCGGGTGTTCAGCGTGCTGCGCCATCCGGTGGCGCGGGCGCATGCGTCTTTTTGCCAGATGATCCTGCCGCATGATCGCGGTTTTCCCAAGATCCGGCGCACCCTGCGCAATCGCTTCAAACTGCCCATCCCCGAAGAGATGCCAGACGCCGGATATGATGCCGCCGCCCATCGGGCTGCCTTTAAATCCTACCTGGAATTCACCAAGGCGAATCTCGCCGGGCAGACCGCGATTCGCCAAGATGGCTATTGGTCGACGCAGGCCAGCATCCTGTCTGGATTTGGTGTGCTGGCGGTGCCGGATATGGTGCTGCGCGAAGATGATTTGGCGCGTGATCTGGCCTATCTTGCCGCGAAAGTTGGCCGCTCGGATGCGCCCGCGCTTGGGGCGGCTGAGCCGATTGGACCGATCCCGCTGGCCGAGATCTATGACGCAGACATTGAGGCGCTGGCGCGAGATGTCTACCAGCGCGACTATATGGCGTTTGGATTTGAAAACTGGCAGCCCTAAGCGCGCTGGCCTAAGCGGCCTGAACCGAATCCGTTTCGGTCAGAATGGTGAACAGCGTCGAGGCTTCGGGGTTGGCCCGCAGTTTGGAGCAGGTCGTGGGTTCACGCAGGGTACGTGACACGAAGGCCAAGGCTTTCAGATGTTCAACACCCGCGTCCATCGGCGCAAAAAGCGCAAAGGCAAGATCGACGGGTTGGCGATCTACAGCGTTGAAATCAACAGGTTTTTCCAGAAGGATAAAGGCACCGGTCACGGTGTCGATGCCATCAAGCCGCGCGTGGGGCAGCGCAACGCCCTTGCCAACTCCGGTTGGCCCAAGGCTTTCACGTTCTTGCAGCGCACTCACGACCTCAGCCGGATCAAGGCCATAGCAGCTTCCGGCGATTTCGCCGAATTCTTGCAGCAAGCGTCGTTTGCTAGAGGCGGCCGAAATCACTTTGACCGCCTCAGGGCGTAGAAATGTAGATAGGTCCATCGAGCCTGTATCTCCGGCCGGGATGGTCCCCGACACTCTTTACTGCGGATCGATCCAACCGATGTTGCCATCGTCGCGGCGGTACACCACGTTCAATCCGTTTTTCCCCTCATTTCGGAACACCAGAACCGGTGCGCCAGCAATTTCCATCTGCATCACAGCTTCGCCAACGGACAGGGACGGGATCTGGGTCTGCATCTCTGCCACGATAATCGGCTGCAGTGTGTCTGGTTCCGTCTCATCCTGAGCGTTGTCGGTGGCGAGGATATAAGATGATGCCCCCGAAAGTTCAACCGGTTCGCTGCGGTCCTTGTGATGGTCCTTCAGGCGCCGCTTGTATCGGCGCAGCTGTTTTTCCATTTTTTCAGTGCAATTGTCGAAGGCTGCATAGATTTCTGTTGCGCGACCTTTCGCTTGTGCCGTCAATCCGGTGGACAGATGCACCGTGGTTTCACAGACAAATTCATGAGCGCTTTTGGAAAAGACGATCTGGGCGTCGGTCGGGCGTTCCGCATATTTGCCGACAATTCCGCCAAGCTCTCCCTGCACATGTGTTTGCAGAGATTCGCCGATATCGATCTGTTTTCCTGAAACTTGATAGCGCATGTTGTCTCCTTCTTAGTGAACATTGCTGAAAACGGTCTGCCCCTGCGAAGCGCAGGGCAGGCGAGGTTCAGAATGTTGGAATGGGACGCAGGTGCAGCTTGCTCTCAAGGGTTCCCAGAATTGAGAGCGCCAAGATCAGCAAGGAAAAAGTCACGAGCGTCATATCCACATTGGGACAGGCAGGGCGCGAATTGTCAATCGCGACTCACATTGAATTGGAAGAAATTCGCTGACGATTTGATCGGATCAGGAAATTTTGAAGCTGTCGCCAAGGTAAACGCGGCGTACATTTTCGTTTTCCACGACTTCATCCGGGCTGCCGGACATCAGGACTTTGCCGTCATGCAAAATATAGGCCCGATCGACGATCTCCAGCGTTTCGCGCACGTTGTGATCGGTGATCAGCACGCCGATGCCACGTTTTTTCAGGTCAGACACAAGATGGCGGATGTCACCGACGGAAATGGGATCAACGCCCGCAAACGGTTCATCCAGCAGCAGGTATTTCGGGTCCGCAGCGAGGCAGCGGGCGATTTCAACCCGGCGGCGTTCCCCGCCCGACAGCGCCAGCGCCGGCGCGCGGCGCAGGTGTTCGATCGAAAATTCTGACAGCAATTCTTCCAGCCGTTCGCGGCGCTTGTGGCCATCAGAATGGGCAATATCAAGGATCGCCATGATATTGTCTTCAACGCTCAACCCGCGAAAAATCGACATTTCCTGCGGTAGATACCCGATGCCCAGCTTGGCGCGGCGATACATCGGCATCGTGGTCACATCGCGCCCATCAATGCTGACCTTGCCGCCTTCGGGCACAACCAGCCCGGCGATGGCATAAAAACTGGTGGTCTTGCCGCTGCCATTGGGGCCAAGCAGCGCCACGACCTCGCCGCGCTGCAATTCAAGCGCGACATCGCGGATCACCACACGTTTGCGATAGCTCTTGCGCAGGTTCTCGACGCGCAGGCCAGAGCGGCCATCCGTGACAGTAAGTTTGGGTTTCGCCATGTGATCCCCGTCAATTTGCATTGGGGCGCAACACGGTGCGCACCCGGCCGTGCATTTCGGCGGTTGAGTTGGTCACATTCACGGTCATGCGTTCTGCGCTGATGGAATTGACGCCCTGCACCAGCAGAACCTGACCATTCATGCGGATCAAACCGGCATCAACATCGTATTCTGCATTTTGCGCTTCGGCGGTGTCCTTGCCGCTAAAGATCGATACGCCGCCACTGCCAACAAGACGTGCGATGGCGCTTTGGTCTTCGTTATAGAACACGTCAACCACGGCGGCTTCCATACGCATGTCACCCTGGGTGATGATCACATTGCCATCAAATTGGGCGGCCCCGGTGTCCTGCGTGATTGACAGCGCATCCGCATTGACTTCGATGGGGGCATCTGGGTCCTGGCTGGAAATACCGAAGTCGACCTTAAAGGTCTGAGCCTGCGCCGTGGCGACGGCGCACAAGCTAAGACCTATGGCCAAGATGATGAAACGCAGCATTTCAGACCTCATTCTTTTGCAGGTGTGTATACCAGCTTGACGCCGTTTGTGAAAAGGAAACGGCTATTCTCGCCCTCGGGTGGATTGAGCAGCTCCATCGCTCCCGCAGTGAATGTGCCGGCGGGGCCCGTTCCCTGTACCTCGGTTTCAGAGGTGGCGCTGCCCGCATCCATATTCAAGGCCAAGCTTTCTGTAACCATCTTGTAGCCGTTGCTAGAAGTGATGGTCACAACGCCCGACAGGTCGGCCAAACGGTTCAAACTGTCGACCTCGGCGCTTTGCGCATTGAGGTCGACAATATTGCCGTCCGCCAGTTTGATGGTCGCAGCCACGGATTGCGCTTCGGTCAGGCGCGGGTCTTTCAAACCTGGCTGTGCAAAATCCGCTTTCACAGAAATATCGTATCCGGCGCTGGTCTGGCCGGCAAAAAACGGCGCGGTGATGCGCTGATCACGCGCCCGCTCTTCCAATTCGAAATCCGCAAAGGGCAGGGCACCAGAAGGGGCGTTAGAGCGCGAGAACAGAAACATCGTCGACAGCAGGGCCAAAGCGATGACCGGCAGGCCAACCTTGAGCCAGGCAATCACCCGGGAATATGTCAGCCCGCGCCGTGCCATCAGTGCGAAAAGATATCGATTTCAGGCCAGCCTGCGAGGTCAAGCTTGGCGCGGGTCGGCAGGAAATCAAAACAGGATTGTGCCAGATCCATCCGCCCCTCGCGGGCCAGCCGCGCATTCAGCTTGTTGCGCAACTCATGCAGGTAAAGCACATCAGAGGCCGCATAGTCCAACTGTGCGGCGGTCAGTGTTTCCGCGCCCCAATCGCTCATCTGTTGTTGTTTTGAGATGTCGACATTTAGCAGCTCTTGCAGAAGGTTCTTCAGGCCGTGGCGGTCCGTGTAGGTGCGCACCAGTTTGGACGCGATTTTGGTGCAATAGACCGGCGCCGTCAGCGCGCCAAAGGCGTTGTACATGGCGGCGATATCAAAGCGTCCAAAGTGAAACAGCTTGAGCACGTTCGGGTCTTCGAGCATTTTGCACAGGTTCGGCGCAGCGGTCTGGCCTTTGGTGACCTGCACCAGATGGGCATCGCCGTCGCCGCCTGACATCTGGATCACACACAGGCGGTCGCGGTGCGGGTTCAGCCCCATGGTTTCACAGTCAATTGCCACAACCGGGCCCAGATCAAGCCCGTCGGGCAGATCGCCCTGATAAAGATGGTTCGCCATAGTCGCCTCGGTTTTCTGTTCCCTGTGGACTTACGGCTTTGATCTGCTGGTTTCAATCATATCCCAAGGGGAAAAGCCGTAATTCAGGATCATGTTCACCATATAAGCGGCGATCCGCACTGGGAGGCAAGCCATGCGCTGTGTTAACCTTTGCTTGCAGTAGAAAAGGAATATCGGCAGATGAGCGACCGGCTGACACAGGTTCTGAACGCGATTGATGCGGCAAATGAAAAAGATCCGCGACTAGACGAAGGGCAACCAGAGGCCCTGCTTTACGGACAACGCATGAGTCAGCAACTGGCCCGTCTCTTTCCGAACGCCAGTGAAGAACTGCAGATCGCAGCGCGCGGCCAGCACGTCGAGCGCTGGGTTCTGGCCCGTGCCGATTATCCCGATGGGCGCGCGGGCTATTTGACCTGGCGCAAGGATTTGGCGGCGCATCATGCCAAGCGGGTTGGTGGTTTTATGGCAGCGGCCGGTTATGACGCCGAGGCCATCGAAGAAACCGAAAAGATGCTGCGCAAAGAGGGCATCAAGCGACATGAGAACGTGCAGGCGCTGGAAGATGTCATCTGCTTTGCGTTTCTCACATGGTATTTTGCACCCTTCGCCGCAAAACACCCGGAAGACAAAGTCCAGCGTATCGTGGAAAAAACCGCGCGAAAGATGTCGGCTGAGGCGCGGGCGCGGGTGTTGAAAGAGTTTGAGCTGCCAGAAAATCTGGCCCAGGCATTCGCGATCTAAGAGAAAATTCATGGCTCACCCGGCAGGGTGGGTCGTCCGTGTCTCAATTTGGAACCAATTTAAACGCCAAATGAACCGAATCACCCTGTCTTGTTGGGGCAAGGCGAACAGATTTTGGATTTTGAGACATGAGAACATACCCCATCCCATTTAATGAAGAGGCGCGCGTGCGCGCCGTTTCGGCCGTCAAAGGCCTGTCGCGTGACAATGATGTGCTGTTTGACAGCCTCTGTGACGCCGCGCGCAAACTGTTTGATTGCCCGATTGCGCATATCAGCGTGATCGAGGATGCCACGCAGTGGTACAAATCCGTGGTCGGCATTGAACTTGGCGAGATGCCCAAAAACAATTCATTCTGCACCCACACCATCATGTCCGGTGAGGCGATGGTGATCCCGGACCTCAGCAAAGACGCCAAATTCGCAGAGCACCCGATGGTGGCAGCAGGCGGTCCCCAAGCGCGGTTCTATGCGGGCGTGCCGCTGGTTCTGTCTTCCGGGTTTCGGTTTGGCAGCTTGTGTGTGCTTGATGTGAAACCCCATGAGCCGCCGAGCGAAACACAGATGGCCGTGCTGCATGATCTCGGCAAAGCCGTGGTGGCCGCGCTTGAGCGGGAACCGGCGGCCCCGGCTGCGCCTGCGGATTCGGCAGCAAAGTCGACCTTTATGACCCTGGTCGGTCATGAGCTGCGCACGCCGTTGACGGTGATCAAAGGTGGATTGCAACTCCTGGAGCTGCGCACACGGGATGAGGCAAACACCAAGATGGCACGCGGGGCCCTGCGCTCTGCAGAGCATCTGATGCGTTTGGTGGAGGCTGTTCTGAGCTTTAGCAACACGACCACGGGTGAATTGCAATTGAACGACGCGCCGGTGTCACTGAAAGAGCTGTTGGGCGAGCTGCAGGACATTCACGCCAGCGCAGCAACCGAAAGCAGCAAGACCCTGCGCTGCGATACGGATTTGCCAGAGGTTCCGGTCACGCTGGACGAAAGCCACATGAAAACCTGCCTGTCTGCATTGCTGTTAAATTCGCTGTTGCACGGCGGCACAGAGATCAAGCTGGGCGCGCAGATTTCGGAAGGTGGCTATCTGGAATTGAGTGTGACGGACAACGGCCACCTACATGACCATGTGGAGCTGGCGCAGCTGTATGAACCCTTTGTTGTCGGCGGGAATATGGATCACCGCGGCACCGGCGGCGGGCTGGGCCTTGGTCTGCCGCTCACGCGCAAGCTGGTGGATCTGCACGGGGGTGAGTTTGAAGTGCATACATCTGAGGACAGCACCACAGCGCTTATTCGTCTGCCAAAATGGCGCAGCCAGCCTGTCGAGGATGTGGCCTAAGCGCGCTGAAATTTACGCACAAAAAACGCCCGCTGACCTTGCAGCGGGCGTTTTGCATTGATCAGCCGATGCCTCAGCGCAGGCGCGCTTCGGTTTTGGCGTCAAAGAACATGACGCGGCTCGGATCGAAAGCGACCTTCACGGTATCGCCTTTGGGCAGCACATCGTCATCTTTGGATTCTACGATGATCCGCTCGCCGGTTGCTGCGCGCAGGTATTCATAGGACACGCCGCCGAGTTGCTCGGCCAGTTCGACCTTGACGCTAGAGGCCGCATCAGAGGTCACGCCCAGATGTTGCGGGCGCATGCCGACGAGAACTTCGGTGCCGTCTGCTGGCAAAGTTACCGTGGTTTCGATCACTTCGTCATTCAGCGCCGGGACGCGCACGCTGCCACCCTGAACCACGCCAGTGAGGAAGTTCATCGACGGTGAACCGATGAAGCCAGCGACGAATTTGTTGTCAGGATCACGGAACAGATCCATGGGTGCGCCAACCTGTTCAATATGACCGGCGCGCAGCACCACGATCTTGTCTGCGAGGGTCATCGCTTCGACCTGGTCGTGGGTGACGTAGATCATGGTTGCGCCGATTTCGCTGTGCAGGCGCGCGATTTCAACACGCATGTCCACACGCAGTTCGGCGTCAAGGTTGGAGAGGGGTTCGTCAAACAGGAACACCTCTGGGCCACGCACAATGGCACGGCCGATGGCCACACGCTGACGCTGACCGCCCGAGAGCGCTTTGGGTTTGCGCTTCAAATATTGGTCAAGCTGCAGAATCTGCGACGCCTCGGCGACCTTCTTTTCGATTTCCGCCTTGGGCACGCCGTTCATTTTCAGACCGAACCCCATGTTCTCTTCGACGGTCATATGCGGATAAAGCGCATAGGTCTGGAACACCATCGCCACACCGCGTTCGGACGGATCAGCGTGGGTCACGTCGCGGCTGCCAATTTCGATGGTCCCGCCAGTGGTTTCTTCAAGACCGGCCACCATACGCAACAACGTGGACTTGCCGCAGCCCGATGGGCCAACAAATACACAAAATTCCCCGTTGTCGATTTTCAGATCGACCCCGTGAATGACCTGGGTTTCGCCGTATTTCTTGATGACGTTCGTGAGTTCTACACCCGACATTTAGATTCATCTCCACTTAGTTTGGTGAGGGAAACTGCCACGTGGTGGCCGCATCGCCGATTTTTTTCGTTGTTTCAGTCAACAGAGCCTTAAAATCCTGAAGATCGCTCAGCGAATGACGTGTGGTGGACGTTGCGATTGAAACTGACCCTACAACTTTGCCGTTGTTCAACAAAATGGGTGCCGCAATCGAAATGATCCCTTCTTCATGCTCCTCCCGATCGAATGCCACACCACTCTCTCGGATTTCCTCAAATTCTCCTATTAGACTGTCGCGGTCCCGATGCGTTGCCTTCGTATAGGGGACGAAAGCCTGCTGTCGCAGGGCCCGTTCAAGCCTTTCCGGGCTCATAAAAGCCAGAATTACTTTGCCAACGCCAGTACAATGTGCAGGGGCCACCCGGCCGGTTTGGGCCAATGTATCAAAGAGAGATGAGCTTCTGCGCTTGTCCACGAAGAGGACCTGACCATTCTCCATTTGTGCTAAATGAATGGTTTCGTGTACATTTTTGGCCAAATCGTCCATTATTTCCGAGGCGATTGGAGCGAGCGAAGCGTTCTTCCAGGCGGCATGTGCAAGGCGTAAAACTTTTAGTCCGATTCCGTAGGTTTGATGCGATTCATCATACGAAAGCATCCCCTGATTCGTTAAAGTCTGTAAGAATCGATAGACGGTCGCCTTTGGATGATCACTGCGCGCCAGCAATTCTGAAAAGCGCACAGGTCTTTCGAAATCCGCGACGAGCTCGAGAATTTCCAAAGCTTTACCGACCGTGCCGTCCTTTTTTTCCGGCTTGATCATTCTATGTTCCTCCCTGTCCCGGCGTTTCCCCGCCGCCGAAACATGTTGACAACGTTACTTCTACGTTTCATTGTTTTCAATAGTTAAAACTTGGTCTCAATATTTGGAACCTAAATGGGGAGGAAAACCATGTTCCTTAAATCGAAGTCTGTTTTGGCGTCACTTGCTGCGACAGTTGCCCTTACTACGGGCGCGTGGGCTGAAAGCCACGCTAAACTGTCTGGCGATCTCGTCATTTTCTCGGATATGTCCAACCCGGCACCCCGTGCCGTTATGGAGGGCATGGTTGAGCGGTTTGGGGAAATGCACCCCGACCTGAACATCGAACTGACAGTGATTGATCGCGAAGCTTACAAGACGCAGATTCGCAACTTCCTGACAGCCAATGCGCCAGACGTTGCAAACTGGTACGCGGCAAACCGCATGAAGCCATATGTTGACGCGGGCCTGTTCGAAGACATCTCTGATGTTTGGACCGACCCAACGCTGGCAGATCTGGCATCCACCAAAGGTGCGATGACTTTGGATGGCAAACAGTGGGGCGTGCCCTACACCTATTATCAGTGGGGTGTTTACTATCGCAAAGACATCTACGAAGAGCTGGGCCTGAACGAACCAGCAAACTTCGAAGAAATGAAGTCTAACTGTCAGGCAATCTTGGATTCGGGCCGCAAATGTTATGCGCTGGGCTCTAAGAACTATTGGACGACAGGTGGTTGGTTTGACTATCTGAACATGCGTACCAACGGCTATGACTATCACGCAAAGCTGACCGGCGGCGAAATTCCATGGACCGACGAAGGCGTGGCAAAGACCTTTGCAAACTGGCGCGAACTGCTCGATATGGGCGCATTCATCGACAACCACACCGCCTATAGCTGGCAAGAATCTTTGCCGTTCTTCGTTTCAGGCGATGCGGTCGAAATTCTGAAGGGTAACTTCGCGGTGGCACCGCTCCGTGATGCAGGTCTGGATGACAGCAAGCTGGACTTCTATCAGTTCCCAGCGATCAACCCAGATGTGGAGCTGGCGGAAGACGCGCCAACCGATACTTTCCACATTCCTTCGGGCGCTCAGAACAAAGAAGCGGCAAAAGAATTCTTGAAATTCGTCGTTTCTGCCGACAACCAGACCCTCATCAACAATGGGGACAACCTGGGTCAGCTGCCTGTGAACGCGAAATCTTCTGTGGATGACGACAAGTTCCTGAAAGAAGGCTTTGTCATGCTGTCGCAAAACAGCCCAGGCGGTGTTGCGCAGTTCTTTGACCGTGATGCACCTGCTGAAATGGCGAAGGTCGCCATGGAAGGGTTCCAGGAATTCATGGTGAAACCTGACAACCTCGATAAGATCCTGGATCGTTTGGATCGCGCCGCAAAGCGCATCTACAAGTAATCCATCTTGGAAAGGCGCAGCACAGCCGTGCTGCGCCTTTTTCTCTGAAAATTCGCGCCGTCATCAGGCCCACACCAGACTTTCCGGCCTCAGATTTACGAGACGCGAATCCCCTTTATATCGGAGATCGACATGTCTTTATCCACTGAGACCCCGACGCAATCGTCGTGGTACAAGCGGAATGAGATCGCCGTAACGCCTTGGCTCTTTCTAATTCCTGGCGTCGCGTTCTTTCTGCTTTACGTAATTTATCCCATTTTCTCTTCTGTCAGCGTCTCTTTCTATGATTGGGACGGGCTTGGCGAGGCGACCTGGGTTGGCCTTGGCAACTATGAAGAATTGTATTGGGATGATGCGTTTTACGTTTCTTTGCGCAACAACCTGATCTGGCTGGTCCTGTATCTCTTGGCCATTCCGGCTGGCTTGCTGATTGCGCTTTTCCTCAACCAAAAAGTGACGGGCATCCGACTTTACAAAGCGCTGTTCTTTTTCCCATTCGTTATTTCGCAGGTTGTCGTTGGGCTGGTGTTCACCTGGTTTTATGATCCGAGTTTCGGCTTGCTCAACCAGTTCCTCGGCCTCTTCGGGATCGACCCGGTGAATGTTCTTGGCGATGAACGCTATGTGACCTACGGCATTATCGCTGCGGGCCTTTGGCCGCAGACGGCCTATTGCATGATCCTGTATCTGACGGGTCTGAACGCGGTTGATCCAGAACAGATCGAAGCGGCGCGGCTTGACGGTGCAAAGGGGTGGCGCATGCTTTGGCACATCATCGTGCCGCAGCTGAAGCCGGCGACCTTTATTGCCTTTGTTGTGACCATCATCGGTGCGTTGCGGTCCTTTGACCTGATTTCGATCATGACCAATGGCGGTCCATTCGGCGAAAGCCGCGTGCTGTCGTTCTACATGTTCGAAGTGGCGCTGTCTGAATATGGTTTCCGTATGGGCTATGGCGCGGCGATCGCCGTTGTCCTTTTCATCATCATGCTCTTCTTCATCGCGTACTTCCTGTACTCGATGTACCAAGACGACAAAGGGGGCCGTTGATATGTTTCCGACACCCATCGATAAAACCTCCCGCAGCTGGCAGCTGACCTATCAAGCGCTGCTGCCGATCGCCCTGGTGCTGTGGCTGCTGCCATTGCTTGCAGTGGCGGTCTTTTCCATCAAGCCGGATGCAGATTTCACCACGGGTAACTACTGGGGTCTGCCGACGTCTTTTGAGCTGCTGGAAAACTATGGCAAGGTCTTCTTTGCCTCGGACATGCCGCGCTACATGTTGAACTCGGTCCTGATCACGGTGCCCACCATGGTCGGCTGTGTGGTCCTGTCGTCCATGACGGGATTTGCGCTTGGGATCTATAAGTTCAAATCGAACCTCTGGATCTTTTTCATGTTCGTGGCCGGCAACTTTGTGCCGTTTCAGATCCTCATGGTGCCCGTGCGGGACATTACGTTGGATATGGGGCTGTATAATACCATTCCAGGTCTTGTACTTTTCCACATCGCGTTCCAAACCGGCTTCTGTACGCTGTTCATGCGCAACTTCATTCGGGCGCTGCCTTTCGATCTGATCGAGGTGGCGCGTGTGGAAGGTGTCGCAGAATGGCGGATCTTCTGGTATGTGGTTCTCCCGCTCATGAAACCCGCGCTTGCGGCCATGGCGGTGTTGATCTTTACCTTCATCTGGAACGATTTCTTTTGGGCAATCGTGCTGACGCAGGGGGCTGAAAGCCAGCCCGTCACCGCAGGGATCACGAGCTTTAATGCTCAGTATCGTGCGGCGTATCACCTGATGAGTGCGGGGTCCATTGTCGCCGCTTTGCCTCCGGTTGCTATGTTCTTCCTGATGCAAAAGCACTTTATCGCAGGCCTCACCTTAGGAGCCGTTAAATGATTCGATGCTGGCGTCTTGATGACTCGCGTCAAACGCTCGTTCTTGGGTCCCAAAATGACCACCTCGCTGAGGTGGTCTATTGGGGCCCAAGGCTTTCTGATTCCGAAAATCTAACCACCCTGTACCAAGCCCAAGTGCTGGATGTGACAGGGGGGATGCTGGACCAAAATCCAGAGCTTTCCATATGTCCGGAGGCAACGCGCACGTTCCCCGGGCAGCCGGGTATGAGTATCCGGGGCGCAGACGGTTCGCCGCTGCTGCCAAAATTCTGTTTCCAAGAGGCCAAGGAAGAGGACAACGCCCTGACGTTGACCTTTGTCGACAAATCCCTGTCGCTGACCTACGCAGCCTCGTTCACCATTGATGCGTTCACGCATGTAATCGAGGCGCAGGCCTCGGTTCAGAGCGAAAAGCCCGTGCACCTTCACTGGTTGTCTGCGCCCGTATTCCCGGGCCCGCAGTTTTCTGACGAGATGATTGATTTCGCCGGCCGCTGGTGTGGTGAATTCCAGATGAATCGCACGCCTTGGTCTGCCGGTATGCGGTATCGTGAAAATCGCACGGGGCGCACCGGGCATGAACATTTCCCCGGCCTGATCGTGCCCTGCCGTGGCGCAACCAATGCCAGTGGGCATGCCTATGCCTTCCACTACGGCTGGTCCGGTGGCCATCGCATGGCGGCCGAAGAATTGCCAGATGGGCGTCGCCAGATTCAATTTGGCCATGCAACCCGTGTTGAGATGACGGCACAAAAAAGCTTCAGCACCGCGAAGCTTTACGCGATGTTCTCTGACGATGGAATCAACGGTTGCGCCGTGGCATTCCAGCGCCATCTGCGCGATCGCGTTGTGGATTGGCCCGGCGGCGAGATGAAGCGCCCGGTGCATTACAATTGCTGGGAAGCGGTCTATTTCAACCACAACCTGCCAGAGCTGAAAGATATCGCGGACCGCGCGGCCAAGCTTGGGGCGGAGCGTTTTGTGCTCGATGATGGCTGGTTTGGCAACCGGGATGACGACACGCAGGCGCTTTCAGATTGGGAAGTCGACCCGCGCAAATACCCGGATGGGCTAAAGCCGCTGATCGACCATGTGCAAAGCCTCGGCATGGGGTTTGGTATCTGGTTTGAGCCGGAAATGATCAACGAGAATTCCAACATTCACCGCGCGCACCCGGAATGGGCGCTGGGCGGCGAAGATCAGATCCTGGGTCGTCAGCAAAAGGCGCTGAACATGGCGCTGCCTGAAGTGCGCGATTTCCTGTTTGAACGTATTGGGGCCATTCTGCGCGATCACGAGATCGAATATATCAAATGGGATCACAACCGCGTCCTGCCGATGCCGGATGCAGCGCAGACCCGGGGCTCTTATGCGCTGATCGACCGTCTGCGCGCCGCGTTCCCGCATGTCGAGGTCGAGAGCTGTGCCTCAGGCGGTGGCCGCATCGACTTTGGCATTCTCAGCCGCACGCACCGTGTCTGGCTGTCGGACTCCAACGATGCGCTTGAGCGTCTGCGCATGCAGCACAATGCGGCGATTTTCTTGCCGATGGCTGTGACCGGCTCGCATGTGGGTCCGCGTGAATGTCATACCTCTGGCCGCGTGTTTGATATTCGCTATCGGGCTTGGGTCGCGGCACAGCGTCATATGGGGTTTGAAATGGACCCGCGTGAGTTGACGGAAGATGAGATCCAGGTTCTGACGGATGTCACGCAATGGTGGAAAGACAACCGGGACTGGACGTTGCGCGCCGACATCCTGCGACTGGACAGCCCAGACCCGGCGGTGATTGCCGAACAGCAGCTGGCCGAAGGCGGCGGGCGCTTTGTCGTGTTCGCCGGGAAGGCGGATACCTCGGCGCAGATTGCGCCCCGTCCGCTGCGTCTGACCCGGCTGACACCAGACGCGACCTATCGCATTGAGCTATTGAACCGGGCGGATGCACCTGAGCTGTCCCGTGGGACACCGCTGTTGAAGTCCGAGGCACTGGAAATCAGCGGGGCCTATCTGATGAACCACGGACTGACCCTGCCGTGGAGCTTCCCCGGAACTATGTGGGTGATCGAAGGAACTCGGCTATGACCAAGGAAAGACGCAATCGCAATTGGTATGGCATGATGGACAAAGATGGCTTCATCCGGCGCAGCTGGATGAAGAACCAGGGCTTTCCAGATCATGCGTTTGACGGTCGCCCGGTCATCGGAATTTGTAACACCTGGTCCGAACTGACGCCCTGCAACTCTGGCCTGCGCGAGTTGGCCGAGGGGGTCAAACGGGGCGTCTGGGAAGCTGGCGGGTTTCCGGTTGAATTTCCGGTGATGTCGCTGGGCGAAACACAGATGAAACCCACGGCCATGTTGTTCCGCAATCTGCTGGCGATGGATGTCGAGGAATCGATCCGCGCCTATGGCATGGATGGTGTTGTTCTGTTGGGTGGGTGTGACAAGACCACGCCGGGCCAACTCATGGGCGCGGCCTCGGTGGATCTGCCGACCATCGTTGTGTCCTCCGGCCCGATGCTGAACGGCAAGTGGAAGGGGCGCGATCTTGGCTCGGGCACCGACGTACGCAAATTTGCGACCGCGGTGAAAGCGGGTGAAATGACGCTGAAAGATTTCATGGCAACCGAATCCGGTATGAGCCGCTCCAAAGGGGTCTGCATGACCATGGGCACCGCCTCAACCATGTCATCTCTCTCCGAAGCGATGGGGCTATCCTTGCCGATGAACGGCTCTTTGCCGGCGGTCGATGCGCGGCGCATGGCGCTGGCGCATATGACCGGCAAACGCATCGTTGAGATGGTGGATGAGGACCTGAAACTGTCTGATGTTCTCACCAAGGCAAATTTTGAAAACGCCATTGTCGCCAATGCCGCGCTGGGTGGCTCGACCAATGCGGTGGTGCATCTGCTGGCGCTGGCGGGCCGTGTGGGCATCGACCTGACCATGGAAGACTTCGAGATCGGTGGAGAGATCCCGCTGCTGGTCAACTGCATGCCGTCCGGCAAATACCTGATGGAAGATTTCTGCTATGCGGGGGGCGTGCCTGTGGTGCTCAAGGAAGTGAGCCACAAACTGCGCGCGGCCAATACCGTAATGGGCAAAGATATCTCGCATTATTACGCCGAGGCCGAGTGTTACAATCGTGATGTGATCTTCAGCTATGATGAACCGCGCAAGCCAGCCGCGGGCCTGCGTGTGTTGCGCGGCAACATTGCCCCCAATGGGGCGATTGTGAAGCCATCGGCGGCCAGCGATCATTTGCTGGAACACGAGGGCGAGGCCTATGTGTTTGAAACCATCGAAGAGCTGAAAGCCAATATCGACCGCGATGATTTGCCGGTGACGAAGGATAGTATTCTGGTGCTGAAACACTGCGGCCCCAAAGGCTATCCGGGCATGCCCGAGGTCGGCGACATGCCAATCCCGGCCAAACTGGCCAAAGAGGGCGTGCGCGATATCGTGCGCGTATCTGATGCGCGCATGTCGGGCACCGCGTTTGGGACGGTCATTTTGCACGTCGCCCCCGAAGCGACGGCAGGCGGGCCGATTGCCTTGGTGCAGACCGGCGACCGCATCAAAATCTCGGCTTCGACCGGGGTTCTGGAATTGCTGGTCTCTGAAGAAGAGCTTGAAAAACGGCGTGCAGCCTGGGTTGCGCCGGAACCGTATTACACCCGTGGATACGCCAAAATGTACGTCGATCACGTATTGCAGGCGGATAAAGGGGCCGATCTGGACTTTTTGGTGGGGAAAGACACCCGCCCAGTGACGAGGGAGAGCCACTGATGTCGATCAATGCAACATTTCATGACCTGAAGGGCAAATCTGTCTTCATCACCGGCGGCGGGGCTGGCATCGGTGCCTTCCTGACCGAGGGCTTTTTGGAGCAGGGGGCCAATGTCGCCTTTGTACAGCGCTCAGACAGCACCGCGTTTTGCGATGAGATGGAACAGAAACACGGCAATCGTCCGTTGTTCATCAAATGCGATATCACCGATATCCCGGCGCTTAAGGCCGCCATTCAGCAGGCCTCTGCGGCGCATGGCCCTGTGACCGCGCTGATCAACAACGCAGCCAACGACAAACGCCACAGCACCGACGAGGTGACAGAAGAGTTCTGGGACTGGTCTCAGGCGATCAATCTCAAGGCTTATTTCTTTGCCTGCCAAGAGGTTGTGGCGGGAATGAAAGCCGCTGGTAGCGGTACCATTGTGAATTTCACATCCATATCGTATATGATGGGCAACGCGGGCTATCCGGCCTATACAACTGCCAACTCGGGCCTCAATGGCATGACCCGAAGCCTGGCGCGCGAATTTGGTCCGGACAAGATCCGTGTCAACGCATTGGCACCGGGCTGGGTCCTTACGGACAAGCAGAAAGAGCTTTGGGTTACGCCCGAGGCGCTCGACGAACATCTTGGCCGCCAGTGTCTCAAAGATACTTTGGGGCCCGAAGATATCGTCGGCGCGACGCTTTTCCTGGCGTCGGACGCAAGCAAGATGATGACTGGTCAGGCCCTCGTTGTGGATGGCGGAGTAGTGGTTACAGGATGACCAAAACAATTCAAGACAGCGTTGCGCTGGTGGCCGTGGACTGGGGAACCAGCAATCTGCGGCTTTCTTTGCTGGATGAGGCGGGCCAGGTTCTGGCCGAACGCGGATCCGACCGGGGCATGGGGTCGCTCGACCCGTCCGAGTTTGAGGGCGCGCTGCTTGAATTGATTGATCAGGATCTGCCAACTGGCAAAGTCACACCGGTGATTTGCTGCGGCATGGTAGGCGCTGCGCAGGGCTGGAAAGAAGCCACCTATCAAACCGTGCCTTGCGCCCCGCCGGATGGCAAAGGGGCCACGCGCGTTTCCGCACAGGATGCGCGCATTTCGGTTTGGATTCTGCCGGGGCTGAAACAACAAAGCCCGGCTGACGTCATGCGCGGCGAAGAAACCCAGATCGCTGGTTTTCTGGCCGACAACCCGGATTTTGATGGCGTCTTGTGCCTGCCCGGCACCCATACCAAATGGGCCCGCATCTCTGCGGGCGAGGTTGTCAGCTTTCAGACCTATATGACCGGAGAGGTCTTTGCGCTGCTGTCCAAACAATCGGTGCTGCGCCACACGGTGAACGGCGACGAATGGGATGCAGATGAATTTGCAAGCGCTTTGGCGGACACCATGAGCAGGCCGCAAGGCGTGGCCAGCAAATTGTTTGGCCTGCGGGCCGAGGCACTGGTTGCGGGCATGTCCGCTTCAACGGGCAAGGCCCGGTTGTCCGGCTATCTTGTTGGCCTTGAGCTGGCCGGCGCGCGCCCCTACTGGCTGGGCATGCCCGTCGCTTTGATTGGTGCCCCGGCGCTGTGCAAGCTCTATCAGGCTGGCTTGGCGACGCAGGGCTGCGAGGCAACGCTGCATTCCGTGACTGAAATGACCCTGAATGGCCTGAAAGCGGCCTATTCTGACGTAAAGGATATGAACACATGAGCCGAGAAGTAATTGCGATCCTGCGTGGTGTGAAACCCGATGAAGTGGTCGGAATCTGCGCGGAAATCCTCGAGGCGGGCATCGACCGCATCGAAGTGCCGCTGAACTCGCCGCAACCTTTGGACAGCATTGCTGCCATTGCAAAAGAATTCGGTTCAAACGCATTGATCGGTGCGGGCACCGTGCTGACGCCAGACGATGTTCAGCGTGTCAAAGATGCGGGCGGCGAGCTGATCGTATCGCCTGATGCCTGCGTGCCCGTGATCGAAAAAACCAAAGCCCTGGGCATGCAATCTTTTCCCGGTGTGATCACCCCAACCGAAGCTTTCGCTGCCCTGCGCGCGGGGGCCGATGGGCTCAAGATTTTCCCGGGTGATTTGCTAGGCATCGCGGGTTTGAAAGCCATGCGCGCTGTGCTGCCACCTGAAGTCGGCGTTTATGCCGTTGGCGGTGCTGGCCCGGACAATTTTGCAAAATGGATCGAAGCAGGAGCCAACGGCTTTGGCATCGGCAGCGGCATCTACAAGGCTGGCATGTCGGCATCCGAAGTGCGCGCCAAGGCTGACGCGATTGTCGCGGCCTACGACAAGGTCACAGCCTAATGGCCCCCAGGGTATTTGACGCGCGGCCATGTGCCCTTGGCGAAGGGCCTTTGTGGCACCCGCTGCGCCGTCAGATGTTCTGGTTTGATATCCTGGGCAAAAAGCTTTTGACCCAGGAGCAAGGCAGTGAGCGAGAGTGGGCTTTTGACGAACATGTCTCCGCCGCCGGTTGGGTGGATGCGGATACATTGATCATCGCGTCTGAAACTGGCCTTTACCGGTTTGATCTGACCAGCGGTGCAAAGGATCTCTTGGTTTCGCTGGAAGCGGACAATGCAGTCACGCGGTCAAATGATGGCCGCGCTGATCCGCAAGGTGGCTTTTGGATCGGCACCATGGGGTTTAACGCAGAACCCGGCGCAGGGGCGATCTATCGCTTTTATCGCGGTGAGCTGCGTCAGGTTTTGGGTGATATCACCATCTCAAACTCGATCTGCTTTTCGCCCGAAGGCGATCTGGCTTATTACTGCGATACGGCTACCAAAAAAATCATGAAAGTGTCCTTGGACGCGGCGGGCTGGCCCAATGCGGACCCTGCCGTATTTGTTGATCTGACCGAAGACGGTTTGAACCCGGATGGGTCGGTCGTGGATGCGGCGGGCAACCTTTGGAATGCGCAATGGGGCGTTCACCGCGTCGCGTGTTACAACCCCGAGGGCATCTTTCTGACGGCGGTGGAATTTGACGCCGAACAGATCAGTTGCCCGGCCTTTGGCGGTGACACTCTCAATGAGCTTTATGCCACCTCAGCAGCGATTGGGCTGACGGGGGACGCAGAAGGCAAAACATTTGTGATCGAACTGCCTGACGCAACGGGGCAGGCCGAACATCAGGTCATCTTGTGAGCTAATCCATGAAACGAACCCTAGGGACGTGTTATTACCCTGAGCACTGGTCAACAGAGCTTTGGGCCAAGGACGCTGAGCGTATGGTAGAGGCGGGCCTGACTTGGGTCCGCATCGGTGAATTTGCATGGTCGCGGCTGGAACCGACACCTGGGGATCTGCACCTTGAGTGGCTCGATCAGGCGATTGAGGTCCTTGGCCAGGCGGGCCTGAAGGTGGTGCTGGGCACGCCAACGGCGACGCCCCCGCGGTGGATGATCGACAAATACCCCGACATGCTGGCCCATGACGCCGAGGGGCGTGCGCGCAAATTCGGCTCCCGCCGCCATTATTGCTTTAGCCACGCAGGCTACCGCCGCGAATGCGCCCGCATCGTCGAGATTTTGGCCAGGCGCTACGGCAAGAACCCGCATGTGGCGGCCTGGCAGACCGATAATGAATATGGCTGTCATGACACCACGATTTCTTACAGCGAGGCCGCGCGGCGCGCGTTCCAGGAATGGTGTCAGGCGCGCTATGGCGATATCGCCGCGCTTAATGCGGCCTGGGGCAATATCTTCTGGTCGATGGACTATAATGATTTTGCACAGATCGAGCTGCCCAATCTGACGGTGACAGAGCCGAACCCGGCGCATGTCTTGGCGTTCCGTCGCTTCTCTTCTGATCAGGTTGTCAGTTTCAACCGTCTGCAGGCCGAGATTATTCGGGCGCACTCCGCTGCGCCAACGGCCCATAACTACATGGGCCGGATCACCGATTTCGACCACTTTAAGGTGGGCGATGATCTTGAGATCGCCAGCTGGGACAGCTACCCCATGGGCTTTCTGGAGGATCGCGTTGGCGCAGAACCTGCGCATCAGAAGGCCTATGCGCGTCAGGGCGACCCGGATTTTCAGGCGCTGCACCACGATCTTTATCGTGCTGTGGGGCGCGGGCGCTGGTGGGTGATGGAGCAGCAGCCCGGCCCAGTCAACTGGGCCCCCTATAATCCCGCCCCGCTCCCGGGCATGGTGCGCCTCTGGTCCTGGGAGGCCTTTGCCCATGGCGCTGAAGCGGTGTGTTACTTCCGCTGGCGGCAGGCCCCGATGGCGCAGGAACAGCTGCATGCGGGGCTCTTGCGCCCTGACAGCGTGGATGCGCAGGCCATGGACGAAGTGCGCGCTGTGCGCGATGAAATTGCGCAGGCGCCGGATGTGGCCCCGCATCAGGCGCGGGTTGCGCTGATCTTTGATTATGACGCTGATGCGGCCTGGGCCGTGCAACCGCATGGCGCTGGGCTGAGCTACTTTGGTCTGGTGTTTGACGTTTACAAAGCGCTGCGCGCCATGGGGCAGTCCATCGACATCCTACGCCCAGAAACGCGCGATTTCTCGGGCTATGATCTGATCCATGCGCCGGGTCTTATGCATATGGATGCCGCGTTGAAAGCCGCGCTTATTGCGGCGCAGGGGCATGTTGTGTTTGGCCCGCGCAGCGGAGCGCGCGATGCGGATATGACCATCCCGGTGCCGTTGCCGCCAGCGATTGCTGGGCTGGATGTCACGGTAGATCGGCTGGAATCCCTGCGCCCGGATTCGCCCATCGCGCTGGAAGGTGGCGGGGCTTTCACAGGCTATCGCGAACTGCTGCAGGGGGGCGCGGATGTGGTGCTGCGCACGGCTGATGGTGAACCTGCGGTGATGCGCAGCGGCCAGCTGAGTTATGTGGCCGGCTGGGCGGATGTCGCCGGCTGGCGCGCGATCCTAACGCCGCTGTGCCAAGAGGCAGGGCTGACGGTGCTGGATCTGCCGGGCGGGCTGCGCCTGCGCGACACGGCGTCTGAGCGGTTCTGGTTCAACTATGGTGCCGCGCCGATCAACTATGAAGGCCGCCAGTTTGCGCCCGCCTCGGTGCTGCGCGAAACCCGCAAAGATTAGACCCAAGACTGCGCCCCTCGCGGGCGCATTTTTTTGGTGCCGCAACGAAAAAGCCCCGCCGAAATGGCGGGGCTTTCGTTTTACGTATCGGGGACCAATCTTAGGCTTTCTTTTTGCCTTTGATCGGGGCCCAGATCCGTTTGTTGGTCAGATAAAGCAGCACGGTGGTGATCAGCAGGATCAGCACGCCGACAAAGCCAGCCTGCTTGCGCGCCATCATCTTTGGCTCTGCAGTCCACATCAGGAAGGCCGCAATATCTTCGGCTTGATGATGCAGGCTGTTGTCGTGACCATCGTCAAATTCGACCAGACCGTCTTCCAGTGGTGGGGCCATGGAAATCCAGCCACCTGGGAACGCGGTGTTCTCATAGAAGGTGGTGCCAGCGGACTCCATGGTTTTGCCGGTGTAGCCCGTCAACAAGGACACGATGTACTCTGGGCCACCGATGCCTTTGAAGAACTGGTTGATGCCGGTGCCTTGCGGGCCGTGGAAGCCAGAGCGTGCCTTGGCCATCAGAGACAGGTCAGGCGCGTTTTCCAGGTTGGAGCCAGGGAAGAAATCCGCTGGCTTGGCTGGGCGCGTGTCGTCGATTTCGGCGTCGAAGGTTTCAAAGTTCTCCGCTGCATAGGCGCGTACCTGTGCTTCGGTGAAATGTGGGCCACCTTCGTCTGACAGGGTGCGCAGTGGCACATAGCGCAGACCGTGACAGGCGGCACAAACCTCGGTGTAGACTTTCAGACCGCGCTGCAGCTGGTTCTGGTCAAATTTGCCGAACGGACCCTCAAAGGAGAAATCCGTGTCGTGCACATGACCAGCGCCACCAGCGGCGACTGCGGCACCTGCCGAAAGGGACAGGGCGGCAACTGCGGAGATCGCAATTTTCTTAAGCATGTTCCTGTATCCTCTTATTCGGCTGGTTTGCCGTAGTGGGCATTAAAGTCGTCTTCGATTGTCGCGGGGGCCTCGGTTGGCTTCTCAATCACACCCAGCAGCGGCAGGATGACGAGGAAGTAAGCAAACCAATAGGTCGCGCCGATCAGCGAGATGGTGGAGTAAGGCGGCTCTGCTGGCATCGCACCGGCCCACATCAGGACCAGGAAGTCGAGCACCAGCAGGCGGTACCACCATTTGAACATCGGGCGGAAACGGCCCGAGCGTACACTAGACGTGTCCAGCCATGGGGTCAGCGCCATAACTGCGATCGCGCCGAACATCGCCAGAACCCCAAAGAACTTCGCGTCGATGATGCCGCCGGTGATCCAGCTTGCGAACATCACAACCCAAACGTCGCCGGTAAAGGCCCGCAGGATGGCGTAGAACGGCAGGAAGTACCATTCAGGCACGATGTGTGCCGGTGTCGCCAGCGGGTTGGCTTCGATGTAGTTGTCCGGGTGGCCCAGGTAGTTTGGCATAAAGCCAACGATGGTAAAGAACACAACCAGCACCACGCCCAGCGCGAACAGGTCTTTGATCACGAAATAGGGCCAGAACGGCAGCGTGTCTTTTTCGGCCTCTTCTTTGGAGCCGCGACGCACTTCAACACCAGTTGGGTTGTTGTTGCCAGTGTGGTGGAAGGCCCAGATGTGAACAATCACAAGGCCGGCAATCACAAACGGCAGCAGATAGTGCAGCGAGAAGAAGCGGTTCAGCGTTGCGTTATCAACCGCAGGCCCACCCAGCAGGAAGGTCTGCAGCGACTCGCCGATGAACGGGATCGCGCCAAACAGGCCGGTGATAACGGTCGCACCCCAGAAGGACATCTGACCCCAAGGCAGAACATAGCCCATGAAGCCGGTCGCCATCATCAGAAGGTAGATGATCATCCCGATGATCCAGGTGATTTCACGTGGTGCCTTGTAGGAACCGTAGAAAAGACCGCGGAACATGTGGATGTAAACGGCAAGGAAGAACAGAGATGCGCCGTTTGCGTGCAGATACCGCAGCATATGGCCGCCGTTCACGTCACGCATGATGTGTTCAACCGAGGCAAAGGCCATGTCAACATGCGGCGTGTAATGCATCACCAGAACGATGCCGGTAACGATTTGAAGTGCCAGGCAGAAAGCCAGCACAATGCCCCAGATCCACCACCAGTTCAGGTTTTTCGGAGTTGGGATCATCAGAGTGTCATAGAGAAGGCCAACAACCGGAAGACGGTGGTGGACCCATTTCTCAATGCCAGACTTTGGCTCGTAGTGATCGTGTGGAATACCAGACATGATCGCGTTCCTTATCCAAGCACCAGTTCGCTGCCCTCGAAACGAGCGACAGGAACAGGAAGGTTTTCAGGTGCCGGACCTTTGCGGATACGGCCGGATGTGTCGTAATGCGAGCCGTGGCACGGGCAGAACCAGCCGCCGAACTCGCCAGCGCCGTCACCCAGTGGGACGCAGCCCAGATGGGTACAGACGCCCATCATCACCAGCCATTCGCCGGATTCGTCCATGGCGCGGTTTTCGTCGGCGGCGTCAGCGGCGCCAACGTTGGCGTTGCGGGCTTCGCCGTCGATCAGATCACCGAGGTCAACATTGCGGGCCGCCTCGATCTCTTCCGGGGTACGGCGGCGGATGAAAACCGGTTTGCCGAGCCATTTGACGGTGAGTTGAGTGCCAGGCGCAATGCCGGCTGTATCAACACGGATCGAGGCCAGAGCCTTAACGTCCGCGGAGGGGTTCATCTGATTGACCAGCGGCCAAACAGCGGCGCCTGCGGTCACTGCACCTGCGCCAGCGGTGGCGTAATAGAGGAAATCCCTCCGGGTGCCTTCGTGATCTTCTGCGTGGGACACGAGGTTTACTCCAATTTTTTGGGCCGGACTGGCCTATACCGGTTCGGGCCGCGCAATGCGCAGCCTCTCCGGATCGCTTATTAGCGAAGCGAAAACACTGCGTCCAGCGCACATTCACAAGATCAGGTGGAAAGCGTTGATCTGTCGCGCTTGCGACCTATGTAAAGGCGATGTATTGGCGCATATGACGCGCGTATTTGGTATTTATGAGGTTCGCGATGCGGCAATTTGGCTTTCACACACTCACAGCGCTTGTGATTCTGGCGACTCCGGCGGCGGCTGAAATGGAAATCAGCCTGTATCTTGGCAGCCAATCGCTGCCACACAGCAATTTTTCCGGCGATATTGCGGGCACCCCGGTGAACCGCACCATGAAACTGGAAGGGCGCAGCTTTGAGCTGCCGCCGTATTACGGTGCGCGCGCCGTCTACTGGCGCGAAAGTGGCTGGGGTTATGGCCTGGAGCTGACCCATGCCAAAGGCTATGCCTCGGATGCTGACCGGGCCGCGCTCGGCGTGGATCGGTTTGAATTCAGCGATGGGCACAACATCATCACCGCCAACTTGCACCGCCGCTGGGACGATCTGTGGTGGAATGGCCGCCTGACGCCTTACGTTCTGGGCGGGGTCGGCGTGGCCTTGCCGCATGTCGATATCGAGCCGACCGGCGGTGCCCATACCTATGGCTATCAGCTCACTGGCGCAGCCATGCGGGTAGGGGCAGGCGTTTCGATTGACCTGACCGACCGTATCAGCGCGTTTGGGGAATATCAGTTCACCTATTCGCAAAACACCGTTGACCTGAATGGCGGCGGCACAATCAATGCCGACCTCAAGACCAACGCCATCAACCTTGGCGTCAGCTACCGCTTCTGAGGTCACATCGCTTTCACGACAAACCCCCGCCAACGGCGGGGGTTTTTTGTGCGGGGCTTATTCTTGTGGCACCGTGGCCTGCATTGAGGGGCGCTCGGAAAACGCTGCATACCACAAGGCCAAAGCAGTGTTGTCAGCCCGCCAATTGCGGTCTGAATGGCGAAAATCCAGATATCCCAGCGCAACGCCCACGGCGACGTGGCCCATCGTGAATTGCCCCTGCAGGTGGCTCATCCATTTGCTATTGAGCGTCGCCACCGAGGCCGTCACCTTGGACCATTGCGCCTCGATCCAGGCGTCGCTTTGCTGCGTGTCTGGCCGCAGACGTTTTTCATACACCATCAAAAGCGCGGCCTCGATGATGGCGCAGGCCGTGGCTTCCAGTGTCAGCACCTCCCAAAGATGTGCCTCGGGGTACAGGCCAGCCGCGGCCCGTGCGTCCAGATAGCGGCAGATCACGCGGCTGTCGTAGATCGCCGGACCGTCCGGGCGCAGCAGAACTGGGATCTTGCCAGCCGGGTTGGCCGCCTGAACGATCGGGTCAACCGCAAGGGGCGTTGTTGCCGGGCTGATGATCTCAACGGAGTCATACTGCCCCGTCTCGTGCAGCAAGACTTTGACCAAGCGGCCAAACGGTGAGGTGGCGGAGGATAGAAGCTTCATGACTATTCTCTATTTTTTACGTCACATGGGTCACTTTGGATGTTGCAAGCTGCCGGACGGATTGGCAAGGTGCGCGCGTTCTCAGGGCGGGGCGAAATTCCCCACCGGCGGTATGTGGCGCAGGCCATAAGCCCGCGAGCGGCGCGAAGTTCGCGTGTCAGCAGATCTGGTGAGAGGCCAGAGCCGACGGTTAAAGTCCGGATGAAAGAGAGCGACGGAAAGACGTGCAGGGCTCCTGCGCGGCTTTGTGTTCGTGATCGCCTTGGGTGACGTGTCAGTTGCTGAAGGAGAAATGAAATGACACACACCCGATTTGCTTTCATCAAGGCGCAATGGCATGCCGACATCGTTGACCGCGCGCTCGACGGGTTTTGCGAGACTATTCCAGCCGAACAGGTGGATGTCTTTGACGTGCCCGGCGCTTTTGAAATGCCGCTTTTGGCCAAACAACTCGCGGCATCGGGGCGCTATGGCGCGGTGGTCTGCGCGGCCTTTGTTGTCGATGGCGGCATCTATCGCCATGATTTTGTGGCGCAGGCCGTGGTTGATGGGCTTATGCGGGCCGGGCTCGACACCGGGGTGCCGGTCCTGTCGGTGTCCCTGACCCCGCATCAGTATCAAGAGACCGATCATCACAATCAGATCTATCGCGCGCATTTTGTCGAAAAAGGCCGCGAAGCGGCGCGTGCGGCCCTGATGGTGACGCAACCCAATGCGGTGGCGTCAGCCGCCGCCTAGGGGTTTAGGTTTCTGATAAAAAGAAAGTGGGCGGATCGCCCGCTTTCCACATCGGGTATTTCGACATGATACGCGCGAAGGCCTCAGATGTGACAAAGGCTTCGAGCCAGCGCGAAAGATTAGGCCAGGGCTGCGCGTCAAACCGTGGCTTGTCGATATTTGCGAACTGCCGCACAAACGGCAGGATCGCCATATCCGCAAGGCTCGGCGTATCGTTAAAAAGAAACGCGCCCGTCAACTGCGCGTCAAGCGCGTGCAGGAATTCATGCGCCTTGGCGCGCTCTGCCTCGGGGTCTTTGTCTGGATGGCGCACCGCGTATTTCGTGTGATCAAGCGCCTTTTTGAAGGGGCCGTCTGCCTTGGCAATCAGGTCATGTCCCGCCTCTGGCATGTCGAGCCATCCTTCGGGATCACATTGCCGCAAGGCCCATTTCATGATGTCGAGCGATTCATCAATCACCGCGTCCGGGGTTTGCAGGCAGGGCACCGTTGCGCTGGGGCTGGCGGCTAGAAATTCAGGTGCTTTGTCGCGCAGCAACACTTCGCGCAGCTCGACCTGCACACCAGAGGCCGCGATGGCCAGCCGGGCGCGCATCGCATAGGGGCAGCGCCGAAAGCTATAGAGGATCACGCTCATGCGGTCAGCTGCGCACCGCGAGTGCCGGTGATGGCAGCGGTCACGATGCTGCCTTCAACCTGCGGCAGGTCAAAGCGCACTTCGGTAAATTGTTCGGTCCGGCCCATATGCGGATTTTCCATCAGGATGCGATGGGTCTTGCCGATTTGCGATTTCAGATGGGCCGCCACCTGTGCATCGCCAGCGGCCCGCAGCGCTGCCGCGCGGGTTTTTATGGTGGCCCCGTTCACCTGATTGGGAATTTTCGCCGCCGGCGTGCCGGCGCGTTTGGAATAGGGAAAGACATGCAGCCATGTCAGGGTGCAGTCTGTCACCAGTTTCAACGAATTTTCAAAATGCGCGTCACTTTCAGTGGGAAAGCCCGCGATGATATCCGCGCCAAAGGTCATGTCGGGCCGTAGTTTCCGCGCCTCTTGGGTAAAGCGGATGGCATCTTCCCGCAGATGGCGGCGCGCCATACGCTTGAGAATCAGATCATCGCCATGTTGCAACGACAAATGCAGATGCGGCATCAGGCGCGGCTCTGTCGCGATGGCTTGCATCAGGTTTTCGTCCACCTCGATGGAATCGATTGAACTGATGCGCAGGCGCGGCAGGTCCGGCACCAATTTGAGAATGCGCATCACCAGATCGCCAAGCTTTGGCTGCGCAGGCAGATCCGCCCCCCAAGAGGTCAGATCTACGCCGGTCAGCACCACCTCGTTGAACCCTTTGTCGACCAGACGCTTGATCTGATCGACAACCACGCCAGCCGGGACAGAGCGAGAATTGCCGCGGCCATAAGGGATGATGCAAAAGGTGCAGCGATGGTCGCAGCCGTTTTGCACCTGCACATAGGCGCGGCTGCGGGTGCCAAACCCGTCGATCAGGTGCCCGGCGGTTTCGGTGACGGACATGATGTCATCCACCTGCACCTTTTCAGTGTCGCCGATGAAATCTCCGGCCATGCGCTGCCAGGTTTCCGGCTGCATTTTTTCGGTATTGCCGATGACGCGGTCCACCTCGGTCATCTGGGCAAATGTCTCGGGCTCTGTCTGGGCGGCGCAGCCCGTGACGATGATGGAGGCGGCGGGATTGTCGCGGCGCAGTTTGCGAATTTCCTGCCGCGCTTTGCGCACCGCTTCGGCAGTGACGGCGCAGGTGTTCACCACGATGGCGTTTGACAGACCGGCGGCCTGGCTCAGCTCTTTCATTGCCTCGGTTTCATAGGCATTCAGGCGGCAGCCGAGCGTGGTGAATTTTGGCGCATCTGTCACGACGCAGCCTCCAGAAAGTCGAGCGTGAATTCGCCCGAAAACACATGCATGGTTGCGCCGGTCATCCAGACGCCATCTTCGGCCCAATTGATATGAAGCGTGCCGCCATCCAGATCGATGCGCACCTTGCGCCCGGTCAGCCCGCGCCGCGCCGCGGCAACGGCGGTGGCGCAGCTGGAAGAGCCGGAGGCAAGCGTGGTGCCAACGCCACGTTCCCAGACCCGCATGCGCAGATGATTCTCGCCCCGCAGAGACGCAAATTGGACATTGGTCCGCTCCGGGAAAAGTGGATCGGTTTCGAATCGCGGCCCCAGAACCTCAAGGTCAACGGCCTCGGCGTCCTCGACAAAAAATGTGCAATGCGGATTGCCCATACCCGTCGCCGTCGGCCCGCCCTCAAGCGGCAGGTGCAGCGTGTCCATGTCGCGGGCAAGCGGGATGTCATCCCATGTCAGCTGCGGGTGCCCCATATTGACCGAGACCAGCCCATCGCCCGCCTCGCGCGCATAAAGCGTGCCGCGTTCCGTGGTGAGCGTCAGCTCGGATTTTCCGTTCTCATTCAACAGTTTGCGCGCGATGCAGCGGGTGGCGTTGCCGCAGGCCGCAGAGGTGCTGCCATCGCTGTTGTAAAACACAAGATGCGCGTCAGCCGCACCCGATTCGATGACGGCCAGCTGGTCAAAGCCGACGCCGCGGTGCCGATCGGCAATTGCCGTGACCAAAGCTGGGCTCAGCCCGTCAGGGTCATGGCGTGCGTCAATGACCACGAAATCATTGCCCAGACCGTGCATTTTCTCAAATTTAATAGTGCGTCGCGTTTCTGTCATAAACGCGCATATAACGGTGCTGATCCGCTATTTCCAGCCACGGCGAATTTTTGTGACTTTTTGGGTTGACCCTCTGCGCCGTTCTTCTTAGAAGCCCCCCACGCACAGCGATGTGGGCCGTTAGCTCAGTTGGTAGAGCAACTGACTTTTAATCAGTAGGTCGAAGGTTCGAACCCTTCACGGCTCACCACTTTGCAAAAAAGGCCTAGGCAGAAATGCCTAGGCCTTTTGCGTTTGCAAATACGGGTTCTTTTATTGTGGTGAGGCAGGGCAAGACGGCACCGCAGATCGGTGCCGCCCAGGTGATCCATGGTGTCAGGCTGCGCCCTGCGCCGCCTTAGGGCAGCGCCGTAATCGAAACAGGGACCTGCGAAAAGTCCAGCCCGTATTGATCCGCGCTGCCGTCTTTGACGACAAGGTTGACGCCATCCATGTTGACGCGATTGACGGGGATCGCGCCGGGGTCTGCCCCATTCAGGATTTGAATGGCAGAGCGGGCCGTGGCGATACCGCGTTCAAAATAATCCGGGCCCAAGGCAATGGCGGCACCCGCCTCGACATATCGCCCGACAGCACCGACAATAAAGATGTCCTTGGGAAGCGCCTCAAAGACGGCATCTGCATTGGCGATCAATGAGGATGCGGATGGCACGTATAGCAGATCAAGGCCCTCTAATTCTTGGTCCAGCCGGTCTTCCTGTTGGCTCAGGATGCCTTCTTCGGGGACGATGCGAATGGGCTTTATCGTTTTGCCCATACCCTCAAGCACGCGGGTTGCGGTGCGCATTTGCACCACGGTGTTCTCTTCGTTTGGGTCAAACAGAAAGCCGATGGTTTGGAAAGGCTTCACCTTGTTGATCAGGTCAAATGCCACGTCCAGCGGCACCACATGTGTTGTGCCTGTGACCCAACCGCCGGGTTGATCAAGCGAATTCACGATGCCGGCCGCCACCGGATCGCTGACAATATTGAACACATGCTTTGTCTGGCCGCCCCCGGCGGTGTGCAACACCTGTGAGGTCGTTGTGCCAAAGGTATAGACCACGTCTGCTTTGGTCAGCTGGTCCAGATTGTCGCGAATATAGCCGGCCAGCGCGGTACGGTCGCGGTTTGCATCAAAGCTCGTGATCGCGGCATCCACGCCGGCGTCACTTAACCCCTGACGAAAGCCCTGTTCCGCCGGCGTGTCACCACGCCAGGTCAGCATCACGACCTGCGCTTGTTCGGCGGCGGCCGGCAGGGCGCTGACGGCGATCGTTGAAACGAAACCCGCGACCAGGGCAATTGACGGGGCGAGGACGGTCATCATTTTTTTCATCGGGGTCCACCATTCGAAATAAACATGCGCCCAAAGCTAGGTCTGATATCTTTACAGTCGGTGAACATCTGCCGCGCGCTTACTAAGCGATTGTTAGGGTCTTGGCGCTAGCGTCGCGCTATGACCTGTTGTGCGCGCGATTGCAAAATTCGGAATACGGCCTGTGAAGATTGGGGTTTGATAGCGCGACTTCCGTCGTCTGTGTTGCCCTGCCAGGCCCAATATATCGCCCGCCGCACAGCCCGGGATGCCGCGCGGATATCGTGCCTTGAGCTGCTTGAGTATGATGATGCTTAGCGCGCGGCCCACGGGTAATGGGGCCAAGCCCCAGCGATCGCTGAGCAAGGCGCTGCTGCGCCGGACATTGGCGCTGGCGTTCTTGCTGGGGTTGTTGGCGTCTCTCATCACATTTGCGGGGGATCTGCAAAGGGAGAAGCTGGCGCTGGAAAGCCGGGTGCTAGATGTTCTGACCAGTGCGGTGCCCTCCGCGGCCTCTGCGGTCTATGACTATGATCAACAGGCGGCCGTGCAGGTTGTTCGCGGGCTGATGCTGCAAAACGCCGTGACGCACGTTCAGATCTTTAATGGCGGCCATGTCATGGTGGATGAGCAGCGCACAGTTGTGCCGACGCTGCCGCAGCTCGGTTTTATCGGTGCCGCGGACGTTGTCGCATTTGAACGGCCCCTGCACGCACCGGGGGATATCAACAGCGACCAGGACATTGGTCGCATGCTGATCACAATCGACAGATCCCTTGTTGCGCCCGAAGTGTTGGAACGACTGCTCAGCTTTGTGCTTGTCACCACGGGCAAGAATGTTGCCTTTGGGGTGCTGTTGTATTGGCTTGTGTTCAACGTGCTTGCACGCCAGATCGCGAGGTTGAACCAGGTGATGGCACAGTGGCGGCCCGGCGATGGCGGCCTGCACTTGCCGCTTGTGCGCGGCATTCTGCGCGCGACCGAAGTCGATGGGCTGCACCAGCGCTTTAGCGAACTGACCGCCCTGTCCAATTCTGCACTGAAGGTCCTGCAAGAGTCTCATGACAGTGTGCTGGTTGATAATAGCGAGCTTTCTCAAGCGGTCTCAGACCGCACTCAAAAACTCGAAGAGGCCAACGAGCGCCTGCAACATCTGGCGGATCATGACGGTCTGACCGGGCTGAAAAACCGCGCGTCGTTTGATCGTTATTTTGCCAAGGCTTATGAAAAGGCAGTGAAAACCAATGGGCCGCTTGAGGTTGTGTTGATCGATGTTGATCACTTTAAGGCCTATAATGATTTTTACGGTCATCAGGCTGGCGATAAGGCGCTGGCGACGCTCGCTGATATTTTGCGGTCCGTCGCCCAGAGGATGGGGTGTTTCCTGGCCCGCTATGGGGGCGAGGAGTTTGTTGGCATTGTCATGTCCGCTTCGGTGACGGCAAATGACGTCGCCCATGCGGTGCACCGTGCGCTTGAGGCAGCCAATATCGAACACCAGCATTCGACCGTTGCGCGGCGGATCACTGTTAGTATTGGCACCGCATCTTTCAGCGATTTCCGATCCGTTGCCCGACCTGATGTTCTGGTGTCGGCGGCGGATGACGCGCTTTATGAAGCGAAATTCTCTGGGCGCAATCGGACGGTCGCGTCGACGCCGGAAATTCGCGCAATTGCCGAGGAAAAACGCCTTTCGGTTCAGGCATTGCTGCATGCGGTCGAAGAGCGCGCATTTGAGCCTTATGTGCAGCCTCAGGTGGATGCACGCACCGGGGAGGTCGTCGGGGCCGAAGCCTTGGCGCGCTGGGTGCAGGACGACGGCAAGGTCGTTGCGCCGGGCGGGTTTATGGATATCGCGGAAAAAACCGGGCTGATCAAGAAGATCGACATGATCATTCTGGACAAAATACAGGCGTTTTTATTGGCCAATCCGGATGTCGTGCCAAAAATGTCGTTTAACGTGACCGGCGAAAACCTCAGAGATGTGGATTATGTGACCCGCGTTGTCGATATCGCTGGCGCGACAGGGGTAAACCTTGTTGTCGAGTTGCTGGAAACCGCCTTTCTCGATCAGCCCGACGATCTTGTGCTTTGGCACCTTGATACGCTGCGCGACGCGGGGGTTGAGATCCATATCGACGATTTTGGCACTGGGCGCAGCTCTATCATGGCGCTGATGGCGATCCGGCCCCAGCGGTTGAAAATTGCGCGCGAATTGGTCATGCCGCTGGGCCAACAGAAAGGCCAGCGCGAGCTGTGCAAAAACGTGATCGAAATTGCGAAACTGCTTGATATGGACGTGATCGCCGAGGGGGTTGAGACAACTGAAGCGGCGCAGATCATGGTCAAGATCGGCTGTCCGGTGCAACAAGGGTATGTGCACTATCGTCCCATCTCGCTTGACGCGCTTCTGGAGATGGGCGCGCAAAGCCAAGCCTCCTAGCGCGATGCTGATGCCGCTTGGCACCGTTGGTGACAGGGACCGGCTTGGTCAGGCGAGGGTCTGGCATCCAACAAATCGCGCAAGACGCCGAAGCTCGCTGTCGAGTTTGCTTTGACGCGCGGTGGACCAACGAACACCGGGTTCTGACCAGAAATTTACAACCGTCAGCGTGCTGGATTTGCGCTCTGCCTTAAGTTCGATACGCCCAACAAACCGATCACCTTCCAAAATCGGGTAAACGTAATAGCCCCACTTGCGTTTGGCGGCGGGGACGAACATTTCGTTGCGATATTCAAACCCAAAGAGCCGTTCAAGCCGCGCGCGGTCGCGCACGGCCGGATCAAAGGGGTTTAGAATGCGCAGGCGGGTGCTGGGCGGTGTCAGCGCATCAAGGCGCGCTTCGATATCATCGGCCGCAAAACTGCGGGTCAGGCTGCCATCGGCGCCTTCGATCATGACTTCGCGCGGAAGCGCCGTGCCAAGCCATCCCTTGATCTCTTTGGCGCTGGCCGCGTCCCAAAACCGCTGCACCTCACCCTGTGTGCCGAAACCGAGGCGCATGAGCGCCGCGCGACACAGCCAGTCCAGCTGCGCAGCATCAGTGAGCGGGCTGGTCCCTCTGTGATCGGGAAACACATTCTCAGGCAGATTGTAGAATTTTACAAAATCGCGGCGATGGCAGGTCGCCAGTTCGCCGACATACCACATGTAATCGAGCGCCTTTTTATGCGCTGGGCGTGCCCACATTTCCTTTGGGCGTTCTGTGGCCGAGTCAAATGCATGGGTCGACAGCGCGCCTTCGGCCGCGATACGGGCCTTGATGGCGGCACGCTCTTTGGGGCCGGACATGTTTTTGAACCAGCCATTATTTGCGAATTTCGCGCGAAATCGCTGAAATTGCCGCTGCCACATGGGCAGAAATTCCATCGGAATGACGCTGGCGTCATGGGTGAAATGTTCGAAAACGCGCCGTTCATCCGCCAAGAGCGGGTTTAGCATGTGCTCTCGATACGCCTGATTGCGGCTCCAGAGAATATGGTGGTGCGCGCGCGCGACAACCTGAATGGTGTCAAGCTGCACAAACCCTAAAGAATGGATAATGCCATAGACATCCAGCGGCCCGGTGGGCGCTTGCAAAAGCAGATTTGTGCTCAGCCACAGGCGGCGCGCCTGCTTATTGGAAATGACGGGTATGGTCTGCATCTGCCCTCACAATCTGGGGGCATGAAACCCGAGAAGGCCGGTCAGATCAATCCAAGCCGATGATGTGCTGTTCGCCGCGGGCGCGGGCGAGTTCCATCTGCTTTTGACGCTCGCGGAACCGGGTTTTGTCACGCTCAGAGGTTTCGTTGATACATTGATGACAGCTGACGCCGCTTTCAAATTCTGGGCGGTTCTGATCGTCGGGCATGATCGGTCGGCGACAAGCGTGGCACAGAAGGTGCGGACCTTCTTTCAGCCCGTGCCCGACAGAGACGCGCCCATCAAACACAAAGCATTCCCCTTCCCAGGTGCTCTCGTCCTGCGGCACTTCTTCGAGGTATTTCAGAATGCCGCCCTTGAGGTGATAGACGTCTTCAACGCCTTGCCCGAGCAGATAGTTTGTTGACTTTTCACAGCGAATGCCGCCGGTGCAGAACATCGCCACGCGCTTGTTGTGAAACCGCTCTTTGTTTTCTTCCCACCAGGCCGGAAAATCGCGGAAGGTTTCGGTTTCCGGGTCAACCGCACCTTTGAAGGTGCCGATGGCAACCTCATAGTCGTTGCGGGTATCAATAGTGACAACATCCGGCGATTGAATGAGGTCATTCCAATCTTTGGGGTCAATATAATGGCCCACATGCGCGGTCGGATCGACATTGGGTTGGCCCAGGGTCACAATCTCTTTTTTCAGCTTCACTTTCATGCGCGGGAAGGGCTTGGCGCTTGCCGTGCTTTCCTTCCATTCGAAATCCGCGCAGCCGGGCAGGGACTGAATATGCGCAATCACCGCGTCAATGCCTTTACGCGGCCCGGCGATGGTGCCGTTGATGCCCTCGTGTGCCAACAGCAGCGTGCCGGTGATATTCTCGGCCTGGCACAGCTCAAGAAGCGGGCCGCGCAGGGCAGGTGGGTTGTCGAACTGGGTGAAGTGATAGAGAGCGCATACGGTAAACATGGCCGCCAGATACGCCCAAATCGACTCTTGGGCAAGCGGCAGCGTTGACGCAGCCTGCAGGGCAACCTAGGCATGAAGTGTGAGAAGGAGCGCGCCATGTCTAACGCATTGATTGTCATTGATGTTCAGAATGATTTTTGTCCGGGCGGTGCCTTGGCCGTGACGGGGGGCGATGACATCATCGCTGGCATCAACGCGCTCATGCCGCAATTTGAGGCTGTGATTCTGACGCAGGACTGGCACCCTGACGGGCATCTGTCTTTTGCGTCCAGCCATGCCGGGCGTGCGCCATTTGAGATGACCGAGATGCCCTATGGGCCACAGGTGCTTTGGCCGGATCATTGCGTGCAAGGCACGCAGGGCGCGGCGTTTCACCAAGCGCTCGCCACCGATCCTGCGGATTTGATCGTGCGCAAAGGGTTCAATCCAGCGATTGACAGCTATTCTGCGTTTTTTGAGAATGATCACAAAACGCCTACCGGGCTTGAAGGGTATCTGCGCACCCGGGGTCTGACCGGCTTGACACTGGTGGGCCTCGCCACCGATTTTTGTGTGAACTATTCGGCGCAAGACGCGGCGCGCCTTGGGTTTGACGTGACCGTGCGGCAAGATCTGTGCCGCGCCATTGATATGGATGGCTCGCTTGACGCCGCGCGCGCAGCGATGCGCCAGGCCGGCGTCACGCTGGCCTAATGAGCGGTCAGTAAAGGACGCTCAGGGGCGAGGGGGATCTATGGTTGATATCGCAGCACGTGTTTGGAATCACAGATGGAAGATTGACCCGATTGTGCGGTCGCTTCTGGATACGGATTTTTACAAGCTTCTGATGTGTCAAAGCGTGTTTCGCAACAAGCCGGACACGCAGGTGCGCTTTTCGTTGATCAACCGGTCCAGCCATGTGCCCTTGGCGCAGCTGATTGACGAGGGTGAGCTGCGCGAGCAGCTTGATCATGTGCGGTCCTTGTCTCTGTCGCGCGGGGAAAGCACCTGGCTGCGCGGCAATACGTTTTACGGCAAGCGCCAGATGTTCCGCCCGGATTTCATGGAGTGGTTTGAGACCCTGCGCCTGCCAGCCTATCATCTTGAGCGCGTGGGCGATCAGTATGAGTTGACGTTTGAAGGCAGCTGGCCCGAGGTCATGCTGTGGGAAATACCGGCGCTGTCGGTTCTGATGGAACTGCGCAGCCGCGCCGTATTGAACGACATGGGCCGGTTTGAATTGCAGGTGCTCTACGCCCGCGCCATGACCAAACTTTGGGAAAAAATCGGCAAGCTGCGCAGCCTGGATGGGTTGCGGATTGCGGATTTCGGCACCCGGCGGCGGCATTCCTTTCTGTGGCAGGACTGGGCGGTGCAGGCGATGCTAGAGGGGCTGGGCGACAAGTTCATCGGCACGTCAAATTGTTTGATTGCCAAGAACCGTGATCTGGAGGCGATTGGTACCAACGCGCATGAATTGCCGATGGTTTATGCCGCATTGGCACCTGACGACGATGCGCTGGCGCAGGCCCCCTATCAGGTGTTGGCCGATTGGCATGAGGAACACGATGGCAACCTGCGGATCATTCTGCCCGACACCTATGGCACCGCAGGCTTTCTAGAGCGCGCGCCCGATTGGCTGGCGGGCTGGACGGGGATTCGTATAGATTCCGGCGATCCGGCCGAGGGCGCAGAGCGCGCGATTGCCTGGTGGCGCGCCCGCGGCGAAGATCCGGCGCGCAAGCTGGTGATTTTTTCCGACGGTCTGGATGTCGATAAGATATGCGAGTTGCAAGGCCAGTTCGCCGGGCGCGTTCAGCCCTCCTTCGGGTGGGGCACCTTGCTGACCAATGATTTTCGGGGTCTCACGCCCGGTGATCAACTCGCGCCGTTTTCCTTGGTGTGCAAGGCGGTCAGCGCCAATGGCAAGCCAACGGTGAAACTGTCGGACAACCCGAACAAAGCGATGGGGCCAAGCGACGAGATTGCGCGCTATCGCCGTGTGTTTGACGCCAAGGCGCAGCCGGCACAGGAGGTCATTGTTTAGACCTTCCCTCAGCCGCCCATGACAATCAGGCTCGGCTCGGATTTTTCCGCAGCTTGGAAACCCGCTTTGTCTTTCCAGCCCTTCCACCCGCAGCGGATCAGCGATTGCGCAACCGCGCCGGACAATGTGCTGCCGGGCCCCAGGATGATGAACACATCTGGGCAGAATTCCTGCGCGGCCATGCGGATGGCGGCGGCAAAGTCATAAGGTTCGGTCACTTGGTGGCCGAGCGTGTATTCATAAAGCGCGGCAAGATCCGCGCTGCCAGAATGCCAAAGCCCACCACGCCCATCGATCAGCGGCAGATCCGGTTGCGAAAACAGAGACTGTTTCAGCTGAATTTGGCCTTTTTTGGCAACGGGCACCTGCAAGGCACTGTGAAAAGCCCCATGGTTGGGCAGGCGCATTGGAAAGCGTTGGTCGCGTTTTGGAGCCGCGCTTTCAAAGGCGGCAAGCCCCGCTTCGTCCCCGGCCAAGACCAATAACCCGCCAAGGTCGATCGACAGGCGCAGGGTATGATCCTTGCGCTCGTCGATGTCGTCCGCCAGCTGCATCACGGTCGCGCGCTCTGCCGCCCCGCCCCGCCAATTGGCATCGCTGTAGGGGTAGATCAGCTGCCCGCCAATCATCGCGTCCTGCATCAGCGCGCCCATGGTGTTCACGACGTCAAAACCACCGGTCGGCGACAGCGCCCCGGCACAGCTCAGCGCGATATACCAGCCCATGGAATTGCCCGTGACACCGATGATGTCAAAGCGGTCGCGATCAATCGACAGAAAATCCGCATAGGCGCAGGCATAGATCAGCGCGCTGGCATTGTCGCCGCGGGTATGCACGGCGGCGTCAAACCGGTCGGCGCGATCCAAGGCGCTGAGCGTGGGCTGCCCGAGTGCGCGGCGCTTGTCATTAAAGGTTGCGATCAGACCCGCCTGTGCTCCATGGCGGCGTAGATAGCCCAGCTCTGCTTTATTGTAGGTGCCGCGCCCGGGCGCGATGACGATGGCGGTCTGTTTCATAGGCGTCCCCAAAGCGCGCGGGCGGCGTCTGCAATGCTGTCAGCTGAGGGCATGGTCGCGGCAAAGGCCGGGCCCGTGGCAATAAAGCTGTCGGCGGCCGCGTGCCGTGCCAGGGGCCATCGTCCTTTTTCCTGCAGCAATGTCATCACCCCTTCGGAAACGTTGCCCGAGCGGCGGCATTCATCCACGATCAGCACGTTTTGCGCGCCTTCCAGCGCTGCGATCAGGCTCTCTTCCGGCAGGGGGGCCAGCCAGCGCAGGTCAATCACCCGTGTGTCGATACCTTCAGCAGCGAGCGCATTCTGCGCCTTTGTGCTCAGGTATCGGCCATTGCCATAGGTCACGATGGCCAGGGGGCCGTCGCCGGTCACACCGACCTGCCCAAAAGGAATGCGCAGGTCCGGTGCCGGATAGGGGGCCATCCAGCCGCCGTCTTTGTCGGTGTGCAAATCGCGCATCGGGTACAGCGCGATCGGCTCTACAAACACGACAACGCGCTGTTCTTCTTGCGCCAGACGCAGGCATTCACGCAACATTTTGGCTGCGTCATCGCCCCGCGACGGGCAGGCCAGAATGATGCCAGGGATATCGCGCAGCACGGCCAGCGAATTGTCGTTGTGAAAGTGCCCCCCAAAGCCCTTTTGATAGCCCAGACCCGCGATCCGCAGCACCATCGGGTTGGTGAATTGACCGTCCGAGAAAAAGGACAATGTCGCCGCCTCGCCGCGCAATTGGTCTTCGGCGTTGTGCAGATAGGCTAGGAACTGGATTTCCGGGATCGGAAGAACGCCATTGTGGGCCATGCCAATCGCCAGACCCAGAATGGATTGTTCGTCCAGCAGCGTGTCGATCACACGATCTGCGCCAAACCGGTCGGCCAGCTTTTGTGTGACGCCATAGACGCCGCCTTTGCGCCCCACATCTTCGCCCATCATCACGATGTTTGGATGCGTCAGCATCAGATCGGTCAGGGCCCAGTTGATCAGGCGCGACATCGGTTGCGGCGTGCTGAGCATCTTGGCATCCGCGCCAAAGGCCTTCATCCGGGCCTCTGGGCTGGGGCCATTGGAGCTGGCTGCGGGCCGCGCGGGCGGGATCAGGCTTTGCATGACCTGGTCTGCGGTTCGCAGGCGGGGGCGTTTGCAGACTTCGCGTGCCACCCGCGTGCATTGCGCCTCGGTGTCTGTGTAGATGGAGAGTAGGTCGGCGGCATCCGCCACCCCCGCCGCGATCAGCAAGCGCGCAGAATGCAGCAGCGGATCATCCGCTTCCCAGTCTTCAAAGACATCACGCGGCAGATAGGCCTGCTGCACATCAGATCCAGCGTGCCCGTAGAGCCGCACGGTGCGCAGGTGCAAAAACACCGGTTTGCGGCTTCGGCGCACATGGTTAACGGCCTTCGCAGCCACCTCATATGTCTCGAAGAGATCCAGCCCATCGGCGGCCATGTATCTCAGCCCGGGCTTGTGTTGGAAATTCGCGGCGATCCAGCCGCGCGGTGTGCGTGTCGAGATGCCAATCCCGTTGTCCTCGCAGACAAACAGCAATGGCATGGGCACTGACTGATAGGCCGCCCAGCTTGCGGCGTTGATGGCCCCCAATGCGGTGGAATGATTGGCAGAGGCATCGCCAAACGAGCAGCAAATTAGGCTGTCATCGGCGAGGGGCGTGTCTGCCAGCGCCAGGCGTTTGGTCAGCCCGATGGAATAGGCCGCGCCGACGGCTTTGGGCAGGTGACTGGCGATGGTTGAGGTTTGCGGCGGAATATTCAGCGCCTTGGAGCCGAGCACCTTGTGTCGCCCACCCGAAATTGGGTCCTCGCGGGCGGTGGCAAAAGACAGCAGCATGTCCCAAGTCGGGCTGACACCGGGTACTTGATAGGACCGCATGGTCTGAAACGCGCCGTCCCGATAATGCAAAAACGCCATGTCATCGGGGCGCAATGCGGCGGCCAGGGCGGCCATGCCTTCGTGACCCGAGGAGCCGATGGTATAAAACCCTTGTCCCTCGGCCTGCATTTTTCGCGCGCGCCGATCCAGATTGCGGCTAAGACATTGTGCGCGAAAGATCGCCAGCGCCTGGGGGGCTGAAAGCGACCCGCTGGGGGGCTCCCCTTCTGGAAAATCGCCCGCCAACAGCCGCCGGCGAAAAGCCTGATCTACGACATCCGCGCGATCCATCGGTCAGACAAAGGCCTGTAGGTCAGTCTGGGCTCGCCCCAAGATCAGGGCGTGCACGTCATGCGTGCCCTCATAGGTGTTGACCGTTTCCAGATTGAGCATGTGGCGGATCACGTGGAACTCCAGCGAGATGCCGTTGCCCCCGTGCATGTCACGCGCCGCGCGGGCGACATCAAGCGCCTTGCCGCAGTTGTTGCGCTTGATCAGCGAGATCATTTCCGGCGCCGCCTGCGCGGCATCCATCAGGCGTCCCACTTGCAAAGCCGCCTGCAGCCCAAGGGCAATTTCGGTCTGCATATTGGCAAGCTTCAGTTGAAACAGCTGCGTCGCGGCCAGCGGTTTGCCAAATTGCCTGCGATCCAGCCCATATTGCCGCGCCGCCTGCCAGCAGAATTCGGCGGCCCCCATCGCGCCCCAGGCAATGCCATAGCGCGCGCGGTTGAGGCAGCCAAACGGCCCCTTAAGGCCCGCGACTTCGGGCAACAGCGCGGTGTCTGGCACCTCGACATTATCCATAACGATTTCGCCGGTGATCGAAGCGCGCAGACTGGCCTTGTTGCGGATTTTCGGGGCGGAGAGGCCGGGGGTGCCCTTGTCGATGACAAAGCCTTTGATCTTGCCGCCATGGGCATCTGATTTGGCCCAAACGACAAAGACATCGGCAATCGGCGCGTTGGATATCCACATCTTTTGCCCGTTCAGCACATATCCTGCGTCGGTCTTGCGGGCGGTGGTTTTCATGCTGCCGGGGTCAGATCCGGCATCCGGTTCTGTCAGGCCAAAACAGCCGATCCATTCGCCGCTGGCCAATTTGGGTAGGTATTTCACGCGCTGCTCTTCGGTCCCATAGGCATAGATCGGATACATCACCAGCGAACTTTGCACCGACATCATCGAGCGATAGCCGGAATCCACCCGTTCAATTTCCCGCGCGACAAGGCCATAGGCCACATAGCTTGTGCCCAGCCCGCCATAGGTTTCGGGGATGGTTGTGCCCAATAGGCCCATTTCGCCCATGCTGCGAAAAATCTCTGGGTCGGTCCGCTCCTCTTCAAAGGCCTGCGTGATCCCAGGCAGCAATTTGTCTTGCGCATAGCTGCGCGCCGCATCGCGCAACAAGCGTTCATCTTCGGTCAGTTGCTGCTCCAGCAGCAGCGGGTCCTGCCAATCAAATCGATTGAGGTCGGGGGCATCTTTCGGGGTGAGGCGCATGGCGGGTCCTTGGTGTCGACTGGGGACAAAATATTCGTTTTGTCATAATCTAACGGGGTGATTGCCAGAAAAATAGCGATATACTGGCATAAGTTATTTCCAAAATGGAATGGTTTGTGCTGACACGACGCTCCCTCCCTCCGGTTTCCTGGCTGATGGCATTTGATGCAGTGGCGCGCAGCGGATCGGTGACTTTGGCCGCACAGGAACTAGACCTCACACAGGGTGCCGTCAGTCGGCAGATCAAAAAGCTGGAAGCTTTCTTGGAATATCCGCTGTTCACCCGCGAAAAAATGCGGCTGTCTTTGACGCCAGTTGGGGCAACCTATGCCAATGCCGTGCACGAGGGGTTGGCGCGCATTGCCACTGCGACGACCGATCTGCGTGGAAACCCGCATGGCGGTGTCTTGAATTTGGCCATCCTGCCCGCCTTTGGCGCGCATTGGCTGGCACCGCGCCTATCGGGGTTTCTGGGCGCGCATAAGGGCGTGACGCTCAACCTGTCGACACGCCTGGCCCCATTTGATTTCGGTCGCACCAATTTTCATGCCGCCATTCATTTTGGCCGTGACGATTGGGCGGGGGCACATTCTGTTAAGTTGATGGAAGAAGAACTGGCACCAGTGATGTCTGAACATTTGGCGCGCGGACGCAAGGTGACGGTGGACATGATCCCGGGGCTGCCGCTGTTGCATTTGGATACGCGACCAAAGGCGTGGCAGCGGTGGTGCGCGCAGAATGGCATCGAGGCACCGCCGCGCGCCGGAATGGTGTTTGATCAATTCGCCACAATGCTGCAGGCCGCTGCCGGCGGGCTAGGGGTCGCGCTGGTGCCGCGGTTCCTGCTGGAGGATCCGGCGCAACGCCGCGGGCTGGTGGTGCTGGATCAGGCGCGACAAATCAGCAATGGGGCTTATTATCTGGTGTGGCCAGAGACCAAAGTGCTTTACCCGCCGCTCGCCGCCTTCCGGACCTGGGTTCAGGCACAGATTTCGCAACTTTAATTTAACTGTTGCATTAAATAACAATCTAGTTAATAAAGGGACTCATGAAAGATCTGAGAACAGTTTTTGCCGCCCTTTCAGATGAGACGCGCTTTGAGATTGTTGAGCGTCTGATGGCAGAGGGGGAATTGCCCGCTGGCGATCTGGTGCCCGCATCGGGAATCAGCGGACCTGCCATTTCGCGGCATTTGAAAGTGCTGCGCGAGGCGGGTGTTTTGGATCAGCGTGCCGTTGGCACCAAGAGGTTTTACAAGGTGCGCCCGGATGCGTTGCGCGGCATTGCCCAATGGACAATGGACCACCGCAGCTTTTGGGAGGCCGGTTTTGACAGGATGGCTGCTGCCTTAGCGGCGGAGGAGGGGCTATGACAGATATTCGGCTTGAGCGGGAGTTTGCAGTCAGCCAAGAGCGGCTGTTTGACTTCGTGACCAAACGGCACAATGTGCTTGAATGGTTCGGATACGAAGGGATGACCTTTCCCGCGGATGACATGGACTTTTCGCGCACTGGTCCCTGGTTCGTCGATATGCGCACCAAAGATGGCAACCCGCTGAAACTTTCCGGCCATGTCACCCATGTGAAACCGCCGGATTCCGTGGGTTTCACATGGGCGTGGCATGATCCTGAGGGCAAGCGCGGTGCCGAAAGTCATGTTACAATGACGGTGGTGGAAACCGCCAATGGTGCCAAGCTGATCGTCGATCACCGTGATTTGGCGGATGGCGACATCGGTGCCAACCACGAGGCCGGATGGACCTACGCGCTGCGCACGATGGAGCGCATCTTGCAGGGATAAGAGCTGGCGCTTGCCAGATGTGAACGACCGGATGCAGCCCGCTGTGTCTGACCCAAACGGGCTGCCTGCCCATCATTTCAACAGGAGTAAAGAGAATGGCAAAATTTGCATTTGTGTACCACGGTGGCGGTAAGCCTGAGACACCGGAAGAGGGTGAAAAGGTCATGGCCAAATGGATGGACTGGTATGGCGGCATGGGGGCCTCGGTCGCCGACCCCGGCGCGCCGGTGGGCATGTCCAAGACGGTCACAGCATCGGGTGTGCAGGATGACGGCGGTGCAAATCCGACCTCTGGCTACACCATCGTGACCGCGGATAATATGGACGCGGCGCTGGAAATGGCCAAAGGCTGCCCGATCCTCGATGGGGGAAAGGGCACCGTCGAGGTCGCCGAAATTATCGAAATGTAAGCGCTTTCGCAGACCGCGCGCGGCCCGGCATGTCCGGGCCGCGTGTTTATTGTTGCAGCAGCCCGGCGGCGGGCCGCATATAGCCCGTCACATGCCTGCGCTGATTTAAGATCGGCGCATTGATATAGCGCTGCGCGTCAGGATGTGCGGCGTCCAGCACCCCCAGGCGCACCAATAACGCCGCAATAGCGCATTCGGCGGCGCGGGTTGCGCCATCAGTGATCTTCAGGGCAACGCCCAGTTTCCGTTCCGGGATCACCGCGACAAAAAACGCCTCGGCCCCAAATTTGACCGCAACCTTTCCCTTCATGGCCCGCATAAGCCGGGTGCAGGCGCGGGCTTCTCCTGCGACCAGCTCGGGATAGGCGGTCATGGCCTTAATCAACCGGGCGGCGGCGGCACTACGCGCGCCGCCATCCGGGCGGGCCGCTGCGAAAAAGGCCATAGCGCGGGCCATGCCCAGCAGCGACGCCGCATGATTGGGGGCAGAACAGCCATCAATGCCAAAGCCCGGGCTGAGTTCCTCAGTCAGGGCATTGAAGGCACTTAAACACGCCTGCTGCACCGGATGATCCATGTGATGATAGTCGGGCCCCGCGCCAAGATGCTGCGCGAGCGTCAGGAACCCGGCGTGTTTGCCAGAGCAACTGTTGTGTAGCTGGCAACCGGCTTCGTCGCGCTTCAGCAGCGCGTGCCGCGTTGCGCGATCAAGGGGCGTTTGCGGCCCGCAGCGCAGCGCGTCCTCTGACAGGCCAAGCCCCACGAGCCACTCCGCAACCGGCTGCGTATGCATTGCTGCCCCGCTATGCGAGGCGCAGGCCAGCGCGAGGTGATGGTTCTTCAGCCCAAAAGCCTTGGCTGCGCCACTTTCGATCAGTGGAAGGGCCTGAATCATCTTGGCAGAGCTGCGGGGCAGAACAATTTGCATGGGATCGCCCCATGCTTCGATGATTTCGCCCGTCGCAGAACATACGACCGCATGCCCGCTGTGCCTGCTTTCGACAAAGGGGCCTCGGGTAATTTCGACCAGCGGGGCAGGATGCGTCATCGTCACCTTCAAATATGGGCAATTTCGTGCCAACGGGGCTTTCACCGCCTGACAAAATCAGGATAAAGTACAGCCATCGAGAATGACAATGCCCGCCAGGTGAATATCGGTGAACAGATAGGGGCGCGGCATGGGATTGAGGGTACACAGCTTGGAGGCTGTTGATATGGGATTTACGAATTTGCGCGCGGGTCTATTCGGCGTGGTGGCACTGGCGATGGCCGGCACGGTCGCTGGGGCACAGGAAAGCACCAATCAGGTCGCCGCCAAGACCGACTGGAGCGTGTTTGAAGAGACCAACCCGCGCGAATGCTGGGCGGTCAGCACCTTTAAAGAAAGCGTCAACACCCGCAACGGCGCGGTGGTTGCTGTGCGGCGCACGCAAACGCTGTTGATGGTCTTTTATCGCCCCAATGGTGGCGTGACAGGTCAAGTGGGCTTTACCGGCGGCTATCCGTTTAAATCGGGCTCGACGGTTTCGATGAAAATCGATGATGAGTCCTATGACCTGTTCACCGAAGGTGAATGGGCCTGGCCCGCCAGCGCGGATGATGACGCCAAGATTGTTGCCGCAATGAAACGGGGCAAGACAGCCGTTTTGGTTGGGTCCAGCGGCCGCGGGACGCGCACCGAAGACACATTTTCCCTGCTGGGCTTCACGGCAGCGGTGGATGACGCAAACCGGCGGTGCAGCTAACGGCGCCTCGGCCCCGGGCCGAGACTACACGACTTAAAGCGTTCCAAACGGCTGGCGTCATGTTAGCCGTTTGCTTTTGTGGTCAAATGGTGTAACCCACGCGCTTGATTTCCTGGAGACTCGCCATGACCAATAGCGCGCCCATTACGCAAGACGTCCATACTATTCCGCGCAAGCTGCCCGAAGGCGGCAAGGTAAACCTTGTTGGCCTGACACGTGAAGCTTTGCGTGATGTGCTGATTGCGCATGGCACCCCTGAGAAACAGGCCAAGATGCGCGTCGGTCAGATCTGGCAATGGATCTACCAATGGGGGGTGCGTGATTTTCACGCCATGACCAACCTGGCGAAAGCCTATCGTGCGCAATTGGACGAAGCCTTTGTGGTCGAGATCCCGGAAGTGGTCTCAAAACAAGTGTCAAGCGATGGCACACGCAAGTATCTGGTGCGCATTGCCGGGGGCCACGAGGTTGAGGTGGTCTATATCCCCGAAACCGATCGCGGCACGCTTTGTGTGTCCTCGCAGGTCGGCTGCACGCTGACCTGTTCTTTCTGTCATACCGGGACACAGAAACTAGTGCGTAATCTGACGGCGGGCGAGATCGTCGGGCAGATCATGATGGCGCGCGATGATCTTGGTGAATGGCCGGTGCCCGGTGCTCCGAAGGACGAAACACGTCTGTTGTCCAATATCGTGCTGATGGGCATGGGTGAGCCCCTGTATAATTTTGAAAATGTCCGCGACGCAATGAAGATCGCCATGGATGGCGAAGGCATTTCGCTTTCGCGCCGCCGCATTACGCTGTCGACCTCGGGCGTTGTGCCGGAAATTGCCCGCACCGCCGAAGAAATTGGCTGTCTGTTGGCGGTGTCCTTCCATGCGACCACCGATGAGGTGCGCGACAAGCTGGTGCCCATCAACAAGCGCTGGAATATCGAAGAGCTGCTGAACGCGCTGCGCGACTATCCGCGTCTGACCAATAGCGAACGGATCACGTTTGAATATGTGATGCTGCATGGTGTGAACGACAGCGATGAAGATGCGCATCGTCTGGTGAAGTTGATCGAAGGGATCCCGGCCAAGGTGAACCTTATTCCGTTCAATGAATGGCCCGGCGCACCCTATAAACGGTCGTCCAATAACCGCATCCACGCCTTTGCCAATATCATCTATCAGGCGGGCTATGCCTCGCCGATCCGCACTCCGCGCGGCGAGGATATTCTGGCGGCCTGTGGTCAGCTGAAATCAGCGACCGAACGTGCGCGCAAGTCGCGCAAACAGATCGAAGCGGAAGCTGGCGTCAAGAATTAACCCTTTGGTAAGGCGCGTTGCGCCACCTTGGGGCATGGATGAAATCACTGTGATGTTCGAGTTGGATCGTGCGGTGTTTGACACGCTGCGCGACGCTGCTGATGCCAATGGTGTCAGCCCGGCGGATATAATCCGCCTGGCCATCATGCGTGACCTCAGCGCGCGCCGCTTTGCCCCGGTGGAGCAGGCGGCAAGCCCCGCCCGCACCGCAAATTAGGCGTTAGCAACGACCGGGGATTGAATCGCGCATTTGTGGCGTTCCCCAATTGTCGATGGCTGCAATGGCCTCTTCTGCCGTTTCCACAAACCGGAACAGGTCAAGGTCTTCGGCTGAAATTGTCCCGGCGTCGCTGAGGGCATCCCAGTTGATGATCTTTTCCCAAAAGGCACGTCCAAACAGCAAGAATGGCACCCGTTCCATGCGCCCGGTCTGGATCAGTGTAAGCGCTTCGAACAATTCATCCAGCGTGCCAAACCCACCGGGAAAAACGCAGATCGCGCGGGCACGCATCAAAAAATGCATCTTGCGAATGGCAAAATAGTGAAAATTGAAACAAAGTTCCGGGGTGACATAGGCATTGGGGGCCTGCTCAAAAGGCAGCACGATATTCAGCCCGATGGAGACGCCCTTGGCGTCCACCGCCCCGCGGTTGCCGGCCTCCATCACGCCGGGGCCACCGCCCGTGACGATCACATCTTCGCGCCCGCCGGTTTCGTTGGATCGCAGCGTCATCAAGCGGGCAAATTCACGCGCTTCGTCGTAAAAGGCTGACAGATCCGCCAGTGTCTCGGTGCGGGCCTGATCCTTTTTTGCTGGCTCTGGAATGCGCGCACCGCCGAACATCACAATCGTGCTTTTGACGTTCTGTTCATCCAGCAGCATTTCCGGTTTCAGCAGCTCCAGCTGCAAACGGACGGGGCGCAACTCTTCGCGGCAAAGAAAATCATCATCGGCAAAGGCAAGACGATAGGCGGGCGCACGGGTTTGCGGAGTATCCGGCACCTCTTTGGCTTTGGTGCGGTCGGCATGTGCGTCGCGAAACGGTGTGCGATGATCGTCTTTCATACTGGATAAGTCCTCGTAATTGCGCATTTCCTTAGCCCTAGCGCGTTCCGGGCGATGTGGCCAGAAACGCTTTGGGCTGCTCAGGATAACATAGCGCGGGGCAGATGCATGTCACATCTTGATGACCAAGGGCACCCTTCTGGGGTGACGTTTTGGGAACGTTTCGCTATGTAAGCTCGAATCCTGACGAATGGAGCCAAAAGTCATGTCAAACGCGCAACTTGAAACGGCGATCGAGGCGGCCTGGGACGCCCGCGACACCATCACTCCCGCCACGACCGGCGAAACACGCGAAGCGATCGAAGATACGCTGAACGCGCTGGACAGCGGCAAACTGCGCGTTGCAGAAAAGATGGAAAATGGCGATTGGCATGTCAATCAATGGGCCAAGAAAGCTGTTTTGCTTGGGTTCCGCCTGAAAGATATGGAAGAGCAATCCGGTGGTCCACAAGGCTCTGGCTGGTGGGATAAAGTCGACAGCAAATTCAAAGGCTGGGGCGAAAACCAATGGCGCGCGGCTGGCTTTCGCGCCGTGCCCAACACCGTAGTGCGCAAATCTGCCTTTATTGCGCCCGGCGTTGTCCTGATGCCATCTTTCGTTAACCTTGGCGCTTATGTCGACGAAGGCACCATGGTGGATACCTGGGCCACGGTCGGCTCCTGTGCGCAGATCGGTAAGAACGTGCACCTGTCTGGCGGCGTCGGCATTGGCGGCGTTCTTGAACCGATGCAGGCCGGGCCAACCATCATCGAAGACAACTGCTTCATCGGGGCCCGCTCCGAAGTGGTCGAAGGCTGTATCATCCGCGAGGGGTCGGTTCTGGGCATGGGCGTATTCATTGGTCAGTCCACCAAGATCGTTGACCGTGAAACCGGCGAAGTCATGTATGGCGAAGTGCCACCCTATTCTGTTGTTGTTGCGGGCTCCATGCCGTCCAAGAACGGCATCAACCTCTATTGTGCGGTGATTGTGAAACGTGTGGATGAACGCACACGCTCCAAGACCGGCATCAACGAGTTGCTGCGCGACTAAGCGCGGGCGACAAACTTCTGCCATCCGCGCCCCGCGGGTGGCAGGCCATTCTTCAGAAAGTATGCCCCCAATGGACAAGCCCAAGAAACCATCGCGTCAGCAAGTTTATACCCTGCTTGTGCAAGTGGGCCGCAAGGATGGTGACGGGCTGCCCGAGGATGCCACCGGCGCGGCGCTGATGATCTATGCCTCGGGCGTGGACGAAGCCGAAGCCGTGCGTGAAACGGTTGCCATTCTAAAGCAGGCCGACCTCGCCCCGCTGGATGTCACCGGCTATGGCACGCTGGATGAACGCAAAGCGCAGGGGCATGAAATCGATGCGGACGAGCGCGAATTGATGCAGCGGGCACTTGATGAGAATTCCGTTGTGGTTGCGCATATGACGCCATTTTTCAATGGCGAGGAAAGTGCCGAAGAAACGCTGCCACAGTGATCCTAGGCGGCGCGATGCTGCGCCAAGGTCACGGCCTCAAAGTGTTTGAGGATCGCATAGGTGGTTTTGGAATGCTCCGGCAGGGACTGCGGATCAAACTGGCCTAGCAAGGTGTGCCTGAGCAGATCTTTCTTGCGGCGCATGCGCCCGATGCCCAGACTTTCAAGGGCCGTTCCATTGACCATGATCGCTTCGTGATCGGGCAGCAAGAGCTGTACAAATGTCACCAGCTGGTGCCCCGCCTCGGGATGGGCAGAGGCATTGGACATCAGATGTTTGACGGGGACCAACACATTTTCCGCGCCAAAAAGATACTCCACCTGGGTACCCCCGACGAGCAACCGGGCCTCGGGGGTGACAACGATATCGTGGGTTAGCCCGAAATATGGGGCGCGCAGGCGCACGGGTTGAAAGGATCCGCGCGCCGGTAGGGTGTGGCGCAGGCTGTGTATAACCGGCACGGAGTCCCCCGCCAGCGTCGTGACCAAGTCGCCGCGTTTCAGTGCGCCAGCGGGCTTTTCCCCAAACGGGGTCATGATCGGTGTGCGAGGGCAAAGCGTGGGCAACGGGCCCACTGGCTCCACCCGGTCCGACAAGGCCATAAAGATCACCTCATCGCCAACAAAACGATGTGAGGTCGGGCACATCAGGGATCGCAATGCCGCTTGGGGGATGGGGTTGGCGGCCGGAAATACATGCCGCCAGATGTGCGGTGTGCCGGGCATCTCAACAACGAGATGCGCGTAGCCCTGCGCGACATTCCACGCATAGCTGATGCGCAATATGTCACTTGGATCAGAGGCGGTCGGTGAGAGGGCGGCGTGCTGGTGGTGCCCTGCCTGCTGCAAAAAGAAATGAATGCCGCCCGTGGGCATGGCTTGCAGCGCCAGGTCAAATGGTGCCCCGCCCGGCAGCGTCAATGCCAAGAGCGGTTTGGGCCGATCATGCGGAGAGAGCCGCGCCTCAAGCATCAATGTGCCGCTTGGCCAAAGCGCCTCGGGGGCCAGCCGGGCCATGGCGCGCGACAGGGCATGCCCCTGTGCATCTGCCAGGGCGCACCAGCTCATCGCTGGGCCTTTGGGGCGAAAGGTTTCATATCGCTGCTCATCCCGCTGTGATCCGGGTTTCGTTTTGGAATAGCACGCTTCGCCTGACCGCCACAGCAATTTCTGCGCCACGCTCATGAATTGCACCGCTCTGCGTTCCAAGGTAGGGCTGGGGCACGTTAAAATGAGGATACCATGTCAAACGTCGATGCCGCCGCGCTGACCGCCCAGTTGATCCAATGCCCGTCGATCACACCCGAAGAGGGCGGCGCGCTCACCTTGCTTGAAGCGCAGCTGAGCGCGGCCGGATTTACCTGCACGCGGGTCGACCGCAATGGCATCAGCAATCTTTTTGCCCGTTGGGGTGACAAGGCCCATGCAAAGACATTCGGCTTTAACGGCCACACCGATGTGGTGCCGCTGGGCGATGAAAGCGCCTGGAGCATGCCGCCCTTTGGCGCTGAGGTGAAAGATGGCGTGATGTATGGGCGCGGGGCCACGGATATGAAATCCGGTGTTGCGGCCTTTGTGGCGGCGGCGATTGATCATGTGCAAACGAGCCCGCCCGAGGGCGCAATTGTTCTGGCCATCACCGGCGATGAAGAGGCCGAGGCGCTGGACGGCACCCTCGCGCTGCTGGACTATATGGCCGAGGCGGGCGAACAGATGGCGGTCTGTCTGGTGGGGGAGCCGACCTGCCCCAATGAGATGGGCGAGATGATGAAAATCGGCCGTCGCGGTTCGATCAACACCTGGTTCACCTTCACCGGGGTGCAGGGCCATGCCGCCTATCCACATCGCGCCAAAAACCCTTTGCCCGCCATGGCCCAGCTGATGGCGCAGCTTTCAGCGCATGAGCTTGACACGGGCACGGCGCATTTTGATCCATCCACTTTGGCGGTTGTGACCATGGATACCGGCAATCCGGCCACCAATGTGATCCCCGCCGAATGCCGCGCGACGGTCAACATCCGGTTCAATGACGCCCATTCCGGTGCATCGCTCACCGACTGGCTCAAGGCGCAGGCAGATGCGGTTGCCGCCCAGACCGGGATTGAGATTGACATGAAGGTCAAAATTTCAGGCGAGAGCTTTATCACACCGCCCGGCGCGCTTTCGGACCTTGTGGCCAACGCGGTCGAGGCCGAAACCGGCCGCCGGCCAGAATTGTCCACCAGCGGCGGCACATCCGACGCGCGGTTTGTGCAGCACCATTGTCCGGTTGTCGAATTCGGCCTTGTGGGCAAAACCATGCATCAGGTGGATGAATGCGTTGACGTGGCGCAGATCCATCAGCTCAAGGCGATCTACGCGCGCATTTTGCGGGATTATTTTGCATGACTTGGCAAATCTTTGTCACCGACGATATCGAGACCTGCCTGGCGTTGCGGCGCGTGGTTTTTATCGAAGAACAGAATGTGCCAGAGGCCGAAGAGATTGATGACCTTGACGATCAGGCCATCCATCTTTTGGCCACCGTCGACGGCAGTCCCAAAGCCACGGCACGGCTGTTCGTAAAGGGTGACACAGGAAAAATCGGCCGTGTTTGCGTCGTCAAATCGGCGCGTGGCACCGGTCTGGGCGTCGCAATCATGCAATATGCGATGGACCATCTGAAAACACAGCCGGGGGTCAAGCGGCTGATGCTCAGCGCGCAGGAGCAGGCGATGGGTTTTTACGAGCGGCTTGGGTTTGTGGCCTATGGCGACAGCTATGATGACGCGGGTATTCCGCACCGCGATATGGAAGTGCAGCTGTGAGAGCCACGCTGGTTGTCATGGTGAAAGAGCCGCATCCCGGCCGGGTGAAAACCCGCCTTGGGCGCGACCTCGGTATGACCGGGGCGGCCTGGTGGTTCCGTCATCAGGTGGCCGCAGTGTTGCGCCGCCTGCAATCGCCGAAATGGGACCTGGTACTGGCAGTCGCGCCGGATCATGAGGGATTGCAAAGCCGTGTGTGGCCCGCGCATTTGGCGCGGATACCGCAGGGTGCCGGCGATCTTGGCGCGCGGATGGCGCGCATTTTTCGTACGCTGCCGCCGGGGCCGGTCTGTATTATCGGCGCCGATATTCCCGGGATTACACAGCAGCATATCGCCAGCGCCTTTGCTGCGCTGGGCACGCAAGATGCCATCTTTGGCCCCGCCCCAGATGGCGGCTATTGGCTGGTGGGGCTGAAACGCGCTCGCGCCGTGCCCGCCGGTCTGTTTGAGGGCGTGCGCTGGTCTACCGAACACGCGCTTTCTGACAGCATCGCGACCATGAAAGATTTGCGCATCGCCAAAATTGCAACCTTGCGTGATGTTGACACGTTGTCAGACCTGAAGACCCTGACCGATCTTTCCCGGTGACGATACGGGCACAACATGCTAGGGCGCAAACATGAGAATGCCATCAAAAGAGGAAATCCTTGAGTGGATTTCCGAAAACCCGACCCTGACCAGCAAGCGCGACATTGCCAAGGCCTTTGGAATCAAAGGCGCCGCGCGGATCGACTTGAAACGTATCCTGCGGGAGCTTGAGGCCGAAGGTCATCTTGAGAAACGGAAACGCAGCTATGCGGACCCAGACCGCTTGCCGCCCGTTTCTGTGCTTGAGGTCATGGGCACTGGCGTGGATGGCGATCTTTATGCGCGCCCTCTGGAATGGCAGGGGAGCGGCGCGGAGCCGGTGATTTTACTGATGCTCAAGGCGAGCGATCCGGCACTGGGAGAAGGTGACAGGTTGCTGGCCCGGCTGACGCAGGTCGGCGGGGAAGAGCATCAATATGAAGGGCGGTTGATCCGCCGGATCGGCACCAACCCAACGCGCATCCTGGGCGTCTTTCGCAAAACCGCTGAGGGCGGGCGTATTCTGCCCATCGACAAGGGCGAGGCCAAGGAATGGATGGTGCCCGCCGGGGCAGTCAATGACGCCAAAGATGGCGAATTGATCGAAGCCGAACAGATCGGCCCAAAGGGCCGCATGGGCCTGCCGCGCGCCAAGGTTGTCACCCGCTTGGGCGATCCCAGCGCGCCCAAGGCTGTATCGTTGATTGCCATCCATCAGCACGGCATTCCTGACAGTTTTCCCGATGCGGCCATTGCTGACGCGGATTCAGCCAAACCCGCGCCTTTGGGCAAGCGCACCGATTTGCGCGATATGCCCTTGGTCACAATCGACCCGGCCGATGCGCGGGATCATGATGATGCGTGCTGGGCCCATGCGGATGATGACCCCAAAAACGAAGGCGGTCATATCGTTTGGGTCGCGATTGCCGATGTGGCGCATTACGTGCGCCCGGGATCCGCGCTGGATCGCGAGGCGCGCAAGCGTGGCAACTCCAGCTACTTCCCAGACCGCGTGGTGCCGATGTTGCCGGATCGCTTGTCAGGCGACCTCTGTTCGCTGCACGAAGGTGTGCCGCGCGCCTGTATCGCCGTGCGCATGACGCTGGATGCCAAGGGCCGGATGATCGCGCATAAATTTGTGCGCGGCATGATGCGCTCTGTCGCCTCGCTGAATTACGAAGAAGTTCAGGCCGCGCAGGACGGCGCGCCCAATGCGCGTTGTGCCGAACTGATGGATGAGGTGATTGCGCCGCTCTATGCCGCATATGCCGCAACAAAGCTGGCGCGCGCTGAACGCCAGCCGCTTGATCTGGATCTGCCGGAACGCAAAGTTGTGCTGACCGACGAAGGCCAGGTGGCCTCAATCAAGTTTCGCGATCGGCTGGACGCGCATCGCCTGATCGAAGAATTCATGATCATGGCCAATGTCGCGGCGGCCGAAACCCTGATCGCCAAGCAATCGCCGCTGTTGTTCCGCGTGCATGAAGAGCCAAATCCGGAAAAACTGGACAGCCTGCGCGAAGTGGCGCGCGCGGCGGGGTTCAATATGGCCAAGGGGCAGGTGCTGAAAACGGCCCATCTGAACAAATTGCTGAATGACGCTGCGGGCACAGAAGAGGCTGAACTGATCAATCTTTCGACTCTTCGGTCAATGACGCAGGCCTATTATGCGCCCAGCAACTTTGGTCACTTTGGTCTGGCGCTGCAATCTTATGCGCATTTCACGTCGCCCATTCGACGCTATGCCGATCTGATTGTCCATCGCGCGCTGATCACGGCGCATGGCTGGGGCAAGGATGGGCTGACGCCCGAAGACATCGAAACGCTGGAAGACACCGCAGCGCATATTTCCCAGACCGAGCGGCGTTCAATGCTGGCGGAGCGCGACACCACAGATCGCTATCTTGCGTCTTACCTGTCGGAACGGGTTGGCAATGAATTCACCGGCAAAATCAGCGGGATTGCGCGTTTTGGTGTGTTTGTGAAACTTGATGAAACCGGGGCCGACGGGCTGGTGCCAATGCGCGACCTTGGGCGCGAATATTTCCACTTTGATGCGGAAAACAATATTCTGGTTGGCTCGGATACCGGGATGACCATCGGGCTGGGGCAGCGCGCGCTGGTCCGCCTGGCCGAGGCAACCCCTGTCACAGGCGGGATCGCGCTGGAGCTGCTGGAACTGGATGGCGTGCGCCCCGGCAAAGGCGGCGGCAATGCGCGTCGTGGACGCGGGCCTTCGGGCAAACGCAAGCTGTCGGCGGCCAAGAAAAAGGCTGCCAAAACCCGCCGCACTGTGGCGCGCAAGCGCCGTTAATGCGCGGCCTGCTCCGGTTGCTTTAGATGGTAGGTCAACGCATGGCGGATCAATGTCGCAAGGCGAAAGGGTTCGATATCAGTGATGCTGTCAAACAGCACCGCTCGATTGCCATCGAGCCGATCCCACCCCGGAAATCGCATCGCATAGGTTGAGATCACCCCGGATTGGCAGTGCGCAAAAAGCGCAAAGCTGGCAGATTTATGCGTGCCAAGCCGCAACGGCGTGGCCGCGCGCCGCTTGGGTGTGATGTAGGACGGTTGCCCCCAGCGCAGCACTTCGGCCAGAGGGCCGATCTGAGGCAGAGTATTGGCCTCTTCGAAAATCAGCTGCCGTAATAACAAAAGCCCGGCGCGCGCCTCGGGGGGATAGGCGTGGAAAGTCGCGTCAAGGTCCGGTGTCAAAGCTGGGGGCATTGCAAAGCCTCTTGGGGTCTTTGCAGAATTTAACATGGCCTCTTGCCAATTTCTGTCAGTATGGCCGACTATAGCGGGGTCATGTCCCGTACCGCCCGCCTGTTTCAGCTTATGCAATCCCTGCGCAGTCTGTCGCCGCCTGTGACCGCAGAGGTGCTGGCCAGTGAACTTAGCGTGTCGCAACGCACGATCTATCGTGACATCGACAGTTTGCGCGGACTCGGCGCTGTGATCGATGGTGAGGCGGGTTTTGGATATACGTTGATCGAAGACGCGAGCCTACCGCCGTTGGCCTTTGAGGATGAGGAATTGGAAGCGCTGGTTCTGGGTCTGCGCGAGGTGATGGCAGTGGGCGACCCGGCGCTTGCCCAGGCGGCGGACTCTGCGTTTTCAAAGCTGCGGGCGCGTTTGCCGGATGGGCAGGCGCACCGCTTACGCCATGCGGTGCTGAGCGCGCAAAGTTTTTCGCCGCCGCCGGCCCCCACCGTGGATGCGCGCGTTTTGCGCCGGGCGGCCTGGGAGGAGCGGCGCATTGCCTTTGACTATATCGATGCCGTGGCCGCGCAGACCCACCGCGAGGTGGACCCGCTGTCGATTGTCTATATGCAGATGAGTCATTGTCTGTTGGCATGGTGTCATCTGCGGCAGGATTACCGGGCCTTCCGGCTGGATCGCATGCAAAACCTCACGGTGCTGGAGCAAAGCTTCCGCCCGCAGCGTGTTCCGATGCTGCGCATCTATCTTGAGCGGATGCGCGCGCATTCGCCGGGAAGCTGCTGATCCCAAGTTTGCTATTCTCCGGCTGCCGTCTATCTGATTAGCTAAAGCTATTGAGGATCGAGGGGGGCAAAATGCAAATACGGCATTTGAAACGCGCCTGCGCGAGTGGGTTAATTTTATTGGTATCGATGGGTCCGCTTTGGGCCAATGCACCGGAGCGCTCGCTGCGCCCTGTGCCGCGCGAGTCAGCGCCACAGCCAGAGGGCATTCGCGTCGCGGCGGTTGGGCCGGTGGCCATGTCGGCGCGGCCTGTGGCCCGGCCGGACGATTTGCTTCTGCGGCCCGAGGTCACTTTGGCGAATGCCCGATTTGAAAATTGGATTCGCAGTTTCAAATCCCGGGCCAAGCGGCAGGGGATTTCTGGGGCGGTGCTGGACCGCGCGTTTCGCGGGGTCAGCTATAATGCCGATGTGGTGCGCCGGGACCGAAACCAATCCGAATTCACCAAAACGCTCTGGGAGTATCTGGATACCGCCGCCTCTGATACGCGCGTGAAAAACGGGCGGGCCGCGTTGCGCAAACATGCGCGCACGCTTGAAGCGATTGAGCGCACCTATGGTGTGGACAAAGAAGTGGTGGTCGCCATTTGGGGCCTTGAAAGCGCCTATGGCGCGGTGCGCGGCGATACCCCGGTCATCGAAGCTTTGGCCACATTGGCCTTTGATGGGCGGCGCGGGCGTTTCTTTGAGGCGCAGTTGATCGCTGCGCTTAAGATCCTGCAAAGTGGCGATACCGTACCAAGGCGTATGGTTGGCAGCTGGGCCGGGGCGATGGGGCATACGCAGTTCATCCCGACGAGTTACCTGTCTTTTGCCGTTGACTTCACAGGCGACGGAAAACGCGACATCTGGTCTGATGACCCCACAGATGCGCTGGCGTCAACCGCCGCTTATCTCAAACGCTCTGGCTGGCAGTCGGGCGTGCCTTGGGGCATCGAAGTGTCCCTGCCGCGCGGTTTTAATTATGGGCTGGCCAATCGCAAGATCAAGAAGATGCCCAGCGAATGGGCGGGCCTGGGGGTGCGCGCGGTTGATGGAACCTCTGTGCGTGACTATGGCCGCGCGTCACTGCTGTTGCCCGCAGGCCATCGCGGCGCAGCTTTTCTGATTTTCCGCAACTTTGATGCGATTGAACGGTACAACACGGCGGACGCCTATGTGATCGGTGTCGGGCATCTGAGCGACCGCATCAAAGGGGGCGCCAAAATCAAATCGAGCTGGCCGCGCAATGACCGGGCGTTGACCTTCTCTGAGCGTAAAGAATTGCAACGTCGCCTGACCGCCAAAGGGTTTGATACGGTCAAGATCGATGGCAAGATTGGCCCGCTGACGATTGAGGCGGTGCGCGCCTATCAACGCGCCATCGGCATGGAGCCCGATGGCTATGCCTCGCTAGATATCCTCAAGCGCCTGCGCTAGGGCGACGATCTCGGCGCAATAGCCGTCTTCGTAATCCGGGGCGTCGCGCTCGGATTGCCAGAGGCAATAGGCGGCAAGGCGAAAGTGATAAAAAGGACAAAGCATACGATAGCGTATGTTTTGCCCCTCTGAGAATTGTCCAAGAAATTCAGATACCTCCGCCGCCGCCAAGGGCGTGCCACGATACAGCATCTGCATGCCTGGCGAGAGGAAAGTTGCCAGATCTTCGGTGGCGTCACCAATCGCCGGGCATTGCCAATCGATCAGGTGGAGACCACTGGGATTGCGGATGAGATTGCCGGCGACGATATCTGTGTGCAGCAATACATGATCCTTGGTTGGCAGAACTGAATGCTGCGGGCGCAGGGCGCTCAGTGACGCGACGTTGCGGCACTGCGCCAGAATTGCATCTGCTTGTGCCAATAGCGCGTCGCTGCCATTGGCAGCTTGCCGCAGCCCCTCAGGTGGGGGGATGGCGTGCAGTCGCTTGATCAACCCGGCGACGTCTTTTGTACCGTCGCGCCACTGCGCCCCGGGAATGGCTTGATAGAGGTTGAAGTGGCCCAGCCCGTGGTCTGCGCTGGCAATCAGCTCCGGCGCAAGGCCGGTGCCGGAAAGGTGCCGCAGCAGTATTGCCTCGGCCTTGGGGTCATTGGGAAAGAGCGGGTTGCCAGCCGGGGCGCGATAGAGTTTCAGAATGACCGCATCCGCTGTGCCTCGGCGCGTCAGTCGCCAGGCACTGTTGGTGCGCCCGCCAAACAGGGGGTGCCAGTCACCGTCTGTGGCCCAGGCGACATGTGTCGCGACCACGTGGCGCAAAGATTGCGGAGGCTGCGTTGGGGTCAGGATCACGGTCAGGCCTTTGGAATTCCGGTGAGGGGCAGAGTATCTTTGTCCGCTCAGAGGCACAATATGGTCCCCTCTGCCTCGGCCATACGCCCCCGTATTGTGATGCAAGGTCTGGGCCAGGCTGGTAAATGCCCCCGCTGGCCTTCTGCGATGCGGTTCCTGCTGGCCCCTCGCGCAGCGCCATGGCAAAAGAAAGTACCTAACGACGGAGCGCGCCATGACCGACACTGCGAAGACTTCATTTGGCAAAGGCTGCCATCTGCATCTGATCGACGGATCGGCCTTTATCTTTCGCGCCTATCATGCCCTGCCACCGTTGACCCGCAAATCGGACGGGCTGCCCATCGGTGCGGTTGCCGGGTTCTGCAACATGCTCTTCAAGCAGGTTGAGGACAACAAAGGCCCGGACGCACCAACCCATGTTGCGGTGATCTTTGATTATTCGGGCAAATCGTTCCGCAACGATATGTATGACCAGTACAAGGCCAACCGCCCGCCGGCACCCGAAGATCTGGTGCCGCAGTTTCCGCTGACCCGCGAGGCGACGCGCGCCTTTAACATCGCCTGCGAGGAAGTCGAAGGCTTTGAAGCTGATGACATCATTGCGACCCTGGCCTGTCAGGCCCGCGCTGCCGGGGGCCGCTGCACCATCATCAGTTCCGACAAGGACCTGATGCAGCTTGTTGGCGACGGCGTTGAAATGCTGGACGCCATGAAGAACAAGCGCATTGACCGCGACGGGGTGTTTGAAAAATTCGGTGTGACCCCGGAACAGGTGGTGGATGTGCAGGCGCTGGCAGGGGACAGCGTCGACAATGTGCCGGGCGCGCCTGGCATTGGCATCAAGACCGCCGCGTTGTTGATCAATGAATATGGCGACCTGGAAACACTGCTGGACCGTGCCGAAGAGATCAAACAGCCCAAGCGCCGCCAGACACTGCTCGACAATCGCGATCAGATCGAACTGTCAAAGCGGCTGGTGCAACTGGATTGCGAGATGGACCTGCCCTTCACGCTTGACGATCTTGAAGTGCAAGAGCCCGATCCAGAGGTGTTGCTGCCGTTCCTGGCAGATATGGAATTCCGCACCCTGACGAAACGCATCGCCGAACAGGCCGGCATAGAGCCACCCGTGATCAGCGATACGCCGTCACCTGAGGCAAGCTCCGCAGCAGATGCCCCTGAGGACATGGGCTTTGATGTTGACGCCTACGAACATGTCGCTGACGCCGCTGCGCTGCAGGCCTGGGTGGCCAAAGCGCGCGGCCGTGGCTGGGTGGCGGTGGATACCGAAACCACCGGGCTGAACGAAATGCAGGCTGACCTTGTTGGCGTCTCGCTTTGTGTTGAGGCGGGTGAGGCCTGCTATATCCCGCTGGCGCATGTCAAAGGCGATGCGGACGATCTTTTTGGCAGCGATGAGCGCGTGCCAGATCAGATGGCGCTTGAAGAGGCGCTTCAGATTCTCAAGCCGCTGCTTGAAGATGACGCGGTGCTGAAGATTTTTCAGAACGCCAAATATGATTGCAAAATCTTCAAACGTTACGGCGTCACGGTTGCGCCCATTGATGACACGATGTTGATGTCCTACGCGCTGAACGCCGGGCTACATAATCACGGCATGGATGTGCTGAGCGAGAATTACCTGAGCCACAAGCCGATTTCGATCAAAACACTTTTGGGCAGCGGCAAATCTGCGATCACTTTTGACAAGGTGCCCGTGGCCGACGCGGTGAAATATGCCGCTGAAGACGCCGATATAACCTTGCGGCTGTGGCAGCGGTTCAAACCGCTATTGCACCAGAAACAAGTGACAACCGTTTATGAAACGCTGGAGCGCCCGCTCGTGCCTGTGTTGTCTGAAATGGAAATGCACGGCGTGAAGGTTGATCGCGATACGCTCAGCCGCATGTCCAATGCCTTTGCGCAGAAGATGGCGCAATTTGAGGCGGAACTGCATGAAATGGCGGGCAAACCTTTCAACGTGCAATCGCCGGCGCAGGTTGGCCAGATCTTGTTCGAAGATCTCGCGCTGGAGGGCGGCAAGAAAACCAAGACCGGCCAATGGTCGACCCCGGCGGATGTGCTGGAGGATCTGGCGGCCACGCATGAATTTCCGCGGCGGGTATTGGATTACCGCCAATTGCAAAAGCTGAAATCGACCTACACGGATGCTCTGCAGGATCACATTGATGCCGACACCGGCCGCGTGCACACATCTTATTTGCAGACCGGTGCCAATACTGGCCGTCTGGCCTCGACCGACCCAAACTTGCAAAACATTCCAGTGCGCAGCGAAGAGGGTCGCCGCATCCGCGAGGCCTTTGTGGCCGCGCCGGGCAATAAGCTGATCAGTCTCGATTACAGCCAGATTGAGCTGCGCATTCTGGCGCATATGGCGGATATCGACGCGCTTAAACAGGCGTTCAAGGATGGGCATGACATTCACGCCATGACGGCGTCAGAAATGTTTGATGTGCCCCTGGACGAAATGACGCCAGAGGTACGCCGCCAAGCCAAGGCCATTAACTTTGGTGTGATTTACGGCATTTCTGCCTTCGGTCTGGCGCGCAACCTGCATATTCCGCGTGCGGATGCGCAGGCTTTCATCACTCGGTATTTTGAACGGTTCCCGGGCATTCGCACCTATATGGATACCACGAAGGCCTTTGCCAAAGAGAACCTCTTTGTACAGACACTTTTTGGCCGGAAAATCCACATGCCGCAGATCAACGCCAAAGGCCCGCATGCCGGTTTCGCGCAACGCGCGGCCATCAACGCGCCGATCCAGGGCACCGCAGCCGATATCATTCGCCGGGCTATGGTGCGGATGCCTGATGCCATCGCCGACCTTCCGGCGAAGATGCTTTTGCAGGTGCACGATGAATTGATTTTCGAAGTGGCCGAGGATGCGGTCGATGACACAATCGCGGTGGCGCGCCGTGTCATGGAGGGGGCGGCAGACCCAGCCGTGAAGCTGGATGTGCCTTTGATTGTGGATGCAGGTGTGGGCGACAATTGGGCTGAGGCCCACTAGAGGCCCGGCTTAGCTGGATTTCTGGAAAATCCCGATGGAATTTCCAAAAGGATCAACCGCATATTGAAAACGCCCGTCGGGCAGCGGAATCGGCTCCCCCAGGATTTCGGCACCGCTTTTGCGAATGCGTTCAATGGTGGCTTCCAGCGAATCTGGCGCATGCAGGTGAATGGTCGGGCCGCTGCCTTTTGGGGCAGGGGTCCCTTCGTAAAGATGCCCGGCGACATCCATCGCGCCATCCTTGGGGAAAAAGGCGACGTCGTTGGGCTCCATTTTTGTGCGCGGCATTTCGGTGTTAAACAGGCTCTGATAAAAGGCAATACCTTCGTCCAGATTGGTGACAGGGATCTCGGCCCAAACAACGGTGTCTTTTACGGGGTAAGTCATAGTGCACTCCTTAATGTTCACGGAGTGTTCCTATCAGGCCCTGCTGTCAGTTTTCGCCAGTAGGCGGGGTGCGTTCAAAGCGCGTCGCTGCGGATGATCGGAAAAAACGCACCGCCTGAATAGATGCCAAGCCAACCATCTTCTTCGGTTGCGCAGTCCATCAGGCGGTAAAATGTTTTGCGATCAATCAACGCCTGAAGGCCGTTGCGCACCATGACATAAGGGGCCGGCGTGCCCGCTGCTTGGTCAATGACCACGCTGATCGGGTGATCTGGCCCTGCGTGCACGACATCACCGACATGGGTCTCAAATGTCAGAACTTGCGCCGCGCCTTCGCCACTGCGGCTCACATCGAGGGCCACAAAGGGCGCATCCTCAACGGTAATTCGCCATTTTTCCACCGGCGTGACCAGACAATACTCTGCCCCTTCCTTTTTCAGGATCGAAGAAAACAGTTTCACCAGGGCAGGCCGTTGAATGGGGCTGCCTTCGTGAAACCAGGTGCCATCGCGGGCAATGCGCATATCCATGTCGCCGGACAGCGGCGGATTCCACAGATGCACCGGCGGCAGCCCGGTCTTACGTGCTGCCTCTGCCGCCTTCGCAAGGCTGGCGGCGCTGGGATTTACAACATTTTGTGTACTCATTGTTTTTGCCATTTTACACGAAGGCGATAGACTTCCCCTAAGCATAGATAAAACGGGAGATTTGTCATGTCCGATCCAGAGGCGCTGCTGAGCGAAATTGATGCCCTTGGGGCCAAGCTTGGCGCAGCCAAAGCGACGATCACCCGGCAGTTCATCGGGCAGGAACGTGTGGTGAACCTGACCTTGGCGGCGCTGCTGTGCGGCGGGCATGCCTTGCTGATTGGTTTGCCGGGGCTCGGCAAGACTCGGCTTGTTGAAACTTTGTCGACGGTAATGGGCCTCAACGGCAATCGCGTGCAATTCACGCCGGATCTGATGCCCGCCGATATTCTTGGCTCGGAAATCCTGGAAAAGGTCAAAGGTGGTGCCCGCGAATTCCGTTTTGTGCCCGGCCCGATTTTTTGCCAGCTGTTAATGGCGGATGAAATCAACCGCGCCAGCCCGCGCACCCAATCCGCGTTGCTGCAAGCCATGCAAGAACGCAAGGTGACAGTGGCCGGAGAGGATCGGCCATTGGACGCGCCATTTCATGTGCTCGCGACCCAAAACCCGATTGAACAAGAAGGGACCTATCCGCTGCCAGAGGCGCAGCTCGATCGGTTTTTGGTTCAAATTGACGTGCCCTATCCTGATCGCGAAACCGAGCGTGACATTATCTTGGCAACAACCGGGACCGAGGAAGAGCTAGCACAACAGGTGTTTACCGCCGAAGAGCTGATCGCGGCGCAGGCGCTGCTGCGACGGATGCCGGTCGGTGAAAGCGTGATGGAGCGGATTCTTGATATCGTGCGCGCCTGTCGACCTGATGATGACACCGCCAGCGCGCGCGTTCACGATGTCGTGTCATGGGGCCCGGGGCCACGTGCTGCACAGGCCTTTATGTTGATGGCCCGTGCCTGGGCGCTGCTGGATGGGCGGCTTGTGCCCTCCATTGATGATGTGATGGACCTCGCCGGACCTGTGCTGAGCCACCGGATGGCGCTGAATTTCGCAGCACGCGCCCGCGGCGAAAACCTCTTGGACGTTATTGATGACGTGGTCGCTGCCGCAGACCGCGCCGAGGCCGCTGCGTGAGCGCCCACCCCCAGCTCCGGCGGCGCGCGGAAGCGGCAGCAGCACGTTTGCCTGCACTTTTGGCGCGGGCGGACACGCTGGCAAATACTGTCTTGCTGGGGGAACATGGGCGGCGACGCTCGGGGCTGGGGGATGATTTCTGGCAGTACCGGCCTGTGCAGCCCGGCGACAGCTACCGCATGATTGACTGGCGCCGCTCGGCCAAGAGTGATGCGCAATTCGTGCGCCAAAAAGAATGGCAGATCGCGCAGTCGGTTGCGCTTTGGATCGATGATGCCGCCTCAATGCGCTACGCCAGCCACAAGGATCTGCCCACCAAAGCTGACCGCGCCCGGCTGCTGGCGCTGGCGATTTCAATCCTGCTGATCCGGGCCGGTGAGCGCGTGGGCCTGACCGGCCCGACCTTGCCTCCGCGCCGCGGTGATGGGCAGATCTGGCGGCTGACCGAGGCGTTGATGCAAGACGGCGCGACTGATTATGGCGTGCCCGAGGCGCGGGCATTGATCCCACGTTCGCGCGCCTTGTTCATTTCCGACTTTCTGGGGGATTTCGACGCCTTTGAATTTGCGCTGGCCAAGGCCGCAGATCGCGGCGTGCGCGGCGTTATTTTGCAGGTGCTTGATCCGTCCGAGGCCGAGTTTCCGTTTCGCGGGCGGACCATTTTTGAAAGCATGGGGGCTGAGGTCTTTCACGAAACGCGCAAAGCGAATGAGTTGAAGGACCGGTATCAATCGCGCCTGCAGGACCGGCAACGACAATTGCGGGCATTGGCGCGCGCTACAGGCTGGCAATATCACTGGCATCATACAGATGCGCCGGTGCAATCGGCCCTGTTGTGGCTCTATCGCGCGATGGAACGGGGGCACTGATGCTGGGTTTGCCACTCGCCTTTTCTGCGCCCTGGGTTCTGACCGCGCTGATTGCCTTGCCGATCTTGTGGTTCCTGTTGCGCGCCGTGCCCCCCGCACCCATCCGCAAACGCTTCCCGGGTGTGGTCCTGCTGCTTGGCTTGCAAGATGACGAAAGCACTATGGATCGCACGCCCTGGTGGCTGCTTTTGATGCGCATGCTGCTGATTGCTGCGGTGATCATCGGCTTTTCCGGCCCGGTGTTGCAGCCGGATGGGGCCGCGCCCTCCGGCCGCCCGCTTTTGGTTGTGATGGACGGGGATTGGGCCGCGGGCCCCGGATGGGCGCGTGACCGCGCCGCGATTGAGGACGCTTTGGCCGAGGCTGAGCGCACCGGGCGTACGGCGGCGATGTTGCGGCTGACTGCCCCGGAACCGGCGCAGTTTCTGCCAGCTGGCGTCTGGGTCAGGCGGGTGGCGGAATTTGCCCCACTGCCTTGGACCCCATCTGAAACCGGCATTGCCACGGCCATCAGCGCCCTGCCTGACGATGATTTTGACACGCTTTGGGTGTCCTCGGGCTTGGCTTATGTGGGCCGCACCGACATGTTGGCGGCCTTGGAAGCGCGCGGTCAGGTGGCCGTGCTGCAGCGGGCCGCCCCTCTTTTGGCACTGGATGATGTGTCTTTGGCCGATGGCGTGCTGACATTGTCCACGCAGAAGCTTGGCCCCGGCGCGGCGGCGCAGACTGTCTCTGTGATTGGCGAAGACCCTAATGGTGCCGAAGTTGCGCTGGCACAGGCGGAGGTGCAGTGGGGCGCTGCGCGCGCTGAGCAGTCTGAGGTGCAATTTGCGCTTCCGGCTGAAATGCGCGGTCGCATTTCACATTTTCGCATTGATGGCGTGTCCTCGGCCGGCGCACGCTTTATGACCGACGATCGCATCCGCCGCCGAGAGGTTGCTTTGGTCGAGGTGCGCGGGGATCGCGAGGGGTTGGAGCTGCTGTCGCCGACCCACTTCCTGCGCCAGGCGCTTGTGGAAAGCGCCGAAGTGATTGACGGCGCGATCCCCGACATCATTCCCGCCAACCCCGATGTGATCATACTGGCCGATGTTGCCGCCCTCGCCCCCTCTGAAGAGGCGCGTTTGCTGGAGTGGACCGAAAATGGCGGCCTGTTGTTGCGCTTTGCCGGGCCACAGATGGCCGCCAGCGACCTGAGCCGCGCCGAGGAAAATCCGCTGATGCCGGTGCGCCTGCGCGCGGGGGGGCGCACGGTGGGTGGCGCGATGAGCTGGGGGGAGCCAAAAGCGCTGGCCCCGTTTTCGCCGCAGGGGCCATTTGCTGGCCTGAAAGTGCCGGACGATGTGCGGGTCACGGCGCAGGTGCTGGCGCAGCCAGATCCAAATCTGGCGGATCGCGTCCTGGCAGAGCTCAACGATGGAACGCCCTTGGTGACACGCAAGCCGGTGGGCGCCGGGCAGGTGGTGCTGTTTCATGTCACGGCCAATGCCGAATGGTCCGGCCTGCCGCTTTCGGGGCTGTTTGTGCAGATGCTGGATCGGCTGGCTGTGCTTTCGGCTGGCTCCGCTGATGCTGCTGAGATCATGGCCGGAACCATTTGGACCCCGATTGAGGTTCTGGATGGGCTGGGCCGCATTCAAGATGGCCAGACCCTCACCGGGGTGGAAGGCGCGGCGCTGCTTTCAGCGCCCCTGAGCGCCGCGTTGCGCCCGGGCGTTTACCGCGATGGCGGCAAGACTGCGGCGCGCAATGTGCTGCGTAAGGGCGAAAAAATTACGCTGTTTGATTGGCCCGCGCATGTGGCCATTTCCGAAGGGGCGGCAGCAACAGCCAAAGAACTGAAACCCTATTTCCTGAGCCTCGCGTTGGTATTGCTCCTGGCGGACACGCTTGCTGCGCTGATCTTGGCAGGGCGGCTGAGTAACTGGCGCACCGCCTTGATTGCGTTTGCGCTGGTTGCCGCGCCGTCGCCGGGTGACGCGCAAGCGACTGGGACGCTGCCGGGCACCGATGAAATAGCTCTGGCATATGTCCTGACGGGAAATGCCGCGCTGGATGATCTGTCTTATGCGGGTCTTTATGGGCTGAGCGATATGCTCTACATGCGCACATCGGTTGAGCCGGTGAACCCTGTTGGGGTGGATTTGGCGCAAGATGAATTGGCGTTTTATCCGTTTCTCTACTGGCCGATTTCTCCGGATCAATCCTTGCCGAGTGATACGGCTTACGAAAAGCTGAACGACTATCTCAGATCCGGCGGGCTGATCTTGTTTGATACCCGGGACGCGGATGTCGCTGAACTGGGCGCGTCCAGCCCGAATGGGCGCAAGTTGCAGGCCATCGCCCGTGCGCTTGATATTCCGGCGCTTGAGCCGGTGCCAGGCGATCATGTTCTGACGCGGACCTTTTATTTGTTGCAGGATTTTCCCGGGCGCTATGCCGGGCGTGGCGTTTGGGTCGAGGCGGCCCCACCGGATGCCGAACAGATCGAAGGCATGCCGTTCCGAAACCTGAATGACGGGGTGACGCCTGTGGTGATTGGGGGCAATGACTGGGCCGCCGCCTGGGCAACGGACACAAGGGGCACGCATCTTTATCCTGTGGGGCGCGGCAGCACGGGCGCACGCCAGCGCGAGCTTGCCTATCGCTTTGGAATCAACCTGATCATGCATGTGCTGACGGGCAATTATAAGTCGGATCAGGTGCATGTGCCTGCGCTGCTGGATCGGTTGGGCCAATGACAAATACGATCTATTGGGCCCCGATGTTGCCAATCTCGCTGATCCTCGCACTTGTGGTGTGCTGCGTGCTGTTTGTCGGCCTTGCCCTTTGGCGCGGGCTGAGTGGCTGGTGGTTGCGCGCGGCTGGGGCCGGGGTCTTGATTTTGGCGCTATTGGGGCCGGGGCTGCAACGCGAGGACCGCGCGCCGCTTTCTGATATTGTGATCCTCTTGGAAGATCAAAGCGCAAGCCAACGGTTGGGCGACCGCGCCGAGAGGACCAGCGCCGCCGCCGCGCAATTGGCGGCGCAGATTGCTGCCCGGCCCAACACTGAGGTCCGGCGCGTTCCGGTACCGGACGGTGCCGGTGATGCGGGCACCGCATTGATGGAAGCGTTGACAGATGCACTGAGGCGCGAGCCGAGCGCGCGCGTCGCGGGCATGATCGCGCTTTCTGATGGCCGGGTGCATGATGCCGATGCAGCGCCGGACTTACCCGCGCCGCTGCATTTGCTGACCACCGGGCGGGCCTCTGATTGGGACCGGCGGTTGACGGTCAGCAACGCCCCTGCCTTTGCCATTCTTGATGAGCCGATCACATTGTCGCTGCGTATTGACGATACGGGCGCAGCGCCCGGGGCGGCCGAAGCCCCCTTGGAGGTCTCTGTGGATGGCGATGAGCCGCAGCGCTTCATGATCCCGGTGGGCGTGGAGATGGATGTGCCCGTGACCTTGCCTCATGGCGGGCGCAATGTGCTGCAGTTTACGGTCCCGACCGCAGATGGCGAATTGACGGACCGCAACAACACCGCAACCATCCAGATCAATGGCGTGCGTGATCGCCTGCGCGTCCTGCTGGTCAGTGGCGAGCCGCACCCGGGTGGCCGGACCTGGCGCAATCTTCTGAAATCTGACAGTTCGGTGGATCTTGTACATTTCACCATTCTGCGCCCCCCTGAAAAACAGGATGGCGTGCCCGTGGACGAGCTTTCGTTGATCGCTTTTCCCACGCGCGAATTGTTCCTTGAGAAGATCGACGATTTTGATCTGATCATTTTTGATCGCTACAAACGCCGGGGGATTTTACCTGCGATCTACCTCGATAATGTGGTCGACTACGTCAAGAATGGCGGCGCGGTTTTGCTGGCGGCGGGCCCTGATTTTGCCACTGCCGAAAGCCTCTATCGCTCCCCCCTGTCCGAAGTATTGCCCGCCGGGCCGTCCGCACTTGTGATCGACCAATCCTTTGTGCCCAATGTCAGTGACCTTGGCGCGCGTCACCCCGTGACCGCCGGGCTGCAAACCCCAGAACCCTGGGGGCCTTGGCTGCGCCTTGTCGATCTGATTCCTGATCGCGGTCAGATTCTGATGACGGGGGCCGGGGAACGGCCGTTGCTGGTGCTGGACCGCGTTGAAAATGGCCGCGTTGCGCTGTTGGCCTCTGATCAGGCCTGGCTGTGGGCGCGCGGCTATGAGGGGGGCGGGCCGCAGCTCGAACTTCTGCGCCGCTTGGCACATTGGATGATGGCGGAGCCAGACCTTGAGGAAGAGGCGCTTTGGGCCGAAGCGAACGGGCAAATGATGCGCATTTTCCGCCGCTCATTATCCGAAGAGGTCGGCGCGGTCACAGTGGAAACCCCGAGCGGCGAGCAGGTCACTTTGTTGTTGACCGAAACCAGCCCGGGATTGTTTGAGACGCAATATGAGGGCGCAGAACTGGGTCTCTATCGGCTGACAAATGACGATCTGAGCGCCGTGGTTGGCCTTGGGCCTGCTGCGCCGCGCGAATTTTCTGAGGTGATTGCGACCGGGGAGGTGATGGCCCCGGTGATTTCACCGCTGCGGGGCGGGATCAAATCGCTCGAAGAGGGGCTGCCTTCGTTGCGCAATGTCCGCCTGGGGCGACCAGCCGCGGGCAATGGCTGGCTGGGTCTGACACCACGGGGTGCCTATGAAACCCTCAGCGTGTCGCGGACGCCATTGATGCCCGGTTGGCTTGTGCTGCTGCTGATTTCTGCGCTTGTGATTGGCGGTTGGTTGCGCGAAGGGCGGCAATAGCGCCGTTGGCTGCATAAAGCTGTTCAATCCGGCCGCAAGCCGCGATAGAACGCTCATGACATTTACCATCGGAGCGAATTGATGCCTGCACCCAAGCCTGTTGTCCTTTGTATTCTTGATGGATGGGGTCTGAGTGATCGCCGCGAGGGCAATGCGCCGCTTTTGGCGGACACCCCTGTGTTTGACGCGATGATGGCCGAGTGCCCCACAGCGACGCTGATCACCCATGGCCCGGATGTGGGTTTGCCACGCGGGCAGATGGGCAATTCTGAGGTGGGCCATACAAATATTGGCGCTGGGCGCGTGGTGGCGATGGATCTTGGGCAAATTGACCTCGCCATTGAAGAGGGCTCGTTTTTCCAGAACGCCGAAATTCTGGCCTTTGCAGACAAGTTGAAAACCTCGGGCGGCACGGCGCATCTCATGGGGGTGATCTCGGACGGTGGGGTGCATGGCCATATCACCCATGTGCTGGCCGCCGCCAAGGCGCTGACCGATCAGGGCGTGCCTGTTGTGCTGCACGCCATCACGGATGGGCGCGATGTCGCCCCTAAATCGGCGCTGGGGTATTTTGACACGCTGCTTGCCAACCTGCCCGAAGGCGCGCGGGTCGGGACCGTGACCGGGCGCTATTTCGCCATGGACCGGGACAACCGCTGGGAGCGGGTCAGCAAGGCCTATGAGGCCATGATCAAAGGCGAAGGCCTGGAAGCGCAGGATGCCAAGGCCGCGTTGGAGGCAGCCTATGGCCGGGATGAGCTGGATGAATTTGTTCAGGCCACGGTCATTGACGGCTATGCCGGGGCGCAAGATGGTGATGGGGTTTTCTGCCTCAATTTCCGTGCGGACCGCGCCCGGGAAATTCTGGCCGCTATGGCGCAGCCAGACTTTGATGGCTTTGACACTGGCGCGCGTCCCGATCTGACCATGCTGGGCATGGTGGATTATTCGGACAGCCACAAAACCTACATGACCTCGGCCTATCCCAAGAAAGAGATCGTGAACACGCTGGGCGAATGGGTTGCCAAACAGGGCAAAAGTCAATTTCGCCTGGCGGAGACCGAGAAATACCCACATGTGACCTTCTTCCTCAACGGTGGCGAAGAGACCCCCAGCGAAGGCGAAGATCGCTATATGCCGAAATCGCCCAAAGTGGCCACCTATGATCTGCAACCTGAGATGTCGGCTGGTGAAGTCACCGAGAAATTCGTCGCTGCGATTGAACATGGTTATGATCTGATCGTCACCAATTACGCCAACCCGGATATGGTCGGCCACACTGGCGATCTAGAGGCGGCCAAGGCGGCCTGCGCCGCAGTGGACACGGGGCTTGGCGCGGTGCGCGCGGCATTGGAAAAGGCGGGCGGCACCATGATTGTCACTGCCGACCACGGCAATTGCGAGGTGATGATTGACCCTGAAACCGGCGGCGCGCATACGGCGCATACCACCAATCTGGTGCCGGTCATTCTGGTCAATGGCCCGGAAGGGGCGCGGTTGCGCGATGGCGGGCGACTGGCCGATCTCGCGCCCAGCCTGCTGGCGCTGATGGATCTGCCACAGCCCGAGGAAATGACCGGCGAAAGCCTGATTGAGCAATGAAATTTGCCGCAGCTCTGCTGTCCCTGTTGATTGGGTTTGGCACCGCCGAGGCGCAGAGCACTGCGGCTGATACGGCGCGGGCTGCGGCGGCGCATTTGGAGCAGGCGGCCCTATCGCTTGAGCAGGCCGAAAGCGCACGCAATCGCGTGAAGGCATTGACCGAAACCGTGCAAGCCTATGAGACGGGCCTTGCCGCGATGCGCGAAGGCCTGCGCCGGGCGGCCATCCGCGAGCGCCAGCTTGATCAGCAACTCAAGGCTCAGGAAACGGAAATCGCGCGCCTCTTGGGTGTCCTGCAATCCATGGGCGGCAATCAAAGCCCTGCGGTTCTTTTGCACCCCGATGGGGCCGAAGGGACCGCGCGGGCGGGAATGATCTTGGCGGATATCGCGCCGGCGCTTGACGCCGAAGCTGCCAAGCTGCGTGAGGCCTTGCAAGAGGTTCAAATTCTGGCAGAGCTGCAAAAGAGCGCGGCAGAAACCCTGCAAAACGGGCTCGCAGGTGCGCAATCCGCGCGGCTCATGCTGTCGCAGGCGATTGCAGAGCGGACGAATTTGCCGAAACGTTTTATTGAAGATCCGGTGCAAACCGCGTTGCTGATCGCGGCGACCGAAACCCTCGAAGGGTTTGCAAGCGGACTGACCGAAATGGCGCCGGAACCGGAAGGGATTGCGCCCCTGCCGGATATTTCCCACCGCAAGGGCAAGTTGCCCCTGCCGGTGCAGGCCGAGATTCTGCGCCGCGCCGGAGAGGCCGACGCCGCCGGTTTGCGGCGACCGGGGCTGGTTCTGGCGACACGGCCCAACGCGCTGGTGGCAGCCCCCGCGGCAGCAACGATTCGTTATCGTGGCCCCTTGCTGGATTATGGCAACGTCATGGTGCTAGAACCGCAGCCGGGCCTCTTGTTTGTTTTGGCCGGGCTAGAGACGGTTTACGGAGACGTGGGTGAAGTGGTCCCAAGTGGCACCCCGGTCGGTTTGATGGGCGGAAAAGATCCAGAAATCAGTGCCATTCTTTCACAGTCCGGTGAAGGGTCTGGTCAGGACCGCACGGAAACGCTCTATATAGAAGTCAGACAAGGCAAGATTCCGGTAGACCCGGAAGATTGGTTCCAGACCAACAAGGATGGATGAGCATGAGAAGATTTGTTGTGGCCGCGCTGGGCGGCACTTTGGCCGGGATATTGGCCACCACCCAGATCGCCGGGCCGCTGATTGCGCAGGAAGCCGACCGCAAGGCTAGCGTTTACGAACAGCTTGACCTGTTCGGCGATATCTTTGAACGGATTCGCGCGCAATACGTGGAAGAGGTCGACGAAAGCGAGCTGATCGAGGCGGCCATCAACGGCATGCTGACGTCGCTTGATCCGCACTCCAGCTACCTTGCGCCTGATGACGCGGCGCAGATGCGGCTGCAGACTCGCGGCGAATTTGGCGGTCTGGGCATCGAAGTCACGCAGGAAGAAGGCTTTGTCAAAGTCGTCTCGCCGATTGATGGCACCCCGGCCTCCGAGGCGGGGGTCGAAGCCGGGGATTTCATCACCCATGTAGATGGCGAAAGCGTCTTGGGGCTGACCCTGGATGAGGCGGTCGAGATGATGCGCGGTCCGGTCGGATCTGAAATCATCATCACCATCGCGCGCGAAGGCGAGGCCGAGCCATTTGATGTGTCGATCATCCGCGACACCATCAAACTGACCGCCGTGCGCGCGCGCACCGAAGGCGACACTTTGGTGATGCGTGTCACCACCTTTAACGATCAGACCTATCCGAACCTGCGCGACGGGATCGAAAAAGAGATCGAAGCCGCAGGCGGGCTTGAGAATCTCAACGGGCTTGTGCTTGATTTGCGCAACAACCCGGGCGGTTTGCTGACCCAGGCGATCCGCGTGTCTGATGCTTTCCTTGAAAAAGGTGAAATCGTTTCAACCCGTGGTCGCGAAGCCGCTGATGGCGAACGGTACAATGCCACCCCAGGTGATCTGATTGACGGCAAACCTATCGTGGTTCTGATCAACGGCGGCTCAGCCTCGGCATCCGAGATTGTGGCTGGCGCGCTGAAAGATCACCGCCGGGCGATTGTGGTTGGCACCAAGAGCTTTGGCAAAGGCTCGGTTCAGACGGTGATGCCGCTGCGCGGGGATGGCGCGATGCGCCTGACCACCGCGCGGTACTACACGCCGTCCGGTCGATCTATTCAGGCGCTGGGTGTTTCGCCCGACATCGTTGTGGCGCAGCCACGCCGTGAAACGGAGCCACAGGAAGAGCAAGACGCCCGCCGCTCGCGCTCCGAAGCAGATCTGCGGGGCAGCCTGAATAACGATAGCCTGAGCGAAGATGAAATCCGCCAGATCGAAGAGGACCGCGCCCGCGCCGATGCCGCCGCGAAACTGCGCGAGGATGATTATCAGCTGGCCTATGCCATTGATATCCTGAAGGGTTTGACCGCCCTGCAGCCATAATTATTTGCCGGCGCGCGGCTTATTGCTGCGCGCCGGCATTTCTTTTGTGACGGAAGACCCATGTCCCCTGACGAAATTGCCAAACTGCCCTATCGCCGCAATGTCGGCGTCATGCTTGTGAACCAAGAGGGCGCGGCTTTTGTCGGTCAGCGCCTGGACAGCGAAGTGCCTGCCTGGCAGATGCCGCAAGGGGGCATTGATGCTGGGGAAACCCCAGCCGAGGCCGCGCTGCGCGAGCTGGAAGAAGAAACCGGCGTCACGCCTGATCTGGTGACGCAGATCGCGGAAACTGACGGGTGGATCGCCTATGATTTGCCCCATGACATCGTGCCGCGTATCTGGAAAGGCCGCTATAAGGGGCAGGAACAGAAATGGTTCTTGTACCGGTTTCATGGGTCTGACGAGCACGTGAATATCGAGGTCGATCATCCAGAGTTTTCTGAATGGCGCTGGCTGCCGGTAAGCGAGCTTGTCGACAATATCGTGCCCTTTAAGCGCACAGTTTACGCACAGGTTGTTGCCGCATTCTTACCGCATCTTTAACTGCGGCAAACGCGCCCTATCTCAATTGGGAATCCCGTGGACAGCCGTCCGGTGGGCATGTAAGCAAGTGCGACTATGGCTAATAAACCCAAATCTGACCCGAATTACAAAGTGATCGCCGAAAACCGGCGCGCACGGTTTGATTATGCCATCGAAGATGACATCGAATGCGGTGTGGTGCTGACCGGGTCAGAGGTAAAATCGCTGCGCGAAAACTCGGCCAATGTCGCCGAAAGCTATGCAGAGGTCAAAGACGGCGAACTGTGGCTCGTGAACAGCTATATCGCGCCCTATGAACGCGCGATGTTCAGCCATATGGAGCGCCGTCGCCGCAAGCTTTTGGTCAGCAAACGGGAACTTGCGCGCCTGTGGAATGAAACCCAGCGCAAAGGCATGACCATCGTGCCCATGGTGCTGTATTTCAATCACAAGGGATTCGTGAAACTCAAGGTTGGTATCGCGAAGGGTAAGAAGCTGCATGACAAGCGCGCCACAGAAGCCAAGCGCGATTGGGGGCGGCAGAAACAGCGGCTGCTGCGCCACGGCGAATAAGGCGCGCTGTGCGGGCGGACAAAAATAAACCCCATGCTATCAGTTGATAGCATGGGGGTACTCATAACTCCCTGGCACTCGTATTCCGAATCTCGAATCGAACTGTCTTAACCCTATCATACCTAAATGAACGAAGTTTTGGGACTTTTGTGTTCACATTTGTGACATCAGTGGGACAAGTGTTTCACTTGGCGCGACTTCTGGAGCGGACTTTCACCTCTGGCGGCGGCAGGCGGACGCGCCCGTGTATGGCGTTTCAAATCGCGCAGCGGAAAGAATGTTGCGCCGTTCTTGACGTCTGGCGCGGAATCCGCAGCGCTCCTCTTGCCACTGATCGCATCGGGTAGTAGGCAAGGTACGTTTTTACCGCGGGGCGATAACGATGCAGGACGATCCCAAAACGCTGGTTTCAACCGATTGGCTGGCCAACCATTTGAAAGACCCGGATCTGCGGATTCTGGATGCATCCATGCCCCCGATCGGCAGCACCGGTGTAGACGTCCGCGCCGAATACGAAGCGGGGCACATCGAGGGCGCGCGTTTCTTTGACATTGATGATGTCTCTGATCATCGCTCTGACCTTCCGCATATGGTGCCCCCGGTCGAAAAATTCATGTCGCGCGTGCGCCAAATGGGTGTGGGTGATGGCCATCAGATCGTGGTTTATGACAGTCAGGGGCTGTTTTCTGCGGCGCGTGTTTGGTGGCTTTTCAAACTCATGGGGCAGGACAATATTGCCGTATTGGATGGTGGGCTGCCCAAATGGCGAGCCGAGGGGCACCCGGTGGTGACAACACCGCCGGTGATCCGCGACCGCCATATGTTCGTGCAACGCCGCGATGACATGGTCAAGGACGTGACCGAAGTGTCCCATGCCTCTAAGCTGCGCGATTATGCGATCATTGATGCGCGCGGTGCGGACCGCTTCAAAGGTGCCGTGCCCGAGCCGCGCGAAGGCATCCGCGCCGGGCATATCCCGAATTCGCGCAATGTGCCGTATACCGATTTGCTCAACGACGACAAAACCATGAAAGACCCCGAAACCCTGCGGGCTATCTTTGAGGAAGCGGGCGTCGATCTGAGCAAACCCGCGATCACAACATGCGGATCCGGCGTGACCGCCGCGATCCTTTGTCTTGCCATGGAGCGTTTCGGCAAAACCGATCATGCGCTTTATGACGGCTCATGGACAGAATGGGGGGCTTTCCCAACTGTCCCAATTGCAACCGGAGAAGCCTAATGCTGAGCAACCTAAAAGCCCAACCTGCTGACAAGATCCTCGCCTTGATGGCGAAGTTCAAAGAAGATCCGCGCCCCATCAAGGTGGATCTAGGCGTTGGCGTTTACAAAAACGCCGAGGGTGTCACCCCGGTCATGCGCGCAGTGAAAGAGGCTGAGCGTCGTTTGGTCGAAGAACAGACCTCCAAAAGCTATGTGGCGCTTGCGGGTGATCCTGCGTTCTCTGACGCGATGATCGACCTGATTTTGGGCGATACCGTCGCGCGTGATCGCATTGCTGCGGTGGCCACTCCGGGCGGGACCGGCGCGGTGCGGCAGGCGTTTGAACTGGTGAAAATGGCCAACCCGGATGCGCGGGTTTACGTGTCCAATCCAACCTGGCCCAACCACCTTTCGATCCTGAAATATGTTGGCATCGAAACCGTTGCCTACCGCTATTTTGATACAGAGACCCGCGCCGTCGATTTCGAAGGCATGCTGGCGGACCTTGGCGAAGCGCGCGAAGGCGATGTGGTGCTGCTGCATGGCTGCTGCCACAACCCAACCGGCGCGAACCTGAACCTCACCCAATGGCAGGCGGTTGTTGATCTGATCAACGAAAAGGGTCTGATTGCGATGATCGATATCGCCTATCAGGGCTTTGGGGACGGTCTGGAAGAAGATGCCGCCGCCACGCGCCTTGTGGCGTCTTCGGTCAAGGAATGTCTGATCGCAGGCAGCTGCTCCAAGAACTTTGGTGTTTACCGCGAACGTACCGGCATCCTGATGGCGATTTCGACAGAGGCTGAAGGCACAGCTGTGGTGCAGCAGAACCTGAACTTCCTCAACCGCCAGAACTATTCTTTCCCGCCCGATCATGGCGCGCGGGTGGTGACGACGATCCTGACGGATCCAGAGCTGCGTGCTGATTGGGCCGCTGAACTGGAAGAGATTCGCCTGGGCATGCTGGCATTGCGTCAGCAACTCGCGGATGAGCTGCAAAAACTGTCCGGCTCCGACCGCTTTGGCTTCATTGCCGAGCATCGCGGTATGTTCAGCCAGATTGGCACCACGCCAGACAAGGTCGAGCAGCTGCGTGTCGACAATGGCATCTATATGGTTGGCGACAGCCGCATGAATATTGCCGGTCTGAACAAAGACACGGTGCCGCTGCTGGCCAAGGCGATTGTCGACGCCGGCATCTGATCTGCAGAAAAATCTGATCTGATAAAAGGGGCCCCGCGGGGCCCCTTTTCTTTTGCTTGCACGTGAGGAGTGCGCAAAAGAAAAAGCCCGGAGCAGACGCCCCGGGCTTTCTCAATTCACTGTCCGAAGGTCTTAGCCTTTGGAGAACTCTGGGTAAGCTTCCATACCCAGCTCCGCCATATCCAGACCGTTGATTTCGTCTTCCTCGGTTACGCGGATACCCATGGTGGCTTTCAGGATGAACCAGACCACACCGGAGGTCACGATGGTGAAGAGACCAACCACAACGATGGAGTAAAGCTGCGTGCCCAGAGACGCATCACCGTTGGTGAAGACAACCGCGATTGTGCCCCAGATACCGGCGACCAGGTGCACAGGGATTGCGCCCACAACGTCGTCGATTTTCAGCTTGTCCAGCATTGGAACCGCGAAGACCACGATTACACCGCCAACAGCACCGATCAAGGTCGCGCCGCCCAGGGTTGGTGTCAGAGGCTCAGCAGTGATCGAGACGAGGCCCGCCAGTGCACCGTTGAGAACCATGGTCAGGTCAGGCTTTTTGTACATGAACTGTGTCAGCAGCAGCGCCGCGATTGCACCACCAGCAGCCGCTGTGTTGGTGTTGGCAAAGATGCGCGATACGTCTGCAACGTCGCCGACTGTGCCCATCGCCAGCTGAGAGCCGCCGTTGAAGCCGAACCAACCGAGCCACAGGATGAATGTACCCAGGGTCGCCAGTGTCAGGTTGGAACCTGGCATTGGGATGGTTTTGCCGTCTTTGTACTTGCCGATACGTGGGCCAAGGATGATGGCACCGGTCAGAGCGGCCCAGCCACCTACAGAGTGCACAACAGTCGACCCTGCGAAGTCCAGGAAGCCCGCTTCGTCAAGGAAACCACCGCCCCATTTCCAGGAAGCCTGAAGTGGGTAGATGATGGCTGTCAGAACGATCGTGAAGATCAGGAATGGCCACAGTTTGATACGCTCAGCCAAAGTACCGGACACGATGGACGCGGTGGTGGCACAGAACATCAGCTGGAAGAAGAAGTCAGAGCCGGTGGAGGCATAACCGTAGTCATCCGCGCCGTCACGGCCTACGCCAACGTCTTCCAGAACACCTGGGCCCCAGACGCCAGACAGAACGCCGTCAACCGACCATGTGCCCAGCGGGTACATCAGGTTGTAGCCGATCAGATAGTAAAAGATCGCGGCAAGAGAGAAGAGCGCGATGTTTTTGGTCAGCTGCATGGTCACGTTTTTACCGCGCACCAGGCCCGCTTCGAGCATGGCGAAACCAGCCGCCATCCAGAAGACCAGGAAGCCGCCGACCAGGAACAGCAGCGAGTTAAGAATAAAGATGGAGTCACTGGATGCGTCGACGCCGGGGGTGGCGTCCTGCGCGAGCGCCAGCGAAGGCAGTGCGACCAGAGCGCTGGCCAGCCCGATTTTGCTTGCGAGTTTCATTGATAGAAGTCCCTTTCCCTGGCGCGCTTTATAGCGCGTCCTCGTTGGTTTCGCCGGTCCGCACACGCACAGCCTGCGCCACGTCCAGAACAAAGATTTTGCCGTCGCCGATCTTGCCGGTACGGGCGGTGTTGCTGATGGTTTCGACAACCTGGTCAACCATGGAGGCAGCGACAACGAGCTCCAGTTTGACCTTGGGCACGAAATTCACGGTGTATTCCGCGCCACGATAGATTTCGGTATGGCCCGACTGAGCACCGAAACCCTTGATTTCTGTTACCATGAGACCACGTACACCGATGTCAGTCAGCGCCTCGCGGACCTCCTCCAGCTTGAATGGTTTGATCGTTGCAATAATCAGTTTCACACTGATCCCCTTTCCACTGGCTGTTAGCCTTTTGCGCAAAGCTTGCGCTTGCCGTCGCAGAAAACCGCCTATGCGCCGCAAACCGAAGCAAAACGCTGCAAAATTGCTCAGCATATGCGCAATAAACGCACATTTTTTGCACAAAACATGATTGTCGATTAAAATATAGGCAGTTTTAGAAGGGTTTCTCCCTGTCAGATCCGCTCTACATTTGCCAATAGGTTGGTTAAACTGCGCCCAACAACAGACGTGAGCAGGCCGAAAGATGAGCGATTCCAAACGACGTAAACCACCTTTGGTGGCCGAAAAGCGCTATGGCAAAAGCCGCACCACCACCAAGAAAGCTGCTCCGAAAAAGCCCAAGTCCGGGGCCAACAAACGTCGGCGCGGGGCGGCGCGCCGCAAATCCGCGCCCAAGCGCACGGGGATCCTTGGGTTCTTTCGCAATCTGATTGGCTGGGTGCTGCATCTGATTTGGTCGCTTGTCTGGCGCAGCGCGGCGATTGTGATGCTGATCATCGGCGCGGCAGTTGGCTATGTGTATCTTCAGCTGCCGGATGTCACGGCTTTGCTGGATGGTCGGGCGCAGGGGTCGGTGACGCTTCTGGATCGCAACAACGAAGTGTTTGCCTGGCGTGGCGATCAGTTTGGCGGGGTTGTGCGGGCCTCCACCGTGTCGCCGCATCTGAAAAACGCCGTCATCGCCACAGAAGACAAACGCTTCCACCAGCATATCGGCGTCAGCCCACGCGGCATCGCCTCTGCCGTGCGCATCAACTTGCGCGAAGGACGCGGCCCCCTGTCTGGCCACGGCGGCTCCACCATTACCCAACAGACCGCAAAACTGCTTTGCCTTGGTGTTGAGTACGACAAATCCGTTTGGAAAAACGAGGCAGCGTATGTCGCCGATTGCCGCCGCACCTCGATGGCACGCAAGATCAAAGAGGCGATTTATTCGCTGGCGATGGAGGCGAAATATTCCAAGAACGACATTCTGTCGATCTATCTCAACCGCGCTTATATGGGCGGGGGGGCTTATGGGGCCGAAGCCGCAGCACAGATTTATTTTGGCAAAGAGGCGGTGCAGCTGAACCCGGCAGAAAGCGCGATGATCGCGGGGCTTTTGACCGCGCCAACACGGCTCGCGCCCACCAATGACATTGAACGTTCGCAGGCGCGCGCGGCAACGGTCTTGCGCCTGATGAACGAGCAGGGGTTTCTGGATGATGCGGAAACCAAGCGCTGGCAGAACAATCCAGCCGAGCTTTCGCAGGTGGCGCAGGCCAAGGCGGGCGGGTATTTTGCCGATTGGGTGATGAGCACGGGACCGGAGTTCTTTACCAAGAACACCACCGAAGACGTGGTGATCTCCACCACGCTTGATCGCCGGATTCAAAAAGCGGCCGAAGAGGGGCTGCGCTGGGTATTTGACAATAAGGTGCGCGAAGGCTCCAAAGCGGAAGCGGCGATTGTGGTGATGTCCGCCGATGGCGCCGTGCGCGCCATGGTGGGGGGGCGCAAGACCAAAGTGTCGGGTGCCTTCAATCGCGCGGTGCAGGCCAAACGCCAGACAGGCTCGGCTTTCAAACCCTTTGTCTACGCAACCGCGCTTGATCTGGGCTATTCCCATGTCGATACGGTGCTGGATGAACCTTATTGTCTGAATATCCCCGGCTCCGGCCAATGGTGCCCGCGCAATTACACCAACAAGCATTATGGCCAGGTGTCCCTAGAATGGGCGCTGCAGAATTCTCTGAACGTGCCAGCGGTGAAAATCTCCGAGGCGGTCGGGCGCGACAACGTACGCAAAGTGGCGGAAGATTTCGGCATCGTCAGCGATCTGGCCAACGGTCCGGCGCTGGCGCTGGGCGCCTCCGAGGCCTCGCTGCTGGAAATGACGGGTGCCTACGCCGGTATTCTGAACGGTGGCTCTTCGGTGACGCCCTATGGTCTGGTGGAACTGCGCTTGCAGGGCGATACCGAGCCGATGATGGGCTCGGGCGGCGGCATTGGTGAGCGGGTGATCAGCGACGACGCCGCGCGCGAGCTGATCTATATGATGGAAAAAGTTGTCTCGCAGGGCACCGGGTCGCGCGCCAAGATCGCGGGCTGGGAAATTGCGGGTAAGACCGGCACCACAAGCGCCGCCAAAGACGCCTGGTTCATTGGGTTCACCGCAGATTATGTCGTCGGCGTCTGGATGGGCTATGACGATAACACCCCGCTGACGGGCGTCACAGGCGGTGGCCTGCCCGCCGAAATCTGGCACGAAGCCATGGTGCGCATTACCGACGGGATGTCGCCGCGTCCGCTGCCTGCCTTTACGCCGAAACGCAAACCAGCGCCGCCGCAGGCCACGACGCCGCGGCGCAACAACCGCGAGAATGTGCTGGAGCAATTGCTGAAAGGCCTGCTGGGCGTGAATTGACGGCGCTAGTTGCCAAGCACAACCGCTTCGACTCGGCGGTTGGCGGTGCGGCCCGCGTCAGTCAGATTGGACGCCACGGGTGCCAGATAGCCGACGCCCTGCGCTTCGAGTTGCGAGAGGGCGACGCCGTGATTGGTGACCAGGTGGTCACGGACTGCGGTGGCTCGTTTTTCCGAAAGGGCGATATTGTTTTCCAGGGCCCCGACATTGTCGGTGTGCCCCACCAGCGCGATGCGCAGATTTGGGTGATCTGCCAGATAGGCCGCGAGCGCATTCAGCGAGGCAAAATCGCGATCCTCAAGCACCGCTGATCCGGTTTCAAAGGCCAGATCATGCAGGATCGCATGTCCGCCCACGTCCAGCGCCTTGGCGACGTCACCGGGGATGGCGGGGTTTGCGACACTGGCCGGTGGCAGGGTCGGGGCAGCAGTGTCCTTAGCCAGCGACAGCGCAAGGCTCTCAGCGCCCGGCTGCACCGCGATCAGCTGGATCAGCCCGGCGCGATCGGTGCGACTGACCAAAACGCTGAGTGCTTCTTTGCCGGCCTCCGTGTCGCGCCGCGCAGAAAAGAAACGATAGTCGATCAGATCAACAAACATCTCTGGCGCAGGTAGCACCTCGGTTGCAAACCGAAAATCGAACCCGCCGCAGCTGCTTGCGTCGCAATCCAAGAGCACATCAAAGCCCGCCGCCAGGGCCTGGCGCCGCAACGGTTCGATCAATTGTTCGGTCGCAATACGCTGCCCATCAAGCTGCCAGATCTGGCGCGAAACATAGCCGGTCATCGGCAGGCTGGGCAGATGCCCGTCAGCGAACCGACCCGTGGGCACATCATAGCTGCCCTGTTCGGTCACTTTATCAACCGTCAGAAAACTGCCCGCTGGCATTGAAATTTCCAATGCGCCCAGCGTGCCGGGAAAGAGGAAGACTGCGACAAGGCCAAAAATTCGGATCATCGGAACTGTGCGTGGTACTCAGGGTTGGGTTGCATCATCGTGGCGCTGGCCACACGGTTGGACATGTTGAAAAAGCCTGCAACATTGGCAATGTCCCAAATATCGCGATCCGTAAAGCCCACGTCACGCAATTTTTGTCGGTCCTGGTCCTCGATCGTGGCGCTTGCGGTTGTCATCAAGGCGGCAAAGTCCAGCATGGCGCGCTGCTTTTGGCTCAGGTCGGCCACGCGATAATTCATCACCAGTTGTTCGCCCAATGCCGGGTTGCCCGATAGCTGCCGCACCGCCGCACCATGGGCCACAAGGCAGTAAACGCATTTGTTGATTGCGCTGACGACCACTGCAATCATCTCGCGTTCAAGTTTGCTTAGGCCGCTCTCGGCCAGCATCAGGTTGTTGTAGATGCCGGTGAAGGCATTCAGCTTTTCGATGTCAAACGCATAGGCCTTGAGCACGTTTGGAATAAGACCGAGCTTTTCTGCGCAAAGGTCAAAATAGGCCTGAGTTTCTTCGGGCAGCGGCGAGACGATGGGCAGATCAAGTGCGGTTGGTGTGGCGGTGGCGGTCATGTGGGTCCTCTGGCAGGCTACGATAGTGATACGATCCGATCACATCCATGCCGAGAGACGAATACAAGCCATTCGCTGCGTCATTTGCCTCGGTGCAAATGACGCAGAGCGTTTCGGCCCCATTGGCCAAGGCCCAGAAAGCTGCACGCCTGACGGCCCAGCGGCCCAGCCCCTTGCCGCGATATTCCGGCAAAATTTCCAAAGCATGCAGCATGGCGATATTCTGGTGCCGCGCGACAAACCCGGTGCCCGCCGGGCTGTCCTGCCACCGGCTGATGAGACCAGTCTTTGGAAAGGGCGCGCGGCGCATGATTTCGATCCGATCAGGGCCGATGCCGCCCCGCGACCAGATGTCTTCCATGATTTTCAAAGGCTCCCATGCCGGGATGGCAACGGTGCGCGGCGGCAGTTCGGTAGCAAGGGCGCGGGCGGGGGCTGCGTAGATCACGCTTGGATCAGCGCGCAGGTATCCGGCCTGTTCCAGCCGCATGTCCAAGGCGCGCTGATCGTTGCGCACTTGAAACAGCGGGGTTTGACCAAGGGCGCGCATTGCCTTGGCCGCCCGGCCAAGATCAACGTCGGACTGAGGGCCCGCGAGTGTCGCCGCAGACACACGTTTTCCGCCGCCTTGCCCATCGCGTAGGGTGCAGCCGCCGCAGTCAAACTGCGCGGCGGCAGGCCAGGTGGCGTCCAGGGCAGCAAAAACCGCGTCAAGGGGGGCGCTGCTCATGAAAAAAGATTGGTCAGCTTCAGGACCGCGGCGTCGACCGCCGCTGCATCAGCGCAGCGCACGACGATATTGGACCCATAGGCCCCGTTTTCCTGAAACGGATAGGAGCCGATGGATACCTCTGGGAAGGCCCGCGCCAACTCTGCGAGAGGGCCGGCGATATCGCCTTCGCCCCGATCAACACGCACAGATTGCGAATAGAGCGCCGCGCCGCCTGATACGGTCGCCAGAACGCTGGCCACCATGGCCTGAAACACCGAGGGGACGCCGGCCATGACATGGACATTCTGCAAGGTGAACCCCGGTGCAATCGAGACAGGGTTGTCAATCAGCGTCGCGCCATCGGGAATGCGCGCCATTCTGAGGCGCGCGGCGTTCAATTCTTTGCCCGTCTGGTCGTAATGCGCCTGCAATAGCGCCCGTGCATCATCGCGCACGTCGATTGGCGTCGCAAAGGCCGCGGCGATACAGTCTGCGGTTATGTCATCATGCGTCGGCCCGATGCCACCGGATGTGAACAGGTGATCCACCGCAGAGGACAAGGCGCGCACCGCTGAGACAATGGCCGGGGCTTCATCGCGCACAACGCGGATCTCAAGCAAATCAATCCCGCGTTTGGCAAGCTCTTGCGCCAGATAATGCGCATTGGCATCCCGGGTGCGACCGGACAATATTTCGTCTCCGATGACGAGCATGGCGGCTGTGGGGTTGGGCATCGCTGGTCTCCGGTGGTTTGGCCGCAAGATACCCTGACGGCGCGGCGGGGCAAGTTATTTTGCGCCTGTCAGATCGGCCGTCGCAGCGTCAAACAGCGTGTGATCATCCATCGCACGCGCCAGGATCACCGCGCCCTCCAGAATGGCGATCAACTGCGCAGCGGCGGCCTTTGATCGCTCGCTCGTTTGGCCCTGACTGGCATAGACGGCCCGCAGCCAGACAAAATTGCGCGCAAAAAAATCGCGCGTTGTTTTTGCGACGGGTCTTGGCAACCCTTCGATTTCAGCGCCGAACATGCCGCACAGGCACATCAGACCGTCGTTCTTCAGCGCATTTGAAAAGGCCTCGATATATCGACGGATCATGACATCTGGCGCCGCGTCAGTGGGCGAGCCAAGCGCCGCAAGAAAACGATCAGTGTAACGCGCGGCCAAAGCTTCGCCGAGTGCTTCCTTGGTGGGAAAGTGATAATGCACTGAGGCAGATTTGATCCCGATTTCGGCGGCGATATCGCGAAAGGAAAACGCATTATACCCGCCCTGGCGCGCGGCGCGTTCGGCGATATCAAGGATTTTCTCGGCGGTGTCGCTGGATGGCATGGGATGTCCTTTGTTTACCTATGCCTAGATAGGCATTTTTTCGGCCCGGGCAAATACCCAATGCGGCTCTTTGCATTTTCGATGTGCTGGGTTAGCCAGACTTATGGTTTTTGCACAGCCCTTGATCCCCGCCACGTTGCTGCGTCGCTACAAACGTTTTCTCGCTGATGTCCGCCTTGAGGATGGTCGCGAGGTCACGGCGCATTGTGCCAATCCAGGCTCGATGCTGGGGTTGAAAGACCCCGGGATGCGCATTTGGCTCGAGCCAAACGATGACCCGCGCAAAAAGCTCAAATATGGGTGGCGTTTGGTGGAACATGCGGATGGGCATTTTACGGGCGTGGACACCTCTGTGCCAAACCGGGCGCTCAAGGCGGCCTTGCAAGCTGGCGAAATTGCCGAGCTCGCCGACTATGCGACGGTGCGGCCCGAGGTAAAATATGGACAGAACAGCCGCATTGATTTTCTGCTGCAGCGTACGGGCGCGCCCGATCTCTATCTGGAGGTCAAATGCGTCACACTGTTGCGCGCGCCGGGTTTGGGCGAGTTTCCCGATAGTGTGACCGCGCGCGGGGCCAAACATCTGGCAGAACTGACAGAGGTTGCCCAAAGCGGGCAGCGCGCCATGATGTTCTATCTGGTGCAGCGAACGGATGTGGCGCAGGTCACGCTGGCCGAGGATATCGATCCGACCTATGCGGCTGCATTTGACCGCGCGATTGCGGCGGGGGTTGAGGTGTTGGCCTATGATTGCCGGATTTCACCGCAAGAGATTCTGATCGGCAAGCGCGTGCCATTTGAACGCAGCCCCTCTGGTTCTTTGCGGTAAGGTCGCCTAAATAGGTCAAAACGTATGACAGGACTCGGAGACGCTCTATGATTGGCAGGGCCGGCAAAACCCGCGACGGGATCACGATCCACCAAGAGGTGGATTATGCAGGCATGCACAAGGCCGGCGCGCTGACAGCACGCATTCTGGACGAGATTGCCGAACATGTTTTCCCCGGTCAGACCACCGGCGAAATCGATCGTATTATCACCGATAAGGTGAACGAAGCGGGCGCGACCTCGGCGACCATCGGTTACAAAGGCTATCAGCACGCGAGCTGCATTTCGGTCAACCACGTGGTCTGCCATGGCATCCCCGGCGACAAAAAGCTGAAGGATGGTGACATTCTGAATATCGATGTGACCACCATCGTTGATGGGTGGTACGGCGATTCCAGCCGCATGTATGTGGCTGGGAAGCTGTCGCGCAAATGCGAGCGGCTGATTCAGGTGACACATGATGCGCTCATGAAAGGGATTGAGGCGGTGAAGCCGGGCAATACCTTTGGCGATATCGGACATGCGATCCAGTCCTATGCTGAAGGAAACCGCATGAGCGTGGTGCGTGATTTTTGCGGGCACGGGCTAGGCCGGGTGTTCCACTCGCCCCCTAATGTGCTGCATTACGGTCGCCCTGGCACCGGTCCGGTTCTGGAAGAAGGGATGTTTTTTACCATTGAACCGATGGTGAATCTTGGCCGCCCGGAAACCAAAGTGCTGGCGGACGACTGGACAGCGGTCACACGCGACAAGTCACTGTCTGCGCAGTTTGAGCATTCGGTGGGCGTGACATCAGGCGGGGTTGAGATTTTTACACTCTCCCCAGCCGGCAAGTTTCATCCGACCTACGCCTGATCCTTTCAGGGGCCGGATTCAAAGGGCGCGCAGGTCGCGCCCTTTTGTGTGTCAGTCATAGTCGATGGCAAAACGATAAAGATGCCAGGTGGCATGGCCCAGAAGCGGCAAGACCAGAACCAAACCTAAAAAGACCGGCACCGACGCCAGCGCCAATAAGGCCGCCACGATGGCTCCCCAGCCTAGCATGATCACGGGGTTCGTTTTGAACACCTTGGCCGAGGTGATGACCGCTTGCGGCAGGCCCACAGGGCGATCAATCAGCATCGGAAAGCTGATGGCCGCCACGATGAGGACCACCACCGCAAAACCGGCCCCAACCGCCATGCCAAGGACAATCATCGCCCAGCCTGCCGATGTGGTGAACACGCTACTAACAAACGCTGCGGTGCTTTGCGGCATCGCAGGGCCGAGTGTCACGCTGTAAATCGCAAAAGCGGCAGCCATCCACAGCATGAACCAGAAGAGCAGGAAGAGTCCCAGCATCATCACCGGGCCCACGACGCGCATGCGCAGCGCGTCAAAGGCAGCCCCCCAATTGGCCCGGCCGGTACCTTCGTTTTGTCGACTGATTTCATACATGCCAATGGACGCCACCGGACCAAGCAGCGCGAACCCGGCGGCCAGCGGGAAGAGCATTGGCAAGAGCGCTTGCTCAAACGCCAGGTAGACCAGCGCGATCCCTATGACCGGGTACACCAGACATAGCGCAAGCACATCGCTGCGAAATTGCATGACATCCCGCCAGCCCAGCCGCAGCGCGGTTTTGACGTGGTGCCAGCTGAGGACCTGTATGTTTGGCTGCGCCCCAACAGTGCCGCCCAGATGCGTTGCAACGTCGCTCGCCGAGCGCGAGGCGCTGCCAAGGGTTTTTGCCCCCCAGGACAGTGGATTGCCGATCGTGTCTACCATGTTCTCCTCCTTGTCATGGACAAGCAGGCCATTGTGACGAGGTGTCCGCTGAGACAGCGATGCTTTTTGTGCGTGTCCGCTCACAACCCGACGGCCCGCGATCTGCGCTAAGTGTAGCACATGACAGCAGATTTGTGATCACGATGGCGCGACAGCGCTGTTAGCGGTGCATTTCCAGAAAAGTCACGTGGGTATCGCCATATTTGCGCTGATCCAAAAGCGCGAAACCCTCGGGCGCAAGTTGCGGTGCGTTCTCTTCAAAAACAATCAGAGCCTCGGGCGCGAGCCAGCCCCCCGCACGCAGCACGGCAAGCGCCGCTTGCCCCAACCCTTTGCCATAGGGCGGGTCAAGAAACACCAAATCAAACGGCGCACCATCGCGCACAGGCAACCGTCTGGCATCGCGCGCAATCAGGGTGGTCTGCGCCTGACTGCGGGTGATTTTGATGTTCTGGCGCAGAAGGCTCTGGGATTTGCGGCCATCATCGACAAATGTGACGCTGGCGGCACCGCGCGACAGCGCCTCAAGACCCAAGGCACCGGTGCCCGCAAAAAGATCGAGCACATGCGCATCCGAAATCGGGTCGCCAAATTTGCCGCCCATAAGCACGTTAAACAGGCTTTCGCGCACGCGGTCCGTCGTGGGGCGCAAATGCGCGCCTGCATCGCCTTTGCCGAGCGATGCCAGGGCAACCCCGCGATATGTACCTGCGATGATCCTCATGCTTTGAGCAGCGCTTTCAGGTCCGTGTTCGGATCCGAAAGGACGGTCGGATCGGGCGATTTCCCCGCTTCGATCAGGCGTTTGCCGATCATGTAATCGCGCGGGGCGTTCATGGCATCGACCGCCAAGAGCTGCGGGCCTGCGTAATACCAGAAAGAGGCGCTGCCCGCGCCGGGTCGGCTGATGACGTGATCATACCCCGAATTAAGCCCCGCGATTTGCAGTTTGACGTCATATTGATCGGACCAGAACCATGGTTTGGCGACATAGGATTTTTGGTGGCCCATGATGTTGGCCGCGACACATTCTGCCTGATCAATCGCATTTGGTACGCTTTCGAGGCGAATGCGCTGCCCCCGGTAAGGGAAAGAGGCGCAATCGCCCGCGGCCCAGATGTTGGCGATACTTGTTGCACCGTATTCATCGGTGGCAATGCCATTGTTGAGCGCGCAGCCAGCGGCTTCGGCCAACGCGGTATTGGGGGCAATCCCGACGCCCACAATGACAAAATCAACCTCAAGTTTTTGGCCGTCACTCAATTCTGCGGCGGTGACATGTGCGGGGCCCGTCAGCCGCGCAAGTCCGGTGTTTTCCAAGATCGTCACCCCATGCGCTTGGTGCAATGCGCGGAAATAGTCTGAGGTTTCTTTGGCCGCCACACGCTGCAGGATACGCGGTGCCATTTCAACCAATGTGACCTCCAGCCCTTTTTGCGCGGCCACCGCCGCCGCTTCGAGGCCAATGTAACCGCCGCCCACAATCAGCGCGTGTTTTCCGGCCTGAAATTGCGGTGCCATCGCATCGGCATCCGCTAGGTCACGGACGGTATAAACGCCCTCCAGATCGCCACCGATGGCGGCGGGCAAGGCGCGCGGCGTTGATCCGGTGGTCAGCACAAGGTGATCATAGTTCAGCGTATCATCCCCCACCCTCAGAACCTGCTGCCCGGCGTCGATGTCCGTCACGGTCTGGCCAAGGCGCAGATCGATATTCTGTTCGTCATAAAAAGAGCGCGGCCTGAGATAGAGCCGGTCCAACGCCATATCGCCCAGCAAATAGGCCTTGGACAGCGGCGGGCGCTGATAAGGCAGCGCGGTTTCGGCACCGATCAATGTGATCTGCCCGTCAAACCCGTCGTTGCGCAGCTTTGCAACGCAGGATGCCCCGGCCTGCCCGGCCCCCACCACGATGACATGCGTCATGACTTACCCTATGTTTTTCCTTGCCGCTTTGATCGCAGACCCTATATCCGAGGTCTAGGTAACGCAAACAGGAGATGCCAAGTGACCATTACTATCGGGGGTAAATTGCCAGACGCCACCCTCTCACGCCTTGGGGCAAATGGCCCGGAAAGCGTGGCACTCTCAAGCCTGACCGCAGGTCGCAAGGTGGTGCTATTTGGTCTGCCAGGGGCCTTTACAGGTACCTGCTCGACCGCGCATGTGCCCAGCTTTATTCGCAATATGGATGCGCTGAAGGCCAAAGGCGTGGACGAAGTCATCTGCCTGTCGGTCAATGATCCGTTTGTTGTGGCCGCCTGGGAAAAGCAAACCGGCGCAAACGACGCGGGCATTGTGTCGTTGGCGGATGTCAAAAGCGAGTTCACCAAAGCCGCAGGCATGAATTTTTCGGCCCCTGACATTGGCTTTCACGATCGTTCAAAACGCTATGCGTTGGTGGCCGAAGACGGTGTGGTCAAAGCCATTGAAGCCGAAGAAACCCCCGGCACCTGCGACATTTCTTCGGGCGACTCGATGGTTGCCGCGCTCTAACGGGCCCAGAGAAACGACTTTAGACTAACGGCGCGTTATGCGCCGTTTTTCATAGGCTGTTCATTTTGCGCGCCAGTTTCACATCCTGCGCGGACAGCCCGCCCACATCATGCGTGGTCAGCACAACCGTGACCTTGTTGTAGGTGTTGCACCATTCTGGATGATGGTTCCACTTTTCGGCCCAGATCGCAGCTTGGGTCATCCAGCCAAAGGCCTCAACAAAGTTCTCAAACGTGAAGGTCTTGCTGATGGCATCCCGATCTTCCAGCACAGACCAGCCACTGTCCAAAAGCGGGCCAAGCATGGCGTCGCGCGCTGCGGTGCTCAGAATTTCGGTCATTCCTGTTCCTCCCGGTGTTCGTTGCGAAACGGCCCAAAGCGGGTCATCACTTCGATCTCTTCGCTGACGGCCTCCCGCTCTGCGACCAGATATCTGTCAATGGCTTCGGCAAATCCCGGATCAGCGATCCAATGCAATGAGTGGGTTTCTGCAGGCAAATAGCCGCGCGCTAGTTTGTGTTCGCCCTGCGCGCCGGCCTCCACCTTGGCAAGCCCATGGGCAATCGCCCAGTCCATCGCCTGATAATAGCAGACTTCGAAATGCAGGCAGTCATGATGTTCGATACAGCCCCAATAGCGACCAAACAACGTGTCACGCCCGATGAAATTCATGGCCCCGGCGATAGGGCTGCCGTGACGTTCTGCCAGAACCAGCAGGATGTCATCGCGCATGGTCTCATGCATGATGTCAAAGAACGCCCGCGTCAGATAGGGTGATCCCCATTTTCGGCTGCCGGTGTCCTGATAGAACGTCCAGATGGCGTCCCAATGTTCCGGCTGAATTTGGTCCCCGGTATAGTGCCGCAGCTCGCCACCAAAGCGCTGCGCCCGTGCACGTTCTTTGCGGATGGTTTTGCGTTTGCGCGAATTGAGGCTGGCGAGGAACGCATCAAAATTTGGATAGTCGGCATTGGTCCAGTGAAATTGCTGGCCCCGGCGATGCATGAGCCCCAGCGATGCGCCGGTCTCGACCTCGGCGGCGGTGCAAAACGTTGCATGCAACGAGCTGAGCTGATTTCGGTTCGCGATCTCGACCGCGCCTTGCATCAATGCTGCCATTCCGATGTCTTCAAAGCCCGGCCTGACCAGAAAGCGCCGCCCGGTGGCCGGGGTAAAGGGGACAGCAATCTGCAGCTTCGGATAATAGCGCCCGCCGGCGTTCTCATAGGCATGGGCCCAGTTATGATCAAAGATATATTCGCCCTGGCTGTGACCCTTGGCATAAAGCGGTGCGCAGGCGATCAGCTGATGCTCGGTATACGCCGCAAGATATTGCGGCTGCCAGCCCGTGCCCGGACCAACCGACCCGCTGTCTTCCAGCGCCAGCAGAAAGCGGTGGGTGGTAAAGGGATCAAGCGGGCGCTGTCCGGCGCGCGCCGCCGGGTCTGCGCAGGCATCCCAATCGCTCGCCGGAATGCCTTTCAGGCTTGGATGAACCTCAATGGTGATGGCGGTATCGCGCATGTCTGCCCCCTGCCATTCCATAGTTGGCCCCGCCGCTTGCTTAATCAAGCCGGATGGGCGGCAAGATATTGTTCAAAGGTGATGTTTTCTGCAATCTTGCGCGCTTCTGCCTCGTTTTCGGGGCTTTTGACGGTCCAGCACAGGATATGCGCCCCGGCCGCTTTCAGCGCAGCCACACGCGGCCGGGCCAGATCGGCGACCTCATGGCTGATGAAACATGCGCCAACGGCCTCATAATCCGGGATGGCGCGCAAACGGGTGCAGACCGTAGCGGGCAGGGGGGACCAATTTGCCGGATCATAGGCGCTGGTCACAAGGCCACGCGGTACATCGGGCAGCACCTCGGCGAGTTTCGCAACCGAATGCGGGTTAAATGACATCACCGCAAGCGGGCCAGAATACTCCCGCAACACCTCCGCAGCCTTGGTTTCCAGATCGCCCACGTTCGGGCCCATCTGCCCGTCCTGGTCCTTGAACTCGATCAGCAGCGGCACCTGCCCATCCACCAGTGTCAGCACCTCGGCAAGTGTGGGGATTGTTTCATCGCCCCCTTTGAGCCGGATGGTGCTGAGGTCTGCCACGGTGGTGTTGCGAATGCGGCCGGTGCCCTGCGCCAGCCGCTCCAGCCCATAGTCATGAAACACCATCGGCGTGCCATCCTGCGCGGGCTGCAGATCGATTTCGATGCCGTAACCTGCGGCGATGGCCGCGCGGATCGCCGCGCGACTGTTTTCTGGCCGCCCGTCTGACACATCATGCAGCGCGCGATGCGCGATGGGATGTTTGAGAAACCCGGGATCGAGCTGGGTCATTTGATCTGGAAAATGCCTTCGATTTCCACAGCGACCCCAAAAGGCAGCGCGGCCGCGGAGACGGCAGATCGGGCGTGCCGCCCTGCGTCGCCCAACGCTTCGGCCAGGAAATCGGATGCGCCGTTGATGACCTTGGGCTGATCGCCAAATGCGGGGGTCGAATTGACAAAGCCGACCAGTTTGACCACGCGCACCAGTCGATCTAGATCGCCGCCGCAGGCCGCCTTGACCTGCGCGAGCAGCGCAATGGCGCAGGTTTTTGCTGCTTCTGCGCCTGCTTCGGTATCCATCGTGTCACCGAGTTTGCCGATGATCATGCCATTAGCGGTCACGGGAATCTGCCCAGAGACATGCACCAAGTCACCGACCTGAACATAGGGCACATAGTTGGCAGCAGGCGCAGGCGCGTCAGGCAGGGTGATGCCCATTTCGGCCAATTTGGTTTCAAAACCGCTCATGTTGAACTCTCCTTCGCAATTGCGCGCAGGCTAGTGCGGGCCGAAATGAATGAGAAGGGCGAAACGTCACCGACCTTAGTTTTCCCGAAACGCTGTTTCGAAATAGCTGGTGAAGGGTTCCAGCAGATAGGCCAGGGCGGAGCGCTCTTTGATCCTCAAAAAGCTTTGCACCGGCATGCCGGGGCGCAGGGCAACGTCGCTGGGAAGGGCGTCGAGCGCGGCCTCCGACAGCCGTATTTCGGCACTGTAATAGGGCTGGCCGCTGCGGGCATCCTCCAACACATCAGCAGAGATGCGCGTGACCTCTCCGGTCATTTTGGATGTTTGCCGCTGGTCCAGGCCCGGAAAAACGACATCCACCTGTTGCCCAGCATAGGCCTGGTCCGCCTGCGCGGGGGGGAGTTTTACGGTGACGAGGGTCAGCTTGTTTTGCGGTACAATGGCCATCAAGATGTCGGCAGGGCGGATCACAGCGCCCACCGAGTGCACTGCCAGGTCATGTACCACGCCCGAAACAGGCGCGCGGATGATTTTGTCGCCCGCGCGATCTTGCAGATCGGACAAGCGTTCGGTCAATTCGATCTCGCGGTATTGCAGGTCGCGCAGCGTGGTGATTGCCTCTTCTCGATAGGCGGCGGTTGCACGTTCTCTTTCGAGGGTGATTTCGCGGGATTGTCCTTTGGCCTGCGCGCGGACGGCGCGCAATTCGCCGCGCTGCCCGGCCAGGCGCGCCTCTTCACGCTCCAGCGCCAGCACCCGTGCCGCCTGTGTCAGCCCGCGCTCCAGCAAGGTTTTCTGCGAGGCCCGTTCCTTGCTGATGAGGTTGAATTGCCGATCAAGTGCCGTTTCCTGTGCCGTGAGGCCCGCCATGCGGTCATCGATCTGGGCCAATTTGAGCGTGAGCTGCATATGCGTCTGGCGCAGACTGTCCCGGCGCGCAGTGAACAGCCGCGCTTGCCCTTTGATGAGTTCGTCAATGTCGGGGTGGGTTGCCGCCCGGCGCAGCAAGCGGGGCGCAAAGACCGGGGCGCTGAGCCCATCGCGCTCTGCTTCCAGCCGCGCGCGGCGCGCCAGAAGCTCAAACAACTGGCCCTCCATGACGCTGACCTCTGATGCGAGCCGCTGCCCACGCAGGATCAGCAAGGGCTGCCCGGCGCGCACTGTATCCCCTTCGGCGATGCGCAATTCGGCAATTTGCCCGCCTTGGGGGTGCTGAACAAGCTGCCGCGCCGCCGAACTGGTCAACGTGCCTTCGGCGATGATGGCGGCGGCAAGCTGCGTTTGGGCCGCCCAGAGCCCAAAGCCGCCGATCATCACCCAGATCAGGACAAGGCCCATGATCACCAAACGTGGCATATGATCTGCCTCGCGCCGCGCCATCAGCCGGCGAGCCCCGTGGCCTGATTGGGCTGCACATCGGTATGGTTGCTGACGACATTACGCAGGACAGTATCGCGCGGCCCAAAGGATTTCATGGTGCCGCCATCCAGTAGCATCAGCATATCGCATTCGCGAATGGCGGCGGGACGATGCGCCATGATCAGCACCGCGCGGCCCGCGGCCTTGAGCGCACGGATCGCAGCGTTCAGCGCCTCGGCCCCGGGGTGGTCGAGGTTTGAATTCGGCTCATCCAGCACCACCAGGAGCGGTTCGGAATAAAGCGCACGCGCCAGGGCAATGCGTTGGATCTGCCCGCCCGAAAGCGCCTCGCGCCCAGCGTCGATCTGCGTGTCATACCCGTGCGGCAGACCGACAATCATGTCATGGGCATCGGCCCGCTTTGCCGCGGCAACGACGCGGGTGGCGTCGGCTTCAGGGGACAGGCGCGCGATATTCTCGGCGATGGTGCCATCAAAGAGCTGAACGCGCTGCGGCAGATAGCCGATATATTCGCTAAGCGCCTCGGGCGCGTATTGATCAAGGGCAGCGCCGCCAAGCCGTATCGTGCCGCTCACCGGGGCCCAGTTGGCGGTAATCGCCCGCGCCAGAGTCGATTTCCCGGCGGCCGAAGGGCCAATGACGCCCACGGCCTGACCCGGCGTGATTGAAAAAGAAATCAACCGAAGCGTCGGGCGCGTCTGGCCGGGTGGCACAATGGTCAGCCCGTCCACCACAAGATTTGCGCCGGGTTTGGGCAGATCGATGGGCCTGCGAGGCGGCGGATGTTGGGACAACAGACGGGCCAAAGACGCCCAGCCGGACTGCGCCCGCTGCAAAACTTGCCAATTGGCAATCAGTGCCTCGACCGGGGCCAAGGCACGCCCCAGCAGGATCGACCCTGCGATCATGGCACCCGCAGAAAATTGGCCGTGCAGGACCAGATAGGCCCCAAGTCCCAGCATCGCGGATTGCAGGATCAGGCGGCAGACCTTGATAAGCGCATTAAACCGCGCGCCCATGTCAGAGGCGCGCCTGTCTGCGGATCGGGCGTTCTGCCGGGCCTGTCGCCACCGTTCAAAAGCATTGGCTTGCATGCCCAGATTGCGCAGCATTTCAGCTTCGCTGCGTTGCTGTTCGGCCAGGGCGGTGGCGTGTTGCGTTCTTTGGCTCGCCTCTGCCGCTGGACCGCGCGTCAATATCTGGTTCAGGATGGCGAATAAGACCAAAACGCCGCCGCCGCAGAGCGCCAGCAGGCCAAGCAGCGGGTGAAAAAATGAAATCCCTGCCAGGAAAATTGGTGTCCAGGGCAGATCCAGAATCGCAATGCAGGCCGGGGAGCTGAGAAATCGGGTGATCGCCTCTAAGTCCGCAAGCGCCGTATCGCCCTGTGCCCGTTTTCCCTGTGGCGCGGGCGCAAGGGCGGCGTGAAATACGCGCTGCTCAACCTGAGTCTGAAGCCGCGCGGCCACGCGGGCCAAGATCCGGCCACGCAGATAGTCCAGCGCGCCCATCATCACGTAGAGAAACACAACAATCAGGGTCAGGCCAACGAGGGTTTCAACTGATCCACTGCTGAGCACACGATCATAGACCTGCAGCATGTACAGCGGCCCTGTCAGCATCAGCAGATTCGCCACCGCGCTGAACAATGCGACAGCCCAGACATACACACGATAGCGCCTGAGCGCGCTCTGCAATTCCTTCTTGCCAGATGATGAGGCTGTCTCTGTCATGCCGCCTTTCGAATTTCTGAGCATTTGTGCAATTATTTGGCGGGAAAGTGCCTGTTACTGCATTGCAACATCGCCGTGATGAAAACTAAGCTGGGTGTACCCGGGCCCTCGCTGTAAACTAAATGGGGACCAACAGTCTTAAATTGAGAATTACCGTGCTGCCATTTTTCCGCGCCCGGCTGACATCTTTCGGTCGTGCAATCGCTATTTCGCTTTCTTGTCTGATGGTTGCTGCCTGTGCAGCAAACGATGGATCTGTGTCCTCCGACGCGATTTATGACCCGCAAGAGGCGTCGAATCGGAAGGTCCATGAATTCAACCGTAAAGTTGATAAGATTGTCTTTAGGCCGGTTTCCAACGGCTATGGCACGGTCGTGCACGAAGATGCGCGCCTTTTGGTTTCCAACTTTTCCGATCACCTTTCGCTGCCTGCCGATATCGTGAACAACCTGTTGCAGGGCGACCTGAAGGGCGCGGGGGCCAATAGCTTTCGGTTGGTGTTCAACACGGTGTTCGGCCTTGGCGGCATCGGCGATCCGGCCACCGCAGTTCATGTGCCGCGTCGCGAGACCGATTTTGGCGAGACGTTTCATGTTTGGGGCATGAAAGAAGGTGCCTATGTTGAGCTGCCGCTCCTTGGCCCCTCGACAGAGCGCGACACCATCGGGACCATTCTGGATTTCACGCTGGATCCGGTTTCTGTCATTCTGCCGCGCCCGGAAAAATATATCGGCACGGTGGCAAATGTCGCTGACCGCATGGGGCAACGCTATGAGTTGCGGGGCACTATCGATTCCGTGCTCTATGAAAGTGCTGACAGCTATGCGCAGGCCCGCATTCTTTATTTGCAAAATCGCAGGTTTGAACTTGGCGGATCGTCAGAGGCGACCTATCTAGATCCATATGACGATCCTTATGCAGAGTAATAGGTGACGCAATGAAACGACGTGAGTTTATCGCATCTGCCGCAGCGCTGGCGCTGCTGCCGATGCAAGCCTTTGCGCTGACCACGGCGCAGGCAGAAGTTTTGGTGAACAAGGTTGTCGTCGATATCAACCGGGTGATTGCCTCGGGCAAATCCTTGTCCGGCATGATCGCGGATTTTGAGGCGATTTTTAAGCGCTATGGTGATGTGAACATCATCGCGCGTTCTGCGCTGGGCGCGGATGCACGCCGCCTGTCTGCCAGCCAAGAGCGCGCTTATGTGTCGGCCTTCACGGGCTATATCTCGCGCAAATATGGCAAGCGGTTCAATGAATTTGTGGGTGGCCGGATCGAAGTGACCGGCGGGCGCCAGGTCAAAAGCTTCTTTGAGGTGCAGGCGACCGCCATTCTGCCCGGTCAATCGCCGTTTGGCGTGAACTTTCTTGTGTCTGATAAATCCGGCAAAGACCTGTTCTTTGACATGGTGATCGAAGGCATCAGCCTGCGCCTGACCGAAAAGAGCGAAATTGGCGCTATGCTGGATAAGAACCGCGGCAATATCGACGGGTTGATCGCAGATCTGAAAAAAGCGGGCTGAGGCCCGCGGCCTTGCAAAGGAAAACCGGGCAAAGCGCCCGGTTTTTTTGTTTTTGTCGCCGCCTGTTAAGCGTCCTGCCGCGATTTTGGCAGGATGAGATTGAGCAGAATGCCTGCAATCCCCGCCAGACCAATCCCCGAAAGCGTGAAGCTTTCGCCAAAGGGGATCGCCAATCCGCCCAGGCCGATCACCAGGATGACGGAAACAATCACCATATTGCGCGGTTCTGACAGGTCTTCGCTGCCGATCTTGGTCAACACGGTCAGGCCGACAACCGTCACCATGCCGAACATCAGGATCATGATCCCGCCCATCACCGGCATCGGAATGGTCGACAGCGCGCCGCTGATCTTGCCAATGAACGAAAACGCGATCGCAAATAGCGCTGCCCATGTCATCACGGCCGGGTTAAACGCGCGGGTCAGCGTCACGGCCCCGGTGACTTCGGAATATGTGGTGTTGGGTGGCCCACCCAGCAGGCCCGCAAAGGTCGTGGCCAGACCATCGCCCAGCATGGTGTTCTGAATGCCGGGGGTCTTCAGATAGTCTTTCTTGGTGACGCCACCGATGGCGATGATGTCGCCGAAATGCTCGATGGCCGGGGCGATGGCGACGGGCAGGATAAACAGGATCGCGGCCCAGTTAAGCTCTGGCGCAACAAAGGCCGGTATGGCCAGCCAGGGCGCATTGGCAACCGGCGCGGTGTCGATCAGGGTTTGTCCGGTGACGGCCCCCATGATGAGCGCGGCGAGATATCCGGCGATCACGCCAAAAATGATCGGGACAATGCGCATCATGCCTTTGCCGCGCAGGGCAAAGAACACCGTGGTTCCCAGTGAAACACCCGCGAGAATAAGCGCGGTGGATTTCGGCATGATCTGCGTATCCCCCGCAAGGCCCGTCGCCATGTTGATCGCAACAGGCGCCAGCGCAAGACCGATCACCATGATGACCGGGCCAACCACCACAGCCGGCAAGTAACGATGCAGCCAGTCACTGCCAAAGAAACGGATGAGAAAGCTGATCACGACATAGAGCAGGCCCGCTGCGGCAAGACCGCCAGTGGTCGCCGCAAGGCCCCAGGTTTGCACGCCATAGATAATCGGCGCGATAAAGGCGAATGACGACGCCAGAAAGACCGGCACTTTGCCGCGGGTGGTGATCTGAAAGATCAGCGTGCCCAAACCAGCAGTGAACAAGGCAACGCTTGGGTCCAGCCCTGTCAACAATGGCACCAGCACCAGCGCACCAAAGGCCACAAACAACATCTGTGCGCCGACCAATGCCTGCCGGGCGGAAAAATTATACTCTGTAGAATGAATGTCTTGGCTCATGAACCACTCCTTGGGAAAGCTTTGCCTGTGCATAGCCAAAGCGACTGCGGAGGTCATCATGCAAACATGAAAAAAGCCCCAGCTGTTGCTGGGGCAGGAAGGCTTTGTGAAAAGCCGCGGGAAATTCTGTTACCAGTCAGTTGGGCCTTTTTCGGCAAAGGCATTGACCAGAAAATCAATAAAGGCGCGGACCTTGGGCTGGGTAAATCGGCCGGGGGGATACACCGCGTAGATGCCTTGCGTTTCCATCGGAAGCTCGGGGATCGCATCGACGACCAGGCCTTGCTCCATCGCTTCGGCGTAAAGAAAGCTTGGCAGATAGGCGATGCCCAGTCCGGCGATGGCCGCGTTCAGCAGCGATTGCCCGTCATTCACCGACAGCCAGCCCGCGGTGCGGACCTGCCGTTTTTCGCCGGAGGGGGCGGTCAGCTTCCAGACAGCGCCATTGGACTGGCTGGAATAATGCAGCAGCTTGTGCTCGTTCAGATCATCAATCTTTTGCGGCCGCCCGTGTTTTTCCAGATAGTCCGGGCTTGCGATCATGCGTTTGGTGGTTTCGGTCAGCTTGCGGGCCCGCAGTGAGCTGTCTTCCAGCTCGCCAATGCGGATTGCCATGTCAAAGCCTTCCGAGATCAGTTCAACATAGCGGTTGTTCAGCACCATGTTCACGGTGATTTCAGGGAAATCCGCGAGGAATTCGCCCAGCACCGGAGACAGATGATTGACACCAAAATCGGTCGCAACACTGATGCGCAGCAACCCTGATGGCGCGGTTTGCATGGATGTCACCAGTGCATCCGCCTCGCCAGCATCATTCAGAACGCGGCGGGCGCGATCGTAATAGGCAAGGCCAATTTCCGTCGGACTGACGCGCCGCGTGGTGCGATTAAGAAGCCGCGCTCCAAGGCGCGCTTCCAGACTGGAAACATGTTTGGAGACAGCCGATTTAGAGATGCCCATCTTTTTCGCGGCATCCGTAAATCCACCCTGGTCAACGACCGTGGCAAAGGCTTCCATTTCCGTAAGGCGATCCATCTCGCGTTCCTTGATGACATTTCTTGTTCCTTCAATGATTGAACCTGAAATGGGGCATGAAAGGGGCGGGGTGCAGACAATATCTGGGTTTTGTCGCGGATCGTGCAACAGGTGGAAACAGCGCTGTTTCGATTTCAGGGGTGATCCGCGCGCAGCTCAAAGAGAGCACTAAAGGCACGCTGTCCCTCTGGTGTAAACACGAGCGTTCGGCTGTTTTCGATCCGCCGCGTCCATCCGCGCGTTATAAAATGGGACAGAAAGGCGCGGCCCAATTGCCCGGCCAGATGAGATGTCCGGGCGCTCCAATCCAAACAGGCGCGACAAAGCGGGGCTTTGCTTGGGGGCAGGGACGCCAAATCAATCCCGAATTCGGAAACAAAAGCCTTGCCGGATTCTGTCAAGATTATGGCGTTTGGGTTTGCGTTGATGTGACCGCGCCGCAAAAGCGAGTCGTACATTGCAACGCCCATGTCCCCGGCAAGATGGTCATAACACACGCGCGCGCGCCGCATCGCGACATCGCGCGGCCCGGGCCGGCTGCGCAATTGGCCGTGCCCGGCGGCCAGACCCATCAGCGCCTCCAGCGTTTCGGCCACTGCGTCGCTGGTCAATGAAAAGTATTTGTGCCGCCCCGACTTGCGCGGCGCGACCAATCCGCCACGCTCAAGTTTGGCCAGGTGGCTGCTGGCCGTTTGCGGGGTGACACCAGCCTCAAGCGCCAATTCACTGGCTGTGAGGGCCTTGCCGCTCATCAGTGCCGTCAAAATGTTGGCGCGCGCGGGATCACCGATCAGCGCGGCGACTTCGGCGATATTCGGACCTTCTTTCATACTTCGATCATTGCCGAAGCATGCCCGCAGGGCAAGTGCCTATACTTCGAGAAAACAGGAGACCCCCATGCTGACCTGCATCATTCGCTACCATATCGATCCCACAAAGCACGCCCAATTTGCGCAATATGCCCGCAACTGGGGCACAGCCATCCCGCGCAACGGCGCGGACCTGATTGGCTATTATGCCCCGCACGAAGGGTCCACCACATTGGCCTATGGGATCTATAATGTCGCGAGCCTCGCCGATTACGAAGCCTATCGCGCGCGGCTCGCTGCGGACCCTCTCGGGCGAGAAAACTATGAATTTGCCCAATCCGAGCGTTTCATATTGCGTGAGGACCGGACATTTCTGAAACTGGTGTCAGCGCCACATGGGGACACGCGATGATTGCCGTCATATTCGAAGTGGAAATCGCCGACGGGCGCAAAGCGGATTATCTGGCCATTGCCGAAGAGCTGAAGCCGCTGCTGTCGCAGATCGATGGGTTCATCTCGGTTGAACGCTTTCAAAGTCTCACAAATCCCGGCAAGCTTCTGTCGCTGTCCTATTATCGCGACGAAACCGCGCTGGATGCCTGGCGGCAGCTCGACAAACACCGCGGCGCGCAGACGGCCGGGCGCGCAGGGATCTTCCGCGACTACCGCCTCAAGGTGCTTCACGTGATGCGTGATTACGGCATGACGGATCGCGCGGAGGCCCCGCAGGACAGCCGCGCAACCCATGGCTGACAGGGTTCAGAGAGTCGCGGCCAGCCGGACGCCCTGATCAATCGCGCGTTTGGCATCCAGTTCCGCCGCCACATCCGCCCCGCCAATCACATGGCAGCTACGCCCTTCTTCGATCAGCGCGTCTGCGAGGCTGCGCTCGGGCAACTGGCCCGCACAGATGACCACCGTGTCCACATGAAGCACCTCGGGCCGTTCGCGGGCCGCGCCAAAGCTGATGTGCAATCCGGCATCGTCGATTTTCTCGTAATTGACGCCGCCGAGCATGCGCACATCCTTGTGGCGCAAAGCCATGCGGTGAATCCAGCCTGTGGTCTTGCCCAGATCTTTGCCAAGCGCCTTGGCGCGGCGTTGCAGAAGCACAACCTTGCGGGCGGGCGGTGCAGGCTGCGCGCCTTCGGGCGCGATGCCGCCGCGATGCTCTGCCGGATCGGCCACGCCCCATTCCTGCATCCAGTCCGGGATGGACAGGCTTGGGCTCTCGCCCGCATGCACCAGATATTCGGCGACATCAAAGCCGATACCGCCCGCGCCGATGATGGCGACATTCTGCCCGACATCAGCCTGCCCGCGCAGCACGTCCAGATATCCCACGACTTTCGGGTGGGTAATGCCCGCGATATCCGGCACCCGCGGCGATACCCCGGTGGCAATGATCACCTCGTCAAACCCACGCAATCTCTCTGCTGTGACGGATGCGCCCAGCTTGCGGGTGACGCCGAGTTCGGTGAGCATCGTGTCAAACCAATTGACGAGGCCAAAGAACTCTTCTTTGCCGGGCACCTGTTTGGCAACGTTGAGTTGCCCGCCAATCTGATCGGCGCGGTCAAACAATGTGACCCTATGGCCGCGTTCGGCGGCTGTCATCGCGGCTGAGAGGCCTGCCGGGCCAGCGCCGACTACAGCGACGGTTTTGTGGGTCTCTGCCTTAGTGATGGTAATCTCGGTTTCATAGCAGGCGCGGGGGTTCACGAGGCAGGTCGAGATTTTGCCGCTGAACGTGTGATCAAGGCAGGCCTGATTGCAGGCGATGCAAGGCGCGATGGTATCTGCGCGCCCGGCCAGGGCCTTGGCGATGAAATGGCTGTCGGCCAGAAAGGGGCGCGCCATGCTGACCATATCGGCGCAGCCCTCGGCCAGCACGGTTTCGACCACGGCTGGCGTGTTGATACGGTTGCTGGCAATGATGGGGATCGACACTTTGCCCATCAATTTCTGTGTCACCCAGGCAAAAGCGCGGCGCGGCACGCTGGTGGCAATCGTGGGAATGCGCGCTTCGTGCCAGCCGATGCCGGTATTGAGCAGCGTCGCGCCCGCCGCTTCGATCGCTTGCGCCAGCGTCACCACCTCGTCGTGGGTGGACCCCTCGGGCACCAGATCAATCATGCTGATGCGATAGATAATGATGAAGTCCGGCCCAACCGCGTCGCGGCACCGGCGCACCACCTCCAGCGGCAGGCGCATGCGGTTCTCATAGCTGCCGCCCCATCGGTCGGTGCGCTTGTTGGTGTGGCGCACGAGGAACTGATTGAGGAAATACCCCTCAGATCCCATGATCTCAACGCCGTCATAGCCCGCCTCGCGGGCGCGCAGGGTGGCCGTTACGAAATCAGCGATCTGCTTTTCGATGCCCGCTTCGTCCAGCTCTTTGGGCGGGAAGGGAGAGATCGGGGATTTGATCGCCGAGGCGCTGACGCAATTCGGCCCGTAGGCATAGCGCCCGGCATGCAGGATCTGCATCGCGATTTTGCCGCCATTGGCGTGCACGCGGTCGGTGACAATGCGGTGATTGGCGATGTCCTGATCGCTGAACAGGCCTGCCGCGCCGGGAAAAACGCCGCCTTCGGCATTTGGGGCCATGCCCCCTGTCACCATCAGGCCAACACCGCCGCGCGCCCGATCGGCGTAAAATTCGGCGACGCGATTCCAATCTTTGGTTTCTTCCAGACCCGTGTGCATTGAGCCCATCAACACACGGTTTTTCAGCGTGGTGAACCCCAGGTCGAGCGGGGCAAAAAGATGTGGATGGCCGGTCATGTCATTCTCCGAAAGTCTTGCGGAAAGACTGCCGGGTTTGCCCAGTGCTGTCATTGGCTACGTGACGTAAAGGGCGGTTGCGTCAACCTTTTGTTCAGCTCGTTTCCAGACAATGGCGGCGGAAGGCGCGTTTGAGCATATCAAGTTCGGCGCGCAGCAGGTCCATTTCGGCGCGAATATCCTCGGCCAGGGGTTCGCCAGCGACAATGGTGATCGTGTCCAATGTCTGCTGCGCCTGCTGATCGCGGATCAGGATGGTATGGACGCCATCTGCGATCAGCGTCGCGGGGATCGGAATGCGCAAATTCCAATGGCCTTCACCACGTTCGGTCAGGCCGATTTTTTCGAGCGGCTTGTCTTGATGCGTCACTTCGAGGATCGGTTGATCTGCGTCCGCTGTCTCGGCGGTGACAATGCCTTCCCACATGCCTTCCAGAAGGCGGGTCTTGCTGATGCTATAGGCGCTCATCGTGGTTTCCTTTCTCGCCTCAGACTTCGGCGCGAGGGCGGCGGCTGAAGGTGACATCCCGCAGGATCACTTGGTTCATTTCCGGCCCCTCGAAAATCAGATCAATCCAGGCCTTTTCAATGCGTTTTTCATTCAGGCGCGAATAGGCAAGGTCAAATTCGACCATGATGTCTTCTTCGTGCAACGGCAGTTCACGCACGATCTGTTCGGTATTGGGACCATGTTTGATGTTGAGGCGCGCAAAAATTTCCAGTGGTTTTTCCATCTCTACAATGGTGTCCATGCGCACAAGGTAATGTTTGTTCAGATTGCTCAACGCCTCTTCGGGCAGTTCGATCACCAGCGACAGGAACGAGCCGTCAAAGCGGAAAACATCCAGGCGCAGCCCAAAAGGCGCAAGATCCTTTTCGCGCAGGTTGCGCAGCTGGCGCAGGGTCAGTTCCGAGATTTTGCAGTCGTGAAACAGCGTGACCTCATCGCCCAGGCCCTCCTGGCTTTGGACGGCCACCATGCCCTGAACGGGCAGGCTTTCACGCCACAGATGCGGGCGCCAGGCCCAATCGGTCCCATGGGGTTTATGGAAGGTGTTTGACCCGATGATCGGCAGGGCCAGACGGCCATCCGCAATTGAGATCAGGGTATCAAGATGTGCGCGCAGCCGCCGCGCGGCAAACCGGCGTCGCCGCAGCTGTGCCAGGTCAGCTTCGGACGCTTCTTGCGCGGCCTGTGCCCAAAACCGGGCCACGCCGCGTTGAAAGAACTTCTGAAGTAGACTGCGCGATTGCTGTCCCATACGGCCCCGTTCCGTCTTTCGTCTCTTTGAGCGCGCTGTTCTCGGAAACAATTCGCGCCGCTGTTAATGATTGTGTAGCCGATTGGTTTATATGAGACAAACGCCCAATTCCGGGCCGGAGCATTCCAGCGTATTTTGTGACCGATCAGATGCGGTCAGCGCGGGGTTAACGCAGGCGGCTTGACCGCTGCGTGTTGCGCGCCAGTTCTTCCAGCAAAACACGGCCGGCATCGCCCAGAACGGCGCCGTTCTCCGGGCCATACACCGCAAAGGTGACAAGCCGTTCATTCAGCAAAAGCGCCCCGCGCCAATGGGTTGGGTCCGCCCCGGCAAGCGTTTGTGCGCGCGCGTCGGTGATGCGTTTGACCGTCAGGCCATTGATACGGCTGTCAAATCGCTGACCTTCGCCCAAAGCAGCCCCGAGATCTCTGGGCAGGCTGCCTTCGGTCAGCGGGCTGCTGATGCTGACCGTCAGAATGCCCCGATCCTGCGGGTGCTGCGCCGGGGCCCCTTGCAACGTGCCGCATTCGGCGATCAGCGCGAAATGCGCCGTGCCAATAACTGCCGGGTCAACGCAGTAATGTTTCGGTGCTTTGACGATAACCGCGCCATCCGCGAGCTTGCGCTGGCGCAAAAGGTTCGCATTGTCGCGTTCCGGCCGCTCAAGCCCAGACAGGAACCCGCGCCGCTCGGTGCTATCGCCGCTGACCGTGGGCACACATGCGGTCAGTGCCCCGAAGACCAGAACAGAAAGCGCGATGGTGCGAAGATTGGAAAGGCGCGACATATGGACCCCGAAATTCTGATGGCAAAGGGATAGCCCAAGGGGGAAATTCCAGCAAGCAAAGCGCTGTACCTATAGGCTGAAACTCGCTAGGTGAAGGGCATGTCGCGATATCAGAACCATCAGCAATTGATTGATCCGGCCCGTGCCAGCGCAGGGGTGCCGCGTCTGCTTTTGGGGTTTTTGTGCCTGATGATTGCCAGCACAGCGCTGAACCTGGCGCTGGTCCAGATCTTGCGGGATGCCTCCGAAGGCTCAACCTTGATGGCTGAGCTGCGTGACGGCACATCGGCCCGCGCTGTCTTGATCACGCTTTTTGCCTTTCTTGCGCCTGCCGCCGCGCTCTGGGTGGTGACACGCCTTGTGCACCGCCGCTCGATCCTTGGGCTTGTCGGGCCGCTGCGCATCGCCTTTCGCGATTTCTTCAAGGTGTTGCGCCCGGCGCTTGTGTTGGTGGCGGTGGTGTTCATCCTGCCCACCCCCGAGGCGCTGAAGCCGCAATTTCACATGGGGTTTGCCAGCTGGCTTTTGCTATTGCCACTTGGGCTGGCCGCAATTTTTGTTCAGATCAGCACCGAAGAGCTGATCTTTCGTGGGTATCTTCAAAGCCAGCTGGCGGCGCGGTTTGCCCATCCCGTGGTTTGGTTGGCAGTTCCCAGTGTGCTTTTTGGCTTGCTGCACTACGCGCCGGGGACCTATGGCGATAACGCCATACTTGTTGCGGTTTGGGCGACCGCGTTTGGGGTGATCGCGGCGGATTTGACCGCGCGGGCGGGCAACCTTGGCCCGGCATTGGCGCTGCACTTCGTCAATAATGTCGCCTCGATCCTGATCATGTCGTTTTATGGCTACTGGGATGGCCTTGCGTTGTTGCACGTCGGCTATGGGCCGGGTGACACGGATATCCTGCGCATGGCATTGGTCATTGAATTGCCCTTTCTTCTGTGCTTTTGGCTTGTGGGGCGCATTGCCATCAGGCGTTGATTGCAATTCCTGTCATTGCAGCTTATCTCGTGAATGTTTCGCGAATTAGGGGTACTTCGTATGAACTGGATCACAAATTACGTCCGTCCTCGGATCAATTCGATTTTCTCGCGCCGTGAGGTGCCGGAAAATCTGTGGTCCAAATGCGGCGAATGCGGCACCATGCTGTTTCACCGTGAGCTGAAAGAAAACCTGAACGTCTGCACGCAATGTGATCATCACATGGCCATTTCCCCGCGTGACCGGTTTGAGGCGTTGTTTGACGGCGGCATTTTCACCGAAGTTTCTGTACCGGCACCAATCACTGACCCGCTGCAGTTCAAAGACCAGAAAAAATACCCCGAGCGCATGAAAGCCGCGCAAAAGAAAACCGGCGAAAAAGAAGCGATGCTGGTGGCCGAGGGCGACATTGGCCGCACGCCGATCGTGGCCTGCGCACAGGATTTTTCGTTCATGGGCGGTTCGATGTCGATGTATGTCGGCAATGCCATTCTGGCGGCGGCAGAACGTGCGGTGGCGATGAAACGCCCGCTGGTTCTGTTTTCCGCGGCGGGCGGCGCGCGTATGCAAGAGGGCATCCTTGGCCTCATGCAAATGCCTCGCACCACCATTGCAGTTCAGATGCTGAAAGAAGCCGGTCTGCCCTATATCGTTGTGCTGACCCATCCAACCACCGGGGGTGTGACTGCCTCTTATGCGATGCTTGGTGATGTGCAGATTGCGGAGCCAAACGCGCTGATCGGCTTTGCCGGCGCGCGCGTTATTCAGCAAACCATTGGCGAGCAACTTCCCGAAGGTTTCCAGCGTGCCGAATACCTGTTGGATCACGGTATGTTGGACCGTGTGACCAAACGGACCGAGCTGCGGGAAGAGCTGATCACGATTGTGCGGATGCTGATGGATCTGCCGCCTGCGGTCAGTGGCGATTTGCCATCGCCCGAGCAGGTTGCCGAGGCTGAAAAGGCGACGGCCGAAGCGCCAGCGCCGGCGGACGCCAAAGCCTGATCCCTGTTGCCGTTGAGCTTGGCGTGGAATTTCGCTAAGGCCGTAGCCAGCTGAAATTTCACGGATACTGCCATGGCTGACCACACCTCTGACGCCATTTTGCAGCGCATGATGGCGTTGCACCCCAAGGTTATTGATCTGACGCTGGATCGCATGTGGCGTCTGCTTGCGGCGCTGGGCAATCCGCAGGATCAGCTGCCGCCGGTGATTCACATTGCCGGGACCAATGGCAAAGGGTCCACTTTGGCGATGATCCGCGCCGGGATTGAGGCGATGGGCAAGACCGCCCATGCCTATACGTCCCCACATCTGGCGCGGTTTCACGAACGTATTCGTCTGGCCGGAGAGTTGATCTCTGAGGATGCGCTGACCGAAATCCTCGATGAGTGTTATGCCAAGAACGGCGGCACCGATATCACTTATTTCGAAATCACCACCTGCGCCGCGCTCCTGGCCTTTGCGCGCACGCCGGCGGATTACACTTTGCTTGAGGTCGGGCTGGGGGGGCGTCTGGACGCCACAAATGTGATGACACCCAAGGTCAGCGTGATCACCCCGGTGTCGATTGACCATGAGCAATTCCTGGGCAATACGCTGGCCAAGATCGCTGGTGAAAAGGCGGGGATCATCAAACGCGGCGTGCCCTGTGTGGTCGGCCCGCAGAAGGATGACGCGCTGGAGGTGATTGAAGCCACCGCTATGCGGCTGGGCGCGCCGCTACTCGCATATGGGCAGCACTGGCATGTCAGCACCGAACGCGGCCGTTTGATTTTCCAAGACGACACCGGCCTGCTGGACTTGCCGATGCCCGCGCTTTTGGGCGCGCATCAGGTGATCAACGCGGGGGCCGCGCTGGCCACCCTGCGCCATCTGGGTGCGGATGAAGCGGCCTGCGAGGCGGCGATGTGCGAGGCGCATTGGCCCGCGCGTATGCAACGATTGAAAACCGGCCCGCTGGTTGAGGCGGCGCCAGAGATTGAACTGTGGCTGGACGGTGGGCACAACGCCGCCGCGGGCGAGGCGATTGCTGCGCTTTTGGCAACGCTGCCAGAGCGGGAAACCCACCTGATTTGCGGCATGTTGAACACCAAGGATATCGCCGGATATCTCAGCCCGATGAAGCCACATGTGGCACGCTTGACCGCTGTGTCGATCCCGGGTGAGGCCAATACGCTCCCGGCGGAGGCGACGGCCTTGGCAGCCACTCAGGTCGGTATGCCAGCCGAAATTTCCGAAGATGTCGCCAGCGCTCTTAGCAAGATCGCGGCACAGTCGCCGCGGGCTCGGGTGCTGATTTGCGGCTCCCTTTATCTTGCGGGGGCGGTGCTGCGCGAAAACGGATAATTTTTTTGCGGCGTAAGCCGTTGAAACGACTCAGTTCTACGAATCGGCACCTGCCCGATTCGCGGAAATCGAATCATCACCTCTTGACCGATTCGATTCGGGTGCCGTATAGTCGGTTCAATGAACTTTTTTCAATGATGGCAGTGGGATAGAGGTGGCCGAGCAGCGCATCTATTCCTAAATGCAGGCAAAAATTCATCGAGTTTCAGGGGATGCTTCGGCGTCCCCTGTTTCGTTTCTATATGGCGCTATTGGCCCGAATCTCGGCCCCAATCCGCATCCTGCATTTCGCGCAACCGGCTGGCGGTGCGTTCAAATTCAAACGTGCCTTCGCCTTCCAGATAGAGCATTTCAGGCTGCGCAGCGGCAGAGCAGATCAGCCGGACCTTGGCCTCATACAGCGCGTCAATCAGCGTCACGAAGCGCTTCGCTTCGTTAAAGTTATTGCGGCTGAGGTTGGGGATATCCTCAAGCACCAGCACTTTCAGGGCCTCTGCGATGGCAAGGTAGTCGGCAGGCCCCAGCATCTTGCCGCAGAGATCAAAGAAACTGGCGCGGCCCACGCCGTTGCGATAGGCGGGGATTTCAACTTCGCGTCCCTTTACGGTCAGCATCAAGGGGCGTGCATTGCCGCCGCTGAGGTCTTCGAAAATTTGACGCATCTGCGCGCTGGCCTCGCCGCGGGCTTGCACGAAATAGACCTGTTTGCCGGACAGGCGGTTTTGCCGATAATCCGTGGGCGACACCATTTCCCAAACCACCATCTGGTCTTTCAAAATGTCGATGAAGGGCAAGAAAAGCTGCCGGTTCAGGCCGTTTTTGTAAAGGTCATCGGGCACCCGGTTTGAGGTGGTGACAACCGTGACGCCCGCGTCAAACAGCATCTCAAACAGCCGTCCGACAATCATCGCGTCGGTGATGTCAGTGATCTGCATTTCATCAAAGGCCAACAGCCGCACATCCTCGGCCACTTTGGCGGCAACCGGGGCCAGCGCATCTTCCACCCCGTCTTGGCGTGCCGCATGCATGCCGGCGTGAATTTCCTGCATGAAGGCGTGAAAATGCACGCGCCGCGCGGGCACGTCGAGGTGATCAACAAAAAGATCCATCAACATGGACTTGCCGCGCCCGACACCGCCCCACAGATACAGGCCTTTGACCGGCTCAATCTTGGGTTTTTTGAACCAGGATCGTTTGGGCACCGGGGCGTTCAGGGCCGCACGGATTCGGTCAAATTCAGGCAGCACCGCTTCTTGCGCCGGGTCATGCGAAAGTTTGCCCTGGGTCACCAGGTCCGAATAAATCTGTTCGAGCGTTTTCATGCGCTTTGGATAGCCTGCCGCGCAGAATTTGGGAAGCGGCGCAGTGCTGCATCACAGCCCGTGACGGGAGGTTGCACAAAAACTGATTTGAATTGGGGCACATCTTTCGCATGATGGGGGGAGCTTTGGGAGGTTTTGATGACCCGTACGCCCCTGTTTACACCCGTCCTCATCGTCGGTTGCCTGATTATCCTTGTGTCGTTTGCGATCCGGGCAAGTTTTGGTGTCTTTCAGATTCCCATTGCCGAAGAATTTGGCTGGCTGCGCGCAGAATTTTCAATGGCGATCGCCATCCAGAACCTGGCCTGGGGTATCGGGCAGCCGTTGTTTGGGGCATTGGCGGAAAAGATCGGTGATCGCAAGGCCATCGTTCTGGGCGCGCTGATCTATGCGGCGGGCCTTGTGCTGTCGTCCTTTGCGGTCACACCAGAGGCGCATCAGCTCTATGAGGTGCTGGTTGGTTTTGGCGTGGCCGGGACCGGGTTTGGCGTGATCCTGGCCGTTGTGGGCCGCGCCAGTTCCGATGAGAATCGCTCGATGTCATTGGCGATTGCGACGGCTGCAGGCAGCGCCGGGCAGGTTTTTGGCGCGCCGCTCGCGGAATGGATTCTCAGTTTTACCAGCTGGCAGAACACCTTCCTGATCTTTGCAGCGGCCATTCTGGCGGTGCTGCTGGCCTTGCCGCTCATGCGTTCGCCGCAGCCGGTCAGCAAGGCCGAGCTCGAAGAAAGCATGGGGCAGATCCTCGGCAAAGCCATGCGCGATCCGACCTATACGCTGATCTTTCTGGGCTTTTTTTCCTGCGGTTATCAGCTGGCGTTTATCACCGCGCATTTCCCGGCGTTTGTGACCGAGGTTTGCGGCGCAATCGACCCAACCGGCATTCTGGCCTCTGTCGGCATTGGCACTACCTCGCGGCTTGGCGCGGTGGCGATTTCGCTGATTGGATTGGCCAATATCGCGGGCACGTTGCTCGCCGGATATCTGGGCAAACGTTATTCTAAAAAATACCTGTTGGCCGCGATTTATACCGGGCGCACCATTGTCGCCGCGGCCTTTATCCTGACGCCGATGACCCCTGCCACGGTGATATTATTTTCGATTGCGATGGGGTCTCTCTGGCTGGCAACCGTGCCGCTGACCTCGGGATTGGTCGCGCATATCTATGGGCTGCGCTACATGGGCACGCTTTATGGCATCGTATTTTTCAGCCACCAGCTTGGCAGCTTTCTTGGGGTCTGGCTGGGCGGGCGGCTGTATGATGCCTATGGCAGCTATGAGGCGGTCTGGTGGATCGGTGTCGGCATCGGGGCGTTTAGCGCGATTGTGCACCTGCCGATCAAAGAGCGCCCGTTGACCGCCGCCGCAGGGGCCTAAGCCGCTTCTTCAGTCGTCAGCAGCCCTTCGGCCACCAGCCGGTCAGCCCAGCCCTGCGGGCCTTCGAACAAATGGGTTTTCCAGCCGCGCGCATGGGCCGTGGCGATGTTGTCGGCGCGATCATCGGTAAAGAGCAGGCGATCCGGTTCGATCCCGCTGTCTTCTTCGACATGCTCATAGATGCGGTTGAATGGCTTCACCATTTGCAGCCGCCCCGAGATGTACTCGCGGTCAAATTCGCCGAGCACCGGATAGACCTTGACTGCGGGGGGCCAATTTTCCACCCCGAAGTTGGAAAGGGCAAAGACCTGAATGCCTTTGGCCCGCAAGGCGCGTAGTAACCGCCAGGAGTGATCAATGGCGGGGCTGGCCATGTCGAACCAATTGTCATGCCACATGCGGATTTCATCGCCCCATTTGGGGTTTTCTTCGGCGAAATCATAGATGCGGTCTTTAAACGGCGCGCCTAGATCGATGTCGTTGTTCATGTCGTGCATGTCGAGTTCGGCGAACATGGCCTTGCGCCGCTCCTCGCCAATGGCCTTGTCATAGAACCGCTCTGGGTCCCATTCGATCAACACGTTTCCGACGTCAAAAATGACTGCTTCGATTGGCATGAATATCGACCCTATTTCTGCGGTTTTGCGGCTTTTGCGGCGCGAATGTCGCGCTCTAATGCATCTAAAAAACGGCTGCGGTCAGCTTTGGAAAAAGCTTTGCCACCGCCCTGACGGAAAGGATCAGCGGAGCGAAGGTCAGTCATCAAATCCCGGACCGCCAAGGCCTGGCCCACGTTGCGCTCGTTCAATGGCTCGCCGTTGTGCTTCAGCACTTTGGCGCCTGCCTCGACGCATTTCGCCGCCAATGGAATATCGCCGGTGATCACCACATCGCCAACGCCTGCCCGGTCGGCGATCCACATATCAGCGACGTCCGGGCCCTCGGGCACGATGACGTTTTCAATCAGCGGGTTCACCGAAGGCCGCAAGCCGCCGTTGCTGACCACATAGACCTTGAGCTTGTGGCGGGTCGCGACCCGTTCCACTTCGGCTTTGACCGGACAGGCATCGGCATCGACGTAAATGTCGGTCACTTTTTCGCCTCAGCCTTCATCTTGGCCCGGGTGGCCTTTTTCTCAGCTTCACGCTCTTTGCGTTTTGCTTTGAATTCTTCGGGGATCGGCATGCGATTAAACGCATCCAGGCCGGCAATACGATAGGCTTCGGCGAGGGTTGGATAGTTGAAGGTATTTTCAACAAAGTAATCCACGGTGCCCTTGAGGTTCAAAACAGCCTGCGCGATGTGGATCAGCTCTGTTGCGCCTTCACCGACGATCTGCACCCCCAGCAAGCGGCGGGTTTTCAGCGACAGCAGCATTTTCAGCATGCCATGTTCCAGCCCCATGATGTGCCCGCGCGAAGTTTCGCGAAAACGGGCCACGCCGACTTCATAAGCGATGCCGCGCTCTTGCAGCTCTTCTTCGGACATGCCGCAGGTGGAAATTTCCGGCACCGAATAGATGCCATAAGGAAACCACGGGCTTTCCGGCAGTGTCGGGGTTTCAAGCGCGTGACAGGCGGCAACGCGCCCCTGCTGCATCGAGGTTGATGCCAGGCTGGGATGGCCGATCACATCGCCGGCGGCATAGATATGCGGCACCTCGGTCTGATAGTTCTTGCGATTGACCGAAATGCGCCCACGGTGATCCGTTTCCAGGCCAACCGCCTTCAGGTTCAGCCGATCGGTCGCGCCCATGCGCCCGGCCGCAAACAGCAGCATTTCGGCGCGCACGTGTCGACCGTTGGCCAGCGAAACCTCAACCATATCCTCGTGCTCTTCGACTTTTTCAATCGCCGAGCCAAGGCGCAGGTCCACGCCGTTTTCGCGGATCTGGTGGGTGAAATCTTGGATGAGCGTCTTGTCGATGAAGTCGAGAAAACTATCGCGCGGCTCAATCAGAGTGACTTTGACATCCAGCGCCGAGAACATGGTTGCGTATTCGACGCCGATGACGCCCGCGCCGACCACAACCAGGGACCGCGGGATGCGCGCCATATCCAGAAACTCGTCGCTGTCCAGAATGTTGGTGCCGTTAAATGGCACCGTATCCGGGCGGTAGGTTTTGGTGCCGGTTGCGATCAGGAAATTGTCAGCCGTCAGTCTGGTGGTTTCCCCGGCTTCGGTCGCGACCTCGACTTCTTTGGGGCCGACGAATTTTGCCACGCCGTTTAGCGTATCCACATGGTTGCGGTTGAACTGGTGTTCCAACACGTCAACTTCGTAATCCAGCGTCATATGCAGCCGCGCCTTGAGGTCTTCGGCTTTGATTTCCTCTTTGACGCGGTAGCTGCGGCCGTAAAACGTGCGTTCCCGCCAGCCAGACAGGTTCAGCACGGTTTCCCGAAGTGTTTTGGAGGGAATGGTCCCAGTGTGCACCGAAACGCCGCCAAACCGGTCTTTGCGGTCAATGACCAGCACTTTGCGTTTCAACTTGCCAGCTTGGATCGCTGCCGCGCGTCCGGCGGGGCCGGAACCAATGATGATGAGGTCGTAGTGTGACATAGTTAATCCGCGTAAAGGGCTTCTGCATGGAAAGAGATATGATCTTCCATATAGGTCGAAACAAAGAAAAAGCTGTGGTCATAGTCAGGTTGCAGCCGCAGGGTGGCGGGTTGCCGTTTGCGGGCAATCGCCTCGGCAAGGACGTCGATGCGCAGCAGGTCGATGAACTGATCGTCCGTGCCCACATCAATCAGCATCGGCCCGTCAAAGCCCTGCTGAGTCATCAGATAAGATGCGTCATGGGCCTGCCATGTATCGCGGTCATCGCCCAGATATGCGCTGAATTGTTTTTGGCCCCAATCGGAGGCAATTGGGTTGGAAATCGGCGCAAAGGCAGAGACAGATTTAAAGCGCCCCGGCAGTGACATCGCAAGTGTCAGCGCGCCATGGCCGCCCATCGAATGACCTGTGATCGCTTGGCGCTCCATATCAAGCGAAAATGCCTCTGCCAAAAGCTCGGGCAGTTCAGAAGCGATGTAGTCCCACATGCGGAAATGCGCGGACCAGGGGGCCTGCGTGGCGTTCACGTAAAAGCCTGCCCCTTGGCCGAGATCAAAGGCGTCATCATCCGCGACATCACCGCCCCGTGGGCTGGTGTCTGGAAAGACAAGCGCAATGCCCTGTTCCGCCGCCCAGGCCTGCGCGCCCGCTTTGGTCATCGCGTTTTCATGGGTGCAGGTCAGGCCGGACAGAAACCACAAAAGCGGGACGGGGCCGTCTTGGGCCTCGGCTGGCAGGAACAGGCCAAACGTCATGTCGCATTGGCAGCTGGTCGACGCATGGGTGTAAACGGCCTGCGTCCCGCCAAAACACTTGCTTTCCGAAACTTTCTGCATCTAGCCCTCCGAGGTTTGCGGCATGGCTAACGCATCGTTGCAGCCAAGGGCAAGCAACCTGCGCCGAAAGAGCAGAAATTTACGACAAATGGCTAAATTATCAGCGTGCTTACCCAGCTGATGACAAGCGAAACTGTGATGATCGACAGCGCGGTTGTGATCAAGATTGAGGCCGAGACACGCTGCGGGGCGACCCGATAGTGTTGCGCCAGAATAAAGACGTTATTGGCAACCGGCAGCGCCGAGGCAGTAATGATCACCGCCGCGGCAAAGGGATCAACATCAAACACCCAAAGCGCAAAAAAGGCGACGGCCAGCGGGTGCAGCGCCAGTTTGCACAGGGCGATCCATCCGGCAACATAGGGGCGCTCTGCCGATTTGGAGGCAAGACTCGCACCGATGGCAAACAAGGCCCCCGGGGTGGCGGCAGCACCGAGCAGCACCAGGAATTCGTCTAGAACGACGGGCATCGGCAGGCTGAGCCCGGCCCAGATCAGGCCGGTCGAAATGGCAACAATCATCGGATTTCGGATCAGGCCGAGCGCCACGGTTTTGAACAGGTGCAGTGTCAGGCGACCATCGCGGCCAACATTGATCAATATGACGATAAGCGACGCAAAGAAGACGGAATCCACAATCAGAACCAGCATATTGGGCCCAAGTGAGGCTTCGCCCAGCAGCAGGCTGAGCATGGGAATGCCAAGAAATCCGACGTTGCCGATGACAGCGCATTGCGCCTCTACGGCGGCTTCGGGGATGGTCTGTTTGCGCCAGAGCGCAATGGCCGTTGCGATCAGGTAAACCAGCAGCGATCCCGCAAGATAGGCAAAGATGACTTTCCAATCGACCGCCTCTGCCAGTGAAAGATTGGCGGCAAAGCGAAACAGCATTGCCGAGAGGGCAAAATAAAACACGAACTTTGTGAGATAGGCGGTCGCTTCCTCGCTAAAGAAACGGGTGCGCCCGGCCCAATAGCCAAGGCCAATAATGGCAAAGAACGGCAAGGTTTTGAGAAAAATCGCAAGCATACTTTGATTGCTAGCGCTTATTTAGCGATCTGCAATCAGAATGTGATCACCCCGATCCAATCAACACGCCTGCAGCAAAGACAAGCGCGCCGCCCATCACCACTTGAAACGCCGCGCGGAAAAACGGCGTTTCCATGAATTTGTTTTGGATCCAGGCGATGGCCCAAAGTTCAATGAACACCACGATGATGGCAATGACCGTGGCGGTCCAAAAATCGGTGATGAGGTAGGGCAGCGCGTGCCCAAGCCCCCCGACCGTGGTCATGATGCCAGAGGCGAACCCGCGTTTGATAGGTGAGCCGCGACCGGACAGCGCGCCATCGTCACTTGCGGCTTCGGTGAAGCCCATCGAAATGCCCGCCCCGACGGAGGCCGCCAACCCAACAAGAAACGTGGTCCAGGTGTCCTGGGTGGCAAAGGCGGTGGCAAAGATTGGCGCGAGGGTGGATACCGAGCCGTCCATCAAGCCAGCGAGGCCGGGCTGTACCCAGGTCAGAATGAACTGCCGTTTGGCGGTTTCGTTTTCCGCGTCCCGGGTTTCATGATCCAAATGGGTGTCTTCCAAATCCTGCGCCGTGGATTGGTGATCTGCCTCTGCTGCCGCCAAATCACCCAATAGTTTGCGCGTCGCCGCATCTGTGCTGCGCTGGGCGGCTTGCCGGTAGAAACGTTCCGCCGTGCGCTCCATCTCTGCGGCTTCGGCCCGCAGGCGCGCCACGTCGAGATTCTTGGTCAGCCAGACCGGGCGCCGGGCATAGGCCCCGGCGACATGCTCACGCCGGATCAGCGGAATGGTTTCGCCAAAGCGCGCAATATGCAGATCAATCAGCTGCTGGCGATGGCCATCTTCCTCCAGCGCCATGCCGTCAAAAACCTGGGCCGTCGCCGGGTAATCCTCGCGCAGGGATTGCGCGAAACTCCGAAAGATTCGGGCGTCGTCTTCTTCGTTTGAAATGGCCAGAGCGATGATTTCCTGCTCGCTCAAATCGCGGAAATGCCGCCTCTGTGTGAAATAACGCATATGGCCCTCAGTTTAGAATGGTTCTAGGTTAGAGGCGTGTTTCCGCCAAGGCAATACATTTGAGTCCTTGTGAAAACTAAACTGATCAGTTTATATTTGAACCCTCATATTCAAAGGGCGCTATGAATTCTCAATCCCCACTTACGCGGAAGGGCCGCAAGGTCGATCAGGTGCTTCATGGCGCGCGCGAAATTTTTCTACGCGACGGCTTTGAGGGCGCAAGCGTCGATGATATCGCCCGGGCGGCTGGCGTATCAAAGGCCACGCTCTATAGCTATTTTTCCGACAAGCGGCAGCTTTTTCAAGAAGTTGTACAGAGCGAATGTGATCGCATGGCGACACGTATTGTTGGTCAGATCAATGAAAACGCCCCCGTGCGCGAGCGGCTGATTACAGCAGCCTATGGGGCGGGGCGCTTTATCGTCTCTGATTTTGCGCAGCGCATTTTTCGCATTTGCGTCGCAGAACGGGATCGGTTTCCCGAGCTTGGGCAAGCCTATTATGCCAGTGGGCCGGCAAAAGGACATGCTGAGGTGCGTTATCATCTGAAATGCGCGGTCGAACAGGGCGAGCTGGTGATCAACGATATCGATATGGCCGCCCATCAGTTCACTGAACTGTGCAAAACGCGCGTGTTCATACGCGCATGTTTTGGGGTGCAGTCTGATTTTTCGGATGACGAAATGAAAGAAATCGCAACCGAAGCGGTCGAGACTTTTTTGGCGCGCTACGGCGCCTAGTGGCCGGGCGCGCGCGGCGCGCCCAGCCTAACGGCATCAATATTCGACAACAGCGCGAATGGATTTGCCTTCGTGCATCAGATCAAAGCCATCGTTGATCTGATCCAAGGTCAGCTTGTGTGTGATCATTGGGTCGATTTCGATCTTGCCGTCCATGTACCAATCGACAAATTTCGGCACATCGGTGCGGCCTTTGGCACCGCCGAAAGCAGTGCCTTTCCAAACGCGCCCCGTCACAAGCTGGAAGGGGCGGGTCGAAATTTCTGCCCCCGCTGGCGCGACCCCGATGATGACGGAAACGCCCCAACCACGGTGCGAACATTCTAGCGCGTCGCGCATGACCTCAACGTTGCCGGTGGCGTCAAAAGAATAATCGACGCCGCCAAAGGTATCTTTCTCGGTGGTGGTCAGCTTGATGATTTCTTCCGTGACCGAGCCATCAATTTTCGACGGGTTCACGAAATGCGTCATGCCGAATTTGCGCGCCATATCAGCTTTGGAATCATTCAGGTCCACCCCAATGATGGTGTCCGCCCCGGCCATACGCAGCCCCTGAATGACGTTCAGGCCAATTCCGCCAAGACCAAAAACAGCGGCGGTTGAGCCGATTTCGACACCGGCGGTGTTGATCACCGCGCCAATGCCGGTGGTGACGCCGCAGCCAATATAACAAATTTTGTCAAACGGCGCGTCCTTGCGCACTTTGGCCAGTGCGATTTCCGGCATGACGGTGTGATTGGCAAAGGTCGAGCAGCCCATGTAGTGATAGATCGGCGTGCCATCGAGCATGGAGAATCGCGTGGTCCCATCCGGCATCAACCCCTGACCCTGCGTGCCACGAATGGCGGTGCAGAGGTTGGTTTTGCCCGAAAGGCAGGCGTGGCACTCACGGCATTCGGGCGTATAAAGCGGGATCACATGATCGCCCGGCTCGAGCGTGGTGACGCCTTCGCCCACTTCCAGAACGATGCCTGCGCCTTCATGGCCCAAAATCGCTGGAAACAGACCTTCCGGATCAGCGCCAGAACGGGTGAATTCATCGGTGTGACACAGTCCCGTGGCTTTGACTTCGATCAGAACCTCGCCCGCTTTTGGGCCTTCCAGGTTCACATCCATGACTTCAAGCGGTTTGCCGGCCTCAAGGGCGACGGCGGCGCGTGTGCGCATCATAGCTTATCCTCCGTTTGATTGCGGATATTGTCGGTCAACCCAAGCTTCGCTGCAAGTGCTGCAGCGACAGCCGTGGCAACAGATACGACAGACGGTTATTTGCGATAGCTTTTGTGACAGCTGCTGCAGCTTTGCCCAACGGCACGCATGCCCGCGCCCAAACGCGCGATGTCAGACACATCCAGCGCCTCTGCAGCGTCGCGCATGTTTTGGGATTTTGCGGTAAAATCGTCGAAGTTTTCCCAGACGGAAGCGCGCGCCTCGCTGACCGGGTCGCTGGCGTTGACGGTAAACAACGCGGGCGTCTGCGCGGCAACCTCTATCAAGATGGCCTTGGCCTTCGCGGCGGCGTCTGCGTCAAAGGTGGTTCTGCCGCGGGCCATGTTGCTCAACAGTTTGCTGGCCTGTTGCGCCTGACCCATGGCATGCATCCGTGCTTTGACATGCGGATCGCTCACGCCGGAATGGGCCAGGGCTGCCCCGGTCAGCGCAGTGATGACCAACACGGCGGCGATTGTCTTTTGAAACTTCATGAAAGGGCCTCTTCTTGGGTGCGAACGCGATGGGCCGCACCCTATCGCAAGGGGCCTGAAAGAAAAGTGCTTTTCGGGAAGAGCCCCCGACGGCGCATCTGGGTGGGGGCAAGATAAGAGGCCGTCGGGGTAGCGGTTATTTTCGCTATGATCCCTTTATTGCAGCACCCTTGGGCGGATTCGGGGAAGCGAAGGGGCGATTTGCCGCTGAATCTGCGGCAAAATCTGGGCGCGCACAACTTATTGTAAACTTGATTTATTTCAGGATCGGGGTGACACTGTCTGTATGAACATGTCTCCAACCACCCCATTTCCCGGAGCGCAGGCCACACAGACACAGGTGGCATTCCATCGCACTGAATTGAATATCATCCTATCGCTTTACGGGCGAATGGTGGCGGCCGGTGAATGGCGCGATTACGGGATTTCCAACCTGCGGGATGTCGCGGTCTTTTCAGTGTTTCGCCGCACGGCAGAGCATCCGCTTTATCGCATTGAGAAACGCCCAAAGCTGCGCAATCGGCAGGGGCTATATGCGGTGATCGGTATGGATGGGCAGATCTTGAAACGTGGCCACGATCTGAAGTCGGTTCTGCGCGTCTTGGAACGCAAACTTATTCGCCCGATCGACTAGACGCCAATGCAACCCGTTTGCGCGCTGTGACCGGCCCGTCGCCCTGCGCCGCGATGCGCTGCACCGCCGCCTCAATCCCTTCATAGGTCACGCACATGTGGTGCGCATTGGCATGAATGAGCCGCCGCTCATCGGCCACAAGGGCGACATGGCCCTTCCAAAACAGCAGATCATTCCGCGCAAGCGGCGCATCCTCGGGCAAGACTTCGCCAAGCTGTGCCTCTTGCAGGTCGCTGTCTGCCGGGCAGGGGATGCCACAGGCCAGAAACGCCGCCTGCACCAGCCCGGAACAATCAATGCCAAACCGGCTGTTACCGCCCCAAAGGTAGGGCGTATCCAGATAGAGCTTGGCCTCTGTGAGGGGATCGGGCTGGCGAAAGTCGATCGCGCAGCAATGCACCAGGGGCACGAAGCCTTCGGCGATTTTGAGGAAGCCGTTTTCCTCGGTCTGCCCATGCAGGCTGCAGCCGTGGCTCAGGCGCATCAGGTCACGGGATTTGAAATGAGGGCGCTCATAGACATGGGTGGCCGCTGCCGCGATGCGGTGGGTTGGCGCGGGCACCGCCGCGAGCGAGGATTTTGGAACATAGCCGACATAGCCGTCTTTCTCGGCTTTCACGAAGGCCCAGCCCTCATGCATCTCGTAGACGCCCACAGACTCCCCGAACAACAGCTGCCGGTCCCGGTGTCCTTCTGGGGAGGACATCAGATCGACCATCGGCCAATGCACCGCATAGGGTTCAGGATCGACATAGGAAACGCCCGGCCAGACCGCGCGCAAACTGGGGTCGGCGACGCGTTTGTTGGCGGCAGTCAGGCGGCGGTCTCTCACAGGTTCAGCACTTTGGGCAAAGCTTCTAGGATGGCGCGCGCGCCCATGCCCACCCCACCTTTGGGACGGGCGGGCTTGGCGGAGGGGTTCCAGCCGTAGATGTCAAAATGCGTGTAACGCCCGGTATCGACAAAGCGGCGCAGAAACAGCGCGGCGGTGATCGATCCGGCAAAGCCGCCGCTGGGCGCGTTGTCCAGATCGGCAATGCCGGGTTCGATCATGCTTTCATAGGCGTCCCAAAACGGCATCCGCCAGAGCGGGTCCGCCACCGCATGCCCGGCCGCCTCCAGCGCGGCTGCCATGCTGTCCTCTTCGGCATAATAGGGCGACAGATCAGGCCCCACTGCCACACGCGCTGCGCCGGTCAGTGTCGCCATCGAAATGATTTGATCCGGCGCTTCTTCGGCGGCGAGCGCCAAGGCGTCCGCGAGAACCAGACGCCCTTCGGCATCTGTGTTGTTGATTTCCACGGTCAGCCCCTTGCGCGAGGTCAGGATGTCACCGGGCCGGAAGGCATTGCCGCTGACGGCGTTTTCCACCGCCGGAATCAGCACGCGCAATTGCAGCGGCATGTCCTGCGCCATGATCATATGCGCAAGGCCCAGGACTGTGGCTGCGCCGCCCATGTCCTTTTTCATAAGCCCCATGGAGGCACCAGGTTTCAGATTCAGACCGCCGGTGTCAAAACAGACGCCTTTGCCAACCAAAGTCAGCGTTGGGCCGCGTGTCCCCCAGCGCATGTCCAGCAGGCGCGGCGCCTGCGACGCGGCGCGGCCGACGGCGTGGATCATCGGGAAATTCTGTTGCAAAAGGTCATCGCCTTTGATGACCGCGATCTTGGCACCAAATTGCTGGGCAAGGGTGTGGGCTGCTGCATCCAATGCGTCAGGGCCCATATCGCTGGCCGGGGTGTTGATCAGATCGCGCGTCAGGGCTTCGCCCGCGGCAATGCTTTCAATCTCTGCGCGGTTCACGCCGTCCGGGCAGGCCAGCGCAGCGCCCGGCTTGGCCTGATCGCGGTAGCGGTCAAACCTGTATTGGGCCAGAAGCCACCCCAGCAGTTCGGTCTCTTGCTGGTTTTCAAAGGACGGTGGTTTGCTGGCGATCTGAAAGGTTGCGCCCGGCAGCTTGGGCTGCGCGGCCGCGAGCGCAAATCTTCCGCGCTTGCGCGTGTCTGCCGACCCATAGCCGACAACGGCCCCCGCGCAGCTGCCATCAGGCGCCGGCAGAACCGCGCAGCTCCCGATCTCGGCGGTAAAACCAGTGGCCTGCAGCCATGTTTGTATCGCTTGCGTCTGATCCGTGCACCAGGCAGCAAAAGAGTCGGTATCAACGATATGAAGCGGAAGGGCGCCTTGGGCGTCGGTGGCAAAAGTCAGGGGCATAGGGTCATCTTTTGAGTTGCCGTTTTTGACAGCCTAGCTGCCTAGTGACTCGCTGCAACAGAATTCGCACGCCGCCGGGCGTGATAGGCGCAGGCAGGTTTCCGGGCCGCCGTGGCGTTATATGTCCAAGATCGGATTGATTGTGGCTTTTCCCTCGAAATTTTTGAAAGATCAGCGTATCACCGCAGAACGCGCGGAACGGAGATAACATGAAATACGCCAAGCAATTGCCCGCTTATCTGATCCAACGGTTCAAAGGTTGGAGAGCGACCAGCTATGAGAACAACAAATCCTGGTATCGCCATTTGGGCGAAGAAGGCCAGCACCCGCGCGCAATGGTGATTTCCTGTTGCGACAGCCGCGTGCATGTCACCTCGATTTTCGGCGCAGATCAGGGCGAATTTTTCATTCACCGCAATATCGCCAACCTCGTGCCCCCCTATGCGCCAGATGGAGATCATCATGGCACCTCGGCTGCGATCGAATACGCGGTGTCGGCGCTCAAGGTCGCGCATGTGATCGTGCTGGGCCATTCGTCTTGTGGCGGGGTGCAGGGCTGCATCGATATGTGCAAGGGCAACGCGCCGCAGCTAGAAGCCAAGGAAAGCTTTGTTGGCCGTTGGATGGATATCCTGAAGCCGCGCTATGACAGCGTTGCAAAAATCAAAGACCCGGCAGCGCAGGCCCGGGCCCTTGAAAAACATGCCGTCCTGGCCAGCTTGGAAAACCTCATGAGCTTCCCGTTTGTCAAAGAACGTGTCGCGGCCGGGCAACTGACCATTCACGGGGCCTGGCACGATATTGCTGAAGGTGGTGTGGAGGTCTACGACAACGAAAGCGACAAATTCGTTGCGCTCTGAATAGGCTCTAATATGGCAAAAGGCACCCGGCTGGGTGCCTTTTTTCGGTTTGCAATGCGCCGAAAGTTAAACGGACACTTTGCTCAGCAGAGCCTCGCGCTCGGTTGCGCTGCTTGGGGCGTTGTGCACCACTTCGCCGCGGGTGAGCGCAACGAAATGATCCCCAAGCCCATAAGCAAAATCAAAAAACTGTTCGACCAGAATGATCGCCATGTCGCCCCGGTCCCGCAGATAAGAAATCACCTGACCGATCTGCTTGATGATATTGGGCTGAATGCCTTCGGTGGGTTCATCCAGCAACAAGAGCTTGGGTTTCGTCACCAAGGCCCGCGCAATCGCAAGCTGCTGTTGCTGCCCGCCGGACAAATCCCCGCCGCGCCGATTGCGCATGTCTTTCAGCACGGGAAAAAGCTCGTAGATTTCATCCGGCACCATGCGCTCTTCGCGGGGCAGGCAGGCGTAGCCGGTTTCAAGGTTTTCGCGCACGGTCATCAGCGGAAAGACATCGCGCCCCTGCGGTACATAACCAACGCCCATCCGCGCGAGCTGAAAGGCGGTTGCGTTTTGTGCCACGTCGGTTCCATCCAGCCGCATGACCCCGCCCGAGCGCGCATGGGTGCCGGATATGGCCTTCAGCAAAGAGGTCTTGCCCACCCCATTTGTGCCCATCAGGCAGGTCACTTTGCCCAACTCCGACGTCAGTGAAACATCGTAAAGAATCTGGGAATGGCCGTAATGCAGCGTCAGGTTTTCGATATTCAGCATCTTTAGCGTCCTAGATATACGTCAATGACTTCGGGGTTTTGGGTCACGTGATCCAGCGAGCCTTCGGCCAGAACCGACCCTTCGTGCAGCACCGTGACCTTGCAGTTAAGGCGGCGCACGAATTCCATGTCATGTTCCACCACGACCACGGCGCGGGTTTTGGCGGCCTCGACCAGAATTTCGGTGGTCTTTTCGCGCTCGGCCGGGGTCATGCCCGCGGCGGGTTCGTCGACCAGCAAAAGCCGGGGCTCTTGCGCCAGCAACATGCCGATTTCCAGCCACTGCTTTTGACCATGGCTTAGTTCACCGGCTTTGCGGGTCAGCTGCTCGGTCAGGTTGGTCTGTTCGGCGATGGCTTCGATCCGGTCAGAGCCGTTTTGGGTTTTGCGATAAAACAAAACTTCAAATGGCCCGCGCGGGTTCTTCAGCGCCATGGCGAGGTTTTCGCGCACGGTTTGCTCTTCGAACACCGTGGGTTTCTGAAATTTACGGCCAATCCCGGCGCGCGCGATGTGGCTTTCAGAGCGGCCAATGAGGTTGATCGACTTTTCCCCCCACAGCACGCGCCCTTCATCAGGTTTGGTTTTGCCGGTCACGATATCCATGAACGTGGTCTTGCCCGCCCCATTGGGACCGATGATGGCCCTGAGTTCGGGTTCATTGATCTGAAAGGCGAGGTTGTTGATCGCCTTGAACCCGTCAAATGAGACCGAGACGCCGGACAGTTCGAGAAGCGCGCTCATTGGGATTTCCTTGTGAATTTGTCAAAGAGCATGCCGATGCCCCCTGGGAAGAACAATGTGACTGCAACAAAGGACAGGCCCAGAAGAACCAGCCACCATTCGGTCCATTGGATGGTGTAAAAGCCGAGGTTTACATTTGGCGCGCTGCCGCCGGTGAACCAGCTGGACAGGAGCGAGACAAAGGCGGTGCCAATCACGGCACCATAAAGCCGCCCGCGCCCGCCGATAGCCACCCAGACCGCCAGATAGATCGAGGCGATGGGCGCAATTTCGGCCGGATTGATGATGCCCGCCTGCGGGTAATAAAGCGCCCCGGCGATCCCGGCGACAATGGCCGTCAGCGTGAACACGAAAAGCTTGTAGCTTTCGACATGGTAGCCCAGAAACCGCACCCGGCTTTCATCGTCGCGAATGGCGCGGATCACGCTGCCCATCTTGCCCGACAGCACCCGTGCAAACAGCACATAGCCCGCGCCGAGGGCGACAGCGGACGCCCAGAAGAACGCCATGGAGACGACCGATTGCGGCACCGCTTCAAATCCGGGGATATTCTGTAGCCCCGAAAGACCGTTGTTGCCGCGCAGGCCACTGTCGTTCTGAAACAGATACAGCGCCAGCGCCAAGGTCATCGCTTGCGTCAGGATCGACAGATAGACCCCTGTGACGCGCGAACGGAAGGCCAGCCAGCCAAAGATCAGCGCCAGAAAGCCCGGCACCAGCACCACCAACAGCAACTGCAGCAGCAGGCTATCGGCAAAGGCCCAGATCAGCGGAAATTCGGACGAGCCGACCACGCCAAAAATCTGCGTCGCAATGGCGTCATTCACTTCGGCCGGGGTGGGCGGGATCAGCCGGGCAGAGAGGTTCTCAACCACGATGGCTTCGGTGCGCGCATACATCAGCCACATGCCGACCGCATAACCCCCGATGCCGAAAAAGGCGAAATGCCCCAGGCTCAGGATGCCGCAATAGCCCCAGACCACATCCATCGCGATGGCGACCAGACAGAGGCACAACACCTTGCCGAGCGTTTTCACAAAAGATGTCGAGATCAGGCCCGCCCCCGTGGCTTCGGCCAAGACCGTCACGCCGAGGGTGAAAGCAGCCAGGCACAGCAGGAACCAGAGGACAGAGGGATTGTTTGCAATAAAACTGCGTTGCATCGGATCAATCTCCTGCCGCACGGCCTTTGAGGGCGATAATGCCCTTGGGCCGAAATTGAATGAAGAGGATGATAAACAGGATCATATAGGTCTGCGCGGCCAAGGTATTGGACGGGTTGAGCCATTCGACCCCCTTCTGGAAGGTGCCAATCATCGCGGCCCCGGCCAATGTGCCCCAAACATTGCCCACGCCGCCGACCACAACGGTCATGAACGACTGCACAATATAGTCAGAGCCCATCTCGGAGGTCACTTTGGCAAAGAGGCCGATGGCCACGCCAGCGATCCCGGCGATGCCAGAGCCAAGCCCGAAGGTCATCATCTTGATCTTGTCTGGGTTGATCCCCATCGAAGCCGCCATGCGCGGGTTTTGCGTCACGGCGCGCACCTCAAGGCCTAGGCGGGTTTTCTTGAGGATAAAGAGCAGCAGCCCAAGGAACAGGAGCGCCAGCACAAAGATCGCGATGCGGATATAGCTGATCTGCACCACGTCGTTGATGACCCAAGCGCCATCCAGCCAACCCGGTGAGGTCAGCGGGCGCGCCTGCGTGCCAAAAATGTTTTTCGCCAGCTGTTGCAGCGCAATCGAGATCCCGAAGGTCGCCAGCAAGGTTTCCAGCGGGCGATTGTAGAGCCAGCGAATGACCGTGCGCTCCATCAACACACCCGCCGCAAAGGTCACGGCGAAGGCCAGCGGCAGCGCGACAACCAAGGACAGCGTATAATTGGTGATGAATTGCTGCACGACATAGCCCGTATAAGCACCCATCATGATGAATTCACCGTGGGCCATGTTGATCACACCCATCACGCCAAAGGTGATGGCCAGACCGACGGCGGCAAGAAAGTAAATCGAGGCCAGCGAAATGGCATCAAGCCCAAGATCTGCGGCCTGGTTGAGGCCGACGCGGGTATTGACCGCTGACTGCGCCTCTTTGGCCGCAGCGGTCACTGCGTCGTCTTGATCAAGGTAGATTTCGTAAATCCCCCAGTCTGCCAATGCTGCGTCAATATCTTCTTGGGTCACGCGCGCGGGCACGACATCAGATGCGGCCAGCGCATCATAGGCCTTGGCGCGCGCATCCAGCGTATCAAGCTGGGCAATCGGGATACCTGCGACACGGCCACCATCGACATAGCTTTCCAGCGCCAGGCGAATCTCGTTGTCGCTGATGGTCGCCGGAAGCCCGCTGGTTTCCACGAGCAGCGTGTAGGCCTCGGTGCGGCTGAGGTCCTCGCCAACTTCAAGTTGACGCGCGATGTTTTCGCCATCGGGCAGCGCCTGCGACGCCGCAACGCGAGTTTCCAGAATTTGCGACAGCACGGCGCGGCCTTCGACACTCAGGTCGCCTGCAATGGCTTCAATCGCCGCAACGCGGTCTGCGCTGCTCTCGCCAAAACGCGCCATGAGGTAATTGGCAAGGCGTTGCTTGCGCAGTTTCAATGTCGCATCGCTCTCGCCGTCGATCGACGCGCGCAGCGGTTCGATCTGATCGGCACTCAGGTTGCGCGAAATCGCGTTGAGCGCATCGGTGCGGCGGTTGATATCCGGGTCGCTCAGTTGAAATTGCACCAGATATTGCGCGATGACTTTACGGACGCCGCCATTGGGTTTGATCTGTTTGATGTCGCTGGCAGAAACCTCTGTGGCGACTTCGGTGCCGCCTGATACGTCTTTCAGCGTATAGGTCTTGCCGGTCTTGTCGGCGTAGAAAAACAGCCCATCCGCCGCGCGCTGATAGACCTCTTTGTCCTGCCAGTTCTGCAAAAATTCTGGAACCTGCGGCAGACCGGAGCCCACCAGCGCATCCAGCACTGGGGTCACGTTCTTGCGCGAGGGTTTCGCAATGATTTTTTCGTGGGTCTGTAAGAGGGCCTGTAGGTCTTGGGCATGCGCCGTCAAAGGCAAGCAAAGCGCCGCCAGCACGAATGTCAGTAGTCTGATCATGGGAGTGTTCGCCGGATAAGGAAAACCGAGGGGCGTGCCATCACGCCCCTCGGTGTATTGGTCTTAGTAGTTGGATTTGATCTGTACGCAGCTTGCGGTTTCGGTGTTGTACATACCGCAACCCAGATCTTTCCAGTCAGACTTCAGCACTGCGGAGGCAGGCAGGAAGTCAGTCCAAGCATCGCCTGGCACTTCTTCAGTCTTGGAAATGATGTCAAACTGACCGTCTGCTTGAATCTCGCCGATCAGCACTGGTTTCGCCAGGTGATGGTTTGGAAGCATGACAGCTGTACCGCCGGTCAGGTTCGGGAACTCTTGACCGTACATTGCGGTGCGCACAGCGTCGACATCGGTGGTGCCCGCCGCTTCGACCGCGTTCACCCACATGTTAAAGCCGATATAGTGGGCTTCCATTGGGTCATTGGTCACGCGCTCTGCACCGGCATAGGCTTTCCATGCGTCGATGAACTCAGCGTTGGATTCGGTTTCAGCGGATTGGAAGTAGTTCCAGGCCGCCAGGTGGCCAACAAGGTTGGATGTGTCCAGACCGGACAGTTCTTCTTCACCCACGGAGAAGGCCACAACTGGGATTTCGTCAGCAGAGATGCCGGCCGCTGCCAGTTCTTTATAGAAGCCGATGTTTGCGTCGCCGTTGATGGTGGAGATGACACCGACAGATTTGCCGTCTTCGCCCAGAGCCACAACATCCGCAACGATGGTCGCCCAGTCAGAATGGCCAAACGGTGTGTAGTTTACAAAGATGTCGTCTTTAGCAATGCCGTTGTCTTGCAGGTATTGCTCAAGAATGTTGTTGGTGGTGCGTGGGTAGACATAGTCAGTGCCCAGCAGCGCGAATTTCTCAACGCCCAGCTCTTCCAGGAAGTAGTCCACCGCAGGGATCGCCTGTTGGTTCGGGGCAGCGCCTGTGTAGAATACGTTTTTGGAGGATTCTTCACCTTCGTACTGAACCGGGTAGAACAGCAGGCCGTTCAGCTCTTCGATGACCGGCAGAACGGATTTGCGGGACACCGATGTCCAGTTGCCAAAGATCACGTCCACTTCGTGTGTGGTCAGCAGCTCGCGTGCTTTTTCAGCAAACAGTGGCCAGTCAGATGCAGGGTCGACAACAACAGGCTCGATCTCACAGCCCAGTACGCCACCTTTTGCGTTCTGCTGTTCAACCAGCATCAGCATGGTGTCTTTCAGAGTGGTTTCGGAAATGGCCATCGTACCGGACAGCGAGTGAAGAACGCCAACTTTAACCGGGCAGTCTGCCGCCATAGCCGCGCCGGCCATGACCGTCAGGGCCGCTGCACTGGTGAGAGTTTTAGAAAACAGGTTCATTTTTAGCTCCTCGCGAAGCCTGCAGATTGTTGCGCAGGGTTGCACAACCGCGTAGCAGTAGCTTCGCAACTATCGTTGCATTTCGTGTGGCGGCCGCTTCGAGGTCCAATTCGTATGGCCGTCACACACCCACATCCCATCATGTTCGCGCCGCGATGCGCTTGGGTGGCCTTAGAAAAAGGCTGAAGTGGCGCTACACCAATATTTAGATGTGTGAACGCGCCGGTTTGGACGCGGTTGTCTAATTTTTAATCGAATGCGAGGCATGATGTCTAAAAATTAGGCGTAGGCGCGGGGTTTCGTGTATGATTTGAGAGAATCGTCATCACATTCCGGCGCTGTTGATGAAAGATGTGGCAGAGCGATCAAGAAAAGGAATGTCTGCCATTAACGCCCCCTTAAAAAATTCACCCGCGTTTGCCGTCGGCCCGGTGCCACGCACGCAGGGCATGCTGACGCTCAGCAGCAAGCGTATTGGTGCGCGGAGCGGTATTGACCGCTTTCGGGCTCAGGGCGCGATGAAGGGGCTCTTCTCGCGTGGTGATGATGTTGAGGCGATCTTGATCAATACGTCGGGTGGTCTGACCAGCGGCGATCAATTGACGCTTTCGCTGCACGCCGGACCGGACAGCAAAATGACCGCAACCACCCAAGCGGCAGAGCGGGCCTATCGCGCAGATGCGGGCCGCGCCCGAGTTTCAACCCATCTGCAAATTGACGCGGGCGGGCAGATCAACTGGTTGCCGCAAGAGCTGATTTTGTTTGAAGGCTGCAAGCTGAACCGCAGCCTCACAGCAGATCTTGCGCCAAACGCCCGATTGCTGATGGTGGAGCCGGTGGTGTTTGGCCGCGCGGCCATGGGTGAGACGTTAAAAGATATCGAATTTGAGGATCGCATCCGCATCCACCGCGATGGCGCGCCGCTTTACAATGACGCCCTGCGCCTCATGGGCGACATGACCCGTCACCTGGCTGGGCGAGCCGTTGCGCAGGCCGGGGCTGCCATGGCGAGTGTGGTTTATGTCGCGCCGGATGCGATGGCCCATCTTGCCCCCATACGCGCCATGTTGCCACAGACGGCGGGCGCAAGCCTTCTGGCGGACGATTTGTTGGCCATCCGATTGATTGCCGCCGACAGCTATGAGTTGCGCCGCAGCCTTCTGCCCGTTCTGGATCGGCTCAGCCGCGACGGGCTTCCGACTTCTTGGAGACTATAGAAATGAACCTGACCCCCCGCGAGAAAGACAAACTTTTGATTGCCATGGCCGCCGAAGTCGCACGCAAACGGTTGGCGCGCGGTGTGAAATTGAACCACCCGGAAGCCATTGCCCTGATCACCGATGCGGTGGTCGAAGGCGCGCGAGATGGCCGCTCTGTCGCTGATATGATGGAGGCCGGGGCCACCGTCGTGACCCGCGAGATGTGCATGGCGGGCGTGCCCGAGATGATCCACGACGTGCAAGTCGAGGCGACCTTTCCCGACGGCACCAAGCTTGTCACCGTTCACAACCCCATTCGATAAGGAGATCCGCCCATGAAATTCGCTTTGCCACTTGTCCTGCTAGCCAGCCCCGCCGCCGCCCATACCGGCGTGCATCTGCATCCGCATGGGGTTGAACCCCTGCTGATTGGCCTCGCGCTGATTGCGGTTGCCGGTGTGGCCGCCAAACTGGCCTTCGCAAAATGATCCCCGGTGAATTGTTCCCGGCAGCGGGCGAGATTGAGCTGAACACAGGCGCACAAGCCATATCCATGATGGTGGCCAATACCGGCGATCGTCCGGTGCAGGTGGGCAGTCACTATCATTTTGCCGAAACCAACCCGGCGCTTGATTTTGATCGCGACGCCGCGCGCGGTCTACGGCTTGATATCGCCTCGGGGACCGCTGTGCGGTTTGAGCCGGGCCAGCGCCGCGAGGTGCAGCTGATCCCGATTTCCGGCGCGCGCAAGATCTACGGATTTAACCAGAAAGTGATGGGGGCGCTCTGATGCCAGCCAAAATCAAACGCTCCGACTACGCCGCGATGTTTGGCCCGACCGTGGGCGACAAACTCCGCCTGGCGGATACAGATCTGATTATCGAAGTCGAAAAAGACCTGACCGGCCCCTATGGCGAAGAGGTCAAATTTGGCGGCGGCAAGGTCATTCGCGATGGTATGGGGCAATCGCAAGTCACCCGCGCCGAGGGGGCGGTGGATACCGTCATTACCAATGCGCTGATCGTCGATCATTCGGGGATCTTCAAGGCTGACGTTGGCCTCAAAGACGGCCGCATTTACAAGATCGGCAAAGCCGGCAACCCGGATACCCAGCCGGGCGTCGACGTCATTGTCGGCCCCGGCACCGAGGTGATTGCGGGCGAAGGGCGCATTCTGACCGCAGGCGGCTTTGACAGCCACATTCATTTCATCTGCCCGCAGCAGATCGAAGATGCGCTGCATTCCGGCCTGACCACGATGCTGGGCGGGGGTACCGGCCCGGCCCATGGCACCTTGGCGACAACCTGCACGCCGGGTCCTTGGCATATTGGCCGCATGATGCAGGCTGCAGATGCCTTTCCGATGAACCTGGCCTTTGCGGGCAAGGGCAATGCCAGCCTGCCCGCCGCATTGGAAGAGCAGATTAAGGGCGGTGCCTGCGCACTAAAGCTGCACGAAGATTGGGGCACAACGCCTGCGGCGATTGATTGCTGCCTGTCCGTGGCGGATGCCATGGATGTGCAGGTGATGATCCACACTGACACGCTGAATGAATCCGGTTTTGTCGAACACACCGTCGGGGCCATGAAAGGCCGGACGATCCACGCCTTTCATACCGAAGGGGCCGGGGGTGGCCATGCGCCCGATATCATCAAAATCTGCGGCGAAGATCACGTGCTGCCCAGCTCAACCAACCCGACCCGGCCCTTTACGGTGAACACCATCGAAGAGCATCTGGATATGCTCATGGTCTGTCATCACCTGGACAAGTCGATCCCCGAGGATATCGCTTTTGCCGAAAGCCGCATCCGCCGCGAGACGATTGCCGCCGAGGACATCCTGCATGACATGGGGGCGTTTTCGATTATCGCCTCGGATTCTCAGGCCATGGGCCGCGTGGGCGAGGTGCTGATCCGCACCTGGCAGACCGCAGACAAGATGAAAAAGCAGCGCGGGCGTCTCGCCGAAGAGACCGGCGACAATGATAACTTCCGCGTGCGCCGCTATATTGCCAAATATACGATCAACCCGGCGATCGCCCATGGCTTGAGCCATGAAATTGGCAGCATCGCCGAAGGCAAGCGCGCTGATCTGGTGCTTTGGAACCCGGCGTTTTTTGGGATCAAACCGGAAATGGTGCTTTTGGGCGGGACAATTGCAATGGCGCAGATGGGCGACCCCAATGCGTCCATTCCGACGCCACAGCCGGTCTACAGCCGCCCGATGTTCGGGGCCTACGGCCGCAGCGTTGAAAACTCTGCCGTCACCTTCGTGTCGCAAGCCGCCGCAGCCGATGGGTTGCGCGACCGTCTCGGCCTCGCCAAACAGACCATCGCCGTAGAGAAGACGCGCGATATTGGCAAAAAGGATCTGCTGCTAAACAACGCCACCCCCACCGTCGAGGTGGACCCGGAAACCTATGAGGTGCGCGCTGATGGGGAGCTTTTGACCTGCCAGCCTGCCACCGAGCTGCCGATGGCGCAGCGCTATTTCCTGTTCTGAAGGAGGCGAATATGACCACGCTGCCTTTGGCGCAGACCCTGCACCGCCATGCCCATGATGCAGATGGCACGGTGACGCTAGATTACGATGGGCGTTTCTTGCGCCGCAAACGGCTGATCACCGATCAGGGCTGGCCGTTTGTGATCGATCTGGAAAAGACCACGTCGCTTAATCACGGGGATTGCCTCGCATTGGATGATGGCCGTTTTGTCGAGGTGCGCGCCGCCGTTGAGGAAGTGCTGGTCGTGACCGGCGCGCCATTGCATCGGCTGGCCTGGCACATTGGCAATCGCCATACCCCCTGCCAGATCGAAAGCAATCGACTGCTGATCCAGAAGGATCCGGTCATCCGGCACATGCTTGCGCATCTGGGGGCGGACATCACTGAGGCGCAGGAACCTTTCACGCCGGAAGGTGGGGCCTATGGCCATGGCCGCACCCATTCACATGAGCACGGCGCATCCGCGCATGACCATTCACATGCAGGATCCCATGAGCACAGCCATTGATCCGCGCCTTCTGACTCTGACCCAATGGCTGTCGCCCGCCTACCCGGTGGGCAGCTTTGCCTTCTCGCATGGGCTGGAAAGCGCCATCGCCAATGGGTGGGTGCACGATGAGGTCAGCCTGCAGGGCTGGCTGAACGATCTGTTGCACCACGGCAGTGGCAAGGCGGACGCAATCTGGATCAGACTAGGTTATGAGGCCCCAGATGCCGCGGCCGTGCTGGCGCTGAATGCTGAAGCCAAAGCCTTTGCGCCTGCGGCGGAACGTCTGCGCGAAGCAACGCGGCAGGGCGCTGCCTTTGCCCAGATCACGGCTGATGTCTGGCAGATCACCCTGCCGCCGCTTTTGATGCCTGTGGCGCTGGGCCGCGCGGCGCATCTGCTCGGGCTCGACGTCACCGCCGCCACGACGCTTTACCTGCAGGCCTTTGTCAGCAATCTTGCCAGCGCAGCGCAGCGCCTGATGCCGCTGGGGCAAACCGGGGCGCAGCGCGTTATTGCGCAGATGGTCCCCGCCTGTCTGGCCTGCGCCAGGGCCGCGGCGACGGCGCAGTTGAACGATATCGCCTCCTCCGCTTTCCTGTCGGATGTGGCGGCGATGCAGCACGAAACACTCCAGCCAAGGCTTTTTCAATCATGACCCAAATGCATGGCCCTATCCGTATTGGCATTGGCGGCCCCGTCGGCGCGGGCAAAACCACGCTGACAGCGCGCCTCGCCGAGATCCTGAAGGACAGCTATTCAATCGGCGTGATCACCAATGATATCTACACGCAAGAGGACGCCGAGGCGCTGATGCGCCAACAGATCCTGCCCGGCGATCGCATCATCGGGGTGGAAACCGGCGGGTGCCCGCATACCGCCATTCGCGAAGATGCCTCCATCAACCTCGCAGCTGTGGCCGAGATGCAGGCCCGCCATCCGGATCTTGAGGTGGTGCTGATCGAAAGCGGCGGCGACAATCTTTCGGCCACGTTCAGCCCCGAGCTGGCGGATGTGACGGTCTATGTGATCGACGTGGCTGCGGGCGAAGAGATCCCACGCAAAGGCGGGCCGGCGATCACGCGCTCCGATATTCTGGTGATCAACAAAACCGATCTCGCCCCGCATGTCGGTGCCTCGCTTGAGGTGATGCAGACGGATGCGGCCCGCATGCGCGCGGAGCGTCCGTTTTTCTTCACCGCGCTGCGTCATGGCACCGGGGTGGCGGCGGTTGTGGCCGCGCTCAAGGAGATTTCGGGTTTGAACTGACCCTGCGAGTCGCCGTTTTGTGGGTGACTCGGGCGTCAAAGCGGTGCCGTTTGGGGGGATCGCCGCCAAATCGGGGCTGCCGGGCGGATTTTGCAGCGCTTTGCCGTTGCGATTTCGCTGGGTAGGCGACTGTTAGCGCAGAAAGTTTACGCATAAGTATCTGGTTTTATTGGTATATTTTAGAAAGTTAATAGTTTTGTGCATTTTCTATGAAAAAGCGCTTGCGGGTTTTGCGGGGAAACCTTAGAACCCCCTTCACCGGCGGCGCTGAGGCGCACAACGGCGGGTCAGACGGGAAACGGAGCGGTGCTCTGGGGGTCGTTTGAA
>NZ_JAQNCZ010000012.1 GCF_028369055.1 Cognatishimia sp. SS12 | reverse complement strand
GGTAATCCCCCCGAACATTAGGGGTGTTTGAAAGTAGAATTTTCTCGAATGATGAAAGAGGAGATTCTGATGAAGAAATCGAAATATAGCGACGCTCAGATCATGAGTATTTTGAAGCAGGCCGAAGGTGGTGTGCCGGTTGCGGATCTGTGCCGTGAACATGGGATGAGTTCGGCGAGCTTTTACAAATGGCGCTCCAAATATGGCGGCATGGATGCCAGCTTGATGGCGCGGATGAAAGAGCTCGATGAAGAGAACAAGCGGCTCAAGCGCATGTATGCCGAGAAGAGCATGCAAAACGACCTGTTGAAGGAAGCGCTTGGAAAAAAGTGGTAAGGCCGTCTCAACGCAGAGAGATGGCCGAGTGGGCGGTTCGGCACCGGTCTGCCAGTATTGCTTTGGCTTGCCGGGCATTCAGCATCAGTGAAACGTGCTATCGGTATCAGCCGGCGCTCAGCGAAGAGAACGAGCTGATCGCCGATTGGCTTGTCGCGCTGACAACGGCCAAGAGGAGTTGGGGCTTTGGCCTGTGCTTTCTGCATCTTCGGAACGTCAAAGGCTTTGGCTGGAACCACAAACGCGTGTACCGCATCTACCGCGAGTTGGAGCTGAACATGCGGATCAAGCCGCGAAAGCGCTTGCAGCGCGAGAGGCCGGAGCCTCTGGCAGTGCCTGAGGCCCCGAACGAGGTTTGGTCAATGGACTTCATGGCGGATCAACTGGTTGACGGCCGAGCATTCCGGACATTGAACGTGCTTGATGACTTCAATCGCGAGGGTCTGGCCATCGAAGTGGACTTCTCACTGCCCGCCGAGCGTGTGGTTCGAGCGCTGGACCAGATCATCACCTGGCGAGGCAAACCTCTGGTCATTCGCGTAGATAACGGCCCGGAATATGCCAGTGGCAGGCTACAAACATGGGCCGAGAAGGCGGGGATCGGTTTGCTTTACATCCAGCCGGGAAAGCCTCAGCAGAACGCCTATATCGAGCGCTACAATCGGACGGTCCGCACAGAATGGCTCGGGCGATACCACTTCGAAAGCATTGAAGACGTGCAGGACCATGCAACGAAATGGCTCTGGACTTACAACAACGAAAGACCAAACATGGGCATCGGCGGGATGACCCCGATACAGAAACTGACAGCAGCTTAAATTCTACTGATACGCCCCTCTAAAAATGGGGGGATTACC
>NZ_JAQNCZ010000011.1:0-3024 GCF_028369055.1 Cognatishimia sp. SS12 | reverse complement strand
TTGAGCAATCAAGTCCTCAAGTAGCGCAGCGGTAGGACATTATGATGTCTTTCTATTTCTGGATCAAATCAAGCGCGAGAAGGGCGTTTGGTGGATGCCTTGGCAGTAAGAGGCGATGAAAGACGTGATACTCTGCGATAAGTCATGGGGAGCTGAGAATAAGCTTTGATCCATGAATTTCTGAATGGGGGAACCCACCTGACAGTTTGATATAATAGCACTTCGGTGCTGCCTATATCTTGCTGAACCAGGTACTTAAGGACTGAATACATAGGTCTTTAAGAGCAAACCCGGGGAACTGAAACATCTAAGTACCCGGAGGAAAGGAAATCAATTGATACTCCCCTAGTAGCGGCGAGCGAACGGGGACCAGCCAAGCCTTGAGAGTGACTAGAACATGTTGGGAAGCATGGCCATAGCGGGTGATAGCCCCGTATAGGAAGCTCGATGGGATGTATTAAGTAGGGCGGAACACGTGAAATTCTGTCTGAAGATCGGAGGACCACCTTCGAAGGCTAAGTACTCCTTACTGACCGATAGCGAACCAGTACCGTGAGGGAAAGGTGAAAAGCACCCCGACAAGGGGAGTGAAACAGTACCTGAAACCGAACGCCTACAATCAGTTGGAGGCCCCTTGAGGGCTGACAGCGTACCTTTTGTATAATGGGTCATCGACTTAGTGTATCTAGCAAGCTTAAGCCGTTAGGTGTAGGCGCAGCGAAAGCGAGTCTTAATAGGGCGATTGAGTTAGATGCATTAGACCCGAAACCGAGTGATCTAGGCATGACCAGGCTGAAGGTAAGGTAACACTTACTGGAGGGCCGAACCCACACCTGTTGAAAAAGGTCGGGATGAGTTGTGCCTAGGGGTGAAAGGCCAATCAAACTCGGAGATAGCTGGTTCTCTGCGAAATCTATTTAGGTAGAGCGTCATCCGAATACCCCGGGGGGTAGAGCACTGGATGGGTAATGGGGCCCCACAGGCTTACTGATCCTAACCAAACTCCGAATACCCGGGAGTACTAGATGGCAGACACACTGCGGATGCTAACGTCCGTAGTGGAGAGGGAAACAACCCTGACCTACGACTAAGGCCCCTAATTCATGGCTAAGTGGGAAAGCAGGTGGGACGACCAAAACAACCAGGAGGTTGGCTTAGAAGCAGCCATCCTTTAAAGATAGCGTAACAGCTCACTGGTCTAAATAAGTTGTCCTGCGGCGAAGATGTAACGGGGCTCAAGCCATGAGCCGAAGTCTAGGGTAGACGATCTTTGATCGTTTGCGGTAGCAGAGCGTAGTGTGACATAGGACCTTTCCTCTTTAGCATTCTTCGGAATGTCATGGAGGATTTGGTTCTTTCGATGAAGCGGGCGCGTGAGCGATCCCGTGGAGAGATCACTAGTGAGAATGATGACATGAGTAGCGACAAAGAGTGTGAGAGACACTCTCGCCGAAAGTCCAAGGGTTCCTGCTTAAAGCTAATCTGAGCAGGGTAAGCCGACCCCTAAGGCGAGGCCGAAAGGCGTAGTCGATGGGAACCAGGTTAATATTCCTGGGCCAGATGGAAGTGACGGATAGCGAGGGTTGTTCAACCTTATTGGATTGGTTGGGCCGCTTAGCTGTCCCTGGAAATAGCTCCATCATAAGATCGTACCCTAAACCGACACAGGTGGACTGGTAGAGAATACCAAGGCGCTTGAGAGAACTATGTTGAAGGAACTCGGCAAAATACCTCCGTAAGTTCGCGAGAAGGAGGCCCAGTTTCTACGCAAGTATTGACTGGGGGCACAAACCAGGGGGTGGCGACTGTTTACTAAAAACACAGGGCTCTGCGAAGTCGCAAGACGACGTATAGGGTCTGACGCCTGCCCGGTGCCTGAAGGTTAAAAGGAGGGGTGAGAGCTCCGAATTGAAGCCCAGGTAAACGGCGGCCGTAACTATAACGGTCCTAAGGTAGCGAAATTCCTTGTCGGGTAAGTTCCGACCTGCACGAATGGCGTAACGACTTCCCCGCTGTCTCCAACATAGACTCAGCGAAATTGAATTGCCTGTCAAGATGCAGGCTTCCCGCGGTTAGACGGAAAGACCCCGTGCACCTTTACTACAGCTTCACACTGGCATCAGGCCATGCATGTGCAGGATAGGTGGTGGGCATTGAAACCAAAACGCCAGTTTTGGTGGAGCCTCCCTTGAGATACCACCCTTGCATTGCTTGATGTCTAACCGCGGTCCGTTATCCGGATCCGGGACCCTGTGTGGCGGGTAGTTTGACTGGGGCGGTCGCCTCCTAAAGCGTAACGGAGGCGCGCGAAGGTTGGCTCAGAGCGGTCGGAAATCGCTCGTTGAGTGCAATGGCAGAAGCCAGCCTGACTGCAAGACTGACAAGTCGAGCAGAGTCGAAAGACGGCCATAGTGATCCGGTGGTCCCGAGTGGAAGGGCCATCGCTCAACGGATAAAAGGTACGCCGGGGATAACAGGCTGATACTGCCCAAGAGTCCATATCGACGGCAGTGTTTGGCACCTCGATGTCGGCTCATCTCATCCTGGGGCTGGAGCAGGTCCCAAGGGTACGGCTGTTCGCCGTTTAAAGAGGTACGTGAGCTGGGTTTAGAACGTCGTGAGACAGTTCGGTCCCTATCTGCCGTGGGTGTAGGATACTTGAGAGGAGTTGCCCCTAGTACGAGAGGACCGGGGTGAACGATCCACTGGTGTACCAGTTGTTCCGCCAGGAGCAGTGCTGGGTAGCTATGATCGGACAGGATAACCGCTGAAGGCATCTAAGCGGGAAGCCCCCCTCAAAACAAGGTATCCCTGAGAGCCGAGGTAGACCACCTCGTCGATAGGCCGGAGATGTAAGTGCAGTAATGCATTCAGTTGACCGGTACTAATGGCTCGATAGGCTTGATTTGATCCAGTAATAGACAGACACATGTGCGCAAGCAGAAATGCAATCGCACAGACTAAGTCGCCTAGCTGGGACCAAATAAGTCATACACAACAATACACAGCTTGTACTTGCGCTCA
>NZ_JAQNCZ010000010.1 GCF_028369055.1 Cognatishimia sp. SS12 | reverse complement strand
GCCTGCTTCAAAATACTCATGATCTGAGCGTCGCTATATTTCGATTTCTTCATCAGAATCTCCTCTTTCATCATTCGAGAAAATTCTACTTTCAAACACCCCTAATGTTCGGGGGGATTACCAAGCGACCTGGAAAACTGCGCCTTCACATGTACAGTGACTTGGTGCTGATCCCCAGCCGCTCAGCCACTTTGCTGACTGCGCAACCACGCTCAATAACCTGCGCCACAGCGTCGCGCTTAATTCATCCATAAACCGAATTCCTTTATTCATATCGGTCTCTCCTTGGTTCCAAAATTACCAAGCAAAGCGTCTACAAATCTAGGGCACCTCACGGTTTTTATGGCGTTACTCAGTATTGATCTCCTAACATTCCAGATATATGTCGTAGTAATTCAAGCTTACGAATTCGACCTACCATAATTGAGCTCTGTATGACAAAAATTCCTTATTTTTCTATTATAACAGTCTGTTATAATTCCGAAGAAACCATCCAAGCTACTCTCAGATCCGTTTCATCGCAAAAATTCACAGACTATGAACATTTAATTATTGATGGTGGGTCACAGGACGCAACGCTTGATGCTATACAAGAGTTACAAACAAGTCTTACTAAAGTCATTTCAGAACCCGATGGAGGTATTTATGATGCGATTAACAAAGGATTGAAACTCTCATTGGGTGAAGTGGTGGTTATCCTGCATTCCGATGACAGTTTCGCAGATCAAGATGTGCTGCATGATCTACATAAAATATTTTTAGAAACAGATGCAGATATTGTTTATTCATCTATAGAATTTATCAGGCCGGACAATACATCTGCAGCAACCTGGGTGCCAACTAACTTTCAACATGGGGACTATAGGTCTGGGTTTCATACCCCGCATCCAGGGTTTTTTGCCAAATCGATCCTCTATGACAAACTTGGGTTTTTTGATTTAGGTATGCCTATCGCCGCCGATTTTGATTTGATGTACCGGTTTATGGAGCATAGCAGCACAAAATCTGTCAAACTTGATAAAATAACTGTAAATATGCGCGCCGATGGCGAAAGTTCAAGCTTAAGAAATATTTTTCAAGGTTTCTTGGACATTCGGAGGGCGCTCAAGAAGCAAGGCGAGAATGTATTCCTTCCAATATACTATTTACGACGCTACGCTCCGAAAATCGGTCGAAAATTCAAAACTGGATAAGTCTAGAATAGCGTAACGTAAAATTGACCTAGATTTTATGTGCGTTCAACGATCACGCTTTGTCGTCAAGATCGGCAAGCCTCCTTGGTTATTATTGCCTCTGAAGGGAATTGTGTTCTAACTTAAATTCCTTTTCGCGATGGGCACAACGCCCTCCGATTTGAGCTGTTCTAACTCTCTTCCACTGCCTTTTCGAATAGAGCAATGACTTCCTGCAAATCTACAACAGCTGATTTTCTGTAATCCGGCTCCCGTATATTCACGATCAACGTTCACTCTCCTGAGAATGGCCCAGATCTTCTTTCGGCATCACATCCGTGTCTCAGAGAACCGTGATCCAATCGTTCAGGGTTGACACCCAGATCATCGTAAGCGTTGCGCTGATCACACTGGTCTGACGTAGTTCCATGGCAGCAGATCATTGATGTTTGTCTGTTTGTGTCCGCGAGCAATGGCTGTCAGGATGCCTGACAGATAGCCGTGCGGGTCGATCCCGTTGAGTTTACACGTTTCGATCAGCGACGCGATGATTGCCCAGTTTTGCGCGCCAGTATCATGTCCGGCGAAGAGTGCGTTTTTGCGGTTCAGGGCGATGGGGCAGATGGTTTGTTCGACGGGATTTTTGTCGAGTTCGACGCGGCCATCGGTGAGGAACCGGCACAGCCCACCCCAGTATTTGGCGATGTATTTGAGGGCTTCTCCGGTAGGCGACTTGGCCGAGACACGGGCGCGGTTTTGGACGAGCCAGATCTCGAAGGCATCGATGACGGGTTTTGAGCGCTCTTGCCGTGCGGTGCGACGTTGCTCGGCAGTCTGACCGCGCAAGTCGTTTTCGATGCGATAGAGTGCCTGGATTTGAGCCAGGCCTTCCTGCGCGAACGGTGCCGCACCAGATTGGGTAACATCATGCAATTTGCGGCGGGCATGCGCCCAGCAATAAGCAAGTGTCACATCCTGGGCCGGACGTTTGAGCAAGCGGTTGTAACCAGCGTACCCATCGACCTGCAGCGTGCCGCTGAAGCTCTTCAAAATACTATCTGCATGCTGGCCAGATCGTCCCGGTGCCAGAACGGGCGCAGGTGTTTCATCCATGAAGAGCTTGGTGGAATGCTTTAGATCAACCAGCAGCGCGTCATACACCGGGGTCAGTTCGAAGGCAGATTTACCAACCCAATTGGCCAAGGTCGAGCGATCCAGATCAATGCCCTGACGGCTGTAGATCTGGGCCTGCCGATAGAGCGGCAAGTGATCGGCGTATTTGGAGACGAGCACATGGGCCAGTGTGGCCTCGGTCGGCACGCCGCCAGCGGTGATGTGGGCGGGAGCCGGGGCTTGGGTGATCCCGCTTTCACAGGACCGGCAGGCGTATTTCGGACGACGGGTGACAATGACCCAGAACTGGGCGGGGATAATATCCAGCCGTTCGCTGACATCTTCGCCAATGACATGACGCGCGGCTCCGCAGGCGCAGGCAAGCTCGGGTTCGATAACCACTTCCACCCGCTCCAGATGCTTGGGCAGTGAGCCTCGATTGGTCTGGCGCGGCTTTGGAGGCCGCACGGATGCGGTGCGCTCATCTGCATCTATCTCGGCTTCAACCTGCGCGATGGCCGTCTCGATATCTTCGAGTTTCAACTCGTACTGAGCCGGATTAATCTTCTCGGGTTTGGCCCCTAAGAGCGCCTTCTTGAAAGAGGTGACCAAAGCCTCAAGCCGCGCATTCTGATCCTGCTGCGCACGGATGATCGCCTTCAGTTCGGCAATGTCATCGGGCAAATTGTCAGGCACAGTCATGCCCCATCTCATAACAAAACAAGGGCAGAACGACCCCGTGAGTCACTCCGCCGCAGAGGGCGCAGGCACCGCCATCTCAACTGACACAAAATCCATGCCCTCCAAATTTGGCAGAACCAACTTGCCCTGCCGCGCCATCCGCCGCCAATCAGACACAACGCTGGGGATTAACTCATATCGCTTGGCAACCGCGTTGACCGTCTCGCCTTCAAGCAACGTCTCCGCCACAATCCGGGCCTTCAACTCAGGCGGCCAATCCCGCTTACCATCCGCACGACGCGGCAACCTTGCCAGAAACTCGCTTGTAGCTCCCATACAGAAACTCCCTTCAAATCAAAGAAGTCTCTGAATCGCAGATCACGCGTCATGCCGTAAGTGTGGGGCGGAAGCACCGGTTACAGATCATCAGAGACCTGCCTACTCTTTAACCCACTTGTCCGCACGATCCGTACCGCATCTTGGCTGAATAAATCCGTCCGTTTCAGTCCCATAGTCAGTCTAATTTGTCGCAGAAAAGACTATCAAAGGAGCTAAAACAAGCCGCGACAGGTTCAGATGGCCTGCCTAGTTAAGGACCGTGGTCTTTAACTTGCCTTCTGCACCGCAGTCTCTAACGTACCAAAGAATTTTAACGCGAGGGAGAGAGCGCGCGTATAGCGTGTCAGTGGACGTGTACGCACAAACACAATATCTCCGGGCCTCAATTCAAATGTCTCTGCTAAGCTCAGGTTCAGAATTTCAGTAATATCAAAATGATAAGCTTCATATTTCAGGTCTTTACCTCTTAATACATAAACATGTCTAAAGTCTGCATTTTCTGCATCAAAAGCTTTGCCACCAAACAACGCCTGAGACAAAGTTGTGCGCCTAAACTGGTTGATCGAAAATTGCCGAGGGGCACCGATTTCACCAAGCAACAATGCTTGATCTCCAACATATGGAATGTCTTCAACAACAATATGATCGTCTGGTTCAAGCCAATATCGACGACCTGAGTTCTCCAAGATTACAGATTGCGCTGAGAGCATATATGTTCTACCTCTTCGATTTACACGAACCAACAAGTCTTCATTTCTGGACAGGTTAATACCTTGGTTAACTAAAACTTGTCTGAGATCCATGCCGCGTAGATCAAAAGGAATAGTTCTTCCCGGTTGTACGTTGCCGGAAACAACGTCAGTTATGCGCAAATAGGTCAATTTTCGTGCACTAAAATCCAGTACACTCAACGTTACCTGGGAAGGCGGTAGCAATTCTTGTATGCTAATACGATCTCCGTCAAAAACGTGATACTTTTTGATGGAACGCTCTAGAACGATATCTCTTGCGTTCATCTGATACGTCTCGCCGTTGCGCTCTAGCACTACACGATAATCTCTCCCTCCTTCAAAAGATGGCTCTAATTCGGCAATAAGGCGATCATAAGACAAAGGCCTATCGGTAATAGGAACAATTTTGGTACCAAGGTCGCCAGTGATCAAGGCGGACTGCGAAGCAAATGTTTGAATTTCTACGACCGTATCTATACCACCCGCATTTCTGATGGCTTCTTGTAACACCAGGTCTCTCACTTCGGGCAGAGTTAGACCTCCAGCTTCAATCTCACCAAGCTGTAAAATACTTACAACCCCGTTCGACCCAACAACGCTTTGGTTTGTATGGACGACCGGTTCAAGGGCACCATCCCCATTTGTTCTTTCAATCAGCCTAGAAACAAGGATGACATCCCCTACGCCTAACCGGTAGACAGGTGGCCTAGCGACAGGAAATTCGGCCTCCGCAAATTTGTGGTTTTCTGCCCTACTTTCTGTTTTTAGTGCTGATGCAACCGCAGCCTCTGCCTGCGCAATCGTTAAACCTTTCACCAATACAGATGGCCCTTCCAAAAGATCGACGGCACCGTTTTCATTTACCACATAGGTATTTCTGGATGACTGACGGGTCTGAATACCATTTGATATCAAACCATAGCCACTTCGCTGTATTCCAAGACTATCGCCCACACCGATTACGTAAACAGGGCGACTGTTAGAAGGCAGTTTTGCACCGTGAAAAAGAGCATTCTCAGCGACACGCTTCACCGAAGCAGCGTTACTCCCACCTAAGTTAACATAACGTATGAAGGGGCTGTCATTTGCACGAGTAACCAGATCTGGTGTCATATCGTAACCGGTTACTACATATTCGACTTCAGCATCTGGGTTCTCAACAGCATTCAAATTAAACGTAGGCTTCCGAAGAATCTCTGTACAACCACTCAGGACAGCAAAAAATAAAAAGGGAATGACAACCCGACGCATGAGAATTCCTTAAATGATTACAAGAACCGGAGTAACGGTTCTTGATTTTTCTATGATTGACTTGATTTTTTCAACGCTAAATCTTGTTGTGGTCTTGCGTTGTGCAATAACAACAGTCGCGTCCACAACTCTAGTAACGGCTAAGGATATTGCAGTTCCAGCGGCAGGATTAGGCAAAACGAAAAAAATACGTTCGTAATTGGCTTTGAGCTCATTCAATTCTTTCTCGAGTCTTTCGGCCACGAGGAATTGAGAAGAGTCTTTCGGCAATAACAGTTCGACCCCTTCCATTAAATTAGAGCAAGAAAAAGAACGGATATCTGTTATTTGTGACTTCTGCACTAACCTCGATAGAGAACTATTTGACATGTCAACGATTGCCATCGTTGAGCAAAACAAAGAAGACGCTTTAGAAAGGTCTAACGCTATTCGTTCAACACCTGGGTGGTCACCAGAAGGCATGAAAGCTATCGAGGTCTTTGGGTCTTCTATCGTTAAAAACAGCTCCCTCGCCGCGGCAAGCTGCCTCGTATTTAACTCGCTGTTGTTAATCTTGCCAACCTGCGCCCGTTCACGCTGCAACGTGTAAAACGAGCCAAACGCTGACTTAATCTTGGCGTGCGTGTAAAGGTACCCATGCCTGAAGTTTGAAGCTAAAACGTAACCTATACTTATTATGAAACCGAGTATTGCGCCCATTGCGGCCATAAAAACTTTATTAGGCGATGAAGGACCTGCAGGAGGGATGGCAGATTCAACTACGCGACTACTTGCGAGCTCATAACCAGACAAAAGCGAACTTTCCTGAAATTGCGCTATCATAGATTCGTAAATTGCTTGTTGCACCTCAACCTCCCGCTGTAAAATAGAGAGTTCGAGAGCGGCATCTCCAAAACGTTTGGCACGTGCCTTAAGTGAATTAAAACTGCTAGTTAACGAGGCTCGTTGCTCTTCAAGTTGCCTTATGCCACTATCGATCTGATCGTCAGTGGGTCTTACCCAGGTGCTAGGGCTTACCGACAGGTTCAAGAGTCTCCGAAAAGACAGGCTAGTAGAGACGGGATAATCTCGCGCAAACTTTGCACCGACGAAATCTTTCTTGGATATGTTTTCTAAAGCCGAAATGCTCAAATCGATAGTTTCGATGTCGAGCCTAACCTGTGATAGCTGAGTTGAAGTGCGAGCTAGGTCTTCAGATGACCGAAGGCTGTTAGTAATGGCATAATCTCTTACGGCGGTGCTTGCAGCGTCTAAATTAGCTCTCGCCTCCAATAATTCGTTCGCGTAGTACTTTAGGCTGGCTCGTTTCTGGCTTTGTTCCCTCTCAAAAATATCTAATAGTGCCTGCTCTACGACGATATTAGCGACATGGGCAGCCCGCTCTCCATTTGGGTGAGTGACTCTTAATTCAATGATACCATTTTCACTTTGCAGGATTTGCATATGTGCCGTTAACCCACGGACCGCCATAACAAGGTAATCATCTCGATCGAGTTCCCTAGGCAAAGATGAGCCTACAATAAAAGTTTTTAATCTCTCAATTAAGTTGGGATCTTTTAACGAAGAGTTGAAAATAGGGTCGGAAGAAAAACCGGCCTTCTCATAGATGGAGCCGACAAACGGCCTAGCCAAAATCCGATCCTTGAGTGCATCAGCTTCTGATCCACGTGGCGATAGATTTATCCCAGCCAATGCACTTAGCGCGGTCCCCTGTCCAATCGCTAAGCTATTCTGACTGCTACTAAAAATTTCGAACCGAGTGGATGCTTGGTATTCGGCATCAGCTACCGAAAACGCATAAAAACCAGCTAAAATCATACCTGTCAATGACACAAGGCAGATAAACCACCAACGATGAAGGATGAGTGCAAAAAATTCACCCAAATCAAGTTCATCGTTTGGAGATGCAAGTTGCGGCATAGCTGGTCCTACCTCAAAAAATTCGAAGTTAAATTCTGTACTGAGCTAAGCGCCTGTACCTGCTCGAAACTCAGATTGATATAGATACACATTCAAAGGCATGCAACAAAAAGTGGAATGGTAATCCCCCCGAACATTAGGGGTGTTTGAAAGTAGAATTTTCTCGAATGATGAAAGAGGAGATTCTGATGAAGAAATCGAAATATAGCGACGCTCAGATCATGAGTATTTTGAAGCAGGC
>NZ_JAQNCZ010000001.1 GCF_028369055.1 Cognatishimia sp. SS12 | reverse complement strand
AAATGGCTCTGGACTTACAACAACGAAAGACCAAACATGGGCATCGGCGGGATGACCCCGATACAGAAACTGACAGCAGCTTAAATTCTACTGATACGCCCCTCTAAAAATGGGGGGATTACCGTTCGGCTTGACCTTGCTCCGATTTTGCCCTCTTCTGTCAAATGGCTCTGGAGCCTCTGCAAAGAAATCACATTGAGGATTTCGGCAGAAATTTACGCTGATGCCAAAGGAAGGCAAAGGCAAGCGCCTACGCGCGCCTGACGAAGATTTCTTCGTGGCTGTTCCCACACTTTCTCTCCCGGTTTTTCCGAGTTTTTCTTATTATTGTGGGATAAGATTGGCCAGAAACTGGCCAACCAAAATCTTATTTTGCAACACTTATGGTAAAGGGCTGGCCACTGGCGGGGTTTTCTGTTTGGGTTATTGCCCCCCTAATGTGGCCATCTGCTGCCACATATACGGGGCGATTTGGGGGCCGATTTCGTAATACCAGTGACTGTGCCCGGGAATGGTAAACTGTGTCACCGGGTGGCCGGCCTGCGCGAGGGCGCGGGCTGTGGCTGTGACCTCTGCCAAGGGTACGCTTTGATCCTGATCGCCTATATAGGCAATCAATGGGATGCCTTCTGGGGCGGGACGGACCCAGTCTGCCGGCATGCTGCCTGCGTGGGTGGCGACGGCTTTCCACGGGCCGTTTGAGTGATTGGCCACATAGCTGGCCAGCACACCCCCGGCGGAATGCCCCATGAGATACACATTCTGCTGATCAATCGGGTAATGTGCCGCGGCTTCGGTCAGCAATTGCTTTAGAAAATCAGCACCGTCATCTATCAGGCTCCAGTCCGAGGCAAGGCTGGAATTTGGCGCAAGCAGCACAAGCTGCTCCCGCTCCGCTGTGCTGCGCCACATGTCGATCATCGACAGGCCATTGCGGCCCGCGCCATGCAGCAGGATCACCGTGGCCCGGGGTTTGCCAAAGGTCATGCCATGGCCGAACCATTGGCGGCGCAGCTCGGTGCCCGTTTGGGTGGTTTGGGTGAACGAAAAGCTGCGGGCGATATTCTGCGGCGCATCATAGGTAAAATCCGTCGTGGTCAGCGTCAGCGGCCCCTCAAATATGCGCGCGTCATAACGGACCTTCGGGGCCAGCGTGACAGGTTGGACGGCGGCGGGGGTGACGGGGGCGACGGCGGTCTGGGCAGTGTCCGGTGCACTGTCAGGCGCGCCGCGCAGATGCGCCACCGCGGTCTCAGAGGGCAGGGGCAGGAGCACATGCAACAGCGCGGCGGCGGCGAAAAGCGTGATCAAAAAGCTGCGAAGAAAGGTCATCTGTCTCCCCGGATCATGAAAATATGCCCGGTTTCTAAAGGGATACTATGGCGCAATTATGGACAGCGCCCCGCGCAGTACGCAGTCCGGCATGGGTGTTGCACCTCTGTCGATCTCCTTATTAACATACTGTAAATATTGAAAAATTTGACTTTACATGTGGTCGTGCCTAGCTTGTAGATAGCTGGATGACCAGGGCTGCAGGTGCAGATTTGCAGCTTGGGCACTCGTGTGGAGGGGCAACTTTACATGAGAGGCAACATCACATGGATAAGAACCCAGAAACAGAGGGTCACGAAAATCTGGATGCAGAACTCGAGACGGTGCGCACAGCCCTGATCGACATGAGCCAGACATTGGATCTGATCCGCCTTGAGATACTGGAAGGCGGGCCGGATCGTATTCGCGAATCCGTCAGGGTGCTCAGCGATATTCGCAGCTGGGCCAAGCTGGCGATAGAAACGGAGGCACGTTTTGAAGAACGTCAGCAACGACAGCAAGGGGCCGTCAACGGCTATGCCCTTGATCTCGAAGAAGCCCGCCATACGATCGGGTGCCGATTGGCTCGCCTGCGCAGATGTTGCGGTGCAGGACAAATTTCTGAATGACCTAACTGAGGGAGAGCTGCTGGCTCTCCCATTTTTGTTTGAGTTCTGGGCCATGGCGCATCAATTACCGCCAGAAGGTGACTGGAAAACCTGGGTCATTCTGGGCGGGCGCGGGGCGGGCAAAACCCGCGCCGGGGCGGAATGGGTGCGCAGCATGGTCGAGGGGGCCAAGCCACTTGACCCGGGACGCGCGCGCCGTGTGGCGCTGGTCGGGGAAACCATGGATCAGGTGCGCGAGGTGATGGTGTTTGGCGACAGTGGGTTGCTGGCCTGTTCGCCTCCGGACCGGCGCCCGGACTGGCAGGCCACCCGGCGGCAGCTGGTCTGGCCGAATGGCGCGGTGGCGCAGGCCTTTTCCGCCCATGACCCAGAGCGGCTGCGCGGCCCGCAGTTTGACGCCGCCTGGGTAGATGAACTGGCGAAATGGAAACGCGCAGATGACACCTGGGACATGCTGCAATTTGGGTTGCGTCTGGGGGATCATCCGCAGCAGGTCGTGACCACAACACCGCGCAATGTGCCGGTGCTGCGGCGGCTCTTGGCGCATGACAGCACCGTGCAGACCCACGCCCCGACCGAGGCCAACCGCGCCAATCTGGCCCAGAGCTTTCTGGAGGAGGTGATGCAGCGCTATCGCGGCTCGCGCCTGGGGAGGCAGGAACTTGACGGTGTGCTGCTGGCGGATCTGCCGGGGGCGCTGTGGCAGCGCGAGATGTTTGACAGCCAGCGCCGCACCCAGCCCGGGCCGCTGGACCGCATTGTTGTTGCGGTGGACCCGCCGGTCAGCGGCACGGCGCGCTCTGATGAATGTGGCATTCTGGTGGTCGGCGGGCACCTGCAAGGGCCGCCGTCACGCTGGCAGGCCGTGGTGCTGGAGGATGCCACCATACAGGGGCAAAGCCCGCTGGGCTGGGCGCAGGCGGCGGTGGCAGCGTTTCATCGCTGGCAGGCCGACCGGCTGGTGGCCGAGGTCAATCAGGGCGGCGATCTGGTGCAGAGCGTTCTGCGGCAAGTGGACCCGAACTTGCCCTATAAATCCCTGCGCGCCAGCCATTCCAAGGCGGCGCGGGCCGAACCTGCGGCGGCGCTTTATGAACAGGGGCGCGTGGCCCATCTGCCGGGGCTGGACGCGCTGGAGGATCAGCTGTGCCTGATGACGCCGCAGGGCTATGGCGGGGCGGGGTCGCCCGACAGGGCCGATGCGCTCGTCTGGGCCCTGCATGAGTTGATCCTGACCCCCGGTGCGCCGCAGAGCAATCCGGCGCTGCGGGTGCTTTAGCGCTGTTGCGCCCGGCGCGCGCGCGGCTGTGGGCGGGTTTTAAGACCTAGGTGAGAAAGTGTTCTAGCCAAACGGCACCCCACGGTGGGCAGGCAAAGGAGCACAACTGATGGTTTTCGACTTTCTCAAACGCAATACTGCCCAGCCCGCCGAGCGCAAGGCCAGTGCCACCGGGCCGGTGGTGGCCTATCACTCTGCCGGGCGGGTGGCCTGGTCGCCGCGCGACACCGCGTCCCTGACCCGTACAGGGTTCACCGGCAATCCGGTCGGCTTTCGTTGTGTCAAACTGATCGCCGAAGCGGCCGCGGCCGTGCCCTTGGTGATCGAGGATGCCAGCCGCCGCTTTGACAGCCATCCGCTTTTGCCCCTGATCAAGCGTCCCAATGCGGCGCAGGGGCAGGCGGAGTTTCTAGAGGCGCTCTATGCCCAGCTGCTTTTGTCCGGCGATGGCTATGTCGAAGCCGTCGGAGAGGCGGCGCAGCCAGTGGAATTGCACGTGCTGCGCAGTGAGCGGATGCGTGTGGTGCCCGGCGCGGATGGCTGGCCCATTGCCTATGAATACAAGGTTGGCGGGCGCGCGCACCGCTTTGATCTGACCAGCGGAGCGCGCATCTGCCATATCCGCAGCTTTCATCCGCAGGATGATCACTATGGGTTTTCCCCGATGCAGGCCGCTGCCATGGCGCTTGATGTGCATACGGCTGCATCGCGGTGGGCCAAGGCGCTGCTGGACAATGCGGCGCGCCCTTCGGGGGCCATTGTCTACAAAGGCATGGATGGGCAGAGCAGTCTGACGGGGGAGCAATACGACCGGCTCGTCGGCGAGATGGAGGCGCATCACCAAGGGGCGCGCAACGCCGGACGCCCGATGCTGCTGGAGGGCGGGCTGGATTGGAAACCCATGGGGTTTTCACCAAGCGACATGGAGTTTCAAAAAAGCAAAGAGGCCGCAGCGCGGGAAATTGCGCTGGCCTTTGGGGTGCCGCCGATGCTGCTCGGTATTCCGGGCGATGCGACCTATGCCAATTACCAGGAGGCGCATCGGGCGTTCTTTCGCCTGACGGTGCTGCCGCTGGCGACGCGCGTCACGGCGCGGCTGAGCGACTGGATGCAGGATATCACGCAGGACGCAGCGCGGCTGAAACCGGATTTGGACCAGGTGCCCGCACTGAGCGCTGAACGCGAGGCGCAGTGGCGCCGGGTGCAGGCGGCTGATTTTCTTAGCAAAGCCGAAAAGCGCCGCATTCTGGGTCTGCCGCCCTTGATGGACGGATCAGCAGATGACTGAGCCGGCACACCCACGTGGGCAGCGCTATGGGTTTGAGGCCTTTGACTGCGCCCCGGCGCTGCGGCTTGAGGCGCACGAACGGGTCGCCAAGCTGCAGATTGATGCGCTGAACGCGCGGCTTGACCGGATCGAGGAGCTGATCGAGCGGCTGGAACGCCGGCTGTGGCTCGCGGTTTACGGGGTGGCTGCGGTCATTCTGGCGCAGGCTTTTCAATCGGTGATTCAGGCAACGCCATAAGGAGGTGACGATGGAATTGGAACGGAAATTTGCCCAGGCCGATCAGGTCATCGCGCTGAAGGACGGCTGCCAGATTTCGGGCTATGCCTCGCTGTTCGGGGCGGTGGATCAGGGCGGCGACATTGTCGAGCCGGGGGCCTATGCAGCGTCTTTGGCGCGGCTGATGGCGAGCGGGCGTCGGGTCAAAATGCTGTGGCAGCATGATCCCGCCCAGCCGATCGGCATCTGGGATGAGGTGCGCGAGGACAGCAAGGGGCTATGGGTGTGCGGGCGGCTTTTGCCCGATGTTGCCCGCGCCCGAGAAGCTGCCGCGCTGATCACCGCCGGTGCGCTTGATGGTCTGTCGATTGGCTATCGCACGGTGAAAGCCAGCAAAAGCGCCGCCGGTCAGCGCCATCTGACGGAACTGGACCTCTGGGAGGTCTCGCTTGTGACCTTCCCGATGTTGGCCAGCGCCCGTGTGGCCGCCAAGGCCGAAGCCCCGGAAGCTGAGTTGCTGCAGGACATCGCAGCGCTCTTTCAGGAAGCGCGCGTCAGTCTCGCGCAGCCAACCCCACCCGAGATGCGAAAGGATCAGCCATGACAGCAGCACCACATACCGGGTCGCCGCAGCGCGAAACCGACCTGAATGCCCTTCAATCCGTACATGAGGCGATGACCGGATTTTCACAGGAATTCAAAGGCTTTCAGAGCGACATTCACCAAAAATTTCAGCAGCAGGATGAACGTATGAACAGACTGGATCAAAAAACACTGACCGGCGCACGCCCGGTTCTGGGCACCACCGACATGGTGCAGCCGCATCAAAAAGCGATCGGGGCTTATCTGCGCAATGGCGACGATGACGCGCTGCGCGGGCTTGAGCTTGAAGAGAAAGCCCTGTCCACCGCTGTCAATGGCGACGGCGGCTACCTGGTGGACCCGGTGACATCGGACACTATCAAATCGGTGCTCTCGGCCACGGCCTCGATCCGTGCGATTGCCAATGTGGTGACGGTGCAGGCGACCTCATATGATGTGCTGATCGACAGTTCAGAGGCCGAGGCCGGCTGGGCCGATGAGACCTCCCCAAGCACAGAAAGCGGCACGCCGACGATTGAGCGCATTAGCATTCCGCTTTACGAACTCTCTGCCCTGCCCAAGGCCAGCCAGCGGCTGCTGGATGACAGCGCCTTTGATGTCGAAAACTGGCTCGCCGGGCGCATTGCGGAAAAATTCGCGCGCTCCGAAGCGGCGGCCTTCATTGCCGGCGATGGCATCGACAAGCCGACCGGCATTCTCAGCCACCCGGCGGTGGATAACGACAGCTGGAGCTGGGGCAACCTTGGCTATATCGCCACCGGTACGGATGGCGCCTTTGCGGGCGGGGATGCGCTGATTGATCTCGTTTATGCGCTCGGGGCGGAGTACCGCGCCAACGGGCAATTTGTCATGAATTCCAAGACCGCCGGGGCGGTGCGCAAGCTCAAGGACGCGGATGGGCGGTTCCTCTGGTCTGATGGGCTGGCCGCAGGCGAGCCCGCGCGGCTGCTGGGGTATCCGGTGCTGATTGCCGAAGATATGCCAGATATCGCCGCGGATGCCGATGCCATTGCCTTTGGCGATTTTTCGGCGGGCTACACGATTGCGGAGCGCCCGGACCTGCGCATTCTGCGTGATCCGTTCTCTGCCAAGCCGCATGTGCTGTTTTACGCCACCAAACGTGTCGGCGGTGATGTGAGCGATTTTGCGGCGATCAAACTGCTGCGGTTCTCGGTGGCCTAAGCCATCGAGATGGGCAGGGCGGCCGCTTTGCGGCCCTGCCTGGGCGTGCGCCGGATGCGCGTTATCTGGCTGCTCCCCTCCCTCAGAGTGACGTGAGGCGCGCGCCCGCGAGACCCGTTCAGTCGGAGGGGAGCCTGATTTTTTGGAGTAGTGCCATGATGTTAGTGGATGAAACCACCGTGCCCTTGGCGGCCCTGCCGTTGGCTGAGTTTCGCGCGCATTTGCGCATGGGCACCGGCTTTGGCGAAGAGACGCTGCAGGATGGGGTGCTCGAAAGTTTTCTGCGTGCCAGCATTGCTGCGATCGAAGCGCGGACCAGCAAGGTGCTGATCGCACGGGGGATCACCTGGCGCGTCACCTGCTGGCAGAGCGCGACCGGCCAATCCCTGCCGCTGGCCCCGGTGATCTCGCTGGATGAACAGCGGCTGTTGGATGCCGAGGGCGGCATCAGCGATATAACCGCGCTGCGACTGGTGCCCGATACGCACCGGCCAATGTTGCGCCCGATTGGTGCGGCTATGCCCGTGATTGCCAAGGGCGGCCAGGCCGAAATTGTCGCCACGATTGGCCTGTCCGCGACATGGGATGGCTTGCCCGTGGATCTGCGGCAGGCGGTGTTGATGCTGGCGGCGCATTTTTATGAATACCGGCAAGAGGTCACGCTGGGTGCGGGCTGCATGCCCTTTGGCGTCACCAGCCTTTTGGCGCGCTATGTGCCGCTGCGCCTTGGCTTTGCGCAGGAGCAGGGCGCATGAGCGCGCCGCGCTTGAACCGGGCACTCACGCTGGAGGCCCCAGCACGGCAGGCGGACGGTGCCGGAGGCTTTGCACAGGGTTGGGACGCGCTCGGTCAGCAGTGGTGCGCCCTCAGCGGCGCGGGGGCGCACCGGTTGGCACGCGGGGGGGCGACGCTAACGCTATCGCATTACCGCATCACGCTGCGGGCCAGCCCGGTTGGCTCGGCCATGCGGCCGGTGCCGGGCCAGCGTTTTCGCGACGGCAGTCGGATCTTTGACATTCTCGCGGTCCAAGAGGCGGACCCGGACGGTCGCTATCTGGTCTGCGATGCACAGGAAGAGGTGGCGACATGAGTTATGGCATGGCGGTTGCGCTGCAAAGCGCGGTGTACCAACGGCTGACAGCAGATGCGACGTTGACGGGGCTGATCGGCACGGCGGTCTTTGACGAGCTGCCCAGCGGTGTCTTTCCGGCCACCTACGTGACGCTTGGTCCCGAGGTGGCGGTGGAGCGATCTGACAAGACCGGCGGCGGGGCGCTGCATCGGTTTTCCGTCGCGGTGATTTCGGACGCGGCGGGCTTTGCCCACCCCAAGGCGGTGGCCGTGGCGATCTGCGACGCGCTGCAGGATGCGGCACTGACGCTCAGCCGGGGACATTTGGTGTCGCTCAATTTTGAACGGGCGGTGGCCAGCCGAGAGGAGGCGGCCAGCCTCAGGCGGATTGAGCTGCGCTTTGCGGCGCGGGTGGATGACCAGTGATTTCAGACAAAGGAGGCCGGTGAGATGGCGGCACAGAATGGCAAAGACCTGTTGATCAAGGTGGATATCCTGGGGGATGGCAGTTTTGTCACCCTGGCAGGGCTGCGCGCAACGCGCATCAGTTTCAACGCCGAAAGCGTGGATGTCACCTCGCTGGAAAGTCAGGGTGGCTGGCGCGAGCTTTTGGCCGGGGCCGGGGTGAAATCTGCGGCGATCTCTGGCGCAGGGGTGTTCAAAGATGCCGACACCGATGAACGCGCGCGGCAGCTGTTCTTTGATGGCGAGATACCGGACTTTCAGGTGATCATCCCGGATTTCGGCATTGTCGAAGGGCGCTTTCAGGTGACGGCGCTGGACTATGCGGGCGATCACAATGGCGAAGCCACCTATGAGCTTGCGCTGGCCTCTGCCGGCGCGCTGAGCTTCACGGCGGCGGTCTGATCATGGCGGGCGCGGCCAATCCCTGGGCGGGCGAGGTGACGCTGGTGCTGAACGGGCAGAGCCAGCGTATGAAGCTGACGCTGGGCGCGTTGGCGCAGCTTGAAAGCGCGCTTGGGACCGGCTCGCTCATGGAGTTGGTGTCGCGGTTTGAAAGTGGCGCGTTCAGCGCCGGGGATCTGCAGGCGCTGCTGCTGGCGGGGCTGATGGGCGGCGGCTGGCGGGGCAATGCCGCAGATCTGGCCGCTGCGGATATTGCCGGCGGCCCGATGGAGGCCACCCGCGCGGCCGCGCGTTTGCTGGCCCTCAGCTTCACATCCCCCGAAGGCGGCGCGCCGTGAGCCGCATGGATTGGGCCGGGCTGATGCGCGTTGGCCTTGGTGGCTTGCGGCTGACACCCGATCAGTTCTGGGCGCTGACCCCGGCAGAATTGGCGCTCATGCTCGGGGAGCCGGAGGGCGGCCAAGCTATGGATCGCGCGGCACTCAATGATCTGATCGCCGCCTATCCCGATGCCACAGAAGGAACCTCAGAATGACAGACACACAGCATTTGCAGGATGTTGATAGCCAGCTTGAGGCGATCTCGGGCAGCGCGGCGGCCACCAGCGCGGATCTCTCGGCCTTCAGCGCCGAATTGGGCCGCATGGGGCAGCGATTGCAGAAATCCGGCGGTGATCTCAAAACCCTCGAAACCGGGCTGACGCGCGGCCTCAAGGGGGCGGTCAAAGGCATGGTGCAGCAGGGCGATAGTCTGGGCGATGCGCTGCGCCAAGTGGTGCAGTCGGTTCAAGCGGCGGCCTTTGATGCGGCGCTGACGCCTGTCACCAAACAGGTCGGCGGCATGATGGCGCAGGGCATTGGTCAACTGGTGGCGGGCATTCTGCCGTTTGAAAACGGCGCGGCCTTTTCGCAGGGCCGCGTGCGGGCCTTTGCCAATGGCGGCATCGTCAGCGGCGCGACCGCCTTTCCAATGCGCGGCGGGCTTGGGCTGATGGGCGAGGCAGGCCCAGAGGCGATCCTGCCGCTCGCGCGCGGCAGGGACGGCAAGCTTGGCGTGCAAAGCGCGGGTGGCGCAGGGCGGCCTGTCACGGTGGTGATGAACATCCAAACCCCGGATGCACCGAGTTTTCAACGCAGCCGTTCGCAGATCGCCGCACAGATGAGCCGCGCGCTCCTGCGCGGGCAGCGGGGCAGATAGGCCAAAGGCCGGAAAGGAACCAGCATGGGTTTTCATGAAACGCGGTTTCCCGCGAACCTCAGCTTTGGCTCGGTCGGCGGTCCGGAGCGGCGCACCGACATCGTGACGCTCACCAATGGCTTTGAAGAGCGCAACACCCCCTGGGCGCATGCGCGGCGGCGCTATGATGCGGGCGTGGGCATGCGCTCGCTCGATGATATCGCCACGCTGATCGCTTTTTTTGAGGCGCGGCGCGGGCAGCTGTATGGGTTTCGCTGGAAGGACTGGTCCGATTTCAAAAGTGGCCGCGCCACCGAAGAGGTCGATTTTCGCGATCAGGTGATTGGCATCGGCGATGGCGCGCAGCGGGTGTTTCAACTGACCAAGACTTATCAGTCTGGCGGGCAAAGCTATCAGCGCCCGATCAGCAAGCCGGTCGCGGGCACCGTGCGCGTCGGCATTGCCGACGCCGAGCAGCAGGAGGCGGTCGATTACACGGTGAACACCGCAACCGGCGAAATCACCTTTATGCAGGCCCCGGGTCAGGACGATCCGGTGACAGCCGGGTTTGAATTTGACGTACCAGTGCGGTTTGACACCGACAGCATCCAGACCAGCGTTGCCAGTTTTCAAGCGGGGGATATGCCGAATGTGCCTGTGGTGGAGGTGCGGCTATGAGCGGTCTGCCAGAAGATTTTGCCGTCCATCTGGCCTCGGGGCTCACGACGGTGGCGCGCTGCTGGCGGATTGCCCGCCGGGATGGCGGGGTGCTGGGCTTTACCGATCATGACAACGATCTGCATTTTGAGGACATGGTCTTTGCCGCAGGCAGCGGGCTGACGGCCTTGGCGCTGGAGCAAGCCACCGGACTTTCGGTGGACAATACCGAGGCCATGGGCGCGCTCAGCGCGGCGTCGCTGAAGGCAGCGGATATTGACGCGGGCCGCTATGATGGCGCAGAGGTCACGCTCTGGCGGGTCAACTGGGCGGATGTCGCGCAGCGGCAGATCCTGTTTCACGGCCATATCGGCGATATCAGCCGTCGGGCCGGGGCCTTTCACGCCGAGTTGCGCGGTTTGACCGATCTTTTGGGCCAACCCATGGGCCGCAGTTTTCAGAAACCCTGTGGCGCGGTGCTGGGGGACCAGGCCTGCGGCTTTGATCTGGACACCGATGGCTATGTCCTGGACCGGGCGGCAGAAGAGAATGACGGCAATCTGATCTTTGATTTCGCATTGCCGTTTGACTTTGCCCCCGGCTGGTTTCAGCGCGGCGCGCTGGAGGTGCTGAGCGGGGCAGCAGCCGGGCTGCGCGGCACCATCAAAGATGACGGCCTGTGGAACGGGCGACGGCGTATCACGCTATGGGCACCGATCAAGGCCGCCGTTGCGCCAGGTGATCTGCTGCGCCTGACGGCCGGCTGTGACAAACGGTTTGCGACCTGCCGGGACAAGTTTGCCAATCTGATCAATTTTCAGGGCTTTCCTGACATTCCCGGCAGCGGCTGGATCGTCACGCCGCCCCGGCAGGATGGCGGCAACACCGGCGGGAGCCTGCGCGCATGACCGTCGGGGACAGCACCCGCCGCGCAGCCGCGCTGCGTGAGGCGCGCCGCTGGATTGGCACGCCTTACTTGCATCAAGCCTCGACCCTTGGGGCGGGCTGTGACTGTCTGGGGCTGATCCGCGGCGTCTGGCGCGCGCTTTATGGGCAGGAGCCCAGCAAGGTGCCGCCCTATAGCCGGGACTGGAGCGAGGCACTGGGCGATGAAAGGCTCTGGCGGGCGGCGCGGCGGCATTTGCGGCCAGTCACGCAGGCTTTGCCCGGTGATGTCCTGCTGTTTCGCATGCGCGCTGGCACCGTGGCCAAGCATCTGGGCATCCAGGCGGCGGTGGGTGCCGCGCCAAGTTTCATTCACGCCTATGGGCATCACGCGGTGATGGAGAGCCCGTTGACCGCCCCTTGGCAGCGGCGCATCGTGGCCCGCTTTGCCTTTCCCGAGGCTCTTCCAACGTCAACAACCCCGTAAAGGAGGCCCAGCAATGGCAACGATGGTGTTATCCGCCGCAGGCGCGGCAATAGGCGGCGCAGTGGGCGGCACGGTTTTGGGTGTCTCGTCTGTGGCTGTGGGGCGGCTTGTCGGGGCCATGGCCGGGCAAGCGATTGACCAGCGGATCGCAGGGCAAGGGGCCGAGGCGGTCGAGACTGGGCGTATTGATCGCTACCGGCTGACCGGCGATGCCGAAGGCGCGGTGGTGCCCCGGATCTATGGCCGCATGCGTGTGGGCGGGCAGGTGATCTGGGCAACAGAGTTTCAGGAACATGTCAGCCAAAGCGGGGGCGGTGGTGGCAAAGGGGCCCCGGCCAGACCGCAGGTCACTGACTACAGCTATAGCGTCTCGCTGGCGCTCGCCATCTGTGAGGGCGAGATCACGGGTGTCACCCGCCTTTGGGCGGATGGGCGCGAAATTGCGCCAGATACGGTCAACATGCGGGTGTACCCCGGCAGCGCCGATCAACAGCCCGACCCCAAGATGGAGGCCGTGGAAGGCCCCGGCGCTGTGCCAGCCTATCGCGGCACGGCTTATGTGGTGCTGGAGGATCTGGACCTGGCCCCCTATGGCAATCGGGTGCCGCAGTTCACCTTTGAAGTCAGTCGCCCTTCGCCGCGCAGCCAAGCGGGAGCCGAGACCGAGCCGACCCATGCCACCCAGGCGGTGGCGCTGATACCTGGCTCGGGCGAATATGCGCTGGCGACCAGCCCGGTCTATTACGATCATGGCCCCGGCGCGCAGGTGGCGGCCAATTTGAATGCCCCGAGCGGCGAAAGCGATTTTGCCACTGCGATGGCAGCGCTGGGCAGCGAGTTGCCGAACTGTCAGGCCACCTCGTTGATTGTCAGCTGGTTTGGCGATGATCTGCGCTGTGGCAACTGCAGTATCCAGCCCCGGGTCGAAAGCGATGCCGTCGATGGCACCCAGCCCTGGCAGGTGGCGGGCGTTCCCCGCGCAGCCGCCGCGCTGGTGCCGCAGCAGGACGGGCGGCCGGTCTATGGTGGCACGCCAAATGATGCGGCGGTGATCGAGGCGATCCAGCACCTGAACGCGCTGGGCAAGGCGGTGATGTATTACCCCTTTGTGCTGATGACACAGATGGCGGGAAACGGCCTGCCGGACCCATGGAGCGGGGCAGCGGATCAGCCGCAGTTGCCTTGGCGTGGGCGCATCACGCTGAGCGTGGCACCGGGACAGGCCGGCAGCCCGGATGGCTCCGTTGCTGCCGAGGCTGAGGTGGCTGCGTTTTTTGGCACCGCTGCAGCGATGGATTTTGCCGTCGAGAATGGCACGGTTGTCTATAGCGGCCCTGCAGAGTGGAGCTATCGCCGGTTTATTCTGCATCAGGCGGCGCTCTGCGTTGCCGCCGGTGGTGTCGACAGCTTTTGCATCGGCTCAGAGCTGCGCGGGCTGACCTGGGCGCGGGGCGGCGCTGGGCAGTTTGTGGCGGTGGCCGCGCTGCAGGCCCTTGCCAGCGAGGTGCGCCAGATCCTCGGCCCCAACGTCAAATTGGGCTATGCCGCCGATTGGAGTGAGTATTTCGGCTATCAGCCACAGGACGGCAGTCATGATCGGTATTTCCATCTTGATCCGCTCTGGGCTGATGCCGAGATCGATTTTGTGGGCATCGACAACTACATGCCGCTGTCAGACTGGCGCGACGGCACGGAGCACGCGGATGCCGAGGCGGGCAGCCTTTATGATCTGGACTATCTGCAAAGCAATATCGAAGGCGGCGAGGGTTATGATTGGTATTACACCACACCTGAGGCCCGCGACGCCCAGCGGCGCACGCCGATCAGCGATGGCGCACATGGTGAGGATTGGATTTACCGCTACAAGGATATCCGCAACTGGTGGGCCAACCCCCATCATGAGCGCATCAATGGCGTGCGCCAAAGTGAACCCACCGCTTGGCTGCCCGAAGGCAAACCGATCTGGTTCACCGAAATTGGCTGTGGTGCGGTGGATAAGGCCACCAATGAGCCCAATAAGTTCCTGGACCCGAAATCAGATGAAAGCAGCCTGCCGCGCTATTCCAACGGGCTGCGCGATGAGCTGATCCAGACCCAATATCTGCGGGCGCTCTATGGCTATTGGGGACAGGCAGACAACAACCCGACCTCGGCAGAATACGCGGCCCCGATGATCGACATGTCGCGCGCCTTTGTCTGGGCCTGGGACACGCGGCCGTTTCCACGCTTCCCGGTTGAGACCGACCTCTGGAGTGATGGGATCAACTATGATTGGGGGCATTGGATTTCCGGGCGTAGCACCCACCGCACGTTGGCCTCGGTTGTGCGCGAAATCTGCGAGGCCGCCGGGGTCACGCGCTATGATGTCAGTCAGCTTTGGGGCATGGTCAGGGGCTATGTGGTGGATGAGGTCGTCAGCGCGCGGCAAGCGCTGCAACCCTTGATGTTGAAACATGGCTTTGACGCCGTTGAGCGGGATGGCATTCTGCGCTTTGTCATGCGCGGCGGCGCAGCGCGGGCGACGCTTGATCCTGACAGGCTGGCCCTGAGCGAGGATGGCACCACCGGGCCGGAGCATATTCACAACGCCGAGGCCGAACTGCTTGGTCGGGTGCGCGTCACCGCGGTGGCTGCGCTGGGCGATTATGACGTGATCGCCGAAGAGGCGGCCCTGCCGCGCGATCCGGCGCGCCATGTCAGCCAGTCGCAATTGCCGATGATGCTGCTGCGGGGCGAAGCCCGGCAGGTGGCCGAACGCTGGCTGGCAGAATCGCGGCTGGCGCAAGACCAGTTGCATTTTGATCTGCCACCCTCGCAATCCGCCCTGGGCGCTGGGGATGTCGTTGCCTTGGCAAACGCCAGCGGCACGCCGCAGACCTATCGTATTGACCGCGTCACCCAAGGCACGCAGTTGACCTGCGAAGCGGTGCGGGTTGAAGCCACGCTCTATCAGCCGGGGAATTTTACCCGCGACGGCGCAACGCTTACGCCCTATGTCGCGCCGGCCCCGGTGGTGCCGCTGTTCATGGATCTGCCATTGCTCAGCGGGGAGGAGGTGCCGCATAGCCCGCATCTGGCGCTGGGCGCGCGAGTCTGGCCGGGCGCTGTCGCGGTCTATCGCGGGCAGTCCGGGGCTGATTTTAACCTCAATTCGGTGATCCGTCAGCGCGGCACTGTGGGGCGGTTGACCGCGCCGCTGGCGGCGGCGGGCAGCGGTGCCATCGATCACGGCCCTGCGCTGGAGGTGCAATTGCTCTCCGGCAGCCTTCAGAGCATCAGCCAGCAGGCCCTGCTGTCCGGGGGCAACCTCGCTGCCATCGGCGATGGCACCCCGGACCGCTGGGAGCTTATTCAGTTTCAAACCGCCGAACTGATCGGGCCCATGCAATATGCGCTCCGCCAACGGCTGCGTGGGCAGGCTGGCACCGATGGGCTTGAATTCGGCGCTTGGCCCGCTGGCAGCTGGTTTGTGCTGCTGGATGGGCAGATCGACCAGATCGACATGCCGGAGAGCCTGCGCGGGCAAAGCCGCGATTATCGCATCGGCCCGGCGCACCGCCCAATGGACGACGCGGCTTATGTGGCCACCACAGAGGCCTTTGCCGGCAATGGCCTGCGCCCCTATGCGCCGGTGCATTTGCGCGCCAGCCAGGCTGGATCAGGGGACATCAGCTTTACCTGGCTCCGGCGCACCCGGCGGGATGGGGATCGCTGGGATCTGCCGGATGTGCCGCTGTCTGAAGAACGTGAGGCTTACCGGCTGACGCTCATGCAAAGCGGCGCGGTGCTGCGCAGCTTTGACGTCACCGCGCCGCATTGGCAGTACACCACGGCGGCGCAACTTGCCGATGGGGCCAGCGGATTGCTGGAGCTGCAGGTGGCGCAAATCTCGGCGCGCTACGGGCCGGGGCCGGCAACCCGGCTGGCGCTGACGCTTTAGGCGGCGCCCCATGCGCCCGGTTCTGATCGGCGATGTTCTGGCGATGGCCCGGGCGCTGATGCCGGTGCCAAGCGCGGCGCGGCCAAACTGCTGCGCCCGCTGGCTGCAAGAGGTGGAGGCGGCAGATAAATACCGCAAACGCCACGCCCGCTGCCATGCCAGATGGGGCAACGGCAGCCTGATGAGCCACGCCACCCGCATGGCCGGGCCAAACGCGCTTGCCGGCGCCACGCTTGAAAACGCCGATTTCTGTCAGTGTTTGCAGGTAGTTCTGGTGCAGCTTGGGATGTGGCGACAGGTGAAAGCGGCGCGGGGAGGGGGCGCTGAAATGTTGAGTGCTAAGAGGTGATCTTGGGGGGTGGCGGACTTAGGCGGACGTGTGCGAGCTGGAAGGCGGCGAGAGCGGTGTTTGCCGCGCTCGTAGTAAAGGTCAGCTTTGCGCAGGAAGCCGACTTTGCAAAGTTTCGGGATCGGCCTATTCCTGCCATTCGTGAGTTTCGCGGCGAAGGACCGGTTTGAGCCCAAAGTGTGTGATGCTGCGGCTGCGCGAATGTCGGCATCGCTAGAACTGAAGGTCACGGAATGGAGAAGCGTGGCAACAAACTGAATAGTCAGATTGCACTCCCCAATAGGAACACCTTAGATGTTTCTCACTTCTAGGTAGGTGCCGCTACGAGCCTTGGGCAGAACAAGACTTGCGATATTCAGAGTCTTTGTGCCCTTGTTTGGTCAACGACAATCCTTCCAAATGTCAGTCTTGCTCGTTATGATTGCAAGAAAAGGAATATCGAGCATGGACATTACTCAGCTTGGGGCAATCGTTGGCCTCGCAACAAGCGCCGTTGGTTTAACAGACAAGGCCACGTCGACTGTGGCGTCAATCAAAGAACTTTTTGAGGATGATAAAACACCCGACAATAGCGAAGCTGCGAAGCTACTAAACGCCCTCGCGGGTGAACTTACCTCTGTAAATATGATGAATGTTCAATTGAGCACTATGCTCAAGACTCTCACAGATGAATTGCAGAAAGAAGGTGCCTTTGCCGCCGAAAGCGCTCGCTATGAATTGTTCGAAACTGGTCAGGGGGTAATGATCTACCGCCTCAAAGAGAGCGAAGCGAATGGAGAGCCAATCCACTACATATGTCCAGTCTGCCTAAAGCGCGACAAACTTGTTAGCTACGTTGATGGACGCGGGGATTATAAGATCTGCCAAACGAACCGCGATCACTTTTTCCAGTTTGATCATACGCCTATGCGTCAGCCCAAAAGAACGCGCGGCACTTGGTAACTTAAGCGCGCCCAATCTTCGCTATGAAGCAGCAATTGGCGCAAACGCAGCGAAAGCCCGCTTTGTCCCGCCGAGCAGACTTTGTCACGTCCCGCTGCGAATGACTACTCACCGCTTTTCGTGCAGAAACGCCATGTCCGCAGTGAGCGGGGAGCGGACTTTAGACGCCTTTTGCACGAACATCCGCGCACCCCCCCCACCATTCACCCCACGTCCTTCCAGCACTCAGGCGTCACGTACACCATATTGTCAGCGCTGCTGATCATGACGTCGCCGTCTTGGATGTTCACTTGCAGTTTCAGGGTGCGGGCGGCGAGGGTGGCTAGCTCTTTTGTGGCAGATTCCGGCAGGTTGTAGACCGCCAGATTGTCAAAGCGGCTGGTGCTGTTCTTAACTTTCTCCCACCAGATTTCAGCGGATTTTCCGCCGTAGCAATAGAGGCGCACCTGGTCTGATTTGCCGCAGGATTGGCGGATGATCTTGTCGCTGGGCTGGCCAAGCGCCACCCAAAGCTCCAGCGCGCCGCTGAGGCTTTTTTGCCAAATATCTGGCTCGTCATCTGTTGACAGACCCTTGGTCATTTCCAGCTGCTCATGGGCGTTGAGCGCAAAGGCGAGCAAGCGCACCATCAGCCGTTCGTCGGTTTCAGACGGGTGTTTGGCCACGGTCAGCTTATGGGTCTCATAATAGTGGCGATCCATGTCCGAGACCGAGAGTTCAACTTTGTAGATGGTGGATTTCTGCGCCATGATTGCCCCCGGCTCCGTCGTTAGGGGATGCCTAAGCGGTTGGGCGGCAATGTGAAAGCAAATAAGCGTGGGCGGGCGCTGTTTGGGCGCGCGTGGCGGCAAAACACGGTCAGGCCTCACATGGATGTGTGCAGAAGAATTTCCTCATTTTTGCGGCAGCTCTTGCATTTCCAAACGTGATCATGTCCACAACAGTCTTGAATTTGCTCTGATTTCCCTAAGTGGTGTAAGATGGGCAGGAAAGGATATGGCATGGCTGAAATTAATCCTGTGGTCAAAGAACTCGATCCAGTCTGGGCGCAGATTCTGGAAGAGGGCGCGCTGGCCGTCAAAGACGAACCGCTGCTCGGCGGGCTTGTGCATTCCTCGATCTTGCATCACCGCTCGATCGAGCAGGCGCTGAGCTATCGGGTGTCGCTGAAACTGGCCTCGGGTGAGATGTCCGAGCAGCTGATCCGTGAAATCTGTGACGAGGCCTATGGGCAGGATGTCGATTTGGCGATGTCGGCGCGGGCCGATATTATGGCGGTTTATGACCGTGACCCGGCCTGCCATCGCTATATTCAGCCGATGCTGTTCTTTAAGGGTTTTCAAGCGGTGCAAAGCTATCGCGTGGCCAATTGGCTGTGGCGCAATGGGCGCCGTGACATGGCGTATTTCTTCCAGATGCGCAGCTCTGAAGTCTTTGGCATCGATATTCACCCGGCGGCCAGAATCGGCAAGGGCATCATGATTGACCATGCCCATTCCATCGTGATCGGCGAAACCGCTGTGGTGGGCGACAATGTCTCGATGCTGCATTCGGTGACGCTGGGCGGGACCGGCAAGGAAGAAGAAGATCGCCACCCCAAGATTGGCGATGGCGTCTTGATCGGGGCCGGGGCCAAGGTGCTGGGCAATATCAAGGTTGGCAATTGCTCGCGCGTGGCGGCCGGCTCGGTGGTGCTGGAAGAGGTGCCGCCCTGTAAGACCGTCGCCGGCGTGCCCGCGCGCATCGTGGGGGACGCGGGCTGCGATCAGCCGGCCATGTCAATGGACCATACGCGGTTCCAGGGCTGACCTGTTAAAACGGATTTTGACGCGGCCTGGCGCAAGGCCGCGTTTTTCATTTGAGGGAGAGAAACTATGACTCGGCAGACATCTGGCAACGGCCAAATTTATCAAAGCGTGGTGGATACGGTCGGCAATACGCCCGTGATCCGCATCAATCGGCTGGGGCCTAAAAACGTCAATCTGTTTGTAAAATTCGAGGCCTTCAACCCGGCCGGGTCGGTCAAGGACCGGCTGGCGATGAACATTATCGAGGCTGCCGAAGCCTCTGGCGCGCTGAAACCCGGTCAGACCGTGGTTGAGGCGACCAGCGGCAACACCGGGATTGGCCTGGCGATGGTCTGCGCTGCCAAGGGCTATCCGCTGGTGATCACCATGGCCGAAAGCTTTTCGATTGAGCGGCGCCGCCTGATGCGGTTTCTGGGGGCCAAGGTTGTGCTGACGCCCAAAGAGCAAAAAGGCACCGGCATGTACAATAAGGCCAAGGAACTGGCCGAGGCCAATGGGTGGTTCCTCGCCTCGCAGTTTGAAACCTCGGCCAATGCGGACATTCATGAAAATACCACCGGGCGCGAAATCATGGCGGATTTTGCAGGTACCAAACTGGATTATTTCGTGACGGGCTATGGCACCGGCGGCACGGTCTCGGGGGTTGCGCGCGTGTTGCGCCGCGAAAGCCCGGGCACCAAGATCATCCTGACCGAGCCGGCCAATGCGGCGCTGGTGCAAAGCGGCACGGCGCAGGAGCGCACAGAGAATGGCGGCCCGGCAGGCACCCACCCGGCGTTTGAACCGCATCCGATTCAGGGCTGGACCCCGGATTTCATCCCGCTGGTGCTGCAAGAGGCGCTGGACAATGGCTATTACCACGATCTGATCCCGGTGCCCGGCCCAGAAGGCATCGCCGCCTCTAAGGATCTGGCGCAGAAGGAAGGGATTTTCACCGGCATCTCTGGCGGATCCACCTTTGCGGTGGCTCTGAAAGTGGCCGCAGATGCGCCGGAAGGGGCCAATATCCTATGTATGCTGCCCGACACCGGCGAGCGGTATTTGTCGACCCCGCTGTTTGACGGAATCGACGCTGACATGGACGAGGAAGAACTGGCCCTGATGCGCGCCACGCCGGGGTATCATCTGGGGTAAGTCGATTTGATTTTAACCACGCCCGCGTTTTGAAACGACGCGGGCGTGGCCCGCTTGCTGTGCATAGCGTCCCTTCTTGACAGATGCAGCATCGCGCGGTCTAAAGCCCGCATGTTACACCGATCAAACACCACGAACGCCTATTATCTCTGTCTCATTTGAGCACGGGGTTTGATCTATTTGGAAAGCCGCCGTCGGGTGGCTTTGACTGTGACATCACGGTGGCTCCTGCGGCGTAAAGGAGTGAAAGATGATATCTATAGATTCAAAGCAACATACTGAATTTGCGGTGAAAACCGGCTTTGGCCAAATTCGAATGGCCTTGCCTAATGATGTGCCTGCCATCTTGGATATGGTGGCGGCGCTGGCGGCGTTTAATGATGATCAATCCACACTCAGCAAAGCGTTTTTGCAGCAACACGCCTTTGGACCGGTGCCTATTTTCCGTATTTTGGTGGCAGAGCGGGCAGAGGGCGGGTTGATCGGCTATGCGGCTTTGCTACCCGCCGCGCGGCTGCATTTTGGCCAGCTTGGTTGCGATCTGCATCATCTCTTCGCGGATGTTGCGGCGCGCGGGCAGGGCGTTGGCCGAGCGCTGGTCATGGCAGCGGCGGCTTGGGCCGCACAGGAGGGCGCTCGCTACCTCAAAGTGGCGACCAACGCGGAAAATCTGAAGGCGCAGGGGTTTTATACAGCGGTGGGTTTTCAGCGCCGCCGAACATTGCCGCCAATGTTCGAAATGGCGCTGCCACAATCAGGAAGCCTTTGAGCAGGTTGCTCAACAAAAAACGCCGCCCAGTATTTAACATGGGCGGCGTTTTTTTGTTTTATCTCAGGGATTTACGCTAGCATCGTCAGCGGATTTTCCAGATTGTCGACAATAGCTTGCAAGAGGTTCGCGCCCACTGCGCCGTCGATCACGCGGTGATCGACTGACATGGTGACAGACATCACCGTGGCTGCGCCCAAGCTGCCATCCTCCAGCACCACCGGTTTTTTCACCCCGGCCCCCACCGCCAGAATACCGGCATGGGGCGGGTTCACGATGGCATCAAAATTATCGATGCCAAACATGCCCAGATTGGAAATCGCAAAGCTGCCGCCCTGATATTCCTGCGGGGCCAGTTTGCGTTCGCGGGCGCGGGCGGCGAGGTCTTTCATCTGCGCAGAAAGCGCCGAGAGCGATTTTTGATCCGCATCCTGCAACACAGGCGTAAACAGCCCACCTTCGATGGCGACGGCCACGGCCACATCGCTGGCTTTCATCTGCAACACGCGATCCCCGGCCCAGACGGCGTTGGCCTCGGGCACGGCCTGCAGCGCCTGCGCCACCGCCTTGATGATGAAATCATTGACCGAGAGTTTCACGCCGCGCTCTGCCAGTTGGCCATTCAACTCGGCGCGGAATTTCAGCAGCGCATCCAGCTTGATATCGCGGCGCAGATAGAAATGCGGGATGGTCTGTTTGGCTTCGGTCAGGCGGGCGGCGATGGTCTTGCGCATGCCATCCAGCTTGACCTCTTCGAAGGCGCGGCCCTCATACATCTTGGCGACGGCGTCGGCACTTGGCCCGGTGCCGGGCGCGGCTTTGGCTGCCTCGGCAGGTTTTGCTGTGGCCTGCGCCGGGCGACCAGCGGCGGCGAGCACATCGGCCTTTACAATGCGACCCTTGGGGCCTGAGCCTTTGAGGCCCGTGAGATCAATGCCCTTGTCCGCCGCGATCCGCCGCGCGAGTGGCGAGACAAAAAGCCGCGATCCATCTGCGGCAGCGGGGGCGGCGGGTGTTGGGTCATTTGAGTATTTTTGAAAAGATGAAGCGGCGGCGGCGTCGTCTTCGGCAGGGGGGGCCTCTGCTTTGGGCGCAGCGGGGGCTTTGACATCCGCCGCATCCTCGCCATCCTCAAGCAAGAGCGCAATTGGGGTATTGACTGCCACGCCTTCGCTGCCCTCGGCCACCAGAATTTTGCCAATCACCCCTTCGTCAACGGCCTCAAACTCCATCGTGGCCTTGTCGGTTTCGATCTCAGCGATAATGTCACCCGAGTTGACCTCGTCGCCTTCCTTGACCAGCCATTTGGCGAGCGTGCCTTCCTCCATCGTCGGAGACAACGCGGGCATCAGGATTTCAATTGCCATGTCTTTCTCTCCTCAGCGGTAGGTCACTTGTTTGACGGCGGCGATGACCTCGTCTGTGGTGACAAGCGCCAGTTTCTCAAGGTTGGCGGCATAGGGCATGGGCACGTCCTTGCCGGTGCAGTTGATCACCGGGGCATCCAGGTAATCAAAGGCTTTTTGCATGATCGTGGCCGAGATGTGGTTGCCGATCGAGCCGACGGGCCAGCCTTCTTCGACGGTGACGCAGCGGTTGGTTTTCATCACCGAGGCCAGCACGGTGTCATAATCAATCGGGCGCAGGCTGCGCAGATCGATAACCTCGGCTGAAATACCCTCTTCGGCCAGCTTATCGGCGGCCTCAAGCGCATATTGCATGCCGATGCCAAAGCTGACCAGGGTGACGTCGTCCCCTTCGCGCCAGACGCGGGCCTTGCCAATCGGCACGGTGAAATCATCCATCACCGGCACATCAAAGGCGCGGCCATAGAGAATTTCGTTTTCCAAGAAAATCACCGGGTTGGGATCGCGGATCGCGGATTTCAGCAGCCCTTTGGCGTCGCTGGCCGAATAGGGCATCACCACCTTCAGACCCGGCACCTGCGCATACCAGGCCGCATAGTCTTGCGAGTGCTGCGCGCCCACGCGCGCGGCTGCGCCATTGGGGCCGCGGAACACAATCGGGCAGCCCATCTGACCGCCGGACATATAGAGCGTTTTGGCGGCAGAATTGATAATCTGATCAATGGCTTGCATGGCAAAGTTAAAGGTCATGAATTCGACAATCGGCCGCAGTCCGCCAAAGGCAGAACCCACACCGATCCCGGCAAAACCGTGTTCGGTGATGGGCGTGTCGATCACCCGTTTGCTGCCAAATTCATCCAGCAGCCCTTGCGAGATCTTATAGGCCCCTTGATATTCGGCGACCTCTTCGCCCATCAGAAAGACATCTTCGTTCCCACGCATTTCCTCGGCCATGGCATCGCGCAGCGCTTCGCGCACGGTCTGCTGTTTGACCTCGGTGCCCTCGGGCCAGTCAGGTTCCAGGTTCATCTGCGGGGCAGGGGCGTCGTCCTCTTGCGCAACGGCGGGTTTGGCGGTGGCAGGCGCTGCGCTGCTGGCTTCGGCGGGGGCTGCGGCGCTGCTGGTCACAGCGGCATCCGCGTCCTCGCCCTCTTCCAGCAGGGTGGCAATCGCGGTGTTTACCGCCACATTTTCGGTGCCCTCGGCCACCAGAATTTTGCCAATCACGCCCTCATCGACGGCCTCAAACTCCATCGTGGCCTTGTCGGTTTCAATCTCGGCGATGATATCCCCCGAGCTGACGGTATCGCCCTCTTTGACCAGCCATTTGGCCAGGGTGCCTTCTTCCATGGTGGGGGAAAGCGCGGGCATCAGAAGTTCAATTGCCATTATGCTTGTCCTTTCGCCGGGGTGATCATGCCCACAATATTGCCTTGGCCATCTTCGACATAGGCGCAACGGCCGATGCCGGGATAATCGGTGGGGGGCAGGGCCTCTGCGCCGCCGTTTTTCAGCGCCCAGTCATAGCTGGCGTCACAATCGGCGACCTCAAAGGTCATGGTGCCGCCGCGCACCGGGGCCCCGGCCTCTGGTGCATCGCCCATGCGCCGCATCACGCCGCCGGTCAGGTCTTTGCCGTCGCCAATCTGATCGCCGTCAATCAGGTGATAGTCGATCTCTTCGCCGCCGGGCATCACCGTGAAGGACCAACCAAAGAGGCCCTGATAAAAGGTCATGCCGCGCGCAACATCGCTGAGGTGGATTTCAAAATGTGCCATGTCTGATGCTCCTCACGCGGTGATGTCAGTCCACAGCTCGCTTTCGGCGGGCTGGGGGCTGTCTTTGGCGAATTCGGCGCTTTCGTTGACAATGGCCTTGATCTCTTTGTCGATGGCCTTCAGCTCGTCCTCGGTGGCGTGCTTGCCCGTGAGCAGCATTTCGCGCACCCGCTCGATCGGGTCGCGTTCTTCGCGGACGCGCTGCACCTCTTCGCGGGTGCGGTATTTGGCGGGGTCTGACATCGAGTGGCCGCGATAGCGATAGGTTTTGACCTCAAGGATATAAGGGCCTTTGCCGGCGCGGCAGTGCGCCACGGCCTTTTCACCGGCCTCTTTGACGGCCAGGACATCCATGCCATCGACAACTTCGCCTTTGATGCCAAAGGCTGCGCCGCGGGTATAGATATCGGGCGAGGAGGTCGAGCGCGCCTGTGATGTGCCCATGGCGTATTGGTTGTTTTCAATGACAAAAATCACCGGCAGTTTCCAAAGCGCCGCCATGTTGAAGGTCTCATAGACCTGGCCCTGGTTGGCGGCCCCATCGCCGAAATAGGTGAAGGTGACGCGGCCGTTTTCCTTGTATTTGTCGGCAAAGGCGAGGCCCGCGCCCAGCGGCACCTGCGCCGCGACGATGCCATGGCCGCCGTAGAAATGTTTTTCCTTGGAAAACATATGCATCGAGCCACCTTTGCCCTTGGAATAGCCGCCTTCGCGGCCCGTGAGCTCGGCCATGACGCCATTGGGGTCCATGCCGCAGGCCAGCATATGGCCGTGATCGCGATAGGAGGTGATGCGCTTGTCGCCCTCTTCGGCGGCGGCCTCAAGGCCGACAACCACGGCCTCTTGGCCGATATAAAGGTGGCAGAAACCGCCGATCAGACCCATGCCATAGAGCTGGCCGGCCTTTTCTTCAAAGCGCCTGATCAACAGCATTTCACGGTAATATTCTGTCAGCTCATCGCTGCTGACATTGGGCTTGCTTGCAGCTTTCTTGGCAGCCATCTGGTGCACATCCTCCCGCAGTTTGTATCCGAGCCCGCGGCGTTTGCCGCGATAGTTTAGCGTTAAACTATTGCTCAGGCCATGAAACCACGGGTGTCATCGGTAATCTAGTGCAAATCTGAAAAGCGGGCAGGCGGCTGCCGGATCGATTTAGCGAATGACCATTTCATCGCTGCGGATCATGCCCAGCACGCTGCGGGCCTGCTGGTCCAGAAGATCGAGATCCAGATAATCGTCCGAGAGGCGAAGCGTCAGATTTTCCATCCGGGTCACATCGCTTTGCATCAGGGCAAGCTCGCGCTCCAGAATTTCGGTCTGGGCCAAAATCTCCGCCCGACGAAACAAGCCATAATCCCCCTGCACAGCGGCAAAGGTGAAATAGGTTGCTAAGCTGAACGCACCCCCAAAGAACAGGAATGCCCCCAACGCCGGGCGGGATTTTTTGACTGCCATGTCTGCCTCAGTATGTGGGGCCTTTGCGACCCTCTGCCTTTGTTATGGCACAGGTGATTCGCCATGTGAATCCCAAAAATGCGCCAGTGATTCGATTTTTTGCCGCTGTGGCGGACCCTCGCCGAGAAAGGGTTTTTGTGATCTGGCAAAGCTGCGTTACTCTGGCGGGGGGGGAGGGATGATCATGGCTGATATTCCAGCGCGATCTGATTTGGAAACCCATAGTGTGCACAATCAGCCCGGCGTGCCCGCGCCGCGGGATCTGTGGCGCAGTGATGCCGCGCTGCAGGATCATGCGCTGGCGCTTGGCGGCTCCGAAGGGGCGCTGGCAAGCGTCGGGGCGGCCTATGGCACGGCAGAGTTGGCGCAGGCGGCGCTGCAGGCGCGGCGCGATCCGCCACGCTTGATCAGCCATGATGCCGCCGGGCGACGGCTCGATGAGGTGGCGTTTCATCCCGGCTATCATCAGATTTTAAGCACGGGGGTGCAGCAGGGCTATGTCGCAGGCGCTTGGGAAACAGGCGGCGGCGGGCATCTGGCCCATGCGGTGCATGTCTATATGCTGACGCAGGTTGAACCCGGCTGCTGCTGCCCGCTGACCATGAGCTATGCGGCGCAGGCGGCCTTGGCCAAAGCGCCGGAGTTGCAAGCGCTCTGGGGGCAAAAGCTGCTGAGCCGCCGCTATGATCCGCGCGTGCGGCCCGTCACAGAAAAGGCAGGCGTCACCATGGGCATGGCGATGACCGAAAAACAGGGCGGCAGCGATCTGCGGCGTAGCGAAACCCGGGCTGAGGCTGACGAAGACGGGCTCTATCGGCTTTACGGGCACAAGTGGTTCTGCTCTGCGCCGATGTCTGACGGCTTTCTGACCTTAGCGCAAAGCGATGGCGGTCTGAGCGCCTTTATGGTGCCGCGCTGGCTGGAGGGGGAGCGCAACGGGATCTCGCTGATCGCGCTGAAACCCAAGCTGGGCAATCACGCCAATGCCAGCGCCGAGATTGAATTTGATGATGCGCTGGCTGCGCGGATCGGGGACGAGGGCGCGGGGCTGAGCGTGATCATGCAGATGGTGCATCACACGCGGCTGGATACCGCCATGGCCCCGGCTGGGCTGATGCGGGCGGCGCTGCGGGTGGCCTATCACTGGGTGTGTCGGCGCAAGGCCTTTGGGGCCACGCTGATTGATCAGCCCTTGATGCAGGCGGTGCTGGCGGATCTGGTGCTGGACGCGGAAGGCGCGCTGGCGCTGGGGCTGCATATGGCGCAGCTGATGGATAACCCGGACGCGGATGATCAGGCGCTGGCGCGGCTGGGGGTGGCGCTGGCAAAGTTCCTGAACAACAAACGCTGCGTGCCAGTGGTGGCCGAGGCGCTGGAGATGCTGGGCGGCAGCGGTTATGTCGAGCGTTCGGTGCTGCCGATGCTCTACCGCGAAGCGCCGCTGAACGGGCTTTGGGAAGGGGCCAGCAATGTGATCTGTCTGGATGTGTTGCGCAGCCTGCAAAAATTGCCCCGCGCTGCCCCCGCGCTGGCGGCCTATCTGGACAGCGCAACCGGGCGCGATCCGCTTTTTGATATGGCGCTGCGCATTCATCGCAAACGCTGGCCCAGTCTGCCCGAAGAGGCCGAGGCGCGTTGGTTCGCCGAGAGCCTGGCCAGTCTGATGACCGGCGCGGCGCTTTTGAAAACCGCGCCGCAGGTCATTGCCGAAGCCTATGTGGCCACGCGCCTCAGCAGCACGCGCGGCAGCATTGCCGGGGCCGTCGGCACCCGCGATCTGCGCCATATCCTGCACCGGCTGGATGCGCGGGCCTGAGATGACCAAAGCAAAGACCATTGCCGATTTTCACGCTGCGTTGGATCCGGATGACCGCGCGATCTGCGATCTGCTGAAGCGCGAGATTGACGCCGCGCTGCCAGAGGCCGACAGCAAGATCTGGCATGCGCACCCAGTCTGGTTTCTGCGCGGCAATCCAATTGTCGGCTATAGCCGGCTTAAGAGCTGCCTGCGCCTGATGTTCTGGAGTGGCAGCGCCTTTGAAACACCGGGGCTGACACCCGGAACGGGCAAGTTTCAGGATGCCTCTGCGCGCTATCAGGTAATCGACGATGTGGACAGCGCGCTGCTGCGGCGCTGGCTGCAGGAAAGCCGCGAGATACAGTTTGACTATCGCAATATCCGGCAGCGCCGCGGCGTGTTGCAGCGCATCTGACCTAGGGTGCAGGCACAAAAAATCCCGCGCAGCGGCCTGCGCGGGATCATGATCATTCAGATGTGTTTCGATCAGCCAGCCACAGAGGCTTGGTAAATATCGTCGATGGTGCCAGCAATTTTGCCGTTGAATTCATCATCGCTTTGCTGCGCGGACAGCCCTTCGGTCAGCGCGCGGCTGAAGGAGGCGATGACGCCGCTGTTCTGCGCCAGACGGGTGTTGGCCTCTTCGCGCGAATAACCGCCCGAGAGCGCCACAACGCGCAGCACACGCGGGTGATCCACCAGCGCTTTGTACTGGTTTGGCGTTTCAGGCAGGGTCAGTTTCAGCAGCACGTTCTGATCGTCGTTCAGCGCATCCAGCTGCGCCAGGATTTCGTCGCGCAGAATGTCTTCGGCCTTGGCCTTGTCGGCGATGGAGATGGTCACTTCCGGCTCGACAATCGGGGCGAGGCCCTTGGCGATGATCTGCTTGGCGACGTCAAATTGCTGCTGCACATTCGCCTTGATGCCCTCGGGGCTGGCGGCGTCGATGACCGAGCGCATCTTGGTGCCGAAAATGCCCTTGGCGACGGCCTTGTCCAGAAGCGCATCCAGCTCGGGCATCGGTTTGAGCAGACGCACGCCGTTTTCTTCGTCCGCCAAGCCTTTGTCCACTTTCAGAAACGGAACCACGCCGCGCGTTTCCCAGAGGTAGGTCGCGGTAGGTTTGCCGTCGATGTCGCCATCCATGGTTTTTTCAAACAGAATCGCGCCCAGGACTTTGTCTCCGGTGAAGGCCGGGGCCTTGGCAATGCGGCAGCGCATCTGGTGGATCAGATCATACATCTCATCTTCATTGTTATAGGCGGTCTCTTGGACGCCATACAAACGCAGAGCTTTGGGGGTGGAGCCACCCGACTGGTCAAGAGCGGCGATAAAGCCTTTGCCGGAACGGATGAGATCTGCTTGAGAGGATTTGGACATAATCTATTCTACCTTGAAAATAAGGAAGTTTCGGAGAGTTTCGAACGCGCTCTTCTCATATGCGAGCGAAACTCTCCTTGCAATGCATGTAGCGCTAACAATTCGCCGGACTGTGTGTTTCCGGCTAAATCATACGCAGCTGCCGGGGCTTGGCTTAAGATTGATCCAATGCCGCAACGCCGGGCAGGGTTTTGCCTTCCATCCACTCCAGGAAGGCACCGCCCGCCGTGGAGATATAGGTAAAGCTCTCGGCCGCGCCCGACCCATTCAGCGCGGCAACCGTGTCACCGCCGCCTGCAACAGAAATCAATTTGCCCGCTTTGGACAGCGCAGCCGCTTTCTGCGCGGCGGCATCGGTTGCGGCGTTAAAGGGCGGAATTTCAAAAGCGCCCAGTGGCCCGTTCCAGATCAGGGTTTTTGCGCCCTCAAAGGTGGCGGCGATCTTTTCAACGGTTTTGGGACCCGCATCCAGAATCATTTTGTCTGCAGGGCAGGCGTCAGCAGGCACAACTTCGTTGGCGGCACCGGCGGCAAATTCACCCGCAACTACAACATCGACGGGCAGGATAATTTCGCAATCGGCGGTCTTCGCCTTTTCCAAGATCTCCTGCGCGGTGCCGGTCATCTCGTGTTCACACAGCGATTTGCCCACATCAATGCCCTGCGCGGCCAAGAAAGTATTGGCCATGCCGCCGCCGATCACCAGATGATCGACCTTGTCCAGCAGGTTGCCCAGCAGCTCCAGCTTGGTGGACACTTTCGCGCCGCCGACAATGGCGACAACCGGGCGCTCGGGTTGGGACAATGCGCTTTCCAGCGCCGAGAGTTCCGCCTGCATCAAACGGCCCGCGCAGTTTGGCATCAGCTCTGCCACCCCGGTGGTGGAGGCATGGGCCCGGTGCGCGGCAGAAAAGGCATCGTTGCAGAAGACATCGCCAAGCGTTGACAGAAAGCCCGCCATTTGCGGATCATTGGCCTCTTCCATCGGGCTAAAGCGGGTGTTTTCGATCAGCACCACGGCATCCTGCGGCAGGCCAAAGATTTCATCGTGGCTGGGCCGCTCGATAAAGGTCACATCGGTGCCAAAGGCGCTTTGCAGCGCGGGCACCAGGGGTTTCAGCGACATTTCCGGCACCGGCTTGCCTTTGGGGCGGCCAAAATGCGCCAGCAGGATCGGCGTGCCGCCCATGGCCAGGATATCTTTGACGGTGGGCACGATGCGCTCGATCCGGGTGGCATCGGTGACAACGCCGTTTTCCATGGGCACATTGATATCTACCCGCACCAAGACACGCTTGCCGTTCAGATCCATGTCATCCAGGGTTTTCCAGGCCATTTGTCGCTCTCCTAAAGGTCTTTTGTCACCTGTTGCATAAAGCAATGGACCCATAGGTCAATGCTGGCCTTGGCATTCGGTGATTGCAGCACTACTTTGCCCCCAAATATGACAACGAGGAGCCCGAAATGGCCGATATCAAAGATCCCGAAAACACCATCCTGATGGAACTGAAAGACGGCACTGTCGTGATCGAACTGTTGCCGGATGTCGCCCCCGGCCATGCCGACCGGATGAAAGAGCTGGCGCGCTCGGGCCAATATGACAATGTGGCGTTTCACCGTGTGATTGACGGTTTCATGGCGCAGACCGGCGATGTGGCCAATGGCAACATGGAAAAAGATTTCAACATCCGCCTGGCGGGCACCGGCGGCTCTGATCTGCCAAACCTGAAAGCAGAATTCTCCAAACTGCCGCATGATCGTGGCACCCTGGGCGCGGCACGCTCGCAAATGCCAGATTCTGCCAACAGCCAGTTCTTTATCAACTTCAAGGACAACCACTTCCTGAACGGGCAATACACTGTCTATGGCCGCGTGATTTCCGGTATGGAACATGTCGACGCCATCACCCGTGGTGAGCCGCCTGCGAACCCGGATCGCATGATCTCTGTTAAGGTGGCCGCCGATGTTGCGTAAGCTTGCCATTCTTGCGAGCCTTGCGGCCAGCCCCGCGCTGGCCACAGGGATCGAGATCGCGGTTGAGGGAGAGGGCGCTAATGGCACCATCAAGATCGACCTCTTGGAAGATGTCGCGCCCAACCATGTGGAGCGGATCACCACGCTGGCGGCGCAGGGGGCCTATGACAACGTGGTGTTTCACCGCGTGATCGACGGGTTCATGGCGCAGACTGGCGATGTGGAATATGGCACATTGGGCAGCGATATGCGGCGCGCCGGTACAGGCGGATCGGCCTTTCCGGATCTTGAGCAAGAGTTTTCGGATGTGCCCTATGAGCGCGGCGTTGTCGGCATGGCCCGCAGCAACAATCCGGATTCTGCCAACAGCCAATTTTTCATCATGTTTGAGCCGGGCTATTTCCTGAATGGGCAATATACCGTGGTCGGCAAAGTGACCGAAGGGCTTGACGTGCTGGATGCGATCAAGCGCGGCGATCCGCGCTCCGGCGCTGTCACCGGCCAGCCTGATGTGATGAAAACCGTGACCGTGACCGAGTAATTCTTGGTCACATCACCGTGTGCGGGGCTATGCAACGGCCCCGCATCTGCGCATCCTTTTTCCAAATGTTTTGCCCCCGGGCGAAACCTCTGGAAAATCGGAGTGCGCCATGAGTTTTTTTAGATCACCACCTATCGTTCGTTTCGCGGTGACAGCGGCCTTGTGCCTCTCTGTGACCGTTGCGGCGGCCAATCCGAAATCCTGGGCGCGCGAATGGCCTGACACGGATTTCAGCAATAGCCTGATCAGCGATTGGGCTGAGATCCTTTCAGGCGGCCCACCCAAAGATGGCATTCCGGCGCTGGATGATCCCGGCTTTATCAAGGTCGCTGATGAGGCCCGCATTGGCGGGCGTGAACCTGTGATCACGGTTGAGATCGATGGCGCAACCCCGCGGGCCTATCCGATCCGCTATCTGACCTGGCATGAGATCGTGAATGATACCGTGGGCGGCGTGCCCGTCGCGGTGACGTTTTGCCCACTGTGCAATTCCGGCATCACCTTTGACCGGCGCACCTCGGCAGGGGTGCTCAGCTTTGGTGTCTCCGGCAAACTGCGCAATTCAGACATGGTGATGTATGACCGGCAGACCGAAAGCTGGTGGCAACAGGCGATTGGCACCGCCATTGTCGGCAAGTTGGCAGGGATGGAACTGAAAACCCTGCCGACATGGATGGAAAGCTGGGATGAATTCAAAGCCCGCAACCCCGAGGGGCTGGTGATGGCGGAACCACGCTATAACCGCAGCTATGGGGCCAACCCGTACCGGGGCTATGACACATCGCGCAAACCCTTCCTGTATAGCGGAGAAATGCCGCCGCATGGCATTTCGCCACTGGCGCGGGTGGTGCGCGTCGGCGATCGCGCTTGGCCGCTTGAGCGGCTGCGCAGCGCCGAAGTTGTGAGCGAAGCCGGCGTGACCATTTCCTGGGTGCCGGGGCAGGCTTCGGCGCTTGATGCGGGCAATATCGCCAAATCGCGCGACGTGGGCAGCATCCGGGTGCGCGATGCACAGGGGCGCGATGTGGCCCATGATGTGATGTTCGCCTTTGCCTATCATGCCTTTTGGCCCGATGGGGAATGGATGCTGGGCGGGTAGGTCATCAGTCCACCGCGCAGGTCCTGTGCTGCTGCGCGGGCTGGCGCTGCTGGGCCAAGCGGGTAGGGTATGCTCTGAGAACAGGAGCCTGCCATGACCGACACCTCAGTTGAAGAATCCCAGAGCAACGCCGCCGCGCGCCGCGCCAAAGGCGAATTCGTGCGCGGTGTCAGCGGGTTTCGCGCCGCTATTGGAAGCGCGGAATTTCCAGCAGAGCCGGGGCGTTATCATCTTTTCGTGGCGCTCAATTGCCCGTGGTGTCACCGCGTGACCTTGGCGCGCAGCGTCTTGGGGCTTCACGCCAGCATTTCCATGGATGTGGTTTTCCCCAGCCGCACAGATCAAGACGACCCGGCTGGCCCCAACCTCTGGCAGTTCGCGCCCACGCGCCGCGCCACGCTGACCGGCGCAGCCTTGCCGGAATGCACATTGGAAACGGCGACAGGCAAAGGGCACCGTCTGATCAAAGAAATCTACGCTGCCGAGGGGGCAGATGAAGGTTCAGTGCCCGTGCTCTATGACAAGAAGGCCGGGCGCATCGTGAACAATGAAAGCGCCGAAATCCTGCGGATGCTGGGGCAGAATGCCGCTGCGCTTGGCGGCGCGGCTGAGGTGGATCTTTACCCCGATGATGCCACGCTGCGCGCCGAGATCGACGCGCTGAACGCTGAGATCTACACCGACATCAACAACGGGGCCTATAAGGCGGGGTTCTCGTCGGACCAATCGGTCTATGCGGCGGCGTTTCAGGCTTATTTTGACCGGCTGGCCCAGCTTGAGGCGCGGCTGGCGGCTGACAATCGCCCGTTTCTGTGCGGAGATCACTTTACCGAGGCCGACTTGCGGCTCTTCCCGACGCTCTATCGGCATGATCCGGTATACTATCTGCGCATGAAGCTGAACGGCGCGCGCATCTTGGATTACCCGTATCTCTGGCGTTGGCTCTGCCGCGTCTATGCGCTACCCGGCGTGCGCGCCGCCAGCGCCATGAACCATTGCCGACAAGGATACTTTGGCCGCAGCTGGAACAACGTCATCCCTCTGGGGCCATTTGTACCGATGGCATATCCAGAGGCTTATGAACATCCAGAACTGGCAGGGTAAGGCCCCGCGTGGCGAAAACACCGCAATTTTGCTATACTGCCGCTCTGCACAGATGAGGGGGGAGGCGTCTATGGCAAGCTATTCCGTGGCGCATTATGTGTCTGATCTGCGCGCGATTGTCGCACAGGAAACTGAGATCAGCGCGATCACAGAACGGATCAAACCGCTGGCGCTGCGGCTGGCCTCTGATCCCGGCTGGTTTCAGGACAAATACCGCTACACCGACCCGGAACAAGGCGTCGGCCTGCATCTGTTGCACGAAGAAGACAACCACGATCTGGCGGTCTTTGCGATTGCTTGGGCCCCGGGCAAAGGCGTGCCGGCCCATAATCACAAAACCTGTGCCGTGGTGGCGGGCATCGAAGGGCAGGAGCATGAGACCAGCTATCAGCGTCTGGATGACGGATCGCGCCCCGGCTTTGCCGATCTGAAAAAACCCACGCTGAAACGCTCTATCCCGGCACGGCTGTATGCTGTCAGCCCGAGGATATTCACAGCGTGATCAACAACGGTCGCGACGTTGCCGTTTCGCTGCACACCTATGGGCGGCACCTCAACCACACGGGCCGCTCGACGTTTGACGTCGCGGCGAAAACCGAGACGCCCTTTGTAATCAAAGTCGAAGAGTAGGAAGCTTGAGGGTGAGACAAACCCGACAAACAAAAAAGGCTCCGCGCTGCGGAGCCTTTGGGGTGTTCTGAACCGGCGGTTTATTCCGCGGCAGTTTTGGGTTTGTTGGCCAGCGGGTCGTCTTGACGCTGCACGGAGCCTTCAAAATGTGCACCGCTTTCGATGGCGATGGTTTTGTGGATGATGTCGCCCTCAACACGCGCGGTGGAGGTCAGGCGCACCTTAAGGCCACGCACGCGGCCCACGATGCGGCCGTTGATCACAACGTCATCGGCGATCACTTCGCCTTTGATGGTGGCGGTCTCGCCAATGGTCAGCAGATGCGCGCGGATGTCGCCCTCGACGGTGCCTTCAACCTGAATGTCACCGGTGGTCTTCATATTGCCCTGCACGTGCAGATCCGAAGACAGGATGGAGGCCGGTGGCTTTGCCTTAGGCGCGGTTGGGGTCATGTCTGCTCCTTTAGGGGCTGCTGGTTTCGCAGCTTCTGGGGCAGCCGGTTTCGCTGAATCTGCGGCCTTTGGACCGGGCTCATTGATTTTGCTTTTAGAAAACATTGCGTGCAGCCTTGATAAATGTCATCGGATCGACGGCCTTGCCGTTCACGCGGATCTCATAGTGCAGATGCGTGCCAGTAGACCGTCCAGAATTGCCCATATCACCAATATGTTCCCCGCGCGAGACCCTTTGGCCAACCTTTACGCGGATTTTTGCCAGATGGGCATATCGGGTCTCAATGCCATTGGCGTGGCGGATGGTGATCAGGCGACCATAGCCCGAGCCCCAATCTGCCTTTGTCACCACGCCATCGGCGGTGGAATAGATCTTTGTCCCATGCGGGCCGGCGAAATCCGCCCCTTTGTGCATCCGGCCCCAGCGCATGCCAAAACCGCTGGTATAGCGCACCGAAGACTTCACAGGATTGGCAAAGGGCACGATCTGGGCGGCGATGCGGTACATGTTCAGCCGGTCCAGCTCGTTCAGCAGCCCATTGGCGCGTGCCTCATCCAGCGACAGCGTCCCGCCCGAGGTGGAAATGGACAGCGGCAGCGATGGGCCGCCCTGACCATTGTAGCCGCGGCGCACCTCGTTCAGCAGCGATTGGGTCGACAGGCCGGCCTGGGCAAACATTTTTTCCAGCGGCTCGACCGAAACGGTCATCGCATCTTCGAGCTGGCGGAAGATCTGGTCGTTCTTCTCTTCGAGCAGCTTCAGCTCCAGCTCCATCTCTTCGGCATGGGTCAGGGCGCTCTGCGCCTGCGCGAACATGGCGTCGCGTTCCTGCGCGGTTTCGGACAGGGCCGCAACCAAGGTCTGCATGCCATCCTGATCCAGCTGGCCGATCTGCGCTGCCGCCGTGCTGTCGCCACTGGCGGCGGCTTCGGCGCTGGCCAGCGCGGTGCGCGCGGTGTCGCGTTCTTTCATCGCGCGCCGCAGCGTGGATTGAATGACGTCAATGCCGGTCTCAAGTTCGCGTCGGCGCGTTTCGGAGGCCAGCAGTTCGGATTGCATTTTCGAAATCTGATCCAGCGCGGCATTGAACCGCTGCTGGGCGGCCAGCGCCTCGGCAGAGCGGGCGTCGCGCTCTTCGGAAATTTCATTCAGACGGATTTGATAGGTTTCCTGATCGCGCTTGGCTTGATCGCGGAAATTGCCCGATCCGATGCTGTCCATCGCCAGAATGGCGGTGGCGATGATCGACCAGGCGACCAGAAAACTGCCCGCCAGAAAGGCAATCGCCTGCGTTTCCGGCTTCAGCCTGATAAAGCGCGCATCGTTTTCAGATCGGAGAAATAGTCGCCGCTCCGGAAAAAAGCGTTCCAGAAGCGCATGTGTCTTAATTGCCAGACGTGTCCGCACAGCCCGTCCCTTGTTATCCCTGCCTGCGCCGCAATATGTCCCCTCCGGCGCTTGGGGGTTCTTACCCAGCACAATGTTTCAGGGCAAGGAATTTACCGAAAAGCGCCCAAATGGGCGGCAAATACATACAAAAATCGGCATTTATTTGCCGCTCTGGGTGTCAAATGCCGCTATTTGCTGCGATTCCGGTGCGGGGTTTCATCCGCAAGCGGCCAGTAAAAATCGGGTGGCAGACCGGCCTCGGCGCGTTTCTCTTCGTTGAAGGGCGGCTTGAGCCCGCCGTGAAAATAGGTCCGCACCAGACGATGAAACACCTCTTTGGGGTCCAGATCATGCCGCCCGCAGAGAAAGTGAAACCATTTTGAGCCATAGGCAACATGGCCGACCTCTTCGGCATAGATAACCTCAAGCGCATCGACGACCGAGCTGAGCTTGGCTTTCTTAAAGATGTCGATCATGCCGGGGGTGACATCTAGGCCGCGGGCCTCAAGCACCATGGGCACCACCGCAAGGCGGCCCATGAAATCCTCTGCCGTGTCTTCGGCCGCGCGCCACATGCCGGCATGGGCGGGCAAATCGCCGTAAAAACTGCCCAGTTCCTCTAGGCAGTCGCTGACCAGGTTGAAATGTTTGCTTTCCTCATCGGCGGCCTTGACCCAATCGTCGTAGAACCCGATCGGCATTTTGACGTCAGCAAACCGCGCGATGATATCCCAGTGCAAATCCACCGCGTTGAGTTCGATATGGGCCACAGCGTGCAAAAGCGCGATCTGTCCCTGCGGGCTGCCGGGGCGGCGGCGCGGTACATCACGGGGCGAAAGCAATTCAGGTTTTTCCGGGCGCGCCGGGCGCAGGGGCGGTGTTGCCTGACCCACCGGCAGGGTTTCGCCTGCCGCGCGGGCCGCAAACCATGTGGCGGCATGCTGGCGCGACAGGGCGGTTTTGGCGCGCCCATCTGCGGTCGTCAGCACCTCTACCGCCATTTGAGCCAGCGTGCTCATGCGCAAAGCGCCCGCGCCGCGCTCAGCACCTCGTCAACGTGGCCGGGGACTTTCACCTTGCGCCAGATCTGCGCGATCTTGCCCGCCCCGTCGATCAGCACGGTGGTGCGCTCAATGCCCATAAAGGTCTTGCCGTACATTTTCTTTTCTTTCCAGACGCCATAAGCCTCACAGGTGCTGCCATGTTCGTCAGACAAAAGCGGCACACCCAGCCCCTGTTTGTCGCGGAATTTTGCATGGGACAGCAGGCTGTCTTTGGAGATGCCGAACACCTTGACGCCAAGCGCCTCAAATTCTGCAGCGGCAGCAGTGAAATCCTGCGCCTCGGTGGTGCAGCCCTTGGTGTTGTCGCGCGGGTAGAAAAACAGCACAACCGGCGCAGGCGCGAGGGCCGACAGGCGGATCTCATCGCCATCGGTTTCGGGCAGGGTGAAATCGGGGGCATTTTCGCCGGGCTTCAGCATGACAACTCCTTGGGCTTTTCGTTCCTTGCCTATATGCTGGCGCGCAGGACGCAACAAGAATCCGTGACGCAGGCGACACTGCCACCCCCATGACCGACAAGAGCGAGCAGCCCCCCACCGCGCCAGACAGCCCGGCGCGCCAGAGCGCACAGCCAGAAACGGCTGGCAATGCGCCGCGCCGCAAACGGCGCGCGGCGGCACGCGGCGTGCTGTATCTGGCGGCGCTTTTGTGCTTTCTCGCGGTGATGACCGTTGCCGGGCTTGGATATGCTGTGGGGCGCAGTTTTCAACTGCCGGGCTGGGTGACAGATTATGCCGAAGCGCGGTTTTCCGAGGCGTTGCCCGGCGCGAGTCTCAGCTTTGAGCGGATGACGCTGCATATCGAAAAGGAATGGCACCCGCGCATTCGGCTGGACCGGGTGCGCCTGAGACCGGAAAATGGCAGCCCGCCCATTGGCTTTTCCGAAGTTGAAACAACACTGTCCTATCGGCGGCTGATCCAGCGGCAGGTTGCGCCGCGCAACATTCGTGTCAGCGGTGTGTTCCTGCAGGCCCATCGTGATCCCGCAGGGCAGATCGATGTGGCGCTTGGCGGGCCGGATCAGGAATTTGGCGCGGGGGCCAGCCTGGATCAGCTGGTGCAACAGATCGACAGCTGGTTGCTTTTGCCGCAGTTTGAGCGTCTGGGCGCTGTGCGCGTGGATGGCGTGACCATCCAGTTTGATGATTTGCGGGCGCGCCGCAGCTGGACGGTGGATGGCGGGCTGATGGCGCTGGCGCGTCAGGATGATCAGCTGAGCATCACATCGGATTTCGCGCTGCTGGGCGGGCGGGCCTATGCCTCAACGTTGCGGATGCGCTATGAAAGCACGCTGGGGGATCCGGCGGCGCAGTTTGCCATCAATGTCGAGGATGTCGCCTCAGAAGATATCGCGTCGCAATCCCCGGCGCTGGCCTGGCTTGATCTGCTACGCGCGCCGATTTCGGGCGCAATGCGCTTTGCCATCGAAGAGACCGGCACGCTCGGGCCGCTCAGCGCCTCGTTGCAGATCGATGCAGGCGTGTTTCAACCGGGTGAGGGGCTGACCCCTGTGCCCTTTGAGGCGGCGCGCAGCTATTTCACCTATCTGCCCGCCAGCCAGACGCTGCGGTTTGACGAACTGTCGCTGATCACCGATTGGGGCACGGCCCGCGCCGAGGGCAAGGCGCATTTGCTTCCTGCTGAGAATGGGCTCCCCAATGAGCTGATCGCGCAATTCACTCTGACGGAACTCTCGGGCAATCCGGCGGGTCTGTTTCAGGAGCCGCTGGCAATCGACCAGATGTCGGCCGACATCAAATTGCAGCTTGATCCTTTTGAGCTGACCATCGGGCAGGCGCTGGTGCAGGATCAGGGGCAGGCATTGCTGCTGGATGGCACTGTGCGCGCTGACTCCGGCGATTGGTCTGTGGCGCTGAACGCGCATATGGATGCGCTTGATGCGCGCCGTGTTGTCGATTGGTGGCCAGAGCGGGCCAAGCCCAAGACCCGCACCTGGATCAATGACAACATCTTTGCCGGTCGGCTGCATGACATCAATCTGGCGCTGCGCACGCGGGCAGGCAGCAAACCGGATCTATACCTTGATTTCCAATTTGACGGCGCAGAGGTGCGCTATGCCAAGACCCTGCCGCTGATCAAAGGCGGGAGTGGGCTTGCGGTGCTGGAAGGGCCGCGCTTTGCGGTGCTGGCCCATGGCGGCGAGGTGATCCCGCCCAAAGGCGGCGCGATTGATATCACCGACACGCGCTTTGTCATCCCCGACACCGGTGCCAAACCGACCATGGGCGAGGTGGATTTGCGGCTTGGCGGCACCGTGACCTCGGTTCTGAGCCTGTTGGATCAGGCGCCGCTGAATTTCCTGAGCAAGGCCAATCTGCCGGTGGATCTGGCAGACGGGCGCGCCAATGTGCGCGGCGCGCTGGCGCTGCCTTTGGTCAAGGGACTCAAGGTTGCAGAGGTCGATTTTGATATCGCAGCAACGCTGAATGATGTGCGCAGCACGCATTTTGTCCCCGGCAAGCTGCTGTCAGCCCCGCGGCTGGACGTGCGCGCCGCAGGCGACCGGCTGACGATTTCCGGCGCAGGGCGTCTGGGCGCGGTGCCCTTTAACGGCGAGGTGGTGGCCGGGTTGCGGCCCGAGGCGGGGCTGGTGCCCACGGTCGCAGGCCGGGTGGAGCTGAGCGAACGGTTTGTGGATGAATTCAACATTGGTCTCTCGCGCGAGTTGGTGCAGGGGCAGGGGCAAGGGCAGTTTACGCTGCGGTTCCCCAAAGATGCGCCCGGCACTTTCGAAGTCACCTCGGATTTGACCGGGATCGCCATGGGCCTGCCGGATATCGGCTGGCGCAAGGGGGGGGCGACATCGGGTGATCTGCGCGTGGCGGGGGCCTTTACCAAACCCCTGAGCATCACCACGCTGACGTTGGACACACCGGGATTGGCGGCGAGCGGTGGTCTGACGCTGAAACCCAGCGGCGGGCTTGAGGTGGTGACATTGGAAAGCCTGCGCATCGGCGATTGGTTTACCGGCGGTGCGCGGCTGATCGGACGCGGCTCCGCCCGGCCCGAAGTGGCCCTGACCGGCGGGCGACTGGATCTGGCGCGGGTGCCAGAGGGGCGTGGCGGCGCCGGCAGTGGCGCTGGCGGCCCCAGCGACAGCGCGCCGATCAGCGCGGTGCTTGATCGCGTGGTGATCTCAGAGGGGATTTCGCTGACAGATTTCCGGGGCAGCTTTTCCACCATCGGCGGCTTTAACGGGCAGTTCAGCGCTGCTGTGAACGGCGCGGCGCGCATCAATGGCGTTGTGGTGCCCGCCCAGGGGCGCAGCGCGGTGCGGGTGCAATCTGAGGACGCGGGCGGCACATTTCGCGCCGCAGGTGTGATGAAACAAACTTATGGCGGCACGCTGGATTTGACGCTGCAACCGGGGGCCGCCGCAGGGCAATTTGACGGGCGGTTGAATGCGCGCAATGTGCGCATCAAGGACGCCCCGGCCATGGCCGAACTGCTGAATGCGATCAGCGTCGTAGGCCTGCTTGAGCAGCTAGGCGGCGATGGCATTCTCTTTGGCGAAATCGATGCGGCCTTTACGCTGAGCCCCGAGGCGGTGCGCGTTGCGCAAAGCAGCGCAGTGGGCACCTCCATGGGCCTGTCCATGGATGGCGTTTACGATCTGCGCGCGGGCCAATTTGACATGCAGGGCGTCATTTCGCCGGTCTATGTGCTGAACGTCGTGGGCCGCCCGATTGCGCGCAAGGGCGAGGGGCTTTTTGGTTTTAACTATCGGCTCAGCGGCACCTCTGAGGATCCGCAGGTGCGGGTCAACCCGCTGTCGATCTTGACGCCGGGCATCCTGCGGGACATTTTCCGCCGCCCGGCTGCGCCAAGCCCGGTTGATTCCGCCCCGGCGGGCAATGATGACAATTGATGCAAAGGGCCCCTGAGGGCAGAAATTCACCATGCACCTATCCGATTTTGATTTTGACCTGCCCGAGCATCTGATTGCGACGCGCCCGGCGGTGCCGCGCACCTCGGCTAAACTGCTGGTGGCCACGCCAGAGGCGATCACCGACAGCCATGTTTATGATATCACAGCGTTTCTGCGCCCCGGCGACCGGCTGGTGCTGAATGATACCAAGGTCATTCCCGCGCGTCTCAGCGGGCATCGCCACCGCGACACCGCGCAGGGGCCGCAGCAGGCCAAGATCGAAGTCACCCTGCTGGAGCCGCGCGCAGGCGGGCAGTGGGGCGCGCTGATCAAGCCGTTGAAAAAGGTGCAGGAAGGCGAAGAAATTGTCTTTGCCGAAGGGTTCTCTGCACGGCTTATCGAAAAGGTCGACGGGCAGGGCGTGGTGCAGTTTGACCTGGAAGGCGAAGATTTTGACGCCGCGCTGCAGGCCGCCGGGGCCATGCCGCTGCCGCCTTATATTGCCGCCAAACGCGCGGCGGATGAACAGGACAAGACCGACTATCAGACGGTTTTTGCCAAACATTCCGGCGCAGTGGCCGCGCCAACTGCCTCGCTGCATTTTGACGATGCGCTGCTCAAGACGCTGGCTGAAATGGGCGTGACCTTCAGCCATGTGACCCTACATGTGGGGGCGGGCACCTTTCTGCCGGTGAAGGTTGAGGATGTCACAACCCACAAGATGCACGCCGAATGGGGGCGCGTCGATGATAAGGCGGCCGCTGAGATCGCCGCCACCAAAGCCGCCGGTGGCCGGGTGATTCCGGTGGGCACCACGGCGCTGCGTCTGATCGAAAGCGCCGCGCGCGACGGCGGCATCGCGCCATGGGAAGGGGAGACGGATATCTTTATCTATCCCGGGTTCCGCTTTCAGGTGGCAGATGCGCTGATGACCAATTTCCACCTGCCCAAATCCACGCTGATGATGCTGGTCTCGGCATTGATGGGCCAAGATCGGATGCGCGAAATTTACGCGCATGCCATTGCACACAAATATCGGTTCTTTTCTTATGGTGACAGTTCGCTTTTGATCCCCTAAACGCCAAAAGGAACAGGCGCGAGTCGCATGTTTTTGTGCGGTTTTAGGATGCGCGCCACAGTGTGCGAAGGGACATGGTATGGGTCAGTTTGTTTCCGGTTCCTGGGCACTTTTGCTTGGGATCATGCTGCTGATGGTCGGCAACGGCGTGCAGGGCACCTTGCTGGGTATTCGTGGTGAGATCGAAGGGTTTTCCACCTTTGAGATGTCCATCGTGATGTCGGCCTATTTTGTCGGCTTTTTGGGCGGCTCCAAACTCACGCCCGAAATGATTCGCCGTGTCGGCCATGTGCGGGTCTTTGCGGCGCTGGCCTCGGTCATTTCGGCGGTTCTGGTGCTCTACCCTGTGGCGGCCAATCCCTGGGTCTGGATTTTTGCCCGTGTGCTGATCGGCTTTAGCTTTTCCGGCGTTTACGTGACGGCCGAAAGCTGGCTGAACAATGCGGCCACCAATGAAACCCGCGGCACCGCGCTGTCGATTTATATGCTGGTGCAGATGATCGGCATCATCGCCGCGCAGGGCATTCTGATGCTGAGCGACCCTTCGGGTTTTGCGATCTTTGTGATCCCCTCGATCCTGGTTTCGTTGGCGGTGACGCCAATTTTGCTCTCGGTCTCGCCGACGCCGGCCTTTGAAAGCTCCAAATCCATGCCGCTACGCAAACTCTGGCGCACGTCGCCGCTCGGGGTGTTCGGGGTGTTTTTGCTGGGGGGTGTCTTTGCCGCGCAATTTGGTATGTCGGCGGTCTTTGGCACCGCTACCGGATTGAGCGTGTCGCAGATTTCGATCTTTGTCGCGTCGTTCTATGTGGGCGCGACAATCTCACAATTCCCGCTCGGCTGGCTGTCAGACCGGATGGATCGACGGCTGTTGATTACCATGGTGGCGGCTGTCGGGGTGGCCGGGGGACTGTTGGGGATGGTGCCCATCGACAGCTTCTGGCTCTTGGTGACATCAGCGCTGTTCCTGGGGGGCACGGCAAATCCGCTTTATTCCATCCTCATTGCTCACACCAATGACTTTGTTGAGATCGACGATCTGCCCGGCGTGTCCGGCGGCCTGATTTTCGTCAATGGGCTTGGGGCGATCGCCGGGCCTGTGGTGATTGGTGCGCTGATGTCGCGTTTTGGGCCGAACTCGTTCTTTGGCTTTATGGCCGCGGTGCTGGGCACGCTGACGCTATATGCCGTCTATCGTGCAACCCGTCGCGCCGCGCCGGCAGTGGATGACACCATCAGCCTGACGCCAGTCACCCAATCGGCCACGCCCGTGGTCTGGGACGCCGCGCAGGAAATGGCGCAGATCGAAGCGGAAGAAGCCGCAGAAGCCAGCGATCTGGCAGCGGAAGAGGCAATGCTGAAAAATTGAACATCGAAAGCCAGCGAGAGCAACATGTCGGAAATGTTGCACTTTTTGACTTCGCTTTACGCCAAGGGTTGCGTAACATTTTTGTAAATCATGTCACCAAAAAGGAAAAGGGCAATGGCAGGGCCTGATGACGTATTGAAATTCTGGCTTGATGAAGTCGAGCCGCGTGATTGGTATGTTGCCAATGACGAGTTGGATATGACGCTGAGAGAGCGGTTCATGCCGACATGGCAGCGCGCGATGAAAGGCGGGCTTGGCCATTGGCTGACTTACCCAAGTGGCACCTTGGCTTATATCATTTTACTGGATCAGTTCTCGCGCAATATGTTCCGGGGCAGCGACAAATCCTTTGCCGGTGATCGCCGGGCTTTGGCCGCCGCCAAGATGGCGATTGATCACAAATTTGATCTGAAAATCGACGAACCGGCGCGGGCGTTTTTCTACATGCCGTTGATGCATTCGGAAAACCTCTGCGATCAGGAACGCTGTGTACGCCTGATCATCGACCGGCTGCCCGAAGGGCAGGCGGGGCAGTTGATTCATGCGCGGGCCCACCGCGAGGTGATCCGCAAATTTGGCCGCTTCCCTTATCGCAATGACGCGCTGGACCGTAAATCCTCGCCCACGGAAATGGCCTATGTCGCTGATGGCGGCTATGGCAGCACCGTGCGCGCGCTGCAGGCCGCACACGCCTGACCACAGCCCCAAATGACAGCTTTGCGGCCCGCCCCTGTGGCGGGCCCAGTGCTGTCTGCCCGCGCGCGCTGATGCAAAAGCGGATTGCACTTCGCGGTGAGCGCCTTAAGGTTCATGCCAATAAACCTAGTGGGAGGGACCTATGGCGGCGCAATCCTTTGACATGATCGTAATCGGTGCAGGGCCGGGGGGCTATGTGGCGGCGATCCGGGGCGCGCAATTGGGGCTGAAGGTCGCCATTGTCGAACGCGAACATATGGGCGGCATCTGCCTGAACTGGGGCTGCATTCCCACGAAAGCCTTGCTGCGGTCTTCCGAAGTGTTTCACTTGATGAACCACGCAAAGGACTATGGGCTGAGTGCCGACAATATTTCCTATGATCTGGATGCGGTGGTCAAACGCTCGCGCGGGGTGGCGAAACAGCTGAATTCCGGCATTGGCCATCTGATGAAGAAAAACAAAGTCACCACCTTCATGGGGGCGGCCAGCCTGCCAGCCAAAGGCAAGGTCAGCGTCAAAACGGATAAGGGCAGTGAAGAGCTGAGCGCGAAACATATCGTTGTCGCCACCGGGGCCCGCGCGCGTGAATTGCCAGGGCTTGAGGCGGACGGAAAACGTGTCTGGACCTACAAGCACGCGCTGCAACCCCCGCATATGCCCAAAAAGCTGCTGGTGATCGGCTCCGGCGCGATTGGCATTGAATTTGCCAGCTTTTACAACACTTTGGGCGCTGAGACGATCGTTGTCGAAGTCATGGATCGCATTCTGCCGGTTGAGGATGCTGAGATCGCGGGCTTTGCCAAGAAAGCCTTTGCCAAACAGGGCATGACCATCATGGAAAAAGCCATGGTCAAGCAGCTGGATCGCGGCAAAGACAAGGTAACAGCGCATATCGAAATGGGCGGCAAAGTGCAGAAACAGGATTTTGACACCGTCATTTCCGCGGTGGGGATTGTCGGCAATGTCGAAGGTTTTGGGCTGGAAGAGCTGGGCGTGAAAATCGATCGCACCCATGTGGTGACAGATGACTATTGCCGCACCGGCGTTGAGGGCGTCTATGCCATTGGCGATATCGCGGGCGCGCCCTGGCTCGCCCACAAAGCCAGCCACGAGGGCGTGATGGTGGCCGAGCTGATCGCCGGGCAAAAACCGCATCCGGTGAAACCGGAAAGCATCGCAGGCTGCACCTATTGCCATCCGCAGATCGCCTCGGTTGGGATGACCGAGGCCAAGGCCAAAGAGGCCGGCTATGACATCAAGGTTGGCCGCTTTCCGTTCATTGGCAACGGCAAGGCCATCGCCTTGGGCGAACCCGAGGGCATGGTGAAAACGGTGTTTGACGCCAAGACCGGCGAGCTTTTGGGCGCGCATATGGTCGGGGCAGAGGTGACGGAAATGATCCAGGGCTATGTCGTGGGGCGCACGCTGGAAACCACCGAGGCCGAGCTGATGGAAACCGTCTTCCCGCACCCAACGCTGAGCGAAATGATGCACGAAAGCGTGCTGGATGCGTTTGATCGCGCAATCCATATTTAGATAGGAATATCAAAACCATGATCAGCCTGAACCGGGTCATGATGAACCGCCGCAGCCGTAAGATCCTGTCCAATATCGGGGTGGAGGATATGGATGTGGCTGAGATTTCTGGCCGTTGGGGCAAAAGCCTCAATCCGAAATCCTATGTGCAATATATGTACCCCGGTCATGACATCTGTGACGGCCCGGTACGCTATGCCAATGGCGAGGTGCTGAAATACGATCTGATCCTGGCCAATCAGGTCTGGAGCCATCTGGACCGCCCCTATAAGGCGACGCAGAATGTGCTCGAGATGCTGCGCCCGGGCGGTTATTTCTGGCTGGCGGTGCCGTTTTTCATGCCCTACCACCCTGCGCCGCAGGATTGCACGCGCTGGTCCGCACGCGGGTTGCGCAACCTGCTGATCGAGGCGGGCTTTCCGGAAAACGACATCCAGGCGGCACAATGGGGTAATCGCGCAGCGGCCAAGCGCAACCTCGAGGACAAATGGCCGCCGGAATACGACCCAAAAACCGACTCGCTGGAACATGACCCCGATTTTCCCATCGTCGCCTGGGCCTTGGCGCGGAAGGCTTAGGGTTGAAACGAAAAAGGCTCATCCCGATAGGATGAGCCTTTCTTCATTAGGCGGGGGGTCCGTCACCGCAAAGCGGCGCTGCCGACCTGATCCCCTGCCTTTCAATTTTATATTTAGCAATTTCGAGTAATCATTACAAGCATCAAAGAATTTGGACACACATGGATTACATCGATTTCATTTCTGCCGAACGTCTGAAAACTTATTTAGATCATACGGATAGCCAAAAGAAAGCGATTGCGCTGCACAATCACACTTTGCAACTTGCGGCCTCTCTCATGTCGATGATTGCCTTGCTCGAACTGTCGCTGCGCAACACCACCAATCAGAGGCTCAGCTATGATTTTGGCGATTTTGATTGGCTTCTTCCCGGGCATACGGCCTTGCCTTTGTTGCCGCGAGAGCAGAAAGCGATCAGCACTGCGACCAGCCAAGCGCAAAAGGCAGCCTATTCCAAGCTGAGCTATAAAGAAAAAGCAGAGCTTGACACAAAAGCCTTTCCGAATGGAGTGCCCGCCGAATTGGCACATAAGAACATTGTCAAAAAACGACAGGCTTTGTTCGTTGTTTCGCACGGTCAAATCATTTCGCAGACCACGTTTTCATTTTGGAAGCGCCTCTATTCGAGTGAGTATGAAACGGATCTTTGGAAACGGTCCTTAAAGAAAGTGTTTCCGAACAAATCGCTGCGACGTGGCGATATTTCCCGGGCATTGGAAGTGATTTATGCCGCGCGGAACCGCGTCGCGCATCATGAGCCGGTCTATGGCGCAAGGCTGGATGAGACCATGCGGGCGCTTTCGTTCATTCGGGATGCCTTAGGGGCTAAAAAGGACGAGAATAACTCCAGCTTTCAGCGATTCTCGCGGGTGCAATATCTTCGGCTGCGCATGGATTACGAAAGTTTCGTTGAGGCCTGGGATACGTTGACCTAAATCGAAATAAGTCCACCCCGCGGTCCGGGCGCAGGCAGTCTTACTTCCTCACTGACAGAAACCGTCAGCAGCGCGCGATATATTTACGTGTTCACATTTTGTTCACTATTTCCTATTGGAGACTCGCGCCCGCTCCCCTATTTGTAGGGGGATAAGTCTTGGGGGCCGCATGGCTGAGCTGAAAAACATCGAAGTGCGCGGCGCGCGCGAGCATAATCTGAAATCCATCGACGTGGATATTCCGCGCGATCAGCTGGTGGTGATCACCGGCCTGTCGGGGTCCGGTAAATCCTCGCTCGCGTTTGACACGATTTATGCCGAAGGGCAGCGCCGTTACGTTGAAAGCCTGTCGGCCTATGCGCGCCAGTTCCTTGATATGATGGAAAAGCCGGATGTGGATCACATCAGCGGCCTCAGCCCGGCGATTTCGATTGAGCAGAAAACCACATCGAAAAACCCGCGCTCTACCGTCGGGACTGTGACCGAAATCTACGACTATATGCGGTTGCTGTTTGCCCGCGTCGGCACGCCCTATTCGCCGGCCACCGGTCTGCCGATCGAGGCGCAGCAGGTGCAGGACATGGTGGATCGCATCATGGCACTGGAGGAGGGCACGCGCGGCTATCTGTTGGCTCCGATCGTGCGTGACCGCAAAGGCGAATACAAAAAAGAATTTCTTGAGCTGCGCAAACAGGGCTTTCAGCGCGTCAAGGTCGATGGCGAATTCCATGAGCTCGACACGCCGCCGACGCTGGACAAGAAATTCCGCCATGATATCGACGTGGTGGTCGACCGGATCGTAGTGCGCGAAGGGCTGGAAACGCGGCTGGCGGATTCGCTGCGCACCGCGCTGGATCTGGCGGATGGCATTGCCATTCTGGAAACCGCCCCGAGCGAAGGCGAGGCCGAGCGCATCACCTTTTCAGAGAAATTTGCCTGCCCGGTCAGCGGCTTTACCATCCCGGAAATTGAACCGCGGCTGTTTTCGTTTAACGCGCCATTCGGGGCCTGCCCGAAATGTGACGGTCTGGGGATGGAGCTGTTCTTTGACGAACGTCTGGTGGTGCCGGATGCAACGCTGAAGGTCTATGACGGCGCGCTGGCCCCGTGGCGCAAGGGCAAATCGCCCTATTTCCTGCAGACCATCGAAGCCATTGCAAAACATTACGAATTTGACAAGAACACCGCGTGGAAGAACCTGCCCAAACATGTGCAGCAGGTGTTCCTCTATGGGTCGGGCGAAGAGGAAATCGCATTCCGCTATGATGAGGGCGGCCGGGTCTATCAGGTGACGCGCGTTTTCGAAGGCGTGATCCCCAATATGGAACGCCGCTATCGCGAAACGGATTCAAACTGGATTCGCGAAGAATTTGAACGCTATCAGAACAATCGCCCCTGCGGGGCCTGTCGCGGCCATCGTCTGCGCGACGAAGCGCTGGCAGTGAAGATCGCTGAAAAGCACATCGGCCATATTGTGCAGCTGTCGATCCGCGAAGCGCTCGGTTGGATCGAAGCGGTGCCAGAGAGCCTGAGTGCGCAGAAAAACGAAATCGCCCGCGCCATTGTCAAAGAAATCCGTGAGCGTCTGGGCTTTCTCAACAATGTGGGGCTGGAGTACCTGTCGCTGTCGCGCAGCTCCGGTACGCTTTCGGGCGGCGAGAGCCAGCGTATCCGGCTGGCCTCGCAGATCGGGTCTGGCCTGACCGGGGTGCTTTACGTGCTGGACGAGCCGTCAATTGGCCTGCACCAGCGCGACAATGACCGGCTGCTTGGCACGTTGAAAAACCTGCGCGATCAGGGCAATACCGTGATCGTGGTCGAACATGACGAAGAGGCGATCCGCGAGGCGGATTATGTCTTTGACATCGGTCCCGGCGCGGGGGTGCATGGCGGCCAGGTTGTGGCCCAGGGCACGCCCGCGGATATTATCGCTGATGCCGCCTCGCTCACTGGGCAGTATCTGTCGGGCAAGCGCGAAATTTCCGTCCCGGCCGAACGTCGCACGGGCAATGGCAAATCGGTGCAGGTGGTCAAGGCCACTGGCAACAACTTGCAGAATGTCACCGCAGATTTCCCGCTCGGCAAATTTGTCTGCGTCACCGGCGTGTCGGGCGGTGGCAAATCCACGCTGACGATTGAAACCCTGTTCAAGACCGCCTCCATGCGGCTCAACGGCGCGCGGCAGACGCCTGCGCCTTGCGAGACGATCAAGGGGCTGGAGCATCTGGATAAGGTGATTGACATCGATCAACGCCCGATTGGCCGCACGCCGCGCTCCAACCCGGCGACCTATACCGGGGCCTTTACACCGATCCGGGACTGGTTTGCCGGCCTGCCTGAGTCCAAGGCGCGCGGCTATAAGCCGGGGCGCTTTAGCTTTAACGTTAAAGGCGGGCGCTGCGAGGCCTGTCAGGGCGATGGTGTCATCAAGATCGAGATGCACTTTCTGCCTGACGTCTATGTGACCTGCGAAACCTGCGATGGCGCGCGTTATAATCGCGAAACGCTGGAGATTAAATTCAAAGGCAAATCCATCGCGGATGTGCTGGATATGACCGTCGAAGATGCGCAGACCTTCTTTCAGGCGGTGCCGTCTATTCGCGACAAGATGGATGCGCTGGCCCGCGTTGGCCTTGGCTATATCAAGGTCGGGCAACAGGCGACCACGCTCTCTGGCGGTGAGGCGCAGCGGGTGAAGCTGTCAAAAGAACTCGCCAAACGTTCCACCGGGCGCACGCTCTACATTCTGGATGAGCCGACCACAGGTCTGCATTTCGAAGATGTGCGCAAACTCCTAGAGGTGCTGCATGAGCTGGTGGATCAGGGCAACACGGTTGTGGTGATCGAACACAATCTTGATGTGGTGAAAACCGCTGATCATATCATCGACATCGGCCCCGAGGGCGGCGATGGCGGCGGCGAGATTGTCGCCAAAGGCACGCCCGAAGAGGTGGCCGAGGTGGCGCGCAGCCACACCGGGCATTACTTGAAACCAATGTTGTCGGCCAAGAAAGTCGCTGCAGAATAAAAAAAACGCGCCGGAAATTACCGGCGCGTTTTCTTTTGAAATGGCTCTGATGGCTTAGTTCAGCACCGCTGCGATCGCGCCAACCAGATCCAGCACTTCGGCGCTTTCTTCGTCGACGCGATAGAGATAATCGCCAACCCGGTAGTAGGTTTCATCGGCCTCAAGTCCGTAGCGTTCCGGGTTTTCAAGCCGGGCGTAGTTTTCCACCACGATCAGATCCCCCTCGACATATGGCGCATCGGCATAGTCCGGGTGCTTCTTGGCCTGACCGGGCGGAATACACGGTGGGTTCTTTTTCGCCAGCCCGGGGGGACAGTGCTGCGCGGCACTGCTTTGCGCGGTATGTTTCACCTTGCCGTGACCCTTTCCCTTGTCCTTGCCATTGTCGGCCAGCGCGGCGAAGGGCGCAGTGGCGGCCAAAGCGGCGCTCAGAATAAATGCAGCTGCTTTCATCATAGCCTCCTGATGTTTTCTTTCCTCTACAGGGGGATAACGATCAGCGGCAGGGGAAGTTCCTCAGCGCCCGGGTTTCAGCGAATAACCGCTATGTGGCGTGGGCCGGCACCTGCGTATCGGGCGCAGCCAAGAATTTGCGCCAACTGCCAAGATGGGTGATATCCTCGGCCCCCTGAACGCCTGACGTTTCCACCAGAAAGCCGTGGGTGGCGTCGCCGTTTTGCAGCTCGACAGTTCCGATGGACAGCGGGGCTGGTATTCCGGCCAGAAAATCGCCCATCGCGGTTTTCGGCAGGGCCCAGACCTCCACTTCAATCTCGGCCCCTTTTTCAATGCGCAAGAGACCGGGCCGCTGCGGCGGGCCACCGGCAAGCGCATAAAGCCGGTATCGTGGCGCAGTGGTGGTCGCGCGCAACAGACGCGCGCCGCGCGCGGTCAGCTCGTGATTAAGCGCCATGCCCGACATATGCGCCCCGCAGACTGCCAGCGCAATTTCGTCCGGCAGTGCTGTTTCGGGGGCCGGGGCAAGTGGTTCCTCGGCAAAGGCCGCGGCCAGGCTGGCGATCTGCGCGTCCTGACCACTGGGGGCCAGCAAGGTAACAGACCCGGGCCGCCCGTCGCTGCGGGCCGCGGAAGGCACGGCGATGCCGCACATATCGAGCAGGTTCACAAAATTCGTATAGGTACCAAGGTTGGAATTGGGCGTAACCGGATCAGCCTCAAGCTCGGCCACGGTGTAAAATGTCGGGATGGTCGGCACGCACAGCATATCGACCCCCGCGAGCAGGCTCTGCGCTGCGCGCTCCAGCTCTTTCAGGCGATAGATGCCGCGAAAAGCATCCGCTGCCGATAGGGATTGGGCCGCCCCGACAATTTGTGCTGTGGTGGGATGCAGCGCCTCGGGCTTGTTGCGCATCAGATCTTCGATCACCGTATAGCGTTCGGCCACCCAGGCCCCGTCATAGAGCATCTCGGCAACTGCATAGAGGGGCGTGAAGTCCAATTCGACAATCTGTGCGCCCAGGGCGCTCAGCCGGGTCAGGCTGTCTTGATAGCTGGCGGCCTGCACAACATCGCCAAAGAAGATGCGCGAGGCGGCATCGGGCACTCCAACTGTGAAACTTTCGGGCAGTTCGGTCAGCAGGCCGGGGGCGATGTCCTTGGAATAGGCATCCGCCGGGTCAAGGCCGCTGGCGATCTGAAAGGCGGCAAAGGCGTCATGCACATTGGCGGCGAAAATCGAAATCGTATCGAGCGTGCGGCAGGCCGGCACCACGCCAGAGGCCGACAGCGCGCCGAGCGAAGGTTTCAGCCCGACAATGTTGTTTAACGCGGCAGGCACGCGCCCGGATCCTGCGGTGTCCGTGCCAAGCGAGAAGGTGACAAAGCCATGGCCGACGGCCACACCTGAGCCGCTGGAGGAGCCACCGGGCACAATCTCGGGGTCAATGGCGTTCTTAGGCACCCCATAGGGGGATCGCACGCCCACAAGGCCCGTTGCAAATTGATCAAGGTTGGTTTTGCCGATGACCAAAGCCCCGGCTGCGCGCAGTTTTGCCACCACAAAGGCGTCGACCTCGGGCGTATAGGCATAATCTGGGCAGGCGGCTGTTGTCGGGAGCCCGGCCACGTCGATATTGTCCTTGGCCACAAAGGGCACGCCCCAGAGCGGCTGCGCGTCTGAGCGCGCGGGCAGCGCTTCGGCCTCGTCCAGGACTTCCTGCATCGGGCGCAGGTGGATGAAAATCGCCGGGTCCTCGGTGGCGTCAATTCGGCGGTAGACCTCGTGGATGATGTCGGCGGGGGTTGCACCTTTGTCATAAGCCGTACGCAGCGCAGTGAGGGTCAGGGGCATGTCTTTGGTCATATCTGGGTCTTTCCGAATTAAGCTGCGACAGATTTGGGGGGCTGGGGCGCGGCCTCGATCAGCGCGCGGGTATAGGGGTGGCTGGGGGTGTCCATCACTTGGGCGGTGGGGCCACGGTCGACGATGTCGCCCTGTTTCATAACCAGCACTTCGTCACAGAGCAGCCGCACAACGTTGAGATCATGGCTGACAAAGAGATAGGACATGCCCATCTGCGCCCGCAGGTCGACCAGCAGGTTCAATACAATGGCCTGAATCGACACATCCAGCGCGGCGGTGGGTTCATCCAAAATCAAAAGCTTCGGCTCCAGCGCGATGGCGCGGGCAATGCCCACACGGGCTTTCTGGCCGCCAGAGAGCTGGTGCGGAAAACGGCTCAGCAGCGGTTGTGGCAGGCCCACGAGTTCGGCCAATTCGGCGACACGCGCGCTCAGCTTGCTGCCGCGCATGCCATCGATCCGCGCCAGCGGTTCGGCAATCGCCGCCGCTGCGGTGCCGCGCGGATTGAGGCTGTCGGTGGCGTCCTGAAACACCATCTGGATATCTCGCCGCATCGGGTGGCGCATAAAGCGGGCAGAGGGGGTGGCCGCGATGTCCTGGCGGTCAAAGATGATATTGCCCGAGGACGGATCCTGCAGGCGCACAATCATTTCCGAGGTGGTTGATTTTCCGCTGCCGCTTTCCCCAACCAGCCCCAGCGATTGCCCGGCGTTGATGTCAAATGAAATGCCTTTGACGGCCTGCACGGGGCCGGATTTGCCGGGATAGGTTTTCACCAGATCGCGCACTTCGAGCAGCGGGTTGCTTTGCACCCGGAGCTTCGGCTCCGGGCGGCGGGCCTCGGGCGGCAAGAGCGTGCGGAGCGAGGCCCCAAGGCGCGGGGTCGCATCAACGAGCTTGCGTGTGTAGGCGTGCTGTGGGTTGGTGAACAGCTGCGCGGGCACGTCTTCTTCGACGATCAGCCCGTCTTTCATGACAACAATCCGGTCGCAATATTGCGAGGCAAGCCCAAGGTCGTGGGTGATCAGGATCATGCCCATACCACGAGCTTTCGCGAGGTCCCCGACCAAGTCCATCACCGCCTTTTGCGTTGTGATATCCAGCCCGGTGGTCGGCTCATCCGCAATCAGAAGCCGGGGTTTGCAGGCCAGCGCAATGGCTATGACAATGCGTTGGCACATGCCCCCGGAGAGCTCAAAGGGATAAGCGTCATAGCGGGCGGCCGCATCGTTGATCTTGACCGCTTTGAGGGCGGCGATGGCTTTTTCTTTGGCATCCTGACGGGTGGCTTGGGCGTGGCGGATCAACACATCTTCGATCTGATGCCCGACGCGGCGAATGGGGTTGAGCGCCGCGCGCGGGTTCTGGAAAATCATCGAGATTTCCCGCCCCCGGATGTCGCGCATGTCTTTTTCCGAGGCGGCGCGCAGGTCGATGCCGCTGTAGGTCACATCGCCCGTGCGGATCTCGCCCCCTGCATCCAGAATGCGCATCAGCGCATATGAGGTCACGGATTTGCCAGAGCCGCTTTCTCCGACAATGCCAAGCGTCTCGCCCTTGGCGACATTCAGGGAGATGCCGCGCACAGCGTTGACCTCGCCCTTGCGGGTCTTGAAGGCCACGGACAGGTTGTTGATGGACAGCATGGCTCAGGTCCTTTTGCGGGGATCAACGATGTCACGCAGACCGTCGCCGAGCAGATTGAAGGTAAAGACGGCCAGCATCAGCCAAAGGCCTGGGAACAGCGCGAGCCACCATTCACCCGAGACAATGAAATTTGCGCCCTCAGCGACCATGATCCCCCATTCCGGGGTGGGCGGGCGCACGCCAAGACCAATAAAGCTCAGCCCGGCTGCATTCAGAATGGCCCAGCCCAGGTTGAGGGACACCTGCACCATCATTGGGGGCAGCGCATTGGGAAAGATATGTACAGCCAAGACCCGCAGATCGCTGTTGCCCGCCAATTTGGCCGCTTGGGCAAAGCCCGCGTGCCGGCGGATGTTCACCTCGGCCCGCACCAGCCGGGCGTAAAACGGAATGTTGATGATCGCCGTGGCGTAGATGATGTTTTCAACCGTATTGCCAAGCGCCGCCACAACGCCCATGGCCAGCACAAACAGCGGAAAGGCCATGATGGTATCAAGGCACCGGTTCAGCACCGCATCCAGCCATCCGCCCCAATAACCTGCGATTGATCCAAGGACCGAGCCAAGCGCAAAGCTCAGCGCCACAGCGGCGACCGAGATTGTCAGATCGAGCCGTGTGGCGACAATGACGCGGCTAAAGACATCGCGGCCCAGATTGTCGGTGCCAAACCAATGATCCCAGCTGGGCGCTTCCAAGGCGCGGGCGGCATGGGTGGCAAGCGGGTCATAGGGCACCAAGGCAGGGCCAAAGACGGCGCAGCCGAGGAAAAAGGCCAGCATGGCAAAGGCCAGAAGCGTCACGGGGTTATCGCGCAGCACATAGGCAATATGTCCCAGCGTCGTATCGCCTTGGTGCGCCGGCGCGCGCGGGGTCTCGGGGGCAGTCATATCAGCCATCAATTCAATCCGATCCGGGGGTCGATCAGCGCATAGGCGATGTCGATAATGAGGTTGAGGACAACGAAGAGCAGGGCCATTGCCAGCACAAAGCCCTGCACGGCGGCATAATCTGAGACGACCAGCGCCTCGACCGCGTAGGAGCCGATGCCGGGCCAGGCAAAGACCTTTTCAACCAGCACGTTTGCGCCAAGCGTGAAGGAAAACACCATGCCCAGCGTGGTCACAACGGGCAGCAGGGCGTTGCGGAAGGCATAGCCATAGAGCACCTTGCGGCTGCCCAGCCCGGCGGCGCGCGCGGTGCGGATGAAATCCGAAGACAGCGCCGAAAGCATGGCCGCGCGTGTCATGCGGGCGATGGGGGCCAGCGTGAACAGGGCCAGGGTGGTTGCGGGCAGGATCAGCTGCTTGAGCGCGCCAAACCAGGTTTCAAAGTCGCCCGCCACAGCCGCGTCAATCAGGTAAAAGCCGGTGACATGCGGTGGTGAAAGATAAATGAAATCAAGCCGCCCCAGCGGCGAAGGGGCCAGACCGGTCAGATAGTAGAACACATAAATCAGCACGATGCCGGTGAAAAACGTTGGCATCGACACGCCCGCCGTCACCAGAACTCGGCAGAGGTGATCCACCCATGTGCCCGGCCGTGTGGCGGCCAAAACGCCCAGCGGAATGGCAATCGCGCAGGACAGGAGCAGCGCAACAAGGGTCAGTTCCAGCGAGGCCGGAAGGCGCGCCGCCAGGTCGGCCAGCACGGTCTGCCCCGTGGTCAGCGAGGTGCCCAGCTCGCCGCGGGCAAGATCGCCGACGTAATAAAAAAACTGCTGCAACAAGGGCTTGTCCAAACCCAGAGCTTCGCGAATTTCTGCAATCGACTCGGCATCCGCGGCCGGTCCGGCGAAATAGGCCGCCGGATCGCCGGGCAGGGCGCGTGTCAGCACAAACGATATGACAACGACGCCCAAGATCACCGGGATCGCCTGGGCCACGCGGCCCAGGATCATTTTTGCACGCGGGCTCATCAGCTGGTCGCCGATGTCAGTGGACGCACGTCCAGCTGGCGGTGGAACCAGAATTCATAGCCGTCAGCCCCGTTCATGGCCACGTTGAGCGCCGGTTGCCAAAGCGGAATGCGCGGCAGGTCTTCAAAGGCGATCTGCATCATCCGTTTGATGTTCGGCGCATAGGCCGGATCATCCACCGCAATGTGCAGCGTGTCATCCACCAGCTTCTCGATCTCTTCGTTCAGGTAGTTGGATGAGTTGAACAGATGCCCGTGTTTATAGGCCCAGAAGAAATAGTAATCTGGGGTATTCAGCCAGCCGCCGAAATTCTCAAGGTGCAGCGGCAGGCGCTTTTCCACCAGTGCGGCCGAACGCCAGTTGGCACCTGGGATTTTTTCGATCTGGGTTTTGATGCCGATTTCAGCAAAGGATTCCTGCAACAAGAGCGCCGTGGGTTCCATCCAGTCGGCCAGACCCAAGCTGATGGAAAGCGGCACTTCAAAGCCAGAGGCAAAGCCTGAGGCGGCCATATGCTCCTTGGCCTTGGCCAGATCCGTCATAAAGGGAGATTTGCGTGGCCAGGCGGTATCGCTGATCTCTGCATCGCCCCCCCAGAGCGGTGCGCCGCGCCCATAAGCGGCGGTCTGGAAAATGGCCTCATAGGGGATCGCGTAGGCCAGCGCTTTGCGCACATTGGCATCCTGGAAAGGCTCAAAATTGAAGTTGGGGCACAGGCAATGCATGCAGTTTTCAATCGGGGTGGAATAGACATCCACGCCCGGCATTGCATCCAGCTCTGCGGCGTCTTTGTTGGGGATGTTGAAGGACATCTGCACATCGCCCCGTTCCACCAAGGCGCGGCGGGTGGCCGGGCTTGGCACTTCTCGCACGATCACGCGCTCAAAGCTTGGCAGCGGGCCACCAACCCAAGCGTCATTGCGTTCATAGACCAGCTGTTGACCCTGATCCCAACGCGCCACCTTGAAGGCCCCGGAGCCTGCAGGCGTGGTGTGCAAATAGTCCATCGCCCATGGGTCATCGTCGGTGGCATTGGCCTTGGCGACTTCGGCGTTGATGATAAATGGCACCGGCACGGCGAGGTCTGGCAGCGTCAGCTTGGATGGTTTGTCGAGTTTGATCACAAAGGTTTCGTCATCGACCGCTTCGAATTGGTCAGGCCGCAAAAGACCGCCTGCTTTCATCTGAACCGAGGGGAAGCCGCCCGCAGAGACCGCGCGGTCAAACGACCATTTCACATCCGCGGCTGTGACCTTGCGGCCATCCCAGAATGTGGCGTCGGGTTTCAGTTTGAAGGTCATGGTCAGACCGTCGTCAGAGGTGGTCCAGCTTTCGGCGAGTTCGGGTTCGATCACCGTATAATCATAAGACAAGCCGCCACCGGGGGCCGCTTTGGTGCCAAAGCTGACAAGACGGTCATAGCAGTTCACCGCCACCTGATAAGAGGCGCGGTTGGTGCCGGTGCGATGCAGATCCAGGCTGTTGATGGTCTGGCCAGACACAACAACGATTGTGCCGCCAGTCGCGGCCTGGGCGGGCATCGCCTTGAGAAAGGGCAGCATCGCGGCACCCACGGTGGCACCGGAATATTTGAGGAACGTTCTGCGAGAAGTTTCGGTCATGGCAGGTCCTTTGCGCATGGGAGGAGAGATGCAGGAACGGTGCCACTAGGAAGTGATGCAAACAAATGCTAAGAATGAACTATAGTGATGCAAAAAATGCATCACTCAACCCGAAGTGGTAGTTGCAGAGCGGTAAGGACAGTAGGATGCGCCATCTGATGATTTACGACATGATCGAAGCGGTGCATCGGTCCGGCTCCATCCGCAAAGCGGCGGAAGATACCAATATCACCGCCTCGGCCCTCAATCGGCGCATCCAGACCTTTGAGGATGAATTTGGCTCTGAGATCTTTGAACGGCTGCCGCGCGGCATGCGTCTCAACCCGGCGGGAGAGCTGTTGTTGCACCATATTCGCCAACAACGACAGGACCTTGCGCGGGTGCACAGCCAAGTGGCGGATCTGTCGGGGGTGCGCCGGGGCCACGTTAAAATAGCCTGTTCGCAGGCGCTGCTGCCCTATTTTCTGCCGCGCGAGATTTCGCGCTACCGGGCAGAGTTTCCGAATGTGACCTTCACAGTCAACGTGCGCGATCGTATTCAGGCCGAACAGGATTTGGTCAACTTTGACAGTGACTTGGCCCTGGTTTTTGAACCAGCGCATATGGTGGACTTTGAGGTGCTGCATGCGGTGCATCAACCGGTCATGGCGCTGATGTCCACGGCGCATCCGCTGGCGGGGCGAGAAAGCCTGCGGTTGCGCGATTGTATGGAATACGACCTTGTTCTGCCTGCGCCGCAATTTGGGGTCCGGGTGCTTTTGGATCAGGCGGCCGCGAAATTGGGCCGCAAACTTGAGCCGGCGCTGGAGACCGACAGTTTTGACATGGTACGCCATTTCGCGGCCTACGGGCAGGGAATCGGCTTTCAGATCCCCGTCGGCCTCAATACCCTCGCGCGCCCCGACATGACCTTTGTGCCGGTTTCGGAGCGCGACGTTTTGGGCGGCGATCTTTACCTGGGGCATCTTCGGGGGCGCACCTTGCCGGTTGCGGCGCTCAAGTTTGCCCATCAGGTCGCGACAGCCTTGTCAGCGGCGCGCGCCTAGCGTGGTCAGTGTCAGGCCGCGCGGGGTGATCTGCGCGCCCGGTTCAGCAGCAGAGGCCCCAGAAAGAGCGCCAAAAACAGGCTGTTGAGCGGAATGTTGAACCACGCGCCCCCCGCTAGCGATCCAGCGCAATCGCTGATGTACCAGCCCAGAATGCCTGCGCCCAAAAGGCGCCCGCCCAGCTGCGGATCATGCGCATAGACATGTTTGGTGACGCCCCAGCCAAGAACCCCATAGCCCAGCATGATCCCGCCCGACACCGCGCTGAGCAGCGCCGCCGCACCTGGGGTGATGGATTGCGATCCATCCAGCGGCAGATAGATCAGATCCACGGCAAAATTCAGCCCCCCATAAAGGCCGGTGACGACGGTGAGCACCATGAAGGCCCCCATCGCAATGGCAGCGCCATGGGCAAATAAAAGCGCGCGGGTTGCTGTGTCATGTGTCATCGGACATCTCCTGTTTCGCAATTTGGTTGCCTATGCCCGCTCTGATACGCGGCGCGGCAGCGGCCAATCAATTACCTTTGAGGTAGGTGTATTCGCGCAGGATGCGGCCTATGCTGCTGCCAATCGCAGGAGGTCCCATGCAGCAGTCATTTGCTGAAACGCTCAAATCATGGCGCGGGGTGCGGCATCGCAGTCAGCTTGACCTTGCGTTGTCCACCGGGGTGTCGGCGCGGCATATTTCCTTTTTGGAAACCGGGCGTGCCCGTCCCAGCCGCGCCATGGTGCTGCGTCTTTGTGAAGATCTCAATGTGCCGCGCGGCGCGCGCAACCAGATGTTGGCGGCGGTCGGGCTGGCCCCGGCTTATGAGGCCCGCGCACTCAGCGCGGCAGAGTTGGCCCCGCTGAAAGAGGCGGTGGATTGGATGCTGACGCGCCATGCCCCATACCCGGCGATCGCGCTTGACCGGCATTGGGGCCTTGTGGCGATGAACCCGGTCGCCGCCCTGATGTTTGGTGCAGTGGGGATCAAAGAGGGGGATAGCCTGATCGAGGCCGTTCTACACAACATCGCCCTGCGCGCCGCGATCGTTAATGTGGCAGAAGTGGAGGCGCTGGCCTTGGCGCGGCTGCGCACCGAGCTGGCGCATTTTGGGCGCGACGCGGTGCTGGAAGCGGCGATTGCGGCGCTGCAATCGCGCGTGGCTGGTACAGAAGCAGCGCCCGCACTGGGGGCGCTGCCTGCGATGATGCCAGCTGTCTATCAATTGGCGGATCAGCAGCTGTCGCTCTTCTCCACCATCAGCCAATTCGGAGCCACCGAAGATATCGCCATGGCTGATCTGCGCATCGAACTGTTCTTTCCGGCAGATGAGGCAACGCGCGTGGCGCTCACCGCGCTGGAACCATAGGCCGGCGCCTCAGCTGGGCTTATGCGGGCAGGTGGACAGACCAAACAGGCTGTAAAGCGGGCATCGCCGCATCAGGCCTGTGAGCAGCGGCACAACGCCAATCCACATCCAAAGCCCATAGCCCATCAGCGCGCCAACAATCAGCAGCGCGCCAATAAGAATGCGCAGGGCACGGTCCACGGTGCCAACATTGATATCAAACATCCCGGTCTCCCTTCAGGTCAGGTTTCCCGGAAAGCCTATGTCATATTCTGTCTATGGAATATGATCTGGATCAAGCGCGGTTTCTTTTTTCAAACCGCGGCAGCATGGCCGAAAAATCGCGTCCCGCGCCATCTTCGTCCTCGACAAACTGCGTATAGAGCGCCTCGGCCAGCGCGCCCATCGGCGTGTCTGCATCCGCAGAGCCAGCGGCCTGTTGTGACAGGCGGAGGTCTTTTAACATAAGCTCGGCGGCAAAACCGGGAACATAGCCGTTGTCTGCCGGGCTTTGCGGGCCGACACCGGGGGCGGGGCAGTAGGCATTCATGCTCCAGCTATAGCCGGAGGAGGTGCTGACCACGTCAAACATCTTTTGCCGGTCCAGCCCCAGTTTGTCGGCAAGGGCAAAGGCCTCGCAGGTGGCTATCATGGTGACGCCAAGGATCATGTTGTTGCAGATCTTGGCGGCCTGACCAGCGCCCGCGTCGCCGCAGTGCACCGCCTTTTGCCCCATGATGTCAAAGAGCGGCGCGACCGATGCAAAAGCCTCGGCACCGCCGCCGGCCATAAAGGTGAGCGTACCGCCAGCCGCGCCGCCAATGCCGCCGGAAACCGGCGCATCCACCGCCAGCAGGCCTGCCGCTTCGGCCTGCGCCGCAACCGCGCGCGCGCTGTCTACGTCGACGGTGGAGCAGTCCAGCAACGTGGCCCCAGCACGCATCGCAGGGATGACGTCATTAGCCACCGCGCGCAAGATCGCGCCATTGGGTAGCATGGTGATCACTACATCGGCGTCGGTCGCCGCCGCGGTGGCAGAGGCGACAAGGCGGACGCCGTCGATTGCCACATCCGCCATATCAAAGCCGATCACCTCGTGACCGGCCTTGGCCAGATTGGCTGCCATCGGGCCGCCCATATTGCCCAGTCCGATAAATCCGATACGCATGGCCATTCCTCCCGTAAATGTCCTTAAAATGTCAGTTCATCCGCCCCCAGCGGTGCCAGCAGGGCCAGCGCCGCCGCCGTGTTCGGGGCGTCCAGAGTCTCGCTCCATTGTGGGCTGCGGTCTTTGTCGATCACGGCGGCGCGCACGCCTTCGAGAAAATCGCTGTCCGCCATCGCGCGATGGGTAAAACGGTATTCCGCGCGCAGGGCGTCGCGGATATCGCCAGATTCGCGGGCGCGTTTGATCAGCTCCAATGTTGCCACCATCGACAGGGGCGAATTGCGCATCAAGGCTTTTAGCGCCTTGGCGGCAACTTCGGTGTCGTCGGCGCGCAGAGCTGCGGTGATCTCAGCCAGAGTCTCACCCGCAAAAAGCGCATCGATCTGCGCGGCGTTGGCTCCCAAGGGGCCGGTGCCTGGTTCTTGCGCCATCTCGGCAATAACGCCCAGATCGCCGGTTGCCTCAAGCTGTGCAATCAAGTCTGGCCAGGCCTCTTCGGGCACGAAGCTGTCCGCAAAGCCGGACAGGATGGCATCTGCGGCGTTGAGCCGCCCGGCGGTCAAACCGAGATAGGGGCCAAGCTGCCCCGGCGCGCGGGCCAAAAGCAGGCTGCCGCCCACATCCGGGATCAGACCAATCCCAGTTTCCGGCATGGAAATTTGGGAGCTTTCGCCGACAATCCGGTGGCTGCCATGACAGCCGACGCCCACGCCGCCGCCCATGGTGAAGCCCTGCATCAGGGACACGATCGGTTTGGGGTAGTCGGCGATTTTGGCGTTCATGCGATATTCATCGCGCCAGAACTGTCGGCCAACCTCATAATCCCCGGCGCGGCCACTGTGATAGAGTGCCGCAATATCACCGCCCGCGCAGAACGCCTTGTCGCCTTCGGCGTCAATGAGGATCAGCTGCACTTCCGGGTCATCGCGCCAGGCATCCAGCGCGGTTTCGATCTGCAGCGCCATCTCGTGAGAGAGGGCATTCAGCGCCTTGGGGCGCCTGAAGGTGATGCGCCCGGCGACGCCAATTTTTCGGGTCTGGATATCACTCATCAATCGGTCTTTCCGTCGCCTTAGCTGTTGATCAGCTGTCGCGCCACGATCAGGCGCATGACCTCGTTGGTGCCCTCAAGGATCTGATGCACCCTGAGATCGCGCACGATTTTTTCGATGCCATAATCGGCAAGATAGCCATACCCACCATGCAGCTGCAGACAGCCGTTGGCGACCTCAAAGGCCACATCTGTCACCATCAGCTTGGCCATAGCGCAGAATTTGGTGGCGTCCGGGGCCTTGTTGTCAAGCTTCCAGGCTGCCTGACGCAGAAAGGTGCGGGCGGCTTGCAGCTTGGTTTCATACTCCGCAAGACGGAATTGCAGCGCCTGAAACTGGTCGATGCTGCGGCCAAAGGCCTTGCGTTCCGACATATATTGCACGGTCTGATCGAGTGCCTTTTGCGCGCCGCCAAGCGCGCCTGCCGAAATATTCAGGCGGCCGCCATCAAGCCCGGCCATCGCATAGGCAAAACCGCGCCCTTCGTCGCCCACAAGGTTTTCGTCCGGCACTTGGCAATCATCCATTTGCACGGTGGTGGTGGGCTGGGCTTTCCAGCCCATCTTGTGTTCCGGCGCGCCAAAGCTGAGGCCCGCGCTGCCATCTTCGATCACCACGGTTGAAATGCCTTTCGGTCCGCCTTCGCCCGTGCGGCACATGACGATATAGGCGTCAGAGTAGGAACCGCCCGAGATAAAGGCTTTGGCCCCGTTGAGCACATAGCCATCATCGGTCTTTTCTGCGCGTGTCTTAAGCGCCGCCGCATCCGAACCTGATCCGGGTTCGGTCAGGCAGTAGGAAAAGATCTTATCCATGCTGCACAGCGCTGGCAGGTATTTCTGCTTCAGCGCTTCGGAGCCGAATTTGTCCAGCATGCCGCCGCACATATTGTGGATCGATAGGAAAGACCCAACAGCCGGGCAAGACATGGCCAGCGCTTCAAACACCAGCGTTGCGTCCAGACGCGACAGGCCTGAGCCGCCGTAGTTTTCAGAGACATAGAGTCCGCCAAAACCCAGCTCTGCCAGTTTGGGCCAGAGGTCTTTGGGGATCGTGCCCGCCGCTTCCCATTCTTGCGCGAAAGGCGCGATATGTTCTTCGCCAAAGCTTTTGGCCATGTCGAAAATCAATGTCTGTTCTTCGGAAAGCGCAAAGTCCATCGAAGTCTCCCAATCAACAATTGAACGTTTGTTTAATAATAGGAGTGTTTCTCAAATGTGTCAGGCACAAAGCGACGGCGCGACGTCGCGTCGTTAGCGGCCGGGCGCGGGGTGCGCCCAGCCTAGGCTTATAAATCCGCGTGGAATTCTTCGGTCAGGTGGCGCACCACGTCCCGCATAGCATCTTGCTGCGATTTGCCGGCGGCCATCGACTCGGCCAGAACCTTGCGCTGAGTTTCGGCGCTATTGCCTTGGCGGGCGATGTCGCAGGCGTGTTCAATCTCTGCCGTGCTGTCAAAAAAGGCGCTGTCTTCTTCGAGCAATTCGGTCAGCTCGCACATCAGATCGTCAAAGGGAATGATTTCGCGGCGGCCAAAATCAATCAGCCCCTCGCTGGTGCCATAGCGCTGCGCGCGCCAGCGGTTTTCCTTGATCAGGAAATTGTCATACAGCCGCCAGCGCTGATTGCGGGTTTGCAATCGGTAGAGCATACGCGCCAGCGCCTGGTTGAGCGCGGCAAGCGTCAGCGTGGTTTCCAGCCGGGGGGAGACATCGCAGATGCGGGTTTCCAGCGTCGGAAATTTGCTGGAGGGGCGCAGATCCCACCAGACCTTGGAGCTGTCCTCAATCACCCCCAGCATCACCAGTGCCTGGATGGACCGTTCCCATTGCCCCCAGCTGTCCATCACCTGCGGAAGCCCGGTGCGCGGCAGGTTGTCAAAAACTGTCAGGCGATAGCAAGACAGCCCGGTGTCATCACCCTGCCAGAAGGGCGAGGAGCCGGACAACGCCAGAAGATGCGGTAGAAAATAGCTGAGCTGGTTCATCAGATCGATGCGCATTTCGCGACTTTCGATCCCGACATGCACATGCATGCCGCAGATCAGCATGCGCCGCGCAACGCCGCCCAGGCTGGTCTTGAGCGCATTGTAGCGTTCTTTATCGGTATGATGCTGGTCGCGCCAATCGCTGAACGGATGGCAAGAGGCGGCGATGGGCGCGAGGTTGTATTTGCCCGCAACCTTGGCAACGGTGCTGCGCAAATGTTTCAGGTCTTCGCGCGCCTCGGCGACATTTTTGCAGACGCGGGTGCCAATCTCGATCTGGCAATCCAGAAACTCGGGGCTGACCTGATCCTGAAGCGCGGCGGTGCATTCCTCCATCAGCGCCTGTGGGGCAGGGGCGAGGTCCAGAGAGTCCTTGTCGACCAACAGGTATTCTTCTTCGACGCCAATGGTGAAATCGGGGGGCTTGATGGCCATTTTTCCTCCTCCGCGCTTGTATCGCTTTCTTTTTATATCAAGGAGTAAGGCAGCATTTTTTGGCGGGGGCAAGGGCAGAGCCGCCGATAAAATGAGATGAGTGGTGGGGCGGATGATCCGCCCTCAACTGATGAGGCGCGCGTGGTGAGACTCTGATAAATTGCGATAGTGCGCCAGCGTGCCGGACCCGGCGGGCAAATGAAATGAGGCCTTGGCCTCGGTGCGAAAGATCTCGACGTCAAGAAACGCGGCCTCTGCGCTCAGCGATTGGATGATGCGCGCCATGCCAAAGCTAAGGTCATTGGGCGCAAACAGAACAAGCCGCAGCGTCAGTGCGAGCGTTGCATAGTGGCGCGCAAGGCGGCCGTGAATAACATTGAGCTGCTCAAAATTCAGGTCAGTTTCTGTCACGCCGGACAGGTCCACAAGCGTCACAAGCCGCCCTTTGCAGTCGGGGGAAACGCGATCGTCGACACGCCAATCCATCAGGTCCTGCAACGTGACAACGCCATAGCATTGTACGAACAGAAGGTTGTCGTTTGCGATGGGCGTCGTGACGGTTGGCATGGAACGGTCGCTCTATCATGGGTAGAAATAGCATCGGCAGTATTATGCTTGTCGGCAATATGTTAAGAAAAAAATAACTATCCGTGACTTCTGGGCGTCACATGGTGCCGAATGTAACGCACTGAAAATACAAGGCCCCGTCTTTTCGGCGGGGCCATGTACTTGTTTTGGGGCAGCTTAGGTCGGGGTTATTCCATCGCCTTGAAGTTGAATTCGCCACCTTCCTTGATGCCGGATGGCCAACGCGAGGTGATGGTTTTTGTGCGGGTGTAGAATTTGAATGCATCCGGGCCGTGCTGATTGAGATCGCCAAAGGCAGATTTCTTCCAGCCGCCAAAGGTGTGATAGGCCAGCGGCACGGGGATTGGCACGTTGATGCCCACCATGCCGATATTGATGCGATTGGCAAAATCACGCGCCGTGTCCCCATCGCGGGTGTAGATCGCGGTGCCATTGCCATATTCGTGGTCCATCGCCAGGGCAATCGCCTCTTCATACGACGCGGCGCGCACGGTCGACAGCACCGGACCGAAGATCTCTTTCTTGTAGATATCCATGTCCGGGGTCACGCGGTCAAAGAGATGCGCGCCGACGAAAAAGCCGTCTTCGTACCCTTGCAGGTTAAAATCGCGGCCATCCACCACAAGTTCGGCGCCCTGATCGATACCAGTTTGCACCAGGCTGAGGATATTGTCTTTGGCGGCGGCGGTCACAACCGGGCCGTAGTCGACATCATCGCCTGCGGTGTAGGGACCAACCTTGAGGGCTTCAATGCGTGGCACCAGCTTTTCGATCAGGCGGTCTGCGGTCTCTTCGCCCACCGGGACAGCGACCGAGATGGCCATGCAGCGTTCGCCAGCTGCGCCATAGCCCGCGCCCACCAGCGCATCTGCGGCCTGATCCAGATCCGCGTCCGGCATGATGATCATGTGGTTTTTTGCACCGCCAAAACATTGCACCCGTTTGCCCTGCGCACAGCCGGTGCCATAGATATATTCGGCAATCGGGGTCGAGCCGACAAAGCCCACAGACTGGATGGTGTCATTGTAAAGGATCGCGTCGACGCTTTCCTTGTCGCCGTTCACCACCTGAAGGATGCCTTTGGGCAGGCCCGCTTCTTCCAGAAGCTCGGCCAGCATCAGCGGCACCGATGGGTCACGCTCTGATGGTTTCAGGATAAAGGCGTTGCCGCAGACAATCGCCGGAGCAAACATCCACATCGGGATCATGGCCGGGAAGTTGAATGGGGTGATGCCCGCCGTGACACCCAGCGCCTGGCGCATGGAATACATATCGATGCCGGGGCCGGCGCTGTCGGTGAATTCGCCCTTCAGCATTTGCGGTGCGCCGACGCAATATTCCACCACTTCCAAGCCGCGCTGAATGTCGCCCTTGGCATCAGGGATGGTTTTGCCGTGCTCGCGGCTCAGCGCCTCGGCCAGCTTGTCCATGTCGCGGTTCAGCAGGCCAACAAAGGCCATCATCACACGTGCGCGGCGCTGTGGATTGACTTTGGACCAGGCCACTTGCGCTTCGGCAGCGATCTCAACGGCATTGTCGAGCTCTGCTTTGCTCGCCAGCGGCACCTTGGCCTGCACCTCGCCCGTGGCGGGGTTGTACACATTGGCAAAACGGCCGGATGTGCCTTTGACGTGGGCACCGTTGATATAATGGGTCAGCTCTTGCATCGGATCCTCCTAATCCACTCTTGCGGCCAGTCTAGTCTTGCAAAATGGAGCCTAAAAGATAAAATATCTCAAATTCATTTTGCAATTTTGCAAAGGAGGGGCGCGGCATGGCGCAATGGGATGATTTGCGGGTGTTTCTGGCGGTGGCCCGCGATGAAAGCCTGTCCAAAGCGGGCAAACGCTTGCGGATGGATCCGGCGACAGTGGGGCGGCGCATCGGGCGGCTGGAAGAGGCTTACGCCACGCCGCTGTTTCAAAAATCCCCCACCGGGTATGCGCTGACCGATATGGGGCAACGGCTGTTGGTCCATGCGATCCGGGCCGAACAATCCATGCAGATGGCAGATGAGGAAATGAGCGGCACAACCGGCGCGTTGACCGGGCAGATCCGCATTGGCGCGCCGGATGGGGCGGCGAATTTTCTGTTGCCGCAGGTTTGCGCCCGCATTGCCGAGGACAACCCGGAACTGGAAATTCAGATTGTCGCCCTGCCGCGACTCTTTAGCCTGTCAAAACGCGAAGCGGATTTTGTTGTCGCTGTCAGCCCGCCCACCGCAGGCCGGTTGATGGTGCAGAAAATCACTGACTATCAGCTGAGCCTCGCGGCGGCGGGGTCTTATCTGTCGACCCATCCGGCCATCACGGATCTGGCCGCGCTGCAAGATCATCCACTGGTGGGCTATATCCCCGACATGATCTTTGACAAGGAATTGGATTACCTCAAAGAACTGGGGCTGGGCACGCCCCGGCTCGCCTCCAATTCGGTGTCTGTGCAGCTCAACTGGTTGCAGCAGGGCAGCGGGGTGGGTATCGTGCATGATTTCGCCATGCCCTTTGCGCCTGAATTGCACCGTGTGCTGCATCCCGCGGTCTGCCTCACGCGGGCGTTTTACCTTGTGCGCCACGAAGATGACAAACGATTGGAACGCCTCAATCGCTTTGCCGAAGCCCTGAGCGCTGGCCTGCGTCAGGAGGTGGCGCGGCTGGAGGGGCTGACTTGACTTTTGCGATTCTTGCGGCGACGCTCAAGTTGACGAAATTATTTTACGGAGAGTTCCTTATATGCTGGTACAACAAATTCTGAAGGAAAAAGGTGACGCGCGCGTTGTAACGGTTCAGCCAGGTACGCTGGTCCGGGATGCGGCCAAGATCCTTGCTGACCGCAGAATTGGTACCGTCGTGGTCTCCGGTGACGGCGAAACCGCAGATGGCATTCTCTCAGAGCGTGACATTGTGCGCGAACTTGGCAATCGCGGGGCCGCCTGCATGAGCGATCAGGTGGATGAGTTGATGACCTCCAAACTCGTCACGTGCAGCCTGGCGGATGATGCCGTGGGCGTGCTGGAAAAAATGACCGAAGGGCGCTTTCGCCACATGCCGGTTGTCGAAGAGGGCAAATTGATTGGCCTGATCACCCTGGGCGATGTCGTCAAGGCGCGCCTGTCCGAAGTGGCGATGGAAAAAGATGCGCTCGAAGGCATGATCATGGGGCATTAAGCCCACTATGGCTGCGTGGGGGCAATGACGCTGCGCCATCCCCCCCGTAGTTCTGCGTGGCGACGCATTGTTCTCTTGCAATTGTGGGTCCAGTAAGGTTGCTTGCGCAAAATAAAATTTCGGAGAGCATGGATGCGCACTGGATTGTACCCCGGAACCTTTGACCCCATCACTTTGGGCCATGTTGATATTATCCGCCGTGCGGCGGTTTTGGTGGACCGGCTGGTGATTGGCGTAGCCATCAATCGCGATAAGGGGCCCATGTTCTCTTTGGAGGAGCGCGTGGCGATGATTGAGGCCGAATGCGAGGCCCTGTCGCGTGAAACCGGCACCGAGATTGTGGCCCATCCGTTTGAAAACCTGCTGATCGACTGCGCCAAAGAAGTGGGCGCCCAGGTGATTGTGCGCGGGCTGCGCGCGGTGGCGGATTTTGAATATGAATATCAGATGGTCGGCATGAACCGCGCGCTGGACGCCAGCGTTGAGACCGTGTTCCTGATGGCCGATGCGCAGCATCAGGCGATTGCCTCCAAATTGGTTAAGGAAATCGCGCGTTTGGGCGGGGACGTCAGCAAATTTGTCACGCCAAGCGTGCGTCAGGCACTGGTCGATCGGGTACGCTGAGCCTATGTTTCCCCCAATGGATGTTCAGGGGGACGTTATATGAGTGGGTTGTTGGCGCTGCTGGATGATGTGGCGGGCATTGCCAAAGTGGCGGCATCGTCGATTGACGATGTGGCGGCGCAGGCTGCCAAAGCCGGGGCCAAGGCTGCGGGCGCGGTGATCGACGATGCAGCGGTCACGCCAAAATATGTACATGGCTTTGAAGCGGCACGCGAACTGCCGATCATCTGGAAAATCGCCAAGGGGTCTTTCAAAAGCAAGATCCTGATCCTGTTGCCCATTGGGCTTCTCTTGGCAAATTTTGCACCTTGGCTGATTGCGCCCTTGTTGATGCTGGGCGGGGCCTATCTGTGTTTTGAAGGCGCAGAGAAGATCTATCACCTGTTGGTGCCCCATGATGATCACCCTGTGTTTCCCGAAGACAAACCGGGCGATCCTGCGCATCTTGAAGAGGAAAAGGTCGCCGGGGCCATCAAAACCGATTTCATTCTGTCCGCTGAGATCATGACCATTGCGCTGGCGGCGATCCCGGAAAGCAATTTCTGGATGGAGGCCGCAACGCTCGCGGTGGTGGGCATCGGGATCACCGTGGCTGTCTATGGATCGGTCGCGTTGATTGTGAAGGCAGATGATGTCGGCCTTTGGCTGAGCCAAAACGGCCGTCTTGCCCTGACGCGCGGTTTTGGGCAGGGCGTTGTGAAAACCATGCCAAAATTCATGAAACTGCTGACGATTGTCGGCACCGCCGCCATGTTATGGGTCGGTGGGTCGATCATTGTGCACGGGATGGAAGAGCTTGGCTTTGGCTGGCTGGGGCATCACATCCACGACTGGGCCTATGCGGCCGGGCACGCTGTACCCGCTGCTTGGGAAGGATTTGTGGAGTGGCTGAGCAAGGCCACCATGGATGGCGTCTTTGGACTCGCGCTTGGCTTTGTGCTTATTCCGCTTGTGACCCGTGTGATCCTGCCTGCCTATCAGGCGCTGCGCCCGGGTACATAAGCCGCGCCTGCAGAATGGGCGGCACCGGCGGGTGCCTCCGGCGGGAGTATTTTTGAAAAGATGAATGGGCCGAATAAAAAAAGGGCGCTCCGATTGGGGCGCCCTTGGTTTTTGCTGTGGTGCAAGGCTCACAGCATCGCTTTGACTTTTTCTGCCACGTTTTCGGCGGTGATGCCGAATTTTTCAAAGAGCTGGCCCGCAGGGGCAGAGGCCCCAAAGCTGTCCATGCCCACAAAGTCGGCTTTGCCGTTTTTGCCACGTTCGCCCAGCAGCCATTGATCCCAGCCTTGGCGTACGCCGGCCTCGATGCCGACGCGCACGGGGCCAGCAGGCAGCACCTTGCGGCGATAGCTTTCGTCCTGCGCGGCGAAAAGCTCCATGCAAGGCATGGAGACCACGCGGGTGCCGATGCCTTCGGCCTGAAGAATGTCGCGCGCTTTCAGCGCCACGGAAACCTCAGATCCGGTGGCGATCAGGATGGCCTGGCGTTTGCCTTCGGCTTCGGCGAGCACATAGGCACCCTGTTCGGTCAGGTTCTTGAGTTTGTGTTCGGTGCGCACGGTTGGCAGGTTCTGGCGCGTCAGTGCCATCACCGATGGGGTCGAGGTGCTGCTGATCGCGATTTCCCAGGCCTCGGCGGTTTCCACCGTGTCTGCGGGGCGGAACACATAGGTGTTGGGCGTGCTGCGCGAGATTGCCACATGTTCCACCGGCTGGTGTGTTGGGCCATCTTCGCCGACGCCGATTGAGTCATGGGTCATGACAAAGACCGTTGGCACCTTCATCAGGGCCGCCAAACGCATGGAGGGGCGGGCGTAGTCGGTGAAGGCCATGAAGGTACCGCCATAAGCGCGCATGCCGCCATGCAGGTTCATGCCGTTCATCGCAGCGGCCATGCCATGTTCACGGATGCCCCAATAGATATAGCGGCCACCGCGGTTGGTGGTGTCAAACATGCCCAGATCATCGGTCTTGGTGTTGTTGGACCCGGTGAGATCCGCCGAGCCACCGACCGTTTCATGCATGATGCTGTTGATCACCTTCAGCGCCATTTCCGAAGATTTGCGCGTGGCGACGCTGGGCTGCTCTTCTGAGGTTTTCTTTTTCAGGGCCTTGATGGCGGCGGAAAGCTTCTTTGGGGTTTCCTGCGCATAGGCGCGGTTGAACTTTGCCTGTTTCTGGCTGGATACGTCGGCAAAGCGCGCGTTCCAGGCGGTGCGCTCTTCGCTGCCGCGGGCACCGATGGCCTCCCAGGCGGATTTCAGATCGGCAGGGATTTCAAAGGAGCCATGTGGCCAGCCCCAGGTGTCTTTTGCGGCTTTGAGCTGCTCTGGATCGGTGAGCGCCCCGTGCCCTTTGGAGGTGTCCTGCGCCGCGTGGCCCAGAGCAATATGGGTTTTGCAGGCGATCATCGAGGGTTTCTTGGATTTCTTGGCGGCGGTCAGGGCCGCATCGATGGCCTCGGGGTCATGGCCGTCGATTTCCTGCACATGCCAGCCAGAGGCTTTGAAGCGCTGCACCTGATTGGTGCGATCCGACAGGTCAACCGTGCCATCAATGGTGATGTTGTTGTTGTCCCAAAGAACAATCAGCTTGCCCAGCTGATGCCGACCTGCGATGCCGATGGCTTCCTGGCTGATGCCTTCCATCAGACAGCCATCGCCCGCGATCACGTAGGTGTGGTGATCAACGATCTTTTTGCCGAACTGGGCGCGCTGGATTTCTTCGGCGATGGCAAAGCCAACCGAATTCGCGATACCCTGACCCAGCGGGCCTGTGGTGGTTTCCACCGCGTCAATCAGGAAGTTTTCCGGATGGCCGGCGGTCAGCGCACCAAGTTGGCGGAAATTCTTGATCTGATCGAGGGTGACTTGCTTGTCGCCCGACAGGTAGAGCAGCGCATAGATCAGCATGGAGCCATGTCCCGCCGACAGGATAAAGCGATCGCGATCTGGCCACTGCGGATTGGCCGCATCAAATTTCAGGTGCTTTTCAAACAGCACGGTGGCCACGTCCGCCATGCCAATGGGCATGCCGGTGTGGCCGGAATTTGCGGCGGCAACCGCATCCAGCGCCAGGGCGCGAATGGCGGTGGCTTTCATCCAATGATCCGGATTTTTGGCTTTCAGAGCGGCGATGTCCACGGGCAACGTCCTTTAAATTATCGCTTGTTATGCGCTCAATAGCAGGCTGGCCCATAAGATCAAGAACCGGCGTGTCGGCAGGTTTAAGCACAGGCTGCAAGTCTTTGATGTTAAAGGGGGCGCATTTTGTCAGACCTTTGGGTAAAATCGCTGAAAGCCAGCTGATTGCGCGATTCGCGCAGCGGCTGTTGGGATGCGCGCTGCATTGGGCACCATTGGGCCGCATCGGGGACGTGAGGGATGAAAGGACGAGGCGAATGAGCGAGATCGCAGATCTTGAAAACAGGCTGTCCGCAGCGCTGGATCGCATTGCGCGCGGCTTGGATCACATCGACACTGGCAACAACGGCGAATCGGGGGCTGACGGGGCCGAGGCGCTTGCTGCGGCACAGAGCGAAATCGCGGCGCTCAAAGCGGCGCTTGAGGCGGAGCGTGACGACAAAAAGGCGCTCTTGTCGGAAATTTCGGACCTCAAACGCTTGTCTGAACCATCGCCCTTGCCGGCGGCCACACCTGCCGCGACGGGAGAAGATTCTGATATTGCGGCCCTAAAAGAGACGCATGCCGCCGAAATCGCCCAGTTGCGCGCGGCTGCGGTGGCAGAACGCGAAGCTTGGGAAGGGCTGAACAGCCGTGTGGTGCGTATGCGCCGATCAAACAAACAGCTGCGCAGCAATACCGTCGCCCTCAGGCAGGCCGCTGCCGAAAAGGTCGTGGATGCAGAGGTGATCAACCAGTCGCTGCAAACGGAACTTGACGCAGAGCGCGCCGCCCATGAGCTGGAGCGCGCCGAAACTGATGTGATCCTGAAAACCCTGCAACCGCTGTTGGGCGAGGCAGCTGAGTTTGACGAGCTGGAGGAAACGGTCTGATGCCAGAAGTAGAAATCAGCATTGGCGGGCGCGCCTTCGAAGTGGCCTGCCAAGAGGGCGAGCAGCATTTTCTGCAATCGGCGGCCAAGATGCTGGACGATGAGGCGCGGGTGCTGACCAGCCAGATTGGCCGTATCCCCGAAGCGCGGATGCTGTTGATGGCGGGGCTGATGCTGGCGGATAAATCGGCCGGGATGGAAGATCGCATGCGCGAGCTCGAAGCCAAACTGGCGGAGCAGACCGCCGAGGTGGAGCGGATCAAGAACGCCCCCGCGCCCGTGCCGGACAAGGTTGAGGTGCCGGTGGTGCCCTCATCCGTCAAGGACAGCCTGGCAGAGCTTGCCGCCCGTGCCGAAGCGCTGGCAACCACGGTGGAAGAAAAAGCCGCGTCTTAAAATTGGTAAAGTACTGTTGTTGAATAAGAAAAGGCGGCCTCTATGAGCCGCCTTTTCCGAATGTGATCTGCGCCAGCTGCGCTTAGGCGTTGGCTTCGCGGATTTTTTCGGCCATCTCTTTGCTGTAGGTGACGCCCTTGTTGTCAAACATGGTGTCCAGCTCACCGGAGAGGGTCATTTCGGTGACGATATCGCAGCCGCCAACAAATTCACCTTTGACGTAGAGTTGCGGGATGGTTGGCCAGTCGGAATAATCCTTGATGCCTTGGCGAATGTCTTCATCGGCCAAGACGTTCACATCGGTGTATTCCACGCCCATGTAGTTCAGAACACCGGCCACGCGGCTGGAGAACCCGCATTGCGGCATTTCCTTGGTGCCTTTCATGTACAGCACCACATCATGGGCGTTGACGGTTTCCTCGATACGGGTTTTTGCGTCGCTCATTGCGTCATCCTTTGTTGTGATGCCTTGATCGGGCGGCATCGGGCCAGCGCGCGGCTGGCAATTGTCTGGTTTATTCAGGGGCCTTGGTGGTCAGGGCCAGGGCGTGCAGCTCACCATTGGAGCCATCCATCTTGCCTTTGAGGGCGGCATAGACGGCGCGCTGTTGCTGCACCCGGTTCATGCCACGAAAGCTTTTGTCGATCACCTCAGCGGCGAAATGCGCGCCGTCGTCGCCCTGCACGGTGATTTTGCCGCCGGGAAAAGCGTCACGGAGCAAATGCTCGATTTCAGATGCGGTGATGGCCATGAAGATATCCTTGATATTTTCTGTCAACTTATGTGCGCGCCGCAGCGAGCGCAAGGGTGCCTGCACGTTGTTTTACTGGGGCTACGCTGGAAATGTCCGGCAATGCGGCATCTGCTGGATCACCTCCCAGTCGGCGTCATAGCGCGCAGTCAGATCGGCGAGGGCCTTGTCTGAATAGGGCGCAAACCCCGGAAAATCCGGCCCACGCGGGAAAAGCTTCTCTGCGGCGGCGCGGTTTTCTGCTGTGATGTCCTCGCCGAGCGCCTCAAGATAGGCCAGCCCCTGCGCTGACAGACCCTGATTGGCGGCCCGATCCAACCAAGCGATCTGCGCGGCGCAGGCCTCCCCGGCGATCTCCGTGATCAACTCTTGGCGCGCGGTTTCATAATCCTCATAGCGCCAAACCATGAAGTCCACCGGCCCATCAATGGTCTTGCGCAGGCGGAAGATCAGGTTGGACCAACTGAGCGCGGTCAAATCAATGCCGCTGACGTAGCTGTCAAAGCTGTTGAAGGCATGACCTTTCATGTTCTCCTGCCAAGCCGACACGAGAAACCGCGCCGGGTTGCGAATCGCCAGCGAAATGGTGTGGCGTTGACCGGGAAATAGCTGCGCCAGCCGCGCCATGCGTTTTGGCGCAAAGCGGTAAAAGCGATCGCCTTCCATCAGCATATTGGGGCGTAGATTGCCTGAGATGTTTTCATTCATCAGAAGGGCGGTACCGGCCTCGCCAACGTAATGCTCTAGAAAAGCGTCGCCCGCACCCGCGGTCAGACGCGGATCAATACGCTCGCGCAGTAGATTGGCCAGTGGGAAAAGGTTGCTGCCAATGATTTGCGGCGCAATCACCGCAACGTCATGCTCTGCCATCAGGGCGGCGTTTTGACTCATCGAGCGCTGAAAATGGGTGGAGGCGGTCTTATGCGCGCCGATCATGAAGATCAGATGTTTCGTCATCAATTCGCCTTGCGAAATCGGGTCCGTTGAAAAAAGTTCGTTCACTTCAGCCTAGGCGGGAGTAACGGGGGCCGCAACCGTTTAGGCGCGCGACACGGCGCTGCGAAACGCGGGCAGGGCGGCCTTAAATCGGTCAAACACGTCGCTGGCGTCCAGCGCGGTCAGGCTGCTGACGGTCCAGCCGCTTTCGGGGGCCGTCAGCTCTGCTAGAAAGGCATCAAGCTGCTGGCTTTGCGGCGGGCTGAGGGGATAGCGTTGCAGCAGGGCGATGGCCTCAAGCGTTTCATGCAGGCGGCGCATCATGCGAAACGCATCGATCATCTGGCGCATCTGATCCGGCGCGTCGCGCCATGTGATGCCTGCAAAAACCTCTTGGGTGACGCGCTGGCCTGCACCGCGGCAGTCAAATTTCACGCAGCCACCAAAGCCCTTGTTCATCAGGTCGGCGTGGATACGGCAGCCAAAACTGTCAGGGGCGAGGTTGGGGCAGGGTGTGCCTGCGGGTTTGTCAAAGGCGAAGGCATCGCCCTTGTCAAAATGAAGCGCCACGCAACAGAGCGCGGCGCATCTTGTGCAATCAGCGGTGAAATCGGGGAAGAGCGCGGTCTGCCCCAACATTGTTTAGGCGACCGCGGCAGCGAAACTGCTGCGGAAGATCTGCGCCAGCTCTGCCAGCGCGGCTTCGGAATTGCCAAAGCGCACCACATCGCCGGTGAATTTGCCCACCGACTGGATCGCCACGCCTGCAGCGGCGGCGCGGGTCATCAGCTCTTCGGCTTGATCAAAGTTACAGGCCACCAGGTAACGCGCCTGATCTTCGCCAAACAATGCAGCGGTGTCTGCGGCATCCAGCACCACGCCAACGCCCGCCTGTTCGGCCAGCTCAAACGCGGCCAGCGCCAGGCCACCGTCGGCCAGATCGGTACACGCTTTGATCATGTCGCGGTTGTTGCGGATGAATTCGCCATTCAGCTTTTCGGCCGCCAGATCCACCGCAGGCGCGTCGCCTTCTTCGCGGTTGAACACTTCGGCCAGCAGGGCGGATTGCCCCAGATGCCCGATGGTCTCGCCGATCAGCAGGGCAACATGGCCTTCGCGGACCTCGCCATCAATTGGCTCTTCATTTGCGGCAATCAGGCCCACGGCCCCGATGGTTGGCGTTGGCAGAATGCCTTTGCCGTCGGTTTCATTGTAAAGCGAGACGTTGCCCGACACGATGGGCATATCCAGCGCTTTGACCGCTTCGCCGATGCCCTGAATGGCCCCAACGAATTGCCCCATGATCTCGGGCTTTTCAGGGTTGCCAAAATTCATGTTGTCGGTGGTGGCCAGCGGCTTTGCCCCCACAGCAGTGAGGTTGCGATAGGCCTCGGCAACGGCCTGCTTGCCGCCTTCAACCGGGTTGGCTTTGACATAGCGCGGGGTCACATCAGAGGTGAAGGCCAGTTTCTTGCCGGTGCCATGCACCCGCAACAGACCAGAGCCCTTGCCAGGGCCGCGCGCGGTGTCGGCCATCACCATGGAGTCATACTGGTCATAGACCCATTGTTTGCCCGCATAGTTGGGCGAGGAAATCAGCGCCTTCAGCCCGTCAATCGCGTCAATCTCAGGCACGTCGGCCAATTCTTCGGCCGCCGGGGTGGCCACCCAGGGGCGGTCATATTCTGGCGCGGTGGAGGAGAGTTTGGACAGTGGCAGGTCTGCTTTGACTTCGCCGTTGTGCATGATCAAAAAGCGGTCTTCGGCGATGGTTTCACCGACGATGGCAAAATCCAGATCCCATTTCACAAAGACCGCGCGCGCTTCTTCTTCCAGCTCTGGTTTCAGAACCATCAGCATGCGTTCTTGTGATTCAGACAGCATCATTTCATAGGCGGTCATGTTCTCTTCGCGCTGCGGCACGTTTTCAAGATCAAGGCGTACGCCCAGACCGCCTTTGTCACCCATTTCCACAGCTGAGCAGGTCAGACCTGCTGCGCCCATATCCTGGATCGAAATCACAGCGCCGGTCTGCATCAGCTCCAGCGTGGCTTCCATCAGGCGTTTTTCGGTGAAGGGGTCGCCCACCTGAACGGTGGGGCGCTTTTCTTCGATGGTGTCGTCAAACTCTGCGGAGGCCATGGTCGCCCCGCCGACGCCATCGCGCCCGGTTTTTGCGCCGAGATACACAACAGGCATACCGACGCCCGAAGCCGCCGAGTAGAAAATCTTGTCACTGTCCGCCAAACCGGCAGCAAAGGCGTTGACCAGACAGTTGCCATTATAGGCCGGGTGAAAACGGACTTCGCCGCCGACGGTCGGAACGCCAAAGCAATTGCCATAGCCGCCGATGCCTTCGACCACGCCGTTGACCAATTGTTTGGTTTTCGGATGTGAAGTTTCACCAAAGGACAGAGAGTTCATTGCCGCAATGGGGCGCGCGCCCATGGTAAACACGTCACGCAGAATGCCGCCCACGCCTGTGGCCGCACCTTGGTAAGGTTCGATATACGATGGGTGGTTGTGGCTTTCCATTTTGAAGACCACAGCCTGACCGTCGCCAATATCAACGATGCCGGCGTTTTCACCGGGGCCGCAGATCACCTGCGGGCCTTCGGTGGGCAGGGTGCGTAGCCATTTCTTGGAGGATTTGTAGGAACAATGTTCGTTCCACATCGCCGAAAAAATACCCATTTCGGTGAATGTCGGGTCGCGGCCCAGAATGTTGATCACCTCTGCATATTCCTCGGGGGTGAACCCGTGTGCTGCAATGACGTCTTCGGTGATTTCTGGATCTTGCATCTGCTCATGTCCCCTAAGGCAATCTTGGCGCCCTCATAAGGCAAATCCGCGGGCAGGGAAAGCCCTGCCGCGCGCCTGATTGCATCAACTTTTGCGCCGGGGAATGGGCGCGTTAAAGCACGATGTCGACCGTGGCCTGTGGCAGCCCGTCGACCACGGAAAAGCGCATGGTCACGGCTTCGCGTTCTGCGGGTGTCATGCGGCTGTAGATCCGGTCAGCGCCATTCTGCGCGTCGTCATCCAGATAGAATTGCGTTGTCAGCTCTGTTCTGCCCACAAACGCCTTTACGTGGATGTGGGGCGTGCGTCCGGGGTAGGCCACCGGCTTGATGGTGCGAAAGCTGTAGCGGCCGTCGGGGCCGGTGATGTCGTGACCGAAGCCCTGAAAGGCAGCATCGCGCGGCTGTGCGCTGCGCTCGCCCGTGTGCAGATAGCGGCCATTGGCATCCGTTTGCCAGATTTCGACACGCGCGCCTTCGATTGTTGTGCCGTCCTTGGTCATGACCTGTCCGGTCAGGCGGATGACCTCGCCCCCGGCTTCGATCACTTTGCTGGCGATTTTCACCAGGTCATTGTCGATATCGTCAAACCGCATGCCGGGCTTTGGGTAATAAGGCCCTTCAGTGGCTTTGGGGGTGACAACGGCTGCCATTGCTGGGGTCGCGGCCATCAGGCCGGTGGCGGCTGTCAGTTTTAAAAAGTTGCGTCGCGCGGTCATATTTTTCGGCTCCTGTTTCCTCGCATTGGCAACATGGGGCCTTGTCGGCAAAAAACAATGCAGCCAAAAAAAAGGCCGAGCGAATAGCTCGGCCGAAGTCCAACAGGGAGGTATGAAGATGATGCGCTTTTCAGCAATCATCGCCTTCGAGAGGTGAAATAGTGGTCAGTTTGAAAACTTTCAAGATAATCTGACGCCGAAAGCGTCAAAGCCGATATGCATGTGGCGCATGGCTCACACGTTGCCCTGTTCTTTCAGCAATTTGCGGTGAAGCTGGATCTCTTCCTGAATGAAATCGCGGAACGCCTGAATGCGTTTGGATTGGCGCAATTCTTCGGGGTAGGCCAGATAGACCGGCACTTCGCTGCTTTCCGTGTCAGGGAAGACGCGCACCAGATCCGGGGATTCTTCGACCACATAATCGGGCAGGATGCCAATGCCCAGATCGTGCAGCACCGCCTGTAAGACGCCAAAGTAATTGTTCACCATAAGTCGCGACGGAATGTCATGGGTCAGGATCGATTGCGTCAAGGCAGAGCTGGCGCTGACCTGCGTGGCGTCGATGTTCTGGCAAATCAGGCGATGGTCTACCAGATCGTCCATGGTTTCCGGCGTGCCTTGGCGATCCAGATAATCCTGCGTCGCATAAAGCCGCATGCGCACACTCATCAGGCGTTTGCGGATCAGATCGGCCTGACTGGGTTCTTTCATGCGGATCGCGGCATCAGCCTCGCGCATGGGCAGGTCGAGCACCTTTTCCTCAAGCATCAGGTCGATATTGAGGTCCGGGTATTTTTCATAAAGCTTATGCAGCCGTGGGGCGAGCCAGAGGGTGCCAAAGCCCAGCGTGGTGGTCACGCGCAATTCGCCAAAGACCTCTTCTTCGCTGTCGCGAATGCGGGCCGAAGCGGCATCCAGCCGCTTGGACATGGCGCGGGTCGCGTCAAACAGCAATTCCCCCTGTTCAGTAAGAATCAGTCCGCGCGCGTGGCGGTGAAACAGCGTGGTGTTCAGGCTCTCTTCGAGGGCGCGCACCTGGCGACTGACCGCCGATTGCGACAGATGCAGCGCATCGCCCGCATGTGTGAGGCTGCCCGCATCCGCAACAGCGTGAAAGATTCTAAGCTTATCCCAGTCCATATGCGCAACTTTCGCTAACCCATTCGCCACATACAAGAAATTAGGAAAAAACAAAATATGTGACGCGAGGTTTTATTCGAAATGTCACATAAACCCCTTGGTTGGGTCAGAATTGGTGACCTAATATATGCGCTATACTAACAGTGTCATCGAGCCGAGGGGAGACGCCAGATGAGCATCCAGAAAGTATCGCTGAGCGATAAATTTGATCTGACCAAAAAGCAGGTTTTGCTGAACGGCACGCAGGCGCTTGTCCGCTTGATGCTGACGCAAAAGGCGCGCGACGAAGCGGCGGGGCTGAACACGGCAGGCTTTGTTTCTGGGTATCGTGGCTCTCCGCTTGGGGCGGTTGACAGTGTGATGACGCGCGCCAAGAAACATCTGGAGCCGGCCAATGTGACCTTTCAATCGGGTCTGAACGAAGATCTGGCAGCCACGGCGCTTTGGGGCACGCAGCAGGCAGAGATGCGCGGCGAAGGCAAATACGATGGTGTCTTTGGCCTCTGGTACGGCAAGGGACCGGGCGTGGATCGCACCGGCGATGTGATGCGCCACGCCAATATGGCGGGCACCTCCCAACACGGCGGCGTTCTGATGGCGCTTGGCGATGACCACACCGGCGAAAGCTCGACCGTCTTGCACCAATCTGAATGGGCTTTGGTGGATGCCTACATGCCTGTTGTGTCTCCTGCCGGTGTGCAGGAAATCATCGACTATGGTCTTTATGGCCTCGCGCTCTCGCGCTTTGCCGGTGTCTGGGTGGGTCTGAAAACCATGAAGGACACGATCGAAGCCACCGCTGTCATTGACGGCAGTGTTGACCGGGTCAATGTTGTCACCCCGGAGTTTCAGATGCCTGCGGGCGGCTTGAATATTCGCACCCCTGACACGCCGCACGACCAAGAAGTGCGCATGATCGATTACAAGCGCTACGCCGCAGAGGCGTTTTCCCACGCCAACAAGATGGATAAACGGGTCTGGGGCAAACCCGGCGCGAAAATCGGTTTTGCGGCGGCCGGTAAGAACTGGCTTGATTTGACCCATGCGATGTCGCTGCTGAACATTGACGAGGCAGAGGCAGAGCGCCTGGGCCTGACCACCTATAAGATTGGCCAAACCTTCCCGCTGGATATGAAAGGTTTTCACGACTGGGCCGAAGATCTTGATCTGATCGTGATCGTCGAAGAAAAACGCAAGCTGATCGAAGTGCAGGTGAAAGAAGCGATCTTTGATGATCGTCAGGGCCGCCGCGTCTATGGCTGGTACAAGGGCGGCGCGGGCAGCATGCACCGCGAAGAGCTGTTCCCGACACGTGGCGCGCTGGACCCGATCATGATTGCCGAAAAGATCGGTGATATCCTGATCGAAGAGGGCCGGGGCACCGATGGCATCAAAGCCGGGCTGAGCGCGCTGATGGAGGCCAAAAAGGCCGACAACGCTGAAGATCTGGCCAACCGCGTGCCGCATTATTGCTCGGGCTGTCCGCACAATACCTCGACCCGCGTGCCGGATGGCAGCCGCGGCGGTGCCGGCATTGGCTGCCATTACATGGTGCAATGGATGGATCGCAATTCGGTGGGCTTTACCCAGATGGGCGGCGAAGGCGTCAACTGGGTGGGCGAAGCGCCGTTCTCTAAGCGCGAGCATATTTTCCAGAATCTTGGGGATGGCACCTATACGCACTCTGGCTCGCTTGCGATCCGAGCGGCTTTGGCGGCCGGCACCAATATCACCTATAAAATCCTCTATAACGACGCGGTTGCGATGACCGGCGGTCAGCCCATTGATGGCGGTATCGACGCGCCGCAAATCGCGCGCGAATTGCAGGCCATGGGCGTGAAAAACATCGCGCTGGTCTATGACGAGAAAGAAGACATCGACCTTAAGGCCTTCCCATCCGGGTTGATGGTGCATGAACGTGCCGAATTCATGGATGTGCAGGACAAGATGAAAACCATCGCCGGCGTTTCGGCGATCCTTTACGTGCAGACCTGCGCCAATGAAAAACGCCGCCGCCGTAAGCGCGGGGCTTTCCCTGATCCGGACAAGCGCGTGTTTATCAACACCGATGTCTGCGAAGGCTGCGGCGATTGCGGGGTGCAATCCAACTGCGTCTCGATTGTGCCGGTTGAAACAGAGCTGGGCCGCAAACGCGGCATCGACCAATCCAGCTGCAACAAAGACTTTAGCTGTCTCAGCGGCTTCTGCCCGTCCTTTGTCACGCTGTCTGGCGCGAAGATCCGCAAGGAAGCCTCGGCCAGTCTGGAATTGCCCGACATGCCACAGCCTGAAATCAAACCCATCACCGGCACCCACAATGTGGTGATGACCGGCGTGGGCGGCACCGGCATCGTGACCATTGGCGCGGTTCTGGCGCAGGCTGCACAGATTGATGGCAAAGCCGCTGGCATGATGGAAATGGCAGGTCTCGCGCAAAAGGGCGGGGCCGTGCATATCCACTGCCGTCTGGCGGAAACCCCCGATGACATCAGCGCCATCCGCGTCGCCACCGGCGAATGTGATGCGCTGATTGGCGGCGATCTGGTGGTCAGCGCCGGGGCCAAGACGCTGGGTCTGACAACCATGGGCCGCACCGGCGCGGTGGTGAACAGCCATGAAATCATCACTGGCGAATTTACGCGGAATACCGAATTCACCATCCCGGGCGACCGCCTTGCGCTGCAATTGCAGGCGCGTTTGCAAGACGGGCTCTTGCTGTTTGATGCGTCGGAACTGGCGCGCGTCACCATGGGAGATTCGATCTATTCCAACATGATGATCTTTGGCGCGAGCTGGCAAATGGGCCAGATCCCGGTCAGCCATGAGGCGATTATGCATGCGATCACGCTGAATGGCGCAAAGGTCGATGAAAACAAACGCGCCTTTGAACTGGGTCGCTGGGCGGCGCTTTATCCGGCTGAGGCCGAGAAACTGCTGGCACCAGGTATTGTTGCGCTGCCAAAATCGCTGGAGGAAAAAATCGCCTTCCGCGCAGATCAACTGGTAAAATACCAGGGCAAAGGTCTGGCTAAGAAATACCGCGCGTTGGTGGACCCGATTGCGGATGCGCGCCTGAAAGAAGCCGTGGCCAAAGGCTATTTCAAACTGCTGGCTTACAAAGATGAATACGAAGTGGCGCGGATGCATCTGGAAACCCGCGAAAAAGCGGCCAAGCAATTCAGCGGGGATTTCAAAATGAAATTCCACCTCGCGCCGCCGATGCTCAGCAAAATGGGGCCGGGTGGGCACCCGCAGAAACGCGAATTTGGCGAAGGCATGCTGCGTTGGTTCAAACTGTTGGCCAAGCTGAAATCCCTGCGCGGCACGCCGTTGGATGTCTTTGGCTATACCGAAGAGCGCAAGATGGAGCGCGCGCTGATCAAGCAGTATGAAAACGACATGGCAGAGGTGTTGCCACAACAGGGTGACGCGGCCCATGACGCGGCAATTGCCCTGGCCGAGCTGCCGATGCAGATCAAAGGCTATGGTCCTGTCAAAGCGGCCAACGAAGCCAAGGCCGCCAAACGCCGCGAAGAGCTGCTGGCGGTGCTGCGCACCCCGGCATCTGATCTGCCCCGCGCGGCGGAATAATCAGCCCGTGATCTTCTGATCACAGCAATGTTGAAACAACGCACAGCCCCCATTGCGGGGCTGTGTCTTTTTGTGCGCGCCTCTAAAAAGGCAGCATGACCTCGCAGCGCGCCATTGTTCGGGATATCAGCTATGCCCATTCCGCCCAAACGGCGGCGGGGCGATTTGTGATCCGCAGCTTTGAAAACCTGACCGGGCGGCCCGGGCTGATCCGCCGCGCCAAAGGCTATGAGGCCGAGGTCGCGGCTGGGGCCGATTTCTGGGATGTGATGCGCCGCCGCTATGGGCTGACGCTAGAGGTGGTGGGGGGCAGCCTTGATCTGATCCCGCGCACGGGGCCGCTTTTGCTGATTGCCAATCACCCCTATGGCATTCTGGATGGCCTGATGATGGGCCAGCTCCTCAGTGAGCTGCGCGGGGATTTCCGCATTCTGGCGCATCAGGTGTTTCGCAAAGCCGATGACATCAACCGGGTGGTGCTGCCGATTGATTTTTCCGAAACCAAAGCCGCCATGCAGCTTAACCTATCCACGCGCAAAACCGCTGTGTCGTATCTTCGGGACGGTGGGGCGATTGGCATTTTTCCGGGCGGCACCGTCAGTACTGCCGCCACGCCGTTAGGGGTGCCGCTTGATCCTGTGTGGCGCGGGTTCACGGCGCGGATGGTTGCCAAATCAGAGGCCGCTGTTGTGCCGCTCTTCTTTGACGGCAGCACAACGCGGTTTTTTCAATTGGCGAGCCATCTGCATTATACCCTGCGCATGAGCTTCCTGATCCGTGAATTTCGCAAGCGGGTTGATCAGCCTGTGCGCATTGTCGTCGGCAAGCCCATTGCGCGCGCCGAAATTCAGGCGCGTCAGTCTGACAGCAAAGCGCTGATGGACTTCCTGCGCGCGCAAACATATGCTTTGTCTCCGACACCCCTTGACTCATCGTCATATGGGTTTGAATTTGAACAGAAATACCGAGATACTAAGTCTCAATAAAGGTGGATGCGCCATGGCAGTCGGGATCTTTGATAGTGGGTTGGGTGGATTGACCGTTTATGATGCGGTCAGCAAGCGTCTGCCGGATGTGCCGCTGGTCTATTTTGGCGACAATGCCCATGCGCCTTATGGGGTGCGTGATGCCGATGACATCTATGATCTGACCACCAAATCGGTGGAACGTCTTTGGGACGCGGGCTGCGATCTGGTGATCCTTGCCTGCAACACCGCCAGCGCCGCCGCCCTGCGCCGGATGCAGGAAAGCTTTCTGCCTGAAAACAAGCGGGTGCTTGGGGTGTTTGTGCCGTTGATTGAGGCGCTGACAGAACGGCGTTGGGGCGACAACAGCCCGCCGCGCGAAGTGGCCGTCAAACATGTGGCGCTGTTTGCGACCCCTGCGACCGTGTCCAGCCGCGCCTTTCAACGCGAGCTGGCGTTTCGCGCCATTGGCGTTGACGTTGAGGCGCAGGCGTGCGGCGGCGTGGTGGACGCCATCGAAGATGGCGACGTGATCTTGGCCGAGGCACTGGTGCGCAGCCATGTTGACGCGCTGAAACGCAAAATGCCCCATCCTGAGGCGGCGATTTTGGGCTGCACCCATTATCCGTGGATGGAAGAGGCCTTTCAGGCGGCGCTTGGCGAGGATGTCAAAGTCTATAGCCAAGCCAATCTGGTGGCCGACAGTCTGGGCGACTACCTGCGCCGCCACCCCACGATGATTGGCAGCGGCACCGACAGCATGTTCCTGACCACGGGCGATCCGGCGCGCGTCAGCGACCGCGCGACGCAGTTTCTGCGACGAAAAGTCGAGTTCATCGCTGCTTGATGATTGGCGCAAAGCGCCTTAAATCCTCTGAAACACTATGCGGCCCGGTCTTGGGCCAAGCTCTGCGGCGCATGTCCGGCAGGAGCCAAGGAATAGAAAGGTCAAAGCATGACCCATAAGATCGCAATCCTCGGGGCCAGTGGCTATACCGGCGCCGAACTGGTGCGCCTGATCGCGACCCATCCGTCGATGGAGATTGTCGCGCTGGCCGCCAACTCCAAAGCGGGCATGGCCATGGCCGATGTGTTCCCGCATCTGCGCCATCTGGATCTGCCGGATCTGGTCACCATTGATCAGATAGATTTTGCCAATGTCGATCTGGTGTTTTGCGGCCTGCCACATGCGACCAGTCAAAAGGTGATCCGTGCTCTGCCCAAAACCGTGAAAGTCGTTGATCTCTCGGCTGATTTCCGGCTGCGCGATCCTGAAGAATACGTCAAATGGTACGGCGGGCAGCACGACGCGCTGGAAGAGCAGGCCGAGGCGGTCTATGGCCTCACCGAATTTTACCGGGATGAGATCAAATCCGCGCGGCTAGTGGCGGGCACCGGCTGTAATGCCGCCACCGGCCAATATGCGCTGCGCCCGCTGATTTCGGCTGGGGTGATTGACCTTGACCAGATCATTCTGGATCTGAAATGTGCCGTCTCCGGCGCTGGCCGCTCGCTTAAGGAGAACCTGCTCCACGCCGAGCTGAGCGAAGGCTATCATCCTTATGCGGTCGGTGGCACCCATCGGCATCTGGGCGAATTTGATCAGGAATTCAGTGCCTTAGCGGGCCGCCCTGTCAAAGTGCAATTCACGCCGCATTTGGTGCCTGCCAACCGGGGCATTCTGGCGACGGTCTATGTGCAGGGCGATGCCGAGGTGATCCACCAGACGCTGAGCAGCGCCTATGAGGCCGAACCGTTCATCGAGATGCTGCCTGTTGGCCAGACCCCCAGCACGCGCCACGTGCGCGGCAGCAATTTCTGCCACATCGGCGTGGTCAAAGACCGGATCGAAGGGCGCGCCATCGTGGTGGCGGCGCTGGATAATCTGACCAAAGGCTCCAGCGGGCAGGCGTTGCAAAACGCCAACCTGATGCTGGGCCTGCCCGAGACCGAAGGGCTGATGCTGGCGCCCTGTTTCCCGTAAGGGCGGTGGCCACAAAACAAGGAGCGGGCACATGAAGGGCCTCAAAAAGAAACGTCGCATTCAGGTGATCATGGTTGCCGCAGTGGCGCTTGCACTGTCCACGGCGCTGATTGGGTATGCCATGCGCGACGGCATCAATTTCTTTCGCTCCCCCAGCCAAGTGATCGCGGAGCCGCCCGCCCCAAATGAAACCTTCCGCATCGGCGGCCTGGTGGAAGAGGGCAGCCTACAGCGCGGGCAAGGTGAAACCGTGACCTTCAATGTCACCGATGGCGGCGCAAGCGTGCCGGTGGCCTTTACCGGGGTGCTGCCCGATCTTTTTGAAGAAAATCAAGGTATGGTCGGCACCGGTCGTTACGTCAGTGGCGTTTTTCAAGCTTCTGAAATTCTTGCCAAACATGATGAGACATATATGCCTAAAGAGGTGATTGATGCCCTCAAGGAGCAGGGCGTTTATGTTGCGCCCGAAGGCGAAGACGCCAGTTGACGGGCGGCTCTGTTGCACCTGGCGCGTGCGCTGCGCTGGCCCTGCCTTAAGACCCAGGCGCGAGCCTTCTGACCTCAGCAAAACTGCAGCGAGGCCGGAGGGCATATGGACAGAATTCAAGCCATCGCAACAGAGATCCTCGCCCGTGAGGGCGGCTATGTGAATGATCCGGATGATCCGGGCGGGCCGACCAAATATGGCGTCACGCTTGCGACACTGCGCGCCGTGCGCGGGGATGACAGTCTGGGCGTGGCGGCGCTGCGCCGCTTGAGCAAAGCGCAGGCGATTGAGATTTTCATTCAGCATTATTACACCGCGCCGGGTATTGCGATCCTGCCCGAGCCACTGCAGCCCAGCGTCTTTGACATGTATGTCAATGCCGGGCGCAATGCGGTGAAAATCCTGCAGCGCCTGCTGGGGCAGATGGGCCAAAGCGTTGCGGTTGATGGGGTCATCGGCCCGCAGACGGCCCGCGCGGCGGCTGAGGCTGCCGCCCTTGCGCCGCATCATCTGGTGGATGCCTATGCCATTGCGCGGCGCAATTATTATCTGCGCCTGGCGGATCAGCGCGCGCCTTTGCGTAAATTTGCCCGCACCCGTGCGGGGGGCAAGGGCGGCTGGATCAAGCGCGCCGAAAGCTTCATGTCACAGCGCTATCATCTGTCGGAGGCTGAATTTAAGACGCGGGTGGCGGCATGGGGCTGATCGCGCGCGTTGTCGAATGGGTCTTTGGCGGCGGGCGCAATGTGCTACGCGACACCGCCGAGGTTTTTGTGGAAAACGCCGAGGCAGGCGCGGTACGAGAACAGGCGCGCGCGGCCGCTGCGATGGCGCAGTTTGGCGCAGAGTTCACCCCCGTCGCGCCGGGACCGCGCGGGCGGTTTGATCGGTTGATGGATGCGATCAACCGCCTGCCACGCCCCTTGATGGCGCTGGGGTGCTTGGGGCTGTTTGTAGCCGCCATGGTGGACCCGGTGTGGTTTGCGGCCCGGATGCAGGGTATCGCGCTGGTGCCCGAGCCGCTTTGGTGGCTTCTCGGGGTGATTGTCAGTTTTTATTTCGGCGCGCGGCATCAGATGAAAGGGCAGGAGTTTCAGCGCGCCATGGCAGAAAGCCTGCGGCGCTCTGCGGCTTTTGTCCCGCGCACCGAGGCCCCGATCATCATCGAAGACAACGCTGCGCTGATGGATTGGCAAAGACAGCGCGACGCGCCCTAGGGCGCGACAAAACGTGCCGCAACCGCACAACGATTTGAATTGGCCTTGCCGCGCGCCCGGCGTATAGCTGGACCATGTTAAACGAGCTTGGCCATTTCGCCCTGATCCTTGCCGCTTTCACCGCCGTGGTGCAAGCGATTGTCCCCTTGATTGGTGCCCAGAAACGCTGGGCAGGCTGGATGGCTCTGGCCGAGCCTGCGGCCATCACGCAATTTCTGCTGACCGCCTTTGCCTTTGGCGCGCTGACCCATGCCTTTGTGGTGTCAGATTTTTCGCTGCAGCTGGTGTATTTGAATTCGCATACGTTAAAACCGATGCTCTACAAGGTCAGCGGCGTCTGGGGCAATCACGAGGGCTCGATGCTGCTTTGGGTGCTGATCCTGACGTTGTTCGGGGCCTGTCTGGCGTGGTTTGGCGGGGCCTTGCCGCCCAGCCTGCGCGCGCGGGCATTGGCGGTGCAATCCAGCGTCGCGGTGGCGTTTTTCGCTTTTATCTTGCTGACCTCAAACCCATTTGTGCGCATGCAGGATGTGCCGTTTGACGGGCAGGGGCTGAACCCGCTGCTGCAGGATCCGGGCCTCGCCTTTCATCCGCCGTTTCTCTACCTTGGTTATGTCGGGCTGAGCCTGTCCTTTTCCTTTGCTGTTGCCGCCCTGATCGAAGGGCGCGTGGACGCCGCCTGGGGCCGCTGGGTGCGTCCTTGGACGCTGGCGGCGTGGATTTTCCTGACCATCGGCATCGCGCTTGGCTCTTGGTGGGCCTATTACGAATTGGGCTGGGGCGGTTTCTGGTTCTGGGACCCGGTGGAAAACGCCAGCTTTATGCCTTGGCTTTTGGCGGCGGCGCTGCTGCATTCGGCCATTGTGGTGGAGAAACGCGAAAGCCTGAAAAGCTGGACCATTCTGCTGGCCATCCTGGCCTTTGGGTTTTCGCTGATTGGCACCTTTATTGTCCGCTCCGGTGTGATCACCTCGGTGCATGCCTTTGCTAATGATCCGGAGCGTGGCGTGTTTATTCTGGCCATTCTTGCGATCTTTATGGGCGGGGCGCTGATACTGTTTTCGCTGCGCGCTGGCGCGATGGAGGCCAAGGGCATTTTCAGCATGGTCAGTCGCGAAACCGCGTTGATCCTGAACAATATCCTGTTGGCAGTCAGCTGCTTTGTGGTCTTTGTGGGCACGATCTGGCCGCTGGTGGCCGAGCTGGCGTTTGACCGCAAACTCAGCGTGGGGCCGCCGTTTTTCAACCTTGCCTTCACGCCCTTCATGGTGGCGCTCGGGGTGATCCTGCCGCTGGGGGCCATGTTGCCGTGGAAACGCGCCGCATTGGGCCGGATGGCCCGCAAGCTTTGGCCGGCGGCGCTGCTGGCGCTGGCGGTATTGGGGCTGATCTGGGCGATGCAAAGCGGGCGCAGCCTCTTGGGGCCGATTGGTCTGGCGCTTGGAGCCTGGGTGGTCATGGGCGCTGGGATCGACCTGATGGGCCGCACTGGGCGGGGGGCTTTGCCCGCGCGGCTGGCACGGCTACGCCGCCTGCCGGGGGCCGATTGGGGCAAGGCGGTCGCCCATGCGGGCCTCGGCATCACGATGCTGGGGGTCGCGGGGCTTACGGCCTGGGAGCAGGAAGATATTCGCGTGGCCTATATTGATCAGCCTTATCAGCTGGGGGCCTATACCTTTGTGTTGAAGGACGTGCGCGAGGCGCAGGGACCCAATTACCTGACCACAACGGCCGATGTCGATCTGTTGAAAGGCACGCGGTTCATCACGCGGCTTAATCCCGAAAAACGGGTCTATCCGGTTGCCGGCATGCCCACCACCGAGGCCGCGATTGATTATCGCCTGTGGCGCGATGTCTATGTGGTGATTGGCGATGCGCAGGCCGGTGGCGGCCATACGGTGCGCACCTATATCAAGCCGCTGACCAATTGGATCTGGATCGGCTGTACGCTGATGGCGCTCGGCGGGGTCTTGAGCCTTTTGGATCGCCGCTATCGTGTCGCGGCGGGGGCGCGCAAAGCCGCTGCCGCCGATGGGGTGGCCGCAGAATGAAACGCCTTGCCCTGATCCTGCTGCTGCTTGTGACGCCAGCCTATGCGGTGCAACCGGACGAAGTGCTGGATGATCCGTTGCTTGAGCTGCGCGCGAGAGAGATTTCCAAGAACCTGCGCTGTCTGGTGTGCCGCAACGAGAACATCGATGAAAGCAACGCCGATATCGCCCGCGACCTGCGCCTATTGGTGCGCGAGCGGCTGCTGGCGGGCGACAGCGACACCGATGTGATTGACTATATTGTTTACGGCATCCCCGGCGAATTTGCGGGCTATGGCGAATACGTGCTTTTGCGCCCGGCCACGGGGGGCAGCAACCTGCTTTTGTGGGCTGCGGGTCCAGCGATGCTGATCGTGGCCCTTGGGGTGGGGGGGGGCTATCTGCGCCGCCGTGCCAAGGCCCCGGCCCAGACCGAAGCAACCCTGACGGAAGCAGAAAAAGAGCGGCTCGCCGAAATCTTGAAAGATTGACGCGCGGTTGCCCTTCACATGGCGCGCAGAGCGCTTATCTTGACGCCAACAACATGTGAGGCCCCTATGGACTATCAAGCGATCACATTGGATGTGAACGACGGCGTTGCAGTGATAACGCTGAACCGCCCAGAAAAAATGAATGCGCTGAATGCGCAGATGCGGGCGGAAATCACCCATGCGGTGCGCGATATGTCCTTGCATGGGCAAGCGGCTGGTGTCCGTGTGCTGGTGATCACTGGCGCAGGTGCTGCGTTTTGCTCGGGTCAGGATCTTGGGGATGGCGGCAATGCCGCGACGCTGGATCTGGAGCGCACATTGCGCGATGAGTATACGCCCATGATCCGCGCGATTATGGAGTGTCCGCTGCCCACCATCGCTGCCGTCAACGGCGCGGCGGCGGGGGCGGGGGCCAATCTCGCGCTTAGCGCCGATGTGGCGATTGCCAGCTCGGACGCGGTGTTCATTCAGGCTTTTGCCCGCATTGGCCTTATTCCCGACGCGGGTGGCACCTATTTGCTGCCGCGTCAGATTGGCATGGCCAAGGCAATGGGCGCAGCCCTGTTCGCCGATACGATCAGCGCCAAACAGGCCGATGACTGGGGCATGATTTATGAACATGTGCCCACTGACAAATTTGCGGACCACTGGCGCGCCCGCGCCGCGCATCTGGCGGCAGGGCCGACCGCCACCTATGCGCGGATCAAAGAAGCCATGCGCGCCAGCTGGAACAACAATCTGGACAGCCAACTGGCCCATGAGGCCAAGCTGCAGGGGGCCTGCGGCAAGACCCGCGATTTTCAGGAGGGCGTCGTTGCGTTTCTTGAAAAGCGGCCTGCGAAATACGAAGGCCGCTAAGCCGCAGATGGTCTGCGCGCGGGGGTAATGCGGCGGATGTCGTCAGCGATGAGATAGCCGCCGGCATCCTTCACGCGCAGCACCTGATGTTCGCCCATCAGCACCAGCGCATCGCCGTTTGACATCGGCAGGATAGAAATGACGCCGCTATCCTCGCGCGCCTCAATCAGCAGCATTTCGCGCCCCAACCGGAAATCTTCGACTGGGATCGGGGCAAGGTGGCTTTGCGGCGGTGTCAGCACCTCGGCGCTGTCCATTTCAGCCAGGGTGTCAAACCCCGGCGCGGACTGCCGCCCTTTGAAATTGCGCACGCTGTAACTGCCGCCCCACGCCAGACCCAGCGTACCTGCAGCCGCGGTCTGCAGCGCGTGATCGCCCCAGACCTCGTGAAAGGCAGCTTCGGGGCCCTCGGCGCCCTGCAGCGCCTCTGCCGGGATAAGGTCCGGGAAAAGATCTGCGATTTCCTGATGGGCCTCTGCGGTTTGCGTGTCGCTCAGCGGGGCAAAGTCAAGCCGTTCAAGCGGGTCATCCTCCGCATGGTCTTCATCTTCGCTTTCGGCTTGGTGCATGCCAAAATCCCCCGCCAGATAGGCGAAGGCCGGCAGCAAAAGCAAAAGCAGAAATTCCATTCAGGCCCAACCCGTTGCGAAGTGGTCCTTTGATCTGTCGTGGTTGTGCCATGCAGGTCAAGGTTGAGAGGGCCGAAAAAAGGGCTGGCAACAGTTTGGCGCTAAAGTGGAAACAAAAAACGCACCCGGCGCAGGCCGGATGCGTTTGAAAATTGGGTATGAAAGCCGGCTTACCGGTCTTCGATATTCACATAGTTGCGCTCGGTCGAGCCAAGGTACAGCTGACGCGGGCGACCGATTTTGTTTTGCGGATCGCCGATCATCTCTTTCCACTGCGAGACCCAGCCGACCGTGCGGCTCAGCGCAAAGATCGGTGTGAACATAGAGGTCGGGAAACCCATCGCTTCCAGGATGATCCCGGAATAGAAATCCACATTCGGGAACAGTTTCTTTTCCACGAAATACGGATCATTGAGCGCGGTTTGCTCCAGCTCTTTGGCGACCTGCAGCAGCGGGTTGTCTTCAACGCCCAGCAGCTCCAGCACTTCGTCGGCGGATTGCTTCAGAACTTTGGCGCGCGGGTCGGTGTTTTTATAGACGCGGTGGCCAAAGCCCATCAGGCGGAACGGATCGTTCTTGTCCTTGGCGCGGGCGATGAATTCCGGGATGCGATCTGGTGTGCCGATCTCTTTCAGCATTTCGAGGCAAGCCTGGTTTGCGCCGCCATGTGCCGGACCCCAAAGGCAGGCGATGCCCGCAGCGATACAAGCAAATGGGTTCGCGCCAGAGGAGGACGCCAGACGAACAGTCGACGTCGAGGCGTTTTGCTCGTGGTCCGCATGCAGCGTAAAGATGCGGTCCATCGCGCGCGACAGGATTGGGTTCACTTGGTAATCTTCGGCAGGCACAGAGAAACACATGTGCAGGAAGTTCGCGGCATAATCCAAATCATTGCGCGGATACACAAACGGCTGACCGATCGAATATTTATAGGCCATTGCCGCGATGGTCGGCAGTTTTGCAATCAGGCGGATCGCAGCCACTTCGCGCTGCCATGGGTCACTGATGTCAGTGGAGTCGTGATAGAAGGCCGACATCGCGCCAACCACACCCACGAGGGTGGCCATTGGGTGCGCGTCGCGGCGGAACCCGCGGAAGAAGTTGTGCATTTGCTCATGCACCATCGTGTGACGGGTCACGCGGGTTTCGAAATCTTCGAGCTGGGCCGCTGTTGGCAGTTCGCCATAAAGCAGCAGATAGCACACTTCGAGGTAATGGGATTGGGACGCCAACTGGTCAATCGGATAGCCGCGGTGCAGCAGCTCGCCTTTGTTGCCATCAATAAAGGTGATGGTCGAATCGCAGGACGCGGTCGAGGTAAAGCCGGGGTCATAGGTGAACACGCCCGCCTGCGCATAAAGCTTGCGGATATCAACAACATCAGGCCCGGCTGTGGGCGAGAAGATCGGCAGTTCATAGGTGGCGCCATCAATGGAGAGCGTCGCAGATTTGGTACTGTCGGTCATAAGTTTCCCTTCCTCTAATTGCCGTGGGCACAGGTCGCCGCTGGCACGTGTCAGTGCCATAGGAAAAAGGGCAAAACTGCCCAGATCCCTATGAAGTTTGCGCTGCCTCCTCAAGCCGGGCGAGGGATTCCTCGCGGCCGAGAACCAGCATCATGTCAAATACACTTGGCGTCACCGCTCGCCCGGCAAGCGCGGCCCGAAGCGGGCCAGCCATCTTGCCGAATTTGATCTCCCTCTCATCTGCGAAAGAGTTGGTGACAGCCTCAAGCCCGTCTCGCGTCCAGCTAGCATTTTGCAGCTGCGGCGTCAATTCTTTCAGTATACCACGGGATACATCGTCAAGATTTTTTGCGGCTTTCTCGTCAGGCTCAATTGGGCGAGATGCTGTGATAAATTCCGCTTTTTCAAGAAGTTGCGGGAATGTCTTTGCGCGATCTTTTAGGCAATACATCCCCTCAAGCATTTTGCTCGCCGTGGCGTCATCCAGCGCAATTTGGCCACTTGCCGCCAGATAGCCCTGCAATTCATGCAGCAGTGCGGCATCGTCCATAACAGCGATATGCTGCCCGCAGATATTTTCCAGCTTTTTAAAGTCAAACCGCGCCGGGGCTTTGCCGATCCCGTCCAGGTCAAACCACTCTTGCGCCTGTGCATCGTTGAAAAATTCGTCATCGCCATGGCTCCAGCCCAGGCGCGCAAGGTAGTTGCGCATGCCCGCAGCCGGATAGCCCATCGCCTGATATTCCTGCGCGCCCGTGGCCCCGTGGCGTTTGGACAGTTTCTTGCCATCCGGCCCGAAAATCAGCGGGATATGCGCCCAAACCGGCACATCCCAGCCCATGGCGTCATAGATCATCATCTGCCGCGCCGCGTTGTTCAGGTGGTCATCGCCACGAATGACATGGGTGACGCCCATATCGTGGTCATCCACAACCACAGCCAGCATATAAACCGGCGTGCCATCAGAGCGCAGCAGTACCATGTCATCCAGCTGATCATTTCGGATGCGCACATCCCCCTGCACCTGATCCTTGATCACGGTTTCACCCTCAAGCGGGGCCTTGATGCGCACCACATAAGGCGCGTCAGGATGGGTTTCAGGGGCCGCATCGCGCCATGGGCTGCGATAAAGCGTTGATTTGCCCTCGGCGCGCGCGGCCTCGCGGAAGGCCGCGATTTCCTCTTGCGTGGCAAAACATTTATAGGCTTTGCCGTCTGCCAGAAGCTGCTGCGCCACCTCGGCATGGCGCGCCGCGCCGTCAAATTGGCTGATCACATCGCCATCAAAATCCAGGCCAAGCCATTCCATGCCCTGCAGGATCGCGGCTGTTGCCTCAGGGGTGGAGCGCTCGCGGTCCGTGTCCTCGATACGCAGCAGGAACTTGCCGCCGCGCCCGCGGGCATAAAGCCAGTTGAACAGCGCGGTGCGCGCGCCACCGATGTGCAGAAATCCGGTGGGCGAAGGGGCGAAACGGGTGACAACGGTGCCGGGCATTGCGGGCATAACCTTTCGGTAACGAGAATTGAGCTAATGTTGCCGCCTGTCTAGCGGCCCCTCTGAAAGAGAACAAGGCTTGCACATATCCGCCGGTTTGAAATCTGCCATTCTGGCCCAGGATGGCGCGTTATTCCCTTGGGTGCCTGTTGCCTTTGGGTGCGGAATTGGCGTGTTTTTTGCACTGGATGCGCCGCCGAGTGGCACCGCCCGCGCGGCACTGAGCCTGCTTTTGATGGCTTGCATCGTTCTGGCGTGGCGGCTGCATGTGGCGCGCTGGTTTGCGCTTGCCTGTGCCATTGGCCTGGCCGGGTTTCTCTGGATGGATTTGCGCAGCGATTATGTGAACGCGCCGCGTCTTGCCAAACCTTATTATGGCGCGGTCAGTGGGCGGGTGGTTTTGGTGGATCGCAGCGCCGCGGGCACGCTGCGCCTGACTCTAGAAAATCCGGTGATGGCCGGGCAGCCCCCGGCGCAAACACCACACAGGCTGCGGTTTTCCATGCAAGCGGCGCAATCGTTTCTGTCGCCCCGTGCCGGGCAATTTGTGAGCGCGACGGTCTGGATGGCCCCGCCCAGTGGCGCGGTGGAGCCGGGCGGTTTTGATTTTCAGCGCCATGCCTATTTTTCGCGGATTGGCGCGACGGGATATAGCCGCGTGCCGGTCTTGGCGCTGCGCGCGCCGCGCGCCGGCCCCTCGGTCGCCGGGCTGCGGCAGGGCATTACGGACCATATTCTGACCCAGCTTGCGCCGCGGCTTGGCGGGGTGGCGGCGGCGTTGATGACCGGGGATCGCAGCGGCATTCTGCCCAAGGATCTGCGCGCGTTGCGGCGCAGCAACCTGGCGCATTTGCTGGCGATTTCGGGCCTTCATATGGGGTTGCTGGCCGCTGTCAGCTTTGCGGCCGCGCGCTTTGGGCTTTGCCTTATGTCCGGCGTGGCGCTGCGCCACCCGGTAAAACGCTATGCGGCGATTGTCGCGCTGATGGTGGCCACGGGCTATCTGTTGCTCTCCGGGGCCAGCATTGCCACGCAGCGCGCCTATATTATGGCGCTTGTTGCGCTGGTGGCGGTCCTGCTTGAGCGGCAGGCGTTTTCGATGCGCGCCCTTGCGGTGGCAGCGCTGATCGTATTGGGTGTGCGCCCAGAAAGCCTGCTCAGCGTGGGCTTTCAAATGTCCTTTGCCGCGACCGGCGCTTTGATTGCGGTGTTTGAGGCGCTGCGTCATCTGCCGTTGCAGCGCGCCCATTGGGTGTTTCGCTGGGCCGCCGGGGTGGTCGTGTCTTCGGCGGTTGCCGGGTTGGCCACGGCGCCGTTTTCGGCGGCGAGCTTCAATATTCTGGTGCCCTTTGGGCTTCTTGCCAACCTCTTGGCGGTGCCAATGATGGGGCTTTTGGTGATGCCGGCCGCTTTGGCGGCGCTCTTGCTGTGGCCCTTGGGGCTGTCCTTTGTTGGGTTCTGGGTCATGGGGCTTGGGCTGCGCTGGATTTTGGGGGTCGCCCATTGGGTGTCCGGTCTGGAGGGCGGGCTGCGGCACGTGCCCGCGCCGCCAGCTGCGGCGATGCTGGCGCTGTGCTTTGGTTTTCTGGTACTGCTACTCTGGCAGGGGCGTGGCCGTTGGCTTGGGGGCGGGGTGCTTTTGATGGCCCTGGTCGTTTGGGCCAATAGCCCGCGTCCCGATCTGCTGATAGCTGAAAATGGTCGCCTCGTGGGGCTGATGACCCCGGAAGGTCGCGCGCTGAGCCGTAGCCGGGGGCAGGGTTTTATTGCCGCGGCCTGGCTGCAAAATGACGGTGATGCTGCGCACCAAGAGGTCGCCGCCGCGCGGCTGACCTCTTTGCGCGATGATATTTATGTGGTCCCACTCCCCATCATGCAGCCTGCACATTCCCTCGCCCAGCCCGCAGATCACGCGGCCCCGCGCCATGGGCACGCGCTGCTTTGGCATGTGAGCAACAAGGCAGAGCTTGCGATTATGTTGGAAATGCTCGCCCGCGAGGGCTGCCGCCCGGGGGATATCATCGTTTCGGCGCTGCCGTTTGGGAGGGGCGCAGATCCTGCGCTGGCCAGATCCCTTGCAAAGTGCCGGATATTTGACGCAGACAGCCTGGCGCGCACCGGGGCTCTTTCGGTCAGCATCAGATCACCCGAAAAAGCCGAGTGGCTGCGCGCCGATGGGGCAGGCGGGCGGTATCCCACGCCCTATATCATCCGGCAGAGTCGCAGCGCCCGGCGCTGGCATCAGCCTTAATAGCTGCGAATCAAACCAACCAGACGACCTTGCACCTTGACCAGGTCATCGGGAAAAACGCGGGTTTCATAAGCGGGGTTCGCCGCCTCCAGCGCGATGGAGGAGCCATTGCGACGGAAGGTTTTCAAGGTCGCTTCCTCATCCTCGATCAGCGCAACAACGATATCGCCATTCTGCGCGGTCTGGGTTTCGCGAATAATCACCACATCGCCATCGTTGATGCCCGCTTCGATCATCGAATCGCCTTTGACCTCAAGCGCGTAATGCGGCTTGCCGCCAGACAACATTTGGCCGGGCACCGCCACATGGTGATGGACATGGCTGATCGCCTCAATCGGAACGCCGGCAGCAATGCGGCCCATGACCGGCAATTCGCGGGCATAGACCTGCACCTCTTCCGGGGTGACATTGGCCGGTTTCGCGGGCGAGGGGTGCGGCCCATCAATCACCTTGGGCGCAAAGCCGCCCATGGGTTTGGCCGGGGCGGCGCCCATGCCCTCAGGCAATTTGACGATCTCAATCGCGCGGGCCCGGTGGGCAAGGCGGCGGATAAATCCGCGTTCTTCCAAAGCGGTGATCAGGCGATGAATGCCAGATTTGGAGCGCAGATCGAGCGCATCTTTCATTTCATCAAAACTCGGGGGCACCCCGTCCTTTTGCAAACGGGTGTGGATAAACGCCAAAAGGTCGCGCTGTTTCTTGGTCAGCATCTGCTCGCCTCCGCCAATAACTCTGGCTTTGTTCTAGTCTTGTTCTTGTTTTGTGTCAACTGTTTGGGGTTTGTTCCCCAAATTCATCGTTAAATTTCGATGTAATCCACCATGGTCCCGGCCGGGACGGCGGGTGCCGAAGGGGGGCGGATGACCAGAACATTGGCCGAGGACAAAACACTGAGCAAAGAGCTGTCCTGCTGGGCGGCGAGAGACACGGCGCCCTCTGTCAGCGTGCCGCGCATGTAATGCTCGCGCGGGCCATTGGCCGCGAGATCGGCCGCCAGCGGCGCGCGGCGGCGGGGGGCGGGGCCCATCGGCAGGCCAAGGAAGCCGCGCAGCACCGGGGCGAGGAACACATGGCCACAAACCATGGCTGAGACCGGATTGCCCGGCAGTCCCACCATCATCGCGCCGCTTTTCAGCCGACCGGCCATCAGGGGTTTGCCGGGGCGCATGGCCACCTTGTAAAAACTGCGCGCCATCCCAAGATCTGCTGCGACTTTGCCCACCAGATCATGATCGCCAACCGATGCACCGCCGATGGTCACAACCAGATCCGCATCAGCGGCCAATTCAAATGCCATCTCTAGGCTGGGCTGCGTGTCGCGGGCAATCGGCAACATGCGCGGCGCAGCGCCCAGATCACGAAGCAACGCGGCGAGCCCAAAGGTGTTGGACACCATGATCTGATCCGGGCCTGGGGTGCCGCCGGGCATCACCAGTTCATCGCCGGTTGAGATCAGCGCCACAGTGGGCCGCCGCGATACGGTGACGGCCGGAATGTTCATCGCGGCGAGCAGAGCGATATCAGCCGGGCGCAACAGGCGCGGCGCGGTCAATGCGCTGCCATCGGCAAAATCAACGCCGCGCGGACGGATGTGGTGGCCCTGATCCAGAGTGTCGCCGAGGGTGATGGTGTCGCCATCGCGGCTGACATCTTCTTGGATGATCACCCGGTCCGTCCCTGCGGGCACCGGCGCGCCGGTGAAAATTCGCACGGCTTGCCCTGCGCCAACGGTGTCGGCGAAACCATGCCCTGCCGCGCTTTCGCCGATCACTGTCAGGCGCGCGCCGGGCACGGCCTCTGCATTTTTGACCGCATAGCCATCCATGGCAGAGCCATCAAAGGGCGGTTGATCACGCCGCGCCACAGCGTCGGCACGCAGCACCCGGCCATTGGCCTTGGCAAGGGGCACCTCTTCGGTGCCCACCGTGGTGACAAGCTGAAAGAGCTGATCCAGCGCGGCGCTGACAGGAATCATGACGCTTCAAATCGGCCGGATTTGCCGCCGTCTTTCAAAGTGACGCGAATGCCGCCGATCTCCATATGTTTGTCGACAGCTTTTGTCATGTCATAGACGGTCAGGGCGGCGACATTCACGGCGGTCAGCGCCTCCATCTCAACCCCGGTCTGGCCGGTGGTCTTGACGGTTGCAGAAATGCGCACGCCCGGCAGATCTGCATCGAGCGTCAGATCAACCGAAACTTTTGTGATCGGCAACGGATGGCACAGGGGGATCAGCGTGCTGCACTGTTTGGCCCCCATGATCCCGGCCAACTGCGCCACGGCCAGAACGTCGCCCTTTTTGGCGCGGCCTTCGGAAATGATATCAAAGGTTTGTTGCGCCATCTTAATGTGGCCTTCGGCGGTGGCGATACGCGCTGTGACCGCCTTTTCGGACACGTCGACCATATGCGCTTCACCCTTGGCGTCAAAATGCGTCAGATCGCTGGGGCTGGGCGTTTTCTCGGCCATTACATGCCACCCGGCATCAGCGGATCAGCCAGCAGTGCGCGGGTGGCAGCGGTGACATCCTCTTGGCGCATCAGGCTTTCGCCGATCAGGAAACTGCGCGCGCCGTAGCGGGCCATATCCGCCAGATCCGCCGGAGTGCTGAGCCCGCTTTCGCAGACAATCAGACGATCGGCGGGCACTTGTTTTGACAGCGTGCGCGTGGTGTCCAGCGTGGTTTCAAAGGTCTTGAGGTTGCGGTTGTTGATGCCCATCAGCGGTGATTTGAGGCGGCTTGCGCGCGCCAGCTCTTCGGCGTCATGCACCTCAAGCAGCACATCCATACCCCATTCAAACGCGGCGCTTTCCAGCTCTTGGGCCTGCGCGTCGGACACCGAAGCCATGATAATCAAAATGCAATCGGCCCCAAGCGCGCGCGCTTCGGCGACCTGATAGGTGTCATACATGAAATCCTTGCGCAGGGCGGGCAGCGCAGTGGCCTCGCGCGCCTGTACCAAAAACTCTTTGGCCCCCTGAAAGCTGGGGGTGTCTGTCAGGACCGACAGACAGGTCGCGCCACCATCTTCATAGGCTTTCGCCAATTCGGGCGGATTGAAATCTTCGCGAATAAGCCCTTTGGAGGGGCTGGCTTTTTTGACCTCGGCGATCAGGCCATAGCCTTCGCGGCTGGCTTTCATCATCGCATCGGCAAAACCGCGCGTCGGGCTGGCAGCCTGGGCCTCTGCTTCGACTTCGCTATAGGGTTTGGCGGCTTTGTCGGCGGCAACCTCTTCCAGCTTATAGGCTTTGATTTTGTCCAGAACGGTGGCGGTCATTGTGCGGTCCAGTCGATTTGCGGCTGGCCACGGGCGGCGAGCCAATTATTAATACGTGAAAACGGGCGCGACCCGAAAAAGCCCCGCCGCGCCGAAAGCGGTGACGGATGGGCCGTTTCTATCATCAAATGATTGCCCGGGTGAATATGCTTGGCAAGACTCTGTGCTTGTTTTCCCCAAAGAACATAAGCCGTTGGCCGTTTTGACGTGGCGGCAAGCACCTGATGCGCCAAGGCCTGCCATCCCAGCGCCTTATGTCCATTGGCTTCGCCCGCCGGCACGGTCAACACGGTGTTAAGCAGCAGCACCCCCTGACGAGCCCATCCGCGCAGGTCCCCGGTTTTGGGCACCGCGCCAAGATCGTCCTGCAGTTCCTTGAATATATTGCCAAGGCTGCGGGGCAATGGCGTCACATCCGGGGCCACCGAAAACGCCAGACCATGGGCATGGCCCGGTGTTGGATAGGGGTCTTGGCCCAAGATCACCACGCGGGTTTGATCGGGTGGGCAGGCCGCAAGCGCGGCAAAACGGTGGGGCGCAGGCGGCAGAATATCGCGGCGGTCTGCGGCCAGCGCGGCTTGGATCGCGGGCCAATTGGTGTCAAAGAACGGCAGATGCGCCCAAGCCTCAGGGATCATAAAGCGACCTGCCAATCAGGCGGCGCTGCAGGTGATCTTAGCCAGGCACGCAAGCTTGGCCTTGGCTTTGCCAGAGGCGATGCTGTCCTTGGCGATTTCCACCCCGGTTTTCAGATCCGGCGCGGCATCAGCCACAACCAGCGCGGCGGCCGAGTTGAGCAGTACCGCGTCGCGATAGGCCCCTTCGGCCCCATCGAGCACAGCGCGCAAAGCTTTGGCGTTATGTTCGGGCGTGCCGCCCACCGTCTCGTCAAACGGGTGCACCGGCAGGCCAGCCTCTTCGGGGTGCAGTTCAAAATCATGCACGCTGCCGTCTGTTTCCAAGGCCGAGACATAGCTGACGCCGGTGATCGTCAGCTCATCAGTACCGTCTGAGCCATGCACCAGCCACGCACGTTCCGACCCAAGCTGGCCCAGGGTTTCGGCCATGGGCCTGATCAATTCGCGTGAAAATGCGCCTGTCAGTTGCCGTTTGACGCCCGCTGGGTTGGTCAGCGGGCCAAGGATGTTGAAAATTGTGCGGGTGCCCAGCTCAAGCCGGGTGGGCATCACATGTTTGATCGCCGGGTGGTGCATCGGGGCCATCATGAAGCCCACGCCGCAGTCAGTGAGTGCCTGTTCCACAACCTCAGCCCCGACCATGACATTGATGCCCAGTTCGCTTTGCACATCGGCGGTGCCGGATTTGCTGCTGGCCTTGCGGTTGCCATGTTTGGCCACCGGCACGCCGGCGCCCGCGACCGTAAAGATCGACGCGGTGGAAATATTCAGCGTGTGTTTGCCCGACCCGCCAGTGCCAACGATATCAATCGCGCCTGCAGGCGCTTTCACCGGCACACATTTGGCGCGCATCACGGCCGCCGCCGCGGCATATTCATCCACGGTTTCACCGCGCGTGCGCAGTGCCATCAGAAAACCGCCAATCTGGCTGGGGGTTGCATCGCCGTTGAACAGAATCTCAAAGGCTTCACCGGCCTCTGCCCGGCTCAGCGGGCCTTTGGCGGCGGCATCAATCAGCGGTTTCAGCGCGTCGCTCATGCTGGCACCTTCATCAGATCAAGGAAGTTTTTCAGCATCGCGTGCCCATGTTCTGAGGCAATGGATTCCGGGTGGAATTGGCAGCCTTGGATGGGCAGTTCTTTGTGTTGCAGCCCCATGATGGTGCCGTCCTCAAGCTCGGCGGTGATCTCAAGGCAGTCGGGCAGTGTCTCACGCTCGACAATCAGCGAATGATAGCGCGTCGCCTCAAACGGTGTCGGCAGGCCTTTGAAGAGGCCTTTGCCGTGGTGATGCATGGTGCCCATCTTGCCATGCACAACCTCATGGCAACGCACCACATTGCCGCCAAAGGCCTGGCCGATGGACTGATGCCCAAGGCAGACGCCCATCAGCGGGGTCTTGGTTTCGGCGGCGGCTTCGATCAATGACAGGCAGATGCCGGCTTCATTTGGTGTGCAGGGACCGGGGGACAGCAGAATCCCCTCGGGTTTCAGGCCCATGGCGTCCTGCGTGGTCAGGGCGTCATTGCGCCAGACCTTCACGTCGGCCCCCAGCTCGCCCAAATAATGCACGAGGTTATAGGTAAAGCTGTCGTAATTATCGATCAGAAGCAGCATGGCACCACACTTTATGTTGTCATCGTAAGAACAGGGTATTAACCCCGCCCATGGTCGCGGTATACATGGACAGGCTTGGCCCAGAGGGTCAAGAGGCGGGGGCAGCCGCCAGACGAAAAAAGGCCAGCGCAACGCTGAAATCTGAGGGCAAGAGCATGCTACGTGGAATTTTGACCGGGTTGATCTTTGGCGGAGTGGTGGGGCTTGTGGTTGCGGCGGTCCTGTCTTTGTTATCCCCTTTGCCCGCCACGTTGGAACGGCCACTGGCAGAAAGCCCCTCAGCAAGCCAACCTGCAGCGCCCGCAAACGTTGATGTGCCCGGCGGCTCGCAAACCGATGCCCCGGTTGAGGCAGACGTTGTGGCGCAGGCACCAGCGCCGGCCACAGGGCGTGATTCTGCCCCGAATGCTGATCGTGCCCCTGCGCCCAAACCGCAGCCCGGTGCGCCCGAGGCGGGGGCCTTGACGCCCGCACCCATTGGCGAGGCCCCGGCCACGGTACAAGATGACGTGCCTGTGTTGCCCAGCCCGCAGGCCCAGCCGATCACCGCACCCGGCGCGGAAAATGAACCTTCGATTTCTGTCGACCCGGCCCAACCGCAGAGCCCGGCAACACCGGAAACTGCCGGTTTTGGTGCGCCCGAGCCGACGCCTGCGCCCCGTGCCCCCACCGGCGAGGGCGAAGCAGCGCGCGGCACAGCGCCAAAGCAACAGGATACGCCGATTACGGCAGATGCCGCGCCCGAAGTGGATACCACTGCACCAGAGGCGATTGCCGCGCTTGAGGGCGGCGCATTGCTGAAACCGGCGCAAGACCTGAGCGATGCGTTCCCCCAGCGCACCTCGTCGCGGCTGCCCCGCATTGGGGATGCCCCCGAGACAGAGGCTGTTGAGGCTGTGACTGCGCCAGAGGCCATGCCCCTGCGTGATTTTGCGCAGGCTTTTGATTATGACGGCGAAAAACCTTTGATGTCGGTCTTGCTGCTGGATGACCCTGACAGTCTGGTTGATCTGGCGACGCTGGCGGATTTTCCCATCGCGCTGAGCGTGGCCATTGATGCATTGCACCCTGAGGCGGCGGCGCGCGCGGCGGCCTATCGCGGGTTTGGCATTGAGGTGTTTTCCGTTGTGAACCTGCCACAGGGTGTTTCTGCCAGCGAGATCGAAGTGAACCTGGCCGGGCAGCTCGCTGCCGTGCCCCAAGCGGTGGGGCTGCTGGAGGGGCTTGAGACTGGCCTACAGGAAAGCCGCGCCGTCGCAGAACAGGTGATTGCCTATGCCGGGCAAAGTGGCCATGGGCTGGTTTTGCAGCCGCAGGGGCTGAATACCGCGCAGAAACTTGCGGTGCGCGAAGGCGTGCCTGCGCTTACGGTGTTTCGCGATTTTGACAGCAAGGGGCAGACCGAAGTGGTGATGCGCCGCTTTCTGGATCAGGCAGCGTTTAAGGCGCGGCAAAGTTCTGGTGTGGTGATGATGGGGCGGCTTCAGCCGATCACCATTCAGGCGCTGGCCAGCTGGGCGCTGCAGGATCGCGCCAGCACGGTGGCCATCGCGCCGGTATCAGCGCTGCTGCTGGCACAGCAAGACGGCTGATCCGCCGACCGGCGCGGGCTTCCTACAGAGAATTTGAGTCGTCAACGATAAGCGGTCGCCGCCACATGTCGTTGATTTCATTTGCAAAGATCTTTGTGCCGTCTTGGTGTGTATGAAATATTTGACACTAGGTATAATAAATCTTACTTTGAGTCGAAATTATCAGACACCCGTGCCGTCCGCGGCACCCCGTGAAGGAACTTAAAAATGACCTACCAAGATCGAAATAACGTGGTCTCGATCCTCGTGAATTTGCTGACCAGCAGCTATGTCATCCTGCGCCTGCTAGAGATGAGCGCGGCTGGTCAATTTGACGGGCCGGACGCGGTGAATGTCTGGGCGCGGATGGTGATCTGGGTGATCCCGATCAGCATTGCCGCAACCATTGTCGGCACCATTGTGTTTAACATTCTCTGGGCCATCTTCACCGGCACGGCCAAACCCAGTTTTGTTGTCGATGAAAGAGACAAACTCTTTGATCGCCGCGCGATTTTCGCGATTGTCGTTTGCGCCGGGGTGGGGTTTATCTCTTCGGTGATTGCGCTGGCGATGGGCAGCACGGCGCTTGTCGGCTTTAACATTATCTATTTTGCGATGGCGCTTGGTTCTTTTGGGGCCGATATGGTGAAGTTCATCAGCTATCGCCGGGGCTACTAAGACATGGGTAAACTGAAAATCACCAATCAGATCAGACGCCTGCGGTTTGATGCGGATGAGATGACCCAAAAAGATCTGGCCGAGCGGGTGGGGGTGACACGCCAGACCATCGTGGCCATTGAAAACGCGAAATATTCACCGACGCTGGAACTGGCGATCCTGATTTCGCGGGTGTTCAACAAACCTCTGGAAGAGGTGTTTGACATTCAAGACGCCACCTAACTGACCGCCGCCGCACCGATTACCGATCAATTTACCCGAGACCGCAGTTTTGCGCATGGCGCGGCTGTGCCCGGGAAAGATTTGCCAAAATTAGGAGCTTTGACATGCTACTGTCTCCCACGTTTTTCTGGAACAAAATGGCGCGCGGCTATGCGCGCAGCCCGGTTGCGGATCAATCCGCTTATGAACACAAGCTTGCCGTTACCGCGAGCCACCTGAAACCCACGGATCGCCTGCTGGAGTTTGGCTGCGGCACAGGCACCACAGCGCTGATCCACGCGCCGCGCGTGGCCCATGTGGATGCCATTGATTTTTCCAGCGAGATGATCGCGATTGCCAAGGAAAAGGCCTGGGATCAAAGCTGCCGCAGGGTGAATTTTGCGGTCGCTGCCATCGAAGATTGGCCGATCCCAGATGCGGGCGCGGCCTATGATGTGGTCTTGGGCATGTCGATCCTGCATCTGGTGAAAGATGTGAACCAAACGCTGACGCGGGTGAATCAGATGCTGAAATCAGGGGGGCTGTTCTTTTCCTCCACCGTTTGTCTTGGCGAAATGCGTGGCCTTGGGCGGGTGTTCTGGCCTGCGCTGGGGCACACTGGCCTGATCCCCAAGCTCCATCCGTTTCGCATCGCGCAATTGAAAGACCACATCACTGCCCATGGGTTTCGGATCGAAACTGACTGGCGACCAGAGAAACCCGGCTCGGTCTTTTTGGTGGCGCGCAAAGTCGATGAATGTGTTGAAGGGGCCTAGCTTAGCTTCTGCTGCGCGGGCAGCCCCCCAAGGCCCGTATCATGGCTGAGCGGCAAGCCGCGGCTGACATAAGAAGAAAACCGCCCGCGATCCGGGTCAAAAGCGCCCAAAATGGCCATGATATTGAATATCAAGACCACTCTCGCCTAACTGAACCCCAGGTAATGGCCAAACGCGCTGCGCAGAATCACAAAGATCTGCCGCGCGTGAAACCGGCGGGGGGCACAGCCAAGACACGCCGCCGCATCAAAATGAATGAAGGATGAGACCATGAAAATTCTGGTAACGGCAGCGGCATCGCTGCTGATCGCATCGCAGGCGTTTGCGGGGAGCTATCAGACGCGCTGCACAACCACCTCGGTGCCCTATCAGGCCACCGTAAAAGGCGGCCAACCTGAAAAGGTCATCGGCGGTGCGCTGATTGGCGGCGTCATCGGCAAAGTTGTCACCGACAAAAACGCCGGGGCCGCTGCGGGTGCCGTGATTGGCGGCGTTGTGGGGCATGAGAACAGCCGCCGCACGGTCACGCGCTATAAGGACGTTGAGACCTGCAAGAACGTCTATGTCCCCGCGCGCATCAACGACCGCGCGCGGCTTGAAAACGCGATCTTTGATCTGAACGCGGGCCGTTCGGTCAGCAAAGAGCTGGTCAAAGACGTGCAGTACACCATCGGCGTATCCCAGGATGGCAAATGGGGCCCCAAATCGCGCCGCGCCGCTGACAACTATCTGGGCGTGCGCCCCGCCAGCCTGCGCCCCGTGATTGAGCGCCCGGCCGCGCCGCTTTATTCGCTGATCGTCAATGATGTGCTGATTCACAGCACCGATGATGTCGATGAGGTCCAGGATATGCAGGTCGCCCTGCTTGAGGCGGGCGTGACGTCTAATATTCTGGTGGACTCCAACTAAGCCGCCACGGCGCGAGAACTGACACGGAAAAAAGAAAAGGCGCGGCAGGGAATACTGCCGCGCCTTTAATACTTGCGTAGATATGGCCGCTATCCGTTGCCAAAATCTTCGAAACGTCCTGCGTCTTCGGCGGCATGGCGGATGGCGTTGGATTTATGCACCGTCTCCATGTATTCGGCTTCTGGGTCGCTGTCATAGACCACGCCGCCGCCAGCCTGCACATAAAGCTTTTCGTCTTTGACGATTGCGGTGCGCAGGGCGATGCACATATCCATGTCGCCCCCGGCGCTGAAATAGCCGACACCGCCGCCATAAACGCCGCGCTTTTCCGGCTCAAGTTCGTCGATGATTTCCATTGCGCGCACCTTGGGGGCCCCGGATACCGTGCCTGCGGGCATGCCAGAGAAAAACGCACTCAGCGCATCTTGATCCTCGGCCAGCTCGCCCACGACATTGGAAACGATGTGCATGACGTGGCTGTAGCGCTCGATCACGAATTCTTCGGTCGGGCGCACCGTGCCGATCTTGCTGACCTTGCCAGTGTCATTGCGCCCCAGATCCAGCAGCATCAGGTGCTCGGCCAGCTCTTTCTTGTCGGCCAGCAGGTCTGCTTCATTGGCGCGGTCCTCTTCGGGAGTGGCCCCGCGCGGGCGGGTGCCTGCGATGGGGCGAATGGTGACTTCATTGCCAAAGACACGCACCAGAATTTCCGGGCTGGCCCCAATCACCTGATAGCCGCCAAAATTGAAATAGAACATGAAGGGCGACGGGTTCGTGCGCCGCAACGACCGATAAAGCGCAAAGGGCGGCAGCGGGAAATCATGTGTCCAGCGCTGCGCCGGGACCACCTGAAAGATATCGCCGGCGCGGATGTAATCCTTGGCTTTTTCAACGGCGGCTTTGTAGCCTTCTTTGGTGAAATTGCTCACCGGTTCGCCGACCGATTTCGCATCACCCATTTCGCGCGCCGCTTGCGGCAGGGCGCGTTCCAGATCGCGTACAGCATCCATCACCCGCTCAGCAGCCTGGGCATAGGCGGCGCGGGCGGATTGCCCCTCCGTGACCCAGGCGGGGGAGACCACGGTCACTTCGCCTTTGACCCCGTCCAACACGGCAACCACAGACGGGCGCATCATGCAGGCGTCCGGCAGGCCCAGGGGATCCGGGTTCACATTTGGCAGATGCTCAACCAGGCGGATCATGTCATAGCCCAGAAACCCGAACAGACCGGCCGAGGCCTGCGGCAGATCATCGGGCAGGTCAATTTTGCTTTCTTCGATGAGCGCGCGCAGGTTGGCCAGCGGATCACCCGGCTGCGCGTCAAAGCTTTCGCTGTCAAAACGTGCGTTGCGATTGATGCGGCTGGCTTTGTCATGGCACTGCCAGATCAAGTCAGGCTTCATCCCGATGATCGAATACCGCCCGCGGACTTCGCCGCCGGTGACAGACTCAAGCATGAAGGCATCCCGTTTTGCGCCGGTCAGCTTCAGCATCAGGGAAACAGGGGTATCCAGATCAGCGGCCAAGCGGGTGTAAACCACCTGATTTTTGCCCGCCTCATAGGCGGTTTCAAAGGCGTCAAAAGACGGGATCAAAGCCACGGGTCAGCCTTTCGGGTTACTGCAGTTGCGCGTGGACAGCCGCCAGCGCGTGTTGGTCAATTTCGATGTCAGCCGCTGCGCGGATGTGGTTGGAATAGGCCTGGAAAATATCCTGCGCGAGCGCTTGCGCGCTTTGCTGCGCCACAAGGTTCGCCAGGGTGGCGTTTTCAGGGTTTTCCATATCCGCTGGGGCAATCGCGTCCAGCTCAATCACAAAGCTACGCCCATCGACATTCAGCGTGCGCACCTCGCCCTCGGTCATCTCAAAGACGGTGTCGAGCAAGGCTTCGGGGGCGTCCGGCACAAAGCCGCCGCGCGTCAGCTGCTGTTCGGTAAAGACCGGCAGACCCAGCGCAATGATGTCGGTGCCCGCGTTCATTTCAGCCACGATCGCATTTGCCTGCGCGCTCAGCGCCACGTTCAGCGCATCCTGCTGCCAAGCGGCCTGAACCTCATCCTTGATCGCGTCAAAGGGGGCAGGGGCCGCGTCGGTTGTGCCATCAAGGCGCAGGGCATAGATACCGCCATCTTCCAGCTGTTCGATCTGCGGGAAATCCTCTTCGGTCACGGTTTGCGCCACTTGGCGGAAGCCCGCGTAGCCGGCAATATCCTCGTCCGATCCTGCGTGGAAATTGATGGTGCCCAGCTCCATGTCGGTTTCTGCGGCCACGTCCTCAAGCGAGGCACCACCGGCCAAGAGATCGTCGATGTCGTTGATCTGCGCGTCAATCACACGGCGCGCACGATCCAGTGCCAGTGCGTCACGCAGCTGCGGCAGAGCCTCTTCGAAGCTGACATTTTGCGCCTCCAGCACCGCATTCACCCGGAACAGCGCCGGGCCAAGATCGGTTTGGATCGGGCCGACAACTTCGCCAGTTTCGGCAGCAAAGACCGGCACAGACGCGTCGCTCAGCTCGTCGGCGCTAAGATCGCCCAGATCCACATCCGCAAGGGTCAGACCGCGCGCCTCGACCAGATCCTCAAACGAGGTTTCACCGGCCGTAACATCCGCCAAGGCATTGGCCGCTTCTTCGCTGGTTCCGAACACCAGGCGCTCGACCAGCCGCCGCTCTGGTTGGTTGAATTCAGCATCGCGTGCGTCATATTCGGCCTTCAGCGTGGCGTCGTCGATCTCAACGCTGTCAATCAGCATGGACGGCACCAGCGCCACATAGGTGATGTCGCGGGTGGCCGGACGCATGAAAGCTTCGATATTTTCATCATAGAAGGTCTTGAGCGTGGCCTCATCCGCAGTGCCGATTTCGGTTTCCAGCTGCGCTTCGCCCAGGATTGCCATGGTAAAACTGCGTTGCTCGCCCAGATAGGCCAGCAGGGCATTGGCGTAGGTGCGTGGCATTTCAACGCCGCCCACAATCGCGCTTTGCAGCAAGCCGCGCGCCGCATCTTCGCGCAGGGAATTTTCAAATTCGGTTTCGTTCATACCCGAATTTTGCAGCGCAAACCGATAGGCTTCGCGGTCAAAACTGCCATCCAGCGATTGAAAGGCCGGGATCGACAACACTTCGCGTCGCAGGTTTTCATCCCCCATCGACAGGCCAAGCCGTTCGGCTTCGGCGTCCAGCGCGCGTTCTGCCACCAAAGTGCCCAGAATTTGACGATCCAGACCAAAGGCCTGCGCCTGCGTGAATGTGATGCGCTGCCCGGTTTGGGCCTGAAGCGCAGACAGTTGATCCTGCACCGCGCGATAATAGGCATCAATTTCGATGTCCTTGCCATCGACGCTGCCGACGCTTTGCACCGCGCCGCCGAGATTGGTGATGCCAAAGCCGCCAAGGCCGAAAATCAGCAGGCCCATCAGCACCCACATCAGTGATTTGGAAATTGATCTTTTCTCGGACATGCGGCCCCCTTGGCTGGCGCAGAATTCTAGGTTGCGAATGTCTACGATGCCGCCGGGAGGGGGGCAAGGGGCAAGGGCGCGTTTTCGCGCGCTTGTCAGGGGTTTGGCGTGATCACGCGCTGCGCCTGCGTCTAGCGGCGTGGCGCATCAAAAGCCGCAAGCCGGTCAAACAGCATTTGGATTTCCGCGCGATCGACGTTTGCAAAGGCCAGGCGCAGTTGGGTTTTGCCATTGGCATCATCGGCGGGGGTAAACATGGTGCCCGGCAGGGTCAGCACATGGGATTGGCGCACCAGCTCTTTCGCCAGCGCATCAGACGCCATGGCAAAGGGGTGCTCAACATAGGCGAAATACGCCCCCAGCCCCAAGAGCCGCCAACCATTTTGGGCAAGCTTGGGGAAATACTCTTCGATGGCGGCGCGGCGGTCAAGGATCTCGGCCCGCTCGCCAGCGACCCAGTCACCGAGGTTCTGCATCCCCCAAAGCGCGCCGATCTGGCCCAGTTGGTTGGGGCAGATGGTCACGGTGTCGAGGAATTTTTCTGCCTCTGACAGATGCGCGGCGCTGGAAATAATCGCGCCCACACGATGGCCCGTCAGACGGTAGGCCTTGGAGAAAGAATAAAGCTGGATCAGCGTGTCCGCCCAGTTCGGATCGGCAAAAAGCGCATGGGGCGCGCCGCTGCGGGAGTCAAAGTCGCGGTAGGTTTCATCCAGGATCAATTTGATCCCATGTTTGCGCGCAAGCGCGTAGAAGTCCGCAACCAGATGATCGGGGTATTCAACGCCGCCGGGATTATTGGGCGTCACCAGCGCGATTGCGCGGGTGCGGGGCGTGATCAGCGCCTCGGCTTTGGTCGGATCTGGCAAAAGATCCGCGCCGGTTTTCAGCGCCACAGCTGTGACGCCTTGCATGTCGAGCCACATTTTATGATTGAAATACCATGGGGTTGGCAGGATCAACTCATCGCCTTCGCCTGCGATGGCCGCCAATGTTGCAGCAAAGGCTTGATTGCAGCCAGAGGTGATGGCGACCTGCTCAGGCACTATGGTGCCCCCATAGCTGGCCGACCATTGCGCCGCGATCTCGGCGCGCAATGCCCCAAGCCCCAGAACCGCACCATAGAGATGTGCGCTGACATCGTTCAGCGCCGCCTCGGCAATCGCCTGCCGCAGCCCTTCGGGCGGGGCGGCGACCGGGGCGGCCTGGCTGACGTTGATCAGGGGTTTGTCATCGGTGAAAGCCACACCCTCGATCCAACGACGTGCCTCCATCACGGGGGGCAGGAACGTGGCAGCTGTGCGCGAATGAGATGTCATAAATGGCCTGAAATTCGGGGCGTTTGGGGAAAGGTATCAGTCGGACCCGCGATAGGGCTGCACATATTGCAGCGCCATATCCCATGGGAAAAAGATCCATGTGTCTTGCGACACTTCGGTGATAAAGCTGTCGACCTGCGCGCGGCCCTTTGGCTTGGCGTAGACCGTGGCGAAATGCGCCTTGGGATACATCTCGCGTACCAGTTCCAACGTTTTGCCGCTGTCCACCAGATCATCGATGATCAGAACACCTTCGCCATCTTTGCCCATGATCTCAGCATCTGGGGCTTTGAGCACCTGCGCTTCACCGCGATCTTGGTTGTGATAGGATTTGACGCTGATGGTGTCGACAACGCGCACGTCCAATTCGCGCGCAATGATCATCGCCGGGGCCATGCCGCCGCGTGTGATCGCAACAATCGCAGACCATGCACCATCATTGGGGCCCTGACCGTCCAGCCGCCACGCCAAGGCACGGGAATCGCGGTGGATTTGATCCCAGCTGATGTGAAATCCCTTTTCATGGGGCAAACGATCATTCATCGGATGTCCTTTCTTAAGAACGGTCAAGCAGTAAACGTAACCCCAGCGCCCCTAAGACAGCCGCAGCGATGCGATCAAAGATCGGCTTGAGTCGCAGATAGCCATCCCGCGCGGGGGCTGTGGAAAGTAAGAGGGCGAAACCTGTATAGCAAATCAGTTCGACTGCAAGATGATTTGCGACAACAAAGGCTTTTTCGCTGAGCGAAATATCCTGCGGAAAGATCACCAATAGCACGGCTGAGGCGAACAAAACCGATTTTGGATTGGCCAAGTTGACCGAAAGTCCGGTGACAAAAGCTTGCCGCCCGGCCACCTGAGCGTTGGTCGTTGCCAGCGGCGCGCGCGCCGTGCGCCACATGCCAACGGCAATCCAGATCAAATAGATCGCGCCCGCGATTTTCATCGCAAGATAGGCCCAAGGAAAGAGCGCAAGCAGCCCCCCAAGCCCCAATAGCGCCAGCGATGTCCAAACGGCGGCCATCAGCCCAAGGCCCGCGCCGGTGATCACGCCTTGGCGAAACCCGCCGGTCAGGCTGGCTTTGATTGACACCAGCATTGCAGGGCCGGGGCTGGCGATCGCCGCCAGCAACGTCAGGTTAAATGCAATGATATGTGTCAGTTCCATAAACCCCCGCAGTTTTAAGTGGCGGCGATTTTCAGACCCAGTATTGCCAGCGCGCCCCCAAAGACGCGATCAAACACGCCTTTTAGATTGGTATAGCCCTTGCGGGTTTTCTCAAAAGAGAAAATGCGCACGACAGCGATATTCCACAGGGTTTCCCCGGTGAAGATCAGGCCCAGCAGGCAGGCCAGCACCCAAAGCGGCGCGCTGTCAGGGATGGTGCCCGCAAAGACTGCGCCAAAGAAAATGGGCCCTTTTGGGTTGGAGAGCTGGGTCAAAACCCCCAGCTTAAACGCCGCCCATTTGCTGCGCGCTTTGATAGATGTGTCCGCGGCTTGCATCGGCTCATCCGCGTGACGCCACTTTTTGTAGGCCAGATAACACAGATAAGCGGCCCCAAGGCCTTTGAGGGCGATCAACAGCGAGGGCGCATAGTCAAATAAGATGGAAAGGCCAAACAGTGCAGTGCTGGCCCAAAAGACCGCGCCCGCGCCAATCCCCGCCGCCAACGCGGTGCCGGTTGCCAAACCTTCGCGCAAACCAATGCGGGCCGACATAAGAACAGCCGGCCCGGGGGTCATTGCGGCGGCCAGACACAAAAGCCAGGACGCCAAGAATGCGGTCAGGGTCATTTCTTGCCGGTGACAACATCAATGTCAGGCGCGTCCACAGCCTTCATGCCAACCACATGATACCCGGCATCTACGTGCAGGTTTTCGCCAGTGACACCTGAGCCAAGATCAGAGAGCAGGTAGAGTGCAGAATTGCCCACATCTTCGATGGTGACATTGCGGCGCAGCGGCGAGTTCAGCTCGTTCCACTTCATGATATAGCGGAAATCGCCGATGCCCGAGGCGGCCAGCGTCTTGATCGGGCCCGCCGAGATCGCGTTAACGCGAATACCGTCCTTGCCCAAATCTTCTGCCAAGTATTTTACCGAGGCTTCCAGCGCGGCTTTGGCCACGCCCATGACGTTGTAATGCGGCATGACCTGCTCTGCGCCATAATAGGTCAGCGTCAGGGCCGAACCGCCGTCTTTCATCAGTTTTTCGGCGCGCTGCATCACAGCCGTGAAGCTGTAGCAGGAGATATCCATCGTCATCAGGAAGTTGTCGCGGCTGGTGTCGACATAGCGGCCACGCAGTTCGTTTTTATCTGAAAAACCAATGGCGTGCACGATGAAGTCAAGCTTGCCCCATTTCTCTTCGATGGCGGCAAAGGCGGCATCAACAGAGGCAGGGTCGGAGACGTCGCAGTCAATCAGCGTATCGACATTCAGTTGCTCGGCCAGCGGGATCACACGTTTCTTGAACGCATCCCCCATATAGGAAAACGCCAGCTCCGCACCGGCATCGGCGCAAGCTTTGGCAATACCCCAAGCAATGGATTTGTCGTTTGCTAGGCCCATGATCAGGCCGCGTTTGCCAGCCATCAGATTATTTGACATTCGGAGGACTCCGTCCCTAATTCCCTTTATAGGCACCTTTAGGCGATCACTGTTTCTGCTTCAAGACCACAGCGCCCCTGATGCCACAACTATGGCTTTGGAGAGACGACATGGCAGAACGCGACGGAATATTTGCAGGGGATGATCCGTTTGTGATCGCCCGCAGCTGGTTGGCAGAGGCTGAAAAAAGCGAACCCAACGACCCCAACGCCATTGCGTTGGCGACGGTTGACGCCAGCGGCATGCCAAATGCACGCATGGTGCTGCTGAAAGATATCGAGGACGCGGGGTTCGTGTTTTACACCAACTACGGGTCGGCCAAGGCGCAGGAGTTGGATCAAGGCCAAAAGGCCGCCTTTGTCATGCATTGGAAATCCCTGCGCCGCCAAGTGCGCGTGCGGGGCCACGTCAGCCGCGAGGATGGGCCGCAGGCGGATGCTTATTACGCCTCGCGGTCCCTCAAAAGCCGGCTCGGCGCGTGGGCGAGTGATCAATCGCAGCCCCTGTCTTCGCGCGGGGCCTTGATGGCCAAGGTCGCCAAGGTGACGGCGCAGCATGGCACGGCCCCGACTCGGCCGCCGTTCTGGGGCGGCTTTCGCATCATTCCGACGGAAATTGAATTTTGGGCGGATGGGGCCTACCGGCTGCATGATCGCTTTGTCTGGCGGCGCGCAACCCCTTCTGAAAACTGGGAAACTACCCGCCTGAACCCATGACATTCGCGCGACGTAAAATGCAAGTGTATGAAAAAACTACTATAAATTTCTTGCCGTTGTGCATAATATATCGCAATACATGTCAGACCTCGGGGATGGGGTTACGTTAGGTAAGGCAAAATTGATGGATAAGAATACTGCCCAGAGAATCGAAGGGCAGGTGAAGTGGTTTGACCCGATCAAGGGATTCGGTTTTGTCGTCTCATCTGATGGCGGACCCGATATCCTGCTGCACGCGAATGTGTTGCGCAACTTTGGGCAGAGTTCGGTGGCGGATGGGGCCAATATTGAACTTTTGGCGCAGAGCACGGATCGGGGTGTACAAGCTGTCGAAGTTCTGGCGATTGAAGCGCCGGAAACCCAGAGCACCGCGGCTTTGGCCGATTTTCAGGATCTCAATAGCGAAGAGCTGGCACAGCTGCCGCTGTTGCCGGGCCGGGTGAAATGGTTCGACAAGGCCAAGGGCTTTGGTTTTGCCAATGTGTTTGGCAAGCCGGACGATGTCTTTGTGCATGTCGAGGTGCTGCGCCGCTGTGGCCTGGCCGAGTTGCAGCCCGGTGAGGCGCTTGCTATGCGTGTCATTGATGGCCGTCGCGGCCTGATGGCGACCCAGGTCTGTAGTTGGGAATCCGCCCTGAACGAGGAGTAAGCCATGCGCAGGATCGGCCGGTATCTGACTTGGGGTGCAGCGGCCGTTTTGGCGATTGGTCTTGCGCTGCCAGCCTGGGCCGAGTGCCGCCGCGATACCGTGCATCTGCGCGGCGAATGGGGCGAGGCGCGGTTTACCGTCGAAGTGGCCGACAATGCCCCCGCGCGCAGCAAGGGGCTGATGGGACGCCCCTCCATGCCGCAAAGCGCGGGTATGTTCTTTGTCTATCATCGTACGGGTGATCTGGCCTTTTGGATGAAGAACACCCTGATTCCGCTGGATATTATTTTTCTCGATCAGAACGGCATTGTGGTGAATATCCACCATTCCGCCCGGCCGTTTGACGAAACACCGCTGCCAAGCCGGGCCCCTGCGCGCTATGTGCTTGAGGTTAACGGCGGGCTGGCCAAGGCCTTGGGGATCACGGTGGGCACCGAGCTGCGCCACCCGTCCGTGGTGCAAACGGCAGCGGCCTGGCCGTGCCGTGAAAAAGCGCTCTAACGCGCGATTTTTCTCTTTTCATTTTCAGATGCGCGCACTAAACAGCGTTCCACGGTCCGGGGCGTAGCGCAGTCTGGTAGCGCACCTGTTTTGGGTACAGGGGGTCGTGAGTTCGAATCTCGCCGCCCCGACCATTTTCCTTTGACATAGTTAACGCGATGACCGGGTCTTCTGTGCAGACCCTTCATGTCGCTCATCACTTGTCGACGGACCGGCGGATAGGGTGTGCATGTGTGATGCGCGTTCCGTGCAAAATCTGCGCGGTCGAAAAATCGGACAAGCGGAACAAAAATCTAACGATTGCCTCTTTCCATTCCGGCGCGTGATGGTTAAACGGTGCGCACGGTCCGGGGCGTAGCGCAGTCTGGTAGCGCACCTGTTTTGGGTACAGGGGGTCGTGAGTTCGAATCTCGCCGCCCCGACCATTTCACCTAAGTGAACGCATAAACGCCGCAGCATGGTTTGCCCTGCTGCGGCGTTTGCGTTTTGTGCCGTGATTGGCCCCCATGTGCTGCCGGATCTCTAGGGGGCAGGGATTTTCTTAAAAAAAATCGCAGTGATCAAAATTTAACCATATGTGGCCTATTAACCCTTTGTTAACACCTATATCTTGTGGAAAACTTCCGGGCTGTGGGGATGAACACAGAATTTTCATTATAAATGAGGCATTTCCCTCCCAAGGCTCAATTGCGCTGCTGTGGACGAAAATTAAGGCCAGGTTTCGGGGAATCGCGTGTGCACCGGGCCGGTGTTTCACAAGAGGTTCGGTCAACCTCTATCTCGGGGGAAACACAAAAAAAATTCGTTGACCAACCCGGGCAGCATACGCCAGATTGTGTAGGCGGATCTGATGAGCTACCATATATTGTGTGTCGGGTCGCTAAAGGGACAAAATATCTTCATCCTACGTCAGGCTTGGCCTGAATGATTGGCTGCGGTTTCCGCAGCCCTGCGGGGAAGATTTGCTTTGGCGTACATGCAGTCTGGCTCTCGATCCGCACGACATTTTGGACGACGAAGCTTCAGGGGCAAAAATGAAGATCGAGCGCAAATTTACCAAAGCCGGACAAGACGCCTATGCGGCGCTGGATTTTGTCCACACCACCTCCGAAATCAGAAACCCTGATGGGTCGATTGTCTTTAAGCTTGATAACGTTGAGGTGCCCGCCAGCTGGAGTCAGGTCGCCTCTGACGTGATCGCGCAGAAATATTTTCGCAAGGCGGGGGTGCCAAGCGCGCTGAAGAAGGTCAAGGAAAAGGGCGTGCCAGAGTTTCTCTGCCGCTCGGTGCCTGCCGAAGGGGCCGACATGGGCGGCGAGATCAGCGCCAAGCAGGTGTTTGATCGTCTGGCCGGGGCCTGGACCTATTGGGGCTGGAAGGGCGGCTATTTCAGCAGCGAAGAAGATGCGCGCGCCTATTATGACGAAATGCGCCACATGCTGGCCACGCAGCGTGCCGCGCCCAATTCGCCGCAATGGTTCAACACTGGCCTGCACTGGGCCTATGGCATCGACGGGCCGGCGCAGGGCCACCATTATGTCGACTATAAAACCGGCAAGCTGACCGCCTCCAAATCCTCTTATGAACACCCGCAGCCGCACGCCTGCTTTATTCAATCCGTGTCCGACGATCTGGTGAATGACGGCGGCATCATGGATCTTTGGGTGCGCGAAGCGCGGCTGTTCAAATATGGCTCCGGTACGGGCACCAATTTCAGCTCTCTGCGCGCTGAGGGCGAGGCGCTGTCAGGCGGCGGCAAATCGTCGGGCCTGATGGGCTTTCTGAAAATCGGGGATCGCGCCGCCGGCGCGATCAAATCAGGCGGGACAACCCGTCGAGCAGCCAAGATGGTGATCTGTGATGCCGACCACCCGGACATCGAAGAATTCATCAATTGGAAAGTGAAGGAAGAGCAGAAAGTGGCGTCCATCGTCGCGGGCTCTAAGATGCACGAAGAGAAGCTGAACGATATTTTCAGCGCCATTCGTGTCTGGGATGGCAGCACCGAAGATGCGGTGGATCCCAAGGTCAATGCACAGCTGAAAGCGGCCATTCGCGGCGCAAAAAAATCAGCTATTCCAGAGACCTACGTCAAGCGCGTGCTGGATTACGCCAAACAAGGGTATACCAGCATCGAATTCCCCACCTACAACACAGACTGGGACAGTGAAGCCTATGCCTCGGTGTCGGGTCAGAATTCCAACAACTCCATTCGTGTGACCGACAGCTTTCTAAAAGCGGTGCGCGAGGACAAAGATTGGGAACTGATCCGGCGCACCGATGGCAAGGTCGCAAAGACGATCAAGGCACGCGATCTGTGGGAACAGGTGGGCCACGCGGCTTGGGCTTGCGCGGACCCGGGGATTCAATTCCACGACACCGTCAATGCCTGGCACACCTGCCCGGAAGATGGCGAGATTCGCGGATCTAACCCATGTTCGGAATATATGTTCCTGGATGATACGGCCTGCAACCTTGCGTCCATGAACCTGCTGACTTTCCTCAAAGACGGGGTGTTTCAGGCGGATGATTACGTGCATGCGATCCGCGTTTGGACCGTCACGCTGGAAATTTCGGTCATGATGGCGCAGTTCCCCTCCAAGGAAATTGCGCAGCGGTCGTGTGATTTCCGCACGCTGGGTCTGGGGTACGCCAATATCGGTGGCCTATTGATGAACATGGGTTACAGCTATGACAGCGACGAGGGTCGGGCGCTTGGCGCGGCGCTGACCGCGATCCTGACTGGCGTGTCTTATGCGACTTCTGCCGAAATGGCGGCAGAACTGGGCGCTTTCCCGGGCCATGCCAAAAACGCTGACCATATGCTGCGTGTGATCCGAAACCACCGCACGGCCGCTTATGGAAAAACCGAAGGATACGAAGCGCTTGCGGTGAAACCCGTGCCGCTGGACCTGACAAATGTGCCGGATCAAACCCTTGTGGCGCTGGCCAAATCCGCTTGGGACGAGGCGCTGGAGCTGGGCGAAAAACACGGCTATCGCAATGCGCAGGTTTCGGTGATTGCGCCAACCGGCACCATTGGTCTGGTGATGGATTGTGACACCACCGGGATTGAACCGGACTTTGCGCTGGTGAAGTTCAAAAAGCTCGCGGGCGGCGGATATTTCAAGATCATCAACCGTTCTGTACCGGCAGCGCTGGAAAAACTGGGCTATCCATCTTCGCAGATCGAAGAGATCATTTCCTACGCGGTGGGCCACGGCACGCTGGGCAATGCGCCGGCGATTAACCCCACCACGCTGATCCAGCATGGCTTTACCGAGGCCGAGCTGACCAAGATTGAAGCCGCGCTGGAAACCGCCTTTGATATTCGGTTTGTTTTCAACCAGTTCACGCTGGGCGAAGCTTTCTGCACCGGGCCACTGGGCATCCCAGCAGCGAAGCTGAATGACCCGGAGTTTAACCTTCTGGCGCATCTGGGCTTTACCAAGGCGGATATCGACGCGGCCAATGATCACGTCTGTGGCACCATGACCCTGGAAGGGGCCCCGCATCTGAAAGAGGCGCACCTGCCGATCTTTGATTGCGCCAACCCCTGCGGCAAGAAGGGCAAACGCTATCTGTCGGTCGACAGCCACATCACCATGATGGCAGCCGCGCAGTCGTTTATTTCCGGCGCGATCTCCAAGACCATCAACATGCCGAACGATGCCACGATTGAGGATTGTCAGAAGGCCTATGAACTCAGCTGGTCGCTGGGCGTCAAAGCCAATGCGCTTTATCGTGATGGGTCCAAGCTGTCGCAACCTCTGGCTGCGGCACTGATCGAAGATGACGAAGAGGCCGAAGAAATCTTTGAAAGCGGCACACCGCAGCAAAAAGCGCAGGTGCTGGCCGAAAAGATCGTCGAAAAAGTTGTCGTCAAAGAGCTGGTGAAATCGCACCGCGAAAAAATGCCGGAGCGGCGCAAGGGCTATACCCAAAAAGCCGTTGTTGGCGGGCACAAGGTTTATCTGCGGACCGGCGAATATGCCGATGGGTCGCTGGGCGAGATCTTCATCGACATGCACAAGGAAGGCGCTGGCTTCCGCGCGATGATGAACAATTTCGCCATCGCGGTCTCGGTCGGCTTGCAATATGGCGTGCCGCTGGAAGAGTTCGTCGACGCCTTTACCTTCACCAAATTTGAGCCTGCGGGCATGGTGCAGGGTAATGACTCTATCAAAAATGCAACATCCATCCTGGATTATATCTTCCGGGAACTGGCGGTGTCTTATCTGGATCGAACAGATTTGGCCCATGTGAAGCCAGAGGGTGCCGCCTTTGATGATCTGGGGCAGGGCGAGGCTGAGGGCGTGTCCAACGTCAAGGAGCTGAGCGAAAATGCCGCCAGCAAATCGCTTGAAGTGCTGAAGCAGATTTCCTCGACCGGCTATCTGCGCAAACGTATGCCGCAGGAGCTCTTGGTGTTGAACGGCGGCGCTGATCCTGAAATGGCGCTGCGCACCTTGGTGCCGGAAACCGGCGAGGGCGGGCTGGCTGTAGCAGCCACCACCGCGGTGGCCAGCGGCACCGTCAAGATGGACGCCCGTGTCAAAGCAAAGATGCAAGGCTATGAGGGCGACCCCTGCGGCGATTGCGGCAACTATACCTTGGTGCGCAATGGCACCTGCATGAAGTGTAACACCTGCGGCGCAACCTCTGGCTGCAGTTAATAACCAAGGGAGGCAGGCGGTCTGATCGCCTGCCTGACACCCCCGGCGGGGGGTATATCCCGCCACGATTTCCAGAGGGGTGCGCCCCTTTGAACGGGTCTCAGACCGCAGGCATAAAATGACGAGCAGTAAACTAAAGTGAGTTTGAGAAACGAACCTCGGGGGCCTCGGCCCCCTTTTTCTTTGGCTTATTCGTCCTCGATTATGCGATCGCCCATCAGGTAACGCGGACCAGCCCCGTTGCGATTGATGCGATCAGCCGGGTTATAGAGCTTGCAGGTCTTCAAAGACAGGCAGCCGCAGCCAATGCAGCCATCCAGCCGATCGCGCAGCGCAGTCATCTGGTCAATCCGCGCCTCCAGCGTTTTGCGAAAATCGCGCGATATCCGTGCCCAGTCGGCGGGCGTCGGGGTGCGGTTTTCCGGCAGACGATCCAGCACCGCTTTGATGTCTTTGATCGCAAATCCCAAGCCTTGCGCAATCATCACAAAGCTTAGGCGGCGAATGTCGCCGCGCTGATACTGCCGCTGACCGCCATCGGTACGAAACGGATGCACCAGACCTTCGCTTTCGTAGAATCGAATGGCGGAGGGGGCGAGGCCTGTGCGGGTTGCAATCTGGCCGATGGTCAGGCCGCGATGATGTATTGCCTTGTTTTGCATTGATTTTATTCGCTTGAGTTAAAGTTAACTTCAAGAATTAGAAAGAATGGGTAAGTAGATCAACCAGTAATGAGGCATCACTATGCACCTGGAGCATGTTAATATCACCGTGAACGACCCCAAGGATATGGCGCAGATCCTGATGGATCTATTTGACTGGAAAATCCGCTGGGAAGGCAGCGCCAAGGACAACGGCTATACCGTGCACGTTGGCGATGATGACGGGTATCTTGCGTTATATTCGCCGCGCAAGGATCTGAAATCACTAGAAAGTTCATATGTCACGCAAGCGGGACTTAACCACATTGGCGTGGTTGTCCCAGATATCAAAGCGACCGAGGCGCGTGTGGTCAACAGCGGTTACACACCGCATAACCACGCGGATTATGAACCCGGTGTAAGGTTCTATTTTGATGGCCCCGAAGGCATCGAATTTGAGGTGGTCAGCTATGCTTGATCGGATCTACGGCAGCCCCGGATTGCTGCTGCTCTACACAGGTGGGCTGTTTGGACTGACATTTCCCCTGGGCAAGTTGGCGGCGCAGGCGGGGATTGCGCCGATTGTCTGGGCGATGGTGATTTCGCTAGGGGCGGTGATTTTTATCGCCCCCGATCTTTGGCGGCGGCGCGACTTTGCCCTGCCGCGGGGACGGGTGCTGCGCTATGTCGTGATTTCCGGGCTGCTGTCCTTTGCGTTGGTGAATGTGCTGATCTTTGTGCTGATCCCAAAGCTCGGCGCGGGGCATGTGGGGCTGATGTTTGCCTTGTCACCGGTGTTCACCCTGGCGCTTTCGGCGGCCTTCCGGCTAAAGGGCGTGACGCCATTGGGCGTGATCGGTATCGGATTTGGCCTGCTGGGGGCCTGCATCGTGGCCTTGGGGCGCGATGGCGGGCTGGCAGGGTTTAGCGCTTGGGCGGCGCTTGGCATCGTGCTGCCGATGGTGTTGGCCGTTGGCAATATCTACCGCACGCTTGATTGGCCCGAGGGGGTTCATCCGGCGACGCTTGCCTTCTGGAGTCAGGGGGCCGCGCTGCTGGCGTTGATCCTGGTGCAGCTCTCGCTGACCGGCAGCCTGCCGGTGGTCTCGCTTGGCGATGTGCCCATTGTCGCGCTGGTTCAACTTGTCGCTGCGGCGCTGATCTTTCCAGCGTATTTCCGGCTGCAGCATCTGGGCGGGCCATTGCTGCTCAGCCAGACGGGCTATGTGGCGGCAGCGACCAGCCTGTTTTCGGTGACACTGTTCATGGGCGAACGTTATGCGCTTCAGACATGGGCGGGGGCCGCGCTGGTTTTTGTTGGCATCGCCCTGACGATATTGGCGCAATCCAAGGTCTCTTTGCGTCAATTGCGGGTTTAGGTCCTTCTGTCTGGTCTTGACCCATTGGGGGCGGCTTTCTATGGTCGCCCCCATGAAGACAACACGCACCATTATTATTTGCTGCATTACCTGCTGAGACATCACGCGGGCCGATCTTCTATTCCATATCATGTGCGAAGTTGCTAAGCCCGCTGCCAAAGCGCCGCGTAGGGACGAGCCATGACCGAGATCAAGCTGTATAACTCAAAAACCCGCAAAAAAGAGCTGTTTGCGCCGATCGATCCACAGAATGTGCGCATGTATGTCTGTGGGCCAACGGTCTATGATCGGGCACATCTGGGCAATGCGCGCCCGGTTGTGGTGTTTGACATTCTCAACCGTCTGTTGCGCCATGTCTATGGGCCAAATCACGTCACATATGTGCGCAACTTCACCGACGTTGACGATAAAATCAACGCGACTGCGCTGGCGCGCAAAGAGGCCGGGGCACCCGGCACGCTGGAAGATTTGGTGCAGGAGCGCACCGAAGAGACCATTGATTGGTATCTCAAAGACATGGGCGCGCTTGGGGCTTTGCGCCCCGATCATATGCCGCGCGCCACCGCCTATATCGCGCAGATGATCGCGATGATTGAGGTGCTGATTGAAAAAGGCCATGCCTATCCTGATGGGGCAGGCCATGTGCTGTTTTCGGTGAAAAGCTATGAGAACTATGGCGCGCTGTCGGGGCGGTCGGTCGATGATATGATCGCCGGTGCGCGGGTTGAGGTGGCAGATAACAAACGCGACCCGATGGATTTTGTGCTGTGGAAACCGTCAACCGATGATCTGCCCGGTTGGGAGAGCCCTTGGGGCCGGGGGCGTCCGGGCTGGCATATCGAATGCTCGGCCATGGCGCATGACATTCTGGGCGCAAGTTTTGATATTCACGGCGGCGGCAATGATTTGATGTTCCCGCACCATGAAAATGAAATCGCCCAAAGCTGCTGCGCCCATCCCGAGGGGCAGTTTGCCAAGGTCTGGATGCACAATGAAATGCTGCAGGTTGAAGGCAAGAAAATGTCCAAGTCTTTGGGCAATTTCTTTACCGTGCGCGATCTTTTGGACAAGGGCGTGCCGGGCGAGGTGATCCGCTTTGTGTTCCTGTCCACGCATTATGGCAAGCCGATGGATTGGACCGAGAAAAAGGCGAAAGAGGCCGAAGCGACGCTGCGCAAGTGGTACCATCTGGCCGTGGGCGCAGAGGCGGCAGAGGTGCCAGCGTCGGTGCTGATGGCCTTGGCGGATGATCTGAACACCTCAAAGGCGTTGACCGCATTGCACAAGTTGGCGGCAGAAGGCAGCAGCGCAGCCTTGGCGTCGGGCTTGCGGGTGTTGGGCTTGTTGGGCGATGTCGCGCCAGAATGGGCCGCCGCGCCGGATGTGGATCTGTCGCACTATGCCGTTTTGCTGGCCGATGCGCGCTCTCGCGCTATGGAAACCAAAGATTTTTCCGAGGTGGACCGGCTCAAGACAGCGCTGCTGAATGCGGGCGTTGAGGTGCGGATGAGCAAAGCGGGCGTTGAGCTTTTGCCAGGGCCGGGTTTTGATGCGGCCAAGCTGGAGGCGCTGCAATGAAAAACGATCTAACCTCAGGGCGGCGTCTGACCCTGGGAGGGGGCGAAGCGCCCTCCCGTGGGGAGGGTCGGGCGCGGCCCGGCGATGCCGGGCAAAGGGGGGCATTTAAATGACCAAAGAGCGGCTATACCTTTACGACACCACCCTGCGCGACGGGCAGCAGACCCAGGGCGTGCAATTCGCAACAGCGGAGAAAATCCAGATCGCCAAGACGCTCGATGCTTTGGGGCTGGATTACATCGAAGGCGGCTGGCCCGGTGCAAACCCAACAGACAGCGAGTTTTTCGAAAACCGGCCCGACACCAAAGCGCGCTTCACCGCCTTTGGCATGACCAAACGCGCCGGGCTATCGGCGGAAAACGACGATGTGCTAGCTGCCGTGATGAACGCGGGCACGCCTGCGGTCTGTCTGGTCGGCAAAAGCCATGATTTCCATGTAGAAACCGCGCTTGGCATCAGCCTTGCGGAAAACACCGACAATATAGCCAAATCCATCTCGCATCTTGTGGCGCAGGGGCGCGAGGCGCTGTTTGACGCGGAACATTTCTTTGACGGCTATAAATCCAATCCCGCCTATGCGCTTGAAGCGGTCAAAGCCGCCTATGATGCGGGCGCGCGTTGGGTTGTGCTCTGTGATACCAATGGCGGCGCGCTGCCCAGCGAAGTCTTTGACGCCACCAAGGCGGTGATTGCGGCCGGGGTGCCGGGCGATCACATCGGCATTCACACCCATAATGACACCGAACACGCCGTGGCCAATTCGCTGGCGGCGGTGGACGCCGGGGCGCGGCAGATCCAGGGCACCCTGAATGGGCTGGGCGAACGCTGCGGCAACGCCAATCTGACAACGCTGATCCCGATGCTGGCCCTTAAGGAACCTTATGCCAGCCGGTTTGAGATTGGCGTTGATGCCGAGGCCCTGGCCGGGATGACCCGCGTGAGCCGGATGCTGGATGACATTCTGAACCGGGTGCCCACCAAACAGGCCGCCTTTGTCGGGGCCAGCGCCTTTGCCCACAAAGCTGGGCTGCACGCCAGCGCGATCTTAAAAGATCCAAGCACCTATGAACATGTGGATCCGGCCACCGTGGGCAATGAGCGGATCATACCCATGTCCAATCAGGCCGGGCAATCCAACCTGCGCCGCCGCCTGTCTGAGGCGGGTATTTCGGTGGAAAAGGGCGATCCGGCCTTGGCCAGAATTCTTGAGAAGATCAAAGAAAAAGAGGCTGAGGGCTATAGTTTTGACACGGCGCAGGCCAGCTTTGAGCTGCTGGCCCGCAAAGAGTTGGGACAGCTGCCGAGCTATTTTGAGGTCAAGCGCTACAAAGTCACGGTGGAGCGGCGCAAGAACAAGCGTAACAAGATGGTCAGCCTGTCCGAAGCTGTGGTTGTCGTGAAGGTCGGCGGCGAAAAACGCATGTCGGTCAGTGAATCTGTCGATGCCAGTGGCTCAGATCGCGGGCCGGTCAATGCCCTGTCCAAAGCGCTGGCCAAGGATCTTGGCCCTTATCAAGAGGTGATTGATGACATGCGCCTGGTGGACTTCAAGGTGCGCATCACCCAAGGCGGCACCGAGGCCGTGACCCGCGTCATTATCGACAGCGAGGACAGCCAGGGGCGGCGTTGGTCGACGGTCGGCGTGTCGCCCAATATTGTCGATGCGTCCTTTGAGGCGCTGGTGGACGCGACCCTGTGGAAACTGGTGCATGACGGCGTGACGCCCTGCTGAAGGATTTGAAGATGAACGACGATATCGCCGCCTGCGCTGGGTTGGTGGAGCGGGGGGATGCGGATCGCTTTTTGGCGGTGATGTCCGCCCCGGTGTCGATCCGGGAAAAACTGTTCCCGCTGCTCGCCTTCAACGTCGAAGTGGCACGCGCGCCCTGGGTGACGCAGGAAAGCATGATTGCCGAAATGCGTCTGCAGTGGTGGCGCGATGCGCTCGAAGAGATTGCCGAGGGCCGACAGCCGCGCCGCCATGAGGTTGTGACGCCGCTCGCCGCGCTGTTGTCGCCAGCGCAAGCGCAGATGCTGGATGAAAGCGTCGCGGCGCGGCGTTGGGATATCTACAAAGACCCGTTTGAAGATGAGGCCGATTTCAAACGTTATATTGATCAGACGGCCGGGCATCTTTTGGTGGTGGCCACGGCGCTGGTGGGCGGCGCTGATGAAACAGCCCTGCGCCAGATGGCCTATGCCGATGGTTTGGCGCGCTGGTTTCTGGCGATCCCGAAACTGGAAGAGATGCAGCGCATTCCCCTGGTGGATGGGCGCGCTGCACGATTGGCAGAAATGGCGGCAGAGGCGCAGCGCGGCCTTATGCAGGCGCGCAAGACCCTGCGCAGCGCGGGCCCGGATGTGGCGGCGGTGCTGCGGCTGACATGGCAGGCCGCGCCGCTTTTGGCGCAGGTGCAAAAACAACCAGATCGCGTCGCTCAAAACGCCTTAGGGCAGAGCGATTTTTCAAAGAAATTCAGTCTTTTGTGGCGCTCTCTTCAGTCATCTTTTTGAGCGCTGATAAGTTGCGAGATCCTTGCCCGGCTCTTCGACAAACAGGCCGGGCAGGATCGAGATATCCGCAATCTGATCCACACGCAGATCCACAAAATCTTCGCGCGTGTCGCAATAGCAGATCACCGTCCACAGCCGCCCCCAATAACTAAGCTTGAGTGGGCGGACATCATATTGCGCATCGCCTGCAACCCTGATGCGCAGCCGTTGGCGGGCGCGCAGCGCCGTGCGCAGCGACGCCAGATGCGCAAACCCGGTTGCGGTGTCGGCAAAGGGATAGGTGGCATACAGCCCGTCGGCCGGCCCTGCGGCGCTGTCGGGCAGCGCATCGTCGAGTTTTTGTGCCAATGTTTCTGCCGCGGCCGCCAGCGGTCCCTCCATGCTGGCGGCAATCGCCGCAAGACCCATGTGTAAGGCCTCATGCTCGCGCTCGGTCAGATGGATCGGCGGCAGCGTCACGCGCGCAGCGGCGCGGTAGCCTTCGCCCGGCGTGCCAGAGATCGGCAGGCCATTGGCCATCATCAGCTCCATATCGCGATAGATGGTGCGCACGGACACGCCGCTGACCGCCGCCAGATCTTCGGCGCGGTGGCATGTGCCATCTTGCAGCAGGGCCATCAAGGACCTGAGCCGGCTTTGGCGGTCAGCACGTCGGTTTTGCGGCATTTCGAATCTCTGACTTGGGGCGGGGCGCGGCGGCCAACTCACTCCTGACAGTTTAATGTCAGTAACGAACTCGCACAAGCATGGATAACCCCGTGACGGTCGCCCTTTGCTGCTTTCGGCCCGGCGCACAAAGGCATAGTCTTTGCCCAAATGCGATTTACGGGCCGCTTTGGCCCCAAAGATGGGAGACTACCATGTTTAACAATATCGGCCTGCCGGGCCTTCTCTTGATTGCAGTTGTGGTTCTGGTGCTGTTTGGTCGCGGCAAAATCAGCTCGCTCATGGGCGAAGTTGGCAAAGGCATCACCGCATTCAAAAAAGGCGTGGATGATGGCTCAAAAGAGCTGGAAGACGACATGGCCGCAGGCGCCAAAGACGTCACGCCAGCCGATGAAAAAGACAAGGTCTAACCGATGTTGGATCTGGGCTGGTCAGAACTTCTGGTGATTGGCGTTGTCGCGCTGATTGTCATCGGGCCCAAGGATCTGCCCATGGTGTTCCGCCAAGTCGGCCGGTATGTCGGCAAGGCCAAAGCCATGGCGCGGGAGTTTTCCTATGCCATGAACCAGGCGGCGGATGAGGCAGGTGTGAAAGACGCTGCTGAGGGCTTTAAGAAAGCCACCGATGGGCTGAACACCATCAGCAATCCGGCGAAATCGGCGATGGATGGGGTGAAATCCGCCGCGAAATCTGTGACGGAGCTGGACCTTGAGGGCAAAAAATCCCCCAAGCCTGACACACCGCCCGCTGCTGATAAGACGAAAGACAGCTGATGAGCCAGAGCGAGAATATGCAGGACGAGATTGACGACAGCGCCGCGCCCCTGATCGAACATCTGGCAGAGCTGCGCACGCGGCTGATCCATTCAGTGGCCGCCTTTGTGGTGGGCATGGTGCTCTGCTTTACCGTCGCAACGCCGCTGTTTAACTTTCTGACCCATCCGCTGTGTCAGGTGTTGGCTGAACGGGGGCAGGATTGTGATCTGATCTTCATCAGCCCACAGGAAGGGTTTTTCGTTGCGATCAAGATTTCTTTCTTGGGCGGCTTTATCCTGGCCTTTCCTTACATCGGGCTACAGATGTGGCGCTTTGTTGCGCCGGGTCTCTATCGCAATGAAAAGAATGCGTTTTTGCCTTTTATGGTGGCATCGCCCTTCATGTTCCTCTTGGGGGCAAGCTTTGCATTTTACGTCGTTACGCCGCTGGCTTACGACTTTTTCCTTGGGTTCCAACAGTTTGGTGCGGATGGCACGGCAGTTGTCGGCGAAGAGGTCAGCCAGGGGCTGTCCGTGGTGTTTCAGGGCTCGGCCCAGGAATATCTGAATCTGACGATCAAATTCATCGTCGCCTTTGGTCTGTGTTTTCAGCTGCCGGTATTGCTGACGCTGATGGGCAAGGCCGGGCTGGTCAGCTCTGAGGGGCTGGGCAATGTGCGCAAATATGCGGTGGTGGCCATTCTGGTGCTTGCCGCGCTGGTGACGCCGCCGGATGTGATTACGCAGGTGATCCTGTTTGTCGTGGTCTATGGTCTGTATGAAATATCGATCTTCCTTGTGCGCCGGGTGGAAAAACAACGTGACGCCAAACTGCGTGAAGAAGGGTATTTTGACGATGAAGAGGCCGAAGACCTTGCAGATCTGGAAGATGACATAGATTCAAATGCCAAATCGTAAGACCCTGAAACGTATAGCAGAGGCGCTGGAGCGTATGGCACCTGCGCCTCTTCCATCCCCGGATTTTGATGCGGCAGATGCCTTTGTCTGGCATGTGGAGCCTGACCGGCTGACCCCGGTGCCGCAGGTCAGCCGAATGGAGATTGACCTGCTGGTGGGTATCAACCGCTCGCGCGATACGCTGCTGGAAAACACCCTGCAATTTGCCCGCGGCCTGCCGGCCAACAATGCGCTTTTGTGGGGCGCGCGCGGCATGGGGAAATCTTCGCTGGTCAAAGCGGCCCATGCCGAAGTGCTGCGCCAGGGGCTGCCGCTCAAGATTGTCGAGCTTCAGCGCGAAGATTTGCCAAGCGTGTCGCGGCTCCTCAACCTCTTGCGGGGCCGGGCCGAGCGGTTTTTGCTGTTTTGCGACGACCTGTCGTTTTCCCATGACGATCAGCACTACAAAAGCCTCAAGGCGGTGCTGGATGGCGGCATTGAGGGCCGGCCTGACAATGTGGTGTTTTACGCGACCTCAAATCGTCGGCACCTGATGCCGCGCGACATGATTGAAAATGAACGCAGCTCAAGCATCAATCCCTCCGAAGCGGTCGAAGAAAAAGTCTCGCTGTCCGATCGTTTTGGCCTGTGGCTCGGGTTCCACCCCTGTAGTCAGGATGAATATCTTGCGATGATCCGCGGCTATTGCGACAGCTACGGGGTTGAGATTGACGCAGAGACATTGCGGGCCGAGGCGATTGAATGGCAGGCGACGCGCGGTGCGCGTTCGGGCCGGGTGGCCTGGCAGTATTTCACTGACCTTGCGGGTCGCAGGGGTGTCAAGCTCAGCGATGATGGAACGGCATAAACACAAAAGCCCCGCAGCGATCTGCGGGGCTTTTGTTTAATATCAGTGGCTTACTGCAGGTAGGGCATGGGATCGACGCTGTCAAAACCCTTGCGCACCTCAAAGTGCACATAGCTGTCTTTGCCGGGCACTGCCGCGATTTTCTGGCCGCGCTTCACGCTGCTGCCCTTGGCAACCGTGACGCCATCAACGTTGTAATAGACCGTCATGATATTGCCCGGGTGGCGCACGACCACGATGGTGACGTCATCGGCATCGGTGGTGATGGCAGCCACCGTGCCGTCGGCGGCGGATTTGACCGAGCTGCCCGCTGGCGCTGAAATATCGATACCGTTGTTCTTGCCCTTGCTATAGGCGCGGATGATTTTGCCATCCACCGGGTAGCCCATTTTGGCGCTTGATGCGGCAGTTTGTGTCTTGGATAGATCCGGCGAGGCCGGTTTGCTGGCCGCCGCTGCAGAGGTGTTCTTGGGCAGCGGTTTTGCCGCGCTTGGCGGTACGGGGGTCACGCTGCCTTGTCCCGGTGCGCTGGTGGCGCTGCTGGTGCGGGTCTGGGGCCGCAGCGAGCTGGCAGGGGCCGACGGCTGCGCCGGCGGGATCAGCAGGATCTGGTTTTCCCGGATTGAGAAATCAGTGCCAAGGCCGTTCCATTCCGCAAGCGAGCGCACTGGTACGTTGTAAAGCCGCGCGATGGTAAAGGCGGTTTCGCCGCGCTGCACCGTGTGGCGGATCGGCTCATAGCCGACCTGCGCATCGGCAGGTACCGGCGCGGCGGTCTGCGTGGGTTCAAGGGTTTCCGTGGCAACAGTTGGGGCAGCGTTGTTGATCGCATTGCCCGCCAGCGAGGTGATATCGACATCAGAGGGCGGCACCACCTGTCCAGAGCCATCCGCAGGTTGGCCTATGCGGCGGGGCAGGGCGATGACTTCGCCGGCGCGCAGCCGGTCGCCCCGGTCGATGGCGTTGTATTCAGACAATTCCGCAGCGCTGATCCCGACCCGCTGCGCCACATCATCCAACGTGTCGCCGCGCCGCGCCAGAGCGACCTGATAATTCGGGTAAGAAATGACCCCGCGCGAGTCCGGTTGTGGACGGCGGGCTGTGACGCTTGTGGCAGCCGCAGAGGTGTCAAGGCTCTGGCCTAACCCGCCACGCAAATCCAGATCAAACGGCCCTTGGCAGGCGGCCAGCAGGCCAAACAATGACACCGCCATAGCGGTGGATTTCAGCGGACGCAGGGTGGCTGTCATCTCGATATCCTCGTTGAGCCCCGGTTTTTCTATCGTGTGGGGCTTCTTTACGTGTTCAATACTACGTGGCAACGACGAAATATGCCGCGCTCAACCGTGGTTGGGGGTGTTATAGGCAAAAAGACGCCTAGTTGTCACGCGCCAAGCCTTCAATCAGCGGGACAAAGCGCACTGGGCGCAGCTCTTCATAGTCAAAACCGTTTTCATGCCGCAGCACGCGGATCATGCTTTGCACCGTGTCCGACTGGCCGACCGGCAGCACCATGATGCCACCCACTTTGAGCTGCGCGAGCAGCGGGCCGGGGGCGTCCTCGGCGGCGGCGGTGACGATGATGCGATCAAAGGGGGCCTGGTCGGGCAGACCAAAGCTGCCATCAGCGGTGAACGCTGTGACATTCGCTAGATCGAGCGCGGTGAACACCTCTTGTGCGCCCGCCACAAGGCGGCGGTGCCGATCCACCGTATAGACACGGCGCGCCAGCTGGCTAAGGATCGCGGCCTGATAGCCAGAGCCTGTCCCGATCTCCAAAACCTTGTCGCGCGGCGAAACATTCAGCGCCTGTGTCATCAACCCGACCACAGAGGGCTGGCTGATGGTCTGCCCGCAGGGAATGGGCAGCGGCGTATCTTCATAGGCGCGCTCGGCAAACAGGCCTTTGACAAAATGGCCCCGGTCAATTTTTTCCATTGCGGTCAGCACGCGCGCATCGGTGACGCCTTTGCTGCGCAGAGCAAAGAGGAATTGCATTTTGCGCTGCGCGATATCATCCGTCATGTTCAATCGCTTTCAAACTGTCCAAAGCATCCTGCGCGGTCAGATCGGCGCGCATTGGGGTGACGGATATATAGCCCGCCAGATTGGCGGTGGCATCGGTTTTTGCGCCCGAGGGCTGGCGCTGATCGCCGGTGCGCGCCCAAAGAAAGCGCCGCCCAGAGGGGCTGACCTGCGCCTCGACCGAGAAGTTCACCGCGCGGCGTCCCTGCGCCACCACTTTGGTGCCTTTGACCTCTGTTGCCGCAACCGGCGGGAAATTGACGTTGTAAAACAGCCCATAGCGCGCGGCGTCATCCCGAGGTTGGTCCAAAAGCCGGCGAATGATGCGAGCGCCATGTTGGGCCGCCGCCTCAAACGGATCAGCCAAATCTCGGTTGCCCGGCCCGTAAAACTGCGAGAGGGCAATGGCCGGCAACCCTTGTAGCGCGGCCTCCATCGCGGCACCAATGGTCCCGGAATAGAGCGTATTCTCCGCCGAGTTGTTGCCCCGGTTGACACCGGACAGCACCAAATCGGGTGGCGTGTCCTTCATCACATCATAAAGACCTGCCAAAACGCAGTCCGCCGGGCTGCCCTCAGCGGCGAAACGGCGTTCGCCCATTTGGGCAATCATGGTGGGGTGGGTGTAGCTGATGGCATGGGCAACGCCCGATTGCTCAAAGGCTGGCGCAACGGTCCAAACCTCGCCGGATGGGCCTGCAATCTCGTCAGCTATCGCAGCCAGTGTCTGAAGGCCGGGGGCGTTGATGCCATCATCATTGGTGATCAATATGCGCATGGTGATGCGGCCCCCCAAGGTGTTTTCCCTTCTCTAAAAGAGGAACCTGCCCACGGCAAGCGAGGGCAGGGAAAACACTGAAAGCGCCGCAGAATTGCAACGGCGCGGCGGGTCGCTTCAGAGGCCCAATTCCCCAACCAGTCGCCGCGCTTCCTCTTGCGGGCTGCTGAGGTTTGCGCGGTCCTCGCCGGGGAAAAACCGTGCGCGGGTGCCGGTGGGCATGCCCTTGGGGGTCAGAATGCTAACCTTGGGGCCGGTGCTGGCAGTTTCGGCCTGCCAGCTTTTGGCTAGGGCAATCTGCGCCGCTTTGGTGGCCCCGTAAGAGCCGAAGAATTTTTCGCCGCCGCGCGGATCGTCAAAGAACACAGCGTGCCCCTCATGGTCCAACAGCGGGGCCATAAACGGAATGAGCTGCCCGGTGGCGGTGACATTGCTGGCCACGGATTTTGCCCAATCCTTCTGGTCGATGTGCCCCGCCGGGGTCAGCGGCGCGCCATGCACCGCGGTATGCACCCAAAGGTCAACCTTGCCCCAACGATCAAAGATCGAGCGGCACAGTTGCGCCATGGCGTCGGTGTTGGTGATATCCATCGGGGCCAGCGTCGCTGCGCCGCCTTTGGCCTTGATGCGGTCGTCCAGATCCTCAAGCCCACCAACGGTGCGGCCGACGGCGACGATGTGGTATTCGGGCGCAAGCGTTTCGGCAAAGGCAAAGCCCAAGCCACGCGATGCGCCGGTCACTAATGCGATTTTCTCTGTCATGACACTCCTTTGCGGGGCCGCGCCCACAAGGTCAAGACCCCTCGGTGGGCAATTCTGCGGTGCTGTGGCCATCTGCGGCATGCAGCCGCGCCAGCGCAGCCTCGCAGGCCCCCAAGGACAGCCATTGGCAATTCTGGCACAGGCGGGAAAGGCTGCCAGGTGGCACATTGTTCTTGATGCGCTTCAGCGCCTCGCCCCAGGTGATGCAATCGCCGTTTTTCAGGCCAAGCGCCTTGGCGTGGCGTTCGTCGAGCGCGCGAATGGTATTGATCTTGACGCAGCCCAGTGCGCGGCGCTCGGGGCAGGGGGTGCAGATGCTGTCGGCCACGAAGGTGACAGTGATGCGCGTTTGTTCGCCGCCTTTGGCCCGCAGCGTGCCATCGACAATCTCGCTCATGTTGCGGGTAAAAGCGGCAGAATAGCCTGCGCCCTGAAACCCCAGGGCGCAGAGAAAATGGTGCGGCCGGAACCTGACAGGATGTCCGCCCCGCGCCATAAGCTTAGCCGTTGACAGCAGCCTTGTCGCTGCTGGCCTTATCTGGAAAATCTTTGATCTTGGCGCTGACACGCGAGGTGGTTTCCAGCGAGGCAAGATAATCGGCGCTGACGCTGCCGGTGATGTAATTGCCGTCAAAGCAAGAACAATCAAAGGCCTCGATTTCCGGGTTGCCTTCCTGAGCGGCCCAAACCAGATCCTCGAGCTTCTGATAGAACAGCGCATCTGCGCCCAGTTCCTGACGGATCTCTTCGACTGTGCGGCCATCGGCCACCAGTTCATGTTTGGTCGGCATATCGATCCCGTAGACGTTCGGGTATTTCACCGGCGGCGAGGCGCTGGCGATATAGACCTTTTTCGCGCCTGCTTCGCGGCACATCTGAACGATCTTTTTGATCGTATTGCCGCGCACAATGGAATCGTCGATCAGCAGGACGTTCTTGTCTTTGAACTCCAACGGGATCGCATTCAGCTTGCGGCGGACGGATTTTTGGCGCTCTGCCTGACCGGGCATAATAAAGGTGCGCCCGACATAGCGATTTTTCACCAGACCTTCGCGGTAGCGGATGCCGGTGGCATTGGCGACCTCAAGCGCGACGGGGCGCGCGGAATCAGGCACTGGGATGATGGTGTCAATCTCCAGCCCGCTGTCCGCGATTTGTTTGGCGAGGGTCATGCCCATACGGGTCTGCGATTTGTAGACAGAGATCTTGTCGAGCATCGAATCCGGCCGCGCCAGATAGACATATTCAAAGATGCAGGGCGTCAGCTTGCCTTCGGCAGCCTGATAGCTGTGCATCTGGCCCTCCATGTCGATCAGGATCGCTTCACCGGGCTTCACATCGCGCAGCTTTTCAAAGCCGTTGATGCCAAAGGCGACATCTTCGGATGCAAAGCAATAATCATCGCCCTGACCCGCGACCGCGCGTTTGCCGACCGAAAGCGGGCGAATGCCATGCGGGTCGCGGAAGGCCATGAGGCCAACGCCCGCAATCATGGTGATGACCGAATAGGCCCCTTGCACGCGCTCCATCGTCATTTTCACGCCGGCAAAAACATTGCGGATCGCATCGCCGGTGCCATTGACCTTGATGGCGTCCGAAATTTTATCGGCCAGAACATTCAGCAGGATTTCGGAATCCGAGGTGGTGCGCAGATGACGGCTGTATTTGCCGGTCACCTTGGCGCTTTGCTCGGCGGTGTTGGTGATATTGCCGTTGTGCACCAGATAGATGCCATAGGGCGCATTGACGAAAAACGGCTGCGCCTCAGCTGCGCTGAGCGAGCCGGCAGTCGGATAGCGCACATGGCCAATGCCCACGCGGCCGGTCAGTGTTTCCGCCTCGGCCGGGCCAAAGACGTCTTTGACGAGCCCGTTGGCCTTTTTCTCGCGAAAGAATTCGCCATTGTAGGTGACGATGCCAGAGGCATCCTGACCGCGGTGCTGCAACATCAGCAGGCCGTCGTAAATTTCAGCAAAGACATCAGTATTCAGGTTAGAGATGCCTAGAATCCCGCACATAGATCGGCTCCAATTCCACAGGTCAGTTGTCGGTGTTGCATCTGCTTTTGCTCTGAAAGGGGCAGCAACGCGCGCCGCTTTGCCAGATGTGTATCACAGATTCGCGTTTGGTCAGAAAAATCATGGGCCCCCGGGGCCTTCTGCGATGCTGCGCGGCGCGAAACGGCGCAAAAAAACGCGCCAGAGACCGGGCGCGTTGCAGATGAAGAGACGAGGGGGGCTTTGGTGGCATTCGCATGCGCGCTGCCATAGGGCACCAGATAGGGCGCAGCCATAGGGGCAGCTTTAATACCAGCGTGTGTCGACAGGCGGGACAAGTGCGCGATCCGAATCCAATAGTCAAACTTGAGCCTCTCTTAGTGGGTCGCGTGCAATATGTCACGAAGGTAACAGAGATTATGGCAAATAGCGTGACGTAGGGGGAAGGGGGGGATGACGGGTGTGGGGGACACTGTGCGCTTTGATGGTGGCTGCCCTAAGGGCTGCTTTTGAAAGTGCGTACGAGTGGTTAACGGAAAATTAGCTGACCGGAACAACGATAATCACCGGTAACTGCAACAGGGTGGCACAACGATGTTCGTCGATCAGAACTTATACAAAACGGCGTTTATGGCATACCTTCGCAAAGGAACGCCCATTGAACTGTCTGTCAAGCGAGCGCGACCAACCGCCCACTATATTTGGCGCACCCGAAATGATGGAAAAGTTCGCTCATCGCATGCTAACCGAGAAGGACAGGTTTTTGCATGGGACGATCCGCCTGTTGGAGGCCATCCGGGAGAAGATTACAACTGTCGATGCACTGCAGAACCCTACTATCCGGAAACATCCGAGTATTTGCGCCTCTCCATCGATGGGGTTGGCACCAAGTCCGGCTGGTCTAACACTGACTTCGTAAATCACTATTTTTACGGTGGTGGACGTGGCGTGACGCTCAGGCAAATCGGGCATAGTCAAAAGATCATATCAGCTTTCATTGATCGACGTGGAAAGGAACTTCAAGACCAAATAGCGGATGCAGCAAGAAGTGCGCGTGGTGGATCCGTCTCTTATGGCTTTGAAAATACGTATGATATGACAGGAGTTGTCTTCAGTATCGGCGACACCACAATCGGTGGATCATTCTCTGGGCAAAGCGTGGCCCAAAACGGTATCATCGACTTTTCAGGCAGCTTGGACCTTTATCTTGATGACGAATTCGCGGACCCATTGGACGTCGGGGTGGAAGTAGATGACTACCGCCCCGGAAGTATCCTCTACGATAATATTCACAGGCCTTTGAACGACTATTTGAGAGGCCGCACTGGATTGCCAACTGGTGGCCCGCAAAGACTAGGTGTTCGCGATGGGAAGCCCTATTCCATCACCGGAACATGGTCCGGCTCGGTCGAAGGGCGAATCTATGCAGATGCAACTCGGAGCAGTTATACAGAATGATCTCAGTTTTTCGCGTCTTCATCGTCACATTGAGTGGCTTTGCAATCCTAGGTGGCCTAGCCCTAAGCGCGCTCGTCTCGGTATATTCGCTGAAGTTTGGCCAGTGTGTAAAACTACCAAATGGGAGCGAACTGAGCTATGAGGCATTTGTCGACTTCGGTAACAGCTACTTGAGACCGGATGTTGTGCTGCGTGATCCAGAGGGTGTCATCATTGGCAAAGAAATTTGGCCCATTCGTGTAACGGACATTGCAACCTTTGGAATCTCTCGGTCGGAACATAACAGCTCGAAGCCAGACGTTTCCTTTGTCTGGACCGCCGACACCGGCCTAGTCACGAAAGAGGAAAACCCATTCTTGTATGCTGAACTTCTGACCACCGCCACTGCGGCGTCAAACTACATCGGAGCACCCGTCGATTTGCACGTGAATACCCTTTGGATGTTCAAACGGCTATCGGAAGAAGAACAATACAATGGGCAATCATGCGCAACGCGCTACTTCACGATTTAAATGAATAAATCAAAAACAACCTGTCCATCCCTTTAAAAATCTTGAGCCACAAGCCCTTTGCAAAACCCGGTTTAGTTTTGTCAGGTTTATATCCATAGCTTGAGCAGCGGACATCGGTGCATGGTGCAGCATCCGACGCTTTGGCCTCTCGCCTGCTATCCGCCTTAACCCCCAGCCCACCAAAAAAGCCCGGCGCATGGCCGGGCTTTGTCATACCGTCGATTGTACCGTGCAGCTTATGCGCTGCAGTGGCCCACCAGCTCTTCGTATTGTGAGGTGATCCACCCCAGTGCTTGGGCGGGGTCGCGTTCTTCGATCTGGCCGGTCATCTGGGCAAAGACCACGGCGGAGCGGCTGTTGTCGACCATCGGGATGTCCTGGCTGGTGACAACGGTTTCATAGACAAAAAAGGCAATCGCCACGAGAAGAATGCCGCGCAAAACCCCGAAGAGAAAGCCAAGCCCCTGATCCAGACCGCCCAAAGCGGTGCGCTGCACCAGCGAGGAAAACAGCGGTGTGAAGAGTGAGACCACCACCAGCGCGGCCGCGAAGACCGCGGCAAAGCCGGCAATAATGCCCAGCTCGCAGCTGTCTGCCAGATATTGGCCGACATAGGGCACCTCTTTCACCAGAGGTTCGATCTGCGGCGCAAAGAGAAAGGCCAAAACAGCGGCGGCCAACCAGCCCACAATCGCCATGCCTTCGCGTACCAGTCCGCGCGAATAGGCCAGCAAGGCAGACACAATAATGACGCCCGCGACAACGCCGTCGATAATGGTGAAACCATCCATAGTTCAGTCCTGTCCCTCTGTTTTGACGCTACCCAGCGCCAAATATGTCGCCCACGAATTGAGTCAAATCCCCAAGAGTGTTGAGCGCCATGCCCGGCACATCCGGCGATTTCCCCCCTTTTGGGGCTATTGCAGAGGTGAAACCAAGTTTTTGGGCTTCTTTCAACCTGTTTTCTGTCTGGCTGACCGGTCGCAGCGCGCCCGAGAGAGAAATTTCGCCAAATACCACGGTTTCCGCGGGGATACTGGCGTCTTCGCGCGCCGAAAGCAGCGCGGCCGCCACGGCGAGGTCGGCGGCTGGCTCGCTGATCTTCATGCCGCCCGCGACGTTCAGATAGACATCCAGCCCGGTAAAGGGGATGCCGCAGCGCGCTTCGAGCACTGCGAGAATCATCGCAAGGCGCGCGCTGTCCCAACCGACAACCGCGCGGCGTGGCTGCGCGTGCGGGCTGGGCGCGACCAGCGCCTGCAGTTCGACAAGCACCGGGCGCGTGCCTTCAATCCCGGCAAAGACAACAGAGCCGGGCGCAGGCGTGCCGCGTTCTGACAGAAACAGCGCAGAGGGGTTGGTGACTTCGGCCAGCCCGCGCCCAGTCATTTCAAACACGCCAATTTCATCCGAGGCCCCAAAGCGGTTTTTCACCGCGCGCAGCACGCGAAATTGATGGCCGCGCTCGCCTTCGAAATAGAGCACCGTGTCAACCATATGTTCCACCACACGTGGCCCGGCAATCTGCCCGTCCTTAGTGACATGGCCCACCAGAATGACAGCGATATTCTTGCGTTTGGCAAAAGAGGTCAGCTCATGCGCCGCCGCGCGCACCTGACTGACCGATCCGGGGGCTGAGCCGACCGTATCGCTCCACATGGTTTGGATGGAATCAATGATGGCAAGCTGCGGCTTTTCCACATCCAGCGTGGTCAGAATATCGCGCAGGTTGGTTTCTGCGGCCAGTTGCACCGGCGCATCGGTCAAGCCGAGCCGCTGCGCGCGCATGCGTACCTGGGCGGAGGCCTCTTCGCCGCTGACATAGATGGTTTTCAGCCCCTGCCGGGCAAATTGCGCGGCCGCTTGCAAGAGCAGCGTGGATTTGCCGATGCCTGGATCACCGCCCACCAATGTAGCCGAGGCCGGCACCAGCCCGCCGCCCAAAACACGGTCCAGCTCTGAAAGTCCCGAGAATGTGCGGGGTGGGGGGGCTTCCTCGGTGCGCAGATCGGTCAGCGCGATGGATTTGCCCTTGGAGGCCCCAAGCGTGGCGCTGGACGGGCCGGAAGAAATCGGGGTGTCTTCGGAAATGGTGTTCCATTCGCCGCAGCCATCGCAGCGCCCGGACCATTTGTTGAACACCGACCCGCAGGCCGAACAGGAAAAGCTGAGTTTTGATTTTGCCATGTTCTCGTTTTGCCCCCTTATGGGCGGCGCGTCAAATGGCTAATGATCAACGAGGCAAAAATGCAGGCCGTGAACAAATACAGCCCCCAGGCGGTCTGCACATGGCCAAGGCCGATGCCTTTGACCAAAACGATATATATCGCAATCAAGAACACATCAGCCATCGCAAATTTTCCGAGTATTGTTAATGGCTTCAAGAGGTTTTCTGACGCGCGGCCAAAATGGATCAGGGCGATAAGAATGGTTTTGCATATGGGGGCGAATAGCGCAAAAAACGCCACCAGAAGCGCCAGCACAATATCGCTGTGCCAGAGCGTCGCCAGACCGGAGAGGACGGAAACTTCCGACAGACCAAACAGCGGCAACAGCCCCGCGCGCATCAACGGCGCTGCCCAGCTGATGGGGAAGAGGACAAGCAGGGCGAGATTGAGAATACGCAACATGCGCGTGGTGTAGCGCAATTGCGGCGCAACGACACCTGTTTATGAGGTGACTGCGCCGGGGGCAGATGTTGCGCTGCCTCCGGCGGGAGTATTTTGGAAAAGATGAAGCGCGCGGGCCTAGTGTTTCGGCTGTGACTGATCGCGGCGTTTCTTTTTGTCGTCGCCCGGCATTTTTGGGGCAAGTTTGACGATGGTTGGATCGTCGTCCAGCTCATAGCCAAGTTCGGGCAATAGCTCCATCAGATCGGCTTCCAGCCGCTCGATCTGCGTTGCTGCGCTGCGCTCATCGGCTTCGACATCGGCAAGCCAGCGTTTCAGGCTTTCGCAGGTCTGCTGCGCCATGTCGATGCGATCTGTCAGCGCGTCGACCTCGGTTTGACGTTGTTCAAGGAACTGCCGGGCGCGGGCGACTTTTTCGTCAGAATAGACTTTGGCCAGGTCCCGCGACTGATGCGACATTTGGGCGGCGATCTCTAAGATCTCCGGTTCCAGTTCTTTGAGGTCCGGATGATTGCGCATGTGCGTGAGGCGTTCGCGAATAGAATCAAATTCCCCCGCAAGTTTGAAAGTATCGGCGCGGTCGGCGCTGTGGCTGAGCCAATAGGCCTCGGCCACGTCTTTCATATTCATGCGGAATTTACGGTGGCTGCGCTCAAGCTGCATGATGCGATTATGGCTGGGCAGGAAGGCAAAAAGGCCAAAGGCCAATGCCGTCAGGCCAAGTTGCAGAATCATGCCGGCATTGGCGATTTCCGTTTCGCCAAAGCGCAGATCAAGTGAAAGCCAAGGCCAGACGCCCAAGGCGGCCAGCGCCGACATAAGGCCCATGGCAAGAGCCAGACCGAGAAGAATTACCAAAGCTGAGGCCTGGATCACACCCAGACCTGTCAGCAGAAACTTGCTGAAACCATTACCCATTTTTCTATCCCCTAGTCTCTATCCTCTCACCCGGTTGCCTATCTGGCAAGAAATTTCTGTTGATAAACAACCGGATGCCAAAGAAGTAGGGCGCGACGGGGGAGAGTCGAGCGCTGGCAAGCAAAAAATTCACCCTCCGAAGCGGGGGCGGGAAATTGCGATGTTATGTGTTGAAAAGCGCGGGTTTTGGTCTAGCGCACGGCGGCAATTGGCCCCTCGGCGCGGCCATGGATGAACTGATCCAAATGCGGATCGCCGCTGCTGTCCAGCTGCGCCACGGGACCTGTCCATTTGATCACGCCGTCATGCAGCATGGCGACCTTGTCGGCGATGGCGCGCACGCTGGTCATGTCGTGGGTGATGGTCATGGCGGTTGCACCCATTTCCACCACGATTTCACGGATCAGATCATTGATGACGCCGGACATGATCGGGTCAAGCCCGGTGGTGGGTTCATCAAAGAATATGATCTCTGGTTCTGCGGCAATGGCGCGGGCCAGTCCGACCCGTTTCTGCATGCCGCCCGAGAGTTCTGAGGGGAAAAGATCCGCCACATCCGGGGTCAGCCCCACGCGGCGCAGTTTTTCGATCGCGATCTCGCGGGCCTCGGCTTTCGGCCGTTTGAGAGAGCCGCGCAGCAGGCGAAAAGCCACGTTCTGCCAGACACTTAGACTGTCAAACAGCGCGCCGCCCTGAAACAGCATGCCAAAGCGCGCCAAAAAGGCATCCCGCTCGGCCCGGGCAGCGTCCTGCCCATCGACAAGGATGCGGCCCTGATCCGGGGTGATCAGCCCCAGCACGCATTTTAAGGCCACCGATTTGCCAGTGCCCGAGCCGCCGATGATCACCATGCTTTCGCCTTTGGGGATCGTCAGATCCACCCCGCGCAGCACCTGTTTTGGCCCAAAGCTCTTGTGAACGTTTTCCAGCGTGATCATGACGAGAAGAACACCGATGTGAGAATGAAATTGGCCGCCAGGATCAGCACCGCCGCGGCCTGAACCGAGGCTTTGGTGGCCTGGCCGACGCCCTGGGCACCGCGCCCGGATTGCATACCGAAATAACAGCCCATCGTGGCGGCGATCCCGCCAAACGCGGCCCCTTTGATCAGCGAGCTGAGGATGTCAGAGAGCTCCAGAAAGTCGGCGGTGTTTTTCAGATAGCTGGCAGAGTTGAACCCCAGCTGTTGCACCCCAACCACATAGCCGCCAAAAATGCCGATGATATCGCCAATGCCGACCAAAATCGGCACCACAATCAACGCGGCGAGCACACGCGGGGCGGTGAGATACTTCATCGGGTGAGTCGAAAGTGTCACCAGCGCGTCAATCTGCTCGGTCACTTTCATAGTGGCGATTTCAGCGGCAATCGAGGATGTGACCCGCGCGGCAATCATCAGGCCGACCAAAACAGGGCCCAGTTCGCGCACCATGCCAATGGCGACAATCTGCGGCACGACCGCTTCGGCGCTGAAACGGGCGCCGCCAGCATAGATCTGCAAGGCAAGGGCACCGCCGGTGAAAAAGGCGGTCAGCCCGACCACCGGCAGCGACAGCCAGCCGATCTGCAACAGCGCGGCGAGAAACTCGCGCCAGTAAAACGGCGGGCGCAGCATGTGGCTGAGCCCGTCAAAGGCAAAAATCGCCACCTGGCCGATGGTGGCCAGCAGTCCCAGAACCGCGCGTCCGAGATGCTGCAGCGGGCTGAGCAGGATCATGAGAGATACCGCCGCTGATAGCGCGCGCCAAGCGAGGTGAGGATTTCATAGCCGATGGTGCCCGCGGCCTCAGCCAGAACATCAACGGTCTGATCTTCGGTCAGAATGTCGAGTTCGCGCGGGTCTTCGCCGAGATCGGTGATATCCACGCCAATCATATCCATGGAAATGCGGCCGATGACCGGGCAGGCCTCGCTGCCGTGATAGACCGAGATATCCGGGCCCATGGCGCGCAGCAGACCATCGGCATAGCCAGCGGCAATGGTGGCAACACGGCTTGGGCGCGCGGCGGTCCAGGTGTTGGAGTAGCCAACGGTTTCGCCAGCCTCCAGGTCGCGGCATTGGATCACCGGGATCGACACATGCGCCACCGGCTCTGCATCGGCAAAAGGGGCACCGCCGTAAAGGCCAACACCGGGGCGGGTCAGGTCAAAGTGATAGTCTTTGCCCAAAAGGATGCCGCCGGTCGCCGAGAGGCTGCGCGGGATGTTCAGGCCGGAGGTCATGTCTTTGAACTGCGCCAGCTGCTGGGCGTTCATCGCGTGTTCCGGCTCATCCGCGCAAGCCAGATGTGACATGATTAGGGTTGCGTTTTGCTGCACGGCGATCTCGCGCAGGGCGGCCCATTCGGCAGGTTCCATGCCAAGGCGGTTCATGCCGGTGTCCAGCTGCACCCCAAAAGGTGCGCCCGGCAGGCTTTCGACATGGCGCAGCATTTGATCGATGGAATTGATCATCGGGGTCAACTGCATGTCATGGATCATATCGGTATCGCCGGGCATATGGCCGGAGAAGACGTTGATTTCCGGCCCCGGGCCAAGCGCTTGGCGCACGGCGACGCCTTCTTCGGTGGCGGCCACGAAAAATTTGCGTACCCCGGCCTGGGCCAGCGCGCGGGCGACGCGGGCGACCCCCAGACCGTAGCCATCGGCTTTGACGACGGCGCCAGTCTCGCAAGTGGATTTTGCATCCAGCGCGCGCCAATTGCGCACAAGGGCAGACAGATCAATGGAAAGCGTTGCTGTAGACATGGCTGTTTGTTGAAGCGCCGAGCGCGTCAGGTCAAGCGCTTTTGTGCTTTGCCGGCAATGCGTTCAGGGCGGCGGCGCTGGCGGTGGCAAACCGTGTCGGTTCTGCCACCTTGCGCCGCAGCTCAGCGCCCCGGATCAATGCGCGCCCTGATCCTGTTGCCAGGGCTTCACCAGGTTGCCAAAACGGGTGAATTGGCTTTCGAACGACAGATCCACGGTGCCGATGGGGCCGTGACGCTGCTTGCCAATAATTACCTCGGCGCGGCCATGCAGCCGCTCCATCTCTTCCTGCCACGTGGCCATTTTTTCGAGGTCATGTTCGCCCGGTTTTTCGCGTTCTTTGTAATATTCTTCCCGGAAAACGAACATGACCACGTCGGCGTCCTGCTCGATGGAGCCTGATTCACGCAGGTCTGAGAGTTGCGGGCGTTTGTCATCCCGGCTTTCCACCGACCGCGACAGCTGCGAGAGCGCGATGACGGGGATGTTGAGTTCTTTGGCGATGGCTTTCATGCCCATGGAAATCTCGCCGATCTCCTGCACACGGTTCTCTGCGGTGCCGCGACAGAGCTGCAGATAGTCGATGATCAGCACATCCAGCCCATGGGTCCGTTTGAGGCGCCGCGCCCGCGCCGCCAGCTGCGCGATGGGCAGGGCGGGGGTGTCGTCGATGTAAAGCGGGCAGGCCTCAAGCGCCTTGGCGGCATCGACAAAACGGCGGAATTCCTGTTCGGTCATGTCGCCGCGGCGGATCTGCTGGGAGGGCACCTCGGAGGCTTCCGACAGAATCCGCGCCGCCAACTGTTCTGAGCTCATTTCAAGCGAGTAAAAGCCGACGATACCGCCCTCGACCGCGCCTTCGGTGCCATCGGGGCGGATGCCCTTTTTATAGGCTTTGGCGACGTTAAAGGCGATGTTGGTCGCCAGCGAGGTTTTCCCCATCGACGGACGCCCGGCGAGAATCAACAAGTCGGATGGATGTAGCCCACCCAGTTTGGCATCTAGATCGATCAACCCGGTGGAGACACCGGCCAGCCCCCCATCCCGCTGATAGGCGGCGTTGGCGGTTTGCACCGCTTCTGTCACCGCCTTCAGGAAGGAGACAAAGCCACTGTCGGTCTTGCCCTGCTCGGAAAGTTTATAAAGCGCCTGTTCCGCCTGAACGATCTGTTCGCGCGGCTCTTCGGTTACGTCCATCTGCTGTGCGCGGTCCGCGATGGTGTGACCAAGGCCGATGAGTTCACGGCGGATCGCCATGTCATAGATCATCTGCGCATAGTCTTTGGCCGCATAGGCCGAGATGGCTGCCCCGGCGAGGCGCGCCAGATAGGCCGGGCCGCCCAGTTCTTTCAGACCTTCGTCATCCTCAAGGAAAGCTTTGAGCGTCACCGGGGAGGCGAGGTTGTTTTTGGCGATGCGCGCGGCGGCAACCTCATAGATGCGGGCGTGCACCGGGTCATAAAAATGGCTGGCGTTGATCACCGAGGCAACGCGGTCATAGATATCGTTGTTGGTCAGGATCGCGCCCAAAAGCTGTTGCTCAGCCTCAATGGAATGCGGCATCGGGTCGGCATTCTGCGTCTCTGGGCCAACCGGATTGATGGTCGAAATCTCGTTCATACTGCTCCCCCGGTCATGCGCGGGTCTTAGGTGTCTGCGGCATGGTCCTTGGCTGTTCTTGTAGCCAGAAGCACCGGTGCCGCCTATCTTGAAATCTGCGGGGATAACCCGTGGATAAGCCTGTGGGTCTTTTTGACCTTTGGTGGCGCAGATTCGCGCTGCGCCTAGATAGTGTGTCACATCACAGCGAAACCGCCAAATCTGACATGGCCTTTCGCCGCCGAATCAGAGAATCGGCGAAAGATATGCACAATCTGTCCACAGGTTTAGTCGCGTTTATTTGCCTCTTGCCAGGCGCGCGGATCCTTCAGGAAGCGCTCCACCTCGGCCAAAGTCTCTTCAGAAAAGGCATTTTGCGCCCGCGCTTCGGCCAGAACATCCCACCAGGTGCAAAGGTAATGCAGCGCCACGCCGTGATCGCCGAGCGTTTTTTCGGTTTCCGGGAAGATATCGTAGTAGAAAATCACCGCCGTATGGCCACAGGTCGCCCCAGTGTCGCGGATCGCATCGACAAACGACAGTTTGGAGCCGCCATCGGTGGTCAGATCTTCCACCAGCAGCACCCGCTCGCCGTCGCTCATCGCGCCTTCGATCCGGGCGTTGCGGCCATAGCCTTTGGGTTTCTTGCGCACATAGGTCATCGGCAGCGCCATGCGATCGGCGACCAGCGCCGCAAAAGGAATACCCGCGGTTTCCCCGCCAGCGATATTGTCAAAGGCTTCAAAGCCCGCCTCGCGCATCACTGTGATGCTGAGGAAATCCATCAGCGTGCTGCGGATACGCGGGAACGAGATCAGCTTGCGGCAGTCGATATAGCTCGGCGAGGGCAGGCCAGACGCCAGAATAAACGGCTCGTCGGTGTTGAAGTTCACGGCCTTGATTTCCAAAAGCATGCGCGCGGTGAGGCGGGCGATTTCTTCTTTGGCAGGATAGCTGGTCGGGATCATGGCGCGGGCGTCCTTTGCTGAGACTGTGAAGCTGCGGAAGGGCCGAGGGCGCGGGCGCCTCCGGCGGGAGTATTTGAGAAAAGATGAAGCCTAGGCGACATCCCAGTAGACCGGGAAGCCCGGATCAAAGACGGTGACAGGGCCGTCGCCACTGGCGATTTTTTCTGGGAATTGTGTTGGTTGGTCTGACTTTGTGAGTGTCAGAGTCTCGGTATTTACGGGCAGGCCATAAAAACCGGGGCCATTGCGCGAGGCGAATTTCTCCAGCTGATCCAGCGCGCCTTCTTCTTCGAACACATGGGCCAGCAGCGCCATGGTATTGGTGGCGGTGAAACAGCCGGCGCAGCCACAGGCGTTTTCTTTCAGCGGGTCGATATGCGGCGCAGAATCCGTGCCGAGGAAAAACCGCGCATCCCCCGAGGTTGCTGCGGCACGCAGAGCAAGGCGGTGGCTTTCGCGTTTGGCCACGGGCAGGCAGTAGTAATGCGGCTTGATGCCGCCTGCGAGGATGTGGTTGCGGTTGATGATCAGATGGTGCGTGGTGATGGTTGCGCCCAGATCGCTGTCGTTGGCTTTGACATAATCGACGCCATCCTTAGTGGTGATATGTTCCATCACCACCCGCAGGCCCGGTGTGGCGCGGCGAATGGGGTCGAGCACCCGGTCAATGAACACAGCTTCGCGGTCAAAGATGTCGATGTCGGAATTGGTGACTTCGCCATGCACGCAGAGCGGCAGGCCGATTTCAGCCATTTTTTCCAGCACGCCGCGCACCTTGTCAAAATCCTGCACGCCAGAGGCAGAGTTGGTGGTGGCCCCGGCGGGATAAAGCTTGACCGCTTTGACCAGACCGCTGGCATGGGCGGCGGCGACATCTTCGGGGTCGGTTTCTTCGGTGAGGTAGAGCACCATCAGCGGGTCAAACGACTGATCCGCCGGCAGGGCAGCCAGGATACGCTGGTGATACGCTGCGGCATCGGCGTGGGTCACAACCGGCGGCACCAGATTGGGCATGATGATGGCACGGGCGAAATGGCGGGCGGATTCCGGTAGGACGGCTTGCAGCATTGCGCCATCGCGCAGGTGCAGGTGCCAGTCATCGGGGCGGGCAATGGTCAGGCTTTGGGTCATGTCGCCGGATTACACAAGATGACGCAGCCGTGCTAGGGGGTTTGCACGGCTGCGGTATGAAAAATTAGGTCTGTGGCTATGTCGATCACTGTAGCGCTGCACGCCACAGCGGGTTTGAATCAGAGCAGGCCCTGACAGAGGATCATCAAAACCCCTGCAAGCACCACATAGCCGCCGTCAATTAAGGTGGCGGTGCCGGATTTCTGGCTGAAGGCATCCTGCGCCATCACCATGCCGGCCGCTGCCAGAATGGCAAAGATCGCGGTGAAAAGCGCATTGCTTTGCGCGGTCAGCCCAACCACAAGCGCCAGCAGAAAAAGCCCGATGAGTTGCAGCGCCATGGCCGCCCAGGGCAGGGTTGCTGGCGGCTCGGGGCTGATGCCGCTGCCTGTCGCCCAGCTGCGCCCAAGCGCCTTGGGGCTGTAATAGGCCCAGCCCGCCACAAAGGACAGGGCCGTGCCGGCCAGAACGGCGGTGATATTCAGAGGTTCCATGATCTCGCTCCTTCCGGGTGTTTCAGGCCAAAGTTTCGGCCAGCGTGGCCAGGATTTGCGCCCAACCCTGCTGGTGGTTGTCGCGTTCTTCTTCGCCAAAGAAGGTCACATGGGTCAGGGTCACATGGGTGCCATCCCCTTCGGGGCGCAGATCAATCGTGACCTCGGAGCCGGCGGGGGAAAAGGCGCTTTCCCATGTAAAGACAATCTGATCATGGGGTGAGAGTTTGCGATAGATGCCGCGATGGGGCAGATGCTGATCACCGGGGCTCATGATGATTTCAAACGCGCCGCCTTCGCGCGGATCATTGCTGACCTTGGGCGCGCCCATCCCGGGGGCAGGGCGCATGAATTTGGCCAGCGTTTCCGGGTTGAGCCAGGCGTTATATACCACCTCGGGGGCGGCATTGATCACATGATCCACGCTGAGATGCAGGTCTTTGCGGATGTCAGTCGTCATTGGCAGTCTCCTTTGTCAAAATCTCATTCAGCGCCTCAAGGCGGAGGGCCCATATCGAGCGCAGGTCGGCAAACCAGGTGTCGATGCGCCGCAGCGGCGCCATTTGCACCTCGATGATGTGTTCACGCCATTCTGTGCGGCGTGCGACCAACCCGGCGCGTTCCAGCACTTTGATGTGCTTGGACACGGAATTCAGGCTCATGTCGAAATGCTGGGCCAGGGCGGTCACACGCGACGGGCCGTGCTGCGCGAGCAGCGTAAGCAGGGCGCGTCGGGTCGGATCGCTGGCGGCTTTCAGAATGTCGCTGAGCTGGGCGTCATCACTTCGTTCAACCATATGGGTGAATAACATGTCGCGCGCTATCAGTCAACCTTTTGGGTGAATGAAAGGAGGCTTGCTATTTGCGCGGTCCGTCAGCAGGCTGCGGGGCGGACAAAAGACAGGAGGTCAGGATGCCATCAGGGCGATGCGAATGTGGGGCTGTCACATTTACGGTCACTGCGGTGCGGCGGGAGGTGACGGCCTGTCATTGTTCGCAGTGCCGCCGCACCAGCGGCCATGTCTGGGCCTCGACCGTGGCGCAGGAAAGCGCTTTGGTGTTTCAGGACAAGTCGGGGCTGCGGTGGTATCAATCGTCGGGCTTTGCGCAGCGCGGGTTCTGCGCGGAGTGCGGATCAAGCTTGTTTTACAAGATGAAGGGCGGCGGCGATCGGCTGGCCATTGCGGCAGGCTGCATCGATCCCGGGGCTGATTTGCAGCTGACGAAACATATCTTTGTCAAAGACAAGGCGGGGTATTACGACATCACCTGTCAGGCCGAGCAAATTCAGAAATATTGAAACGCGGCGCAGCTGAGGCACCCAACTGTCGCCAAAAGCAAAACCCCGACCACGAGGGCCGGGGTTTCAAACTGTCAAATTGAGCGCGGCTTATTTCGCCAGCGGCCCAATCAGCATGACCATCTGGCGGCCTTCCATCTTGGGGAAGTTTTCGACTTTGCCCAATTCCTTGGTGTCCTCGGCCACACGTTCCAGCAGCTCACGGCCCAGGTTCTGGTGCGCCATTTCACGGCCACGGAAGCGCAGGGTCACTTTGACCTTGTCACCCTTTTCCAAGAACTTAACCACATTGCGCATTTTGACTTCGTAGTCATGCGTGTCGGTGTTGGGGCGGAATTTCACCTCTTTCACCTGAATGGTGGTTTGCTTTTTACGCGCCTCGGATTCGCGCTTTTGCTGTTCGTATTTGAACTTGCCATAGTCCATGATCTTACAGACGGGCGGCGTGGCATTTGGCGAAATTTCGACCAGGTCCAGATCGACCTCACGCGCCAGCGACATGGCTTTGGCGGGGCTGACTACACCGTGGTTTTCGCCTTCTGCGCCAATCAGTCGAATTTCCGGTGCACGGATGCGATCATTGATGCGAGGGCCTGTATCGCGCTGCGGAGGCGCGTTATGTGGTCTGCGGGCTATGGTTTTGATCCTTCAATAATTAGCAGATTTGATGCCACAAACTATAGGTGGCTTTCAGCCGATTCAACCCGATAATCAGCGGATTTGATGCAAATATCGCGGCTTTCCCCTTGTTCTATTTTCTTCGTGATACAATTGATGTGACACGGGAAATATGTCTCGCATTCGCGAGAAGACAATAGAATTGGAGTAGATCCCATGAAGAATTTGATCTGGGTTGCCGTTGCAGCCGTCGTTGGCGGGGTTGCCATTTGGCAAATTACGGATGAGCCAGAGGTCGAGACAACGACCGCGGTGCAGGCCGAAGCAGAAGTGACAGCGCCAGCCCCAGTTGAGGCCGAAGAGACCGTTGCTGAGGTTGAGGCCGAAGTGGAAACCGCGGTTGAGGCTGTGACCGAAGCGGCGGAAGAGGCCGTGCAGCAGGTGCAGGATGAAGCCAAGGCATTGGTTGAAGAAGCGCAAAACAAGGCTGACGAATTGGTCGCTGAGGCGGAAAACGCCGCGTCCGAAGCGCTGAACCTCACCGAAAACGCAGCCGAAACTGCGGAAACCACCGCCGCAGACATGGCTGAGGACACCGCAGAGGCCGCGAGCGAGACTGCAGAAGCGACTGAAGAGGCGGTCGCCGAAACGGCGCAAGCCACCGAAGAAGCGATGAGTGAGACTGCCGAGGCCACGGAAGAGGCGATGAGCGAGACCGCCGAAGCGGTCGAGGGCGCGACGGATGCTGAGACGACAGCTGACGCAGAAGCCATGGCCGAGACCGAGGCGATGGAAGGCACCGCGGATGCTGAGCTGAGCGCCGACACGATGGTTGAGGTTGAGGGCCAAGACATGGCTCTGACGGATCTTCTGACTGTTGAGAACTTCAACATGGAGGCTGTCTCGAAAGTGCTTGAGGGTGTCGACCTGCCAGCCCTGCAGAAAACGGTACTGGAGCAAACGCTGCAGCGTGTTCAGGACGATCCGGCGCTGCTGAGCGACGCGCTTGGCACCATCCGCGAAGCTTTGGGCATTGCACCAGAACAATAAGCTTTAGCGCATAAACACATCGGAAACCGCGTGGCCGTTTGGCCATGCGGTTTTCTTTTGTCGCGGCCACGGGCCCCAGCCACAAAAAAACCGCCCCGAAAGGCGGCTTTTGTTGTTCTTTCAACGTCGCGACGTTTTAGTCGAGGAAGGCTTTCTCAACCACGTAGTGCGCTGGCTTGGAGTTTGCGCCTTCTTCCAGACCATAGGTGTTCTCAAACAGGTCCTTCAGCTCAAGGTTAAACGCCAGGTTGCCACAGATCATCGCGCGGTCGGTGTCTGGGTTCAGCGGCTCAACCCCAAGGTCTTTGAAGGCTTCGCCAGAGCGCATGAGGTCCGTGATGCGGCCCATCTTCGGGCTCTCTTCGCGGGTGGTGGTCGGGTAGTATTTGATCTTCTTCCAGAAGCCTTCGCCGATCACCTCATTGAGCAGCTCATCGTGCTTCAGGCTTTCGATCAGCTCCGCACCATAGGTCAGCTCACCGGCTTCGCGGCAGGTGTGGGTGATGATGACTTCGTCGAATTTCTCATAGGTCTCAGGCTCGCGCAGCAGCGAGGCAAATGGCGCAAAGCCGGTGCCGGTCGCAAAGAACCAGATGCGTTTGCCCGGGATCAGCGCGTCATGCACCAATGTGCCCACGGGTTTGGGACGCAGGATGATTTCGTCACCGACTTTGATGTGCTGCAGCTTGGAGGTCAGCGGACCGTCCTGCACTTTGATCGAGTAAAATTCCATCTCTTCATCCCAGGACGGGGAGGCGATGGAATAGGCCCGCAGCAAAGGTTTCTGCTTGCCGGTCTTGGGGTCAGGATCGCCCATCAGACCGATCATCACAAATTCACCAGACCGGAATCGCAAAGAGGCCGGACGGGTGCAGCGGAAAGAAAACAGACGATCTGTCCAATGTTTCACTTCGGTCACGGTCTGCGGGTCAGGCAGGGCGGGTTTTTTGGGTGCCGCTACGGCAGATGCTTCGGTCACTGCGGTTTGCTCATTCATATCGTCAAATCGGGCGGTATTACCCGCCCTCCATGTAACAGTTTCTAGTCAGGTAAAAAGGGCAATCTCGGCAACTCCGGCATGAGCTGCGTGCAATTGCCCTTTGTCGTTAGCTCTTGGCGCGCAGGCGCGACTGATAATCGTGGGCCTGCCAGTCGGCGCGGAACAGCCATTGGTCTTCGGGTTGACGCGCGGCGAGATCGTCCGAGATTTCCACCTCGTCAAAGCCCGAGCGACGCGCCATGGCGTATTGGTCCGCCAGCACGTGTCCCTTGGCCCGCAAGCGGCCTTTGTAGCCCATCAGGCGCAATTGGCGCGCAATGGTAAAGCCGCGCCCGTCCGCCGCCGATGGGAAATCCACCCGGATCATCTCAACCGAGCTGAGCAGGTTGCTCAGGCTTTCCGGGCTGGTGTCAGAGGCCAGATCCAGCGCGGCCACATCATTGGCCGCGGCGGTTTCAAACTCGGCCACAAAGCCTTTGGTCCAATCATCGGCGGCAAAGCCGGAATCGGTGACAATCACACTCATGCTGTTTCTCCTTTGCGCACCATCTTGCCATTGACAAAATGGATGCCGCATTCGGTTTTATCCTGACCGCGCCAGCGGCCTGATCTTGGGTCTTCTCCCGGTTTCACCGGGCTTGTGCAAGGGGCGCAGCCGATCGAGGGGTAGCCTTTGGCCACCAGCGGATGTTTCGGCAGGCGGTTTTCTTCCAGATAGGCGCGTACATCTTCGGGGGCCCAAAAGGCCAGCGGGTTCACCTTGATGCGGCCGGTGAAATCTTCGATCTCAAAGAATTCGAGCTGCGCGCGCGTGCCCGCCTGAAAACGTTTGCGTCCGGTGATCCAACCATCATAACCGCGCAGCGCCTTTTGCAAGGGGCGGGTTTTGCGCAGGGCACAGCAGGCATCCGTGTCACGCTGATGCAGCGTGCCATCGGGGTCTTCGGCATCAAGCGTCGCAGCGCTTGCGCGGATCACCTGCACATTGCTGAGGTTCAGCCGCTCGGTGATTTCCAGCTGATATTCGAGCGTCTCGGCAAACAGCATTTCGGTGTCCACAAAAAGCACGGGCACCGAATTGTCCACCATGGCCACCAGATGCAGCAGCGCCACGCTTTCCGCCCCGAAGGAGCTGACCATGGTCAGCTTGCCCACATCAGGGTCTTTCAGCGCACGCTCCAGCACGGCGGTGGCCGAGTGGTGCTTGTAGCGGCTGTTGAGCGCGGCGACCTTTTCGCGCAGCGGATCAGGCTGATCCGACGCGCTCAGGTTCACAGCGGACACAGCCGAGCTGTCTGTGATGAGATCATGCGGCATTGGCCTGCGCCTCAGGGTAAATATAGGCTTTGAACGGGGCGAGGCCGACGCGGTTGAACGTTTCGATAAACGTCTCGTTTTCGTCCTCGCGCAGGTCAAGATAGCCCCGCACCGTGCGTTCGATTGCCGGTACGATTTCATCATAGGCAAAGCCCGGACCAACGCGCTGCCCGATGGCCGCCGTGTTGGTCGCGTCACCGCCCAGGGTGATCTGGTAGTTTTCGACGCCCGCGCGGTCCAGGCCAAGAATGCCGATGTGACCGACATGGTGGTGGCCACAAGCGTTGATGCAGCCCGAGATCTTGATCTGCAGATGGCCGATGTCATGCTCCAGCTTCAGTTCGTCAAAGCGGGTTGCAATCTGCTGCGCCACAGGGATCGAGCGGGCGGTTGCCAGCGCGCAATAATCCATACCGGGGCAGGCGATGATATCGGAAATCAGGCCGATATTCGCGGTGTGCAGATCCTGCTCTTTCAGCGCGGCATAGATCGCCGGCAGATGGGATTTATGCACATGCGGCAGGATCACGTTCTGCTCATGGCTGATGCGCAGCTCGTCATGGCCATATTGGCGGGCCAGTTCGGCCATGGCGCGCATCTGCGCGGCGCTGGCGTCGCCCGGTGTTTCGCCGTGTTTCTTCAGCGAAATGGTAACAATCGCATAGTCGTCATTTTTGTGCGCCGACAGGTTGGCATCGGCCCAGCTGCGGAACAGCGGGTCAGCATCATAGGCGGCGGTATAGGCATCGACCGGCGCGCTGGTGAATTCCGGGTTCGCAAAGAACGCTTCGATCTCTTTCAGCAATGCGACGTCAAAGCCGCCAAACGTCGGGCGGATCAGAGCAAAGCGATCTTCCACGCGGCGGCGGATTTCTTCGATGCCATGCTCGTGTACGGTGATCTTGATGCGTGCCTTATATTTGTTGTCGCGACGCCCCAGCAGGTTCCAGACCGAAACGGTTGCTTCCAGATAGGCCAGCAGATCGTCCTGGCGGATGAAATCCTTCAGCACTTTGCCGATCATGGGCGTGCGGCCCAGACCGCCGCCGACCACCAGCTGGTAGCCAACTTCGCCTGCGTCGTTTTCAACGATATAAAGGCCGATGTCATGCGCCATAATCACCGCGCGGTCATTGTCACGCGCGCCGGAGACAGCGATTTTGAACTTGCGTGGCAGCGCCTGGAATTCCGGGTGATCTGTGGACCACTGGCGGATCAATTCCGCCACAGGGCGCGGATCGGCCACCTCGTCAGCCGATGCGCCCGCAAAATGGTCTGCGGTCACGTTGCGGATGGTGTTGCCCGAGGTTTGGATCGCATGCAGGTTCACCTCTGCCAGCGCGTCCAGCATATCTGGCACATCGTTCAGCTTTGGCCAGTTGTATTGAATATTCTGGCGGGTGGTGAAATGGCCATAGCCTTTGTCCCACTTTTCAGCCAGCAGAGCCAGCTTGTCCATCTGCGCCGAAGACAGCGTGCCATAAGGGATGGCCACGCGCAGCATATAAGCGTGCAGCTGCAGATACAGCCCGTTCATCAGGCGCAGTGGGCGGAATTCATCTTCGGTCAGCGAGCCATCGATGCGGCGGCCCACCTGGGCGCGGAACTGACGGTTGCGTTCAGCCAGAAAGGCGCTGTCAAAGTCGTTGTACTGATACATGATTATGCCTCTGCCTGTTTGCCGTGGAAGTAGTTCGAAGGGCCGGTGCGGCGGAACTCTTCGCGGAAGTGGGTGGGTTCGGGGCGGCCATCGGGGCCGGATTTTGCATCTGCCAGATAGGCACCAACGGTCACAGCGGTCTGCTGCTGCGCTTCGAGCAGGCGCAGATCCGCATCCGCTTCGTCGGTCAGCAGCTCAGCGTCGCGCAGCTCGCGGGTCCAGTCGCCACTGGCGGTCATATAGATCACGTCACCTTCCAGAAGGTGGTTTGCGGTGACAACTTTGGGTGTAAAAGCGCGGGCCATATCAGGCGAGCTCCTGTTGTTGAATCTTGGTCAGCGACGTCTGTGCAGCGCGCGGGGAGAGGCCAAGGAAAGTCAAGGCCGGGCCGCTGAACGCTGCGGTCGCCAAATCGGTTGCAAGGGCGGAAAGCGTGGTCGCCAGCACACGCTGATCGGCGCGCGAGGCGTTTTCCACCACGGTGATTTCGGTGGCAGGGTCGGCGCCATGCATAATCAGGCGGCCCTGAATGAAGCGCGCGGCTTTCTTGCCCATATAGATGGCCGCGACTTGGCCGGGCTGCGCCAGCTCACGCCAGTCATGATCGGCAAAGCCTGCCACATCATGCCCGGTCAGGAAGCGCACGCCAGAATTGCGGCCGCGCTTGGTCAGGCTTTGCCCGATGGAGGCCACAGCGGCAGAGGCCGCCGTAATGCCGGGCACCACGTGATACGCCACGCCGGCCGCGTCGCAGGCGGTCAACTCTTCGTCCAGACGACCAAAGACGGTGGCATCACCGGATTTCAGACGCACAACCTGATGGCCTGCTTTGGCATGCGAAACGATCATCTCGTTGATGGTGTCTTGTGGGGTGTGCTGCCCGTATGGGGTTTTGCCGGCATCGATCAGCTGCGCTTCACGGCGGGCAAGTTCCAGAATTTCCGGGGCAACCAAACGGTCGTAGATCACCACATCCGCGGTATCCAGCGCTTTGCGCGCTTTCAGCGTCAGCAATTCGGGATCACCGGGGCCAGCGCCGACAAAGGCCACATGGCCCTGCGCGGCATCTTGCGCGAGGTGCTCAAACAGCAGCTCATCCAGCGCCTGCTGCGCGGCAACCGAACCGTTGGCGGCCACGCGCGGGCCTGCTTTGAAATAGTAATCCGCCCAAAAGGCGCGGCGGGCGCGGCCAAAGGGCAGGGCCTCTGCGGCTTTGCGAAAGCCTTTGCCGACACGCGCCAGCAGGCCCAGATGGCTCGGCAGACGCTCTTCCAGATCGGCTTTGATTGCGCGGGCCAGAACCGGCGCGGCGCCTTCGGTGCCAATTGCCACTGTGACCGGGTCGCGATCAACAATTGCCGGGGTGATGAATTGGCTGTCTTCCAGATTGTCGACGATATTGGCCAACACGCCCGCAGCACGCGCGATGGCCGAGGTGCGCGCGTCCTCAGCAGCGTCTTCGTCTGCCGCGTAAAACAGCACTTCGCCCGCCAGATCGCCCGCACGCAAGCTGCGCGCAATCAGCGTCAGGCGGCCAGCCGCCGCCCAATCGCGGATTTCAGCAGTGGCGTTTTCGGCATAGACTGTCAGCAACGCCTCTGTTTTCAACAGCAGACGCAGTTTGGCCACAGCCGCATCCCCGCCGCCCGAAAGGGCAATGCGCTGTCCTTTCACAGACAGGAAGATGGGAAAGTGTTTCATCGGACGTGGCCTTTGGCGTTTGACTTTGAGTGCAATATAGGAAATTGTTCCCCATATTCGCTAGATGTCGGATAAAATTAAAACAAACGTTTCGCTGATCGTGAAAATACGGCGAAAAGTTCTGAATAGCTGAGGAATTGAGAATGGCGTTGCGAATAGACGATATGGATCGGAAAATTCTTGATGAGCTACAGCGCGATGCGGCGTTGTCTCTGGACGAAATTGCCCGTCGTGTGGGCTCTTCCAAGACGCCGGTTTGGAATCGTATTCGCAAGCTGCGCGAGGGCGGAATCATCAAGCAACAAACGGCTTTGCTGGATGCAGAGGCGCTTGGATTTGAGGCCTGTTTCTTTGTGCTGATCCGCACCAGCGCCCATGAGGCCGATTGGCAGGCAAAGTTCCTCAAGGCGCTTCAGGATCGCCCAGAAGTGCAAGAGGCGCACCGACTGGCGGGCGATATTGATTACATACTGAAAGTGCGCGTCGCAAATGCGCGTGCCTATGACGTGTTCTATCAGGCGCTGATCTCAGAGGTGCGGGTGCATAATGTGACCGCGCTCCTGTCGATGGAAGAGATCAAATCCACCACGCTTTTGCCGCTGAGCACCCCTCAGACCTGAACCATTAGCCGATTTAGCCCATGAAAATGGTAGATATTCGCGTAGCGCGGCGGTTCGGTTAATGTGAGCTTCGGGCAGCTCTCAAACAACACCTGCAGCGCAATTTGCAGCTCAAGCCGCGCTAGCGCTGCGCCGATGCAAAAATGACGGCCAGCGCCAAAGGCCATATTGGTTTGAATGGGCCGATCAGGATTAAAGCGGCCCGGGGCCTCCCACATCGCGGGGTCACGATTGGCCGCGCCTAGCATCAGGGCAATCTGATCACCGGGCTTGAGTGTGACGCCGTTCACCTCAATCGTGTCATAGGCATAGCGCGTAAACATATGCAGCGGCGGATCATAGCGGATCAGCTCTTCCACCGTGGTGGCCACGCGATCATTGGTAAGGAGGCGGGCCGGATCTGCGCCGGTTTCCAGCAGCGTTTTCACCGCATTGCCCAGCGTATGCACTGAGGCTTCGTGCCCCGCATTTAGCAGCAGGATGCAGGTTGAAATCAGTTCTTCGGTGGAAAGCTGGGTGCCATCTTCTTCAGCCGCAATCAGCTCGCTGATCAGATCATCGCCGGGCTGGCTGCGCCGCAGGTCGATATAGCCACGCAGAAAATCGGAAAAGGCCTGCGCGGCCTCGGCGGCGGCATATTCCATCTCGGGGGTGCGGGCAGCCTGGTACATGCCCACCATGGCATGGGACCAGCTGAGAAGCTGGCTGCGCATGTCCTCGGGCACGCCCAGCAGCCTTGCAATCACGATCACCGGGATTTCGCTGGCATAGAGGTCAATAAGATCAAAGGGGTCTGACGGAAAGGTCGCGCAGATCGAGCGGCAGAGCGCCCGGATCTCTGGGCCCAGATCCTGTATGCGGCGGCTGGTGAAGGCCCGCATGACCAGCCCGCGCAGGCGGGTGTGGCGCGGTGGCTCAAGTTCCAGCATCGAATGCGCTTCGACCGCGTAAAAGGCGGCGGTGTGCTGGGCCGGGGGCTGGCGTTGGTCTGCGGGTATTTCACGGCCCAATCGGCGGTCCTTCAGCAGCATCGACACGGTGCTGTAGGAAAAGGCGGCCGGCATGCCATAGTCGTCCCAGAAATGCACCGCGCCGTCTTGGCGCGCGCGGTCATAGAACCGATAGGGGTTTTGGACGAAATCCGGATCGGTGGGCGATTGCTGCAGCGTTTTCATGCGCGCAGTTTCAGCGCGGTTTTAAGGCGCCGCAAGTCGAATTTGCTGAATATGTGAAGAAATTTCCCGGCGGAATATTGCGCGTCTCGCAATTGGCGTGCAATAAAATTACACAGGAGGCGCAATGGAAGCAGTAACACTCACGTTTGAAATGACCGTGGTGCTCGGAGTTCTGGCATTCACGGTTTTTTTGTTTGTCTCTGAAATCGTTCGGATCGATTTGGCCGCCATCATTGTGATGGTGCTTTTGGGGCTTATTTCGCAATTCCCCGCAACGGCGAATGTCGCAGATGTGGCCCAGCTGTTTGACGGTTTTGCCTCAAATGCGGTGGTGTCGATCATTGCGGTGATGATCATTGGCGCGGGGCTCGACAAGACCGGAATCATGGGCAAGGTCGCTGCCGTGATCTTAAAGCGCGGCGGCACAACCGAAGGGCGGATTATACCGATCATTTCGGGCACGGTCGGCGTGATTTCTTCCTTTATGCAGAACGTCGGCGCAGCGGCGCTGTTCTTGCCGGTGGTCAGCCGCATTTCGGTGCGCACGGAAATTCCGCTGTCGCGGCTTTTGATGCCGATGGGGTTTTGCGCCATCTTGGGCGGCACCATGACCATGGTGGGCTCGTCGCCTCTTATCCTGCTGAATGATTTGATTATTTCGGCAAATTCCGGCTTGCCCGACGGGCAACAGATGGCCCCGTTCAGCCTGTTTTCGGTGACGCCGATCGGTCTTTGCCTGATCTTGACCGGGATCGTGTATTTCGTGGTCTTTGGTCGCTGGGTTCTGCCCAAGGGCAGCAAGACGGGGGACGGGACATCAGCGCAATCGCTGAAGGAATACCTGCGCAACATCTATGGCCTGCACACCGATATTGTCGAAATTTCGATCCCGGAACGTCACCCGTGCCAGCGCCTGACCTTTGATGAGCTGATGCAGAAATATCATGTCTATGTGATTGGCTCTGCGGTCAGCGGGCAGCGCTGGTTTGCGCCGTTGATCACCACGCAGATTGAAACGCCCTGCCGTTTGGCGGTGCTGGGGCCGATCCGCGAGATTCGCGCCATGGTGCTGAACGAAGATTTCACCCTGCACAAGGATCTCGAAGTTTTTGCCGAAGATTATGCCTCCACCAAATCCGGGGTGGCCGAGCTGGTCATTCCGCCCGGCTCCAGTCTGATTGGCAAGACTGCGCATGAGATCAAGTTCCGCAAGACCTACACCGCGTCGATGCTGGCGATTCACCGCGACGAGGAAACGCTCAGCTATATTGAGACCGAAGATCACGAACCCACAGCCATTGCCGAAGTGCCCTATAAGGCTGGGGACACGCTGGTCGTGCATATAACCTGGGAATCGCTGACCCGCCTGACCCGAAACCGCGATTTCGTGGTTGTGACGCAGGATTTCCCCCGTGAAGAGCTGCGCCCGCGCAAACTGGGTTGGGCAATGCTGTTTTTCGCAATTGCGCTTGCGCTCATTCTATTCAGTGACGTGCGCCTGTCGCTCTGCCTGCTGGTGGGGGCCTCGGGCATGATTGTGACCCGGGTGCTGGACATTGACGAAGCGTACGAAGCGGTCAGTTGGTCCACCGTGTTTCTCTTAGCCAGTCTCATACCCTTGGGGCAGGCGGTGCAAAATACCGGCACGGCGGCCTGGATCGCGCAGCAAATTCTGGCGTTGCTGGATGGTTGGCCGCTTTGGGGGCTGCAGGCCGGGGTTGCGGTGCTCGCCACCGTCTTCACCCTGGTGATGTCCAATGTCGGGGCAACGGTGCTTTTGGTACCTTTGGCAGTGTCCATCGCGATGGCGGCGGGCGGCGATCCGGGGATTTTTGCGCTGACAGTGGCGATCAGCACCTCCAACAGCTTTCTGATCCCGACCCATCAGGTGAACGCGCTGATCATGGGGCCTGCGGGCTATAAGGTGATGGATTTCGTCAAGAGTGGCGGCATCATGACCGTGCTATTCCTGCTGGTGTCGCTGACGGTGATGAACCTAGTGTATTAATGAACGCGCCCCGTTTTCTGGGCGCGTTCCCATGGCTTGCGACCGCTTAGGCGTTGCCGAGCGCGGTGATGATGGCGTTAAAATCGCTGGCCTTCAGGCTTGCGCCGCCCACCAGCGCGCCGTCGACGTTGGAGACAGCAAAAATCTCATCTGCATTGCCGGGTTTGACCGATCCGCCATAAAGAATGCGCATGCCGTCGCCCTCGGCCCCAAAGCGGGCTACCAATTTGGCGCGGATGAAATCATGCACCTCGGCGATCTGTTCCAAGGTTGGCACTTTGCCGGTGCCAATCGCCCAGACAGGTTCATAAGCAATGACGGTATTGGCGGCGGTGGCGCTGTCGGGGGTGGAGCCGGCGAGCTGCGTGCCGATAACGTCCAGCGTGTCGCCGGCCTCGCGCTGCGCCAGGCTTTCACCCAGGCAAATCACGGCAATCAGACCCGCGTCAAAAGCGGCCTGCGACTTGGCGGCGACATCCGCGTCGCTATCGCTGTGGTCCACGCGGCGTTCGCTGTGGCCGGTGATAACATGGCTTGCGCCGGCATCCGCCAGCATGGCGGCGCTGAGGTCGCCGGTATGCGCGCCAGAGGCGTTGGCATGGCAATCCTGCGCGCCGATGGCAATGGAGCTGCCGGCGGCGGCGTCGGCGGCGCGGCTGATCAGCGTGGCGGGGGGGCAGATGAGCACGTCTACCTTATCGGCTGCGGCCGCCGCTTTCATGGCGTCCAGCTCTGTCAGATTGGCCGCAAGGCCATTCATTTTCCAATTGCCCGCGGCGAGTTTACGGCGCATGTCGCCTCCCTTCCCATTCAAAAATCCATTGAAAGTCTTTTGGGCAGAACGGGTGAGGGCGTCAACCCGTTGGCGTTAACGCAAATGTCGCACATCAGGGAACAGCGGCGGAACGCGGCGTTTACATATCCGCGAATTTGATGGATTCGCCGCAGCCGCAGGCTTCGGTGACATTGGGGTTGTTGAATTTGAACCCGGATTCCAGCAGCGAGGTTTCATAGTCAATCTCGGTGCCAAACAGGAACATCTGCGCCATGGGGGCGATCATGACCCGCGCGCCGTCTTGCTCGACGACCTCGTCCATCGGGTCGGTGCTGTCGACATATTCCATGGTGTATTCCATGCCAGCGCAGCCGCCTTTCTTAACGCCAATGCGCAGCCCTTCGTGACCGTCACTCTGCATCAGCTTGACGATTTGTGCTGCCGCCTTTGGGGTGATTGTCACCGCCTGTTTGCCTGGAATGCCGAACATTGCGTTCTCCTTTCCTGCTTACTTAGTGTTTTAGTCAGTCAATGCCAAGGTCTGGTAATTGCCCGAGCAGAAAAACCACGGCAAGACTGACCAGAATGGCCCACCCAAAAGAGGCCAGCGTGCCGATGATGACGTATTCTGAGCGTTTGCGATTTTCGGCGATGGCACCTTCTTTGGGGCTTTCAAAGCGTAACACAGATTTGGCCGCGATCAGAAACCCAATGCCAATTGGCAGCCCTGCGAGCGTCAACACATAGATCAGCCCGCGCTCCAGCAGGCCGATCATCTTGCCGCCGCCCGGCAGGCTGTCGGCCGAAAACTCTGGTCCGTACGGGGCCATCAAAAGGCCAACGGCAAAGCCGCCGGCGCGCGTGGCATAGATCGCTCCAAAGATCAGGAGCAGCCCATGCGGCAGCCAAACGGGGGCAGGGGCAAGCTGTCCGTTGGCCCAGATGCCGCTGTGCCAGAGGTCGGGTACCGCAAGCGCAATCAGTGCCAGGGTGATCAGATGCGCCAGTTGATCGGCCAAATGCGCGGCTATGGTCTGGCCAGCGCGCGCCTTGATGGCATCTGTCGTGACGTGCAGCGCGGTCAGAACCACCACCGGCGCGCCAAATGTGCCGGTGATGAGCGTGGCGGTCAGGAGTACGACCAGACCGTGCAGCGCCAAATGGGCAAGCCGATGTTTGTTGGCGGCCATAATACCGGATTGAAACACATAATCTGCCAGCACATGGGCGGCAAAAAGGGCGACAAAGGTTTCAATCATCTTGGTTTTCCAGCAAATGCAGCGCGAGATAAAGGCTTTGATATCCAGCAGAAAGCAGAGTTTTTGTCACCACCTGTCTGGATTTGTCTAATGTCTTTGCCAGATCGGTATAGGACATGTCTTGGATTGGCGACAGCATATGCGCCATGGCCTCAGCTTGGTTGGGGGTCCAGTCCTCGGCGATGTGATCGGCCAGCGCAACAGCCGCGGCTTCGGCACCCGGTGTGGCATAGGCCAGTTTCGGCGCAAAGCTGTTCATGGATTTCAATGTCGCCAAGGCTTTGCCGGTTTTGGTTTTGATGTCCTCAAGGGCATGGCCGGATTGCACAAAAACTGCCTCGTTGCGATCGTTCAAATCCGCAGTCATCGTCATGGCCGCCTCGCCAGTGGCGATGCCGATGTAACTGTCAAACTCAGGGCCAAGCGATTTTATTGTGGCCCTGAAAAACAAAGCGGTGCGCAGGGCATAGCGGGGGCGGTGCAGCAAAACCTGCCAGCCATCGCCGCGGTGTCGGGTGAATTTGAGCGGGGCACCATGCCAGGTGGCGGCCACCTCTGCGCAGTGGCCCAGCGCGTCAAACGCTTGGGTGATCTGGGCCGGGGTCAACCTGGAGGATTTCACCAAGTCGCCCGTCAGGACGGAGGAACGATAGTGTGACATGCATCTATAATAGGGTGCATGTGGAGTAATGCAACCTTTTTTGGGTGCTTTATGAGATATGCACCCTAAAATGCGTGCTAATCTGGGGGGTATCCCAATCAGGATGCACAACAAAAAACGGCCCCGAAGGGCCGCTGCTTACATGAACCCCAATTCCAATCGGGCTTCGTCAGACATCATTTCCATGCCCCAGGGGGGCTCCCAGACCAGTTGCACATCAACGGTCTTGACGCCGGGAACGCCAGAAATCGCCTCTTCCACCCAGCCTGGCATTTCACCGGCAACCGGGCAGCCGGGCGCGGTTAGGGTCATGGTCACGCTGACCTCGGACTCCTCATTGATCAGAATGGTATAGATCAGACCCAGATCATAAATATTGACGGGAATCTCGGGGTCAAAGACGCTCCGGCAGGCCTCAACCGCCGCTTCGTGCAGCGGGTGGTCGGTGCTGGAGGGGGCAATAAGGGGCGTGCCCTCGATCGGCTGAGATTCCTGAGTCATTTGCTTACCTGTCTATTCCTGAGTGTTGATATAGGGAATATGCGGTGCAACGTCCAGAGGGCAGGATAAAGCCGCTAAAGCGCGGCCTGCGCGGCCCGTGCGTCCGCCAAAAGCTGTGTGCAATGCGGATCGCTGATCCCCAGCGCATCAAATTGCGCGACGATGTTTTCCAGGTATTCCAGACTGGTGCCGAGGATCCCGGCCCCATTTGCCAGGCAATTGATCTGCTCGGCGTGGCTGATATCGCCGCAAATCTGCTCTGCGTCGTGATCAGCGACAAAGGTCAGCGCCTGCGCGGTCTGATCGGCAAACTGTGCGGTGACAAACGTCGGCACATAGCCGGGGGCCACCAGTTCGCGCCGCCAAAGAATTTCGGTTTCTTCCTCAATCTGGGCCTGCGGAATTTTGAACAGCAACCCATCACAGCCATCCCCGTGATCCAGCGCGGCCATGAGACCCGGTGCCTCTTTGGTGCCCCGCCCGCCATAGACCTCGCGCAGGATAAAACGGCGCGCATACTGGGGCACAAATGTGCGGCGCACTTCGGAAAAATAAAAGGCCGGATCCCACATCAGCGACCCATAGGCGAACACCCAAAGATCCTCATGCATGTGGCCATCCAGCGCGGCCTTCCGGTTTGCATCGCGCGTGGCGTCAGAATGCAGATGCGGCCTGATTGGCTCAAGCTCGGGGTGCGCGGCCAGAATGGTTTCAACGCGGAACTCGCGAAAAAACGACTCCTGCGGGTCAATGATCCGGCCACGTAGGCCGGGGTGGTGGCGATAGGGATCGGCGCTCACAGGCATTTCTTGCTTTCAGCCATCGTTGATATCGTGATCAAAGGTTTTGACCTGGCCCTGCGGCAGGGAAAAGAACCGCCGCAAAAGCAGCCAAGCGACCAACGAGAGCGCAGCAAAGATCAGCAAAATGGCAGCAGGCGACAGCAGCGCGAGCGGGCCAAGCATCGCCAACCCCACCAGCGCCGCGCCAATGGCAAAGCCCAAAAAGATAAAGCCGGGCAGGACCATTTCCAGAATGCCCAGCACAAAGGCGGCCGCGATCCAGACCCACCAGAGCGTGATCACCGTCGCCATCATGCACCGCCTTTCAGCAATTTGAACGCATCGCCAAAGGCTTCCAATGCGGCGGCGGGCAGCACGATGGTTTGCTTGCCGTCGCCATTGCCCAGCGCGTTCAGCGCCTCAACCTGCTTGAGCGCTACTTGGTATTGCGCGGCTTCCAGCCCGTTTTCCTTGATGGCCTGCGCCACAACGCCTGTGGCATAGGCTTCGGCGTCGGCCTGAATGCGCCGCGCCTTGGCGGATTGTTCCGACGCATAAAGTTCAGCATCGGCCTGCAATTCAACCGCGCGCTTTGCGCCTTCGGCCTCTGTCACTTGGGCACGGCGGGCACGTTCGGCGTTCAGCTGCTGCAACATCGCATCGCGGGTGGCTTGATCCAGATTGACATCCAGAATTTCCGCGCGGGTCACTTCGATGCCCCAATTGTCCACCGCGTCCTCCACCAGCGTTTTGATGGTGGCGATCAAAGCGGAGCGATTGGATTGCACCTCGTCCAGATCCATTTTGCCGATCTCAGCGCGCACGATCCCGGCCACGGTGGTGGCAATTGCGCCATCCACGTCGCGGATGCGATAGACCGTCTTTTCCGGTTCGATAATGCGGTAAAAGACCGAGGTATCGACCTGCACCAACACGTTGTCCTTGGTGATCGCGTCTTGGCTGGCGGTGGGCAGCTGCCGTTCAAGGATCGAGATTTGGTGCCGCACCACATCCAGAAACGGCACGATAAAGTTGATGCCCGGCCCCAGTACCGACCGCAGGCGGCCAAAGCGCTCGACCACATGTTTTTCAGACTGCGGCACGATGCGCACGCCTTTCAGGATCACAATGATCACAAAAGCCGCCGCCACAAGCAGCACGATATTGCCAGACAGCAACGGGGTTAGATCGTCGGACATCAGAAATTCCTTATGTAAATCATGGCTTCAAGATCGGCCTTGGGGGCGGTGGGGTCAAGAGGCGGCGGCGCGCATCTCTTTGCGGCGGCGTTGCGGGGCAGGGCGGGCATTGGCCTCAACCTCATTGAAAATCAGCGCGGCGATGTCTTTGCCGCTGATTTTCTCGATCCCTTCAAGACCGGGGGAGGAATTAACTTCGAGCACTTTGGGGCCCGATGAGGACCGCAACAAATCGACTCCGGCCACGGTCAGCCCAAAGGCGCGCGCCGCTTTCAGGGCGGTGGTGCGTTCTTCCTTGCTGATCTTGACCGCAGTCGCGGAGCCGCCCAGATGCAGATTGGAGCGGAAATCCCCTTCGCTGCCGGACCGCTTCATCGCGGCAACCACTTTGCCGCCAACCACAAGACAGCGGATATCTTCGCCCGCCGCCTCTTTGACGAATTGCTGCACCAGAAAATTGGCCTTCAGCCCGCGAAAGGCGGTAATGACGGATTCCGCCGCCTTGGGGGTTTCCGCGAGAACCACGCCTTTGCCTTGCGTGCTTTCCAGCAGCTTGACGATGAGCGGCGCGCCCCCGGCGATACCAATCAGATTCTGGGTGTCCTTGGGGGAGGCCGCAAAGGCCGTCGCGGGCATGCCGATACGCTGGCGCGCCAGCACCTGATGGGCGTGCAGCTTGTCTCGGCTTGCGGTGATCCCCGCTGAGCCATTCACACAATAGGTGCCAATGGTTTCAAACTGGCGCAGCAGGGCGGTGCCATATTGGGTGATCGAGGCCCCGATGCGCGGGATGACGGCGTCATAGCGCGGCAAGCGCTTGCCATCATAGTGAATTTCCGGTGCCAACGTATTGATCGCCATATAGCAGCGGGTGGTGTCGATGACCTCAACCGTATGCCCCTTTGCTTCGCCCGCTTCCACCAGCCGGCGGGTGGAATAATTGTCCTCGCGGCTCAGCACGGCGATACGCAGCGCCCGGCGCGGCGCGGTGCGGCGGATCTGCGCAGTGGAATAGACCGAATAGTCGAGCTCCGGCTGGCAGAACCGCTCGGAGGGCTGCACGGTGACATGCTCAAGCGCCTGCCGCCCCAGCAGCATATGCAGCGCCATGCCGCGCCGATCAGTCAGCGTTAGTTCCACAGGCCAGCTCTGGCCGTTTACCGCCAGCGCAGTTTCGATCACATAGCGCATTTCGCTTTCCCCGTTGGACGAGGTGATTTCGCGCCGGTCCTTTATGGGGGCCGAGCAGGCGATGATCAGGCTCTCATCGCCGGGGATCGGATGCACGGCAAAGCGCACCATGGGGGCGTCTTGCGGGCCAAACACCTCGATATCAGAGGCTTGCAACGCGGACGTGCGCGCGCCGGTGTCAACCTTGACGCGCAAGGCAGGCAGGCCGAGATCGGGCAGCGACACCCATTCCTCCCAGCCCAGTGTCAGATCTGGGCGCGGCTCGGTGGTGGACATGGGCGTGGCTCCTTGGCATTAGGGGGAATCACCGGCAGAGCGGTGATTTACGGCAGCAGGAATACGAGATGGCAGAGCTTTTCAACTTCGAACTGAAGGCAACCGACGGCAAGGCACGCACCGGCGTGATCAATACGCCACGCGGCGAGATCCGCACGCCGGCCTTTATGCCGGTTGGCACGGCTGCGACAGTCAAAGCCATGATGCCGGAAAGCGTGCGCGCCACCGGAGCCGATATCCTGCTGGGCAACACCTATCATTTGATGCTGCGCCCCACGGCGGAACGCATAGATCGTCTGGGCGGTCTGCACAAATTCATGAACTGGGAGCGCCCGATTCTGACGGATTCCGGTGGATTTCAGGTGATGTCGCTGGCCGGTCTGCGCAAGCTGACCGAAAAGGGTGTGACCTTCAAAAGCCATATCGACGGTTCAAAACATGAATTGACGCCGGAACGCTCAATGGAGATTCAGCGTCTCTTGGGCTCGGACATTGTGATGTGCTTTGACGAATGCCCGGCCTTGCCCGCAGATCGCAAACGCATTGCGGAAAGCATGCAGCTGTCGATGCGATGGGCCAAACGCAGCCGCGAGGCTTTTGGCGACCGGCCCGGCCATGCCCTGTTTGGGATCATGCAGGGCGGGCTGGAGCAGGACCTGCGTGAAGAAAGCGCTGAGGCGCTGAAAGAGATTGGTTTTGAAGGCTATGCCATCGGCGGTCTGGCCGTGGGCGAAGGCCAAGAGGCGATGTTTGACTGTCTGGACTATGCGCCAGATTTCTGCCCGGTGGATAAGCCCCGTTATCTGATGGGCGTTGGCAAACCCGATGATATCGTTGGCGCGGTGAAACGCGGCGTCGATATGATGGATTGCGTGTTGCCCAGCCGTTCGGGCCGCACGGGCCAAGCCTTTACCCGCAACGGGGTGGTGAACATCAAAAACGCGCGCCACGCGGACGATCCGCGCCAGCTGGATGCAAATTGCAGCTGTCCGGCCTGTCAGAATTATTCCCGTGCCTATTTGCACCATGTGTTCCGCAGCAACGAGATGATTTCTGGCATGCTGCTGACTTGGCATAACCTGCAATATTTCCAGGACATCATGCAGGGTATGCGCGATGCGATTTCCGCCGGCACATTTGACGCCTGGGAAAAGGATTTCCACGCTGGCCGCGCGCAGGGCGATATTGAGCCGCTTTAAGGCTAAAACTTAAGTGCGAAACGAAAACAGAGGAGCGGGTGACCCACTCCTCTGCATCTGTGTCCCTTTCGGGAAGCGGTCGCGGGCGGACCCGCGCCGTATCTGAACTCAATTTATGGCCTGCCTTCAAACGTGTCAAATGCCCTTTGACGTTTCGGCGCAGACCGAATTTTGGGCGACACGCGCGGTGGGCGATCAAATTCTGCTGTCATCGGCCAAAGTTTGCGGGTCTGCATTAACATGGGATGAATCTCGCCAAATCCTCCCTTGTGATCCCTCCGATCAGCAGGCATTCTGGGAGGCAACATAATGAGGCACAGGTTGAAAGGCCGCGGGTGCCTTCCCAAATAAAGCCTCTGAAGAGGAGACAGCGAGCGTTGCCGCCAAGCGGGACCGGGCTGTCTTGCCAAAGATAAGGACCGAGCATGCAAGAGCCACTCAATTCCTCCTATCCCGTTCTGCCGCTGCGCGACATCGTGGTGTTTCCACATATGATCGTGCCGCTTTTCGTGGGCCGGGAAAAATCCGTGCGCGCCCTCGAAGAGGTGATGCAGGACGACAAGCAAATCCTTCTGGCCAGCCAGATTGATCCCGCCGAGGACGATCCGGAAGCCGAAGGCATCTATCGCACCGGCGTGCTGGCCAATGTGCTGCAGCTGCTGAAACTCCCTGATGGCACCGTCAAAGTGCTGGTCGAAGGGCAGGCACGGGTGCAGATCAATGATTTCATCGAAAACGATGTTTTCTTTGAAGCCACCGCAGAATACCTCAGCGAAATTCCGGGCGACGCCACCACGATCGAAGCGCTACTGCGCTCTGTCGGGGATGAGTTTGAGCGCTATGCCAAGGTCAAGAAAAACATCCCTGAAGAGGCGCTGAATGCCGTCTCGGACACCGAAGAGCCGGCGCGTCTGGCCGATCTGGTGGCCGGTCATTTGGGTGTCGAAGTGGACCAGAAGCAAGAGCTGCTGGAAACCCTGTCTGTGTCCGAACGGCTGGAAAAGGTCTATGGGCTGATGCAGGGCGAAATGTCCGTGCTGCAGGTCGAGAAAAAGATCAAAACCCGCGTCAAATCCCAGATGGAGAAGACCCAGCGCGAATATTACCTGAATGAGCAAATGAAAGCCATTCAGAAGGAATTGGGCGATGGCGAGGATGGCTCTGGTGAAATCCAGGAGCTGGAAGAGAAAATTGCAGCGACCAAACTGTCCAAAGAGGCGCGTGAAAAGGCTGACGCAGAGCTGAAGAAGCTCAAGAATATGTCGCCCATGTCCGCCGAAGCCACGGTGGTGCGCAACTATCTGGATTGGATGCTGTCTATCCCGTGGGGCAAGAAATCCCGCGTCAAAAAGGATCTGAACAAGGCGCAGGATGTGCTGGATCAGGACCACTTTGGGCTGGAAAAAGTAAAAGAACGCATTGTCGAATATCTGGCGGTTCAAAAACGCTCTGCCAAACTCAAGGGGCCAATCCTGTGCCTCGTGGGCCCTCCAGGCGTGGGGAAAACCTCGCTCGGGAAATCGGTTGCCAAGGCCACGGGACGTGAATTTATTCGCATCTCGCTGGGTGGCGTGCGCGATGAATCCGAAATTCGTGGCCACCGCCGGACCTATATTGGCTCCATGCCCGGCAAGATCATTCAAGCGTTGAAAAAGGCGAAAACCACCAACCCTCTGATCTTGCTCGATGAAATCGACAAGATGGGGCAGGATTTCCGGGGCGACCCCGCATCCGCCATGCTTGAGGTTCTGGATCCAGAGCAAAACAGCACCTTTGTCGATCACTACCTTGAGGTGGAATATGATCTATCTGATGTGATGTTCCTGACGACCTCCAACAGCTACAACATGCCGGGGCCATTGCTCGACCGGATGGAGATCATTCCGCTGGCGGGTTACACCGAGGATGAAAAAGCTGAGATTGCGCATCGTCACCTCATTCCGAAGCAGGTGAAGAACCACGGCCTCAAAGCCAAGGAATTCACGCTGGAGCCGGAAGCCTTGCAGGAAATGATCCGCACCTACACCCGCGAAGCGGGCGTGCGGAACCTTGAGCGTGAGATTGGCAAGACAGCGCGTAAGGCGATCACCAAGATCGTGAAGGGCCAAGAGGAGACAGTCACTGTCACCCCGGAAAACCTGCATGATTTCCTCGGCGTGAAAAAATATCGCTATGGTCTGGCTGAAAGCAAAGACCAGGTCGGTGTTGTCACCGGGCTGGCCTATACCAGCGTCGGCGGTGATCTTCTGCATATCGAAGCGCTCAAACTGCCCGGCAAAGGGCGGATGAAGACCACGGGTAAGCTGGGCGATGTGATGAAAGAATCCATCGATGCAGCCTCGTCTTATGTGCGCTCGATTGCGCCGCGGATCGGGGTCAAACCGCCGATGTTTGAGAAATGGGATATCCACGTGCACGTGCCCGATGGGGCCACGCCCAAGGATGGCCCGTCGGCGGGTTTGGCGATGGTGACATCCATTGTGTCTGTGCTGACCGGCATTCCGATCCGCAAGGATATCGCGATGACGGGTGAGGTGTCGCTGCGCGGCAATGCCATGCCGATTGGTGGGCTGAAAGAAAAACTGCTGGCGGCCCTGCGCGGCGGGATCAAAACCGTGCTGATCCCAGAAGAGAATGAAAAAGATCTCGCCGATATCCCGGACAATGTGAAAGAGGGGCTCGATATCATCCCGGTCACCCATGTCTCCGAAGTGCTGGAAAAGGCGCTTGTCGCAAAGCCTGAGCCGGTTGAATGGGACGAAGCCGCCGAAGAAGCTGCGGCAGCGGCGCTTAAGCCTGAGAGTGCAGCCGGCGCGGTGACACATTAAATCTTGCGTATAACGCATTGATATAAAAACTAAACGCGCCCATGGGCGCGTTTTTTTATGGGCCTTTTTTGGGCGTTTAGCGGCGCAAAAGAAGTTGCCGCATTGATGCATTTTCCGCTTGAAGCCTCGGCGCGCCAGAGCTAAAAGCCGCGTCATCGGGTCGTTAGCTCAGTTGGTAGAGCGCTTCGTTTACACCGAAGATGTCGGGAGTTCGAGCCTCTCACGACCCACCATTTCCCCAATTGAAATGATTGCCTTGCCATCCGTTCAAATGATCGGTTGCTGCATGATGATCCTGCGAATTTTTCATGCCAAGTGCGTCTGCCTGATGTTGACGCTCACAGCGCCGCGCCGCATGCTTTGGGCATGGAATTTCAATCTGCGATCACCCGTTTGCCGCGCGCCTTTGATGCTGATCTGGGGCAGGAAACCGCCGCGCTCTACCCGATGTTTTCCGGCGATCTTGCGGCGCTTGTGGCGGGGGTTGCGGGCAGCAGTTTTTACCTCAACACGCTCTTAAGGCGCGAGGCCGACTGGCTGCCTCAAGCGCTGGAAGCACCGGACACGGCGTTGGACACCATTTTTGAAGACCTGCGCGCCACGGCACCGGACCAATTGCCCTTTGCACTGCGACAGGCCAAACGCCGCGTGGCGCTTATGACCGCATTGGCGGATATCGCAGCGGTCTGGCCCTTGGAAAAGGTCACGGGCGCGTTGACGGATTTCGCGGATCTGTCGTGCCAATTGGCGTTGCAGGCGACCATCGCCACCGAGATTCGACGCAAGAAACTGCCGGGTGCCAGCGAGGATGACATCGCCACCTGCGGCGGCATGGTGGCGTTGGCCATGGGCAAGATGGGCGCGCATGAATTGAATTATTCCAGCGATATCGACCTGATCTGCTTGTTTGATGAAACTCGGTTTGACCCGGCGGATTTTTATGATGCCCGCGCCAGCTTTGTGCGAGCCACGCGCCGCGCGATGGCGATGCTCAGCGATCTGACTGGCGAAGGCTATGTTTTTCGCACCGATCTGCGCCTGCGCCCCGATCCGGCGGTGACGCCCGTTTGCCTCGCCATGGAGGCGGCAGAGCGCTATTACGAAAGCCTTGGACGCACTTGGGAACGTGCCGCTTACATCAAGGCGCGGCCCGCCGCCGGCGATGTGGCAGCCGGGGCGCGGTTCATTGAGGCCCTGCGCCCGTTTGTCTGGCGCAAGCATCTGGATTTTGCCGCCATTCAGGATGCCCATGACATGCGCCTGCGCATTCGCGAACACAAGGGGCTGGGCGGTCATCAGCCGCTGGAAGGGCACAATATGAAACTCGGCCGGGGCGGCATTCGCGAGATCGAGTTTTTCACACAGACCCGCCAGCTCATCGCCGGGGGGCGTGATCCTGAGTTGCGCGGGCGCAAGACCGTGCCGATGCTTGGCGCGCTGGCAGGCAAGGGCTGGGTGCCCGCGGATGTTTCCACCAAGCTGAGCGCGCATTACCGCGCACACCGCGAGCTGGAGCATCGCATTCAGATGATCAATGATGCCCAGACCCATGATCTGCCCAAATCCGCAGAGGGGATCGAGCGGATCGCTTGCCTGATGGGGCTGGACCAGCAGGCGCTGCGCGATGATATCCGCGCCCGGATCGAAGAGGTGCATGAGCTGACCGAAGGCTTCTTCGCGCCCGATGCGATGGCACCTGCGCCAGACGAACCCAGTCATGCCTTTGACCCCGACGTGCTGGAGCGTTGGCGCAGCTATCCGGCCCTGCGATCAGAGCGCGCGGTAAAAATTTTCAACCGCCTGCGCCCGGAATTGCTGCAAAAACTGTCGGGCACCGCCCGCCCCGGGGAGGCGCTTTTGGCGCTGGATGGCTTTCTGGCCGGGTTGCCTGCGGGTGTGCAGGTGTTTTCGCTCTTCGAAGCCAACCCGCAATTGGTCGATCTGCTGATTGATATTGTTGGAACTGCGCCAGAACTTGCGCGCTATCTGTCGCGGAATTCCGGGGTATTTGATGCGGTGATTGGCGGGTCATTTTTCGCCGACTGGCCCGGCGCAGAGGCATTGCAAAACAGCCTTGCGCCCCGATTGGCTGCCGAAGGCGATGATTACGAACGCAAGCTGGATGCCGCGCGGCGCTGGACAAAAGAATGGCATTTCCGCATTGGCGTGCATCACCTGCGCGGTTTGATCACGGCGCCGGAAGCGGGCCGACATTATGCCGAACTGGCGGATGTTGTGCTTGGCGCGCTCTGGCCGGTGGTCGCCGATAAGTTTGCCGAGAAACATGGCCCAATGCCCGGGCGCGGCGCAATGGTACTGGGCATGGGGTCGCTGGGCGCGCGGATGTTGAACGCAAGCTCTGACCTTGATCTGATCGTGATCTATGATCCCGCCGGGGTTGAGATGTCAGAGGGCAAACGGCCTTTGCCCAGTCGCATGTATTACGCCCGGCTGACGCAAGCGTTGGTCACAGCGCTCAGTGCGCCGATGGCCGAAGGGCGGCTTTACGAGGTGGACATGCGTCTGCGCCCATCTGGCACGCAGGGGCCGGTGGCCACCTCACTGGCGTCGTTTCAGGATTATCAGAAAAACCAGGCCTGGACCTGGGAGCATCTGGCGCTGACCCGCGCGCGGGCCGTCACCGGGGCGGCGGATCTGATGGAGGAAGTCGAAGCGTTTCGCGCCCAGCTGCTGGCACAGCCATCAGACGAGGCGAAACTGCGCGCCGATGTGCGTGACATGCGCGCTAAGATCGCCTCGGCGAAAAGCAGTGCCGGGCCGCTGGATGCAAAGATCGGCGCGGGGCGGCTACAGGATATCGAATTGACGGCGCAGGCCGCGGCCCTGATGGCGGGCTGCGCGGATTGCGACATTCGCGCGGCTCTTGACGCGGGTGCTGCGTGCGGCTGGTTGTCCGGGGACGAAGCGGACACTTTGAAAACGGTCTATGATCAATATCTGACCTTGCAGATTGCCACCCGGCTTTTGGGCAGTTCGGCGCCTGACCCCAAAGACCTCGGCGCGGGTGGCTGCGCCTTTTTACAACGGGTGCTGCATGCGCCAAGTCTGTCTGCGCTGGAAGCGCTGCTGTCAGATGCTGCCGCAAAGGCGAGCGCGGTGATTGAGGCCGCATTGGCACGTCCGGCGCAAATGAAAGGGTAAATCATGTTTGATCCCAAGGGTTTGATCAAAGAAGCTTATGCGATCGACGGCATCAACACGGTGCAATGCCGCAGTATTTTTCTTGACTGGGCGCTGGGTCTGCCCTCGGACATGGCCGCGCAGGACGAGATCCAGACCCTTCTGGATCATTATGGCCGCGCGCATCCCGACCACCCGATGACAGAGATTTTGCGCGAAGGCACAGTGCAGATGCAAGGCGCGGGCACACGCCGGCGCGGCGGCTGGCGCCGCCAGCGTTAGAGCAGCGTTCAGGCCTTGCGGGGTTTCGCGCTTTTCTTAACGGCAAATTGCCAGTAGGAAGCGGCCATGACAGTTGATTTCCCCACCGTTCGCCTGAAACCCAAAGCCAATGCGCGGGCCCTGCGCCATGGCTTCCCTTGGGTTTATGAAAACGAGCTGGTCGTTGACCGGCGCACCAAAAAACTCGCCGCTGGCAGCCTTGCAGTGCTCGAAGATTCAGAGCGCCGTCCATTGGGGCTGGTTGCGGTCAACCCGGCCAGCAAGATTATCTGCCGTATGCTGGATCGTGATCCAGCGGCGCAGATCGACACAGCCTGGTTTGCTGCGAAATTCGCCCGGGCCCTGGCGCTGCGCGCCCGGCTTTATGATCAGCCGTTCTATCGTCTGGTGCATGCCGAAACTGATGGGCTACCCGGCGTGGTGATCGACCGGTTTGGCGATATCTGTGTGTTGCAGCCCAATGCCGCCTGGGCCGAGGCGCTGCTGCCGCAGATGACCGCCGCCCTGGCCGAAGTGACGGGCGTGACCACGGTGCTGAAAAACGGCTCTGGTCGTGCGCGCAGCCTTGAGGGGCTGGACGAGGACAGCGCTGTTCTGCTTGGTACCGCCCCGGCAGCCCCGGTGCCGGTCACGATGAATGGCGCAACCTATATGGCTGATCTGATGGGCGGGCAGAAAACCGGGCTGTTTTTTGATCAGCGCCCCAACCATGCCTTTGCGGCGCGCCTGTCGCGCGGCGCGCGGGTCCTTGATGTGTTTTCACACGTCGGCGGCTTTTCCCTCGCGGCGCTGGCGGGCGGCGCGGCCAGTGCCGTTGCTGTGGATGGCTCTGCAGCGGCGCTTGCGCTGGCCGAAGAAGGCGCGGCCCAAGCGGGCATGACGGATCGGTTCACAACCCGCAAGGGCGATGCCTTTGCCCAGCTTGAAGCGCTGGCGGAGGAGGGCGCGCAGTTTGACGTGGTGATCTGTGATCCGCCTGCCTTTGCCCCCAATAAACCCGCGCTCGAAAAAGGGCTGCGCGCCTATGAGCGCGTGGCGCGTCTGGCGGCCCCGCTGGTGGCTGAGGGCGGCTATCTGGGTCTTTGTTCCTGCTCGCACGCGGCCGAGCTGTCGCTGTTTCGCAATGCCTCGGCGCGCGGCATTGGCCGGGCCGGTCGGCGCGGGCAGTTGATCCACACGGGTTTTGCCGGGCCGGATCATCCCTTGATGCCACAGCTGGCGGAAAGCGGCTATCTGAAGGCGCTGTTCTTCCGTCTATGAGGGCGCTGCTGGACACCTGCGTGATGTATCCGACCGTGATGCGGGCGCTGCTTCTTGGGGTGGCAAAACGCGGCGCGTTTGAACCGCGTTGGTCAGATCGCATTTTGGAAGAATGGGCGCGGGCGGCGCGCAAACTTGGCCCCACCGGCGAAGCGCAAGCGCGGGCAGAAATTGCCCTGCTGAAATCGGATTGGCCAAGCCATGCCCTGCGTTGGCCCGAGGGGCTGGAGGCGCGGCTGTATTTGCCAGATCCGGCAGATATCCATGTGCTGGCTGCCGCCATTGCCGGGTCTTGTGATGTCATCGTCACGGTCAATGCCAAGGATTTCCCCAGACATATTCTGGCCGAAGAGGGGCTGACCCGGATTGACCCGGATACGCTGCTGCGCGGGCAATGGGACAAGACGCCTGAGCTGGTGGATACCGTGGTGGATGAGGTTTTAGCCGAGGCCAACCGCCTTTCGGGGAAGGTTTGGGAAAAGCGCGCATTGTTGAAAAAGGCGCGGCTCCCGCGGCTGGCGAAGCTCTACGCTTAAGGCGTTATCCGTCGCGTTTCACGCCCCATTTATCTTCGAGTTTGTCGATCGCGTCGATCCGCTGCGCCGTTTTGGGGTGGCTGAGAAGCCAAGCGGGCATCGCGCCGCCTGCGCCGGCTGTCAGGGCCTCAAGCTTGTGAAACAGGGATTTTTGCGGCGCGGTGCCGATGCCGGATTTGGTCAGCAGCGCGGCGGCATATTCGTCCGCTTCATATTCATCAGAGCGCGAGAGGCGCGCAGCCAAAAGCGTGGTCAGCATATTGGCTATCCAGCCGCCGATGCCCGGAATGATCCGTGAGAGCACCATGGCCAGCGCGGTGCGCAGGGCGTTTTGGCCCGAAAAGTCGATCATCCTGCGCCGCGAATGGCCCAGGGCCACATGGCCAAGCTCATGGGCAATCACGCTGGCGATTTCTGGTCCGGTGACCTCCCCGTGGGTGTATTTCTTGTAAAAGCCGCGCGTGATGAAAATGCGCCCATCGGGCGCAGCCAGCCCATTGACGGGTTCAATTTCATAGATGTGCACGCGGATGCGTGGCAGATCGAGGGCCGAAGCCATCTTGCTGATCAATTGCTCAAGCGCCGGGTCCGCAAGGCGCGAAGACTGCTGATCCAGCATTTTTGCGGTGCGCCAGGCGGAAAATCTATAAACCACAATGGCATAGAGAATCGCCAGCAGGATGGGGGTGAAACGCAACATATGTCAGATATGGGGTGTGGGCGGCCTCAGGTCAATTGGCCGTCACGGTGGCCTGCTTTTTGCGGTGATGATGATAGAGCCAGAACCCAAAACCAAACATCAAGGACAGCCCGGCCAGAACCCCCAGCATGTCGCCAGCGAGTTCTGAGGCCATCGCCAAATTGTCAGCAAATAGATAGCCAAGCCCGACATAAAACCCGACCCAGACGATTTCGCCCAGCACTGAAAACAGACTAAAGCGCCAATGGGACATATGCGCCGCGCCTCCGGCGAAGTTGATATAGGGGCCAAGCGGCGAAAACAGCCAGCGCGACAGAAACACCCCAAGCCCGCCCCATTTGTGCAGATAGGCCTCAGCGCGGGCCATCATGCGGGCGCGGGGCTTTGTGCGGTTCATGAAGCTGACAAGCGCCCCGCGGCCCCGCGCGCCCAGGACATAACCCAGTTGGTCGCCGCAAATTGCCCCGGCAAGCGCCGCCAGGCCAACCGTTGACAGGGCCAGATCCCCGGTGGCCACAAATGCGCCCGCGCTGAGCATCAGCAAAGAAGAAGGCACCGGTAGGGCGAGACAGCTCAGCAAAGTGGTGATGAACAGCAGCGCGCTGCCATAGGTCGCCAGGGCGCTGATCAGGGCCTCGCTCATTTCTTGGCCCCTTTCTGGGTCAGCAGAGCGTTGACTTCTTCCAGCACAATTTCAACGGGGACGTCGCGGGATTTCGCAATCCAATCCAGCGTTGGGCGCGCGCGCGGACGTTCGGGGCCAAGGCCGACAACAGCGCGCACATCCTTGGGATCAAGCCCCCAGGAATGGGCAATGTATCGCGGTGTCATCCAGGCTTCGGGGGATTGATTGCGATGCGCCGGATCGGCCCAATAGAGCAGGTCCAGCACCATCCGCGCCATGAAGAACAGCGTCAGCGCCAGGGCCAGCGCAAAACCAGTGGCCGCGATGGGATGGGATTTGATCAGGCGCAGCATGGGGCAGGGGCTTTCCGGGCGGTCGATATCACCCTGTGATCAAACGCCAGCGCAACAGGATTGGCAAGGGTCAGCGGGCCAATTCGCGCATGCCGCGCTCCAGCCCTGCCAAAGTCATGGGCACCATACGATCTTCAAAGATGTCGCGGATCATTTGGATGGACTTGGTATAGGGCCAATGGGGTTCTGGCACCGGGTTGATCCATAGGTGATCTGGCCATTGGGTCCGCGCGCGCTCAAGCCAGGTTTGCCCGGGCTCTTCATTCCAAAATTCGCTGGCCCCGCCCGCATAGGCGATTTCATATGGCGACATCGAGGCATCGCCAACAAAGATGCATTTGTAATCGCTGCCATAGGTGCGCAACACATCCCAGGTGGGGGTCTGCGCGTCCCAGCGGCGGGCATTGTCGCGCCAGAGGCCGTCATAAAGGCAGTTGTGGAAATAGAAATATTCCATGTGCTTGAATTCCGCGCGCGCCGCAGAAAACAGCTCTTCCACCACTTTGATATGCGCATCCATCGAGCCGCCGACATCTAAGAAAAGCAGGACTTTGACAGCATTGCGCCGCTCGGGCCGGGTTTGCACATCCAGATACCCATGTTCGGCCGTGGCGCGAATGGTCCCGTCCAGATCCAATTCAACTGCCGCACCGTCCCGCGCCCAGCGGCGCAACCGTTTCAGCGCGACCTTGATGTTGCGGGTGCCCAGTTCAACATTGTCGTCCAGATTGCGAAACTGACGTTTGTCCCAGACTTTGACCGCACGTTGGTGGCGGCTTTCGGTCTGGCCGATGCGCACGCCTTCTGGGTTATAGCCGTAGGCCCCAAAGGGGCTGGTGCCGGCTGTGCCGATCCATTTGTTGCCCCCCTGGTGGCGGCCCTGCTGTTCTTTCAGCCGTTCGCGCAAAGTGTCCATCAGCGCGTCAAACCCGCCCAAAGCCTCGATCTCGGCCTTTTCGGCATCGCTCAAATGTTTTTCGGCGATCTTGCGCAGCCAGTCTTCGGGCAGGTCGAGCGCGTCCAGCACATTTTCGGCGCTGATTTCGCCCAAGCCTTCAAAGGTTGCGGCAAAGGCGCGATCAAACTTATCCAGGTTGCGCTCGTCCTTCACCATGATGGTGCGGGCAAGATAATAAAAGGCCTCGGTGTCATATGTGACCAGGCCGGTTTTCAACGCTGACAGAAACCCCAGATATTCGCGCAGGCTGACAGGCACGCCCGCTTGCCTCAGGTTGTCAAACAGCGGCTGAAACATGGGTTAGGTCAGCGATTTTTCGATCACCAGCGTCAGGATGACGCCCGCCACTGTGAAAGCCAGCGCATAGCCAACGGCATATTGCAGGATGTCGGGCAGGCGGCCGCCGCGACGTTTGGCGGTGGTGGTGCCGATCAACGCGCCAAGCAGCGCTGCGATAATTACGATCATGAGGGTCAGAAGCTCCTGTTCTTAGGATTGAGCGAGGCGACCTCGCGCAGCTTGGCGCGCACCGCCCAATCGGGGCCAAAGCCGTAGCGCGCCCAGCCCAGACTGTCCAGCCGCGCGGCATCCGCTTCGGTCTCGCGTCCCAGTGCCGAAAGCGCTTCGGATTTCAGCATCAGCAGAGACGCCAGCTGCACCGCGTTTTCATATTCGTAGGCGGCGGGCAGGCTGGCCTCGATCAGGGTCAAGGCATCGCCGGGTTTGTTATCGCTGAGCGCATAAGCGGCAAGTTGCGTTGAGACAATCGCCAGATGCGGCCCAGCCGGCGCGCTGGTTTCAAAGGCGCGGGCGGCGGCGCGGTAGTGATGGTTTGAGCGCGCGCCATCTTGCCCCTGATAAAGACGCGCCAGCGCGTAGTGACTGAAGGCAAGGCGATGATCATTCCAGCCTGCAGTCTGCGCAATGCTCAGCGCGCGGGTGGCGTGCGATAGGCGTTTGCCGCCTGTGCCGCTGGGCCCAAGCGCGTTTTGAATGGCGTCGATCCATGCGCGACTGGTTTCTCCGCGCAGGCGGACGGGGCGCGCATCCCCGCCGGGGTTGAGGCGGCTCAGAATGGCGGGCAGACGCGCGGCGACCTGCGTGCGGGTCATGCCATTGGCCAACATCGGATCGTAATACGCGCGCAAGATCAGCATATCAAAGCCGGTCAGCACCGCATGGAAATTGTCATCGTTAAAGACGCTGTCATCCAGACGATAAAGGTCGTTGAGCGGGCCTATGGCCTGCGCCAGTTCTTCGTGCAGGCAGTCGCGCATGTCCTGCGGGCTGGTGTCATAGGGCAGGAAAATCGCCAACTGCTCGCGGCTGCGCAGCGCGGCCCAGTCGGTGCGGGCGGCCCCCCTTGCGCGGCGGTACTCCGCCAGGCTGCTGACGTTGGGCACAACGAAACAGGCCGCATGGGGCAGGGCGCGGCGGATGTCGCGTTTGGCCACAGCCTCGATCGTGATGCTGGCCCGGCCCTCGCTGACCTGCCGAATGTCAATTTTCGCTTCGGTGCGCAGCCGCGCCAAAAGCTGCGCCAGATCATTGCGCAGGATCGGCGTGTTGCGCCCGGTGAGCTTGACGGTGATCGGCTCATCAAAGCGGGTCAGCACCGGCAGGTTGCGCCCGCTTTCCAAGGCAAAACTGAGGTCCAGGAAATCGCGCGCAATGTCGCTGTTGGCGCGTTCCGTGGGGGCGGCAGCGGCGGCGCGAAAGCTTTTGACGGGCGGCAAGCTGGTCTCGGCAACGGTCGCGCCCGCGATCGGGGGCGGTGCGCTTGCGGGTGAACAGGCTGCCAGAAGCAGGCTCGTGGCCAGAACAATTCGGGTTGTCCGTGTCAGCATCAGCGTTTGGCCCGCGCCATAAACGCAAGGCGTTCAAACAGCTGAACGTCCTGCTCATTCTTCAAAAGCGCGCCATGCAGCTTGGGCAGAATATTGGCACCATCGCGTTTCAAATCTTCGGGCGAGAGGTCTTCGGCCAGCAGCAGCTTGAGCCAGTCAATCACCTCGCTGGTGGAGGGTTTTTTCTTGAGTCCGCGCGTCTCGCGGATGTCGTAAAATTCGGTCAATGCCGCGGTCAGCAGCGCCTCTTTGATATTGGGATGATGCACCCGCACGATGGCCTTCATCGTTTCCGGATCTGGAAAGGTGATGTAGTGGAAAAAACAGCGCCGCAGAAAGGCGTCTGGCAGCTCTTTTTCATTGTTTGAGGTGATGATGATGACCGGGCGATGTTTGGCGGTGATCGTTTCCCCGGTCTCATAGACGTGGAACGCCATTTTATCGAGTTCCTGCAGAAGGTCATTGGGGAATTCAATGTCGGCCTTGTCGATTTCATCAATCAGCAGCACAAGCTTTTCATCCGCGTCAAAGGCCTCCCAGAGCTTGCCCTTGCGGATGTAATTCTTGACATCATGCACGCGCGCCTCACCCAATTGGCTGTCGCGCAGGCGGCTGACGGCGTCATATTCATAAAGGCCCTGCTGGGCTTTGGTGGTGGATTTGATGTTCCACTCGATCAAGCGCAGGCCCAGGCCGTCGGCCACCTGTTTGGCCAATTCTGTCTTGCCTGTGCCCGGCTCACCTTTGACCAGCAGGGGGCGCTCCAGCGTGACGGCTGCGTTCACGGCGATCGTAAGATCAGCGGTTGAGATGTAATTCTGCGTGCCTTCAAACTTCATTTTTGGTCCTGCTGCGCTCAATCGTGGCGTCAACGTAACGTGAAGCGAAATTCGCTGCAATGCGACGTAAGGGGTAGTGACAATCTGCAATCACTGAGATACATCCCCGCTACGGGAGACAGGGACAAGTGAATTTCGAACTTGAACCTGCCCATTGAGAGGGAGCGGAAATGAAAGCTGAAACCTTCCTGCCGGATGATTACCGTCCCGCGGATGATGAACCGTTCATGAATGAACGGCAGTTGGAATACTTTCGTCGCAAGTTGAATGACTGGAAGCAAGACCTGGTTGCCGACAGCCGCGACACCATCGAAGGCCTGCAAGATAACACACGGGCGATTCCCGACATTGCCGACCGGGCCAGCGAAGAGACCGACCGCGCGCTCGAGCTGCGCACCCGGGATCGCCAGCGCAAGCTGGTTGCCAAAATTGATGCCGCACTGCGCCGTATCGACGAGGGCGAATACGGCTACTGCGAGAAAACCGGTGAGCCGATTTCGCTGAAACGTCTGGATGCACGGCCGATTGCGACCATGACACTTGAGGCGCAAGAGCGTCACGAGCGCCGTGAAAAGGTGCATCGCGACGATTAATTCGCGCGTGTCAGACCGAATATGAATGCGCCGGGGCTTTTGTCTCGGCGTTTTTCGTTCCAAAAGGGGCCTATGAGTCTTTTGGGTATGCATATTGCGGTCATCGGTGGTGGCATTGGCGGGCTGACAACCGCGCTGGCCTTTGCGCATCGCGGGGCCTCTGTCACCGTTCTGGAACAGGCCGAAACCATCAGCGAAGTGGGCGCGGGTTTGCAGATCAGCCCCAATGGCCTGCGTGTCCTGGATGCGCTTGGTCTGGGGGAGGATATGCGCCAACTGGGCGTCGCAGCCAAAGCCGTTGAATTGCGTGATTACCGCGCCGGAATGACCGTGGCACGCATCGATGTTGGCGGTGACGCGACGGGCGCACATCTGTTTATGCATCGCGCCGATTTGATCGACCGGCTGGCCGCGGCCTGTCGGGGGATCGGCGTGAAACTCCGCCTGTTGCAAAAGGCCAAAACCGTCGTGCCGGGGCCCCGCCCCAAAGTGATGCTGGCCAATGGTGCCGAATTGATTGCCGATCTGGTGGTGGCGGCAGATGGGCTGCATTCGGTGGCGCGCGGCGTGCTCAATGGGACATCTGCGCCCTTCTTTACCGGCCAATGCGCCTGGCGGGCGACGGTGCCCAATCGCTTTGATCACCCAAATGTTGCGCAGATCCACATGGGACCGAAACGCCATCTGGTGAGCTATCCGCTGCGCGGCGGTCGCCTGGTCAATCTGGTCGCAGTGCAGGAGCGCAGCCATTGGGTAGAGGAAGGCTGGGCCTTGCGCGATTCGCCAGACAATATGCGCGCGGCCTTTGCCGATTTCGGCGGGGCGGTGCCCGCGATGCTGGCTGAGGTGAAAGCCACTGGCCTTTGGGGGCTGTTTCGCCACCCGGTGGCCCCGCGTTGGCATCAGGACAATGTGGTGCTGCTGGGGGATGCGGCGCATCCGACCTTGCCGTTCATGGCGCAGGGGGCAGTCATGGCCATCGAAGATGCCTGGGTGCTGGTGGACAGCCTGAGTCAGGTGGATGATAGGGCTGCCGGGCTGGCGCTTTATCAGCAGCGACGATTTGAGCGCGTTTCAAAGATTGTCGATACCGCCAATGGCAATGCCTGGAAATATCACCTGTCGTTTCCGCCGCTCAGATGGGCCGCGCATACGGCCATGCGGACACTCAGCACCGTGGCACCGCGACGTCTGACAGGGCAGTTTGACTGGATTTACCAGCACGACGTCACGCGCGAGGCGGCCTAGTTACGCCGCCAATTCCACCCAAATGGGCACATGATCGCTGGGTTTTTCGCGGCCGCGCACATCTTTGTCGATCTGGCAGTCCAGCAGCAGATCCGCGCATTGCGGGCTGAGCAAAAAGTGATCAATGCGGATGCCGTCATCGCGGTTCCAGGCCCCGGCTTGATAATCCCAAAAGGAATAATGCCCCGGCCCAAGCGTGCGGGCACGGAAAGCTTCGGTAAACCCAAGGTTCAAAAGCCGGCGATAAGCGGCGCGGCTTTCGGGGCGCGCCAGCGCGTCCTCCTGCCAAGCTTCGGGGCGGCGGGCGTCTTCATCCTGCGGAATAATGTTGTAATCTCCGGCCATTAGGAAAGGTTCTTCACGTTCCAGAAGGGTCTGCGCATGGGCGTGCATCCGCGCCATCCAGGCCAGTTTGTAATCATATTTTGGGCCCGGCACCGGGTTGCCATTGGGCAGGTAGAGACCGCAAACACGGATCGGCACGTCGCCCATAACGGTGGCTTCGATCCAGCGTGCCTGTTCGTCGCTGTCATCCCCCGGCAGGCCGCGGCTGATATCCTCAAGCGGCAGCTTGGACAGGATGGCCACGCCGTTGAAACTTTTCTGTCCGTGGGTTTCCACCTGATAGCCCAGATCCTCAAGGATCTCGCGCGGAAAAGCCTCATCCACGGATTTGATTTCTTGCAGCACCACCACATCTGGCTGGGCTTCGGTCAACCACTCGGGTAAGGCATTGATACGGGCTTTGATCCCGTTGATGTTGAAGCTCGCGATTTTCATGGCGCGACTATGGCGGCAACGCGCGGGACGCTCAAGACGAATTGAGGGGACGACATGAATTACTCGGTGGAAATGGAAATTGACCTGCATCGCGACCGCGTGGTCGAGATGCTGACAACCCATGACACGCGGCGGCGCTGGCAGCCGGGGTTTGTGGGCCACGTTCCACTTGATGGCACGCCCGGCACCGTCGGGGCGACCACGCAGCTGACCTTTCAGGTCGGCGAGCAGCGGTTTCACATGATCGAAACCATTTTGGACCGCGACCTGCCGCGCAGCTTTACGGTGTCGTATGTGTCAATGCAGTCGGCCAGTATTTCGCGCAATCGCTTCACTGACGTGGACGGGGGGCGCACCCTGTGGACGGTCGATATGCAGATGAAACTGCAGGGCACCTACAAGCTGATGTCCATGCTGTCCAAAAACACGTTTCGCGCCCAGACCGAGGCCCTGATGCGCAGCTTTGCGGATTACGCCGCGCGCTGAGACTTACATGGAGAAGCTGGTGCCGCAGCCGCAGGACGCGGTGGCATTCGGGTTTTCGATGACAAAGCGGGCCCCGATCAGCTCTTCGGTGAAATCAATCACCGCATTGGCCAGAAACGGCAGGGAAACGCTGTCCACCACCACTTTTTGCCCGTTGCCTTCCAGCACCAGATCATCGTCAGACGGGCTGTCCAGTTTGATCTCATACTGAAAGCCGGAACAGCCGCCGCCTTCAACAGCGACGCGCAGCGCTTGGCCCTGATCACCGGCACCAATCTCGGCGAGACGCTCAAAGGCACGGTCGGTTACTTTCGGCGGAAGCTGCATGGTCACTCCTGACAGGCAATTGGGCGGTTGCACCCGGTCGATGTTCTTAGCAGAGTGCAATATATGTTCAGACAGCACTGGTCTCAAGGATAAGAATGATGAATGCGCCTTATGCCTCTGATCCCAAAGATGCCCGTGGGCGGCGGGTGCTCGAAGAGGAAAGCGCGTTTCGCTCCTGCTTTCAGCGGGATCGAGACCGGATTATCCATTCCAGCGCCTTTCGCCGTCTCAAGCATAAGACGCAGGTTTTTGTCGAGCATGAAGGCGATTATTACCGCACGCGGCTGACCCATTCGATCGAGGTGGCGCAGGTGGCGCGCACGATCTCGGGGGCTTTGGGGCTGAACCAGGAGATCACCGAAGCTGTCGCCTTGGCGCATGATCTGGGGCACACGCCTTTTGGGCATACGGGTGAAGATGCGCTTGATCTCTTGATGCAGCCCTTTGGCGGCTTTGACCACAATGCGCAGGCGGTCAAGATCGTCACCTCGCTAGAGCGTCACTATGCCGAATTTGACGGTTTGAACCTGACCTGGGAATGCCTGGAAGGCATCGCCAAACATAATGGGCCGGTCTTGGGGGCGATTCCCTACGCGCTTGAGGCCTATAATGAACTGCACGATCTGGAGCTGCACAGCCACGCCAGCGCCGAGGCGCAGGTTGCCGCATTGGCCGATGATATCGCCTACAACAACCATGACTTGCAGGATGGGCTGCGTGCCGGTCTGTTCACGGATCAGGATATTGCGCAGCTGCCGATGATTGACGCGGCCTTTGCTGCGGTCGATGAGGCCTATCCGGCATTGGATGCGAACCGCCGTCGCCACGAGGCGCTGCGCCGTGTCTTTGGGGTCATGGTGGCTGATGTCATCGATACATCGCGCGCGCTGCTAGAGGATTGTGGCGCAAGCAAAGTCCAGGATATTCGCGACTTCGGCGCGCCGGTGATAGCCTTTTCTCCGGCGGTGCTTGAGCAGCTGGATGTTATCCGAAAATTTCTATTCTCGCGCATGTATCGTGCCCCATCTGTGATGGAAAAAAGGGCGCAGGTCACACGGGTTGTCGAAACGCTGTTTCCGCTGTTCATGGAGCGGGTCGATCTTTTGCCCGGTGCTTGGGAAAATGACATCAAACAACTCCCGGATGAAACTGATGTCGCGCGCAAGGTTTCCGATTATATTGCTGGTATGACTGATCGTTTTGCGCTGACGGAATTTGAGCGTCTGACCGGCGAAAAACTCCCGCTCTAAGGGCGTGCTTTTTTTACCAAAGGACAGTAGGTGTCAGCGGGTTCTGCATTGACAGGGTGTCTTCATGCACCGTTTGGCCGGGAAAATTGTGATCGTCGCCGGGGCGGCCACCGATTTGGGATGGCGGTTGTTGCCGCTGTTCCAATCTGCAGGCGTGCGCGCGATCTTGATCGACAGCGACGCTGAAGAATTGATCGCTATGGCCCGCCGTAACCCGCGCCAGTTTGAACCGCTCCCAGTAAGCCGGATTGCCGCGCAGCCGTTTCAACAGATTGGAGCGATCTGGGGGGATGAACCGCTGGATTTGCTGATTGATCTGCTGCCGCTGGGTCCGCATGACCGGCAGGGGCGTTTGGTCAGCGCAGATCTGGCGCTGCTGCAGGGGCTCGCCTCGGGCTTGGCGGCTGCGAAAGGGCGGGTGATTTCGGTCATTCCCAAAGCCTGCGCCGAAGATCCGGTGGCCTATCAGATCGACGAGGCCGGGCTCTGCCGCATTACCGAGGTCATGGGCCACCTCTGGGCCCCCAAAGATGTGCGCATCAATGTGTTGCGCCCGGTGCCCGGTGCTTCGGCCAGCGATATGGCCGAAGCGATTGCGTTTCTTGCAGAAACCGGAACCTTGCCTGTGGGCGGGTTGCAGATCCCCATTCAGTCCGCTGCGCATTGACCTGCGCGCTGGCAGTGGTAAACCGCTGACAAACGCATAAGGACATAGTCGATGAACCTGTTTTCCGAGATCCGCGCGCTTGTTGTGGCGCAACTGAATGCTTTGCAGGCCGACGGGCTGCTGCCCGAAGGACTGGATTTCGTCAATGTTGCGGTGGAACCGCCGCGCGATGCCGCCCATGGCGACATGGCCACCAATGCGGCAATGGTGCTGGCCAAGCCTGCCAAGATGAAACCGCGCGATATCGCAGATGCGCTGGCGGCGAAACTGGCAGAGGATGCGCGTATTCAGACTGCCGAAGTGGCGGGCCCCGGCTTTTTGAACCTGCGCCTTGCGCCTGTCCTCTGGCAGGATCTGGTGGCCGCTGTGCTCAAATCGGGCGCGGATTTCGGCCGCTCGGACATGGGGCAGGGCAAGCGGGTGAACGTCGAATATGTCTCGGCCAACCCCACCGGGCCGCTGCATGTCGGTCATACCCGTGGCGCGGTGTTTGGGGATGCCCTGGCGGCGCTGCTGGATTTCTCTGGCTATGACGTCACGCGCGAATATTACATCAACGATGGCGGTGCGCAGGTCGATGTGCTCGCGCGTTCGGTCTATCTGCGTTACCTTGAGGCCCATGGTCAGGACGTGGCCTTTGAGGATGGCACCTATCCCGGCGACTATCTGATCCCGGTGGGCAAAGCCCTGAAAGACAAGGTCGGGGATGCCTATGTGGGCCAAGACGAAACCGTCTGGCTGGCTGAGGTGCGCGCCTTTGCCACCGAAAAGATGATGGGGCTGATCCGCGAAGATCTGGCGCAGCTCAATATCTCCATGGACAAGTTCTTCTCGGAAAAATCTCTTTACGGCACGGGTCTGATCGAGGGGGCTATTCAGTCGCTGGAAAGCAAGGGCCTGATCTATGAAGGCGTGCTGGAGCCGCCAAAAGGCAAAAAGCCCGAGGATTGGGAACCGCGTGAACAAACGCTGTTCAAATCCACCGAGCACGGCGATGACGTCGATCGCCCGGTCAAGAAATCCGATGGCTCCTGGACCTATTTTGCGCCCGACATCGCCTATCATTACGACAAGGTGCAGCGTGGCTATGACGAATTGATCGACGTGTTCGGGGCGGACCACGGCGGTTATGTCAAACGGATGAAGGCGGCGGTGTCGGCGCTCTCGGGTGGCACGGTGCCGCTGGATATCAAGCTGACGCAGTTGGTGAAGCTCTACAAAAACGGCGAGCCTTTCAAAATGTCCAAACGGGCAGGCACCTTTGTGACCCTGCGCGATGTGGTCGATCAGGTCGGCGCGGATGTGACCCGCTTTGTGATGCTGACCCGCAAAAATGACGCGCCGCTGGATTTTGATTTTGACAAGGTGCTGGAGCAATCCAAGGACAACCCGGTGTTCTATGTGCAATACGCCCATGCACGGGTGTGTTCGGCGGTGAAGAAGGCCGAAGAGGCGGGCATTGATGTGTCAGATGCGGCACTGAACGGCGCGGATCTGTCGCTGCTGGCGGACCCGGCGGAATGGGCGGTGGCCAAGAAGCTGGCTGAATGGCCGCGTCTGGTGGAAATCGCCGGCCGCACCCATGAGCCGCATCGCGTGGCCTTTTACCTCTATGAGCTGGCGGGTGATCTGCACAGCCTCTACCACGCAGGCAAAGACAATGCAGAGCTGCGCTTTGTCCAAGAAGACAACGCCGCTGTCACGCAGGCGAAAATCGCCCTCGCGCGGGCTGTCGCCATTGTTATTTCCGCCGGTCTTGGTATTCTGGGTGTAACCCCCGCGCAGGAGATGCGCTAAAATCAGCACACTGTCGGGGTTGAGGCATAGGCAAGGCAACCCCGGCGAAGCTTCGCCGGTCTGTGAGAGAGGCGAGCATGGCTGAACTCCCAATGACGGACTCCCGTAACGCTGACCCGTCCGCGCGCGGATCACTGTCGACCATGGCCAATTGGGCCGGGGCTGTGGTCTCGCTGTCGCTGATCGTCGGGGCAGGGGTCTGGGGCTATAAATTGCTGGTGCGTGATGTCAGTGGCGTGCCGGTTGTACGCGCCATCGAAGGGCCGATGCGCGAGCAGCCCAAAGATCCCGGCGGTTCTCAGGCTGCGCATCAGGGGCTGTCGGTCAATGGCGTTGCCGCCGTTGGCACCGCTGCGGCCCCGGCCGATCGGCTGGTGCTTGCGCCGCCGCCCATTAAGCTGCGGCAGGAAGATGCGCCAAGCGGCAGCCTGCGCAGCGCAAAATTGCCCGAGGCGGCAGTGCCGGCCAAACCCGGTACAAATGCGGCCATCGTTGCCCCCAAACCGCTGAACAGCATCAGCATTGATGAAAGCGTGACCGAGGCTGTGGCCGCAGCCCAAAGCGAAGAGATCGCGGCCCCCGATGCCGTGAAACAGCCCAAGGTGGTGGCGGGTGGCCTTGGCCGGTCCCTGCGCCCGAAAGCCCGCCCGACCAACCTGCGCGAAGTCACGCAGACCGCGGCAGCCGCCGCCCCAACAGAGGCCGCTGCACTGCCCTTGGATATCAACCCGGACGGTCTGCCCGCCGGGACGCGGCTTGTGCAACTGGGTGCCTTTGCCAGCGCCGAAATTGCGCGTGCAGAATGGGACAAATTGCAAGGCCGCTTTGGCGATTACCTCGGTGACAAACGGCGTGTGGTGCAAGAGGCCTCAAGCGGTGGGCGCACGTTTTATCGGTTGCGCGCGCATGGGTTTGCCGACCTGAGTGACGCGCGCCGTATCTGCGCGGCGCTCAAGGCCGAAAACGCCGATTGCATCCCGGTGGTCACACGGTGATTGGCGCGACCATTCTGGGCTGCGCCGGGCTGCGGCTTTCGCCAGAGGAACGGCAGTTTTTCAAAGAGGTACAGCCCTTCGGCTTTATCCTGTTTGCGCGCAATATCGACAATGCAGATCAGATCCGCGCGCTTTGCGATGAGCTGCGCGCGACCGTCCAGCATGATGCGCCGATCCTGATTGATCAGGAAGGCGGGCGGGTGCAACGCCTGCGGCCCCCGCTGGCAGCAGACTGGCTGCCGCCGCTTGATCAGATCGCCATGGCCGGGAACGGCGCCGCGCGCTCGATGTATTTGCGGGCGCGGCTGCAATCGGCAGAGCTGCGGGCGCTTGGCATTGACAGCAACTGCGCCCCGCTCGTGGATGTTGCGAGCGAGGCCACACATCCGTTTTTGAAAAATCGCTGTTATGGCACCACGCCGGATGCGGTGATCGCCATTGGGCGCGCCGTGGCGCAGGGGCATTTGGATGGCGGCGTGCTGCCGGTTCTCAAGCACATTCCAGGCCATGGTCGCGCTCAGAGTGACAGCCATTTGGAATTGCCGCGCGTCAGCGCCTCTGCCGAAGACCTGGCGCAGGATTTTGCCCCCTTTGCCGCCCTTAATGATCTGCCGATGGGCATGACCGCACATCTGGTCTATGAGGCGCTGGACCCACAGCCTGCGACGATCTCACCCAAGATGATGGGTCTGATCCGCAATCAAATTGGCTTTGATGGGCTCATCATGACCGATGATATTTCGATGCAGGCGCTCAGCGGCACGATGCGCGCGCGGGCCGAGGCCTCGATTGCGGCGGGCTGTGATGTGGTGCTGCATTGCAATGGCGATCTGGAGGAGATGCAACAGATTGCGGCCGCGAGCGGCGCCCTGACAGGCAAGGCGCTGACACGTGCCAAGGCGGTGCTGGCGGCACGCCAGCGCCCGGACAGTGTTGACATCGCCGCGCTCAAGGCGGAGCTTGAGTCATTGCTGAACGGATAGGTCATGACCGACGATTTCATCGAACAATCAAAACGCGATGCGGTGGCCGAACGGCTGGCTGCCGAAGCGTTGATTGTGGATGTCGATGGCTTTGAAGGCCCATTGGATCTGTTGCTGACGCTGTCACGCACCCAAAAGGTGGATCTGCGCAAAATCTCGATCCTGCAGCTCGCGCGGCAATATCTGACTTTTGTTGAAAAAGCCAAACAGCTGCGGCTGGAACTGGCGGCAGACTATCTGGTGATGGCCGCCTGGCTCGCCTTTCTGAAATCGCGCCTGCTGCTGCCCCCAGACCCCGAGGACGAAGGCCCGAGCGGCGAAGAACTGGCGGCGCATCTGGCCTTTCAGCTGGAGCGCTTGCAAGCCATGCGCGATGCCGCCGCCAAACTTATGGCGCGGGATCGCCTGGGCCGTGATGTCTTTGCCCGTGGCATTCCCGAGGATGTGACTCGCACGCGCATCGTGACCTATTCGGCCAATCTGCTGGATCTGATGCAAGGCTATGCGCGCCTGCGTACCAAGGACGAGTTCCGCCCCTTTGTCATGGACCGCGAGTCGGTGTTCACCATGGAAGAGGCGCTGGATCGCATGCGCGGCTTGATCGGCTTTGCCGGCAGCTGGACAGACATTCTTAGCTATCTCCCCGAGGGCTGGGGCGCGGACCCCAAGCGCCGCCGCTCTGCGACTGCAGCGACCTTTGCCGCCTCGCTCGAGTTGGCCAAAGAGGGTAAGGTCGAAATCCGTCAGTCGGGGACATTTGAACCCATTCAATTGCGCGCAAGGGAGCGCCGTGGGCCATGAGCGAAGAGATCAGCGAAGACAACATCGAGACCGCGCAGCAGACAGATGCCAGCTCCGAAGAGCCGGCAGAAGAAAGCCTGTTTGAAGCGCCGCCCATTGGCGAGCAGGAGCGGATGATCGAGGCCATTCTCTTTGCCAGCGCCGAGCCTGTGACCGTGCATGAGTTGAACGCACGCATGCCGCATGGCGCTGATGCCGCTGAGGCGCTGGTGCATCTGCGCAAACGCTATGAAGGGCGGGGCGTGCGCCTTGTGCGCGTGGGGGATGCCTGGGCGATCCGCACCGCGCCGGACCTTGGGTTTTTGATGCAGAAAGAGCAGGTGGAAACCCGCAAACTTTCCCGCGCAGCGATCGAGACTTTGGCCATCATCGCCTATCACCAGCCGGTCACGCGGGCAGAGATCGAAGAGATTCGCGGCGTTTCAGTCAGCCGGGGCACAGTCGATCAGCTGTTTGACATGGAATGGATTCGCTTTGGCCGGCGCAAGATGACGCCGGGGCGGCCAGTGACCTTTGTGGTCACGCAGCAGTTTTTGGATCATTTCGGTCTGGAAAGCGCCCGCGATTTGCCCGGTCTGAAAGAACTGCGCGCGGCTGGGCTGCTGGACAACCGTTTGCCGCCCGGGGCGATGCCGCTTCAGCCGGATGACACGGATGCTGCCGAAGAGACGAATGAAGGGCAGTCAGAGCTGTTCGAAGATTGAACCCACGCCCTAAAAACGGCGCAATCTGGGGGTATGGTCACGGCAAATCGCGTCGTTTTGCATGTGAGGAAGCGTCATGAACACCAACAAATTGATCAATATGATCCTGCGCCGGGGGCTGAACCTATTGCTGCGCAAGGGGCTGAGTAAAGGCATGGATGCCGCCAGCCAGAAACGCAGCGGCAAGCCCGCCAGCCCAGAGTCGCAAAAACAGGCCCGGCAAGCCATGCGCCATCTGCGGCGCATGTCAAAGTTTTAAGAGGATACCATCTGAGGCGCAGGCCGACGCGCCCGCGCCCAGAAGGCCTCAGCCGCGCCCAGCAGGGCCACGGCACCTGAGGCGATCAGGCAGGCCTCGATCCCCCAACCATCATAAAGCGGACGATACATCAGCGTGGAAGCAAAGACGCTGAAATACATCGTCGCGGAATTCAGCCCCATGATCGCGCCGCGTTGGTCTGGGTCAAGACGGCTCAGCCGCCCGACCGTCATGTTCAGGCCAAGGTGATTGATCATCCCCCAGACAAACATCAGGCTGGAAAACAGCACAAAGGACTGCGCGGCGAAATAACAGGCCACAAAGAACGGCACCAGCAACAGGAAAATCACGCTGAGCGCCTTGCGCGGGCCGACCCGATCCAGCAGCGGGTCCAGCAGCATCGAGGCCCCAAAGCCCAGCCCGTAAAGCAGCGTAAAGCGCCCACCTTCGGCAATACTGCGCCCCATGACCTCGGTGATATGGGTGCCGAGATAGTTATAGACCCCATAAAACCCAACACCAAAGACACCGACGGAAAACAGCGCCGGAAGGATGCCGCTGACGCGCAGGGCGCTTATGGGCGAGGTGATTTTTTCGGACCGCGGTGCAAGGGGCAGGGGCACCAGATAGAGTGTGATCAGCACCACCGACAGGCCAAGCGACAGCAGGGTGAAGACCATGCGCCAGCCGAAGATATCAGCGATATAGGCGCTGAAGGTTACACCGCCGACCATCGACAAGGTCCAGCCGGTGAGCACCATCCCGATGGTGCGCGCCTCACGCCCAGCAGGGGCCATCAGCGCGGCCATCGTATAGATCGCCGGCAGGGCCATGCCGACGCCGACCCCGGCCAGAATCTGGCTGACGGTCAGAAAACCGACATTGGGCGCAGCGGCGCTGAGGCCCATCGCGGCGGTAACAACAATCATTGACAGTTTCAGCGCCTGATCCGCGCCAATGCGGTCTGCCAGCGGGGCCAGCAGCAGCGCAGACAGCGCCACGCCGCCGCCATAGGCTGCGGCAGCGGACATGACATCCGCTGGATTGGACAGCCCCAGCCCGGCGGCCACCTCGGCGGCGATCGGCGAGAGCACCAGGGAATTCGCGCCGATCAACCCGACCGAGATCATCAAAAGCAAAACCATTTGTGTGTCACCATCTCTGAATGATATTAGGTCAATAGATATATTTACTGAATAAATCAGGGCAATGGGGATGTGAGGCATGACAAAAGAAACAGACAACGTTCGGCAAACCGGGGCCAAATCGCGGCCTGTGGACGCGATGGATCGAAAAATATTAGGCAAATTGGCCGAGGACGCCACCGGCAGCTATGCTGAATTGGCCCGCGAGGTCGGCCTGTCAGCCCCTGCGGTCCACGAGCGGGTCAAGCGGATGCGCGCGGCTGGGGTGATCAAACGCACCGTGGCGGAACTGGATGGTCCGGCGCTTGGCAAAAACTTTCTCGCCTTCATCCATGTCGAAAGCTCCGGTTGGGGCAAGACGCAGGAAATCATCGAATTGGCCGACCTGCCCGAGGTGGAGGAAATCCACGCGGTCACAGGTGACACCGGCCTAATTCTCAAGGTGCGGATGGAAAATGCGCGCGCGATGGAGGGGTTCCTCTGGCGGCTTTACGACAAAACCGGCGTTCAGAGCACGCGCACATATGTTGCGCTTTCCACCCATGTGGAGCGCGGTGTGCAGCCGACAATCACAGCGGAACTGTCAGAGGGGGATCACCTGAAGTAATCAGGCAGATTTGAAATGCTTGGACAGTTTCAGCCCCTGGCCCTGGTAGTTGGAGGCAATGCCCGCGCCATACATCTGGGTCGGAACTTCGGCCATTTTTTCATAGACCAGACGCCCGACGACCTGCCCATGTTCCAGCACAAAAGGGGCCTCATGGCAGCGCACCTCAAGCACACCGCGTGAGCCGGCGCCGCCCGCATCGGCAAAGCCAAAGCCGGGGTCAAAGAACCCGGCGTAATGCACGCGGAATTCACCAACCATGGCCAGATAAGGGGCCATTTCGGCGGCATATTGCGGTGGGATGGTGACGGCCTCGCGGCTCACCAAAATGTAAAACGCACCGGGATCGAGGATGATCTGCCCATCGGTGCTATGCACCTCTTCCCAATAGTCTGCCGGGTCATAATGCCCGATGTTCTCCAGGTCGATGACGCCGGTGTGCGGCTTGGCGCGATAGCCCACCAGATCCCCGGTGGTCGGGCGCAGATCAACGGAAAACCCCAGCCCATCGTCGATCAGCGCGCTGACATCCACCAGCGGTGTGTCCGCGTGAAGGGCCATCAGGTCCGCATCGCTGAGAACGCTTTGCCCACGGCGGAAGCGGATTTGATTAAGCCGCATGCCGGGGCGCACCAGCACCGAAAACGAGCGGGGGCAAATTTCTGCATATAGCGGGCCGGAATATCCGGCTGGAATGCGGTCAAATTCAACGCCTTCATCGGTGATCGTGCGGGTCAGCAGATCAAGCCGCCCGGTGGAGCTTTTGGCGTTGGCGACGGCATTCACATCTGCCGGCAGCGCCAATGATTCCATCAGCGGCACAACATAAACGCAGCCTTTTTCCAGCACCGCGCCTTTGCTCAGATCAATCTGATGCATCTCAAATTCATCGAGGCGATCGGCGACACGATTGCCTTCGCCCGCCAAGAAAGAGGCGCGCACGCGATAGGCGATATTGCCCAGCCGCAGATCCAGACTTGCCGGTTGTACCTGGCCATCCACCAGCGGGACAGCAAGGCCGATCTCGCCAGTTTCGATCATTTTTTCAATGGTTTGGCTTGGAAGTACACCAGTCATCGTCATTCCCCAGATGTGCAAAACGCCCGGGCGCAGCAGCGCTCAGGCGTTTTTGTTGGTCGGGCTAGCAGGACTCGAACCTGCGACCTTCCGTCCCCCAGACGGACGCGCTACCAGGCTGCGCTATAGCCCGACGGTGGCGTTGTTCATAACCTATTGTCGCGTGGGGGCAAGACCTTAAATCCAAAAATTCGGTCCCGATTATCTTTGCGCGGCGTGCTGTTTGCGGCAGGCGCGCAACTCGGTCAGCGCGGCAGAAATTGCGGGTTGATCGGCGACCGGCAGATGATCCAGTTCCAGCAGGCGGGCCAAGATGCCACGGCGCAGGCGCCAGCTGTCGGCCTCGGCCACAACGGGTTTGCGGGGCACGGCTTTGGTCTGCGATGCCGCGCTGCTGTCGCTGGGCTCTGCCGGTTTTGTTTGCGGTGCGCTGGCGGCCGGGGGGGCCGGGCTGTCCTCAGAGGCGCTCGCCATAACACGGGCCGGGGTCACGGCACTGTCTGCGGCGGGGGGCGCGCTTGGCGCTTCGCCGACCTGCGGCACTGCTTCTATGGGCGTGTCGTCAACCGCATCCAACATCGCAGCATCGTCATCCTCAAGCGGCCGCGACAGGGCGCTGACCTCTTTGACACCTTTTTCGCGCAGCAGTTTCTGCACGCCTTTGATGGTCATGCCTTCATCATGCAAGAGGGCCTTGATGCCGCCGATCAACAGCATGTCGGCGGGGCGATAATAGCGCCGCCCACCGGCACGTTTGACCGGGCGCACCTGGGTGAATTTGCTTTCCCAGAACCGCAGCACATGCGGTTGCACGTCGAGCCAATCAGCAACTTCGCTGATCGTGCGAAAGGCATCTTTGGATTTGGCCATGGCCCCCGCCTCTTAGCGTTTGTTGCCTTCGGCCACGCGATCTTTCATCAGATGTGACGGGCGAAAAGTCAGAACCCGGCGCGGGTTGATCGGCACCTCTTGGCCGGTTTTCGGGTTGCGGCCAATGCGCGCTGCTTTTTCGCGAACGCTGAACGTGCCAAAGGAAGAGATCTTTACTTGTTCCCCGCGCACCAACGCATCGGACATATGCCCCAGAACACTTTCGACCAACTGAGCGGAGTCATTGCGCGACAAGCCAACCTCACGAAAGACGGCTTCGCTCAGATCCATTCTGGTTAAAGTTTTCTCAGACATGACTACCCCCGATAATGTTTCAACAAACATAGGGGCAAGCAATTTAACGAGTCAACATCAATGGCCTGAAATCAAGGGTTTACCGCTGTGACTTGGTCCAAAACCGGGGCTTTACCAGCGCAGAACCACCGATCCCCAGGCCAGCCCGCCACCGATCGCTTCGGTGACAACAATGTCACCTTCTTTGATTTTGCCTTCGGCCTTGCCCACGGACAGCGCCAGTGGAATGGAGGCCGCCGAGGTGTTGCCGTGATCTTGCACCGTCACCACAACGCGGCTCATCGGGATGTCCATCTTTTTGGCGGTGCCTTTGATGATGCGGATATTGGCCTGATGCGGCACAATCCAATCGACTTCATCAGCGGTGATCCCGGCCTTGTCCATCGAGGTGATGGCGGTCTGCGCCAGTTTCTCGACCGCATGGCGGAACACCTCTTTGCCCTGCATGCGCAGATAACCGGTCGAGCGTTGCGACACGCCGCCGTCAACATAGAGAATGTCCTTGAAACGCCCGTCAGAATTGAGGTCTGTCGCCAAAATTCCGCGATCCGATTTGGCCCCGCTGCCATCCTGCGCTTCGAGGATCAGCGCGCCTGCACCGTCACCAAACAAGACGCTGGTGGTGCGGTCTTCCCAATCCATGATCCGTGAAAACGTCTCTGCACCAATCACCAGCGCGCGTTTCGCTTGCCCCGATACGATCAGCGCATTGGCATTGGCCAGCGCATAAACAAAGCCCGCGCAAACGGCCTGAACGTCAAAGGCAAACCCCTTGGTCATGCCCAGCTGCGCCTGCACCATGGTGGCGGCCGACGGAAAGGTCAGATCTGCGGTGGATGTGGCGACAATTATGGCGTCGATATCATCCGCGCTGAGGCCAGCGTCGTTCAGTGCCGCCTGCGCGGCATGAGTCGCCAGTTGGGACGTGGTTTCACCATCGGCGGCAAAATGCCGACGTTCAATGCCAGAGCGCGTGCGAATCCATTCGTCAGAGGTGTCGATTTTGGATTCGAATTCAGAGTTGGGGACGATCCGCTCAGGTAGATAGTGCCCCACGCCTGTAACGACGGCGCGTAGTGTCATGGTGTTGATCCGTTATTGTCCCCAGCGGTCTCAGCATCTTGCTGCAGTTGCACTGCGGATGCAACCCGAGCGGCCAGCTTTTCCGAGAAGCCGGACTGCGACAGGGTAAAGGCCAGCTTGACGGCAGCCGCCACACCCGTGGCATCGGCGCTGCCATGGGATTTGACCACCGTGCCGTTGAGGCCCAGAAAGACACCGCCGTTGACGCGGCGTGGATCAATGCGTTTGTTCAATCGCCGCAGAGAGGTCAGCGCCAAAAGCGCAGCCAAACGCGACAGGGGGGAAAACTTAAAGGCTTCGCGCAGCAGGCTACCGATCAGCTTGGCGGTGCCTTCGCCGGTCTTCAGCGCGACATTGCCGGTAAAGCCATCCGTGACAATGACGTCAGCGGTATCACCCGGAATATCGCCGCCTTCGACAAATCCGACAAAATCGAAATTCGCCGCGTCGGCATTGGAGCTGATCAGCTCATGCGCGGCCTTCAGCTCGGCGCGGCCTTTGTGTTCTTCTGTGCCAACATTCAGCAGCCCAACGCGGGGGCGCGACAGCCCCATGCCATTGCGGGCATAAGACGCCCCCATAAGCGCATATTGCATTAGGTCGTTTTCATCCGCGCGAATATCGGCCCCGACATCCAGCATGATGTTAAACCCGCCCGCGCTGCGCGACGGCCAAAGCACGGCGATGGCTGGGCGGTTGACGCCGGGCAATTTGCGCAGACGCACCACAGAAAGCATCATCAGCGCGCCGGTATTGCCGCAGGAGACGCAGACATCCGCTTCGCCATTGCGCACCGCTTCAAGCGCCGACCACATCGAGGTCGACTTGCCGGTGCGCATGACTTGGCTGGGCTTGTCATCCATGGTGACAACCGCGTCGGCATGGCGAATCTCGACGCGGTCCTTCAGCGCTTTTTTGCGCCCGACCAGCTTTTCGAGCTGATCTTTGGGGCCGTGCAGGATAAAACCGATATCCGGGTTTTTCTTGGCAGAACGCGAAATGCCGGCAACAACAGTTGCCGGCCCTCGGTCGCCACCCATGGCATCAACGGAAATAATGGTGCGCCCGGCACCCGCTTTAGCAGTTTTGCTCATCACGGTCATGCGGGGCGTTCCGAACCGTCTTAGGCTGCGTCTTCGTCCAGATCGACTTCTTCAGCCACCGCGACCACTTCGCGGTCGTCATAATGGCCGCAGGACGCGCAAACGTGATGCGGGCGCTTCAGCTCACCACAGTTGGTGCATTCATTTGGGTTGCCTGCAACCAGCGCGTCATGTGCACGGCGGTTGTTGCGGCGCGATTTCGATACTTTGTTCTGCTGGACAGCCATGTCGCAACCTTCGATTTACTGGGGCTTTCGCCCGATTTCCTCTGCGTTCCGAGGCTTTATGCGCATTGCGCAGCCAAGTCCAACGCTAAATTCCAATGAGCGCGCGAAAATAGCCAGAATCTCGCGCGGCGCAAGCCCCTAATTTTGATCATCTCCGGCCAATTTGTCCTTGAGGCCAGCGAGACCCGCAAAGGGGCGAGCGTCTTCGTCCGTCATGGCCTTTTTTCCCGGCTCTGTATAGGCCATTTTTTCAAAAGTTGCGTCCGGGGCGCGGGGATAAAGGGGCAGATTCAGCGCCAGAGATTCACGCATCACCGAAAAGACATCAATTTCTGTGCCCAGCTGTTCGACATTTTCTTCGTCGGTCAGCTCATACTCTTCAACCTCAGGCGATTGGTAATCTGCCTTAAAGATCCATTCGATCTCAGCATCGATCCGGGTTGTGACAGGGGCGAGTGTGACGACGCAGGCCTGCACCACGGTTGCGCCCAATGCACCCTGAACCTTCCAATCCCGTTTGCCCGAGGCCATGATCGCCCCCTCAAACCGCAGTTTGCGCAGATTGACGATGTCCAGATCCCGCGTCAGCGCCTCCAGCGCGGCGGCATCGGGCTCGATCACAAAGCGAGTCTGCTGATTCTGCCGCAGATCTGCAACGCGATACACGAATTTCTCCAAGTTGTTATCTGACATGAGGATAAATGCCTTCCATTCTTGAACCTGCGGCTTTCATTTTGTAAGCCGTTAAAAGGCTATACACGCCAAGGCAAGAGGGCAGGGATGGATCGGTCAATGAAATTACTCAAGGCGTCTGCTTTGTTTCTCTGTCTGCTGGCCGCTGCCTGCACGGCACAATATCGCAATCATGGCTATGTGCCCAGCGAGGATGACCTGGCTGAAATCATCGTGGGCGTTGATACTCGCGACAGCGTCGCTGAAAGCATCGGCACCCCCACAGCCGGCGGCGTTCTGAACGAGGGCGGCTATTACTACGTACGCAGCCAATTCAAAACCGTCGGTCCGTTCCGCCCCGAAGAAGTCGACCGCCAACTGGTGGCTGTCAGCTTTGATCAAAACGGAGTGGTCAGCAATATCGAGCGCTTCGGCCTTGAGGACGGCCGTGTTGTGCGCCTGTCGCGCCGCGTGACCGATAACGGGCTGAACAATATTTCCTTCCTGCGGCAGCTGCTGGGCAACCTTGGTAATTTTGACGCTGGCAGCCTGTTGAACTAATCTTGTCACTGAGATGTCACGCAGTGCCGCCTATATCATGGGGGCAATCACGTGCGAGGTGACAGATGGCTGGATTGAAGATGGGGCGCTATGTCGCCCGGCAGGCCGATCACGCTGACGATATTCAGGCGGCGCAACGCTTGCGGCAATTGGCGTTTCATGGCGATGCCAATGGGGCGCTGGACGTCGACCCGTTTGACGACATCTGCGCGCATATTCTTGTCTTTGACAAAAAGAGCGACGCGCTGGTCTGTTGTTTTCGCATGCTGCCTTTGGCCACCGGCCATGACATCAGCCGCAGCTATTCGGCGCAGTATTACGAGTTAAGCGCGCTGGAATCCTTCGAAGGCTCCATGGTGGAAATGGGCCGCTTCTGCGTGCATCCGGGTTGGACCGATCCGGATATTTTGCGAGTCGCCTGGGCGGCGATGACCGCCTATGTCGATGACAACAATATTGAGCTGCTGTTTGGTTGTTCCTCTTTCAAAGGCACTGATACCGACCCGTATCTGGACGCTTTTGCCGTGTTGCGCGATCGGCACTTGGCCCCAAAACGCTGGGCCGCGCGGGTCAAAGCCCCAAAAGTGTTTCAGTTTGCCAAACGCCTGCGCCGTAAACCTGATCTGAAAAACGCGCAGATGCGCATGCCGCCGTTGTTGCGTACCTATCTGATGATGGGCGGCTGGGTCAGTGACCATGCGGTGGTCGATGATCAGATGAACACCTTGCATGTCTTTACCGGGGTTGAGATTCGGGCCATTCCGCCGGCGCGTAAACGTTTGCTGCGGGCACTTGGCTCCTGACGATCAGCAACGCTTGACCTTGCGCCGAACGCTGGGTAGCTCAGCGTCATGGCACGTGCTCCTTTACTTCAAATGTCCGGTATCTCGCTGACTTTCGGCGGCGATCCCGTGTTCGACAATCTAGACCTCGTGGTGCAGCCCGCTGATCGGGTGGCGCTGGTGGGCCGAAATGGCTCTGGCAAATCTACCCTGATGAAAGTCATGGCTGGGCTTGTTGAGCCGGACAAAGGCGATGTGGTTGTGCCCCCCGGCGTCAGCGTCGGTTATATGGAGCAGGATCCCGATATGGCGGGCTTTGCCACGCTGGGGGATTTCGCCACCTCGCAACTTGATCCCGGCGAGGCCTATAAGGTTGAGCGCGCGGGCGAAGGGTTGAAATTTGATCCTGCGCGCAGCGTTGAAACGGCATCGGGCGGGGAACGGCGGCGCGCCGCTTTGGCCAAGCTGATGGCCGAGGCACCCGAACTGATGCTTCTGGATGAGCCGACGAACCATCTGGATATCGAAGCGATTGGCTGGCTCGAAGACGAGCTGAAGGCCACCCGTGCCGGTTATGTTCTGATCTCGCACGACCGGGCATTTTTGCGTGAACTTACCCGCGCAACCCTCTGGATAGACAGGGGAATGACCCGTCGGCAGGAAAAGGGTTTTGAGGCTTTCGAGGCTTGGCGCGACAAGGTGTGGGACGATGAGGACATGCAGCGCCACAAGCTGGATCGCAAGATCAAGGCCGAGGCGCGATGGGCGGTGGAAGGCATCTCTGCCCGCCGGAAGCGCAATCAGGGGCGAGTGCGGGCCCTAGGTGAGCTGCGTCAAGAACGCGCCTCACAGATCAAGCGGCAGGGCGCGGCCGCCATGGCGTTTCAGGCCGGGCCAAAGTCGGGCAAAAAGGTCATTGAGGCCAAAGACCTCAGCAAAAGCTTTGGCGACAAACAAATCGTGCGCGGGTTTGATTTACTCATTCAGCGCGGCGACCGGATTGCCTTTGTCGGTCCCAATGGCGTGGGTAAGACCACATTGATCAAGATGTTGATCGGGCAGGACACCCCGGATGAGGGCAGCGTGACTTTGGGCACCAATCTTTTGCCCGCGATTTTTGACCAAAGCCGCGCTGCGCTGGACCCGGAAATGTCGCTTTGGGATTCGCTGACCGGCGATCCGGACATGCGCGTTTCAGGCAAGGCCGATCAGGTCATGGTGCGCGGCGTGCCCAAACATGTGGTGGGCTATCTGAAAGAATTCCTGTTTGACGAGCGTCGGGCCCGCGCGCCGGTGCGCTCCCTCTCGGGTGGGGAAAAGGCGCGGCTTTTGCTCGCCAAGCTGATGGCCAAGGAAAGCAACCTCTTGGTGCTGGACGAGCCGACCAATGATCTGGATGTCGAAACACTCGACCTGCTGCAAGAGCTGCTGGATGATTATGACGGCACGGTGCTGCTGGTCAGTCACGACCGGGATTTTCTAGATCGTGTCGCCACCACAACGATTGCGATGGAGGGCAACGGGCAGGCGGTGGTTTATGCGGGCGGTTGGTCCGATTATCGCGCCCAGCGTGCGCCGGACGATGCGGCCAGATCCGCTGCAAAACCAAAGAAAGAAAAGGCAGACGCAGCCCCCGCGCCAAAGCCCGAGAGCAGCGGCCTCAGCTTTGCGGAGCGCAAGCGCCTGGATGCGCTGCCCGCGCAGATGGAGCGTCTGAGCGCTGAGATTGCCAAGCTGGAAGATTTCATGTCCGATCCGGAGCTGTTTACCAAAGAGCCGGTCAAATTTCAGAAAGCGACAGAGGCGCTGGTGGAGCGGCAAGAGGCATTGGCCGCTGCTGAGGAAGAATGGCTGACCCTCGAAGAAAAGGCCGAGAGCGCGTAACGCTCCCGGCCTGAAAATGCGCGCTTTGCCGCCGCGTTACTGCATGCGCAGGGCCCCATCCAGGCGAATGACTTCGCCATTCAGATAGCCGCATTCCACGATGAACTGCGCCAGTTTGGCAAATTCTTCCGGCTCGCCCAGACGGGGCGGGCAGGTGACGTCTTTGGCCAGCCCATCCATGATTTCCTGACCAAAGGCGATCAGCATCGGGGTTTTGAAAATGCCCGGCGCAATCGCCATCACGCGAATGCCGCTGCGCCCCAGATCGCGCGCCATCGGTAGGCTCAGCCCGACAATGCCACCCTTGGAAGCCGCATAAGCCGCTTGGCCTTTTTGCCCGTCCATCGCCGCGATAGAGGCGGTGTTGATGATCACGCCGCGTGATCCATCTGCGTCCGGTGCGTTTTGCGCCATGGCTTCGGCAGCCAGACGCGCCACGTTAAACGAGCCAACCAGATTGATGTCGATGGTTTTCTGAAAGGTGCTCAGCGGATGCGCGCCGTCCTTGCCAATGGTTTTGGCGGCGGGGGCAATACCGGCGCAATTCACGGCGGCGGTGATTTTTCCCATTTTTTCCGTTGCATGGGAGATGGCGGCTGAGACCGACTCTTCGCTGGTGACGTCGGTTTCAACAAAATGCCCGCCGATTTCTGCGGCAACCTCAGCGCCGCGCGCCGCGTCGCGATCCAGGATGGTGACTTGCGCGCCAGCGGCGGCAAACAGGCGCGCCGTTGCCTCACCCAAGCCAGAAGCGGCGCCGGTGATGACGGCTGCGGTGTCCGAGATTTTCATATGCTCACTCCAGAAGGCGATATTTGAACGTGCGTTCAGATACCAAGGACAGCGCGCGCCTGTCTAGAATGACGGCGCGTCCCAAAGAAAAACGGGGCGCCAAGGCACCCCGTTTCACCTTGTTGGTCTGTTGGCTTAGTCCGCCAGTTTCACCAAAGCATGGCGTTTCTTGCCTGCGCTCAGTTTGATGGGAGAGGCCAGCGCTGTCGCGTCAAAGATTTTCACTTCGGTCAAAGGCTGATCATCCAGCTTTGCGCCGTTTTCGGCGATCAGACGTTTGGCGTCTTTGCCGGATTTCGCGAGGCCCGAACGCACGATAAGTTGCACAACAGAAATGCCATCGCCGATTTCATCCGGGGTCAGCGTCAGGGTGGGCAGATCGTCCCCCACGCCGCCTTTTTCAAAGACTTCGCGCGCGGTGGCGGCGGCGGCGGCGGCGGCCTCAGCCCCGTGGCACAGGGTTGTGACCTCGTTGGCAAGGATGATTTTGGCGTCGTTGATCTCTGAGCCAGCCAAGGCGCCCAGACGCGCGCATTCGTCAACCGGCAGCTCGGTGTAGAGCTTGAGGAACCGGCCCACATCAGCGTCGGTGGTATTGCGCCAGAACTGCCAGAACTCATAGGGGCTGCGCATATCCGCGTTGAGCCAGACGGCCCCATCCGCAGACTTGCCCATTTTCTTGCCGTCGCTGGTGGTCAGCAGCGGCGATGTCAGGCCAAAGATCTGCTGATCAATCACCCGGCGGGTCAGGTCGATCCCGTTGACGATATTGCCCCATTGATCGCTGCCGCCAAACTGCACCAGACAGCCATAGCGGCGGTTGAGCTCCAGGAAGTCATAGGCCTGCAGGATCATGTAGTTGAATTCGAGGAACGAGAGCGACTGTTCACGATCCAGGCGCGATTTCACCGATTCAAAGCTGAGCATCCGGTTGACCGAGAAATGCCGCCCGATGTCGCGCAGAAACTCAAGGTAGTTCAACCCGTCCAGCCATTCAGCATTGTTCAGCATCAATGCGCCGGTGTCGCTGTCATCATAGCTGATGTATTTGGCAAACACCTGCTTGATACCGGCAATGTTGGAATTGATCTGATCTTCGGTCAGCAGCGGGCGCTCGTCGGCGCGGAAAGAAGGATCACCCACCTTGGTGGTGCCGCCCCCCATCAGGGTGATCGGTTTGTGGCCGGTCTTTTGCAACCAGCGCAGCATCATGATCTGAATCAGGCTGCCGACATGCAGCGACGTTGCTGTTGCGTCAAAGCCGATATACCCCGGCACAACCCCTGCAATCAAAGCGTCGTCCAGACCTTGATAGTCGGTGCAATCCGCCAGAAAACCGCGTTCCATCATTACAGCAATGAAGTCAGATTTGGGGTGGTAGGTCATAGGGTCCGTCTCGTATGGTGTCTGGGCCGTGTATATCAGGCTTGAGGTAAAGGAAAAGGCCATGTTGAAGGCCAAGTTGAGCAAGCGTCCCCTGAAAATCGCAGGGACAATGTCAGGCACCTCTCTTGATGGGGTGGATGTGGCGGTTGTGACCACGGATGGGCATGAAATTCTCGAATTTGGCGACAGTCATTATCGCCCTTACACGGCGGAAGAGCAGGCGGTTCTGACCGCAGCGCTTGGCAAATGGCAGGGGCCCGAGGTTGCGGCAGCAGCCGAGGTTGTGACCCGCGCCCATCGTGAGGCGCTCGCCGGGTTTGAGGGCTGCGATCTGGTCGGGTTTCACGGCCAGACGCTGGCGCATGATCCGCGCGGGCGCGGCACGTTGCAGGTTGGCGACGGGGAAGCATTGGCCGCGGCGCTTGGGGTGCCAGTGGCCTGGGATTTTCGCAGCGCAGATGTCGAGCTTGGCGGCGAGGGCGCGCCGCTTGCGCCGTTCTTTCATTTTGCCTGCGCCAAATGGATCAAGGCGGAATCGCCTTTGGTGTTTCTGAATATGGGCGGGGTCGGGAATATGACTTGGGTTGATCCGCGCGCGGAAAGCCCGACACAGCCGGAAGCGCTCTTGGCGTTTGACACCGGCCCGGCCAATGCGCCGATCAATGATTTCATGCGCGCGAAACTTGGGCAGCCCTACGACAAAGACGGTAAACTCGCGCGGCGCGGCACCGTGGAAACCGGCGCGCTGGAGCTGTTTCTGGCCGAAAGCTATTTCGCCCGCATGCCGCCCAAATCTCTGGACCGCAATGATTTTTCCGAGATGGTCGAGCTGGTGCGTGAGCTAGACGACAAAGACGCAGTGGCCACGCTGACAGCGATGAGCGCCGCCGCCGTGGCGCAGGGGATGGAGCATTGCCCCAAAGCGCCCGAGCAGGTCCTCGTCACGGGGGGCGGGCGGCTCAATCCGGTGTTGATGGAGATGCTGGCCGTGAGCCTGGATTGCCCGGTGCACGCGATCGAAACCGTCCGGCTGGATGGCGATATGCTGGAAGCACAGGCCTTTGCTTATCTGGCAGCGCGCATCGCGAACGGGCTGCCGACCTCAAGCCCCGGCACCACAGGGGTGTCCGCCCTGGTGGGGGGCGGGGTGATCAGCCATCCGCAATAGAGCGCATGGCTTTATCCGGCGCGGCCGGGCAGGGGCGCTGCCCCTGCACCCCGGAGTATTTGTGAAAAGATGAAGCGGATCAGTCGCGCGGGATATCAAAGCCCGGCGCAGCCAGGGTAAAGCCGGCAAAGTCAAACCCGGGCGAGACCGTACAGCCCACCAATGTATATGCGCCTGTGGTTTCCGCCGCCTGCCAATGATGCGCTGGCACGATGATCTGGGGCTGTTGATCCGCCATCAGATCAGTGCCGAGAATATGGGTTTTTGCCGGTCCAGCGCTGGTGGAGGCGAGATGCAGCTTGAGCGGCGCGCCGGCGTAGAAATGCCAGATCTCTGTGGCGTCCACCTGATGCCAATGGCTGCGCTCGCCCTGCTGCAACAGGAAATAGATCGCCGTGCCCACGGGGCGGCCAGCGTTGTTTGCACGCCATGTTTCAACGTAATGCCCGCCTTCGGGATGGGGCTGCATCTTGAGGGTCTTGATAATATCTTCTGCGGTCATAGCAGCTCATAGTCCTTGAAAGTGGCGGCTTCGCCGATCTTGACCCCGGCGGCATTCGTGAGGGTCCAGATGATGGCGTTTTTGATGCGAAAGCGCTGGCCCGTGGCGCTGATCCGAATGCCGGAATAATCGTCGGCAAACCCGTTTTGGCGCATGGCGTCAAACATCGCGGCCCGTTCTGCGCGTTGCCCCGGTTCTGCCGTCAGGCGCGAGGGCAGTTGCCGCAGCGCCGCCCAATCCAGTTCCCAGAGCTGTTGCGCAGCGCGATTGCCGTAGGTCAGGATCGGATCATCTGCGGTGTTATGCGCCAGAACCGGAAACGGTGCCTCATAGAGCGCCTGCGCGGTCGCCGGGCGTAGCAGCGGTCGGCCAAGGCAGGCCGCAAAGCTGCGCAGCAGCGTGGCGCTGAAGGCGGGGTGATAGTCATTTTCAGGGGCGGGCTGTAACATGCGGTTTGCTTAGCCGGAAACGCGGCGTGGCAAAAGGGGGAAGGCGGCGCATAAAAAAACGCGGACCCCAAACAGGGGCCCGCGCCGCGTCATCCGTTTGGGATGATTATTTTTTCAGGATCGCGCGACCGGCGTATTCGGCGCTTTCACCCAGCATCTCTTCGATGCGGATCAGCTGGTTGTATTTCGCCAGACGATCCGAGCGGCTGAGAGAGCCGGTTTTGATCTGGCCGCAGTTGGTGGCGACCGCAAGATCAGCAATGGTGGCATCCTCGGTCTCGCCAGAGCGGTGCGACATCACGTTTTTAAAGCCCGCGCGATGCGCCATATCGACCGCCTTCAGCGTTTCGGACAGCGAGCCAATTTGGTTCACTTTGACCAGCATCGCATTGGCAGAGCCTTTTTCGATACCTGTCGCCAGACGTGTTGGGTTCGTAACAAACAGATCGTCACCAACCAATTGGCATTTGTCACCGATGGTGTCGGTCAGCAGTTTCCAGCCGTCCCAGTCATCTTCGTCACAGCCATCTTCGATCGAGATGATTGGGTAGTCTGCGACCAGTTTGGCCAGATAGGCGACGTTTTCTTCGGATGTCAGGGAAATGCCTTCGCCCTTCATCTCGTATTTGCCGTCTTTGTAATATTCGGTCGAGGCGCAATCGAGGGCCAGATAGATATCTTCGCCCGGCTTGTAGCCCGCTTTTTCAATCGCCGACATGACGAAATCAAGCGCGGCGCGGGTGCTTTCCAGATTTGGCGCAAAGCCACCTTCATCGCCGATGCCGGTGTTGTGGCCCGCGGCAGAGAGTTCTTTTTTCAGCGTATGGAACACTTCGGCACCCATGCGGATCGCTTCTTTCACATTGCTGGCAGAGACCGGCATGATCATGAATTCTTGGATGTCGATAGGGTTGTCGGCATGTTCGCCGCCATTGATGATGTTCATCATGGGCACCGGCAGAACACGGGCGGATGTGCCGCCGATATAACGATAGAGCGGCTGGCCGGTGAACTCAGCGGCGGCTTTGGCGACAGCCATGGACACACCCAAGATTGCGTTTGCGCCCAGGCGGCCTTTGTTTTCGGTGCCGTCCAGTTCAATCATCGCGGCGTCGATGGATTCCTGCTCAGTGGCGTCAAACCCGACCAGCGCTTCGGCAATTTCGCCATTCACTGCGGCGACTGCTTCCAGCACGCCTTTGCCCAGATAGCGCGATTTGTCGCCATCGCGTTTTTCCACCGCCTCATAGGCACCTGTGGAGGCACCGGAGGGCACAGCAGCACGGCCCATGGTGCCATCTTCGAGGGTCACGTCGACTTCGACGGTTGGGTTGCCGCGGCTGTCGAGAATTTCGCGGGCGTGAATATCAATGATTGTGCTCATGACGCTGTCCTTAGCTCAGTGTTCGGTTGGCTGTTTCATACCAAGGTTGCGGCAAATGTAAACGACCTTCGTTACCGCTAACATCGGCAAAACCCTAAGCAATGGGCTGTTTTTGGGACTGTTTGCGCCAACGGCCTGCAAAAAAATTATGCAAGCGGTGCAAATGTGACAGAGAACACACGATTGTTTCCGTATTTTGGACAAATTTGGCGCTTAGAGATAGCGCAGATCGCGTTTTGCTGGCGCCGATTGGGAATGTGATTATTAATTGGTGTCGGAGACGTGGATGTGCGAGTGGTGGCGGAGAATAGCATGACAAATGCAAGGCAACTGGCCCTAAGCGAGCCTCCTGCGCAGCTTGAAACCTCTGTTTTGGAGGGGGCGGGCATCGGTATCTTTGATCTCGACCTGCGCAGCGGACGCTCTGTCGTCAATGAAACCTGGAAAACCATGATCGGCCTGCCCGGCGATGCCATTCTCAGCCCTCAGTTGGTCTGGCGCGACCGGATTCATCCCGATGATCTGCCCGCCGTCGAAGCCGCCGATGCCGCGCTTTTTGCGGGGGAAACACGCCGCAGTAAATCGGTGTTTCGCGTGCGTCACGAAGCCGGACATTGGGTTTGGATTCAATCAGATGCTGGGGTGACCGAACGCGCCGCAGATGGCAAGCCCGTGCGGTTGCAAGGTGTGCATATTGACGTAACGGATCATCGCGAGCAGCAACAAGCCAAAGACGAATTTATTGCCATGGTCAGCCATGAATTGCGCACGCCGCTGACCTCGGTCCTGGGCGCGCTGAAGATCGCAAATAGCGGTCAGATGGGTGACTTGCCGGCCCCTGTCACCAACCTTTTGCAGCTGGCGCAACGCAATTCCAACCGGCTGCTGCATCTGGTGAATGAACTGCTTGATTTTCAAACCCTTGAAAACGGTCAACTGACCTATGAGACCGCGCCCATCGATGCGCGCGCGGCGGTTTCTGATGCGATGCTGTCCATTCAGGGGTATCTGCAAGACGGCCAGAAAGTTGCCGTAGAGCTGCCAGAGGGCGACGCGCCACTTTCGATTCTGGCAGATGAGGTCCGTTTGCAACAGGTGTTGGCGAACCTTTTGTCCAATGCGGCGAAATTTTCCCCCGGTGAGACCACGATTGAGCTTAAGCTGACGCACAAGGACGACAGCGTGATGATCGCGGTGCGCGACCATGGGACCGGCGTGCCGCAGGAACTTGAGGGGCGGATGTTCCAACGGTTCACCCAAAGCGCGAATTCGCAAAAAGTCACGCACAAAAGCACCGGGCTTGGTTTGGCGATCTGCAAGCAGATGACCGAAGGCATGGGCGGTGAAATCGGCTATTTCAACAATGATGATCGCGGCGCGACCTTTTGGGTCAAATTCCCCGCGCAGCGCGACTGATCTGCGCCTCGCGCAGCATCACGAACAACCCGGATCCGATCACCAGCGCAGACCCAAATAGGGTTGCCGCATCCGGCACTTCGGCAAACAGAAGAAACCCAACCACCGCTGCAAAGGGCAGCCGCGCATAGCGCAGCGGCGACACGGCCGAAACCTCGCCGATGCGCATGGCAATTGTCACGCAAAGATACCCCGTCAATGCCAATGCACTCATCGCAAGCAGTATCAGCGCCGCTGTGCCGTTGATCGGATCAAACCCATCTGTCAGCGCGCTCAGGATCAGACCGGTCGGGATCAGCCCAGAGAAGGCATAAAACGAAAGCAGTGGGGTTGAGGCCTCGGGCGGCGCAAGGCGCGAGGCAAGGTCGCGGATCGAAAGCGACACCATCCCAAGAACCGCCAACAGCAGCGCGACATCCAGCGAGCCGGAGTTGGGCCGCACGATGATCAGAACGCCGATAAAACCGACAATAATCGCGGCCCAGCGTCTTGGGCCGACTTTCTCCTTGAGGCCCCAAGCCGCGCATAGCGTGATCACCAGCGGCACCGCCTGCAAAATTGCGGCCACCGATGACAGGGGTGCAAGGCTCAGCGCGGTGAAAATCGCCAGTGCGGCGACAATTTCGGCGATGTTCCGAATGATCAGCACCGGATGGAAAAACACCGCGTCGCGCACCGTGGTGCCCTTTCGGCGGCAGAGCAGATAAAACACCACGGCCCCGGCAAGACCCATGCAGGTCATGATCTGGCCTTTGGAGATGCTGACCGAGAGGAATTTGATGATACCGTCGGCGCTGGAGAAACAGGCCATACCGATCAGCATCAGCCACATGGCTTTGAGGTTGTTCACCTCAGCCCCTGTCGCGTTTGAGGGGCACGCCGTAAAGCTCTAGCTTATGGCCCATCAGACGGAAGCCGAGCTTTTCAGCGATTTTTTCCTGAAGCTTTTCAATTTCAGGGTCCATGAATTCGATCACTTCGCCGCTGTGAATATCAATCAGGTGGTCATGGTGCTCGCGCTCTGCATCCTCATAACGCGCGCGGCCATCGCCAAATTCCAACTTGTCGAGTATCCCGGCCTCTTCAAAGAGTTTGACCGTGCGGTAGACCGTCGCCAGCGAGATCGCCGAATCGCGCTGACTGGCGCGGGCGTACAGCTCTTCGACGTCAGGGTGGTCATCGCTCTCTTGCAGCACAGCCGCGATGGTGCGGCGTTGCTCGGTCATGCGCAGACCTTTGGCTTCGCAGCGGGCAAGGATGGTGTCGCTCATAGGGGCCTCAAGTTGCTCTGGCTCTCTTCCATACAGAGTGGGAGGCGGCTTTTCTAGCACTTAAGCGGCATTGTCCAGTGTCCGGGATTGGGAATAATGCTTGACTGGCGCTGGAAAAGGGCGCAGATGCCGCACAAAGGTCGGCGATGCCAATAACGGGGCATCGCAACCATTGACGGGCAGCGCCACAGCGCAGGCCCGGGCTGTCGAGCAAGAGGCATATGGGATGTCTTTCGTTTATGGCGGTCACACGCCATAGCCCGCTTTGGGCGCGAAAGGATATCGAATGGCTGATTTCGACGAGTTGGGCTTGCCCAACTCCATTGTGACTCGTTTGAAAGAAATGGGTCTGACCAAACCAACACCAATTCAAGATCGTGCAATCCCACATGGGTTGAACGGTAAAGACGTGATGGGCCTTGCCCAAACCGGCACCGGCAAAACGCTGGCGTTTGGCCTGCCGCTGATCGCGCAATTGCAAAGCTATGGCAGCAAGCCGGCACCGCGTTGTGTGCGTGCCTTGGTGCTGGCCCCAACACGTGAGCTGGCCAATCAGATTTGCGCCTCTCTCAAAGCCTTCACCGATGGCACCCATTTCAAAGTGGGTCTGGTTGTGGGCGGCGTTGCGATTAACCCGCAGATCACCCGCATTGCGCGCGGCACAGATGTGGTTGTGGCCACACCCGGCCGGTTGATTGACCTTATGGATCGCAAAGCGATTGATCTGGAGCAGACCGATTTCTTGGTGCTAGATGAAGCAGACCAAATGCTTGATCTGGGCTTTATCCACGCACTGCGCCGCATTTCCAGCGAGCTGCCGGAAGAACGCCAGACCATGCTGTTCTCGGCCACGATGCCGAAACAGATGAACGAAATCGCCAGCACTTATCTGCGTGCGCCCGTGCGCATTCAGGTTTCGCCTCCGGGCAAGGCGGCGGACAAGATCGAACAATCGGTACATTTCATTGCCAAAGCAGAAAAAACCACGCTTCTCAAAGAGCTGCTGGGCAAACATCGTGATGAAGCCGCGATTGTTTTCATGCGTACGAAACACGGCGCAGAACGGTTGATGAAAACGCTGGATAAGGCCGGCTTTTCTGCGGCTTCGGTGCATGGCAACAAAAGTCAGGGTCAGCGCGAACGCGCGATCGCCGGTTTCCGTAGCGGGCAAACCATGGTGCTGGTGGCAACCGATGTGGCCGCTCGCGGGCTTGATATTCCGGTGGTGCGCCATGTCTATAACTACGAGCTGCCCAATGTCCCGGATAACTATGTGCACCGTATTGGCCGCACAGCGCGCGCGGGCATGGATGGGGCGGCGATTGCCTTTTGTTCCCCGGATGAATGTGATGAGCTGAAAGCGATTCAGAAAGTCATGAAGATGGAAATCCCTGTGGCTTCTGGCACCCGCTGGATGGACATGGATGATCCGAGCCACAAATCCAAAGGTCCAGGGCGCGGCGGTTCCGGTCGTCCAGGTGGCCGCGGTCGGCGCGGCGGGCGTCCCGGCGGGCAGGCTGGGGGTCAAGGCGGCGCGCATGCCGGCGGCGGCAAACCCGGTGGCGGACGGCGCCGCAGTGGCGGCAACGGGCGTCGCGGGGCCAAGGCGGCCTCTGCCTGATCTAATAGACGAGAGTGCCCTGCATAATGCGTTTGGCCGTGCCCGAAAGGGTCACGGCCTTTCCTTTTGTCATGGCTTCTATCACGCTGGGGCGGCCCATATCGTCGCCTTGATGAATGCGCAGCGTCAGATCCTTGCCTTCGATTTCCGCTAGCAGGGCGGCCAGTGTGGCGCAGGCCGACCCTGTGGCCGGGTCTTCGGGGATATTGTCGAGCGGCGCAAACATGCGCGCATCAACGGTTTGCCCATTGCGCACATAGGCAAACTGCGAAAAGTCCAGCCCCGCCGGATAGCGCGCAGCGCCTTCGCGGAAGGCGTCGCTATGGGTTTGAATGCGCGCAAGGGCGGCGCGGCTGGTCAGCTCTGAAATGACAAAGGGCAATCCGAGTGTGGCCAGCACCGGGGCGTGAGTTGTTGTTGTGATGTCCTCTTCGGATAAGCCGAGCGCTCGGGCGACCAGAGCGGTTTCAATGTCTGCCACCCGCTCCAGCGCCTTTGCGGTCGTGAAGCTGGCACGCGCGCCCTCAACCCAGCAGCGCAGGGGGCCAACGCCCAGTTCCAGCACCATCTCAGCAGGTTCACCGATATCATACAGTGCAAGCGTGGTGCCAATGAGCGGATGCCCGGCAAAAGGGATTTCCATCGTCGGCGTAAAAATTCGCACCCGCGCTGTATGCGCCCGGTCCTCAGGCGGATAGATAAAAGTGGTTTCCGAAAAATTGAATTCGCGCGCGATCCGCGGCAGATCGGCCTCGGGCAGGGCGGTGGCATCCGGGATCACGGCAAGCGGGTTGCCGCCAAATGCCTGATCCGTGAAGACGTCATAAACGAAATACTGAGTCATGGGAGAGCCGTTTTCCTCACATTGTTCGGGGGCTTGGTTGGCTTTTGATCGACCTTAGGTGCCGCAGAATGTTGCCTTCACAATCTCGTCTTCTTTTGGCGGCTCTGCGAGGTCCCGATAGGCGGGGTTTTCCTCATAGGGGCGGGCCAGCGCGGTGGTCAGCCTATGAAACGGCGCGTCATCGCCCGCCACCGCTGCGTCGATCATTGCTTCGATCTGGTGATTGCGCGGGATGAGATACGGGCTGACTGCGCGCATATGCGCGCTGGGGTCGGGCACCTCAGCGATACGCGCCTGCCAGCTGCCCTGCCATTTGGCATAGGCGGCAGCGTCTGACATGTGATCCGCGGCGCTGCCTTGCGCAAGGGCGCGGAAGCTTTGGGTGAAATCGGCGCGGGAATTCGCCATTAGGGTCAGAAAACCGTTGATCAGCGTCTCGTCTTCTTGGCGCGCATCGGTAATTCCCAGCTTGGCGGCGAACCGATCGCGCCAGTTTTTGCGCAGAAGGTCCGGCATCGCGTGAATGACCTCAGTGAAATCGCGCACCGCTGCGTCGGTGTCCGGCATCAGAGGCACCAGCGCGGTGGCCAGCTGCGCCATGTTCCAAACGATGATGTCGGGCTGATTGCCATAGGCATAGCGCCCATTGCGGTCGATGCTGGAAAATACCTGCATCGGGTGAAAGTGATCCATAAAGGCGCAGGGGCCATAGTCGATGGTTTCCCCTGAGATGGCGCAATTGTCGGTGTTCATCACGCCGTGAATGAACCCAAGGCTCATCCAATGCGCCACCAGATTGGCCTGCGCGTCGATCACCGCCTGAAGGAAGCTCAGCGGGTCCTTGGCAGCCGGGTAATGCCGCGCCACGGCATGCTCATAAAGCGCTGTCAGGCCTTCGATGTCCTGCCGCGCCGCCAGCACCTGAAATGTGCCGACGCGGATGTGACTGCGGGCCACGCGGGTGATGACACCGCCGGGCAACGCGGTTTCACGCTGCACCTTTTGGCCGGTGCGCACCGCCGCAAGCGCGCGCGTCGTTGGAACGCCAAGCGCATGCATCGCTTCGGACACGACATATTCGCGCAGGACCGGCCCCAACCAGGCGCGCCCATCGCCATTGCGCGAATAGGGTGTTGGCCCCGAGCCCTTGAGCTGAATGTCAAACCGCCCCTGATCGGTCTCAACCTCGCCCAACAAAATCGCGCGCCCGTCTCCAAGTTGCGGATTCCATTGGCCAAATTGATGCCCAGCATAAAGCTGCGCCAGCGGCGCGGCACCCTGCGGCATATGGTTGCCCGCAAAGATTTGCGCCAGGTCTGCGTCATTGTCGGCCCCGGTCAGGCCGAGCTGATCAGCCAGCGGGCGATTAAAGGCGATCAGCTCTGGTGCAGCGACCGGCGTGGGCTGACAGGGGGTAAACAACGATGCGGGCAGGCGGGCATAGCTGTTGTCAAAGGGAATGCTCAGGGTCATGGCTGCTATATAAGCAGGCTTTGCCTATGATCAAAGGCGCAAAGTCATCAGGCTGTATTGCTCGCGCAGCTTGAAATGCGCCCGCCCATAGAGGCGCTGCACCGCGTCATTGTCGCGCGCGACCTCAAGATGCACGGCGCGCACCTCAGCCGATTTCAGCATATTGCGCAGCGCGGCCAGAGCATTGGTTGCGACACCACGCCCACGCACGCCGGGCCGCACGTAAAGCTCGTCGATAAAGCCATCCATACCGCCAAATTCGATCGACCAGCTGAAGGTCAGCGCCGCATAGCCGATTGGCGCGCGGGCGGGGCCCATCAGATAGATCGCCCCATAAGGCGAGCCTTCCAGCAGGGGCAGCAGCGCCCGTTCACGGGCGGTTTCTTCGGTGCCAAGGCCCATTTCGGCGTGAAAGGCCGACACCAGCGTCATCAGTTTGGGCAGATCCGCCGGTTTGGCAAGGTGCAACGCGGTGCTCATAGTCGGGCCAATCTTTCTGTCAGCAGGGCAAAGAAACCGTCAGCGTCCACGTCTTGCATGAAAAGCGCGTTGGGCGTGCGGTCCGTCACGCCCCAAAAATCGGCCACAGTCATACCGAGGGTCAGCTCTGACTTGGTTTCGATCATCACATTGATATGTCGCCCGTCGAAAAGCTCGGGTCGAAGCAGATAGGCAATGACGCAAGGGTCATGCAGCGGTGCGCCTGCGCTGCCGTATTTCTCGACATCAAAGCGTTCGAAAAAATCCAGCATGTCGGCCATGGCAATACCCGCTGTGGTGCCAAGATCGCGCAGCGCGGCAACCCGTGCCGGGCTGGTCAGCGCCTTATGCGTCACATCCAGTGGCATAACGGTCAGTTTGCAACCGGATTTAAAAACAATATCAGCGGCTTCCGGGTCGACATAAATGTTGAATTCGGCAGCGGGTGTGATGTTCCCAACCTCAAAATATGCCCCGCCCATCATCACGATTTCGGCCACCCGCGCGATAATTTCGGGCGCTTTGGCAAAAGCTGTGCCGATATTGGTCAGCGGTCCCAACGTACAGAGCGTCACGCTGCCCGCAGGTTCCGCGCGCAGGGTGTCGATAATGAAATCAACGCCGTGCTGGTCCTGAAGCGCTATTTTGGGTTTGGGCAAGTTTGCCGGGCCATCGAGGCCGGTCTTGCCATGCACATGTTCCGCCGTCACCAGCGCGCGCTGCATGGGGGCGTCGCAGCCTGCAAAAACGCGGGTCTCGGGTTTGCCCGCCCATTCACACACAATGCGGGCGTTTTCCGAGGTGCGGGCCAACGGCACATTGCCCGCCACCGTGGTGATGCCCAGAACACTGAGCGTTTCGGGGCTGGCGAGCGCCAGAAAGATCGCCGCGGCGTCGTCCTGTCCCGGATCGGTATCGATGATAATCTTGCGTGCCATTGCTGCGTGCGCCTGCCTTTGATGTTTTGCGGTCAGACTGCGGGCGCGGGCGCGAAATGTCTAGGTGAAAGCCCGGCGCTGGCGATGCGGCGCCGATGCGCCTCGCGCACAAAAAAGGCGGGCCGCAGTTGCTGGCCCGCCTATTCTTGGATCAAGTGACTTGCTTAGCCGTCAAAATCCACGGTTTCGATCAGCTTGATCGCAGCATCGCGCTGACCTGCAAGGGTCATCAGGTTGACGCTGTCAGGGGTAAAGCTGCCCCAGCCTTCCACCAGCGGATCAGCTTTGGTGCCTTCGGCAATCGGGTATTCAAAGTTGGCTTTGGCGTAGATTTCCTGCGCTTTTGGCGAGGTCAGGAATTCCATGAATTGCAGCGCTTCGTCCTGATTTGGCGCGGATTTCACCATGGCAACACCAGAGACGTTCACATGGGTGCCGCCGTTTTCGAAGGTTGGGAAAATGACATTCACGCTGTCGGCCCAGGCTTTTTGCTCGTCGTCTGACAGCATTTTGCCCATGTAATAGGTGTTGCCGACCGAGATATCGCATTCACCAGCCCAGATCGCTTTCACTTGGGCGCGGTCATTGCCCTGCGGTTTGCGGGCCAGGTTGGATTTGACGCCTTCCAGCCAGGTTTTGGTAAAGGCTTCGCCGTGATGTTCCAGAACCGCAGAGGTCAGCGCAACGTTATAAGCGTGGGTGCCAGAGCGGGTGCAAATACGGCCCTGCCATTTCGGGTCAGCGAGATCCTCATAGGTGGTCACTTCGCCTTCTGCCACGCGATCTTTGGAGGCATAGACAATGCGCGCGCGGGTCGTCAGGCCGAACCAATGGCCGTCGGGATCGCGGTAAATCTCTGGCACGTTGCTCAGCAGGGTTTCAGAGGCGACAGGCTGGGTGAAACCCGCATCAACCACAGCGGCAAGACGCGAGATATCAACGGTCAGGATCACATCAGCAGGGGAGCGTGCGCCTTCGGCCTCAAGGCGTTCAATCATGCCTTTTTCCAGATAGGCAACGTTGACCTCAATGCCGGTTTCGGCGGTAAAGGCATCGGTCAGCGGCTTGATCAGCTCAGGCTGACGGTAAGAATAAACATTGACCTCGGCAGCGGCGAGGGGCAGCGCGACGCAGCTCGCAGCTGCTGCAAATACGGAGTTCTTAAAAGTTGCGAACATGGGTTGACCATTCGTTTGTGTTTCGATGGCCGCTTTTAATCTGAGTTTTTTTGTCGGGTCAATACCTGATTTTTGTAGTCAGGAATTCTGCGCCAATTTTCGCCGCGCCTTTTCTTCGGCCTTCACCTCGTCCCAAAGCGCGTCCATTTCTGCCAGATCCGAGTCGGACGGGGTTTTGCCGCGCGCTTTCAGCTTGGCTTCGACCTGTTCAAACCGCCGCACGAATTTGGCATTGGTGGCCCGCAGGGCGGCCTCTGGCTCGACATTCAGGTGGCGGGCGAGGTTGGCGATGACAAACATCAGATCGCCCAGCTCTTCGGTCACTTCGGTCTGGGTGAGCGTGTCGCGTGCTTCGATCAGCTCGTGGCTTTCTTCGACAATTTTCGCCAGCACATGGCTGACATCCGGCCAGTCAAAGCCGACGCGGGCAGCGCGTTTTTGCAATTTATAGGCCCGCAAAAGCGCGGGTAGGCCAACGGCCACGCCATCCAACGTGCCTTGCTGGGCTTTGCCTGCGCGTTCTGCGGCCTTGATGGCTTCCCAGTCCTTGGTTTGCTGTTCGGCTGATTTCTCGCGGCTTTCATCGCCAAAGACATGCGGATGGCGCGCCACCATCTTGTCTGACATCGTGTCGGCGACGGCGTTGAAATCAAACAACCCGGCCTCCTCGGCCATCTGCGCATGAAAGACCGACTGAAACAGCAGATCGCCAAGCTCGCCCTTCAGATCTTGCCAATCCTGGCGCTCAATCGCGTCCGCGACCTCATAGGCCTCTTCGATTGTATAGGGCGCGATGGTCGCAAAATTTTGTTCTATGTCCCAGGGGCAGCCGGTCTCAGGGTCGCGCAAGCGGCGCATGATTTCCAGCAGACGGGGCATGCCGCCGTTGGGGGAATGGATGAGATCATCGGAAGATTTGTCTGACACGATAAGGCCCGCAGATTATGGTTGCGGCCACCATAGCAAAGCTGATCAGAACTTAAAGCCGATGCGCAGCTGCACGATGGTGTGGTCACTTTCTGCTGACGCCGCACTAAAGAAGTTTTCACCTGACATCGCATAGTGATCGACGCTAAGCCCGACAAAAGTGTGGTCAGACACCATATATTCCACCCCAATGCCATAGACGTCGCCCGACATGTCGATGAGGGTGCCATTTTCGTTAAACGTGCTCTCCGCCAGGCCAAAGCTGCCGAAAATCAACGTATTGCCAAAGGCATAGCCGATGCGCGCGCGTAGCGAATTTAGATCACTGTGGATATGGTTTGGGTTGCCTTGCACAACGGTTTGCTGCGGCAGGGCCTGTAGCTCAATCCCGACAACCAAATTGCGCCACTGATGGTCATAGCCAAGGAAACCGCCAAAGCCATCAAACCCGTCATTGGGGCTGTTGATGAACAGGAAGCCTTCGGAATAAACCTGCGTTGCGCCGTCGATTTCCGAATTGTAGGTCAGACCCAGGCGGAAGCCTTGCCAATCTTTCGGGCTGAGCGCCTCAAGCGGGGCTTCGACAATCGGATCGCCGAGCGAGCCGGCCAATGCGCTGCCCGCAAAGGTCATCGCGCAAAGTGTTGGGGCGGCGAGGGCGCTGATTTTCTTGAACATTTTCCACCTGGGCATATCGAACGATTCTGGCGCGTGCGCCGTCAATCCGCTGTTTTTGCCGCAAAAAAGAGTTGGAGTGTATGGATTTCCATAAAATTGCCACAATCTGTTTCCTGCAGGTCACAGGTGGGCGGCGCATGGGATCTGGGAAAAGGGGGTCAGCTTTGCGCGTCCACCATAGGGGCCGGAGGACCGTGGGGGGATTGCAGCGATGAACTCAGACAGCCGGGCGAGATTTCGCGCCACATCGGCACATTCTGCGACATCTGACATTGCGCCATGAACATGCGCCCATCCACCTGCAGGCAGGTCATTTCGCCCAATTCAACGCGGCTGCCGGTTTTGTCGGTGCAATAACATTCTATCACGCGCCCACTCGGGGCAGTGACATCCGCAAGCGCGGGCAGGGCGGTCAGCCCGGCAAGGATCAGGGCAACAAAGGCTTTCATAGCCTAAGTTTACCATAGACTGCGCCCTTGACCAAACCGGGCGGATAGGAAATGAAACGCCATGGTTCCTTTTGATCGACTAGAACAGATCGCCCAGCGGTTCGAATATCTCGAAGCGCAGATGGCAGATGGGGCAGCGGGGGCGGATATCGCTACGCTGGCCAAAGAATATTCTGATATCAAGCCGCTGGTTGAGCAGATTACAGCCTACAAACAGCTTTTGGCGGATCTGGAAGAAGCGCAGCTGATGCTGGAAGATCCGGACATGCGCGCCCTCGCCGAAGAAGAGCTGCCGCTGCTCAAAGAGCAGCTGCCCAAGGCCGAAGAGGCGCTGCAATTGGCGCTTTTGCCGAAAGATGCCGCTGACGCGCGCCCGGCGATGATCGAGATTCGCCCCGGCACAGGCGGGGATGAGGCGGCGCTTTTTGCCGGGGATCTGCTGCGCATGTACCAGCGGTATGCCGAGGCGCGCGGCTGGCGCTTTGAGATTATCGAAGAGGCCGCCACTGAACTCGGCGGCATCAAAGAAGTTGTGGCCCATATCAAGGGCGAAAACGTGTTTGCACGTCTGAAATACGAAAGCGGCGTGCACCGGGTGCAGCGCGTGCCGACCACCGAAAGCGGCGGACGCATTCATACCTCGGCCGCAACGGTGGCGGTGCTACCCGAAGCGGATGATGTCGACATTCAGATTGACGCCAATGATCTGCGCATTGACACCATGCGCAGCTCTGGGGCGGGCGGGCAGCACGTCAACACCACGGATTCTGCCGTGCGTATCACCCATATCCCGACCGGGATCGTTGTGACCTCGTCAGAGAAATCGCAGCACCGGAACCGCGAAATTGCCATGCAGGTGCTGAAAACGCGGCTTTATGATGCGGAACGGCAGCGGCTGGCGGATGAACGCTCTGCCGATCGCAAATCGCAGGTCGGCTCGGGCGACCGCTCAGAACGCATTCGCACCTATAATTTTCCGCAAGGGCGCATGACGGACCACCGTATCAACCTGACGCTTTATAAGCTTGATCAAGTGATGCAGGGCGATCTGGATGAGATCATCGATGCGCTGACCGCTGATGATCAGGCACAGCAATTGGCGGCGATGCAGTCATGATCTTGCGCCAGGCGCTGATGGAAGGAACCCGCGCCCTGCGCGACGTGGGTATCCCCGGCCCAGAGCGTGATGCGCGGCTCTTGCTGGCCGAAGCGCTTGGGATTTCTGTGTCGCGCCTGACGCTTGAGCCAGACCTGCCGGTCAGCACCGAAGAGGCCAGCCGCTTTCACCACATGCTGGCCCGACGCGCCGCGCGTGAACCCGTGTCGCGCATCTTGGGGCGGCGCAGCTTCTGGGGGCGCGATTTCGAAGTGACCCCGGATGTGCTTGACCCGCGCCCGGAAACCGAAAGCCTGATTGAAACCGCCCTAAAGGGACCTGCGCCAGAGCGGTTGATTGATCTGGGATGTGGCAGCGGCATAATCGCGGTGACACTTCTGGCAGAATGGCCCAAGGCCACGGGCGTGGCGGTGGACGTCAGCGCCCCTTGTCTTGACGTCACCGCGCGCAATGCGTCCACGCATGGGGTCTCCGGTCGGCTGACAACGTTGAAATCAGACTGGTTCGCCGATGTCACCGGGTCGTTTGATCTGATCGTGTCCAACCCGCCCTATATCACCGAAGCGGAGATGGCGCATTTGTCACCGGATGTTGCGCTGCATGATCCGCATCTGGCGCTTACGCCGGGCGGGGATGGGCTTGCGCCTTATCACGTTCTGGCCGCAGGCTGCGGCCGTCATCTGGCCCCCGGAGGGCGCATATTGGTGGAAATCGGCTGGCAGCAAGGCCCCGATGTTGCTGGGATTTTTAATGACGCCGGATTGACGGATGTGGCAATTGTGCCTGATCTGGACGGGCGCGATCGTGTCGTTTGTGGCACGCAACCTTAGTTTTCAGCGACAAATAGCCTGAAAATCTGATTTTTTGGCAAAAAACCCCCACGGGCACTTGTGTCACAGAAACGGGAAGGGTAATCAGGTAGGGTCTGGTCGGTGGATGCCCTTAGGCGGTCCCGCAAGACACCAAGCCAAAAAATTTCCGACCTGCTGAACTGCCTAATGGCGATGAAGCGGTCTTTAACAGCAGTGACATCAAGGCTGGACGAATTATACCATGAGATCATCGAAGTCCCGTTCGCGGTCAAAGAACAACCGCAATCGCCCATCAGGTGGCAACGTCGTCAATCGCGTTTTTGACAGTAGCGGCCCTGAGGGCAAAGTGCGCGGGACTCCGCAGCAGATCATCGACAAATACAACCAACTGGCGCGTGATGCGCAATTGGCGGGCGACCGGGTTGCGACGGAAAACTTCCAGCAGCACGCCGAACATTACATGCGCCTGCTGAGCGAAGCGCAGCGTGAAATGGATGCCAAACGCGAAGAGCAAGAGCGCCAGAACCGGGAGCGTCAGGCCGAACGCGATCGTGAACGCGCCGCGCGGGCCGAACGCCAGGAGCGTGAATCCAACGCGCCCGCGGCCGAAGCGTCCAGCGATCCGGCCGAGGCACCGCAACCCGATGTTGCGATGGATGTGATCGAAGCGGATGGCAACGGTCAGAGCAATTTGGTGGAAACACCCGAAACCAAATCCAGCGAAAGCAAACCCAAACGCGCGCCGCGACGTCCGCGCCAAAAGGCGGGCGAAGAGGCCGGTGAGGCCGCACCAAAGCCCCGCCGTAGCAGCAAGCCGAAAGCCGCAGAAACCGCCGAGGCCCCTGCGGCAGATGCCGGTGACGCCAAGGCGGCTGAATAAGTCCCACGAACAGTTATGAAAAACGCCCGGGCCATGGCTCGGGCGTTTGTCGTTTTAGGCTTTGTCCATTTCGCGGGCCAAGGCGCAGAACCCTTCCAGCGGGACGACTTCGGCCCGATCGGTGGGGGTGATCCCGGCGGCGATCAGACGATCTTCAATATCCGGGCTTAGCGATTTCAGCGAGGAACGCAGCATTTTGCGCCTTTGGTTAAAGGCGGCGGCCACAACTTTGTTCAGCGTGCCGGCATTGGCTTCAAATCTGGGGGCGGGCAGGGCGGTGAGATGCACGACAGCGCTGCTGACTTTGGGTGGCGGCGTAAAGGCCCCCGGCGGCAGGTGCAGCACAATCTTGGCATCCGCGCGCCATTGCGACAGGATCGCAAGCCTTCCGTAGGCTTTGCTGCCCGGCGTTGCGGTGATGCGCTCAGCGACTTCCTTTTGAAACATCAGCGTCAGGCTCTGCCAGAAGGGCGGCCAGGTCTTTGGCGTCAGCCAACGCACCAGCAGCTCTGTTCCGACGTTATAGGGCAGGTTGGCGGCAACCCGGATCGGCGGCGTCAGGTGGCTGAGCGGGTCAATCTCAAGCGCATCTCCATTGATCACCTCAAGCTGACCGGGATAAGCGGCGGCAATTTCGGCAAGGGCGGGCATGCAGCGGCTGTCTTTTTCGATTGCCAAGACCCGGCGCGCGCCTTCGGCCAGCAGGCCGCGTGTCAGGCCGCCAGGTCCGGGGCCGATTTCCAGCACATCGCTTTCACTCAGATCCCCAGCCAGCCGCGCGATTTTGGCCGTCAGGTTGAGATCAAGCAGAAAGTTCTGCCCCAACGCTTTGCGCGCCGAAAGGTCGTGGGTGGCGATGACGTCGCGCAACGGGGGCAGGGAGTCGATGGCGGCCATTGGCGGCTTTCTTTTTTAAAGGGCGTCGGTGGCGCGGGGGGGCTGACTGTCGGCCATGTTCTGCGCCATGCGCAGCGCATGGATCATGCTGCTGGGATTGGCAAGGTCCTTGCCGGCAATGTCGAGCGCGGTGCCATGATCGGGCGAGGTGCGAATGAACGGCAGTCCCAACGTGACATTGACGCCGCGGTCAAAATCCAAGGTCTTGATCGGGATCAGCGCCTGATCGTGATACATGCAGATGGCGGCATCATATTGGGTGCGCGCGGCGGCGTGAAACATCGTGTCCGCAGACATAGGGCCCAGCAGCGTCAGTCCTTCGTCGCGCAGCTCCTCCAGCAGGGGGCTGATCAGGTCTATCTCTTCGCGGCCCATGGCCCCGCCTTCGCCCGCGTGGGGGTTGAGCCCCGCCACAGCCAGGCGCGGCGCAGCGATGCCGAACTGCGTTTGCAGCCCCTGATGGGTGATCCTGATCGTGTCGCGCAGCAACTTTGCGGTCAGCGCCGCTGGCACATCCTGAATAGCAATGTGAATGGTCGCAGGCACAACGCGCAGCACGTCGCTGGCGAGCATCATCACGACCTGATCGACATCCGCCAGATAGGCCAGATATTCCGTATGGCCCGGCCATGCGAAATCGGCACCATCCTGCAGGGCCTTTTTGTGGATCGGTGCGGTGCAAATGGCGGCGACGTCGCCCTGCATCGCAAAATCAACCGCTTGAGCGATCACATCCACCACACTTTGCGCATTGGCCGGATCGAGCACACCGGGCGTCCCCGCGCCAAAAAACGGATGCGCCAGCACCGGCAGGGCGCGCGGCATGACCGCTGCGGCCTCGTGCGGGGATTGGATGATCTCATGTGGCACAGCACCCGGCAGATGGTCCGGATCGCCGATCAGGAAAAACACCATCTCATCCTTCAGCGCTTTCCAGCTTTTTTCCGCAAGCTCGAGCCCGACACCGCCGGGTTCACCACAGGTCAACGCGATGGGAAGCTGGGTCATTTTTCCACAATGGTCGCTTCGGCGCGCAGCTGGGCCAGATAGCCATCGGCGTAAGAGGACAGTCGACGATTGCGCAGCGCTGCGGCGACGTCTTCGCGGCTGGCCTCTTCGTTGATAGCGGCGGTGCGACCGCACAGCATCACAAAGAGCAATTGGCTGCCATCAGCGCTGGTCAGCGCGGTGGAGACTTCGTGCCGGTCCAGTTTGGCAAGCTCAACCGCGATATTGCGCGGAATATCTGCGGGGGCCTTGGCTTCGATGGACAGGGCGGCTTCGGGGCCACCGTAGTTGACACCATAAAGATCATCGCAAGTGTCGATATTGCCGCGAATTTCGGCGGCCCGCGCCAGGGTCTCTGGTGAACGGCCACCGGGCAAGCGCAACACGCCATATTCAATCGCCGCAAATTCGGTGGCAGGGACCGGCATTTCTTCGATGCCGCGCATCTGGAACACGGCAATGGCGCCCTCCAGCTCAAGCGGGGCCGAAACCTCGCCCGGTTTCAGTTCAAGAATGACAGGCCGCAGTGGGGCCGGCAGATTGGTCAGCGGCAACCAATCCAGACGCCCGCCATTTGCACGGGTGCGCGCCGCAGAGAAACGGCCTGCGGCCTCCGAGAACCGCGCATAAGAGGTCAGGGTGCTCAGCTCATTGGCGAGCTGCTTGACCTCTCCTTCGTTCTGCGGCGTGACCGGGATGATGATTTCTGACAAAAGCACGCGCAGCCCGGCTTGACCGGCAGCGCCCAAGGCGGCGTCAATTTCCGCGTCCGAGACCTGCACACGACCCCGGAAGCGCGCGGCCACCACTTGCCGCCAGACCAGACCGGCGCGCACAAAGTCGCGGAAGGTCTGCGCATCAACGCCATTCTGCGCCAGACCGGCAACAAATTGCTCTGCCGTCAGATTGGCGCGGCCCGCAAATTCAGTCATGCCAGCGGAGACCGCGTCATCATCGACTTCAATGCCAAGCGCCTCGCCCGCCTGCAACCGCAGCCGATCGTCGATCAACTCATCGCGCGCGATTTTTTGCAGATCTCCAAGACGGCGGATGGTTTCATAAAACTTCACCCGCTGGTCTACTTCGTACCAGGTGACAACCCGTTCGTTCACCGTCACAGCCGGGCTGAACAGGCTCTGCGCCTCTGCCACAGGCGCACCGGTCAACAGCACAGCCGCTGTCAGGGCGGAAGAAATTAGGTGTTTCAGCGTCATCTTGCGTGTCATCCTGCCGTCTCTTCGCATTTTCTTGCATAGCTCTTATCCACGCTATTCGCGGAAAAGCCCAGAATTTCAACCGTAAAGCTGAGATCCGTTGCTGGGAGTACCGTAGTAGAAGATGTGAAGCGACGCGATACGGAAAACCGCGCTTTCACACATTCGTTGCGATATTCAAAGCCGATGCCCGCTTCGGCGGTCTCTCGGCTGGCCACATCAAAGCGCCAATTGGCCAATCCCGTCCAGTGGCGATTGACGCGGTAGGCACCGTCAAAGTTCCATTCGGACAGATCGGTGGCGCGATCTTCGGCCGGGTCGGAATCCAGCCAGACATAAGAGGCGCTGACATCCAGCTTGTCGCTGTCCCAGCCGCCGCGCGCCTCAACTTTGCCAAGGCCTTCGATGCCATCCACCAGGGTGCGTGTGGTAAAGAACAGCCCGTTTTCGGCATTGAGCTTGGTGGCAATCAGAAAATCGGAGGCCTGGCTTGCAAGGCCAGAGCTGGTGCTGAAATCAGGATGCGCCTCGGCGCGCACCACCTGACCCACGGTCAAATGCGCGTCCCAGCCCGGGCCAAGCCGCGACCAATTCAGCCCCCAAGCCCCGACCAGACCTCGTTCGCGCCGGTCATCAGACGGAAACCGCGACAGCGCCAAAAGGTTGCCTTCGTCAAATTCGACGCGCGTGCTTTCGTCATTGGCGAGATCGCTGCCCAGCCGCAGCCCACCGCCGGACCAGGCGATTTGTGCAATTGGCTCAAGGATTTGCGTGGCCCCCGCGTTGGTCTGGCGGATCAGCGGATAGCGCAGATGCGCCGCCACGGTGGGTGTGATTTGCAGATAGGATTCATCGCTGAGGTTTGAATCCTGCGTAGTGCGCGCGGCGTCCAGCGCCACTGCGGCGGTGACGCCATATTCCAGCCCACCTTGGGTCAGCCAAGTGTCGCGCCATTCCAGATTGGCATTCAGGCGCGCCACATCGCGCCCATCAATCACCCCATCGCCATTGGCATCCGTTGCCACGTCAGAGCGGCGATGATGCGCATGGGCTTCCAGTTCCCACAGCGCTTCGCCGCCCAAAGCATTGGGGTAAAAGCGTTTCTGTTTCCGGGCCGAAAGAACGATCGCCGGAAGCGTCAGATTGCTTTCGCTGGCGCGCAGGGATTCATAGTGCAGCAGCGCCAGTTTGGTATTTTCATCGCGATTGACCCGTGTCAGCGCCACTTCGCTGGTGAGCCGGTCCAGACCCGAATAGTCGTAATCCGCAAGGTAGGCATCATCGGACACGGCCTTCAGATCAAAGCTGAGTGTGTAATCCCGCGCGAGTTCAAATGCGCCATTGCCAAACACATAGGCGCGGTTGCCCTGGGTGCTGAAGTCATCCCGCGACAGCGCACCTTCAAAGGTAAGCCCGCCATTTCGAAATGCCTGCCGATACCGCCATTCCATGGTCAGCGTATTGGGCGAGATATACGGCGTCAGCGTCAGATCCTTGTGATCGCCGATGGCAATGAAATAGGGGATCTTAACCCCGGTCGCGAGGCGGGAGCGCGATTTGATTTCAGGGAAAAGAAACCCGGTGGCGCGCGTCTGCGTGGGGTCCGGAAAGCGCAGGCGCGGCAGGTAAAAGATCGGCACATCCATGACGCGAAATTGCGCATCATCAAAATAAAGCTGGCGCGCTTCTTCGTCATGGGTGACTTTGCGGGCCCGCACCTGCCAGAGCGGCGCTTCGTCGCCACAGGTGATGCAGGAGGTCGCGGTGGCGGAATACAGCACCGATTTTTTGCCGGCGATGCGCTCGGCCTCAGCGGCCTGAATGGTCACCTGCTGACGCAGCACCAGCCGCGCGCTTTTCAGCAGGCCATTTTGCAGCGCGGTATCAAGTTCGGCAAATTCGGCAAAGACCTCAACCGTGTCGCCGTCGACAATTGTGATCGGACCTTCCACAGTGATGGTATCAGCCTGGCTGTCATAGATGATCGCGCTTGCGGTCAGTTTGGTCTCGCCGCGTGTGGCCTCGATATTGCCGCGCGCCTCAAGCGTGTTATTGCCGCGCAGATAGACGGAGTCGGCCAAAAGGATGACGTTTTCATCCGCTGGGCGTTGCTGGGCCATAACCATTGGCGCGCTGAGCAGCAAAACTGCGCTCAGCGTCGCTGCGGCGAGCCGGGGTGTCAGAGAGTTGATCCGCATCATCCGTCTTCCATATGCAAGAGCAATCCGACTGCCAAGAGCACGCTGGCCACAGGCGGGGTCCAGGCCGCAAGTTCAATTGGGATCTGGCCGTTTTCCCCAAGGATCTGCGCGAAGTTGCGCACATAATAAAGCGCAAAGCCGGACATCGTTGCTGCCAGCGCGGCAACCCCGGTGCGCCCAAACCGCGTGTGACGCATGGTAAAGGCGGCAGAGACCAGAACCATGGCAATCAGAAACAGGGGCTGCGCCAATTCCATATGCAGCCACATCGTATGGCGGCGCGCCGAAAATCCGGCGGTTTCAAGCTGGTTGATCAGGCGCGGCAATTCCCAGACCGAGACCGCGCGGGGCTTGCCAAAACTGTCGCGAATTTGCTCGCGCGTGAGCGTGGTGGGCAATTCAAAACTGTCGTGACGCTCGGCGGCAGATTCTGCATTTTCATTGCCCAGCAGCGGCCAGAGTTTCACGCCCTGCAGTGCCCAATGCCCCTCTTCAAGCGAGGCGCGCTCTGCTTGGATGCGGCGACGTGGACCACCATCAGGCGCGTAGCTCAGCATCATGACACCGCGCAGTTTGGTGGCGTCGTGGTTGGCCCCTTCGGCAAAGATCACCGTCTGCCCGCGTTCGCTGCCCTGACGCAGCCAGATGCCTTCGCGCGAGATCGACAGCGTGCTGGTGCCGCCGCTGTTGAAGGCGGCGGCCAATTCGTCATAGCGTTTCGTGGTTGCGGCAACGATCGGGTTTAGCGTGGATGTCCCAAACAGCCCAATCAGCAACGCCACCGCGATGGGCGAGAGCAGGCTTTTGAGGGCCGAGCGGCCACTGGCGCGTGTCACCACCAATTCGCTGCTGCGCGCAAGGCTAAGAAACAGGGTGAGCGAGGACAGGATCATGATCAGCGGAATGATCTGATACATTTCCCGTGGCATGTTCAGCAGCATGAGGCGGAAAAGTTCAAACAGACCGATTTCGGCAACGTCAAAGCGCCGTAGGTGCTCCACCAGGCTGAAGAGCAGAAGCAACAGAGCAAAAACGCCCGCCAACGCCATGAAAAACCAGATGAATTTACGCGCGAAATAGAAATAGAGCGTCATGACGTGCCCCGTTTTCGCAGAGAAATCGGATAGGCGCGACTGGCCAGCATCAGCACAACCAGCGCAAGTCCGATCACAGAAGGCACATACATCAGATACCACAGCTCAGCGTTGCGGCGCACGGGATCGCTGACGCCGTTTTTCATCGCTTCCAGCGCCACCAAAATGGCAAAGGCCAGAACGATCTGCTGCCAGACGCCAAAGCGGCTAAAGCCCCCCAGCAGCAGGGTTGAGAACCCAACCAGCGCCGCCACGATCACCATGCCAATCTGGGCAAACCGCCCGTGCAATTCGGCCATCACCCACCCCAGTGGCAGGTCAAGCTTCAGCGCGATATCTTCAGGCACGCGGATCAGATCAAGCGTGCCCGTGCGTTCCAGCGACTTTTGCTGATTGTTGCGATATTGCAGGAAGCTGCTGATATCATAGGCGAAATCTGCGAAATTTGTGGTGAACAGCCGCCCATCTTCGGTGTTTTCAACCTGCGCAAGCCCATCGACCATCACCAGTTTTGGCCCGGCGTCGGATTTGATCAGATACGCCTCTTCCGCGGTATAGGTGATGGTCTGTTTCGGGTTGCTGCGATCCGACAGAAACAGGTCGTGCAAGACGCCATCGCTGCTGATGTCGCGGATGTAGAATGTGATATTGCCAGAGGGGTGCAGAAAGGTACCTTCGCTTAGCAAACGCGCGGTGGCGTTTTCGGCGATTTCGCGTTCTCGCTGATCGAGCTGCGTCAAGCTGGTGGGCACCAGAACAATGGTCAACGCCGCCATCATCAAACCGGCAATGATGCCAAAATTCAGGATCGGGCGGGCCAGCCGCCACGGGCTGAACCCGGTGGCCTGCATTACCACAAGCTCGCTCTCGCTTGACAGCCGGTTGGTCACATAGGTGGCAGCAGCAAAGCTGGCGATGGGCAGGATCAGCTTGATAACATTCGGCAGGCTGAGCATGGTGAATTCAAGGAAAACGCCAATGGATTGCCCGTCTGCAATCAGCCGATCAAACAGCACAACGGCGCGGTTCACCCAATAAACGGAGACCAGCACCAGCGCAAAGAAGCCGAACAGCATCATGAGTTGCGACAGCATATAGCGGTCGAATCTGTTCACCGATTGCCCCCCAGGCACGTTGATCTTTGCGCTGAGCTTAAAGCAATTGATCGGTCGGGAAAACTGCTATCTGGTCAACGTCTGGTGGATTGGATAGGACTTGTCACAATAGATAGGGAGCACGACCTTGGTAAAACCAATTGAGATGACTTTTGTCGAAAGCGACATTGATGCAATCGCAGGATTTGAAGGGCGCGTCGCGGTATTTGTCACTCCGGATGGGCGTATGGACCCATTGGCGCGACGTGTGAACCGATTGACCAAGGGGGCGATTGCCCGCTTGATTGAGGATGCGCCAAAGGCAGGCGATGCGCATGTTCTTGCCTATCCGAACAGCATGGCCGCCAAAGCGGTGGATGTGATCTGCCTTGACCGCAAATGCAGCGTCGCTGAGGCCCGCGCGGCCGGGGCAACCTTGGCCAAAAAACGCGGCACTGATGCCCTGCTGGTGTGCCTGAACAACCACAACAAACTGGATCAGGTCGCCCTTGGTCTGGCGCTGCGCGATTATCGCTTTGACAGCCACAAGAGCGACGCAGAGACCAAAGATAGCCGGACTGTCACCATGATGGTCAATGACCCAGAGGGCGTCTCCGCCAAGGCAGAGCCGCTGCTGGCGGTGGCCGAAGGCGTGTTTTTCACCCGCGATCTGGTGAACGAGCCTGCCAATGTTCTGACCACAACCGAATTTGCCGAACGTCTGATTGCGATGCGCGGCGTTGGCCTTGAGGTGGACGTGCTGGAGGAAGACAAGCTGGCGGAGCTTGGCATGGGGGCCTTGCTGAGTGTCGGGCAGGGCAGCGACAGCCCGTCCAAAGTTGTGGTCATGCGCTGGATGGGCGGTGAAGACGACAGCGCGCCGCTGGCTCTCGTGGGCAAGGGCGTGGTGTTTGACACCGGCGGCATTTCCCTGAAACCCGCGGCCGGCATGGAAGATATGACCATGGATATGGGCGGCGCAGGGGTCGTGGCCGGCACCATGCGCGCACTGGCATTGCGCCGCGCCAAGGCGAATGTCGTGGGCCTGGTCGGTCTGGTTGAAAACATGCCATCCGGCAGCGCGACACGTCCCGGCGATGTTGTCACCTCGATGAAAGGCGACACAATCGAAGTCATCAATACCGATGCCGAAGGGCGTCTGGTGCTGTGTGATGTAATGCACTACGCGCAAGAAACCTTCAAACCCGCTGCCATGATTGACCTGGCGACACTGACCGGCGCGGTGATCATCGGGCTTGGCCATGAAAACGCAGGTGTGTTTTCCAATGACGACACTATTTGCGACGCTTTCTTGAAAGCGGCGAATGCGGAAAACGAAGGCGCATGGCGTCTGCCGCTGGGCAAGGCCTATGCCGATCAGCTGAAATCGCGCATTGCGGATGTCAAAAATGTGGGCGGCCGCCCGGCGGGCTCGATTACGGCGGCGGAATTCCTGCATCGGTTTGTGCAGGAGGGCACGCCTTGGATCCACCTAGATATCGCAGGTGTGGCCCATGTGAAATCGGACACCGCCCATGCGCCCAAAGGCGCGACCGGCTGGGGCGTCATGGCGCTCAACCGGTTGGTGCAGAACCGGTTTGAGGTGCAGTAATCCCAATGGGGGCCGCGTATTTCTATCACCTGAAACAGTCCTCGCTGGACAGCGCGCTCTTGCTGCTCTTGGGCAAGGCGCAGGGCGCGGGCTGGCAGATCGAAGTGCGTGGCACCGATCCCGGGCAGATGGAATGGCTGGATGAAAAATTGTGGCATGGGGCAGCGGATAGCTTTCTGCCCCATGCCATGGCCGGGGGCGCGCATGATGGGGTGCAACCGATATTGCTGACCACAAACAGCGCGGCCGATCCACCGCGCGCGTGTCTGATGTCGGTGCAGGGCGCAGACGTCGGCGCCGCAGAGGTCAATGCCGCTGAGCGGGTCTGCATCTTGTTTGACGGTCACGATGCCGACGCAGAGCAGCGTGCCCGTGTGCAGTGGAAAGCATTGACTGACGCCGGTTGCAGCGCACAATATTGGTCAGACGAAGATGGATCGTGGGTTAAAAAGGCTGAACATCCAAAGTCTTAGCGCGATAACTTCATCTGCCCGTTGGCAATTGTGATGGCCTCATATCGGTTCAGATAACTCATACCCAAAAGTGATATGTTCAATGCGCCTTCGGTGACGCTGGCGCGAATATCGCGGTCCTCATAGGGTCCGACCGCGACCGAGCGCAATGTCACCGGCGCGGTGCGCACCTCGCCATTGGCGGTATTGGCGCGCCCAAAAAACTGCAGGCTGTCTGCCGTGAAACCTAATTTGGCTGCGTCTTTGGGGGCCAGCACAAGATCGCTGGCGCCGGTGTCGACGACAAATTCAATGTCGGTGCCATTGATTTCGGCGGTCAGATAAAAATGCCCATCCCGCGCGCGCGGAATTTCAATGCTGCCACCTTCGTTAAAGCTGGCCTGCTGCGGCAGGATGGTGCCGCGGATCTCGTCCCACATGCCATAGGCGGCAATGATCCCCAGAAAAATCAGCCCCCACGCCAGCGCCTGTTGCACTGATTTGCCGAGGCTTTGGCGATGGCCGGAAAAAAACCAAAACACCACCGCAACGCCCAGAATGGCCAGATAGGCCAGATTGCCGATTTCAAATTCCGTCATCTCAAAACCCCCTATCTAAAATATAGGGGCGCGCGGTGATTTTACGATGCAAAGCCAAAGGCTTTGAGCCCGTCGAGAATGAATTGCACCGACAGCGCAGCCAGCAACATACCCAAAAGCCGTGTCACCACATTGATCCCAATCGGGCCGAGCGCGCGCTCCATCAGCCCCCCCGCGAGGAAAAACAGCATGACGGCGAGCATCACAACCAAGGCCACGGCAAGCACCAATAGCGTGCCCTGGATGCCGGGCAGCTGCCCGCTGAGCAGAATAACCGTCGCGATAGAGCCGGGGCCCGCGATCAGGGGAATGGCGATTGGAAACACCGATGGGTCGTGCATCTCTTCGATCTGATCATCCACCCGGTCTTCGCGCCGTTTTGAGCGGCGTTCAAACAGCATGTCGAGCGCGGTCAGAAACAGCAGCAGCCCCCCGGCAATGCGAAAGGCGGGCATGGAAATGCCGATGAAGCCCAGCACGGCCTCGCCAAAAAACGCAAACAGAGACAGGATGCCAAAGGCAATCACGCAGGCGCGGATGGCAATGGCGCGGCGTTGTTGCGGCGTCGCCCCCGGCGTCAGCGCGATAAAGATCGGCATCAGACCGACGGGGTCGATGATCACAAACAGGGTTGCAAAGGCGGTGATCAGAAATGCGGTATCCATAAGGCAGATAAACTTTATTTTTCAGCGGTTTCAAGCTTTTCCAGCGCGGTCATCCACAACGCTTCTGCGCGGTCCTGCGCATCGCGTACCTCGCCGTATTTCTTCTGCCAGACTTCCATTTCGCCCAGTCGTTCATTTTCATACAGCATTGGGTCAGCCAGTTTGGCTTGCAGCTTTTCACTCATTTCACTCAGTTTGGTGACGCGCTCTTCGCATTTGCGCACCTCAGCCCGAAGCGCAAGGATGACGTCGCGGCTCGCCCGTTTGGGGGCGGCCGGTTTTGGCTTTTCCTTGCCCGAGGGCTTATCGCTCGCCAACAGCAAGCGCCGATAGGCATCCAGATCATCCTCAAACGGTGTAACCGCGCCATCCTTGACCAGCCACAGCCGATCGGCGACCAGCGACAGCAGGTGCATATCGTGGCTGACCAGAATGACCGCGCCGCGATAGGCGGTCAGCGCCTCAACCAAGGCCTCGCGGCTTTCGATATCAAGGTGGTTGGTCGGTTCGTCCAAAATCAGCAGATGCGGTGCATCCAAGGTCGCCAAGAGCAGCGACAGCCGGGCTTTCTGACCGCCCGACAGGCGGCCCACTTCGGTGTCCGCCTGCGCGGCCCCAAGGCCAAAGCTGGCCAGACGGGCGCGGATCTTGGCCTGTCCCTCACCAGAGCGAAGCCGCGTGAGGTGCTGAATCGGGGTTTCATCAACGTAAAGCTCATCCACCTGATGCTGCGCGAAAAAGCCAATGCGCAGCTTGCTGGACGTCACCATCTGGCCGTCTTTTTTCTCAAGCCGCCCGGAGAGCAGTTTGGCCAATGTCGATTTGCCCTGACCGTTCTTGCCCAAGAGCGCAATGCGATCATCCTGATCAATGCGCAGGTTGAGGTTTTTCAGAACAATCGTTTCGCCATAGCCGACCGACGCCCCCTCGGTGGCGATAATCGGCGGCGAAAGCTCTTCGGGAGTTGGAAAGGTAAAGACCACCCGCGCCGCATCTTCTGGCGCAATGATTGGGGTCATTTTTTCCAGCATTTTGACCCGGCTTTGCGCCTGTTTGGCCTTGCTGGCCTTGGCTTTGAAGCGATCGACAAAGCTTTGTAGATGGGCGCGCTGCGCCTCTTGTTTTTTGGCGGCGGCGGCCTGTACGGCCCGCTGGGCGCTGCGCTGTTTGACAAACTGATCGTAGGGGCCGGTGTAAAAGGTCAGGCGCCGTTCATCCAGATGCAGAATGGCATTCACCGACCGGTTCAAAAGCGCGCGATCGTGCGAGATGATCAGCACCGTGTGCGGATATTTGACCAGGTAGTTTTCCAGCCAAAGTGCGCCTTCCAAATCCAGATAGTTGGTCGGTTCGTCCAGCAACAGGTAGTCCGGCTGCGAAAACAATACCGCCGCCAGCGCGACACGCATGCGCCAGCCGCCGGAATAGGCGGAACAGGGTTTTTGCTGGTCTGCGTGATCAAAACCCAGTCCGCGCAAAATCGCCCCGGCGCGGGCCTCGGCGCTCCACGCGTCAATGTCGCTCAGCCGTGTTTGTATATCGGCAATGCGCGCCGGATCGCTGGCAGTCTCGGCTTCGGCCAACAGGGCGGCGCGTTCGGTGTCTGCGGCCAGAACCGTATCAATCAGCGACACGTTGTTGCTGGGCACCTCTTGGGCAACGCCGCCAATCTTGGCGCGGTCGGGCAGGGTGATGCTGCCGCCTTCTAGGGAAAGCTCGCCGCGGATCAGTCGAAAGAGCGTGGTTTTACCGGCCCCATTGCGCCCGATCAGCCCCACTTTGTGGCCGGTCGGGATGGTGGCAGAGGCCCCTTCAAACAGCGGGCGGCCTTCGACGTTATAGGAAATGTCAGAGATTTTTAACATGGCTGCGAGCAGTCTACGACGCGGCGTGGCTTGTCAAATGGATTTGCCTATTTCAGCAGTGTTTCCAAGCCTTCTGCTGGGAAGGTTTGAAAGCCGGTCATCGGATTTTCACCCTCATAGGAAAAGGCAAAAACATGCAGCTCTTCGTGGTGGAGCGTGGCACGGCAGAAGGTATCTGCGCCCGCAAGCTGGGCAGGGCAGTTTTCCAGATCCAGATGCGGCACCGCGTTTTCAAAGATTTCATAGGTAAGCGGGACCGCCTGATCCTCTGCTAAAGCAGGGTTCGCAAGGCCGATCAACGCGGCGATGAGGAGAGTGGTTTTCATGATATTTCCTTTGTTTGCTTCGCTGCATATGCAGCGCGGCAATACTTGACAAAAATAATCAGATTCGAGAACCCCAAATATGTCGAGTGCCTATTTGACACCTGCGTGGCCCGGGCAGGCACACTCAACAGCAAATCGAAAAACCCCGCGCAAAAGGCTTTGCAAATGGCCAGCGCCATGTTACGCCGCGCGCAATTTCAACTTTGATCCTTGAGGTATCACCATGGCTCTGGAACGCACGTTCTCCATCATCAAACCTGATGCAACCCGCCGCAACCTGACTGGCAAAATCAATGCCAAATTCGAAGAAGCGGGTCTGCGCATCGTGGCGCAAAAGCGCATCCACTTGACCAAAGCGCAGGCGGGCGAATTCTACAAAGTGCACGCTGAGCGTCCTTTCTATGATGAACTGTGCGAATTCATGGCATCCGCGCCAATCGTTGCACAGGTCCTGGAAGGTGAAGGCGCCATCGCAAAGAACCGCGAAGTCATGGGCGCAACCAACCCAGCCGACGCAGCCGCAGGCACCATCCGCGCAGAATTCGCGGAATCTGTTGGCGAAAACTCTGTTCACGGCTCTGACGCACCAGAAACCGCAGCGGTGGAAATCGCGTATTTCTTCTCCGGTCTGGAGCTGGTGGGCTAAGCCACGCAGTGACCTGAGGAAACTGACAAGCCGTCTCGTGGATCGCGAGGCGGCTTTTCTTTTGATCTAGAATGGAAAAACCATGACCAAACGTATTGTTCTGTCGAGCGACCACGCTGATATCGAACTGCGCAAGACCATTGCCGCGCATGTCGCGAAGCTGGGCTATGAGGCGATCGACATTGGCCCGATGACCTCTGAAAGCACCCATTACCCATTGCACGGGCAGGCCGCGGCGCAGAAAATTGCCGACGGCGGCGCGGATCTGGGGATTCTGATTTGCGGTACCGGGCAGGGCATCATGATGGCGGCCAACAAGGTCCCAGGCATCCGGTGCGGCGTGTGTTCTGATACGTTTTCCGCCAAGATGATCCGGGCGCACAACAATGCACAGATGCTGTCACTTGGCGCGCGGGTGATCGGCGAAGGGCTGGCGCTGGAGATCGTCGACGCCTTTCTGAGTGCAGAATTTGAAGGCGGGCGTCACGCCACCCGCGTGGATATGATCGAAGGCTGACGCCCTATGGCAGCGGGCGCTCGATCACGCCGATCTGGTTCAGCATCTGCTCTAGCTCAGAGCGCCCCTTGTCAAATGACGCCGCTTTGATGGCGTCAAACCGCTCGCGCAAGGCGGCTTTTTCCTTGCCCTTGCAATCGTTCCAAGGGCGGCCTTGTAGCGCCATAACCAGCACATAATATCCGATGAAATGGGGCTTGCTGCCCGATTGCAGCAGGCGGGCATAAGCCGCATCTGCGCCCAGGCTGCGCAATTCTTCGGCCGATGAAATCCCGGCGCGGGCGCAGGCCTCTTCATAGGCCGGGCCAAGGTTCTTGATTGCGGATACAGGCGTCATGGCGCGATCATATCAGCGCGCTGCGCGGCATCCAATCCTTTGGCTCAGATCATGGCCCAATCGCTGAAGATCGGTTTTTTCGGGCCGGGCTTGCCTGCGATCTGTTTTTCCGGCGGGCTTTGGCGCGTGCTATTGGCGCTTTGCTTTGGGTCTTGCTGCATGGATACTGGCATGTGACTGCTCCTCATCTGCGGCCGGTTGCCCCTTTATGAAACCTGCCTCTGGGCTCCGGCGTTTCGGATCGATCCCTTATTCCGACCCTTGCAAAGAAGCCTACCACCTGATTCGGGCAACAATATGCCGAGGCGTTCCATATTGTTTCCATGGCGCCTTGCGGTGGAAAATCTGCGGTGCTGCCCCATATCAGGATCAAGCAATGACATCACGGAGGCTGGACATGCGTGGCGGTAAAATGGATCGACGTGGGTTTGTGGCGGCGGTGGCTGCGGCGACTCTGGCAGCGCCGGTATTGGCCCAGGGGGCATCCACCTCGCAGGGGCAGTTGGCGATGACACGCATGGCGTCGGGCTTTCAAACCCCATGGGCCTTGGGCTTCCTGCCGGATGGCAGTTTTCTGGTGACAGAGCGGCGCGGGCGTCTGTACCGGGTTGAGAAGGATGGCAGCAAACAGCGCATCGCCGGTGTGCCTGATGTGGCGGACAGTGGGCAAGGCGGGCTGCTTGATGTGCTGGTGCCGCGCGATTTTGCGCAAAGCGCGCAAATCTTTATGACCCTCAGCAAACGTCAGCCCGGCGGCAGCGGCACCGCAGTGGCGCGCGCGCGGCTGGATCTGGCGGCAGCACGTCTGCGGGATGTGCAGATCATCTTTGAAATTGCGCCCGGCTCCAGCGGGGGGCGGCATTTTGGCAGCCGCCTTGTTGAGGCCCCGGACGGCCATCTCTTCGTGACCGTGGGCGACCGCGGCGACAGGCCCTCTGCGCAGGATCTTGCGCGCCATAATGGCAGCATCCTGAAAATCACCCGCGCGGGCGCGCCAGCGCCGGGCAACCCTTTGGCTGATAGGCCAGGGGCCGCCGCAGAAATCTGGAGCTTTGGCCACCGCAACCCGCAAGGCATGGCGCTGGATTCGCGCGGGCAGCTCTGGGCTGTGGAACATGGCGCGCGGGGCGGCGATGAGGTCAACAAGATCACCAAAGGGGGCAATTATGGCTGGCCGGTAATTGCCTATGGCCGCCATTATTCGGGTGGCACAATTGGCGAAGGCACCGCCAAACCCGGCCTCTTGCAGCCTGAACACTATTGGGACCCGTCCATCGCCCCCTCGGGTATGATGATCTACCAGGGCAGCATGTTTCCGGATTGGCGCGGCGATATTTTTGTGGGCAGTCTGAAGTTTGATTATATTTCAAGGCTGTCTGGCAACACCCTGCGTGAAGTCGAAGCGCTGAAAATGCCAGAGACCAAGCGCGTGCGCGACATTCGTGAGGCGCCGGATGGCAGCATCTGGTTCATTTCCGAAGACCGCGGCGCCGTCTTTCGCCTGTCACAATAGGCCAATACTATCCTTGCCGGGATCGGCATGTGACGGGTATTTGCCATCGCGCAGCAGCGAATTTCGGCAATTTTCTACCATTTGGTGGTTTTTGCCTATGGCCACTGCCGCCAAATTGCATATGGTTCCACCTCTACCGATACCTCGTGTATCATCGAATATTGTTAACCGGAGTAAAGACAATGGCAGACTGGCAAAAATCTGACTGGCGCGCAAAGCCCCGAGTTCAGATGCCTGACTATACGGATGACGCGGCGCTGAAGGCAGTAGAAGCCAAGGTCGCAAGCTATCCGCCCTTGGTCTTTGCTGGCGAAGCGCGCAGCTTGAAGGCAAAACTTGGGGCTGCGTCTCGCGGCGAGGCCTTTTTGCTGCAAGGCGGCGACTGCGCGGAATCCTTCCAGCAGTTCAATGCAGATCAGATCCGCGACACGTTCAAAGTGATGCTGCAGATGGCCATGGTGCTGACCTATGGTGCCAAAGTGCCTGTGGTCAAAGTTGGCCGGATGGCGGGTCAATTCGCCAAACCGCGCTCGGCCCCGACCGAGACGGTGAATGGCGTTGAGCTGCCCAGCTACCGTGGCGATATCATCAACGATCTGGATTTCACCGCCGAGTCGCGCATTCCGAACCCGGAGAAAATGCTGCAGGCCTATACTCAGGCGGCAGCGACGCTAAACCTCCTGCGGGCTTTTAGCACCGGGGGCTATGCGGATGTGCATCAGGTTCATTCCTGGACGCTTGGCTTTACCGAGCGAGAGAATGCCGCGAAATATCGCGCCATGGCCGAACGTATCAGCGATGCGCTTGATTTCATGTCGGCCGCCGGGGTTAACAGCAACCTGTCGCATGCCTTGCACACGGTGAATTTCTACACCAGCCACGAAGGGCTGCTGCTGGAATATGAAGAGGCGCTGACGCGACTGGATTCGACTTCGGGCAAATGGCTTGCCGGGTCGGGCCACATGCTGTGGATCGGCGACCGGACACGCCAGCCCGATGGTGCCCATGTCGAATTCCTGCGCGGGGTCCAGAACCCGATTGGTCTGAAATGTGGTCCAACCACGACGGCCGAGGACCTCAAGGTGCTGCTGGAAAAACTGAACCCAGAGAATGAGGCCGGCCGCCTGACTCTGATTGCGCGCTTTGGTGCGGGCAGCGTGGGCGATCATCTGCCGCGCCTGATCAAGACCGTGCAGGAAGAGGGCGCAAATGTGCTTTGGACCTGTGATCCGATGCATGGCAATACCATCAAATCGGCGACCGGCTACAAGACCCGCCCATTTGAAAGCGTGCTGCGCGAGGTGCAGGAATTCTTTGCGGTCCACAAAGCCGAAGGCACCATTCCGGGCGGCGTACATTTTGAGATGACCGGCCAGGATGTGACCGAATGCACCGGCGGCGTGCGCGATGTGACCGAAGAAGATCTGTCCGATCGCTACCACACGGCCTGTGACCCGCGCCTCAATGCCAGCCAATCGCTGGAACTGGCGTTCTTGGTGGCCGAAGAGCTTTCAGCGCTACGCGGGGACTCGCAACTGTCCGAAGCGGTCTGATTTTTCGAGATATCTTCAACAATTTGAAAAGGGCGCTTTGCAGCGCCCTTTTTGTTTTCAATATCTTAGATGGTGTTATTGATGTGATTGCACCAGGCGCAAGTTCGGTTCGGCGTGGATTAACCCGCGCGTCTGGGGGATCGCATTGTTGACCACAAGCTTTGGAAAATCTGCGGTGGTCTCTGGGCGCGCGTCGGCGGCGCGACGGGCCGCATGATCCAGCATGACAAATCGCCCCACACCGCGGATCGGCGGGCGACGATAGACCAGCGCCCCCAGGGCGCGCGAGACCCGGCCGCTGTCATCCCGCAGCGGCAAGAGGATCATATGCCCCGCCAATTGCCGCGTGGCTATGGGCCGGTCCGTTTCATAAGACGCCGCCCAGCCCAGCATCATCGAGAGCTGCGCCTGCTTGTCAAAGGTTTTTGAGAACAGCACCGGCAGCCCATCGCGGTGGTTCGGATCAAACAGGCAGCTCACCGGCAGGCCCCGCAGGTCCATGCCAAGGGCGTCATTGACTGCACCACCCGACACACGAATGCGTGCCGCACGCGGGGCAGCATTTTCCAGTACGAAAGCATGTGGCAGCGCCGCGCCGAGCGCACGCGGGTCTACATCGCGGCGCAGCGGTACACCGTTTTGCGCGGGCAGGCCCGACCAATAGCGCTGCACCCGTTTCAGCACGGGGGTCAACGCCGGGGAACGGCGGTTTGGCAAGCTCTGGAGCGGTGGCAATGTCTGACTCATCGGTGCGGTCCCCGTGTGGTTAACAGAGTCCTAATATAAACGATTTGAGTGAAATCTTGGGAAAATCCGAAGCTTTTGGTTAACAGCCCCGAGTTTTCACGCCTCGCCCATTGCTCTGAGGTTGCGGTATGTCTTAGGTGCTAGGGAAAGAGCGAAGGACACCGCCATGTTGCGATCAATGACAGGCTTTGCCGCCAGCAAAGGCAGCCATCAGGACTATAACTGGCTTTGTGAGCTGCGCAGCGTCAATGCCAAAGGGCTGGATCTGCGCCTGCGGGTGCCGGATTGGATTGAAGGGCTGGAACCTGAGCTGCGCGCGCGGCTGAGCAAGGCGATCGTGCGCGGATCGGTGGCGCTGAACCTGCGGGTGAGCCGGACAGAAAGCAGCGCAGCGCCGCAATTGAATGCCGCCGCGCTCGACGGGGCGCTGGCCGCGCTATTGCAAATCGAGACCCGCGCCATGGACGAAGGCCTGTCGCTGGCGCCGTGCAACGCCGCGGATATTCTGTCCCTGCGCGGTGTGATGGATGTGGCCCAAAGCGATGCGGATACCGCCCCGCTGCGCACCGCGATCCTAACGGAGATCCCGGCGCTGATCGATAGCTTTACCGATATGCGCGCCAAAGAAGGCGCAGCGCTCGAAACGGTTCTGGCAGAGCAAATCGCGGCCATTGCTGCGCTGACCGATCAGGCCGCCAAGGTCGCCGAGGCCCGCAAAGATGAGATGGCCGCCACACTGCGCAGCAATCTGCAAACCCTGATCGACAACACCGAAGGGCAGAGCGAACAGCGACTGGCGCAGGAATTGGCCGTGCTTGTGGTCAAGGCGGACGTCACCGAAGAAATAGACCGGCTGCGCGCCCATGTTGCAGCGGCGCGCGATCTGATGGCCCAAGGCAGCCCCATTGGCCGCAAGCTTGATTTTCTGATGCAGGAGTTCAACCGCGAGGCCAATACGCTGTGCTCAAAGGCGCAAAACATCGCCCTGACGCAGGTGGGGCTTGATCTGAAAGCTGCAATCGAACAAATGCGCGAACAAGTACAAAACGTGGAATAAGACATGCAAAACCGTCGTGGCCTCTTGATCATCCTTTCTTCGCCGTCCGGCGCGGGGAAATCGACCCTGTCCAAGCGCTTGCGTAGCTGGGATCCGACGATTGCCTTTTCCGTTTCGGCCACCACGCGCAGCCCTCGTCCGGGCGAAGTGGATGGTCAGGACTACCATTTCATGAGCGCCGACGCCTTCAAACACCAAGTGGCGCAGGATGGCATGCTGGAACATGCCCATGTCTTTGGCAATTTCTACGGTTCGCCGCGCGGCCCGGTCGAAGCCGCGATCGATGGCGGCAAAGATGTTCTCTTTGACATCGACTGGCAGGGTGCGCAGCAGATCCGCAACTCGGCCCTGGGCGCGCATACGCTGTCGATTTTTATCCTGCCACCCTCGATCCGAGAGTTGCGCCGCCGCCTGGAAAGCCGCAATCAAGACAGCGCTGAAACGATCAGCAAACGCATGCTCAAAAGCTGGGATGAAATCAGCCACTGGGGCAGCTATGATTATGTGCTGATCAACGATGATCTTGAAAAGACCGAACAGGATCTGAAAGACATCGTGACCGCGACCCGTCTGCGCCGTCTTCAGCAGCCACATCTGGTGGAGCATGTGCGCCGGCTTCAGACCGAGTTTGAGGACGACACATGACGCTTTATGCGCTGGATGGCGTCTCGCCGCAGATCGCCGCTGACAGCTGGGTGGCACCCGATGCCAACCTGATTGGTGACATCGTGGTTTCGCCCGGGGCCTCGGTCTGGTTTGGCTGCACATTGCGCGGCGACAATGAGCAGATCCTGATTGGCGATGGCTCCAATGTTCAGGAAAACACCGTGATGCATACTGACATGGGCTATCCGCTGGTCGTGGGGGCGGGCTGCACCGTGGGCCACAAGGCGATGCTGCATGGCTGCACCATCGGCGACAACAGCCTGATCGGTATGGGGGCAACCGTGCTCAACGGGGCCAAGATCGGCAGGAACTGCCTGATCGGGGCCGGGGCGCTGATCACCGAAGGCAAAGAGATCCCAGATGGGTCCTTGGTGATGGGGGCACCGGGCAAAGTGGTGCGCCAGCTAGATGCTGGGGCCATCGAGGGGCTGCGCAAAAGCGCGTTGAACTATCAGGCCAACATGCGGCGTTTTCGCGCCGGGCTCATCAAGATCTAAGCAAATAGGGGCAGGGCAGTCACATGATACAATCCATGCTGGATGCGGTGCCGCTGCCCGCGGTCTTCATCGGAATGGACGCGCGTATCCAAGGGGCGAATGCGCGTGCTTTGGCGATCAAACCGAATGCCGGCGAGAACCGCACCTTTATTCTGGTCTTTCGCCAACCAGGCTTCAGCGCCGCGATTGAAAAGTGCCTGCGGAGCCGCGAAACCCAGCACGCGATTTATGTCCACACGGATGGGTCGCAGGAAACGCGCTATGAAGTGACCTGTTCCTTTGTAAAGATCGCCGATGGCGGCGGGGTCATGGCTTGCTTTCAGGACGTCACGCAGCTGCAGCAGGCCGGAGAGATTCGCCGCGAATTTGTGGCCAATGTCAGCCATGAATTAAAAACACCGCTCACCGCGCTGCTGGGGTTCATTGAAACCCTGCGCGGTCCGGCCAAGGACGATGCCAATGCGCGAGAACGGTTTCTCAGCATCATGGCAACCGAAGCCAGCCGGATGAACCGACTTGTGGGCGATCTTCTGTCTCTGAGCCGCGTTGAAGAAGACGCTCGCATGCGCCCAACCGAACCTGTGGACCTGGTGGAGCTGATCGCAACGGTTATCCGTAACCTCGGCGAAGTTGCGCAGGATCGGGGCCAGAGCATTCTGTTTGACGCGCCACAGGTGCCGATTGTGGTGCCCGGCGATCGCGATCAGCTGATGCAGGTCTTTATCAACCTGATTGAAAACGCACTGAAATACGGCGGGGCCGATGGCGGTGAGGGGACAGTCACAATCAGCATGCATCCCTTGGCGCGCGATCCCTCTTTGCGCAAAGACGCGGTACGCATCGCGATACAGGACACCGGGCCGGGCATCGATGAGGTGCATCTGCCGCGGCTGACCGAACGGTTCTATCGCATCGATTCCCACAGGTCGCGCGAGATGGGCGGCACCGGCTTGGGTCTTGCGATCGTCAAACACATCGTCGCGCGTCATCGCGGGCGGATGAAAATCGAAAGCGTTGTCGGAAAGGGCAGTGTTTTTTCGATTTTTTTGCCTGTCGAATAAGAAAAATCGCTGCGTCCTGCCTGCTGTCATAATAGCGTTACATTGGTGTCACAAAAGCTTTGCGCGTAGCCCGTAATTCGGCGCCGAGGCCGCATCAATCAGCGGCTTGGACACTCAGGAGTTATATTAATGTCTGTCAAACTGACCGCTTCCGCACTGGCGATCGCTGCCGTTGCTGCCACCTCTGCTGCTGCACGCGACCAAGTGCAAGTTGCCGGGTCTTCGACCGTTCTGCCATACGCATCCATCGTTGCTGAGGCATTCGGCGAAAACACCGACTTCCCAACGCCAGTTGTTGAATCCGGCGGTTCTTCTGCAGGTCTGAAGCGTTTCTGCCAAGGTGTTGGCACCCAGCACACCGACGTTGCGAACGCTTCCCGCAAAATCCGTGAAAAAGAAATCAAAGCATGTGCTGAAAACGGCGTCACCGAGATCATCGAAGTGCGCATCGGGTATGACGGCATCGTGTTCGCGTCCCAAAAAGACGGCCCAGCATATACTGCTTTCACCCAGTCTGACATCTTCAACGCGCTGGCACCAAAAGTCATGGTAGACGGCGAGCTGGTCGACAACCCACACACCAAATGGTCTGACTTCAACGCTGATCTGCCAGCAGAAGACATCCTGGCCTTCATCCCAGGCACCAAGCACGGTACCCGTGAAGTGTTCGAAGAAAAAGTTGTTGCAGCAGGCTGTGAAGCCACTGGCGCAATGGCAGCGATGATTGCTGGCGGCATGTCCGAAGACGACGCAGAAGATGCATGTCTGGAAGTGATGGCTGATGGCCGCGCAGTCGACATCGACGGTGACTACACTGAAACTCTGGCCTCCATCGATGCAAACGCAAACGGCATCGGCGTCTTCGGCCTGGCGTTCTACGAGAACAACACCGACAAGCTGAAAGTTGCGACAATGGCGGGTGTTGCACCTTCCACTGAAACCATCGCAACCGGCGAATACCCAGTGTCTCGCCCATTGTTCTTCTACGTGAAGAAAGCACACATCGGCGTTATTCCTGGCCTGAAAGAATACGCTCAGTTCTTCATCTCTGACGAACTGGCCGGCCCAGATGGCCCTCTGGCACAATACGGTCTGGTCTCTGATCCAGCTCTGGCAGAAACCCAGGCCAATGTTGACGCTGAAGGCGCAATGATGAACTAAGCCCCACACTGGGGTGATAGGAAGGGGCGGTGATTAGCGCCGCTCCTTTTTCCTTTTTGAATTCAACGATAACTCTTGGGGTGCGCATGCCTTTATCTTGGCTCGTCTTAATCGTCTTCGCCTTGGCGGCGGTCGGTTATTTCCTGGGGCGGTCTCGTGCTCTCGCCGGCGCTGGCGGGAACTCGCGTGATCTGCATTCACTGCCGTCATATTACGGCGCGAACGTCCTGATGAAGATCATCGTACCGGCCTTTGGTATCATGGTCATCTGGCTGCTGGCGCAACCTTTGATTATTGATCGGACCGTCGCGTCGATGATCCCGGCCTCAGAGATTGACGAAGGCGCGAGCATTGGTCTTGTGATGGCCGAAGTGAACCGGACTGCAGAAGGCATTCGCAATGCTGTGGCCGATGGGACGATGTCGCGCGAGATGGCCGAAGATGGCCGCGCCGACGTTGCCGAGTTCACGCAGCGTCTGAAAGACGCGGGTCAGATCGTGACATCCAACCTCAGCGGAACGGTTATTCTTGCCGCGCAGCGCACCAATGAATTGGTGGCCTCTGGCACTCTGTTGATGACCATTCTTGTCTTGGCGGTATCAGCGGCCGGACTGGCCTGGGGTGTTGTTGAAACCAAGCCGCTCTTCCGGGCGCGCAACGTGGTAGAGCGCGGCATACGCGCGCTGTTGATTGCGGCAGCCTCAATCGCGATCCTGACAACCATTGGCATTATCCTATCGCTGGTGTTCAACACCGTTGAATTTTTCCGCCTCTATAACGCCTGGGATTTCCTATTCGGCGTTGAATGGGCTCCCAGCTTTTCTGGGCGCGGCGGTTCCTCCTCTCTGGGTGTGATCCCATTGCTTTGGGGCACGTTCTATATTTCCATCGTTGCGTTGGCGGTTGCGATCCCAGTCGGGCTGTTCGCAGCGATTTACCTGTCTGAATATGCGTCGCCAAAAGTGCGCGCATTTGCCAAGCCCATGCTGGAAATTCTCGCGGGTATCCCGACCATCGTTTACGGTCTGTTTGCGCTGCTAACCGTGGGTCCGCTGCTGGTGGACATCTTCGGTGAAGGCGGCTGGCTGGGTGTGAACTGGCAGGGTGGCGGCCGCGCGGTGATGACCGCCGGTATCGTGATGGGCATCATGCTGATCCCCTTTGTGTCCTCGCTGTCCGATGACATTATCAACGCCGTCCCACAGTCGCTGCGCGACGGGTCTTATGGGCTGGGAGCGACGCGATCAGAAACCATCCGCCAAGTGATCATTCCCGCCGCATTGCCGGGCATCGTGGGCGCGATCCTGCTGGCCGCCTCGCGCGCCATCGGTGAAACCATGATCGTGGTGCTGGGGGCAGGGGCCGCCGCGCGGCTCAGCCTTAATCCCTTTGAAGCCATGACAACCGTGACCGCCAAGATCGTGTCGCAGCTGACCGGGGACAGTGACTTTGCCTCGCCCGAAGCGCTGGTCGCCTTTGCGCTTGGCATGACCCTCTTTATCTTGACGCTCTGCCTGAACGTCGTCGCGCTGTATATCGTGCGCAAATACCGGGAGCAGTATGACTAATGTCTGACGCAACTATGGAATCAACGGTGCCCGCAGCACCAAAGTCGTCTTTGCACCGGACCGATGCGCGCACCCGCAAGCGTCACGCCGCAGAGAAACGCTTTAAGGCCTATGGCATTGGCGCGATCGCGATTGGCCTGTTCTTTCTGGTCGTGTTGACGGTGTCGATTATCCGCTCTGGCCTTCCGGCCTTCACGCAGACCGTTGTCAGCGTTGAATTTACCATGACGCAAGAGCAGTTTGATGCTGCCGAAGGTCAGCTTTTCAAGACCAAAGCCTATTCCGCAGCCTTTAACGAGGCGCTTGTGAGCACGCTCCGTGAAAAAGGTCTTGAGGTCGAAACCGACGCCGCAGCGTTTGAACGCATTCTGGGCAAGACCGGCGGGACGCTGCGCGAATATTATCGTGCCAACCCTGAGGCCCTCGGCGAAGAGGTTGATTTTGAACTCTCCGCTTCCTCGCGTGTGGATGGCTATATGAATGGCCGCGTGACCCGTGACTCGATGGAAGACAGCCGTTTCCTTGAGGCCGCGGATCTGGACATCGTAGATGCGCTGATTGATGCGGGCATCATCAAAGAGACCTTCAACTGGAACTTTATCACAGGTGCAGACTCCGGCGTGGACAACCCCGGCGGTGCTGGCATTGGTGCCGCGGTGGTCGGTTCGTTCTTCATGATGCTCGTAGTTCTGTGCCTGTCGCTGCCCATTGGAGTGGCGGCCTCGATCTACTTGGAAGAATTCGCGCCGCAGAACAAATTCACCGATCTGATCGAAGTGAATATTTCAAACCTGGCCGCGGTACCCTCCATCGTGTTCGGCATTTTGGGCCTCGCTGTTTTCATCCAGTTCATGCACCTGCCACAATCCGCGCCTCTGGTGGGCGGCTTGGTGCTGACGCTGATGACCCTGCCAACGATCATCATTTCAACCCGCGCGTCGCTCAAGGCGGTGCCCCCATCGATCCGCGACGCGGCATTGGGCCTGGGCGCATCCCGCATGCAGGCAGTGTTTCACCACGTTCTGCCGCTGGCGATGCCCGGTATTCTGACCGGGACCATCATCGGTCTGGCGCAGGCGCTTGGCGAAACCGCACCGCTGCTGCTGATCGGGATGGTGGGCTTTGTGGCACGCGGCTACCCAGAGGGCTTTATCGCGGGCTTCACCGATCCAAACTCTGCCATGCCTGCACAGATCTACACCTGGGCGGCACGCGCCGATGTCGGGTTCTATGAAAAGGCCTGGGGTGGCATCATTATTCTTCTCATTTTCCTGCTGACCATGAACATCTTGGCAGTCATCCTGCGCCGCCGTTTCGAACGTCGCTGGTAATCTGATAGTAAGGTATACACAAATGTACGACGCACCGACCAACCTGGAGACCGCAGTGACCCAGAACGACATCAAGATTTCCGCTGACAATGTGCAGGTCCACTACGGCGACACCCACGCCATCAAGGATGTCTCCGTTGAAATCGAAGACAAGACCGTGACCGCCTTTATCGGCCCATCCGGCTGCGGCAAATCCACCTTTCTGCGCACGCTGAACCGCATGAACGACACCATCGATATCTGCCGTGTCACTGGCAATATTCTGCTGGATGGCGAAGACATCTATGACCCCAAGGTCGACCCGGTGCAGCTGCGCGCAAAGGTCGGCATGGTGTTTCAAAAGCCGAACCCGTTCCCCAAGTCGATCTATGACAATATCGCCTATGGGCCGCGCATTCATGGCCTGGCCAATTCAAAAGCGGACCTGGACGTCATCGTCGAAAAATCCCTGCGCCGCGGCGCGATTTGGAACGAGGTCAAAGACCGTCTGCACGCCCCAGGCACCGGGCTTTCGGGCGGTCAGCAGCAGCGCCTATGCATTGCGCGCGCGGTTGCGACCGAACCAGAAGTGCTGCTGATGGACGAGCCATGCTCGGCGCTTGACCCAATCGCGACAGCACAGGTCGAAGAGTTGATTGACGAGCTGCGCAAAAGCTACTCGGTGGTGATCGTCACTCACTCCATGCAGCAGGCCGCGCGCGTGTCGCAGAAAACCGCATTTTTCCACCTCGGCAATTTGGTGGAATACGATGATACTTCGAAAATTTTCACCAACCCGAAAGATGAGCGCACCGAAAGCTACATCACCGGCCGTATTGGTTAAGGACGTTTCCAATGAACGACACACATATTGTTTCTTCCTTCGATCGGGATCTGGAGAGTGTTCAGGCCCACATCATGAAGATGGGTGGCCTTGTCGAAGAGGCGATCCTGCAAGCCTCTCAAGCGCTGCGTGAGCGGGACGAAGAGCTTTCTGAGAAAGTGCGCAAAGCCGACAAGGCCATTGACGCCCTGGAAGAGATCATCAACGAAGAGGCCTCGCGCATCATCGCGCTGCGCGCGCCCACCGCGGTTGACCTGCGGGTGATCCTGTCGGTGATGAAAATTGCCTCCAACCTTGAGCGGATCGGCGACTATGCCAAGAACATGGCCAAGCGGAATGCCGTACTGGTCCATATGACCCCGGTCGAAGGCGCGCGCACTGCGCTTGGCCGCATGGCCCGCGAAGTGCAGATCATGCTCAAGGATGCGCTGGATGCCTATATTCAGCGTGACGTCGAGCTAGCGCAGGAAATTCTGGAGCGCGATCAAGAGATCGACCAGATGTATAATGCGCTGTTCCGCGAATTCCTGACCTTCATGATGGAAGATCCGCGTTATATCACGCCTTGCATGCATCTGCATTTCATCGCCAAGAACACCGAACGCATGGGCGATCATGTCACCGCAATTGCGGAACAGGTGATCTATCTTGTGACGGGCACCATGCCGGACGAAGCACGCCCCAAAAGCGACATGACCACCCGCGACCCCGAATTGTCGGAACCGAAGTAAGAAGGGCGTCACATGGCACAAGATCACCCCAAAGTGCTGCTGGTGGAAGATGAGCCCGCACAGCGCGAAGTGCTGTCTTACAACCTGCAATCCGAAGGCTTTGATGTCGTTTCCGCGGCAGATGGCGATGAGGCGATGCTGCTGGTGGAAGAAGAATCGCCGGACATCATCGTGCTGGACTGGATGTTGCCAGGGATCTCGGGCATCGAAATATGCCGTCGCTTGAAATCACGCTCAGAAACCCGCGCTATTCCTGTCCTGATGCTGTCTGCGCGCAGCGAAGAGGTCGACAAGGTGCGCGGGCTGGAAACCGGGGCCGATGACTATGTGGTCAAACCCTATTCCGTCCTTGAGCTGATGGCCCGCGTGCGCAGCCAATTGCGCCGCGTGCGCCCCGCGTCCGTCGGGGAACGGCTGGAGTTTGAAGACATTGTACTGGACGCGGAAACCCACCGCGTCACCCGTGCGGATGAACCGCTCAAGCTTGGCCCAACAGAGTTTCGACTGCTCTCGACCTTCATGGAAAAGCCGGGCCGGGTCTGGAGCCGTGAACAGCTGCTGGATCGCGTTTGGGGCCGGGACATCTATGTCGACAGCCGGACGGTTGATGTCCATGTCGGCCGGTTGCGCAAGGCACTGTGTGTGCATGGCGGGGCGGATCCGCTGCGCACCGTGCGCGGCGCCGGATATGCCTTGGGATGACACAGTAGGCCGGGCATTAGCCCGGCTTTCTCATCCGCAACAGCCGCTGCCATCCTGAATGGGCGGGCAGGGCACGGTGCCAAACGAACAATAGACGCAGCAATCCCCGGCTTTGGGCGTCAGGACCGTGCCGCATCCCTTGCAGTCATAAAACCATTGGCAGCTGTCGGTTGGCATGGTGTCGGTCTGGCTGTGCCCGCAGGCAGGACAGGTGATTGTGCTTTGCAGGTTCACGTTGGCCAAGGTGATCTCCCCCTCTATTACGCCACAAACCTTAGCGCCGCATACAAAAAATTACACCGCACATCGGCGTTATCAGGGGGGCTGCTCGTTTTGGGAGAGAGTGGAGCGGGTAACGGGAATCGAACCCGTAACTAAAGCTTGGGAAGCTGCCGTGATACCTTTTCACCATACCCGCCGCTGATCTGCGATTACCGCGCAGCGCGGCAAAGCGCAAGAGAGGTTTGCCGCTTTGGCCGCAGATTTCTTGTCGGCCGTCAAAGCGGTGGGAAACTGCCGTAGCCGCGTTTCCAATTTGTGCCGGTCTGATACCGCGCCGGGGCTGCGCCCTGACAGCCCAGTTTCTGCGCGGCGGTGGTCAGCGCATCATAATGACCCCGCGCCACAGCGAGCTGCGCAGATTGATCGCGGGTCAGGGGCAGGCCGCCAAGCGCCGGCCAGAAATAGAAGGTGCCCGTGGTCACAAGCGCAGTGTCAATATTGGCGCTGCGGCGCTGGCGTCGGGTCAGATCGTCGACATAATGAATGAGGCGCCGGCTTTCCGCGGCCAGTTCGGTGCATGTCGCACCTTTGTAAACAATGCTGGGTATATAGGCGGCTTCGACGTTGGCCGGATATTCTGCGCAGCCGGCAATGGTGCCCGCTAGCGCCAGGGCGGCACAAATTTTCTTGGTCATAATCTGCTCTGTGGTCGTAAATTCTTTGGGGTAAAAAAACACGTAAAAGGGGAATACTCAACCGCGCATTTGCACTTTATGCGCTAAAGATCTGCCCGCCGTTCGGCACGTGCCACATCAAAGGTCTTCCGCCTCATGCAACAGCGAGTCCGCACCGCCGAGCGCCTCATAGCGGCGGGCGGCCAACCATTCCAGGCGCTTTGCCTGCGTGCGCAAAACCCGGCGCAATCCGCCTTGCACTTTGCGTTCGGAAATGACCTGCGCCAGACGCGAAATGATCAAGGCGCGGCGCGCAATGCGGAAATCAGGATGGGCGCGGATTTGATAGACATGCGGGCTGACGATGCAGGACCGGAAAGAGGGCGGCACCTCAATTTTTACCCCTGATATTGGGGGATCTTTTTCATTCAGAATGGCCTTGAATGTACTGTTTTCGATGGCTTTTTCGTAGATCAACCGTTCCAGAGCATCCAGATGGGCCTTGGCCGTGGCGTCATTGCCGCTGGTCTTTTCAAACTGCGGCAGCGGCCAGACCTCGATCTCATAGACTTCAAATGGATCCAGCACCGACATGGCCACCGCATCAGTGCGCTGGTTGGTCAGGTGACGACGGATGCGGGTGCTGATTTTCTCTTTGGTCTGACCGACATAAATCGGCTCACCATCATAATCAAAAAACGCATAGACACCCCATTTGAACGTCCCGACCGGGCGCTGCCCGCCTTGGACCGGATCGTCAAAAGCCTGCGCCAGAAACCGCGCAAGATTGTCGCGCAGATCCTCGGTTTCAAAAGGCGGCTGATGGGTGCTGTCGGCGAAAAGATCCATCGCGTGTCAGGCGACCAGCGAGAGCCGGTTGCGCCTCAGGACCGGTTCAAAAATCTGCTCAGCCAGATGGCGCACCACGGGCACGGCCACACCATCCCCAGCCAGCTTGTAAGCGGCGTTATAGCGCGCGGGCAACACATAGCTGTCAGGCAGCCCCATCAGCGCCGCTGCTTCGCGGGTGGACAGGAGGCGCGAGCGAATGCGCTTACCGTCCACCACCATGATGGTCTGGCGGCTGGAGCCCCCGGCCGGCGTGCGCAGGCAGCCAGCGATATCGTCAAAACGCACCTCGGCGCGCTGGCGTTTGACGCCCGCTGCATCGGTGCGGGTGCGCCGATAGATGGTTCCGACGATGCGGCGACCGCAGCTTTGCGCAGCCCGCACTTTGGCAAGGTTCACATCGCTCATCAGATCCAGCAGATATTGGGTTTCCGCCGCGCTGTGCCACGTCACGCTGCCGGGCTGCTCTTCGATCAGATCGGCAAGGCCAATATTGCGCTTGAGCGGCGCGGCCAGATCCCACCACAGCCAACGCGCGGCGGCGGATTTGGACAACAGCCGCTGCCCTTCGCGCAGGGCAGGCGGGTGCCAGAGCGGGGCGGGCCCATCGGCACATAGCCCTGCGGGCAGGCGCTGATCGCTGCGAATGCCGATCATGAAAAACCGCGGGCGGGACTGCGGCAGGAAATGCACCGCATCGACAACAACTGCGCCAAAGCGATAGCCAAGCCCCGAAAACGCTGCGGCGAGCGTGGCGAAATCACGCCCCCCATTGCTGGTGATCGCGCCATAAACGTTTTCCAAGGCAATGATCTTGGGGCCGCGTCCATCGGCATGCAGCTGACGCACCAGCTTCCAGAAGGGTTTGAACATGCCACTGCGCTTGCCGGCAAGCCCGGCACCTTTGCCCGCAAGCGACAGATCCTGACAGGGAAAGGACGCCCAGATCAGATCCGGCGTGCCGGGCAGATCCTCAACCGAGACCTGCGCCACGTCTTTGAGCAGCAGCTCTGCGCCACCGTGGTGGTTGGCGCGATAGCTTTCGGCTTTCTTGGCGTCGATGTCATTGGCGAACAGGCATGTCCAATCCGCACCAAGGCCAAAGCTGACCATGCCGCCACCGGCAAAGAAATCATAGTATGTGTGCGCCATAGGTTTCTGCCCTCAACATCTTGCTTATCGCAGTGGCCCGCCGAGCGATCAAGCGTGATGTGCTTTTGCTGAATATGACATGGAACAAAATGGGAACTCAAGCGCGAATTATCCGCGTCGCCGCCGCCGACGACCGCCGCTGTCCCCGCCGGTATTAAAATTGACATCCGGCAGGGTGACATGCTGCGCCAGCGTCGGAAAGGGATCGACGGCGTTGGGCAGGGCGGAGGCATTGACGAAATGTTCCTGAAAACGCGGCTCAATCGCGGTTTCGATCTTTTCAATCTCGGTCACGGTGGTTTCAATCTCGCGGCGGGCGTCGATGTTCAGCAGCGCAATGCGCGCGCCGGTGCCCGCGGCATTGCCCGCGCTGCTGACCTTTTCGAGGGCGACATCAGGGATCATGCCCAGCACCATGGCATGTTTGGCCGAGATATGCGCGCCAAAGGCCCCGGCCAGCACCACGCGGTCCACCCGCTCCATACCGAATTTGTCCATCAACAGCCGCGCCCCAGCATAAAGCGCCGCCTTGGCCATCTGGATGGCGCGCACATCCGCATTGGTCACGGTAATCAACGGCCCATCCTCGGCGCGCCCATCCCAGAGAACATAAGAATGGGTGCGCCCATCGGGCACGCAGCGCGCGCTGCCGGTCTGCGCGGCTGACCCGATCAGCCCGCTGGCATCCAGCAGGCCAGCGATGCGCATTTCAGCCAGCACTTCGATAATGCCGGACCCGCAGATGCCGGTGATGCCCGTCGTGGCAATGGCGCGCTCAAACCCCGGCTCATTGGACCAAAGGTCCGAGCCGATCACGCGAAAGCGCGGCTCTTTGGTCTCCGGGTCGATCTCAACCCGCTCGATCGCGCCGGGGGCGGCGCGCTGACCGGCGCTGATCTGCGCGCCTTCAAAGGCGGGGCCCGTCGGAGACGAGCAGGCCAGAACGCGGGATGCATTGCCAAGGATGATCTCGGCATTGGTGCCCACATCGACAACCAAGACCAGATCGTCAGATTTATTCGGTGCCTCAGACAGCGCCACCGCCGCGGCATCTGCGCCAACATGGCCGGCGATACAGGGCAGAACATAGGCCTGCGCATTTGGATGAAGGTCAAGCTCTAATGCTTTGGCAGGCAACGACAAAGATTGATTTGTAGCCAAGGCAAAGGGCGCTTGCCCCAGCTCATAAGGATCAATCCCGAGGAACAGGTGGTGCATCACGGGGTTGCAGACAAAGACGCTGTCCAGCACATCGGCTTTGTCGATTTTACCTTCCGCGCAAACCTGATCAAACAGCGTGTTGATCCCGTCGCGCACCGCAGCGGTCATTTCGCCTGCGCCGCCGTCGTTCATCATCGCATAGCTGACGCGGCTCATCAGATCTTCGCCAAAGCGGATCTGCGGGTTCATCACTCCGCCCGAGGCAATGACCTCGCCAGTGCTGAGGTCGCAAAGATGCGCGGCAATGGTGGTCGAGCCAAGGTCCACCGCCATGCCAAAAACCGGCCCTTCAAAAAATCCCGGCCAAAGCGCGACGATCCGAGGCGCGGCCCCGGTATGGTCGTGATGCACCGCCAGCGTGATCTGCCAGTTGCCCTTGCGCAGCACCGGCTGCAGAACCGCCAGCAGATGCGGCTCCAGAACGGCGCCTTTGATGTCCCATTGGCGGGCGAGCGCATCGGTGACACGCTCCAGATCACCGGAGGGATGATGCATGTCCGGCTCGGCCACTTCGATCAGATAGAGGCGCACAGCCGGGTTCATGGTGATGTCGCGCGCCTCGGCGCGTTTGCGCACCACTTGACGATGCACCTGACTTTCGGCGGGCACGTCGATCACCACGTCTTCTTGCACGGTGGCCTGACAGCTAAGGCGCCGCCCGGGTTTCAGCCCACGCTTGTCGTCATAGCGCTGCTCGACCGCGTTCCAGGGGCTCAGCGCAGTTTCGCTGACGGTGACGCCGTGTTTTGGGAAGGCACCCACCGCAGGTGTGATCTGGCATTTTGAGCAGATCCCGCGTCCGCCGCAGACCGAATCCAGATCAACGCCCAACTGCCGCGCCGCCGTGAGGATCGGCGTGCCCACCGCAAAGCGGCCCCGTTTGCCGGATGGCGTAAAGATCACCAATGGATCACTTTTCATTTTGCACCTGCGCGTCAGTCCTGTTTCGGGGCGACAATAGGGGTTTTCACCAAGAGGGAAAGCCATGCGGTGCAATTTCCGCGCTTGGGGCCGCTGACAAGGAGGGAAATGCGCAGATAGGGGCTTTCCCATTTGCCACAAACATGCAATAGCGAAGCGCCAAACGACCCCACCCAAGGAGAAGTGTGATGGAGATTCGTGAGGCCCTGACCTTTGACGATGTTCTGCTGGTTCCCGCCGCGTCCGATGTGATGCCCAGCACCGCAAATACAAAGACATTTGTCACCCAGTCAATCTCTCTGAACATTCCTTTGCTCAGCTCAGCCATGGACACTGTGACCGAGGCGCGCATGGCAATCGCCATGGCCCAGGCCGGCGGCATGGGGGTCATCCACAAGAACCTCGACTTAGAAGAACAATCGCGCCAGGTGCGCCAGGTCAAACGCTTTGAAAGCGGCATCGTTTACAACCCGATCACCCTGACGCCGAACCAGACGCTGGCAGACGCCAAAGCGCTGCAAGAGCGCTACAATGTGACGGGCTTTCCGGTGGTGGATGCCGATGGGCGCGTTGTCGGCATCGTGACCAACCGGGATATGCGGTTTGCCGATCGCGACGACACGCCGGTTTCGGTGATGATGACCAGCGACAATCTTGCGATGCTCAACGAACCCGCTGACCTGGAAGAGGCCAAAAGCCTGATGCGGGTGCGCCGTATTGAAAAGCTGCTGGTGGTGGATGGCAGCGGCAAGCTGACCGGCCTGTTAACCCTGAAGGACACCGAACAAGCGGTGCTGAACCCGACAGCCTGCAAAGACGATCTGGGCCGCCTGCGCGTGGCGGCTGCCAGCTCGGTTGGGGACAGCGGCTTTGCCCGCTCAGAAGCGCTGATCGATGCGGGCGTTGACATTGTGGTTGTGGACACGGCCCATGGCCATTCCGCAGGGGTGCTGGACGCGGTGAAACGCATTAAAGCGGCCTACAGCAACGTTCAGGTTATTGCAGGCAATGTCGCCACTGGGGATGCCACCCGCGCGCTGATTGATGTGGGTGCCGACGCGGTCAAAGTCGGGATCGGCCCGGGCTCGATCTGCACCACACGCATGGTGGCCGGCGTTGGCGTGCCGCAGCTGAGCGCGATCATGGATTGTGCCGCGGCGGCCGGTGACGTGCCGGTGATCGCAGATGGCGGCATCAAATTCTCCGGTGATTTCGCCAAGGCGATTGCCGCCGGTGCCTCCTGCGCCATGGTTGGCTCGATGATCGCGGGCACCGATGAAAGCCCCGGTGAGGTGATCCTGTATAACGGCCGCTCTTACAAATCTTACCGCGGTATGGGCAGCCTCGGCGCCATGGCGCGCGGCTCTGCGGATCGCTATTTCCAGAAAGATGCCGCCAGCGACAAACTGGTGCCAGAAGGCATCGAAGGGCAGGTGGCCTATAAAGGGTCGGCTGGTACGGTCATTCACCAGTTGGTGGGCGGTCTGCGCGCGGCGATGGGGTATACCGGCAATGCCACCGTTGCGGATATGCGCAAGAAGTGTTCTTTCGTAAAAATCACCGGTGCCGGGCTTAAGGAAAGCCACGTGCATGACGTGCAGATCACCCGCGAGTCTCCGAACTACCGGGTGGGCTGATGACACCGGCGGCGCGCGTTCAGACGGCGATTGAGCTGCTGGATGATATTCTGGATGGCGCGCCTGCCGAACGCTGCCTGACGGGCTGGGCGCGTGGTGCGCGGTTTGCCGGATCCAAGGATCGGGCAGCGATCCGTGATCATGTTTATGACGTGTTGCGCCAGCGCCGCTCTCTGGCCGCGCTTGGCGGCGGCGAAACGGGCCGCGCCCTGATGCTCGGCCTGCTGCGCCAACAGGGCGTTGACCCGGAGCAAATCTTTACCGGACTGGCCTACGCCCCCACGGAATTGACCGAGGCTGAGCGCGCCCAAGCGGCAGCCGCTGACGACGTGATTGATATGCCTGCCTGGCTGATCCCGCAGCTTGAGGCGTCTTTGGGGGGTGATTTTGCCCCGGTCATGGCCGCCATGAAGCAGCGTGCCCCCGTGATCCTGCGCGCCAATTTGCGCAAGGCTAACCGCGACGCGGCCTTAGCTGCCCTTGCGGCAGAGGGCATTTTAGGGACGGCGCACGCGGCCAGCCCAACCGCCATCGAAATCACCGAAGGCGCGCGCAAGATCAGAAACAGCGCTGCTTATCGTGACGGGCTGATCGAATTGCAGGACGCCGCCAGTCAAGCCGCCATTGATCTCTTGCCGCTCCGCGATGATATGCGCGTGCTCGATTATTGCGCGGGCGGTGGCGGCAAACTTTTGGCTATGGCAGGGCGCAGCAAAGCGGCCTTTTTTGCACATGATGCAATTGCCGTGCGCCTGCGCGATCTGCCTGCGCGCGCCAAACGGGCCGGTGTTAACGCCACGGTCTGCGATACAGGCACCCTTAAGGGACAGCAGTTTGATCTGGTGTTCTGTGATGTGCCGTGTTCGGGCAGCGGCACCTGGCGTCGCGACCCGGATGCCAAATGGCGCTTTGCCCGCGAGGATCTGGATGCGGTCACGGCGCTTCAGGCCGAGATCATGGACGAGGCCGCTGCGCTTGTCGCGCCCGGCGGCGCATTGGCTTATGCAACCTGCTCGTTGCTTGATGCAGAAAATGTTCTGCAAATCAAACGCTTCTTGGCGACGCACCCCGGCTGGCAGCTGGCTTATGAACAGCGCTGGACACCGCTTGAGGGATGCGACGGGTTCTTTACCGCCTTGCTGCGCGCGCCCTGATTTGCGCGAAGTTTTATGTTGATTTTCAACCTATGAGGGCGCTACGCTCGTTATGGGTTTGTTAAGCAATATGTCGGTACGCTTTTCGCATCGGGATGATCAACGCAAAGGGGAGGGTGATGAAGCCACCCGCTGTCACAAAATGGACGGCGCGGTCGCGGGGTGTGATCGCAGTCGCCGTCAGTTTGACCGCGCTTATGGGGATCGCGCCCTTTGTGTTACCTTCATCGTTCAGCACAGGTCTTCTTGTGGCGGGCGGCGCGCTTTCGGCCATCGCCTTTGGCTGGGCGCTGCATCACATCCGCCAGCGCCATCTGCGCCAGCGGGATGCCCAAAGCTTTGCACCGGCCATTCATTATGAAACGGCCCCCTGTTTGATCACCGATCTTGCGGGGCGGGTGCTGTACCGCAATCTGGCGTGTACATCGGCTGCGCTGACGCAAGAAACGCTGCCCGACGTTTTTGAGGCGATGGGCGCCGGCTCTGGCGAGTCAGCCGCAATCCTTGGGGAAGCCGCGCAATTCAATGGCCATATGAGTGAAGATGTTCCGACCCGCTCTGGCACCATCCGCGTCGCCTGCGCGGCCTTGAACGCCTCGTTGCTTCTGTGGCGGATTGCGCAAAAAACCGCCCCGTTGCCGGTGGCCACCGGATTGGATCTGCCGATGATCACCGTGGCCGAAAGCGGCACGATCCTGTTCATGAGTGCGGCTGCGAAATCCTTTCTTGGTGGGCGGCTGACCAAGATTGACGATGTGTTTGACACGCAGGCGCTGGTGCCATCTGACATGAATGCGGTGCGCACCGCACGTGGTCTGACCCGCTGCTTTATCCTTGAAAAACCGCTGAAGGGCGGGCGGCGAGAGATTTATTTTATGCCCGCACAGGGTCAGCGGTTTGCCAATTCGGGCCTCTCGATCGAGGATCTGCCCGTCGCGGTCATCAAAACCAGCGTCGAGGGTGATATTCTGATCGCAAACAAAATGGCCCGCAGCTTACTGGGGCGGCGGCTGAGCCAAGCGGACCACCTGAGTGATGTGGTCGAGGGGCTTGGCCGACCGCTGCGGGGCTGGCTCAAGGAAGCCGCTGAAGAACGGTCTGATAATTTACATGAATTTCTGCGTCTAAAGCGCGAGAATAAAGAGGTTTTTGTTCAGGTGACTTTGGGGCGGCTCGACGAAGAGAACCATACCAGCCTGTTTGTTGTTCTCAATGACGCGACCGAGCTGAAGACACTTGAGGCGAAATTTGTACAAAGCCAAAAGATGCAGGCCATCGGGCAGCTGGCCGGTGGGATTGCCCATGATTTCAACAACTTGCTGACCGCCATTTCCGGCCATTGTGACCTCTTGCTGCACGACAAGGACGTCAGTGACCCGGATTATTCCGATCTGATGCAGATCTATCAGAACAGTGGTCGCGCCGCCGGTCTGGTCAGCCAGCTTTTGGCCTATTCGCGCAAGCAAACCCTGCAACCCGTGACATTTGCCTTGGCGGATTCGCTTGATGATCTGGGGACGCTGCTGGACCGGCTGGTGGGCGAAACCGTCAGCCTGAATGTGCATGTCGATAGCGCGCCGCAGTTTATCAATGTGGACAGGCAGCAGTTTGAACAGGTGATCATGAACCTTGTGGTCAATGCGCGCGACGCCATGCCCGAGGGCGGCGAGATTGAAATTTTTGCAGACCCGCTGACCCTGACTGAACCGCTGAGCCGGGATCGCGCGGTGGTGCCTGCGGGCAATTACGCTCAGGTGCGGGTCGTGGATCATGGCAATGGCATTGCGCCTGAAAACCAATCCAAAGTGTTTGAACCCTTTTTCACCACCAAGCGCACGGGCGAGGGGACCGGCCTTGGCCTTTCAACGGCCTATGGCATCGTCAAACAATCCGGCGGGTTCATCTTTCTGGATAGCGCATTGGGCCAGGGCACCAGTTTCACTTTGCTTTTCCCGGTCGCCAGCCCGCACCCGAGCGTCGAGCGCCCCATCGCATTGCCGAAACTTGCCGCAGAGCCAAGCGGCGCCGGTGTGGTGCTGCTGGTTGAGGACGAAGCGCCGGTGCGCGCCTTTGCCTCGCGCGCGCTGCAGCTCAAGGGCTATTCCGTGCTTGAGGCCGATTGCGCCGAAGCCGCCTTGGATATTCTGGAGGATGACGCCCTGCAGGTGGATCTTTTTGTCACCGACGTGGTGATGCCCGGCATGGATGGCCCGGACTGGGTGCGCAAGGCGCGCACGCAACGGCCAGAAACCGGCGTTATTTTCATGTCCGGCTATGCCGAAGATCACCTGTCAGAAGAGGAAGATCTGGGCGACAACGCTGGATTTTTGCCCAAACCGTTTTCCTTGGCAGAGCTTTCACATGCGGTGGAGCGGCAGATCAACAGCTCAGCCGATGCTGCGGTATAAGGCAAATTCAGCTGCGCGCTTTTCCTCAAGCTCTGCGCGCACCGTATCAGAAAGCGTCAGCGCCATCTGCGGCGAAACATTGTGCTGCCCCAGCGTGATGTCGCGGCCCAGACGCTCGGCCAGAAAGGCCAGCATGCTGGGGTGATCATCATAGCGAAACAGATGGTTGATCTTGGTGCCATTGGGGCGCGGCTCCAGAAACTTGGCCTGGCTGCCGACATTGGCAAATGGTTTGCGATCCTCTTTGCAGTATTCGCGCACAAAGTCGTCAAAGCTGATGTCGCGCGTTGATGTCGGCTTGCCGAGCAGAAAATCCCGCTGCCGGTAGCGATACCAGCTACCTAGCCAATCCACCGGCTCGCGCATGATGGCCAGCGTCTCCATGCCATCTTCTTTGCAGGCCTTTTCAAACATCGGGCGAAAGAACCGATTGTACCGAAAGAGCGGCGCATGTTTCAGCTCCGGCGGGTCGTTGATCACAATATCGGCGCTGGGTCCCAGCGCTGCGGCCAGCGCGGTGGTACCGGTTTTGGGCACCGCCAGGATCACCAGTTTTTGTTTCCAGAAAACAAGCATTTAGCGCCTCAAATTTAGAAATTTCTCTGCTTTTGTGCGTAAACTAACGCTTAATGCGCCTATGAAACAGTGGCCAGGTAAAGAAAATTCTTGAAATGTTCTTGTTTTGATCTCATAACATTGAGAACAAGAGTAGAACAAAGCCTATCATTGCCGCGCTCTCGCGGGTATGGAATAAGGATGGCACCACATGGCAACGGCAGATTTATTGAACATGAGCAGCAAGGCTTCCGCAGACAAACAAAAGGCGCTGGATAGCGCATTGGCCCAGATCGAACGCCAGTTCGGCAAGGGCTCGATCATGAAGCTTGGGGATGGCAATGCCATCCAGGAAATCGAAGCAACTTCCACCGGATCTTTGGGGCTGGATATTGCTCTGGGGATCGGCGGCCTGCCCAAGGGGCGGATCATTGAAATTTACGGCCCGGAAAGCTCGGGCAAGACCACGCTGACGCTGCATTGTGTTGCAGAAGAGCAGAAAAAAGGCGGCGTATGCGCCTTTGTCGATGCAGAACATGCGCTGGACCCGCAATATGCCAAGAAACTTGGCGTGGATCTGGATGAACTGCTGATTTCACAGCCGGACACTGGCGAGCAAGCGCTTGAAATTGTCGATACGCTGGTGCGTTCGGGCGCGGTCAATATGGTGGTGGTGGATTCCGTCGCCGCCCTGACCCCGAAATCCGAACTCGAAGGCGACATGGGTGACAGCAGCGTGGGTGTGCAGGCCCGCCTGATGAGTCAGGCGATGCGCAAACTCACCGGCTCGATCAGCCGCTCAAACTGCATGGTGATTTTCATCAACCAGATTCGGATGAAAATCGGCGTTATGTTTGGCTCTCCGGAAACGACCACAGGGGGCAACGCGCTGAAATTCTACAGCTCGGTGCGTCTGGACATTCGCCGCATTGGCGCGCTGAAGGACCGCGACGAGGTTGTTGGCAACGCCACCCGCGTGAAAGTGGTGAAAAACAAGGTGGCACCACCGTTCAAACAGGTGGAATTTGACATCATGTATGGCGAAGGCATCTCCAAGATGGGAGAGCTGCTGGATCTTGGCGTGAAAGCCGGGATTGTGGAAAAATCCGGTAGCTGGTTCAGCTATGGCGATGAGCGGATCGGGCAGGGGCGTGAAAATGCCAAAACCTTCCTGCGGGAAAACACCCGAATGGCGCTTGAGATCGAAGACAAGATCCGCGCCGCGCATGGGCTGGATTTTGACATGCCGCCAGGCACAGAGGACAGCGATGCGCTGCTGGAAAGCTAAGCAAAGGCAAGGCAATTCAGAATTTCAGAAAGCCGCGCGGTTCGCGCGGCTTTTTCGTTTTGGCGCGGGGCTGTCGCCATATCCGGTGGACAGCCCTGCGAGGGGCGGCTAAACCCATTTCTAACAGTTAAATTCCGCACGAAAGCCGTCGCATGCCAAGCCTTAACGACATCCGCTCGACCTTCCTCACCTATTTCGAAAAGCAGGGCCACACCATTGTGCCCTCCAGCCCATTGGTGCCGCGCAACGACCCGACGCTGATGTTCACCAACTCGGGTATGGTGCAATTCAAGAACTGCTTCACCGGGGTGGAAAGCCGCGATTACGTGCGCGCCACATCCGCGCAGAAATGCGTGCGCGCCGGCGGCAAGCACAATGATCTGGACAACGTCGGCTATACCGCGCGCCACCACACGTTCTTTGAAATGCTCGGCAACTTCAGCTTTGGCGATTATTTCAAACAGCAAGCGATCCCATTCGCCTGGGAGCTGATCACAAAAGAATTCGGCATTCCAAAAGAACGGCTCTACGTCACCGTCTATCACACGGACGATGAAGCCTATGATATCTGGAAGAAAATTGGCGTGCCCGAAGAGCGGATCATCCGCATCGCCACCTCTGACAACTTCTGGCAAATGGGGCCAACCGGCCCCTGCGGCCCATGTACAGAGATTTTCTATGATCACGGTGATCACATCTGGGGTGGCCCTCCCGGCTCACCAGAAGAAGATGGCGACCGCTTTATCGAGATCTGGAACATCGTTTTCATGCAAAACGAGCAGTTCGAAGATGGCTCGATGGTGGATCTGGCGATGCAATCCATCGACACCGGCATGGGTCTTGAGCGGATCGGCGCCTTGCTGCAGGGCAGCCACGACAATTACGACACCGATTTGATGAAATCGCTGATCGAAGCTTCGGCGCATGCCACCTCGGTCGATCCCTATGGCGACAAAAACGTGCACCACCGGGTGATCGCCGATCACCTGCGCTCGACTTCGTTTCTGATTGCCGATGGTGTCATGCCGTCCAACGATGGCCGCGGCTATGTACTGCGCCGCATCATGCGCCGCGCCATGCGACACGCCCATCTCTTGGGCGCGAAAGACCCTGTGATGCACCAGCTGGTGCCCGCGCTGGTCAGCAAAATGGGCGGTGCCTACCCAGAACTGGGCCAGGCGCAGGCGCTGATTCAGGAAACGCTGAAGCTTGAGGAAACCCGGTTCAAACAAACGCTGGATCGCGGGCTGAAACTGCTGGATGACGAGGTTGGCGGCCTCGCCGATGGCGCGCCGCTGCCCGGCGCAGCGGCCTTCAAGCTCTATGACACCTATGGCTTCCCGCTTGATCTGACGCAGGATGCGCTGCGCGAGCAGGGCCGCGCGGTGGACACCGACGGGTTTGACGCCGCCATGGCGGAACAGAAAGCCAAGGCGCGCGCCGCCTGGGCGGGCTCTGGCGAAGCGGCGGACAGCACCATCTGGTTTGATATCGCCGACCAACACGGCACCACCGATTTCCTTGGTTATGACACCGAAACCGCCGAGGGCCAGATCCTCGCGCTGGTCGCAGACGGCGGCGAAGTCAGTGCAGCGGATGGCGCGGTGCAGATCATTTTGAACCAGTCACCATTTTACGCTGAATCCGGCGGTCAGGTCGGGGACACCGGCGTGATCAAAACCGAAACCGGCAGCGCCCAAGTTACCGACACCAAAAAGGCGGCTGGCGTCTTCATTCACATCGCCAAAGTGACCGAGGGCACCATCAGCAAAGGGCAGGGCGCCCAGCTTGAGGTGGACCATGCCCGCCGCACCGCCATTCGCGCCAACCATTCGGCCACACACCTGTTGCACGAGGCGCTGCGCAACGCGCTTGGCGATCACGTGGCGCAACGCGGCTCGCTCAATGCGGACGACCGTCTGCGCTTTGACTTCAGCCACAGCAAGGCGCTGAGCCTTGAAGAACTGCGCCAAGTCGAAGACGAAGTGAACACCTATATTCGCCAGAACAGCACGGTGGAAACCCGCATCATGACGCCGGACGACGCCCGCGCCATAGGGGCGCAGGCGCTTTTTGGTGAAAAATATGGCGATGAGGTGCGCGTTGTGTCGATGGGCCACGCCGACACCGGCAAGGGCCTTGAAGGCGACACCTATTCGCTTGAGCTTTGTGGCGGCACCCATGTGCGCCAGACCGGCGATATCGGCGCATTTGTCACGCTGGGCGATAGCGCCAGCTCTGCTGGGGTGCGCCGGATTGAGGCGCTGACCGGGGCCGACGCCATGCGCTATCTGGCCGAGCAGGATCATCGCCTGGCCCAGACCGCGCTGCAATTGAAAGCGCAGCCCGCCGATGTGCCAGAGCGCGTGAAATCCCTGATGGAGGAACGCAAGGCCTTGCAGAACGAAGTGGCGCAGCTGCGCCGCGAGTTGGCCATGGCAGGGGGCGCTGGCGAAAGCGGCGCAGAAGCCAAGGAAATCAACGGGGTGAAATTTGTCGCTCAGGTGCTGTCGGGCGTATCTGGTCGTGATTTGCCGGCCCTGATCGACGAACACAAAGCCCGCATTCAAAGCGGTGCGGTGCTGCTGATCGCGGAGGCCGATGGCAAAGCCGCCGTCGCGGCAGGCGTGACCAAGGATTTGACCGACACCATCAAAGCCCCCGATCTGGTGCGCGCTGCGGTGGCAGAGCTCGGCGGCAAAGGCGGCGGTGGTCGGCCTGACATGGCCCAGGGCGGCGCAAAGTCGACCGAAAACGCCGATGCAGCCATCGCTGCCGCCGAAGCGGTTCTGGGCGCCTGATGCCCGCGCTCTGGATCAGCCATGTCACGGTCTCTGATCCAGAGGCCTACGCCGAATACGCCAAACACGCGGTACCCGCAATCGAAGCCATGGGCGGTGTGTTCATCGCCCGCGGCGCGGCCTTCCGGCAACTGGAGGGTGCAGGGGCCGAGCGCCACACCATCATCCGCTTCCCGGATCTCGCTTCGGCCGAGCGCTGCTATGCCAGCGCCGCATATCAGGACGCTGTCCGGTTTGCAGATGGTGCCTCTGAGCGAACGCTGACCATTATTGAGGTTGAGTCATAAAACCATTGGCAGAAGCAGGCTGACCGGGCAAGCTGGCGCGTATTCTTTGAAAGAGGAGGAGCGCTATGTCCCTAGGTGCATTTTCAATCAGTCTGTCTGTCAAAGACCTCGCCACGTCGGTGGCCTTTTACAAAACTCTTGGCTTCAAATCCCATCACGACATGAGCGAACATGGCTTTGCCATCCTCAAAAACGGCGAGGCGGTGATTGGCCTTTTCGAAGGCATGTTCGAAGGCAATCTTCTGACGTTCAATCCCGGCTGGGATCAGAATGCTGCGCCGCAGGACAGCTTTGAGGATGTGCGCGCCATTCAAGAGCGCTTGAAAACCGCCGGGATCCTGCCTGATGTCCCCACAGATCCGCTCGGCAAAGGGCCGGCCAATATCACGCTGACCGATCCAGATGGCAATACGATCCTGATTGATCAGCACGTGGATCGCCCGAGCTGACCAGGCATGAAAAAGGGCGCAATACGCGCCCTGTTTCCGCTTCATCTTTTTCCAAATACTCATTGCACCTTGGGGCGTTGCCCCAAGGTCAAATCATTGAATTCAGGCAGATTTTGCCATGCGCTTGCGCTCATGTGGGTCCAGATACCGCTTGCGCAGGCGGATCGAGTTTGGCGTCACTTCGACCAGTTCGTCATCGTTGATGTAAGCGATGGCTTCTTCCAGCGACAGGGTCATCGGCGTGGTCAGACGCACCGCATCATCTGTGCCCGAGGCCCGCACGTTGGTCAGCTTTTTGCCTTTCAGCGGGTTCACCTCAAGGTCGTTCTCGCGGCTGTGCTCACCAATGATCATGCCTGTGTAGACATCTGCCTGCGCACCGATCATCATCTTGCCGCGCTCTTCAAGGTTCCAAAGCGCATAGGCCACCGAGGTGCCGTTTTCCATCGAAATGAGCACACCCGCACGACGGCCCGGGATGGCGCCCTTGTAGGGGGCCCAGCCATGGAACACGCGGTTCAGAACGCCGGTGCCGCGGGTGTCGGTCAGAAACTCGCCGTGATAGCCGATTAGACCGCGCGAGGGCACATGGGCGATGATGCGGGTTTTGCCCGCACCGGCTGGGCGCATTTCCACCAACTCGCCTTTGCGCGCGCCGGTCAGTTTTTCGATCACCGCGCCGGAATATTCGTCATCCACGTCAATGGTGGCTTCTTCGATCGGCTCAATTCTCTGGCCGTCTTCTTCGCGCATGATCACCTGCGGGCGCGAGATTGACAGCTCAAAGCCTTCGCGGCGCATGTTTTCGATCAGAACACCCATCTGGAGTTCGCCGCGGCCTGACACTTCGAATGCCTCGCCGCCGGGGGTGTCGGCGATCTTGATCGCAACGTTGGATTCCGCTTCTTTATAAAGGCGGTCACGGATAACGCGCGACTGCACTTTCTTGCCATCACGGCCCGCCAGCGGGCTGTCGTTGATGCCAAAGGTCACGGTAATGGTGGGCGGGTCAATCGGCTGCGCATCCAGTGGTTCGTCCACGGCAAGGGCACAGATGGTGTCGGCCACGGTCGCTTTGGACATGCCCGCAATCGACACGATGTCGCCGGCTTGCGCCTCTTCGATGTCCTGTTGCGAAAGGCCACGGAAGGCCTGAATTTTGGTGACGCGGAACTGTTCAATCTTCTGGCCAACGCGGCTCAGGGCCTGAACGGTTGCGCCCACTTTCAACGTGCCGCTTTCTACGCGGCCGGTCAGGATGCGGCCCACAAACGGGTCAGAGCCCAGCGTGGTGGCCAGCATGCGGAAATCTTCGCCCTGACGCTTGATCTGCTTGGGTTCTGGCACGTGGTTCACAATCAGGTTGAACAGCGCGTGCAGATCCTTGCGCGGGCCGTCCAGCTCTGCATCCGCCCAGCCAGAGCGGCCAGAGGCATACATATGCGGGAAGTCGAGCTGATCTTCGGTGGCGTCCAGCGAGGCAAAGAGGTCAAAACATTCATCCAGCGCGCGGTCAGGTTCCGCGTCGGGCTTATCGACCTTGTTCAGCACAACAATGGGGCGCAGACCCAGCGCCAGCGCTTTTGAGGTCACGAATTTGGTTTGTGGCATCGGGCCTTCGGCCGCGTCCACCAGCAGGACAACACCATCAACCATGCTCAGGATGCGCTCAACTTCGCCGCCGAAATCTGCGTGGCCGGGCGTGTCCACGATGTTGATCCGTGTGCCTTTCCATTCAACGCTTGTGGGTTTTGCAAAGATCGTGATGCCGCGCTCGCGCTCAAGATCGTTGCTGTCCATGGCGCGTTCGGCCACTTCCTGATTGGCGCGGAATGCGCCGGATTGCTTCAAAAGCTCGTCCACCAGCGTGGTTTTGCCGTGGTCAACGTGTGCGATTATCGCGATATTGCGAAGGTCCATCTTGGCCTGCCTCATGTCTGTTCACGCGCGCCCTAACGCGACTGGCTGAAAAACACCAGCATAAACTGCGCCTGCCGCCGGATGAGGGACATGACAGAGCAAATCGGTGGCAAAAATATGCACGGCTGGCATGGTGGCGCGCTGCTTAGCGGGCGTCAAACCATGCGCGAATACGTGCCTGCAGATACGCCCAAAGGGCGGGGGCACCTTTGGCGACTTTGACACCCACTCTTTGCTCCACTTGTTCATACGAAACATTGTATTCAATCCAAGAAGCACCGCCGACTTCCAAATTTGAAACGCAAGGCTGAACACGATCCACAGATTTCGCAAAGATCGCATCGTTGCTTTCCGCCGCTTCAAATTCATCCCAAAGCGCGCGGAATTCTTGTTCCTGATCAGTCGGCAAAAGACCAAAAATGCGATCTGCGGCCGCCTGTTCGATGACTTCCATCTGCGCAACGTCGTGATTGCCATGGATTGGATTGTCACCCGCATCAATTTCCACGATGTCGTGAATGAGCAGCATCTTGATAACGCGGTTGATGTCGACGGGCCGATTGGCGTGTTCCGCCAGAACCATCGCATACATGGCGATATGCCAGGAGTGCTCGCCCGAATTTTCGCGCCGCGTGCCATCACAGAGTCGCGTGGCGCGCACGACAGATTTCAGCTTATCGATTTCGGTCAGAAACGCCAGTTGCTGCGCAAGCCGCGCATCACTCATTGTGACTGTGCCGCCTTGAGGGCTGCGTTCAGCTTGGCATCCAGAACCCCACGTGCGCGTTTTTCGGCGTCATAAACGCGCACGGCTGTCATAAAGGCTTCGTGCAATGTCGAAGACGAGGCTTCCAGCACATCGGCGATTTCCTGAACCAGATTCAGATCGCCGGTTTCGGCCTGAACGGCCAAAACATCGCGTGCCAGTTTTTCCCCTAAGCCTTCGACATAACTCATGCGCAACCTCGATCAGCGGGTGTTTTCGGTCAGGCGGCGTTTCACATAGTCAGAGACATCGCCAATCATCGTATCCATATGCGGCTCTTCAAAGAAGTGGCCGGCACCCTCAATCTGGTTGTGGGTGATGGTGATGCCTTTTTGTTCATGCAGCTTGTTCACAAGCGCGGTGGTGTCCGCAGGTGGGGCCACACGGTCGGCGGTGCCATTGATGATCAAGCCCGAAGACGGGCAGGGCGCAAGGAAGCTGAAGTCATACATGTTCGCCGGGGGCGACACGCTGATAAAGCCGGTGATTTCCGGGCGGCGCATCAAAAGCTGCATGCCAATCCACGCACCAAAGCTAAAGCCAGCGACCCAGCAATGTTTGGAGTTGTTGTTCATGGATTGCAGGTAATCCAGCGCGCTGGCGGCATCGCTCAGCTCGCCGATGCCCTGATCATATTCACCCTGGCTACGGCCCACACCTCGAAAGTTGAAGCGCAACACGGTAAAGCCCATGTTGTAAAAGGCGTAGTGCAGATTATAGACCACTTTGTTGTTCATGGTCCCGCCAAACTGCGGATGCGGATGAAGCACGATTGCAATCGGTGCGTCACGGTCTTTTTGGGGGTGGTAGCGGCCTTCTAGGCGGCCTTCGGGTCCGGGAAAAATGACCTCGGGCATAAGCGTCCCTGTCTCCTTCAGTCAGGCGAAAGCAGTTTCTTGACGAATTTGCTCAGGCACCTTAGAACGGTTCTAATTATTGTGCTGGACAATATTCCAGCGGCGCTGTTAGCGATCTAAGCTTTGTGGCGTCCAAGGTCAATCAATTCGCGAAGGGGCGAAGGCTATGAAACTGTCGACCAAAGGCCGTTACGCTGTTGTTGCCCTTGCGGACATTGCCCTGCAACCGACTGAAAAGCTTGTGACTTTATCCGAAGTTTCGGCGCGTCAGGACATTTCTCTGGCCTATCTTGAGCAGCTGTTTGTCAAATTGCGGCGTGCCAATTTGGTTGAATCTGTGCGCGGCCCGGGCGGCGGCTACCGTCTGGCGCGGCCCGCATCCGAGATTCGGGTGGTCGATATCCTTTCTGCGGTCGATGAAACCGTCTCGGCGCTGCACACCGGGGCGGGTGCCTCTGGCGCGCAGTCTGGCTCGCGGGCGCAATCGATGGCGAACCGTCTGTGGGAAGGCCTATCCGCCCATGTTTACGTGTTCCTGCATCAGACCCGGCTGTCGGATGTGGTTGAAAATGATCTGGCGCCTTGTCCGGCTGTGCCCTCGCTCTTTGCTGTGGTGGATGACTGCGAATGAGGGTCTATCTGGATCACAATGCCACAACGCCCCTGCGGCCTGAGGCCCGCGCCGCAATGATCGCGGCCATGGATGTCGCGGGCAACCCGTCCTCGGTGCATGCCGAAGGGCGGGCCGCCAAGGCGCTGATCGAAAAATCACGGCAGACCATCGCCATCGCGCTGGGGGCAGATGGGGCGGATATCATCTTTACCAGCAGCGCAACCGAAGCGGCGGCGCTGGCCCTGAAGGGGCGCGATTTGCAAGGCGCGGCGGTGGAACATGACGCCGTCCGGCATTGGATCCGCGAAGATCTGGCGGTGGACCCCGAGGGTCGCGTGACCGTCGCAGACCCCGCACGCGCCACGCTGCAACTGGCCAATTCCGAAACCGGGGTTGTGCAGGATATTCCACAGGGTCTGGCGGTCACGGATATGACGCAGGCCTTTGGCAAACTGCCGGTCGCTTTCAATTGGCTTGGCGCGGAAATGGCGTTGATATCAGCCCATAAACTGGGCGGCCCAAAAGGCATTGGCGCGCTGGTGGTGAAACGCGGCACCGAGGTGTCGGCGCAGCTTTTGGGTGGCGGGCAGGAAATGGGGCGCCGGGCCGGGACCGAAAACACCATTGGCATCGCCGGGTTCGCCGCGGCGGCGGCGGCGGCGCAGGCGGATTTGGATAGCGGCGTTTGGAGCCGCGTCGCGACCCTGCGCGATCAGCTGGAAGAGATCATCGCCGATGGCGCACCCGACGTGATCATCGCCGGGAAAGGCGCAGAGCGCCTGCCCAATACTTCCTGCTTTGCCCTTGCCGGATGGAAGGGCGAGACCCAAGTCATGCAGATGGATTTGGCTGGCTACGCGATTTCTGCAGGGTCTGCCTGTTCTTCAGGCAAGGTCAAAAGCAGCGCGGTGCTGACGGCAATGGGATATGACGCCCCGGTGGCGTCCAGCGCGATCAGGGTCAGCCTTGGTCCGCAAACAAGCGAACAGGACATTGTAGGGTTTGCCGATAAATGGTTGACCCAATGGAAAAAATTCCGCGCCCGTGCGGCGTGACAAAAGGAGACGCAGATGGCCACGATGGAACATACGGACGTCAAGGAAGGCGTTGATCAGGAGACGGTCGATGCTGTCCGCGAGGTCGGTGGCAAGTATAAATACGGTTGGGAAACCGAGATCGAGATGGAGTACGCTCCGAAAGGTCTGAACGAAGATATCGTGCGTCTGATCTCGGAAAAGAATGAAGAACCCGCATGGATGACCGAATGGCGCCTTGAAGCGTTCAAACGCTGGCAAACCAAGGAAGAGCCGAAATGGGCGATGGTCAACTATCCTGAAATCGACTTTCAGGACCAATATTATTATGCTCGCCCCAAATCGATGGAAGAAAAGCCCAAATCGCTGGATGACGTCGACCCCAAGCTATTGGAAACCTACAAGAAACTGGGCATTCCGCTGAAAGAACAGATGATCCTCGCTGGGGTTGAAGGCGCAGAAGATGCCCCTGCTGAAGGCCGCAAGGTTGCGGTTGATGCGGTGTTTGACTCTGTCTCAGTTGGCACCACCTTTCAGGCTGAGTTGAAAAAGGCTGGCGTGATCTTTTGCTCCATCTCCGAAGCGATCAAAGAACACCCGGAGCTGGTGAAGAAATACCTTGGCTCGGTTGTGCCGGTGTCCGACAACTTCTATGCGACGCTGAACAGCGCCGTTTTCTCTGACGGGTCCTTCGTTTACATCCCACCGGGCGTGCGTTGCCCGATGGAACTGTCGACTTATTTCCGTATCAATGCTGAAAACACCGGCCAGTTTGAACGCACGCTGATCATCGCGGACAAGGGCAGCTATGTCAGCTATCTCGAAGGCTGTACTGCCCCGCAGCGCGACACAACGCAGCTGCACGCGGCGGTGGTGGAAATCATCATCGAAGAAGACGCCGAGGTGAAATATTCCACCGTTCAAAACTGGTACCCCGGCGATGAAAACGGCAACGGCGGCATCTATAACTTTGTGACCAAACGCGCCGATTGCCGGGGCGATCGGGCCAAAGTGATGTGGACGCAGGTTGAAACCGGCTCTGCCGTGACCTGGAAATACCCGTCCTGCATCCTGCGCGGCAATGACAGCCAGGGCGAGTTTTATTCGATCGCGATTGCCAACAATCATCAGCAGGCCGACACCGGCACCAAGATGATCCACCTGGGCAAAAACACCAAATCGCGCATCGTGTCCAAAGGCATTTCTGCGGGTGTGGCGCAGAACACCTATCGCGGTCTGGTGTCGATGCACCCAAAGGCCAAGAATTCGCGCAACTACACCCAATGTGACAGCCTGTTGATCGGCGATAAATGCGGGGCGCATACGGTCCCCTATATCGAAGTCAAAAACAACAGCTCGCGGGTGGAGCATGAGGCCACGACATCCAAGGTGGATGATGAACAGATGTTCTATTGCCGCCAGCGCGGCATGGACGAAGAAGAAGCCGTGGCGTTGATCGTCAACGGGTTTGCCAAGGAAGTGCTGCAAGCGCTGCCAATGGAATTCGCCATGGAAGCGCAACAGCTTGTGGCCATTTCTCTGGAAGGCTCCGTAGGCTGATGGGTGAGTTGCAACAATTGATGCAAGCCTCATTGGGTGTTGGGCTTGGCTGCGCGCTTGGCAGCATGATTGGGCTGAGCATCCGCAAACGTTCTGGCAAAACCGAGGGGCTGATTGGCGGCTCGGTTTTTGTCACCTCGGCGGCGGTTGGCGCGCTGGGGATGGGCGCAATGATGCTGTTCAAATGGATCGGGGGCTAAGATGATTATCACCACCACAAATTCTGTCGAAGGACGAAAGATCACCGATTACCGCGGCATTGTCGTGGGCGAGGCGATTATGGGCGCAAATGTCGTACGCGATGTCTTTGCCTCGATCACCGATATCGTTGGCGGACGGTCAGGGGCCTATGAAAGCAAGCTGCAGGATGCGCGCGATACCGCCCTGCGCGAGCTGGAAGAACGCGCTGCCGCCAAAGGCGCCAATGCGGTGATCGGCGTGGATCTGGATTATGAGGTGGTCGGACAATCCATGCTGATGGTCTCGGCCTCTGGCACCGCGGTGGTGCTGGCGTAATGCTGCGGGCGACGTTGATGGCGGCGTGTACCACCGGGCTTTTCTGCGCCGGCTTTGCCTTTGTCATCAGTCAAATCGCCCCCATGCTGACAAATACACAAGTGCTGACGACCAGTTTCGTCAGCGGGTTTTTAGGGTCGGTTGTGGCCCAGATGCTAATCAAGAGATGACCGCCAGCGCGACGGCGGAAAAGGAAAATAATATGTTGGAAATCAAAGGCCTGAAGGTCAAACTTGAAGATGAAGACAAGCAGATCCTGAAAGGTGTGGATCTGACCGTGGAAGCGGGCAAAGTCCATGCAATCATGGGCCCGAATGGGTCTGGAAAATCGACCTTGTCTTATGTCCTGTCTGGCCGCGAAGGCTATGAAGTCACCGGTGGCAGCGCCACTTTGGAAGGCGAAGATCTGCTGGAGCTGGAAGCCGAAGAGCGCGCCGCGCTCGGTTTGTTCCTGGCGTTCCAATACCCGGTTGAGATCCCCGGCGTCGGCAACATGACCTTTCTGCGCACCGCCGTGAACGCACAGCGCAAAGCGCGCGGCGAAGAAGAAATGTCAGCCGCAGATTTTCTGAAAGAGATCCGCGCCAAGGCAAAAAAGCTGAAAATCGACGCCGACATGCTGAAACGCCCGGTGAATGTCGGCTTTTCCGGTGGCGAGAAAAAGCGCAACGAGATCCTGCAAATGGCGATGCTGGAACCAAAGATGTGCATCTTGGACGAAACCGATTCCGGTCTGGATGTCGACGCGATGAAACTGGTCTCCGAAGGCGTGAATGCGCTGCGCTCTGAAGGGCGCGGTTTCCTGGTGATCACCCACTATCAACGTCTGCTGGATCACATCAAACCGGATGTGGTGCACATTATGGCAGACGGCCGTATCGTGAAAACCGGCGGCCCAGAGCTGGCGCTGGAAGTTGAGAAAAACGGCTACGCCGACATTCTGGCGGAGATCGCATAATGAGCCTGCTGCAAGCCAAACAAGAGGCCACGTCGGCCCTGCTGGATGGCGTCAGCATCGCTGACGGCGCAAGCTGGATCACGGCGCTGCGCCAAGATGCGCTGGCGCGCGTGCGGTCCATGGGACTGCCATCGCGCCGCGATGAGTATTGGAAATACACGCGCCCTGAGACACTGACCCAGCAAGAGGTGCCTGCGGCGGCGGCGTTCAATCACGGCGAAGCGCCGGTTTTTGACGAAGTCGACCGCCTTAAGGTCGTGTTCGTGGATGGCGTGTTTGACGCGGCGGCCTCTGATGATCTGTCAGGCGAAGCCATGCGCATCGAACGGCTGGCGGATGTTGCCGAGGCCGATATTCATTGGGCCAAGGATCTTTATGGTGCGTTGGAAGCCAAGGGCCAGTCCCCGGTGGAGCGCCCGCTGGCGGCCTTTAACACCGCGCTGGCCAGCGACGGCGTTGTCATCCGCGTGACAGGTCAGGTCGCCCGGCCCGTGAGCCTGATCTACAAACATGTCGACAGCGCCTCGGATGCGGTGTTGCATCATGTGATCAAAGTGGAAGAGGGCGGGGCATTGACCCTGCTGGAAAACGGCCCAGCCGCTGCGCGCTTTAACGAGGTGCTGGAGGTGGATATCGCCGATGGAGCGGCCTTCCACCACGTCCGCGCCCAGGGGCGCGACCACGAGCGCCGCGCCGCCACGCATATGTTTGCGCGCCTTGGTGCTGAAAGCACGTTCAAATCCTTCACCCTCACGGTGAACGGCGTTCTGACGCGGAATGAATGTGTGATTGAGCTGACCGGAGATGACGCTGTGGCCCATGTGGCAGGTGCCTGCGTTGGCGATGGTGATTTCCATCATGATGACACGGTTTTTGTCACCCATGATGCGGTGAATTGCGAAAGCCGTCAGGTCTATAAGAAAGTGCTGCGCAACGGCGCGACAGGGGTGTTCCAAGGCAAAATCTTGGTCAAACCTGACGCCCAGAAAACCGACGGGTATCAGATCAGCCAATCCTTGCTGCTGGATGATGACAGCCAGTTCCTCGCCAAGCCAGAGCTTGAGATCTATGCCGATGATGTGGCCTGCTCGCATGGGTCCACCACGGGCGCGATTGATGAGGACATGTTGTTTTATCTGCGCGCGCGCGGCGTGCCTGCGCCCATCGCAACCGATCTGTTGACGCTGGCCTTTCTGGCCGAAGCGGTGGATGAGATCGAGGACGAGGGTTTGGCAGGCATCATTCTGGCGCGGCTGGAAGGCTGGCTGGAGCGGCGTCGCGGCTGATGTCAATCCTGCCCGATATCCTCGCAACATACCGGGGGCCGCGCGCGGTTTATGCGCGCCGCCTGCCGGGAGGCCCGCGCGAAGATCGCGCCTTGGCACTGCTGATGGCGGCCTGCGGGGTGATCTTTGTAGCGCAATGGCCGAAACTTGCGCGCGTCGCCCATATCGATCAGGTGGAGCTGAACCCGCTGCTTGGCTCTCAGCTGTTGCTTTGGGTGTTCATGATGCCGCTGTTTTTCTATGTCATCAGCCTGTTGGCACAGGGGGGCATGCGCCTTTTGGGCAAGCCGATCAGCGGATATGGCAGCCGCATTGCCCTGTTCTGGGCATTGCTGGCGACCACGCCGATTGCCTTGTTCCGGGGGCTGGTTGGCGGTTTTATCGGCACTGGCACGCTTTATGACGTTGTGGGGTTGGTCGGGTTCATCTGTTTTTTCTGGTTCTGGACAGCGGGGCTGCAAACCGCCACAAAGGCCGCATCTGCAACGGGCGCGTGAGTGATGCTTAAATCTCTGTTTCAAACTTCTATTTTTGAGCCGCAGAAAGCGGCCGAGCAGATTCTGGCGCTGCGACTGGGCAATGGCCAAGCCTGGCAGCTCGCGGTCATCGCCTCGATCCTGAATGCAATCATGGTGGTCGTGACCGTCATGATGTTCCCGCCTGCGGTTGACGGGGCGTTTCTGGTTGCGCTCAACCCGGTGATGCTGACAGCGGCCTTTCTGGTGGTGATCGCCGCGACAGCCGGTCTGCTGTTTTCGGCCGGGCGCTTTCTGAAAGGCATTGCAGAGTTCACAGATGTGCTGACCCTGCTGGGCTGGCTGCAAATGATGCGCGTGGCGGTTCAGGTTGGCGGATTTGTTTTGATGGTGTTCCTACCGGGGCTGGCCAGCGTTTTGACCACCATTGCCTATCTTTATGGTTTCTGGATCCTGATCAATTTTCTAAAGGTGGCGCAGGGGTTTGACTCCCTTGGCCGCGCGGCATCAAACCTGGTCCTGTCCATTCTGGGCATGACGGTTGTGCTGTCTCTGCTGCTGACTTTCATCGGCTTTAACACGGTTGGATAACCCATGTACGACGTTCACAAAATTCGCGCCGACTTTCCTATCTTGTCGCGCGAGGTCAACGGCAAGCCGCTGGTTTATCTGGACAATGGGGCCTCAGCGCAGAAACCCAAGGTGGTGATTGACGCCATCTCGCGCGCCTATGGCGATGAATACGCCAATGTGCATCGCGGGCTGCATTACCTCTCGAACCTGGCGACCGAAAAATACGAAAACGTGCGCGGCACCATTGCGCGGTTTTTGGGGGCTGCTGATGAAAATGAAATCATCCTGAATTCCGGCACCACCGAAGGCATCAATATGGTGGCCTATGGCTGGGCGATGCCGCGCTTTGAGGCAGGGGATGAAATCATCCTGTCGGTCATGGAGCATCACGCCAACATCGTCCCTTGGCATTTTTTGCGCGAACGGCAGGGGGTTGTTCTCAAATGGGTGGATGTGGCGGCGGACGGCAGCCTTGATCCGCAGGCTGTCATTGACGCCATCACGCCTAAGACCAAACTCATCGCCATCACCCAGTGTTCCAATGTCCTGGGCACTATGGTGGATGTCAAAGCCATCACACACGAAGCGCAATCGCGCGGGGTTGCCGTGCTGGTGGATGGCTCACAAGGGGCAGTGCACGCGCCGGTCGATGTCACAGAGATTGGCTGCGATTTTTACGCCATCACGGGCCATAAGCTCTATGGCCCCTCCGGCTCCGGCGCGATCTATGTCAAGAAAGAGCGCATGGCCGAAATGCGCCCCTTCATTGGCGGCGGCGACATGATCAAAGAGGTCAGCAAAGACACGGTGATCTATAACGATCCGCCGATGAAGTTTGAGGCCGGCACCCCCGGCATCGTGCAGACCATCGGTTTGGGCGTGGCGCTGGACTATATGATGGACGTCGGCATGGAGAATATCGCCGCCCACGAAACAATGCTGCGCGACTATGCCCGAGAAAAATTTGCCGGCATGAACTGGCTGAACATTCAGGGCGACGCGCCGGGCAAGGCGGCGATTTTCTCAATGACCCTTGCCGGGGCGGCGCATGCCCATGATATTTCTACGATTCTCGACAAGCGCGGCGTGGCCGTGCGGGCCGGGCACCATTGCGCTGGCCCCTTGATGGAGCATCTGGGCGTCTCCGCCACCTGCCGCGCGAGCTTTGGCATGTACAACACCACCGAAGAAATTGACGTGCTTGTCGATGCGCTGGAATTGGCGCATGAGCTTCTGGCGTGATCCGGCCTCAGCGCGTGTTTTCCCGCTTGCGGGGAAATTTCCGCACGGTATAACGACACGCAGGCACCCATAGCTCAGCTGGATAGAGCGCTGCCCTCCGAAGGCAGAGGTCTGAGGTTCGAATCCTCATGGGTGCGCCATTTTCCTTTTTGAATCAGATCCAAACGCGCCGACAGCAAAACGCCACGCTGCAGGGCAACGTGGCGTCGGGCAGGGCAGGTGCTCTGCCAAAAGGGGCGATTGCCGCCGCTGTTAGTCGAGGTTGTCGACCGTTGCGTCAGCAAAGCCATTCACAAGGGCGGTGTAAAAATCGTCCTTACTTGGCGGGATCACAATCGTGTCCGCCGGGGCGATCACGTCACCGGCGACTGCCGACAGACGCAGCGGAAAGCTACGCTCGGCGATAATGGTGGTTGAGCCATTGTCGTCGGCATCGCGGGTTTCATCACCATAGTCATAAAGAACCACAGCGCCTTCCAACTGGTTGAATTCACCAGTCTGCGGCAGGGTTGGATTGCCATTCAGGTTGATGTCGCTGATGGTGACAACCAAACGGTCGCCATTTGGCACATCTTCCAGCTTCAGACGGTTGGCGAGCGCAATGCTCAGATCTTTTTCCAGATCCGGCCAGTATTCCAGGGCGTTGCTGTTGGCGAAATCGCTGAGTTCGGTTTTCACATCAATTTCGGCAACGGTGCCATCATAGGCATAAGCCGTGGTTGCGACAGCTGCGGTTACGAGAGCGAGGGCAGTGGTGCGAAAAATTTTCATTTCACTTTCCTTTCTTTCTTTTGCCAATGCCGTGGACCACACGCGGCGACGTCCGAAGTGACGCAATACACCGGGCGGCCACCGTGGCGGCATCCGGGGACTCAACACCCGCCTTCAAAATGGGTTCCTGAAATATTCGCGCGCCCGCTCAGAGCAGGCAATTTCCTGCCTATGGTGGCGATCTTCGCAGTCGGCTGAAAATTTTCCGCGCGGGCGAGGAACCAACAGAGAGGCAGCACGTTGGTCCCCCGAGCAATCAAAGGAAAAACCGATGAAAAAGCTATTTCTTGTTCTACCAACCGTTCTGATCACCACCGCTTGTCAGACCACATCCGAACAATCCGCCCTTGTCGGGGCGGCCGCGGGGGCTGCGGTTGGCGCAACCGTAGCCAATGACGGTGATGAAGTGAAAGGTGCTGTCGTGGGCGGCGCCGTGGGTGCCGTGGCCGGCAGCTATATTGGCAAGGCACAACAGCCGGGACAGTGTGTCTATCAGGATCGGTATGGCAACCGCTATGTCGCCGATTGCCCCTGATTGCTCGCGCTTTGCGCACTAAAGGGGACCAGGCCGCAGATGTTTGGAAGGGGGCGTCTGCGGCCTGCGAAATCAGTTCAGCGCCTGTCATGCGGTCCCCAGCCGCTTTGCCTGATCTGAAAACTGCCCGCTGACGTGCGAAAAGATATGACCTGCCGCTCTGCTCATGCTGCCAAACCCACATATTCAAACACCAGCTGGTGCCGATATGCATAGGCTGAAAAGCAAAAAAGGCGCCGCTGGGCACCTTTTGATCGCGTCGTCTGTCGGGGTAGGTCCTGCGCCAGAAGGGAGTTTACCGACCCCAGGTCCGCACAGTGCCACAGTCCATATGCACAAAGTTAGAGCTGCTATAGCGCCCGACACCGCCCGCGCGGCAGGCGACCGCGGCTTTGGCGATCTGGCTGACCGAACGGGATTTCAGACGCAAATCCGCCGCTTGGCCCTTCATGTGCAAGGAATTTTTGGCAACGCCGCGCGAGCGGTTGCGCAGCATGTTGTTGGTGGTTGGGCTGCGATAACCCGACAGCAGCATATAGGGTTCTTTGACATCCAACAGCTGATGCGAGGCGGCCATGATGTCCAGGGTCCGGGTATCGATATTGATCACGTCGCTGGTACGCCAATCGCGCATAAAGTGGTTGATCTCTTTCACCGCTTCTTTGATGTACTCGCCCTCGATCCAATAGATCGTGTCGATGCTTTCGCCGGTGCGCCCAGAGAACATCCGCAGTCGGCGCACATCACCTGCACCGCGCAGAAGCCCTGCTGCATTGGAAAAAGTCGGAGCTGCCATCACTGCTGTTGCTGCAAATGCACCTATCACGCCACGTCGCGTGAAACCCGTAGAGGTCGTCATTGTGCGCCTGTCCCGTCGCTGTCCTGCCCCACGATGTTACGTGGATACATATGTTATCCCCAGATGTGGGGTTTATTGCACAGCTTGATTCTTGCGCCAAGTCCAAGTTCGAAAAGGTTCCCAAATTCAAGCGTTTTGGGCGAAAAATTGCTTAACGTGGTGTTTCTGCCTTTCAGAACACGGCAGGCGGTGCATCAAGGCATCACTCTGCGCCCGCCTGATCACTTCGCTCAAATGTGAATGGACTTTGTACTTTGACACATGGGAAAAAATACAGCGCGCGGCATGTGCCGCTTGGGCAAATGGCACGAATAAGGGTTAAAAGTATGTTTGATTTTCAGAGGTTGGCCAAAACGCTGTCACTTCTGTTTGTGATGTTGTCGCTTGTTTCCTTTGGCACCGCACCGGCAGAAGCGCAGGTGACGGCCTTTAAACAATCGGTGGCCGAAGCCGCCGCCAAAGACACAGATATCGCCGCATTTTACCGTCAAAACGATTATGCCCCGCTGTGGACAGGACGCGGCAACAGTTTCACCGAGCGTCGCCGTGCCTTGTTTGGCGCGCTGCAAAATGCCGATATGCATGGCCTGCCAGTGGCGCGCTATCGCATTGATGTCCTGAAGGCCGAGCTGGGAGCTGCCAAAACACAGCGCGACCTTGGCCGTGTCGAAGTGATGCTGTCCAAAACTTTCCTGACCTATGCGCGCGACATTCAGACAGGTATTTTGACCCCAAGCCGCATTGACCCTGCGATTGTCCGCAAAGTGCCCTATCGCGACCGTCAGCAATACCTGCAGAATTTCGCCAAAAGCCCGGCGACCCGTTATTTCAAGGCGCTGGTGCCCAGCTCGCCCGAATATACGCGCCTGCTGAAAGAAAAGATGACGCTAGAGAAAACCCTGCAAAAGGGAGGCTTTGGTCCGGAAATTCAGACCAGCAAGCTGGAGCCGGGCGACACCGGTGCTGCCGTGGCTCAGCTGCGCAACAAACTGGTGCGCATGGGGTATATGAAGCGCTCCGCCGCGAGCCGTTATGACGGCGACATTCAGGCGGCGGTTCAGCAGTTTCAGCTGGCCCATGGGCTGACGCCGGATGGTGTTGCCGGCAAAGGCACGATTGCTGAACTCAACGTATCGGCCCAAAAACGGCTACAATCCATTCATGTTGCCTTGGAACGCGAACGCTGGACCAATATGGAACGCGGTGAACGCCATATCCTGGTGAACCTCACGGATTTCACCGCGCGGATTATGGACGACAACAAGGTGACGTTTGAAACCCGAGCGGTGATCGGTGCCAATCCAAAGGACCGCGTGACACCAGAGTTTTCGGACACAATGGAGCATATGGTCATCAACCCGACCTGGAATGTGCCGCGCTCCATTGCGACCAAAGAATATCTGCCGATGCTGCAGCGCAACCCCAATGCGGTCAGCCACCTGAACCTGATTGACTCGCGCGGCCGCATCGTGCGGCGCGACAGCGTCGATTTCACCCAGTTCACCAAAGCGTCTTTCCCCTTTGCGATCAAACAGCCGCCCAGCCGCAGCAACGCGCTGGGGCTGGTGAAATTCATGTTCCCGAACCGCCACAATATCTACCTGCATGACACGCCGGCCAAGAACCTGTTTTCGCGCGAAGTGCGCGCCTATAGCCATGGCTGTATTCGTCTGCACAAACCATTTGAATTTGCCTATGAGCTGCTGTCCAAGCAGGAAGCAAACCCCAAAGGCTTCTTCCACAGCCGTCTGGAGACCGGGCGTGAAACCACGGTAGAGCTTGAAAAACACGTTCCCGTGCACATCATTTACCGCACCGCCTTTACCAACGCCAAAGGCCCGATGCAGTACCGTCGCGACATCTATGGTCGTGACGCCAAGATCTGGCAGGCTTTGGCGCAGGAAGGGGTGGCTTTGCGTACGGTGGGCGGATAAACACGCCCCAAACTGAGGGGGCGACATGGCTTTTACCATCAAAGAAATTGCAACGGCTCTTGGGGCGCAGGCCTTTGGGGCCGTTGATCTGTCTGTCGCTCGTGTCTCGGAACCTGCTGAGGCGGGTGCCGATGATATCGCGCTGGCGCTGAACCCGAAATTTGCCGATGGGCTCACCCAAGGCGGTGCCCGCGCCGCGATCCTGTGGGATGGGGCGGATTGGCAGGGTTTTGGCCTTGAGGCTGCGATCACCGTGCCGCGCGCGCGCTATGCGATGTCCGGGCTGACCCAGATGTTTGATTTGGGCGTCGGCACGCAGCCGGGCATTCACCCGAGCGCCATTATCGACCCGACAGCAGAGATTGGTGAGAATGTCAGTATCGGGGCCTTTACCGTGATCGAGGCCCGCGCCAAGATTGGCGACAATGCTGTCATAGGGCCGCAGTGCTATATCGGCGTTGACGTCACCTTGGGCGCACGGGCCACCCTGCGTGATCACGTCAGCCTGCTGGCCCGTGTCACCATCGGCGATGATTTCTGGTGCCAATCGGGCGCGCGCATCGGGGGCGACGGGTTTTCCTTTGTCACCCCGGAAAAAAGCCATGTGGAAAGCACCCGCGAAACTTTGGGCAAATCGGTCACGGCCGACACCCAACACTGGGCTCGTATCCATAGCCTTGGGTCGGTCAGCATTGGCGATAACGTGGAAATCGGCGTCAATTCGACGGTGGATCGGGGCACCATCCGCGACACGCGCATCGGCAATGGCGTCAAACTCGATAACCTCGTGCAGGTGGGCCACAACGTGGTGATTGGCAATGACTGCCTGCTTTGCGCGCAGGTGGGTGTCGCAGGATCTACACAAATCGGGAATAATGTCGTGCTGGGCGGGCAGACCGGCGTGGCCGACAACCTGGTGATTGGCGACAATGTGGTGACAGGCGGGGCCACAACGGTGCTGTCCAACGTCCCAAGTGGTCGCGCGATGCTGGGCTCCCCGGCGATGAAAATGGAAACCCAAATTGAAGCCTACAAAGGGCTGCGCCGCTTGCCGCGGTTGGTCAAAGAGGTGGCAGCTTTGAAGAAAGCTATTTCAAATCTGTCGCCAAATGACTAAATCACTGTGCAGCTCTGGCGAAAGGACAAGAAAATGAACGTCAAAGACAAGGTTATCGAGATCATTGCTGAGCAGGCCGTGCTGGAAACCTCCGACGTCACGCTTGAAAGCACACTTGAAGATCTGGGGATCGACAGCCTGGGTCTGGTCGAAAGCATTTTCGCAATTGAGGAAGCTTTTGACATTTCTGTGCCGTTTAACGCAAACGAACCCACTGAGAGCGATTTTGACATTTCCTCGGTTGCCTCAATCATTGATGGCATCGAAAAACTGGTGAAAGAGCAGGCCTGAATGCAGGCCGATCTGCGCTTCTGATGAACCGAAAGATTACCCTATGAAACGTGTCGTCATCACCGGGGCAGGGACAATCAACGCCCTCGGCCATAACGTTGAGGAAACCTGGTCTTCGATGAAAGAAGGCAAGAGCGGCATTGGCCCGCTTGACCTGCGCGATGTGGACCGTCTGTCCATTAAGATCGGCGGCCAGGTGCACGGGTTTGAAACCGAGGGTCTGTTCAACCGTCAGCAAATGGCGCTGTATGATCGGTTCACCCAGTTCACTCTGGTGGCCGCACGCGAAGCGATGGAGCAATCCGGCCTGCAATTTCACGGCGAGATGGCCGATCGCTGCGGTGTGATCCTGGGGACCTCCGGTGGCGGGATGCAGACGCTGGATGAAAACTACCGCACGGTTTACGAGGACGGCAAGAACCGGGTGCATCCTTTTGTTGTGCCCAAGCTGATGAACAACGCCGCCGCCAGCCATGTTTCGATGGAATTTAACCTGCGGGGTCCCTCGTTCACCGTGGCCACCGCCTGCGCCAGCTCCAACCACGCGATGGCCCAGGCCTATCAGATGGTCGCCAGTGGCATGGCCCCGGCCATGATGACCGGCGGATCGGAAAGCATGCTGTGCTTTGGCGGGGTTAAGGCCTGGGAAGGGCTGCGCGTGATGTCCAAAGACGGCTGCCGACCGTTTTCTGCCAACCGCAACGGTATGGTGCAAGGCGAGGGCGCAGGCGTCTTTGTGTTTGAAGAGTTTGAACACGCCAAGGCGCGTGGCGCGAATATCCTTGCAGAGGTTGCCGGGTTTGCGATGAGTTCTGATGCCAGCGATATCGTCATGCCCTCCAAACAGGGGGCCGCCCGTGCCATCAAGGGCGCGCTGAAAAGCGCTGGCATCAACCGCGAAGAGGTCGGTTATATCAACGCGCACGGCACAGGGACGGCGGCCAATGACAAAACCGAATGTGCCGCTGTCGCCGATGTGTTCGGCCCGCACGCGGACAGGTTGATGATCAGTTCGACCAAATCCATGCACGGCCACCTGATCGGCGGCACCGGCGCTGTCGAGCTTCTGGCGTGCATCATGGCCCTGAAAGAGGGGGTGATTGCCCCCACCATCAACTATGAAGAGCCGGACCCGGAATGCGCGCTGGATGTTGTGCCCAATGAAGCCCGCGACGCCAAAGTGGATGTGGTGCTGTCCAATGCCTTCGCCTTTGGCGGGCTCAACGCGGTGATGGCGCTGCGCGCGGTCTGATCAGAGCTCTGCGGACAAGAAAAAAGGCGCTCGCATAGCACGAGCGCCTTTTTCATTTTGCTGTCATACGAAATTACTGACCGTTCATTTTGTCATAGGTGGCGGTAAACCCGCTTAGTGACATGTCAACGGAAACCGTTTTATCCGGCGCCGTGACCGGCACCAGAGAGACGGTGGCCTTTGCGCCTTTCTTATAGCTGGCGATGTCTTCGGCCGTCAGGCCAATGCGCGCCACGCAGCCATTTGGCGTGCAAAACGCAAAGGGATAGCGCTTGGCCGCACCATCATCCACCGTGACCGTCAGTTGCGCGGTCAGCAGGGTTTCCAGCGGCACAACGATCGATCCGCCCGCCGCGACCTGGCCACCGTTGTCCACCGGGAAAAAGTTGACCTCGACCACAGGATTGTCCGTCGCATCGCGCAAGAGCTGATACATCTGGCACCGCTCGCCACCCTCAAGCGCCTGACAGCGCAGAACCCAATCGCCGATCTCTTCGTTTTTGATCTCTGGCGCCTGCTGCGCAAGATCCTGGCCGGTGGACAGACCTTCGGCACCTGACGTTGCAGCAGGTGCTTCGGCGGGTGTGTCCTCAGCTGTGCCGGCCTCTTGCGCGACCGCGGCGGACCCCATCAGAAAGACCGACGTCAAAAGGATTTTGTTTATATTTTTGAGCATCTTGCCCCCAAATGTTTCAAATTTGCGCAAGGCATATCATGTTCCGCAAAGAGTGTCATTTTGCAATTCCGCCTGCCCGGTGGTTCTGTGCAAGATTTCGCGCAAACGGCCCGAACCGAGGAAATTTGGGATGGTTTTGTTCGCTCAAAAACGCGGACATGAAAAAAGGGGCCTGACGGCCCCTTTTAATCTTACACTCCCCGTCGGACTGGCCGACTTATTCATTGGGTAGGACGCTACGTCGAAAGAAACTCTCCGTCAACGGGAAATAATAAAAAAATGTGACAGGCCGCCGAAGCGCGATTTTCGCTGTAATTTTGCGCGGTTGTCTCTGTAATTCCCCGCGCGCGGCCGATTGGCACAGCCCATGGAACCGGCTAGGCTTTACCTGCAGAACAAGCAGCGCAAGAGGGCAGGCAGTGGAGAATTTGATTTTTCTGGGCGGTGGCGGCGAAGGCTATGGCGATAAGCAATATCTGGACCTGAAATATGCCAATCGCCATGGGCTGGTGGCCGGGGCAACCGGGACCGGCAAAACCGTGACACTGCAAATTCTGGCCGAGGGGCTCTCGGCGGCGGGCGTTCCTGTGTTCATGGCGGATGTGAAGGGCGACCTTTCCGGGCTTGCGGCCGCTGGTCGCGCGGATTTCAAGCTGCATGACGCTTTCCAAAGTCGGGCTGAGACCATCGGATTTAGCGATTACAGCTATCAGGGCTTTCCCGTCACTTTCTGGGATCTCTTTGGCGAGCAGGGCCATCCCGTGCGCACGACGATCACCGAAATGGGCCCCTTGTTGCTGGCGCGCCTGCTGGAACTCAGCGAGGCGCAGGAAGGGATATTGAATATTGCCTTCCGTCTGGCAGACGAAGAGGGGCTGCCGCTACTGGACCTGAAAGATTTGCAGGCTCTGCTGGTTTGGGTGGGGGAAAACCGCAAGGATCTGGCCCTGCGCTATGGCAATATCTCGGTGCAGTCCATTGGGGCGATCCAGCGCCGGTTGATGGTGCTGGAAAATCAGGGCGCTGCCGAATTCTTTGGCGAACCGGCGCTGGACCTTGCAGACATCATGCAGACCGACGCCGCCGGGCTGGGCCGCATCAATATCCTCGCGGCAGACCAACTGATGGCGTCCCCCCGGCTGTATGCGACCTTTCTGCTGTGGCTGCTGTCCGAGCTGTTTGAGGACCTGCCCGAGGTGGGCGATCCGGACAAACCCAAGCTGGTGTTCTTTTTTGACGAGGCGCATCTGCTGTTTGATGACGCCCCAAAGGCGTTGATCGACAAGGTCGAGCAGGTGGCGCGGCTTATTCGCTCAAAAGGCGTGGGGGTGTATTTCATCACTCAGAACCCGGCTGACGTCCCCGAGGACATCCTGGGCCAGCTTGGCAATCGGGTGCAGCATGCGCTGCGGGCCTTTACCGCGCGCGACCGCAAGAACCTGCGCCTTGCAGCAGAAACCTATCGCGACAATCCGCGCTTTTCGACCGAAGACGCCATTCGCGACGTCGGTGTCGGCGAGGCGGTGACATCCATGTTGATGAAAAAAGGTGTGCCCGGCATTGTAGAGCGGACCCTGATCCGCCCGCCCAGTTCCCAGCTTGGGCCGCTGGCCGCGTCTGCGCGCAAAACCATTCTGGCGCAAAGCGCGCTGGCCGCAAAATATGACGCCCCGCAGGATCGCCAGTCTGCCTATGAAATCCTGAAATCACGGGCTGATCAGGCTGCCACCGAGGCGCAGGCCCAAGAGGCCGAGGCCGAGCGGCTTGCGGAAGAAGAGCGCGAATTTGCCAAGGCGCGGCGCTACAAGGGCAGCCGGGTTGGCCGCTCCAGCAGCCGCAGAAGCAGCAGCGATCAAAGCTTTGGCGAGCAAATGACAAAAATGGTTGTCAAGGAATTGACGGGCACGACCGGGCGGCGCATTGTGCGCGGCCTACTGGGTGGTTTGTTCAAGGGGCGCTAAAGGCGCGCCTGGCCGGACCATTCGGGCCAGCACCAACCAAAGACGTACCAAATGACCACAACACCCGCCCCCCGCATCGTTCAAACCATTGCGCAAGACATCGGCGCGGCCGCCAAACAAGTGACCGCCGCCATCACGCTTTTGGACGAGGGGGCCACCGTGCCCTTTGTCGCGCGCTACCGCAAAGAGGCGACAGGCGGGCTGGATGATACGCAATTGCGGACGCTGTCCGAGCGGCTGAGCTATCTGCGCGAGCTTGAAGACCGCCGCGCCACCATTCTGAAATCCATCGACGAGCAGGGCAAGCTGACCGAGGCGCTGGCGCGCGACATCAATGCCGCCGCCACCAAGGCAACGCTCGAAGACCTTTATCTGCCCTATAAACCGAAGCGGCGCACCCGCGCCGAAATCGCGCGCGAAAACGGCCTTGCGCCATTGGCTGACGCGATTCTGTCGGACCGCGGCGCCGATCCGGAGGCTTTGGCAGCGGGCTATCTGACAGAGGCCGTGGCGGACGTGAAAACCGCGCTGAACGGCGCGCGTGATATCATCGCCGAAAGCCTGACGGAAAACGCCGATCTGCTGGGCCGTTTGCGCAGCCACCTTCAGGCCACCGCGGTGCTGACGTCGCGCGTCAACGACGGGATGGCGCAAAGCGGCGCGAAATATTCGGACTATTTCGAACACACAGAAAAATGGGCAACTGTCCCCAGTCACCGCGCGCTGGCCATGATGCGGGCCAGCAATGAAAAAGTCGTCAGCCTTGATATCGGCCCCGCCGATGAGGCTGCAACGCAGCTGATCGAGGATATGATTGCCGCGCAGCTCGCTATTGCGGGCGCGGGCGCCGGGGATCTTTGGCTGCGCAAGCTGGCGAAATGGACGTGGCGCGTCAAACTGAGCCTGACCATGATGCTCGATCTGATGGGCGATCTGCGTGCCCGCGCCCAGGAAGAGGCGATTACGGTCTTTGCGCGCAACCTCAAAGATCTGCTGCTGGCGGCGCCAGCGGGCAACAAAGCGGTGCTGGGCCTTGATCCGGGCATTCGCACGGGCTGCAAGCTTGCCGTGGTGGATGCCACCGGCAAGGCGCTGGACACCGCGACCATCTATCCGTTTGAACCGCGCAAGGACGTGCAGGGCGCCATGGCGACCCTGCGGCATTTGATCGAGAAACACGGCGTTGCGTTGATTGCCGTGGGCAATGGCACCGCCAGCCGAGAATCAGAGCGTCTGGTGGAAGAGGTGATCCGCGATCTGCCGGGCCAGAAACCCAGCAAGGTGGTGGTGTCCGAAGCCGGGGCCTCGGTCTATTCGGCCTCAGAACTTGCGGCGCGCGAATTCCCTGATCTGGACGTGTCGCTGCGCGGCGCGATTTCCATCGCCCGCCGCCTGCAGGACCCACTCGCCGAACTGGTCAAGATCGACCCTAAGTCGATTGGCGTGGGGCAGTATCAGCACGATGTTGACCAATCGCGCCTCGCCAAGGCGCTCGACGGTGTGGTCGAAGACGCGGTGAACGCGGTCGGGGTTGATCTCAATATGGCCTCCGCGCCGCTGCTGGCGCGGGTGTCCGGGCTGGGATTGAACCTTGCGGAAATGATTGTGGCCCATCGCGATGCCCATGGGGCGTTTGCCGCGCGGCAGGATCTGATGCAGGTGCCGCGTCTGGGGCAGAAAACCTTTGAACAATGCGCAGGGTTCTTGCGTATTCGCGACGGGGCAGAGCCGCTGGATGCCTCTGCCGTGCACCCAGAGGCCTATGAGGTCGCGCGCAGCATCGTGGCCGCCTGTGGCCGTGATATCCGCAGCTTGATGCAAGATCCGCGCCCACTGGCCAAGCTGAACGCACGCGATTTTGTCAGCGCCGATTTTGGCGAAATGACGGTGCGCGATATTCTGCAAGAGATCGAAAAACCCGGCCGCGACCCGCGCCCAGAGTTCAAAACCGCCAAATTTACCGACGGGGTGGAGAGCATCCGCGATCTGAAAGCCGGCATGATGCTGGAGGGCACCGTGACCAATGTCGCGGCCTTTGGGGCCTTCGTCGACATCGGGGTGCATCAGGATGGGCTGGTGCATGTCTCCCAGCTCGCCGATCGCTTTATCAAAGACCCGCATGATGTTGTAAAGGCAGGACAAATCGTCAAAGTGCGCGTCACCGAAGTGGACGTGCCGCGCAACCGCATTGGCCTGAGTATGCGTAAATCCGGCTCTGGTACCGCTGCGCCTGACCGCAGCGGCGGCAAAGGCGCGGCCCAGCAAGAACGCCGGAATGCCGGCGCAAAACCGCGCGGAAAACAGCCCACACGTAAACCGCAGCAACAGACCACTGGCAGCACCGGCGCGCTGGGGGATGCCCTGATGCAGGCGCTGAAGAAAGGGAAGTAAACCTCTGTCTTAAAACAAAAGAACGCTGCAGAATTCCTGTGGCGTTCTGTTTGCGCGTGCTTCATTTGTGAATACGCGCCGCAGAAAACCCGCCAAAAGCCCCAAATCTGGGCCTTTAAATCCTTAAAGGAACGTCAGAAAAATCTTGGAATTTGGCTCCGGCGGTAGGGATCGAACCTACGACCAATTGATTAACAGTCAACTGCTCTACCGCTGAGCTACGCCGGAACAAATACGGTATTATAGGTTGGCTCCGGCGGTAGGGATCGAACCTACGACCAATTGATTAACAGTCAACTGCTCTACCGCTGAGCTACGCCGGATCAACGAGGCACCGTATAGCCAACGAATTTTCCGCCGTCCAGTGGCGCTGTAATATTTTTTTCATTTTCGCAGCTATTTTTTAGACAACAATAAAAATAGCATTGTGATCAATGGCTTGATCCGTGGACACGACACCGCGCCCATAAAGATCAACCAGATGTGCAAGCACGTTGCGCTCTGCCGCGGGCAAGAGTTTCGCGTCGATATCCCGATAGATTTGCGCTGTCAGCGTGTGGGCCGTGGCGGGGCTGGCGGCCAAGACCTTCAGGATCTGCGCCTCGCGGCTCTTGCGATGGTCGATCAGCCAGGCGAGACGCGCGGCCGGATCAAGGATCGGCGCGCCATGGGCGCTGTAAAAGACGCGCCAGTCCCGCGCCGCCAACATATGACACGAGGCCATGAAATCTGTCAGGTCGCCGTCGGGTGGCGACACAAGCGAGCTGGCCCAGCCCATCACGTGATCGCCTGTAAAACAGACATCTCCCCAAGCGAAACACAGGTGATTGCCCAGATGCCCCGGCGTGTGCAGCACGGTGATCTCTTGGTCGTCAAACGCCACGCGCGCGCCATGCCCCAGCGTTTGGTCCGGCGCAAAATCTGCATCGATCCCTTCGCCGCCGCCTGCAAGGCCTGCGGCTGCCAATTGATCCATCACCGCGCTGCGCCCAGTCCCTGACGCGCCAAAGCCGAGAATCGGCGCACCACTGGCATCGGACAGTGGGCGGGCCAAGGGCGAATGATCCTTATGGCTGTGCGTCACCAGAATCTTGCTGATGTGCTGATCCGGCCCAACCGCCTTTAAGATCGCCGCCAAATGCGCAGGGTCATCGGGCCCCGGGTCAATCACTACCAGCGCGCGCTGCCCCAGAATATAGGTGTTGGTGCCCCAATGGGTCATCGGCGAGGGGTTGTCGGCCAGAATCATGCGCAGCCCCGGGGCCAGCTTGATCACTGAACCAGGGCGCGGGCGGCTCTGCCAATTGTCTTGTGTCATCCGGGGTTTCCTTTGCCGCGTGAACACGGCAATGATTGCCACATGAACTTTGATTGGCTCAAGAAATATGTGCCGCGCGGCATTTACGGGCGGGCCGCGCTGATTTTGGTGCTGCCGGTCGTGACCCTGCAACTGGTGGTGTCCGTGGTCTTTATTCAGCGTCATTTTGAGGGGGTGACCGCGCAGATGACCCGCTCGCTGGCCAATGAGTTGACGCTGGTCCTCTCGGAAATCAACGAGGAAGACACGCGCGGCGCCGCTGAAGCGGCTATTGCAGAAATCGCGCCGCACCTTGGGTTGACCGTGGCGTTTGACAGCCGCGCTGAGATTACGGCGCAGCGCCGTTGGTATGATTTTTCCGGCACCGTCGTGATGCGCGAGCTGCATGCCGCCATCCCCGAAATCACGACCATTCGTCTGCCAGACGATCGCTATGTGCGCGCCTTTGCCAGCACAAGGTTTGGCCCGGTGCTGATCGAGTTTTCGCGCGCGCGCGTCTCGGCCTCCAACCCGCACCAGCTGCTGGTCAATATGGTGTTCTTTGGCGGGCTGATGACGTTCATCGCCTATCTTTATCTGCGCAATCAACTGCGCCCGATCACGCGGCTGGCTGATGCCGCCGAGGCCTTTGGCCGGGGCCACCATGTGACCTATCATCCGCGTGGTGCGCTAGAGGTGCGGGCCGCGGGCCGCGCCTTTCTGGACATGCGCGCCCGGATTGAACGGCAGATAGAACAGCGTACGCTGTTGCTCTCGGGCGTCAGCCATGATTTGCGCACGCCGCTGACGCGGCTGCGGCTGGGGCTGTCGTTTTTGGACGAAGCTGACCGCGCCCCGCTGGAGCGCGATGTCGACGATATGCAGCGCATGCTGGATGAATTCCTGAGTTTTGCCCGCGGTGCCGCTGATGTGACCCCCGAAAAAGTCCCGCTTTGTGCCTTCCTGGCGCATCTGGTGGCGGATGCACCGCATGGGGAAGGGCATCTGTCGCTGGCGCATTGCACGGTCAATGGCAGCGTGATGATCCGCAAGATGGTGATCCAGCGCGCGGTGGAAAACCTGATCAACAATGCGCTGCGCTATGGTGATACCGTTGAGGTCAGCGCCAGTCAAAGCCGCCGCACTGTCACCATCCGCATTGAGGACAACGGCCCCGGCATCCCCGAAGACAAGCGCGAAGAGGCGCTGAAACCCTTTGCGCGACTGGAACCAGCGCGCAATCAGAACAAAGGCAGCGGCGTGGGGCTTGGCCTATCCATCGCTGCCGACGCCGCCCGCGCGCACGGCGGTGTGTTGCGCCTAAGCCAAAGCGCGCGCCTTGGCGGCCTGCAAGCCGAACTGGTGATTGCGACGGAAATGCAGACGGCGGAGTAGGGCGTGCACGCAGTCAACTGTCTGGAAAATCTGGTAGGCCCGGCAGGACTTGAACCCGCAACCAAAGCGTTATGAGCGCTCTGCTCTAACCAATTGAGCTACAGGCCCCACCTTGCGCGCATTGCTAGCATACCGGCGGGGCGGGTCAAGCGCATTTCTGTGGGGTTTTTTCCCGGTCGCGGGCGCTCAGCAGCAGGCAACCGTTGCCCTTTGGGCAGTGATGGGGTAGGGCCGTCGCAACAAGCGATGGAGACCCTCATGAGCGACGGCAAGAACGGCATCACCTATGCGGACGCAGGTGTAGATATCGACGCGGGCAACGCCCTGGTGGAGCGGATCAAACCGGCCGCAAAGCGCACGACACGCGCGGGCGTAATGGCCGGGCTGGGCGGCTTTGGCGCGCTGTTTGATCTTAAGGACGCCGGCTATACCGATCCGATCCTTGTGGCCGCCACCGACGGCGTGGGCACCAAGCTGCGCATCGCAATTGACACTGGAAATGTCGACGGCGTGGGCATCGACCTGGTGGCCATGTGCGTGAACGATCTGGTCTGCCAAGGGGCGGAGCCTTTGTTTTTCCTAGATTATTTTGCCACCGGCAAACTGGAAACAGAAACTGCTGCGCGTATTATCGAGGGCATCGCTGAGGGGTGTTATCAATCCGGTTGCGCGTTGATCGGCGGTGAAACCGCTGAGATGCCGGGCATGTATGAAGCGGGTGATTTTGACCTCGCGGGCTTTGCGGTTGGCGCGATGGAGCGCGGTGCCGATCTGCCGGCTGGCGTCAAAGCGGGCGATGTGCTCTTGGGGCTGGCCTCCAACGGTGTGCATTCAAACGGCTATTCGCTGGTGCGCAAACTGGTTGAAGTTTCCGGCCTTGGTTGGGATGATTCCTGCCCTTGGGCCGAGGGCACGCTGGGCGCGAACCTGCTGACGCCGACCCGTCTTTATGTAAAACAGGCGCTGAAGGCTGTGCGCGCGGGCGGTGTTCACGCCCTGGCGCATATCACTGGCGGTGGCCTGACCGAAAACCTGCCGCGCGTGCTGCCCGAGGGTCTGGGCGCGGATATTGATCTGAACAGCTGGGAGCTGCCCGCCGTCTTCAAATGGTTGGCTGAAACCGGCGGTATGGCCGAATCCGAAATGCTGAAAACATTCAACAGCGGGCTCGGCATGATCCTCGCTGTGGATGCGGCTGAGGCAGAGGCGCTGGAAGCGCTCTTGCGTGCCGAGGGTGAAACCGTTGCCCGCATCGGCAGCGTGACTGAAGGCGCCGGCATGCGTTATACAGGCAGCCTTCTGTGACAAAACGGGTCGCGATCTTTATCTCTGGTGGCGGCTCAAACATGGTCCGTCTCGTTGAGGATATGCAAGCGGGCGGCCATGCGGCCACGCCGGTGCTGGTGCTGGCCAATGATGCCGAGGCGGGCGGTCTGAAAAAGGCCGCTGCGCTGGGAGTGCCCACCGCAGTGGTGGACCACCGCCCTTTTAAAGGCGACCGCGAGGCGTTCCAGGCCGCACTTCAGGCAGAGCTGGACAAGGTGCAACCCGATATCCTGTGCCTTGCAGGTTTCATGCGGGTTTTGACGGAAAGCTTTGTCGCCCCTTGGGAGGGACGGATGCTGAACATTCACCCGTCGCTTTTGCCAAAATACAAAGGGCTGCATACGCATGCCCGGGCGCTCGCTGCGGGGGATGCCGAACACGGCTGTACCGTGCATCTGGTCACGCCGGCACTGGACGATGGGCCGATTTTGGGACAGGCGCGGGTGCCGGTTTTTGCGGGGGATACGCCCGACGATCTTGCCGCGCGCGTCCTCACACAGGAACACAAGCTTTATCCCGCTGTCCTGCGCCGTTTTGCTGCCGGAGAGCAGGCGCGTTTGGACCTCTGACCGCTTCAGATATCAGCGCCGCCACCCCGAACGGGGCAGGAATTGCAATTTCGGGTAAATCCACGTAGGTCTGAAACCGAGCAGACACAATCAACGATCAAAGACAGACCTTTATGAAGACATTGACGAGCACGCAAGAACTGAAAGCGTTTTGCGAGGAAGCCCGCCAGCATCCCTATGTCACCATCGACACCGAGTTTCTGCGCGAACGCACCTATTATTCCAAATTGTGCCTCGTTCAATTGGCCATGCCCGGAACCAGCGATGACACCGCCGTGCTGGTTGACCCGCTGGCCGAAGGGCTTTCCCTAGAGCCGCTGTATGATCTTTTTCGCGACACCAATGTGGTCAAAGTGTTCCACGCCGCGCGGCAGGATCTGGAGATTTTCTTTATTGAAGCCGGGGTCTTTCCCACACCGCTGTTTGATACCCAGGTGGCGGCGATGGTCTGCGGCTTTGGCGATCAGGTCGGCTATGAAACATTGGTGCGCAAAATCGCAAAGCAGGGTGTGGACAAATCCAGCCGCTTTACCGATTGGTCACGCCGCCCGCTGACCGATGCGCAGAAACGCTATGCGCTGGCCGATGTGACCCATCTGCGCAATATTTACGAATTTCTGGACGCAAAACTGCAGGAAACCGGCCGCGCCCGTTGGGTGCAGGAAGAGCTGGGCGTTCTGACCACACCGGGCACCTATATCGTTAAGCCCGAGGACGCATGGAAACGGGTGAAAACCCGCACAACCACACCAAAGTTCCTCGCCGTTGTGCGTGAGTTGGCGCGGTTTCGTGAGGCCTATGCCCAAAGCCGCAATATCCCGCGCAACCGCGTCTTCAAAGATGATGCGCTGATCGAATTGGCCTCCACCAAGCCAGCGAACGCCAATGATCTGGGCCGTTCGCGGCTGTTGTTGCGCGAAGCCCGCAAGGGGGAGATTGCCGATGGTATTCTCGCCGCGGTCAAGGCCGGGGTCGAGTGCCCACCTGCTGACATGCCGCGTGTGGCCAACGCCAAGGACAAAAGCCAGGTGAACCCGGCGCTCGCCGATCTGCTGCGCGTATTGCTCAAATCCAAAACCGAATGTTCGGGTGTCGCCAGTAAGCTGATTGCCAGCGCCGCGGATCTGGACGCTATTGCTTCGGGGGAACGGGATGTCGCTGCACTCAAGGGCTGGCGGCGCGAGGTGTTCGGCGATGACGCGCTGCGCCTCTGCGACGGTGAAATCGCGCTTTCTGCCAAAGGCACGTCAATCAAGATTGTGCGCCTGCCGTAAGTTGGCAGGCCACATCATAAGAGCTTAGCGGCGGACCTGCAGCGCATTCTGCGCGCCGACCACGCGAATGACGCGCACGCCATCAAGATCCTGCAAAGTGCGGAAGCGTGCGATATTGAGTTCACGCGACTGCGGAGTGCCTTGGCGGAAGCCCGCAGGCTGGATCGCCAGCAGACGATAGGTCAGCACGCCATCAACGGGCAGCTCATCGTCATTCTCAGGCTCCAGCAACGCCTCAAACGCGCCCTGGGTGGCGGCGATGCCCTTGGCGCGGATCAAGGCCCCGCCCGACACACGTTCCACCCGCAGTTCGGTAATATTGGCAACCGGCACGCCGGGGTAGGCCACCTCCTCGCGGTCAAAGATACTGTCGCGTTTGCGCGGGATCAGCGGGTTGATCTCTTCGGCGTCGACAGTTTCGACCCGTTCGGCGCGGCCAAACCAGTTAAATGGATTAAGGCGGCTATCGCGCACCGTACCGCAGCTGGTCAGAACCAGCGTAGAAACCAGAAGAACACCAATCGGTTTATGCATCTCGCGCCCCATTTGCTTTGCTATTGGGTTAGCGCATTGTTGCGCAATTGAAAAGCGGCAAGGCGGCTCTGGACCTTTTGCGCGCCAGCGCCTAGGTGAAAGACAGAAAGGATGACCCATGGCCACAGCTGCATTTGAAGAGATTGTTGAAGATTTTGATTTTCTGGAAGATTGGGAAGATCGCTATCGTTATGTGATCGAGCAGGGCAAAGCCATGGACCCGCTGGAAGACGCGCTGAAAGTGCCCGCCACAAAAGTCGACGGCTGCGCAAGTCAGGTCTGGCTGCATCCTACCATCGCAGATGGCGTACTTACGTTTGACGGCGATTCTGACGCCATGATTGTGCGTGGGCTGATCGCGGTGCTGCGCAAGCTTTACAACGGGCTGACCCTGGCAGAGGTTTTGGCGGTGGATGCCCGCGCCGAGCTGGAGCGTCTGGGGCTGAATGAACACCTGTCTTCGCAACGTTCAAACGGGCTGCGCGCCATGATTGCGCGGGTGCGTGAGGTGGCAGCAGCAGGATGAACCGCCGTGCCGGCGGTGCCTGCGGCGCGAGTATTTTTGAAAAGATGAAGCGCAGTCAGCCTTTGTGCTGATGGTGTCGCAATACGTACAGGCGGATGGCACTGGCGAGGCCAGCCTCAAGGTCGCGCGCTGCGTCGATTTCGGCGGCCAGAACGTTGATCGGCAGATTTTTTTCTGCAGCGATCGCGCGGAAGGCCTGCCAGAATTCATCCTCTAGTGAGACGCTGGTGCGATGGCCCTTGAGCGTGAGCGAGCGTTTCACCGGCCGGCTCATGTATCCTCTCGCTTATGCTGATCAAGGTGCTGTTTCAGCTTGGAAATTTTACTTTCCTCACGTTGCTTATCGGCTTTACTGCGGCCAAATTTTGCAGCGTTTGTATCAGCGCGGGCCTTTTTGGCAGCCCGCGCTTTTGCTTTGCGAAACCGGTTCAGATTGACCGGCTCTGCCATCAGTCTTTCGGGCCGATCATCTGTTCGGGCCGGACGACGGCATCAAAAGTCGCCTCATCCACAAAGCCGAGGGCAATCGCCTCTTCTTTCAGGGTGGTGCCGTTTTTATGCGCGGTTTTGGCAACCTTGGTGGCGTTGTCATAGCCGATGGTCGGGGCCAGCGCCGTCACCAGCATCAGCGATTCTTTCATCAGCTTTTCAATACGCGGCTCATTGGCCTGGATGCCGTTGAGCATACGCTCGGTAAAGCTGTCAGCCACATCGCCCAAGAGCTGCATGGATTGCAGCAGATTGTAGGACATCATCGGGTTGTAAACATTCAGCTCAAAGTGACCCTGCGAGCCAGCGAATGTCATGGCTGCATTGTTGCCCATCACATGCGCGGCCACCTGTGTCATCGCTTCGGCTTGGGTTGGGTTCACCTTGCCCGGCATGATGGAGGAGCCGGGTTCATTTTCCGGCAGGATCAGCTCGCCAAGGCCCGAGCGCGGGCCAGAGCCCAGAAAGCGGATGTCATTGGCGATTTTATACATCGCGCCAGCAACGGTCGCCAATGCGCCGGACATAAAGACCATGGCGTCATGGGCGGCCAAAGCTTCGAATTTATTGGGGGCCGTGACAAAAGGCAGGCCGGTGATTTCGGCCATATTGGCCGCGACATCCTCGCCCCAGCCTTTTTTGGTGTTCAGGCCGGTGCCCACAGCGGTGCCGCCTTGCGCCAGCTCATAGATGCCGGGCAGGGCTGCTTCGACCCGCTTGATGCCTTGGCGGATCTGATGCGCGTAGCCTGAGAATTCTTGGCCCAAGGTCAGCGGGGTCGCATCTTGTGTATGGGTGCGGCCGATCTTGATGATGTCTTTGAATTCTTCGGATTTGGCTTCCAGCCCTTCGGCCAGTTTCGTCAGGCCGGGCAGCAGCACGTCGCGCACCATCATCGCCGCGCCGATATGCATGGCGGTCGGGAACGTGTCGTTTGAGGACTGGCCCATGTTGCAGTGATCATTCGGGTGCACCGGGTCTTTGGAGCCGATGGTGCCGCCGAGCATTTCGATGGCGCGATTTGCGATCACTTCGTTGGAGTTCATGTTGGATTGGGTGCCAGAGCCAGTCTGCCACACCACCAGCGGGAAGTTGTCGTCAAACTTGCCCTCGATCACTTCGCCAGCCGCCGCAATGATGGCATCCGCAATCCGTGCATCCAGATCGCCGTTGGCCTTGTTGGCCATGGCGCAGGCTTTCTTAATCACGCCCAGCGCGCGCACGATTGCGACGGGCTGTTGTTCCCAGCCGATGGGGAAATTCATGATCGAGCGCTGGGTCTGCGCCCCCCAATATTTGTCTGCAGGGACTTCGAGCGGCCCAAAGCTGTCGGTTTCGGTGCGGGTTTCAGTCATCATGACCTCCGGTAACTCAGTTCGCGAATGTCATACCGCAGGGGGCGCAATATGCAATGCTGTAACCCATTGAATACCGCTGATTAGGGCGGTTTTCATCCTGTTTGCGATAACACGCCCAGTTTGCAGCGCCGGGCCCCCGCATGGCCCATCAGGTTTTCCGGAAGCTGTCGAGGCTTACAACCTGTGCGTCCGGTTTTTCTGCGACCTCTTCGGGGTCTGCCAGAACTTCGGAAACCGCTTCGTCAGCGTCCAGGGCGTCGTCCTCATCATCCTCGTCATCGGCGGCCACCTGTGTTTCAAACCGCAGACCGAATTCAACGCTTGGGTCGACAAACGTCAGGATCGAGTCATAGGGGATATACAGCGGCTCAGGCGCGTCGCCAAAGTTGAGCGTGATGGCAAACCCTTCATCCGTCACGTCCAGATTGTCGTACCAATGCTGCATGACAACCGTCATTTCCGTCGGGTAGCGATCTGACAGCCAATCAGCGATTTCCACATCCGGATGGCGCGTGTCAAAGGTGATGAAAAAATGATGCTCACCGGGCAAGCCATCATCCTTAACCCCTTGCAAAACCTCTTGAATCAGGCCCCGCATAGCGCGGTGCATCAAGTTGCCATAGTCGATTGAGCCAATCATGAGTCACCTTATTCGTCGTCTTGGGTGTCAGCATAGATCATTCTTCTGAAAACAAAAGCAGCCGCAAGCAGATTTCGATCACATCATTGCGGCCCCGGTGCTGAGTGCGGCCATGATCAGCAAAACAAGCGGCAATGACAGTTTGCGCCAGAGCAATAGCCCCGCCGCAACCGCCACCAACAGCAGCGCAAAAGGATCAAAGCTGTGCCAGACCGGCACGGCCCCGAGGGCGCTGCGCGCGACGTCGGCAAAAAGAACATGCAGCGCAAACCAGAGGGACAGGTTCAGAATCACGCCCACCACCGCTGCGGTGATTCCCGCCAGCCCTGCCTTAAGGCGCGGTTGGGCGGTCAGCCATTCGACATACGGCGCGGCCACGAAAATCCAGAGAAAACAGGGCACAAAGGTGCACCAGAGCGTCAGCGCCCCCGCCAATAGCATCAAAAGAACGCCGCCTTGCTGATAGCCCGCCAAAAGACCAACAAATTCCGTGACAAGGATCAGCGGGCCGGGCGTGGTTTCTGCAAGGCCCAGCGCATCAATCATTTGCGCCGTGCTGATCCAGCCGTAATCCACGCTGACCGTCTGGGTCATATAGGCCAGGACGGCATAGGCCCCCCCAAAGGTGACAATCGCCAGTTTGGAAAAGAAAAGCGCGATATCCTGAAGAAAGCTGTGGTCGAGCCAGAAAACCAGCGCGACAGGCAGCGCCCAAAGCGCGCTCCAGATGGCGAAGGTTGGCACGGTGGCGCGTTTGGTCGCGGGCGGGGCGACCGCAGCCGCGCCCTCCGGTGGGTGCGGCGCAAGTGCAAACCCAATGAGCGCCGCAAGCGCAACAATCAACGGAAATGGCAGACCCAAAGCATAGATGGCCACAAATGCGGCCGCTGCGAGCGCCCAACTGAGCGGGGTGATCAAGGCCTTGCGCGAGAGTTTCCAAAGCGCCTGAAGCACCACAACCACCACTGCAGATTTCACCCCGAGGAACGCCGCCTGCACCAAGGGCACGCCGCCATAGGTCACATATGACGCTGCCAAGGCCAGAATGACCGCCGCACCGGGCAGCACAAAAAGCAACCCGGCCAGCAAACCGCCCGCTGTTCCGCGCAGGCGCCAGCCGGCATAGGTGGCCAGCTGCATCGCCTCGGGCCCGGGCAACAGCATACAAAAGGACAATGCGCCCAGAAATTTCTCTTCGCTCATCCAGGGGCGCTCTTCGACAAGTTCTTTGTGCATCAATGCGATTTGCGCCGCCGGGCCGCCAAAGCTCAGCATGCCGATGCGCCCAAAGACGCGAAACAGGTCAGAATATGTGGGGGTCATGGCTGGCGGGGTCCAGAGGGCGCGGGGCGATCCGCGTGCGTTTCATCAAAGGCGTCGCGCGCCCAGCGATAGAGGGCATCATAGATCGGCAGCCCCGCCGCCAGCTGTGCGTTATCATCGCGATACTGGCGCGACAGTCCCGCTGAAATCGCAAGCAAGCCCGCGGCTTCGGGCGCAAGGTCATGCGCCCCGGTGTCAGCCGCGCGCACAACGGTGGCCAGCCGCGCCAGTGCCGGGTCGCGCAGACCAAAGCGGCGGCACATGGTGTCAAAGCTGCACCCCGAGCCTTCATGGCCCCAGTCACCACCCGGCATGTCAAACATCGTCGCGCCAAAACGTGCGGCGACATCCGCAACCTCTGCGGGCGGGACAAACAGGAATTCTGCCGCCGGGTCGACAAAACGGCGGATCAGCCAAGGACAGGCGATGCGGTCAATTTTCGGGCGATGGCGTGTGACCCAGAGCGGGCCAGCCTCGCGCAGCGCGGCATCCGGCACGGCCGGCAGCGCGGCTTCCTGCCAGGCCACAGACCCGCCGCTGAGGACCTCGGCTGACATGCCGCGCGCTTGCAAACGGGCGCGTACCCCATGGCTGAGTTTGCGGCCCTTGTGACAGATCACAACAGCAGCGCGCGTGCCAATGGCCGCGATGATCCCGTCAAGATCCTCATGGGCAAAGGGCAGGGCGGTTGGCACACGCGAAGGGATTTCGGCCACATCTTCGGGCAGACGCACGTCAATCAGGGCCGGTGCATCCGGCACGCCAATCCGACGCATCAACTGGGCAGGGGAAATTTCATTTAAGGCAGGCATAGGCATCCTTTCATATCACAAAGAGGATGCGATCCTTCAGCCTGAGCCTCACGGGGTAATCGCGGCCCCATAGGATTGAAATGCCACGATTGTTTTGGCCGGTCAAGCCGCCCGGTCTACGGCGGTGTCAGGATAGGGACTGGCCTGACAGACACAGCGCCAGCGACTGTTCTGGCAATTGCCCCAACTGTTCGAACATGCCGAAAAAGTCGAAATTGTTGTAAGCCTCAACCATCTTGTCGCCTTCAAAGCGCACGCAGACCTGGCCGCTGACGTGTATCGGGGCGGCGTTGTGCGCTGCGCGCGCCGTGACCGAATACAGCCCCTGCACCCAGTCTCCTGCCTGCGTCATCACTTCCATCTTGGTGTGAATATCGGTGATCAACTCGTTGATCATAGGCACAAAATCATGATAGTCGCCAGCGCCCAGCGCCATGCCAGGGATCACCCCGCGCGCCTTGGAATCCGGTTGGAAATATTCGTCGATGGCCGCCAGATCATTTTCGTTCCAAACCCGTTTGAACCATTGATCCAGCATATGTTGCTGCGGTGTCATCTTTGCCCCCAATGCAAATGCGTTCAGCATCAGCAAACCAGCAAAAGGTAGCAGAGTGGTAAAGATCGGCGCTGAAACGGAAAAATGCAGGTTTCTGTTGCCAGGTACCTGCGAACCCCGCCTATAGCTGCAAGCGATAGGGCTTAAGAGTCAGTCGCTCCGGTCGCTTACGCGGCCATTGCTACTGGTGCACGATTGTCATTTGCAATTGTACAAAATTCGCCGATAACGGTGGCAGACAGCCGAGACAAAGCTAACCCCTTTAGACGTTCGTCGATCCTATTTCGTCCCCATCCGACCCCAAATGAAGGTTGATTGGTGGAGACGCCGGGTACCGCCCCCGGGTCCGATCCGCTTATTACGAGCGCGTTTATGTCCATAGCTTCCGAAGAAGCCCTACTGATGTAATCCGCGTGGCGCGCCGTTGCAAGGGCATGCGGCCGGGAAGTGGGCGAAATTTTCTGTGCCGTTCTTGCATCAGATTGCGCGGGCCTCCTGTCTCAAGCTTGCGAATTGCTGCGCGTGCATTATGTAGAACCCTTCGATATTTCTTCATAATTCTGGTGCCTTAGATGACGTTTCCTCGCATGATTTCTGCGGCCATTCCCTTGGCAGCGCTGATTTCTGCAACTGCAGCATTTGCCGAGCCATTGGGCCGATCGCTGGAGGGCGAATTGGGCCTCAGCGCCACGTGGACGGGCGGCGACCGGGTGGATGACCTCTATGGCGATTTTAGCGCCAAGCTGACCTGGCAGGGGGTGCGGGCCGAACTTGGCGCTTTTGGCGTCGTGGGCCGCAAACATGAAACCTATGTCAGCCTGGGATATGTCGGCACCAGCGGGCTGCAGGTTGAGGCCGGTGCGCCGCGCCCGGCGTTTGACGATTTTGCGCAAAGCGGCCTTTATCATGTGCTGCCACGCAAACTGCTCGATCGCTCGGGCCAAAGCCGCAGCGCACTGACGCAGGGCACGCTGGAGCAAGCCGATTTTCTGCCTGTCGGCGTCGCAGTGACCGCGCCGCACGGGGCGGGGCACTACGCGCTCTCATTACATGACGTCCCGGGGCAAGATCTGCGCGTGCTCGGTGCGGGCTGGGCCGAGGATCTGCCAGGCGCGCATCTCGACCTAGCGTTAGAGGTGACATCAAAAGGCGAGGGTAACGCCAAGATTGTCTATGCGCAGGATTTGCAGGGGGTGACGGTCTCACTGGGCGGTTATGTCATGGCGGCCAACGGCGCTGGCAGCGCGGTTGAACTGGCCGCCGGGTTTGACGCGGCCCCCAAGGTGCATCTGTTTGGGTTTTATCGGGCCGAGTTTGGCAGCGCAGAAAACAGCGGCGGCATGTTGGCGGAATTTGATCTCGCCCCAGAAATCGCGCTGGATGTTTCAGCCGTGGCCATGGGTGATGATCTGACGCTTGGCACGATGTTGGCGCGTCGCTTCTGATCCGCGTGCAGAATGCCGCTTGCCGCCCTGCAGGGATATGACAAACTGCCCAAGGAAAGCCGCCCGATTCTGATGGCGGCACCGGTTTGGGGGGTGGTCTGATGACATATGACAGCGACAATATTTTTGCCAAAATCCTACGCGGCGAGATCCCATCGGAAAAACTTTACGAAGATGACGCCACTTTTGTCTTTATGGATATCATGCCCCGTGCCGATGGCCATTGCCTGGTGATCCCCAAAGATGCCGCCCGCAATATGCTGGACGCCAGCCCGGCGCAACTGGCCGCCTGTTTGGCGACCGTGCAGAAAATGGGCCATGCGGTGATGAAAGCCTTTGCGGCAGATGGCGTGACCGTGCAGCAATTCAACGAAGCAGCAGGCGGGCAGGAGGTGTTTCACCTGCATTACCACGTGCTGCCGCGCCACGATGGCGTCGCGCTGCGCCCGCCAGGAAAAATGGCAGATTTTGACGTGCTGAAAGCACAGGCCGCCAAGATCCGCGCTGCATTGTCTGAATAAGTCGCCCTAGGAACTGGCCATGACGCTTGATATTGACTTTGTCCGCAGCCAATTCCCGGCCTTCGCTGAACCCAGTTTGCAAGGCCAGGCTTTCTTTGAAAACGCCGGCGGCTCCTATACCGCCAAACCAGTGATCGACCGGCTGATCCGCTATTACACCCAGCGCAAAGTGCAACCCTATGGTGCCTATGAGGCCAGCCGTCTGGCCGGCGAAGAGATGGACGAAGCCCGCCGCCGCATCGCCGCCTGGATGGGTGTTGAGACCGATGAAATCAGCTTTGGGCCCTCGAGCACGCAAAACACCTATGTGCTGGCGCAGGCCATGCGCAAGCTGCTCACACCCGGTGAGGCGATCATCGTCACCAATCAGGACCATGAGGCCAACACCGGCCCTTGGCGCCGGTTGGCGGATGAAGGCATTCGCGTGATCGAATGGCAAATAGATCCGGAAACCGGGCGGCTGGACCCGGCGCAATTGGGCGATTTGTTGACAGACGCGGTGCGCTTTGTCTGTTTTCCGCATTGCTCCAACGTTGTGGGCGAGATCAACCCCGTCAAAGAAATTTGCGCCATGGCGCATGCTTCTGGGGCCTTTGCGATTGTTGATGGGGTGTCTTATGCGCCCCATGGGCTGCCCAATGTCGACGACCTTGGGGCGGACGTCTATTTGTTCTCAGCGTATAAAACCTACGGGCCGCATCAGGGGGTCATGGCGATCCGGCGTGCACTCGGCGCGTTGCTGCCCAATCAGGGGCATTTCTTTAATGGCGACGTGCTTTACAAGCGCTTTACACCCGCAGGGCCAGACCATGCCCAGGTGGCAGCTTGTGCCGGGATGATTGACTATTTTGAAGCGCTTGCCGCTCATCACGGCATATCAGGCACGCCAACCACGGAGGCGACCGGCGTCAACACGTTGATGCGCGCGCACGAAATACAGCTATTGCAGCCGTTGCTGGATCACCTAGGCAGCAAAAATTCTGTGCGCCTATTGGGCGGACGCGATGCAAAGAGCCGCGCGCCAACCGTGGCGCTGGCGACCCAGAAAGATCCGCAGGCGCTGGCAGAGGCGCTGGCCGCGCGCGGGCTGATGGTGGGGGCCGGGGATTTTTATGCCGTGCGCGCCCTGAACGCGCAAAACGTTGCGCCCCATCCCGGTGTTCTGCGCCTGAGCTTTGTGCATTATACCCAGCAGGCCGAAGTTGACGCGCTATTGACTGCACTGGATGACCTTCTTTAGCGGCTATGCCCTTGCGGCGCGGGCCACCTGCGCCGTAGGGTAGGACAAAAGCCAGAGCAGACCGCACAATGCCCACCGCCGCCAATCTCTTTTCCGCCCTTGCCCTCGGCCTTTTGGCCGCTGTTGTCTCGGAAATGATCAAACCGCTGATGCCGGAAGGCATGGATTTTGGCTATTTCACCTATGTGAATTTTGCGTTTGGGGCGGTGATTGGCTGGAAGCTGCTGGGCAAAAACGCCGGGCGCGGCATCATGCCTTCGGTCAACGCCGGTATCACCGCCATGCTGGCGATGGTACTGATCTTGCTCTTTGCCCATGCCTGTTGGCAGATGATGGGCAATTCGCTCAACCTGCGCTATGACCGCACGGCAGAGGCGATCCAATCCATATTCAAAATGATGGGTGAAAACGGCCTTTTGCTGTTGCATCCGCCCATTCTTGTGACCCTTTTTGTTGGCGCAGTCCTTGCCGGGCTGCTAGCCGAGGCCATTTCGCGCCGCTGGAGATAAATTTGTCGACATTGTTTTTTTACGGCACGCTGCGGCATCTGCCGTTGTTGGAAATCGTGCTGGGCCGATCGGTCTCGCCCTCCGAGATCGCGGCAGCGTCCCTGGATGGGTATGCGGCCTTGGCCCTCGCGGATGCGGATTATCCGGTGTTGATCCCCGTGCAAGGCGCACGGGCAGAGGGGCTGCTGCTTAAAGGTGTGAGTGAGGCTGACATGCAGCGGCTCGCGTTTTATGAAGGCGGCTACAGTCTTGCGCCGGTTGACGTCACCACCGCGCACGGCCCGCAGCGCGCAGAGGCTTTCCTGCCCAATCAATCAGAGCCGACCACCGAAGGCCCTTGGGACTTTGGCAATTGGCGCGCCAGCCATGCGCCCCGGGCCGTGTTCGCCGCCGAGGAAGAAATGAGTTACTTTGGCCAGATTGACGCCGCCACGCTTGCGATGCGCGCGCCCATGATCCGCGTACGCGCGGCTGCCAAGGTCAACGCCATGATGCGCAACGATGCTTTCAGCCCCAGTGGATTTCGCCGCACAGATACAGAGGCCATTGGGCTGACCCGCCCCTTTACCAATTTTTTCAGTGTTGAAACCCATGAGGTCGCCTTTCGGCAATATGACGGCGCAATGAGCGCCCCGGTGTCGCGCGAGGTTTTTGCCGCCTCCGATGCCAGTATCGTCTTGCCCTATGATCCGCGGCGGGACCGCGTGTTGCTGATCGAACAATTCCGGCCGGGTCCTTATGCGCGCGGCGATGAAAAACCCTGGATGCTGGAGCCGATTGCAGGCCGCGTTGATCCCGGTGAAACCCCTGAAGAAACCGCCCATCGCGAAGCGCGCGAAGAAGCCGGGCTGAGCTTAAGCAAATTGCACAGCGTGGCCCGCTGTTATGCGTCACCCGGATGCAGCACCGAATATTTCAACATCTTCGTCGGTGAGGCGGATCTGCCGGATGATGTCACCGGCGTGGCCGGGCTGGACGCCGAAGCCGAAGATATCAAATCCTATCTCTATAGTTTTGACAGGCTGATGGAGATGGTCGAGGGGTTTGAGGCCGCAAATGCGCCACTTGTCCTTGCAGCGCTTTGGCTGGCAAGAAGCCGTGATCGCTTGCGCGCTGTGGCTTGAGTTCCGCTGCCCATCGCCCTAGACATACGGGCAAGACACAAAGACCAAATGAAAGGCGCCCTGATGCGTATCGCTCGAAATCTGGCCGACGCCATCGGCAACACTCCTCTGATCCGGCTCAACCAAGCCAGCGAGGACACCGGCTGCGAGATTTACGGTAAAGCAGAATTCATGAACCCCGGCCAATCGGTCAAAGACCGGGCCGCGCTTTATATCATCAAGGATGCCATCGCGCGCGGCGCGCTGCGCCCCGGGGGCACGATTGTTGAAGGCACCGCAGGCAACACCGGCATCGGTCTGGCGCTGGTGGGGGCCTCGATGGGGTTCCGCACTGTGATCGTGATCCCGGAAACGCAAAGCCAGGAAAAGAAAGACATGATCCGCCTGGCCGGGGCGGAATTGGTGCAGGTGCCAGCGGCCCCTTACAAGAACCCCAACAACTATGTGCGCTATTCGGGCCGCTTGGCCGAAGAGTTGAACAAGACCGAGGCCAATGGCGCCATCTGGGCCAACCAGTTTGACAACACCGCCAACCGTCAGGCCCATGTCGAAACCACCGGCCCGGAAATCTGGGAACAGACCGGCGGCAAAGTGGATGGTTTCGTTTGTGCCATCGGCTCTGGCGGCACGCTGGCCGGGGTTGGCGAGGCGCTGCAACCCAAAGGCGTCAAGGTGGCCTTGGCTGACCCGATGGGCTCGGGCATGTTTACGCTGTTCCGCGATGGCGTTGCCAATGCCGAAGGCACGTCCATCACCGAGGGGATCGGGCAGGGGCGGATCACCGCCAACCTGGATGGGTTCACCCCAGACATGATGTATCAGATCAGCGACCATGAGGCGCTGCCGATCTGCTATGACCTCTTGGAAAACGAAGGCCTGTGTTTGGGTGGCTCGTCTGGGATCAACGTCGCTGGCGCAATCCGTATGGCCAAGGAAATGGGCCCCGGCCATACCATTGTGACCATGCTCTGTGATTACGGCACCCGCTATCAATCCAAGATGTTCAACCCGACCTTCCTGAAGGAAAAAGGCCTGCCGCTTCCCGGTTGGCTGAGCGAAGGACCGGGGAGCATTCCGGGTGTTTTTGAAGACGTGTGAGGATAGATGCCACGCATCGCAAACCTGATTTTCGCAACCGTGCTGCTGTTTTGCAGCGCGGTTTTTTCTGTGGCTCAGACGGCTGCGGGGCCAGATTATTCGGAATGGAACAGCCTCGCGGCGCGCGCCGCAGATGCGGTTGAGGCCGGGCGGGCCTCGGATGTTGCGCTCGAAGATTTGCGCGGCCAGATTGATGCCTGGCGCGAAAGGTTCCGCGCGGCGCAATCCATCAACAGCAATGCCATTGAGACGGTTCAGACCCAGCTCAACACGCTAGGGCCGGTGCCCGAAAGCGGCGAGGAGCCCGCCGACATCAAGGCGCAGCGCGCCGCATTGAACACCCAGCTCGCCGAATTGCAGGTGCCTTCAAAGCGCGCCGAGGTCGCCCTGGCCGAAGCTGAAGGGCTGATCCGCGGCATCGACACGATCTTGCGCGCGCGCCAAACCGATGAGTTGCTCGAACTGGGTCCAACACCGCTCAACCCGGTTTTGTGGCCCTCTGCGCTCGACACGCTGCTGACATCCATTGGGCATGTGACCAACGAAATGGGCGTCGCCTGGCAAAACCCGATCCAGAAAACCGAATTGCGCCATAACTTCCCCGAAGTTTTGCTGCTGCTCGCAGTGGCGTTTCTGCTGCTGTCGCGCGGGCGTGGCTGGTTTGAGGCCTTGGCCAACACGGTTCAAACGCGCGGGGCCTTCTCAGGGCGTTGGCTGGCCGCCTCGGTGGTGTCACTAGGTCAGATCATCTTGCCGTTTGTCGGCCTGCTGGCCCTGATCGAAGCAGCCTATGCCACCGAGCTGCCGGGCCTGCGCGGCGAGCTGCTGCTATCGACCCTGCCCGAGGCGGGGCTGCTGGTGCTGGTGTCGATTTGGCTCGGCAGCCGTGTCTTTCCGCAAACCTCCGAGGTGCTGCCTTTCATCCGTCTGGAAGATGGCGAGCGGCGCGAGGGGCGGCTTTATGCCGGTATTCTTGGCAGTATTCTCGCAGTCAACGGAATCTTGACTGAGATCGCGCAATATGACGGCTGGTCTGATGGCACCCGCGCGGTGCTGTTCTTTCCGCTCTTTGCCGTCGCTGCGGTGATCTTTTGGCGCCTCGCGGTGCTATTGGGGCACCACGAACGCCCAGACAGCACCAGCGCCACCTATGGCGACCGCGTGCTGTCGATCATCAAACGCCTGATCATGGCCGCGGCGCTGATCGGTCTCGCCCTGGCCTGCATAGGCTATTTCCGCGCGGCGCAGCAATTGATCATGCCCGCGATCATGACCATGCAAGTGCTGGCCTTTGTGCTGATCCTGCAGCGTATTACCTCGGCCATATTCTCCCTGGTGATGGGCGAGGGCGATGATCTGTCTGACGGCTTGGTGCCGGTCTTGCTGGGCGTGATGCTGATCTTGGCGGCGCTGCCGTTTCTGGCGCTGATCTGGGGGGCCCGCTGGTCGGATCTGACCGAGCTTTGGACCGATTTCTCCAATGGGTTTGCCATTGGGGAAACGCGCATTTCTCTTGCAGATTTCTTTACCTTTGTGCTGGTCTTTGTTGTTGGGTTTACCATCACGCGCCTGCTGCAAGGGGCGATGAAAAATACCATCTTGCCGAAAACCAAAATGGATCTTGGCGGGCGCAACGCCATTGTCTCGGGCTTGGGGTACGTCGGTATTTTCTTGGCGGCGCTGATCGCTATCACGGCGGCGGGCATTGACCTTAGCTCGATCGCGCTGGTGGCGGGTGCGCTTTCGGTAGGCATCGGTTTTGGTTTGCAGAACGTGGTGTCAAACTTTGTCAGTGGCATCATCCTTTTGATTGAACGGCCAATTTCCGAAGGCGATTGGATCGAGGTGAATGGCAATATGGGCTATGTGCGCGATATTTCCGTGCGCTCCACCCGCATCGAGACGTTTGATCGCACCGATGTGATTGTCCCCAACGCCGATCTGGTCAGCGGCACCGTCACCAACTTTACCCGCGGCAATACCATCGGGCGCGCGATTGTGCCGGTCGGGGTCGCCTATGGCACCGATCCGCGCCGCGTGGAAAAGATCTTGATGGAGATTGTGCGCGCCCATCCCCTGGTGCTGGAGAACCCGCCGCCGGCGGTGCTCTTCACCGGATTTGGCGCCAGTTCGCTAGATTTTGAGATCCGCGCGATTTTGCGCGATGTGAATTGGCAGATGGCCGTGAAATCAGAACTCAATTTCGAAGTCGCCCGCCGCTTTGAAGAAGAGAAGATCGAAATTCCCTTCCCGCAAAGCGATATCTGGCTGCGCAACCCTGAGACGCTGCGCCCGCAAACGCAGGCGACACCACCGGCCCAGGACGCCGAGACCCATCCTGACGAGGACAGCAAAGAATGACCGAGCGCCTGTTTCTGGAAAACGCTTACTTGCGCGAAACCACCGCCCGTGTGCAGGCCCATACGCCGGAAGGCGGGGTCATTCTGGACGAAACCCTGTTTTATCCCACCGGCGGCGGGCAACCGGGTGACAGTGGCGCGCTGATCTGGGATGGCGGTGCGCTCAGCATTGCGACCAGCGTCAAGGCGGATGGCAAAGACATTGCGCTGGTGCCCGCAGAACCAGCGGCCCTTCCGCCCGTTGGTGCCGAGGTGATCCAGAAACTGGATTGGGACCGCCGCCACCGTCACATGCGCATGCATACCGCGCTGCACTTGCTGTCGGTCATCATCCCGCTGCCTGTCACCGGCGGCGCGATTGGGGCTGAAAAGGGCCGGCTTGATTTTGATATGCCGGACGCGCCTGCGGACAAGGATGTGCTGCAAGAACAGTTGAACGAGTTGATCAGACGCGATCTGCCCGTCTCAGAGATGTGGATCACCGATGACGAATTGCTGGCCAATCCGCAGCTGGTGAAAACCATGTCGGTCAAGCCGCCAATGGGCAGCGGCCATGTGCGATTGGTGATGATCGGGCAGGGCGGCGAGCAGGTCGATCTCCAGCCCTGCGGCGGCACACATGTCGCCCGCACAGGCGAAATCGGCCATGTCCGCATTGGCAAGATTGAGAAAAAAGGCAAACAGAACCGCCGCGTGGCGCTGCACTTTGGATAGTGGTGCCGCGGCCTGAACGATCGCGCCGATAATCCTAAAATTGTTTATGTTTTGTCGCTCATTCGATGACAATAGTGATGTAAATGAGCCGGAAGTTGCCCTCTATCAGTTAATATACTTTTGAAACTTCTCGTTGCCTTGACAGCAGTTGCGCTTCTGATCAGAATTCCCGCATAGATAGAAACCTTGTGTAAAGGGAATTTCAGATGCTTGGACAAGCGGCTAAGGCCATTGCCACAAGCGCAGCGCTGATTTTTAGCGCAGCGATGGTACAGGCAGACACGGTTCTGACCCTTGTGGATCACACCAATCAGGTACAGACGGAAACCATGGAAATGACCATGGATGAACTCTTGGCGCTGCCCCAGACCGAGGTGGTGACAGGCAATGAATACGTCGATGGAACCCCCCGGTTCTCGGGGCCATTGCTGCGTGATGTGGTGGCGCTGATACAGCCTAGTGGTGCAACCACGGTGAAACTGGTGGCGCTGAACGACTATAGCGCAGACGCACCCTTGATCGAGGCCGACCAATACGAGGTGATCCTCGCCATCAAGAAAGATGGGGAGTTTCTGTCGCGCCGTGACAAAGGACCGATCTGGGTGATCTACCCGATGGATGATTACGCAGAACTGAATGATCCGAATTTCAACAACCGTCTTGTGTGGCAACTGGCAAAACTTGAACTGACTAAATGATTGACTGGCGGCTCGCGAAGCGCGCGGCGATCATCACCGTTCTGATCGGGTTGGTCGCCGGACTTTTCACGTTCAATTCTGCGCAAGAATCCTTGCTGCATGCAAAGTCAAACCACCGGGGTGGCCCCCTTTGGATGGCCACCCAGATTGAAGTGGAATTGCTGAAGTTCAACAAAGCGCTCGCCCTCTACGTTGCGGAGGCACCGGGCTATGAACATACAACCGTGAACCACCGTTTTGACTTGCTTTGGAGCCGCTGGAATATCGCGTCGCAAGGGGATGCCGGGGCGTGGCTGCGCGACATGGATGCGGAGCTGAACGTCATCAACGATTTAGGCGCGACGCTGCGGGCGCAGGATACCAATGTGACTGGCCTCGGGGATACGGACAGGGGCAAAGCGCTGCGTATTCTTGGTGCCTTCTACCCGTTTGAAAGCCGCATGCATGATCTTTCGCTTGTGGCGCTTGACGTTGCGGGCGATGCCGAAAAAGCGGTGCGGGACGATCTGCGCCGCATTTCTACCCGTCTCAGACTGATGTCGTATGCAACGGTGCTGGTCGCCATCCTAATGATCAGCATTTTCTGGCTGGATGCGCGCAATCAAGCTCGGATCGCGGACGAAAAATCGCGCCTTCTGGAACTCGCAGAGGCGGGCTTTCGCGCGAAGGCGGATTTCATTTCAACGATCAGCCACGAATTGCGCACGCCCATGACCGCCATTATCGGAGCGATTGGCTTGCTGAAATCCGGCAGTACCGGCGCGCTCAGCGAGGCGGGCGCGCGTGTTGTCGATATGGCGGACCGCTCGGGGCAACGGCTGAACGCGCTGATCGAAAGCCTGCTGGCCTTTGAGAAATTTCAGTCCGAGAACCTGGACCTTGAATGCCGCGAATTCTGCCTATGCAATTTTCTGGATGAGGTGATTGAGGCCTGCAGCATGGCCGCTGCGCAAAAGCAGATTGAGATCAAGAAAATCTGCGCCTCAGATACGATCAAGATGTATGCTGACCCAGAAAAACTGTCGCAGGTTTTTCAGGAATTGCTCGGCAATGCCATCAAGTTTTCGGGGCAGGGCGGCGCGGTCACGGTGCGTGTTCTGACCGATGAACGCAGCGTGACCGTCGCCGTCAAAGACAACGGTTGCGGCATGTCCGAAGAGTTTGTGCCGCGCGCCTTTGACAAATTCACCCAAGAAGATTCTTCGGACAAACGCGCCTTTTCCGGGGTGGGCAACGGATTGTTTTTCACCAAAAGCTTTGTGCATGCCCATAACGGCACCATCACGCTGGACAGCGAAAAAGACGTCGGCACAACCGTCACAGTGTCCTTGCCCCTCACCCAATCCTGATGCCGCCAGGGCAGACTGGGTGACGGGCCGTTTGCGGATGGCATGTGAGCGCGCTGAGATCACCGTTTGCGCGTTTTAGGGTGCAGGGATGCCGCCAGAATGTGATCTGAGGCATGAACAACAGCCTCTGCATGATGCACGATCTTGGGGTCCGGGGCCGCGACCAGCGCGTGGTCCTTGCCCGGGTAATCCAAACGGGCAAGAAAATGCCGCATGCAGTTGAGGCGCGCGCGTTTTTTGTCGTTTGAGCGGATCACCGTCCAAGGGGCATCTGCGGTGTCGGTGTAAAAGAACATCGCCTCCTTGGCTTCGGTGTAATCATCCCATTTGTCCAGACTTGCGCGGTCAATCGGCGACAGCTTCCATTGCTTCAGCGGGTCGGTTTCGCGCGCGGCAAATCGACGGCGCTGTTCCTCCTGCGTGACCGAAAACCAATATTTGAACAGCCGGATGCCACTGCGCGTCAGCATCCGTTCAAATTCAGGCGTCTGACGCATAAATTCAAGGTATTCAGAGGGTTCACAGAAGTTCATCACCCGTTCGACCCCAGCCCGATTATACCAGCTGCGGTCATAAAGCACGATTTCACCTGCGGTTGGCAAATGTTTGATATAGCGCTGAAAAAACCACTGGCCGCGTTCATGATCGCTGGGTTTGTTGAGCGCCACAACCCGGGCCGCCCGCGGGTTGAGATGCTCCATAAACCGCTTGATGGTGCCGCCTTTGCCAGCCGCATCGCGCCCCTCAAACAGCATAACGACTTTCTGTCCGGTCTCTTCGATCCAGTGCTGCACCTTCAAGAGCTCAACCTGCAGCGCGGCTTTCTCGGCCTCGTAGGCTTTGCGCCCCATCCGTTGGGCATAGGGGTATTCGCCGTTCTCAAAACCGATGATCTCAGCCGTGGCCGCAGCCTTCAGCGCTGGGTCGGCGGGGTCGGTTTTGGCATTGATCGTGGGCGCGGCAGTGGTCTGTCCGGTCATGGCGGGCTCCTTTATTATGCGCCCAGACCATGACATCACAGGGCTGACCTGTCCTTGACCTGCGTCAACTTCAGCGCCAATCTGCGTCTTGGATGTCGTAGGTTTTGATGCGTGAATACAGCGTGGTTGGCTTGATATCCAACAGCTCCGCCGCACCGTTTTTGCCGGACACGCGCCCCCCAGCCTCGCGCAGCGCGGCGATGACGTTCTGTTTCATCATCTCTTGCATCACGGCCTCGGTCTGAAAGCGCGAGGTGTTGTCCGGGGCTTGCGCCGCGGTCACGTTCAGCTCAACCACCAGCTTGTTGCCCTGCGAAACAATTGCCGCGCGCTCCATCACGTTGTGCAGCTCGCGCACATTACCGGGCCAATCATAAGACTGCAGCTGCTGCACGACGCCTTCGGTCATGATCGGCAAGGCGCGGTTGAGGCGGCGGCAAATGATCCGCAGCAAATGCGCCGCCAGCGGCGCGATGTCATCGCGGCGTTGCCGCAAGGGCAGGCAGTGGATCGGGAAGACATTCAAAAAGAGATAGAGATCTTCGCGCAGGCGGTCATTGCGCGCCAGACTGGTTTCCAGCAGCGATGTCGCCGCGATGACCCTGACATCCAGCGGCTTTTCCCGTGTATCCCCCAGACGTGTCACCTGGCCGCTTTGCAGGGCGTGCAGCAGCTTGCCTTGAATTTCAAAGGGCAACTCTTCGATATCATCAATGAACAGCGTGCCCCCATGGGCGAGCTCTAGTTTGCCGGGCTTGTCGCGGGTGGCCGCAGAATAGGCCCCGCGCAGTTGACCGAATAGTTCGGCCTCGACATTTTCTGGCGCGACCGAGCCGCATTTGAAGTGGATCAGCGGGCGCCGCGCGCGGGCGCTGGATTTGTGGATTTCCGTCGCCACCAGCGATTTTCCGGTGCCGGTCTCGCCATGGATCAAAACCGTTGCTTCGGTGTTGGCCACCAGGTCGATCCGCGCCAGCACCTGCTTGGTCGCGGCCGAGCTGCCGATAATATCGTGGTGCGCCCGCTCTGAGGTGATCGCCTCCTGTAGGTAGGCGTTTTCCTGCTCCAGCCGATCCCGCAAGCCGGCGACCTCTTCAAGAGCGGCCTGCAACTTGCGTTCGTTTTCCTTGCGCTCGGTGATATCGCGAAAAATCACCACCGCCCCGGCCAGCACCTGCTGGTCATAGATGGGGGTCGACACATACTCCACCCGAATGGGTTTGCCATCCTTGCGCCAGAACACCTCGTCCTCGATCCGGTGCACTTGTTCAAATCGGAACGACCGGTAAATCGGGCAATCATGCGCCGGGTAGCTTTCGCCGCTGAGATGATGATGGTGGATCATCTTGTGAATGTCGCGACCAAACAGATCTTCGCTGGTCCAGCCGAGCATTTCCTGGGCCGCGCGGTTTACAAAGGTGGTTTTGCCCTCAGCGTTGATCCCATAGATGCCTTCGCCTGCGGCGTTGAGGATCAGTTGGTTTTGCCGCTCCAACTCGCCGAAAAAGGCTTCGGCGCGTTTCCAAGTGCCCAGACCCGCGCGATACATTTCCTGCGCCTGGGTGGCGTTTGCCCGATCTTCCAGCGATTGCAGGTCGCTCAGCAACAAGAGGAAGTGCCCCGGGTCGTGTTCCAGACAGCGGGCTCTGATTTCAACGGTCAGTGGGGCTTTGTCATAGGTCACTAGCGGGATGTCGCGGGTCCAGCCCTCGCTGCGGTGATCAACCTCTTCGATGAAGACCACAAATTTGGGCAAAGCGGCGCCGACAAAACCCGAGAACGCGGTGGTCTGCAGCGTCGCGAGCGGGCACTCCAGCATCTGCGCTGCCTTATCATTGGCGGCCAATATCTGATCTGTCCGCGCGTTCAGCAACACGGCCGCTTCGGGCAGGGCATCAAGAATGAAATGAGATTCGTCGCGCATGCCCAAAGGTTAACCGCCAAGGGGCGTCATCACATACGAAATATCGTAATTCACGAAATATCGTAATGCACCTGTGAAGCAAAACCAGATTAACCCACTGGAAAACGGTGAAATTTCCCCAATGCACAAATATTAGTCAGTGGCTTTTTTATGGGCCTTTGCGCTGGAACACTAAGGAGGACCAACAGATGGGGTTGAAAATGACTATTAAAAGTTTGGGAAATCCATTCTCAGAAAAAACGGATCTGCGCCACGGTGCAGATTGTGGATGCGAGGGATGCGTCAGCGGCCACGGGCATGACCACGACCATGTCGAAGCCAAAACCATGTCATCTGATGACATGCTGGAACGTGCGGTCGAAAGCGCGGTTGTCCGCTCGATGTTTGGCCAGAATGACGTGAGCCGCCGGTCTTTCATGGGGATGATGGGCGGCGGCACCATCGCGGCGGCGCTGGCCTCGGTCTTTCCAATGGACAAGGCCAAAGCGGCCATTCTTGACAATCTGGGCACGCCGGAAAAGACCGACCTCAATATCGGTTTTGTGCCAATCACCTGCGCCACGCCAATCATCATGGCGCAGCCCATGGGCTTTTATGAACGCTATGGTCTGAACGCACAGGTCATCAAGACCGCGGGCTGGGCCGTGGCGCGCGACAAATCTTTGTCCGGCGAATATGACGCCAGCCACATGCTGACACCAATGCCTCTGGCCATGACGCTTGGCGCTGGCTCCGTGGCGACGCCTTACATCATGCCCGCGGTGGAAAACATCAATGGCCAGGCCATTGTTCTGTCCAACGAGCATCTGGACAAGCGCGATCCGAAACAGTGGAAAGGTTTCACCTTCGGGGTGCCATTTGAATATTCCATGCACAACTTCCTGCTGCGCTATTATGTGGCGGAACATGGGTTGGACCCGGATGTTGATATCCAGATCCGCGTGGTGCCGCCGCCAGAAATGGTCGCAAACCTGCGTGCGGGCAACCTTGATGGCTATCTGTCGCCGGATCCGTTCAACCAACGTGCGGTCTGGGAAGGCATCGGCTTTATTCACATGCTGACCAAAGACATCTGGGAAGGCCACCCATGCTGCGCCTTTGCCGCGCCGCTCAGCTTTGCGACCGAATTGCCCAACACCTATGGCGCGCTGCTGAAATCGATCATTGATGCGACGCAGTTTGCCTCCAACCCGGACAACCGCAAGGAAATTTCCTCTGCGATTGCGCCTGCAAACTATCTGAACCAGCCGGTGCCGGTGATCGAACAGGTTCTGACGGGCACCTATGCCGATGGTCTGGGCGAGGTGCAGCGCGTCCCGGATCGCATCGACTTTGACCCATTCCCCTGGCATTCGATGGGTGTCTGGATCCTGACGCAGATGAAACGTTGGGGCTATATCGAGGGCGATGTCGACTACAAAAAGGTGGCCGAGCAGGTCTATCTGGCGGCTGACGCCAAGAAGGTCATGAATGATCTGGGCTATGACGCTCCGGACATCACCTATAAATCCCATACCATCATGGGCAAAACCTTTGATCCGGCAGAGCCTGAAGCCTACGCCAAGAGCTTTGCCATCGGAAAAGCGTGATCATGCTGGATCAGCTTTCAGTAAACCAACGCGCCATCCTGTTATCGGTGGTGATGTTGCTGGTCGGCCTCCTGATTTGGGAGGCCGCCATTCCCGCCCAGAAGTCCCTTGAGGACCTGACAGAATATGAAAAACTCAGCGGGCTGGGGGCCCCAAAAGCCGCAGTGCCGCCGCCGAGCGATGTGCTGATCAAGGCGTGGGAACAGCTGTCAAACCCGTTTTATGATGCTGGCCCCAACGACAAGGGTATTGGTATTCAGATCGGCTATTCGATCTATCGGGTTCTGGCGGGCTATCTGTTGGCCGCGCTGGTGGCGGTGCCTTTCGGGTTTCTCATCGGCATGAGCCAAGTGGCCTATAAGGCGTTTAACCCCTTTATCCAGGTGCTGCGGCCGATTTCGCCCCTGGCATGGATGCCGCTGGCGCTATTTATCATTCAGGACAGCGAAGCCAGCGCGATCTTTGTGATTTTCATCTGCTCGATCTGGCCGATGCTGATCAACACCGCCTTTGGCGTGGCGGGCGTCCGCGAAGATTGGGTGAATGTCGCCCGGACCCACGAACTCAGCAGCCTGCGCACGGCCTTTACCGTGATCCTGCCCGCTGCAGCCCCGACGATCATCACAGGCATGCGCATCTCTATCGGGATTGCATGGCTGGTCATCGTGGCGGCCGAGATGCTCGTGGGCGGCACCGGCATTGGCTATTACGTCTGGAACGAGTGGAACAACCTCGATCTGACCTCTGTGATTTTCTCAATCCTCATGATCGGCGTCGTGGGCATGCTGCTGGATTCAAGCTTTGCTTTCCTGCAGCGCACCGTTGCCTACGTCGAATAAGGAGCCACCACGTGTCAAAATCCTATCTCAGTATCGAGCGTCTGACGCAGAAATTTCCGGAAGGAAATGGCGGCACGCTGACGGTCTTTGAAAACGCCAGCTTCGGGATTGAAAAGGGTGAATTTGTTTGCATTCTGGGCCATTCCGGTTGCGGCAAATCCACAATTATGAACATCCTCGCCGGTCTGGCAGAGCCGACCTCCGGCGTGGTGAAAATGGACGGCTATGCCGTTTCGGGCCCCTCGCTGGATCGCGGGGTGGTGTTTCAGAACTATTCCCTGCTGCCCTGGCTCTCGACGCTCAAGAATGTCACCTTTGGCGTTAAGGCGCGCTATCCCGATTGGTCCAAGGCCAAGGTTGAGGAACACGCGCGCGAATATCTTGCGATGGTGGGCCTCGAAGGTGACGTTGTGCACCGCAAACCCAGCCAGCTCTCAGGCGGTATGCGTCAGCGAGTGTCAATTGCACGCGCTTTTGCCAACCACCCAAAGCTGCTGCTTTTGGATGAACCCTTTGGGGCGCTGGACGCGCTGACACGGGGCACCATTCAGGATGAGCTGCTTAAGATCTGGGGCGGGACCGAGCAGACCGTCTTTATGATCACCCATGACATCGACGAGGCGATCTTGCTGGCCGACCGCATTCTGCTGATGACCAATGGGCCTTTTGCCCGTGTCGCGGAAAGCGTTGAGATCACCATTCCGCGCCCGCGCAACCGGACAGAGATTATCGAGCATGCGAATTACTACCCAATCCGCAACCATTTGGTGCAATTCCTTGGGCACCGCTCAAAGGAATTGGCGGGCCAGCAAAGTGACGCTGCTGATCTGACCCCGGACACCGTGCGCATTGATCTGACCGCGCCTGCGCCCGAGGACCCGAAAGCCAACGATGAAGACGAACCCGTGCTGCGCGCGGTCAATGAATGAAAGAGCAGAACCGTGACGACCCCGATTCAACCCCGCCCGCCGGTGCCGCCGTTTTCCTATGACGACGCAGTGAAAAAGGTGCGCATGGCCGAAGACGGCTGGAACGGACGTGACCCGGCCAAAGTGGCGCTGGCCTATACGCCGGACACAAAATGGCGCAACCGGTCGCAATTTTTGAACGGGCGCGCCGAGGTCGAAGCGTTTCTGACCGAAAAATGGCGCACCGAAAACGGCTATCGGCTGATCAAGGAAATCTGGGCCTATGGCCCTAATCGCATCGCGGTGCGCTTTTGCTACGAATGGCACGACGAAACCGGCCAATGGTATCGCGCCCACGGCAATGAGAACTGGCAATTTGATGAAAACGGGCTGATGGCGGAACGCCATGCCTCGATCAACGATGTGCCCATTGATGACAAAGACCGGCTGTTCCTTTGGCCGCAGGGGCGGCGCCCGGATGACCATCCTGGGCTGACCGCGCTTGGCTTGTGACTACTTAACGGAGACCAATATGAAAGATACTTTTGAAGTGCCAGTGATGATGTCCAAAGAGGACGTGACCGTCATGATCCTTTCGGCCAAAAAACAGGCCGGATTGACCTGGGAGGGCATCGCCGAACAAATCGACATGTCCCCGGTTTGGACCCATTCGGCCTGTATGGGCATGAACGCCTTTCCCGCCGATAAGGCCGAAGCCTTGGTGACGGCGCTTGGCCTGCCGCAAGAGGCCATCAGCGTGCTACAAGAGCCGCCCACCAAGGTCTGGGAGCAAACGGTGCCAACCGATCCCTGCATCTATCGCCTTTATGAAATCGTCGGGGTCTATGGGCCAACCATCAAAGCGCTGATCGAAGAGAAATTCGGCACAGGCATCATGTCAGCGATTGATTTTGACATGAAACTCACCCGCGTGCCGCATGAAAAGGGCGACCGGGTTAAATTAGAAATGTCCGGCAAATACCTTGGGTATAATTCCTGGTAATCCGCAGGGTCTGAAAAGAGAGCAGCCAGACAGCCACCCCACGGGGTGGTTGTTTTTTGCCGGGCGGTTCGATGGAAGAACCCGGGGATCGTCATGAAGAAGAAGAGTGGCGGACAGACAGGGATTCGAACCCTGGAGACGGTCTCCCGCCTACACACTTTCCAGGCGTGCGCCTTCGACCACTCGGCCACCTGTCCGTGAGGGGGTGTTTAGCTAAAAACCCCCGGGGGGCGCAAGGGGCAATCCGATATTTTTCCGCATTTTTTTGCGTCTCATCGCGCGCGCATTTTCCTGAGCAAAAATAATGTGTTGCGCGCGCAGCTTGGGCAGATATTGCGCGCGCGACAACATCAAGACCGGGTCATGGCATCCAGAATGCGCGCCCAGCTGCGGATGCCTTTGTGAAAACTTTCCAGATCATATTTTTCATTCGGGGAATGGATCTGATCGTCATCCCTGGCAAAGCCGATCAGCATGGCATCGGTGTCCAGAATACGTTTGAAATGTCCCGCAATCGGGATCGATCCGCCACAACCGGCAAAGGCCGCGGCCTCGGGCCATTCATCGGACAGGGCCTGGCGCGCCTGCTCAAAGGCCGCATGATCGGTGGACATGGTCGAGGCGCGCGATGCCCCGTGCCCTTTGAATTCCACCGTACAGTCCGCGGGCAGCTGCGCGCTCACATAGGCCCGAAACGCTTCGCGGATCTTATGCGGGTCCTGATCGCTGACCAGACGGAAGCTGATCTTGGCCGAAGCTTCGGCAGGCAGCACGGTTTTAAACCCTTCTCCGGTATAGCCCCCCCAGATGCCATTCACTTCGCAGGTTGGCTGCGACCAGATCATTTCCAACGGTGTACGCCCGATTTCGCCCGCAGGCTCCGACAACCCGACATCCCCCAAAAACGCCTTGTGATCAAAGGCCAGCCCCTGCCATTGCTGCGCCACCTCTTCGGGCAGATCAGCAACGCCGTCATAAAAGCCAGGCAGGGTGACGCGCCCATTGGCATCATGCAGCCCGGCGATGATCTTGGTCAGCACGCGGATCGGGTTCATCGCCACGCCGCCGAACATGCCAGAATGCAGATCTTTATCCGCCGCTTTGATCGTCAGTTCTTCGCCCAAAAGCCCGCGCAGTTGGGTGATGATCGCCGGAGTTTTGCTTTGGAAAAGACCCGTGTCGCAGATCAGAGCAACGTCTGAGCGCAGCTCATCTGCGTTCTCTTCCATAAAGGGCACCAGCGATGGGGAGCCGCTTTCCTCTTCGCCCTCAAAGAAAAAGGTGATCTTGCAGGGCAGGCGGCCATGTTCGGCCTGCCAGGCGCGGCAGGCTTCGACAAAGGTCATCAACTGCCCTTTGTCATCAGACGCACCGCGCCCGCGAATGACCTTGCCCGCCGGGGTGTCTTCGAGGGCGGGGGCAAATGGGTCAGAATGCCACAGGTCCAGCGGATCAACCGGCTGTACGTCATAATGGCCGTAAAACAGCACATGCGGCCCGTCACCCTCAACATGGCCCACCACCATCGGATGGCCCGGCGTAGCGCGTTTTTCCGCCTTTACACCAATTGAAGCGAGGTCCGCGACCAACCAATCTGCGGCGGCGTCGCAGTCTTTTTTATAAGCGGGATCGGTGGAAATTGACGGAATGCGCAGCAGCTCCAGCAGGCGCTCGGTGGCGGCGGGCATCTCTGCGTCGATCCGGCGCAACACGGTATCCAAAGACATGATGAGGGTCCTTTCAGCGGTCTGATTTTGCGCGACCCTAACAAGCTTTGGCGCACTGTCCAGACGCCGCGAAAGGATGTTGATCTGGATCAAAGTCGCGAGAGCGACAAATTGTATGGTGGCATCCAACGAAAACGCGCAGTATATCCAATCCTTAACAGTCATTTTTTCGCCCGTGCGGCGAATCTCGTAAGGTCGCAAGCTGCCAGCCAGCAAACCGGAGGGACGCCAGTGGATTATTCCGCGACGCTCGATCAAGCTCTGAAACGTCTTCACGAAGAAGGCCGCTATCGCACGTTCATTGATATCGAACGTACCAACGGGCATTTCCCACACGCCATCTGGCGCCGCGAAGATGGCACGACACGCCCGATCACCGTTTGGTGTGGCAACGACTATCTGGGGATGGGGCAGCATCCGGTAGTGCTTGAGGCGATGCACGAAGCGATTGACGCCACCGGCGCAGGTTCGGGCGGGACGCGCAATATTTCTGGCACAACGGTCTATCACAATCGTCTAGAGGCCGAGCTGGCAGACCTGCACCAGAAAGAGGGCGCGCTGCTGTTTACCAGCGCCTACAACGCCAATGATGCGACCCTGTCGACCTTGCACAAGCTGTTTCCCGGCCTGATCATCTATTCGGATGAGCTGAACCATGCTTCGATGATCGAAGGCATCCGCCGCAACGGCGGGGCCAAGCGGATTTTCCGCCACAATGATTTGGCGCATCTGCGCGCGCTGCTTGAGGCCGATGATCCGGCCGCGCCAAAAATGATTGCGTTTGAATCGATCTATTCCATGGATGGCGATTTTGGTCCGATGGCTGAAATCTGTGATCTGGCGGATGAATTTGGCGCGCTGACCTATTTGGATGAGGTCCATGCCGTGGGCATGTATGGCCCGCGCGGGGGCGGCGTCGCCGAACGGGACGGGCTGAGTGACCGCATCGACATTATCAACGGCACATTGGCCAAGGCCTATGGCGTGCAGGGCGGCTATATCGCGGCCAGCGCGCAGATGTGCGACGCCATCCGCTCTTATGCGCCGGGGTTCATCTTTACCTCATCGATGCCGCCAGCCGTCGCTGCGGCCGCCGCCGCTTCGATCGCGCATCTCAAGCAGGATCAGACCCTGCGCGAGCAGCATCAACTGCAGGCCAAAATCCTGAAAATGCGTCTCAAGGGGCTGGGCCTGCCGATTATTGATCACGGCACGCATATTGTTCCGGTGATTGTGGGCAACCCGGTACACACCAAAAAGTTGAGCGACATGCTGCTGGAAGATCACGGCATCTATGTGCAGCCAATCAACTTCCCGACGGTGCCACGCGGCACCGAGCGGCTGCGGTTTACACCTTCGCCGGTGCATGGCCCCAAAGAGATTGATGCGCTGGTCAAAGCCATGGACGAACTTTGGTCCCACTGTGCGCTAAATCGCGCCGAACTGGCGGGCTGACACAGCATCTGGTGCATAAAGCCTTGATCTGTGTTATATTGGTCTCAATAAAAGTGGGGGCAGTTCGAATCGGGGAATTTTCTCGGACTGTTTTGGCAGTGAGGCTTTGAGCATGATTACGCGCAAATGGCGCAAACCGGAGGCGGCGGAAGAGGCCCCCAAAGGTTTTGACGATTACGAATTCCGACTCGGCGACGAGATGCGCGGTGAACGCGCAACCATTGGGAAATCACTGCTGGATGTTCAGCGGGAATTGCGCATCAAAGCTTCTTATATTGCAGCCATCGAAAATGCTGATCCAAGCGCCTTTGAAACGCCGGGGTTCATCGCCGGATACGTGCGCTCTTATGCGCGCTATCTCAACATGGATCCGGATGAAACCTTTGCGAAATTCTGTCGCGAAAGCGGGTTTCAAACCGCCCATGGCATGTCCTCGGAAGCCTCTAGCAAACGCAAACCAGATACGCCGATTGCCGCCAAAGCCGAAAGCAACCCGTTTGCCAAGGCCAATGCCGGCTTTGTGCCGGTGCAGGAGTCCATCCTGTCGCGGATTGAACCGCGCGCCATCGGCTCTTCGCTGGTGCTGCTCGCGCTGATCGGCGGCATTGGCTATGGCGGCTGGAGCGTTCTGAACGAAGTGCAGCGCGTGCGCCTGGCCCCGGTTGAGCAAACGCCTGTTGTGCTTTCGGCGCTTGATCCGTTGACCGAAGCGGCCATTGACGAAGTGGAAAGCGCTGTGCAGGCCTCTGGCGTCTTTACCCCGCCAGAAAACAAGCTTGATCGGCTCTATCGCCCGCAGGCGCTGGATGTTCCGGTGCTGGTGTCGCGGGATGCGCCGATCTCGACGCTGAACCCACAGAGCATTGGCACCTTTATGCCAGAACGCAGCGCGCCAATTCTGGCAGCCGAAGCCATTGAACCAGCCGCACCTGTCGTGCCGCAGGTTCTGGAGGAAGCTGACCCAGAAGTCGTGATGTTCGCCGTGCGCCCCGCTTGGGTGCGCGTGCGCGCCGCAGATGGCTCAATCCTGTTTGAAAAGACGCTGGATACCGGCGAAGAATTCATCGTGCCCAATACGGAAAACGCGCCAACGCTGCAGGCGGGCATGTCCGGGTCTGTTTATTTCCGCTTGAACGGCGAAATTCGCGGCCCCGCGGGTCAGGGCACCGGTGTTGTCAAAAACCTGGCCATTGACGTGACCGCCGTCGAAGAAAATTTTGCCGTTGCGGATATTTCCGGCGATGCCGCACTGGCCGAAGTTGTGGCCGTCGCGCAAGCCGCCAGCGTGGTTGTCGAGGAAGACTAGTTTTCTTTGACCAGATGCATTGCCCCCGCGATGGGGGCAGCTTACATAGGCCCCAACGACTTTCGGATGGGGCTTTTTCATGTCTGTGAACCATATTCGCCCGTGGCGCACCATTGAACGCCGCAAATCGCGCCAGATCATGGTGGGCAATGTGCCCGTCGGGGGCGATGCCCCGATTTCGGTGCAGACGATGACCAATACCGACAGTTCGGACGTCAAAGCGACACTGGCACAAGTTCTGGCAGCGGCAGAGGCGGGCGCGGATATCGTGCGCATTTCGGCCCCCGATGTCGCGGCAACGCAGGCATTGCGCGAGATTTGCAAAGAAAGCCCGGTGCCGATCGTGGCTGACATCCATTTCCACTACAAACGCGCCATCGAAGCCGCCGAGGCCGGGGCCGCCTGTCTGCGGATCAACCCGGGCAATATTGGCGATGACAGCCGCGTCAAAGAGGTGATCAAAGCCGCAAAAGATCATGGCTGCTCGATCCGCATTGGCGTGAACGCCGGCTCTCTGGAAAAGCACCTGCTGGATAAATACGGCGAACCATGCCCCGATGCGATGATTGAGTCGGGCCTTGATCATATCAAGATCCTGCAGGACAATGATTTTCACGAATTCAAGATCAGCGTGAAAGCCTCGGATGTCTTCATGGCCTCCGCCGCCTATCAGATGCTGGCGGACGCCACTGATGCGCCGATCCACCTGGGGATTACCGAAGCGGGTGGTTTTGTGTCTGGCACCATCAAATCCGCCATCGGCATGGGGCAGCTCTTGTGTATGGGCATCGGCGATACGCTGCGCGTCAGCCTGTCAGCGGATCCGGTCGAAGAGGTCAAGGTTGGCTTTGAAATCCTGAAATCTCTGGGGCTGCGGCACCGCGGTGTGAACATCATCTCTTGCCCCAGCTGCGCGCGCCAAGGCTTTGATGTCATTAAGACTGTTGAGACTCTTGAGAAACGACTTGAACATATCAAAACCCCGATGAGCCTGTCGATCATCGGCTGTGTGGTCAATGGCCCGGGCGAGGCTTTGATGACCGATGTCGGCTTTACCGGCGGCGGCGCAGGGTCCGGCATGGTCTATCTGGCGGGCAAACAAAGCCACAAACTGTCCAACGATCAAATGGTGGATCACATCGTGGAGCAGGTCGAAGCGAAGGCGGCCCAGCTAGAGGCCGCCCGCGCCGCAGAAACAGACAGGGCGTAACGCCCCTTAACCACGTTTTTGCGCCACGATTTGCTGCATGGTGTCCAGTGGCGCATAGCCGCGCATCATTTCGTCCTGCATCACAAAGGTCGGCGTGCCGGTGATCTGAAGCCGCTGTGCCAATAGGCGCGTCTGCTGAATTTCGGCGGTCACGCTTGCGTCATCCATCATCGCCAGCAGCGGCTCTGCGTCAAAGCCCAGGGTGGCCGACAGGCGGCGCAGCGCAACCTCATTGATGCCGGTATTCAAACGGATCAACGCGTCATTGACCTTGGCATAGGCCTCTGCACCGAGCGTGTTTTTGACCGCAATGGCAAAGCGCGCGCTGGCCTCGGAATCTTCGCCGAGGATCGGAAATTCTTTGACGATCAGGCGGATATTGCCATCCGCTTGAACCAGTTCCTTGACTTCGTCATGCGCCCGGCGGCAATAGCCACAGCGATAATCGACGAATTCAACCATGGTGAAATCACCCTCCGGGTTGCCGCCGATCCAGGAATAGCCATCGTCAAAAATCGCATCGGCATTGGCCGCCACCAGGTTCATATCCGCAGAGACCTGATCTTGGGCCTGGCGCTGCTCCAGCACCGCAACCGCTTCCATAATGACCTCTGGATTGTCCAGCAGATAGGCGCGCACCTCCTCGCGGAAGATCTGACGTTCCTCATCGCTCATGGTTTTCAGATCCAGCGCGCTGGCTGGCTGGGTCAAGGCGATCAGGGCCGTAGCCATCAGAAATCGTTTCACGGGAATGCTCCTACTTTTTGTCTTTCTCTGCGCGTTTCGCGGCGAGAATAATATCATCTGCGCGCCGCCAGCCCGGGGATCCGGTCGGCAAAAGCCCAGCCGCGCGTTTGGCTTGAATACCTGCATCTTTCATGCGCCCCTGCAAGGCGTATCTTTCGGCGGCGGCCACCGAGGCCATGCCCGGATTGCCCGCCTGCGCATAGGCCGACCCCAGATCGCGCAACACCCGCGCATCGCGAAAATCGCGGCTGCGCGCGCGCTCCAGCACGCTCAGCGCGGGGCGGATCTGCCCAGCCGCCAAAAGCGCGCGCCCGTAACTGCCGAGGCATTGCGCATTCTGCGGCGCAAGGTCAACGCAGCGCTTATAGGCGGGCAGGGCCGCGCCGACATTGCGGCTTTCCATCAGGATCTGCCCCTTGAGTTCATAATAATAGGGGTCCTTGGGGCGCAGCGCGATCACGCGATCCATCGCTGCCAGCGCTTTTTTGGTCTCAGACTGTCGGTGATACATCACCGCTTCGCGCATCAGGCGCACATCTTCGCTGGGGCTGTCTTTCAGGCGGCGCTTGGTCCATTTTGGCTGGCGTAAAAAGGCCGTCAGCTTGCCCTTGGCGCGCCCAAACCAATAGCGCGCCGCCGGATCATCCACGGCTTTGCCCGCATGGGCCTGCGCGGCGGCACGCGCGGTGCGCAACCGATCGCGGGTCAACGGATGGCTGCGCACATAAGGATCCTGGCGCGCGCTGTTCAGCAGCTCTTGGCCGCGAAAAAGTTCGAACACATCGACCGCGCCCTGCGTATCTGTGCCCGAGCGCACCATATAGCGAATGGCCGAAGAATCAGCAGAGGCCTCTTCGGCGCGCGTATGCGACAGGAAAACGCGCTGCGCTGAACTCGTCGCGCCAAGCGCGATGCCTGCGCCGAGCTCCCCATTGCCCGTGGCCGCCGCCGCAATGCTCGCCAGCGCAATACCAAGACCGGCTGCGGTGCGCGCGTTGCCATAGTTGGCAAGGCGCCGGGCAATATGCCCATTGGCAATATGCGCCGCCTCATGCGCAATCACCGCCCGCAGCATTTCGGGGCTGTCGCTGCGCATGATCAGGCCGGAATGCAAAAATATATGTTGGGTATCGACCACAAAGGCGTTCAGCTTGCTGTCTTTCACCACCAGAATGCGTACGGAATTTCCCAGACCCGCCGCAGACAAAATCGGCGCGGCAAGCTGTTGCAGCGCATGTTCAATGTCCGGATCGCGCAGCAGCGTTACGGCCTTGGCGGGCAGGGCGGTCAGCAAAACCACACATGTGAGCATGGCTGCCAGCGTGGCGCGCAGCGAAAACGGGCGAAGGATGGGCAGGGTGGTCATGCCGCCACTAGGGCGGAAAAAACCACGGAACTCAACCCGCTGCGCGGCACTTCGCCGGAATGTGATGGCGCGCGGGCCTGCAAGCCGCCGTGGGGCTTGCGCGGCCCCATCGCTTTGTGAAAGATCAGGACCAAAGACCAAGGGCGGTACCATGAGATTTCTATTTCGTTTGATGCTGGCGCTTAGCTGTGCGCTGGTGCCTGCTGTTTCTGCGCAGGAAGCAACGGATGGCTTTAGCGCCCTCGCGCGCGTGGACAGCAGCCAAAGCGCGGTGCGTGATGCCCGGCGCGGCGGCGTGCAGATTGATCTCGCGCTTAGCCAAGGGGTGCCCTGGCGCATTTTCACGCTGGACGACCCACGGCGACTGGTTCTGGACTTTCGCGAAATTGACTGGCGCGGCGTTGTGGCGGCGGATCTTTTGCAGACGGACCGTATTGCGGCGATCCGCATGGGCGGGCTGCGCCCCGGCTGGAGCCGTATGGTCATGGATCTCGCCAGCCCGATGCAGATTGAAGCGGCAGAAATGCGGCTGAACACGCTGGAGGGTAGCGCACAATTATCAGCCATTTTGATCGCCACAGATGCCGAAAGCTTTGCGGCCGCCGCCGGTGCCCCGGCTGATCCGCGTTGGGATTTGCCGGAACCTGCGCGCGATATCAAACCTCCTGCGCCCAAGCCCGACTGGGCCCCAACGGTGGTGATGATTGATCCCGGCCACGGCGGGATTGATCCGGGCGCGGAGCGCGATGGCCTGCAAGAAAAGGATCTGATGCTGACCCTCGCGCGCGAGCTGCGCGATACCCTGCGCCGTGCCGGTGGGTTTGATGTGCATCTGACGCGCGATGATGATCAATTTGTATCGCTGGATGGCCGCGTTGCGCTGGCCCATGCGCAGGGCGCAGACGTGTTTATTTCACTCCATGCCGATATGCTGCAGCAGGGGCATGCCCATGGGGCCACGGTTTATACGCTGTCGGATGCCGCCAGCGACAAAGCCTCGCAATTTCTGGCCGAACGTCATGACCGGGACAATGTTCTAGCGGGCACGGACCTGTCGGGCACCGACGATCTGATTGCAAATGTGCTGCTTGATTTGGCGCGGCAGGAAACCACACCGCGATCTGAGCGTTTAGCCACTGCGATGGTGCTGGGCATGCAAGGCACCGTGGGCAAGCTGAACAGTAAACCCAATCGCCGGGCCGGGTTTTCGGTGCTCAAGGCGGCGGATATCCCGTCGGTGCTGATCGAGGTGGGCTTTATGTCCTCTGACCGGGACTTTGCCAATCTGCAGGATGCAGACTGGCGCGCCCGCGTGGCCGAAGGGGTGCGCGATGGGCTTCAGGCCTGGGTGATTGCCGATCGGGCGGCGCGCGATCTGGTGCGCCAATAGGCCATTGGGTGGCGAAAATCAGCGCGTCCCTGTGACGGTTGTGTTTTGACCGCCCGTGCACAGCGCAGTATAGAGTGCATGACTGATCTTTGGGGGCCCTCGTGCTGAGATTCATCCTGTCCTTCTTCGGAAGCCTTTTTACACTGCTGACCATGGGCCTTGCCGTTGTGGCGCTGTCGATTGGCGCGGTGTTCTTTATTTACGGGCAGGATCTGCCCAGTCATGAGTCCTTGGCCCAATACCAGCCGCCGACCATCAGCCGGATTTATTCGGGCGAGGGGCGCATTATTGATGAATTTGCCAAAGAACGGCGCCTGTTTATCCCCGCCGATGAAATCCCTGATCTGGTGAAAAACGCTTTCATCTCGGCTGAGGACAAACATTTTTACGAACACTCCGGCTATGACGCGCGCGGTATCGCAGCCGCGGCGGTCGAAGCGGTGCGCTCGCGCGGTGAAAACGTGCGCGGGGCCTCGACCATCACGCAGCAGGTGATGAAGAATTTTCTCTTGTCCAGCGACCGCCGGATTGAGCGCAAGATCAAAGAAATCATTCTGGCCACCCGGGTTGAGGAAAGCCTGAGCAAAGACCGCATTCTAGAGCTTTACCTGAATGAGATTTTCCTGGGCCAGAACTCTTATGGGGTGGCGGCTGCGTCGCAGACCTATTTCAACAAGCCGCTCACCGCCTTGGCCCCGCATGAGGCAGCGGTGCTCGCCTCGCTGCCCAAAGCACCCAGTGATTATCACCCGGTGCGCCGTAAAGAGCGCTTGCAGCAGCGCCGAGACTTCGTTTTGAAAGAGATGAAGGAAAACGGTTATCTTACTGAAAATGAATATAAAGCTTCCGTAGCTCAACCATTGCTTTCAGTTCAGAATGGCGATTACGAAAGTTTCCGCGCAGAATTGCCGCCACGTGATTATTTCACCGATGAAATTCGCCGCCAGCTGAGCCGAGATTTTGGCGAAGAAGAGTTTTTTAGCGGCGGCATGTCGGTACGGGCCACTCTTGATCCAGAACTTCAAGAGGTTGCCGCCATAGCGCTGCAGCGCAGCCTTGAAAAATACGATCGTGACCAAGGCGTCTGGCGCGGCACCGGAGAGACCATCGCCAAGGATCAGCTGGGCAGCGAAGAGGCCTGGCGCGCCGCGCTGGCCAATGTCTCGGTACCGCGTGACGTCATGTTGAATGGCCGCTGGCACCCGGCGGTGGTGCTGAGCGTGGGCAACAGCGCCGCCCGCATTGGCATTGAGGACGTGCCCGAGGATGACGATGGCCATTTCATACCTGCTGAGGACGTCACCTGGGCGCGCAAGCAGCTTGAAGACGGCACGCTTGGCCCCAAGGCGAAGGTCGCGGGTGATCTCTTGACCGTGGGCGACGTTGTGCTGGTGCGCGCCATGACCAAGGACAGCGATGGCAGCTTTATCCGCTGGACCTTGCGTCAGGTCAGCGAGGTGCAGGGCGGCTTTATGGCGATGGACGTCAACAACGGCCGCGTTCTGGCGATGCAGGGCGGCTTTTCGTATCAGGATTCGGTCTTTAACCGCACCACCCAGGCGCAGCGTCAGCCCGGCTCAAGCTTCAAACCCTTTGTTTATGCCGCCGCACTCGACAGCGGCTACACCCCCGCGACGATTGTGATTGACGCCCCGATTGAGATCAACACACCCCAAGGGCTCTGGCGGCCGCGCAACTCGTCCAACAAATTCTATGGGCCAACCCCCTTGCGGACCGGCATCGAAATGTCGCGGAACCTGATGACGATCCGTCTGGCGCAAGAGGTGGGCATGGATGTGGTCGCCGATTACGCGCGCCGCTTTGGCGTTTATGACCGCATGGGGCTGTTCCTGGCGAACTCTCTGGGGTCCGAAGAAAGCACGCTGTTCAAAATGGTGTCGGCCTATGCGATGTTCGCCAACGGCGGTGAACGGGTGGAGCCCACGCTGGTGGACCGGGTGCAGGACCGCTATGGCAAAACACTGTATCGCCACGATCAGCGCGATTGTGTTGAGTGTAACATTGCGCAGATCGATGATGACAAAGCGCCCCAGATCGTCTCAAACCGCGAGCGGGTGATGAACGCCATCACCGCCTATCAGCTCACCTCCATGATGCGCGGCGTCGTCGATCGCGGCACTGCCAGCAGCGCCATTGATCTGCCCGTGCCGGTGGCCGGCAAAACCGGTACCACCAATGAGGCGCGCGATGTCTGGTTTGTCGGCTTTACCAATTCCATCGCCGCGGGCTGCTATATCGGTCATGATCAGCCGCGCCCGCTGGGGCGGGGCACGTTTGGCGGCAACACCTGCGGCCCGGTGTTCCAAGAGTTCATGCAAGCCGCCATTGAAAAATACGGCGCCGGCAAGTTCCGCGTTCCGCCCGGTGGCCGCTTTATCAAAATTGACCGTTTCAGCGGTGCGCGTCTGGCCGATGACGCCAGCGGGCCAAATGTGGTTGCCGAATATTTCCGCGAAGGCGAAGAGCCGCTGTTTGGCGTGGCCTTTGACGGCGGTTTTGCAATGGGGTCCAACCTGCCTTTGTTTGAGGACGTGCAATCCACTGGTACGGCGGTCACAACCTCAACCGGGGAGCGCGCCGTGGTGCCCGATGCCTCCTTTGGGACGCTCAGCTCAGGCGGGCTTTATTAACCCATTTCAGGAATTTGGCGGCAAGCGGCGGCAGCGGCTTGCCCGCCCCCCAGCGGTGGTTTACACCGCTATTCTGAAACGACCTACAGGACTGTGACATGCGCGCTGAGATTCAGAACACCGTGGCTGACATCGAAAAATCCATCGACCTGCTTAAGCAGCGTCTCGACTGGGAAACAGCGGCCTATCGTCTGGAAGAATTCAACGCCCGTGTCGAGGACCCGAACCTTTGGGATGACGCTGAAGCGGCACAGAAACTGATGCGCGAGCGCCAGTTGCTGGTGGATGCGATTGACGGCGTAAACAGCCTGGCGACGGACCTGTCTGATAATATCGAGATGATCGAACTTGGCGAGATGGAAGACGACGAAGAGGTCGTCAAAGACGCGGAAAACGCGATCTTTGCCCTCAAAGACGTCGCCGCGGAAAAAGAGCTGGAAGCGCTGCTGGACGGTGAAGCGGACAGCAATGACACTTTCCTTGAAATCAACTCTGGTGCTGGCGGCACCGAAAGCTGTGACTGGGCCTCGATGCTGGCGCGGATGTATGTGCGGTGGGCCGAAAAACGCGGCTATACGGTGGAGTTGCAATCCATGAGCCCGGGGGAAGAAGCGGGGATCAAATCCGCCGCTTACAAGATTTCCGGCCACAACGCTTACGGCTGGCTGAAATCAGAATCCGGCGTGCACCGGCTGGTGCGTATTTCGCCCTATGACAGCGCCGCCAAGCGCCACACATCCTTTAGCTCGGTCTGGGTCTATCCGGTGGTGGACGACAATATTGAAATCGACGTCAACCCATCGGATATCCGCATTGATACCTATCGCTCCTCCGGGGCGGGCGGTCAGCACGTCAACACCACCGACTCTGCGGTGCGGATCACCCACATTCCGACGGGCATTGTTGTGACCAGCTCGGAAAAATCGCAGCACCAAAACCGCGACATCGCGATGAAGGCTTTGAAATCAAGGCTCTATCAACAAGAGCTTGACCGTCGCAATGCCGCTATCAACGAAGCCCATGAAAACAAGGGCGATGCAGGCTGGGGCAATCAGATCCGGTCGTATGTTCTGCAGCCGTATCAGATGGTGAAAGACCTGAGGACCAACTTTGAAACCTCTGATACTAAAGGGGTTTTGGATGGGGATCTGGATGGGTTGATGGCGGCGACCTTGGCGATGAATGTAGCGGGCAAAAGCCGCGCGGATGCGCAGGGCGACTGACTCCACAGAATAACTACACCTCGCGCCGCATTCAGCGCGACAAACACTTGCTTTCAAAGCCAAACCGCGCTGAACTAGACCTGCGCGCGAACATACTTTGGAGGAGAGTATGACCGAGGCACCCAAACCTATGGGGCTGCCCGAATTGGGCAGTATTGGGTTTTCCCATCTGAAACAAGCTTTGGTATTGGGCTGGCGCGATTTCATGGCGCACCCGATCTATGGTCTTATTTTTGCAGGCTTTTACGTCTTGGGGGGGTGGCTGATCACTTGGATCACCCTGGCCACGGGACAAAGCTATTGGCTGATCTTTGCGGCCATCGGCTTTCCGCTTTTGGGACCCTTTGCCGCGGTGGGGCTGTATGAGGTGTCCCATAGGCTTGATCTGGGCCTGCCAATCACACCCGGCGCGATCTTTGGCGTTGTGGCGCATCAGCGGCGGCGGCAATTGCCCTCGATCTGCGCCATCATCGTGATTTTCTTTTTATTCTGGTTCTTTCTGGCGCATATGATTTTTGCGCTGTTTCTGGGCCTGTCTACGATGACGAACATCTCTTCAAGCTTTGATGTATATTTTAGCTCTAATGGGTTGATGATGCTGGCTTTTGGGAGTGCCGTTGGTGCGGTATTTGCCCTGGTTTTATTCATGTTAACAGTGTTTTCACTGCCGCTGTTGCTAGACCGCGAGATTGATTTCATAACCGCGATCATCGCCAGCTTTCAGGCAGTGCAAACCAGTTTCATTCCACTGGTGGCTTGGGGCATCTTGATTGCGGTCTTGCTGTTTCTTGCCATGTTGCCCGGATTTCTAGGGCTCTTCATCGTCTTCCCGCTGCTCGGCCATGCCAGCTGGCGGCTTTACACGTTGATCAAAAGCTAATGCAGTACAGAAAAAAGGGGGCCTAGGCCCCCTTTGCCCCGCCATAATCAGGCGTATGTCATGTGATGGATGAGCTTACTCTGCGCCGCGCGACAGTGCAGCAACGCCGGTGCGCGCCACTTCTTGCAAGCCAAGCGGGCGCATCAGGTCGGCAAAGGCATCGATTTTTTCTGGCGCGCCAGTGATTTCAAAGACAAAGCTTTCTAGTGTTGTATCCACCACATTGGCGCGGAAAATATCCGCAAGGCGCATCGCCTCGACACGTTTGTCACCCGTGCCAGCCACTTTAAACAGGCCAAGCTCACGCTCAACTGCAGGGCCTTCGACAGTCAAATCATGCACTTCGTGCACGGGCACGATGCGGCCCAGTTGGGCTTTGATCTGTTCAATCACCTGCGGTGTCCCGGTGGTCACAATCGTGATCCGCGACTGATGGCCGGTGTGGTCAACCTCAGCCACCGTCAGGCTTTCGATGTTATACCCACGGCCGGAAAACAGACCAATCACGCGGGCCAGCACGCCCGGTTCGTTATCAACGCGCACTGCAAGCGTGTGGCGTTCCAGCACATCCGAGAAATTCGGGCGCAGATTATAGGCGGAATGGCTTGTGGAGCCTTTTTTGATTTTCAGAGCAGCCATGTTTTCTCTCCTTACACCAGAACCGCGCCGCCGGATTCGATGGCACCCTGGGTTGAGGCTTCGCCCAGAAGCATTTCGTTATGCGGTTTGCCCGATGGGATCATCGGGAAGCAGTTCTCGTGTTTCTCAACCAAGCAATCAAAGATCACCGGGCCGTCGTAATTGATCATTTCCATGATCGCATCATCCAGATCATCCGGATCAGAACAGATGATGCCCTTGGCCCCGAACGCTTCGGCGAGTTTCACAAAGTCCGGCAGGGACTCTGACCAGCTGTGTGAATAGCGCTCGCCATGCAGCAGCTCTTGCCACTGGCGCACCATGCCAAGACGTTCGTTATTCAGGATGAACTGTTTCACAGGCAGGCCAAACTGCATCGCGGTGCCCATTTCCTGCATATTCATCAGCCAGCTCGCTTCGCCCGCGACGTTCACAACCAGCGCCTCAGGATGCGCAACCTGCACACCAACAGAGGCGGGGAAGCCATAACCCATGGTGCCCAAACCGCCAGAGGTCATCCAGCGATGCGGATCTTCAAAATTCAGATATTGCGCCGCCCACATCTGGTGCTGGCCCACTTCGGTGGTGACATAACGATCCATCCCGCGGCTCAGCTCTTCAAACCGCTTCAGCGCATATTGTGGTTTGATCACCTTGCCTTCTTGCTTAAAGCTCAGGCAATCCTTGGCGCGCCATTCATTGATCTGGCCCCACCATTTTTGCAGGCCTTCCTGGTTGGTCTTGCGCCCACGCGCTTTCCAAACCTTCAGCAGATCTTCCAAAACATGGGCCACATCGCCGACAATCGGAATATCAACCCGGATCACCTTGTTAATCGAGCTGGGGTCAATATCGATATGCGCCTTTTTGGATTTCGGCGAAAACGCCGAGATCAGCCCGGTAATCCGGTCATCAAAGCGCGCGCCAACGTTGATCATCAGATCGCAGTCATGCATCGCCATATTGGCCTCATAGAGCCCATGCATACCCAGCATCCCGAGCCACGACTTGCCAGAGGCCGGATAAGCCCCAAGGCCCATCAGGGTCGAGGTAATCGGAAAGCCGGTGGCATCCACCAGTTCACGCAGCAATTGGCTGGCCGCAACGCCAGAGTTGATCACGCCGCCGCCGGTGTAAAACACCGGGCGCTTAGCCTTTTCCATCAGCTCGACCAGCTCGGTGATCTCGGTGATGTCGCCTTTCAGCTGCGGCTGATAATGATCCACCCGAGCCGTGTTTGGCGCGACATAGGTGCCCGAAGCAAACTGCGTGTCCTTCGGGATGTCGATCAGCACCGGACCAGGGCGGCCGGAACGCGCAACATGAAAGGCCTGATGCAGGGTTTCAGACAGCGCATCCGTTTCCTTGGCGAGCCAGTTGTGCTTGGTGCAGGGGCGGGTGATGCCCACTGTGTCGGCTTCTTGAAAGGCGTCAGAGCCAATCATAAAGGTCGGCACCTGGCCAGAGATCACAACAATCGGAATTGAATCAAGCAGCGCATCGGTCAGCCCGGTCACGGCATTGGTCGCGCCGGGGCCAGATGTCACCAGCGCAACGCCCACCTTGCCGGTTGAGCGCGCATAGCCTTCGGCAGCGTGCACGGCGGCCTGTTCGTGGCGCACCAGAATGTGACGAATGTCATTTTGCTGGAAAATCTCATCGTAGATCGGCAGGACAGCCCCGCCCGGATACCCAAAGACTGTATCGACACCCTGATCTCTCAGAGCTTGAACCACCATTTTCGCACCGGTCATCTGACGTGTCATCTGTCTCTCCACTTGCGACGTCATATATCTACAAAAAAGCCCCCGAGAATTTCGGGGGCGCATGGGGTCCATTCTGGGTGTCCGTTACCGGCCCATGCGCCAAAAATTCACGATGACGACTAGCTTGAACATGCGTCGGGTCCTCTTTGTTTCGGGGGGACATTATGGCTGTGGAAAACGGGCGTCAACCGCCAAAGATGGAAAAAATCTGTCGTCTGGTGGATTTTTTCTTTCCAAATATTGCGCAAATGGCCTGGGAAACCGATTTTAATGAAAATCAGGCGCAATTTTCCCGTTAAAGGTTATTTTTGCCGCCGCGCCGCTGAATCAGGCAGCATGATGCCTGAGACCTGTTGGGAAATCGGATCGCTGCAGGCGGGCAGATCCGCCGGGTCAAAAGCCTCCGGCGCGCGCAGGGCCTGCCAGCGGTTGTTCAAAAACACCTCTAGCCCGGAAAACCGCGCTTTGTAGCCCATTTTTGCACTGCCGGGCACCCAATAACCCAGATAGACATAGGGCAGCCCCGCGTCCTGGGCGATACGGATATGATCCAGGATCAGATAGGTGCCCAGCGACTGACGCGGCAGATCCGGTTTGAAAAAGCTGTAGACCATGCTCACGCCATCTTCGATCACGTCGGTCAGGCACACGGCGGTCAGGCTGCGATCGGAGTCATCGGTATATTCCACCACGCGCGAGCGGATGGGCGTTTCTTCGATCATTGCGGCAAATTCGAACACATCCATATCCGCCATACCGCCATCAGCGTGGCGCGCGTCCAGATAGGTGCGAAACAGATCAAATTGTTCTTCGGTGGCCCAGGGCGATGTGGCCCGGCGTGTCAGATGCGCGTTGCGCTTCAAAATACGCTTCTGGCTTTTGGACGCCGTGTAGCGGCGCACATCAATGCGGGCCGACAGACAGGCGGCGCAATCCGCGCAGGACGGACGATAGAGTACATTCTGCGAGCGACGAAAACCCTGATGGGACAAGGCATCATTCAGCTCTTGTGCGTTGTCACCCTGCAATGCGGTGAACAGTTTGCGCTCCATCTTGCCGGGCAGATAGGGGCACGGCTGTGGGGCCGTGACGTAAAACTGGGGGGCAAGGGGCAGGGAGTGACGCATGAGGGCCGCATATTGGTTTCGAATTATCGAAAGCTTAACAATGCACTGCGGCCCCGCCAAGTAAATTTAGGCGCTTAGTACCGGGCTGCGCGATTGACCGCGACCGTGCCCATAACGTGATCGGTCAGCCCCTGTTTGCGCCCCGATGTCAGCATCAGCACAATCGAGATCACCTGCAACACCGGGAAAGACAGCGAAATGCTATATCCCAAGGTGTGCAAAAAGGCCTGGCCAAAGTCAAAACGCGCGCCGTCTTGGGTGCGCATTTCAACGCCAAACAGCCGCATGCCGAGCGTGGCTGACCCATTGGTCAGCGTGATCACCCGATAGGCAAAGCCGACAACCAGCATGAGGAAGGGGAAAAAGAAGATCCCGGTAAAGGCCGTGAACGGCAGGATCACAACACAAAGAATGCCAATCAGGATCATGTCAAACACCCAGGCCAGCAGACGTTTCGTCGGCGTATCGGCGTAAAATTCCGGCTGGGTGTCAGGGTCGGGCAGGGTGAATGCGTGCATGGTCATGTCTTTTGTATACTCAGAAAATGGGCCCCCGCAATGCAGGGGCCAGTCTTGGGGGGGAGGTTAATAGGCTTAGGCCTCTTCTTGGACGTCCGTCTGCGCCTTGCGCTCTTCGGCGGCCTTTTTGGCGCGCTCGTCCATGAACTGGTCAAACTCCGACTTGTCCTTGGCTTCGCGCAGACGCTCTAGGAAGGATTCAAAGCTGGCTTGCTCGTCTTCCAAACGACGGATCATTTCGTCGCGATAGGCGTCAAAAGCGGAATTTCCGGTTGGGGTCATGACGTGCATGCGGCGCCCCTTGTGGCGGCAGCTGCGGTTTTTGCTGAACATGCGTTTGCTCCAGATCATATAAAACAGAAGGGCCAGGCCGACTGGCCAGAAGAACACAAAACCGAGGACCATAGCTGCAATCCAGGCGCCTTTGCCTTTACTATCCAGCCAGGCCTCGCTGCGGGAAAACCAGCCCATATGGGTGGTAGACGTGGCGGCGGTGGCAACAGGTGTCATTGAGATCTCCGTGGTTAGATGTTGATGTGAATGCCTTTCACATTGAATGAGATGGGAATTGTGGCGCGGGAAACAAGAGGGAATGTAAATGTTTTTTACATTTTTGGATTATATTATTTAAAATCAAATAATTATACATTAAAATTTGAAAATAATTCACATTGATAGGCGCATGGGTTCCCAAAATAGGCGCAATTTTTAACAAATCAACAGCGCGCGAACCCCAAAGCAGATGTCATTGTGAGGACTGGCGAGGCTGAATTCTGCATCAACGGCGTATGAGCAGCAATGCGCTCACACAATACAAAGCCGTAGGCACCGCGGCGCGCGGATGAGCTATAGACGCGCAGCAGATGCGTATTGGCGCAGATCGGTTTGACGGCGCAGCAACCCAAACCTACAAGACGCAACACAGCGCGCGGGAACAATTGGTCACAGTGCAAGTCCACGGCGCAAACCACAGCAAAACGCCAACAGGGGATGTACAATTAAGATCCTTAGCGGTCGCTCAAATTCGAACATCCATAACGCATAAGGATGATTATGTTAATATTGGATGTATACAGAGCTGCGAAACCCGCGAAAACGTCGACATCCCTGCAACTTATACCATTGCCCGCGCTGAGGCTGCTAGACAGCGCAAAGCGATTGGCGCTACATCTTGGGCAACTTCAAGGATGCGCTTATGACCTCTCTTCTTATTCTGAATGGCCCGAACCTCAATCTGCTGGGCACGCGCCAGCCTGAGGTCTACGGCAAGACCACGCTCAACGATATCGAAGCGATGTGCGCCGCGCACGCGCAGCGGCTGAACATCCGCGTTAGCTGTTTGCAAAGCAACCACGAAGGCGCGCTGATTGACGCGATACACGCCGCCAAAGGCACCCATGATGGCATTGTCCTCAATGCCGGCGCGTTCACGCATACCTCCATCGCGCTGATGGATGCCATCGCCTCGGTGGAGCTGCCGGTGATCGAACTGCATCTGTCTAACATTCATGCGCGCGAGGCTTTCCGCCATAAATCCTATATCGCGCCGGTCGCGCTGGGTCAGATTTGCGGCTTTGGTGCCGCGGGCTATGGCCTCGCGATTGATGCCCTGATGGCGCATCTGTCATAGCGCCATGCCGGATCGGTCGCTGCGCTATCTTGCCGAGCTGACCAGCGCCACCTCGCTTGAGGCGCTTTGGGCCATGCATGTGGCCAAGATGGCCGACTATGGTTTTGACCGGCTGATCTATGGGTTCACCAATTTTCGCGTCAATCGGAAACTAGGTGATCCAGAGGATTTCATTGTTCTGTCCAATCACTGCCCGGACTATCTAGAGCGGTTCTTTGGCGAGCGTATGTTTCTGCACGGCCCGATGATCCATTGGGCGCTGGAAAATGACGGCGCGTGCAGCTGGGGGCATATTGCAGAGAAACTGCAGAAAAAAACGCTGACAGACCAAGAGCTTGCGGTTCTTGAGTTCAATCAGAGCTTTGGCGTCACTGCGGGCTATACCATCAGTTTCAAATCCGTTTCGCAGCGCGCCAAGGGCGCGATTGGCCTGACCGGACCGGCCGGGACCTCGCAGGCGGCGTTGGATGCGATCTGGGCAGAGCATGGCGCTGCGCTGCAACTGATGAACAATGTGCTGCACCTCAAGATCCTCACCCTGCCCTATGAAAACCCCAAACGCGCGCTGACACGCCGCCAGCGTGAGGTTCTGGAATGGGTTTCAGATGGCAAAACCGTACAGGACATTGCCACGCTGATCGGGCGCACACCGGCCACGGTTGAAAAACATCTGCGCCTTGCGCGCGAGGCTCTGGCAGTTGAAACCACGGCGCAAGCGGTGCTGAAAGCCTCGTTGCAGCGTCAGATGTTTATTGTTGAAAACAGCTAATACCCTGAAATTAATGCATTATTATTGCTTAACGCCGAGGTAAGGAAAACCTGACCTTACGTAATCCTCACATTTGATTATCGTGTTTGCTGTTCCGTGAGTGAGGCTAAGCCTGGAACATAAGGAGCGCACCTCTGCGATTTCAGGGCTCTGCGCTCTTTGCCTGTGCACTGGCACAGCCGCCGCGGCAATTGCGCCAATGGCACACGGGCCCGTCATCCCCTTGCAGGGCTAGGATCATGCGGCGTTACGGGCCCTCCGTGACGCCGTTTTCCTATGCCTGCCCCGCAGCTTGCCCGCAGATCTGGGCTGGTAGAAGGCACAAAAAAACACCGCCCGAAGGCGGTGTTTTCTGATCCAAAGATCGCGCGCGGGACTTAGCCCTGAGCTGCTTTAGCAACTTCTGCTGCGAAATCTTCTTCTTTTTTCTCGATGCCTTCGCCAACTTCCATGCGCACGAAACCAACGATTTCGGCACCGGCTTCTTTGGCAGCAGCTTCGACGGTCAGATCAGGGTTGATCACGAAGTCTTGGCCCAGCAGGGTCACTTCGGACATGAATTTCTTCATGCGACCAACGATCATTTTCTCGATCACTTGCTCTGGCTTGCCAGACTCGCGTGCGATCTCGATTTGAACGTTGCGCTCTTTTTCAACAACAGCTGGGTCCAGGCTCGCTTCGGACAGCGCCTGAGGGTTTGCCGCCGCGATGTGCATTGCAACCTGCTTACCAAAAGCTTCGTCGCCGCCTTTCAGCGCCACGAGAACACCGATGTTGCCCATGCCAGTGGTCGCTGGGTTGTGCACATATGATGTCACGATGTCACCTTCGACAATCGCCATGCGGCGCACAGACATGTTTTCGCCGATGGTGGCGATCTTGTCGGTGATGACTTCGGACACAGGCTTGCCACCCAGGTCGGCGTTTTTCAGCGCTTCAACGTCAGAAACGGTCAGAGCGACATTTGCGATGCCAGCAACCATTTCTTGGAATTCCGCGTTCTTACCAACAAAGTCGGTTTCGGAGTTGACTTCGACAGCCACGCCTTTGCCGCCTTCGACGGAAACAGCCACCAGACCTTCGGCTGCGATACGGCCGGATTTCTTCGCCGCTTTCGCCAGACCTTTGGTGCGCAGCCAGTCGATGGCCGCTTCTTGATCACCATCGGTTTCGGTCAGCGCTTTTTTCGCGTCCATCATGCCTGCGCCGGTCAGTTCGCGCAGTTCTTTCACCATTGCGGCAGTAACAGCCATCGTGGTTCTCCTAAATTTTGCAAGGTCGTTATGGGGGCGGGCTTACCCTGCCCCCATGTCAGAAATGTAACGCTTATGCGTCTGCGGCAGCTTCTTCTGCAACCGCTTCTTCGACGGGTGCTTCTTCGAATTCGCCCAGATCAACGCCAGCAGCGCCCATCATGGCAGACATGCCGTCCAGCGCCGCGCGGGAGGCCAGATCACAGTACAGCGAGATCGCACGGGAGGCGTCGTCGTTGCCTGGGATGATGTAATCGATGCCGTCAGGGGAGCAGTTGGTGTCCACAACCGCAACAACTGGGATGCCCAGTTTGTTGGCTTCGGCGATGGCCAGCGCTTCTTTTTTCACGTCGATGACGAACAGCAGATCAGGAACACCGCCCATTTCGCGGATGCCGCCCAGGGAAGCTTGCAGTTTCTGCTGGTCACGTTCCATGCCCAGACGCTCTTTCTTGGTCAGGCCTTCGGCACCAGACGCGAGCTTCTCGTCGATCTCTTTCAGACGGTTGATGGACTGGGAAACCGTTTTCCAGTTGGTCAGCGTGCCGCCGAGCCAGCGGTGGTTCATGAAGTACTGTGCAGATTTCTCTGCGGCATCTGCAATCGGCGCAGCGGCCTGACGCTTGGTGCCCACGAACAGAACGCGGCCGCCTTTTGCGACGGTTTCACGAACAACGTTCAGCGCAGCGTCCAGCATTGGAACGGTCTGTGTGAGGTCCATGATGTGGATACCATTGCGCGAGCCGTAGATGAACTCGCCCATACGTGGGTTCCAGCGTTGTGTTTGGTGACCAAAGTGTACGCCTGCTTCCAGCAGCTGGCGCATGGTGAACTCAGGAAGAGCCATGCTTGTATTTCCTTTTTCCGGTTTACGCCTGGGTGGGGGAAGTAGAAGCGTTTGCTCCAACCGGCGGACCGTCAGGGATGTCTCCCCTGAACCAGCCCAAACCCCACCTGCGGGTTTGAATGCGCGCGCAATACAGCGGTTTGACCATCATGACAAGGGCAAAGGCACGGGGTTTACGCGGTTTTTGTGTAAATCAGCGTTTTGGCATGCTCTTGCGCGCCATTTCATGCGCCTTAGCGACCCGCAGCAGGCAAAGCGCCCTTGTGGGCACCGCGCACCGCCGCCTCTGCATGGGCCGCCAGCGCCTTGCGGCTGGCGAATTCCGCCACCGGAACCGCCGGGTGATAGACCACCTCGACACTGCCATGTTTGCGCGCTGCGAGCATCTGCAGCATATGGCCGCCAAAATCCATGTCGCCCCACCAGCCGTAAAAGCGGGGGTCCGCCCCGGTCGGCGCATGGTAGTTCACTGTGACCGGCTGCACCCGCATCGTGTCGCGCAGCGCATCTGTCATAAAGGCCGCAAACAGCGTCGATTTGAACGGCAGCACCCGCAAGCTGTCGGTTGACGTGCCTTCCGGGAAGAACAGCAGTTTCTGGCCCGCCAAAATACTGTCTTCAAACAGCTTGGTCTGGGCCTGCGCCTCTTTGCGGTCGCGCGCAATAAAAAGTGTACCGGCAAGCCGCGCCAGGAAGCCGATGCCCGGCCATGTCGCCACCTCTGATTTTGCGACAAAAAACACCGGGTTGCGCGCGTTGAGCGTGAAAATATCCAGCCAAGACGAATGGTTGGCCACGACAGCGCCCCGGCCCCGCATGATTGTGCCCTTGGCGCGATACCGCAGCCCCATGATCCGCATGGCCGTGCGCACCACAAGCGGCGGAACATACCCGCCCACCGGGCGGCGCAGGCCACAAAGGGGCCGCTCCACAAGGCGGATCAGAAACAACGCCACAATGCCGACCAGCAAGACCAGCACAATCAACCCGCCGCGCCAGAGCACCCGCAGCCAGCCCCAAAATGTGATCGGGGCATAGTGCGGATAGTCGCCATCGCTGCTCCAGGTGGGGGAGGCCATGTTACGCCCCGCGCGTGTAGATGCTGCGCTGCGTCGCATTTAGCCGCGCGGTATCCATGATCAGGCAGACATCGGTGGTGTTGAAGGCGTGATCGATATAAGCCCCCTCGCCCACAAGGCCGCCAAGCCGCAGATACCCTTTGATCAGCGCCGGCACCTCGCGCATGGCGGCGCGGCGGTCAATGTCGCCTTCGGCCATCAGGTCCATGGTCTGAAAATGATCCGCCTTGGCGCGCACCCGCAGCTCTGCCGGGGCAAGGTGCCGGTGGTGCAACAACGACAGCGACGGGGCCAGCGCGGCAATATCCGTGCCGTGAAAGCTCGCCGTGCCAAACAGCAGCTCAATGCCATGGTCTTTGACATAGTCCGCCAGACCATTCCACAGCACATACATCGCCGTGCCGCCGCGATAGTCGCGGTGCAGACAGCTGCGCCCCAGCTCCAGCAGCTTGCGACCGCTTTGCTTAAGCGGCGTCACATCATATTCGCTTTCGGTGTAGTATCGCCCAATTTTGGGCATCTGATCATCGCGCAGCAGCCGGTAAACCCCAACGGTCTGATCTTCCACAGTCTCGCCCCGCGCATTATCGAGCAGCATGAGATGATCAAAATAGGGGTCAAAGGCATCCCGCTCCAGCTGGGCGGCATGATCCACCATCTCGCCCTGCCCGCCCAGCTCTTTGACAAACACCTCATAGCGCAGCCGCTGCGCCGCGCGCAGGTCCGCATCGGTGTCGGCAAGTTTCAGGCGAAAGGTATTGGGCGTGGCGGGCATGTATCTCGGAGAACCGTTTTTAGTGCTTTTATGACGAAGCTGTGCGCAGGGCAAGCGAGTGGATGTTGCCTAATTTGACCAGAAAGCTTGAAAAACTATTCACTTTATAGTTGCATCATTCACGTACCATCCGGCGCGTCATCAAATACCGGGAGCAGCGCAACCCTTTGCCCATCCAGCACAACTTTGCCCGCCTCGCGAAAATTGACGGTGATCTTACCGCCGATATTCGACTGAACCTGCCCCAAACCCCAATCCGCCTGCCCGGGGTGCCGCACCAGCATACCCGGCTCAAGAAATGCGTTGAGGTCATCCATTTTCATCTCCTAGAAAGGTCGCCCATGTCTAAACCAAATTTCAGCGAACTGATAGCCTCTCGCATTTGCCACGATCTGATCAGTCCGGTGGGCGCAATTTCCAACGGGATGGAGCTTTTGGCGATGTCCGGGCAAAGCAGCCCGGAATTGGCGCTGATCAGCGACAGCGCCGAGGCGGCCAGCGCGCGGGTGCGGCTGTTTCGCCTCGCCTTCGGGCGCGCCGGTGACGGCCAGAGTGTCAGCGCCCATGAGATGCGCGCGCTCTGCGCCGAACTCAGCGACGCGCGATTGCAGCATGAATGGCAGGTGGCTGAGGCGGTTCCGCGCGCTGAGGCCAAGGCAGCCTGTTTGGCCGCGCTCTGCTGTGAAAGGGCTTTGGCGCGGGGCGGTTTGATCCGCTCTCAGCGCGGCGAAGATGGGCGCTGGCATATCGCTGCCGAAGGGCCACAGCTGCGCAGCGACCCGGCGCTCTGGACGGCGCTTGAGCAGGGCGAAACGCCATGTGAGGTCGCCGCCGATACTGTGAACTTTGCGCTCTTGCCCGAGTGGCTCGCCCGCCAAGGACGACAGCTTGTGACCCGGATCGAAGACAGCCGGATCACGCTTTCATTCTAATGCCTGCGGCGCTCAGGCGCGCGTGGTGCCATCGCCGACCACCAGATATTTAAAGCTGGTCAGCTGCGCTGCTCCGACCGGCCCGCGCGCGTGCATTTTGCCGGTGGCGATGCCAATTTCTGCGCCCATGCCAAATTCGCCGCCATCGGCAAATTGGGTGGAGGCATTGCGCATCAGAATAGCGGAATCAAGCCGTTCAAAGAACCGATCTGCCACCGCGTCATCTTCGGTCAGCACGCAATCGGTGTGGCTTGAGCTATAGGTGCGGATGTGATCGATCGCGCCATCAACGCCATCCACCACTTTGACGGCAATATCCATATCCAGATATTCCTTGCCCCAATCGGCCTCCGTGGCCGCGGTGGTCCCAGCGATATGCGCCAGATTTTCGTCGGCATGCACCCGCACGCCTGCATCCACCAGCGCGGTAATGAGCGTTAGACCAAGATCCTGCGCGATATCTCGGTGCAGCAGCAGGCATTCTGCCGCGCCGCAAATGCCCGTGCGGCGGGTTTTGGCATTCATCACCACATCCAGCGCCTTTTGCGGGTCGGCCGCGGCATCAACATAGATGTGCACAATCCCTTCCAGATGGGCAAAGACCGGCACGCGCGCTTCGCGCTGCACCAGCCCGACCAGCCCCTTGCCGCCGCGCGGCACAATGACATCGACCGTGTCGACCATGGTCAAGAGCTCCTGCACCGCCGCGCGATCACGGGTGGGCACCAGCTGCACGGCGTCTTCGGGCAGACCGGCAGCCTTGAGCCCCTCGACCAGACAGGCGTGGATTGCGCCCGAGGAATGGAAGCTTTCCGAGCCGCCGCGCAGGATCACGGCATTGCCTGATTTCAGGCACAGCGCCCCGGCATCCGCCGTCACATTGGGGCGGCTTTCATAAATAACGCCGATGACCCCCAAAGGGGTGCGCACGCGACGAATATTCAGCCCGGTTGGGCGATCCCATTCTGCCAGCACTTCGCCGACAGGGTCGTCCTGTGCCGCCACAGCGCGCAGCCCATCGCAGATGCCCTGAATGCGCGCCTCATCCAGCATCAGCCGGTCCATCATCGCAGGGCTGAGACCTTTCTCGCGGCCAAAGTCCATATCCTTGGCGTTGGCAGCAATAATCTCATCGCGCCGCGCCCAAACCGCGTCAGCCGCGGCGTTCAGCGCTTGCTCCTTGGCCTCGGCCGGGGCAAAGGCCAGCTCCGCGCTTGCGGCTTTGGCGCGCGCGCCAATATCGGCCATCAGGGCGGGGATATCTGCGATGTCGTTCATCAGATCTGTCCTTTGTATTTCATTTTTTGCGCGCCTATTGCGCCATGTCGTCCCGGTGCACCAGCGCCGCGCGCCCGGAATAACCCAAAATGGATTCCACGTCGCCGCTTTGCGCGCCTTTGATTTGCTGGGCTTCGGCGGCGGAATAGCCCGCGAGCCCCTGCCCGATTTTGCGCCCATCCGTGGCGCGAATTTCAATCGGATCGCCCCGTTCAAACGCGCCCTGCACCGCGCTGACACCTGCGGGCAGCAGGCTTTTGCCGCGCGTCAGCGCCGCCGCTGCGCCCGCATCCACCGTCAGGCTGCCCTGGGGCTTCATCGAGCTGATCCAGCGTTTGCGCGCCTGTTGCGGTGTCACCTGCGCAGTGAACCAGGTGCATTTCGCGCCGTTAGCCAACGCCGTCAAAGGCCGCATGACCGACCCTTCGGTGATGGCCATGGCGCAGCCGCCGGCAGTGGCGGTCTTGGCGGCCAGGATCTTGGTGATCATACCGCCTTTGGAGAGGCCCGACACGCCTTCGCCAGCCATCGCTTCGAGGTCGGGGGTGATATCGTCGATCATCGGGAAATGCTGCGCATTTGGGTCGCTGTGCGGGTTGCCGGAATAAAACCCATCGACATCGGACAGCAAGATTAGCTGATCCGCCCCGGTGGTCAGCGCGATCTGCGCGGCCAAACGGTCATTGTCGCCATAGCGGATTTCATCCGTGGCGACGGTATCGTTTTCGTTCACAATGGGCACCACACCCAGCCCCAAAAGATGGGCCAATGTCGCGCGTGAATTCAGATAGCGGCGGCGGTTGGCGCTGTCTTCCAGCGTGACCAGCACCTGCGCGGTGGTGATGCCATGGGGTGCCAGCGCCTCTTCATAGGCCCGTGCGAGCCGGATCTGTCCAACGGCGGCGGCGGCTTGGGATTGCTCCAGCGGTAAATCTTGCGTCGCCAGCCCCAGCACCCCGCGCCCGAGCGCGATGGAGCCGGAGGACACCAGCACCACATCTTTGCCCTGCTGTTTCAGCTTGGCGACATCCGCCGCCAGCCCGGTCAGCCAATCCGCGCGCAGCTGGCCGCTGGCCCGGTCCACCAACAGGGCAGAGCCAATCTTGATGACCAGCCGTTTGGCATCGCTCAGGGTTGCCAAGGTGCCTCTTCCTCATCCGCTTCGTCGGCCTGTTTGATCCGCAGGCGATTGTCGTCAATTTCCTTGCGCAATGCGCGCAGAACCTCGGTGACGTTCTCCTGACTTGCGCCAGACATCAGCATCACCGGTCCTTCGGCAACGGCCTCCATCTCCTCTTTGAGGAAAGCGCGTTCTTCGGCATCCAGCGCGTCAATCTTGTTAAGCACGGTGATGCGCGGCTTTTCGGCCAAGACGCCGCCATAGGCCTCAACCTCGTTGACGATGGTGCGGTAATCCTCCATCGGATCGCCAGAGGTGCCATCCACCAGATGCAAGAGCACCGCGCAGCGTTCGACATGGCCCAGGAACAAATCCCCCAGCCCGCGCCCTTCTGAGGCCCCTTCAATCAGGCCGGGGATATCAGCGACCACAAATTCAACGTTATCAACGCCCACGACCCCAAGGTTGGGATAAAGCGTGGTAAACGGATAGTCGGCAATCTTGGGCCGCGCGTTTGAGGTCGCCGCCAAAAAGGTGGATTTGCCCGCGTTGGGCAGCCCCAGCAGGCCAACATCGGCAATCAGTTTCAGGCGCAGCCACAGGGTCCGCTCCACCCCTTCCTGGCCCGGATTGGCCCGGCGTGGGGCCTGATTGGTTGAGGATTTGAAATGCAGGTTGCCAAAGCCGCCATTGCCGCCCTTGGCCAGCAAGACGCGCTGGCCGACTTCGGTCAAATCCGCAATCAGCGTTTCCTGATCTTCATCCAGAATTTCAGTGCCCACAGGCACCCGCAGCACAATATCATCACCGCGCGCGCCGGTGCGCCCGCTGCCCATGCCGGCCTGACCGGATCGCGCAAAGAAATGCTGCTGATAGCGAAAATCAATCAGCGTATTCAGCCCTTCGACCGCTTCGGCCCAGACCGAACCGCCATTGCCCCCGTCGCCGCCGTCCGGCCCGCCGTATTCAATAAACTTTTCGCGCCGGAACGACACACAGCCACCACCGCCGCCGCCAGAGCGGATATAGACCTTGGTCAGATCAAGAAATTTCATGTGGCTGTCCTTATTGGCCCTTTTGGGCGGGTGTTCCCCCGCCTAGTAGCGCAAAGACGGGGGCAAGCTCAATTAAGTTTTAGGCTATAGGTCCATGTCGGCACCAGCGCATTGCGCGCCACCGAGAAGGTTTCGGCATCCCCCAGATACTGGAAGCCGGAATTGGTCATCACGCGGGCCGAGGCCGGGTTGTCCTGAAAGACGCTGGCATACATGGTTTTACTGTCCAGCGGATTGGCCGCGATCAGCGCTGCCACGGCTTCGGATGCGATGCCGGTGTTCCAGAATGGCGGGGCCACCCAGAAACCAATTTCCGTCAGCCCCGCGTCAATCCGCACAAGCGAAATCAGCCCCACAAGCTCGGACGCACCACTTTTGGTGCCATCGATGGCCCAGATATCTTCCACGCGCGTGTCGCTGTGCGCGCGGTTGATCAACGCCTCGGTCGCGCCGGGCGGCAGCGGATGCGGGATCGACGCGGTCATGCGCGCCAGCGCTTTGTCGCTGGCATATAGATCAATCAATCCTTGATCTGACCGCCGCAAGGGGCGCAGATCAAAGCGGTCTGTCTCGAGCACCATTTGGGTCACGATTTTTTCGTGCAACATGTGCAATCCTCCAAGTCATCTGCCGTGACCCCAATCCAACGGGGCCCGACACATGGTGTCATAAGCGGCGCGCGTAACGCCTGTTTTACACGCCATGCCCGTCTCTCCTCCCAAAGGGACGCGCACACTCATTACAAAACGCCTGTATATTGAGTAAGGCTTAGCTAAGTGTCGCCGACTGAATAACAAGTGACAAAAGCTGCCATAATATTAAGTCAAATCTTTGACACCAAACGTGAAAACCAAAAAGGGACCGGCCCTAAGACCGATCCCTGAATGTTCATTACAACCTTTGGGTCGGTTTACTCAGCGGCCTCCGCCACTGGCAGGACCGAAATAAAGGTGCGGCCTTTGAGGCCCTTGTGGAACTTCACGTTGCCATCGGTGGTTGCAAAGATGGTGTGGTCTTTGCCCATGCCGACGCCGTCGCCTGGCCACATCTTTGTGCCACGCTGACGCATGATGATGTTGCCTGCGATGACAGACTCGCCACCGTATTTTTTCACACCCAAACGACGACCCGCAGAGTCGCGACCGTTACGGGAACTACCACCAGCTTTTTTATGTGCCATATCGTTGGTCTCCTATACTTCGCTTACTTCGCCAGGTCTTTGGCTTGTTCAACCCAACCTTCACGCTCGATGCGGCCTTTGAACGACAGTTTTTCGTCGAACTCGGCAATATCAGCGTCAGTCCAGGCTGCGATCTGCGCGAAAGAGGTGATGCCCGCTTCCAGCAGTTTCTTTTCCAGTGCCGGGCCAACGCCAGACAGCTTTTTCAGATCATCTGCGCCTTCGGCTGCAGGCGCAGCTTTCTTGGCGGCCGCTTTCTTAGGTGCGGCTTTCGCTGGTGCGGCAGGCGCAGCAGCAACAGAACCCGACCCGATCGCGGCTTTGACGCCGGATTTGTCTGCGCCAGAGGCGAGAATGTCGGTCACACGAACCAAAGTCAGCTTTTGACGGTGGCCAACGGTGCGCTTGGAGCTGTGCTTACGACGACGCTTGACGAATTTGATCAGCTTGTCGCCTTTGATCTGGTCGATCACATCGGCCTGAACAGCAGCACCTTCAACGAAAGGCGCGCCCACAACGGTTTTGTCACCGCCGAGCATCAGAACTTCGTTGAATTGAATTTTTTCACCTGCATCGGCGGCCAGTTTTTCAACACGCAGAACATCGCCTGCCTGTACTTTATACTGTTTGCCACCGGTCTTAAGGACTGCGAACATGTCCTAATTCCTTCATCTGACCGCGTTCTATGGCCCTCTTGCGAGTGTTGTGGCTAATGCCGCCTCGAACTGCGCGCCCTGTGTCAGGGCGTTGTTACAACAAAACACGGCGCAAGGGATTCCTTACGCCGATGCGTGCTTATGTGAGCATGCGCCCCAATAGTCAAGTCCGAGTTGCGGGAATTGGCCATTCTTATTCCGCCATTCTTATTTCGCCATGGCGCGCCGCCCGGCCGCAGTCATGCCCCATAGGCCCTCTGCGGTCAACGGCGCGCCTTTAGGCAGTCCGCGCCAGGTGATGTTTCGGCGAACAGCCGAACTTGCGCGCATAGTCGCGACTGAAATGCGTGGGGCTTTCATAGCCCACGTCAAAGCCAGCCTGCGAGACCGAGGACACGCCACGCTCCAAAAGAGTGCGCGCTTCGATCATGCGCAGGTCTTTCTGATACTGCAGCGGTGTTGTGCCCGTGACGGATTTGAAATGCTGGTGAAACGACGACGGGCTCATCCCGGCGACCTCTGCCAAGACCCCGACAACCAATGGCTGGCGAAAGCTGGCCCTGATTTTCTGGATGGATTTGGCGATGCGGCTGGCATGACTGTCCACCGAAAGCAAATTGCGCAACATGCCGCCGCTGGGCGATTGCAGCAGTCGAAAATGGATTTCCCTTAAGATCATCGGCCCAAGCACCTGCGCATCGAGCGGCGCATCCATCAGTTCAAGATAGCGCACCATCGGCGCCACCCATGCCGGGTCAGGGGCGGCTGACAAGACAGATGTGGCATGATCCGGACTGGGCAACGCGGTGCCGACCTGTTCATAGAGACTGCGCAGGATGCCCAAATCCAATGAGAAAATCAGCGCAAGATACGGGGTCTCTGGACTGGCCTGCGTGATCTTTGAGGCCACCGGCAGGTCGTGACTGACCAGAAGGGCCTCACCTTCACTAAGGGAAATACGGCGATGTCCGACAGTCATTTCTTTGCGGCCCTGTAGGATCAGGCAAATCACCGGATTATAGACGACCGCCTCAAATACGCTGGCCTTTGTGCGTTTAAAAACATGCGCTGCGGGCAGAACCCGGCTCCCCGCAGCTTCTTCAAGCACTTCCAGCCGTTCTGCCAAGTGTATCAGTCTCATGAATGCCATCTAAATCTCCTTGTCTTTTTGTAGCAAGTGTCTGGCACGATGCCATCAAAATTCCGCACCTTTGGAGAAATTGATAGGTTTTACAGAGAAACTGGCAGGACGGTCACAGCCACCCGGGATAGATATTGACCCAGCACACAACACACGGAGGATGTCATGCCTGGAACGCCAAAAACATTCACATTGAATTCGGACACCGAAATTCCAGCGGTTGGGTTTGGGACCTATCTGATATCCAATGAGGATGCCAAGGCAGCCATCAGCGCCGCCCTTGCCGCGGGCTATCGGCATATCGATACCGCCTCGGGGTATCACAACGAAGAGACCGTCGGCGCCGGCATCAAACAGGGGATGGAGGCCGAGGGGATGTCGCGCAAGGATCTCTTTGTGACCGCCAAGCTGTGGCCCGGAAACCCCGCTTGGGGCGATGCACCCAAGACCCGCGCACAGACCATTGCGGAATGTGACGCAAGTCTGCAACGGCTTGGGCTGGACTATGTGGACCTTTACCTGATCCACGCGCCCTATGGCGGCGACATGCGGCTGGAGCAATGGCGCGCCCTTCTGGACTTGCAGGCCCAGGGCAAAGCGCATTCGATCGGTGTCAGCAACTTCAACGAAACCCATCTAGAAGAGATCAGCGCTGCTGGTCTGCCCCTGCCCGATGCCAATCAGATCGAGCTGCACCCTTGGTCCCAGAAACCAGATCTTCTGGCCTATATGGCACGCCACAACATCGCGCCAATTGCCTACAGCAGCCTTGTGCCGCTCTCGACCTGGCGCAGCACACCGGGTCAGGACAGCGCCAAAACCGACGCCATGAAGGCCGAAGATACGGTTTTCAAAGCCATGGCCGAGAAATACGGCGTTTCCGAAGCACAACTGTTGCTGCGCTGGGGCGTGCAGAATGGCTATGCGGTGCTGCCCAAAAGCCTGAACCCCAACAGAATGCGGCAAAACATCGATCTCTTTTCCTTCCAGATTGACGATGCCGACATGGCGCTGATGGCCACCATGGATCGTGGTGACGGTGTGGCCTGGGCGACCGGCGATCCAAGTAAATAACATCGCGCTGGCTCGCGCCACCGCCCCCCCCCAACATCGACAACGGAGTCCTCATGACACAGTCTCTTTCGCGCGCCGCGCGCGCAGTTCCCACAGCACTCTTTATGCTGGCCGTCCATTCACCGCTTCACGCAGAAACAGCTTGTGATGAAACCATGATGCGGGGGCAGATTGCGCAACTCAGCGCAACTCATGCCACCGTGGACACATCGATATTGATCAACGCACCGGCCCCGGATGTCTGGGCAACCCTGACGAACTTTGACCGCATGGCGGGTTGGAGCAGCGCCACCCTGCAAGGTATGACAGGTGAGATAAAGGATGGCGGAAGCGTCACCATCACGTTCATCTTTGGCACCGATGAGAACGGCGCGCCAAACGAGATGCAAATTCCACATCAGCTGATCTATGAAGATGGGCGCGCCTTTGGTTGGTCCGACCCTTTCCCGGAAGATATCGGTGGGGGTCACGACAACCATATGTACCGGGTTTCGCCCTGCGGCGCGGGCACGCTGTTTGTTCAGTCCGATGAGATCGTTGATAATGCCAATGCGGCGGTTTTTGTGGCGCAGCTCCTGCCGCTTTATCAGACGTTCAACGCGGAGCTAAAGGCAGCTGTCGAAACACCCTAACGCCTTGCTTGGGCGGGGGTGCCGCGCCCGGCGCTCCACCCCTCTGCCCTTGCTCAAAATCAAAGTTCTTCGCTGGGCTGCAGACTGTCCAGATGTTTAGAGATTTCGTCAAACCGATCGCCCATGATCTGGTAGTGCACCGCATTCATCAGCTCATAGACAGTCTGCATCTTTGGATGCTCCAGGGCTTCGGTATAGGCCAGAATTTCGTCAGCGCTAAAGCCTTGATAGGTATAGGCCGCCCCAGCCAGACCCGCGGCATGCACGCTGCGCAGGGTTTCGGCGCGGTTGGCATCCAGCTGCGACCAAAGCATCTCTTCGTCCAGATCCTCTTCGATCACCCCGGCGCGGGACGCCGCCACCAGAAAACGCACCTGAATTTGCTGCATAGCACGCAGGCCGACACCTTCGGGGTCAATCGCCACATTCATGCGCTGAAAATATTCGATCTTCGGATCGCCGGTTTCCACCATTTCGGCAATAATCTGTTGCCCGGCGATCTGTTTCAGCGCGCCATCATCCAGAACCGACAGGTTTTCGGATTTCACCAGACGTTGCCCCAGCGCGCTGTCATAAAAGCCCACTGCATGATCCAGCAATTCCTGATCCAGGGTCTGCTCCAGGATATCCACCGCCTGGGTCATCATGCCCTCAACGTCAAAAATTTCATCCGCCAGCAGCGACCAAGTGGCGCCAAACGCTCCCGCCTCCAGCCCCAGCATTTCTGGCGCATCTTCGGCATCCTGCGCAATGGATTCCACCGCGACATCAAACCCGGTGATCTGCAAAAACCGCTCGACATCCGCGCGGTTGGCGGCTTTGACGGGCAGCGCCAGAAACAGCAAGGCAACAAGGCCGAACAGCTGAGCCAAAACAATTGGTTTCAAAGTGGCGGGTTGGGCAAGTGATATCGCGCGGCGCACCGAAAACTCCTATGAGATAACCTGTTTTCATACTTAGGCTGTTTCCTGTCAGAAACAACGTAAATCCCCCTTGCCCCCATCAAAAAACCGCGATACATCCCGCCGCTACCAAGACCCCCGCGGAGAGGTGCCGGAGTGGTCGAACGGGGCGGTCTCGAAAACCGTTGTCCCTTCACGGGGACCCAGGGTTCGAATCCCTGTCTCTCCGCCATTTTCATTCTGACCCGTCTCAAAGCTGCGCGCATACCCTGCGCGTCGACGCGCATTGCGCGGCTTTTGTGATCGCCTGCGGCGCTGATACTGCCCTGCCTGAGATGGAAATTCGCATGGGGCCCTTGACCTTCCAGTCACTGGAACCACTATGTCTCTGGCAGACGCTATGACGAAGGTGGCCGATGCAACACGCTGAAACGCTTACAATTGAAATCGACGGGATGACCTGCGGCGGCTGCGCCGGACGGGCAGAGCGCGCTTTGGCGGCGGCGCCCGGCGTTGCTGCGGCACGTGTGAACCTTGCCAACCAGAGCGCGCAGGTCACGTTAGAGACCGGCACCGCAGCGAATGTCATCACCGACGCGCTTTCTGCCGCGGGCTATCCCGCACGGATGAAGGACCTCACGCTGCATATTTCCGGCATGCATTGCGGATCATGCGTGGGCAGCGTTGAGCGCGCACTGACCGCCCTGCCCGGCGTCCACAACGCCAGCGTCAATTTGGCGGCTGAAACAGCGTCGGTTCGGTATTTTTCGGGCGCGATCTCACCTGATGATATGGCGCGCGCGCTTGGCGCTGCCGGCTATGACGCGCAGGTGCCCGCCTCAGAAACCTTGCACAGCACCCGCGATCTGACAGAGGCCCGCGTGCGCGAAAAAGCCGCTGAATGGGACGCTCTGGCCCGCCGTTTTCTGCTGGCGGCGGCGCTGACGCTGCCGGTGTTCATTGTTGAAATGGGCGGGCATATGATCCCGGGGTTCCATCATTGGATCATGGCGCACATCGGGCAGCAGACCAGCTATCTCATTCAGTTTGTGCTCGTCACGCTGGTGCTGCTTGGCCCTGGACGCGCGTTTTACATCGCGGGCTATCCCGCCTTGCTGCGCGCCGCGCCCGATATGAATTCGCTCGTCGCCCTCGGCACCAGCGCGGCCTATGGCTATTCGGTTGTCGCAACCTTTGCGCCCAGTCTGCTGCCCGACGGCAGTCGCCATGTCTATTATGAGGCCGCCGCTGTCATTGTGGTGTTGATTTTGCTGGGCCGCCTGCTTGAGGCCCGCGCCAAGGGGCGCACCGGCGCGGCCATTCGCAACCTCATCGGGCTACAGCCGCGCACCGCGCGCGTGGATCGCGGCGGCAAAGTGATTGATGTCCCGATCGCAGAGATTGTCGTGGGCGATCAGCTGCATCTGCGCCCCGGCGAGAAAATCGCCGTGGACGGGCGGATCACCCGCGGCTCAAGCTATGTCGATGAAAGCATGATCACAGGCGAGCCGGTGCCGGTGCAGAAATCGGTTGGCGATACCGTTGTCGGGGGCACGATCAATGGCAATGGCGCGCTGGTGTTCTCCGCTGAAAAGGTCGGGGCTGACACCACGCTGGCGCAGATCATCCGTATGGTGCAAGAGGCGCAAGGCGCAAAGCTGCCCATCCAGGGGCTGGTCGATCAGATCACACGCTGGTTTGTGCCCGCCGTCATGGCCGTCGCGCTGGCCGCCGTACTGATCTGGATCATGTTGGGGCCGGAGCCCACCCTGAGCCGCGCATTGGTCGTCGGCGTGTCGGTCCTGATCATCGCCTGCCCCTGCGCCATGGGGTTGGCCACGCCCACCTCGATCATGGTGGGCACGGGGCGTGCGGCGCAACTGGGGGTGCTCTTTCGGCGGGGGGACGCCTTGCAACAATTGCACCGGGTCAAAGTGGTGGCATTTGACAAGACCGGCACCCTGACCGAAGGCGCACCGGCATTGACCGACCTGCAGGTCACACCCGGTCAGGACGAAGCAGAGGTGCTGCGCCGCATCGCCTCGGTTGAGCAAGACGCAGAGCATCCGGTGGCCAAGGCCATTGTCGCCGCTGCCAAGGCGCGCGCGCTCACGCTGTCGCCTGCGCGCGATCTGACGGCACTGACCGGAATGGGCGTGCGCGCCAAGGTGGACGGGCAGACTGTTTTGCTGGGCACAGCGCGGCTGATGGCAGACCACGCCGTCGATACGCACCCCTATCGTGCCCAGGCCGATACGCTGGCCCGCGCCGGAAAGACCCCGATCTATGCTGCGATTGACGGCGCGCTTGTCGCGGTGCTCGCTGCCGCGGACCCGATCACCGCCACAACACCCGCCGCCATTGCCGCCCTAAAGGCGCAGGGGCTGCGCGTCGCGATGATCACAGGCGACACCAAAGCCACCGCCAAGGCGATCGGCGACAAACTGGGCATCGACCATGTGGTGGCCGAGGTTCTGCCGGACGGCAAAGTGGACGCGCTGAAGGCGCTGCAGCAAGAGGCGGGCCGCCTGGCCTTTGTCGGCGATGGTATCAACGATGCCCCGGCGCTGGCCGCTGCCGATGTCGGCATTGCCATTGGACATGGCACAGATGTCGCCATTGAGGCAGCAGATGTCGTGCTGCTGACCGCCGATCTTGGCGGCGTGGTCACCGCGATTGATATCTCGGGCGCAACCATGCGCAATATTCATCAGAACCTTGGTTGGGCCTTTGGCTATAACATCCTGCTGATCCCGGTGGCCGCTGGCCTGCTGGTCCCCTTTGGTGGCCCGCTGCTGTCGCCAGTGCTGGCTGCCGCAGCCATGGCGCTGTCGTCCGTCTTTGTGCTGAGCAACGCTTTGCGCCTGCGCTGGCACGGCGCGCGCACCACGCCACCCCTTAGCCAGCCCACCGCTGCAACAGGAGCCGCCGCATGAACATCAGCGAAGTGGCCGCCCGCGCAGGCGTGCCGGCCAAAACCATCCGCTATTATGAAGACATCGGTTTTATCAAACCGGCGCGCGCCGAAAATGGTTATCGTGATTTCAGCGAGGTGGACCTGCACAAGCTGGCGTTTGTCGGCCGGGCCCGTTCGCTTGGATTTACCATCAAGGATTGCCATAGGCTGCTGGCGCTTTACGATGACAAATCCCGCGCCAGTGCCGATGTAAAACGGATGGCCGAGAAAAACCTGCAGGACATCGACGCCAAGATCGCCGGGTTGCAAGAGATGCGAGCGACGCTATCGCATCTTGTATCCAAATGCGCAGGGGACGACCGTCCCAACTGCCCGATCCTGAACGATCTCAGTGATCCGCAGGGATGACAGTCGAAAATCACCGGCGCTCGGCAAGAATGCCTTGACCTTAACGTTAGTGTCACAGCGCTAAAGCCTCCCCTGTCACGTTCCATACACTACGGACAGGAGACTATAGACATGACAGAAAACGACGTTTGGCAAGGCAAAGTGGCCATTGTAACCGGCGGCAGCGCGGGGATTGGCCTGGCCACCGCACGCGCGCTGGCGCAGCGGGGCGCGCAGGTGCTGATCACCGGACGCGACCCAGGAAAATTGCGCAAAGCGGCAGAACAGCATGATGCCATCGCCACTGTGCAGGTGGACAGCGCATCAGTTGACAGCGGGCAAGAGATTGTCCAGACGGCGCTGACCCTATGGGACCGCATTGATCTGATCGTCAACAATTCCGGTGCCGGCCGCCCCATGCCGATGGAGGCCTACATGATTTCATTGCCACGGGGTTTTCCACCCGCGAGATCCGCAGCATGAGCGCCTGCCTGGCCGACGAGGGCCAAGGCCCCTGCCTCGATGGTATCGACCGCATGGAAGAAAAACTGATGCATATAGAGAGGTTGCAGCGCGAGCTTGACGAAAAGCGCGCCGCTCTGCTCGACCGGATCGACAGCCTGAAGGCCGACCTTGAAGTCGTTTAGCGCGTAAACCACATTCAATCTAAAGGGAGGGAAAGTGGCGCGGTTGACGGGGCTCGAACCCGCGACCCCCGGCGTGACAGGCCGGTACTCTAACCAACTGAGCTACAACCGCGCTTTGCCTTTCGGCGAGTTGCCCTACCCGGGCCGGGGACGTTCAGAGTGGCGCGGTTGACGGGGCTCGAACCCGCGACCCCCGGCGTGACAGGCCGGTACTCTAACCAACTGAGCTACAACCGCTCTCTGAAGTCTGCCTTGGCGACGTTGCCGTCGCTTCGGTGAGCTGTGGTTTATGCGGAGGCGCAGGCAGGGTCAAGCGCTTTAGACGGACTTCTTTGCATTTTTTTGACAGCTCTGAAATCACCGCAAAAAGCCGCCTTTTTTCACTGGCTTTTTCCGCGCCCGCGCCTGCTAAAATACAAAAGGCGCAGCCAAAGCGCCACGCGCCTTGCGCCCGCTGCCCCGGGGCGAGAATGGAATCGCCGCAAGTCACGCGCGGCTGGAACCGCAAAAAATCACACATTTTTCATCGTGTTGCGCCGCGTAAAAAAATTTTCACAAATCGGTTTTTTGGGTCTTGCGCTTCGTGGCGCGAAAAGATTAAAACGCCCCACATCGGGTCGTTAGCTCAGTTGGTAGAGCGCTTCGTTTACACCGAAGATGTCGGGAGTTCGAGCCTCTCACGACCCACCATTTTCCCGAACTTTCCTGATGAATCGCAGTGTTTGCCGCGAAATTTCCCTTATTTTGTCGCGTCCTGCCCTCGGCTTGAGCCTTTGTTGACAAACTTTCGCTAGACAGTCCCCCCACCAGACCGGAGGACGCACCATGGTGCTAAGACATGCAGACCGACGCAAAAGTTCGTGCAAGGATCACAGCCGCCGCCACGCGCAGCTGTTTGCGCTGATGCGCCAACAGCAGCCGTCAGAGCGCACGGAGATCGCGGACAACGCGGCCGAAGCAGAGGCCGCCGCCATGACCGCCTTTCGCGATTTGGCCTGCGCCTCACTGCGGTTCTAAAATCTCAGCCGCGAAAGCCTGTCGCCACGACAAATTTTTCAGATGAATCCGCCCGCGACGAAGGCGGTTTGAAATTCGCCACTTTAGTGAATTTCTGTTTCAGAAGTTTCTGCAATTCACCCTCTGCGCCGCCAGCCAGAACCTTGGCCACAAAGGTGCCGCCCTCTTCCAGCACGTCAAACGCCAGATAGGCCGCCGCCTCGCAAAGCGCGATGATGCGCAAGTGATCGGTCTGTTTATGCCCGGACGAGGCCGCCGCCATATCGGACATCACCACATCTGCCTTGCCGCCCAGCCAGTCTTTGACCTGTAGATCCGCATCATCTGACATGAAATCCAGTTGATGAATTTCCGCGCCTGCCAGCGGCTCCACCTCTTGCAGGTCAATGCCCAGCACGCGGCCCACTTTTTTGCCGGGCTTTTCCCCAAGCGCATTGACCCGATTGATGGCAATCTGCAACCAGCCACCGGGCGCGCAGCCCAGATCCACCACCCGTGCGCCGGGCAGGAGAAAGCGGTATTTGTCGTCAATCTCCATGATCTTGAAAGCGGCGCGGCCGCGATAGCCTTCGGCTTGGGCGCGCTTCACATAAGGATCATTCAACTGACGTTGCAGCCAGCGGGTCGAGCTGATGCTGCGCCCGCGCGCAGTTTTGACCTTTACCGTCAGATCACGTTGACCGCGCCCGGATGTGTTTTTCTTTTTCATCGCTTTTCGCCCCCGATCGCTCTGTCAGGGCGCCCTTATACCTAGAACGGCCCGTCTTCCAAGACGCCATCCGTCGACATCTGTGCATAGAGCAGCCCTTCGCGCAGCCCCCGATCCGCCACCGACAGCTGATCCGTCGGCCAGCAGCGCAACAGCGCCTGCAAAATCGCCGAGCCCGACATGATCAGCGCGTGCCGGTCCTGCCCGATCCGCGGATCGCGCCGCCGCCCCGCCGGTCCCATACGCAAATAATCATTGATCACCGCATCAATCTGTTCCGAACTCATGCGCAGCCCGTCCACCTTGGTGCGATCATAGCGCCGCAATCCCAGATGGCTGGCGGCCACGGTTGTGACCGTGCCCGAAGTGCCGACAATCTGAAAACCCTCGCGCGCCTGTTCGGTCTGAATTGGCGCAAACTCTGCCAAGTTCTCCTCAAAGAACCAACTCATGAGCGCAAAGCGCGCAGCGTCGTCTTCGACATCATTGAACTGATCGCGCAGCGTCGCCACCCCAAGGGGGACTGAGATCCAATCCACCACTTTGGCCGCAGGAAACGGGCTGTCGATGGTTTGCAGCCCGCGCCGCATCCGCATGATGGATTTGGGCCGGTCGCGATGCGGCACGTTCGACAGATCAATCCACACCAATTCGGTCGACCCACCACCGATATCCACCACCAGCAATTGTTCGGTTTTTGTCGACACCAGCGGCGCGCAGGAAATCACCGCCAGGCGCGCCTCTTCTTCAGCTGGGATAATCTCAAGCTGCAGGCCGGTTTCGCGGCGCACCTGGTTGATAAACTCCTTGGCGTTGCGCGCACGGCGGCAGGCCTCGGTCGCGACCAGTCGCATACGGGTGACGCGATGGCGTTTCAATTTCTGCTGACAAATCCGCAGCGCCTGTATCGTGCGCCGCATAGAGCCGCGCGACAAGCGCCCGGTCTTTTCCAGACCGGAGCCAAGCTGCACCGATTTTGAAAAGCTGTCGACAACATGAAACTGACTGCCCTTCGGCTGGGCAATCAGCATGCGACAACTGTTTGTTCCCAGATCCAACGCGGCGTAAAGCGCACTGGGATCCTGGGTGTTGGGCGCGGGGCTCTCTACCGGTTTTGGGAATGCGCCCGCACCTTTGGGACGCTTGGGCGCCATGGTCACGCCCTCCATTTCGAGTTGAGTTGATCCTACTGGCTTTGCTGATGACTCGCAATCCCTCTGGCGGGTTCTGCTCAAGATCATCATTAGGATTTTTCAGCCTTTGCCCCATGGCCCCGACCCGGTTTGAACGATACAAATGCGCGAGGATTGAACCGGGTGCGCGTTGCACCCCGCATCTGTGGGAGGCAAAATGCCCGAAGTCACCATTGTGTTCTGGCGCGATATCCCGGCGCAGGTCATCGTCGGCAAGGGTCGTCGTGGCGCAAAGCGCCCCTTGGCGGAACGGTTTGAACAGGCGATTGACCGTGCCGCGATGAAAAACGGCCTTGCGGACAGCGACAGCTACCTCGCCGAATGGCGCAAAGGCGTGCCTTACGAGGTCGACGGTGCCCCTGCCGATGTGCTGGAGGCAGAAATCGCCCGGCTCGAACACGAATATGATACCCCGCGCCTGAAAACGCTGATCGATAATGATGGCTGGGCGACCAGCAGCAACTCCGTTTAGGATATTCCATGACTGAAACACTTGTTCAATCGGGCAGCAAATCCGCCCTGATCGGCTTTGACCACCCGTTCTGCGTGATCGGGGAACGGATCAACCCAACCGGGCGCAAAATCCTGAACGAAGAGCTGGAGCGCGGCGATTTTTCCCGCGTGCAGGCTGATGCGCTGGCGCAGGTCGCGGCGGGCGCAACCATTCTGGATATCAATTCCGGCGCGGTTTTTTCCAACAAGATGGCCGAAGATGTACGTTATGCGGACAACAATTTTGTTGAGCCGACATTGATGCGCGAACTCATCTTAAAGGTGCAGGAAGTGACCGATGTGCCGCTGTGTATCGACAGTTCGGTCCCCGGCGCACTGGAGGCCGGGCTGGAAGTGGCGCAGGGACGCCCACTGCTGAACTCCGTGACCGGCGAAGAGGAACGTCTGGAGGCGGTGCTGCCGCTGGTCAAGAAATACAACGTGCCAGTGGTGGCGATTTCCAATGATGACACCGGAATTTCCGAAGATCCCGATGTGCGCTTTGCCGTTGCCAAACGCATTGTCGAGCGCGCGGCGGATCATGGCATCCCGGCGCATGATATCGTGGTGGACCCGCTGGTCATGCCGATCGGCGCGATGGGCACTGCCGGGCAGCAGGTCTTTACCCTGGTGCGGCGCCTGCGCAGCGAGCTGGGCGTGAACACCACCTGCGGCGCGTCCAATATCTCTTTTGGCCTGCCCAACCGCCATGGCATCAACAATGCATTCCTGCCAATGGCCATGGCCGCAGGCATGACATCCGCGATCATGAACCCGGTGGCCCTGCCCGTCAGCGCCAAGAAAATCGCCGAAAAGAAAGCGGCGGTTCTGGCGGCCGGCATCATTTTGCCCGAGGACATGGACGACGAAGCCTTTGTGCAGCTGTTTGGCATGGGCTCAACGCATGCGCGCCCCGGCAAAGAGATGGAGGCGATCCGCGCCGCGAACTTCCTGACCAATCACGATGCCGGCGGCGCAGCGTGGATCAAGTTCAACAAAACCCCGGGCTCTGATGACTCTGGCGGCGGGCGCGGTCGGCGCGGTGGGCGCCGCCGTCGCGGTTAACGCCATGAAGGCATCACTTTAAGAGTCACAAAAAAACCCGCATTCACAAAGGAATGCGGGTTTTTTATTACCTAATACACAAGGCGCACTACCCATCGCCACGCATGGACTTTGCGACTTCAACCAGCCGCGCCGTTGCGGCGTGCAGATCGGTGGTGTCACCGCCCTCTTCGACCGCAGGTGCCAGTTTCTGCGCCAGCTCTTTGCCCAGCTCAACCCCCCATTGATCATAGGGGTTGATGCCCAGAATTGTGCCCTCGACAAAGACGCGATGTTCATAGAGCGCGATGATCTGGCCCAAGACAAATGGCGTCAGCTTTTTGTAGATCAGCGTCGTGGATGGACGATTGCCGGAGAAAACCCGCTGCATAGCATTGGCTTCCAGCTCTGCGCCGGTCAGCCCCTTTTCGGCCATCATGATGCGCGCGCGATCAAGATCGCGGCCCAGCATCAGCGCTTCGGATTGTGCGAGGCAATTGGCCAAAAGCGCCCGGTGATGATGCGCAAGCTCCGCTTCGTGGCCCTCAGCGCCGACCATGAATTCGCAGGGCACAACCTGTTTGCCCTGATGGATCAACTGATAAAACGCATGTTGGCCATTGGTGCCCGGCTCGCCCCAGACAATCGGCCCAACCGGTTGATCCAGCTCTTCGCCCTTAGCGCTGACAGACTTGCCGTTGCTCTCCATCTCAAGCTGTTGCAGATAGGCGGGCAATCGCAACAGGCGCTGTTCATACGGCAGAACTGCGCGTGTGCCATAGCCGCAGACCTGATGATGCCAGATCCCCACCAGCGCCAACATCACTGGCATGTTCTGAGACAGATCCGCAGTGCAAAAATGCCGGTCCATCGCCTGGCCGCCACGCAGAAAATCACGGAAATTCTCAGGCCCAACCGCAAGCATGATCGAAAGCCCAATCGGCCCCCACATGGAATATCGCCCGCCAACCCAATCCTCAAACCCAAAGACACGCTCAGCCGGGATGCCAAAGTCGGCAGTTTCTTTCATCGCGGTGGAAATCGCGGCAAATTGCGCCGCCGGGTCGGCCACCTCTTTGGCCATCCAATCCAGCGCGCTTTGCGCATTCATCATGGTTTCAAGCGTGGTGAATGTCTTGCTGGCGACAAGCACCAGTGTGGTTTTCGGATCCAGCGGGGCCAGCGTATCGGCCAGATCTGCCCCGTCGACGTTGGAAATGAAATGGCATTTCGGTCCGTCCGCGTAAGGTGCCAGCGCCAGCACCGCCATCGCCGGGCCAAGATCAGACCCGCCAATGCCAATATTGACCACATCGGTGATCTTGCCGCCCGCGCCGGCAAAGCGGCCGCTGCGCACAGCATCGGCAAAATCGGACATTTTATCAAGGACATCCAAGACGCCGGGCATGACATCGGCCCCATCGACATGCACCGCGCCGCCATCCAGATTGCGCAGCGCCGTATGCAGGACGGCGCGCCCCTCGGTGGTGTTGATCTTCTCGCCGGCAAACATCTGATCGCGCCGCTCGGCGATGTTCTGCTTGTGCGCCAGCGCAATCAGACTGTCGCGTGTGGCGCGATCAATATTGGTTTTGCTGTAATCAAAAAACAATTCATCCGCAGATATGGCGAACTCTGCGCCCCGGGCGGTATCATCAAAAAGATCTGCGATTTTACGCGCGCGGCTGGTGGCGTATTGGCCGCTGAGGTCATCCCACATAGGTCACTCCGTATAATGCACTGTTGCGCCATCCAGAACGGCGCTGATTGGGGCTTGTTCAGGTGGCAGGCTGCGCGCGCGCTCCAGCGCGGCCAGTTTGTCTGCCCCTTTGAAAACGATATGCTTGCGCAATGCGCCGTTCAGAACATGCGCGGCGAGGGTCACGCGTGCCTCGGGCTGGCTGTCCGGGCGTACGGTCAACAATAGCGGCGCATCCGGCGCAAGCGCGGCCAGCAATTCATCAGAATCCGGGAACAATGAGGCCGTGTGCATATCTGCGCCCATGCCCAGAATGGCGACATCAATCGGCAATTTGTCTTCCAGCGTAGCAATCAGACCGGGCAATGCCTCTTCCGGTGTGCCCGCTTCGGCATAAAGCGGCAGCAGTGTCGCGGCGGCGGCCCGGTTGACCAGCAGCCGGTCGCGCAAAAGTTTGGTGTTGCTGCGCGGGCTGATCTCGGCAACCCAACGTTCATCCGTCAGCACAACATCCACGCGCGACCAATCCAGATCAGCGGCGCACAGCACGTCAAAAATCGGCCCCGGTGTTGTCCCGCCGGGCACCGCCAAAAGCGCGCGTTCCTGATGCTGCAAAGTGGCCGTGAGATCCCCTGCGATATTCTGCGCGACATCAATCGCCATCATATCAGCATCGCCATACTTCATTAAATTCATTGTCCAATCTCCCTCCACGTGCGGCCATCCCGCTGCATCAACATATCCGCGGCAGCAGGCCCCTGGCTAAAGCTGTCGTAGGGTTTGGGCACATCGCCGCGCGATTCCCAGCCCTGAATGATCGGGTCCGTCCAGGCCCAGGCCGCCTCTACCTCGTCATTGCGCATAAACAACGTTTGATTGCCGCGCACCACATCCATGATCAGCCGTTCATAGGCGTCCGGCGTGTCGGCCGCCGGGCCAAGCGTCTCGGCGAAACTCATATCGAGCGGCACATCCAGCAAACGCATGCCGCCCGGCCCCGGTTCCTTGATCGTCACCTTAAGCGTAATACCTTCGTCTGGCTGCAACTGAATGCGCAGCTCATTGTGATGGCGGCCCGCTTCTGCGCCAAAAATACTGTGCGGCGCATCCTTAAAAACCACGATGATCTCTGAATCCCGCGCCTCAAGCCGTTTGCCTGTCCGCAAATAAAACGGCGTGCCCGCCCACCGCCAGTTTTGCACATGACACTTGAGCGCAATAAAGCTTTCGGTTTTGGACTGCGGGTTTTCGACATCTTCGCGAAAACTGCTGTCCTCGGCACTGGCGTCATATTGGCCGCGAATGATGTGATGCGGCTCAACCGCGTTCAGCGCGCGGATCACCTTAAGCTTTTCGTCCCGCACCGCGTCCGGGTCAAATTTGGCCGGTGGTTCCATTGCCGTCAGACACAAGAGCTGCATCAGGTGGTTTTGCACCATATCGCGCATGGCACCGGATTTGTCATAATAGGAGCCGCGCCCGCCGACGCCTACAGTTTCAGCAACCGTAATCTGAATATGATCAACAAATTGGCTGTTCCATAACGGTTCAAACAGCACATTGCCGAAGCGCACAGCCATGAGGTTCTGTACGGTCTCTTTGCCAAGGTAATGGTCAATCCGGTAGATCTGCGTTTCGTCAAACCGCGCAGACAGCACTTTGTTGAGCGCCCGCGCGCTGCTCAGATCGCGGCCAAAGGGTTTTTCCACCACGATGCGCGTTTCAGCATCAACCATCTGGTGGCGGTCGAGCCGTTCGGCCAGCGCATCAAAAAGGCTGGGGCCAACAGAGAAGTAAAAGGCCCGGACGCGCCCGGGTTGTAGCAACGCTGAAAGATCGGCCCAGCCTTCTTCGCCAAGCGCATCGATCATTACATAATCCAACGCCTCAACAAATTCCGCTAAGTCCTTATTTTCATGTGATACTTTGCATTCGGCTACAATGGCATCGCGTGCAAATTCACGAAAGGCCTCTGCATCCATATCACTGCGCGCAGCACCAATGATACGCGAGCCTGATGGGATCTGCTCATCCTGAAACCGTTTGAACAGCGCCGGGATGATTTTACGTCGCGCAAGATCCCCCGTGCCGCCAAATATGATGAGGTCAAATTCATCAACCGGAATAATTCTTGATACCATCTCTCACCCCATCATGACCGTTTGTCATGCAGCCGAACATCGCCGGTATTCACGTTTCTGTTAGCGCTAACGCTCACTATCAGCGCCGCGTGCCGCACACAAGATATATCACAACTGTGTCAGCACCACTCAAAGCTATTCCCAGCCAAGAGTATCTTCGATAGCACAAAAGAAACAACAGGATGACACCGCATGAAAGACAGCGTCAACATCGGGAAATTTCAGGACCCCTACGTCACCGCCAAGGGCGAAACCCGGGCGCATGTGGCCTTGAGTGACCCACAAACCCTGTGGTTCAACACCGGAACGCTGTGCAATATCGAATGCGAGAACTGCTATATCCTCAGTTCCCCCACCAATGACGCGCTGGTCTATCTGACCGCGGATGAAGTGTCCGATTATCTGGATCAGCTGGAAGAGCGCAATTGGGGCGTGCGTGAAATCGCCTTTACCGGCGGCGAACCCTTCATGAACCCCGATATGGTTGAGATGACCAAACGCGCCTTGGACCGCGGCTATGAGGTGCTGATCCTCACAAACGCCATGATGCCAATGCAGCGCAAGCGCGTGAAAGAAGGGCTGCTGTCCTTAAAAGAGCGCTACGTTGACAAGCTGACGTTCCGCATCTCGGTCGATCACTGGTCCGAAGAGTTGCATGACAAGGAACGCGGCAAAGGCAGTTTTGCGCGCACGATCACCGGCATGGCCTGGCTGCGCGACAACGGCTTTAACATGGCGGTCGCCGGGCGCACCGTCTGGGGCGAGTCTGAGGCAGACGCCCGCATCGGTTATGCCAATTTTTACCAAAAGCATCACTTTGATATCGACGCACAAAATCCTGGTATAACTGTGCTTTTTCCTGAAATGGATGAAAAGGTTGAAGTGCCGGAAATCACCACCGCCTGCTGGGGTATTTTGGACAAATCGCCGACGCAGGTCATGTGCTCAAACTCGCGGATGGTGGTGAAACACAAGGGCGCAGACACCCCATCGGTGATCGCCTGCACGCTGCTGCCCTATGAGCCGGAATTTGACATGGGCCCGAGGTTGGAAGACGCGGAAAAACCTGTTCATCTCAACCATCCGCATTGCGCCAAATTCTGCGTTTTGGGCGGGGCAAGTTGTTCCGCCTAGGCCGCGCGGTTTGATCCGCAGATTTCACGGCTTTTCCACAAAAAATATTTGTGTCTTTACAATGCACTAGCAGCATTGCGCGTGGGCACTGGCGCTTTGCCGCCATGCGCCATTGCGCCCCATATCCTGCGTCTGTTATAAAACTTTCAACAAAATATTGACGCCTGAGAGAAGCGAGCACCTCACGTGAGCGACACACCAGAAGTACCTGAAAATGAAGACGAAAACACCGTAGTTCGCATGGCGCACGCCGGCCCTTCGGTTTCCATCGAAGACGAGATGCGCACCAGCTATCTCGACTACGCTATGAGCGTGATCGTCAGCCGCGCCATTCCTGATCTGCGCGATGGGCTGAAACCGGTGCACCGGCGCATCCTGTATGCGATGCATGAAACCGGCAACACCCATGAAAAATCCTATCGCAAATCGGCGCGTCCGGTTGGCGATGTCATGGGTAAATACCACCCGCATGGTGATGGCGCGATCTATGATGCCTTGGTGCGGATGGCGCAGGATTTTTCGATGTCCCTGCCGCTTTTGGATGGCCAGGGTAACTTTGGCTCGATGGATGGCGATAACCCCGCCGCCATGCGCTATACCGAGGTGCGCATGGACAAACCCGCCGCTTTTGTGCTGGCGGACATTGAAAAAGATACGGTCGATTTTCAAGACAACTATGATGGCAAGGACCAGGAACCCACGGTCCTTCCGGCGCGCTTTCCAAATATGCTGGTCAATGGGGCCGGCGGTATTGCCGTTGGCATGGCCACAAATATTCCGCCGCATAACCTTGGCGAGGTCTGTGATGCCACGCTGGCCTTGATCGACAACCCCGATCTCAGCTCAGAAGAGTTGATCCAATATGTGCCCGGCCCTGATTTCCCGACGGGGGGCATCATGCTCGGCCGCTCGGGCGCGCGCAAAGCCTATCTTGAAGGGCGCGGCAGCGTCATCATCCGCGCAAAATCCCGCGTCGAAGAGATCCGCAAGGATCGCTACGCCATTGTGATCGACGAAATCCCGTATCAGGTGAACAAAGCGGCAATGATCGAAAAGATCGCCGAACAGGTGCGCGAGAAAAAAGTCGAAGGCGTGGCGCATGTTCAGGATGAATCTGACCGCAACGGTGTGCGTGTTGTTGTTGAACTAAAGCGCGACGCCACCGCCGAAGTGGTGCTGAACCAGCTCTATCGCTTCACCCCGATGCAGACCTATTTTGGCTGCAACATGCTGGCGCTGAATGGCGGTCGGCCTGAACAGCTGACATTGCGCGCCTTTCTGACCTCTTTCATCGACTTCCGCGAAGAAGTGGTGGCGCGCCGCACCGCCTATGAGCTGCGCAAGGCACGCGAACGCAGCCATATCCTGTGTGGTCTGGCTGTTGCTGTCTCCAATGTCGACGAGGTTGTCGCCACTATCCGCGCCTCTGCGGATGCCGCCGAAGCGCGCGCCAAACTGATGGAGCGCCGCTGGCCTGCTGCTGACATCGCTGGATACATCCGTCTGATTGACGATCCGACCCATAAGATGAACGACGATGGCACCTATAACCTGTCTGAAACGCAGGTGCGCGCCATTCTGGAATTGCGTTTGCAGCGCCTGACGCAGATTGGTGTGAAAGAAGTCACCGATGAGCTGGAAGAGCTGGCAGGCAAGATCAAGGAATACCTTGAAATTCTCGGCTCGCGCGAACGGATCATGGGGCTGATTTCAGCTGAACTGTCTGAGGTCAAAGAAAAATTCGCCGTTCCGCGCCGCACCGAGATTGTCGATTGGTCCGGCGATATGGACGACGAAGACCTGATCGAACGCGAAGATATGGTCGTGACCATCACCTCGGGTGGCTATATCAAACGTACCGCTCTGGCTGATTTCCGCGCGCAGAAACGCGGTGGCAAGGGCCTGTCGGGGATGCAAACCAAAGAAGAAGACGTGGTGACCACGCTCTTTGTGGCCAATACCCATACGCAGCTCTTGTTCTTCACCACCGATGGCATGGCTTACAAGCTGAAAACATGGCGCCTGCCGCTGGGCAGCCGCACGTCTAAGGGCAAGGCGATTGTGAATATCCTGCCGATCCCAACCGGTGTGTCGATTGCGGCTATTATGCCGGTGGATCGGGACGAGGATGATTGGGCAGATCTGCAGATCGTCTTTGCGACATCGGCCGGCGATGTGCGCCGCAACGCGCTGAGCGATTTCACCAACGTCAAACGCAACGGCAAGATCGCCATGAAACTGCCCGAAGGGGTTGAACTGGTAAATGCCCGGATCGCCACCGAAGAAGACGATGTGATGCTGGTGACCAATTCAGGCCGTGCCATCCGCTTCCCAACCACGGATGTGCGGATCTTCAAAGGGCGCGATTCCACTGGTGTGCGCGGCATTCGTCTGAATGCGGGCGACCATGTGGTTTCCATGTCGGTGATCCGCCACTTTGAGGCGACACCTGACGAGCGCGCCGCCTATCTGAAAATGCGCCGCGCTGTTGCGGGGACACTTGAAGATGACGCTGTAAGCGACGAGGAAGGCAACGAAAACGCCTCGGTCAGCCAGGAACGTTATGCCGAAATGTCTGCAGTTGAAAACTTGATCCTCACGATCACCACCAGCGGCTCGGGCAAGCTCTCAAGCTCGCATGATTATCCGGTGCGCGGTCGTGGCGGCATGGGTGTTGCCGCGATGGACAAGGCGATGCGTGGCGGTGAATTGGTGGCGTCTTTCCCGGTCGAGATGGAAGATCAAATCATGCTGGCCACCTCCAAAGGCCAATCCATCCGGGTGCCGGTTGACGGGATTTCCTTCCGCAGCCGGTCGGCTGGCGGCGTGAAGGTCTTTAACACTGGCGCTGGCGAAGAGGTGGTTTCTGTCGCCCGCATTGCGGAACAGGCCGAGGATGAAGATGCGCTAGACGCAGACACACCGGCAACAGACGGCGATAACAGCGACAGCTGATGTCACCCACGACGAAATGAAAAAGCCGTCGCAGGACACTGCGGCGGCTTTATTATGTTTGCTTCTCATGTCTGTCGCGCATGCGGCAGACACGCGTCCGCCCGCCCCACGGCGGGCGCGTTCCGCCCCCGCCCGGTCGGCCGCTTAGCATGTCACTGGATGGTCAGACTACAGCCCGTAAATCTCGCCAAATTTCTCTTCGAGGTAGGCCAGCATTGGCTCCGCGTTGGGGGCAAAACCGCAGGCATGCGCGATGGTCTCCGCCGGGGGACGCAGACCGCCATGCTGCTGAAGCTTGTCCGCCAGCCAGCCGGTTGCACCCGCGGTGTCGCCATGGCGCAGCGCCGCATCTAGCCCGGGCACATCAGCGCGCAGCGTTTGATAGAGACACCCCGCATAAAGATTGCCAAGCGCATAGGTCGGGAAATAGCCAAACAGCCCGACGGACCAATGCACATCCTGCAGCACGCCGTTGCTGGGGCGATCGACCGCATAGCCGAAATCTGGTGCGAAGCGATCATTCCACGCCGCTTCCAGATCGGCGACCTCCAGGTCGCCCAGCATCAACGCGCGCTCAAGATCAAAGCGCAGCATGATATGCAGATTATACTGCACCTCATCGGCTTCGGTGCGGATATAGCCGCGATTGACCCGGTTGACCGCCGCGTAAAAGGCCTCTGCATCCTTGATGTTCATCTCGCCAAATTCGGCGCGCATTTGATCAAAGAGCCACGCGGTAAAGGCGCGCGACCGGCCCAGTTGGTTTTCATAAATCCGGCTTTGACTTTCGTGTACGCCCATCGACACGCCCTGCCCGATTGGCGTCAAAAGATACGCCTCATCAATGGTTTGCTCGTAACAGGCATGGCCAACTTCATGCACGGTGGAATAAAAACAATTGAACGGGTCATCCTCGCTGACGCGCGTCGTGATGCGCACATCCTGCCCGGATCCCGAGCTGAAGGGATGCACCGCTTTGTCGATGCGCCCCTGGGTGAAATCATAACCAAAGGCCCGCGCCAGCGCGTCAGATATGCGCAGCTGACCGGCCTCGGAAAAGCGCCCTTGCAGGGCCTCTGGTTCCGGACGGTCCAGTATGGCGCTGCGCAGCGCCACCAGACGGGGGCGCATGGTGTCAAACATGGACGCCAGATCGCTGGCGCGCATCCCCGGTTCATAATCCTGCAGCAATGCATCATAGCGATCGCCGCCCTCGGCCAGCGCGGCGGCTTCCTGACGGCGCAGGTTCACCACTTCGCTGAGGGTCGGCAGAAAGGCCGCCACGTCTTCGCCCGCCCGCGCCTCAGCCCAGACGCCTTGCGCAAGGCTGGTGGTCTTGGCAAGCGCAGCAGCCAGATCAGCCGGTATTTTCTGTGTCCGCTCATAGCTCCGGCGGATTTCGCGCAGCTGCGCCTGTCCGGCCACATCCAGCGCTGTCTCGTCAATCTCGGCCACCCAGTCCCCCAGCTTCGGATCAACACGGCGCGCGTGCAAAACGCTTTCCATCGCTGCCATTTCCTCGCCGCGCTGCCGGACGGCCCCGCGCGGCATCACGGTTTCCTGATCCCAGCCAAGCCGCCCGGCGACCTGCGCCAGCGCCTGCGTCTGTTTCTGAAAGGCCATCAAATCGTCAAATGCCGCCATGGCTCAGCCCCCTCTCACGGATGTTGCAACCGGATAATGCGCCATGAACCGCGCCCTGAGGATCAGCACCCAGACGATCACAGCCATGATCTGGTGCAAGATCGCCAGGTGCCAGGGCGCAACATACAGCACGGTGGCAATCCCGAGCGCCACTTGCAGCGCCAGCGCCGCCATCACCGCGTTAAAGGCAAAGCGCGTCGCGGAATGGGCCGAGCCTTGTGCCCGCCGCCAGACCACCACCGCAAAGATCACCAACAGATACCCCCAGATGCGGTGCATGAACTGCACGGTGCCGGGGTTTTCAAAGAAATTGGTCCAGACCGGGGTCAGATCAAACATTTCGGGCGGCAGGAACGATCCGGCCATCAGCGGCCAATCGGTAAAGCTGCGCCCTGCGTCAATCCCCGCCACCAGCGCGCCGAGCAGGATCTGCAGCATGGCCGCGTGCAAAAGCCCGGTAGACAGCGAAAAGAGCTTGGCCTCTTTGCCGCGCCGCGCCTGCATCAGCGCGCGCTCTTCCCGTCCCAGCAGAAACACATACCAGGCGATAAAGCCCAAAATAACAAAGGCCAGCCCCAGATGGACCGCCAGCCGATAGGAGGCCACGTCCAGCCGGCTGCCGGTCAGGCCTGACGACACCATCCACCAGCCAATGGCGCCTTGCAGACCGCCCAGACCACCAATCAGAAACAGCCGTCCGGTCCAGCCCGCGGGGATATTGCGCGTCAGCGCAAAGCCGGCAAAGCCAAGCGCCCAGACAAGGCCGATGACGCGTCCCAACTGGCGGTGGCCCCACTCCCACCAATAGATGGTTTTGAACTCGGCCAGGCTCATGCCTTTGTTTTGCAACTGATATTCAGGGATCTGTTGGTATCTCTCAAACTCCGCCTCCCAGCTGGCGGCGTCCATTGGCGGCAGCGCGCCGGTCACCGGTTTCCATTCGGTGATCGACAGACCGCTGTCGGTCAACCGCGTCAGCCCCCCGATGGCAATCATCACCACCACCAGCGCGAAAAGCACCATCAGCCAGGCGCGAATGCCCCGCCGTGCGCCTTTGGGGCGGCTGTCAATTGCGCCAGTTTTGACGCTCTCTTTGGGCGAGCTGTCACTGACATCTTCGAAAATACTGCGTTTCTGGCTCATGGGTCTGTCCTTGCCGTTTGGGCGGAGATTAGGGCGCGCACCGCAGCGCTTCAAGGCGCAGCTTTGGGAATTCGCGCAGGCTGGCTGCGGTCAGTCGCCGCGCTCTTTCCAGCGCACGATCTGGCGCATCATGCCATGCAGCATCTGCACATCCGCCCGCGTCAGCGGCAGGCGCGACCACATGTTGCGCAGGTTCAGCTTCATGCTTTCGACCTTATGGTCGGGAAAGAAAAACCCAGCCTCCTCCATGCGCTCTTCATAATGGCCGGCCAGGGCCTCAACCTCGGATTGGTTGGCCCAGACCGTTTTGGCCATCTCCACCCGCTCGGGCGCAACATCGACGCTGCCGCGCATCCATTCATAGGCCGTCAACAGCACGCATTGTGCCAGATTGAGCGAGGCATACTGCGGGTTCACCGGCACATTGATAATGGCATTGGCCGGGGCAATATCGTCATTCTCAAGCCCGGCGCGTTCTGGCCCAAAGAGGACCGCAACCTTTTCGCCCGCGGCGATCTTTTCGCGTGCGATCTGCATGGCGTGCTCAGGCGTCATGACAGGTTTGGTCATGTCGCGCATGCGGGCGGTGGTGGCAAAGACATAGGTGCAATCGGCAATCGCCTCGGGCACCGTCTTGCACAGCTGCGCTTCGTCCAGCAGCCGCCCCGCCCCAGAGGACATCGCCACGGCTTTCTGGTTGGGCCAGCCATCACGCGGATCAACGATGCGCATACGATCCAGGCCAAAGTTCCACATCGCCCGCGCCGCACCGCCGATATTCTCGCCCATCTGCGGGCGCACAAGCACAAAAGCCGGTTGAGGATGGGGGCTGGGCATGGGCATCTCCTGATTGATCGTGTGGCTCATACCCAAGCGCCTCTTGCAAAACAAGCGCTCATGGTTTGTTCTGATCCCGTTCAACCAGATGAGGGAACGTCCAATGGCCTATGATGAAGGGCATCTGGCCCTGTTGCGCGATGATCTGCAAGATCAGACGGGCATTGCCGAAAAAAAGATGTTTGGCGGCATTTGTTTCATGCTGAACGGCAACATGCTCTGCGGTGTGCACAAAGGCGGCGGCATGTTCCGCGTTGGCAAGGAGCTTGAGGCGGCCGCGCTTGCCATTGATGGCGCAAGCGAGATGGCCTTTACCAAACGGCCCATGCCCGGTTTCATTGATGCCGATGAAGATCTCTTTGCCGATGACGCGCGCCGCCTGAAAATTCTGCGGCTGGCGCTGGACTATGTGGGGGACATGCCCGCGAAATGACCCCACTGGCGTCATGTCCTGATAGCCAAACGCAAAATTCCACGGTATAGCAGCGCAAAAGAGTTTCCGGGAAGACCACTATGTCAGAGATCGAGCAACCGCAAATCTACCTGATCACCCCACCTGAAATTGAACTGAGCCGCTTTCCCGACACATTAGCGCGTGTGCTTGACAGTACCGAAGTGGCCTGCGTGCGTGTTGCCTTGGCGACGCGAGACGAGGACCGGATCAGCCGTGCGGCCGATGCAGTACGCGAGGTCTGCTATAGCCGGGATATCGCGCTGGTGATCAATGAGCATGTGCTGTTGGCCGAACGGCTGGGGCTGGATGGGGTGCATCTGACCGATGGTGCGCGCTCGGTGCGAAAGGTGCGCAAGGAACTGGGCGATGACGCCATTGTCGGCAGCTTCTGCGGCACCTCACGTCATGATGGGATGACCGCTGGGGAAACCGGCGCGGATTACGTGGCCTTTGGCCCGGTCGCGGCCACGCCGCTGGGAGACGGCAGCCTGGCAGAGCGCGCGCTGTTTGACTGGTGGTCGCAGATGATCGAAGTGCCGATTGTCGCCGAGGGCGCGCTGAACGAAGAGATCGTGCGCAGCCTTGCGCCGGTCACAGATTTCTTTGGCATCGGCGAAGAAATCTGGCGCGCCGAAGATCCGGTTGCGCAGCTTAAAACCTTGCTGGCCGCGATGCGCTGATCAGAAGCTGCCGCCCCAGAGAGCCTCGGGGGCGGCGTTGGTGATTTACAGAAACACCCGCTCGATGAACCAATAGGCCCCGACCACCGCAATGGCGGCAGAGGCGGGGTTGGCAATGCGGCGGCGATACCAGGGTTTGCGGCCAAACCACAGACCCACCCCCAAAAAGGCAATGGCGATCACCGTCAGCTGGCCAATTTCCACCCCAATGTTAAACCCAAGAAGCGCCGGGATGAACTGACCGCTGGGCAGGCCAAAATCGCCCAGCACCGAGGCAAAGCCCAGCCCGTGCAGCAGCCCAAAGAGAAACACCACCACAGGCCGCCACGGGCTGAGCCCGCGGCTGAGGATGTTTTCGACCCCCACGTAAACGATGCTTGCGGCAATGATCGGCTCCACAATGCTGCCGGGCACTGTGACCCAGCCCAGTGCCCCTGCTGCCAATGTAACCGTATGGGCGAGCGTAAAGGCCGACACTTGCCAGAACAGCGGACCAAGGCGCAGCGACAAGAAAAAAAGCCCCAGCACAAAGAGGATGTGATCCAGACCCTTTGGCAGAATGTGATCAAAACCCACCGGAATGTAATCAAGGAATACGGCGAACCCGCTTTGCGGGCTGCCGGTGAGGAAATTCATGACATCGCTGGTCTCGCCGCCCTGCAAGATGCCCGTATAGGGCGCGCTGACGCCCTGCTGCCGCAGCACCAGCCCGCCATAGCCTTCGGGCCAGGCCAATTGCAGGCGCTGCCCATCTGCCGGCAGCGCAGCGGTAAAGCGCGCAAGGCTGGGCCGCGCCACATTTTCCACGCTTTGTTCTGGGGTTTGGATCTCAACCAAAGTCAGCGCCAGCGGTGCGCCGTCGGCGGTCAGCGTGACGCCAGACAGAAAGCGATCTACATTTTCGGTGAAGGCCTTGGCGATCTCGCTGCCCGGCTGGGCCTGAAGCGTGTCATAATCCGCCGCTTCGGCCGCGTCATCCGTGTCGCCCACGGCATCCAAATCCAGCCCGCTGAGAAAGGCTTCGGCATTCAGGCGCAGATCGAGCGTTGCAGTGCCTTCGGCCACGCTGAGGTCGGCGATTGTCGGGTTCACCTCATGGGCACTCGCCGCGAAACCGACCAATACGGTTGACAAAATCGCCCAGCTGATCAGCTTGTAGAATATGGAATTGAAAACACTCATAAAACGCCTGTCTTTTTCTTTTGTTGGCCTCTTTATGGCAGCAGACATTTCATTTGCCCATGAATTTTGGATCGACACCGAAGATTTCCAGATCGCAGCAGAGGACACACTGCTCGCCGATTTTCGCAATGGCGAAAACTTTCGCGGCAGCCGCTTGGCGTGGTTTGACAATCGCGCCGTGCGTGCAGAGGCCTGGCAGGGTGCAGAACGCCTGCCCCTGACGGGCCGCGCCGGTGATATCCCGGCCATCAATTATATGCCGAACGCCGAGGGGCTGCTGCAACTGATCGTGCAAACCGGCGTCGATACGGTCAGCTACAAAGATCCGGAAAAATTTGCCCGCTTTGTGACCCATAAGGATCTGGACATCTCGGCCAATCCGGCCCCAGAGTTCCCCCTAAAAGAAGCCTACACCCGCCATGTCAAAGCCCTGATCGCTGTGGGACACGGCGCGGGTGATGATACGCCTGCGGGCTTGCTGCTCGAATTTGTTGCGCTCAAAAACCCCTATACCGAAGATGTCAGCGCGGGCATGCCGGTGCAGCTGTTGGAAGAGGGCAACCCCCGCGCGAACGCCCAGGTGGAGGTTTTTGCAAAATCTCCTGCTGGCGGGGTGACGGTCAGCCTTGCGCGCACCGACGCTGACGGCCGCGCGCTGATCCCTGTCACGCCGGGCTTTCACTACTTGCTGGATGCTGTGCTTTTGCGCCACCCCACAGCCGAGGTGGTCGCAAAAAAATCAGCGGTCTGGCACAGCCATTGGGCTGCTCTGACTTTCGCAGTCCCGGACTAGCCCCCTTGCCTTGCGCCGGCTTTGTCGCCACAAGCGGATTATGACTAAGACACATGACATTTTATGCATTGGCTCGGTGCTGTGGGACGTGATTGGCCGCGCCCCGGTGCACATGCGCCAAGGCTCGGATGTGGCCGGGCGGATCACGCGCATTCCGGGCGGCGTGGCGATGAATATTGGCATGACGATCTCGCGCTTTGGGCTGAAACCCTCGCTGCTGACCGCGGTCGGGCGCGATTCTCAGGGGGATGAGCTGATCGAGGCCGCTGAGGATCTGGGACTAGACACACGCCATATCTACCGCTCCGAAGATTTGCCGACCGATCGCTATATGGCGGTCGAAGGGGCCAATGGGCTGATCGCGGCCATTGCCGACGCCCATTCGCTGGAGGCCGCTGGCGACAAAATCCTGCGCCCGCTGATGGACGGCACTTTGGGCGACGCTGAGGCGCCCTATGATGGTTTCATTGCGCTGGATGGCAACCTGACCCAACGCCTGCTGGAAAAGATCGCTGTCAGCCCCGCTTTTGCCAAGGCCGACCTGCGCGTGGCCCCGGCCAGCCCCGGCAAGGCCGAGCGGCTGCTGCCGTTTCTGGTGCATGACCGCGCGGTGCTGTACGTCAACCTCGAAGAGGCCGGATTGCTGTGCCAGACCGAGTTTGCCAGTTCTGAAGAGGCCGCAGCCGGTCTGCTGACCCGCGGCGCACGCCGCGCGCTTGTGACCGACGGGGGCCGCAGCGCCAGTGATGCCACCAAAGACGGCATTATCACCCAAACCCCGCCTGCGGTGATGGTGACGCGCGTCACCGGCGCGGGCGATACCTTTATGGCCGCGCACATCGCCTCGGAAAAATCCGGGTCGGATCGCAGCCAAAGCCTTTCGCGTGCCCTCAAGGCCGCCGCCAGCTATGTTTCCGGAGGAAGCCCAAAATGATCCCGCCCTATGTGATGTCCCCCGAGGTGGCCGATGCCAAAGCGCGCGGCGCGCCGATTGTGGCGCTGGAAAGCACGATTATCACCCATGGCATGCCCTACCCGCAAAACGTCGAGGTGGCGCGCAAGGTTGAGGCCACAGTGCGCGCGGCGGGCGCGGTGCCAGCGACAATTGCGGTGATGGACGGCGTTTTGCACATCGGTCTGAGCGATCCGCAGCTTGAGCAGCTCGCCACGGCCAAAGACGTGATGAAAGTCTCGCGCGCCGATATGCCCGTCTGCATGGCGCTGGGCCGCTACGGTGCCACAACTGTCGCCGCAACCATGATCGCGGCGCATATTGCGGGCATCACCGTGTTTGCCACCGGCGGCATCGGCGGCGTGCATATGGGCGCGGACCAAAGCTTTGATATCTCTGCCGACCTCTTGGAACTCGCCGCGACGCCCGTCACTGTGGTTGCTGCCGGGGCCAAGGCGATCCTGGATATTCCCAAAACGCTTGAGGTTCTGGAAACCCACGGTGTGCCGGTGATTGCCTATGGTCAGGATGCCTTCCCGGCCTTCTGGTCGGCGCAATCCACGCTGGCCGCCCCCCTGCGCATGGACAGCGCCGAGGAGATTGCCGCCGCCCACGCCATGCGCGCCCGTATGGGTCTGCCCGGCGGGCAGTTGATTGCCAACCCGATTCCAGCCGAGGCAGAGATCCCCAGCGCAGAGCTTGCGCCGATCATCGCGCAGGCCAACCAAGAAGCCGAGGCGCAGGGCGTGAGCGGCAAGGCGGTCACACCCTTCCTGCTAAGCCGGATTTTTGAACTGACCGAAGGCCGCTCTCTGACCGCGAATATCGCGCTGGTGCTCAACAATGCCAAACTTGCTGCTGAAATTGCCAGCGCGCAGGTAAAAATGCCTCTTTGAGCCACCTGCAACGGGCCCGGACACATTGAAGCCCCTTAGAGAAGTGTTATCTTAACCAAAACAGACTAGGGCCACCATGACGACACCATTTGATGAACACAAACCTGCCAGTCGCCCCGGCATTCTGGCACGGCTGCGCACCTCGTTTCTGACGGGGCTTGTCGTCATTGCGCCTGTCGCCTTCACCATCTGGCTGATCTGGAGCTTCATTGGCTGGGTGGACGGATTTGTTCTGCCGTTTGTGCCCGAGTTTTATCAACCGGATAACCTGGTGCGCTATGCCATCGGCGAGGCGCGTTACAACGCCTGGATTGGTGAAGACAACTCAATCAACATCCGCGGTGTCGGCGTTGTCTTTTTCCTGATTTTCACCGTCTTTACCGGGTGGATCGCCAAGGGCCTGATTGGGCGCTCGATGATCCGCTATGGCGAAACGCTGGTCGACCGGATGCCGGTTGTGCGCTCGATCTATTCCGGCGTGAAACAAATCGCGGAAACCGTCTTTGCCCAATCCGAACGCAGCTTTGAAAAGGCTTGTTTGATCGAATATCCGCGCAAGGGGATCTGGGCTGTGGGGTTTGTTTCGACCCAAGCCAAGGGCGAAATCAACGCGCGCCCACCGCATGACGAACAGCTGCTGTCCGTCTTTGTCCCCACCACACCCAACCCGACCTCTGGGTTTTTGCTGTTCTTTCCCAAAAGCGATGTGATCGAACTTGATATGTCAGTGGAAGATGCCGCGAAATTGGTGATTTCTGCTGGGCTGGTTTACCCCAACCCGAAAAATCCGGCCTTGCCGCCCGAAGCGCCAGAGACTGCCCCAGAAGCGGCCAATGTGCCCGCACCCGACAAAGCCGCCGAATAGCTTAGCTGTACATCGACGTCAGATCGACGGTGCCGCGGGTGCCAAGGTCTTTGCGGTGGTTTTCCAGAAACTTGCGCGCCGCCACCTGCCCGGCGCGTTTTAACGCATCCAGAATCTGCGGCACCGGAATGGTTTTGGTGGCCACCGACAGGTCGGTCATCAAATCATCATCCGCAATCATATGAATGCGCACGTCTTTCATGTCATTGCTGGTCAGCGCACCGTCGCTAATGAGCCGCTGCACAAAAGAAATCGCGCGCAATTCGCCCATCAGCGCGGCATTGAAACTGATCTCATTCATGCGCGATTGAATCTGCTGCGGCGCGGTTGGTGTTTCTGCGCGTTCCAGCGGATTGATGTTCACAATCAACACGTCATCGGGCAAGTCCGGTTTGAAAAAAGGCCAAAGCGCCGGGTTGCCGGTAAAGCCGCCATCCCAATAGGCATCGCGCCGCCCGGTTTTCGGATCCTCAATCTCCACCGCCTGGAACAGCGTCGGCAGGCAGGCTGAGGCGAGGATCGCCTCGGTCGAGATTTCGTTGCGCGTAAACACGCGCGCCTTGCCCGTGCGCACATTGGTGGCACAGACAAACAATTGCGGCCCCTGATCGGCGCAGACCTTATCATACTGAAAAGCTTCGGCAATTTCGCGCAAAGGATTTTGATAAAACGGCCCGAACGCATAGGGCGAGGTCATGCGCGCCCAAAGGTCAGTCATAACATAAGGCCAGGAATTTTCCAACATGCGCGACACCGCCGCCGGGCCAAAGGCTGCCATCCATTCCGGAAAGCCCGTCCCACTGAGTGCGCCCATCCGCGTCCAGAGCCAATCCAGATTGGCGCGTGCGGCCTCTGGGCCGCCGCTGAGCATGCCCGCCTTGAGTGCTGCGCCATTCATTGCCCCTGCCGAGGTGCCGGAAATCGCGGCAATCTCGATGTCGGGGTCCTGCAACAGCACATCAAGCACCCCCCAGGTAAAGGCCCCATGGGCACCCCCACCCTGCAACGCCAGATTAATCCGCATAGGTTTGGCCCCTTTGTGCCGTGTCAGAGCGCTGTCCAGCCGCCATCCACGCTGATCGTGGTGCCGGTGATCTGCGCCGCCGCATCAGAACAGAGAAAAACAGCAGTGCCGCCCATCTGCTCTACCGTGGCGAATTCCTTGGAAGGCTGGCGCTTGAGCATGACATTCTTGATCACATCTTCGCGCGACATGTCATATTCTTTCATGGTGTCGGGAATCTGCGCCTCAACCAACGGCGTCAGCACATAGCCCGGGCAAATGGCATTGCATGTGATCGGCTCTTCTGCGGTTTCCAGCGCAACGGTCTTGGTCATGCCGACCACACCGTGTTTGGCGGCGATATAGGCCGATTTATAGGGCGAGGCCGTCAACCCATGCGCCGAGGCGATATTGACGATGCGTCCCCAGCCGCGTTGGCGCATATGCGGCAGTGCTGCCGCCATGGTGTGAAAGGTCGAATTCATGTTGATCGCGATGATCGCGTCCCATTTGTCGGTCGGAAACTCATCAATCGGTGCCACATGCTGAATGCCGGCGTTGTTGATCAGGATATCGCAGCCTTCGGCCTTTTCGATCAGCGCCCGGCATTGGTCGCCTTTTGACATATCCGCCTGCACATACAGCGCCGTGACGCCAAATTCTGTGCCAATCTCTTTGGCCAACGCATGATCTTCGTCCCGGTCGGTAAACGAATTGAGCACCACATTTGCCCCGGCCCGCGCCATTTCGCGCGCAATGCCCAGACCAATGCCCGAATTCGACCCGGTGATGACAGCGGTTTTCCCTTGCAACGTCATGCGATTGACTCCCCTCAATTGTGCAGTTGCATCAATAAATGCTGCATTTGCACGATAAGGCAAGCGGCGGCATCAAAATCCTCTGTGATCCCGCTATGCCCACCCTAAGATCCTCAGTTCAGCAGCAGAGGGCCCCAGCGCAAAAAAAAACGCCCGCACGAAGCGGGCGTAAAGTTATTGAGGCAGGTTTCATACAGGCAAGAAACCTATCGAGCAGTAAATTCTTTATAAGCAATCTCGCGCCGAGAGTCCAAGCTAAAAGTTTGATAAGGCAGGAATCCCTCGTTACCTTGACCTCAATTAAACATGGGCAGAGAGGGATTGTCTTGAGTATGCGATCAAATAGTTTCCATAAAATCCTACGTAAATCCGCAGCGGTCGCTCTTATTTTCTTGGGCGCTGGCGCTATGGCAGAACCAAAGCATGGCATAGCTATGTATGGGGAACCTGCGCTACCACCGGATTTTGTGTCCTTGCCCTACGCAAACCCCGATGCGCCCAAGGGCGGGCGATTCGTTACCGGCAACAATGGCGGCTTTGATTCGCTCAACCCCTTCATCCGCACCGGCTCCGTTCCGTGGCAGTTGCGATTTTTCGCAGCCGAAAGCCTGATGGGCCGCAGCCAGGGCGAACCATTCGCGCTTTACGGGCTCTTGGCTGAGTCGATTGAGACCGGGCCGAATCGCGAATGGGTTGAATTCACCCTGCGCCCGGAGGCGAAATTCTGGGATGGCACCCCAGTGACCGTCGACGATGTGATCTGGTCTTACGAAACCCTCGGCACGGTCGGGCACCCGCGCTATCTGGGGTTCTGGGGCAAGGTCGACAAGATCGAGCAGACGGGCGAGCGCACCGTGCGGCTGACATTTAATGTCGATGACCGGGAACTCGCGCTGATTGCCGGTCTGCGCCCAATCCTGAAAAAGGCGCAATGGGAGGGCAAGGATATCAACGACAGCACGCTCGAAGATATCCCAATGACCACCTCGCCCTATATGATCACCGATTTTGAGGCGAACCGCTTTGTCACCCTGACCCGCAACAAAGACTATTGGGGCAAGGATCTGCCCTTCCGTCGGGGTACCCATAATTTTGATGAGATCCAGATCGAATTCTTCGGCGACGGTGCGGTGCTGTTTGAAGCCTTCAAGGCCGGTGAAATCAGCTATATGCGCGAATTCAACGCCGAAGCCTGGGCCACGAAATATGATTTCCCGCGCGTGCAAAATGGCGATGTGATCAAGGCGGAAATTCCGCATCAGAAACCCTCGGGCATTACCGGCCTGGTGATGAACACCCGCCGCGCGCCACTGGATGACATCCGCGTGCGCGATGCGCTGATCCATGCGTTCAACTTTGAATTCATCAACGATACGATCACCGGCGGCCGCCAGCCGCGCATCAGCTCGTATTTCAGCAACTCGATTTTGGCGATGGGTGATGGCCCCGCCGAAGGCAAAGTGGCCGAATATCTTGCGCCCTATGCAGATATCCTGCCCGATGGCGCACTGGAAGGCTACGCCCTGCCCGTGTCCGACGGTACCGCGCGCAACCGCGCCAATATCCGCAAGGCCACCGATCTATTTGCGGACGCCGGCTATACCATTCAGGACGGTGAAATGACCGGCCCGGATGGCACTACGTTGACGCTCAACGTGCTGCTGCGGCAGGGTGACACCGAAACTGCCACCGTGGTGGATATCTATGCCGAAGCGCTGAAGCGGCTGGGCATTGCGCTCAATGTCGAGGTGGTCGATGGCTCGCAATATACGTCGCGCACCAACAGCTTTGACTTTGATCTCAGCTATTATCGCCGCGCTGTTTCACTGAGCCCTGGCAATGAACAGAACCTGTATTGGGGCAGCGAAGCCGCCGACCAGGAAGGCGCGCGCAACTGGATGGGCGTGAAATCCCCGGCCATTGATGGTTTGATCGCCGAAATGCTGAACGCTCCTGATCAAGACAGTTTCGTCGCCGCCACCAAGGCGCTGGACCGCACGCTCACCGCAGGGCGCTATGTGATCCCTTTCTGGAACTTTGCCGTTGGCCGTATTGCCCATGTCAAAGAAATCACCTATCCGGAAACCCTGCCCATTTACGGCGATGGCGTCGATTGGATGCCGCACAGTTGGTGGTACAAAGGTGAGTGAATGAAACGCATTGCAATCGTAATGACCCTTCTTGCCGCCCTTTCGGCCTGCGCAACGGTCGAAGGGATCGGCAATGACATCTCAGGCGGGGCCCGCCGCGTCTCTGGCTGGTTCTGAGACGGGAACGATCCAAAGAAAAGGCACCCTCCGGGGTGCCTTTTTTGTTTATGACCTCTTGGTGTCCCTGCGCGGCGTTAACCTGAGCCAAATGCCGTCTTTGCTGCGCACGGTCAGATGCGCGACTGGCACCGGGGGCGTATCAGAGGCGGTTTCAATGCGGAAATGTTTCAGGATCAGGGACAGCATCAACACGCCTTCAACCATGGCAAAGCCGGCCCCCGGACAAACACGCGCCCCGGTGGAGAACGGCATATAGGCCTCGCGCATGCATTTTTTGCCGTTCTCACTTTGCCAGCGCGCAGGATCAAAGCCATCCGGATTGTCCCACAGCCGTTCATGCCGGTGCAGATGCCAGGGCGACAGCACCATCTGCGCACCCGGCGTGATGGCGCGGTCGCGAAACACCTCATTCTGCGCGTTCTGCCGCACCATCATGGGCACCGGCGGATAGAGCCGCAGCGCCTCGCGAAAGACATCGCGGCTGATACCAAGCTGCCGCACATGGGCAAAATCACAGCCTGTCAGCACCTCTGCCTCGGCGGCGACCTTGTCCTGCCAGTCCGGGAAAGCCGCCATCAGATAGAGCGCCCAGGCCAAAGCCGAAGCGCTGGTTTCATGGCCCGCCAAAAAGAAAATCGCCACCTGATCCACCATCTCTTCGGCGCTGAACATATCGCCGGTTTCAGGATCTTTTGTGGTCATGATCTTGGTGGCCAGATCATCAGGTGCGGTGCCCGCGTTGATCGCCGCCAGTCTTTCTTGCGTCAGATCGGTGATCAGCGCGCGGATCGATTTGGCGGTCTTTTTGGTGCGGCGGCTGAAAAACCGCGGCATCCAGCGCGGCAGCGGCACAAAGGCGGCGACGTTCAGGATCGGCTGGCTGCGCTGATAATCGCGAAACTGGTCAAACACCTGCCGGGCAACCCTGTGTTCAATTGGGATGGAAAACAGGGTGCGAAAGATCACATCCGCTGCGGCATGGCTGGCTTCGGCTTCGATTTCCAGCGGCGCGTCCCTGTGCGCGGCAAGCCGCGCGACCATTGCCTCTGCCGCTGCCCACATGGCCGGATAACTGTCGCGCAGCCGCCCCCCTTCAAACGAGGGGTCAATGATGCGGCGCTGCCGCTTCCAGACCGCGCCATTGGTCAGAAAAACCGAATTGCCCAGCAAGGGCCGCAGCCCTTCGGCGATGCGCATGGATTTGGGGAAATCATCGGGCCGTTCTTTCAGCACCGCGCGCACCAGATCCGGCTGGTTGAGCAGGTAGGAGCGGAAAAACGGCGTGCGGAATTCGGCCATCCAAGCGCGATAAAGCCGCTGAGGCTGCGCCGACAGGAGGTCTTGCTTGAAGAGCCGCGCATATCTCAGCAGCGACACGCGATCGGGCCGCGCGGGCGGTTTGGGCGGCCTCATGGCGTGACGCTCGTGAATTTGTTCACCGGGGCCTCGATCCGCGATTTTGACGGCGCGCGCCCCTCAAAGCGTTGCCACAGGGTTTTGGGGCCGGCAGTGATGCGGAAATAATCATAATCCCCCGGCTGATCAAAAGCGCAAAGGTATTGAAAATGCAGGCGGAAAAAGCGCCAGCGCAGCTCTTTCCAACGCTTGGGGCTGAGGGTCTGGGTAAAGGCCGCCGACAGCACAAGGGGCCAGCGCTTACCACTGTCTGGCGCGACGCCGCTGACCGCGACCGGATCACAAAGCGCAAAGGCGCAGCCATCCCCCGGCGCGGTGACATCCACCCAGTGCAGTTCATCTCGCTGACAAAGATAGGCAAGATCGGCGCGCAGCTCATGGGCATCTGGCAGGAAAGACACCATCGGCACCACCTGCCCCAGCGACAGGAAAGACAGAACAGGGCCGTTCTCCGGTGCGTCGTCCGCGCGCAGCAGATTGGCCAGCACCGAAACCGCCAGATGCGCGCCCGAACTATGGCCAACGATCAGCACTTCATCGACATCACTGCGCAGCGCTGCGGCGATATGGGCCTGAAATTCGGCCATCCGCGCTGATAACTCAGGCGGATGCGCCCCGCGCGTGGAGGCCGAATAGGCATAGTCATGCATCAGGTAATAGGCAAAAAATTTGTTGTCGCGCTTTTTGAACCAATTCAGTAGCAGGGGCACAATCGCCAGCGCCGCAAGCCCGGCCCAGGCGGGTAGCCACAGGGTGATCAGCTGCGCCAGCCCATAGGCTGCCAAAAGCGCCAAAAGCAGCTGCACAAGCAGAAACACCACCGGATACAGCGCCGCAATCACCGGCCCTTTGCGCAGCCGCATCAGCCGCCACAGCGCGCCGCTGGCAATATAGACCCAGGCAGTCCGCGCCAGTTGCAGATAGGTGGCGGTGATGCCCAGATCCATACTGCCGCGCACGATATCGGCCCAGACCAGCACATCAAATTCACTGGTGGTCGCGCCGCCTTCGATCTCTGCATTCACGCGCCAGCCATAAGGGCCGCTGGTGGGGCCATCGGTCGCTTTCGGCGCCAGGGACACAGAATAGCCGGACAGCGCCGCCTGCGCAGCGCCCTCCTTGCGGTAAAGCTCGCGATAGCGCCGGGGGTGAATCGGATCATAACCGGGGATGTAGAACACCCGGCGCCTGCGCACGTTCTTTGGCATCTGCTCAGCCATTCTTCTCTCTCCTGCGTTTATGGAGTGCCGCAGTTTGAAAAGAGACTAACCGCTTATCCCAAAAGCGCCAAGGCCGGGAATGCTTCGAGCAGCCAATAGGAAAACGCCGAAAATCCGCCGGTCAGCATCAAAAGCCCGATGGTCCACAGCAAAAGGCCCATCAGGCGCTCGATCTGTTCCATATGGCGTTTCATCCACCCCATCACGCCCGTGAGGCGCGGCAGGAAGGCAGCGACCAGCAAAAATGGCACACCCAGCCCCAGCGCATAGATCGCCAGCAGCAAGGTCCCCCGGGTCAACGAGGCTTCGCTCGCGGCCATCGACAGGATCGCGCCAAGCTGCGGGCCAATGCAGGGGGTCCAGCCAAAGGCAAAGGCAAGACCCAGGATATAAGCGCCAAAGGCGCTGCCACCCCGGTCGCCCACATCCAAACGCGCCTCGCGGTTGAGAAAGCCGATACGATAGATGCCGATGAAATGCGCGCCAAAGATCATCACCAGAATGCCCGCCAGGGTGTTAAACCATCCCTGATACTGCAAAAACAGCGTCCCAATGGCCGAGGCGGTAAAACCGAGTATCAAAAAGACCGTCGACAGCCCCATGACAAAAAACACCGCTGGCAGCAGCGCCTTGTTGCGCGCCTGCCCCTCGGACAGATCGGTGACGGAGACGCCACTCATATAGGCCAAATACGGCGGCACAATCGGCAGCACGCAGGGGCTGAGAAAAGAAATAAACCCAGCCGCGAGCGCGATGAACATGGCGGGCAACAGCGCCGCATCGATGATCTCAAATCCAAACATACGACTCACATAGGCGATCGTGGCGGCAAGGTCACGAGACATAAGATCACATCCCTGTGGACAGAGAGTGATTGCGCGATTATCCCGGGCCTATGTCCGGTCCATCGCTTGAAATTGATACGCTGGGGCTGCTGTGCCCCCTGCCCGTTCTGAAACTGCGCAAACGCATGCAACCGCTTGAGGCGGGGGCCGAGGTGCTTCTGCTGGCGGATGATCCGGCCAGCATCGTCGATGTGCCCCATTTCTGCAATGAACAGGGCCACACGTTGGTGGACCAAACCGAAGAGAACGGCGCGATCCGCTTTCTGGTGCGCAAAGGCGGCTGAGAACTTCTGGTGACTACTGCCTGAGACCGCCGGATGGGCGTTGAGCGGGAGCAAAAAAAACGCCGGGCAATGCCCGGCGCTTTCTTGAGTTATCGTCTTATTTACTCATCGACCACCAGCCGCGCCGCTTTGGCTTGGCGGGTTTGGCGGGCTCTTCTGCCTTTGGCTCTGGCGCAGCGGCAGGTTCTGGCGCGTCAACCGGCTCTGGGCTGGCCTCTGGTGTGGTTTCAGCCACAGGTTCCGGCGCGGCGTCTTGTGTAGGCTCTGGTGCTTTTTCCAGAACTTGCACATCCGCTTCGGGCGCGGCCTCTGCAGCGGCCGGGGCCTCTGTGGTTGCTGCGGGCTCCGCCGCCGCCTCCACTGCCTCTGCAGCTTCCTCAGCCGGTGCAGCGGCGTCGGTCTTGGGCGCATCCGCTTTGGACTTGCTGCGGGACCGGGACCGGCTGCGCGAGCGGCTGGGCTTGGGTTTGGCTTCCGCCGCATCTTCTTTCGTTTCGCCGGATGCCTCGGTGGCTTCGGCCACCTGATCCTCTGCTGGCGCGGTCTCCGCCTCTTCGGATTTCTCCGCCTCGGTCTCGGACGTGCCAGAGGTCTCCCCGTTTTCGTTGGCCTGGCCTTCGCCATCCCGTGACTTGCGCGAGCGGCGACGACGGCGACGGCGTTTCTTGGGCTTTTCGCCCTCGTCCGGCGCAGCGGGCTCTACCTCGGCCTCCTCGGTGGCGCCGGCCTGCTCTTCGATGTCCTCATCAATCTGATCCATCAGATTGGTATCCACGGACACAACTGGCGCAGCCTCTGGCACAACGCGGGTCGCGGTTTTGAACTTTTCAATCGAGAAGTCTGGCGAGATCAGATGCACATCCGCTTCGATGCGCACCGACAGACCATAGCGTGCCTCGATCTGGGCGATGTGGTCACGCTTTTGGTTCATCAGGTAATTGGCGATGGACACAGGGGCCTTTACCAGCACCTCGCGCGAGCGGCGGCGCGTACCTTCCTCTTCGATCTGGCGCAGGATGTTCAGGGCCAGGTTGTCGTCAGACCGGATCAGGCCAGTGCCGTGACAATGTGGACACGGGCTGGTGGTCGCCTCGATCATGCCGGGGCGCAGACGCTGACGCGACATTTCCATCAGGCCAAAGCCGGAAATGCGGCCCACCTGAATGCGGGCGCGGTCGGTCTTGAGCTTGTCTTTCATCCGCTTTTCCACGGCGGCGTTGTTTTTACGCTCGTCCATGTCGATGAAGTCAATGACAATCAGCCCGGCCAAATCGCGCAGGCGCAGCTGTCGCGCCACTTCTTCGGCAGCCTCAAGGTTGGTTTTCAGCGCTGTTTCCTCGATCGAGCCTTCTTTGGTGGCCCGACCAGAGTTGACGTCAATCGCCACCAGCGCCTCGGTCACGCCGATCACGATGTAACCGCCGGATTTCAGCTGCACGGTTGGATTGAACATGCCACTGAGATAGCTTTCCACCTGATAGCGCGCGAGAAGCGGCAGCTGATCCTGGTAATTCTTCACGTTCTTGGCGTGGGACGGCATGATCATCTTCATGAAGTCCTTGGCGATGCGATAGCCGCGGTCGCCTTCGACCAGAACCTCATCAATCTCGCGATTATAAAGGTCGCGGATCGAGCGTTTGATCAGGTCGCCTTCTTCGTAGATCTTGGCCGGCGCAGTGGATTTCAGCGTCAGCTCACGGATCTGTTCCCACAGGCGCTGCAGATATTCGTAATCGCGCTTGATCTCGGATTTGGTGCGTTTCGCACCGGCGGTCCGAACGATCAGCCCCGCGCCACTTGGCACGTCGATTTCATTGGCGATTTCTTTCAGCTTCTTGCGGTCGGCCACATTGGTGATCTTGCGGCTGATGCCGCCACCACGAGCCGTGTTTGGCATCAGAACGCAGTAGCGCCCGGCCAGGCTGAGGTAGGTGGTCAGCGCCGCGCCCTTGTTGCCGCGCTCTTCTTTCACGACCTGCACCAGCAAAATCTGGCGGACCTTGATCACTTCCTGAATTTTGTAGCGGCGCGCGCGTGGTTTGCGCGGCGGGCGAATATCTTCGCTGTCATCTTCATCCGCGACGGACTCGATGGAATCATCCTTGTCGCTCGCTTTGGAACGCTTTCGTGGCTTGGAGTCTTCGTCTTCCTCAGCAGCCTCATCCGCGCTCTCTTCTGCCGCGTCGTCCGCAGCATCTGCGGAGGCTTCTGCTTCGGCATCAGCAGACGTGTCAGCGGCGGCTTCAGCGTCGTCGGCCTCGGCCTCTTGGGCATCACTTTCGGTTTCTTCGCCGGTCGCTGGGTCCTGCGTCGCTACCGCATCGGTGCCATCGCTTTCGGATTTCGCGGCCATGGTCTGACCAGGTTTGCCTTTGCCGTCGGCCTCAGCAGCCTCCTCTGGCGCGGCCTCAGCCTCTTCGGTATCCGCAGCGGCGCTGTCTTCTGCGGTTTCGGCAGGCGCAGCGTCGTCAGCCTCGGCCTCTTGGGGCTTTTGGTCCGGCGTTTCCGCGGCGGCTGCGTCTTCTGCTGTGGCTGCTTCAGGGGTAGTTTCTGGGGCTTCGATCAGCCCGGCGTCTGCGGCGACAGTATCGTCTTCAGCCAGATCAATGGTTTCCATGCCTTCGATCTGATCAGGCTTTTCCTGCTCAGCGGCGGCGGCTTTCTTATCAGCAGCCTTGTCCGCGCCCCCTTTGCCACGCGAACGGGACCGCGAGCGGCGGCTGCGGCTGGGTTTGGGCTTTTCGTCTTCCTCGTCGCGGTCCTTCAGCGACTCGGCATAGGCGCGCTCTTCTTCCATCAGCGCTTCGCGATCTGCGACCGGGATCTGGTAATAATCCGGGTGGATCTCCGAAAACGCGAGGAAGCCGTGGCGATTGCCGCCGTAATCAACAAAGGCCGCCTGCAGCGACGGCTCAACCCGTGTTACTTTTGCAAGATAGATGTTGCCAGCAAGCTGACGTTTGTTTTCGGATTCAAAATCAAATTCCTCGACCTTGTTTCCGTCGACCACCACAACGCGGGTTTCTTCCGCGTGGGTGGCATCGATGAGCATTTTCTTAGCCATATTTTCCGTTTGCACCCGCGCGATCGACTGGCGCGCCGGGGTGTCAATCCGGGCGGTTCCAGGGAAAGCGGGGGGTGTCTTGTCAAGGCGAAGGAAGGCGCGACGCCGACAGGGCCGCTTGCGGCCTCTACTCGGTCTCTCACGTGTTGCGCGCGCTTCATCGCGGTTCTTCTCCGATGCCCCGTGGGGCACCTGTTGCAGGCCCGGCGCATTTTGCGACACGGGCATTTGTCCAGCCCCGAATAGGGGCTCAATCGGCCTGACACGGGTCTGGGGCGCAACTGCGTCCATCTCAGACTCGGATCAGCGAAACTCAAGCGGAGCGTCAATAACGCAATCCGTCATCTCTACATAAGACTACAGATAGTGGAATGACAATGGGGAAAAGCGCGCGCGAAAATCAGAAACCGCCCCGCAGCCTGAGCTGCGACGCGGTTTTTATCCACAGGCTATGACGCAAAACGCCTAGAGGTAGTCTGCGCGCTGCAAGCCGTATTTGGCCATTTTTTCATTCAAGGTGCGCCGCGGCAGACAAAGTTCGTCCATCACGCTGGCAATGGAGCCGCGATGACGCCGCATAGTGTTGTCAATCAGCATGCGTTCAAAGGCTTCGACATATTCTTTCAGCGGTTTGCCTTCCGTGGTCATCACCGGCTGCATCTCTTCGTGGTCATTCATCAGGAGCGAGGCAATTGTGCCCCCACCCCGGCGTGATTGCAGCACGGCGCGTTCCGCAAGGTTGATCAGCTGGCGCACATTGCCCGGCCAAGGGGCCTGCAACAGCTGCGCCGCCTCTTGCGCGCTGACCTGCGGGGCATCGCAGCCATATTCATCAGAGAATTGTTCCGCATGGCGCGTGAACAGCGACAGAATATCCTCACCACGCTGACGCAGCGGTGGCACCGTAATGCGCAGCGCCGCAAGCCGGTAAAACAAATCAGAGCGCAGGGCGTCCTCGCAGGTGCGGTTCTGTTCCTGCAAATTGCAGATCGCCACAATGCGCGTTTCCGCCGGGGTGCCCTGTTCATTGATCAGGCTCAGCAGCCGCGCCTGCAATGTGTCGCTCAGCGCTTCGATATCCTCCAGCACAAGCGTGCCGCCGCGCGCTTCTTCGACGGCAGGCAACTGCGTGTCCTCAGGCTGCATCGGGCCAAAGAGCCGCTTAGAGAGCGCGTCTTCTTCCAGGGCCGAACAGCTGACGAGCACGAATTTCTTGCCCGCTCGGCTGCCGACGGCATGCAGCGCATGCGCCACAAGGGTCTTGCCGGTGCCGGTTTCACCGTCGATCAACACGTGGCCATCCGCCTGCCCAAGATCAAGGATATCCTCTTTCAGGCGCGACATGACCGGCGAGGAGCCGATCAGCTTTTTCATCAACTGGCTGCCATCGGACAGCTCTTTGCGCAGCACGCGATTGTCCAGCGTCAGGCGGCGCGCATTGGCCGCCTTTTTGGCCAGTTGGCTCATCCGGTCGGGATTGAATGGTTTTTCCAGAAAATCAAAGGCCCCGACTCGCATGGCTTCAACCGCCATCGGCACATCGCCATGGCCGGTGATCATGATCACCGGCAGCGCGCTGTCCGTGCCCATCAGCTTTTTCAGAAACTGCATGCCATCCATGCCCGGCATTTTGATATCGGTGATCACGATGCCCGGATAATCCGGCCCCAGCACCTTCAGCGCCTCTTCGGCGCTGGCAAAGGTCTCGGTGTCATACCCCGACAGGGCCAGCCATTGGCTGATAGACTGACGCATATCCTTTTCGTCATCCACAATCGCAATTTTCATAGCCTGAGCCATCTTCTACTCCGCCGCTTCAATCTCATCACTTAAGATAGGGAGCTGCACTTCAAATACAGCCCCACCATTCTGACCGTTTCGCGCGGTCAGCCGTCCGCCTAGGTCGTTGACGATCCCGGAGGAAATGGCAAGCCCCAGCCCCACACCCTCGCCCGGCTGTTTGGTGGTGTAAAACGGTTCAAACAGATCATCGAGATTCTCGATCCCATCACCATTGTCACGCACCGTTAATGTCGCGGTTTCCCCCGCAGAAAGCATCACTTCGATCTCTGGGTCATCAACACCTTTGGTGGCGTCCAGGGCATTGCGCAACAGGTTGATCATCACCTGCTCAATCCGCACCCGATCCCCCATCACCCGGACCGGCGTATCGGGGATCACACGCGCGATCTTGACCTGGCTCTGGCGCAGCTGCGGCTCCATCAACGACACCGCCGAGGCCAGCGCATCGCCCATTTCTACAGGGCGAAAGTCCTCCCCGCCCTTACGCGCATAGCTCTTGAGCTGCTTGGTGATGGCCCCCATGCGCTCGATCAGATCATCAATGCGCTGAAAGGATGTCAGCGCCTCTTCAAACCGGTTGCGTCGCACCAAAAGACGCGCCCCCGCCAGATAGGTTTTCATCGCTGCGAGAGGCTGGTTCAACTCATGGGACACCGCCGCCGACATCTCCCCCAAGGCGGCCAGTTTTGAGCTTTGTGCCAGCGTCTGCTCAGCCACTTCAAGGCTCGCTTGCATGCGTTCACGCTCGGCGATTTCCCGCTGCAAGCGTTGGTTCAATGCGCGAAGGCTTGCCGATTCCCGCTGGAACAGCGCCATGCGCAAGGCGTTCTTTCGGCTGAGAAAATAGAAGGCCAGCGCCAGAAGGATGGCGAATCCCATAATCTCCAGCGCCAGCACCGCATTCACCCGTTCGCGCACATTGGCATAGGTGGTGAAACTGGCCATCTGCCAGCCACGGAACGGAATGCGCGCCTCTTTGCGCATCACCGCCTCGCCCTGCAAATAAGCATCGGCGGGCAATGCCGTCCATTCCGAGGTCGCTTGAATGGCCCGTTCAATGGCCCCCTTGGGCGGCTGACGCACCAGCGCCTCTGCCTCGGTCAAACCGCGCCAGCGCGGCTCTGTCGCCATGATAATCGTGCCTTCGCTGTCCGTCACCAGCACCGCATCTGAAATGCCCGCCCAGGCGCGCTCAAATTTCTGCAGATCAACCTCGACAACAATGACCCCAAGCGCCTGCGCCTGATCATCCAGACGGCGCGAATAGGTAAAGCGATAGCCCGCCGACTCGCGCGGCGCGACGGTAAACACCGTGGTATTGGCGCGCATGGCATTGATAAAACTCGGGGCCTGCCGATGGTTTTCGCCCAAACGGTTGCGATCCGTGGCCGCCACGGTGCGCCCTTCGGTATCCAGCAGCACCAGCGAAGCGGCCCCGATTTCATCTTCAAAAGAAATCAGCCGTGCGGTGGACAGGCTGAAATCCCCAGTACGCAAAGCCCGGATCAATTCCGGATCGCGCGCCAAGAGCTGCGGCACAATAGAGCTGCGCCGCAATTCCGATTGCAGGTTGCCCGAATAGAGCGCCAGGCGCAGCTCGGCCCGGTTGCGCGTATTCTGGGTAAAGCGGTCAGTCAGCAGGCTGTTGGTGATCCAGATGGTCGCGCCCGCCACAACGCAGAGCGCAAGCAACATCAGACGCACCCGCCAGCTGATGGTGCGCAATTGCAACTGATTACGTTTCTTCACAGTTTTCCCGCTCATGGCAGGTAGGGTACGCCGCCGCGGCGGCGCACTCAAGTCAGGCTGTTACCACTTGGCCGACCAATGCGCTGAACATTGCCGTTCCATCGGTGCCGCCATGGCCTTGATCTGCCGCCCGTTCAGGGTGCGGCATCATGCCGAGGACCCGGCGGTTCGCGCTGAGCACGCCAGCGATATCAGCAATCGACCCATTGGGGTTGTCGCTATAGGTAAAGGCCACGCGGTCCTCACCAGTCAAACGCGCCAGAACCTCGTCATCCGCATAATAATTGCCATCATGATGCGCGATCGGGATCATGATCTCGTCGCCCTTGACATAGCCTGCGGTAAAGGCGCTGTCGGTGGTCGCCACCTTCAGCCCCACGGTGCGGCAGATGTATTTCAACCCTGCGTTGCGACGCAGGGCGCCCGGAAGCAGGCCGGTTTCTGTGAGAATTTGAAAGCCATTGCAGACCCCCAGCGCATAGCCACCCGCCTCAGCGTGTTTGACGACAGCGCGGCAAATCGGCGAATTGGCGGCAATCGCGCCGCAGCGCAGATAATCGCCATACGAAAACCCGCCCGGTACGCCGACAATATCCACACCCTCTGGCAGCGCGGTTTCCTTGTGCCAGACCATGGTGACATCGGCCCCGGCACGTTCAAAGGCCACCGCAAGGTCGCGGTCGCAGTTTGATCCGGGAAAGACAACAACCGCCGCCTTCATTACACCAGCTCCACGCGGTAGCTTTCGATCACAGTATTGGCGAGCAGCTTTTCACACATTTCGGTCACGGTCGCCTCTGTGGTGCCCGCAGCCAGGTCCAGCTCAATCACTTTGCCCTGGCGCACGCCTTCCACGCCGTCAAACCCCAGCGATCCCAGCGCGTGACGCACCGCTTCTCCCTGCGGGTCCAGAACGCCGTTCTTCAGCATCACATAGACACGTGCTTTCATGTCGAAAATCTCCAGCTCATTGCGACAAAACCCAGATCGGCTTCATCTTTTCATAAATACTCAAAAGCCCCGCGCGCAGCGCAGTCTGGGCTCAGTTGATCAGGGTTGGCTTCTGCATCGGGGTGGCGTTTTTGGGCAGCACCCCCAAACGGCGGGCCACTTCGGAATAGGCATCAGTCAGATTGCCCAGATCCCGGCGGAACACGTCTTTGTCCAGCTTCTGGCCGCTTTCGATATCCCACAGGCGGCAGCTGTCCGGGCTGATCTCATCGGCCACAACCAGACGCTGGAAATCACCTTCATAGACACGGCCAATCTCGATCTTGAAATCAATCAGCTTGATGCCAACGCCATACATCACCCCGGCCAGGAAATCATTGACCCGAAGCGCGATGCTCAGGATGTCATCCATGTCTTGCTGGCTGGCCCAGCCAAAGGCGGCGATATATTCTTCTGTCACCAGCGGATCACCCAGCGAGTCATCCTTGTAGCTATATTCCACAATCGGGCGCGGCAGCTGTGTGCCCTCTTCCAGGCCCAGACGTTTCGCGAGCGAGCCGGCCGCATAGTTGCGCACAATCACTTCAAGCGGGATAATTTCACAGGCGCGCACCAATTGCTCACGCATATTCAGGCGCTTGAGAAAGTGGGTTGGCACGCCAATTTGGCCCAGGCCCACCATGAAATATTCGCTCAGGCGGTTGTTGAGCACGCCTTTGCCGTCAATCACATCACGCTTTTCCGCGTTGAATGCGGTGGCATCATCTTTGAAGTATTGAATGATGGTTCCGGGCTCTGGTCCTTCGAACAGATCCTTTGCCTTGCCTTCATAGATTTTCTTGCCGCGGGCCATGAGGGACTCTTTCGCTGTGGACGGAGACCGACTCTCCGCTTCATGGGCGCTCTTTAATCCATGGGCGAGTTTGTCGCAAGCTCTGCAAACCCCTTGCGACATGCTGCCAGTGTGGGCATATCATAAGAGACAAGGCTTAATCGCGGAAGGAACCCCAGATGACGACATTTGACGATCGTGAAAAGGCATTCGAAGCCAAATTCGCGCATGATGAAGAAATGCGCTTCAAAGCCGAAGTGCGCGCCAATAAGCTTTTGGGGGAATGGGCCGCTGCAGAGCTGGGCCTGAGCGGCCAGGAAGCGGTCGATTACGTCAAAACGGTTATCAATTCGGATTTCGAAGAGGCCGGCGATGAGGACGTCATTCGCAAAGTGACCGCAGACATGCAGGGCAATACCCCCAGCGATGTTATCCGCGCAAAACGCCGCGAATGTGTGATCCTCGCGAAGCAGCAGCTGACGGGCGAAGCCTAAGTAGGCCATTGGAAACACCTGCAAAACAGCCAGCCGAAAGCGCTGGCTGTTTTGGCATTTTTTTAACCCTGAAATGATAAGCTTTTGGTAACGATCTGCGCCAGAACGGCGACGGATCGAGCAAAAACAAAAGCATGAGGTGAAGGCTTGGGGCAGGTCATTCGTCGTTTTTCCACCGTTTTGCGGCATGTGGTGCCGTTGGCCATTGGGGCGCTGTGCTGCTGGGCGGTGTTTCAGCAGATCAGCCATATTGATTTCGCGCAGCTTTGGCAGAGCGTTCTTTCTGTTACCGCTTGGCATTGGGCCGGTGCGGGTCTGGCCACAGCGCTGAGTTTCTGGGCCGTGGCCCGCTATGATGTGATTGCGCATCGACATTTCCGCACGGGCATCTGCGTGCGGCGCGCCACCCTCAGCGGGGCCAGCGCTATTGCCGTGGGGCAAACGCTCGGCGCTGGGGCCATTGTCGGCGCGTTTATCCGCTGGCGACTGCTGTCGGGGCTTGGGCTGGTACGGGCGGCAAAGATCACCGCTTTTGTCACGCTTTGCTTTCTTGGGTCTTGGGCTGTGATCACCTCGGCTGCGGTGCTCATATTGCCGACCGCAAATGTGCATGCCTCCATTCCCTGTTCTGTCCTTGCTATTGCGGCGCTGATGCTGGGGCTCGCGTTTTTCAACCCGGTATTGCGGCGCTCAGGCCGCGAGGTTGAGCTGCCCACCCTGCCCGCATTGGGCGCAATGCTGGGGCTGTGCTTGATTGATACACTGGCCGCGGCGACGGCGCTTTGGCTCCTGCTGCCCGCCAGCATCGATCTGAGCTTGGCGCAGATCTTCCCGGTCTACCTGATTGCCCTTGGGGCGGCGATCCTGTCTGGCACCCCCGGCGGCGTTGGCCCCTTTGAGCTGACTCTGCTGGCGCTTCTGCCATTTGTGCCGGAAACAGAGCTGATGGCGGCCATTCTGGCCTTTCGCTTGATTTATTATGCGCTGCCCGCTGTTCTGGGCGGGTTGGCGCTGCTGCGCCCGCTGTCGGAAAGCTTGCTGCCCGATGACGCACAACCCTCCTGTCTGGACGAAGCCTTGCGCCATGGCACCGCGCGGGCCGAGCTTGGCATCGTGCGGCAAAACGGCGGGCTGATCCTGACAACCGGCAACGGCACCTGCAGCGTGGTGCGCACCGGCCAAACGCTGACCTCGATCTTTGATCCGGTGCTTGGGCATTCGGCTGATCTGGCCTCGCCCTTAAAAACCCTGGCGCGGGCACAGAACCGGATTGTCTGCAAATACAAGATCACCGCGCGCCACGCGCTGCGGGCGCGGCAGACCGGCTGGTCCGTGCTGCATGTCGCGGACGAAGCGCTGGTGCGCCCGGACACACACAGCATGCAAGGCGCGCCCTATCGGCAGCTGCGGCGCAAACTGCGCAACGCGGAAAAATCCGGCATTGAAATCCGCAGCAATCCGCCGATCCTGCCCTTTGCAGAAATGGCCGAAATTTCATCGGCTTGGGAGGCGGCAAACGGCGGCGCTCGGGGTCTTTCCATGGGGCAGTTTGAACCGGGGTATATCACCCATCAGTCGGTCTTTCTGGCGTATCATCAGGGCGCGCTGCTGGGCTTTGTCACCTTTCATGCCACGGCGCATGAATGGTGCCTTGATCTGATGCGCCTGCGCCCCGGAGCGCCAGATGGCGCGATGCATCTGCTGGTCAACAGCGCCATTCTGGCGGCCAAAGACGCGGGCGTGCCGCGGCTGTCGCTTGCGGCGGCCCCGCCGCCGCCCGAAGGCCACGGCCCACTTGAGACCGCGCTGCGCGGACTTGTCTGCCGCAAATCCGGTGGCAAAGGGCTGCGCCAGTTCAAAGCCAGTTTTAATCCGCACTGGCAACCGCTCTATATGGCAGCGCCGGGCTGGGGGCAGTTGACGCTGGCCGCGATGGACCTGATCCGTTCGGTGCGACGCGCCACGCCCCTCACCGCGCCCGCCCGCATCGCAGCTCCAGAGGCGGAGCCGACCCACAACTCATAATCATATTGAATGGTTTGAATTTGAACCTTGTGCGCGCCCATGGCACATCCGGGGCGCGCGCTGACTTTGCCCGAAGGAATCACCGATGACCAATGCCCTTTCCCGCCTGCTTGAAACCCGCGATTGGCTTCTGGCGGATGGCGCAACCGGCACCAACCTGTTCAACATGGGCCTGACCTCGGGCGATGCGCCCGAGCTGTGGAACGAAGAGCATCCGGACCGGATCAAGAAACTCTATAAATTCGCCGTCGACAGCGGCAGCGATCTGTTTCTGACCAACTCCTTTGGCGGCAATGCCTCGCGTTTGAAATTGCACAACGCGGGCCACCGCGCCCGCGAGCTGTCGCGCATTTCTGCCGAGATTGGCCGCGAGGTCGCCGATGCCGCCGGCCGCACGGTGATCGTCGCAGGCTCGGTTGGGCCGACCGGGGATATCATGGAGCCTGTGGGCACGCTAAGCCATGCCGATGCGGTCGAAATGTTTCATGAACAGGCCGAGGGTCTGAAAGAAGGCGGCGCGGATGTGCTGTGGCTCGAAACCATTTCAGCGCCAGAAGAATTCCGCGCGGCGGCCGAAGGCTTTGCCCTTGCGGGCATGGATTGGTGCGGTACCATGAGCTTTGACACCGCCGGGCGCACCATGATGGGCGTGACGTCAGCGGATATGGTGAAACTGGTTGAAGAGCTTCCCAACCCGCCGATCGGCTTTGGCGCAAACTGCGGAACCGGGGCCTCGGACCTCTTGCGCACCGTGCTGGGCTTTAGCGCGCAGGGCACGGAGCGCCCGGTGATTTCCAAGGGCAATGCGGGTATTCCAAAATATGTTGACGGGCATATCCATTATGATGGCACGCCAGAGCTGATGGCAGATTACGCTGTGCTGGCGCGGGACGCCGGGGCGACGATCATTGGCGGCTGTTGCGGCACCATGCCGGAACATCTGGTCGCCATGCGCGAGGCGCTGGAAACTCGCCCGCGCCAAGAGCGGCCAAGCCTGGAAACCATTGCCGCTGCGCTTGGGGCGTTCTCCTCTAGCAAAGATGGCACCGAAGCCAGTGATGATGGGGCTGCGCCGCGCCGCAACCGTCGCCGCCGCCGCGGCTGACCGCGTCAAAACAGGCTCAGCTGGTCGCCCTCTTCAAAGGGCACGGCAAAAAGGTCATCGCGCAGGGCGGGCAGCTTGCTGCTGAGCCCGAGCCGCCGCATCGCCAGCTTTACGCGATGCGCCAGCAGCTGGGCATACTGCCCCTCGCCGCGCATGCGCTTGCCCCATTCGGGATCGTAGGGTTTGCCGCCATGCATATCGCTGATCTGCGCCATCGCCTTGGCTTTGCGATCCGGAAAATGCGCGCCCAGCCATTCCTGAAACAGCTCTGACACCTCAAGCGGCAGGCGCAACACGATATAGCTGGCAGCCCGCGCGCCCGCATTGGCCCCGGCACCCAATATCCGCTCCACCTCATGGTCGGTAACGGCAGGGACAACAGGGGCCAGCATAAGCCGTACCGGAATGCCAGCGGCGCTCAGCCGCTCGATCAGCGCCAGACGTCGCGCCGGGCTGGGGGCGCGCGGCTCCATCAATCGCGACGTGCGCAGATCCAGCGAAGTGACAGAGACCCCGACCTGCACCAGCCCATCGCGCGCCATATCGCTGAGAATATCAATATCCCGTTCAATCAGCGTGCCCTTGGTGATGATAGTGACCGGATGGCGAAAGGCCTGGAGCACTTTCAGCACATCGCGCATGATTTTATATGTCTTTTCAATAGGCTGGTAGGGATCCGTATTGGTCCCAATCGCAATCGGTGCCACCGCATAGCCGTGTTTGCGCAGGCTTTTGTCCAGCAGCGCGGCGGCATTGGGCCGCGCGATCAGCTTGGTTTCAAAATCCAGCCCTGGCGAATAGCCCAGATAGGCATGGGTGGGACGCGCAAAACAATAGATGCAGCCATGTTCGCAACCGCGATAAGGGTTGATCGAACGGTCAAAGGAAATATCGGGGGAGCTGTTGCGGGTGATGATACTGCGCGCCAGCTCCTCGCGCACCTCGGTGCGAAACAAGGCGCGCTCTTCGGCCATATCCCAGCCGTCATGGGTTTCAACCCGCACCGCGCCTTCGTAGCGGCCCGAGGTATTGCTGATCGCGCCACGCGCGCGGCGACGGTCATCGGAAATGGGCAGAGGCAGATCATCGGACATGGCAAAAAATTAGAACAAAAAGAGAACAAATACAATTCACCACATGATTAAAATGAATATTTTTGGCAAGAATTATGAATCTTTCCACCTTATAAGGGGCTTAACCGGCGCTGCATCGCAGCGCGACGCCCATTATGGCCCTGCCGTGCAGCGGCCCACAAAGGAAGACCAATGTCAGACGAAGAAGACCTCATCCTCTCCGAACTCAACGACGAAGAGCTGGTCGAGCAGATGTATGACGATCTTTACGACGGGCTCAAGGATGAGCTGGAAGAAGGCGTGCAGATCCTGCTTGATCGCGGCTGGGCCCCATACAAGGTGCTGACCGAGGCGCTGGTGGGCGGCATGACCATCGTGGGCAATGATTTCCGTGACGGTATCCTGTTTGTCCCCGAAGTTCTGATGGCTGCTGGCGCGATGAAGGGTGGCATGGCCATTCTCAAGCCCTTGCTGGTGGAAACCGGCGCGCCACGCGCGGGCCGTATGGTGATTGGCACCGTCAAAGGCGACATTCACGACATTGGCCAGAACTTGGTAACCATGATGATGGAAGGCGCTGGTTTTGAAGTCAAAAACATCGGCATCAACAACCCGGTGGAAAGCTATCTGGACGCGGCCAAGGAATTTGAAGCTGACATTATTGGCATGTCTGCCCTGCTGACGACCACCATGCCCTATATGAAAATCGTCATCGACACGATGAAAGAACAGGGGCTGCGCGATGATTACATCGTGCTGGTGGGCGGCGCGCCGCTGAACGAAGAATTCGGCAAGGCGATTGGCGCCGACGCCTATTGTCGCGATGCGGCCGTGGCGGTGGAAACCGCGAAATCCCTCATGGCGCGCAAACACAATCAGCTGACCGCGTGATCAGGCCAAATGGCGCAGCTTAATGATGACACATTGACCCGCGCGGGCCTTGAGGCCAGCGTGGAAACGGGGCGCGTGTTGCTGATAGCATGCGGCGCGCTGGCGCGTGAAATCATTGATCTCAAAGAGAGTAATGGCTGGGATCACATGGCCATCACATGTCTGCCCGCCATTTTGCACAACAGCCCACAAGACATCCCCGCCGCCGTGCGCCACGCTGTTGAAAAACACCGCGCGGATTTTGATCAGATCTTTGTTGTCTATGCCGATTGCGGCACCGGTGGGCAGTTGCAGCGCGTCTGCGACGAGTTGGGGGTTAAGATGGTGCCCGGCCCGCATTGCTATAGTTTTTTTGAGGGCAACGACCGCTTTGCAGCGAAGAGCGACACCGAATTCACCGCCTTTTACCTCACGGATTTTCTGGTGCGCCAGTTTGAGGCCTTTGTGATCAAACCCCTTGGGCTGGACCGATACCCAGAGCTGCGCGACACGTATTTTGGCCATTATGAAAAATTGGTCTATCAGGCGCAAACCATAGACACGGCGCTGGAGGAAAAAGCCCGCGCCTGCGCAGCGCAATTGGGTCTGGCCTATGAATACCGTTTTACCGGCTATGGCGACCTAGAAACAACGCTCACAGGCGTTGCACGCAGCTAGGCCAGCGACGTCACCCACAGAATATTGGCGTCTTCTTCGCTCAGCGACACAACGTTGTGCCCCATGGTGCCATCATAATAGGCGCTGTCCCCGCGGCGCATTTCGATGGGTTCGTAAAACTCTGTGTAGAGCTTGATGACCCCAGTCAGCACATAAAGAAACTCTTCGCCGTCATGGCGCACCCAGCCGTCAAATTCCTCCATGCTGCGGGCGCGCACGCGGGCGCGGTAGGGCAGCATGTTTTTCTTGGTCAGATTTTCTGCCAGCAATTCATGCTCATAGGTGGCGGTGGGGCGATGCGCGCCCTGCCCCTGTTTTGTCACCACCATACGGCCATTGATCTGATCGCGCATGGGCGGGGTAAACAGCTGCGGCACCGAAATTTCCAACCCTTCGGCCAATTTCTTGAGGGCATCATAGGTGGGCGACATCTGACCATTTTCGATCTTGGACAGGGTGGAGCGCGCCAGCCCCGCCTGCGAAGCCGCTTGCTCCAGCGTCCAATTGCGCGCTTTGCGCAGCTCGCGCACACGCTGGCCAAGGTCCAATGGCTCTGCCTCTTCTTGGGGGCCATTCTCGCGGGCAACCTGAATAAGGCTTTTGGGGTCTCTGTCCGTCATGCCAAGTGTCTAGGCCGCCTGCAAAAAAACATCAAGAACCTTGCGTTATGTTGTCTCGCCCAGAGGTCAGCCTCTTGCCGGAAACACGGCGATTGCCTAGCACAGTGATATGCTGTCAATTTTTGATCATGGTGCCCCCGCGCCCTGCCCCGCGCCGTTTAACCTGGCGCAACATGTGCTTGCCAAGGCCGACGTAATGGGCGCAAAACCCGCGCTGATCATCGCCGGTCCCGAGCGTACAGAAACGCTCAGCTACGCGGCGCTGAAGCAGGCCGTTTTGGGCGTGGCGCAGGGGCTGCTGGATCAGGGGCTGACACCGGGCGCACGCCTCATGATGCGCATTGGTAATTCGGTGGATTTCCCGATTGTCTATCTGGCCGCCATCGCCGCTGGCATGGTGGCCGTTCCGACATCCGCGCAGCTGACCGCGGCCGAACTCGCCCCGCTCTATGACCTGATCAAACCGCAGCTGGTAGTGCATGATGGGCAGGCCGCGCTGGGGCAGCCTGACTGCGCCGTGCTGACAACCGATGTGCTGGACGCCTGGAAATCCGGCCCGCAGGCGGCGTTTCATCTGGGGGATCCGAACCGTCTGGCCTATATCGTCTTTACCTCGGGCACCAGCGCGCGGCCCCGTGCGGTGATGCATGGCCATCGGGCCATCTGGGCGCGGCAGATGATGCATACGGGATGGTATGGATTGACCGAGGCCGACCGGCTGCTGCACGCTGGGGCGTTCAATTGGACCTTTACGCTTGGCGCGGGGCTTCTGGATCCCTGGAGCCTGGGGGCTACCAGCCTGATCCCGGCCCCTGGCGTGCAGCTTGAGGCGCTGCCTCTGTTGCTGCACCGCCACAAGGCAACGCTTCTGGCCGCCGCGCCCGGCGTCTACCGCAAAATGTTGAAAGGAGGCCGCCTTCCCGCGCTGCCGCACCTGCGGCATGGGCTCAGCGCCGGTGAAAAACTGCCTGAACCCCTGCGCCGCGACTGGCAGGCCGCCACCGGGACCGCCCTGCACGAGGCCTTTGGCATGTCCGAATGTTCCACCTTCATTTCGGGCAGCCCCAGCGCCCCGGCCCAGACCGGCACGCTTGGCCGCCCGCAGCCCGGCCGCCGCGTCGCCATTGTGGGCGCAGGTGGGCCTGTTGCCCTCGGGACGGCGGGTGAGATTGCTGTGCACCGCGATGATCCTGGTTTGATGCTGGGGTATCTTGATGCGCCAGAGGCGACAGCAGCACGTTTTCGGGGCGACTGGTTTCTGACCGGCGATCTGGGGCGTATCGCCGCTGATGGCAGCATCACCTATCTGGGCCGCGCCGATGACATAATGAATGCTGGCGGCTTTCGCGTCTCCCCCCTTGAGGTCGAAGCCGCACTGATGGGCTTTGACGGGCTGACAGGCGTCGCCGTCACCGATATTGCCGTCAAACCCGGAACAAGCATCATCGCCGCCTTCTACACCGCTGACAGGGACGTGAACGTCGCCGCCCTAGAAGCTTTTGCCAATTCGGTTCTGGCCCGTTACAAGCAGCCTCGACTGTATCGCCGCCTGCCCCAGCTGCCGGTGAATGCAAACGGAAAATTGGCGCGCAAAGCGCTGCAAACCATGTACGAGGCCCAGGATGACAGCAACACCGGTAAAGCTTGATATCATGTCCGACCCGATCTGCCCCTGGTGCTATATCGGCAAAACCCTGCTCGACCGCGCGTTGGCCGAAGAAGGTGTCCACCCCTTTGTCATTGAATGGCATCCGTTTCAGTTGAACCCGGATATGCCCGCCGAAGGCATGGACCGCGCCGACTATCTGGAGCGGAAATTTGGCGGCAAGGAAAACGCGGTCAAAACCTATGGCCAGATCGTTGCCCATGCCGAAGCCAATGACATCCCGCTGGATGTGGCGGCGATCAAACGCACGCCAAATACGCTGGATGCGCACCGTTTGCTGCATTGGGCCAAGATCGACGGCAAACAGAATGCTGTGGTGGATCAGCTGTTTGACGCTTATTTCCAGCAAGGCCGCGATATTGGCGATCATGAGGTTCTGGCTGATATCGCCGACAGCGCAGGCATGGACGCCTCGGTCGTGATGCGGCTGTTAAAGACAGATGAGGATCGCGAAGACATCCAAAAGCGTGATCAGACCGCACGCGAAATGGGGGTAAACTCGGTGCCCACCTTTATCGTTGCGGGGCAGCACGCGGTGCCGGGTTCGCAACCGCCAGAGCTTTGGCGCAAGGTCATCGCCGAACTGCACGCACAACAAGACCAGTAAAATTGCACAAAAGGTCGCGGGGTAAAGGCTTGCATCCGGGCTGACCCGCTGTAGGGTGCGGTCTGTTTTACGCCGCACTCAGCGCAATTTTGCGCCGCGCGGACCCACTCAAAGGACGATCTGATGTCTCGCCTCAGCCGCTCAGCGGAGCTGGAGTTTATTGCGCTGGTTGCAATGCTCTTTGCCACCATTGCCTTTTCCATCGATGCGATGCTGCCGGCACTGACGCAAATGGGCCGCGAGCTGACGCCGGATGCCCCAGAAAAAGCCACGCTGGTTGTGACCATTTTTGTGCTGGGCTTGGGGGTTGGCACCTTTTTTGCGGGGCCACTGTCGGATGCGTTCGGGCGCAAGCCGATCATTCTGGGGGGCTTTGCGATCTATATGCTCGGCGCGCTCTGGGCGGGGTTGGCGACGGATCTGACGGGGATTTTGGCGGGGCGCTTTCTGCAAGGGCTGGCCATGGCCGGGCCGCGCATTGCCGGGCTTGCCATGGTGCGCGATCTTTATTCCGGCGAGCGCATGGCCTCCATCGTGTCCTTTGCGATGACGGTCTTTGCGCTGGTTCCGGCGGTTGCGCCTTTGGTGGGGCAATCGATCCTCAACCTCGCAGGCTGGCGCTGGATTTTCTTTGCCTTCACGCTCTTTGCGGCCCTGATCGGCCTATGGCTGGCGCTGCGACGCACCGAGACGCTGGCGCGGCACAATCGCCGGCGGATTTCGCTGCGCGATATCTTGTCTGCCGTCAGAGAATGCTTTGGCAATCGAGTGTTTCGATATGCGGTTGCAACCCAGACGCTGGGCTATGCCAGCCTGTTTTCCATGATCTCGGTGGTGCAGCCGATTTATGCACAGACCTTTGGCGTCACGGACAGCTTTCCCTATTTCTTTGCCGGGGCGGCCTTGCTGTCGATACCCGCCAGTGTGGTGAACGGGCGGTTGGTGCTGAAATTCGGCATGCGCTTTTTGATCAAAGCGGCGCTTGTGGCGCAGATCGGGCTGAGCCTGATGGCTTTGCTGGCTTGGTCCTATGACGTCATGAGTGTTTGGGTTTTTTTCGCCTGGCTGACCTGCCTGCTTTTCTCGATCGGGTTTATCTTTGGCAATCTGAATGCCCTGGCGCTGGAGCCTTTGGGCCATATCGCGGGGCTAGCCGCCTCTATCAACGGCGCGGCGGCCACGGTGGTGTCGGCCCTGATGGCCATTCCCGTCAGCCTCAGTTTTGACGGCACGCCCCTCGCCCTACTGATCGGGGTGCTGATCTGCGCCGGGCTGGCGCAGATCCTGATGCTGATGCTTGGGCCACGGCAACTGACGCAGCCCGCCTAAACCTTTGCTTTCTGCGCCAGATCACGGGCAATCGCAAAAGCCCCTTTGATCTTGTCTGCGTCGCTGCGCCAATCACGCCGCACGACAATCTTATTGTCTTTGATCTTGGCGAGGTCTTTTTGCGCGGTGAGAAATTCGACCAGCCCCTGCGGCGAGGGAAACTTGTCATTGTGGAACTGAATGGTTGCCCCTTTGGGGCCACCATCCAGTTTGGCAATGCCGGCGCGTTTGCACATGGCTTTGATCCGCACCACCAGCAGCAGCGTGTTCACCTCTTTGGGCAGTTTGCCAAACCGATCAATCAACTCGGCAGCAAAGCCTTCCAGTTCAACTTTGCGCGACAAGCTGCTGAGACGACGGTAAAGTCCCAGTCGCACATCCAGATCAGGCACATAGGTTTCCGGGATCAAGACCGGCACACCCAGGTTGATCTGTGGGGCCCATTGATCATCGGTTTCGGTCAGGCCCTCCATCTCACCAGATTTGATCTTGGCAATGGCCTCTTCCAACATGGATTGGTAAAGCTCATAACCCACATCACGCATCTGTCCGGACTGTTCTTCACCTAACAGATTACCTGCACCTCGAATGTCAAGGTCTTGGGAAGCAAGGGTAAAACCTGCTCCTAATGTATCAAGTGAACCCAGCACACGCAGGCGTTTTTCGGCCGCGGGCGTCAGCGGTTTGCGCGGTTTGGTCGTCAGATAGGCATAGGCGCGTGTCTTGCTGCGCCCGACCCGGCCACGGATCTGATAAAGCTGCGAGAGGCCGAACATATCCGCGCGATGCACCACCATCGTGTTGGCAGTTGGGATATCCAGCCCGCTTTCCACAATCGTTGTGGCCAGCAAGACATCATATTGCCCGTCATAAAAGGCGTTCATGCGATCATCAAGCTCGCCCGCGGCCATCTGCCCGTGGGCCACCACATATGACAGCTCAGGCAATTGTTCTTTTAAGAACTCTTCGATCTCGGGCAGATCTGAAATGCGCGGCACCACGTAAAAACTCTGCCCGCCGCGATAGCGTTCACGCAGCAGCGCCTCACGGATGGTCACGGCGTCAAATTCGCTGACATAGGTGCGGATCGCCAGCCGGTCGACCGGCGGCGTACCGATAATCGACAGATCGCGCACGCCCGACAGGCTCAGCTGCAAGGTGCGCGGAATTGGCGTGGCGGTCAGGGTCAGCACATGCACATCAGAGCGCATCTGCTTCAGCCGTTCTTTGTGGCTCACGCCAAAATGCTGCTCTTCATCCACAATCAAGAGGCCAAGGTTCTGAAATTTCACGCTTTTTGCCAAAAGCGCGTGGGTGCCGATCACAATATCAACCGTGCCGCGCGACAGGCCCTCGCGGGTTTTCTCCGCCTCTTTGGCCGAGATAAAGCGCGACAGGCCACGCACCTCCAGCGGGAAGCCGCGAAAACGTTCGGCAAAGCTTTTGTAATGCTGCCGCGCCAGCAAGGTCGTGGGCGCGATCACCGCCACCTGCACCCCGGTCATGGCCGCCACAAAGGCCGCGCGCATCGCCACTTCGGTTTTGCCAAAGCCGACATCACCGCAGATCAGCCGATCCATCGGCTGCCCGGCGCTGAGGTCAGTCAGCACATCTTCGATCGCGCGCAGCTGGTCATCGGTCTCCTGATAGGGGAACCGCGCCGAAAACGCCTCCCAGGCGTGATGCGGCGCTTCGAGCACAGGGGCTTTGCGCAGCGCACGTTCGGCAGCGACGCGGATCAGCTTGTCTGCGACTTCGCGAATGCGTTCTTTCAGCCGCGCTTTCTTGGCCTGCCAGGCCCCACCACCGAGTTTATCCAGCAGCCCTTCGTCATGGCCGTATTTGGACAGCAGTTCGATATTCTCAACCGGCAGATAGAGTTTTGAACTCTCCGCATATTCAAGCGCCAGACATTCATGCGCCGCGCCGGCGGCGGTGATGACCTCAAGCCCCAGATAGCGGCCAATGCCGTGATCGACATGCACCACCAGATCGCCCAGCGACAGCGCCTGGGTTTCGGTCAGGAAATTTTCGGCTTTGCGTTTCTTGCGTGGCGCGCGGATCAACCGATCGCCCAGCACATCCTGCTCGGAAATCACCGTCATGGCCGGCGCTTCGAACCCGGCTTCGAGCGCCCAGACGGTCAGGTAAAGCCCGCGATTGTCGATTGCGCGGGCATCACTGATCAGAATTGTTTCAGCCAGGCCTTCGTCTTCGATCAGACCACTCAGCCGTTCGCGCGCGCCTTCGGAATAGGACGCGACGATTACCGGACCATCTTGCATCTTTGCTTTAATATGACCCGCAAGTGCGCTGAAAAGGCTTATGTTTTCTTGTAGGCGCTCGGGTGCAAAATTCCGCCCAATGCGCGCCATGCCGTCAGTTGCGCCGGGACCTGATGCTTGCGGCAGGGGTTTAAAGTGCAGAATACGACGATCTTGCAACTGCTTGTCCCAGCTCTCTTCATCTTGATACAAAAGATGAGGAGGCACAGGTTTGTATACTGAATCTAAACGTTTTTTCTGTGACAACGCATGGGTGCGCGTTTCGTATTGATCTACGATCGACTCCCACCGCGCAAGCCGCATGGCATCGACCTGATCATCCTGACTGACCGTGGCCTTGGGCAGATAATCCAGCAGCGTTTCCAACCGCTCATGAAAGAACGGCAGCCAATGTTCCACTCCTTGATGTTTGCGCCCTGCACTCACCGCCTCATACAGCGGATCATCTGTCCCAGCGGAGCCAAACTCCACCCGGTAGTTCTGGCGAAAACGGGCAATGGCGGCATCGTCCAAGATCACCTCAGAGACCGGCGCAAGCTCCACCATGTCGAGTTTCTCGGTGGTGCGCTGACTGACCGGATCAAACCCGCGCACGCCATCCAGCACATCACCAAAAAGATCAAGCCGCACTGGCCCGCTGTCACCGGGCGGGAAGATATCTATAATGCCGCCGCGAATGGCATAATCCCCCGGCTCCATCACCGTCGGGGCCTGCGTAAAGCCCATGCGCACCAGAAAATCGCGCAAATCCTTTTCATCAATCCGGTTGCCCACCCGCGCTTGAAAGGTCGCGCCCTTCAGCGTGTCGCGCGCTGGCACGCGCTGCATGGCGGCATTGAGCGTGGTCAGCAATACGAATTCGCTGGGCATGGTGCCATGCACCAGCCCGGCCAGCGTCGCCATCCGCGCGGCAGATATATCGGCGTTGGGCGACACGCGGTCATAGGGCAAACAATCCCAGCCAGGAAACACCACCACCGGCATATCAGGGCGATAGAACGCCAGCGCCGCCTTAAGCGCCGCAATGCGTTTGTCATCGCGCGCAATATGCACCAATGGGCCACCGGATTTGGCCACCTCATCCAGGATCAGCTTGGCGTCATAACCCTCGGGCGCACCGCCAACGGTGATATGCTGCTGCGACATGCTTGCCCCTTAGTTCAGCGGTGAAATCTGAAAGTTCTGGTACATCCCCCAAAGGGAGGTCAAAAAGATCGCCAACATGCCAATCAGCTGCACATAGACGCGGTGGCGCGCCAGCCGTTTATAAAGCGCTTCGCCGCGCAGCTCATCGGCCTGAATGCCCCGCGCCGCCGCCAGCGACAGCAGCCCCACCAGACTGAGCGGAAAGAGAATGAGAAACACGGCCTGGGCAAATTCAATGCGATAGTAAAACCCCAGCACCGCCATAATGGCGAGCATGAAACACCCAAAAGAGGTCATCCACAGGCCCGAGCTTTGGCCGATATACATCAGGCGCCCGACGTTGATGCGCACCAGATCTTCCAGATCTTCTTCATAGCGCCCCCCTTTGCGGCGCGCGCGCAGCACCAGATCATAGGGCACGCCGATGATCCAATGACTGGCAGATGACCAGATAACCGCAAGCATGATCCAGAACCAAAGGTTCGAGAAACTGCGCAAATCAATGAGTTCCAGAATGGTAGTGTGCCAGTCCACGTGAGCTGTCCTTGTCGTCAATGCCTCCACATAGCGCGGCTTATGGCCAATTCCTACCCTTGTCGCGGCACAATATCCGTGGCAACTCAGTCCAAGAAAAAAATGAGGTCATCATGAAGCCGACTGTTGCCCCCTTTCCCGCCGCACGGCTGCGGCGCACACGTTCAAGCGCGCCGCTGCGCGCCCTGGTGCAAGAACATGCGCTGAGCGTGAATGATCTGATCTGGCCGGTGTTTGTGCGCGATGGGGAAAACGTGGTGGAGCCAGTGGCATCGATGCCGGGCGTCAACCGCCTGTCGGTGGATCAGGTGGTTAAGGCCGCGCAAGAGGCGCGCGATCTGGGCATTCCGGTGATCTGCCTTTTTCCCTACACCGATCCGGCGCTAAAGACCGAAGATTGCGCCGAGGCCTGGAACCCCGACAACCTGTCAAACCGCGCCACCCGCGCCATCAAGGCCGAGGTGCCCGGCATCGCTGTGATGACCGATGTGGCGCTGGACCCTTACAATAGCAACGGCCACGACGGGTTTGTGGAAGATGGCGAGATCGTCAATGACCGCACCGTGGAGGCGCTGGTGAAACAGGCGCTCAGCCAAGCGGCGGCGGGCGCGGATATCATCGGCCCCTCGGACATGATGGACAACCGGATCGCCGCCATTCGCAGCGCACTGGAAGACGGCGGCTATCATAATGTCACCATCATGAGCTACGCGGCGAAATACGCCAGTGCCTTTTACGGCCCATTCCGCGATGCCGTTGGGGCCTCAGGCGCGCTCAAGGGGGACAAAACCACCTATCAGATGACGCCCGCCAACAGCAACGAAGCGCTGCGTCTGGTGCAGCGCGACCTCAGCGAAGGCGCGGATATGGTGATGGTCAAACCGGGGATGCCCTATCTTGATATCTGCCGCCGGGTCAAAGACAGCTTTGGCGTGCCCACCTTTGCCTATCAGGTCAGCGGCGAATACGCGATGATCCAGGCGGCGGCGCAAAACGGCTGGATTGATGGTGACGCAGCAATGATGGAAAGCCTGCTGGCCTTCAAACGTGCCGGGTGTGACGGCATCCTGACCTATTTCGCCCCGGCGGTGGCGCGCAAACTGCGCGGGCTGGAACCCGCCGAAGGGTGATCTGAAAGATGACAGCTTAGCGGAATTCCGCTAAGCTATGCGCAAGACCGGTATCGCCGGCAGAGCAGAAAAATAACAAACCTTGATCGAAACACAGGCTTTCACATGACACAGATGAGCAGACGAACATTTGCCTTTAGCGCATTGGCAGGGGCATCGGTTACCGCCGCATGCGGCAATGGCATTGGCAGCAATGGCGCTGAAACCATTGACGCCCGCGTCAACACCACGCTGCAGCATATGTATGCGACCTACCCCAACACCGTGACCCTCAAAGAAAAATCGGTTGGCATGCTGGTCATGCCGCTGGTCACAGAGGCCGGGCTGGGCATCGGCGGGGCCTATGGGCGCGGCGCGCTGATCGTTGATGACATCACGGTCGATTACTACTCCACCACCAAGGCGAATTTCGGCATTCAGATCGGCGCGCAGCAATACGCCCATGTGCTGTTTTTCATGACGCAGGATGCGCTGCTGAACTTCCGCCGCTCTAGCGGTTGGGCCGCCGGGGCTGATCTGGAATATGTCATTTCCAACGAAGGCGACTCTTTGGCGACGGACACCACCTCGCTGACCTCGCCGGTTCTGGCGATCATCTTTGGCCGCGCAGGTCTGCGGGTTGGGGCAACACTGGAAGGCACGAAATACTCGCGCATCATCCCGTAAAACATAGAAATAAAACGAAAAACGCCGCCTCTTAAGGCGGCGTTTTAACATTAAGGCAGGCGGTTAAGATTTATCACGCAACCGCTTGATAAGACTGGATGTATCCCAGCGGTTGCCGCCCATTTTCTGCACATCCTTGTAGAACTGATCGACCAGCGCCGTGACAGGCAGGCTTGCGCCAATTTCATCAGCCGTCGACAGGCAAATCCCCAGATCCTTGCGCATCCAATCCACCGCAAACCCGTGATCAAAATGATCATCCAGCATGGTTTCATGCCGGTTCTGCATCTGCCAGCTGCCTGCGGCACCCTGGCTGATAACCTCAACCACCGCGCGGCCATCCAGCCCGGCGCTTTCGGCAAAATGCAACGCTTCGGACAGGCCTTGCACCAGCCCGGCGATGGCGATCTGGTTGCACATCTTGGTCATCTGGCCCGCGCCGGACTCGCCGATCCGGCGACAGATCCGCGCATAGGCCTGAATAATCGGCTCCGCCGCCGCATAGGCCGCCGCGTCCCCGCCGCACATCACCGACAAGACGCCGTTTTCTGCGCCGGCCTGCCCGCCGGAAATCGGCGCATCAACGAAACTCAGCCCCGCGGCTTTGGCGGTGTCATAAAGCTCGGCCGTGACCTTGGCGGAGACAGTGGTGTGATCAACGAAACATGCGCCAGGCGACATGCCATGAAACGCGCCCTCCGGCCCGGTGCAGACCGACCGCAGATCATCGTCATTGCCAACGCAGGCCATGACAAAGTCTGCCCCTTTGGCCGCCGCTTTTGGGGTGGCTGCCATCGCGCCGCCGTGCTGGGCGACCCAGGCTTCGGCCTTGGCGGCGGTGCGATTATAGACTGTCACCTCATGGCCCGCGGCCTGCAAATGACCCGCCATCGGATATCCCATCACCCCAAGGCCGAGAAACGCAATTTTCGCCATCTGCTTTCACCTTTTTCTGTTTCGCAGTAATCTCCCCTCGGGCATATCACCTCTGCGCAAGGTATTCATAGGCACTTCATGGCAACTCTTTTCAAATGGCTACTTCGCATCGCAGGCAGCCTCGTCATTCTCAGCGCTATCATATTGGGATTGGTATATTTTTTCGCCTCCCGATCGCTTCCGGACTATAACAAGGACCTACAGACAGGCTATGTCAGCGCCCCGGTCGAGATCGTGCGCAACAATGCCAATGTGCCGCATATTTTCGGCGCGCAGGATTCGGATGTGTTCTTTGCTCTGGGCTATGCCCATGCCCAGGATCGCCTGTGGCAGATGATGACGATGCGCCGCACCGCGCAGGGGCGGCTGTCCGAAATCTTTGGCAGCCGCACCGTACGGATCGACAGCCTGATCCGGCGATTGGATATCTATCCGCTGGCGGTGAAATCCGTCGACAGTCTCAGCCCGCGCAGCAAAACCTTGATGACGGCCTATGCCAATGGCGTGAATGCCCGCATCAACGAGGTCAACCGCGCCGCCCTGGGCCGCGGGGCACCCGAGATGTTTTTGTTCACGGCCCCCATCGCCCCCTGGCAGGTGGCCGATTCTGTCGCCATCCAAAAGGTCATGGCGCTGCAGCTGACCGACCACCTGCAGGATGAGGTGCTGCGCGCGCGCGTGTCTCTGGTGATCCCGGACGAGGCGCGGCTGGCGGATGTCATGCCCGACGCCCCCGGTGCCGGCGTCGCCACCTTGCCCGAATATGCGGCCATCATGCCGCCAGTGCCGCAATTTGAACGCACCGCCAGCCTCGCGCCGCATCCGTTGTCCCCCTTTAAGCGGCGCGGCATGGCGGGTGCCTCCAACGCCTGGGCCGCTGCGCCCGGTCGCTCCGCCTCCAGCGGCACCCTGCTGGCCAATGATCCCCATCTTGAACTTTCGGCCCCATCCATCTGGTATCTGGCGCGCTTGCAGCTGCAAAGCGGCGGCGTTATCGGCGGCACCATTCCCGGCATACCCGCCGTTCTCAGCGGGCGCAGCGATGCGCTCGGCTGGGGTCTGACCGCGGCCCATGTCGACGATCAGGATGTGCTGATCGAAGAGCTGAACCCGAATAATCCCAATCAGTACAAGACGCCGGACGGCTACAAAGACTTTCTGACACGCAAGTCGATCATCCAGATCAAGGATGAGGCCCCCATCACCCTGACCTTGCGCTGGAGTGACAATGGCCCGGTGCTGCCCGGCGATCAGTTTGATCTGAAAACCATCACGCCCAAGGGCCATGTCGCCGCTGTCAGCTGGACCGCGCTGAGCCCGCAAGATACCTCAATGAACGCGGCCATTGATCTGATGTACGCCCGGACCGTGCGCGAGGCGATTGCCAGCGCCGAAGCATATCTGTCCCCGGCGACCAACCTGACGCTGGTGGACCGACAGGCCATTGCCCTGAAAACCGTCGGGGCCCTGCCGCGCCGCGCCGCAGGCCACCAAAGCCAGGGCCGCATGCCAAGCCTTGGCTGGCGCAAAGAAAACCGCTGGCAGGGGCGTCTGCCCTATTCCAGCAACCCGCAGTTTATCTCGCCCGTCGGGGGCATTTTGGGCAACACCAACAACAAGGTGATCGACCGCCCCTACCCGCTGCATCTGTCGTTTTCATGGGGCGACAGCCAGCGGGTGCAACGCTGGCAGCGCCTGATGCAAAGCCGCGAAGTGCACACGCGCGACAGTTTTATTGAAGCGCAGCTTGATACCGTCAGCTTTACAGCGCGCAGTCTGTTGCCGCTTGTGGGTGCTGATCTGTGGTTCACCGGGGAAACCGCCCCAGAAGGCACGCAAGAGCGCCAGCGCCAGCGTGCGCTGACGCTGTTGGCGGAATGGAATGGCGAGATGAACGAACATCTGCCAGAACCGCTGATTTATTCAGCCTGGATGCGCGCCCTGCAGAAACGGCTGATTCAGGACGAATTGGGCCCGCTGACCGCCGAATTCACCCATCTTGAACCGCTGTTCATCGAACGAGTGTTCCGCGACGTGGATGGCGCAGCGATCTGGTGTGATGTGGTGCAAAGCGCGCCGACAGAAACTTGCAGCGACATGGCGCGGCTGGCGCTGGATGATGCGCTGATCTGGATCGACGAGAAATATGGCGCTGCGCTGGAATCTCTGCGCTGGGGCGATGCACACCAAGCGGCGCATGATCATCAGGTGCTAGGCGATGTACCGCTGCTCAAGCATTTTGTGAACATCCGCCAATCCACCAGCGGCGGGGACAACACGTTGCAGCGCGGCAAATCCATCGGCACTGGCCCGGATCCTTTCCGCAACGTCCATGCGGCGGGCTATCGCGGCGTCTATGATTTTGCCGATCCGGACAGCTCAGTCTTTATTATTTCAACTGGGCAATCGGGCCATTTCCTCAGCCGACATTATGACGACATGGCGCAGCTGTGGCGACGCGGCGAATATGTGCCGATGTCGCTCGACGAAGAGCTCGCCCGCGCCGCCGCCGTCGGCATCACCCGCCTGCTGCCCTAGCCGCGCGCACTTAGCCAAAGCGTTTGGCCCCGGCGACGCAGGCCACCAAAAAAATCATCGCGCCCACCATCACGGGCGCGACCGCCTCGCCCAGCAAAAGCGCAGCCAAGCCCATGCCCATGAAGGGTTGCAGCAATTGTAATTGCCCGACGCCGGCGGTGCCGCCAAGGGCAAGGCCGCGATACCAAAAGACAAATCCGATCAGCATTGAAAACAGCGAGACATAGCCAAGGCTCAGCCAAACAGGCGCGCTCAGCCCCTGCAGTGTGCCGGGCCAAAACACCACGGTCGCCGCCAGCATCAGCGGCGCGGACAGCAGCAAAGCCCAGGAAATCACCTGCCAGCCGCCAAGGCGGCGCGACAGCTGCGCGCCTTCGGCATAGCCAAGCCCGCAGAGCGTGATCGCCAACAGCATCAGCCCATCGCCGCGCCAAGTGCCTGCGCCACCTTGCAGCCAGGCAAAACAGACCACCGCCGCGCTGCCCAAAATGGAAAACACCCAAAACGCCCGGCGCGGTCGCTCACCGCCGCGCAGCACGCCAAACAGCGCGGTCGCCAACGGCAGCAGGCCTATGAACACGGTCGAGCGGGCCGCGGTGATATGTTCCAGCGCCAAGGCGGTGAGCAGCGGAAAGCCAACCACCACCCCCAGCGCAACGATGATCAGCGCAAGACAATCGCCCCGGTGCGGCCGCTTTTGCCGAAAGATCACCAAGAGCGCGCAGGCCAGCACCGCGGCGATAAGCGCGCGCAGCGATGTCAAAAAGAGTGGATCAAGCTGCGTCACCGCCACCCGCGTGGCCGGTAAAGAGCCGCTAAAAATCATGACGCCCATCAGGCCACTGCCCCAGCCGGTAAATGAAACTTGCATAGATGCTCCTGCATTTTTGTCTTTCCTAAGCAGGGGCGCAGCGGTTAGACAGAGACAGAGCCATACAATTTTACAAAACTGTACCAGTTTTCGCACCCCTACAGTGAGCCCATGCCAAACCCAACCCGCCGCGATGCCGTGATCGCCGACATCCAGCGCCGCATCGCAACCCGTATGTTGATGGCCGGTGACAAGCTGCCCTCAATCCGCGCCGCCGCGCAGAAATTTGATCTGTCTCCGACAACTGTGGCGGACGCCTATGATCGCCTTGTTGCGGACGGCAGTATTACGGCGCGGCGGGGCGCTGGCTTTTTTGTCGCCGACAAACCGCAGGCGTTTTCGGTATCAGAAACCGGCCCGCAATTGGCACGCGAGGTTGATCCGCTGTGGGTGGCGCGGCAATCCATCGACAGTGATCCCGCGCTGGAAAAGCCCGGCTGCGGTTGGCTGCCCTCTGGCTGGATGCCCCTGACATCGCTGCGCAAATCCCTGCGCGCCGTCACTGCGGCCCCCGAGGCGTTGCTCACAGATTATGCGCCCGCGCGCGGTCATGCGGGTCTGCGCCGTCTGGTGTCCAGCCGCCTTCTGGATCAAGGGCTGAGCGCGCCGCCAAACCAGAATATCCTGCTCACCGGATCTGGCTCGCAAGCGCTGGATTTGATCTGCCGATTGATCCTGCGGCCCGGCGATACTGTGGTGCTGGATGATCCGTGTTATTTCAACTTTCAGGCCTTGATGCGCGCGCATCAAATCCGCTTTGTCAGCGTGGCTTATACGCGCGACGGCCCCGATTTGGCGGCGTTTGAACAGGTGTTGCGCACGCATCGCCCCCGGCTTTACCTGACCAACTCCGCGCTGCACAATCCAACCGGGGCCACGATCACCGCCCCCGTCGCCCATCGCGTGCTCAGCCTTGCGGCGGCGCATGATGTGCTGATTGTCGAAGATGATATCTTTAGCGAATTTGAACCGGATATGTCACCGCGCCTTGCCACTCTGGATGGGCTGGACCGGGTGCTGCGGGTTGGCAGTTTTACCAAGACGCTCTCTGCCTCGCTGCGCTGCGGGTATATCGCGGCGCGGGCGGATTGGGTTGAGGCGCTGATTGATCTGCAAGTCGCCAGCCAATTCAGTGGCCCCAGCCCGATGATCGCTGAGGTGCTGCACCGGGCGCTGACCGATGGCAGCTATCGCAAACATATGCAGGCCTTGCAGCACCGCCTCAGCCAAGGCCGCCGCGCGGCCATGCAAAACCTCGAAAGCCTGGGCCTCCACATCTGGGTCAAACCACGCGGCGGGTTTTATCTGTGGTGCCAATTGCCCAAAGGGATCGACGCCGCAAAGCTGGCGCGTCTGGCGTTAGAGCAAAATCTGGTGCTGGCACCGGGCAATGTTTTTAGCCCCAGCCAATCCAAGCCCCATCACATGCGGTTTAACGTCAGCCAGATGGCTGACGCTTCGCTTTACGACAGGCTGCAAGATTTAATGAAAAAGGTATCGTAACAGCCTGATGTTACAGGCGTTTATACTGCGCGGCCTGTTTGGCCGTCCAGTTGACGGTGACGTCAAACCCCGTGTCGGTCTGGACCTCCTCTGCCACCAATCCTTCGGCAAAGAGCCAAGCGCGCTGTTTGCCTTCGGCGAAACTCAGCGACAGAACCTCTGTTGTAATCTCGCCCTGCAACTGCGCGGTGACGGCGCTGAGTAGCGCATCGATGCCTGCGCCGGTGATGGCGGAAATGGCAAAGATATCCTCGCTGCGGGCGGCAATCGCTTCTTTGGCGGCAGCCTCATCGCCTTCAAGCAAATCGATCTTATTCCAGACTTCAAGCTGCGGGATATCTTCGTTGACGCCCAAGGACGACAAGATGTCCTGCACGTCTTCGGCCTGAATGTCGCTTTCGGAATGCGAAATATCGCGCACATGCAGGATGATGTCGGCGGCCAGCACCTCTTCGAGCGTGGCGCGGAAGGACGCGACCAACTCGGTCGGCAGATCGGAAATGAAGCCCACGGTATCAGACAGGATGACCTCTGGCCCATCCGGCAGCTCAAGGCGGCGCATGGTGGGATCCAGCGTGGCAAATAGCATGTCTTTGGCCAGCACATCCGCGCCGGTCACGCGGTTAAAGAGCGTGGATTTTCCGGCGTTGGTATAGCCCACAAGCGCCACAATCGGATAAGGCACTTTGGCGCGGGCACCGCGATGCAATTCGCGGGTTTTCACCACTTTGGACAATTGGCGACGCAGGCGCACCAATTGATCATCAATCGCGCGGCGGTCCGCCTCGATCTGGGTTTCGCCGGGGCCGCCAACAAACCCAAGCCCGCCACGCTGCCGTTCAAGGTGAGTCCAGGCCCGCACAAGACGGGTGCGTTGATAGGACAGCGCCGCCATTTCGACCTGCAGCACCCCTTCGCGCGTGCGCGCGCGGTCGCTAAAAATTTCAAGGATCAGACCGGTGCGGTCCAGCAGCTTCACACCCCATTCTTTTTCAAGATTGCGCTGCTGTACCGGCGTGACCGCGCCGTCGATCAAGACAAGCTCGATCTCTTCGGCTTTGAATTTGGCTTTCAGCTCGTCGATCTTGCCCGAGCCAAACAGCTTGCCGGGCTGCAATTTCTGCAGCTTGACGATGTCTGCGCCGATCACATCCAGATTGGGCAAAGCGGCCGCAAGCGAAATGGCCTCTTCCAGAGCGAAAGAGGCCTCACGACGCGGGTCAGCGGCTTTTAGTTCCGGACGCAGCACCCAAGCGCGGGTGACATGCGTTTCATGTTCCATCAAGAGGGTTCTTCACCTTCATACAGGCTGATCGGCTGGGCCGGCATAATGGTGGAAATCGCGTGTTTATACACCAGCTGGCTTTGACCATCGCGGCGCAGAAGCACGCAGAAATTGTCAAACCACGTAATCACACCCTGCAGCTTGACACCGTTGATCAGAAAAATTGTCACCGGAACTTTGGTTTTCCGAACGTGATTAAGAAATGCGTCCTGAAGATTTTGTCGATCCGAAGCCATAGCTTGTTCGCCTTTGTTTTTGTTGTTGCCACGGGTGCGTGAATATCCGGGGGTAAGTATGGAATGCCCGAAGAGGATATTCCACCCCTAAATGCAAATTTCCAAGCGTAAATTTGGGATTATTGATCAGTCGCGCCAAAGGTTTGGCGACAAGAGCGCAATGATCACCAAGGTTTCCAATCGTCCCAGAACCATGGCTGCACACAGCACCGCCTTGACCGCCAGGCCTGCGCCCAGCAACTCAATACTGTCAGACGCGGCGCTTTGTACCAGCGGGCCGGTGGTCGAGAGCGTGGCAATGGCCAGAACCAGCGCGTCTTCAAAGTCGATCTGCAGGGCCGTCAGCAGCAGCGTGACAGCCGCCAAGGTCAGCGCGAACAGCATGAAAAACACCCAAGCAATCAAGGCTCCCTGCCGCCGAATGCGCCGGTTGCGCACGCCAGAGCGACTGACAGAACTGGGGTGCACCATCAATTCAATCTCGCGCAATCCTTGCAAATAGAGCGCAAAGACCCGGATCAACTTGACCCCACCCGCCGTGGTCGCCACGCCGCCGCCGATCATCGAAAGGCCAAGCAGCAAGAGACCGGGCGTCCCAAGACCCGACCAGTTCTGCGCGGTGTCCCATTCGGCGCTTTCAAAGCCGGTGGTGGTCAGAAAAGACAGCACGGTGAACACCGTCCCCCAAAGCGCGCGCAGAGCGGCGACAAAGTTTTCTTCCTCATCAACGTCAATGGCCCCCACCCAGTGGCGGAGGAACAAAAATAGCGAGACGCTGGCGATCAGGAACGCTGCGAAACGAAATTCGGGATCATCCAGCAACCCTTCGCGGCGCGTGGCCCCCAGATCGGTGGAAAAGGTCTGCCGCGACAGGGCAAAGAACAGAAAGAGAAAAATCAGAACCTCGCCGCCCAGCCCGATCCCGGCGTTCTGCACGCCGCCGACAGCCGAAATCCCGCTGGTAGAGAGAACCGACATGGCGTGTACCAACGCGACAATCGACGTTTCCCCCAAGATCATCTGCAACACCCACAGCACCACGGTCAGACCGGCATAGATCGGCACCAGATGCAGGCTGGTGCGTTGCCAGCGCCGCGCCGCGTCAAGCCGCCCAAGCCGACCGCCCTGCTCATTGAACTGGCCAAAATCCGCGCGAGCCGAAACCTCAAATCCACCCAGGTTCAGCGGCGAGAGCACCGCCGCCGCCGCAACCCACATCATCATGCCGCCCATCCAGGCCACCTGTGCGCGCCAGAGGTGCAAGACCGGCGACAGCCGCGATGGATCGTCAAACAGCACCAGCCCGGTGGTGGTGAAGGCGCTGACCATTTCAAGATAAGCGTTCAGGAAACTTGTGGTGCGCAGCCCCTCGTAAAACGGCACTGCCAAGGCCAGCGGCAACAGGGTGAATGCCGCCAGCAGGGCCAAGAGATATCGCTGCAGGCGGACAGACTTACGTTCAGTGCCTTGCGCCGTGGCGACGGCGACCAAAACCACGCTCAGCAGGGTCAGAATGCCGCTATAGAAAAAGCTGCGCGCGATGTGGAATTGTTCCAGCGTCAGCGCATAGACGGACGGAATAAGCATCGAAGCGCCCGCGATGCCCAGAAGCTGCAGAAACAGCGGCATATTTCTGAGCGCCTGCCCCATGCTGCTCAGAAGAAATCAATCGAAACTTGCAACAGACGCTCAACCTCGCCGATGTCTTTGGCCAGAGCAAAGAGCGCCAGTTTATCACCTTCGTTGATCCGGGTATCCCCCAGCGGTTTGACCAGCTCGCCATCCTGCATCAGGCCGCCGATCAGCACGCCTTCGGGGAAGGAAATGTCGCGCACCAGCTGCCCGGCAATCGGCGAGGTCGACAGAACCTCGGCCTCGATAATCTCGGCCTCTGCATCACCCAGCGAATAGACGTCGCTGACGCGCCCATGGCGGATATGGCGCAAGATCGACGACACGGTGGTGGCGCGCGGGTTGATATAGGCGTCAATCCCAAGCGGGGCCATCAGCGGCACCAACGTCGGATCATTGATCAGCGCAATGGCCAGCGGGCAGCCCTGTGACTTGGCGCGTACCGCCGTAAGAATATTGGTTTTGTCATCATCGGTCACTGCCAGCACCGCATCAGCGCGGTCAATCCCCGCCTCGCGCAGCAGCGCGCTGTCCAGGCCATCGCCATGCAGCACAATCGTGCGCTCCAGCGATTCAGCCGCCGCTTCGGCGACCTGACGGCTCTTTTCGATCATCTTGGCGCGAATGCCGCGGCCCGGCAGTGCCTCGATCTTTTCGGCAACCATGCGGCCGACATTGCCGCCGCCGATCAGAATGACACGCTCTTGTTTGTTTGATTTCTTGCCGAAAATCTCAAGCGTGCGCTGTGCGTCCTTGATATTGGACATCACATAGATTTCGTCGCCGCCAAACATCTGATCGCCCGGCTCTGGCGCAAACAGCACCCCTTCCCGGCGCACACCAACCACCACGGCGCGCAATGTGGAAAACAGATCTGACAGCTGCCGCAGCGGGGTGTTCAAAACCGGGCAATCTTCGTCCAGCGTGATCCCCAAAAGCTGCAGCTTGCCGTCCAGAAAGAATTCCGTGTCAAAGGCCGCCGGGGCCGCCAGACGTTTCAATGCTGCGGCCGCGACCTCGCGTTCGGGGCTGATCACCACCTCAATCGGCATATGATCGCGCCGATAGAGATCGGAATAAATCGCATCCAAATAGGATTGCGCCCGCAGACGCGCGATCTTGCGCGGGACGTCAAACACCGAATGGGCAATCTGACAGGTCACCATGTTGACCTCGTCCGAATGGGTCGCGGCAATGATCATATCCGCATCCCGTGCGCCTGCCCGCTCCAGCACATCCGGATAGCTGGCAAACCCGGCCACGCCCTGCACATCAAGCGTGTCGGTGGCCCGGCGCACAAGATCAGCATTGTAATCCACCACGGTGACGTCATTGCGCTCGTTTGAGAGGTGCCGCGCGATTTGCCAGCCCACCTGACCGGCACCGCAAATAATGACCTTCATCTATGCCTCCGCATATGCCCGACGTTTGGTTTGGCAGAACGCGCCAATCTCGTCAAATGCTTAGCACCCTAGCTGCCCATTTCGTCAACACGCGCCACCCGGTTGCCAGCCTTGTTTGAGGTCACAACACCCAGCGATTTCAGTTTGCGGTGCAGAGCCGAACGCTCCATCCCGACGAAAGACGCCGTGCGGCTGATATTGCCGCCAAACCGGTTGATCTGCGTCAGCAGGTATTCACGTTCAAAGGCTTCGCGCGCCTCACGCAGCGGCAGGGTCGCCAGCGCCCCGGAGAGCACCACACGCCCTTCGTCCTGCGTGGGAGTTTCATCGCCCGGCAACTCGCGCGCTTCAATCGGCCCAGTGCCATCGCCCAAAATCAGCACCCGCTCAATCAGGTTCTTGAGCTGTCGCACATTGCCCGGCCAACGCATGGTCTGCATCAAAGCCACCGCATCGTCCGCCAGGCTGCGCAGTGGCAAACCCTGTGATTGGTTGAATCCGTTGATGAAATATCCCGCCAGTTCCGGGATATCCTCGCGCCGTTCGGACAAGGATGGCACCGCAATCGGCACCACGTTCAAACGGTGATAGAGTTCTTGTCGAAAGCGGCCCTCGGCAATTTCGGCCTCCAGATCCTTGCTGGTGGAGGAGATGACCCGCAGATCCACATTGACATTGTCACTGCCGCCCACACGCGCAAACCGTTGATCCACCAGCACCCGCAGGATCTTGGATTGGGTGCCCAGCGGCATATCAGCCACTTCGTCAAAATAGACGATGCCGCCATTGGCCTGTTCCAGCAGCCCCGGCTCCACGCCGCGCTCTGCGCTTTCACGGCCAAACAGCACCTCTTCCATGCGCTCTGGTTCCACCCCCGCACAGTTCACGGTGACAAAGGGGCCGCTGGCGCGGTTGGAATTGGCGTGGATGTAGCGCGCCGCCACCTCTTTGCCGGACCCGGCCGGACCGCACAGCATAACGCGACCATTTGATTTTGTGACCTTATCCAGATTGGACACCAGCCCACGGAACGCAGCACTTTGCCCGATCATCTCAGTGGCTTTGCTGTCCTGACGCTTCAGTTCGATATTCTCGTTGCGCAGGCGGCTTGCCTCCATCGCGCGACGGATAACGACCAGCAACTGGTCAATATTAAAGGGTTTTTCAATAAAGTCATAAGCACCCTGCTTGATCGCAGCGACGGCAATTTCAACATTGCCGTGACCCGAGATGATGACAATCGGCACCTCTGGGTAATCACGTTTCACCGCTTTCAGAATGTCGATCCCATCCATCTGGCTGTCTTTGAGCCAGATATCGAGGATCATCAGCGCCGGCCGCTCTGAGGTGACTTCTTTCATTGCCTCATCGCTGGTGCCTGCCAGCCGTGTGGAATACCCCTCGTCTTCCAAGATATCAGAGACCAACTCGCGAATGTCGCGTTCGTCGTCAACGATCAGAATATCACCCATCGGTTTCATCCCCCAATTTTATCAGCGCGTCGTCACCCGACGCGGCACTCATTACTGGCAAAACAATCTCTGCCATTGCGCCAAAATGGCTGTTTCCGTCAAAGACCGGCGCATCCAGCAGCGCGAGGCTGCCGCCGTGTTCTTCGATGATCTTTTTGACAATCGGCAGCCCCAGACCGGTGCCTTTGTCGCGTGTCGTCACATAGGGTTCGAACAGGCGCGCGCGGTCTTCGGGCAGGCCGATGCCATTGTCTGCAATCTGTATGCGGCAATTTTTGCCCTCATGGGTCAGCGTCACGCGAATTTCTGGCACCAGATCGGGCACGGTGCCCTTGCTGGCGAGGCTCTCGGTGGCTTCGCCAGCGTTTTTGATCAGGTTGGTCAGCGCCTGATTGAGCATGGTGTCATCGGCGTGGGCAAAGATGGGCGTGTCCGCAATATCGGTGGAGAAGCGCACATTGGGCTGGCCGCTTTCCTGCAAGAGCACCGCATCTTTGAGAAGCTGGGCAATATTGACCTCGCGCCGCTCAGGTTCTGGCATGCGGGCAAATTTGCTGAATTCATCCACAATACGCCGCAAATCGTTGGTTTGGCGCACAATCACCCCGGTCATCTGCTCCAGCTTTTCGCGGTCCTCGCCAACCTGCGGCGCAAATTTACGTTTGATACGTTCGGCAGACAGTTGGATCGGCGTCAGCGGGTTCTTGATTTCATGGGCAATGCGCCGCGCCACATCACCCCAGGCGGCCATCCGCTGCGCCGTCACCAGATCTGTGACCTCATCAAAGGCCAGCACATATCCTTCCAGCGTGCCCTCTTCGCTGCGGCGGGTGGCAATGCGCACCAATAGGCTTTCCAGCTGCCCATCGCGCACCACTTTGATCTCTTCCTGCGCCACCTCAGCGCCAGAGGATGTGACCTCGGTGAAAAGCGCGTCAAATTCAGGGATCGCAACGCCAAGCGGCATCTGGGTCTGTTCATCCATTATGCCAAGAAGCTTTTCGGCAGAGCGGTTATAGAATGTGATCCGCCCGGTCACATCCAACCCCAAAACGCCGGAGGTGACAGAGCCAAGCACAGAGTCAAACAGGCGGCGACGGCTTTCGATCTGCTCGGTGTTTTCCATCAGGGTCTGGCGCTGCAGCTTCAGCTGTTTGGTCATCTGGTTGAAATAACGCCCGAGCATGGCGATTTCATCATCGCCCTCTTCTTCGACGACCTGCACATCCAGATCCCCGGCCCCGACCAGTTGCGCCGCGCCGGTCAGACGGCCCACAGGGCGCGACAGCCGCTCGGCGAACCAGAGGCCCAGCCACGTGGCCGCCAGGATCAGAATGACGGCAAAGCCCATATAGATCAGGCCAAAGCGGATCAGCACCTCGCCACGTTCATTTTCAAGTTGGGCATAAAGCTGGGCCGATTCCTGGGTTTCATCCAGCAGGCTGAAAATCGCGCCGTCCACCTCGCGACTGACGTACAGAAAACGGTCGACATAAGCGGTCAGCGGCAATAGCGCGCGCAGCTCGTTTTGCTCAAGATCGCGCATGAAGGTAATGCCATCTTCGCGCGCCGCCTCGATCTGTTCAGGCGTGGGCTGTTCAAAATCAAACAAATAGGATCGGTCGCCGCGCGCACGCAGCGCGCCGCCACCATCCACCACAAAAGCTTCGCGCAGGCCGCGTTGAATTTGCGGCTGCGCCTGACTCAGCATTTCGCGGAATTCCCCGGCGCCAATCACCGTGCCGCTGCTGGCCCGGCGCGCGTTGATAAAGCGGGCAATGGCGATGGCGTCTTCTTCAAGGCCGCGCACATGTTCCGCCTCATAGGCTTCGGCAGCGGCAACCGAGTTGCCGATCACGTTGCTGACCCGGTCAGAAAACCAGCCTTCAAGGCCGATATTGATGGTTAGCCCGGCAAAGATCGCCATGGTGACAGCGGGCAAAAGGGCCATCAGCGCAAAGGCCCCGGTCAGGCGCATATGCAAGCGCGACCCCGCCGAATGCGCCCGGCGCGATGAGATCATGCGCACAATCCGTTGCAGTACCAAAGCCGCCACCAGCAGCACATAAACAAGGTCGGCCAGCAGAATGGCGCGCAGCGCAACAGAGGATGCGCCCTGATCCATCGGCCCAAAGACAAGGAATGTGGCCAGCGCCAGAATCGGCCCCAGCACCACCAGCCCAAAGGTGGCAAAATTCTGCACCCGCCGCTGCCGTTGCAAGCGGCGCAGACGCACCCAATGTGTTGTTTTTGCCCGGGTTGTCACCCGCTGCCCCCAGTTGATCTAGTGGCGCCCAAGCGGCGCATTGCCAGATATAGGTGTGCGCCTGCCCTATGCGGCGAAAGCGCAACGCCTGTGGCAGTTTTACATCAACTTACGGCGGCGTGTCACGTGAATATCCAGATCGGTGATCTTTTTGCGCAAAGTATTGCGATTGATGCCGAGCAGATCGGCGCATTTCGCCTGATTTCCGCCGGTGGCGTCCAGCGCAATTTCGATGAGCGGCAACTCAATCTCGCGCAGGATCCGCGCATAAAGCCCCGGTGGCGGCAGCATATTGCCGTGCAGATCGAAATAACGTTTCAAATGCCGCTCAACCGAGCCTGACAGCTTTTCGCTTTCGCTGCCCCCCAGGAGCGGCACCGCTTCTGGCTGACTGCCGAGCACGCCTTCGGCCTCAGAGCGGGCGATTTCATCACCGCGCGCGGTCAGAACCAGTCGTTTGACGGCGTTTTCAAGCTGGCGCACATTGCCCGGCCAACTATAGGCGCGGAACAGTTCGCGCGCATCGGAGGAGAAGCTGCGCATCGGCGCACCGTCCCGTTCGGCACGGGCCAGAAAATGCTCCATCAACAGCGGGATGTCATCAACCCGCTCGCGCAGCGAGGGCAGATGCAAGGCCGCGCCGTTCAGGCGATAAAACAGATCCTGACGCACCTTGCCGTTTTCAACCGCATCCATCAGGTTCTGCTGACTGGTGGCCATAAACCGCGGCGCATGTTCGCCGGGATTGTCGATCATGCGCACCACGCGCGCCTGATCATCGTCGTCAAAATCAGAAACCTCATCAAACAGGATCGTGCCACCTTTGGCGCGCGCCAGAATGCGGGCTGGCCCTTCAAGATCGGCCAGATCTGCCGCGGTGACGGTGACAAATGGCAGGGTACGGCGATCAGAAAAGTCGTGAATTTCACGTGCAATCAATGACTTACCTGTCCCGCTTTCGCCCGAAATCATCACCGGAAGATCGGTGTTCATGACCCGGGCCACCACGCGGTAGAGCGCTTGCATCACCGGGGTGCGGCCCACAAGCGGCAGCTCATCAGGCCGGCTGTTGTCAGCGGCGGTGCTGGCCGGCGCGGCGCGGCGCTTTTGGCTCAGCGCCTTACCGGTGCGCTTCATCAGGTCGGGCAAATCAAAGGGCTTGGGCAGATAATCATAGGCATCCGCCTCCGCCGCTTGAATTGCGGTCATGATGGTATTCTGCGCCGAAATCACAATCACCGGCAAACCGGGACGATCCTCGGAAATCTTGGGCAGCATCTCAAGGCCATTGCCATCAGGCATCACAACATCGGTGATCACCACATCGCCTTTGCCTTCCGCAACCCAGCGCATCAAGGTTGTCAGCGAGCTGGTCGCATGCACTTTGCAGCCCGCGCGTGTTAGGGCTTGCGTCAGAACGGTGCGGATCGTGCGATCATCATCCGCGACAAGTACGGTGCCATCCATCTGTTATGTCTCCTCTACGGGAATAAGGTCTTTGGGCGCGCGTGGCAGAGAGATACGGAAAACCGTGCGCCCGGGAACGGAATCCACAGAGATCCACCCCCCGTGATCCGAAATAATCTTGCTGACCAGCGCCAGCCCCAGCCCGGTGCCGTTTTCACGGCCAGACACAAAGGGATCAAATATATCGCCCTTGATGTCCTGCGGCAGCCCCGGGCCGTCATCAATGATTTCTATCTGCAGCGGCAGGGCCTGTCCCGACCCGTCGCTGCGCCGCAACTTAAAGCTATGCTCAAAGTAGCTGTGAATGCGAATTGTACCTGTTTTTCCAGACGCTTCTGAGGCGTTCTTAAGAAGATTTAGCACCACCTGCAGCAATTGATCGGCATCCCCGACAGCAGGCGGCAACGAGGGGTCATAATCCTCGATGATCTTCATATGCGCGCCGAACCCCAGCAAGGCTGAGCGGCGCGCCCGATCAAGCACATCATGGATGTTGACCGCGGCGCGGGCGGGCGGTTGCAGATTGCCGAACTGTTCCACCTGCTCCAGCAGCTTCACAATGCGGCGGCTTTCTTCAACGATCAGATCGGTCAGTTCCAGATCATCCGGCGACAGGTTCATCGACAAAAGCTGTGCGGCCCCTGTGATGCCGGCCAGCGGGTTCTTAATTTCGTGGGCGAGCATTTCGGCCATACCGATGGCCGATTTTGCGGCGTTTTTCACCCCTTCAGATTTGGTGACGCGATTGGCCAACTCTCTGGGGGATATCAGAAAAATCATCTGCCCATCACTGCCCTGCAAAGGCGCGATTTGCAGATTGCATTGCATCGGCGGCGCGTTGCCCGTGCCGACATCGACGTCGTTGACAAAGAGTGGCGTGCCTTGCGCACGCGCCCGGGCAAAGGCTTCCTCCAGTGGGGCGTCCACGGCAATGCGGTCCCAGACCGGGGCCCCAATCAATGATTTGGCCGACGCATTCAGGAAGTTTTCGGCAACGCCATTCAGGTCTTGGATCGTATCATGTTCGTCCACCAGCAAGGCGGGCAACGGCAATGAGGACCAGAGCGCGGTATTATCCATCAGGCGGCACTCCGGCTGTCATCAAGGCTCAGTGCATCTGGCAATAGGGCCAGCACCTCACGTGAGGATCTTGCTGTTAAAATTCTGTTTCTTAACATTTTATTCGTATTCACATTATCCATGTACCAGCCTAAATGCTTGCGCGCGACGCGCAGGCCCAGATCTTCGCCATAAAAGGCAAGGATCGCCCTGTAATGGTCTGATACCAAATCAATAAAATCCTGCCCGGTCGGAATTTTCGGTACGGGCGTGCCATAGAGTGCGGCGGCGACTTCGGCCAAGAGCCACGGGCGTCCCTGCACGCCGCGCCCCATCATCACGCCATCTGCCCCCGAGAGATCAAGCGCCCGACGGGCACTGGCGGCATCCACGATATCGCCATTGGCAATGACGGGGATTTTCACAGCGCTTTTCACCTGCGCAATCGCGGCCCAATCGGCGGTGCCTTTGTAAAACTGACAGCGCGTGCGCCCATGAATGGTCAACATCTGGATGCCCGCCGCCTCGGCCCGCGTGGCAAGATCGGGCGCATTCAGCAATTCATCATCCCAGCCCAGGCGGGTTTTCAATGTGACGGGCACATCAACCGCATCGACCACGGCCTCAATCAACGTCAGCGCGTGATCAAGATCACGCAGCAGCGCAGAACCGGAGGCCCCGGCCCCGCTGCTGCTCGTTACCTTTTTGGCCGGACAGCCCATATTGATATCAATGATCTGCGCCCCGTTGCCCGCCGCCATTTTTGCCGCCTCAGCCATCCAATAGGCTTCGCACCCTGCGATCTGCACTGAAGTTCCGGCAACGCCAAAGCCCAGTTCGGCCTTTTCGCGCACGCCCGGCTTGGCGTTCAACAAATCTTGGGAGGCGATCATCTCGGACACCACCAGCCCAGCCCCAAAGCTGGCCACCACGTCGCGGAACGGCAGATCCGTGATTCCGGCCAAGGGTGCCAGAAAAACAGGCGGGGTGAGTGTTATGGTACCGAGTCGGATATCCACCGATCAAATTCCTTATCGCTTGCCGTTAAATTAGGCCCATTACAGAGGGGTCACAACGAAACCACCCAAATATTTGTGCTAGTTTTACGCAATCGCCTAAATTTTAATCAGCATCAAGGGCTGAATTGCGTCTTTCACTGGCAGGGCTTAGACAAGGCGCATGACAGTAAGTGCCTCAAAAACAGCCGCAATCATCGTGGCCGCCGGACGTGGCAGCCGCGCCGGCGGCAGCGTGCCCAAACAATGGCAGCCGCTGGCCGGAAAGCGCGTGGCCGACTGGACCTGTGCGCAATTTGCAGCGCATCCGGGCATTGATCACGTGCTGCTTGTGGTCAATCCCGCGGACGCGGCGCAATACGCCAGCCTGCCGCATGAGTCTGTGGCAGGCGGCACAAGCCGGGCGCAATCGGTGCGCAATGGGCTGGAGGCCTTGGAAGGTCGCGGCTTTGATCTGGTTCTGATCCATGATGTCGCCCGCCCTGCTGTGCCCGCGGCCTGCATCAGCGCCGTCCTTGACGCGCTGCGCACCCACCAAGGAGCCGCCCCGGCGCTGGCAGTCACCGATTCACTCTGGCGCGGCGCCGAAGCAGCCGTGACCGGGGTTGAGGACCGCGCCGGATTGTTCCGGGCGCAGACGCCACAAGGGTTTCACTTTGCGCCGCTGCTGGCGGCGCATCGCGCATTTGAGGGCGAGGCCACAGATGACGTTGCCATCGCCCGCGCTGCTGGCATGCACGTGACCATCACCGAAGGCAGCGAAGACAATTTGAAAATCACCACCCCGGGCGATTTCGCTCGGGCGGAAAAAATCCTGAGAGGACATATGGATATTCGTTTGGGCAACGGGTTTGACGTACATGCGTTTGAACCGGGCGATCATGTTGTGCTCTGCGGTGTGCGCGTGCCACATGACAAAGCGCTGCGGGGGCATTCAGATGCCGATGTCGGCATGCATGCCGTCACCGATGCCATCTATGGCGCGCTGGCAGAGGGCGACATTGGCCGCCACTTCCCGCCCAGCGAGGCAGAATGGAAAGACGCCGACAGCGCCATTTTCCTCAAACATGCGGTCGCGCTGGCGCAAGAGATGGGCTATGCCATTTCCAATATCGACTGCACGCTGATCTGCGAGCAGCCCAAGGTCGGACCACATGCCGCCAAGATGATGGCGCGCATGGGTGAACTGATGGGGCTGCGCCCCGATCAAGTCTCTGTCAAAGCCACCACCTCCGAGCGGCTCGGCTTTACTGGCCGCGAAGAAGGCATTGCCGCCATCGCCACCGCAACGCTGGTCAAGCCATGAGCGCCGCGCAGTTGATCGCAACCGTGGGCGGCAGCGGCTATCTGCGCCCGGCCCCTGGGACCTGGGGCTCTGCGGTCGCCGTGCTTTTGGCGCTTGGCCTGCATGCCCTAGGCGGCTTCCCACTGCTCGTGCTCGCGACACTGCTGGTGTTTCCGCTCGGCTGGTGGGCCACAGCGGAAGTCACCCGCGACGCCGAGGATCACGACCCCAGCGAAGTGGTGATTGACGAGGTCGCCGGACAATGGCTGGCGCTTTGGCCGGTCAGCTACGGGGCTTGGCACGCAGGTCTAGATGCGCTGGCGCTCTATCCCGGCTGGATCTGCGGCTTTTTGTTGTTTCGCCTCTTTGACATCACCAAACCCAATCTTGTGGGCTGGGCCGACCGGCGCGGGGACGCTTTGGGCGTGATGCTGGATGATGTGATTGCGGGCGTTTACGCCGCGCTTGGCACCGCCGCACTGGCGGCGCTGTTTCATCTGGTGTTGGCGTGACGGATCTGGCGGCAGAGATCATTCGCCAAGGGACCGCGCAGGGCCTCATGATCGCCACCGCCGAAAGCTGCACCGGCGGGCTGGTCATGGCGGCGCTGACGGATATCCCAGGCTCCTCTGCCGTGGCGGAACGCGGTTTTGTGACCTATACCAATGCCGCCAAAATCGAGATGCTGGGCGTTTTGCCGGAGACACTCAACGCTCATGGCGCGGTGTCTGAAGAGGTGGCGCGCGAGATGGCCGAAGGCGCGCGCGCTAATAGCAAGGCGGATATTGCCGTTTCCGTCACCGGCATCGCCGGCCCGGGCGGATCGGCGCATAAACCCGAAGGCCGTGTCTGTTTTGGCATCACTTCGCGCACCGGGACATTTGTTGAAACGGTGGAATTTGGCGCACTTGGTCGAAAAAATGTGCGAGAGTCGGCCAAAATCCACGCGCTCACCCTGTTGCGGCGCGCCCTATCCTTAAACTGATCAATATTTAAGCACAGCACCCCTGTTTTCGCGCAAATTTTGACCAATTGGCGTTTTGCTCAATTTTCGAGCGCATTTGACGCGCTTGCTGCTTTGTTTTGCGTCCAACTTCCGCTTTGTCCGCTGCAATCACAAAAAACGGAACTTGGGAAAGGATCAGACCATGAACGGAGCGGACACCGCCTGGATCATTGTCGCTACGGCGCTTGTACTCTTTATGACGCTGCCGGGGCTGGCGCTATTTTACGGCGGGCTTGTGCGCGCGCGCAACGTTCTCAGCGTCTTTATGCATTGCTATGCCATTGCCTGCGTGATGAGCGTTCTGTGGTTCATCTTTGGCTATTCCATCGCCTTTGGCGAAGGCGGCAGCGGGCTGTGGGGCGGCGCGGGCAAGTTCTTCCTTGCGGGCATCACCGCTGACAGCCTGTCGGGCACCCTGCCCGAAGTGCTGTTCTTTGCCTTTCAAATGACCTTTGCCATCATCACCCCGGCCCTGATTGTCGGTGCCTATGTAGAGCGGATCGGCTTTGGCTTTGTGCTGCTGTTCTCGGGCCTTTGGATGCTGCTCTGCTATGCGCCGGTGGTGCATTGGATCTGGGGCGGCGGCATGCTGGCCGATGGCGGCATCTTTGGCGAGACCGGTGTGCGCGATTTCGCTGGCGGCATCGTGGTGCATGAAACCGCAGGTCTGGCCGCGCTGCTGCTGGCCTTTGTGCTCGGCCCGCGCAAAAACAAAACCACGCCGCCGCATGCCCCGTGGATGGTGATGATTGGCGCGGCCATGTTGTGGGTCGGCTGGTTCGGCTTTAACGGCGGCTCACAACTGGCCGCTGATGGCGGCGCAGCCATGGCGCTGACTGTCACCCATATTTCTGCGGCCACCGCCTCGCTCACTTGGGCGCTGTGGGAAAAGATCAAATATGGCAAAGCCTCGCTTGTGGGCATGGTCACGGGCACCATTGCGGGCCTTGCGTCGATCACGCCCGCCTCAGGCTTTGTCGGCCCGGTAGAGGCGCTGATCATCGGGGCCATCGCAGGCATTCTGTGCCAAGAGGCGGTCAACGTGATCCGCAATGGGCTGAAGATTGACGATACGCTGGACGTCTTTGCCGTACACGGTGTGGGCGGTATTTTCGGCACCATCATGATCGCCGTCTTTGGCGCAGGGTCCTGGGCGGCGCAGCTGGGCGGGCTGGCGATTGTCGGTGTCTTTACCCTGGTGGTGACCTTTGTGCTGATCAAACTCTGCGCGCTGATCACCCCGCTGCGCGTGGATGAAGAAACCGAAACCAACGGTCTGGATCTCAACGTGCATGGTGAGCGGGCCTATGATGTCAGCTCTTAAGTACGCGCGCTAAATGTTCTGATGTGGGCGGCCTTTGGGTCGCCCATTTTCTTTGGGCCCAACTCATGTGCCGGGCTGAAGCCCGGCCTACGGGGTCAACCGAGGTCAGCCGTAAAGCGCGGCGGCGCGTTTTTCAAAGGCGCGCACAATGCGGTGCATGGCCTCGTTGAATACGACGCCAATGATGCCCTGCAAGAGAGCGCTCTTAAATTCGAAATCCACAAAAAACGAAACCTCACAGCCGCCGTCGATATCTTTGAAATCCCAGGTGCTCTTGAGGTATTTGAAGGGCCCATCGAGGTATTCGGTCAGAATATTCTTGTCCTCCGCGTGCAAGGTGACGCGCGAGCCAAAGCGTTCGCGGAACACTTTGAAAGAAATCACCAGGTCGGCCAACATCACTTCGGTCGTGCCGTGATCTTCGCGCGCGCGGATACGCGCCGCCGCGCACCAGGGCAGAAACTCCGGATAGGCCGCCACATCCGCCACCAGATCATACATCTGCGCTGCGCTGTATGGGAGGGTGCGGGTTTCGGAATGTGTGGGCATGAAGGGCCTTCTTCTGACGTCGTGGTTTCGCATGGACTCTGGGCGCCCGTTTCGTATGGTAGGGCTGAAAAATCAAGAGGGAAGCATGTCACAGCCTGCCTATGTGATCGACCAGATGATCTCTGCCAAATCCATCGCCGCCCGTATCGAAGCGCTGTCCAGCGACATTCGCCGCGAATTTGCCGACACCGACAAGCTGGTTGTGGTGGGGCTGCTGCGCGGGTCATTTGTGTTTATCGCTGACCTTGTGCGCGAGCTTGATCTGCCGGTGGAGGTCGATTTTCTAGAGGCCTCGTCTTATGGCAATAGCACAGAAAGCAGCCGCGAGGTGCGCATTCTCAAGGATTTGCGCGGTGAAATTCACGGGCGCGATGTGCTGGTTGTCGAAGATATCGTGGACACCGGCCACACCCTAAGCCATGTCAAACACCTGCTGGAAAGCCGGTTGCCCCGTAAAATGCGCACCATTGCGCTGCTGGACAAGCCGTCGCGCCGCGAGGCGGACGTGCGCGCCGATTGGACCGGCTTTGAGATCCCCGACGAATTTGTCGTCGGATACGGCATTGATTACGCACAGCGAAATCGCAACCTGCCCTATATCGGCAAAGTGCGCTTTACCGAATGAACCCGCGCTGGCTCTTGCGGGCTGCGCTTTGGGTGCGCCGCCCCCCGTCGCGGCAACGGCAAATCCTTGTGGCCATTGTCCTGGCATTGGCTGCGTTGCTGTTTGCGGTGGAATACTTTTGGGGCTGGCCCGAGGCGCTGAGCCCGGAAAAGATGGGCGGCCAGCGTATCAAAGCGCAGCCACTACAATGAGTAGTGTGCCGTTTTGCCGGGCATTCACACAATCGTGAGGTGTTTGCGCCTCTGGACACTATGAATTGCGACATTTTGCCTTAGGCTGAATGCAGAGCCCTTGGGGTGTTAATCAGGGAGACGATTGTGAAACGAACAGCACTTGCACTAACCGCTGCTGCGATGGCATTGACGGCGACCCTAACCTACGCGGATGGTCATGCCGCCCATAATAGCGCGATCAAAGCGCGCCAAGGGCAGATGAACCTCTATAACCACAACCTTGGTGTTCTTGGCGGCATGGCCAAGGGCGACATCGAATATGATGCCGCTGTGGCGCAGATCGCGGCCGACAATATCGTGGCCGCGGCCAGCATCAACGGCATGAACATGTGGCCCGAAGGCTCTGACAACGGCAGCGTTGAAGGCACCCGCGCCAAGCCGGAACTCTGGCAGAACTTCCCTGATGTGATCGCCAAAGCAACTGCGGCCACCGAGGCGGCCAACGCAATGGCAGCAGCGGCAAGCACGGATCTGGACGCGCTGCGCGGCGCAATGGGGCCACTTGGTGCCGCCTGTACCGCCTGTCACAGAGAATATCGCAGCCGCTAATCTAAAGGATCTGTATGGCCCGCTTTGTCAGATGGTTTATCTTTCTTGCCCTCGTGGGCCTTGCAGCCTTTTATTTTATCACGCGCCCCCAAACGGTGGACGCCGCCCGTTTTGACGCGCTCAGCGGCGACGCCGACCGGGGCGCGTTGGTTTTTCACGCCGCCGGCTGCGCATCTTGCCATGCCGCGCCCAAAGCCGAAGCGTCTGACATGCCGCTGCTCACTGGCGGTCAGGCCTTTCCATCGGATTTCGGCACTTTCTATGCCCCCAATATTTCACCTGATCCCGAGGTTGGCATCGGCGGCTGGGATGTTGCAGACCTTGCCAATGCTCTGACCAAGGGCGTGTCACCTGAGGGGCAGCATTATTACCCGGCCTTTCCATATCTGGCCTATAGCAAGATGACCGATCAGGACATTGTCGACCTCAAGGCCTTCATGGATGATTTGCCAGTGTCCGACACCGCAAGCCGCGCGCATGAGGTCGGGTTTCCCTTCAACATTCGCCGCAGCCTTGGTGGATGGAAGTTCTTGTTTTTCAATGATGATTGGGTGATGGACGCCGCCGATACACCGCAATTGGAACGCGGGCGCTATCTGGTTGAGGCACTGGCCCATTGCGGCGAATGTCACACACCGCGCGGCCCGCTGGGCGATCTGCAATACGACGCCTGGTTGACGGGGGCCGAGCTGCCGGGCGAAGGCAAGATCCCCGGCATTTCACCGGGCACCCTCAGCTGGTCAGAGAACGACATCGCGTTCTACTTGGAAAGCGGCTTTACGCCTGATTTTGACAGCGTTGGCGGCGCGATGGCGCATGTGGTGGAAAACATGGCGCGGCTGAGCGCCGAAGATCGCGCGGCGATCGCCGCCTATCTAAAAGCCCTACCTGAGACATAGCCTGTCGCGTCAGCGGCGGGCATGCGTCCGCCCGCCCCACGGCGGGCGCATTTCGCGCCCACCCGGGCCGACGCTTAGCATTTTTATTGCAAAATCAGCGCCTTACGCTTGACCCAGCTTGGCCAAGCGATTGGCGCGCAGCTTCGCGAAATCGTCCCCGGCATGATATGAACTGCGGGTCAGCGGCGTGGCCGACACCATCAGGAACCCCTTGCCATAGGCGGCTTTCTCAAAGCTGTCGAATTCTTCAGGCGTCACAAACCGATCCACCGCATGGTGTTTCGGGGTCGGTTGTAGATATTGCCCGATGGTCAGGAAATCCACATCTGCCGCGCGGGCGTCATCCATCACTTGCAGCACGGATTGGCGATCTTCGCCCAGCCCAACCATAATACCGGATTTGGTAAAGATGCTGGGGTCCAGTTCCTTCACGCGCTGCAAAAGGCGCAGGCTGTGGAAGTAACGCGCGCCGGGGCGCACCTCGGGATAGAGGCCGGGAACCGTTTCAAGGTTATGGTTAAAGACATCCGGCTTGGCTGCCACGACGGTTTCCAAAACCGAGTCGTCACATTTCAGAAAATCAGGCGTCAGAATTTCGATGGTGGTCTTGGGGGAGCGATGACGCACCGCGCGGATGGTCTGGGCAAAATGCTCCGCCCCGCCGTCTTTGAGGTCATCCCGATCCACCGAGGTGATCACCACGTGATTGAGACCCAGTTTCTGCACCGCATCCGCGACGCGGCCCGGTTCAAACGCATCCAGCGCATCCGGGCGACCGGTGGCGATATTGCAGAAGGTGCAGCCGCGCGTACAGATATCGCCCATGATCATCATGGTGGCGTGGCCTTGGCTCCAGCATTCGCCAGCATTGGGGCAGCCCGCCTCTTCGCAGACCGTCACCAGCTTGTTTTCGCGCATGATCTTCTTGGTGGCGTTATAGCCTTCGCCCGTGGGGGCCTTGACGCGAATCCACTTTGGCTTCTTGGGCTGCGCATTATCCGGACGGTGGGCTTTTTCCGGGTGGCGCTGCTCTGGGATTTTCAGGTCTCTCACGCTGGCGTCCTTATGGCGAGGGTTGCGACAAGTCTTGGTAACATAGCGACTGATAGCAGCTAGGGCCAGAGGTGCAATGCCGCTATGCAAGTGCTGAAATATCGCGCGCGGGCTGTTCAATATTGCCGCAGATCAACAGGAAAACCCGGCCGAGCAATTGAAGTAAGATTAGAATCATTTTAAATCGCACCTCAATGGAAATTCAAAACAAGGACATCATGATGTTTGCAGGCCAAAAACTGCCCAAAGTGACCTTCCGCACCCGCGTACGCGACGAAAGCATTGAGGGGCCAAACCCTTTCCGCTGGCAGGACATGAGCACCGATGATTACTTCGCTGGTAAGCGCGTGATCCTGTTCTCGCTGCCAGGGGCGTTCACCCCGACCTGCTCTACCTATCAGCTGCCGGGCTTTGAAAACGGCTTTGACGAGTTCAAAGCGCAGGGCATCGACGAGATTTACTGCATGTCCGTGAACGATAGCTTTGTCATGAACAAATGGGCCGAAGCGCAGGGCATCAAAAACGTCAAAGTGATCCCGGATGGGTCCGGCCAGTTCACCCGCAAAGTCGGGATGCTGGTTGACAAAGACAACCTCGGCTTTGGCATGCGCTCCTGGCGCTATGCGGCCATCGTCAACGATGGTGTGGTCGAAGCATGGTTCGAAGAGCCAGGCCGTGATGACAACCACCCAGAAGATCCTTATGGCGAAAGCTCCCCAGAAAACCTGCTGAAGCACCTGAAAGCCAAGGCAGACGAAGCCGCGGCATAAGCCACAGGTATCTCTGGAAAAATCATCTGAAAAGCCCGCCTTGCGCGGGCTTTTTTCGTTTCTATTGGTCAGCGTGTTTGCGCAACCAGCGCCTGACCGACGTCTTGAAGAACAGCCGCCAAAGCGTCAAACCACCCGGCATCACTGACCCCGGCGCGGCGCACCAGACCGATGTGTCGCGCGGGCTGCGGATCAGCAAAGCGGCGCAGCGCAATCTCGGGTGTGGCGCTCTGTTCATCGGCAATCGACAGTTCGGGCAGCAATGTCAGGCCAAACCCGGCCGCCACCAGACGGGTCAGCGTCGGCAGCGACGATGCCCCCATGTCAATTTGGCTGTGCCCCCGGCCACGTCCACAGACCGCAAGTGCCTGATCGGTCAGGCAATGGCCATCTTCCAGCAGCATCAGGCGATGCGGTTGCAACGCCTCTGGGTGCAGCCCATCACTGGCGTGATCCAGCGCCTTAAGCTGCGCGGGCGTCCCGGCCAGCAAAAAGCGATCTTCAAACAACGGGATATCCACCAACCCCTCGCCCCCCGAAGGCAGCGCCATGACCGCCGCATCCAGATGCCCGGCATGCAAGAGGGAAATCAATCGCTCGGTCTTGCCCTCGCGCAGGTGTACATCCAACGAAATGTCGCGCGCGCGCAGCGCGGCGAGCGCCCCGGGCAGAAGATAAGGCGCAATCGTCGGGATCATCCCAAGCGACAGCGACCCCGCCAGCCCTTTGCGCCAGCGCGCCGCCCGCTCGAGCGCTTCGATTTCCTGCAAGATCCGCTGTGCGGCGGCCAAGGTCTGGCGACCAAAGGGGGTCAGGGTCACGTCACGGGTGCGCCGCTCGACCAGCGGGCCGTTCAGGGCCTGCTCCAGATCGCGGATCTGAACCGACAAGGCGGGCTGACTGACATGGCACGCCTCTGCCGCGCGACCAAAATGCCGATGCTCGGCCAAAGCTGCGAAGTAGGTCAGATGTTTTAGCGTCACATTCATAAGTATTTCCTATCAAACTCATGAAAAACTACAATTGGATATTATCACATTATCCTGCGACCCTGCGCGTATCAGATTTGTAGAGAGTGACCCATGACCAAGAAAACAATGACCACCTCCGCCGGTGCCCCGGTTTCGGACAACCAAAACAGCATGACCGCCGGCGCGCGGGGCCCGGTGCTGCTGCAGGACTATCAGCTGATTGAAAAGCTGGCGCATCAAAACCGCGAACGCATTCCAGAGCGCGTGGTACATGCCAAAGGCTGGGGGGCCTATGGTGCGTTGCGTATCACCGAAGACATCAGCCAATACACCAAAGCCAAAGCGCTGCAAAAAGGCGCGACCACGCCGATGCTGGCGCGTTTTTCCACCGTGGCCGGAGAGCTCGGCGCAGCGGACAACGAACGCGACGTGCGTGGTTTTGCGTTGAAATTCTATACCGACGACGGCAATTGGGATCTGGTAGGCAACAACACCCCGGTGTTCTTTCTGCGCGACCCCTACAAGTTCCCTGATTTCATCCACACGCAAAAACGCCACCCGCGCACCAATATGCGCAGCGCCGAAGCAATGTGGGATTACTGGTCGCTCAGCCCAGAGGCGCTGCATCAGGTCACCATCCTGATGTCGGATCGCGGCTGCCCGACCACGCCCATGCACATGAATGGCTATGGCTCGCATACCTACAGCCTGATCAATGATCAGGGGGAGCGCACCTGGGTGAAATTCCACTTCAAAACCCAGCAGGGGCACCAACATCTGACCAATGCGGAGTCCGGTGCCAAGATCGGCGAAACCCGCGAAGGGTATCAAGAGGCACTGTTTGGGGCGATCGAAGACGGTGACTTCCCGAAATGGACCCTACAGATTCAAGTGATGAGCGAAGCTGAGGCCGCGCAAACCGCCTTCAACCCGTTTGATCTGACGAAAGTCTGGCCGCATGCGGATTTTCCGCCCATCACCATCGGGGAATTTGAACTCAACCGGAACCCGGACAATTACTTTGCCGAAATTGAGCAAGCGGCCTTCAGCCCCTCCAATATCGTGCCGGGGGTCGGTTTCAGCCCAGACAAAGTGCTGCAAGCCCGCATCTTTTCTTATGCAGATGCCCATCGCTATCGCCTTGGCACCCATTACGAGGCCCTGCCCGTCAACGCCCCCAAATGCCCGGTGCATCACTATCACAAAGATGGCCAGATGAACTTTACCGGCGGGCGCACCGGCAACCCGGATGTGTATTACGAACCCAATTCGATCGAAGGTGCCCCGCGCGAGGACCGCGATTTTGCCGAACCCCCGCTGGCGGTGTCAGGCGATGCAGATCGGTTTGATCATCGCGAAGGCAATGATGATTACAGTCAGGCCCGGGCATTGCACGATCTGATGGACGACGCGCAGCGGGCGCGGCTGTATCAGAACACCGCAGAAGCGATGCAGGGCGCGAAAGAAGAAACCATTGCCCGCGTGTTGACCCATTACGAGCAGATCAGCCCGGCCTACGCCAATGGCATCCGCACGGCGCGCATGGCGATGCAGGGCTGACGCCTTAGCCGATCAGGTCGCCCTGCTCTTGTCGGGCGGCCTGATAATGTGCGGCAAGGCGCGCCAATGCAATGCGCAGCACCACTTTGCCCGAGCGCGCGGGCCATCCGAGGCTGCGCTCGGCCTGCTCCAGCCCCTCTTGGTAACAGCAGCAGCGCAGCGCCACGTCTGCCAGCCCCTCGCCCAAAGTTTCAAAGGCGCGGTGCAGGCGATCTGCGGCGTTCTGCACCTGATGCCCCGCCGTATGGTCCGCCGAGGTGTCACGGGAGGCGCGGGTCTCGGCCAGCCAGCCACAGATATCAGCGGCAAAGACACCATTCATCTGCGCCAATTCGAAATCTTCACGCAGGCGTTCGCCGGCGGCGACCAGATCGCGTGAAATAAACGGTTTGCCTTCTCGGTCCCGATGCCGGGCCAGGACGGTCAGGGGGCTTTCCTGGCTGTGAAACCGCACCGAGGTGGCCGCAGCCGCGTCGGCCGCATCACGCAGGGCGACATTTGCACCGGCGGCCAGCAACTGCGCCAGCGCATCGCGGCCCGCCGGGGTGATTTCATAGCGGCTAATGCGGGCCGCGGTCTGGCAGCTGATCCAGTCTTTCAGCGCCAAAGCCTGCGCGATGGCCCGGTCGACCACCGCCATACGTTCGGGCACGCCATCCGCACCGTCCCGCACCACGACCCCCTTTTCCATGTCGACGGCAACCGCCAACACTGCGGAGGGCTGGTTCAACTTTGAGAGGACCTCCCGCGCGGCGTTGTCAAAACTCTCCTCGCTGGGCGGCCCCTCGGGCAAAGCGTTGCGCCCGACCTGCGCCAAACTGGCGGCGCTGTGACCGTCATCGGCCTGAACATGTTTGCCCAGCAGCACCAGCGCCTCGTCGATCAGCGGATCTTCGCGCCGGGCCTCGACCCGCCTTATCTGGCGCAATACCGTGGAGGCATGACATTGTGAATTCCTTGCAAGCTGCCGAATTGAAACGCCTTTTTCTGTGTGCTCCAAATACCGTACCGCATAGGCCGGCACCCAGCCCGGTACTTTACCCGTCTCATTCGCGCGGCTTACTTCTGTTGACATACCTGCCCCCGATTGGTCTGAAATTTGCATATCCTCCGGCAGCGCAGCGCCGCTGGATATTGGAAAGATTGTTTCCCAATCGTAAACGGTTCCAGAGCACGGCGCGCGCCCGCACGCCTGTCACGCAACACCCTGTTAAGTTGTGTAACACTGTCCCGTACCCGTGCGAATTTTGGCAAGAAAAATTTCTCAACTCCGCCCGGCTGCGAAAAAGGCGCGCAAAGGCGACAGATGATTTTGCATATTGGCTGAAACAATCTTGCCTCAACGCCCGCTTTGCCCTATGCGGCCTGCATGACAGAGACATCCCATGACCGCCTTCTTATCATAGACTTTGGCAGCCAGGTGACGCAGCTGATCGCGCGCCGCCTGCGTGAGCTGAATGTCTATTGTGAAATACACCCCTATCAGAATGTCACCATGGACTTCGTGCGCAGCTTTGCGCCCAAGGCCGTGATCTTTTCCGGTGGCCCTGACAGCGTGACCCGCGAGGGCAGCCCGCGCGCGCCGCAGGAAATTTTTGACTACGGCGTACCGATCCTTGGGATCTGCTATGGGCAACAGGTGATGATGCATCAACTGGGCGGCACCGTTCAGTCCGGCCATGGCACCGCCGAATTTGGCCGCGCCCATGTCACCCCAAGCGAAGAGCGCATTGACCTGCTGGCAGGCTGGTTCCTTGAGCAGACCGAACAGGTCTGGATGAGCCATGGCGATCATGTCTCTGAGATCGCGCCCGGTTTTGAAGTCTACGGCACCTCGCCAAACGCGCCTTATGCCATCACCGCCGATCTTGCGCGCAACTTCTATGCTGTGCAATTCCACCCTGAGGTACACCACACGCCCAACGGCGCAACGCTATATGAAAACTTCGTGCGTCTCGCCGGGTTCAAGGGCGACTGGACGATGGGGGCCTATCGCGAACAGATGGTCGAGGCGATCCGCGATCAGGTCGGCGACAAAAACGTCATCTGCGCCCTGTCTGGCGGTGTCGACAGTTCTGTCGCGGCGGCGCTGATCCACGAGGCGATTGGCGATCAGCTGACCTGTGTGTTTGTGGACCACGGCTTGCTGCGCAAGAACGAAGCGCAGGAAGTTGTCGGCATGTTCCGCGATCACATGAACCTGCAGGTGATCCACGCCGATGAAACCGAGTTGTTCTTGGGCGAATTGGAAGGCCAATCTGACCCGGAAACCAAGCGCAAGATTATCGGCAAGCTCTTTATCGATGTGTTCCAGAAATACGCGGACCAGATCGAGGGGGCCGAATTCCTCGCGCAGGGCACGCTGTATCCCGATGTGATCGAATCTGTGTCCTTCTCTGGCGGGCCTTCGGTTACAATCAAATCGCACCACAACGTCGGTGGTCTGCCTGAAAAGATGGGCCTGAAACTGGTAGAGCCGCTGCGCGAGCTCTTCAAAGACGAAGTGCGCGCTTTGGGCCGCGAGCTGGGGCTGCCGGACAGTTTCATTGGCCGCCATCCCTTCCCGGGGCCGGGTCTGGCGATCCGCTGTCCGGGCGAAATCACCCGCGAAAAGCTCGACATCCTGCGCGAAGCAGATGCGATTTTTATCGACCAGATCCGCAAGCACGGTCTTTATGACGATATCTGGCAGGCTTTTGTGGCCATTCTGCCGGTGCGCACCGTGGGTGTGATGGGCGATGGCCGCACCTATGACTATGCCTGCGCCCTGCGTGCTGTGACCTCGGTGGACGGCATGACCGCGGATTATTACCCCTTCAGCCATGAATTCCTGGGCGAAACCGCCACCCGGATCATCAATGAGGTCAAGGGCATCAACCGCTGCACCTATGACATCACCTCCAAGCCTCCGGGCACGATCGAGTGGGAATAAATCCCTGACAGACACAAAAGGCCGGGCGCAGATCAGCGCGCGGCCTTTTTCTTTGCGCGCCGCCTGCTTTTGCGGTGCATGGCGGCTTTTCCCTCTTTGTCAGGCGGCGTCCATTTTGTAGATGTGGCAAAAGCAACAAAGCGAGCAGCCGGCATGTCCCCCCAAAAGAACCATATCGTTGTCACTGGTGCCTCTGGCTTTGTGGGCACCCATGTGATGCGCGCCTTGGCCGAAGCCGGGGAATACCCGGTTGGCCTGACACGCAAACCGGCCAAAGGGCTGGTGCACGGCTTTGATCTTGGCAATATCGGCGATCTGTCCAAGGTGCTGACCGGGGCCAAGGCCGTCGTGCATTGCGCCGCGCGCGTGCATGGGCGCGACGACAAAAAAACTGCGCTTGCGCAGCATCGCCGCGACAATCGTGACGCCGTTGCTGCGCTGATTGCGCAGGCCGAAGCGGCGGGCGTCGGGCATTTTGTGTTTCTGTCGACCGTGGCGGTCTATGGGCTGCGCAGTTCGGATCAGGTCATTTCTTTTGATCATCCCGTTGCGCCGAATTCGCCTTATGCGCAGGGCAAGCTGGAAGCCGAAGAGATCGTGCGCACCAGCGGCATGCGCACCACGATTTTGCGTGTGCCATTGGTCTACGGGCCGCATGCGCCGGGGCTGTGGCGGCGCTTTCACAAACTCTGCGATAGCGCTGCGCCCCTGCCCTTTGCCTATTGCAACGCGCCGCGCAGCATGATGGCGGTGCAAAACCTTGCAGACCTGATCCGCCATTGCATCCTGGACCCGAACGCGCCGCAGGATATTCTGGCCAGCGATCACGATGATCTGACCGCCACCACCATCGCGCGAACGCTGCGCAAGGCTCTGGGGCGGCCTGAGCGGCTGTTTCCCCTGCCGCTGCCGCTGCTCAAAGCCAGCGCCACAGTGCTGCGCCGCCCCTATCTTTACGACAATTTTTTTGCGCCCCTGCGCCTTGCTCCGACGGATTTCGGCTGGCAGCCAAAATATTCAGCCAAGGAGGCCCTAGGCCTCACCGTGCCGCGGGCGCGCGCCGGTGACTTGACCGATGTCTGAATTGCCCCCACAGTCGCCGCGGGCGGAGTGAGGCAACCATGAGTGACTTTTTGAGGGCATCGCTTTGGATGTCAGGGGCGATTGTTTCCTTTTCCGTCATGGCCGTTGCCGGGCGCGAGGCCAGCGCTGAACTGGATACCTTCGAAATCATGACCTACCGCAGCCTGATCGGGCTGCTGATCGTCATCGGCCTGATCGCGCTGAAGCGGCAGTTTCACACTATCACCCGCGCGGATCTGGGCCTGCATGGCATGCGTAATCTGGCGCATTTCGCTGGGCAGAACCTGTGGTTTTATGCGCTGACACTGATGCCGCTTGCGCAGCTTTTCGCGCTGGAGTTCACCACACCGATCTGGGTCTTGCTGCTGTCGCCATTCTTGCTGGGGCGGCCGATCCGCGCGGTGGGGCTTTTGGCGGCGCTGATCGGCTTTGTTGGCATCCTCATCATCGCGCAGCCTGGTGTCGGCGGTCTGGGGCCGGGCATTCTGCCAGCGGCGGCCTGCGCCATTTGTTTTGCGCTGACCGTGATCTTTACCAAACGACTGACCGCGCGCCACAGCACCTATGCCATCCTGTTTTACCTTACCCTGATGCAAAGCGGATTTGGGTTGATTGCCACGGGATACGACCTGCAGATCACGTTGCCATCCTTGGCCATATTGCCCTTGGTTGTTCTGATCGGGCTCGCGGGCGTCACAGCGCATTTTTGCATGACGACCGCGCTGTCACTGGCACCCGCATCGGTTGTTTCGCCCATCGACTTTGTCAGGCTACCAGTGATCGCTTTGGTGGGCGCGCTGCTTTACGCGGAACCTCTACAACTGAGCGTACTGTTTGGCGCTGTTCTGATTTTCGCGGGTAACTACTTGAACATCATCACAGAATCCAAAAACAACGCCAAGTTGACTTTGCGTTAGACTGATCAGTTTAACGCGCAGTCACCAATTGACCCCAAAGCCCACCGTTTCCTAGCGTGCCCGAACTGCAATAACACGCGGGGAGGCGTGACATGAAAAAAGCACTGACAGGTGCAGCGGCAATTGGGGTTCTTGCCAGCGGCGCAATGGCTGGCGGGGTCGAGCGAACCACACAATCGGCCAGCATCCTTTTTGAACAGGGCGATCTGGTTGAACTGAGCGTTGGCGTGGTCGATCCCAGCGTTTCTGGCACCGGCGTGGCGGTGACGACGGGCGTTGCCTCAGGTGACATGAGCGAGCGGTATTTTCAGACAGGTCTGGCCTATAAACAGGATCTGGGCACGGGCCTGTCGGCGGCGTTGATTTTTGATCAACCCTTTGGCGCAGACGTGGCCTACCCCAGCGGCACCGGATATTTTGCCGCAGGCTCCACAGCCACGCTGAACAGCAAAGCCCTCACCGGATTGATCAAATACACCACCGACAGCAATGTCAGTGTCTTTGGCGGGTTGCGCTATCAGACGCTGGAGGCCGCGGCCTCCCTGCCGTTTGTGGCCGGTTACACCGCCAGCAGCGACAATGATGGCAGCTTTGGCTATGTCGCCGGGGTGGCCTATGAGCGGCCGGATATCGCGCTGCGCGTCGCGCTGACCTATAATTCGGCCATCCAGCACGATTGGACCATCGTCGAAACCGGCCCCGTGCCCGGCACCAACAGCCTGTCCACCGAAACCCCGCAATCGCTGAACCTGGAATTTCAGACTGGCATCGCCAAAGACACGTTGTTGTTTGGCAGCGCGCGCTGGGTGGATTGGTCGGAATTTGACATTTCCCCACCGGGCTATGTTGCCGCGACCACCGTGCCGCTTGTGTCCTATAGCTCTGACACCATCACCTATACTTTGGGCGTGGGCCGCCGCTTCAATGAAAACTGGTCCGGGGCTATTTCGGTAATGCACGAGCCGCGGGTGTCCGGCTTTTCTTCGAACCTGAAACCCACAAATGGAAAATCCGGTGTCACCATTGGCGCGACCTACAAGCAGGGCAATATGGAGATCACCGGCGGCGTCAGCCACGTCTGGCTGGGCGATGCAGATACAACGCTGGCATCCATCTCACCGGCAACCGCGGCGTCATTCAGTGACAACAGCGCCTGGGGCGCGGGTCTCAAAGTGCGTTTCCGCTTTTGAAAATCACGACCATCGCGCCCGGATCGGCGCGGTGGTCCTGCTGCATGACATTGACCCGGCGCGGCCTGCCCGCTACCTACAAGTAAAACCAACAGGGTCGGGTAGATGCTTTACAACTCCGCAAGCGACTGGCGGGACGCGCCGCAAAAAAAGGTTCTTCTCTTTGCTATGTCAGGCCTGGGGAAAACCCATGTTTCCAACATGTTGCGCGACTCCGGTGATTGGTTTCACTATTCGGTCGACTACCGGATTGGCACCCGATACATGGGCGAACACATCGCGGACAACGCCAAAGCCGAAGCGATGAAAGTGCCGTTTCTGCGTGAGCTGCTGCTGAGTGACAGCATTTACATCGGCTCTAACATCACTTTCAACAATCTCGCCCCCCTCAGCACCTATTTAGGCAAACCCGGCAATCCCGACCTCGGCGGTGTGCCGTTTGAAGAATATCTGCGCCGCCAAAATCAACACCGCGAAGCTGAAATTGCTGCACTTAACGACACGCCGCATTTCGTTGCGCGGGCGCATGAGCTGTATGGCTATGACCATTTCGTTTGCGATACCGGCGGCTCGATCTGCGAGGTGGTGAACCCAGAAGATCCCGAAGATCCGATCCTAAAGATGCTAAGCGAGACGGCGTTAATGGTCTGGATCAAAGGGTCTGACGCCCATACGGATGAGTTGATCCGCCGCTTTGATAAAGCGCCAAAGCCGATGTATTATCAGCCGGATTTCCTGATTGATCGCTGGAACGAATATCTGCAAAGCGAGGGCTGCGCCCCTGACGAGGTGAACCCGGATGCTTTTGTGCGCTGGACCTATGCCAAGGCTCTGGCCCATCGTCAGCCCCGCTATGAGGCGATGTCCAAATGGGGCATCACCCTGCGCGCTGAAGATCTGGCCAAAGTCACAAGCCCGTCAGAGTTTGACGCGCTGATCGCAAGCGCCCTTGAGTGACGCTGCCGCCTGCCCTACATAACCCCTTCCACCATAAAAGAAGACTGTCCAATGCCCATCAAACTGCCCTCAGACCTGCCTGCCTTTGACGTGCTTTCGCGCGAAGGCGTCATGGTGATGGCAGAAGATCAAGCGGCCCGGCAGGATATCCGCCCACTGCGGATTGGCCTGCTGAACCTGATGCCAAAAAAGATCCAGACAGAAAATCAATTCGCCCGCCTCATTGGCGCAACGGCGTTGCAGATTGAACTGTCGCTGATCCGCATGAGCGAGCATCAGACCAAGAACACAGCCGCAGAACATATGGCCGAATTCTATCGCCCCTTTTCCGAGGTCAAAGCCACGGGCGAAAAATTTGATGGGCTGATCATCACCGGGGCCCCGATCGAACATTTGCCGTTTGACGATGTCACCTATTGGGACGAATTGCGCGAGGTCTTTGACTGGACGCAGACCCATGTGCATTCGACCTTTGGGGTCTGCTGGGGCGGCATGGCCATGATCAACTATTTCCACGGCGTAAAAAAACACCTGCTGGACGCCAAGGCCTTTGGCTGTTTCCGTCACAAGAATCTGGACCCGTCCAGCCATTTTCTGCGCGGCTTTTCCGATGATTGCGTGATTCCGGTCAGCCGCTGGACCGAAATGAAACAGGCCGAAATTGACGCTGTGCCAGCGCTCAAAACCCTGCTGGCCAGCGACGAAGCCGGCCCCTGCCTGGTTGAGGACAGCAAGCACCGTGCGCTCTATATCTTCAACCATTTCGAATATGACAGCGACACGCTGAAACAGGAATATGATCGCGACGTCGCCGAGGGCACGCCGATCAACGTGCCGATGAACTATTACCCGGATGATGATCCCAGCCAGCCGCCGCAGAACCGCTGGCGCAGCCATGCGCATCTGCTTTATGGCAATTGGATCACCGAAGTCTATGAAACCACCCATTACGACATGAACAACATTGGCAGCTAAGGCGTTCATCATATGCGCTTTTCTTCTGGTCGCCTTTGCAGTGGCCACGATGATCAAGGCCCGCGCCAATGAGGCGCGGGCTGAAAAGCGCTATCCGCCCGAGGGGCAAATCCTGCGGGTCGATGGCCATCCGGTGCATGTGGTGGTGCGTGGCAGCGGGCCTGATCTGGTCCTGATCCACGGCTCCTCCGGCAGTGCGCGCGATTTCACCTTTTCTCTGGTGGGCAAACTGGCAGACCGCTACCGGGTCATTGCCATTGACCGCCCCGGGCTGGGCTATACCGCGCCGATGGGTGGGGCCAGCATTCAGCAGCAAGCCACATTGCTACAGAAAACAGCGGCGCAACTGGGCGCAGAAACCCCGATTGTGCTGGGCCAAAGTTATGGCGGCTCGGTCGCCCTGGCCTGGGCCGCCCATCACCCCGACAACATTGCGGCGCTTGTGGCGCTGTCGACCCCATCGCTGCCCTGGACCAGCGCGCTGAGCCTGTTTTACGGCCTGACATCGCACCCGCTCTTAGGCCCGCTGGTCATTCCGGTGCTGACCGCCTGGGTGCCGACAAGCAAGGTCAATCGCGAGGTCGAAAGCGTTTTTGCGCCGCAATCGGCCCCCGAAGGCTATGCCGCGCACTTTGGCCCTGGCCTGACCCTGCGCCGCAGCGCGCTGCGCGCAAATGCCCTGCAACGAGCCGGCCTGCTTGAGGAAATCAAGGCGCTGCAACCCCGGCTGCCGCAGATCACCACCCCCACCGAATTGCTGCATGGCGATGCGGACACCACCGTCGGGCTTGAGATCCACTCGCGCCCGCTGTCGCGCATCCTGCCCAATGCCCATCTCACGGTACTGGAGGGCATCGGACACATGCCGCACCACAGCGCCGAAACCGCCGTGATTGACGCGATTGACCGCGCTTCCGCACGGGCAAAGTTGAACTGATCGCCTAACACCGCCATATTAAAAGAAAACAACGAGGTTTTCATGGAGCTGCCCTTTGATGGCGCGATCAGCGCTTTTTACAAAGACACCGCGCCCGCGGCGATCCGACAGGCCATCGCCTCAGCGGACAAGGGCGCTATTCTGGACGACAGCTTTCCCTATGATGCCCGGCAAAAGCGCAAAGCCTACGAAAGTGAGATGGCCGCGCTGCAGATCGAGCTGGCAAAACTACAGGCCAGCCTGCGCGAGAGCGGACAGCGCATCGCCATTGTGTTTGAAGGCCGCGACGCCGCCGGAAAAGGCGGCACGATCAAACGCTTCCGCGAAAACCTGAACCCGCGCCATGCCCGCGTTGTGGCCCTGGGCAAACCAACCGAGACTGAGCAGAGCCAGTGGTATTTTCAACGCTATGTGCCGCACCTGCCGGCCGCAGGGGAACTCGTGTTTTTTGACCGCAGCTGGTACAACCGGGGTGTGGTGGAAAAGGTCTTTGGCTTTTGCACCGATGCCGAGCGGGCGCTGTTTTTCAAGCAGGTGAATAATTTTGAAAAGATGCTGGTGGATGATGGCGTCATCCTGATCAAATTCTGGCTCAACGTCGGGCGCGCGGAACAGCTGCGCCGCTTTTTGGCGCGTGAATCTGATCCGCTGAAACAGTGGAAACTCAGCTGGATTGACGTTGAAGGCCTGAAAAAATGGGATGCTTATACGCAGGCGATTGCCGAGACTTTTGCACAATCGGACAGCGCCCATGCCCCCTGGACCGTTATTCGCAGCGATGACAAACGCCGCGCACGGCTCAATGCGCTGCGCCACGTGCTGTCGCGCGTGGATTATGCCCACAAGGACAGCGCCGCCATCGGCGCGTGCGATGCGAAAATTTGCGGCGGCACGGATATTTGGCATGCCTAAACGCGGTTATCATCATGGCAATCTGCGCCAGGCCTTGGTTGAGGCAGCGCTGCAACTGATTGAATCCAAAGGACCAACTGGCTTCACCCTGTCCGAGGCCGCCAAAACCGCCGGCGTCACCCCGGCCGCGGTCTATCGCCACTTTGAAGGCCGCGAAGATCTGATCGCCGAAGCGGCGCGTCAGGGCTATGAAATTTTTGCGGACCTTATGCAATACGCCTATGACAAGGGAAAACCATCGGCCCTGGCGAGTTTTGAGGCGACGGGCCGGGCCTATCTGGCCTTTGCCCGCAAATACCCCGGCCATTACATTGCAATGTTTGAAAGCGGCGTTTCGGTCAATCGCACGCCCGAGCTGGCCGCCGTCGCCGGGCGCGCCCGCAGTGTGATGGAACAGGCCGCAAGCGACCTATCTGAACATATCCCGCCGGAAAAACGCCCCCCCGCAACGATGTTTTCCGCGCATATCTGGGCGATGAGCCACGGGGTCGTCGAACTTTTCGCGCGAAATTCACCCGGCAGCCAAAGCCCCTTCCCACCCGAAGATCTGCTGGAAAGCGGTATCGGCGTTTATCTGCGCGGTCTCGGCTTGATCAAACCGGACGCTTAAGAGTACACTTATAGCTGAAATTTCATAATGTATTTCCCCTTAAGGGGTAATTTGAACGCTATAAGATTGCTCATAATGCTGACGACTCTCAGGTCCACCTTACAAACCGCCAATCGCAACAGAAAATGGAAACGTAAAAGCGCGCGCCTAAGCCGCGAAGTGGGTTCTTTTCGCGCATCTGAAAATCACGCCCCGCAGGACAAGATAACCTCTGCACTCACCAAACTTGCGCCATATGCCATTGATGTGCCGCTCGTGCGCTTGGGGCCAGAGGATGATGGCGGCTATCTGTTGCCCGATGATCTGGACGGAATCGCCGCGCTTTTTTCGCCCGGCGTGTCAGATACCGTCGGCTTTGATCATGAAATCGCCCGTCGCGGCATTGATTGCTTTCTGATGGATGCATCGGTTGAGGAACCCGATCATTTGCTGCCCAATATGCAGTTTCAGAAAACGTTTTTGGGCGCGCGCGATGCGGATCCCTTCGTCACCTTGCCAAGTTGGATAAAGGCGTCTGTCCCGAACGACGGTGATCTGATCCTTCAAATGGACATCGAGGGTGCAGAATATGATGTTCTGCCGCATGTCTCAGCCGCCACGCTTGACCGCTTTCGCATCATTCTTCTTGAAATTCATGATCTCCATAAGATGTGGCAGGCCGATTGGTTGGCGCGTTTCGGTAAGATCCTGAACCAGTTGAACGCCAATCACCTGCTGTGCCATATCCACGCAAACAATACCGCGCCGTATTTTTCCCTGGCCGGTCACACCATCCCCGATGTGCTGGAGCTAACATATATCCGCAAGGATCGCGTATCAGCGGACGGCTCTATCGCAGATGTCCCCCACCCATTGGATCGGCCAAATTGTACAAAGACCGCGCATTTTCCGACGCCAAAGATTTGGGAAATGCAAAATTAGCGGCGCGCTGACCAAGAGCTAGGGCAGCTTCACCTTTTCTCAAATACTCAAAATGTCACCGCCTAATTTTGGCGATACACCAAAGAAAAAAAGGGCCGCCCGAAGGCAGCCCTTTTGAAAAGTCTTTGGCCAGCGATTAACGCTTGGAGAACTGGAAGGACCGGCGGGCTTTGCGCTTACCGAATTTCTTACGTTCAACAACACGGCTGTCGCGGGTCAGGAAGCCAGCGGCTTTCAGCGCGCCGCGCAGGGAGGGTTCATAAAGCTGCAGCGCTTTGGAAATCCCGTGCTTGACCGCGCCCGCTTGACCGGACAGGCCGCCACCTTTCACGGTTGCATAAACGTCGAATTCACCTTCAACGCCCGCAACAGTGAATGGCTGCGCCAGGATCATTTGCAGAACCGGACGTGCGAAATATTCGTTTTGTGGCTTGCCGTTAACAACGACTTTGCCAGAACCTGGTTTGATCCAAACGCGCGCAACAGCGTCTTTACGCTTGCCGGTTGCATAAGAACGGCCCAGCTCGTCGCGCTGCGGCTCACGTGGGGCTGCTTCGGCCACCAGCGCGTCGCCGTTTGCAACAGCGGACAGCTCTTCCAGAGAATTGATTTGATCAGCCATTGATTAGCTCCGCGTGTTCTTGGAGTTCATGGATTTGACATCCACAACTTCTGGCGATTGCGCGTCATGTGGGTGCTCAGCACCGGCATAAACACGCAGGTTGGTCATGATTTTGCGGCTCAGGCGGTTGCCTGGCAGCATGCGCTTAACAGCAGCAGTCACGACACGCTCTGGATAGGCCCCTTCCAGGATCTGCTCCGCAGTGCGGTGCTTGATGCCGCCTGGGTGGCCAGTGTGCCAGTAATATTTCTTGTCAGTGCGCTTCTTGCCAGTCATCTGAACTTTGTCAGCGTTGATGACAATCACGTTGTCGCCACAGTCCATATGCGGGGTGAACGACGGCTTGTGCTTACCGCGCAGGCGGGTCGCGACGATCGACGCAAGACGGCCCAGCACCACGCCTTCGGCGTCGATGATGATCCATTTCTTGTCGATGTCTGCCGGAGTAGCAGAAAAGGTTTTCATGGTGGTCTACCTAGGTTTGGTTGACAGATGGTCGCCCCACATGGCGCGAGTCGACACATCAATATGCGATGGGCGGGTTATAAAGCCCCCACAGGGACAGTCAACCGCACAAAAGCCAATTTAATTGTTTGTTTTCAATGAATTACAAAATAGGTATTATTTTACCCCATAAATTTTCATGCGCATCATGGCAAATTACGTGGTAAAACCGCGTGGCGGGTTGTCCAGCAGGTCACGCAGCACCATCACCGCCTGCTGAAACCGCGCCTGATCAATTTGCCCGTTGATCGCAATCCGCACCGCATGCACAGCCCGCCCATCCCGTAGAGTGAATTCATCTGCTGATTTCAACTCGACCCCGGCGGCCTTGGCCGCTTGGGTAAAGGCAGGCGCGCGCCAGGCCACCGGCAGCTCGACCCAGACCAGCGGCACATGGCTGCGCCAGCGGATCGGATAGCCGCCCAGTTGCTTCACGACAAAACGCAGATCCGCGTTGATCCGCCCCTGCACATTGGCAATGATACGTGGCAGGTTTTCGTCGGTCATCACGCGCGCAAACGCCTCGGTCAGGATGCTTGAGACGCCAAAATGGCTCAGCTGCACGCTTTGCAACATCTGCCCGACCCAGCCGCGCGGCGGCAAGGTGAACCCGACACGCAAAGCGGGCGACACCAGTTTGGACGGCGAGCCGACATACCAGCCAAGGTCCGGCAAAAGCGCGCGGTAAGTCTCGGCGCTGTGGCTGCCCGTGTAATAACAATCGTCATCCACCACATGCAGCCCATGGCGCAACGCCACAGCAGCAATTTCCCGCCGACGTTTTGGCGATGTGGGACGTGTCGTCGGATTATTGATTTCCGATGAGGTACAATACAAAGTCGATCCGGTAGATTGTACCAATTTTTCCAAAGCATCGGCATCCGGCCCTTCGCCATCCCAAGGCACCCCAACGACCTGCGCACGGCAGAGTTCGGCCGCTTTGCGAAAGCCGGAATAACTGACCTCATCCACCAGAACGACTGGGGCCGGGCCGCGCAAGACCGCCTGCATGATATGCATCAAAGCGTTCTGTCCGCCGTGGGTGATCACCAGGTCATCTTCGGTGTAATGCCCGAGCGGCGCATCCCCCATCCACTGCATAAAGGCCCGGCGCGCGGGGCGGTTCACCTCTCTTTTTGGGTATTGCATCAAAGCCTTAGTCGGCAAATCCTGTGCCACTTGGCGCAGGGAATCCCGGATCAGCTTGTCCTGCCCCATGTCTGGAATACGGGGGCTGAGGCAGTCGACGATTTCGGGCCATTCCTGTGGCCCGGCGCTTTGAAACGGATTGGAAACAAAGGTGCCCCGCCCGACGCCTGCCTCCAAAGTGCCCTCTTCCACAAGGATCGAATAGGCCCGTGCCGCTGTGCCCGGCGTGATGCTGAGGCGATAGGCCAGATCACGCACCGGGGGGAGTTTTTCCCCCGCCGTCAGCGTGCCAGAGGCGATGGCATCGCGGATTTCCGTGGCCAGAGCCTTATATTTTGCGGTGCCTGCACGCAATTGCTGCGGCTGCCATTTTGTATCCATTACAATATTATCCTAGACGCACGTTTTTTGAAATTGTACCCACTGATTACCAATTCGCCATGGTATTTGTATTGATACAATTATCTGGCAAGCCTCTGATTTGCTCAAGAGGAAAACGACATGTTTTTGGGATGGGCCACCCTCTTCCGGTCCCATGTTGGAAATATGTCGCCCTCGGTCGGCCTCTCAGCTCGGCTTTGGTGTCGACGGCGCTTGCGCGTTCTGTCGGCCTTTCGTCTTCGGTGTCACTCCCGGTGACGAGATTGGCTGCATCGGCGGCCACCGTGCTGACGGACGTACACCCCGTCGGACGTCAGCTTACTTGGCCGGGGTTCGCCCCGGCTTTTTTTCCGCCAAGATAATGCGCTTATGCCGCCGGTTTGTCCGGGGGAATGGAATAGGTGAGAGAGGCGATGGCCACGAGGTCCAGCTGCCCCTCAGACCGCAGGCGCACAGAAATCACCGCCAAGGCGCGGCCCAGCTTCAGAACCTCGGCCTCAGCGATAAGGTCCTGCCCCGCCGCCGGTTTGCGCATGAAATCAATACTGCAATGGGTGGTCACGGCCAGCGCCTTGGGCCCGATACGCGCAAGCGTCGCGACATAGGCCGCCACATCGGCAAGCGCAAACATTGACGGGCCGGATACTGTGCCGCCGGGGCGCAAATGCTGATCCGCGACGCGCAGCCGCATCACCGCCCGGTCCCGTGCCAGCAGATCGATCACAAATTCAGGCCCCATCTGCGGAAAAACCTCGGCCAGAAAGCGCGTCACATCCTCTCGTGTCATCATGGCCGTCACGCCGCATCCTCCCTTTGGTTCTGACATGATCAGGGTTGCGAGCCGCCGCGCAAAACACAAGCCGGCAGCGCGCGGAACGTTGCGGCACCAAAGCGCAGCCGGAAAACCGCGACATTACATAATTAGGCCCAAAATGCGGCAAAGCCGCGCGCTGCCCGTGCATCCTGCCACCTGCAACGCATTCAAATTTTTATAAAATTTTCAAACAATGGTCCGAGATCTCGATTGTTTCCGAATTCGTGCCGCATTTTTTCCCAATTTGAACTGGTCCGCCCCTCACCCGCATGCCATAACCGGCATACCGACAATGTCGGCGACCACGATTGGGTCGCTGCCAGGTGGAAAGTCCCTCCAGGGTCAACTCTCTCTGACCTCGACCTTCCTGCCGCAGCGACCCAAGTGATACCTTTTCCTCCTTCGCAAAACCACCGCGCCTCGCAGCGCGCGCCCACCATGCGGCGCTTGCCCCTTTTCAAAGCGCCCGGACTGGCCTATTTCGCCCCTATGACACAGACATTGCACATCATCGGCGGCGGAATGGCCGGATCAGAGGCCGCCTGGCAGGCTGCCAACATGGGCCTTAACGTGGTGATCCACGAAATGCGCCCCAAGGTGGAAACCTTTGCCCATCGCACCGGCAATCTTGCGGAGATGGTCTGTTCCAACTCCTTTCGCTCTGATGACAGCGAACAGAACGCTGTCGGGCTTTTGCACTGGGAAATGCGCGCTGCAAACGGCCTGATCATGCAGATGGCGGACAAGCACCGCCTGCCGGCTGGCGGCGCGCTGGCGGTGGATCGCGACCCGTTTGCACAGAGTGTCACCGACACGCTGTTGGCCCACCCGCGCATTCAGGTCGCGTATGGCGAAATCACCGAATTGCCCAGCGAGGGCCATTGGATCATCGCGACCGGCCCGCTGACGTCCGCCGGGCTTGGCGGCGCGATTCAGGCGGAAACCGGGGCTGATGCACTGGCGTTCTTTGATGCCATCGCGCCGATTGTCTATGCCGACAGCATCAATATGGATATCGCCTGGCTACAATCGCGCTATGACAAGGGCGACACCGAGGAAGAGCAGAAAGCCTACCTCAACTGCCCGATGACCAAAGACCAGTATGAGGCCTTTATTGACGCGCTGCTGGCCGCCGACAAAGCCGAGTTTCACGAAGGCGAAACCGCCGGCTATTTTGATGGCTGCCTGCCAATCGAAGTGATGGCCGAACGGGGCCGCGAGACCTTGCGCCATGGGCCGATGAAACCAGTGGGGCTGACCAATGCGCATGATCCGGACAACAAACCCTATGCGGTTGTGCAGCTACGGCGCGATAACGCCTTGGGAACATTGCTAAATATCGTCGGCTTTCAGACCAAAATGAAATACGGCGCGCAGACCGAAGTCTTTAAGATGATTCCGGGTCTGGAAGAAGCGTCCTTTGCCCGGCTTGGTGGGATCCACCGCAACACGTTTATCAATTCGCCGACATTGCTGGATGATCAGATGCGTCTGAAATCACGCCCCAACATTCGCTTTGCCGGGCAGATCACCGGTGTGGAAGGCTATGTGGAAAGCGCCGCCATGGGGCTGCTGGCTGGGCGTCTGGCAGCGGCGGAAATCCTGGGCACACCTTTGCCGACTGCACCGCTCAATTCGGCCATGGGCGCGCTGGTGCATCACATCACCGGCGGCGCCGAGGCCAAGACCTTTCAGCCGATGAACGTCAATTTCGGGCTTTTTCAACCCGTGGACGGGCTCAAGGGCGGGCGCCGGGGGCGCAAGGACCGCTACAAGGCCTATACAGACCGCGCCAAAGAGGCTTGGCAAAACTGGCTCAGCACGCAAAGCTGAGCCATACCAACTTCCCAAAGGCACGCCCTTGCAATTTTGCACCCGTTTCGCCCCTTCGCCCACTGGCCCGCTGCATCTGGGGCACGCCTATTCTGCGCTGATCGCTGCCGCCGATGCCGCGCAGGCGGGTGGCAGGTTTTTGCTGCGCATCGAGGATATTGACCAAAGTCGCAGTCGCCCAGAGTGGGAAGCGCAGATTTTTGAGGATCTCGCCTGGTTAGGGCTGGACTGGCCCACACCCGTGATGCGCCAGTCAGAGCGCACAGCGGCCTATCAGGCTGCATTAGCGCGGCTGACAGACATGGGCCTGACCTATCCCTGCCGCTGCCGCCGCGCGGACATTGAGGCCGCTGCCTCGGCCCCGCAAGAAGGCGTGCCGCAATTTGGCCCAGACGGGCGCATTTATCCGGGCACCTGCCGCGCGCGCACCCCGGCAGACGCTGGCCCCGACGACGTGCTGCGGCTGAATATGGAAAAGGCCGCCCCGCTGCTGAAGGATCTGCAGTTTACCGAAGTTGGCGCGCTTTATTCTGGCACCCATGCGGTGACGGCAGAGGCGCTGATCCGCGATGTTGGCGATATCATTCTGGTGCGCCGCGGCATGGCCAGCAGCTATCATTTGTCAGTGGTGGTGGATGATGCTGCACAGAACATCACCCAGGTCACGCGCGGTGCCGATTTGTGGGAGGCCACGCAGGTTCATGTGGCACTGCAGGCGCTGCTCGGCCTCGCTGTGCCGCAGTATCACCACCATGATCTGATCCGCGATGCGGCGGGCAAACGCCTTGCAAAACGCGATGATGCCCGCGCCATTGCCACCTATCGCGCTGCCGGGGCCAGCCCGGCCGACATTCGAAAAATGGTTGGTTTGTAGTGCTTTATACCATGGGCTTCATCAATTCGATGACCTCACCCTCGCGCACCGAACGGTAAAAGCAGCTGCGGCGATTGGTGTGACAAGCCGGGCCTTCTTGGCGCACCAGCACCAGAATGCAATCCCGATCGCAATCATAGCGAAAATCCACCAGCGCCTGCGTATGACCGCTGGTTTCGCCCTTGATCCAGAACTGCTGGCGCGAACGCGACCAATAGGTCACCTTGCCGCTTTCCAGTGTCTTGGCCACCGCATCCGCATTCATCCAAGCCATCATCAGCACCTCATGGGTGTCCGCATCCTGCGCAATCGCCGGGATCAAACCGGCCGCGTCATACTTCAGGCTTTGTGGATCAAATGTCATGATGTTTCCCTTTGCATCTGCCGTCAGCCTCTCTATCTAGGAAAGACGCGCAAAAGGGAACTGTGATGTCTGGCGAAACCGATCTGATCAAGCTTTACTCAGGGCAGATCCTGTCCCTTGCGACCGAGATGCCGCATACGGATCGAGTGGCTGCGCCCGATGCCACCGTCAAGAAACGCGCGCCTCTGTGCGGCTCGACCATCACCGTTGATCTGGTGGTTGAAAACGGTGTCGTTGCGGAATTTGGACAGGATGTAAAAGCCTGCGCATTGGGACAAGCGGCCGCCTCGGTTGTCGGGCAGAATATCATCGGCCGCAGCCGGGATGAGATTGCCGCCGCGCGCGACGCGCTGAAATTGATGCTAAAAGAGGGTGGCCCCACCCCGCCCGCGCCATTTGACGGGCTGGAAGTTCTGCGCCCTGCGCGCGACTACAAGAACCGCCATGCCTCGATCCTGCTGGCGCTTGACGCCAGCCTAGAGGCCTTTGATCAGGCCGCGCAATCAGACTGCGCCTGACGCCAGCCGTCAGGCGCGATCTCGATCAGGCGTGTTGTGCATGCACAAACCTACGAAACCCATCAAGCGCAGCAGCCACACGTGGTGCAAACTGCGGCACGTCCTGCGGCGTTAGTCGACCGCCCGCTTTGCGCAAAAACGCCAGCGCCTCGGCCCCGTCAAAATCGCAGGTCGACAAGCGCAGCCGCAGCGCTTCGGGGGGCGCGCCAAAGGCAGTGCCCGGCAAAGCCACAATCCCCTCTTGCATCATCAAATCCCGTGACAAAGCCTCTGAAGTTGGATGGTCAGCGACGGTGCCAAAATCCGGCCACAGATAGAATCCGCCCTGTGCATCAAGGCACTTAATGCCAATCTCGCGCAGCCCCTCTGCCACAAAGCGCGTGACAGCCGCGTGAATGACCGTGCTGTCTTTGACAAATTCCTCGATGTCCTCATGGCCTTGATAGGCCTCAATCGCGGCCATCTGAATCGGGGCCGCGACACAGGACCAGGTTTCGCTGGCAATCCCGGTCAGTGCCTCAAACAAGCCGGTGATCGCTTTGGGAACCACACCAATACCAAGCCGCCAGCCACCTATCGACAGGTGTTTGGATAGCCCGCTCGTGACCACCGTATTGTCCGGCGCATAGCGCGCAATAGAGCGATATCTGCCATCAAACACCAGACGGCCATAAATTTCGTCGGCAATGATGGTGACGCCATGCGCAACACACACCTTTGCAATGTCTTGCAACTGCTCTTGCGGGATGGTCAGCCCGGTCGGATTACTGGGGTAGTTGAGCAGGATTTTTGTCGGGTTCTGGCCAGCTGCCCTCGCGTCTTGGATGGTACGCTCCAATGCGGCACCCGAAATCAGCATTCCCTCTGGCGTCAGGTCTGTTGCGACGGGAATGACCTTTTGGCCCAGCATGGCAGCCTGCGGCGCATAGCTGACCCAGGACGGAACCGGCAAAAGCAAATCCCCTTCAATCGCCATTTGCACCGCATAGATGATCAATTTGCTGCCCGGGGCGATCAACACATCCACCGCCTCTGGATCGGTGCCGATCAATCGCTGCTGATGGGTGGCCACGGCCTGACGCAGTTCCGGCAGCCCCGCCACCGGCAAATAAGATTTTTCATGGGCATGGATATTGAGCGCATCAACCAACCGCTGCGGCGCAGGAAACGGGGCCTGTCCGAACCCCATGTGATAAACCTCGCGCCCATCCCGGCGCAGCTTTTGCGCCAAGGCGTCCGCCTCAAGCGTGGGTGACAAAGGCACCGATGGCATCAACCGCACCGGCGCGGGCGAAAATGTGTCTTGTGGCATCTTTGAAATCCCCAATCTCTACGCAGACTTTGACCCTTGGAATATTAATTGCTGAATTTCGTCAGAAAACTGCTAAAAAACTCGGGCAGCCATCTCAAAAAGAGATACTTATGGACAGAAACCTGCCCCCCTTAAATGCCGTAAAAGTCTTTGACGCGGTTGTGCGCAAAGGCTCGTTCAGTGCGGCGGCCCGGGCCTTGCAGATCAGCCAAAGCGCGGTCAGCAAGCATATTCAGAATCTCGAGGCCTTTCTTGGCAACACGCTCCTGATCCGCACGCGCACGGGGGTGTCGCTGACCGCCGAAGGTGCCGCCTTTCACCAAGACACCAGTTCGGCATTGGGCCAGATTGAACGGGCCACTTTGGCAAGCCACGCCACAGCGCGCGGCGTGCATGTCTTGAAAATCTCCGCCCCGGCGAGTCTGGCCCTGCGGTGGCTGGCGCCGCGTCTGGCAGAGTTTCATCTCAAACACGGGCAGCTTGTCCTTGACCTGTCGGTTTCGGATGTCTGCCCGGATTTTGCGACCAGCGGGCATGATGGCGCGGTGGTGCCGGGCCCCATCTCTGAGGCCGCGCAAAACTGGGCCCACCTGTTTGACGAGGTCGTTGTTCCCGTGTGCAGCCCCGCGCTGATTGCGGCGCAGCCCCTGTCTGACCCTGCCGATCTAGCGCGGCTCCCCCTGATCCACACCACCACACGGCCAGAGCTGTGGACACGCTGGCTGAGCGCCCATCAGAGTGATCAGACAGGCCCACGGGGCGATGCAACCGGCTTTGGCTTTCAGGATTTTTACCTGTCGATCGCGGCGGCAATCTCGGGGCTTGGTGTCGCGCTGGTTCCGACGTTTCTTGTGCGCGAAGATCTTAGCGAGGGGCGGTTGGTTGTGCCTTATGAGGCCCCGTTCAAGACCGATCACGCCTATTGGCTCGCAACTGGATCCGGGAAAAGCCGCAGCACGCAGATCGACGTCTTCGGCACTTGGCTGGTGCAGGAGCTCACCCATCTGAGTTAATCAATGCGCCCCGTTCCGCGCCCGAGCGCACGAGCGCACGGGCACAGAGGCCCCACGGAACCAAAGAAACCAGCGCATTGGGATGGCAAAAAAAATCGCCGCACTTCCCGGGGAGGAAGGCGGCGACAAGGATGCGCGCGCGGACTGAACCGGTGTGAGGCTATGAGGCAGACATAGCGGAAACCCGGGGACAGGCAGTGACATCCGACGTATCAAACTGGGGGGCAGAATACGTTGGCCGGAGCAGCCGCGCGCGCAAGGCAGAGGTAAATCAGGCAACTCCGGGAATGTGCAGTGCCACCAGCAGCATCACAACCAAGGCCGCCATGCCAATCGCATCCTGCAGCAACGTGCTTTGCGAATTCGTCACGATGGTTTTGATCTGAGTGAACATCTTGGTGCCTCCTGCTGTGTCATTCCTTTTGTTGCCTTTTTGTTCGCATATTGCGCGCAGCGTGTAAAGAACTTTTTAAGAACATTTGTGAACAAAAAAGAACGAAAAAACTTAACCCACTGAAATCAAACGAATTGCTTGATCTTGTTGCATCAGCCACAGCAGCCCGCGCGCGGCCTGTCCACGCGGCGAAGTCAGCGTCGGGTCATCGGTCAACAGTTTGCGTGCGTCTGATTGCGCCACCGCCATCAGCGCGGCCTGCGATTCCATATCCGCGATCTGAAAGCGCGGCAGACCGGATTGCGCCGTGCCAATCATGTCCCCCGCGCCGCGCATCTCAAGATCGGTTTCCGCAATCACAAACCCATCGTCTGTGTCGCGCATCACGGTCAGGCGCCGTTCGCCATTTTGACTGAGCGGCGGTTGATACATCAGCAGACAGGTGGAGGCTTGGGTGCCGCGCCCGACCCGGCCGCGCAGCTGGTGTAGCTGCGCCAAGCCAAAGGTCTCGGCCCGTTCGATCACCATGATGGTGGCATTGGGCACATCAACGCCCACCTCAATCACCGTGGTGGCAACCAGCACTTTGGTATCGCCACGCGCAAAGGCGGCCATGCCGGCGTCTTTGTCAGCCGGGGGCATCTGGCCATGCACAAGGCCAACCACCCCCTCGCCAAGGGTTGCACGCAAATGTTGGAACCGCTGCTCAGCGGCGGTCAGGTCCATGACCTCGCTTTCCTCGACCAGCGGGCAGACCCAATAGGCTTGCTTGCCCTCGCGCACCACCTGCTGCAGCCGCGCGACAACCTCGTCCATGCGGCCCGAAGACACCATGACGGTTTTGATTGGCTGCCGGCCGGGCGGCTTTTCATCCAGGATCGACACATCCATATCACCATATTGCGCCAGCGCGAGCGAGCGCGGGATCGGCGTCGCCGTCATCACCAGAACATCGGCCAAACCGCCCTTTTGCCCCAGCTCCAGCCGCTGGCGCACGCCAAAGCGGTGCTGTTCATCGACAATCGCCAGCCGCAGATCGTGAAACGCCACATCTGCTTGAAACACCGCGTGGGTGCCGACCAGAATATGGATATCCCCCCGCGCCAGTGCAGCCAGCTTGGCGGCGCGTTCTTTGCCCTTGTCGCGCCCCGTCAGAATCTCAAGCACCACGCCTGCCTGTTCGGCCAAGGGGCGCAGCCCCTGCATGTGCTGGCGCGCGAGAATTTCGGTCGGGGCCATCATCACGCCCTGCCCGCCTGCCTCCACCGCGACCAGCAGCGCCATGAAGGCGACAAGTGTCTTGCCCGCCCCGACATCACCTTGCAGCAGGCGGTTCATCTTATGGGCGCGCGCCATGTCGGCGGAGATATCGGCAATGGCGCGCTGCTGCGCGCCGGTGGGCCGATAAGGCAAAGCCGCCAAAACCTTTTGCTGCAGCCGCCCGGTCCCGGCGCTGGCGCGGCCTTTGCCCCGCCGCACCTGCGCCCGCGCCAAAGCCAGCGTCAATTGATGGGCAAAAAATTCGTCATAGGCCAGCCGCTCGCGCGCCGGGGCCGTGGCCGCCAGATCTCCGCGTCCTTGCGGGTCATGTGCGGCGCTGATCGCGGCCTGCCAGTCCGGCCAGCCGGCCTTGGTCTTTTGCCCCGGATCAATCCATTCGGCCATCGGCGGGGCCAGACGCAGGGCCGATCGCACCGCTTTGCCCATGGTTTTCAACGTGACGCCAGCGGTCAGATTATAAACCGGTTCGAAATCCGGGATCTGAGCGGCCTCGTCCAAAGGCAGCATGTGATCGGGATGCACCATCTGCGCGACGCCATCAAACAACTCAGCCTTGCCAGAGACGAGCCGCTGGCTACCCACCGGCAGCTGCGCCTCTAGATAGCTGCCGCGCGCATGAAAAAACACCAGATCAAATTCGGTGGCGGCATCTGCAACGGTCACGCGGTAGGCGCCGCGTTTGTTGCGCGGGGCGCGATGGCGCAGAACCGTGACCGCAACGGTGACAACGCCGGGCAGCTCTGCCCCCTGCACCGTATCGCGACGCCGCCGGTCCACCACGGCATAAGGCAAGGAAAAAACCACATCGCGCGGCAGCTCAAGCCCCATATTTCCCATCAACTGGGCAATCTTGGGGCCCACGCCCTCCAGCTTGGTCAGATCCGCAAACAGCGGGAAAAGGGCTTCGGGGCGACCGCTCACAGCCCCTCGATCAACGCCAGCCAGGCGTCTTCGTCAATGGTTTTGACCCCAAGGTCCGCGGCCTTTTTGGCCTTTGATCCCGCGCCCGGGCCAGCGATCAGGATATCGGTCTTGCCCGAGACAGAGCCGGAGACTTTCGCCCCCAGCGCCTCGGCGCGGGCCTTGGCCTCGGCGCGGGTCATCTTTTCAAGTGTGCCGGTGAAAACCACGGTTTTGCCGGCCACTGGGCTGCCCTCGGTCTTGGGCTGCGCGGCGGCCTCAACCGTCAGATGTTCGGTCAGCGCATCAATCGAGGCCCGCTCGCGCGGCGCGGCAAAGGCGCTGACCAGTGAGCGCGCCATGACCTCGCCGATGCCATCGATATCCAACAAATCCTGCCAGGCCGCCCCCTCAAAACCGGCGGCATCGTCCATCGCCTGCGTGAAAGCAGCCCAGTCCCCATAGTGACGCGCCAGCAGGTTTGAGGCCACTTCGCCCACATGCCGGATGCCGAGCGAAAACAGCAGACGGCCAAAGCCGATGCTGCGCCGTTCCTCAATGGCTGCAAAGAGGTTGGCCGCCGATTGCGCGCCCCAGCCTTTGCGGTTTTTCAGCCGGTTCAGGTTGCCGCCATCGCGGGCCGCGAGCGTAAAGATATCCACCGGCTGCTTGATCGGCAGGTCCGCATCGTCATAGAACATTTCGATCTGTTTCGCGCCCAGCCCTTCGATATCAAAGGCCTTGCGAGACACGAAATGTTTCAGCTTTTCAATCGCTTGCGCCGGGCAGATCAAGCCACCAATACAGCGGCGCACCGCGTCGCCCTCTTCGCGCACGGCCTCTGATCCGCATTCCGGGCAGGTCGCCGGAAAGACATAAGGCACCGCGTCCTTGGGGCGTTTGGTCAGATCCACATCGGCGATTTTCGGGATCACATCGCCGGCGCGATAAACCTGCACCCAGTCGCCAATGCGAATATCCTTGCCGCCGCGGATTTCGCCCCCCTTGCTGTCGCGCCCGGTGATGTAATCTTCGTTGTGCAGCGTGGCATTTGAGACTACGACGCCCCCCACGGTGACGGGTTGCAGCCGCGCCACGGGCGAGAGCGCGCCGGTGCGCCCGACCTGAATGTCGATCCCCTCAAGCCAGGTCCAGGCCAGCTCTGCCGGGAATTTATGGGCAATTGCCCAGCGTGGCGTGGTGGCGCGAAACCCAAGCCGCGCCTGCAAATCCAGCGCATCCACCTTATAGACCACGCCGTCGATATCATAGCCAAGCGTGGCACGCTGCGCTTCGATATCGCGGTAATGCGCAATCAGATCGCGCGACGAATGACATAGTTTTGTCAATGGGTTGGTCTGAAATCCCAAAGCGCCAAGCCGCGCAATTGCCCCCGATTGCGTCTCGGCCAATGGCGCGCTGAGGTCGCCCCAAGCATAGGCAAAGAACCGCAAGGGACGCGCCTTGGTGATGCTGGCATCAAGCTGGCGCAACGACCCGGCCGCGGCGTTGCGCGGATTGGCAAAGAGCTTGCCGCCCGCTGCCTCTTGCGCCGCGTTCAGCGCCGCAAAATCCGCGTGGCTCATGTAAACTTCGCCGCGCACCTCCAGCACGTCCGGCGCGCCGGTCAATTCGGTCGGAATGTCATCAATGGTGCGCGCATTGGCAGTGACGTTTTCGCCGGTGGCCCCATCGCCCCGCGTGGCGGCCTGCACCAGCTTGCCGTTCTCATAGCGTAGCGACAGGCTGAGACCGTCGATCTTTGGCTCTGCGGTAAAGGCCAACGGCGCATCCGGCGCAAGCGACAGGAACGCGCGAATCCGCGCCGTGAACTGGCTGACCTCTTCGTCGTCAAACGCATTGCCCAGCGAGAGCATTGGCACCACATGGGTGATCTTGCCAAAGCCCGACGTCACCGGGGCCCCGACCTGATCGCTGGGGCTGTCAGCGCGCTTTAACGCGGGAAACGCCGACTCGATCGCAAGGTTGCGCTGTTTCAGCGCATCATAATCCGCATCCGACAGCTCCGGGGCATCCGCGCCATGATAGGCCTGATTGGCTTTGGTCAACGCGGCGGCCAAGGTTTCCAACTCTGCCCGCGCCTCAGCCTCGGTCAGTTCGGATATCGGTTTCTTCTTCGTCACGCGCGCCCGCTCCCATTAATTATCAAATAGATAAAACGGGCCGCTATGTTCGTCCAGAGAGCACAGCACCCTCGGGGCGAATTCGCATGAGAGGGTCAGGCGCGCAATGCTACCTCTTCGGGCATCTGCACAACCACAGGGTCCGGGTCGCGCAACACATATCCCCGCCCCCAGACGGTTTCGATGTAATTCTCGCCATCGGTCGCCTCGCTCAGCTTTTTGCGCAGCTTGCAAATGAACACATCAATGATCTTCAGTTCCGGCTCATCCATGCCGCCGTAAAGATGATTGAGGAACATTTCCTTGGTCAGCGTGGTGCCCTTGCGCAGGCTCAGCAGTTCCAGCATCTGATATTCCTTGCCGGTCAGATGCACCGGCGCGCCATCGGCGCTGGCGGTTTTGGCATCCAAGTTGACCGCAATGCGGCCGGTATTAATAACCGATTGCGCATGGCCCTTGGAACGGCGGATAATCGCATGAATTCTGGCCACCAACTCTTCGCGATGAAAGGGTTTTGTCAGATAATCATCCGCGCCACAGCCAAAGCCTTTGAGCTTGCTGTCGGTGTCATCATCCCCTGACAGGATCAGAATAGGCGTGTCCACCCGCGCCAGACGCAATTGCCGCAAGACATCATGACCCAGCATATCCGGCAGACCAAGATCCAGCAGGATCAAATCATAATCATAAAGTTTCGCCAGATCGATGCCTTCCTCCCCCAAATCGGTGGTGTAGACGTTCAAATTGGCATGGGTGAGCATCAGCTCAATACTTTTTGCGGTGGCAGGATCGTCTTCGATCAATAAAATTCGCATCAAATCTCTCCGGTAAAGGCACAGCAGTCCAGTGACCTGAGCAGCTATGAGTTAATTAATGCTTAATTTGTAACCGGAAGACTAACATACCCGTTAAAGTTGTCTATATTTTTGTAGTCTCGTCACCTTCAGCGCCCGTTCGCCATGGGTGCTGACCGCCTCTTCCCACTGCGAAAACTCTTCTTCGGACAGCCCATAGCGCTGCAAGGCCTCGCGCCGCGACAGCAGACCGAACCGCACGCCATGCACCACAGCAGCCTTGCGTGATGCAACCCAGCGTCGGGTGTTTTCACTTGGCAAATCCGCCTGCGACAACACCCGCCCATCTGGCAAAGTTACCGTGCGCCGCCCGTCAATCTTTTTCAAAAACATCACCTGTCCTCGCCTTTGCACCAAGGGTGACGGCAGCAGCTTAACGAAGCCTAAAACTGGGGCTTGAGAGTATGTCGAATTTTCTTATATTCCTTTCTTTCGCCGCCGCAGGAGAATCCCATGGCTCTGGATCAAAATCCCCCTCTGAATTCGCTTGGCTTTGCCAAGCCGCCCTCAGAGACCCGCGTTGTCGTCGCCATGTCGGGCGGCGTGGACAGCTCTGTGGTGGCAGCGCAGCTGGCGGACGAAGGCTATGATGTGGTGGGCGTCACCCTGCAGCTTTATGATCACGGCGCGGCCCTGGCCAAGAAAGGTGCCTGCTGCGCGGGCATCGACATTCACGATGCGCGCCGCGTCGCCGAAGAAAAGGGCTTTCCGCATTACGTTCTGGATTATGAGAACATCTTTCAGGATGCGGTGATTGACGAATTTGCCGATAGCTACCTGGCGGGGGCAACCCCGGTGCCCTGCATTCGCTGCAATGAGCGGGTGAAGTTCAAAGACCTGCTGGAAACCGCCAAGGATCTGGAGGCGGATTGCATGGCCACAGGCCATTACATACAGCGCAAGATTGGGCCCAATGGACCCGAGCTGCACAGCGCCGCAGACGCGCGGCGCGACCAAAGCTATTTCCTCTTTTCCACCACACCCGAGCAGTTGGATTACCTGCGCTTTCCGCTGGGCCATCTGCCGGACAAAGACGCCACCCGGGCGCTGGCGGCAGAATACGGGCTGGCAGTGGCCGACAAACCGGACAGCCAAGACATCTGTTTTGTGCCTAATGGCAATTATGCACAGGTCATCGAAAAACTGCGTCCCGGCGCGGCGGAACCGGGCGAGATTGTGGATCACACCGGCAAGGTGGTGGGCCAGCACAATGGCGTCATTCACTATACCATCGGTCAGCGCCGCGGGCTGGGTATCGGCGGGCTGAGCGAGCCGATCTATGTCGTCAAGCTGGACGTCGACAAAAAACAAGTGATTGTCGGCCCCAAAGAATTGCTGTCGACCCGCATCATCCCGGTGCGCGAAATCAACTGGCTGGGGGATACCCCATTTGAAAGCCGGAAAGAATGGCACATGGCGGTCAAAGTCCGCTCTACCCGCCCGCCGCGCGAGGCGATCATTCGCCCAACCGGGCCGACCACTGCCGAAGTAGAATTGCTGACACCGGAAGAAGGCGTCTCCCCCGGGCAGGCCTGCGTCTTTTACGACAATGACAGCAGCCGCATCTTTGGCGGCGGCTGGATCTGGCGCGGCGCGTAACGCGGCGCGTCAGCTCAGTCTTGTAGACCGTCCAGCACAGCGCGCGCGGCACGCAGGCCCGGATCTTCACCGCCACGGCCAAGGCGCTGCATGGTTTCTGCGACCACCTTCTGCTGCGCCTCTGGCGCGTCCAGCACCGCCAGAATCCCCGGCGCGATCAGATCAGCACGGCAATCCCTGCCGATGAATTCCGGGATCACGCGGGTTTCTGTCACCAGATTGGCCAGTGTCAGCGTGTCGATCTTCAGCATGCGCTCAAAGATCTTGCGGCTGATCCAGTTGACGTCATAGGCAATCACCATCGGTGTGCCAGCGGCGGCCAGTTCAAGCGACACGGTGCCCGAGGCTGCAAGCGCCACATCTGCCGCACCAAAGGCCGCGCGCTTTTCAACCTGCGCCGCCTCGCGCGCCATCTCGCGCGTATCCAGGATCAGTGGCGGCGCATCCATATCTGCGGTCATCTCATGTACCAAATCCGCCACCGGCGGGGCAGCGGGCAACACAAACCGCAGATCAGGCCGCGATGCTTGCAGCCGCGTCATAACATCTTTGAAAATCGGCAAGAGGCGGCGCACCTCTCCGCTGCGGCTGCCCGGCAGGATCAGCGCCATGGGCGCAGCGTTCAGATTATGGGCCGCGCGAAAGGCGGCAATCTCATCAGCACTGGCCACCGGGTCATTCACCACGGGATGGCCGACAAAATCGCAGCGCATACCATGGGCCTCCATATAGGGGGGCTCAAACGGTAGCAGCGCCAGCACCTGATCTATGAAGGGTGCCATTTTCTCCGCGCGTTTCGGCCGCCAGGCCCAGACCGACGGCGCAACATAATGAACCGCACGCAAGGTGCTGTTTTCGCGCACTAATTTTGCGACGCGCAGGCAAAAGTCAGGACTGTCGATGGTGATCAACACATCCGGTTGCAGCGCCTCAATGGCGGCGGCGCATTCACGGATACGGCGTTTGAGGTGCAGGTATTTTGGCAGAATTTCCACCAGCCCCATGATCGACAGCTCTTCCATCGGGAACTGACTCGCCAGACCTTCGGCCTGCATGCGCGGCCCGCCGACACCGTGAAAATGGATGTCGGCCCCGTGCAGGGTCTTCAGCCCCGCCATCAGCGCCGCGCCCAGTTTGTCCCCCGAGAGTTCCCCGGCGATCACATAGACTTTCATCAGAGGTTTTCCTGCGCCAACACAAAGACCCCGCAGGCTGCGGCGCGGGCCTCAATCGCGGGGCGATCCACCAGCAACACCCGGCCTGCGGCAATCACAATGCCCGCCAGGCCAGCGGCGGCCAGACCGTCAATGGTTTGGGTGCCAATCGCGGGCATATCGACGCGCAGATCCTGCCCGGCTTTGGGCGCTTTCACCAGGACACCCTTGCCGCGCCGCAGGCTCGCGGGCGTTTCGGCGACAAAGCGCAACAGCGCATCGGTGCCCTGCAGGGTTTCGATGCCCAGACACAGCCCGGCGGCGACCACCGCCCCCTGACCGACATCCATCGGCGCGAGGGTGCGCAGGATCTCTGCGGCTTTCTTGGCGTCGTCAAGTTGCGCAACATCCGGCTCGGGACCGGCAATTAGGCCAGGGTTGGCGGTCAGCTCTGGCAAGAGGTCATGCGCGCCGCGCACGGCGATGCCGCGGTCCTCAAAGAGGGTGATGATAAAGCGCAGGAGCGCGTCATCCCCGCTTTGAAAGGCTTTCATCAGCTCAGGCGCGATTTGCTGCATCAATTCGTCAAACTGCGCCGGGTCCAGCGCCGGGCGGATCATCGCGCCCGCAAACACCACCTCGGTCACGCCGCGCGTTTTCATATCGGTGATCATGTCACCCAGACGATCAAACCGATGCTCAATCGTCGCGCAGCTGTGGTCATGATCCACGCCTTGCAGGGTAAAGATCAGCGCATCCGGATGCGCAGCCGCCAAAGCGACCGGCAGGCCGCCCTTGGCAGAGAGAATGGCAAGGCGGCCCATGGCTTACTCCGGCGTTAGAAAGGAGCGATCGCTCTCGCCCAGAATAAAATCAACGATTTCCTTCACATAGGCATTGTCGCTGTCTTGCGAAAGCTTACCCGCGCGCTGTTGAAACGACCCCTCGCCTTTGGCCAAAGCCTGAAAGGCGGCGCGCAACGCGGCGATATCGGCCCGCGCAACCCCGCGCCGTTTAAGGCCGACGAGGTTCAGACCATCCAGCTTGCCGCGCGGCCCCTGCACCAGCCCATAAGGCATGACATCATTTGTCACCATGCAAACCGCGCCAATGATGGCCCCATGGCCGATACGCACCCATTGATGCACACCGGACAAGCCGCCTACGATCACGTCATCTTCGATCACGCAATGGCCGGCAATGGCGACCGAATTCACCAGAATGACCCGATCGGCGATATGCACATCATGCGCAACATGGCAGCCGGCCATGAACAGACCGTCATTGCCCACGCTGGTCAGTCCGCCGCCACCTTCGGTGCCCGCGTTCATGGTGACATGTTCGCGAATGCGGTTGCGCGCCCCGATGCGCAGCTTGGAGGCCTCGCCCTTGAATTTCAGATCCTGCGGGATTTCACCCAACACAGCAAAACTGAAAACGCTGGTGTCTTCGCCGATTTCGGTATCGCCACAAACCACAACATGAGATTTCAGCGTGACGCGCGCGTGCAGAACCACCTGCGCCCCAACAGTGCAAAACGGCCCGATGACGCACCCAGCCGCAATCTCTGCGCCCTCTTCGATCACCGCTGACGGGTGAATCTGCGCCTCTGGAGAAATGGCCATTCGCGTCACTCCTTGGGCAATTCCATCATGGCGGTAAACTCGGCCTCGGCGGCCATTTCACCCTCGACCTCAGCAACGCCAGAGAACTTCCAGACTTTGCCGCCAGGTTTGCCGCGGGTTGTGGTCAGCTTCATTTTCAGCACATCACCGGGCACCACCATGCGGCGGAATTTGCATTTGTCGATGGCCATGAAATAGACCTGCATGTTCTTGTCTTCCATGCCCAGCTCTGTGCCGACCATCACCGCGGCGGTCTGCGCCATCGCCTCGACGATGGTGACACCCGGCATGATCGGATTGCCCGGGAAATGCCCCTGAAAATGCGGTTCGTTCATGGTGACATTCTTAATGCCGGTCGCCGATTGATAGCCGTCGATATCAACCACTTTGTCCACCAGCAGGAAGGGATAGCGATGCGGAATGATCCGCTGGATCAGATGAATGTCTGCGCTTTTGAATGACTCGCTCATTGCAGGCTCCTGCTGTTTTTATTCTTGTCTCACCCTGTCCCTAGCAACCCCGGCGGCGCAGGGCAAGCAGGCAGGGCCTTGCCTAATTGTCGGTGGGGGATGCGTCTGTATTGTCGGCGCTGTGCCCATCACCAATCAGCGTATTGGCCACCTGCAACACGCGATCCGTGATGTCCAAAGAACTGCTGGAGGCAAAAGTGGCGCGTTTTTCCAGGATGATGGACGCGCCCCGTTCGGTCAGCACGCGCTGAAGCACCGGCGAAAGCGACGCAAAGAAATCACGCCGCGCCTCTTCGGCCTGGCGCACGATCGTGCGTTCTTTTTCGTCCTGAATATTGCGAATTTCCTGCACCCGGCCATCAAAGGCATCCGCCAATTTGCGAAAATCCTCGGCTGGCATGGTTTCGCGTTTTTTTGTCAGCTCTTCTTCCTCGGCGGCCAGTTCAGCAGCGATCTGCCGGTTTTCTGCCAGCAGCACGGCCTTGGCGGCCTCCTGCTCTGCCAAGGCGCGTTCGCCAAAATCTGATCGCAGGTAAAGCCGCTCAGAATCGATGATGACAATCTGGCTGGCCGTCGCAGGCGGCTGCTGTTGCGCCGAAACAGGGGCCAGCGCGAAACCGGCCCCCAAGAGCATCACCGCAAACGCAAGCGCGCGCACTTTAGAACTCTGTCCGGATCGTCAGGTTAAAGTTCTGTTCCTTGTCAAAGCTCTCTTTCTTGAGGGCTTTTGAGAAGTTGAACTGCAGTGGCCCAATCGGCGTATCCCAGAAGACCGAGACACCAACCACATGGCGCAGGCTGAAATCATCGGAGACAACGCCAGGCCCGGTGGCGTCCACGCCCCAGACCGAACCGACATCGTAAAAGACACCGCCTGAGATGCCATATTCTTCCGGCAGACCCAGCGGGAATGCGGCTTCAAAACGGGCGACAGCAAAATATTTACCGCCCAAGCCATCGTCCGCACCGCCAGAAATCTGTCGCGGGCCGATCCCGAAAGGTTGGAAGCCGCGGAATTGCTGGCTGGAAGGTACAAAGCGATCATTGATCCGAGAATCATTGTTCGGCGTGTAAAGGAAACCGCCTTCGACCGAAGCCCGCAGCGTGACATCGCCGCTCAGCACTTGGGTTTGGGCAATCGCCTTTGCAGAGGTGCTGACATAATTGATGTCGCCGCCGACCCCCGCGTAATCCTGACCAAACTCAAGCAGGACACCAGCATCCGGGTTCAGCCCGCCAATACGAGTGTCGTAGATGTAAGTATACCCAAGCGAGCTGCGCGCCAGCGTGCCGCGCGCGGCTTCGGCGTCAATCAGCACCCCGAGATTGGTGCCCGGGATCGACATGTCGACCGACTCATAGGTATAGCGCAGCTGCACGCGGCTGTTTTCGCCAGTGGAGAAGCCGATGAATGGTTCAAACTTACCAACCGTGTTTTCATAGCGGACCTGATTGAAGGTCAAATCGCGGTAGGTCCCGCTGAACCCAACCGCCACGTCGCGCCCAAGAAACGCCGGTTCCGTGAAGCTAAGTTCATAGTTGTTCACATCCGGCGAGGTCGACACATTTGCTGTAAGTCGCTGCCCGCGCCCGAGGAAGTTGCGCTCGGAAAAGCCCACGACCAGGCCAAAGCCCGTATCGGTCGAATAGGTACCACCAAAGGACAGAGAGCCTGTGGGCTGCTCTTCCACGTCGACGTCCACAACAACCTGATCCGGGCTGGAGCCTTCGCGCGCATTCACGTCGGTGGATTCAAAGAAACCAAGCGCGCGGATGCGTTCTGCGGCTTCGCGGATTTCACGTGGGTTAAACGGATCGCCCTCGGCAATTTTGAACTGCTGGCGCACAACGCGATCAAGCGTGGTGGTATTGCCTTCGATATCAATCCGCTCGACGAAAATACGTGGACCACGCACAAGCGCGAATTCAACATCCAGCGTCAGATCGCGATCATTGCGGGTGATGCGTGGCTCGACCCGCACGAAATCAAGCCCTTCTTTGATGGCCAGACGCTCAAGGCGCGAGATCGAATTTTCAACGAGACTGGGTGAATAGGTCACGCCCGGCCGCACTTTCAGTGCGTCTTGGAACAGCTCCACATCCACTTCGGGCAGGTCGCTGGATGCGGTCACTTCACCAAATGAGAACTGCTGACCCTCTTCGACGTTGAAGGTCAGGAAATAACCGTCACGCTCGCGCGCCAACTCGGCATTCACGCCGGTGATGCGGAAATCCACATAACCGCGCGATTGGTAAAAATCAGTGAGAACCTGCTTGTCAAATTCAATGCGATCCTCAACCAGTGTGTCGCGTTTGACCAGCGCACGCAGCAGGCCTGCCTGTTTGGTGCTCAACACGCGGCGCAAGCGGCGGTCGCTGAAGGTGCGGTTGCCGACAAAGCTCAGGCGTTCAATTTCAGCCAGCGCCCCTTCGAAAATTTCAAAGACCAGATCCGCCCGATTGTCAGAACGGCGGATCACACGTGGGGTCACACGGGCGGCGATACGGCCACTCTGGGCGTAGGCTTCGGCGATGGCATTGGCGTCCCGCTCGGCGACGGCCGGGTTCAGCACGCGGCGCGATTGGCTTTCTATGACTGCCTCAAGTTCATCGTCTTTCAGGCGGCGATTGCCTTCAAAGCGGATGACGTTGATTGTTGGGAATTCGACAACGGAGATTTCAAGGCGATTGCCGCGCGGGGTCAGTTCAACGGTTTCAAAAAGACCCGTGGCCAGAATACGCTGATAGGCTTCATTCAGATCGCCGGCAGAAACAACCTGCCCCTGACTGATTCCCGCGTATGAGGCGATGGCAGCATCCTCAATGCGGTTGTTGCCCTCGATCACCAGCCCGTTAAAGCGATAGCTTTGTGCATTGGCCGAGTCGGGAGCCAACAGAAAGCCCGTTGAAACCAATACGGAAAACGCAAAGGCCGTCCGGCGCAAAACCCCACGATGTTGTTTCTGCGCCCGACCGGCACCCCACATATGCTCTCTCATAACCCCAAATCCTGTCAGACATCCCAGTTAAGTTGTGAGTATCGGGAAAGGGCCAACTTGTCAAAAACAGACGCGCCCCCGGAGGGGGGCGCGTGCGAAAAAAGTCAGGCTGTCGTGCGAATGTCGCAGCGGCTTAGTGCCAGAACAGCCCCATGCTGCCCAATTGGGCACCAACGCCCAGAGACAGAAGAATAGCGGCAGGGTACAGCAGACGCTCCCAGTTCACGTCCAACAGCACGCCCATCGCTTGATAGCCGTTTTGAATCGTTTGCATCAGGGTCTCCCAATTTCAAAGTACCTGCGTGAGAACATGCAGGTGAAATCGGGCAAGAATGGGGCAGCAATGGGGGCATTGGGGGGCATTGGGGGCAAAGGCACGCGCAGCGCCCTGCCCCACACTGGGTGTTAGTGTGCCGTTACGGGCAGAACAGATCGTTGCTGACACCAAAGAGCATCAGGCTCAGGATCAACACCAACCCGACTGTCATCATCACCCGCATCACTTTGTCATTCGGGGGTTTGCCGCTGACCGCTTCATAGGCATGAAACACCAAATGCCCGCCATCGAGCACCGGGATTGGGAAGAGATTGAGCAGGCCAATTGCCGTCGACAAGACCGCAATGAACCAGATGAAATTCTGTGTGCCCTGGCTGGCCATGGCACCCGAGGTCTGGGCAATGCCAATGGGGCCAGACAAGTTACAGCTGCTGATCGCGCCTGTCACCATGTGATAGAGCCCGGACAGCGAGCCATTGATGATGCGCAGTGTCTGGGACACGCCGCCTGAGACAGCCGCCCCGACGCCAACGGATTCGCGCGCTGGCTCAAACGCCAGACCACCGCCGATGCCAATGCGCCATTGGGTCTGAAACCCACCATCGGGCAGCGGCTCGTCCACGCGGCGCGGCGTCAGGGTGAAATCCCCTTCGGTTCCGTCGCGCCAGACCCGCAGCGCCAGCGCCGCACCGCCAGAGCCTTCCACCGCATCCTTCAGCTCGCGAAAGGCCGCAATCGGCACGCCGTTAATGGCGGTGATGACATCACCAGGCGCAAGCCCGGCGTCAATCGCCGCGCTGCGCGGCGACAATTGCAGCACGATGGGCGGATAGAGGTAGGGCCCCGGGACGGTGATCACATCGCCATCGCGATCAACCTGATATGGGACAATCTCCGTGGTGCGCAGCGCCGCAAGAAAGGCGTCATTTGCTGCGCTATCGGACAGATCCGGCAGGTCCTGCCCGTCAATGGCCAGAACCACATCGCCGGTCTGCAGTGCCGCGCCCTCGGCGGGCAAATCGCGCAGTTCACCGACAATCAGCCGCTCGCCAATGGCCCCTTGCGACAGGATCACCCCGGCAAAAATCAGGATCGACAGCACAAAATTAAAGATCGGCCCTGCCGCAACCGTGGCAGACCGCGCCCAAAGCGGCGCGCCGTGCATTGTGCTGCGCAACTCTTCTTTGCTGAGCGATGAGATCACCTCGCCATCCTTGCCCGAGGCCGCATCGCTGTCGCCCTTAAAGCGCACATAGCCCCCCATCGGGATCAGCGCGACCTGCCATTTGGTGCCGCGCTTGTCATGACGCGAAAACAGCACTGGCCCAAAGCCCAGCGAAAACACCTCTGCATGGATGCCCGACCAGCGACCAACAATGTAATGGCCGTATTCGTGGATCGCGACAATCACCGAAAGCGCGACAACAAAGGCAATCAGGGTCAAGGCCCCGCTTTGAAACTGCGGCAGAAAAGAAGTGAGGTCCAAAATGGATTATCCTTTGTCGGTTGTCATCTGCGGCATCGCAAAGTCTTGCGCCAATCTGCGCGCGATTTTATCGGTCTGTTTCACAGTCTCAAGCGACATTTCCGCCTGAATAAGACTGCGGTCAGCCGCCAGTTTATTGAGGGTTTTTTCAACCACCTGCGCCATATCAAGAAATCCGATGTGACCGGCGATAAAGGCGTCCAGCGCGCTTTCTTTGGCGGCGTTAAAGATACAGCCAGCCATGCCGCCGATCTCCATCACGTCCCAAGCAAGGCGCAGCGCCGGATAGCGCGCCGGATCTGGCGCGTAGAAATTCAATTGCCCGACCTGCGCGAGGTTCAGCCGCGGCACAGGCAATGGCAGCCGCGCCGGGTAATGCAGCGCATAGCCAATCGCATGGCGCATATCTGCGGTGCCAACATGGGCCATCTGCGCGCCATCGCGAAACCCCACCAAAGCGTGCACCAAAGATTCCGGGTGCACCAAGACCTCGATCTGGTCAGGCCTGACGCCAAAGAATTCTTTGGTCTCAATCACCTCGAGCGCTTTGTTGAACATAGAGGCGCTGTCGATGGTAATGCGTTGCCCCATATCCCAATTGGGATGGGTTGCAGCCTGCGCCGGCGTGGCGGCGGCCATCTGATCCAATGGCCAATCACGAAAGGCGCCGCCGCTGGCCGTGATGGTGATGCGCTCGACATCTTCGATACGCTCGCCCACAAGCCCCTGGAAAATGGCCGAATGTTCACTGTCGACCGGCAGCAGCTGCGCCTGATGCTGCGCGACGGTCCGCATCACCAGCGGCCCAGCTGTGACCAAGGATTCCTTGTTGGCCAGTGCCAGCGTCGCCCCCTGCTGAAGCGCGATCAACCCTGGCTCAAGCCCGGCCGCACCGATAATGGCGGACATCACCCAATCTGCTGGCATCGCCGCAGCCTCGGCCAACGCGGCAGGCCCTGCCGCCGCCTTGACGCCTGATCCGGCCAGCGCAGCGCGCAGATCCTCAAGCCGTTCGGGAAAGGCGGTGACGGCAATCTCGGCCCTCAGATCAATGGCATCACGCGCCAGCAGCGCCACATTGGCCCCGCCCGTCAGCGCCACAACCTGATATTCGGCACGCGCGCGCCGCACGAGGTCAATCGTGTTCTGCCCAATGGACCCGGTTGCGCCAAAAATGGAAAGGCGTTTCATGCTCACTCCGCTTCGTCAGTGCTATCTAGCCCGGAAATTGCGGCAGGCCAACCAGCACCGAGATCACAAACATCAAAAGCGCAGCAGCGATCAGACCATCAAATCGATCCAGCAGCCCCCCGTGACCGGGGATCAGCGCGCTGCTGTCCTTGACGCCATAGCGCCTTTTGATGGCACTTTCAGCGATATCCCCGAGCTGGCTGGCAAACGACAGGCCAACGCTGAGAAAGGCAAACTCGGCCCCGCCCACGGCAAAGCCCAGAATGGCCGAAGCCACCCAACCCGCCGCCGTGCCGGACCATGTTTTCTTGGGGCTGACCGCAGGCCAGAATTTCGGCCCACCCAGGATGCGCCCGGCGAAATAGCCGGCCACATCCGTCACAACAACCACCGCGCCGAGCCACAGCACGGTGTCCAAACCGCGAAAATCGCGCAAGAGCAGCACGCCGAAGCAGGCAAACATCAACCCCAGCGCATAGCCGCAGAAAATCAGCTTATCGCGGCCAATGAAAAACGCCCCGACAAAGGCCGGAATGGCTGTCGCAAAAAGAAAGTATTTTTCTGGGAGAAACACGATGCTGCACAGGGTTGCCGCCGTGACGAGCCCAATGAGAGACGCAAATTCACGCGGCTCCGGCTTCATGATGCGTGAAAGTTCCCACATCATCCCGCCCCCAATCAGAGCGATCAACAATAGAAAAGCAACACCGCCATACCAAAGTGCGCCCAGCCCCACGACGAGCATGACGATTGCGGAAAAAAAGCGTGCCTGCAAATCCCCCCATTTGCCGCGCGCGCTCATGCAGGGACGGCCCCAAAGCGGCGCTTTCGCCCGCCAAAAGAGCCAACAATGCGGGTGAATTCCTCTTCCGTGAAATCCGGCCAGAGCGTGTCGATAAATTCATATTCCGCATAGGCGGATTGCCAAAGCAAAAAGTTGGAAATCCGCGCCTCGCCGCTGGTGCGGATCACCAGATCAGGGTCGGGCAGCACGTGGGTGTCCAGATAGCGCGGCAGGGTTTCTTCGTCGACGTCATCGGGGCTGAGCGTACCGTTCGCCACATCGCGCGCCAAACGTTTGGTGGCGCGGGCCACCTCGTCGCGCCCGCCGTAGTTGATGGCGATCGTCAGGTTGACGACATCATTTTCGGCAGTCATCTCTTCAAGCTCATTCATCAGCTTGACGAGTTTTTCATCCAGCCGCACCCGGTCGCCGATAAAGCGCACGCGCACCCCCTCGGCCTTCAGGCCACGCGCTTCTTTGCGGATGTATTGGCGAAAGAGGCTCATCAGCCCGGAAACTTCGGACTGCGTGCGCTTCCAGTTCTCCGTCGAGAAGGCAAAAATCGTCATGTATTTCACGCCCAGCGGTTTGCAGGCGCGCACGATTTCTTTCACACGTTTGGCCCCGGCGTGATGGCCAAAAAGGCGCGGACGCCCGCGCGCTTGCGCCCAGCGTCCGTTACCGTCCATGATCAGGGCCACGTGACGTGGGCCTTCGCTCAGGCTGTCTTTGGTGGCCATGTTCACAGTAATCCGACTTATACCTGCATGATCTCGGCTTGCTTGGTCTCAAGCGCGTCGTCGATCTTTTTGATGTAGGAATCCGTCATTTCCTGCATCTCGCCTTCCCAGAGTTTCTGGTCATCCTCGGACATGCCGTCGTTTTTGGCTTTCTTGATCTGATCCATCCCATCGCGGCGCACGTTGCGCACGGACACGCGGGCGCTTTCGGCGTATTGACCAGCCACTTTACCCAACTCGCGGCGACGCTCTTCGTTCAGCTCTGGGATTGGCAACATGATGATGGTGCCATTGAGCTGCGGGTTGATACCCAGGCCCGACTCGCGGATCGCCTTTTCGACTTTGCCAACAAGACCTTTGTCCCAGACATTGATCGTCACCATGCGTGGCTCCGGCACGTTCACGGTGCCAACCTGGTTGATCGGTGTCATCGAGCCATAGGCATCCACTTGCACTGGTTCCAACATGCTGGCCGAGGCCCGGCCGGTGCGCAATGACGCAAATTCTGTTTTCAGATTGGCCATCGCGCCTTCCATGCGGCGGGTCAGATCATCGGTATCAAGCTCAAATTCTTTGTCTGCCATAGCTTTTGGTCCTGCGTTACGGGGCGCACCCAATTTTTATTTGGGTATACCGCCTTTTGCCTTTGGATAACAACTGTCGTTATGCCCGCCTCAGCAATCACGGTCGGGCCATCATGGGGCAAGGCGCGCCTGCCCCACGTTGATCATGTGTCAGAGTACTTTGGTATAGGTGCCTTTGCCCGCGAGAATGCCGCGGAAGCCACCGGGTTCATCCAGCGAAAAGACGATGATCGGCAAGTTGTTGTCGCGCGCCAAGGCAATGGCGCTTGCGTCCATCACGCCCAGGCGTTTGGCCAGTACATCATCATAGCTGACGTGATCGTAACGGACCGCATCGTCATGTTTGACCGGGTCTTTGTCATAGACGCCATCCACCTTGGTGCCTTTAAAGATCGCCTCGCATGCCATTTCATTGGCGCGCAGCGTCGCGGCGGTGTCGGTGGTGAAATAAGGGTTGCCGGTGCCGGCAGCAAAGATGCAGACCCGCTTCTTTTCAAGGTGGCGCACCGCGCGGCGGCGAATATAGGGCTCGCAGACCTGATCCATCGGGATCGCAGAAATCACGCGGGTAAAGACCCCCAGGCTTTCCAGCGCCGATTGCATGGCCAGGGCATTCATCACCGTCGCCAGCATCCCCATATAGTCAGCAGTCGTGCGTTCCATACCCTGCGCTGAGCCGGAAAGGCCGCGGAAGATATTGCCGCCGCCGATGACCATGCAGATTTCAACGCCCATCTCATGTACCGACTTTACCTCTTCGGCAATGCGCTGCACGGTCGGCGGATGCAGGCCAAAGCCCTGATCCCCCATCAGCGCTTCGCCAGAAATTTTTAGCATGACGCGCTTGTATTTGGTCTGATTTTCGGGGGATGACACGGTCATGTTGCACTCCGTCGGCACAGGATTGTAAGTTGCGCGCAAGATGTCTGAAAACGCCTTCAGGTTCAATGCGTGATCTCCGGTCAAATGGCCAGATCGCTGAAAAAAATGGATTTCCGCTTTGATCAACTTTGATTTGCTATCTCCTGAGGCACCGGTGCTGATCGCGGGGCCCACTGCCAGCGGAAAGAGCGCCCTTGCGCTGGAGATTGCCGCGCGTCAGGGCGGCGTGATTGTCAATGCCGATGCCCTGCAGGTTTATGACAACTGGCGTGTGCTCTCCGCGCGACCCTCAGCTGAGGATGAGGCCACGGCGCCACATGCGCTTTATGGCCATGTCAGCAAGACCGCGCCGTATTCAACGGGGCATTGGCTCCGCGAGGTTGCGCCCTTTCTAAGTGGCACGCAGCGCCCGATCATTGTTGGCGGCACCGGGCTCAATTTCACGGCGTTGACCGCCGGGTTGGCCGAGATCCCCGCCACACCCGAGGCGCTGCGCGACAAGGCCAATGCGATCGTCGCGCGCGACGGGATTGGCGCGCTTCTGGCCGAGCTCGATGCCGAAACCCGCGCGCGGATAGATGTGCAAAACCCCATGCGCGTGCAGCGCGCCTGGGAAGTACTCGCCGCGACGGGCAAGCCGATTTGGCAATGGCAGGATGAAACGCCCGCCCCGTTGCTGCCGCGTGATAAGGCGGCCGCTTTTGTTTTTGATGTCGACAAGCAATGGTTGAACGCGCGGATCGCGCGGCGCTTTGACCTCATGCTCAGCAGTGGCGCGCTGGAGGAGGCCGAAGCGAACCTGCCCGATTGGAACCCGGCGCTGGCCAGCTCCAAAGCCATTGGAGCGCCTGAGCTGATCGCCTATCTGCGCGGAGAAATCACGCTGGATGAGGCGCGCGAACGCGCCACCATCGCCACGCGGCAATATGCCAAACGTCAGCGCACCTGGTTTCGCGCGCGCATGAAAGACTGGACCCCGATTGCCCCCTAAGCGGGCCGCCAACGCGCGATAATTCGCCCATAATGACGTTTTTCGGACATTTTTGCCGCGCCACCCTAGGCATGCGGGCCGAATCTTGTATTCATCGCACCAACGCAAATACTGAACACCTGACCATGTCACAAATCACCATTCGCACCCTGGCGCAGCTCAGCGCCAATGACCCGGCCGCGCTGCAGCTGATGCATGTTGAAGAAGATCACCTTCTTTTGTGGATCACCCGTGGTCAGGGGGTGCTGACCCTGGATGGGCAAAGGCGCGGCTTTGGCACGCATAACGCCATATTTGTACCAGCCGGGCACATCTGGTCCATTGATCTGGGGCGCCATAGCCTTGGTCAGGTCGTGCGCATCCCTGCCGGCGCGGCCCCTGCGCTGGCCGAATTTCCGCAGATGCCGCAGCAGCTGCGCATTCAGGACGGGCTTTTGCAGGCCGAGTTGACCGGCCTTTTGGATGACATGAGCCGCGAGCAGCAGCAGTCCCGCCCATTTTTCGAAGATGCGCTCTGCGCGCAGGCCGGGTTGATTGCGATCTGGCTGAAACGGCAACTGGCGCTCCTGCCCGCCGCCAAGAAACCCAGCGCCTCTGTGCGGCTGATGACGCGGTTTTCAGCCTTGGCTGCGCAAGAATATGACAGCGGGGCCTCCATGGCGGATCTCGCCGCTAAACTTGGCGTCACCCCCACGCATCTGACGCGGGTGTGCAAGCAATCCTCTGGGCTGACCGCGGCGCAAATTCTGACGCAATGCCTCACCGTCGCCGCGCGCAAAAAACTGCAACGCGAACAGACATCCTTCAAACAGATTTCAGAAACGCTCGGGTTTGCGAGCCCGGCCTATTTCACGCGGTTCATGCAGCAGCATTGCAAGGCCACGCCTACAGAAATTCGACGTAAATCCAAGGCCTTGCAGCCGGTTTAGCCACTACCCCAGATAATTTTTACGTAGTTCTGCGTTTCGCGATAAGGCGGAACGCCGCCATATTTGCGCACCGCTTGCGGCCCCGCATTATAAGCGGCGAGCGCCAGTCGCCAGGACCGGAATTCGCGATATTGTTCTGCCAAATAACGCGCGCCCCCTTCCAGGTTCTGCGCCGGATCATTCGCATCCACCCCCAGCAGCCGCGCAGTGCCAGGCATCAGCTGCGCCAGGCCCATTGCCCCTTTGTGGGACCGGGCACGGGCATTCCAGCCGCTTTCCTGCTGCACAAGGCGCAGGAACAGGTCGACCGGCACGTTGTGGCGCAGCGCCGCACTGCGGGCGAGATCAATATATGGTCCGCGGTACTTGCCCTTATAGGGCTGGGTGCTGCCCCATTTTGTTGGCGTCACCACATTGGCGGGTTGCAGCCGAACGGAGTTTTTGTACTGCGCCGCAGCGCGGGTATCCAAGACGCTGGTCTGGCTTTTGAAAAGGCTGGTGCGGGACTTGCTGCCGATGATATCACCGGCACCCACAGCGGTGCCCAGCATGGCGCTGGTCAGGCCAAGTGCGCCTGCCATAAGAACGGCAAACCCCAGTCGCATAGTCACTGTCCCTTCACGATACCGCGCAGGCACCTGCGCAGAATTCACGCGAATATAACGTTGTTTCTTGATTTTTAAAGCCTTTGCGTTTCACTCTGTCAGCGTACGCAAGTTTCTGCTGGCCTTCCTTTCTTTGGGGTGGTGTATGTGGACGCGATTTTGAAACACGATTCACGGGGAAGAGCTCTATGGCCGGATCACTGAACAAAGTAATGCTGATTGGTAATCTGGGGCGTGATCCAGAAGTGCGTTCCTTCCAGAATGGCGGCAAGGTCTGCAACCTGCGCATTGCCACTTCGGAAACCTGGAAAGACCGCAACACTGGCGAACGTCGCGAAAAAACCGAATGGCATTCGGTTGCGGTGTTCAGCGAGGGGCTGGTGCGCGTCTGTGAGCAATTTCTGCGCAAGGGCTCCAAAGTCTATATCGAGGGCCAGCTGCAAACCCGCAAATGGCAGGACCAATCCGGTCAGGACCGTTACAGCACCGAAGTGGTGCTGCAAGGCTTTGGCAGCACATTGACCATGCTCGACGGGCGCGGCGAAGGCGGCGGCCAAGGCGGTGGCGGCGGCTACCGTGGCGGCCAGGGCGGCAGCTACGGTGGCGGTGGTCAAGGCGGCTATGACAGCGGCCAGCAAGGTGGCGGCGGTGGCTTCGGCGGCGGTCAAAGCAGCGCCCCCTCGCGCGATCTGGATGACGAAATCCCGTTCTAAATTTCAAAGCCCCGCAATCGCGGGGCTTTGTTTTTGTAGCGTATCATGACTGCATCAGAATTTCGCAACCAGTGATTTCCAGCCATCTTCTGTCAGGGCGGACACCAGATAGTCAAAGGTCAGGCGGATGCGGCGGCTGGTTTTGATTTCCCGGTGTGTGACAAGCCACGTGGGCACAGCAAAACTCGGCAGGTCCGGCAATACGCGCGTGAGAGCCAAGCGGCCCTCGGCGACGCTTTCGGGCAAGATGGCAATACCCGCCCCGGCGCGGGCCAATTCGTACATGGCGCTGCCGGTGGAGGAGGTGATGGCAAAACTCTTTGCATTCACCGCGATCCCCAAAGCGGCCAGTTGCGGGATGAGCCTTTCAGGTGATTCATAGCCAATAAACTGCGCGCGGCTCAGATCGGCGGGGCTGCTGACCGGACCAAGCCGGCGCATGTAGCTTTCAGAGGCAAAGAGAGACACGGTGATGTCGCCAATGCGCTTGGCAATCAGGTCAGGTTCGTCGGGGCGCACATGACGCAGCGCAATATCAGCATCCCGCCGCGAAAGGCTTTTCAGATCATTGGCGGCAATCAATTCGATCCGGATGCCGGGGTTCACCGCCTGCATTTCAACCAGCACCGATGGCAAGGCAAAGGCCGCCATTGCATCGCTGCAGGTGATGCGCACAAGCCCTTCGACAGTCTGGTTCTGCCCCGTGGCGACACGCGAAATCTGTGTGGCGGCCTCTGCCATATGCCGCACCTGCGGCAAGAGCTGACGGCCCGCCTCGGTCAATTGCATGATACGTGTGCCGCGTTCAAACAGGGTGACTTGCAGCGTGTCTTCCAAGGCCGAAATCTGCCGGCTGAGTGTCGGCTGAGTTTGCCGCAGCGCCCGGGCCGCGCCCGACAATGACCCATGCTCCACCGTCGCCAGAAAGGCGCGGATATGGTTCCAGTCAAAATCTACAGCATCCCAGTTCATCTATTTGCGTATACAAGACCCAAGATTTTCGTCAATTCCATTCAAATTTCACAGAGGTGAAGATGTCGCAAAAAGGATCTACCGATGTCTCACCCTGCCCCGAACCGTGGCCAGATGCTTGCGATGCTCTGGCTCTTTGCCATTCTCAATATTCTCTTTCGTGACATTCACGAATTAACCATTGCCGCTAATGTCGAAGAAATTCTGACAGGTCACGTCAATGGCAATCCAGTCACCGAGAGCGTGTTGCTCATGGGGGCCCTTGCGGTTGAGATCCTGCTGCTTGCCTTCGTGCTGTCGGTTCTGGCCCTGCCACGCTGGGCCCGGCGGCTAAATCTTGGTGCCGCCCCCGTGGCAGGCGCGGGCCTTTTTCTGGGCGTGCCCAACGATCCGGATGACATCTTTTTTGCGGTGGTGGTTCTTGTGACACTTGCGGTCATTTTTGTGCTGGCGCTGCGCTGGCCGATCACGGAACAGGCGCAAAGCGGGGCACAAAATGACTGACGCGCCGCTTTTGCTCAGCGCTTTGCAGACCGATCAGAAAACCGCCCGTGCGCCGCGAATTTTGCCACTGTTTTCAAAGCGTCTTGGCAGTTGGCACATCAGCGTCGGACGCGAAGAATATGACGCGGCGCAGCTCTCGACACAGTATGACGCGCTGTCGCATAAATGGGCGCGCAAAATTGACAGGCTTGGCTTTGGCGCGGCCTATGCGGCGCTGATCCAAAGTGTTGCGGCGCAACCGCGCTATGCTTTGACCACGCCCAAACCACATGTGGTTGACATTGGCATCGGCACCGGCGCTTTGGCCGGGGCCTTTTGCCAGTATCACCACACGCCCGTGCATCTGACCGGGGTCGATATTTCCCCCGCGATGCTTGGGCAGGCACAGCGCAATCTTGACGCGCTTGGTGTGCACGCCACCGTGATTGAGGGCAGCCTATTGGCCTTGCCCCTGGCGGATGAAAGCTGCGATGTGGTGCTGTTGGGACATGTGCTTGAGCATATGCTCAACCCGCATTTGGGCATGGCAGAAATTGCCCGCGTGCTGCGCCCCGGCGGGCTTGTCATCAGCGCCATCACCCGACCGACCGCGCTTGGCGCTGTGATCCAATTGCTCTGGCGCACGCAGCGCATCAGCGAAAGCCGTGCCAAAGCGCTCTTCACCCAAGGTGGATTGATCGATATTTCGGCAATCCCACTGGCCAGCGCGAGGCTCGCGCACCAGCTGAGCATGGGGTATGCCGCCCGCAAACCGGGGGCATAACCCAGGCTCGCAGCGCGGTTTAGGTCCGCGCCGCCAGCGCGTCAGACAAGAGTTTCAGCACCGCATCCTTTGGCACATCCGCCGTCACGAAGGCCTCGCCAATGCCCCGCGCCAGAATAAACCGCAGCTGGCCATCAACCACCTTCTTGTCTTGCCCCATCAACTCCACCAGCGCTTCGGCCGATGGCAAATCGCCGTCGATATCGCTGAGGTCAGTCTTCATGCCCATCGCCCTCAGGTGCGCGCGCACGCGGCTGGGATCTTCCTGACTGCACAGCCCAAGGCGCGCCGACAGCTCAAACGCCAGCGCGCAGCCAATCGCCACCCCTTCGCCATGTAGCAGCCGGTCGCCATATCCGGTCGCCGCCTCAAGCGCATGACAGAAAGTATGACCCAGATTGAGCAATGCGCGATCGCCTTGTTCCGTCTCGTCGCGGATCACGATATCGGCCTTCATTTCGCACGACCGTTTGACCGCAGCGATACGCGCGCCCATATCGCCCGCCGCCAATTTCGGACCCTGCTGTTCCAACCAGTCAAAAAACGCCGCATCGCCTAGCAGCCCGTATTTGACCACCTCGCCATATCCAGACAGCAGATCACGCACGGTCATGGTGCCCAGCACCTCGGTATCGGCCAGCACCAATGTCGGCTGATGAAACGCACCTATCAGGTTTTTGCCCTGCGGCGCGTTGATGCCGGTCTTGCCGCCAACCGAACTATCCACCTGTGCCAGCAGCGATGTCGGAACCTGCACAAACCCGACCCCACGCCGCAGCGTGGCGGCGGCAAAGCCGGTCAGATCCCCGATGACCCCGCCACCAAGCGCGATCACCAGATCTTTGCGCTCGACTTTTTGGGACAGAAGCCATTCGCTGACCTCTTGGTAATAGCGCCAGCTCTTGGTGCTTTCCCCCGCCGGCAAGACCAGCGCCTCGCTTGTGATCCCGGCATGCGCTAGCCCGTCTTGCAGCGCCTTAAGATGCAGCGGGGCAACGTTTTCTTCGGTCACAATCATCATACGCTTGCGCGGGCTGACAGCGCTGATCAAATCCCCGGCGCGGGCCAGCAGGCCGGGGCCAATGTGGATATCATAGGCGCGTGCGCCGAGGCCAACATGGACGGTTTCCATGGTTATCTCTCCAGTACATCCGGGCGGGTCAGCAGCGCGGCAAGCACACGATCCGCCATATCTTCGATCGAATAAGAAGCATGCGACTTCACCGACAGATCGGCCTTGGCATAGACCGGCACACGCGCCTCATAAATATCGGTCAGCGTGGCTTTGGGGTCGGCGGTCCGCAACAGCGGGCGCGTGTCCTTGTGGCGCACGCGCTGCCAGAGCAGCTCCAGATCCGCGTCCAGCCAGACGGCCACCCCTTTTTCGGCAATCATCGCCCGATTGACATCAGACAGAAAGGCCCCGCCCCCGGTGGATAGAATGCCGCGCTCTTCTTCCAGCAGCCGGTCAATGACCTGCGTTTCTTTCTGACGAAAAAACGCCTCGCCGTCGCGCGCGAAAATCTCTGCGATTTCCATATTGGCCGCCTTCACGATTTCAGCATCCGAATCGAGAAAAGGCACATCCAGCTTGGCCGCCAGCGCCCGTCCGACAGCCGTCTTACCGGCCCCCATCATCCCGACCATGACAACAGTTTTTTTGAGTTTCATGCCAACATCAGCCCCGATATGGGATTTTAGGCCCCAGCCCGGCCAAAATCCGCCATTTGGCACTGAATGACGTGATCTTGCGTAAAAGGCCAGTTATAATGCGAAAAAAATATACGGGCGAGATTGGGGACACATATGGGCAAGCTGTTCAGAGCAGTGTTTTTTTTGATAATTCTGATTGCCATCGGACTGATTGGCTATGCCTATATCGGCCCGATTTTTGGCGCGGATTTTTCTGCCCCGCAACGTGAAATGCGCGTGACGGTGCCGCTTGATGGCAGCTAGGCCCCATTGGCTGGCGGTTGCGGCCGGGCTGCTCGCAACAGAGTTGGCCGCAGAGACCCATACGCCATTATCGGCCATTGATTGGCTGAACCAAACGCCAACCGTCACATTAGACATCACAGGCGAGCCGCCCGTGGCCGAGGATGGGGACACGCCCGACGTGGCAGTTGATCCGCTGGACGACACGGGCCGCGATGCGGTGGGCCTGCTGCCCAGCAGCGTCACCGGCCTGCCTGCCAACCTCTGGCAAGCCAGTCGCGCAGAACGTTTGGCAGAGCTGGTCAATGAACAATCCGCCGAGGCGCTGCCAGCCATTCAGGCGCTGACCTATACCCTGTTGCTGGCAGAGGCGAACCCGCCCTTTAACAGCGCTGGCAATGACGCCTTACTGCTGGCGCGGGTCGATCAGCTGATGGCGATGGGCGCGATTGAACAGGCCCATGCGCTGTTGCAGCGGGCGAACCCCTCGGTGCCCCACCTGTTTCAGCGCTGGTTTGATGTCTCTCTGTTGCTGGGCGAAGAACAAGAGGCCTGCACCGCGCTGCTGGCCGCGCCGCGCCTGACGGATGACTACGCCAGCCGGATATTTTGCCAGGCGCGCGCGGGTGACTGGACCTCTGCGGCGCTCACGCTGAATTCAGCCCAACTCTTGGGATTGATCAGCGAGGAAGAAGATGCGCTGCTGTTGCGGTTTCTCGATCCGGAGCTGTTTGAAGGTGAGCCGCTGCTTGTCAGGCCGACAGATCCGAATCCACTGAAATTCCGCCTTTATGAGGCTATTGGCGAAACTCTGGCCACCACCACCCTGCCCCGCGCCTTTGCACATATCGACATCGGCCCGAATGCCGGGTGGAAAGCGCAGCTTGATGCCGCCGAACGGCTGGCGCGCTCTGGCGCGCTGCCGGAAAACCGGTTGTTTGGCATCTATACCGATCGGCGTCCCGCGGCCTCTGGCGGCGTCTGGGACCGGGTCGCCGCAGTACAGGCCTTTGATCGCGCGATTGCCGCTAAAGACGCGCGCGCGGTCGCCAAAAGCCTGGAAAGCGCTTGGATAGCCATGCGCCAGGCCCGCCTAGAGGTGAGCTTTGCCCGGTTTTACGGCCCTGCGCTGGAAAAGATCGCACTCAGCGGTAATCCTGCAACTCTGGCGAGAGAAATATTGCTTCTCTCCCCCAACTATGAAACCGTGGGCCAACGAGGGCCAAAAGACTATTTCGCAGGGCTTGCCACCGGAACCCCGCCGCGACGCGCCGACACCGGCTTGAAACAAGCCGTTTCCGATGCGTTTCACGGGGCGGGTGTGCCGCAAACTCTGTCAAATCACTTGGCGCGGGGACAACTGGGCGAAGTGATTTTACAGACGATGACGCTATTCTCAAAAGGAGCCGCAGGCGATCTGCCTGCTTTGACGCATGCCCTGGCGACATTTCGCGCCATTGGGCTGGAAGACACCGCACGGCAGGCAGCGCTTCAAGTTCTGCTGCTAGAGCGAGGATTTTAATGAGTAATTTTAATTGGATTTCAACTTTTCTGGAAGCACAGGCCGCCGAACTGGGGGCCTCGACAAACACGCAGATGGCCTATGCGCGTGATCTGAAGGATTTTTCCGGTTGGCTTGCAGCGCAGAACATTGGCCTCAATGAGGTCAGCCGTGACGCTGTCGAAAAATATCTGGTGCATTGCGATGCGCAGGGGCTGGCAAAATCTACCCGCGCGCGGCGGCTATCGGCGATCAAACAGCTCTATCGCTTTGCTTTTGAAGAGGGCTGGATGGAGACAAATCCAGCCATTCAGATCAAAGGGCCCGGGCAAGACAAACGCTTGCCCAAGACGCTTGAAGTCATCGAGGTCGACAAGCTGATCGAGGCCGCGCGTGCATCAGGCCGCAACGCCCATGACCGGCAGCGCAATATCTGCCTGATGGAGGTGCTATACGCCACCGGCATGCGGGTGTCTGAATTGGTCTCCCTGCCCGTAAGCGCCGCGCGTGGTGATCCGCGTATGCTGCTGATCCGCGGGAAAGGCGGCAAAGAACGTATGGTGCCGTTGTCACCGGCAGCGCGCAATGCGCTGGCGAGTTGGCTGGTGGCGCGTGACACGCTGGAAGAGGCGCGCCAGCAAGATGGCAAACCTGCCTCGCGCTATCTTTTTCCAAGCCGGGGCAAGCTGGGCCATCTGACCCGCCACAGGTTTTATGCACTGATCAAGGAATTTGCCGTGACCGGCGGGGTCAACCCGGACAAAGTCACCCCGCATACTCTGCGTCATGCCTTTGCGACCCATCTGTTGGCCAATGGGGCGGACCTGCGGTCGATCCAGACGCTGCTGGGCCATGCCGATGTCGCCACGACCGAGATTTATACCCATGTTCTTGACGAACGGCTGAAAGAGCTGGTGCTGGAAAACCACCCTTTGGCCAAAGACGGCTAGGCGCTTATCCGGCGCGGCGCAGGTCCAGTGGCAAGACCTCTTCTGAGGGCCAATAGCCTGTGCGCAGCGCGCTGTGATAGCCTTGGCGCAGGCCCGCTGCCTCCATTGCGCGGGCGGCGGCGTCATAGTCATATTTCAGGGCGCAAATCTCGACCTGCCCGCCCTGCAACAGCATGTACCGGGTTGCGGTGTCACCATTGTTTGCGGGCATGCCAATTGCCCCGGCATTGAGCCAAAGCCCCTTTGAGCTCACGCGCTCAAACGCCAGGCCTGAATGCCCGGCAATCACGGCATCCACCGCGCCGACATGCTGCGTTATTGCGGCGAACTCTTCGGCAAAGACGGCGTCAGGTGACGTTGGCCAGACAAAGCGGCTGATATCGGTGGCCCCGCCATGCACCACCGCATAGCGTCGCCCGGCGTGCGAGAAGGTGATCAGATCCGGCAGGTCTGCCATCCAGTCTCGCTGGCCCGCGTCAATGGTGTCATTGGCATGGGCGTACCAGCCCGCTGAGAGCAGATCACAGGTGGTGCCGCTGTCAAACCCGCAGCCGCAATCCAGCGCGCCTGCGGCAAGCTGCTTTTCGCAATTGCCCGCCAATATGGCGCAGCCGTGATCGCGCAGCAGCGCGACAGTCGCGGCCCCATCCGCGCAATAGGCCACCAGATCGCCGGTGCAGATCATCTGCGTGGGGGCAATACCGCGCTCTTGCGCGACACTCAGCAGCGCCTTGGTCGCCTGAAGGTTGGAATAAGGCCCACCAAACAGCAACAGCGGACCATCCAAAACACCCAGATCCACTGTTTTCATACACTATCCTTTGCTGGCACCCTTGTACGCGCGCGCGCTGCGCCCCATAACGTCATCAGTTAAGTGGATTTTTTCACCGAGGGAAATCACATCTATGGGATTGGATAGCGCCTTTTGGGTCACGGCTGGGGCCATTGCTGTTCTATTGGCACTGTCCGCGTTTTTTTCCGGAAGCGAAACCGCACTGACGGCGGCAAGCCGGGGCAAGCTGCGCAGCCAGGCGGACAAGGGCAACACCGGGGCGCAGCGCGCGCTGGATGTGACCGAAGACAGCGAACGCCTGATCGGCTCGGTTTTGCTGGGCAACAACCTGGTGAACATTCTGGCGACCTCGCTGGCCACCGCGCTGTTCACGCGCGTTTTTGGCGAAAGCGGCGTTGCGCTGGCCACTTTGGTCATGACGCTCTTGGTGCTGATCTTTGCCGAGGTGCTGCCCAAAACCTATGCCATCACCGAACCGGAAACCGCCGCGTCGCGCGTGGCCGGGGTGATCCGTGTGGTGGTCACAGTCTTTGCGCCTGTCGTCTCAGCCGTGCGCCTGCTGGTCCGGCTGGTGCTGCGTGTCTTTGGCGTGCGCACGGACCCGGACAGCCATATTCTTGCTGTGCGCGAAGAGATTGCCGGCGCGATCCAGCTGGGCCACAGCGAAGGCATCGTGGAAAAGGAAGACCGTGACCGCATTCTGGGCGCGCTTGACCTGGCCGAGCGCACCGTCGAAGAGATCATGCTGCACCGCTCGGGCATCGAGATGATCAACGCCGATGACGCCCCGGCTGATATTCTGGCGCAATGTCTGGAAAGCAATTACACCCGCCTGCCCGTTTACAAAGACGACCCCGAAAATATCGTCGGCGTTGTCCATGCCAAAGACCTCTTGCGCGCGATGCATGGGCGTCTGACCGCCGGACAATCCACCGCCGGCGACCTCACCAGCTTTGATCTCAGCCTCGTGGCCAAAAAACCCTATTTTGTGCCAGATACGTCATCGCTGGATGATCAAATGCGCCAGTTCCTGAAGCGCCGCAGCCACTTTGCCCTGGTGGTGGATGAATATGGCGCGCTGCGCGGGCTGATCACGCTCGAAGACATTCTGGAAGAAATCGTGGGGGAAATCACCGATGAGTTTGACCCAGATGATGAACACCCGATCCGTAAATCAGACGACGGGCATTTCCTGATCGACGGTGCGATGACCATCCGCGACCTCAATCGCGCCAGTGACTGGAACCTGCCGGATGATGAGGCAAATACCATCGCGGGGCTGGTGATTCATGAGGCGCAGACCATCCCGTCCGCCGGACAGGTTTTTGCCTTTCATGGGTTCCGGTTTGAAATTCTGGAACGCACGGACAACCGCATCACCAAACTCAAGATGCGCCCGCTTGAAAAGCCTTCGCGCATCGACGAGGAGCAGCGCTGAATCTCAGCTGCGCTGGAACTGACGAGCAAAGGCGCGCCGCAGGCTGGGACGCGCCGCCGGATAGCTTCGCTCCAGCGGCAGCGCGTTCAGACGCGGGCACAAGGCTGTGATGGCATCGCGCTGAGATGAACTGAAGCACCGCATATTCTCCGCATCCGGCTGCAAAGTGTCCAGCCAGGCGTCATTGACGCGCAGCACCTCATGGCGCGCAAAGAACAGCGCAAAGAAACTGTCCGGGGCCGCCACTTCACTCACACCCTCAAGGTGCAAGAGGTCAACCGCACGGGCGAGCACCTCAGTGGTGCCAAATTGCGCAGCAATTTCTGGACAAGACAGCAGAATGCGCTGCCGGGCCGAGACAATCAGCGGCTCGCTCGGGATGCCTTCGTCGATGGCATCTGCGGCGATTTCAATCGCCATTGGCACCGCTTTGTCACCCGCGACATGGCCGATCCAAAGCAGGGGTTGAAATCCGTTGTCCCGTGTCAGAACCAGATCCCCGGCGCGCAGATCATGCAGGGCGCGTAGACCGGCGCTTGTCACGACCGTGGCGGTCGCCGCAAGGCAGCTGACGCCGCGCTGATCGGCAGGGGTGGCTTGGGTGATGCGGTCAATGCCGGTGCATTGAAATCCGGCTGGGCGCAGGACGTTGGCTGCGCGGCCCTCCGCAGGTGCGGGAACAACGGCCTGCACACCGCAACGCTCTTGAACCTGCGCAAAAATATTATCCCCGAAACTGGGGAGGACGGCCTGCTCTGCAAGACGTCGATTCACAATCCGAACGCGCATTCGCTTAATCCGTTTTATCATTTTGGCCTGCTTCTGCGGGCCTGGCAATGCCCTCGGAGTAGAAGGCAAAAACGGCGGCAATTTGACTAAAACCTGATGAATTCAGGCAATATTTGACATCGCCAAGGGAATGGCCCATTTCCGTCAGAATTAATAAAATCCGCACGAAATTTGCCCAATTTCCATCACAGTACGACCGCATTGCCCGGTCACATCCTAGTCAAATTAATAAGCACGCGCACATCGCGCGCGCAAAACGAGCATTGAGACGGAGCAGACTATGCCAAGCGCAAAGATCTTGAACTGGGCCGACACCGGCACCAACGGATCCTCCACCGTCGGCAGCGGCGAGGCGGCGATGGATGTGACCATCACAACCTCCACCAATGGCGATGGGCAGACCGGCGCTATTGAAAGCCGCGGCAGCCCCGCTGCTGAAACGCTCTGGGTCAGCGGGTTGTCCGATGCTGTGACCACCACGATTGAGTTTGACGGTCCGGTCGAGAATGTGAAATTTGAACTCTTTGATGTCGACCAGAACGGCACGGATTGGGATGAGCGCGTCACCATTCTGGCCACCGACGCTGCTGGCAACATCTTTCCGGTGTCCTATTCGGATCTGCACACCACCCACAGCGCCAGCGATGGCATTCTGGACGCTTTTGGCATGGCAGACAGCGCCACCAATACCGGAGGGGCCGAAGACACCGTCAGCGTATCGATCATCGGGCCGATCACTTCGCTCGAGATCATTTTTGAAAACGGCGAAGACGCGGCGCAGACCGGCGATATCGGCGTGGGCAACATCAGCTTTGTCAACGCTTCGGTCGGAATCGTTGAGGGCACGGCCGCCGCTGATCTGATTGACGAAACCTATGTGGATGACCCCGAGGGCGACCGCGTCACCGATGGCGATGATGTCATCCATGCAGGGGACGGCAATGACACGGTTTACGCTGGGGATGGCGACGACGTGATCCTGGGCGAAGATGGCAACGACGTCTTGATTGGCGAGGAAGGCAACGACACGCTGGATGGCGGCGACGGGGATGATTACCTGCTGGGCGGCGCGGGCGACAACCTGTTTTTTGGTGGCGCAGGCAGCGACACAATTGAAACCAACGAAGGCAATGACACCGTCTTTGGCGGCAGCGGCGACGATAGCATCAATGGGCATATCGGCGATGATGAACTGCACGGCGGCACCGGCAATGACTATCTGCGCGGCAGTATCGGCAATGACACCATCTATTCGGGCGGCACCGGCGAGGGCGATGATTTCCTTTGGGGCGGTTATAACGACGACGTCTTTGTGATTGAAGATGGCTTTGGCAATGACACCATCGAAGGCGAGGACATTGATGAGGTGGATGGCGACACCATCGACATGTCCGCTGTCACCACAGGCGTCACACTTGATCTGACCGACAGCACCCCTGGCCGCGGCAGTTTTACAGACGGGACCGACACAACCACCTTTTTCGATATCGAACATATCGTATTGTCCGCTGGTCAGGATACGATTTTGCTGTCTGATGGCTCAGGCCAGGACAGCGTGACCGGCTTTACCTTGCCCAGCGAAAACAGCGACGGCAGCTATACCGCCGGCGACTTGCTGGATGTGAGCGCCTTGATCTGGCATGATGAGGAGCTTCCGATCACCACCAAGAATGTCAGCGTTTCCGCTGACAGTGATGGCAACGCGGTGCTGACTTTCCCCAGCGGCGCGGCCCTGACACTCGTCGGCGTCAGCGCAGCCGATGTTTCGGACGCCGCCGTTCTGGAGGCAATGGGCATCCCAGCGGCACCGGATGGCTATGTCACCGGCACCGAAGGCGACGATACGCTGAACATCAATGAGGCAGACACCGACGGCGACGTGATTGACGGCGACGACGCCACCCTGCCCGGCATGAGCGGCGATGACGACCACATCCGCGCCCTCGGCGGCGATGACCGGGTTTTCGCAGGCGAAGGCGATGACATCATCGAAGGCGGCGCGGGCAACGACTCGATCTACGCGCGCCTTGGCAATGACACGCTTTATGGCGGCAGCGGCGCGGACGAGCTGCAAGGCGACGAAGGAGATGACGTGTTCTATGGTGGCGATGCCGCCGATCTGCTGAATGGCGGCGACGGCAGCGACACCTTCCGCGACATCACCGATGGCGACACGATCTGGGGCGGCGAGTCTGACGGCGACAACGATGTGATCAACCTGTCGGGCGCGGGCGATTACCGCGTGGTCTATAATGAATATGACAGCGAATCCGGCATGATCGAATTCCTTGACGCGCATGGTGCCGTCACCGGCAGCGCCGAATTTGAGGGTGTAGAAACGATTGTGCCTTGCTTCACGCCGGGCACCAGGATCAACACGGCACGTGGCGATATCTTGGTCGAAGATCTTATGATCGGCGACCTTGTGAAAACCCGCGACCATGGCATGCAGCCCATCCGATGGCTCGGCCACCGTGTTTTGTCCGCACGGGAACTGGCGCAACACAGCTATCTACAGCCGGTCAAAATCGCGCGCGGGGCTTTGGGCAATGCGCTGCCCAGTCGCGACATGTGCGTCAGCCCCAACCATCGCGTATTGATCACGGACCCAAAAACCGAACTGCTGTTTGGCGAGACAGAAATTCTCGTGTCGGCAAAACATCTGATTGGCATGCCCGGTATTACCCGCGCCGATGTCACCGACATCAGCTATGTGCATTTCATGTGCGACGGCCATGAAATTGTGCTGTCTGATGGCATCTGGAGCGAAAGCTTTCAGCCCGGTGCGCAGGCCTTGGCAGGTCTGGATGACGCGCAACGCACAGAGATATTCACGCTTTTCCCGGATCTGGAGCACGCGCCGGAGGCCGTATTTACTGCAGCGCGCCCCATCCTGCGCAAACATGAAAGCGTGATTCTGCGCCACCTCTAGGGCAACAATATTCAAGCAAACGCAGCGCGCTCACACCAAAGTGAGCGCGTTTTTTTGCCGCGTTCTGGTTCACATCAGGGAAAAAACAAAAAGAAATCAGAAAGATAAAACACATTTGAGCAACATATGGCCAGCGTAAGAATGTCTTGCAAAATTATCTACCTATCAGTAGGTATATGTAAACGCGTTCTCAGAAAGGCCACGTCATGAAGATCTATGAAACCGCCGGTTTCCCCAACCCTGCCCGCATCCGCATGGCGCTGGCCGAAAAAAACGCATCGGACGCCGTGACCTTTGTCCCTGTGGATGTCATGGCGGGGGAACACCGCAGCGAGGCCTTTCGCGCAAAGAACCCGGACGCGACGGTCCCCTACCTTGAGCTTGCAGATGGCACCTGCATTGCGCAGTGCACCGCCATCACCGAATACATTGACGGCAGCTTTGACGGGCCATCGTTGACCGGGCGCTCCCCCTTTGCGCGCGCGCATATCTCTATGATGAACCTGCGCGCTGAAAATGGTCTCTTGAATGCGGTGGCTGACTATTTCCACCACGCCACCCCCGGCCTTGGCCCAGATCTTGAAACGGACCAATGCGCAGAATGGGGCGAAAAACGCAAAGCCGTCGCCACCAAAACCATGTCTTACCTGGATGGTGTTCTGGCCGAGAGCCCTTACGTTGCGGGCGATGCGTTTTCGGTCGCGGATATCACGGTCTTTGCGGGGCTTGCCTTTGCTGATTTTGCCAAGGTCGACATCGCCGAAGAGCTGACCCATTTGCACGCCTGGCGCGCACGGGTTGCCGAGCGCCCCTCGGTCGCCAATTGAGCCTGAAAGGATGGGATCATGGAACTGAATTCAGACTTTTCCCAAAAGGTCACGATTGACACAGAAACGCTTGATTGGGTCCCCTCCCCCATGAAAGGCGTGGACCGGCGCATGCTGGACCGGATTGGTGATGAGGTCGCGCGCGCGACCTCAATTGTCCGGTATGCGCCGGCCAGCAAATTTTCGGCCCATACCCACACCGGCGGCGAGGAGTTCATTGTGCTGGAGGGCGTGTTTCAGGATGAACATGGGGATTATCCGGCGGGCACATATGTGCGCAACCCGCCGACCACGGCCCATACGCCCGGCGCCGCAGAGGGCTGCGTGATCTTTGTCAAACTCTGGCAATTCGACGCGAATGACCGCACGCAATTTCGAAAAACCATGGCCGACGAGCTTGGGGCTCCTCTAGATGGCGTTGCGACCGCCGTGCTGCATGAGGATACGCGCGAGACTGTGCGCTATCAGGAGCTGGCCCCCGGTGCCAAACTATCGCTCAGCGATGCGGGCGGGATTGAATTGCTGGTGCTTTCGGGCAGCCTGACAGGTGATGGGGAGATCTTGACCAAAGGCAGCTGGACCCGGCTGCCTGATGGGGCCGCGTTCACGGCCACTGCCGGGACGGACGGGGCAAAACTCTGGTCAAAAACCGGCCATCTGCCGTTTGCAAAGGCCCCAACTGTCTAACATTGGACCCACAATGCACACCGATATCTTAATTGTCGGCGGCGGCCTCTCTGGGTTGGCGCTGGCCACCCGCCTTTACGCCGAAGGTCGCGACGTCACCCTGATCGAAGCGCGCCCGCGGTTTGGCGGCCGCATCTGCGGGATCGGCCCAGACGCCGCCTTTGACCTTGGTCCAGCCTGGTTCTGGCCGGGCCAACCGAGGATCGCGGCGCTGATCCGGCAGCTGAACCTCAAGGTTTATGAGCAACATTGGGCTGGCACGCTCAGCTTCGAAGATGCCCGGGGCCGGGTTGAACGGGGCGCTGGCTTTGCCTCAATGCAAGGCTCTCTGCGCCTTGAGGGCGGATTTGCCGGTTTGATCTCTGCCCTTGTCCAAAAGCTGCCGCAGGACAGGCTGCACCACGGCTGGCGCATTGCCCGCATCGAGAGCGGCAATGACCGATTGCATGTAATCGACGATCGTGGGCGCAGCATTCAGGCGCGCCAGGTTGTTCTTGCCCTGCCCCCACGGCTTGCTGCCGAAACAATCCAAATGCCGGACCTGCCAGATGCGGCCCGCGCCCGGCTCGCCGCGACGCCGACATGGATGGCCGGCCAAGCCAAGGTCTTGGCGACCTATGAGGCCCCCTTTTGGCGGGATGCCGGATTGTCCGGCGACGCCATGAGCCGCCATGGCCCCATGGTCGAAATCCATGATGCGAGCCTGCCAAATGGCCCCGCCGCCTTATTCGGCTTTGTCGGCCTCCCTGCCGCCGCGCGCACAGATATCAGCGCACTGCGTGCCGCCGCGCTTGCGCAATTCGCGCGGCTTTTCGGCCCGCAAGCCGCAGAACCCCTGGCACTTCATATCAAAGATTGGGCCGCCGATGCGTTTACGGCGACACCGGCAGATGCCGCGCCGCTAGGTCACCACCCGGCCTATGGTCCAGCGCCCGCACTGGACAAACCATTGGCTGGAAAACTGTTTTTCTCTGGAAGCGAAACAGCGCGCGAATTTGGTGGCTTCCTCGAAGGGGCGCTCGAGGCCGCAGATATCACCTATGGCGCGCTCGCCCTCTGACACGGCTGTGACAACAAAAAAAGGATGTGCCAAGGCACATCCCGTTTTTGTTTCCAGCGAGGTAAGCTGGTACCCAAGGCCGGACTCGAACCGGCACGTCCGCTAGGACGGGGGATTTTGAATCCCCTGCGTCTACCATTCCGCCACTTGGGCACGTTTGGCTGAGATACCCAAGCCCGCTGCCTTCGTCCAGAGAGAAAACGCAAAATTAGCATTCGCGCCTACATTTTTCGCACCCCTTCCGCCGCCCCGCCCGAAATCAGCCAAGGCGCAATTAACGCTTGCACTTAACGCGCAAAGACCGCAGGCAGTGGCGCAAGAAGATGGGGCCGTTATGATCAGAAACCTTTACAATTGGACAATGCGCCTTGCGGACCATCCGCATGCACTTTGGGCACTGGCTTTTGTCAGCTTTATCGAAAGCAGCGTGTTTCCGATCCCGCCGGATATCCTGATGATTCCCATGATTCTCGCAGCCCCGCACCGCGCCTGGTTGATCGCGCTGGTCGCGACAGTGTCCTCGGTCTTGGGCGGGCTGCTTGGCTATGGAATCGGTGCCTTTGCCTATGAACAGATTGGCCAGCCGATTCTGGACGCGCTTGGCAAAGGGGACGCAATGGCCGCGTTTAACACGCGCTTTAACGATTTCGGTTTCTGGGCTGTTCTGGGCGCGGGGATCACCCCGTTCCCGTACAAGGTGATCACCATCATGTCGGGCTGGAGCGGCATGCCGCTTGTGACCTTTGTTGCGACCTCAATTCTGGCACGCGGCTTGCGGTTTTTCATCGTCGCAGGCCTGCTGTGGGGTTTTGGCGCACCCATCCGCAATTTCATTGAAAAACGCCTGGGACTGGTTTTTACCCTGTTCCTGATCCTGCTGCTCGGCGGCTTTTTCCTTGTTCGGTACCTATAATATGACCCAACGCGCATTGATCCTTTCGCTCACCGCTGCCTCCGCGGCCTTGCTCATTGGGGCTTGGGGGTTTCAGTATTTCGGCTATGCACCCTGCAAGCTTTGCTACTGGCAACGCTATCCACATATGGCGGCGGTGCTCATTGGGGCCATCGCCTATGCGGCGGGGCTTCGGGTGCTGGCTTGGCTTGGCGCGGCCGCAACGGCCACGACCGGCGTGATCGGCATCTATCATTCCGGCGTGGAACGCAAACTCTGGGAAGGGCCGAATTCCTGTACCTCCACCGATATTGGCGGGCTGAACAGCGATGAGCTCTTTGAGCAGATCATGACCGCGCCGCTGATCCGCTGCGACGAGATTCCTTGGCAGATGGCCGGGCTGACCATGGCCAACCTGAACGCGGTGTTTTCGCTGGTGCTGGCCGTGCTCTGGGTGATTGCGGCGCGCAAGACGGCCTAAGCGTCAGCTGCGTTTGCGCGTGGCAAGCAGCAGATTGGTTTCGCTGTGCGCCACCCCTTCCAGCCGCCGGATGCGGGCAAGAACTGCGTCCAAATCCTCTAGCGTCTGAGTGCCCAGCTCAACAATCAGATCCCAGCGCCCGTTGGTGGAGTGAATGGCCCGCACGGTCGGCATGCCCTGAAGCTGGCGGCTGATGCGATCCGCGCCGCGCCCTTCGATGCCGATCATCATCAGGCCACGCACCAGATCTTGTTGCACATCCTCTTTCAGCACCACGCTGAAACCGACGATATCGCCGCGTTCGCGCAGGCGCTCAATCCGTCCGCGCACCGTGGTCCGCGACACACCCAGCTCTGTCGCCAGGTCCGAAAGCGACGCGCGCGCGTCGTGGCGCAACGCAGATATCAACTGCCGGTCAACATCATCCATTTCGAACGTTTACCCTTCCATTTCGCGCAATCACTGCCCAATTTGTACAATTTGAGCGCTATAATTCAACCCGAATTGGCATCAAACTGCGATCATATCTTCAAATGGGGTGTGAATCGATGTCACTGAAAACCTGTATTCTCATTGGCGCGCCGGTAGATTCCGGCAAGAAACGCCGGGGCTGTTTGATGGGGCCTGACGCCTATCGCACCGCGGGGCTTGTCGAATCTTTGACTGAGCTGGGCCATGAGGTTGCCGACACCGGGAATTTGAAACCAGCCTCCGTTGAAGCAACGCCGCCTGCCGAACATGTGCATCATTGGGCTGAAACCATCGGCTGGACCCATGCGATCGCCGACGCCGCCGAAGCGGCGATGGCGCGCGGTCTGCCGATTTTCCTGGGCGGCGATCACAGCCTAGGGGCGGGGTCCGTTTTGGGCGTCAGCCGCTATGCCAAGGCGCAGAATCGTCCGCAATTTGTGCTGTGGCTGGATGCGCATTCCGATTACCACACGCCGCAGAGCACCGATTCCGGCAACCTGCACGGCACGCCTGTGGCCTATTTCACCGGGCGCGAGGGCTTTGACGGGTTTCCTGAACTGACCGCCCCCGTCCCGCAGGAAAACATCTGCATCATCGGCCTGCGCAGTGTGGATGGCGCAGAGCGCGAGGCCCTGCAACAAAGCAACATTCTGCGCCACGACATGCGCGAAATTGACGAAAACGGCATTGCCAAACCTTTGACGGCATTCTTGAAAAAAGTGTCTGATGCCAACGGGTTGCTGCATGTGTCGTTGGATGTCGATTTTCTTGACCCAAGCGTTGCGCCCGCAGTGGGCACCACCGTGCCAGGCGGCGCAACCGTGCGCGAGGCGCATCTGGTGATGGAGCTTCTGCATGACAGCGGGCTGATGACCTCGCTCGACCTGGTTGAGCTGAACCCCTTCCTGGATGAGCGCGGGCGCACCGCCTCTCTGATGGTTGACCTGGCCGCATCGTCGCTGGGGCGCCGCATCTTTGACAGACCCACCCGGAGCTATTGATGAAATCTGTTCAAGCCCCCCAATCGGTTGTGATGATCCGCCCGCATCACTTCTGCTCTAACCCGGAAACGCGCGATGACAATGCGTTTCAAACCCTGAGCAACGCCAGCGTGGATGCCACCTCTGAGGCCGCGCTGCGCGAATTTGACGGCGCGGTTGCCAAGCTGCGCGATGCTGGCGTGCGGGTGCATGTGTTTGACGACACCGGCACCGACACGCCGGACAGTGTGTTCCCCAACAACTGGTTTTCCACCCATGCCGGCGGGCATGTCGCCATCTATCCGATGTTCGCAGAAAACCGTCGCAAAGAACGGCGCATGGATGTCATCGAAATGCTGAAGGCCGAATATCGCGTACAGGACGTGATTGATTATTCGGGTCTTGAGCAAGACAATCTGGCGCTGGAAGGCACCGGGGCCATGGTGCTCGATCACACCGGGCGCATTGCCTATACCGTGCAATCCAACCGCGCCGACCCGGTGATCTTGGAGCGTTTCTGCACGCATTTTAACTATGAACCCATCGCATTTGAGGCCAAGGATGCCCAAGGGCGTGATGTTTATCACACCAACGTGCTGATGGGCATTGGCACCGATTATGCGCTGATTTGTCTGGACATGATTGTCGAGCCTGAGCGCCGCCGCACGGTTGCGCACCGGCTTGAGGAATCTGGCTGCGAGGTCATCGCGCTGAGCCACGAACAGATTGGTGAATTTGCAGGCAACGCGATTGAACTGATGGGCCACCGCCGGGTGCTGGCCCTTTCGGAGCGCGCGCTCAAATCCTTGCGCCCGGACCAGTTGGCCATTGTCGAAAAATCGGCAGAGCCCCTGCCCCTGTCCATCCCCACAATCGAAACCGCCGGCGGCTCTGTGCGCTGCATGATCGCTGGCATCCACCTGACACGTCGCACCTAAGAGGTCCCCATGCCACAACCATCTGACAAAGCCCTCGTCCCATTCGTAAGCGTCGACAATATGATGCGCCTTGTGCATCACATCGGCATCGAAGACATGCTGCGCGATCTGGCGTCTTATGTCGAAGCCGATTTCCGCCGCTGGGAGCTGTTTGACAAAACCCCGCGCGTTGCCTCGCATTCTGACGTCGGTGTGATTGAGCTGATGCCAACCAGCGATGGCGAAGCCTATGGTTTCAAATACGTCAACGGCCACCCCAAGAACACATCTGAGGGCCTGCAAACCGTGACCGCCTTTGGTCTGCTGGCGGATGTTTACACTGGCTATCCGGTGCTTCTGACCGAAATGACCGTGCTGACCGCGCTGCGCACTGCTGCGACATCTGCGATGGCGGCAAAATATCTGGCCCCCAAGAATGCCAAAACCATGGCGATGATTGGCAATGGCGCGCAGTCCGAATTTCAGACGCTGGCGATGAAGGCCATTGTCGGCATTGAAAACGTGCGCCTTTATGATGTGGACTCGGCGGCCTCGGAAAAATGTGCGCGCAACCTGCGCGGCATGGGGGTTGACGTGACCATCTGTCAAACGCCTGAAGAGGCCATTCAGGGCGCGCAGATCTTGACCACCTGCACCGCCGACAAGAAAAACGCCACCATCCTCAGCGACAACATGGTCGGCGCCGGTGTGCATATCAACGCCATCGGCGGCGATTGCCCGGGCAAGACCGAATTGGCCTCTGGCATTCTGGAACGGTCGGATGTTTTCGTGGAATTCCCGCCGCAGACCCGCATCGAAGGCGAAATTCAGCAGATGCCCGAAGATTTCCCTGTGATTGAACTCTGGGAAGTGATCACCGGCAAAGCCACCGGCCGCAAGGATGACAAGCAGATCACCCTATTTGACGGCGTCGGCTTTGCGATCGAGGATTTCTCGGCCCTGCGCTACATCCGTGACCGCGTCAAAGACACGCCATTTTCTGAGCCGCTGGATATGCTGGCGGACCCAGATGATCCGCGCGATCTCTTTGGCATGCTTCAGCGCGCAAAGGTCGTGCAGTAACGTCCCTTTCCTTCCGGCTGCACGCCGCGCGTTTCGCCCCCCTCAGCCACGCTGAGGGGGGCTTTTTGATCAAAGGCGCGCGCTGTTAGCGGTGCGTCAGCTGGCAAGGCCAAGCGCGTGGTCGCTGGCTGAACCAGCGTATTTGTCGCGCGGGGGCATCGGCCTGTCCTGCCATTTTGGCTGAATGGCAAAACTGGACACCGCGCGCCCCGCAGGCAAAGCCCCATTTCCAGCACCGAGTGCGTAGTCGTAATAAAGCTTGACGATTTCCTCTTGGGTGACTTGCCCCGTCGCAGGATGCGCCATGCAGGCATCACGCCATTGCCGCACGCGATCATAGCCGCCTTCTGCCGGCAGCGTGAAATCCTCGTAATATTCCAAGAACCAGAACCGTTTGAAAACAGGCGTAAAAACCGTCTCTGCCAAGCCAAAATCGTCAAATAGATATGGCCCGTCTGGGTTCTGATCGACGAGAAAATCATTGATGTCCCGGTAAAGCGCCAGCACTTTGTCGCGATGCGCGTCCCGCTGATTGCGGTCCTGGTTCATGACAAAGAGATAGCCCGCCATTGTAAAAGGCCCTTCACGCGCGATCAGCATGGATTCAATCGCGTGTTCGACCGGATCAGCCCGGCGCAGCGCACGCCCCTCCAATGCCTCATCAAGATAGCGTAGGATCACCAGGCTCTCTTTCAAAATGCGACCATCGCTGGTTTCAAGCACCGGCAATGCGGTTGTGCCACGTGTCTTGGCGAGCAATTCGGGGTCGCGGGGTTTTGTGATGTCCACAACCCTGAACTCGACCGCGTCACGCTGCCCCCGTAGAGCCAACAGAATTTCCAGACGCTGTGAGAAGGGGCAGACAGGAATGTGATAGACGATATGCTTTGCCATTTCACGTCACTCCAGCGGCGGGCCGGTAAAAACCAGATTGTGCCGTTTGGCTGATTCTTCGATCGCTGCCATGTCTTCTGGAATGCGGAACTGACCTGCCGCCATATCGGCAAAGAACCCTTCAAAACCGCCAGGCGTCAGGATCAACACATGGCGGCAGGGCTCATCCCCAATCACTTTGAACGTGTGTTCCTTGCCGCGCGGGATGAACACGCTTTCGCCGGCACCGGCAGTAAATTCGTCCCCTTCGAGCCAAAATTTGCACTGGCCCGTCATGATGATAAATGCCTCATCTTCGGTCTCATGCACATGGCGCGGCGGGCCACTGCCAACGGGCGACAAACTGTCCACGATGGACATCGCACCGCCGCTTTGCGCTGGTGTCAGGATGGTCTTGTACTGAACGCCGAGCCAGTCGATGGCGCCGTCAAGCCGGGCCAGATCTTTCATCGTTTCTCTCCTTTGTCTGTGGATTGAAACGAAAGCGCTTTCGTTGACAGAATAATACAACGGGGCCAACCTATCAGGCAAATCGCATTATCAGATAAGAGGTATCGACAAAGTGAATTTCGCGACGCTCGATCTGAACCTTCTGCGTGTCTTGAACGCGCTGCTTCAGGAAGGTTCAACCGTCAAAGCTGCGCGCCGACTGGCGATGTCACAATCCGCTGTTTCGGGCGCTCTGTCACGCCTGCGTCATGCTTTGGGCGATCAGCTTTTCGTGCGGCAGGGCAACCAATTGGTGGCCACCGATTATGCCGCCGGGCTTGAAACCGGATTGCGAGAAGAACTGGAGCGCCTAGAGGCCATGCTGGCGCCGCCAACCGTCTTTGACCCGCAGACCGCCGAAGGCACATTCAGGATTGCCGCAAGCGATTTTTTCGCTGAACTTCTGATGCCGCCCCTGGGCGATCTCTTGCAGAAATCAGCGCCTGGAATTCGGGCGCAGCTCGTGGATCTTGTGCCCAATGACTACGCAGCAAGCCTTGAGCGGCGCAACGCCGACATCGCGCTCATCCCCGACATGGCCGTGCCAGACTGGATCAACACCCAGCCGCTGTTTCATTCGCCGTTCCATGTGATTGCGCGCAAAGGCAATCCGGGCATCGCAGAGCTGACAGACGGCGAGCAGATGCCAATGGAAGTCTTTTGCACCTTGAACCACGTTCTGTTTTCACCCGAGGGGAACCTCGCCGCGATGGGGGATGCTGCTCTGCACCGGGTGGGAAAAACCCGGCAAGTCGCCATGACGGTGCCGGTCTTTAGCGGTGTCTGCCGCGCGGTGAGCGAAAGCGACCTCATCGCCCTTGTACCTGCGCAACTGGCCGAGAAAGTCGCCGGGACTTTTGGACTCAGGGTTTTTGAGCCGCCGATGAAGATTGATCCGGCTTTGATTATCGGCATCTGGCACAAGCGATCAGAGGCCACCCCCATGGCCGCATGGATGCGGCGCAAGGTTTTTGGCCTGATGACCGCCTTAGATTAGGCAGCTGAAAGCTCCGTGCCCGCCCCCGCTTTGAATGACCCAGGTTTACGCTTCCAGCTCGGCATCCCAATAGAGGAAATCCACCCAGCTTTCATGCAAGTGGTTAGGCGGGAATTTGCGGCCCATGTTGCGCAATTCTGTGGCCCTCGGTTGCCGAGGGGGTTTGCGCAGATGCATATTGGCTTGCCGCAGGCTTTTGGAGCCTTTGCGCAGGTTGCATGGGCTGCAGGCCGCAACCACATTTTCCCAGCTGGTGACACCGCCAGCCGCGCGCGGGATCACGTGATCAAACGTCAAATCCCCTTTGCCGCCACAGTATTGGCAACGGAATTCATCCCGCAAAAAAAGATTAAAGCGCGTGAAGGCCACGCGCTTTACTGGTTTGACATAATCTCTGAGAACCACCACCGAAGGTATCCGAATTTCGGTACTGGGGCTGCGCACGATTTGGTCGTATTCCGCCACAATATCAACGCGGTCCATATAGACCGCCTTGATCGCATCCTGCCATGGCCATAACGACAGCGGATAATATGACAACGGTCTATAATCCGCGTTTAGAACCAATGCCGGATTCTGCCGTAGCCCACCTGGCTGGTGTACAAATTCTGTCCTGAAATCGCCGTCCATTTGGGACTCAACCTCCGCCCAACTGCCTGAATTTTCAGCATTCGGGCGGGACACCCCGCCCCAACTCTACCACCACTATATATCGCGTTCGCCACTTGGCAAGCCCCACGATGTATGAGTTTGAGAGAAGGGGTAGAATGATTCCGTAACGGGGCTGTGACAGTTATCCACAAGCGGCCATGCCCACCGCCTCGGCGACGCCCTCAGAGGCTGAGTTTGTCGCGCATAAAGGCCAACGCCACGCTCAGCCCGTCAGGCGCGATCCCATGGGCTGTGCCTTTCATGATATGGGCATAGACGTCCTTGAAGCCCGCCTGCTGTAGCGCCTCGGCCGCTTCGGGCAAGGATTGCACCGGCACCACATCATCCGCATCGCCATGCACCAGCAGAACCGCAGGGCGGCTGACGGTGTCATCGGCGAGCAGCTCGGGGCGCAAGAGACGCCCGGAAAAGGCCACCACACCAGCCACTTCATCTTCGCGGCGCGGCGCAACATGCAGCGCCATCATCGTGCCTTGCGAAAACCCAAACAACACCACCTGCTCAGGCAGCACGTCTTCGTCCACCATCATCGCATCCAGAAAGGCGTTGAGATCGTCAACTGCGGCCATCATGCCGCGTTCGCTTTCCTCTTCGGAACTGCCGTCGATCCAGGGGATCGGAAACCATTGCAGTCCCATTGGCATGCCGGGGATGGTTTCTGGCGCATCAGGCGCAAGAAACAGCGTGTCGGGCAGATGTTCAGCCAGCGGGTCCGCGAGACCAATCAGGTCCTGCCCATTGGCACCATAGCCGTGCAGAAACACCACAACAGAGCGGGTTTCGCCTGAAAGCGGCTCTTTGCGGAGCGTGTTTAGTACTCGTGTCATCGGATGCCTTCCCTATCCTTTGCCACATGGTAGTAGGCCCACAAGAGCCGCGCTGCAACCGATCTCCAGGGCGACCAGTCGGCGGCCATCTGGCGCAGCGCTTTTTCACTGGGTCGCTCGGGCAGATCAAACAGCAGGCGCGCCGCTTCTTGCAAGGCGAGATCACCGGGCGCAAAGACATCTGCCCGGCCCAGGCTGAACATGGCATAAATCTCGGCGGTCCAGACGCCAATGCCGCTGACCTCAGTCAAACGGGCCACGACCTCCTCTGTGGAGGCATGGCGCAGGGCGGCAAAATCAATACGCGCCTCAGCCAGCGCGCGGGCATAGCGCATTTTCTGCCGACTCAGCCCAACAGCGCGCAGATCCTCCTCGCGCGCCCAAAGGATCTTGCGCGGCCCCGTCAGCTTTGCGGCCTGCATCTTGGCCCAAATCGCATTGGCGGAGGCGACGCTGACCTGCTGGCTGACAATGGCGGACAGCAGCGCTGCGAAGCCGTCTTTGCGCAGGCGCAGCGGCAGCGGACCGACCTCTTGCAAGGCTGTGGCAAAGCGCGCGTCTTGGCGTGCGAGCCAGTCTGCCCCCTCCGCAACGCAGGCCTCTGTTTTGATAATCCGTTCGCTCATATCCCGGCTGTGACCCATGCGGTGCAGCATGTCAAACCGCCGCTTGCGAAAACGCGCTGCAAATATGCGGTTTTGCGCAAGTGATTTTGCTTTGCAAAGCGGCGCGCGCGCTTTAGTCAGATTTCATGACCCAATACGCTGACGATAGGCGCGCCAAACGCGCCGTTGTGGTGCTGGTGCTGGCGCAGGCCATCATTGGCGCGCAGATGCCGATGATCTTCACCATTGGCGGCCTCGCCGGGCAATCACTGGCGAGCAACGCCTGCTTTGCCACGCTGCCCATTTCCATGATCGTGCTCGGCTCCATGCTGACCGCAACACCCATGGCCAGTATCATGCAAAGCCGGGGGCGGCGCTTTGGCTTTATGCTGGGGGCGGCCTTTGGCATTTTGGGCGGCATTGTCGGCGCGCTTGGTCTGTATCATGGGAGCTTTGGCCTGTTTCTCTTGGGCAGCCTGTTCACTGGTGTCTATATGAGTGCGCATGGCTTTTACCGCTTTGCGGCGGCTGACTGCGCTTCCGATAGCTTTCGACCCAAGGCGATTTCCTATGTGATGGCCGGCGGGCTTTTGGCCGCGCTCTTTGGGCCGCAACTTGTAAAGTTCACAGCAGATCTGTGGGTCGTGCCGTTTATTGGCACCTATGGAGCAGTCGTTGGGCTGAATATCATTGGTATGGCGCTCTTCCTGCTGCTGGACCTGCCGACCCCCGAAGCACCCAAGGCCGATGCCCCAAAGGGCCGCAGCCGGATGGAGCTGCTGCGCACGCCGCGGATCGCAGTTGCCATCATCTGCGGCACTGTTTCATACGCGCTGATGAACCTCATGATGACCTCCACCCCTCTGGCGGTGGTGGGCTGCGGTTTTGGGACTGACGCCGCCGCAGATGTCGTCAGCGGCCATGTGATCGCGATGTTTGCACCGTCGTTTTTCACCGGCCATCTGATCGCCCGCTTTGGCGTTGAGAAAATCGTGGGGCTTGGGATGCTGATCCTCGCCGCTGCCGGGGCCGTGGCCCTGCAAGGTGTCGAGCTTGGCAATTTCTTTGTCGCGCTGATCCTCTTGGGCGTCGGCTGGAATTTCGGCTTTATTGGCGCAACAGCCATGCTGGCCAGCGCCCATGAGACGCATGAGCGCGGCCGCATTCAGGGGATGAACGATCTGATCGTCTTTGGCGGTGTCACCGTTGCCTCGCTGGCCTCTGGCGGGCTGATGAACTGCTCTGGCGGCGATGCTGTGCAGGGTTGGACGGCCGTCAACCTGGCCATGGCCCCCTTTATTGTTCTGGCAGGTGCCGCTTTGATCTGGCTGGCGCTGCGCCCAAAAGAAGCCCCGGCGCAATAGGCCCGCCGGAATAACGCGCCATTCCGAAATGGCGCGTTATCATTTTTTATCAATAGGTTTTAACGCAATGTTCAAGTGCAGACTCTTGCGCCAGCTGCCCCATGCGCACCGCATGCAGCCCGTCCATGAGCGTCACTTCGGGATCAGAGAGGCCGCGCACGACCTCAAGGAATTTGACATGCTGATAAAAGGTCGACCCATTGTGGTCCCCCGCGTCCAGAATGGTCGGATCAACCGGGATCTCAACCACCTGCGGCCCCTTGGGGCTGCGCGGGCTGACAATCACCTGTGACACCGGCGGCTCCCCCAGATGGGTTGGCCAGAACCGTCCCGGACCTGGCACCAAAGCCTCGATCTTGCCATTGGGACCTACGGCGCTGATCTCTTCCTGAAATTTGCTGCCCTCGGCATACATGCAAAGTTCAAGCATGGCGCGCGCACCATTTGCGAAATCGACAATGACATAAGCGCTGTCCCAGATATCGCTGGGCACCTCATCATAGGTTTCATCCAGATGGTTCACCTCTTGCCCGGCAGAGGCGGTGATACGCACCGGATCCGCGCCAATGATCAGCCGCATCAGATCAAAGAAATGGCAACATTTCTCGACCAGCGTCCCGCCGGAATTTTGGTTGAAGCGGTTCCAATTGCCGACCTTTTGCAAGAATGGAAAACGATGTTCGCGGATCGTCAGCATGGTCACGCCGCCTGTCGCCTTTTCGACCTGCTCCAGCAGGGTCTGAATCGGCGGCATATAGCGGTATTCCATCGCCACCCAGATTGGAGCCGGATAGCTTTGCTTGAACGCGCGCAGCTTATCGGCGTCTGCCGGGTCGGTGAACAGCGGCTTCTCCATAAGCAAGGGCAATGGGTTGCGCGCTGCAATCACTTCAAGCTGTGGCACATGCAAATGGTTCGGGCTGGCCACCAATAGGCAATCCAGATCCTTGCCGTCCAACAATTCCTCCAGCGAGGCACAAAGCTGTGCATTCGGGGCAATCGCCTTGGCGGCATTGGCCATGATGTCGTTTGGCTCATATATCGCGCCAACCTTTGCGCCATCGAGCAAGGCGATGTTGCGCAGGTGTTCCTGACCCATCATGCCGCAGCCGATGATGCCATAGGTGATGTCACGGGTCATGATGTCTCCCCTTATTTCAAGCGCTGCACATACAGCGCCTGATCCGTGTCAAACCAAGTGCGGGAATATTCGATCGGGGCGTCTTTATCCGCCCAGCTCAAACGTTCCACAAATCCTACTGTTGTTCCCGGCGCTTTGGTGAACGTTGCCGGTGCCCATGTCGGCACCTGACCAATGCCCACGCGGTCTTCGGCCCGGGTGATCCAGAAGCCAAGCTGCTTCTGATAAAAGCGATAAAGCGAATCTGACAGAGCGCTGGCCGTGACCTTCCCCGCAGATTCGTCGAGCCAGATTTCCTCAACCGCGATGATTGTGTCATTCAAATACCGCAGGCGGCGGATCCGCGCTGCGCGTGCAGCATAGCCAAAATCTGGCAGGTCATCCGGCTTCGCCAGCGTTTCGACCGACAGGACATCTGCACGGGGCAATCCACCGCCCTCATGCAACTCAAGGCGGAACATGCCATAGACAGAGTCACGTGTGGCCCCGGCGCGCACATAGTTGCCAGAGCCTTGTATTCGCTCCAAAAGCCCTTTTTCCGTGAGCTCGCCAAGCGCCTTGCGCAATGTCCCCACCGAGGTGTTCAGGCTCGCTGACATTTCCCGCTCCGGTGGCAGCCGTTCGCCATCCAAGAGGCGCCCGGCGTCTATGTCGCGCATGATCAGTTCAGCGATCTGAACATATACCGGCAGCGCATTTCGAGATCGGTTTGTCATATTCGCCCCCGTGTCAGGATGTCGCAGAAAAAATTGATACACTATTGATCCATATCAAAGCGGATGTTACCCAAGAAGCAAGCGAAGACAACCCATAGGTTTGAAAATGACAGTCGTCCCGATCACATCGCCAGACCTGCAGGCCGCAGAAGTTTCTTGGTTTTCAGCACTTTGTTCGGATGACTACGAATTTCTGGGCGTGCCGGACGGCAACCTGCGCTCGTCCTGGGCGCATTGTTCAAACATTGTGAAAGAGGCGGAGAAGCAAGGGTTTCGCAATATCCTCTGCCCATCGTCCTATCAGGTTGGGCAAGACACGCTGTCCTTTGTGGCGGGCTGCGCGCCGATCACCGACAAGATCAACCTGCTTGCGGCGGTTCGTTGCGGTGAGGTGCAACCCATTATGTTGGCGCGCACCATCGCCACGCTGGACCACATGCTGGAAGGTCGGCTGACGATCAATATCATCAGCTCCGATTTTCCCGGCGAAAAGGAAGAAAGCGCCTATCGGTACCAACGCTCACGCGAGGTGGTTGAGATCCTGAAACAGGCTTGGACTCAGGACGAGATTAACCACGAGGGCGAAGTCTACAACTTCAAAGGTCTTACCACTGACCCGGTGCGCCCCTATCAGCAAAACGGCGGCCCGCTGCTGTATTTTGGCGGCTATTCCCCTTCCGCGCTGGAACTCTGCGGCGAGCATTGTGACGTCTATCTGATGTGGCCTGAAAAGATCGAAGAGCTAAAGGGCCGCATGAAAGCCGTTCACAGTGTGGCCGAGAAATACAACCGCACCCTCGATTACGGACTGCGCGTGCATATGATCGTGCGCGACACCGAGAAAGAAGCGCAGGAATACGCCGATCACATCGTCAGCAAGCTGGATGATGAATACGGCCAAATGATCCGCGAGCGTGCGCTGGACAGCGGCTCTTTGGGGGTCAGCCATCAGGCCAAAAATCGCGAGTTGGCGGACAAATACGGGTATATCGAGCCCAATCTTTGGACCGGCGTGGGCCGCGCCCGCTCTGGCTGCGGCGCAGCGCTGGTTGGCTCCACCGACCAGGTCATGAGCAAGATCGAAGAATACCAAAAGATGGGCATCCGCGCCTTTATCTTTTCGGGCTATCCACATCTTGAGGAAGCCAAACATTTTGGCGCGCGCGTGCTGCCGAACCTGAAAACATGCTCCTTGCCGCATGAATATGGCCGCGTGCCCGCCACACCCCCTGCAACCCCCCTTGGTACCGGAGTGCGCCGCTAATGAACCGCGTTGACCTTTCCCCCACCCTTTCTATGAGCCAGATCGTTTACGGCATGTGGCGGCTTGGGGATGACAGCGACACTTCGGCGGCCCATGTCGAAGCCAAGATCCAAGCCTGCCTTGCGCAGGGGATCACCACCTTTGACCAGGCCGACATCTACGGGGATTACGCGGCCGAGGCCGTGCTGGGCGGGGCATTGAAAGCGAACAAAGCCCTCCGCGATCAAATGGAAATTGTCACCAAATGTGACATCATCGCCCCCTGCGGGCGTTATGCGGACGCCAAGGTCAAACATTACGACACCTCGCGCCGGCATATTGAAAAATCAGTCGATACCTCCCTGAGCGAAATGGGGATCGAGCACATTGACCTACTGCTGATCCACCGCCCCGACCCGATGATGGATCACCACGAAACCGGCGCGGCGCTGGATGATCTGGTGGCCTCTGGCAAAGTGGGCAACATTGGCGTGTCCAACTTTCGCCCCTGGGATTGGGATCTGCTGCAATCGGGCATGAAAACCAAACTGGTGACAAACCAGATCGAAATTTCACTCGGCGAAATCAGCCCCTTCACCAATGGTGATCTGGCTTTCCATCAAAAACAGGGCGATGCGGTCATGGCCTGGTCGCCGCTCGGCGGCGGCGCTTTGATGGGGGCAAGCGGCCAATTGGGCGCGGTACTGGATGAATTGGCGGCTGAAAATGACGTCGATCGCGCCGCCATTGCGGTGGCCTTTCTGTTGGCGCATCCGGCAAAAATTTTGCCTGTCATGGGCACCAACAACCTGACGCGCATCGCAACGCTGGCGGATGCGCTAAAGGTCTCGCTTGATCGCGAAAGCTGGTATCGTCTGTATGAGGCGGCGCTGGGACAAGAGGTGCCGTGATGAATGCCCATGCGCCCAATATGCCGGTTGCGTTTCAACCAGACCGCGAAAACACGCGACTGCTGCGGGACGCTTTTGGGCGGTTTGCGACCGGGGTGACAGTGGTCACGACCCAAGGTGCAGATGGCCCGGTCGGCATCACCGCAAACAGCTTTTCTTCGGTCTCTTTGGACCCGCCTTTGGTGCTTTGGGCCCCCAGCAAAACGTCACGGCGTTACCCCTATTTCGCCGAGGCAGACCACTATGCGATCCATGTTCTGGGGGCGGATCAAGCCGATCTCTGCATGGGTTTTGCCAAGAACGCTTTTGCCTTGCAACATATTGAACATGAACGCAATATCGAAGGCGTACCCGTGTTGGCCAACTGCCTCGCACGGTTTGAATGCAAACGCGTCGCAGGATACGACGGCGGCGATCATATGATTATTCTAGGAGAGGTTCTGAGGGCCGAAATGCGCGATGGAGACGCGCTGGCCTTTTTCGCCGGGAAATACGGCGAGTTCGCGCAAACATAAGCGCAGCGCACCTGTGGAGGACAGGTGCGCACCACAACCAGGGAGGGATCTGCATGGGCGGATTGTTGGCGATTATTTCGCCGCTAAGTTTCGTGAATGCTCTGTTGCTCAAGATTGGGCGCGGGATCGGCTGTGTGGCCGTGGCATTCATGGTGGCGGCCATTCTCATTCAGGTGTTTTTCCGGTATATTTTAAACAACGCGCTGCCTTGGCCAGATGAGGCGGCGCGTTTTGGCATGCTGTGGATGACCGGCCTCATGGCCCCGACCGCGTTTCGGCGCGGCGGTTTTGTCGCGATTGAAACCGTTCCTGACATGTTGCCCAAACGTGTGGGCTCAATTCTGAATCTGTTTTTGCTGGTCATTTCGCTCGCGGTGCTGCTGGTCGCGGTGCGGCTGGGCTATGGCGAAGTCACCGGCTTTGGCGGCCGTTTTGCCACCGCCTCGCTCTACCTGCCGACATCCATCAGTTTTGACAGCTGGTACCGTGTGCCGCGCAGCTGGATGATGGCCTCGCTTCTGGTGGGAGTCGTCCTGCTGATCTCGGTCAATATTGAGCTGCTGCTGCGCAACATTGTGCACCTGCTTGGGGGGCGCGACCGCCTGCCCCATATCGACGGCGCAGAACTGCGGGGGGCAGAATAATGCTGATTTGGTTTCTACCAGTCTTTCTGATCTTTCTGACCGTCGGCTTGCCGGTGTTTTTCGGCCTGCTGGCTGCGCCGGGTATCCTGCTTTGGCTCAATGGGCAGGAAAAAGACATCACCCTGCTCTATCGCAATGTTTACAACGGGATGGACAGCTTTCCTTTGATGGCGATTCCCTTTTTCATGCTTGCAGGCGAGCTGATGAACAAAGGCGGCATCACCGTACGGCTGGTGGAATTTTCGCAAGCGCTGATGGGTCATCTGCGGGGCGGGTTGGCGCAGGTGAATATCCTCTCGTCGATCCTCTTTGCTGGCCTCTCGGGCTCGGCCGTCGCCGATACGTCGGCGCTTGGCTCCATGTTGATCCCAGCGATGGAAAAGCAGGGCTATACCCGCAAATTCGCGGCCGCGGTGACGGCCGCCAGCTCGGTCATTGGGCCGATCATTCCGCCTTCGGGCATCATGATCATCTATGCCTATGTGATGGGCGAAAGCGTTGCGGCGCTGTTCTTGGCGGGCATCGTGCCGGGTATCATGGTCGGCGTCGGCCTGATGGTGATGGTGCGCGTCACTGCGGATCGGTACAACCTGCCGCCGGCGCAGCGTGTGGTCCTCTCTGGGGCCGAAATCAAACCGCTGGAATATTGGTTCTCTTTCGCGCTTTTGCGGCTCAACATTGGGCTGCTGCTGGCGCAGTTTGTCCCCTTGGGCGCAGAGCCGACCAGCACAGCCAAATGGTTGACGTTTGGCGGCGGCATCCTGGCGGCACATGGGCTGATGCTGGGCCTACGTCGTCTGGTTAGCCAGGATTTCCGCATGGTCTGCAAACGCGCCGTGGTGCCGCTGCAAACACCTGTCTTGATCTTGGGCGGCATTCTGGCCGGGGTCTTCACCCCGACCGAAGCGGCGGCCATCGCGGTGGCCTATGCGTTGATCGTTGCCTTTGGCGTCTTGCGCACCATGCGCCTTGACGACCTGCCCGAGGTGCTGATCCGGGCTGGCATCACATCAGCTGTGGTGCTGTTGCTGGTGGGCGCGGCCATGGCCTTTAAGACCGTGGTCAGCCTGAGCCACGCGCCAGAAACGCTGGCTGCCTTTATCCTGAACCTCAGCGACAATCCGTTGATCCTGCTGTTTCTGATCAACATATTGCTGTTTGTTGTTGGCATGTTCCTGGATGCGGGCCCGGCCATCATCATTCTGGGGCCGATCCTGGGGCCGATCTTTATCGACCTTGGGGTGGACCCGATTCACTTTGCCATCATCATGAGCGTCAACCTGACCGTGGGTCTGGCCACGCCGCCCATGGGATTGGTGCTCTTTGTGGCGGCGGCGGTGTCGCGCGAGAAAGTCGAAACCATCGCCAAAGCCATTTTACCGTTCCTGGCCGTGGAAATCGCGGTGATCTTTCTGATCACCTATGTCCCGGCCATTAGCATGACGATCCCGCGTCTGACGGGTTTCGCAAATTGATTTGAGTTAACAGGGGAGGAAACACCATGCTCAAACACACCCTCAAGTCACTGTCGGTCGCCGCGCTGCTTGCGGCCACGGCGATGACGGCCTCAGCGGCGGATTACACCATCCGCGCTACAGCCAATGCCAATGAAAATGACGAAGACTATGACGGTCTTGTTGTCTTCAAGAACTACGTTGAATCGGCCTCCAACGGCGCGATCGAAGTCGAAATCTTCATGGGCACGCAGCTGTGCTCCAACGGCGCAGAATGTCTGCAAGGTATCGCCGAAGGTCAGATCGACGTTTATGTCTCCACCTCTGGCGGTGTGTCGGGCATCTTCCCCTATGTTCAAGTGCTGGATCTGCCTTATCTGATGTCAGATGACCGCATTGCCGAGGCAGCGCTGGCCAGTGGCACGGAATTCACCAACACGATGAAAAAGCGCGTGATGGAAGATTCCAGCGGTGCAATCCGCCTGATGACGATCGGCAACACAGGTGGCTGGCGCAATTTTGCCAACACCAAACGCCGTGTTGCGATGCCATCTGACATGGAAGGTCTGAAAATCCGCACCGTGGTCGCGGATCTGCCACAAGAGCTGGTTAAAGCGCTGGGGGCCTCCCCGACCCCAATCCCATGGCCTGAGCTTTTCACCTCGTTCCAGACCGGCGTTGTCGAAGGCTCCAAAAACGGCATCACCGACATCATGAGCATGAAATTCCCAGAGGCGGGTCTGCAATATGTCACGCTGGACGGTCACGCCTATATGGGCGCGCTGTGGTTCATGAACAATGAAAAACTGACCGGCATGCCAGAAGGCCTGCGCGCCGTGGTCAGCGATGGGTTCTATCAGCTGCAACAGGCGACATTTGCCTCGCCAAAACGCAAATCAATCGCCGCCTACGAAGAGTTTGTTGCCGGTGGCGGCGATCTTTACGTGCCAACCCCAGAAGAAAAGGCGATGTTCAAAGAGGCCGCAGCGCCGGTTTACGACTGGTTCAAAGCCAATGTTGCCAACGGTGAAGAGGTCTTCAACGCGCTGAGCGCCTCAGTTGCGACGGCTGAAGAAGCGGTTGCAGCGGCGCGGGCTGTCGACGTCGAGTAAGCACCGCTATGATATCTGGCGAGGCGCACTGCGCGCCTCGCCAATCCCGCAACGCTTAGCGGAACGGGTACATCCAAGCCTTATAGTCATTCACCAAGACATGCGCTTTTTCGATCTCTTCCGGGGTCATCTTTTTGACCACTTCTTCCAGGCTGATCGCCGCATCCGGATCGCCGCCAATGGCCGAGAGCGTGTACCACATATAGGCCCGCACCAGATCGGGCGCTGGCATCCCGCGCCCAACCTCGTAATACCAGCCAATGCCAGACTGCGCGCCCGGATGCCCCTTGAGCGAACTGCGCAGGTACCATTCAAAGGCGCGCTGATCGTCCCGCTCCACCCCCAGCCCCATGGCATACATCACGCCGATGAGTTCCTCGGCATCCGCATTGCCAGACCGCGCCGCGGGCCACAACTCTTGGTAGGCTTGCTCAAATTTCCCCTCATCCATAAGGTCACGGGCATGTTCAATTTCCGCCGCAAGCGGCGTCGCCATCAAGGTCAAAGCAAAAGCTATCGCGCGCATCTTTTCTGTCTTTCTATTCTGGCCGCAACAGGCGCTGTTGCGGCGGACCTCCCAAGGCCTCTCAGCGCAGCGGATTTCATTGAATTTGACATGAAACAGGCCGCGTTGGGGCGTGATCTTTTTTACGACAAAATCCTGTCAGGTAACAGAAATATCAGCTGCGCGACCTGTCATCATCCTGATCTTGGCACCGGCGATGGCCTGTCGCTGGGCATTGGCGAAGGTGGCGTCGGTCTGGGCCGTGAGCGCACCGCCGGCACGGGCACAAGTCGCATCAAAAAACGCATCCCGCGCAATGCGCCTGCGCTGTGGAATCTGGGGGCCAAAGAGATCCACACCCTGTTTCACGATGGACGGCTCAGCATCTCGGACGACTATCAGAACGGGTTCAATTCCCCCGCCGAGGAATGGCTGCCCAAAGGCTTTAACTCCATCCTCGCCGCGCAAGCCGTGTTTCCGCTGGTGGCGCAGTTTGAAATGGCAGGCAATCCCGGCGAAAACCAGATTGCTGGCGCTGTGCATGAGCGAATTGATGCGCCCTGGCCCATCATTGCCAAAGCCACGCGCACAAAGGGCGATTACGGCCCGCGTTTTGTCGACGCCTTTGAGCATATCATCGCGCCCGAAGAGGTCACGATTGTCGAAATCGCAAATGCGCTGGCCGCCTTTATGGCCGTGGAATGGACCAGCATCGACAGTCGGTTTGATCAATATCTGGCCGGTGACATCAGCGCGTTGACCACCAGCGAACAAAGCGGCATGGCGCTGTTTTACGGCAAAGCCAATTGCAGCAGCTGCCATTCCGGGCCTTTGATGAGTGATCAGAAATTCCACGCGCTCGCCCTGCCCGCCTTTGGCCCCGGGCGCACCCGCCGATTTGACCCGATGGTGCGCGACGTGGGCCGCATGGGGGAAAGTGATGATCTGGAGGATGCCTATCGCTTTCGCACGCCGATGCTGCGCAACGTGGCCTTAACTGCGCCCTATGGGCACAACGGGGCCTATGCGACACTCGAAGGCATCGTGCGGCACCACCTTGATCCGCTGACCGCGCTGGATGCTTGGCAGCCTGCAGATGCGCAGCTGCCCGATGCGCCTTGGCTGGCCGCCATTGATTTCGTGGTGCACTCAGACCGGCTTGAGAGGGCGCGTCATCGCGCCAAAGTCGACATTCAACCGATCAGCCTGAGCGATCAAGAGGTGGCAGATATCATCGCGTTTCTGAAGGCTCTGACCGGTACAACGCTTGATACGCCACCCTTTGGCGTCCCGGAAAATTTTGAACCCTGACAACGCCTTAATGGACGTTCTTTACAGGAAACACAAAACATCTGTCGCGCCGCAATGTCAGCCAAAGGCGCGTGCCAGCCTGCGGGATAAACACGTTTGGCACCGTGGCCTTCAGGAGGCTGCCATCATGTTCCATGCGAAATTCCACTAGGCTTTCAGTGCCCATAAAACGGGCGCGCTCAACGATCCCTGCCGCCGCTTGCCCATGTAGATCCGAGGGCGCAGGGCCTTTGCCGGAACGGTAGAAATCCAGATGCAGATGCTGCGGGCGAATGACAATCTCAACCTCGGCCCCGTCAGCGCAGCCCGGCGTTAGAAACTGCCCAAACAGCGTGTCGGTCAACGCGCCGCGACTGGTGCCCCGAATGACATTTACGTCGCTGAAAAACGCCATGGCTTCGCGGTCCACCGGCGCGTTGTAGATGTTGTAAGGCGCGCCGCACTGAACAATCTTGCCGTCCCGCATGAGCGCGATTTCATCGGCCATGCGCAGCGCCTCTTCCGGCTCGTGCGTGACCAGCAGCACGGCGGTGTCTTCTTCTTTGAGCAGAGCCAGCGTTTCATCGCGAATGCCATCGCGCAGACGGTTGTCCAGCCCAGAAAATGGCTCATCCATCAGCATGATGCGCGGACGCGGCGCAAGGGCGCGGGCGAGCGCCACGCGCTGCTGCTCGCCGCCTGACAGCACATGGGGATAGTCATCAATCGCCCAGCCCAGCCCCACTTTGTCCAGCAGCGCCGCGACGCGGCGCCGTTTGACGCCCGCGCTGTCCTTCAGGCCAAAGGCCACATTATCCGCGACGCTCAGATGTGGGAACAGCGCAAAATCCTGAAACATCAACCCGATTTGCCGCCGCTCCGGCGGAATGCGGAAGTGGGTGTCGCAAATCAGCTCGCCATCGACATAAATCTCACCGCTGTCCTGCATATCAACACCGGCAATCATGCGCAGCGTTGTTGACTTGCCGCAGCCCGAGGGCCCCAAAAGGCACGTCACCTGCCCCGGCTCAATGCTCAGCGACACGTCATTCACCACCAGCCGATCGCCAAAGCGACGGTTGAGATTGCGGATTTCCAGACGGGGCGGCGTTGTCGGCCTTTGCTCTTCTGTCACGGCTGCCTCTTGCAATACCCGATGAAAGTCATCGGGTTTTGAATCATTTATCAGCCTGCCTGACCCTCTTCAACCCTGCGTGCGCCCAGCGCCACAGCGACAAAACCGACAACCAGAACGGCAATACAAATCTGCAAGAGCTGTTCGTATTTGTGCCCCTCAACCAGAACCGCAGCCACCGCCTCGTTGGCGCGCAGGAAATAGGCGGCCGCGCCCAGCATGGCCGCGCCAAAGCTGACCACATAAGCCCAGAGCGCCACCTTGCGGCGCATCAAAAGCCCGGCCACAATTACCGGCGTCAGGAACATTGACGCGGTCCCAGACACGGCCACCGCATCAAACAGCGATTGATTGCCCCAAAGCGTCAGCGCACCCCCCGCGAGGGCAAACACCAGCATGGCGATACGCCCACCATTGAGGGTCTTGGGGGCCAGCGACAGTTCTTCGACCACCAGACGCGCCGCCGAGCTGAGCGCGCTGTCCAGCGTCGACAGCGCCGATACCAGCAAGGACACCAGAAGCAGCACAAAGACCCATGCCGGCAGGATCGTCGCCCATGTGCCGATCAGTTGACCATCATACTCTGCCCCTTCCAAAGCGGCCTGAATACCAAAGAACCCAAAGCCGATGATGCACAGCGCCGAGATCCAGAACGCATGCAGAAAGCTTTTGCGGGTTGTTGCCTCATCCGCGACAAAGCCGCGATCCATCATCACCGGGTCATGCACCGGATAGGAAAACACCTGCAGAAAGGCCACGATCAGCAGCACCCAGCCGTTGTATTGGCCCGAAACACCCTCCGCAGTCAGCACCGCGCCGAGCGAAAACCCCGGCTGCAGCACCAGCGCCAGAAAGGCCAGCGCAAAAACCACAAGAAACAGCAGCATCTGCGCCACATCGGTGCGCAACGCCGCGCTGAAGCCCCCCCAAGCCGAATAGCCCAGCGCCAATGCCCCCACGATCAGGATCGATGCGGTCTCGGCAAAGGCCACTTCGGGCAGCGCCGCGCTAAAGATCAGACCAACCACAATCAAATTAGCGAAAACCTCGGACAACAATCGCAGCGCAATCACCAGATTATAGCATCCTGTGCCCAGCGCACCGAATGCCTCGCTCAGCCAATCCTGGACCGAGCGTGCCCCCCGCCGCCGCAAGCGCCCGACAATAAAGCCGCCCGTCAGGAAAGAGCCGTAATAGGCCGCATAGGCCAGCACACCGGCAATGCCATAGAAGAACCCTAGGATCGCGGCATTCATCAGCGAGCGGGCAAAAATCCAGGTTGTCACCTGACTGAGGACCAAGGTCCACAACCCCGGCGCAACGCCCGTCGCGCTGAGACCACCAAAGAACCCTTCGACCGAGGCACGGCGCGGAGCCACGTAAAGGCTTGCCACTATGATGAAGGCAAAGATGGCGATAATTGCGGTGGCCGTCATGGCGCTCTCCTGATGGTTGCTGTCAATCCGCTGTAACAGCGCGGAAATCGTCAAGCTAGCGCCCGGCGCTGTGTCCCACGCGAATGTGAAACCCTGTCATCACGGGGGACTGCCGCTAAACCGTCAGCGCAAAGCTGGCGCGCCCCATCTCTTTGCCGTTGACCTGCACAATCACCTCATGGGCACCGGGGTATAGCCGAAAGGTTGTCGCGTCTGCTTTTAGGACATGACGCTTTGACAGCAAGAGCGGTTTGTCGGCGGGCACAACGGTCTGCTTAAGCTTAAAGACTTTGGCACTCGTCTTTCCGCCGTGGCGCTGAAAGACGATCTGATAATCCACAATCACCGGGCATCGTTTTTCTGCTGTCAGTGTCAGATCAAATTCCACGGCCTTCCCGGCGGCAACGGTCGCTGATTTGAGCTGCAGGCTGCGCAAGCGCACTGGCGCGTCGGGCGCATAGCCCAGCAGCGCAAGCGCCCCGCCATGCCCCTGTTTCACCAAGGTGCGCAGCGCATGGCGTGTCATCCAGCCGAGTTCCTTGGGGTCTTGCTGATCTGTATCGCGCCAATCGCTTAGTGTTTTGACCACGAGATCTGGCGCGGTCTTGGCAATGTCATTCAGGTGATTGGCCACAGAGCGGGTCACATAGCGGGTCGTGTCCCCATGTAGGGCCGTCAGCAGCGGCAGCGTTTTCTCTGGCGGCAGCGTCACTTTTTTGGCCCAGGGCAGTTTGGGGCGGGTGCCTTCACTGACCAGGCGGCGCACGTGATAATTGTCATCCCGCACCCACAGCTGTAGCCGGGCATAGGTCTGTTCTGGCCAGTGATTGAGGAACGGTCGAATGTAAAACTCCATCGAGAACCGTTTCGTCGCTCGATAAAGCAGATCAAGCGCGCGGTCCGGATGCGCCGCCAGCCCATGGCGCACCGCCAGCACGCCGGGCACCGCATGGATAAACCGCCCAAAATCATCATCCGTGCGCGTGGGGTCAAGCTCTGGGACCATGGTCGCCTCAAGCTGATCCGCCATACGCGGGAAATCATCTGCCAAGTATGGCGTCAGGCAATCGGCAATCCATTCCAGCCGCTCCAGAAACCCGCGCTCTTCGAAGCCGGCCAGGACAGTCGACTGAAACGCTGCCGGGTCAAACCCCGGCAGAGCTGCCGCATATTCATGGGCAAGATCGGCAATAGACTGCGCATTAAAGATATGATCCGCAAGGGAAAAACTCTCGGCCATTTGGTTTCCGGGTCTTACATTGTGGTGTTGGTCGCGCCGCCGTCGAGCAGGATGTTCTGCCCCACGATAAACCCGGCATGTTGCGAACAGAGGAAGGCACAGGTTGCGCCAAATTCCTGGCGCGTGCCATAGCGGCGCGCCGGAATGCCGGCTTCGCGGTTAGCACGCGCCTCTGCTGCGGAAATGCCCTCTGCCTTGCCCGCGCCCCCGTCCAGCGCAACCGCCCGATCCGTCGCATGAATACCCGGCTGCATGTTGTTGATGGTCACACCATGTTCAGCCACCTGCCGCGCGGTGCCGGCAACATAGCCAGTCAGGCCAGCACGGGCGGAGTTTGACAGGCCCAGTTGCGGAATGGGCGCTTTGACCGAAACTGACGTGATGTTGACCACCCGTCCCCACCCTTTGGCAATCATATCAGGCAGCATCGCCTTCATCAGCGCGATGGGCGCGAGCATATTGGCATCCAGCGCCTTGATGAAATCGTCGCGGTCCCAATCGCTCCAGAGGCCCGGCGGCGGCCCCCCGGCATTGGTCACAAGGATATCAGCCCCCTTGGCAGCTGCCAGCACCGCCGCTTGTCCCTCTGCAGTGGTGACATCCGCAGCGACAGTCATGACTGACACGCCAAACCGCTTGCGGATATCATCTGCCGCAGCTTCCAGCGCCTCTGCGCCGCGCGCATTCATCACAAGATCTACGCCAGCCTCAGCCAGCGCTTCGGCGCAGCCCAGCCCCAGCCCCTTTGAGCTGGCGCAAACCAATGCTTTTTTCCCGGTGAGTCCCAAATCCATAGTCGCGCTCCCAACTTTTATGCTACCTTCGCAGCTGCCTTGCCCCTCTGCCAGCAAAATGCCGAGGGCAATCCCTGATGTTGCCATATTTGGTCAGCATCTTTGAGAAGACGCAAGACAAAGGGAAAGTGAATGTCTGACACAGAGGTATCGGACCAGATGGCACCATCCAGCGCCGGACAGCAGTTGCCGGTCTATTGCGCTGCTGATTTCCTTGTCACGAGCGGTGCCAACCACGGTGATGCGCTATCGCATGCCGCAGAGCTCTTGCTGGATGACAGCTATGAGCTGGGTGCCGATGCGCAATCGCGCGCCCTCTCTGTCATCTTGACCCCGCAGGGCGGCTATCAGGTCGCGCCAAATTCCGCGCTTGGCACGCCCGGGGCCACTTTGCATCTGGACAGCTGCATCACCTTGATGCCCCTGCACGGGGGCACCATCGAAGCGCTGATTTTGGTCGAAGTGGACACCAGCGGCCATATCGCGGAAATTTACCTTTACCCGCTGGCCCCCCTAGCCGCAAAAACCGCCTATACGCTTGTTGGCATTGATTGCGAAAACGCAAAGCGGCGCATGGCCCTGATCAACTGCGTGTCCTTTGCGGCAGGCACCAATATCACCATGGCGACGGGGGCGCAGCACCCGGTCGAAACGCTCAAGGTTGGGGATCGCATCCTGACCCGTGATTCCGGCATCCAGAAAATCCGCTGGATCGGCCGCAGCACCCTGCGCGCCAGCGGCCCCTTTGCGCCCGTCACCATCAAGGCCGGCACGCTCAACAATCTTGGCGATCTGACCGTGCACCCGGACCACCGGCTGTTCATCTATCAACGACAGGATGCCTTTGGCGTTGGCCAAGCAGAGCTTCTGGTGAAGGCGCGGCATCTGGTGAACGGCGACAGCATCACCACAACCGACGGCGGTTTTGTCGAATATGTCCAGATCCTGTTTGATACGCATGAAATCATCTTTGCCGAGGGCATAGCCACCGAAACCATGGCCGTCACCCACAGCACCCGCCCGGTGCTGCCCCGGGAACTGGCGGCAAAATTCGCGCAAAGTCAGCCCGGCCTGCCCGGCAAAGACGCCATCGCGCTTGAGCTGAACGAAGCTTTTTTACAGGACATCGACACCGCCGAATATCTGCGGCGCGCTTCCGGGCGATAAACCCTCTGCACAAGGCACGGGCACTGTGCAGGCTGGCTTGCGCGGCGGCGGTCGGGCAGCTATATGCGCCAACATGTTAGACACCGCCACAAACCGCCCCGCACTCCCGCCCGAAATCGCGCGTCGCCGCACGTTTGCGATCATCTCGCACCCGGATGCGGGCAAAACCACGCTGACTGAAAAGTTCCTGCTTTATGGTGGCGCGATTCAGATGGCGGGCCAAGTGCGTGCCAAGGGCGAAGCGCGGCGCACGCGCTCGGACTTCATGAAGATGGAGCAGGACCGCGGCATTTCGGTCTCGGCATCGGCGATGTCCTTTGACTTTGACACCTACAGGTTCAACCTGGTCGACACGCCGGGCCACTCGGACTTTTCCGAAGATACCTATCGCACCCTGACGGCGGTGGATGCGGCGGTGATGGTGATCGACGGGGCCAAAGGTGTCGAAAGCCAGACGCAAAAGCTTTTCGAAGTCTGCCGCCTGCGCGACCTGCCGATCCTGACCTTCTGTAACAAGATGGACCGCGAAAGTCGGGACACGTTTGAGATCATTGATGAAATTCAGGAAAACCTTGCGATTGACGTCACCCCGGCCTCTTGGCCGATTGGCGTCGGGCGCGAGTTTCTGGGCTGTTACGATCTGCTGCGCGACCGGCTGGAGCTGATGGATCGCGCGGACCGCAACAAAGTGGCGGAAAGCATTGAAATTTCGGGGCTGGATGATCCGAAACTGGCCGAACACGTGCCCGCCGACCTGCTTGAGAAGTTCCTGGAAGAGGTCGAAATGGCCAAGGAGCTGCTGCCCAAGCTTGACCCGCAGGCGGTGCTGGAAGGGCATATGACGCCCATCTGGTTCGGCTCTGCCATCAACTCCTTCGGGGTGCAGGAACTGATGCATGGTATTGCCAATTTCGGGCCAGAGCCACAGGTGCAATCCGCCGATCCACGCGCCATTGCGCCCGAAGAAAAAAAGGTCGCGGGCTTTGTCTTCAAGGTCCAGGCCAATATGGACCCAAAGCACCGCGACCGCGTGGCTTTTGTGCGCCTGGCGTCCGGCCATTTCAAACGCGGCATGAAGCTGACCCATGTGCGCAGCAAAAAGCCCATGGCAATCAGCAACCCGGTGCTATTCCTCGCCTCGGACCGCGAGTTGGCCGAAGAGGCCTGGGCGGGCGATATCATCGGCATTCCCAACCACGGGCAGCTGCGCATTGGCGACACGCTGACCGAAGGCGAAATGCTGCGCGCAACCGGCATCCCTTCGTTCGCGCCCGAACTTTTGCAGGGCGTGCGTGCAGGCGATCCCATGAAGGCCAAGCACCTTGAAAAAGCGCTGATGCAATTTGCCGAAGAAGGTGCGGCCAAAGTCTTCAAACCCTCGATCGGGTCGGGCTTTGTCGTTGGCGTGGTCGGCGCGCTGCAATTTGAAGTGCTCGCCAGCCGGATTGAACTGGAATATGGCCTGCCAGTGCGCTTTGACGCCAGTCAGTTTACCAGCGCCCGCTGGGTGAGCGGCGACAAGCAAGCCGTTGATAAATTTACCGAAGCCAATAAACAGCACATCGCGCACGATCATGATGGGGACATCGTGTACCTGACGCGACTGCAATGGGATATTGATCGCGTCGGCAGAGACTATCCAGACGTGCGACTTACCGCTACAAAGGAAATGATGGTCTAGCCGCTCAACCCAAGGGCGGCCAAATCGGGGCCGCACGAGCAGATGGCAAAGACAGAAACATATCCGGGTGGATACGACAAACTGATGGAGCGCGCCGAATCGCGGCGCGAACCGTTGGACTATGCCGAGGGCGAGGCGCTTGCGCCGCTTGATACGGATCTGGCTGCGCTGTGCACCACGCCGACTGCCGCCAGCCCGCGCAAGGCGGGCGGGTCCAGCTATGCGGCCAAAAAACATACGCTGGAACAGGAATTTGACGGGCAACCTGCCCTGCTGGCGCTGCACGGGCTGGTGATTTCCAACCTGCGCAAAACAGATTTCCCGGATCATGCCCCCGCGCTATTTCAACGCATCTGGGCGGAACATGGCGACTTCTTGATCGCGCACCTGCCGCTGCGCTGGCTGGTGTCGGCGATCACGACGTTTGGTGACCATGGCGTGAACGAGGCGCAGCGCAGCATTGGCCGGGCGCTGATGCTGATGTTTGCGATGATCAAACTTTACGAATTTGAGCGGCTTTATTCCGGCCACCGCCCGGATGAGGTGTTTTCGGGCGCGGAAAAATCAAATACCGCCCTGCCGCTGGACAGCCCGACCTATGCGCTATTGGGCGGCGGGCTGGATGTCGCTGTACTGACGCGGCTCTGGCAGGACGCCAGGCAGGATGCGGTTGTGCGCCCGTTGGCCGAACATCTGCTTGACGCCATCAACACCGATCCCGGCACGCTGTTTCGACGTCTGCGCCGCATGGCGGACCATCGCCGCAAGCGCCGCGCGCTGACAAACCCCAACCCGATCCCGGTGCCGCGCCGTATTGTCGAAACCAACCCCGCGCGCCTGCGCTGGGGCGTGGCCGCCACCTTGAATGAGGACCGCGAACAGGCGATCTGCTTTGCCGCGCATCATCTGGATTTGGGGGCCGACGCCGTTGTGCTGACCGCCGATGACCCGGCCCATGCCCCCGAAGAGCTGATGCACCATCCGCGTATCAGCATTGTCATCGCCGATGAAACCGTCATCACCGAAGAGCAGCGCGAAAAGCTGACCACGCGCAACGCCCGAAAGCTGTTTTATTTCAATCGTGCCCGGCGCAATATGCGGCTTGACTGGATTGCCATGCTGGACACGGATGAATTCCTGACCGCGGATCAGCCGGTGGCTGACCGTCTGGCCAGCACCTCTGGTGATCTTGCCTTTTTGACCCTGCCGGTTGTCGAACAATTTGCCGATGCACCGCATTTGTTCCGCCCGCCGGCAGATGATTATGGCCTCGACGCCAACCAGCGCGACGATCTTTATCCGGTGTTTGGCCGGTATCTGCCTGATCTGATCCTGGGCCCTGCGCATCCCCGCATTTTTGTGCGCGGCAAGATCGGAAAAATTCGCGTTGGCAATTATGTCGTCAAGCATCAGCGCAAAGCGGCCAGCAATGGGGCAATGGCCGCGGACCTGCGCATCGCGCATTGCCATGCGCCCAGCTTTGCCAAATTCCAAAGCGCCCTGCCGCGCCGCCTTGCAGAAGGTTATCGCCAGGTCCAAACCGATGGCATCGACGTGAGCTCTGCGCTGGAAAGCCTTGACCCAAATAATGAAAATGAAAGTATAGACGCTTTCTTTGACGAGATGTGCCGCGCCCGCCCGGATGTTTTGAAAGCGCTTGCCGCCCATGACGCGCTTTATGAAATCAACCTCGATCTGGCGCGTAAGATCGAAAAAATGAGCCAAGAGGTCATCACCCCATGACCGCTGCCACCCCGCGCTGGGGCATTGTCACCACAATCAAAGCCCCGACAGAAGACACGCTGAATTTTGTCGCCTACCATCTGGATCTGGGGGCGGATCACATCTTTGTCTACCTAGATGATGCCAACGCCGAAACGGCCGCTGCCTTGGCGCACAATCCCGCCGTCACCACCACGCTGTGCGACGACGCCTATTGGCAAAAGACCCATGGCCGCCGCCCCAAGAAACATCAGGTGCGACAGGTTCAGAATGCGTCGCGCGCCTATCGGCAGGCTGAGGGGCTGGATTGGCTGGCGCATATCGATGTGGATGAATTCCTCTGCCCGACCCGGCCCATGGCCGAAATCCTTGCGGCACAACCCGCAGACATGCCGAGTTTGCGAGTCGAGCCTGTGGAATCGCTTTGCGACGTGAGCGAGACTGCCGGGCCGAAAACCTATTGCAAAACCAAAGTGCCCGCCGGGCGGGACAAACAGAGCGTCGAGCGCGCGCTTTATCCGAATTTCGGCGGGCTTTTCAAAGACGGGTTCATCAGCCACACCGCCGGCAAGGTGATCGCGCGCACCGGGCATGCAGATGTCAAATTCGGCATCCACCGCATCTTTCAGCACGGCGATCAGGAAATGCCGCAGCAGACCGCGCCTGATGTGTTGCTCTGTCATCGACATGTGGAAAGCTGGGAAAAATGGCTTGAAATCATGCAGTTCCGCCTGACGCGCGGGTCTTATCGGGCCGAATTGACGGGCGGGTCGTCGGGCGGGCGCATCACGCGGCACGCGCTGTTTTCGGGCCTGACCGAAACCGGCGAGGCGGATCTGCGCGCCTTTTTCGAAGAGGTTTGCCTCGCCACGCCGCGCCTGCTGGAGGCCTTAGAAGGCCAAAACATGCTGCGCGTGTTCACGCTGGACTTGGCGGCAAAGCGGGCGAAACATTTTCCAGATTGGCAAGCATCTGTTTCCAAAACAGAAACAAATCGCTGACACTGCGGCGCAAGGCCGAGCTTTCGTTGACCTCTTCAACGGATTAGGCTATGCCCTGCGCGAGGGATCATTACCGTGACATAACACGAGGCCATACGGGCCTGATCCCCCTTCGCCGCTACGGGCCTGAGTGTCCGTAAATCACGGATACGCATGACAAAATTTTCCGATCTGAATCTGAACCCAAAAGTTCTGAAAGCCGTCGCCGAAGCGGGCTATGAAAGCCCCACCCCAATTCAGGCTGGCGCGATCCCGCCCGCACTTGAGGGCAAGGATGTTCTGGGCATTGCCCAAACCGGCACTGGCAAAACCGCCAGCTTCACCCTCCCAATGATTTCGCTTCTTGCCCGTGGCCGTGCCCGCGCCCGGATGCCGCGCAGCCTGGTGCTTTGCCCAACGCGCGAATTGGCCGCCCAGGTGGCCGAAAACTTCGACGCTTACACCAAGCATCTGAAGCTGACCAAAGCGCTGCTGATTGGCGGCGTGAGCTTCAAGGAACAAGAGGCGATCATCGACAAGGGCGTTGATGTCCTGATTGCCACGCCGGGCCGCCTGCTGGACCATTTCGAACGGGGCAAACTGATCCTGTCGGACGTTAAAGTCATGGTGGTGGACGAAGCCGACCGTATGCTTGACATGGGGTTCATCCCCGATATCGAGCGGATCTTTGGCCTTACGCCATTCACCCGTCAGACACTTTTCTTCTCGGCCACAATGGCCCCTGAAATTGAACGCATCACCAACACGTTCCTATCGGCCCCGGTGCGCATCGAAGTGGCACGCCAAGCGACGGCATCGGAAAATATCACCCAAGGCGTGGTGATGTTCAAAGCCTCGCGCCGCGACCGCGAAGGCAGCGAAAAGCGCAAAGTACTGCGCGAGTTGATCAAACAGGAAGGTGATGCCTGCACCAACGCGATCATCTTTTGCAACCGCAAGACCGACGTTGATATCACCGCCAAATCGATGAAGAAATACGGGCTGGACGCCGCGCCGATCCATGGCGATCTGGATCAGTCCCATCGCACAAAAACGCTTGATGCCTTCCGTAGTGGTGAGCTGCGCTTTCTTGTGGCGTCTGATGTGGCGGCGCGCGGGCTCGACATCCCGGATGTGAGCCACGTTTTTAACTTTGACGTGCCCAGCCATGCCGAAGATTACGTGCACCGCATCGGCCGCACGGGTCGCGCTGGAAAGTCTGGCAAGACCGTGATGATCTGCGTGCCACGCGACGAAAAGAACTTCGCCGCGATTGAAGCGCTGATTCAAAAAGAGATCCCGCGCATTGAAAACCCGGTGACGCCGAGCAAGCCGAAAAAGGCCAAAGCGGAAGACACCGACACCAAGCCCGAGAAAAAAGTCGAGAAAAAGGCCGAGAGTGCCGCGCCACAGCAGGACAAGAAAGACACTGCCAAGCGTGACAACAAGCAGCCAAACCGCGACAAACCTTCGGGGCGTAGCCGCTCGCGCGGGCGCGGCAACGATCGCGGCCATGGCAATGATGTTGTGGGCATGGGCGATCACCTGCCCAGCTTTATCGCGCTCAGCTTTGATGAGCGGCGCGCCAGCTAAATCGTTTTAAACAGTCGTTTGATATAATAGAAAAAGGGGCCAGCTGGCCCCTTTTTTGTATGCTCTTGCCTGCGCTTAGCTCAGGCGGCTGATGATCACCGTACATTCCGGTTTTTTGCCGATTTCATCCTTGCAGGAATTGCGCGCTATGCGGCGCAGCCCCTCTTCAAGTTTGTCATCATCCGCCAGCGTTTTTGCGCCGGCCCGGCCCAAGAACTGTGTCAGGTCCGCTTCCAGAATATCAGCCAGCGGTGCATTGCTGCTGCCCTGTACCGGCAACCCCATCACTTCCACCCAGGCCTCGCCCAAGGGCTCATCGTCTTCGTCCAGAATGACATTCACCATGACATGACCATTCAGCGCCATGCGGATACGATCACGCACCACACCATCCAGCGCGCCAATCTTGACCGTGCCATCCAGATAGGTCCGGCCGGTCTCGACAAACTCGGTCACTTTTGGTGCTGCGCCGGTCAGATCCAGCATCGTGCCGTTGACAGCCACGACACTGGCGCGGCCCTTGGCTTCGCTCAGTTTCGCATGCTCGCGCAGGTGGCGGTGTTCGCCATGCATCGGGATCACCATATCCGGGTTCACGATATCCTGCAGCCGCTCAAGGTCGGGGCGGTTGGCATGGCCGGACACGTGATACAGACCGCCAGTATCATCCACGACATCAACGCCCCTCTCGGACAGCTGATTGATAATGCGGAACACACCTTTTTCATTGCCCGGAATGGTTTTTGAACTGAAGAGGAACAGATCGCCCTCTTTCAGGGTCATGCCATTATGCTTGCCGCGTGCGAGCTGTGCGGTTGCGGCGCGGCGTTCGCCCTGCGAGCCTGTAACCAGCAGCATCAGGTTTTCGCGTGGCAGCGCGCGGGCATCCTCGGGTGAGACCACCTTGGGAAAGCTGTCAAGCACCCCGGTTTCAATCGCGGCTTCGATCATCCGGCGCATGGCGCGGCCCATCAGGCAGATCGAGCGACCAGCGCGTTCGCCTGCTTCGGCCAGGGTTTTGACCCGCGCCACGTTGGAGGCAAAGGTGGTCGCTGCGACCATATTGGGGGCCGCGGCCACCAGCTTTTCAATTTCGGGACCAACCGAGGCTTCGGAGCGGCCCGCATGGGGCGAAAACACATTGGTGCTGTCGCAGACCAGCGCCTTGACGCCATTTTTGCTGACCGACGCCCAAAGGTCGGGATCAAAGGGTTCGCCCACAATCGGGGTCTCATCCAGCTTGAAATCGCCGGTGTGAATGACGCGACCTGCCGGGCTGTCGATCACCAACGCGCCGCTCTCGGGAATCGAATGCGACATCGGCAGAACGCCGACGCTGAACGGGCCGGCCTGCGTCACCTCGGGCCAGGCCCCTATCGTGGTGACAACATCATCGGGCAATCCCTGATCGCGCATCTTGTGGCGCGCCAGATTGGCCGTGAAAGCCCGCGCGTAAACCGGGGCCCCCAGCTTTTCCCAAAATTGGCCCACCGCGCCCACGTGGTCTTCGTGGCCATGGGTGATGAAAATGGCGTCCAGCCGATCCTTGTTGGCGATCAGCCAGCTCATATCCGGGAAAATCAGATCAACACCGGGCGAAGTTTCCATATCGGAAAAAGTCACGCCAAGATCCACCAGGATCAGACGTTCTTTGCCCTGCGGACCATAGCCATAAACATAGGCGTTCATGCCAATTTCACCCGCCCCACCAAGGGGCAGATAGATCAAACGGTCACTGCTCATAAATGCGTTAGCTTTCTGTATTGTAGGCATGGATCACTGTGAGCCCATGCATTGTTAGGTCATCTTCAAAAGCGTCAAACAACGCTTCGCTCTGTTGAAATAACGGGGCGAGCCCCCCCGTAGAAATTACTTTCATAGGCCGATCACGCTCGGCTTTGATGCGGGCGCAAATCTCGCGCACAAGGCCAACATAGCCCCAGAACACACCCGATTGCATGCAGGCCACGGTATTGGTACCGATCACCGATTGCGGTTTGCTGATATCAACATGTGGCAGCGCGGCTGCAGCCAAATGCAGCGCCTCAAGGCTTAGGTTCACGCCCGGCGCAATCACACCCCCAATATAGGCCCCATCAGCAGCTACAACATCAAAGGTGGTTGCGGTACCAAAATCAACGATAATCAGATCACCGCCATAAAGGGCATGGCCAGCTACCGTGTTAACCAGCCGGTCTGGGCCCACCTGGGTGCCGGTATCGACACGGACGTCCACGGGCAAATTGCATTCCGGCTTGCCTACCACCAGCGGCCGGCAATTGAAATACCGATCGGCCAAGACCCGCAGATTGAACACAACGCGCGGCACGGTGGAGCTGATGATCATATCCGTGATCTCAACCTTCAGCTTTTGCACTTCCATCAGTGTGGACAGCCAGACAAAATACTGATCAGCGGTCCGCTGGTGCATGGTGGCTGTGCGCCAAGTCGCCAGAAACCGCGTGCCATCCCAGATCGAAAACACGGTATTGGTATTGCCGCAGTCAATGGTCAGAAGCATGCTCACCACCCTCAGAAAAAGATATCAGCGGCGGGGATCGCCACAGCGCCTTGCGCCGTCTTCAACACCAGATTGCCCTGTTTGTCCACCGTCTCAAACGTGCCGGTGAACTCCTCGCGCATGGTGCGGGCGCGGATCACCTCGCCGATTTTGGCGGCGCGGGCAATCCAAGCCGCGCGGATCGGCTCAAAGCCGTAGGTGGTAAATTGCATCTCCCAGGCGGCATAGGCCTGAGCCAGCACCTCCAGAAACGCCTCTGGCGTGACAGCAGCGCCGCCTTCGGACAGCAACGACACCGGGCGTGTCGCGGTGGCCTCAAGCGCGCTGGCATCCGGGGCCTGGGCCAGATTGACGCCAATCCCGATCGCCATATGTGCGATCTGCTGGCCACTGATCCCCGCGCTTTCCAACAGGATGCCTGCGACCTTCCCGCCGTTCAACAAAACGTCGTTGGGCCATTTCAGCGCAAAGCCGGTGGCGCGGCCCGTGACCGCCACAAAGGCATCAAACAGCGCCAGCGCCGCCACAAAACTGCGCAGGGCAACCACATCCGGGGTTTCCTGCGGCCGTAGCACCAGCGTGGCGGCAAAATTGCCAGATTGCGAGCGCCAGTCGCGCCCACGACGCCCGCGCCCAGCAGTCTGCTTAAGCCCCAAGATCCAGGTTGGCCCGGTCAGATCCGGGGCGCGACGCAGAGCCTCGGCATTGGTGCTGTCCACTTCCTCAAGCACCACGCGACCGTATCCTTGGGGCCAATCTTGCAACATGCGTTTTCACTCCTCGTGAGATATTGCGCTGATGATAATGCAAAAAGACGCGCCCGTCGCGGGCGCGTCTTTCAAACTTGTTTTGTGAGCTGCGCTTAGTTGACCAGCGTCAGCGCCGCCGCTTCAGCCAGCGTTTCGATGCCAAAGAGGTTTACAACCCCGATCAGCATCACCGCAGCCGAGGCCATCAGGAAGCCCATCAGCACCGGGTTGCGGCCCTGATCCAGCCCTTCGGCGTCTTCGTCGCCAAAGTACATGAAGAAGACGATACGCAGGTAATAAAACGCGCCAATCACAGAGGCGATCACACCCGCGATGGCCAGCCACGCGAGGCCCGCATCATAGGCGGCCCGCAGCACATAGAACTTGCCAAAGAACCCGACCAGCGGCGGAACCCCCGCCAGCGAGAACAGCAGGATCAGCATGGCCAGCGCCTTGCCGGGCGCGCGCTTGGAATACATGTTCAGCGCGGCAATATCCGTGACCGGGTGGCCATCTTTCTCCATCGACAGGATAAAGGCGAATGTACCGATATTCATGGTGACGTAGATCGCCATATAGATCAGCATCGCCTGCACGCCAAAGGCTGTCCCTGCCGCCAGACCCATCAGCGCATAGCCCATATGGGCAATCGACGAATAGGCCATCAGGCGTTTGATGTCTCTTTGACCGATGGCCGCAACCGCGCCCAGGAACATCGACAGCAGCGAAAGCAGCGCGATGATCTGCTGCCAATCCTTCACAACGCCGCCAAAGGCATCATGCACGACGCGCGCAAACAGGGCCATAGCCGCCACTTTTGGCGCGGTGGCAAAAAACGCTGTTATCGGCGTTGGCGCACCTTCGTAGACATCCGGTGTCCACATGTGGAACGGCACAGCCGACACTTTGAACGCAAGGCCACAGGCAATGAAGGTCAGACCAAAGAGCAGACCGAGAGTGGTGTGCCCCTCGCCCGCCGCAATGATGATCCCCGCGAAATCAGTTGTCCCGGCAAAGCCGTAGACCAGCGAGGAGCCATAAAGCAGCAAACCGGAGGAGAGCGCGCCCAGCACGAAGTATTTCATGCCCGCTTCGGTCGATTTCACGCTGTCACGACGCAGCGAGGCGACGACATAGAGCGCCAGCGATTGCAACTCGAGTCCCATGTAGAGCGACATCAGGTTGCCCGCGCTTACCATCATCATCATGCCGACAACGGCCAGCGAGACAAGCGAGGCATATTCAAAGCGCAGCATGTCGCGGCGCGCCATATAGTCCTTGCCCATCACCAGCACAGCGGCGGCAGACAGCAGGATGGTCACTTTGGCAAAGCGCGCAAAGCCATCGTCGTTGAACATGCCGCCAAAGGCGGTCTGGTTGCCTTCACCGCCCAGACCAATCCAGGCCGCAAGCAGGACAAAGACCCCCGCCGTCAGCCAGGTCAGCGGCCCGGCCAGCGCGTCCTTTCCGGTGTAGACCGCGCCCACAAGCGCGACCATCGCGTAGATCGCCAGAATGACTTCCGGCAGGATGATATTCAGATCAGCAGAGATCATCTTGGATGGCTCCCGTCAGTGCGCAGCCACTTGGCCTGCTGCCGGAGCATGAGCCAGTGCGGTTTCGTAGTTAATAAGCAGCGCCTCAACCGAGGGGCCAATGATATCTGTGACCAGCGCCGGGTAAACACCCAGGATCAGGGTCATTGCCACCAGCGGTGCAAAAATCCATTTTTCGCGCGCGGTCATATCGGTGATGGTTTTCAGGCTTTCCTTGATCAGCTCGCCCAACACGACGCGGCGATAGAGCCACAGCGCATAGGCCGCCGAGAGGATCACACCCGAGGTCGCAATTGCGGCCACCCAGGTGTTTTTCTGGAAGGCCCCCATCAGGGTCAGGAATTCACCGACAAAACCAGAGGTGCCCGGCAGGCCAACGTTGGCCATGGTGAAGAACATGAAGATCAGCGCATAGGCTGGCATGCGGTTCACAAGGCCACCATAGGCGTCGATATCGCGGGTGTGCATACGATCATAGATCACGCCAACGCACAGGAAGAGCGCGCCAGAGATAAAGCCGTGGCTGATCATCTGGAAGATCGCGCCGTCAATCCCCTGCTGGTTTCCAACAAAGATCCCCATGGTCACATAGCCCATGTGCGCAACCGAGGAATAAGCGATCAGCTTTTTCATGTCCTGCTGCACCAGCGCCACCAGCGAGGTGTAGACAATGGCAATCGCCGACATCCACAGCACCAGATCGGTCAGCACATCCGCCCCAATGGGGAACATCGGCAAGCTGAACCGCAGGAAGCCATAGCCGCCCATTTTCAAGAGGATCGCCGCCAGCACAACCGACCCCGCGGTTGGGGCCTGAACGTGCGCATCCGGCAACCAGGTGTGCACCGGCCACATCGGCATTTTTACCGCAAAAGAGGCAAAGAACGCCAGGAACAGCAGGGTCTGCAGACCACCGATGACCTGAATGCCAAGGATAGAGAAGCTTTCAGAGGCAAACGTATGGTTCATCAGCGTCGGAATGTCGGTGGTGCCAGCGTCAGCAAACATCGCCACCATGGCCACCAGCATCAGAACAGAGCCAAGGAAGGTGTACAGGAAGAACTTAAAGCTTGCGTAGATGCGGTTCGCACCGCCCCAGATGCCGATGATCAGGAACATCGGGATCAGGCCAGCCTCAAAGAAGAGGTAGAACAGCACCAGATCCAGCGCCATAAAGACGCCCAGCATCAGCGTTTCCAGAAGCAGGAAGGCAATCATGTATTCCTTCACGCGCTTTTCCACACCCCAGGAGGCCGCGATGGTCAGCGGCATCATGAAGGTCGTGAGCATCACGAAGAGCACCGAAATGCCGTCCACGCCCAGCTTGTACTTCAGGCCCAAGAGCCAGTCGCGCTCTTCAACGAACTGCATGTTGGTGTCATTCGGGTCGAACTGGAACAGGATGAACAGCGAAATCAGAAAGGTGATCACCGTTGCAATCAGCGCCACCCATTTGGCGTTGCGCGCGGCGCTGTCGCTGTCCCCGCGCAGGAACACCAGCAGGATCGCCGCCGCCAGCGCAGGAATGAAGGTGACAATGGAAAGAAGGTTATCCATCAGTGCGCTCCTCCGCTGAGCGTCATCCAGGTGATGAGAACGGCGAGGCCGATCACCATGGCAAAGGCATAGGTAAAGATGTAACCGGACTGCGCGCGGCCAGCGAGTTTGGTGAAGAAGGGCACAATGCCCATGGCGACGCCATTGATAGAGCCATCAATCACATTGCCATCCCCGCGCTTCCAGAAGAAGCGGCCGATCGCCATCGCCGGACGCACAAAGAGGAAATCGTAGATCTCGTCAAAGTACCATTTGTTCAAGAGGAACAGATAGAGCGGGCGCTGCGTTTGCGCGACGCGCTTGGGCATCTCGGGGTTCCAAATGTAGAACCAGACCGCAGTGATGAACCCGATGACCATGGCCACAAATGGGCTGAGTTTAACCCAGGTCGGCACGTGGTGCGCATCGTCCAGCACGTGGTTGTCCGCGGCCATGAAGATCGCGCCGGTGGGTGCCGCGCCATGGGCGGCATCCGCCATTGCGCTGTCCGCGCCATGGTCATCCGCGGTGCCGTGGGTATCCGCTGCGCCATGGTCATCCGCCTTAGCGGCTTCACCGTGGCTGTCATCGCCATGTTCGGAGGCCTCGGCGTGCGCCTCGATCCCGAAGAAGCTGTTCACCTTATGGTGGTCGCCAAAGAAGCTGCCATACCAGATCATCCCGGCAAAGACCGCCCCAAGGGACAGAACCCCAAGTGGCACCAGCATCACCATCGGGCTTTCATGCGCATGGTCATGGGTATGCGCGTCGCCACGGGCCTTGCCGAAGAAGGTCAGGAACATCAGGCGCCAGCTGTAAAAGCTGGTGAAAAGCGCTGCGATCACCAGCATCCAGAAGGCATAGCCACCCGCCGTGCCCGCAAAGGCGCTTTCAATCACCGCATCCTTGGACAGGAAGCCAGCAAAACCAATATGGGTCAGCGGAATACCAACCCCGGTGATGGCCAATGTGCCCAGCATCATCGCCCAGAAGGTATAAGGCAGCTTTTTACGCAGACCGCCATAGTTCCGCATGTCTTGCTCGTGGTGCATGCCGTGAATGACAGAGCCCGCGCCCAGGAACAGCATCGCTTTGAAGAATGCGTGGGTGAACAGGTGGAACATCGCCACCGAATAAACGCCAACGCCCGCAGCCACGAACATATAGCCCAGCTGTGACATGGTCGAATAGGCAATCACACGTTTGATATCGTTCTGCACCAGACCGATGGTCGCGGCAACAAAGGCCGTTGTCGCGCCCAAGAAGGTCACAAACGCCATGGTCGCATCGGCATATTCCATCAGCGGCGACATGCGGCACACCAGGAATACACCCGCAGTCACCATGGTCGCCGCGTGGATCAGCGCCGACACAGGGGTCGGGCCTTCCATCGCGTCCGGCAGCCATGTGTGCAGGAACAGCTGCGCCGATTTCCCCATCGCGCCGACAAACAGCAGGAAGGCCAAAAGGTTCGCCGCGTTCCAGTCGGTCCAAAGGAAGGTCACAGTGGTTTCCGCCAGCTCCGGCGCAGAGGCAAAGATCACGTCGAACTGAATGCTGTCGGTCAGCATGAAGAGGCCGAAGATCCCCAGCGCAAAGCCAAAGTCACCGACACGGTTCACAACAAAGGCTTTGATCGCGGCGGCACCTGCCGAAGGCTTCTTGAAGTAAAAGCCAATCAGCAAATAGGAGGCCACGCCCACGCCTTCCCAGCCAAAGAACATCTGCACAAGGTTGTCAGATGTCACCAGCATCAGCATCGCAAAGGTGAAGAAGCTGAGGTAGGCAAAGAAGCGCGCTTTGTATTTGTAGTCGTCCCCAAAATGATCGTCATGCGCCATGTAGCCCAGCGAATAAAGATGCACGAGCGCCGACACCGAGGTGACAACAATCAGCATGATGGATGTCAGACGGTCCAGACGGATGGACCAGCTGGTGTCCAGCGCGCCGGATTGGATGAAATCCAGAATATGGATGTGCTGCGTCTCTGGCCCATGGGTCAGGAACACGATCCAAGAGAGCGCACAGGCCAGGAACAGCAGGCCGGTGGTCAGGTATTGCGCGGCGGTCTCGCCGATATACCGCCAGCCAAAGCCGCCGACAATCGCCCCGACGAGAGGCGCAAAGAGGATGATGGTTTCCATGCTCGATCAGCCTTTCATCACGTTGACATCTTCAACCGCGATGGTGCCACGGTTGCGGAAGAAGGACACCAGGATCGCGAGGCCAATCGCCGCCTCTGCGGCTGCCACGGTGAGCACGAAAAGCGTGAACACCTGCCCGACCAGATCGCCAAGATAGCTGGAGAACGCCACGAGGTTGATATTCACCGCCAGCAGCATCAGTTCGATCGACATCAAGAGGATGATGACGTTCTTCCGGTTGAGGAAGAGGCCAAAAATACCAATGACGAACAAGGTCGCCGCCACGGTCAAATAATGTTCCAGTCCGATCATATCGTCACCCACTGGTCCCAATTCTTTTTTGTTTCACGATACGCAGGGCAGCAAGGCCATCCCCGCGCGCGTCTTTGTTAGTCTTGTGCAGCGCCATTACAGCCCCTGCCCCGGTTTGATGTCTTTCAGCTCCATCGCGGTGGCCGGATCGCGCCACATCTGGGTCAGAACATTCTGACGCTTGATGTCGCGGCGGTGACGGATCGTCAGGACAATCGCGCCAATCATCGCCACCAGCAGGATCAGCCCCGCCAGTTGGAACAGAAGGAAATATTGGTCATAGATCAACAGGCCAAGCGCGGCGGTGTTCTCCACCCCTTCCGGCGCAACGGCGGCGCGCAGGCTTTCGGCCTGCTCAGCGGTTTCCCAGACGCCAAAGGCAATGCCGAATTGCATCAGCAGCACCACGCCGATCAGAATGGCAAGCGGCAGATATTGCGCCATCCCGGCTTTAAGCTCGGCAAAGTCAACGTCCAGCATCATCACAACAAAGAGGAACAGCACTGCGACCGCGCCGACATAAACAATGACCAGCAGCATCGCCACGAATTCCGCGCCCAAAAGCACGAACAGCCCGGCAGAGCTGATGAAGGCCAAAATCAACCACAGTACGGAATGCACCGGGTTCTTGCTGATGACCGTGAAAAGACCGCCCGCGATCACACAGATCGCAAACAGGTAGAATGCAAGCACCGCAATGGTCATGTCTCACTTTCCTCGTTGTCGTCCATGACCTCTTGTGACAGTTCCATCACTTTGGTCATGGCGGGGATGCCGGCGAACATTGACATCTGGCCAATGGTCTCGACGATTTCTTGTTTCGTTGCGCCCAGCTCCAGCAGATGCCGGACCGTCAGGCGAATTTGTGCGTCAGCCTGCCCACCCAAAACGGTCAGCGCAGCCAGTGTCAAAAGCAGGCGGGTCTTGGCGTCCAGCCCGTCAGCGTTCAGCGTGTTGCCAAAGAACATTTCCATCATGTCCTTGGGCATGGTCGGCAGCAGTTTTTCAAACCCTTTTGGCGTGAAGGATTCCAAAGCAGGGTTCATGGCTTTCGCCATGTCCTGATACTGTTGGATCATCTTTTCAAAGGGGTTTGAGCTGTCGGTCATCGGTAAGGTGCATCCAGTTCTAGGTTGCGCGCGATCTCCGCTTCCCAGCGCTCGCCATTCTCCAGCAGTTTTGCCTTGTCATAGAACAGCTCTTCGCGGGTTTCGGTCGCAAATTCGAAATTCGGGCCTTCGACAATTGCATCCACCGGGCAGGCCTCTTGGCAGAAACCGCAGTAAATGCATTTGGTCATGTCGATGTCATAGCGCGTGGTGCGGCGGCTGCCGTCTTCGCGCGGTTCGGCGTCAATGGTGATCGCCTGCGCCGGGCAAACCGCCTCGCAGAGTTTGCAGGCAATGCAACGCTCTTCACCATTTGGATAGCGACGCAGCGCGTGTTCACCACGGAACCGTGGCGACAATGGCCCCTTTTCATGCGGGTAGTTCAGCGTTGCCTTGGGGGCAAAGAAGTATTTCAACCCAAGCTGAAAGCCTTTGATGAAATCCGCCAGCAGGAAATATTTGGCAGCGCGGGTGTAGTCAACGTTTGCCATATCAGCCTCCAATCGCCCAGCGTGCATAGGCACCGCCGAAGGCTTCGAATTTTGCGAGGAATGCCACAATCACCACCCAAGCGAGGGAGAGCGGCAGGAAGACTTTCCAACCAATACGCATCAGCTGGTCATAGCGGTAGCGCGGGGTGATCGCCTTCACCATCGCGAAGATGAAGAAGAAGAACGCCATCTTGCCCACCATCCACAGCGCGCCATCAGGCAGGCCCGGGATCGGCGACAGCCAGCCGCCAAAGAACAAGAGCGAGGTCAGCGCGCACATCAGGAAGATGGCGATATATTCCCCGGCCATGAACAGCAGGAAGGGTGTCGATGAATATTCCACCTGATAGCCCGCCACCAGTTCGGATTCCGCTTCGGGGAGGTCAAACGGTGGGCGGTTGGTTTCCGCCAGCGCCGAGATGAAGAACAGGAAGACCATCGGGAAATGCGGCAGCCAATACCAGCTAAAGAAGCCGTAATCGCCATCCTGCGCGCGCACGATATCACCAAAGTTCATCGAGCCTGTGGTGATGATGATGCCCACAATGATGAGACCAATGGAGACTTCGTAAGAAATCATCTGCGCCGCAGAGCGCAGGCTGCCAAGGAACGGGTATTTCGAGTTCGACGCCCAGCCCCCCATGATCACGCCGTAAACCTCAAGCGAGGAGACGGCAAAGACATAAAGGATCGCGACGTTGATGTCCGAGAGCACCCAGGTGTCGTTGAACGGGATCACCGCCCAGGCAATCATCGCCAGAACAAAAGAGGTCAGCGGCGCAAGCAAAAAGACGGTTTTATCCGCACCCGCAGGCACGACGACCTCTTTCACGATATATTTCAGCGCATCCGCCACGGTTTGCAGAAGCCCCCAGGCCCCCACCACGTTCGGGCCACGACGCATCTGCACTGCCGCCCAGATTTTGCGGTCCCCATACACCAGAAACAGCAGCGAGATCATCACAAAGCCGACGACAGCCAGCACTTGCGCAACGATCATCACGCCTAATCCGAGGGGAGTGGTAAAGAAATCAGCCATAGGTCCTCACACCGTGGGTATTCTATTTTCTTCGCAGCTTGAAACCGTGACTTCCGCGTCGATGGTTTTCAATCCACGAGGCAGCGCTGGCGAGATGGTGTAAACAGCATCCCCTCGCCAAATTCCACCCTGAAATTCAATTGTTGTCCGCAGATGTCGCGCAAATCCGTATCCACGGATCAGCGTATATTGCGCCGCCGCACATTCGGCATAGGACTGAACATCTGCCTCGTTTCTTGCCCCGCGCATTTCGACATGGAAATTCACCAGATCCCCATCCAGAAGACGCGTGCTGACGCCATCATATTGGGGGGCAAAATCCAGATCACCGCGCGCGGCCGTATCACCGCCATCCACCGTGCAGGCCGACAGGCCAGCGCAAAGCGCCAGCAGACCGCCTGCTTGTGGGATGGACAGCGTCATCAGCTCACTCCGCCGCGATTTTTTCAGCGCCGCGGGCCTTTGCGCCGGCAGACAGCTCTGCCATCAGCGCGCTGGCGCGGGCAATCGGGTTGGTCAGATAGAAATCGCTGATGGCGCTGCGGAAATCCGCTTCGCCAAGCGCGTCAATCTCTTGTGGCTGCCAATCGTTTTCGATCACCTGATCCACCTGCGCCAGATGCGGCACATCGGCGATCATCGCTGTGCGCAGCTGCGCCAGGCTGTCAAACGGCAAGACCGCATTCAATTCGGCAGACAGCGCCCGCAGGATCGCCCAGTTTTCCTTGGCTTCGCCCGGCGCAAAGTTTGCGCGCATCGCAAGCTGTGGGCGCCCTTCGGTGTTCACGAACAGGCCGTTTTCTTCGGTATAGGCCGCCGCTGGCAGGATCACATCCGCGCGGTGCGCGCCGCGATCCCCATGGCTGCCCTGATAGATCACAAAGGCACCGGCATCGATGTCCACCTCATCCGCACCAAGGTTATAAATCACCTCGGCCCCGTCGATGGCGGCGGTCAGACCGCCTTCGGTGACAGCGCCCACATCCATCGCGCCAACACGGCCAGCGGCGGTGTGCAGCACCATGAATTTGCTTTCGGTCATCTCGGCAAATTTCTGGGCATGGGCCAGAACCGACAGGCCGTCCGCTTCGCGCAGCGCGCCCTGCCCGACGATCACCAGCGTGTCTTTGCCAAGCGCGTCTTTGGTGTTTGGACCCAGCAGCCCCTTAAGCGCAGCGCGGTCGGTGCCGATGTGGAAATATTCGTAAGAAAGATCCAGCTTTTCGCCGACAACACCAATCTTGGCCCCATTCAGCCAGGCCTTGCGGAGGCGCGCGTTCAGCACCGGCGCTTCCAACTCTGGGTTGGTGCCGATCAGCATGATCGCCTTGGCGCTGTCGATGTCCTCGATGCTGGCAGTGCCGACGTATCCAGAGCGGTTGCCAATCGGCAGACGCGCATTGTCAGTGCGGCATTCCACATTGCCGCCCATGCTTTCGATCAGGGTTTTCAGCGCATAGGCCGCTTCGGTGGACACAAGATCACCGACCAGGCCGGCAACTTTTTTGCCCTTCATAGCTGTAGCGACGACGCTCAGCGCTTCGGGCCAGCTTGCGGGGCGCAGCTTGCCGTTTTCACGCACATAGGGGCGATCCAGACGCTGACGACGCAGACCATCCCAGACAAAGCGTGTTTTGTCGGAAATCCATTCTTCGTTCACGCCATCGTGGTTGCGCGGCAGAATGCGCATCACTTCGCGGCCCTTGGTGTCGACCCGAATGTTCGAGCCAAGCGCGTCCATCACATCGATGGTTTCGGTCTTGGTCAGCTCCCATGGGCGGGCGGTAAAGGCATAGGGCTTGGAGGTCAGCGCGCCCACTGGGCACAGATCAATGATATTGCCCTGCAGGTTGCTGTGCAGCGTCTCATTCAGATAGCTGGTGATTTCCGCATCTTCGCCGCGGCCTGTCTGGCCCATCTGTGTGATGCCCGCCACCTCGGTGGTGAAGCGCACGCAGCGGGTGCAAGAAATACAGCGGGTCATTGTGGTCGCAACCAGCGGCCCCAGATCCAGATCATCCACCGCGCGCTTGGCTTCTTTAAAGCGGCTGCCGGACAGGCCATAGGCCATGGCCTGATCCTGCAGGTCACATTCGCCGCCCTGATCGCAGATCGGGCAATCCAGCGGGTGGTTGATGAGCAGGAATTCCATCACCCCTTCGCGGGCCTTTTTGACCATCGGAGAGTTGGTTTTCACAACAGGCGGCTGGCCTTCAGGTCCGGGGCGCAAATCTTTGACCTGCATGGCGCAAGATGCGGTTGGCTTTGGCGGGCCGCCGACGACTTCGACCAGACACATGCGGCAATTGCCGGCAATGGACAGGCGCTCGTGGTAGCAGAACCGTGGCACCTCGATCCCGGCCTGCTCACAGGCCTGGATCAGCGTCATCGCGCCGTCCACTTCCAGTTCTTTTTCGTCAATGATGATCTTGCGTAGGTCAGACATGGTTACTTGGCCTTTAACAGCGCGCCGATCTGGCTGGATTTCTTGATTTCCGCGCGCCCAAGCACGCAGTAACTTTCAGGGTCGTCAAAATCGACCCCATGCGATTTCAGATACGCCTCTCCGCGGCGGCGCAGCTCTGCCTTATTGGCCTCGCTGGTGCGGAAGGCATCAATTTCTGCCTTGGTATAGCCGCGCGCCTTGGCGTCGGCCTGAATGCTATTGATATAGCCAAGCGCTTTGACCATTCGCGCCGAAATGCTGGGGCAAACATTGCGGATTTCATCCGCAATCCCCACCCAAAGCAGCCCATCTGTGACGCTTTTGACCTCTTCAAGCGGTGGTTTCGCCTGCGCGGTGCTTGCCGCCAAAACCAATGCCAGTGCCATCATGCGCATGTCATCTCTCCTTTTTGCATGCCAAAGCGGGCCGCGAAAACGCAGCCTGCCTGGCTCAAATCAGAGATTTGAGGGGCTGATATGCAATAACACGCGCCAATATCGGCGCGCTTCTGCTGATCAGCAGGGGCCGTCAGGCCCGGATATGCGATCGGGGTGATCACGGTTTGCACTGCCCTTCCATGATCAGCGCGTCACCTTCAAGGCGTGGGGTGTCATCGGGACCATGAGACCAGGCAATCAGCGAGGTGCCATATTCCTGGATGCAATATTTCGTGCCCCCGTACGCCGCCGCCTCAAGCGCCCCTTCGAGCGTGGCAGAGGCCGGGCTGGCCGCAACAATAAAACGCGCGCGATCTTCTTTGGAGACCTTGCTGGCCTTGATGCGAAAACGCTCGCCGTCAAAACGCACGCCGTCGTCCTTTTTCAGACGCGAGCACGCCGGGGCCGCCGCCGCCAGACACATCACAAGAAGAACTGCACCACGCATATTGATCACTCCGCCGCCATTGCGCCCATACGGCCCGTTTTCTGGGCCTTGATGCGATCTTCGATTTCTTCGCGGAAGTTGCGGATCAAGCCCTGAATAGGCCAAGCCGCCGCATCGCCAAGCGCACAGATGGTGTGGCCTTCGACCTGCTTGGTCACATCCCACAGCATGTCAATCTCTTCAAGCTCTGCTTCGCCCTTCACGAGACGATCCATCACGCGCATCATCCAACCGGTGCCTTCGCGGCATGGGGTACACTGGCCACAGCTTTCGTGTTTATAGAACTTCGCCAGACGCCAGATCGCTTTGATGATGTCGGTATTCTTGTCCATCACGATAACAGCGGCCGTCCCCAGACCAGAGCCCAGATCATTGCGCAGATAGTCAAAATCCATCACCGCGTCGCGCATGTTTTCACCGCGCACGCAGGGCACAGACGAGCCGCCCGGAATAACCGCAAGCAGATTGTCCCAGCCGCCGCGAATACCGCCGCAATGCTTTTCAATCAGCTCTTCAAAGGAGATCGACATCGCCTCTTCAACCACACAGGGGTTGTTGACGTGGCCAGAGATACCAAACAGCTTGGTGCCCGCGTTGTTGGCGCGGCCAAAGCTGGTGAACCAATCTGCGCCGCGGCGCAGGATGGTCGGCACCACAGCGATGGATTCAACGTTGTTGACAGTGGTTGGGCAGCCATAAAGACCCGCCCCTGCCGGGAACGGTGGCTTCATGCGCGGCATGCCTTTTTTGCCTTCAAGGCTTTCCAGCAGCGCAGTTTCTTCACCGCAGATATAAGCGCCCGCACCGTGATGCAGGAAGAGATCAAAATCCCAGCCAGACCCAGCGGCGTTCTTGCCCAGCATGCCGGCATCATAGGCCTCATCGATCGCCGCTTGCAGCGCCTCGCGTTCACGAATGAATTCACCGCGAATATAGATATAGGCCGTATGCGCGTTCATCGCGAAAGAGGCGATCAGCGCGCCTTCGATCAGCGTGTGCGGATCGTGGCGCATGATTTCGCGGTCTTTGCAGGTGCCCGGCTCTGATTCATCGGCGTTGATCACCAGATAAGACGGGCGGCCATCGCTTTCTTTTGGCATGAACGACCATTTCAGACCGGTCGGGAAACCCGCCCCGCCCCGCCCACGCAGGCCCGAGGCCTTCATGGTGTCAATGATCCAGTCACGGCCCTTTTCAATGATGCCCGCAGTGCCATCCCAATGGCCGCGTTTCTGCGCACCCTTCAGGGTCCGCTCATGCATGCCATAAAGATTGGTAAAGATACGGTCCTGATCCTTGAGCATCCCGTTTTACCCTTCTGTTGACTGACGCGCGCGCCAGATCTGAAATACGTTCACCAGCGCCCAAATCAGCGCCGCAATGGCAGCAAAATCAAACAGCAGGGCATAGCGCCCGGGCAGTCCGATCTGCTTTCCTATCAGTTGGATGAGCATCCAAGTGATCAGCGTTCCGGCAATCACCAGGCTCACCATGCGGCTGCGCCTTGCCAGGGACTGATCAGTGTGCTCACCCATCATTCACATCCCCTATGCGTCGCCCTTTTTGGAGCGCGTGGAGAATTCGGTTTCGCCGCCGTCGGCAAGAATTTTGGCTTGTTCGATCCAGCCATCCCGCTCAATGCGACCTTTGAACTTCAGGCGGCTGTCCACCCAGGCGATTTCTTCAGCGCCCCAGGCAGCGATCTGGTCAAAGTGGTAAAAGCCAAGCTCGTTCAACGTCGCTTCCAGCTTTGGACCCACGCCTTTCAACAGCTTGAGGTTATCCGCCTTGCCATCGCGCGCCGCCTCCAGAGTTTCCGGAGCGCGCTCTTCGACGTCGACCTCAGACGGCTCAACCGGCTCTGCGGCCGGTTTGACGTCCGGGCGGGCGATCTCTTCGGCTTCTTTCTTTTTGCGCAGCTCAGCCTGCTTTGCGGCCGGCAGACCTGTTGCCGGTTCAGCCGGTGTCGGATCCGCTGCGGCGCGGCCAGCAACCACGCCGTCTTTGCCGATCCAAGGCGTTTTCAGCGGCACTTCGGTGCCGTCGATGCGCTTGATGGTGTCGCCAATATCCGTCGCCAGTTGGGCGGAGGCATTATATTGCGTCTTGCCGCTGTCATGCTCGGTCAGCGTCGTCAGACCGGACAGTGGCTCTGCGGCATAGCGACCATTTTGCGGGCCGGGCACCGGCACTTGGCCAGCGGCCATATCGTCCAGCATTTTGGCAAAGCCTTCGGCGGTCAGATCTTCGTAAAAGTCTTTGCCGATTTGCGCCATCGGTGCGTTGGTGCAAGCGCCAAGGCATTCGACCTCTTCCCAGCTGAACTTGCCATCGGCTGACAACTCATGGGGATTTGGCGCGATTTTTTCCTGACACACTTTAATCAGGTCTTCCGCGCCGCAGATCATGCAGGACAACGTGCCGCAGATCTGAATATGCGCAACAGATCCAACAGGTTGCATCTGAAACATAAAGTAGAAAGAGCAGACTTCCAGCACGCGGATATAGGCCATGCCCAGCATGTCAGCGACATATTCAATCGCCGGTTTGCTGACCCAGCCTTCCTGCTCCTGTGCCCGCCACAACAGCGGGATCACTGCCGAGGCCTGACGCCCTTCGGGAAATTTGGTGATCTGCGCTTCGGCCCAGGCCTGGTTGGCCGGGGTGAAGGCAAAGCTTTCGGGTTGCTCATGATACAGACGGCGCAGCATTAGCGGTCAATCTCCCCAAACACGATATCCATCGTACCGATAATTGCGGCAACGTCAGCCAACTGGTGGCCGCCTGCCAAAGTGTCCATGGCTTGCAAATGCGCATAGCCGGGCGCGCGGATCTTGCTGCGGTATGGCTTGTTGCTGCCATCCGCGACCAGATACACGCCAAACTCGCCTTTGGGCGCTTCCACTGCGGCGTAAACTTCGCCCGCCGGAACGTGAAAACCCTCGGTGTAGAGTTTGAAGTGATGGATCAGGCTTTCCATCGAGGTTTTCATCTCGCCACGTTTTGGCGGCGTAAGCTTGCCGCGTGCCAGCACATCGCCGGTGGCTTCGCGCAGTTTCACGATGGCTTGGCGGATAATGCTGACCGACTGGCGCATTTCTTCCATGCGCATCAGGTAGCGATCATAGCAATCGCCGTTTTTGCCCACAGGCACCTGGAATTCAAACTCGTCATAGCATTCGTAAGGCTGCGCACGGCGCAGATCCCATGCCAGCCCTGCCGAACGCGCCATCACGCCGGTAAAGCCATATTGCAGCACCATCTCTTCGTCCACGACGCCGATATCAACGTTACGCTGTTTGAAGATGCGGTTTTCTGTCAGCAGCCCATCGATGTCATCCAGACGTGCCGGGAAGGTGATGGCCCATTCTTCGATGTCATCTAGCAGCGCGTCCGGCAGATCCTGATGCACCCCGCCAGGGCGGAAATAAGCGGCGTGCAAACGGGCACCGCAGGCCCGCTCGTAGAAAATCATCAGCTTTTCGCGCTCTTCAAAGCCCCAAAGCGGTGGGGTCAGCGCGCCAACGTCCATCGCCTGCGTCGTCACGTTCATCAGGTGGTTCAGCACACGGCCAATTTCGCAGAAGAGCACGCGGATCAACTGGCCACGACGCGGCACAATCGTGCCGGTCAGCTTTTCAATCGCCAGACACCAAGCATGTTCCTGGTTCATCGGCGCAACGTAATCGAGGCGGTCAAAATACGGCAGGTTTTGCAGGTAGGTCCGGCTTTCCATGAGCTTTTCAGTCCCACGGTGCAACAGACCGACGTGCGGGTCACAGCGCTCGACAATCTCGCCGTCAAGTTCCAGAACCAAGCGCAGAACCCCGTGCGCAGCCGGGTGCTGCGGGCCGAAGTTCAGGTTGAAATTGCGGATTTTCTGTTCGCCCTGCAGCGTATCAACGCTGCCATCATCAAACTTGGAGCCGTCCATCATTTGGCCTCCTTGCGCACGCGCACTTTGACGCGCTGTTTTTGGGGCGCAGGCGCAGCCATCGCAACCACAATCGCGGCAATCGACAGGCAGATCATCTCGGTCAGAAACGGCATCACTTCGCCCCCTCTTTTTCATCACCCGGCAGAATGTAATTCGCGCCCTCCCATGGGGACATGAAATCAAACTGGCGGTATTCCTGTGTCAGGCTGACAGGTTCATAGACCACGCGCTTCAGCTCGTCGTCATAACGCACTTCGGTGTAGCCAGTGGTTGGGAAGTCTTTGCGCAGCGGATAGCCGCGGAACCCATAGTCGGTCAGCAGGCGGCGCAGATCCGGGTGATCGGTAAAGATGATCCCGAACATGTCAAATGTCTCGCGCTCAAACCAGTTTGCCCCGGCATGCACCGATGTGATCGAAGGCAGCATTTCATCGGCGCGGATCGCCACGCGCACCCGAATGCGCTGGTTCTGATGCATCGACAGGAAGTGATAGATCACATCAAAGCGCTTGTCGCGCTCGGGGTAATCCACGGCGGTCTGGTCGATCAGCTGTGTGAATTTGCAGGTCGGTTCGCTGCGCAAGAACTCAACAAAACCAACCAGGTTGGCCGGTGTGACATTGACTGTCAGCTCATCAAAAGCAACATCCCAGCTCAGCACGCAATCCGGGCGTTTGGCTTCAATCAGAGCGCCCAGCTCTTTCATCGCATCGCTCATCGTACAATTGTCCCTGTGCGGCGGATCTTACGTTGCAGCTGCAGGATGCCATACAGCAGCGCTTCTGCGGTGGGCGGGCAGCCCGGCACATAGACGTCAACAGGCACAACCCGGTCACAGCCACGCACCACGGAGTAGGAATAATGGTAGTAGCCGCCGCCATTGGCGCAGGAGCCCATGGAGATCACATAGCGTGGCTCTGGCATCTGGTCATAGACCTTGCGCAGCGCGGGGGCCATTTTGTTAGTCAGCGTGCCGGCCACAATCATCAGGTCGGACTGGCGCGGGGATGCGCGTGGGGCGGTGCCAAACCGTTCAAGGTCATAGCGCGGCATCGAGAGCTGAATCATTTCAACCGCGCAGCACGCCAGACCAAAGGTCATCCAGTGCAAAGACCCGGTGCGGGCCCAGTTGATGATGTCTTCGGTCGAGGTCAGCAGAAACCCTTTGTCCTGCAACTCGGCGTTCAGCGCTTGGGTGGCGACTTCTTTGTCGACGCCAGCGGTGTTTGCACCCGTCATCACTCCCATTCCAGGGCCCCCTTCTTCCACTCATAGGCAAAGCCGATGGTCAGCACGCCGAGGAATACCATCATCGACCAGAAGCCCACCATGCTGACATCCTTAAAGGCCACGGCCCAAGGGAACAGCATCGCAATTTCCAGATCAAAGATGATGAACAGGATCGAAACCAGATAGAATCGAACGTCAAATTTCATGCGCGCGTCGTCAAAGGCATTGAAACCACACTCATATGCACTCACCTTCTCTGGGTCCGGGTTGCGCACGGCAACAATGACAGCAGCAAGAACAAGGACGAGACCAAGAGCAATGGCGATGGCCAGAAAGACGAGAATGGGAAGGTATTCCCTCAGCATCTCTTCCACGGGGTGGCTCCTTTCATGCAGGTAAAATCCTGCAGTCAGATGGCTTATAGATCAGAACGGGGTTTACCCCTGCCCCAAGGTGGGGTCAACCATATCTGGACCTACCACACCGCTTTTGCGGCGCGCACCGGCATTGCTGCCGCACCCATGTAAAATATGGTGAATTTTGCCGCAAATCGCGTCAGCGCCTTGCCCGAAAGGTCACAGTTTTTTACCGCTTTTTTACCGCTCTGGCCCAAGCGGGTCAGAACTTTGTTGCGCGGTGCTGCGCAAAAACAGGCAAAACTGATTGATTTTCAGACGCATCTTTCGGGATAAACCCGTCGATTCTGGTCAGAATTGACGGGGTTGTCCGGGTTTGTTTACGTGGTCCAAGCCGGTGGGCGTTTGTCAAAAAAGGCTCCCACCCCTTCTTTGGCCTCTGCGCCGTCCCAGCAGGCGACCAATTCGTTGATCGTATGGTCGATCACCGCGTCATCAATCTTGGGGCCCAGCGAGCGCGCCAATGCTTTGGCGCGCGTCACGGCCTCGGGTGCGCATTTCAGGTAAGGCGCAATTTCCGCCTCCACGGCTGCGTCCAGATCCGCCGCAGGCACCGCCTTGGCCAGCAGACCCAAAGTCACCGCCTCGTCAGCGCCAAACAGCCGCGCCGACATAAAGACCCGTCGCGCCATCGCTTCGCCCATGCGGGCCAAGACATAAGGACCAATCGTGGCCGGGATCAGCCCCAATTTGACCTCGGTCAGACCCATGGTCAGACTGTCGACCCCAATGGCCACGTCACAGACCGAAGCCATGCCGACCCCACCGCCAAAGGCATTGCCCTGCAACTTACCGATCAGGGGTTTAGGAAGCGTATTCAGGGCATTAAGCATCTCAGCTAATTTGCGCGCCTCCACAAAGCGTGTGTCGCGATCTGCAGCCATCTGCGCCTTCATCCAGCCGAGATCCCCCCCCGCGCAAAAGCTTTTGCCCGCGCCGGTCAGCACGACAACACGCACCGCCGGATCTGCGCCCAGTTCAGCGGCGGCGGCTGTCAGCTCCACCATCATTTCGGCGGACATGGCATTGTGTTTTTCTGGCCGGTTTAATGTCACTTCGGCAACGCCGCGCGGATCAATCTCAATCGTGATCGTAGAATAGCTTTGCATGGTCCCTGCCTTATCTAGTTAATCCACCGCGCGCGGCTGGCGCATCGCGCGCGCCTTTTCGGCGGCCTCTGCCAGGATCGCGGCGTCCAGCCCGGTCGTATATCCCAGTGCCTTCAGACGCGCATCCACGGCCTCTGTCGCCACATTGCCCGCAGCCCCCGGCGCATAGGGGCAGCCGCCAAGACCGCCCACGGCCGCGTCAAACACCCGCAGCCCGCGTGCAAGCGACACCTCGATATTCACCAGCGCCCGGCCAGCGGTATCATGGTAATGTCCGGCCAGCTGCGCGGCTGGCACAACATCAGCCACAGCAGCGAGCATGGCGTCAATCTTTTCTGGCGTGCCCTGCCCGATCGTGTCCCCCAAGGACACCTCATAGCAGCCCATATCAAACAGCGCTTTCGCCACTTTGGCGACCGCCCCCGGCGTGACCGGCCCGTCATAGGGGCAATCGGTGACGCAACTGACATAGCCGCGCACAGGCAGCCCGGCAGCCTGCGCGGCGGCTGCAACAGGCGCAAAGCGGTCCAGGCTCTCGGCAATGGTGGCGTTGATATTGGCCTTGGAAAACCCTTCGCTCGCCGACCCGAAAATCGCGACCTCATCTGCCTGCGCCGCCACGGCCCCTTCAAAGCCGCGCATGTTCGGCGTCAAAGCGGCATAGGACACCCCGGCACGCCGGGTAATGCCCGCCAATACAGCCGCAGAATCCGCCATCTGCGGCACCCATTTGGGCGAAACGAAACTGGCAATCTCGATGCGTTTGAACCCCGCGCTGCTCAGCAGGTCAACCAGGGCGACCTTGTCAGCAGTGGCGATTTCGGCCTTTTCATTTTGCAGACCATCGCGCGGTCCAACTTCGAAAACCTCAACGAATTCAGACATATCACGCCCCTTCTGGAACCGGATAAAACGGTTTGTCATAAAACGCCTGCGGCCCGTCCATGGCCCGCGCAGCCTTGTAAGCAGGGCGCGCCTCGATGCGGCCTATATACGCCTGCAGATTGTCAAACGGGGCCAGATCCACGAAATACGGCACCGCAAAAAGGTTATAGCCCAGCATGGTATCCGCCGCCGAAAACCCGCTTTCAAGCAACCAGTCCTGCTGTTTCAAATGCGTCTCCAGCGGCGCAAGACTGGCGCGCAAACGCGCCACCTGCAGCTTGACCACCGCCGGCGAAGGCTGCGCAGGCGGGCGCAGAAAGACCATCTGCAAATTCAGATCCGCCAACAGACTGGCTTGTGTTTCCGCATAGGACAACCACTGCAAGAACGGCACCCGCTCGGGCGCATCCGGCCCCGGGGCCAGCCCCGAAAGCGGGCGGGTTTCGCAAAGATACTGGGTGATCGCCGCGCTTTCAAACAGCACCTTGCCGTCGATTTCCAGCGCTGGCACCCGCCCCGCCGGCGAAAGCGCCAAAAAGCCCGGATCGCGCAGGGAGCCATCGCCGATGCGATATGTTTTCAGGCGGACCGGCAAGCCCATTTCGTGCAGCAACCAGAGGATGCGGAAGGACCTGGAGGCGGGCACATGATGCAAGACCGACATAGCGTTACCCCTCTTCCTCCAAACGGATCAGCGCGGCCCCGGCCTCAACCTGGCTGCCCTCGGCGACGAGCACCTCGGCGACGGTCCCATCGCGCGCCGCAAGAAGCGCATGTTCCATTTTCATGGCTTCCAATATCGCAAGCCGGTCCCCCGCTGCAACATGTTGCCCTTTGCTGACAAACACCGCTTTGACCAGCCCGGGCATTGGCGCTTCGATGATGTTGCCATCCCCAGTGTGACCAGATGATTTCTCAAGTGGATCAATCGTTTCAAAGGTGATGCCAAAGCTGTCAAAGACCGTGATTTCAGCGCCGCTCTGCGCCGCGACGGCCGCTTTTCGCCCGCCGATTTTCCAGCCATCCAGCCCGCGCCGGGCGGTGATTTCTGTGCCCGCGACCTCTGCCAGCACATGATCGGGCCCCATCACCTGCAGTTTGACGGTGTAATATTCCTCGCCGCGGCGCAGGTCCACCTGCTGCACCAGTGGTGCCCAGAGCGTAAAGCCCTGCTCAGATTGCGGCGCGTCCAGCAGCCCTGCTGCCGCCATCGCGGCCTGGGCGAGTGTCGCGGGGGGCAACGCCGGCTCTGCCACCAGTGCGTCAAGGTCGCGGGCAATCAACCCTGTGTCGACCTCGCCTGCTTTGAACCCATCATGCGCACAAAGCGCGCCCAAAAACGCCAGGTTTGTCACCGTGCCCGCAACTTCGCAGCCTGCAAGCGCCTGGGACATTTTCGACAAGGCCACCGCGCGGGTTGGCCCATGCACAATCACCTTGGCGATCATCGGGTCATAAAACGGGCTGATGCTGTCGCCCGCGCGCACGCCGCTGTCGGCGCGGCAGCTCTCTGGGAATTTCAGATGGCTCAGCCTGCCGGTGGCGGGCAAGAAACCTTTGGGCACGTCTTCGGCGTAAAGCCGGGATTCAAACGCATGACCGATAATCTTTAGCTCATCCTGCTGACGCGGGATCGCTTCGCCCGCGGCCACACGCAACTGCCACTCCACCAGATCAACGCCGGTGATCAGCTCCGTCACCGGGTGCTCCACCTGCAGCCGTGTGTTCATTTCCATGAACCAAAACCCATCCGCGCGCAGCCCATCTGAGCCATCGACAATAAACTCAATGGTGCCCGCACCTTTATAGCCAATTGCCTCGGCAGCGCGCACAGCCGCATCGCCCATCGCGGCGCGCATCTCTACGGTCATGCCGGGTGCTGGGGCCTCTTCGATGACTTTTTGGTGGCGGCGCTGCAGCGAACAATCGCGCTCAAACAAATGCACGGCAGTTTCGCCATCGCCAAAGACTTGCACCTCGATGTGGCGCGGCTGCTGGATATATTTTTCAATCAGCACATCCGGGTTTCCAAAGGCAGTCGTTGCTTCGTTCTGCGCGCTCTTGAGCGCATCCATGAACTCACCTGCAGCCTCCACCAGCCGCATGCCCTTGCCGCCGCCGCCTGCGACGGCTTTGATCAAGACCGGATAGCCAATTTCATCGGCCTGCTGCTGTAAGAATGCCGGATCTTGCTCCGCCCCATGATAGCCGGGCACCACCGGCACCCCGGCCTCCACCATCAGGGCCTTGGCGGCGTCTTTCAGGCCCATGGCGCGAATGGCCTTGGCCGATGGGCCAATAAACACCAAGCCCGCCGCTTCCACCGCGTCCACAAACTCCGGGTTTTCCGACAGGAAACCATAGCCGGGGTGGATTGCCTTTGCGCCCGTTTCCAGCGCCGCCTGAATGATCACCTCGCCGCGCAGATAGCTTTCGGCCGGGCGGGCACCGCCAATGGCGACAGCCTCATCCGCCAGGGCCACATGTTTGGCATCCGCGTCCACATCGGAATGGACCGCCACGGTTTTCACCCCCATGGCGCGGGCGGTTTCCATGATCCGGCAGGCAATTTCGCCTCGGTTGGCAATCAGGATCTTGTCAAACATTGCGGCCTCCTGGACCTTGCATTCATCTTTTCAAAAATACTCCGGGGGAGGATGCGGCAAGGCCGCATCCCGGGGGCTGGCCCCCGGTACATCACGGGCGTATCACATGCGGAACACGCCAAAGCGGGTATCTTCGATCGGCGCACAGAGCGCGGCGCTGAGGCTCAGGGCCAATACATCGCGGGTCTTGCGCGGATCAATAATGCCGTCATCCCACAGGCGGGCCGAGGCATAGAGCGGATGGCTCTGCTCTTCGAACATGTCGATGGTGGGCTGCTTGAACGCCGCTTCTTCGTCCGCGGACCAACTACCACCTTGACGTTCAATCGCGTCGCGTTTGACGGTGGCCAAAACCCCAGCGGCCTGCGCGCCGCCCATCACAGAGATGCGCGAGTTGGGCCAGGTCCACAAGAAGCGTGGGCTATAGGCCCGGCCCGACATACCATAGTTGCCTGCCCCAAAAGAGCCGCCAACCAACATGGTGATCTTGGGCACATTGGTGCTGGCCACGGCTGTCACCATCTTGGCCCCATGCCGCGCGATGCCTTCGCTTTCATATTTGCGCCCGACCATAAAGCCGGTGATGTTCTGTAGGAACACCAGCGGGATTTTACGCTGGCTGCAGAGTTCGACGAAATGCGCACCTTTGATCGCGCTTTCGCTGAACAGCACGCCGTTGTTGGCGACGATGCCCACGGGGCAGCCTTTGACATGTGCAAAGCCTGTCACCAGCGTTTCGCCAAAACGCGGTTTGAACTCATCAAAGCGGCTGCCATCCACCACACGCGCGATGACTTCGCGGATGTCATAAGGCGTGCGCAGATCGGTGGGCACAACACCAAAGATTTCAGCCGGATCATAGGCGGGTTCTTCGGGGGACTGCCAATTGACGGTCTGCGGCTTGGCGCGGTTCAGATGGCTGACCGCGCGGCGCGCCAGTGCCAGCGCATGGGCGTCATCTTCGGCCAGGTAATCTGCCACACCCGACAGGCGCGTGTGCACATCGCCGCCGCCCAGATCTTCTGACGAAACGACTTCGCCGGTGGCGGCTTTGACCAAGGGGGGACCTGCCAGGAAGATCGTGCCTTGTTCTTTTACAATAATGGTCACGTCAGACATGGCAGGCACATAGGCCCCGCCCGCGGTACAAGAGCCCATGACAACCGCAATCTGCGGAATGCCCTTGGCGCTCATCCGGGCCTGATTGTAGAAAATCCGGCCAAAGTGATCGCGATCTGGAAAAACTTCATCCTGGTTGGGCAGGTTCGCCCCGCCACTGTCCACCAGATAGATGCACGGCAGGTTGCATTCTTCGGCAATCTCTTGGGCACGCAGGTGTTTTTTGACGGTCATCGGATAATAGGTGCCGCCTTTGACGGTGGCATCGTTGCAGACAACCATCACCTCTTGGCCATGCACCCGGCCAATCCCGGCCACCACACCTGCCGCCGGGGCCGCGCCGTCGTAAAGACCATGGGCCGCTGTCGCGCCGACTTCCAAAAACGGAGAACCGGGATCCAGCAGATTGGCCACGCGCTCACGCGGAAGCATTTTACCGCGGCTCAGGTGACGCTCGCGCGCGCGGTCGCCGCCACCAAGCGCAGCCGCCTGCGCCACGTCAGAAACGATTTTCAACGCCTCTTCGTGACCGGCCACATTGGCCTTAAACGCCTCGGAGGACGGAAGAGCAGCAGAAGTGAGTTTCATGTCTCAAGCTCCAGATAATGCGTCAAAATTTCAGATCAGGCCATCTTGCTCATCAGCTCGCGGCCGATCAGCATGCGGCGAATTTCACTGGTGCCCGCGCCGATTTCCATCAGCTTGGCATCGCGGAAAATACGGCTGACAGGGGTTTCATTCATAAAGCCCGCACCGCCCATGGCCTGCACCGCCTGATGCGCCACAACCATGGCCTCTTCAGACGCATAGAGCACACAGGCTGCCGCATCCTGGCGTGTCACCTGACCGCGATCACAGGCCTTTGCCACCTCATAGACATAGGCGCGCGCCGAATTCATCTTGGTGTACATGTCGGCGATTTTGCCCTGCATCAGTTGGAAATCACCGATGGGGCGGCCAAATTGTGTGCGCTCTTTGAGGTAAGGCATGACCTCATCCAGGCAGGCCGCCATGATGCCGGTGCCAATGCCCGACAGCACCACACGTTCGTAATCCAGACCGGACATTAGAACGCGCACACCGCGGCCCTCTTCGCCCAGAATGTTTTCAAACGGCACTTCGACGTTGTCAAAGATCAGCTCAGCTGTGTTTGAACCGCGCATGCCCAGCTTGTCAAAATGCGGGGACACCGAAAAGCCAGCCATCTCCTTTTCGATGATAAAGGCGGTGATGCCTTTAGAACCGGCCTCTGGGTCGGTTTTGGCGTAGACCACCAGCGTGCTCGCATCCGGCGCATTGGTGATCCAGAATTTATTGCCGTTCAGAACAAAGCGGTCATTCTTCTTTTCGGCCCGCAGCTTCATCGACACAACGTCAGAGCCTGCGCCGGTTTCCGACATTGCCAAAGCGCCGACATGTTCGCCCGATACCAGCTTGGGCAGGTATTTGGCTTTCTGCTCGGCCGTGCCGTTCAGTTTGATCTGGTTCACGCAGAGGTTGGAATGCGCGCCATAAGACAGCGAGACCGAGGCCGAGGCGCGGGCGATTTCTTCCACCGCGATCACATGCGCCAGATAGCCCATGCCTGCGCCGCCGAATTCCTCGGGCACGGTCACGCCCAGCAGGCCCAACTCGCCAAGCTCTTTCCACAACTCATTTGGAAAGGCGTTTTTTTCGTCGATCTCGGCCGCCATCGGCTTTACGCGATCCTGCGCCCAGCGGTGCACCATGTCGCGCAATGCGTTGACGTCTTCGCCAAGATCAAAATTCATAGTGTGCATAAACATGGGACACCCCGTTATTGAACGTTTGTTCAATTGAAACGGAAACCCTTGATTCACGCAAGGGTGCGTACCGCGTTTGGACGCGACGTTCCTTTGTCAAAATGCCTGTAATTCCGCTGCGATCAGGCGGCTGCGTGGCCCCGCAGGCGGATCACCAAGGGGACCATCGCAATCACCAGCAACGCAGAAAAGAAGAATGGCGCGCCGGGCAGATAGACACCCTTGTCATCCACCGAAGCCTGAAACAGGCCGGTCATCACAATTGGTGCCAAGATCGCCGCCACCGAAGACAGCGATGCAATCACGCCTTGCACCAGACCCTGACGATCCTCATCCGCCTGATTTGACGCCATGGCTGTCATCAGCGTGGGGACAAGATCCGCCAAGGCAGCAACCACCAAAAACACCGCCAGCGCGATCACTGACCCAGTAAAGCCAAAGCCAATCAACCCAACCACAGCTGACCCCATGCCCAGCATCAAAGTCCGGTATTCCCCGATCCAATTGATAAAGACCGGCATCAACCCGCCCTGCACCCCGGCCAGCAACACGCCATAGGCCGCCAGCGACAGCCCGATGTAGAGCGTTGGCCAATCAAACACCTCGCGGGTCCAAAATGCCCACAAGGTCGGATAGACCATATTGGCAAATTCAAAGATGAAGATGCAGATCAGGGGCACCGCCAGCCCCGGCAGGCGGAAGGCATCAAACATTGATCGAAACGGGTTAAGATCCCGCCGCCCAAAGGGACGACGTTTTTCTGGCGGCAGACTCTCGGGCAATACAAAAAAGCCAAAGATCGCATTGGCCGCCGACAAGGCCGCCGCAATCCAAAACGGCGCGGAAATGCTGATCCCGGCTGCGAGGCCGCCGACGGCAGGCCCCAGCACAAACCCGATGCCAAAGGCTGCGCCGATCAGACCAAAATTCGCGGCCTTGTCTTTTTGCGATGAGATATCAGCGATATAGGCCGTCGCCGTGATATAGGTCGCCCCTGCCAGACCGGCCAGCGTACGCCCCAGCAACAGCAGCCAGAAACTCTCGGCCACCGCCATGATCACATAATCAAGCGCCAGCATCGCAAGCGCCGCAATCAAAATCGGCCTGCGCCCAATGGCGTCTGAAATACTGCCAACAATCGGGCCACTTAGGAATAAGGCCGCAGCATAGGCCGCCATCAGCAACCCACCCCAAAACGCGCCCTGCCCGGTATCTCCGGCCCCAACGCGATCCATCAGATCGGGCATGATCGGGAAGACGATGCCAATGCCGATGGCATCAATCATCAGGGTCAACAAAATAAACGTAATGGCTGGGGTCTTAAACATACCGATCTATCGGACGCGCCCCTGAGCAAAGCAAGACATTTTAGGCGCTGGCTATCCGCCGTGCACAATGTGATGCACTGCGCGCACTTCTTCTTGAATGATCCGGGCAATCAGCGCGCAATCCTCTAGGCTAAAGGTCAGTGGCACACGCATGTCCATGATCGACGCCAAAATACGGTCGCTGGCAGGCATGGGCGCTGAAGGCGCATAGCGCCAGCTGTCATAGCGCGAGGTAAAGGCGACAGGTTCCTTGCCGCCAAACCATTTCAGCTCCACACCGCGGGTCTGACAGCGGGCCACGACGTCCTTGATATGCGCCTCCCCCCAGTCCAGCAGCAAGAACTGGATGGAAGAGCCGACAAACCGCCCGGCCTCTGGGCGGTCAATCACCTTGAGACCCGGCGTGCCGCGCAAGCCCGCTTCGATTTTCAGATAGCGCGCATTCCACGCCGCGCATTGCGCATCCAGCGCACGCACCTGCGGACGCAGAACCGCCGCGCGCAGATGATCCATACGGCCCGAGACATTGGGCGTGTGGTATTTCACCCTTTCAAATACCTCGGGCGCAGGGGCGGCAAGATGCCGGTCATACAGCATATAAGACCCCGACAGGATGGTGGCCCGCGCCATCAGTTCGGCATCATCAGACACCAGAAACCCGCCCTCGCCAGAATTGATATGTTTGTAGGTCTGGGTGGAATAACAGCCCATCACCCCCCAAAGCCCAGACGGCCGCCCCTTCCAATCGGCCCCCATGGTATGGGCGCAATCTTCGATCACCCGCAGACCGCGCGCATCGCAAAGCGCCATCAAGGCCTCCATATCGCAAAGATGCCCGCGCATATGCGACAGCATCAAGACATCCGCCTGATCTGCTTTGGCGGCCAGATCCTCCAAATCGATCACCAAATCTTCGGTCACGCCGACAAACACCGGCACCGCGCCCACCGCTGCAATCGCCCCTGGCACGGGCGCAAGCGTAAAGGCGTTGGTCAGAACCTTGTCGCCGGGCTTCACCCCCAACGCCCGCAACGCCGCCCCCATGGCATAGCCACCGGAGGCCACGGCGAGGCAGTATTTGGCCCCTAGGTAGTCGGCAAACTCACGCTCGAGCAGCGCCACCTCGCCCGCCTCACCAGCGGCCACGTTATAGCGATGCAGTCGCCCACTGCGCATGACGGCAACGGCTGCTGCGATGCCCTCCTCCGGGATCGGCTCTTGCTGGGTGAAATTGCCGGTGAATACCTCTGTCATGGGACCACTTTCGTGAATTGTGCCGCCATACGTCAATGCGCCGGGGCTGGATTTGAAATTTCGAAATTGCGGATTTGCCTTGCCCTAGGGCGCGCGCGCCGGACCCAGCAGGCTGAGCGCGACATCTGGCAGCGCGGTGAAATCCGCCAACAGGGCCTCTGGCTGCAGCGCGGCCATATCCTCGCCGCTTGGCCCGAATGTCACCAGCACCGAGGGCACGCCTGCCGCGCGCGCGGTGTTGCGATCGGTATCGCTATCACCCACCAAAAGGCATTGCGCCGGATCACCCCCAAGACGACGCGCCGTTTCGCGCAAAGGGGCCGGATCCGGTTTGCGCACCGGCAGCGTGTCAGCCCCGACCAGCGCGCCAAAAGCGTCGCGCACGCCGAGCGTCTGCAACAATTGTTCGGCGAGCGCCTCGGGTTTATTGGTGCAGATCCCGACCCCAAAACCCAGTTCCACCAGAGCCGCCACCGACTCCATTGCCCCGGGATAGAGCCGCGTGTGATGCGCAATGGCGCTGCTATAGGCCTCAAGAAGCATCGGATAATAGCGATCCACTGTGGCCGGGTCATAGGCCACGATGCGCTTCAAACCCTGTGTCAGCATCATGCGCCCTCCACGCAGGGCAATGCCGGCATCGCGGCCCGTGTGCAGCACGTCGCCATGGCCCATATCGCGGAAACACACATTGGCCGCGGCCAGCAAATCGCCACTGGTGTCCGCCAGCGTGCCATCCAGATCAAAAATCACCGATTTCATGCCTGTCCCTTTGCCTTTTGTGCGCGCTGCACCGCAGATCAAGCGAGAAAGCGCCCATCGCTGTTACAACTCGCAACCTTCTTTGATGCCTGCGGCCCTTGCGCCCCATGCCCAACCGGATAAAACGACCGCAAGCGAATTACAAAGAGAAAACATTATGAGCATCGCGCTGGTCATTTTGGCCGCTGGCAAAGGCACGCGGATGAATTCCGACATGCCCAAGGTATTACATGAAATCGCCGGAGCGCCCATGCTGGTGCACGCGATGAAAGCAGGCGCGACGCTCAATCCAGAGCGCAGCGTTGTTGTGGCTGGCCATGGTTTTGATGCAGTGGCTAAGGCCGCAACAGATTATGATCCCGAGGCGACGGTTGTTCTGCAAGAAGAGCAGAAAGGCACCGGCCATGCGGTCATGGTCACGCGCGAGGCGCTCGCCGGGTTTGACGGCGACGTTGTGGTGCTGTTCGGCGACACGCCGTTTATTCAACCAGACACATTGGAACGGATGGTGGCCGCACGCGCAGACCACGCTGTGGTTGTTTTGGGGTTTCATGCCGACGCCACCGAAAAATACGGTCGTCTGATCATGCAGGATGATGCCCTGCAATCCATTGTCGAATTTGCCGACGCCAGGGATGAAGAGCGCACCGTAACATTCTGTAATAGCGGCGTTATGCTGATCAAAGGCACATTGCTCTTTGACCTTCTGGACGCCATTAATGACGAAAACGCCTCGGGTGAATACTACCTGACTGATATTGTCAAAGTGGCGCGCGACGCGGGCCATTCCGCCACCGCCATTGCCTGCGACGGCAGCGAAACCATGGGCGTCAATTCCCGCGCGCATCTGGCCGAGGCCGAAGCCGCCTTTCAGGCCCGCGCCCGCGCAGAGTTGATGCTAGATGGCGTCACCCTCGTGGACCCGGCCTCTGTCTGGCTGAGCCATGATACCGTGATTGGCCGCGACAGCGTGATTGAACCCAACGTGTTTTTTGGCCCCGAGGTGACGGTGGAAAGCGGCGTGCGCATTCGGGCCTTCAGCCATCTTGAAGGCGCGCATGTCTCGCGTGGCGGCATCGTCGGCCCCTATGCGCGGCTGCGTCCGGGCACGGAATTGGCCGAAGACGTCAAGATCGGCAATTTTGTCGAAACCAAAAATGCCATCATCGACACGGGCGCAAAGGTGAACCACTTGTCTTATGTCGGCGACGCCGAGGTGGGCGAGTACGCCAATATCGGTGCAGGTACCATCACCTGCAACTATGACGGGGTGATGAAACACAAAACCACCATTGGCCGGAACGCCTTTATCGGGTCCAACACCATGCTGGTGGCCCCGGTGCGCGTTGGGGATGAGGCGATGACCGGCAGCGGCTCTGTCATCACCAAAGATGTCGAGGATGGTGCCCTAGCGCTGGCACGGGCGCAGCAGGTCAGCAAACCGGGCATGGCACGTAAATTGTTTGAAATGTTAAAGGCCAAAAAGGCCAAGCGGGACGAGGGAAAAGAATAATGTGCGGAATTGTCGGTGTACTTGGCCACCACGAAGCGGCCCCTCTGCTGGTTGAGGCGCTCAAGCGTCTGGAATATCGCGGCTATGACAGCGCGGGCATTGCGACGATTAACGACGGCACGCTAGAGCGTCGCCGTGCGGTCGGCAAGCTGGTCAACCTCTCTGATCTGTTGGTGCATGACCCGTTGCGGGGCAAATCCGGCATTGGCCACACCCGGTGGGCCACCCACGGGGCGCCATCGGTAGACAACGCCCACCCCCATCGCGCCGGCCCCGTCGCCGTGGTGCACAATGGCATTATTGAAAACTTTCGTGAGCTGCGCAGCGAACTGGCCGAGGCCGGGTTTGAATTTGGCACCCAGACCGACACCGAAACCATCGCGTTGCTGGCACAGATGTATCTGGCGCAGGGCCTTGCGCCGGTGGCGGCGGCGCGACAGGCGCTGGCGCGGCTTGATGGTGCCTTTGCGGTCGCGTTTTTGTTTGAAGGCGAAGAGGATCTGATCGTCGCAGCGCGCAAGGGCTCGCCGCTGGCGATTGGCCATGGCGACGGCGAAATGTTCATTGGCTCGGATGCCATCGCACTGGCCCCGCTGACAAGTGAAATCACCTATCTGGACGAAGGTGACTGCGCCGTATTGACCCGCACCTCGCTTGAGATTTTTGACGCCGCGGGCACCAAGGTGACGCGCGAGAAAAAGACCATCGAAATTTCTGCCTCCCAAGTGGACAAAGCCGGGCACAAGCACTTCATGGCCAAAGAAATCGCCGAGCAGCCCACAGTGATCGGCGAAGCTCTGCGCCACTATATTTCCAACGAGGGCACCGAAATCACCCTTCCGGATGGGGCCGATCTTGATTTCACCAAGGTCGAGCGTCTGACCATGGTGGCCTGCGGCACAGCGTTTTATGCCTGCCTGACCGCGAAATATTGGTTTGAGCAGCTCGCCGGCATCCCGGTAGAGGTCGATATCGCCTCTGAATTCCGTTATCGCGAACCGCCCATCACCAAGGGCACTGTGGCGCTGTTTGTCAGCCAGTCGGGCGAGACCGCTGATACGCTGGCCGCCCTGCGCTATTGCGCGGGCAAAGCCGAAAAAATCATCTCGGTGGTGAATGTCGCCGAAAGCTCGATCGCGCGTGAAAGCGATCTGGCGCTGCCCATTCTGGCGGGTACGGAAATTGGCGTTGCCTCGACCAAGGCATTCACCTGCCAGCTGACCGTGCTATTGATGCTGGCGCTCAAGGCGGCAGGGGAACGCGGCGCGGTTGATCGCGAAACCCTCAGCGATCACCTGTCATCGCTGCGCGCGCTGCCGGGCATTCTGAACACCGCGCTTGCGGTGGAAAACCAGATGGAAGGCGTGGCGCGCAAGCTGGCCGAGGCCCGTGACATTCTGTTCCTGGGGCGTGGCCTGATGTATCCTCTGGCGCTGGAAGGTGCGCTTAAACTCAAAGAAATCAGTTACATACACGCCGAAGCTTATGCGAGTGGCGAGTTGAAACATGGCCCCATTGCCCTGATCGACAAACATGTGCCAGTGGTGGTTCTGGCCCCGCGGGACGCGCTGTTTGATAAGTCGATTTCCAACATGCAAGAGGTCATGGCCCGTAATGGCAAAGTGCTGTTGATCACCGATGCGCGCGGAGCAAAGGAAGGCGGCGCAGACACTTGGCAGACCATCACACTGCCAGAGGTCTCGCCGATCCTCACGCCGATCCTTTACGCGATCCCGGCGCAGCTGCTCGCCTATCACACTGCGATTGCCAAAGGCACCGATGTGGACCAGCCGCGCAACCTCGCCAAATCGGTGACGGTGGAATAATGGCGCTGACGCTGGAGCAGGCCCTGAGTGCACTGAGGGCAGAGGCGGCACCTGAGACTGCCGCGCAAAAGGCCAGCTATCACAAACAGACACGCCCCGTGCTGGGCGTGCCAAACCCGGCGCTGAACGACATCACCAAAGCCTGGCGGCAAAGCCTGTCGGTTGCGGAACGTGTCGCCCTGGCGGATGCACTTTGGCAGAGTGACATTTTTGAAGCGCGGATCGCGGCGGCAAAGCTTCTGACGCAGGCGCGGCTGCGCCCGGATAACGAGGCCTGGGCACTGATCCAAAGCTGGGTGCCGGATTTTGACAGCTGGGCCATCGCCGACCATGCCTGCGCGGCCGGTCAAAAACGGCTGGTGGCCGATCCGGCGCGGCTGGACACCATCGAAACCTGGACCACATCCGATCATATGTGGACGCGCCGCGCGGCGCTGGTGATCACCCTGCCCTGGACTAAACAGAATTTTCCCAAAGATCATGAACTTGCGGCGCGTGATCGCATTCTGGGCTGGGCCGCGTCTTATGTGAACGACCCGGAATGGTTCATTCAGAAGGCCGTGGCCTGGTGGCTGCGCGATCTGTCAAAGCATGACGCGCCGCGCGCCCGCGCCTTTCTGGCGGCGCATGGCGATCAGATGAAAGCCTTTGCCCGCAAGGAAGCCGCGCGCTACCTCGACTAAGCGGCAGCTCAAAGCCCGATCACAGTCAATTTGGGCAGCCCCGCAAGCGGAGCCCCCACCGCCTGCATCGCCGGAAGCGACACAAAAGTACCGCCGGTGTCCGGGCCAGTGATCGGGATCAGCTGTACCTTAACCGTGCGCCCGGCGTATTGAATCTGCCCATCTTGGGTGACATCAACCAGCGGCGTCTTCACCATCATGCCCGGCAGCTTGGCATCCAAGGTCGCAATCGTAGTGCCCAGCACGCCGGTCTTTGTGCTGCCGCCCGGATCAACTTTGGCGGCTTCGGCAAGGATCTGGGCCTCTGGCTCTGTGACCGGGCCTGAAACCTGCGGCGCTGGCGCGACAATCGGCGCGGGCTCTTGCACCACTGCACAGGCAGACAGCGCGACCCCGGAAAGCATCAAAATCATGTGTTTCATACAAAATCCCCTCGTACTCATAATGAATTAGGCTTGCTCTGCCGAAAGGCCATGCTTAACTCTACGACATGACAGCCCCATTGATCGACCCTTTCCAGCGCGCCATCTCCTATCTGCGTGTCTCCGTCACAGACCGCTGCGATTTTCGCTGCGTCTATTGCATGGCGGAGGATATGACCTTTCTGCCCAAGCGGGATCTCTTAACCCTGGAAGAGCTGGATCGCCTTTGCAGCCAGTTTGTGGCGCTTGGGGTGGAAAAGCTGCGCATTACCGGCGGGGAGCCTTTGGTGCGCCGCGATATCATGACCTTTTTTCGCGCCATGGGCCGCCATCTGGACAGCGGCCAGCTGAAAGAACTGACCCTGACCACCAATGGCAGTCAGCTGCATCGTTTTGCCGATGACCTTTATGCCTGCGGCGTGCGGCGGGTGAATATCTCGCTTGATACCATTGATGCCGACAAATTCGCGCAGATCACCCGTTGGGGCCGACTGGAAAATGTGCTGCGTGGCATTGACGCGGCGCAAAAGGCCGGGCTGCGGGTCAAGATCAACGCTGTGGCGCTGAAGGGCGTGAACGAAGATGAACTGCTACCCATCACCCAGTGGTGCGCCGCGCGCGACATGGATCTGACCTGGATTGAGGTCATGCCCATGGGCGATCTGGGCAATGAGGACCGGCTGGACCAATATTGGGCGCTCTCAGATCTGCGCAAAGCCTATGGTGCGCACTACACTTTGACCGAACTGAGCGAGCGCACGGGCGGCCCGGCGCGCTATGTGCGGCTGGAAGAGACCGGGCAGAAAATCGGCTTTATCACACCGCTGTCGCATAATTTTTGCGAAAGCTGCAACCGTGTGCGCCTGACCTGCACCGGGCAACTTTACATGTGTCTGGGACAAGAGGATATGGCGGACCTGCGTGCGCCGCTGCGGGCCTCGGCCGAGAATGCCGAACTGGAAGACGCGATCCGGCGCGCCATAACGCTCAAGCCCAAGGGCCATGATTTTGACTATTCGCGTCAGGAAGTGGGCGGTCAGATGAGCCGCCACATGAGTCACACGGGCGGATAAACCCGCCGCCTACCGGGCACTTATGGGCATGGCCTGTTCGGCAATTTCAGCCCACCAGCTACAGCCGGCTGGGATGACCTCATCGTTGAAATCATATTTCGGGTGATGCACCATCGCCGTGTCGCCATTGCCGACAAGAATATAGGCCCCCGGGCGCTCTTCAAGCATATAGGCGAAATCTTCGCCCCCCATCACCAGCGGTGCCTCTGCGCAGGCCCCGCTGACGCTGCGCGCCACATCCGCGGCAAACTCGGTTTCCGCCGCATGGTTCACCATAACCGGATAGCCGCGCCGATAGCTGATCTCGGCGTCCCCACCAAAGCTTTGACATTGCAGGGTGCAAATGGCGCGAATACGCTCTTCGGCAAGGGCGCGCATCTCGGTGCTCATGGTGCGCACAGTGCCCCTGATGGTCACGCTCTGAGGAATGACGTTAAAGGCAGTTGAACTGGTCTGAAAGCTGGTGACAGACACCACCAGTTGATCCACCGGGTCGGCATTGCGGCTGGCAATGGTCTGCAGGGCCAGCACCACATGGCTGGCCATCACCGTCGGGTCAATGCCGTCATGCGGTTTGGCCGCATGCGCCCCGCGCCCCACCAGTTTGATTTCAAAGAGATCCGTGGCGGCAAAAAACGCGCCAGCACGGATCGCAAACTGCCCCGCGGGCACCCCCGGCCAGTTGTGCATGCCATAGACCTGCTGAATGCCAAACCGCGCCATCAGCCCATCTTCGCACATGACGCGCGCGCCGCCGCCGCCCTCTTCGGCGGGCTGGAAAATCACGACAGCCGTGCCGTCAAAATTGCGGGTTTCCGCCAGATAGCGCGCTGCGCCCAGCAGCATGGCGGTATGCCCATCATGACCACAGGCATGCATCGCCCCCGGCGTTTTGGACGCATAGGCCAGCCCGGTTTCTTCCTGGATGGGCAGCGCGTCCATGTCTGCGCGTAGACCAACAACCTTGCCCGAGCGCTGGCTGCGCCCCTTGATGACACCCACCACACCGGTTCGACCAATGCCCTCGACCACCTCGTCACAGCCAAAGTCGCGCAGTTTTTCAGCCACCAGCGCCGCCGTGCGATGGGTGTCAAACAAGATCTCGGGGTGGCTGTGAATGTCACGCCGCCAGGCTGTGATCTCAGGCAGCAGCTCGGCAAAACGGTTCTTAATGGGCATGGTTACTCCGGTCTTTGCGGCTGCGCCAATTCGGCCAAAAGCGCCTGCATGAAAGCCTCGCCAGCGGCAAGTTGGGATCGTTCAAGATATTCATTGGGTTGGTGGGCCTGCGCGATATCCCCGGGGCCGCAGATGATCGTAGAATAGCCCGCCTGCTGAAACTGCCCCCCCTCGGTGGCGTAAGACACCACATGGCTGGCATTGTCCCCGGTGAGGCGGCGCACCAATCTTTCGGCGGGCCCATCATTTTCCGGCACCAGCGGCGGCACATCAAAGCCGACCGTCAGGTCAATGCCGGTTTCCGACACAACCGCCTGCATGGCGGCGGCGATTTCATTTGCTTTTGCTGTGAAAGCCTCTTGCCAGTCGCGCACCGCCTCGCCGGGGACGACCCGAAAATCAACCTCAAACCAGCAGTCTTTGGCGGTGATATTATGGGCGGTGCCGCCCTTGATCATGCCGACATGCAACGTGGTACAGGGCGGATCAAACACCGAGGCCAGCGTGCCCGGCGTTGCGGCCATATTCTCGGCGTTGCGCTGATTGGCCCAGTCGATCAACTTGGCCCCTTCCATGATCGCACTGACACCCTGATGCAGCAGCGAAGAATGCACCGCATGACCGCGCAGGTGCACCTGAAACGAGGCCGTGCCCTTATGGCCATTCACCGCCTTCATCATCGACGGCTCCCCCACGATCACCACTGAGGCGCGCGGCAGGCCCGCCATGGCGGCAATCATGCCCGGCGCACCGATGCAGCCAATTTCCTCATCGTAGCTCAGCGCCAATTGCAGCGGGCGCTTTACGCCCTGCTGCTGCGCCGCCACCATCGCGGCAATCGCCAGCGCATCAAACCCCTTCATATCGCAGGTGCCGCGGCCATAGAGCCGACCGTCTTTTTCCGTCACCTGAAAGGGATCGCTGTCCCAGCTCTGTCCGGCCACCGGCACCACATCTGTGTGGCCCGAAAGAACGACCCCACCCGCCACGCCGGGCCCCACATGGGCAAACAGCGCGGCTTTCTCGGCGGTGTCATCGTAATGGCGCTGCGCCTGAATGCCGTGACTGGCAAGATACTCTTCGACCCAGTCGACCAGCGGCAGGTTGCTTGCGCTGCTGACGGTCGGAAACGCAACGAGACGTTCCAAAATCTCGCGTGGTGACAGGATCACAGCCATGGGGCCCCCTTTGCAACAGCCTGCGCCCCAGTCTTAGCCAAACTGCGCCCCTTTACCAAGCGCTGCTAGTGCATGCGGGCGCGAATTCGGCGGACCATATACCAAACCGCTGCAATGACAGGCAGTGTCAGCGCCGCGATCAGCACCCCTTTGGAGATGCCCAGAACCGAGGTCAGAGGATAAAACAGATATCCCGCCAGCGAGACCGCGTAATAGCTGATGGCAACAACCGAAAGGCCTTCGACAGTTTCCTGAAGGCGCAGCGCCAGATCCGCGCGGCGATCCATGCTGGCCAGCAGTTTCTGGTTTTGCGCAGAGCGCGCAACATCCACTTTGGTCCGCAGCAGATCGCCGGCACGCATGGCCCGATCCGCCAGCGATTGAATGCGCGCCTCTGTAGAGGCCACAGTGCGCATCGCAGGTTCATAGCGACGCATCATGAACTCGGTAAAGGTCTGGCGCGACTGATAGCGGGTTTCGCGCAGCACATCGATCCGCTGCTCAACAATGGCTTGATAGGCCCGCGTCGCCCCAAAGCGGAAAGAGGCGCGCGCCACCAATGTTTCAAGCTCTCCGGAAATGGCCAAAAGACCATTCAGGGTCTGTTCCGCGTCCGCCTCACTGCCCATTTCGCCCATCAATTTGCTCAATTGCGGTTCGATCCGGCCAAGATGGCTCGACATTTCGCGCGTCCGGGAAAAGCCCAGCATCGACATCGATTTATAGGTTTCAATCTCGCACAGGCGCTGCACGATACGGCCAATGCGTTGTTTGCCGGTTGTTTCGGGCACAAATACCGCAAAGCGCAGGTGCCCGGCATTGTCGATCCGAAAGTCACCCGCGATCACCGCCGATTGATCCAGAACTTCGCTGACCGCAAGGCTTTCGGGCACAAACCAGTCTTTCAGGTTTTGGGTAATCGTCGCCTGATCTGGCCGCGCTTCGACGCGGATCAAGGCCGATGTAAACCGCAGCCCCGGTGCCTCAGCGAGCCAGTCGTCGGGGAAGACATCAAACTCAGCCGGATCAAATGGGCGCTGTGACACCCCCGGCGTAAAGACCGTGAAGGTCACAAATTCAGTGTGCTGTTCCCACTTTAGTTCATGCCGCCCGATTTGGCCCGAATAATGCGTCGCGCCGGGTTGCGGGTGCGGGGCACCGAAACGATCCAGCAGCTTGATCAAATAGGCCAGATCTTCGCCGGTATCGCGCGCCGCCGCGTCGGTGCCCTTTTTGATCGCCAGAAACGCCGCTGTGGACGGGGCCAACAGGGACGGAAAAGGGCGTGCGTGCAGTTCATTGGCCAATGCAAAGCGCTGCGGATGGTTTTCAATCGGCGTCATAATGGCTCCTGTTCTTCAGGGCAAAGTAGCGATTGCAGCAGCTTTGTAAAGATTTTTATTCATTTTCAATGACTTAGAGGAATACAACGGTATACAGTAACTCTAAGCCACTGAGAATCCGGTGCAATCCGGTCGCTTTGACCAAACGGGCAAACCATCCACCATGGCCTGCCCGCGCACGGGTCAGGCCTTTGGCGGCTCCCACAGCTCTATCGGGTTCCCTTCTGGGTCGTGAATGCGGGCAAACTTGCCGTAGGCGCCATCTGCATCCCACGCGGGATTGGTCTGAACTGCGATACCCGCCGCCTCAAGCTGGGCAATCATCGCGGCCAGATCGGCCACGCGAAAGTTGATCATCCATTGCTGGCTGTCGCGCCCGAAATAGCTGGTGTCTTTGGCAAAGGGCGCAAAGACCGTATGGCCCGCCGCAGTGGTCCAGGGCACCTCGGCCACCGGATCAATGCCAAGATGCCGCTCATACCATTCTGCCAGCGCCTTTGGGTCTTCGGCCCGAAAGAAGACCCCGCCGATCCCGTCTACCTTTTGCATCTGTCATACCTTTCATCATCTGCGGGGTGCCGCCGCGCAGCCACGACCAAGCATAGCACATCCAAAGAAAAAGCCCCGCCAGAGGCGGGGCTTTCAGTCTTTCATCTCTTGTCAGCCTTAGCTGATCAGACCCAGCAGCGTGTCCAGCGATGCTTTGGCGTCGCCATAGAACATGCGGGTGTTCTCTTTGTAGAACAGCGGGTTTTCGATGCCGGAATAGCCGGTCCCTTGACCCCGTTTCGAGACAAACACCTGCTTGGCTTTCCAGCATTCCAGAACCGGCATGCCCGCGATGGGGGAGTTCGGATCTTCCTGCGCCGCAGGGTTCACGATGTCATTAGAGCCGATCACGATCGCCACATCCGTTTCCGGGAAGTCCTCGTTGATCTCGTCCATTTCCATCACGATGTCATAGGGCACTTTGGCTTCGGCCAAGAGCACGTTCATATGCCCCGGCAGACGCCCCGCAACCGGGTGGATTGCAAAGCGCACGTTCTTGCCTTTGGCCCGCAGACGACGGGTGAGTTCCGCCACATTCTGCTGTGCCTGCGCCACCGCCATGCCGTAGCCCGGAATGATGATCACAGAATCCGCTTCTTCAAGCGCGGTGGCAACGCCATCCGCATCGATTGCGATCTGCTCGCCTTCCACTTCCATAGCAGGACCAGTGGTACCGCCAAAGCCGCCCAGAATAACGCTGACGAACGACCGGTTCATCGCCTTACACATGATGTAGCTGAGGATCGCACCTGACGAGCCAACCAGCGCACCCACAACGATCAACAGATCATTGCCCAGCGAGAAGCCAATCGCCGCCGCGGCCCAACCGGAGTAAGAGTTCAGCATCGAGACAACCACAGGCATGTCCGCGCCGCCGATCCCCATGATCAGGTGATAGCCAATGAACAGCGCTGCGATGGTCATCAGGGTCAGTGGCAAAATGCCCCCTGTGTTGCAGTACCAGATCAGACAGATCACCGAGAGCGCCGCTGCGCCCGCGTTCAGTACATGACCGCCCGGCAGTTTGGTTGCCGCCGACGAAACCTTGCCCGCCAGTTTGCCATAGGCAATGACAGAGCCGGTAAAAGTGACCGCACCGATGAAGATACCCAAGAACAGCTCAACCCGCAGGATGCCGACTTCGACGCCATCTTTCTTGGCCAAAAGTGCCGCAAAACCTTCGAGCGCTTTTTTCTCGGCCTCGTCCATCGCCAGGACTCGGCCCAGTTCGATATGGGCAATCAAACCCACAAAAACCGCTGCCAGGCCCACCAGAGAGTGCATCGCTGCCACCAGCTGAGGCATCTCGGTCATCTGGACCTTTTTAGCCACATAATACCCGATAGAGCCGCCGCCGATGATCAGCAGGATCGACAAAAGCCACAGACCAGAGCCCGGACCAATCAGCGTTGCCACAACGGCAAGCGCCATACCAACAATGCCATACCAGACCGCGCGTTTCGCGCTTTCCTGACCGCTCAGACCACCCAAAGACAGGATGAAAAGAACCGCTGCGACCACATAAGCCGCTGTTGTAAAACCAAATTCCATTGTCCCCGTCTCCTTAAGATTTCTGGAACATGGCGAGCATGCGCCGTGTCACGAGGAAGCCGCCGAAAATATTGATCCCGGCCATAAAGACCGAAAGCGCGGCAAGCAGGATCACCAGGAACGAGCCGGAGCCGATTTGCATCAGCGCACCCAGAATGATGATCGAAGAGATCGCATTGGTCACAGCCATCAGCGGTGTGTGCAAGCTGTGCGCCACGCCCCAGATCACTTGGAAGCCAACAAAGACCGCCAGAACAAACACGATGAAGTGCTGCATAAAGCTGGCCGGTGCAAACAGACCTGCCCCCAAGATCAACGCGCCACCAATCGCCAGCAAGGTCACTTGCTGTTTGGTCTGCGCTTTGAACGCGGCGACTTCGGCGGCGCGCTTTTCTTCTGGGGTCAGCTCTGGCGCAACCTCTTTGGGTTTCTGCGCGGCAATCGCCTGCACCTTTGGCGGGGGTGGCGGGAAGGTGATATCACCTTCAAACGTCACAGTCGCACCGCGGATCACGTCATCTTCCATATTGTGGTTGATCTGACCGTCTTTTTCAGGGGTCAGGTCGGTCATCATATGGCGGATGTTGGTGGCATAGAGGCTGGAGGCCTGCGCCGCCATACGGGACGGGAAATCGGTATAGCCGATAATGGTCACGCCATTGTCGGTGACGATTTTTTCGTCTTTGACGGTCAGCTTGCAGTTCCCGCCTTTTTCGGCGGCCAGATCGACAATCACCGAGCCTGGCTTCATCGCTGCGACCATATCTTCGGTCCACAGCTCAGGCGCTTCGCGGTTCGGGATCAACGCCGTTGTGATCACGATGTCCACTTCTGGCGCCAGCTCGCGGAACTTGGCCAACTGCGCTTCGCGGAATTCGGGGCTGGACACAGAGGCATAACCGCCAGAGGCCGCGCCATCCTGCTGCTCTTCCTCAAAGTCGAGATAGACGAATTCCGCGCCCATGGATTCAACTTGCTCTGCCACTTCGGGACGCACATCAAACGCATAGGTCACAGCGCCCAGCGACGTTGCCGTCCCGATGGCGGCCAGACCGGCCACCCCTGCGCCCACAACCAGAACCTTGGCCGGTGGCACCTTGCCCGCGGCGGTGATCTGTCCGGTAAAGAAGCGACCAAAGTTGTTGCCCGCCTCGATCACCGCGCGATAGCCGGCGATATTGGCCATGGAGGACAAAGCGTCCATTTTCTGCGCACGCGAAATCCGCGGCACCATTTCCATGGCGATGACATTCGCGCCTTTGGATTTGGCCATCTCCATGCCGGTTTCATTCCCGGCTGGGTTGAAGAAGGATATCAGCGTCTTGGATTTGTTCAGGCGCTTCAGCTCCACCTCTTCGGGCTGACGCACCTTGGCGATAATGTCCGCCTCTTTCCACAGCGCGGCGGCGGTTTTAACCACCGTGACGCCTGCGTCTTCGTAAAGAGCATCCGAAAAACCCGCAGCCTCCCCTGCGCCTTTTTCGATGAGACACTCATATCCAAGCTTTTGCAGTTGCATGGCGGAGTCCGGGGTCATGGCGACACGCGCCTCACCCTCAAAAATCTCCTTTGGCGTTCCGATTTTCACGTTCCAGTCCCCCTTAACAGAACTTCCTATTCCCCCGGTTCGGTCTGTGCCGATTGGAATTTTGCATACTGTCTGGCGGACATATTCACAAGTGACTGCTGGTGTTTTTGCAAGAAATGCGGCGAACTTACCCGTAGTTATACGAGAGAGCCTTGCAATCCCGCAAAAGCACAGCGCTAACATATGGCTGACCTTTGGCACCCGATCAACGCGCGCTTGTACCGGCGTCTGGTTCGGCGCAACCTGATGAAACACAAAAGGCCCGGCTATGACACGTGACGAATTTCAAAATTTCTGCGCTGCACTGCCCGCGACCAGCCATGTTGTGCAGTGGGGCAATGCTGACGTCTGGAAAGTCGGTGGCAAGGTGTTTGCCATCTGCGGCTGGGCGGACGGGCGTGACGCCTTTACCTTCAAGGTCACGCCGCTCGCCTTTGAGGTGCTGCAAGGCCAGCCGGGCGTTCGCCCCGCCCCCTATCTGGCCTCGCGCGGGATGAAATGGCTGCAGCAATACGACACCCCGGGCCTGCCCGATGCAGAGCTGAAGGACCACATTCGCCTGTCCTACGCGCTGGTCAGCAAAGGGCTGTCCAAAAAGAAACGCGCCGAGCTCGGGATCCCGGAGCCCGACGTGCAATGACGCAGCGCCTCTAGTCCGCCGCCAGCCAGCGCAGCATGGCCTGCGTGGTTTCGGCGGGCAGTTCCTGCTGAATCCAATGGCCGCACGGCAGGTGGATGACCTCAGCATTTGGCACAAAATCCGTCAGGGTGTCTGACGGCGGGATCATATCCTGCGTGCCATAGATCATCAGCGCCGGGGCGCGCACAATGGGGTCAACATCCGCCAGGATATTCCAGTTGCGATCAAGGTTGCGATACCAGTTGATCCCGCCGGTGAACCCCGACGCCTCAAAAGCGGCAACATAAACCGCCAATTCCGCATTGGTCAGGATCGGCTGCCCCAAAGCGGCATCCGCCTTGGCAAGATTGATCATCATCATGCCCGCAGGTGGCGGCGCCGGCGGCAGGTCTTTGCGAAAAAGATTGTTCAGAAACTGCGCGCTATGGGCATCGAGCACCGCGTCCGCGACACCGGGATGACGGTTGAAATGCACAAAGTAATGGTCCGGTCCAAACACGGCTTCCATAAAAGTGATCCACGGCACCTCGGTGCGGGCCTGATAGGGCAGCGCCAGGTTGATGATCTTTTTCACGCGCGTCGGGTGCAACAGCGCGAGGGACCAGATAATATTCGCGCCCCAGTCATGGCCAACAAACACCGCATCCTGATAGCCATAGTGATCCAAAAGACCGATTAGATCGCCGGTGAGGCATGTGATGTCATAGGCCGTCACCTCGTTCGGGCAGGACGAACCACCGAAACCGCGCTGATTGGGCGCGATCACATGGTAGCCCGCCGCCACGAGCGCCGGGATCTGGTGCCGCCAAGAATAGGCGATTTCGGGCCATCCGTGGCATAAAACGATGGGATTTCCGGCGTTTTCCGCCCCAGCTTCGAACACTTCGAGCGTCACGCCATTGGCCGAAATCATCTTCGGCTCCGGGAATTTCTGATAATCTGTCATAGACTTACTTCCTGTTTTTGAGTCTCGCAGTGCGGTGTGCCAGAAAAAGGTGCCAAAATTTGGCACCTTTCTTGCTATACTGCTGCCATGACCATCCGAGCCCGACATGACGCCATCATTCGCAGCCTGCGCCGCGCTGGCACTGCCACCCTCGCCGAGCTTGCGCAGGAGGTCGGGGCCTCGCGCCGCACGCTGTTGCGCGACATTGCCGCCCTGCGCGATCTGGGGTTTGTCATCCATTCCGAGCCGGGGCGCGGCGGCGGGCTTTATCTGGACCCACAATCCCTTCAGACCACACCGCGCCTGTCTGTTCCCGAGGTCTTTGCGCTGGTGATTTCTGTTGCCAGTATGCGCGCCGCCGCGCAGCTGCCGTTTGGCGCATTGGCGGATGCCGGGCTGGCCAAGATCGAACGCGCCCTGCCCGCCGACAAAGTGCGCGATTTGCGCCGCCTGATGCAGTGTCTCTGGATCGGCCCGCTTGCCGCCGGTGTCGACACATCACACATGGGGGCGATGGATGCCGCGTTGCTCAGCGCCGTTGAACCCGCGTTTCTGCATCAGCATCTGTTGGAATTTCAGTATCGCGACGCCAAGGGACAGACGTCCATTCGGCAGGTTGAACCGCAAGCGATGCTGATCCTGCCGCCGCTGTGGTATTTGGTGGCTTGGGATCCGGCACGCGGGGCGTTTCGGCATTTCCGTATGGACCGGATCAGCGCGCCGCAATGTCTGGACGACACAAAATTCGCGCGCCGCCATGTTGCGTTTGAGGCTGGAATCAAGCGCGTCAGATATGCGTAGTTAGCGCATCAGCGCCGCCGCATAGATCCGTGCAAGCTGATCGCGTTTTTCGCAAAACACCTCGTAGCTGGGGCCATCTTGTTTCAGCCCTTTATAGGCCTGCATCATTACCCCTGCGGCCGCATCAGCATCTGCGCCAATCAGGTCCAGTGAAATGCGGCCCGCCGCTTCGGCGTCTCGCAGATACTGCGCCAAGACCCGCGCCAGCGCCGCCTCCCCCTCCGCCACGACCGGGCCAGCTTCGGCTTTGACGTCCAGCAGCTCATGCCCATGCGGCGCATTCAGCAATTGGCGAAACGTCTCGCCCGAAAGGGCCGCAAACCCGTTTTGCAATTGCGACATCACCACGCCGGGCGCGCCGAGTGCGGCGGCAAAGTCGATCTCTGCGCCCTGGTAATACCGCTGCATCATGCCGCGCAGGATATCTTCTTTGTTCTTGAAATGCAGGTAAAGCGCCGCGCGCGAAATGCCCGCTGCCTTGGCGATATCTGCCATGGCACTGCGCCGGTAGCCATAGAGGCTAAAGGTGGCAAAGGCCGCATGCAAAATGGCGGTCGCCTTGGGATCATCAAGCTGAGCCGTTTCAGGCGGGTGTTCGATTGGGTCGTTACTGTGCATTTAGACGTTCTGACAGTTTGGATAAATTTTGTCAATTGACATCCTGACATTTTACGCTAAATATGTCAGAACGTCTAATGAACCGATCTTGAAAGGACAGACCATGGCACAGACCGCACTGATCACCGGGGCCTCGTCGGGCATTGGCAAAGAATTTGCGCGCTATCACGCGGCGCAGGGGGGCGATGTCATCCTGACCGCGCGCCGCCTGCCCGCGCTGGAAGCGCTGGCGCAGGAACTGCGCGAGAGTTATGGCATCACGGCCGATGTGATCGCCTGCGATCTGGCGGCGGCTGGTGGCGCTGCGGCGCTGATTGCCGAAGTCGAAAACCGCGGCCTGGCCGTGGATATTCTGATCAACAACGCAGGCTTTGGCGGCCACGGGCTGCACATCAAGCGCAATTGGGAAGATGAAGCGGCGATGATCCGCCTCAACGTTCAGGCCCTCGCCGAGCTTACCCACGCCTTTGCGCGCAAAATGGCCAAGGCAGGACAAGGCCGCATTCTCAACGTGGCCTCAACCGCCGCGATGATGCCTGGCCCGCTGCAGGCGGTGTATTTTGCCAGCAAGGCTTTTGTCATGTCCTACAGCCAGGCCCTAGACGAAGAGCTGCGCGCATTGGGCGTGACGGTCACATCGCTTAACCCCGGTCTTGTTAACACTGAATTTGTCGCGACCGCCGATCTGGCCGGTACAGGTCTGTCCGACCAGAAAGGCGCAAGCGCGGCCAGCGTTGCCAAAATAGGCTATGACGGGATGATGAAAGGCAAATTGGTGGTGATCAACGAACGTCGCCTGTCTCTGCTGTTGAACTGGGTCACACCGCTGCTGCCGCGCCGCATGGTGCTGCGCATGATCAAAGGCATGCAGCAAAAAGCGGCCTAAATGGCCGCAACCGGTACCGCCTGCCCCTGTGCCCAGGCGCGCGCGGCATGGCCAAAGGCCTCAAACAAGGGGCGGCTGACAGGGTCCGCCGCCGCGTTCCATTCTGGGTGCCACTGGACAGAAAGCGTGAATCCCGGCGCATCCTGAATATAGGTCGCCTCTGGTGTGCCATCCGGGGCATGTCCGTCAATGACGACGCGCGCGCCAGCACGTTTGATCCCCTGCCCGTGGAGCGTGTTTGTCATCACCCGCTCTGCCCCCATCAGCCGATGAAACACGCCGCCCGGGGTAAATTTCACCTCATGGCGCAGCGCGAATTTTTCCTCCAGCGTGCCATCGGGCGGCATCCGGTGGTTCTGGCGGCCCGGCAGATCACGAATTTCCGGGTATAGCGACCCGCCCATCGCCACATTGACCTCTTGAAAGCCGCGGCAAATACCCAAGAAGGGCTGCCCGCTTTCAACGCAGGCCCGCACCAGTGGCAGGACAATGGCATCGCGGGCCTGATCAAATTCGCCATGGGCCTCGGTGACGTCTTCGCCATATTCACTGGGGTGCACATTCGGACGCCCCCCGGTCAGCAAAAAACCATCGCAGCAGGTCAACAATTCAGGCACCGACACCAATCGCGGATCTGCAGGCACCAGCAACGGCATGCAGCCTGCCACAGCTGCGATCGCTTCTGAATTCATCTTGCCACCGGTATGGGCAGGGTAATGCCCGTCGATCAGATATTGATTGCCAATGATGCCGATCACAGGGCGCTGCATGGGTGTCCTTTCACGTTCCATGCCATCAGCTTACATCAGCCCCGCGCGATAACCATAGGAAATCATGCGCAAAGATCTGTGCAAATCCGCAGGGCTGCGCCGGAACGCGCCTTTAGGCTTCGCCCAGCAGACCGGCAGAGAGAATCCCGGCAAGACCGGCCTCTGCGTCATTTGCGCTGGTGTCACCGCTGACGCCGACCGCCCCCAGAACCTCGCCTTTCTTGCTGCGCACAAGAATGCCGCCCGGAACGGGGATATATTGTCCGTGATAGACGCTGGCCAGCGCACCCGCAAATTGAGGTCGTTGCTCCGCATGGTTGTGCAGGGCCTCGCCGCCCTTGCCCATCATCACCACCGCATAGGCCTTACCCTGCGCGATTGGAAAGCGCCCGGGAGGGCTGCCGTCTTCGCGTTCAAAGGCGATCACATGGCCACCGGCATCCACCACTACAACCGCAAGTGGCTGCAGATCCATCTCACGTCCTTTTTCCAGCGTTTTCCGAATGATGGTGCGTGCTTTGCGAATGTTGATTTCGGCCATTCTACCCTCAAACTAACTACGTAATCGTTTTGCGCAGGGCCAAGATGCCTCACTTTTGCGCAAATTGAAACAGGTCAAATGCGCAAAGTCTATGTCTGTGGCATCTGCTGCGTCGCGCAGTGAATGCCGCCACCCAGATAGCCAAGCGCATCAACTTCAAGTTGAACGATGGCGCGGTCAGGAAAGTGTTTGGCGAGCGCCCGGGCGGCTGCGGCGTCATACTCGGCATCGCCGAACTGCGCGGCAATCACCGCCCCGTTGCAGACATAGTAATTGGCATAAGACGCCACGAAGTCGAGATCACGCACCCGCGGGGCCTCTGGCTCTGCGATGACATCGACGGTCAAACCCGCGCCTAACAAACGGTCGTGCGTTCTGAGCGCGGCCTGATGAAAGGGGTCCTCCGGGTCCGGCACCTGTGGCAGGTTCATCAGGACGCGGCCCGCACCGGTAAAGCGCGCCAGGCTGTCGATGTGATAATCGGTGATATCAAGCCCGGCGACCCCGTCTGACCAGATGATCTGATCCGCGCCATACGCGCGCAGTAAACGTGCCCCGATGTCATTGCGGCTGAGGCCCGGGTTGCGGCTGCGGCCAAGCCAGGAACTGGCATGCGCCATCAAAAGCCCCTGCCCGTCGTGTTCAACCCCGCCCGCTTCGCCGCTCAGGCCGCTGGGCAACAAATCAAGGCCCAGCCGCTCGGCCACGCGCGCGGCCACCAGCGCATCGCTGCCATGGACCTGCTTGCCGCCCCAGCCATTGAACTGAATATGGCTGACGCAAAGCGCCCGATTGTGCCAGGCAAACAACGGGCCAGAGTCCCGGCACCAAAGGTCATCGGTCGGCACATCCCAAAGCGTCACATTCTGCGCCAGCTGCGGGCGCACTTTGGCGTGCAAGCCTGCATCGGCCAGCATCACCACCGGCTCAAAATCGGCGATGGCATTGGCAATGCGCAGGATGGCGTCCTGCGCCTCTTTCAGAGCCCAGCGCTCGCGATAGACTTTGCGGCTGCTGGGCCATTGCATGAAGGTCAGCGCATGCGCCGCCTCTTCGGGCGGCACATAAGGTCGCGAAACCTCAAAGGTCTTTGCCATCGCGGGCCTCCCCCCAGCGGCAAGCGCAGCCGCCGTCCCCGCCTTTATCATCTGTCGGCGCGTCAGGCGCACGGCTTATTGCGCTTTCAGTTCAAGCCGGCGGGCGTGCAAGACCGGCTCGGTATAGCCCGAAGGCTGCATGCGCCCCTTGAACACCAGATCACAGGCCGCCTGGAAGGCAACGCCATCAAAATCCGGGGCCATCGGCTGATAGAGCGGATCATCTGCGTTCTGCGCATCGACCACGGCGGCCATCTTATGCAGCGCGCCCATGACGTCCTGCGCCGTCACCACATCATGGTGCAGCCAGTTGGCGATATGCTGCGAGGAAATCCGGCAGGTCGCGCGATCCTCCATCAGGCCGACATCATTGATGTCCGGCACTTTAGAGCAGCCCACGCCCTGATCGACCCAGCGCACCACATAACCCAGAATGCCCTGCGCGTTGTTTTCCACTTCGCGGCGAATGTCTTCGGCGCTCCAGTCGGGGTTTTGGGCAAGCGGGATTTTCAGGATGTCATCGACAGAAGCGCGCCGCCCCTCTGCGCGCAGCCCATCTTGCACGTCCATCACATCTACCAAGTGATAATGCAGCGCATGCAGTGTCGCGGCGGTGGGGCTTGGCACCCAGGCACAGGTCGCGCCGGCCTTGGGGTGGCCGATCTTTTGCGCAATCATCGCCTGCATCATATCGGGCATGGCCCACATGCCCTTGCCGATCTGCGCCCGGCCCTTCAGGCCACATTCCAGCCCGATATCCACATTCAGCGCCTCATAGGCGGCAATCCAGGGCTGGGTTTTGATGTCATCCTTGCGCAGAAACGCCCCAGCCTCCATCGAGGTGTGGATTTCATCGCCGGTGCGATCCAAAAACCCGGTGTTGATAAAGGCGACCCGCGATTTGGCAGCGCGAATGCATGCCTTCAGGTTCACCGAGGTGCGACGCTCCTCGTCCATGATGCCGATTTTCACGGTATGGCGCGGCAGGCCCAGAATATCTTCGACCTTGGCAAAGATCCGATCCGCAAAGGCGACCTCATCCGGCCCATGCATCTTGGGTTTGACCACATAGACTGACCCTTTGAGAGAGTTGCCGCCGCTGCGCTTGAGGTCATGCATGGCAATCGCCACCGTGGTCAGCGCGTCCAGCAGGCCCTCGAAAATCTCCTCACCGCTGCGGTCAAGCACCGTCGGATTGGTCATCAGATGCCCGACGTTGCGCACCCAAAGCAAGGCGCGCCCCTTTAAGGTGCGTTCGGTGCCCGCGGTGGTCTTATAGGTCAGATCCTCGGCCAGACGCCGGGTCTGGGGTTTGCCGCCTTTGTCAAACCGCGCCTCCAGATCGCCTTTCATCAGGCCAAGCCAGTTGCGATAGGCCTGCACTTTTTCTTCTGCGTCCACACAGGCCACGGAATCTTCGCAATCCATGATCGCCGAAACCGCGCTTTCCAGAATGACATCGGCGATGCCGGCCGGGTCGTCCTTGCCAATGGGGTGGCCCGCGTTGATCACCACACGGATGTGCAAACCGTTTTTGACAAAGATGATCTGCGACAGATCTTCGGTGATGCCGCGAAATTGCTGCGGACGCTTGAGCGGCATGGCGCCTTTGGCCGTCAGCGCAACAAATGTGCCATCCTGAAAGTCAAACCCCGTCGCCTCGGCCCAGGCGCAGCCGTCAAAGGGCACAGCGGCATCCAGATGCGCCTTGGCCGCTGCGACCACATCCGCGCCGCGCGCCGCATCATAGCCGCGCCCTTCGGGCAGGCTGCCCAGCGCGTCGGTGCCGTAATAGGCATCATAGAGCGAGCCCCAGCGCGCATTGGCCGCGTTCAGCGCATAACGCGCATTTGTCACCGGCACCACAAGCTGCGGACCGGGCACAAGCGCAATTTCGGCATCGACATTGGTTGTGTCGATCTCAAAGTCATCACCTTCGGGCACAAAATAGCCAATGTCCTGCAGGAAGGCCTTGTAGGCCGCCGGATCATGGGGCTGGGCGCGGTGGCGAATGTGCCAGGCGTCAATCTTCTGTTGCAGGTCTTCGCGCTTGGCCAGCAACGCGGCGTTTTCCGGGCCAAACTCATGGGCCAATTCGCTCAGCCCTTGCCAGAAAGCCTCTGGCGCGACGCCGGTACCGGGCAGTGCGTCATTTTCAATGAAATCCACATATTCCGCAGAGACCTGCAGGCCGGATTTTTCAATACGTGACATAGCGCTACCCCTTTTTAAACCCTTTGCGAGAGTGATAGGCGATTGCGTCAAGGTCAACAACTGTCTCGTGCCGCGTGGCAGCCTCGGGGCGCAGAACGCGACGTGACCCCGCATTCCGCTTGCAGCGCAGCGCAGGCCTATTACATCTAACCCAACAGACATTACGGAGCCCCACATGCGCGATGCAGCCCCCCAGACGATCTACCTTAAGGATTACACCCCCTTCGGCTATCTGATCGACAGTGTGCATTTGACGTTCAAGCTGCACCCCACCGAAACCCGCGTGTTGTCGCGCATTCAGTTCCGCCCCAATCCCGCGGCGACGGATAAAACGTTCTTTCTGCATGGTGAGCAGCTGAAATTGATCTCTGCCAAGATTGACGGCGCAGCGATTGACCCAGAGGTGACAGAGACCGGCCTGACCGCCACAGTGCCCGACGCCCCCTTTGTGTTTGAAGCCGAGGTGGAAATTTCCCCCGCGACCAATACCGCGCTTGAGGGGCTTTATATGTCAAACGGCATGTATTGCACCCAATGTGAGGCTGAGGGCTTTCGTAAGATCACCTATTACCCAGATCGTCCCGATGTGATGGCCACCTTTGATGTGCGCATTGAAGGGGCAGAGCCGGTGTTGCTCTCTAACGGCAATCCGGGCGCAAAGGGTGATGGCTTTGCCGAATGGTCCGACCCGTGGAAAAAGCCCGCCTATCTTTTTGCCCTCGTCGCGGGCGATCTGGTCAATTTTCCCGGCACCTTCACCACCATGTCCGGCAAAGAGGTTGAGCTGAACATCTATGTGCGCCCCGGCGATGAGGATAAATGCGCCTTTGGCATGCAAGCGCTGAAGGATTCGATGAAATGGGACGAAGATGTCTATGGCCGTGAATATGACCTAGATATCTTTAACATCGTGGCCGTCGATGATTTCAACATGGGCGCGATGGAAAACAAGGGCCTCAATGTCTTTAACTCCTCCTGTGTGCTCGCCTCGCAAGCCACATCGACCGATGCGGATTTTGAACGCATTGAGGCGATCATCGCCCATGAATATTTCCACAACTGGACCGGCAACCGCATCACCTGCCGCGATTGGTTTCAACTCTGCCTGAAAGAAGGGCTGACTGTGTATCGCGACGCGCAGTTCACCTCAGACATGCGCAGCGCGCCGGTGAAACGTATCGAAGACGTCATTGCCCTGCGCGCGCGCCAGTTCCCCGAGGATCAAGGCCCGCTGAGCCATCCGGTGCGGCCCGAAGAGTTCCAAGAGATCAACAATTTCTACACGGCCACCGTCTATGAAAAAGGCGCTGAAGTGATCGGTATGCTGAAAACGCTGGTTGGCCATGACGCTTATTATAAGGCGCTGGATCTCTATTTCACCCGCCACGATGGCGATGCCGCCACGATCGAGGACTGGATACAGGTGTTTGAGGACAGCACCGGGCGTGACCTCAGCCAATTCAAACTCTGGTACAGCCAATCAGGCACCCCAAAGGTCAGCGTGCGCGAAGACTGGGATGGCAGCACCTTTACGCTGCATCTGTCGCAATCCACTGCGCCGACACCGGGCCAAGACGTGAAAGACCCGCGTGTGATCCCTGTGGCGGTCGGCCTGCTTAGCCCTAATGGCGATGAAACCCACCCAACCCAAGTGCTGGAACTGACCGAGGCAGAGCAAAGCTTTACCTTCGATAACCTTGGCGCGCGGCCTGTGCCTTCGATCCTGCGGGGCTTCTCTGCCCCCGTAATGTTAGAGCAAGACATCGACAATGCGCGCCGCGCGTTTTTGCTGGCGCATGACACCGATCCGTTCAACCGCTGGGAAGCCGGGCGCGAGCTGGCGCGCGACACGTTGCTGTCGATGATCCGCGACGGCGCTGCGCCCAATTCCGATTATCTTGCAGGATTGAAATCGCTGCTCACCGACGCCGGGCTTGATCCGGCCTATCGGGCGCTGATGCTGGCCCAACCGACCGAAACCGAACTGGCCGGGGTTCTGGCGGCAGCCGGCGATATCCCCGACCCGGACGCCATCCACCGCGCCTGCGAGGCGCTGCGGCAAGCCAAGGCCGAAGCCTTTGCCGATGTGCTGCCAGCGCTCTATGCAGATCACCAGACACCGGGGTCCTATGCACCTGATGCCGAAGGCGCAGGCAAACGGGCGTTGGCCAATGCGGCACTATCTCTGTTGTCGCGCCTTGATGGCGGCGCAGCAGCGCAGGCGCAGTATGAGAGCGCCGACAATATGACCCAGCAGCTCTCGGCCCTCGCCCGACTGATTGATCTGGGCAAAGGCGACGCGGCGGTCACGGCATTTTACAATCAATGGCAAGACGACCGGCTGGTGATCAACAAATGGTTTGGCCTGCAAATCGCGATGGCCAAACCCTCTGAGGCTGTGGCTGTCACCGATGCGCTAACGAAACATGCTGATTTTGACATGAAGAACCCCAACCGCTTCCGCGCGGTCATGGGCGCGCTGGCGGGTCATCATGCGGGCTTTCACGAACCAAGCGGCGCAGGCTATGCGCTGTTGGCCGATTGGCTGATCAAACTGGATGCGCTGAACCCGCAGACCACGGCGCGCATGTGCAGCGCCTTTCAGACCTGGAAACGCTATGATGACAAGCGGCAGGCCCTGATCCGCGCGCAACTTGAGCGAATCTTGTCCACACCGAATCTCAGCCCGGACACGACAGAGATGGTCAGCCGCATTCTCGGCTAAGCCTCTTAGGATAAGCGAAAAAGCGCGCAGCCGACGACGCACTGTGCGCTTTTTCGAAACAGTCGAGAACTTCCCCATAGATTGCAGCCATGCTGCTGCACAATTGCCCAATTTGCATCGGCAATGGTCCGCGTCTTTCCCATCTCGCGCCCATTTCCCGCCCAAATTGACGTCCACAAAGGCTCCAGATTAAGGAGCCCGCCATGAAATTCATTCCGCAGAAATCGGTTTTGACAAAACTCAAATTGCCCGAACCGATCCTGGCCATCGCGCGCAAGTTCTCTCCGCCTGCGGATGATGCCCCCCTGGCCTTTCTGCCAACCCATGTGGCAAGCTCTGCCAACCTGATTGACCAGATCAAGATCCCGGTGAACAACGCCTCTTTGAAGATGAGCGGCGACACGGATGTGCGCGATCTGGGGCAGTTCCTGGCGCGGCAAGAGCGCTGGGACTCGCTGAGTGAACGCATCCGCGACGCCGATCAGGCGCGCGAGACCACGCCGCAGGGCACGCCGGTGTCCGAACTCTTGCTGTTTGGCGCCCGTTCTGATGTCGTCGCGGCGGCGGAACACGCGCTGCTGCACGGCAAACCGGCCAAGGATTCCAATTTCTTTGAAGGCATCGAAGATCTGGAACTGATGCTGACAGAATTCCCCGAAGATTATGCGCTGGCGCTGATCGTGGCCCATATGCATATCGACATCGGCTGGGCCTGGCGTGGCACCGTAGCCGAGGCCAGCCTGAACCAGACCAACCGCGAAGCCTTTTTGGCCCATTTCGCCCGCGCCGAAGAGATTCTGGACGGCTTCAGTGCCCATGAGCTCAACTCCGCAGCCCTGTCGGCCGCGCGCTGCGCGCTGTTGCCCGCGGCAGACTATCCAGGCGAGCGCATTGCAGATGATTTTGAGGACCTGATTGATCTGGACCCAGAGAACCCGCGCCATATGCGGGCGCTTGGCACCTATATGTTGCCCCAATGGTACGGCAGCCATGCCGCGCTGGACCTTGAGGCGCGCCGCACCGCCGCGCGCACCTATGACCTCTGGGGGGCTGGCGGCTATTGCTGGGTCTGGTTTGACGCCAGCCTGACCGACCCCGCCGCGCTGGCGCACATTGATGTCGACTATTTCCTGGACGGGGCCTTTGATATTCTGGAACGCCGCAGCGATCAGGCCATGGCAAATCTTATCGCCGCCCAGCTGTATTGCGCCTGGCAGGCCTGCCGCCAGTTGGCGCGTGAGGGCGGTGAGGACATGAAGAAATCTGCCGCCCTGCGCGCAGGGTTTGATCAAGTGGTGCAGGATCACCTGCGCGAGCTGCATCCGCTGATCTGGGGGCATGCGGAACTTGGGTTTGACAATGGCGTGCGCTCTGTCTCAATCGAGCGGCTCGCCCAAAAAGGCCGCGCCCTGGCAATGAACGCGGTTGCGCAGCCCTTTATGACGGGGCTGGAAGACGGGCTGACGATCCATTTCGGCCCAGATGGCATTACCGAAATTCAACCCTGACGGCCCCTGCCGCCCCTTTCGCGCGCGGTGCCTCTTGCCCCGGCCCGCGCCCTGTCTTAGAACGCGATCTGACACAGGAAAATGGAGCGACGGCAGATGCTGGACCTGACATACGAAACCCCGAAACCCAAAGTCATCGCGGGCGCGAAACATGACTGGGAACTTGTGATCGGGATGGAAGTGCACGCGCAGGTCAGCTCCAACGCGAAACTCTTCTCTGCGGCCTCGACGAAATTCGGCGCAGAGCCGAACGCCAATGTGTCCTTTGTGGATGCCGCCATGCCCGGCATGTTGCCCACCATCAACGAATACTGCGTTGAGCAGGCCGTGCGCACCGGCCTGGGTCTGAATGCGGATATCAACCTGAAATCCGCCTTTGACCGCAAGAATTATTTCTACCCGGATCTGCCGCAGGGCTATCAGATTTCCCAGCTTTATCATCCGATTGTCGGCGAAGGTGAAATTATCGTCGATATGGGCCCGGGTGTGGCCCGCAAGGTGCGCATTGAGCGCATTCACCTGGAACAGGACGCCGGCAAATCCGTACACGACATGGACCCGAACATGTCCTTTGTGGACCTCAACCGGACTGGCGTGGCGCTGATGGAAATCGTCAGCCGCCCGGACATCCGCGGCCCCGAAGAAGCCGCCGCCTATGTCACCAAGCTGCGCCAGATCCTGCGGTATCTCGGCACCTGCGATGGCAATATGCAAAACGGCAACCTGCGCGCGGACGTCAACGTGTCGATCTGCCGTCCAGGTCAGTATGAAAAATACATGGAAACGCAGGACTTCTCGCATCTCGGCACGCGCTGCGAGATCAAGAACATGAACTCCATGCGGTTTATCCAAGCCGCCATCGAATACGAAGCGCGCCGTCAGATCGCCATTGTCGAAGCGGGCGGCACCGTGGATCAGGAAACCCGCCTGTATGACGCGGACAAAAACGAAACCCGCTCCATGCGGTCCAAAGAAGAGGCGCATGATTATCGGTATTTCCCCGATCCTGACCTGCTGCCACTTGAGATTGAACAGGCTTGGGTGGACGATATTGCCGCCGCGCTACCCGAACTGCCTGACGAGAAAAAAGCGCGTTTCGTCAATGACTTCGGCCTGTCCGAATATGACGCATCCGTGTTGACCGCAGAGGCTGAAAACGCCGCCTATTTTGAATCGGTCGCCCACGGGCGCAATGGCAAACTGGCCGCCAACTGGGTGATCAACGAACTCTTTGGGCGTCTGAAGAAAGACGACAAAACCATCACCGAAAGCCCGCTGTCGCCTGCGCAGCTGGGCGGGATCATTGATCTGATCAGTTCGGATGCAATTTCCGGCAAGATCGCCAAGGATCTGTTTGAAATCGTCTATACCGAGGGCGGTGATCCGGCTGAAATCGTCGATGCGCGCGGCATGAAGCAGGTGACAGACACCGGCGCCATCGAGGCGGCGCTGGATGAGATCATCGCCGCCAATCCGGCGCAGGTCGAAAAAGCCAAGGAAAACCCCAAGCTCGCGGGCTGGTTTGTCGGTCAGGTGATGAAAGCCACCGGCGGCAAGGCCAACCCAAAGGCGGTCAACCAGCTGGTGGCGCAAAAGCTGAAAGGCTAAGCGCACCCTACCCGATCACCGATTTTCATAGGCCGCGAGCGCACGCTTGCGGCCTTCGTCTATGCCGACCACTGGATCAGGATAATCATCCTTGGGCGTCAGCCCCCAAGACCGAGGACAGGCCGCATAGAAATCAAGCGCTTCGCGGGCGGGCGTGTCGACCAGCTCTGCCACAAAACGGCTGACATAACGGCTGTCTGCGTCAAATTTCTTGGCCTGAAGCTGCGGATTGAACACCCGAAAATAGGGCGCGGCATCCGGGCCCGACCCGGCCACCCATTGCCAGCCCATGGCATTGGCCGCGGGGTCCCAATCAATCAGGCAATCTTCAAACCATTTCTGGCCGATACGCCAATGGGTCAGCATGTGTTTGGTCAGATAGGACGCGACAATCATGCGCCCGCGATTGTGCATGGTGCCGGTCACATACATTTCGCGCATGGCCGCATCGACCAAAGGCACGCCAGTGCGCCCCTGTTGCCAGCGCCTCACCGCTGCATCCTCGGCCTCTGACCAGCCAAACCCATCCCATTCACCGCGCCAGTTCTGCGAAGTGATGCGCGGGGTGTGATAGACCAGATGATAGGCAAATTCGCGCCAGACCACTTCTTTCAGAAAATGCTCCGCGCCCTTTGCGCCTGCCTCCAGTGCCCGTTGCCCCGCAAACCAAAGACGCGCCGGGCTGATCTCCCCCCAGGCGAGGTTCTCCGACAGGCCCGAGGTGGCGGGGCGATCCGGGAAATCGCGCGCCTCTTTGTAGGTGTCAATTGCGGTGTCGATAAACTGATCCAGCCGCGCCTGCGCCGCCGCCTCGCCGACCACTGCGTATTTCGCAAGCACCGCTGCGCCCTGGTTCATGGCGCGCGAGAGCTGCCAGCCAGCCAGATCGTCGCTGTGTGGCCACTGCTTTGGCGCGGTCAACTGCGTCGCCTTCGCGGACAGATCCGCCACCGGGCGTTCTTTGACCGCGCGCCAGAAGGCACTGTAAACCTTGAAATAATTGCCCTGCTTTGGCGCGACATCCCAGGGTTCAAACATCAAATGGCCCGGCAGGCTTTCAGCCGCATACCCCGCCTGTTTCAGCGCCGCCTTAACGCGCGTGTCCCGCGCAATGGCATCGGGGTCATAAGCGCGGGTCCACAGCACTTGGCTGGCCCCAATTTCCGCAGCCAGCGCCAGCAACACCTCTTGCGCGCCGCCCCGGCGCAGGATCAGGCGCGATCCGATTTTTTCCAGCTCCGCCGCAAAATGCCTGATCGCCGCTTCAAGCCGCCATTTGGGGGCTGCGCCATAGGTCTCGGCCACCTCGTCCAGCACAAAGACCGGCACCACAGGCCGTCCCAAAGCCGCCGCTTTGGCCAGCGCCGGATGATCGGCAAGCCGAAAGTCACGGCGCATCCACAGCAAAATTGGCGCATTCTCTGGCATAAGTCCCCCTATTCGTCTCTTGGCATACGTAGCGCCAAATCATTTGGATGAAAGAAAATTCCAAGTTCTTCAGGCTGGGATTTTTGGGCAACAGAGCTGCCGCAATCTGCGCGTTGGGCGCAATCGGGCCAGACAGCCTGCCGAAAGCTTGCTAAACCCCGCCGCGTAACGCGCCCCAGATGGAAGATACCGATGGATCTGTACGAGTACAAAGTCGTGCCTGCCCCCAGCAAGGGCCGCAAGGCGCGCGGTGTGAAAAAGCCCGAGGCGCGTTTTGCATATGCGCTGGAAACGTTGATGAATGACCTGGCGGCGGACCGCTGGGAATTCTGGCGCAGCGAAACCCTACCGAGCGAAGAACGCAGCGGGCTGCGCAGCACCACAACGGTTTTTCGCAGCGTGATGGTGTTCCGGCGCCTGAAAGAGGCGCTTGTCGCTGAGGTACCTGTGGTCGCAGACCCACTGCCTATTCAAGAAGCGGCCAATGTCACCGACATGCCAGCAGAACCGGCAGAGCCGCCGATACAGGACACCGAAGAGGACAGCGCCCCCGCGTCCCTGCACGCAGAGAAACCCAGCGCGCTGCCCGCCGCCCTGCGCAACCGGGCACGGGCCGCGAAAAAAGACCTGCCAGCCGAATAATCCTAGCTGTCGATATCCAGCGCCAGCGCATGAATGCGGGCTACCAGATCCTTGCCAATCGCCTCATGCACCGCGCGATGGCGCTGCAAACGTGACTTATTTTCAAAGGCTTCTGACCGAATTCTCACGTTGAAATGGCTTTCACCGCCCTCTTGGTATCCAGCATGGCCACGGTGGCTTTCGCTGTCATCGACCACCTGCAGCTCCCGTGGTTGGAAAGCTGCGGACAACCGCTCATGAATTTCATCTTTGACGCGCATTTTTTCTATCTGCCCCCTTCAATCTGGCGACCAATAGATTAAACTCTCGGCTTCGAGTCGAAAAGGTGAACCATGGCAAAAACAGATCCCTTCGGTTTTGACATGTCTGTCTCTTCCGCGAAGAAGAAAAATCCGCGCGGGCGACGCAGTATGTCTGGGGAGTCCGCCACCTCTACACGTGTCTGTGAAAAGGATGGTTGCGAAGAGGCCGGCAAATACCGTGCGCCCAAAGCACCGGATGTTCTGGATGAATATCGCTGGTTCTGCAAAGACCACGTGCGCGAGTATAACGCGCAGTGGAGCTTCTTTGAGGGCAAGACCGAGGCCGAGACCAACGCCCAGAAATCCAAAGACAAAGTCTGGGAGCGTGAGACAAAGCGCATGGATGACCCCGAGGCGCGCGCTTGGGCACGCCTGGGCATTGAGGATCCGCATCAGGTGCTGGGCGGCAATGCCACGCAGAACCCGGGCCGCCACGCCGTCGGCCGCCGCCTGCCTCCAACCGAGCGCCGCGCCATTGATATTCTTGAGGCCAAGGATGATTGGTCCAAGGCCGAGATCCGCAAAGCCTATAAAAAGCTGATCAAAGTGCTGCACCCGGATATGAATGGCGGCGACCGCAGCCAGGAAGAACAGCTGCAAGAGGTGGTCTGGGCCTGGGATCAGATCAAGGACAGCAACAGCTTTAAATAAGCGACTGTTCCAAAATAGAAAAAAGGGCCACCCATGAATGCCATGGGTGGCCCTTCGTGTTCAGCGGCAATGCCAGCTGACTTATTCAGCAGGCAGAAGAACCGCGTCGATCACATGGATCACACCGTTGGATTGTTTGACATCCGCAATGGTCACGGTGGCCATGCCACCTTTTTCGTCTTTGATTTTCACCATCTCGCCCTCGACCATAGCGGTCAGGGTGCAGCCGCCAACGGTTTCAATGTCATAGGCCCCATCTGCATCCGAGATCATGCCCACCAGGGCTTCGCTCATCACGTCGGCCGCCACAACATGGCAGGTCAGAATCTTGGTCAGCATCTCCTTGTTTTCCGGCTTCAGCAGCGTGTCGACAGTGCCCGCGGGCAGCGCGTCAAACGCGGCATTGGTCGGTGCAAACACGGTAAATGGCCCCTCGCTTTGCAGCGTCTCAACCAGACCGGCTGCGCCCACTGCGGCAACCAGCGTGGTGTGATCAGCAGAGTTCACCGCGTTTTCCACGATGTTCATATCCGCCATCATCTTTGCGCCGCCAACCATCGGGTTTTCCTTGGCTGCGTGGCTGCCCGCAAAGGCCGTACCTGCTGCAAGTGTGAAGCCAAGCGCCAGAGTTTTAACGAGTTGCATTCTATATCTCCTGTCAAATTCGCCCAACATCGCGTTGGGTATGCAGGGGATACGGAGTGCCTGAGGTTTCGGATCAGAATGCGCGCGGCTTTTCCCATCACTTCATTGTGTTGAGGGCGACTTTGCCTTTTGAGGCGTGCGCGCTATGCGGCCTTGAACACCAGCGACACACCGTTGATGCAATGACGTTTGCCGGTGGGTTTGGGACCATCGTCAAAGATATGGCCCAAATGGCTGCCACAGCGGCGGCAATGGGCCTCGGTATAGACCCGCAGGCGGATGCGGTCCGGCTTGGTGCCAATGGCATCTTTCATCACGCGATAGAAACTCGGCCAGCCGGTGCCGCTGTCATATTTGTGTTCTGAAGAATAAAGCGGCAGGTCACAGCCGCGACAGTGATAGGTGCCATCGGCCCAATTTTTGTCCAGCGGCGAAGTAAAGGCACGCTCAGTGCCCTCTTCGCGCATTACCTTATATTGCAACGGCGTCAGCATGGCGCGCCATTCGCTTTCGGTGCGCGTGACCTCAAACGTGCCCGCCGCGCTGGCGCGCGATGCGGCCCATCCGCCCATAACAGATAGGGCAACGCCCCCTAGCAGCAGTTCTCGGCGGGTCATGATCAGCAATCCTTTGGCAATGTGCGGGCAGCACGGTTGGTGCCACAGTCAAAAATCAGAGGCTGGATTGCAAAGCAAAACGCCTCACATCCGCGTGAGGCCCGCCCTACCTTCGCCGATGCGCCCAGTTGGCGCGTTTCTATGGGGCCACTTGGCCCGTTCCGCAGAGTTTTCCGGCGCAGCATCCCGGAAACGACGCTTTTTCCCTTTCCCTCGCGCGGCGCAACGATATGTTGCACCCATACTCAGAGATGACGCGGCCAAGGCCGATGCAAGAAGGACAATGACATGGCGGATGGCATGACCGACATCAACGCAAAACCCACCGAGACCATTTCGGTACGCGATGTGTTTGGCATCGACACGGATATGACGGTCAAAGGCTTTGCAGAGCGGACCGACCGCGTGCCCGCTGTGGATCCGACCTATAAATTTGACCCGGACACCACGCTCGCCATCCTTGCGGGCTTTGGCCACAACCGCCGCGTGATGATCCAGGGCTATCACGGCACCGGTAAATCCACCCACATCGAACAGGTGGCTGCACGGCTGAATTGGCCGTCAGTGCGTGTGAACCTTGATAGCCACATCAGCCGGATCGACCTGATCGGTAAAGACGCCATCAAACTGCGCGACGGCAAGCAGGTGACAGAATTTCACGAAGGCATTCTGCCCTGGGCGCTGCGCAACCCGGTGGCGATTGTGTTTGACGAATATGACGCCGGCCGCGCCGACGTGATGTTTGTGATCCAGCGCGTGCTGGAACATGACGGCAAGCTGACCCTGCTGGATCAGAATGAAATCATCACCCCGCACCCGTATTTCCGCCTGTTTGCCACGGCCAACACCGTGGGCCTGGGTGACACCACCGGGCTCTATCACGGCACACAGCAGATCAACCAAGCGCAGATGGACCGCTGGTCTCTGGTGGCGACGCTCAACTATCTGAGCATCGATGCCGAAACCAATATCGTTCTGTCCAAGACGCCGCATTACAACACCGAAGCGGGCCGCAAGACGATCAAGCAGATGGTAACGGTCGCGGATCTGACCCGCACCGCCTTTATGAATGGCGATCTGTCGACAGTCATGTCCCCGCGCACCGTGATTGCCTGGGCGCAAAACGCCGAGATTTTCCGCGACATCGGCTATGCCTTCCGCCTCAGCTTCCTGAACAAATGTGACGAGCTTGAGCGCCAGACCGTTGCTGAATTCTATCAGCGCCTGTTTGACGAAGAGCTGCCAGAAAGCGCCGCAAGCCTGAGCCTGGGCTAAAGCCCGGGGGGCCTGACCTCGCAGGCCAAAGCAGACAGCAAGCCGGGCGGTGCGCCGCCCCTTGCCCCCGTCGATGTGAATGAACAAGGTAGATCGCATGTCAAAACCATCTGACAACCCGGCCGATCCGTTCAAGAAAGCCTTGGCAGAGGCCACCCGCGTGATGGCCAATGACCCGGATCTGGGCGTCACCTACACGGTGGACCCTTCGGGTCTGTCTGGGGATCAGATGCGCTTGCCGCAGGTCAGCCGTCGCATGACCCGCGAAGAGGTCATGCTGGCGCGCGGGACCGCCGACAGTCTGGCCTTGCACCGCCGCTATCATAACAATGCGACCTTCGCGAAATATGCCCCGCCTGCGGGTATGGCGCGGCAGCTGTTTGAGGCGATGGAAATTGCACGCTGCGAAGCGATGGGCGCGCGCGACATGCCCGGCACCGCCGTGAATATCGACGCCAAAATTGAAAGCGAAGCGCGGGGGCGCAACTACGACAAGATCACCACCGCTTCGGACGCGCCTTTGGATATGGCCGCAAACTACCTGTTGCGCCACCTGGCGACCGGGCGCGACCTGCCCCCTGCGGCGGCCAATGTGATGAACCTCTGGCGCGGCTTTATCGAACAGAACGCGGGCGACACGCTCGAAGATCTGCAAGAGATGCTGTCCGACCAGTCCAAATTCGCCAAATTCGCCCGTCAGATTATCGATGATCTTGGCTATGGCGATCAGCTCGGCGATGACCCGGACGATCTGGAAGATGACCAGCAGGATGAGGCGGAAACCCAAGAGGACGAAGAGCCCGATCCCGATAGCACCGGGCAGGATGACAGCGATCAGGACGAAAGCGACGCCACCCCCGAGTCCTCACAGGAAGAACAGCAGGACAGTTCTGAGGCGCAAGTCACCATGGACGACATGTCCGAGGATGAATTTGCCGATGACGTGGAAATGCCCGAAGGAGAGGCCCCGCTGGAGCCACCCGCGCCGCAGCCCGTGTCCGATGCGGACCCGGATTATCTTGTGTTCAGCTCTGAGCATGACGAAGAAATTCGCGCCGAGGATCTTGCGGAACCGGCAGAGCTAGAGCGCCTGCGCGCCTATCTTGACCAGCAGCTGGAACCCCTCAAGGGCGCGGTCAGCCGCCTCGCCAACAAATTGCAGCGCCGCCTGCAAGCCCAGCAGAACCGCAGCTGGGAGTTTGATCTGGAAGAGGGCATTCTGGATGCCGGGCGTCTGGCGCGGGTTGTGGCCAACCCGACCACGCCGCTGTCCTTCAAAGTCGAAAAAGACACAGAGTTTCGCGACACAGTCGTGACGCTGCTGCTGGATAACTCTGGCTCGATGCGTGGGCGCCCGATTTCCATCGCCGCAATCTGCGCCGATGTGCTGGCCCGCACGCTGGAGCGCTGTAATGTAAAGGTCGAAATCCTCGGCTTTACCACGCGCGCCTGGAAAGGCGGTCAGGCCCGCGAAGAATGGCTCGCGGATGGTCGCCCGCAACAGCCCGGTCGCCTGAACGATCTGCGTCATATCATCTATAAGTCGGCAGACGCGCCTTGGCGGCGCACGCGACCCAATCTGGGGCTGATGATGAAAGAAGGCCTGCTGAAAGAAAACATCGACGGCGAGGCGCTGGAATGGGCGCATCGGCGCATGGCGGGCCGGCCTGAGGCGCGCAAGATCCTGATGGTAATTTCCGATGGCGCGCCGGTGGATGACAGCACCCTGTCGGTCAACGCAGCCAATTACCTGGAAAAACACCTGCGCGATGTGATTGCCATGGTGGAAAAACGCCGTCAGGTGGAGCTTTTGGCGATTGGGATCGGCCATGATGTCACCCGCTATTACCAGCGGGCCGTCACCATCACCGATGTTGAGCAACTGGCCGGCGCGATGACCGAGCAGCTTGCCAGCCTGTTTGACAGCGACCCGCGCGCCCGAGCCCGCGTGATGGGCATGCGCAAAGTCTAAGGCTGGGCATTTGCTCACGAAATATTACACTTAGCCATTGGCGGCGATATCTACTATCGCTGGGTCTATGGCTTACAATTACGACAAACTCTACGGCGATACGCCCAACGCATTGGGGGATCCAACCCAAATATTCGTCGACTTCTTTAGCAAGCTCAGCGGCGCGCCCCAGCGCGTATTGGATATTGGCTGCGGCCAAGGTCGTGACGCGCTGTTCATTGCGCGTTTAGGGCATCATGTGGTGGGCGTTGATCTCTCGGCCAACGGCATTCGTGACCTACGTGCGGCGGCAGAGGCGGAAAACCTGCCGATCACCGGCCATGTTGCCGATATCACCAAATACACACCCGACGGCAATTTTGAGATCATCTTGATCGACCGGACGCTGCACATGCTTGACCAAGCTGCGCAACAGCAGGTGCTTGCAACCCTGCTGGATCACGTCACACCACAGGGCTGGGTTCTGATTGCAGATGAAACATCCAATATCGCTGGGTTTCAGCAGACTATCGCGGCGCATCATTGCGCCTGGTCGACACAATATGCCAAGCGCGGCTATCTTTTCCTTCAGCGTCACTGACGGCAGCCACGCTCCCTCTCTTTCCGCGACGTCGCGCCTTGGCGCGGGCTGGACCTGTCGCCTGCAACCCGCTAGCAATTGCCAAGCATCAGGAGGTTTGCGTCATGTTTCAATCCTTTGAAAACCCATCCGATCCCGCCCATGGTCCGGCGCGTCTTGAGGCGCTGCGGGTTGCCATGACCGACGCTGGAGTCGATGGCTTTCTGATCCCGCGCGCGGATGCCCATCAGGGCGAATATGTCGCCCCGCATGATGATCGCCTTGCTTGGCTCACCGGCTTCACCGGCTCCGCCGGGTTTTGCTGCGCCTTGATGGATCAGGCCGGGGTCTTTGTAGACGGACGATACCGCCTGCAGGTGCGCCAGCAGGTGGCGGATGTTTTTACCCCTGTCAACTGGCCCGAGGTCAAACTGGCCGCGTGGTTGGTGGCGCATCTGCCGAGCGGAACCCTCGCCTTTGATCCCTGGCTGCACACCGCCGGGCAGATCGAAGAGCTGCAGGGCGCCCTCAAAGGCCGCGCCATTACCCTGACGCCCACCGCCAATCTGGTGGATCAAATCTGGCAGGATCAGCCTGCCCCGCCGCAGGGCAAAGCCTTTGTGCAACCGCTGGAGTTTGCCGGCGAAAGCCATGCGGACAAGCGCAAGCGGCTTGCGGCAGAGCTGGCAAAGGCCGGGCACAGCGCTGCCGTGATCACCCTGCCCGACAGCCTCTGCTGGCTGCTCAATATCCGCGGCGCGGATATTCCCCGCAACCCGGTCGCGCATGGCTTTGCCATATTGCACGCTGACGCCAGCGTGGATCTGTTCATGGCCGCGGACAAACTGGTTGATGTGAAAGATCATCTGGGCCCGGATGTGCGCTGCCACGCGCCCAAAGCGTTGGTATCAGCGCTCACCGGGCTTTCGGGCACCGTGCGTCTGGCCAAAGACAGCGTGCCGCTGGCGATTGTTTCGGCCCTCAGCGGCGCCGGCATTGATATTGCCTATGCCGGCGATCCCTGCGAGCTGCCAAAGGCCTGCAAAAACACCGCTGAAATCACCGGCACCGCCGAGGCGCATCTGCGTGATGGGGCCGCTGTTTGCGCCTTTCTGGCGTGGTTTGACGCCAATGCCACACAAGGCATCACTGAAATTGACGTCACCCAAAGGCTGGAAAATTGTCGCCGCGACACCAACCAGCTGCGCGACATCAGCTTTGATACCATTGCTGGCACCGGCCCCAATGGCGCGGTGATCCATTATCGCGTGAACCACGACAGCAACCGCACCCTGCAAAAGGGTGAAATCATGGTGCTGGACAGCGGCGGGCAATATGTCGATGGCACCACCGACATCACCCGCACCCTGCCAGTCGGATCGACCATCGGCGCGCCGGAAAAACGCGCCTTTACGCTGGTGCTGAAAGGCATGATTGCCGTCTCGCAACTGGTCTGGCCCAAGGGCTTGGCCGGGCGCGACCTTGAGGCCTTTGGCCGCGCGCCGCTGTGGCAAGCCGGGATGGATTTTGACCATGGTCTGGGCCATGGCGTCGGCGCATATCTCTGCGTGCACGAAGGCCCGCAACGCTTGTCGCGTGTCAGCGACGTGCCGCTGAAACCCGGTATGATCCTGTCCAACGAGCCGGGATATTACCGCGAGGGCGCATTTGGGATTCGCATTGAGAATTTGGTTGTGGTAGAGCAAGCTCCATCACGGAAGGACGGCGATGATCACCGTGAGATGCTGCAATTTAGCACACTCACATATGTTCCGATTGACCGGCGCATGATCCTCGTCAATATGCTGACCGCCGCAGAGCGGGATTGGCTGAATGCCTACCATCAGGAGTGTTTCACACGCTTGGCTCCACGTCTGGATGCTGACACCAAACTTTGGCTGTCAGATGCAACGCAGCCGGTTTGACATACTCTTGTAACATGTTGCCTGTCTTAGGGGCGCAGAAGTTGAGGACACGAGGAGAAACGCATGAGCCAATACATTACAATCCGCAAAGCGCCAGGGAAATGGTCCGTTCGCGCCGGTGGTGCGGTTTTGGGGGAAACCTCCAATGCGCTTGAACTCTCCGAAGGCGATCTGCCCCCTGTGATCTATTTCCCGCGCGAAGATATCGCCACGGCGTTTCTGGATGCGAGCGACAAGGTCACGCATTGCCCACATAAAGGCGATGCACGCCATTTCTCGATCGTCACCAAAAGCAAGACGATCCAAGATTGCGCCTGGAGCTATGAAGACCCCAAGGAAGAAGCTGCGCGCATCAAGGGGCATCTCGCGTTTTATATCAGCGCCGATGTCGCGGTTGAGCAGCTCTGATATTAGTATCAAACGCACGTGCAAGGGGCCGCATCGGCCCCTTTTTGCGTTCTTAGGGGATGTGCCATGGTTGAGAAAACCCCAGTCGCACTGATCGTGGCACTTTGGGCTGCCGGGCTTGGCGCGGCGGGGCAATTTGCCAAAGTTTCTGTGACCTTCGAAGCGCTTGGCCGGATCTATCCGGTCAGCGACATGCAGCTAGGCCTGATTGTGTCCGTGATCAGCATCCTGGGCGTGGCCCTGGGCATGACCGCCGGGCAGTTGGTCTCTTCCATCGGGTTTCGGCGCATGCTTTTGACCTCGCTTGGGGTTGGGGCCGCGATTTCGGTGCTGCAGGCGAGCTTTCCAGCCTATCCGATCCTTTTGGCCTCGCGCATTGTCGAAGGGCTGGCGCACCTTGGCATCGTTGTGGCGGCCCCAACGCTGATCGGCGTATTGAGCCAGCGCAAAGACCGCGGGTTTTTCATGGCACTCTGGAGCACGATGTTCAGCGTCGCCTTTGCTGTCATGGCCTTTGTCGCGCCATGGGTCACCGCAAAATTTGGCACCGGTGCGCTTTATGGCGGCCATGCGGCCTATATGGCAGTGATGGGGCTTGTGCTGGCCAAATGGCTGCCGGGCGGCGCGGTCAAACGCGCGCCGCGCCCCGGCCTTGCCAGCATTCTGGCGCAACATCGGCGCAGCTATGCCTCAGCCGATGAATTTGCCGCGGCGCTCGGCTGGTTGTTTTACACGCTGACGTTTGTGTCGACCATGACCCTGCTGCCCCGGTACCTGAACCCCGAGGTGCGGCTGATCCTGCTGCCGATCCTGCCGCTGGCCAGCACTGTGACCTCGCTGACGCTCGGCGCATGGTTGCTGGCGCGTCTGGATGCGGTGCGGCTGGTGGTCATGGCGTTTACGCTCAGCGCGGCGTCGGTGGCTGTCATCGCGCTGTTTCCGAGTGTGGCGGTTTTCTACGTGGCGCTGTTTGCCATGCTCGGGTTGGTGCAATCTGCCAGCTTTGCCGCCATCCCGCAGCTCAACCCCTCCGCAGAGGCGCAAGCGCGGGCCAATGGCGGCATGAGCCAGATGGGCAACCTGGGCAATACATTGGGCACACCGCTGATGTTGCTGGCCATGGGCAGTTTTGATTTTTCCGGCCTCATCGGGATGCTGATCTGCTGCTATCTCAGCGGGGCGATTGCGCATCTGTGGCTGGCGCGCCGACGCCGGGCGCACACTGTTTAGGAGTGTTCCTCAGCGGCGGTTTCGGCCAGCGCCTTGTTATAAGCGATCAGCGCATCAATGTGATGCAAAACACCGACAAGTTTCGGTGCCTGGTCCTCTCCGGCCAGACGCACCACGGGCAGAAAGCTCAGCCCGTGTTGTTCAAACAGCGGCATCACCTGCTCAAGCGTGGCGCCGGCGTCGGTGTAACGGCCCGCCTGCACCAGATCCCAACAGGCCGCTTCGCTGGCCCCGTTGCGGCCATCAACCTCGGTCATGACGCTGCCGACACCGCACAGGCCCAATAGATAAGCCTGCGGTCCGGCAGCAACATGGATATTGCGGCGCTCAAGCTGCGTAAGGAAAAAGGACCGATCCACCAGCCGCGAGCCAAGCGCTGTGGAAATCGACACCGTGACCATGACCGCAAGGCCTGTCTGCCAATCCCCTGTCAATTCAAACACAATCAGCGTCGTGGAGATCGGCGCGCCCAGCACGGCGGCTGCCACCCCGCCCATCCCGGCCAGCGCATAAAGCGTGTGTGAACCGGACACTTCGGGAAAGATTGGCGTGGCGATGAGCCCAAAGGCCAACCCGGTCAAAGCCCCGATCATCAGCGCGGGTGAAAACACCCCGCCCCCCATGCGCCCGGCCATGGTGATGGAAACAGCGATCACCTTGAGCACCACAAAGACAATTGCCTCATGCAGCACCAGCTCCCCGGTCAGGGCCGCTGACGTGGTTTCATAGCCGACCCCGATGATATGCGGATACCAAATCGCCAGTCCGCCCAGCAGCGCGCCGGAAATCACCGGGCGCATCCAGCGGCGCAGACGCATGTGCTCCATGATCTGGCTGCCCATGTCCTCTGCCCAGAAAATCGTCCACATCAGGGCAACGGCCACAAAGCCACAGAGACCGCCCAGCATCAGAAAGGCCGGCAGTTCCTGATAAAACGCCAGGGCGGATTCACCGGGCAGCACAAATTCGGTGACATTGCCAAACTCAAGCCGATTGATGACCGTTCCTGCAACCGAGGCCACGACAATCGGCGCAAAGGCATGCACCGCAAAATGGCGCAGCACAACCTCAAGTGCAAAGAGCGCCCCAGCGATGGGCGCGTTAAACGACGCTGAGACCGCCGCCGCCACCGCGCAGCCCAATAGGTCGCGCCCGGTGATGCCATTGGCGTGAATGCGGTCACTGACCCAGCTTGAAATTACCGCTGCAAGATGCACCACCGGTCCTTCGCGCCCCGTGGAGCCGCCGGATGACAGCGTGACCAATGAGGCCAGCGCAGACACCAGCCCTTCTTTGATGGGCACGCGGCCTTCGCGCAGCGCGGCCCCGTAGATCACATCCGCCGGACCAAAAGCGCGCCCATCGCGGGTGTAGCGGTCCAGCAATAGGCCAACGAACAGCCCGCCAAAGATCGGAATGATTAAGATCAGATACCACGGCAGCGTTTCGGCGAAACTGTGCAGCCGGTTTATATTTTCCGTGCCATAAAGCGTGGATTGCAGCCAGATGATCCCTTTGCGAAACAACAGCGCAGCAAACCCCGAGGCGATGCCGATGATCAGGGCGATCACCCAGAACTGAAACTGGCTTGGCCCCTGTTTGAGCAAAATGCGCCAGCCGCCGCGTGCGCTGGCGGCAGCGCGGCGCAGACTGTCTGCAAGAAAAGTGCCGAGGGGATGGGCCATGATACCCCGAAAGTTCCGTCTTTCTTATGCTTTAGGCGCTTGGCCCCTGCGTGAAAAGCCCTGTGCGCAACTTAGCCTGCCAGAAGTGCCTCTGCGGCACCACGTGCCTGATCGGTGATCGTATCGCCGGAAATCATGCGCGCAATTTCATCCACACGGTCAGCGGCCCCCAGATGCACAACGGTCGAAAGGGTCATCTCGCCGGCCACATGTTTTTGCACACGCCAGTGATGCGCCCCCAAGGCCGCCACCTGCGGGCTATGCGTCACCACCAGGATCTGCCCACCCTCTGCCAGCGCGGCCAGACGGCGGCCGACCGCATCTGCTGTCGCCCCGCCCACGCCACGGTCAATTTCATCAAAGATCATGGTGGTGTTGCGTTCTTCGCCGGTCAGGCAGACCTTGAGCGCCAGCAGAAACCGGCTGAGTTCGCCGCCACTGGCGATCTTTGCCAGGGGGCCAGAGGGCGCGCCGGGGTTGGTCGCCACCGTAAAGGACACCGCATCAATGCCCTCGGGGCCAGCGGTCTCGGCCTCAAAGGCAGTTGTAAACACCGCACGATCCATTTTCAGCGGCGCTAGTTCTGCCATCACCGCGCGATCCAGCGCGCCTGCGGCCTCTTTGCGGGCGGCAGACAGCGCCGCCGCCTGATCGGTATAGGTATTTTCGGCAGCGTGCAGCGTGGCGCGCAGGGCAGCTATTTCGCCCTCACCCGCGTCCAGCGCTGCCATTTTACCGCGCAGCTCCTCGGCAAAATTGCCAAGTTCATCGGGCGCGACATTATGTTTGCGCGCCAGGGCACGAATGGCAAAGAGCCTCTCTTCGCACTGCTCCAGCTCAAGCGGGTTGAAATCCAGCGCCTCAAGGCAGTCGGCAACACCGGCGGCCGCCTCATCAAGTTCGGTCATCGCCCGTTCCAGCGCGGCCATAGGCGCATCCAACCGGCCTTCTACCGCCTCTGTCGCCCCTTCAAGCCAACGCAGCGCTTCGCCCATCGCGCCCTCTGCGCCTTCCTGGCCAAGCGCGCCCTGCGCCCGCGCCACATCTGCGCGAATGCGTTCGGCCCCCTGCATCATGCGGCGACGAGAATCAAGCTCTGCCTCTTCGCCGGGCTGCGGGTCCAGCGCGTCGAGCTCGGCAACGGCATGGCGCAGAAAATCCTCTTCGGCCTCAACCGCGCTCAGCGCCGCCTCGGCCGTGGCCAACGCTTTGCGCGCGCCTTGCATATCGGTCCAAGCGCTGCGCAGATCGGCCTTCATCGGGCCAAGCTGCGCATATTGATCCAGCAGCGCGCGATGGCCCTTGGGATCCAAAAGCCCGCGATCATCGTGTTGGCCGTGCAATTCCACCAGCGTTTCGGACAGGGCGCGCAGCACCTCGCCCGAACAACGTCGATCATTGACCCAGGCTGTCTTGCGCCCGTCCTTGCGGTTGACGCGCCGCAGGATCAACCCGTCGTCCACCGGCAGGCCAGCATCGTCGAGAATGGCGAAAGCCGGGTGGCCCTCGGGCAGGTCAAATTCGGCCACCACCTCGCCCTGATCCGCGCCCTTGCGCACCAGTTCAGCGCGCCCGCGCCAGCCCAACACAAAACCCAGCGAGTCCAGCAAAATGGATTTACCGGCCCCGGTTTCCCCGGTGAGCACATTTAGACCCGGCTGAAACTCAAGCGCCAGCTGGTCGATGATCAACATGTCGCGAATTTCTAATGCGCGCAGCATCGCGTTACACCGCCCTCACCTGCACCCGCTCAGAGCCACTTGCCTTTGATGGTCTGACGATAGACGCTGGCCAACCAGCCGTTGCCCCGAGCCCGAGGTTGTAGGCCACGCTGCGTCAGCAGGCGATAGCTATCCTCATACCAGTCGGTTGAACGGAAGTTGTGGCCCAGGATGGCCCCGGCGGTCTGTGCTTCGTCGGTCAGGCCAAGCGACAGATATGCCTCCACAAGTCGGTGCAGCGCTTCTGGCGTATGGCTGGTGGTCTGAAAATCTTCAACCACAACGCGGAAGCGGTTGATCGAGGCGGCAAAGCGGTCACGCTTCAGATAATAGCGGCCAATTTCCATTTCTTTTGCGGCGAGATGATCAAAAGCCAGATCAAATTTCAGCACGGAAGAGCGCGCATATTCACTGTCAGGATAGGTCTCAATCACCTTGCGCAGGGATTGCAGCGCCTGAAATGTCAGCCCCTGATCGCGGCCAACTTCGTCGATCTGATCATAGTAGCTGAGCGCCAGCAGATATTGCGCATAGGCGGCATCATCATCCTGCGGGTAAAAATCGATATAGCGTTGTGCCGCAGCACGGCTGTTTTCGTAATCCGTGTCCTGATGGTAGGCAAAGGCCTGCATGATCAGCGCGCGTTTGGCCCAGGCCGAATAAGGATATAGCCGTTCGACTTCGGCGAAATAAAACGCCGCATCATCGGGCTTGTTGCGCTCCAGCTCAAACTCGCCGCGGCCGAAAATCTGCTCTGCGGTGAAGGCTTCGATCGGTTGGGAGCCAAAGAGTTTCTGATCTGCGCCACCGCCGCCGCACCCGGCCAGAAGAAGCGCTGACAAAACTGCAGCACCTACGATTTTACGAGAGTCGCGACGCGCCATTCTGCTCTACCTTTATTGACTGCATCGCCGAGGCATGCCCCGGCCCCCTGCTGTTAGCACAGAAATTTACGAGGCAAAATGACTTTGGCGCGAATTCCGGCGAAAGCTTAGGCGACGGCTGGCATTTCCGCCATGCGCACCCCGGCCCCCGGCAGACGTGCCGCCATTTCGGGCGTGCATTCAACCACGCGATAGGCGCTCGGGTCGCTCATCAGCGCGCGCAGCAGCTTGTTGGTCATCGCGTGACCAGAACGGTGCCCGACGTAGCGGCCAAGGATCGGCATGCCTGCGGTATAAAGATCGCCAAGCGCATCCAGCATTTTGTGACGCACAGGTTCATCCGCCCGGCGCAGGCCTGCGCCGCTTTGCACGCGCGCGCCGTCAAACACCACGGCGTTGATACCGGGAATGCCGCCCAGGGCCAGACCATTGGCCTGCATATTCTCAACATCTGCCTGACGGCAGAAGGTGCGGCAATCGCAGAGTTCGCGCACAAAGCTGCCGTTGGCCATATCAAGCGTCCGGTGCTGCACACCGATGGCCTCATCGGCAAATTCAATGTGGAAATCAATTTCCAGATTATCCGCCGGATGCAATTCGGCCCAGGCATCCACACGTTCGGCGCGCACCGGTTTTAGAACTTCGATCGCGCGGATCTTTTCGCCCTGCCCCATCAGGCCGCAGGCCAGAATGGATTTGACGAAAACAGCGCTGCTGCCGTCCATGATCGGCACTTCGGGGCCGTCGATGCGCACTAGAACATTGTGCACGCCGCAGCCCGCGAGCGCGGCCATGATATGTTCGATCGTAGAGACGCTAACCCCAGAGCCATTCACCAGCTTGGTGCAAAGCGGCGATTGTTCCACCATGTCCCAGCGGGCGGGCAACATCTGATCACCGTCCAGCACATCGGTGCGCTGAAACCAAATCCCATAGCCAGCAGAGGCTGGCTCAAGCGTCATGCGGACAGGCCGCCCGGAATGCAGGCCAACACCGACAAAGCGAATAGGATTTTTGATCGTGTTCTGCAAATCGTGCCCCAGTTCAAAAGACCCTCTGCGGGCCGTGGCATAGGCCTAATTGCTGAACCTGAAACACTCAACTCAAAGATTGTAACCATCTGAAACATGCAGGTTACAAAGCGGCAGAAGACCGCCGAATGTAAAATAAATCTCTGTAAACAAACGAAAAAGGCCGCCAGTTCTGGCGGCCCTTTTGCAAAAATGTGTGTGCGATCAGTTCGCTTGACGGCGCAGGAAGGCCGGAATTTCAATGCGCTCCTGCTCAGGATCTTCCTGTGGCGCAGGCTGCGCCGGTGCAGCCTGAACATTGGGCTGCTGGCGCTGCGCAGGCTGCGCGGACTCTCCGTGACCTGTCATGCGGTTGATCAAAGAGTTGATGCCAAAGCGCGGTTTTTCTTCAACCGGCGCAGGGGCCTCGCGGTTCACGACCGGCTGACGTTCTTGCGGTGCGGAGGGTACTTTGTTGACCGCGGTGCGCAGGCGCGCCATCGCTTCCGGAGACGGGGTGCCGGGTGCCGGGGCCTTTGGGGCCACAAAACCTTCGGTCTCGTCTTCGTAATAGTCCTGACGCGGCTGGAATTGCGCGACCCGTGGTTGATAGGCCGGGGGCGGCAGACCATCATCCTGCGCGATATTGCGTGCGGCAGGGGCCGGGGCTGGCTCTTCGAAGATGTCTTCCATCTGCTCTTCGGAAGCGGCGCGCTGGGTGTCAAACTCTCCGAAAAGGCTTGGCTCTGCGGGCGTCTCTTCTTGCGCGATGTTGCGCGCAGCAGGGGCCGGTGCCGGCGCTGGTTCTGCTGCTGGCGCGGGCTCTTCCATGGCGACCGACTGTTTCAGTGGTTCAGACAGCTTGCGGCGCGGTACCGGCATTTCGCTGGTAACTTCGGTGGCGTCGATGCCGGTGGCGACAACAGAAACGCGCATCGCCCCTTCCAGATCGGTATCCAGCGTCGAGCCGACGATGATATTGGCATCTGGATCCACCTCTTCGCGGATGCGGTTGGCGGCTTCGTCCAGTTCGAACAGGGTCAGGTCATGACCGCCGGTGATATTGATCAGAACGCCGTTTGCACCGCGCAGGCTGATTTCATCCAAGAGCGGGTTGGCAATCGCCTTCTCGGCGGCCTGAATGGCGCGATCTTCGCCGGTGGCTTCGCCAGTGCCCATCATGGCCTTGCCCATCTCGTCCATCACAGCACGTACGTCAGCAAAGTCGAGGTTGATCAGGCCCGGACGGACCATCAGGTCTGTCACACCTTTCACACCTTGATAGAGCACATCATCGGCCAGTGCGAAGGCTTCGGTGAAGGTCGTTTTTTCGTTGGCGAGGCGGAACAGGTTCTGGTTCGGGATGATGATCAGCGTATCAACGACCTTTTGCAGCGCTTCAACGCCTGCTTCGGCCTGACGCATGCGCTTGGCCCCTTCGAATTGGAAGGGTTTGGTGACAACACCGACGGTCAGAACACCCAGTTCGCGGGCGGCTTGCGCAATGATCGGCGCGGCCCCCGTGCCGGTGCCGCCGCCCATACCCGCGGTGATAAAGCACATATGTGCCCCCGCCAGGTGATCAACGATCTGTTCAATGCTTTCTTCTGCAGCGGCTGCGCCGACCGCAGGCCGTGCGCCTGCGCCGAGACCCTCGGTGACTTTCACACCAAGTTGCACGCGCTGTTGCGATTGGTTCTGCTGCAAGGCCTGCGCGTCAGTGTTGGCTACAACAAAGTCCACGCCTTCCAGCTGTTTTGCGATCATATTGTTGACCGCGTTACCACCAGCGCCCCCAACGCCGAAGACAGTGATACGGGGTTTTAGGTCTTCCTGTTCAGGAAACATCAGATTCAGTGCCATGAGAGCGTCCGCCTGTTATTACGCCCCGCTAAAGCGGGTTTTTGTACTCCTACTCAACCCTATTATTACCGCGTGCCAGTGGACACGTCACGTCCAAAAGCGAAGTTATCCACAAAATGTGGACAAATTTGCGCCGCAATTCGCGGCATTTCGCCGACCAGCGCAGATATTGGGGAATTTGGGATGAAGGCACACAACAAGCAGTAACGGACCGCCCAATTCGGGGCGATCTGACCGCGGGTGATTCACTTTTTGGCAAAGCCTGCTCGCCCTACCGAATGCATCTTTAGTGATGCTTACTCACCAGCCTATACGAATCTCAATGATGTGTCGACGGCATTCCTTCTGCTGTTAACCGCGTTTAAATCTAACCGAAGATCACCAGTTGGCCTTGAACCAGCGTACGGCGCGCCGGAACGTGCGGGCGCTCTGGCGTTCGACCGGCAGGTCAAAATCCCAGCATTCATCCTGCGGGTTTGTCGCAAACAGGCACATGCCGACAGCGGCGCTGAACCCCGGCCCGGTGGTTGCCTGCGGCAGGCCATGGACGCGCATCGGGCGCCCCAGACGCACCTGCTGGCCGAGAATGCGGCTGGCCAAAGTATCAAGCCCAGGAATCTGGCTTGCGCCGCCGGTCAGCACGATCTTTTGGCTGGGCAGATGTTCAAACCCCGCCGCGTCCAAACGCGCGCGCGCCTCTTCCAGAATTTCTTCGACCCGCGGGCGGATGATGCCGATCAGCTCGGCGCGGCTGACTGTCCTTCGATCGTGTTCCCAATCGCCGGTGTCGCCACCAATATCAATCATCTCGCGATCATCCATGCCGGTGGCATGGACACCGCCATAAAACGCCTTGATCCGCTCTGCGGTCGCCATCGGCACCTGCAGCCCCATGGAAATGTCGCTGGTCACATGATCGCCGCCCATACGCACACTGTCGGCAAAGATCATGTGTTTCTTCATGAAGATCGACAGGCTGGTCGCCCCGCCGCCCATGTCGATACAGGCAGCCCCCAGTTCCTGTTCATCCTCCACCAGCGCCGACAGCCCCGCCACATAGGCCGAGCTTGCCACACCGGCGAGTTCAAGATCACAGCGCTTGACGCAATGCGCGACATTGGCCACCACCGCCGCATCCACGGTGAGCATATGCATATCGCAGGTCAGCTCCTGCCCCATTTGCCCGCGCGGATCGGCAAGACCAGAGCGGTTGTCGAGGGCGAAGTTCACTGGATGGGCGTGCAGCACCTCGCGCCCCGCCCCATAATCCGGCACATCACAATTGGCGAGCACATGGGCGACATCCTGTTCCGTCACCATTTGCTCATCGAGTTCAATCCGGCCATCCAGCCCATAGGACCGCGGCTCAGCCCCGGCAAAACAGGCGATCACATGGTCAACCCGCAACTGCGCCATTTTCTGCGCGGCCTGCACCACGGTGCGAATGGCGCGCTCGGTCTCTTGCATGGCAACAATTTCGCCAAACCGCACACCACGAGATCGAGTGGACGCCGCGCCAATCACGCGAAATCCGCTTTGCCCGGCGAGGGACCCAACCCCATCGGCCTCAGCGAGGTGATCGCTGCCGTCAAACCGCAGGACCAGACAGGCGATTTTACTCGTGCCGACATCCAGCACCGCCACGACGCCGCGTTGCATCGCCATTTTGCGCATGGCGCGCATGGCCCGTTGCGATTGGTAAAGTTCAAACATCACTCAAGCCCCACTCTTGTCTCGCGGATACGCCACCACGCCTGTACGGAGCGCTCTGCTATTCTTATTGTTGGTCGATCACCCAGACGCATATCCACAACGCTAAGATCACGTTCCAGCATCTCGTGCACTTGGCTCAGGGCGGCCACATGTTCCAATGCGGCCACGGCGCCCACTTCGGGCAACATGATGCGTTGCCCCCGGTCCAGCACCACGTCCCAGCGCCGCGCGCCAACCCGCACAAGGCCGCGCACGCGCGGTGTCAGAGGTCCGGCCGCGCGCATCAGCGTCATGGCTTCGGCAGTGGCCTGATCTGCGCCCTCACCTGCCATGACCGGCAGTTCAGGATAGGCGTCACGCCCGGCCGCTTGCGCCACTACGAAGCCTTCGGCATCCACCAGATGCAAGCCATCGCGCATCCGCCAGAGCATGACGGGTGTGCGCTCCGCCACGGTGATCTGAAGCACACCGCCGGGACGCACCCGCAGGCTTGCCGCTTTGACGGGCGACAGGCCAACCACGGTTTCTTTCATATCCTCAAGGCTGAGATCAAAGCTGCTGACCGGGAAATCCACGGGCAAAATTTCGCGAATATCATCTGCAACGCTGGCAGAGGCCCCTTCGATCGCCATGGCCTTCACCATGAATTCCGGACGTTCGACAATGCTGGTGCGCACATCATCAATAACCATATTGATATTGTCGCGTCGGTCCTGATCGGAAAACCAGATGCCCGCGCTGAGCGCGGTCAGACCAAAGGGCAGAACCACCCGCAGCGCAAAGCGAAACAGCGGGGTGAGCATCATACGCTCAAAGCGGTAGGTCAACCGCGAGGGGGCCGGATCCGCGCGCTGGGTCATCTGTCGCATGACGCATCCTCCACCAACCAGCGGCACAGCTCGGGAAAGGTGATGCCGCAGCTCTGCGCCTGCTCAGGGCTGAGCGACGTGGGTGTCATCCCCGGTTGTGTGTTGGTTTCCAAAAGAATGAGCCCCTTCAGGCCCCGGCTTTCATCCCAACGAAAATCCGTGCGGCTGATGCCTTTGCACCCCAGAACCTGATGGGCGCGCAGCGCGTAATCCATGCAGGCCTCAAAAATCTCTTTCGGCAGGTTTGCCGGCACAAAATGGCGCGAGCCGCCGGTGGCGTATTTGGCATGATAATCATACCAACCATCCGTCAGGATATCGGTCACGGTCAGCGCCTTGTCGCCCATGACGGTTGTGGTCAACTCACGCCCGGCCACATAGTCCTCGACCATCAGCTGATCGGGCATATCATCAGCAATCTGCGGTGGGCGGTTCGCTTTATCGCGCACGATATAGACACCAACCGAGGAGCCTTCGTTATAGGGTTTCACGACATAAGGCGGCGCGAGGACATGGGACCCCTGAATCTCGGCCTTGCTGGCAATGCGGCTGGCCGCCACTGGCAACCCTGCAGCGCGATAAGCGTCCTTGGTCTTTTCCTTGTCCATCGCCAGCGATGACGCCAGAACACCGGAATGGGTATAGGGCAGCCCCATCCACTCCAGAAGCCCCTGCACACAGCCATCTTCGCCCCAACGGCCATGCAGCGCGTTAAAGACAACATCCGGTTTGATCTTGGTCAGAACGGCAGCGAGATCGCGGCCTGCATCGACCTCGATCACCTCACATCCACTTTCCCTCAAAGCAGCGGCGCATTCACGCCCTGAGGACAAGGACACCTCGCGTTCAGCAGAGGGACCGCCCATCAATACCGCCACTTTTGGGGTTGCCCTGCTCGACATACCCACGTTAGCGCCTCAAATCTTGGGCCGTTTGCGGCCCTTATGCTCGCCCCTTTTTGGGGCCTTTAGCGACCAATTTGCCCTGACTTCTTCAGAACTGTCGCCGGTTTTATTATTGCCACGATCAGAAAATTGACCGCGATGCGCGCCTGACGCCAGATGTGTTACACCTAGAATTCGCCGACCCGTTTGATTTCCCACTCTAACGTTATTCCGCTGGTCTCGAAAACCCTTTTTCGCACCTCTTCGCCGAGGTTTTCCAAATCTGCGGCAGTTGCGCCACCGGCGTTGATCATAAAGTTCGAATGCTTCTCGCTCATCTGCGCGCCGCCGATCTGCGCGCCGCGCATCCCGGCGTCGTCAATCACTTTCCAAGCCTTCAGATCATGCACATCATCGGCCTTGCCGGTGCTGGAAAAGCCGGCCGGGTTGCGAAAAGTGCTGCCGGCGCTGCGGTCTTTGGTGGGTTGGGTGGCGTCGCGTTTGGCCAGCTGCTCTGCCATGCGGGCGTGCAGCTCTTCGGGGGTGCCATCGGAGCCCTGCAGCACCGCATCCACCAGCACCCAGCCCTCTGCCAGGTCGCTTTGACGGTATTGGAATTTAAGGTCCTCTGCGGTCAGAGTCACCAGCTCTCCGGCGCGCGTCACCGCGCGCGCACTGACAAAAACGTCAGCAATATAAGACCCATAGCAGCCCGCGTTCATGCAGATCGCGCCGCCGATGGCACCGGGAATGGTGCGCAGGAACGTGAGATCAATGCCCGCATCCGCCGCCTTGCGCGCCACATGAGCATCCAGCGCAGCCGCACCAACACGCAGCTGCCCGCGCTCAAGAACCTCAATACTGTTAAAACCGCGCCCCAGGCGCACCACCACGGCGCGCAGCCCCCCATCGCGCACAATCAGATTGCTGCCGACGCCCATTGGAAAAACCGCAACCGAAGGATCAAGCGCTGCCAGAAAGTCTTGCAGATCCGCGACATCCGCCGGCTGAAACAGATAATCCGCCGGGCCGCCCACGCGCAGCCAAGTCAGATCGGCCAAGGACCGATCAGCTGTCAGCTTGCCGCGCACGGCGGGAAGAGCTGTAAAAACATCACTCATGAGGCGGTGCCTTTCTTGCGTTCTTTGGCCAGATCAATACGGGCGATGCGCCAGTTCACAAACGCGCCAAGCCCGGCTCCCACGGCGAGCCCCACAAGCGGTGGCAAAATCGCCGCAATCCAGAAGAGGAAGAGGCGAAAACTGCTCCACCCCTCTAGGATTTCCGACCAGATAAAGATGCCGATGTTCAGCCCGCCGAGCAACGCCACCAGCAAAAGGATCACACGCCAGGCGTTGCGCTGGGTCAGCACAAACCCTGCCACAGCAAGCAGCAGCGCCATGGTGCCGCCAATCAGCAGAAGGTTGTCTGCATTCATTTCCCGATCACCTTCTTTAGCCAACGCCCCAGATAGATCACCGGCCAGCGCAGAATCCACATCGCCCCCAGCAGGAACAACAGCGCCAGCCAGATGCCATGATCTATAAACAACCAGATCAGGATCGGCACGCCAAGGGCGATCATCAGATAAGCGAACCGCCAGTGGTTGTCGCTGCTGGGAAACATGCCGCGCAGGTTGGTCACAACCATCCAGATCATCGCGGCAATGACAGAGCTGCTCATGGCGGTGCCCCTTTGATTACTGCTGAAGGCGCGCTGGCAACCCATTGGCCCAGGTGCTGATTGTACCCGCCCCAAGACAGACCACGATATCGCCAGGTGTCGCCTGCTCGCGCACGAGCCGTTCCAGATCATCTTCAGAGACAATGGCGCGCGCATGGCGGTGGCCATGGGCGATCAGCCCCGCTACCAGATCATCGCGCTCTGCCCCGGGAATTGGGGTTTCGCCTGCGGCAAACACCTCGGCAATGGCGACCACATCGGCCTCATTAAAGCAGGTGCAGAAATCGTCAAACAGGCTCGAAAGGCGACTGTAGCGATGCGGCTGATGCACCGCGATCACGCGCCCGTCGCTGGCCTGCCGCGCTGCTTTCAACACGGCAGCAATCTCAACCGGGTGGTGGCCATAATCATCAATGATGGTCACGCCGTTGACTTCGCCCACCTTCGTAAAGCGGCGGTTCACACCGCCAAAACTCGCCAAGGCTTCGCGAATTTCTTCTGCCTTCATGCCCAAATGCCGCGCCACGGCAATCGCGCTGAGCGCGTTGGACACGTTGTGATCGCCTGGCATGGGCAGTTTGCAGCCCTCGATTACTGTGCCGTCTGTCTGCAGCGCCACATCGAAATGCGCCACGCCGCCCTGATAGGTCAGGTTGATGGCGCGCACGTCAGCCTGGGCATTAAAGCCAAAGGTCACAACCCGCCGATCGGTGATCCGGCCGACAAGTGCCTGCACCTCGGGGTGGTCATTGCAGCAGACCGCAAGACCGTAAAATGGGATATTTGAGACAAATTCATCAAAGCCCGCCCGCAGCGTATCAAAGTCTCCCCAATGCTCCATATGCTCTGGGTCGATATTGGTCACAATCGCGATGGTTGCGGGCAGCCGGTTAAAGGTGCCGTCGCTTTCGTCGGCCTCGACCACCATCCATTCGCCATCCCCCACACGCGCGTTAGAGCCATAGGCATGAATAATGCCGCCGTTGATCACGGTCGGGTCAAATTTGCCGTGATCCAGCAGCGCCGCCACCATGGTGGTGGTGGTGGTTTTGCCGTGCGTTCCCGCAACCGCGATATTGGATTTCAGGCGCATCAACTCGGCCAGCATTTCCGCGCGGCGCACCACCGGCAAACCACGGCGGCGGGCTTCGTCGAGCTCGGCATTGCCGGGTTTGATCGCCGATGAAATCACCACAACTTCGGCATTCTCAAGGTTTTCGGTCTTTTGACCAATGAAGATCTCAGCGCCCATTTCGGCCAGGCGGTTTGTGATCTTGGTCTCCTTCAGGTCCGAGCCTTGCACCGTATAGCCGTGGTTCAAAAGCACCTCGGCAATGCCAGACATGCCGATGCCACCGATCCCCACGAAATGAAGCGCGCCCACGTCGCCCGGTAATTTTGTTGCTGCGTTCATACGCCCTGCCCCCTTGCCGCGCCCCTATCGGCCGCCGTTACTTGCCAAATCCTCAACCAGCGCCACCAAAGCCTCGGTCGCGTCCGGTTTGCCGACAGATAGCGCGGCCTGTGCCATTTTCATTGCCCCGTCGGAATTTTGAAGAACTGTGGCAATCTGCTCTGAAAGGCTTGCGACTTCCAGCAAGTTTTCCGGAATGACGATCGCGCCGCCCGCATCGGCAAGACCCCGCGCATTTGCGGTCTGATGGTCGGCGGTCGCGGCGGCAAACGGGATCAGGATCGACGGTCGCCCGATCACCGAGATATCCGCGACCGAGGACGCCCCCGCGCGCGAAATCACCAATTGCGCCTCGCTCATCCGCTCCGGGATGTCGGTGAAAAACGCCTGCACATCTGCCGAAATGCCCTGATCGGCATAAAATTTGGCAACGCGGTCAAAATCCTCGCCGCGCGCCTGATGGCTGACGCGGATATGGCGGCGCACTTCGCTGGGCAGTGCGTCAATCGCGGGCGGCACGATGTCCGACAAGATGCGCGCGCCCTGCGAGCCGCCGATCACCAGGATCGACATCGGATAATCACCGGGCGGAATATAGCCCGCGCCCGCGCGCTCCAGCACGGCGCCGCGCACTGGGTTGCCTGTAAACTCACCCTGCACGCCTTCCGGCAAGTCGGTCGGCCAAGTGCCGCAAGCCACGCGATCTACCCGTTTGGCGAACAACTGATTCACCCGGCCCAAAACGCCGTTTTGTTCATGCAGCATACGTGGAATACCAAGGATCAGCGCCGCGCCCATGGCCGGAATGGCCGGATAGCCGCCAAAGCCCACCACGGCGGCGGGACGATCCTTGCGCAGTTTGACCAGGGCTGCGGCCACACCGCCCAGAATACGCAGGGGCACCATCGCTTTGGCCAAAACGCCGCCGCGCGCAAAGGTGGCCGAGGGCATTTCCTCGATCTCGACGGCATCGGGGAACCCCCCGGTATAACGCGCACCGCGCGCGTCTGTGGTCAGCTTAACCCGCCAGCCCTTGGCCAGCATTCGTTCGGCAAGCGCCTGCGCCGGGAACATATGCCCCCCGGTCCCTCCGGCGGCGAGCACCAGCAGCGGCTGTTGTGTCATCTAAAATGGCCTCGAAGAATATCACCAATTTCACCCTGCGGACGGCTGCGCGTGAATGCCAGAAGCATGCCCACGGCGATCCCGCCCGCGATCAGGGAACTACCGCCATAACTGACAAAGGGCAATGTCATCCCCTTGGCCGGTAGGAGGCGAACCGCCACCCCCATGTTGATCATGGCCTGCACGCCAAACATCGCGGCCAGACCGGACCCGGCCAGACGGATGAACGGATCGCGTTCCCGAATGAGCCGCAGGAAGCTGCGCGCCACGATGATGGCATAAAGCACGATGATCGCCAGCACGAGGATCAGGCCGTATTCTTCGGCTGCGACCGCGATAATGAAATCTGTATGCGCGTCCGGCAGACTCCATTTCACCTGCCCCTCGCCGACGCCAACGCCGAAAAACCCGCCTTCGCGGATGGCGTTGGTGGCATAGCCAAGCTGGGTGGTGGGATCGACCTCGGGGCTTAGAAAGCCGTCAATGCGCCGGGCAAAATGTTCTGAGGAATTATAGGCAATCATGCCGCCAAAGATTGCCAGACACATCATGGCCACCAAAAGCGTCATCGGTGCACCGGCGATGAAATACATCACCCCCCATGAAAACAGCACCAAGCACGCTTGCCCGAAGTCGGGCTGCATCGCCAGCACAAGCACAATCACGATGGTGAGCATAAACGACCAGAGTTTGCCGGGTGGGCCGTTGATTTCCATATTGGCCGCCATCAGCCAGGCGGCGGCCACGACAAAGCCGGGCTTGAGAAACTCAGACGGTTGAATGGAGGCAAAGCCAAGCGAATACCAGCGCACCGCGCCCTTGCCAAAATCCGTGCCAAATATTGGCAAAAGCAGCAAGGCAACAAAGGCCACCAGGAACCCCAGCACCGCAAGGCGGCGCACCAATTTGGGGCTCATCATTGAGGTCACAAACATCGCGCCAAGCGCGGCGACGCCAAAAATCCCTTGCCGGATCACATAATGAAAATGCCCAAAACCGTTCTTTTCCGCGAGGGGCGGACTGGCGGCAAAGCCCAACAACAGGCCAATACCAAACAGCGCAAGGATGCAGGACATCGTCCATTTGTCCAACGTGCGCCACCATTTGGGTAGAATCGGCTCTACATTCCGCTCAGGGAGCGTGCCATAAACCATCTCTGTCATCGGGACCTGCCGCGTATCTGCCTCTGGGTGTCCGGTTTTCCGGATCTGAAGTGATTCTATCAGCAGTTGCGCCCTATGGGAAGCTTTACAGCAGCACCTGCGTGATTTGCTTGACCCGGCGCGTGCAGGCTGGCACAGCGCGCCCATGCAGTATGATACCATCATCCTTGGGGCCGGCGCGGCGGGCATGATGTGCGCGGCCCATGCGGGCGGGCGCACGCTGGTGTTGGATCACGCCAAGGCCCCGGGTGAGAAAATCCGCATTTCGGGCGGCGGGCGCTGCAATTTCACCAATATGTATACCGGGCCGGAAAACTTCCTGTCTCAGAATCCGCATTTCTGCAAAAGCGCGCTCAGTCGTTATACGCAGTGGGATTTCCTTGAACTCGTGAACCGATACGGCATCGCCTATCACGAAAAAACACTGGGGCAGCTGTTTTGCGATCACAGCGCCAAGGATATTATCCAGATGCTGCTGGCCGAAATGCAAAAGGCCGGGGCCGCGCTATGGCTTAAAACCCAAATCCATAGGGTCGACAAAACCGCCGACGGCTTTGCCATCAAAGTTGAGCGCGACGGGAAATCCACTCTCTTGTCCACGCGCAATCTGGTATTGGCCACCGGGGGCAAATCCATCCCCAAGATGGGCGCAACGGGCCTCGCCTATGATCTGGCGCGGCAGTTCGGGCTGGCTGTCACCGAAACCCGCGCCGCGCTTGTGCCTTTTACCTTCACCAATGGCGAGTTCAAGCCGCTCGCAGGCGTGGCCCAAGACGTGCGCGCCAGCGCCAATGGCCCGCATTTTGACGAAGCCATGCTGTTCACCCACCGGGGCCTGTCCGGTCCGGCAATGCTGCAAATCTCAAGCTACTGGCGCGAAGGGCAGCAGATCACCATTGATCTTTTGCCTGGGCAAAATGCGTTTGAGGCATTGAAATCCCGACGTGGCACCGATGGTCGGCGCAATCTTTCGACCGTGCTGGGCCAGCTTTTGCCCACACGGTTGGCCGAGCATCTGAGCACGCTTTATGAGCTGAAAGGCAACCTAGCCGATCAAAGCGACGCGGCCCTGCGCGCGCTGGCGGACGCGCTGCACAACTGGCAGCGTACGCCTAATGGCACGGAAGGTTATCGCACCGCCGAAGTCACGCTGGGCGGGATTGACACCGATGCGCTGTCCTCGCGCAGCATGGCGGCCAAAGACGTGCCCGGCCTTTATGTGATTGGTGAGGCGATGGATGTCACAGGTTGGCTTGGCGGTTACAATTTCCAATGGGCCTGGAGTTCTGGCCACGCGGCCGGCACGCATATTCAAAGCCAGAGCTAACCCGTTTCCACAGCTTGGGCCCTGGCAATTCGCCATGCTGGTATGGGCGGCGCTGGGGTGCCGCCACGTGGCCCCTTCAACCTTTCCAAAAAATACGCTAACCCTATTCTCCGTAGAGGAGAGCGGCGCGTTCGCGTTGCGACAGTAAGGGGGGCAGTCTTGGCAAAAACATCCCAGGACAACATTTCAATTTATGACAGGCTCCTCGCTGATATCGGCACGGGCGTTTTTCCCGGAGGGACACGTCTGAAGGTTCAGGACCTGGCCGATCGCTATGGCACATCCATCATCCCCGTGCGCGAAGCACTGCGCCTGCTGCAGGGCGAAGGTGTTGTCACCATTGCGCAAAACAAAGGGGCCACAGTGGCGCGGTTTGACGCCAATGCGCTGCGCGACATTTTCGAAGTGCTCAAGCTGATCGAACCTTATTTTGTGCAAAGCTTTGCGCATGAGTGCAGCCAAAAGGACCTGGAGGCGCTTCAGGCTATCCAGACCGAAATCGAAGCCACGGCCTATGACGCCCGCGCCAAGCTTTCGGATCTTGATCTGCAATTTCATGCCATCATCGGGCGTCAGCACTACAATCGGCGTGCCTTTTCCATCTGGCATCTGCAGCGACGCATCTTGAACGCCCTCGCGCTGCGCCTGCCCGCCTCTCAGGCCCGTCATGCAGAGGTCATTACCGAACACCAGACCCTGATTGCCGCCTTCCAGGCCCGCGATCAGCAGGCCGCGCTGACCTGCATCCATGACCATATCGCCGGATCGGGCCGGCAGATATCGCAAACGCTTGAAACCGTCTGAGGTGCCTGCAGCTTAGCCTTTCAGAACGTTTTCGACCTCTTTGATGAAATCCGCGCCGCGCTTTTCAAAGCTGTCATATTGATCAAAGCTTGCTGCGGCGGGGGCCAACAACACGGTCTCGCCCGGCGCAGCTTCGGCATGAGCACGCGCCACGGCCAGCGCCATGCTGGTGCAGACTTCGGTATCAACGCCGCTGAGCTGCATGGCAAATTGCGCCGCCTCTCGGCCAATGACATAGGCCTTGCGCACATTCCCAGCGGCGCTGGCCAGCGCGCCAACCCCGCCTTCTTTTTCCAGCCCGCCGCAAATCCAGCGGATGTTTTCATAGGCAGAAAGCGCCTTCATGGCGCTGTCTACATTGGTGGCCTTGCTGTCGTTCACATAGGTCACGCCGCCTGCTTCGGCGATGATCTGACTGCGATGCGGCAGACCTGCAAAGCTGGCAAAGCCCTGCTCGATCACCCGTGGGGCCAGCCCCAGCGTGCGGCAGACCGCATAGGCAGCGCAGGCGTTTTGATGGTTATGCGCGCCGGGCAGCCCTTTGATCGGGCGCAGATCAACCGATCCGACCTGACGCCCCTTGCGATATTCACTGAGAAAGCCCTTGCGCGCAAAGACATGCCAGCCGGGGCCGGTCAGCTTTTGCGCCACCGAAATGCGGATCACCCGATCATCCCCGCCCCCTTCGGCAAGCTGCCCGGCCAGATACAGCCCCTCGTCCTCGTCGATGCCAATGATCGCGCGGTCCGGCCCGCCTTCGGCGAACAGGCGGCGTTTGGCGGCAAAATAGCCACCGGGGCCGCCGTGCCGGTCCAGATGATCCGGCGAAAGATTGGTGAAAACCGCGATGTCCGGCGTCAGGGCGCGCGCCAGATCGGTTTGATAGCTGCTCAGCTCCAGCACAATCACATCGCCATCGGCAGCGGGATCGATATCCAGAACACCGCGACCAATATTTCCGGCCAGTTGCGTGTTGCGCCCCGCTTCGCTCAGCACATGGTGGATCAGGGCCGAGGTGGTGGATTTGCCGTTCGATCCGGTCACCGCCACCACTTTGGGGGCGACGTCCATCTCGTGCCAATCCGGCGTCGCGAAGGATCGAAAGAACAGCCCGATATCATTGTCCACCGGCACGCCTGCGGCAAGCGCAGCCTTCACGACCGGGTTTGGCACCGGATAAAGATGCGGAATGCCGGGCGAAACGATCAGGCTCGCCACGCCTTCAAATGCCCCGCTGGCCTTCAGATCGACAATCGCAAAGCCTTCGTCTTCGGCTTTGCTGCGCGCAGCTTCATTGTCATCCCAGCACAGCGGCACTGCACCGCCCGCATGCAGCGCCCGCGCGGTGGCAAGACCCGATCGCCCCAACCCCAAAACCGCAACCTGCGCCCCGTCAAATCCGCGAACAGGGATCATGTTTACCGTACCTTCAGTGTCGCGAGGCCAATCATCGCGAGGATCAGAGAAATGATCCAGAAGCGGATCACGATCTGCGGCTCGGCCCAACCTTTTTTCTCATAATGATGGTGGATCGGGGCCATCAGAAAGACCCGCTTGCCGGTGCGTTTGAAATAGAGCACCTGAATGATCACCGAGAGCGCCTCGACCACAAAAAGGCCGCCGACAATGCCCAGCACCAATTCATGTTTGGTCGCTACGGCAATGGCCCCGAGCGCGCCGCCAAGCGCGAGCGAGCCTGTGTCGCCCATGAACACCGCAGCGGGGGGCGCGTTATACCACAAGAACCCCAAACCGCCACCAATGAGCCCGGCGCAGAAAATCAGAATCTCGCCGGTGCCGGGCACGTAATGCACATCAAGGTATTCGGTAAAGTCGACCCGCCCGACGGCATAGGCAATGACACCCAGAGCGCCGCCCGCGATCATGCAGGGCATGATGGCAAGGCCATCGAGCCCGTCGGTCAGGTTCACCGCATTGGCCGCGCCCACGATGACAAACATCGAAAACGGCAGGAACAAGAAACCAAAATTCAACAACAGATCCTTAAACACCGGCAAGGCGACTTGGTTTTGCAGCGCTTCAGGATGCAGGGTTGTCGCCCAATATCCGGCGATGCCGGCAATGATAAAGCCCAGCAAAAGCCGCATCTTACTGGACACACCTTTGGTGTTCTGCTTACTGACCTTGGCATAATCATCGGCAAAACCAATCAGCCCATAGGCCAGCGTGACAAAGAGCACAATCCAGACAAACCCATTGTCCCAGCGCGCCCAGAGCAGGGTCGAAGTGACAAGCGCCCCCACGATGAGCAGCCCGCCCATGGTCGGGGTGCCCGCCTTGCTGAAATGCCCCTCAGGGCCATCATCGCGGATCGGCTGCCCCTTGCCCTGACGGCGGCGCAGCACGTTGATCAGCGGACGTCCAAACAGAAACCCGAACACCAGCGCGGTGAAAAACGCCCCGCCAGCGCGAAAGGTGATGTAGCGGAACAAGTTGAAAAAGTCGCCGCCATCCGAAAGCGCTGTCAGCCAGTAAAGCATTAGGAGTTTCCTTCATTCGTATCCGGCGCGGGATGACCCAAATTGCGGATCGCGTCAACCACGCGCGCCATCCCCATGCTGAGAGAGCCCTTGGCCAAAACCACATCCCCTGCGTCCAGATCCTGCGCCAAACGCTGGGTCATGTCGTCAGCCGTTTCGGTCCAGCGGCCGCGTTGATGCTCTGGCAGGCGGGCATGCAATGCCTTCATCAAAGGCCCGACGCAATGCACACGGTGGATCTTGGCCATGGCCGGATAATCCGCCACAGCCTGATGCAGCGCGACCTCTTGCGGGCCAAGTTCTTTCATGTCGCCCAAATAGGCGATCCGCCGCCCTTGCCGGACCCGCCCGATATCATCGGTCACGGCGGCACTGGCCAAAACATTGAGCGACGCTTCCAGCGAGGCCGGGTTGGCATTATAGGCGTCATCAATCAATTCAATGGTCGGGGTTGGATCAGCCTTATCCAGCGCAATCACTTCGCGGTGCCCGCGCCCGGCTCCGGGCTGCCAAGCGGCCAAATCCCCCAGCGCAATCGCCCGGTCCAGCCCCAGCGCCTGCGCGGCTGCGAGGACCGCCAATGCGTTCATCGCGTAGTGCGCGCCGGGGGCGGCGACTTTGAACAGCAGCGGAGATTTGCGGTGGCTGGCCTCTGCCACGGTTGCCGATTTGCCCACTGTGGCGGCCGTAAGCTGATAGGACAGCCCCGGGCTTTGCCCAAAAGAAACCAGGCGTTTGGCGTGCTGTGCGGCCTTGGCCTTCAAAATCGGCGTAACCGGCAGATCGCCGTTGAAAATCGCTGTGCCATCAGGCTCAAGCCCGTCAAAGATCGAAGCTTTTTCATGGGCGATGCCCTCAATGTTCTCAAAGGCTGCCAGATGCGCCGGGGCCACCGTGGTGATGATCGCCACATGCGGACGCGCCATTTTGGCCAGCGGCGCAATTTCGCCCGGGTTGCTCATGCCGATTTCGATTACAGCAAATTCCGTGTCACGCGGCATACGCGCCAGCGTCAGCGGCACGCCCCAGTGGTTGTTGTAACTGGCTTCGGCCGCATGGGTGCGCCCCTGCCCGGACAATGTGCTGCGCAGCATTTCCTTGGTCGATGTTTTGCCGACCGACCCGGTGACAGCCACAACCTTGCCCGCCATCCGCGCCCGCGCCGCGCGGCCAAGATCTTCCAGCCCGGCTTGCACATCGTCCACCAGCAGCAGGGGGGCATCCTCTGCAACCCCCTCGGGAATGCGGCTCACCAAAGCGGCGGCGGCCCCGTTTGCAAGCGCCTGCGCCACAAACTCATGCCCATCCCGCACCGCCTTGAGCGCTACAAAAAGATCGCCCTTGGCAAGCGTGCGCGTGTCAATCGAAATGCCCAGGCAGCCCCAATCGCCGGTGGCGCGCCCGCTGGTGGCCTTGGCGGCCTCTTGTGCGGTCCAAAGCATCAGGCCATGCCTCCGTCCAAGGCAGAAACGGCCACGCTGGCCTGCTCTGCGTCATCAAAGGGCAGGATGTCATCGCCGACTATCTGTCCGGTTTCATGGCCCTTGCCCGCAATCAACAGCGCATCGCCCGGCCCCAGCGCATCAACGCCGCGCAAAATCGCCTCGGCGCGGTCGCCGATATTCATCGCCTCTGGCGCGCCTTCCATCACCATTTCACGGATATGGGCCGGATCTTCGCTGCGCGGGTTGTCATCGGTGACAAACACCATGTCGGCAAATTCTGCCGCAGCGGCCCCCATTAAGGGGCGCTTGCCCGCGTCCCGATCCCCGCCTGCGCCAATGATCGCCACCAACCGCCCCATGACATGGGGACGCAGCGCCTGCAGGGCCGTGGAGATGGCGTCAGGCGTATGGGCGTAATCGACAAAAACCGCCGCACCATTGCTGCGCGTGGCCGCCAGTTGCATGCGCCCGCGCACCGTTGTCAGCGCGGGCAACACTTCGAACACGCGCTCCGGATCCGCGCCACAACCAATCGCCAGCCCCGCGGCCAGCAGCACATTTTCGGCCTGAAATCCGCCGATCAGCGAGAGGCGCGTCTGATAGCTTTTGCCATGAAAACTAAAGCGCAAATCCTGCCCGGTGGCGTCAAAACGCTGCGCCTGAATCTCGATATCCGCGCCATGCCGCCCAACCGTCAGCACATCCTGCCCGCGGCCTTTGGCGATGGCCGCCATATCGGTGCCGCGCATATCGTCAATATTGATAACGGCGGTGCCATCTTCGGGCAAAACCCGCGCGAACAACCCGGCTTTGGCATCAAAATAATCGTCAAAGCTGGCGTGATAATCCAGATGGTCTTGGGTAAAATTGGTAAAGCCCGCTGCCGCGAGCTGCACGCCATCAAGGCGGCGCTGCTCAAGCCCGTGAGAGCTGGCCTCCATCGCCGCGCAGGCAATGCCGGCCTGCTGCGCCTCAGCGAGGGTGCGGTGCAATGTTATCGGTTCTGGGGTCGTATGTTTTAGCGGCGCTTGATAATCGCCTTCCACCCCTGTGGTGCCCAGATTGATCGCGGGCAGGCCCATTTCCTGCCAGATCATGCGCAGAAATGTCGACACCGAGGTTTTGCCGTTGGTGCCCGTGACCGCCGCCACCACAGAAGGCTGCTGCCCAAACCACAGGGCGGCCGTATAGGCCAGCGCCTGCCGCGGATCTGCGCAGATCACCAGCGCCGCGTCTGAGGCCGCCAATTCACTGTCTGCAATGCGGGCCCCTTCTGCGTCGGTCAGAATGGCGCTTGCGCCCATGCGCAGGGCAAACTGAATGAATGTCGCGCCATGGACGCGCGTGCCGGGTAAGGCCGCAAAGAGATAGCCCTCTTTCACTTCACGGCTATCGACGGCAATGCCGGTGATGTCGGGGTTGCGCCCGGCTGCGCCCGTCAGCCCCAGTTCAGAAAGTGCCTTTGCCTGCGCTGACATATACTGCCCTTGCTCCCCTGCCCATCAAGGGCGTTATTGTGATGCGAGGGTTATATCAGTCAATGCCACGGGTTCAACTTGTGGACGCAAACCCAACAGTGGGGCCACGCGCTCCACAATCTCGGCGGCGACCGGCACTGCCGTCCAGCCAGCGGTGCGACGCGGCTCATCCCCAGAGGTCTCTACTGGCTCATCCAAAGTGACGATCAAGACGTATTTCGGATCATGCGCCGGAAAAACCGAGGCAAATGTATTGATCACCTTGTCGTCGTAATAGCCGCCCGTTGGCTTGGGCTTGTCCGCTGTGCCGGTTTTACCCGCCACGAAATAGCCGGGGACCTCCCCAAAGCTGGCGGTACCTTCGGTAACAACCTTGCGCAACATCTGCACCGACTGAGCGGCAACCCGCTCACTCAGCACACGCGGGCCGTTCTGAGGCGCAGACTGACGCAGAATCGTGGGTTTGACCAACCGCCCGCCATTGGCAAGCGTCGCATAGGCGGCCGCCAAATGCAGCGGCGTGCTCGACAGCCCGTGCCCATAAGAGACCGTCACCGCCGACAGATCCGTCCAGCGCGCCGGCAGCAAGGGCTTGCCGCCGCTGGCCTCAACAATTTCAATCGGGGTTGGCTCAAAAAAGCCGATGGACTTAAGGAATTCCTGCTGCCGCGTTACGCCAATGTCCAGCGCCATGCGGCCCGTGCCGCGGTTGGAGCTTTTGACGATGATATCCGTGACCGAGAGCTTGCCGTAATTCTTGTTCTGAAACTCGCCAATGCGATGCCCGCCAACCTTCATCGGCCCTTTGGTGTCAATCACGGTTTCAGCCGTGACCAGCCCCAGCTCAATCGCTTGCGCCGCAGTGAAAATCTTGAAGGTCGAGCCAAGCTCATAGACCCCCTGAAGGGCACGATTGAACAGCGGGCTGTCCGCCGCATCGCCCTGTGTGAGCGGACGGGGGCGATTGTTCGGGTCAAAGTCTGGCAGCGAAACCAGTGACAGCACTTCGCCCGTGTGCACATCCATCAAAACAGCGGCGGCACCTTTGGCATTCAGCAGTTTCATGCCGCCATACAGTACCCGTTCGGTGGCCGCCTGCACGGTCAGATCCAGCGATAGGGTCAGCGCCCGCCCGCCATTGGCCGGATCGCGCAGCACCTCGTCGAATGTTTTTTCCACCCCGGCGACGCCGATGACCTCAGCGGCATTCACGCCCTCGCGGCCAAACCCGGCCCCGCCCAGAACATGCGCGGCCAGCTTGCCGTTGGGGTAAAGCCGCATTTCACGCGGACCAAACAGCAACCCAGGGTCACCAATGTCATGCACCAGCTGCTTTTGCTCGGGGCTGAGTTTTTTGCGCACCCAGAGGAATTTCCGCTTGCCGGTAAAGTCCTTCAGCAGGCGCTGCTCGTTCAAATCCGGGAAAATTTCGACCAGCGCTTTGGCAACGCCCGGCTTGTCGATCATCTGTTGCGGCTGCGCATAAAGGCTGAAGGTCTCAAGGTTGGTCGCCAGAATGCGCCCCTTGCGGTCCACGATATCGGCGCGCTGCGCCAGAATGCGCGCGCCCGTGGCGCTGGCGCGGGGCTCTTCGGCTTCGCTATGGGCCAAGGCCCCCATGCGCAGGCCGATGACGGCAAAACCCGCCAGAAAGGCTACCCCAAGCACCAAAAGTCGCCCTTCAGCACGGAGGCGTGCGCGGTCGCGCATCTCTTCGTGGCGTTTGCGGATGTTTTCCTTTTCGATGGCGTCGGGATTTTCACCGCGCGCCCGCGCGCGCATGATTGTGGCCAGGGGCCGCAGCGGCTTGCGGATCATCACATGCCCTCCTGGCTGGAGACCTCAACGATGCCATCAATGGTGACGCTGCCCATCGGCGGATAGGCCACCTGCTGGATCATGCCAAATTGGTCGGGGCGCAGCGGCAGCAGCTGCAGGCGCTCAAAGTTCAGCTCTGCCAGATCCCGCAGACGGTCCGGGCGGTTCAGATAGGCCCATTCCGCTTTTAGCACCGCCACGCGATTGCGCGCCGTGCCGATTTCGCCTTGCAGGCGCTCGATCTCGCCCAGAGCCTCTTGCGTGGCGTAATTCTCGCGATAGGCCCAAAACGCCAGCGAGATCACAAAAAGCACCGTCATCACATAAACAAGGCTGCGCATTATCTACGTCTTCCCGTTGTTTTCGCCGTTAACATCGGCATACCAATCATCTTGCCATCCACTTCGCCCGCTGGCGCGTCCGTGCGCCGGGCAATCCGCAACTTGGCGGAGCGGCTGCGCGGGTTCTCGGCCAATTCCTGATCATCCGGGCCGACGGCCTTGCGGGTCAAAAGCTCAAATGCGGGCTGATCTTTCACCTGTTCGGGCGCATAGCGGTTGCCACCGCCGGTGCGGCCTGATCGCGCCTGCATGAACTTCTTGGCCATGCGGTCCTCGATCGAATGAAAGCTCACAACCGCCAGCAGGCCGCCGGGTTTCAGCGCCCGTTCTGCGGCCATCAGACCCCGGAACAACTCGCCATATTCATCATTGACGGCAATGCGCAGCGCCTGAAAGCTGCGGGTGGCCGCATGGCTTTGCCCCGGCTTGGTGCGAGGCAGGTTTTTTTCAATTAATTCAGCAAGCTGCAGCGTGGTCTTAAACGGCTGCGCCGCCCGATCGCGCACAATCGCGCGGGCGATGCGGCGGCTCGCGCGCTCTTCACCGTAATGATAGAGAATGTCTGCGATGTCTTCTTCGCTTGCGCCATTCACTAGGTCAGCGGCCGACGGGCCATCCTGGCTCATGCGCATATCCAGCGGCCCGTCGCGCATAAAGGAAAAGCCGCGCTCAGCCTGATCCAGCTGCATCGAGCTGACGCCCAGATCCAGCACCACGCCATCAAGGTTCTGCGCATATTCATCCATACGCGAGAAGACGCCTGCCACCAGTTCGATCCGGCCATCATATTGCCCGATCCAATCCGCCGCCATCTGAAAGGCCAGCGGATCACGATCAACGCCATAGACCATGTCGGCGCCCGCCTCGAGCAGGCCCCGCGTATAACCGCCCGCGCCAAAAGTGCCATCCAGCCAGCGCCCCTGAACAGGCGAAACGCCCGACAACAGCGGGCGCAACAAAACAGGGACATGGGGGGCATTCGGCGTGTCGGGGGCCTTGTCCGTCATCCCTCAGCGCTCCTTTTGCTGATCAAGGAAAATCAGCGGGTCAATATCATCAGGCAAGTCTTCCAGCCATTCTTCGGTCTTGGACAGCTCATCCTGTTCATAGGTTTCCGGCTTCCAGATCTGGAAGGTGTCGCCGGCAGCGATAAAAAAGGCTTCTTTCTCAAGGCCAATTTTCTGACGCAGCTTGGCGGGCAGAACCAGGCGCCCGGTTTCATCTACTGCGGTCGGAAAGGATTGACCGTGAAACAGACGCTGCAGCATCTTACGCTCCATCGAGCCGCGCGGCAGAGCGTCGATCTTGTCATCGACTTCTTCGATCGCTTCGATGGTATAGCATTCTAGGTAATTTCTGCGGTGATCGCCATAAACAATGACCAATTCGGGCGTTTCGCCGGATTTCCAATTGGGATCAGATGCTTCGAGCACACGGCGAAACGAGGCCGGGATTGAGACCCTGCCCTTTGCGTCCACCTTATGTTGGCTCTCGCCTCTGAATCTGCGTGCCACTGCCTGACCCGCCCCTCTTGTTGTCACCTGATCCGCAAGCCCTTGAAACGAAACGGCGGATTGAGCTGCTGCCACTGCCCAATCCGCCGCCCTCGTCCCGCATTGCGGGGTATGTCCAGCTGCGCGCGCCACCTGGGGGGATGTCTGCTCGCTCGCGCGCCGGATCTCTTGGTTCGATAAAATCGGTGCCTGTATGAAACCTGACTTAGGATTTTTATTTCGGGATCTTTAGTTGCCCCGTTTTTTATCCCGACCTCATCGTAGGTCTATGGATGACATGACTTTGGCCACAAATCAACAAAAAAATGGGAAACCATGGGAAAAAACTGCACCAGATGGGAGCTACATCGCTTGCATGCACCGCCAATTCGCTTCGATACGTCAATATGCGGTGCCACTACTGGACATTTTGTCCATATATAGTAAAAAATGCACATACTGAGTTTCCCTAAAATTCCCGCAATATTCGCATTCATTCGTAGAAACATGTTCTGATTTCGGGCCTTATGGCCCTCAACCCTTCAAACAGACGCGATTATTGAAGGCTGGGCCATGTACGGCCCATGTTTTCCCATGACGCATAGAAATGTGCCCTTTTCACCCGCTTTTCCCCATAAAACCCCAATAAAACCATGCAATTCCCTTGCCAAAACGCCAAAACAGTCCAACCATGGGGCAACAACACGCGGGAAACCCGCACAACCGAGGCCAGCAGCAACCGGTGAAACGAAAGATGACGGTACAACTTCCCCTCAATCTCGGGCGCGCACCCAAAGGTGAGGTACGCAGTCAATTCTCTGCCCTGATCTACCGCATCCATCAGGGAAAGGTGCAATTCCTGCTGATCACCACGCGCCGCACCAAACGCTGGATCGCGCCCAAAGGCTGGCCGATGGGCAATATGCGTCCGGCGGATGCCGCAGCGCAGGAAGCCTGGGAAGAGGCTGGCGTCAAGGGCAAGACAAGTGATCAGTGCCTCGGGGTGTATACCTACGTCAAACGGCAGGACAGGGCCCCAAACCTGATGGTGGCCGTCATGGTCTACCCGATGAAAGCCAAGACGCTACACGACAAATTTCCAGAAGCGGGGCAACGCCGCCGCAAATGGTTCAATCGCAAGAAAGCCGCCAAGCTGGTCCATGAACCCGAGCTGGCCAAGATCATTCTGACCTTTGATCCGCGCAACCTGCGCCACTAGCGCAGGTCGGCGCCTGATCGCCAACTTGAAGCGCCCATTCAGGCGGCATATATGATAAGGCATCCACGCAGAGCTGAGACATGATCCAATTTTCTCTGAAATGCGCCCAGGGCCACCAGTTCAGCAGCTGGTTCCAAAGCGGCGCTGCCTTTGACAAACTCAAGAGCGCCGGCATGGTCACTTGTGCCGTTTGCGGCGCAACAGAGGTGGAAAAGGCAATCATGGCCCCGCGCGTGCGCGCGGCACGCTCGGCTGTGTCCGGCCTCGGCGAAACCGAGCAGAGCCCTGCCCCACAGCCCGTCGAAAAAGCAGCCGACAAGGCACTGCCGCTCAGCACCCCGCAAAGCGAGGTGGAAAAGCGCATCGCCGAAGTCAGAAAAGCGGTGGAAGCGAATTCTGATTACGTCGGTGACAATTTCGCCAGCGAGGCCCGCGCGATCCACAGCGGGGATTCCCCCGAACGCGCCATTTATGGCGAGGCGAAACCTGACGATGCCCGCGCGCTGATCGAAGACGGCATTCCTGTGCTACCCCTGCCGTTTCGCCCGGGTCGCAAATCCAACTGATTCCCGCGCAAGACGGCGCAGCACCCTGCCGCAATAAAATTCTGCTAAATTGGACAGCACGTTGCCCTGCGCCGCAGATAGCGGAAGCGCGGCGCAACAAATGTTATTCTTTTGCCGCTGCGCTGCGGTTTGGCACCCCCTGAACGCTTGTTCTTCGCGCGCCCAGCGCGTAAACCGCCCTGCAACTTAGAACGTCAAAGGCAGGACAAAACGCCATGCCCACATTGGTAATGAAATTCGGCGGCACCTCGGTCGCCAATCTGGATCGCATTCGCCGCGCCGCCAAGCGCGTCGGGGTCGAGGTGGCCAAAGGCTATGACGTGATCGTCATCGTGTCGGCCATGTCCGGCAAAACCAATGAGCTGGTGGGCTGGGTCAATGAAACCTCGCCACTGTTTGATGCCCGCGAATATGACGCGGTTGTCAGCTCGGGTGAGAATGTCACCGCGGGCCTCATGGCGCTCACTTTGCAGGAAATGGACATCCCGGCCCGCAGCTGGCAGGGCTGGCAGGTGCCGGTCAAAACGACGTCGGCCCATGGCCAAGCGCGGATCGAAGAGATCCCCACCGACAATATCAACGCCAAATTCGGTGAGGGCATGAAAGTGGCGGTTGTCGCCGGTTTCCAAGGCATCAGCCCCGAGGGCCGCATTACCACGCTGGGGCGCGGTGGGTCTGATACGACAGCGGTGGCCTTTGCAGCGGCCTTTGATGCAGAGCGTTGCGATATCTATACTGATGTTGATGGCATCTATACGACCGATCCGCGCATCTGTACCAAGGCGCGCAAACTGGACAAGATCGCCTTTGAAGAGATGCTGGAACTGGCCTCGCTGGGCGCGAAGGTTCTGCAGACCCGCTCGGTTGAGATGGCGATGCGCTACAAGGTCAAGCTGCGGGTGCTCAGCTCTTTTGAAGAACAATCTGACGAGGCAGGAACGCTCGTCTGTGATGAGGATGAAATCATGGAATCCAACGTAGTTGCCGGTGTCGCCTATTCCCGTGACGAAGCGCAGATGACACTTCTGTCCGTGGCCGACCGTCCGGGCATTGCCGCCACCATCTTTGGCAAATTGTCCGACGCAGGCGTCAATGTCGACATGATCGTGCAGGACATCTCTGAGGAAGGGCGTACCAACATGACCTTCAGCCTGCCCAACGATCAGGTGGCCCGCGCCGAGATGGCCATGAACGAGTTGAAAGGCAAAGAACTGAACTACGACCATTTGCAGGTCGAAGCGGACGTTGCCAAAGTGTCGGTTGTCGGCATTGGCATGCGCTCGCAATCCGGTGTCGCCGCCAAGATGTTCAAAGTGCTTTCGGACGAAGGCGTCAACATCAAGGTTATCACAACATCAGAAATCAAAATTTCTGTGCTTGTAGACCGGAAATACATGGAACTTGCAGTCCAAGCCCTGCATGATGCATTCGAATTGGACAAAGCGGCCTAAGCTTCGCGCCCTGATCGGCGCAGACAGCTGCGCCGACAGGTAAAAGAATATGGTCGAGAGAACCCACAGCGAGAGTCGCAAACTGCTGGGGCGTCTGCGTGACGCCATGGCCGAAGACAGTGCTGGCCAAGCGCGGCTTGACAAGATCACTCGCCTGATCGCCAGCTCGATGGGCACTGAAGTGTGCTCGATCTATCTTTTCCGTGATCCTGAAACCCTCGAACTTTGCGCCACCGAAGGCCTGAAGGCCGGGGCCGTGCACCAGACGCGCCTGCGGATGGGCGAAGGTCTGGTGGGTCGCGTTGCCAAAAGCAGCGATGTCGTAAACACCGCTGACGCCCCGGCTGAGCGTGGCTTCCGCTTCATGCCGGAAACCGGCGAAGAGATCTATGCCTCCTTCTGCGGTGTGCCGATCCAGCGTCTGGGCGAAAAGCTCGGCGTTCTGGTTGTGCAGTCCAAAGAGGCGCGCAACTTTTCCTCAGACGAAGTCTATGCGCTCGAAGTTGTCGCCATGGTTCTGGCCGAGATGACCGAACTCGGGGCCTTTGTGGGCGAAGGCGCTGCACTGTCTCCGCTGCACCAGCAGCCGATCTCCATTCCCGGCGGCACCGCCCAGGAGGGCGCGGCCGAGGGACATGTCTGGCTGCACGAGCCGCGCGTGGTGGTCGCCAACCCGATCGCCGAAGATCCCGAAGTGGAACTGAAGCGCCTGAAAGACGCCATTGAAACGCTTCGCGTGGGGGTGGACGGCATGTTGGCCGGGGCCGCAGGCGGCGACAAAGAGCAGCTTCAGGTGCTGGAAGCCTACCGCATGTTCGCCAATTCCAAAGGCTGGCTGCGCCGGATGGAGCAGGACATCGCGCAGGGCCTCTCTGCCGAAGCGGCGGTGGAAAAAGAACAGTCCATCGCCCGCACCCGCATGTCCAAGGCCAATGATGCCTATCTGCGCGACCGGCTGCACGATCTGGACGATCTGTCCAATCGGCTGCTGCGTATCCTGACCGGACAAGGCAAAGACACCGGCGCTGAGATGCCCGATGACCCAATCCTCGTGGCGCGCAACATTGGCCCGGCAGAACTCTTGGAATATGATCGCAAGCTCAAGGGCATCGTGCTTGAAGAAGGATCGGTCGGCTCCCATGCCGCCATCGTGGCGCGGGCGCTGGCCATTCCGCTGGTCATTCACGTCAAAAGAATTACCACCGAGGCGCTGAATGGCGATCACATCATGGTTGATGGTGATCAGGGCATCGTGCATCTGCGTCCCGACGATTCCGTCAGCACGGCGTTCCGTGACAAGATCGCAATGCGCGCCAATGCGCAGGAACGCTATGCCTCGATCCGTGACAAACCTGCCGAATCCCTGGATGGTCGCCGCATCAAATTGCAGATGAACGCCGGCCTTATGGCGGATCTGCCCTCGCTGGCGGGCTCTGGCGCCGAAGGCGTTGGACTGTTCCGGACCGAATTGCAGTTTCTGATCCGCAATCAGATGCCCAAACGCACCGAATTGGCCGAGCTTTACGCCCATGTGATGGATCAGGCCGGCGACAAACAGGTGGTGTTCCGGACGCTTGATATCGGGTCGGACAAGGTGCTGCCCTATATGGCCCCGCAGGATGAACCCAACCCGGCGCTTGGCTGGCGGGCGATCCGCGTTGGTCTGGACAAACCGGGTGTGTTGCGCATGCAGTTGCAGGCCCTGCTGCGCGCTGCCAAGGGGCGACCCCTGAAGGTGATGTTCCCTTTCATTGCCCAATATGATGAATTCAAAGCCGCCCGCGCCGAGATGGACAAGGCCGTCGCCCGCGAGCTGCGTCTGGGCCATGCCATTCCCAGCCAGCTTGATGTTGGCTCGATGCTGGAAACCCCCTCATTGGCCTTTGCGCCGCAAAAGTTCTTTGAGGAAGTGTCGTTTATTTCCATTGGCGGCAACGACCTGAAGCAATTCTTCTTTGCGGCAGACCGCGAGAATGAGCGCGTGCGCCGCCGCTATGACACGCTGAATGTCAGCTTTCTGACCTTCATCGAAGGCATCGCCAACCGCTGCCGCAGCACCGATACCCCGCTGAGTTTCTGCGGCGAGGACGCGGGTCGCCCGATCGAAGCGATCTGCTTTGCCGCCATGGGGATCCCGACACTGTCAATGCGCCCGGCCTCTATCGGACCGGTCAAAAGCCTGATCCGGCGGACCAATCTGGTTGAGCTGAAAGAGGTGATTGTGGATGCGCGCGAACGCGGCGAGCAATCGGTGCGCCCGGCGGTGATGGAATACTTGCGCCAGCAGGGCCGCGACTGACCGTCGCCCCGGCCTAGGCTGCGGGGCTGGCCAATTCCGGCCGCAGCTTGCGGCGGAATTGCTCCACCAGCATGGCGTGCGGTACATCGGTCTCAATCGCAAGCCGCCGCAGCCCGAAATGCACATGGGCGATTTCGCGGTAATAATTCACAAATGCATAGTTGGTTGCGGCCCCGGCGGCGGCGCCGAGCACCGGCACGGCTTGCGCGGCCAGCTTTTGGCCGAGCACCGTGGCCAAACGCGGCGCAACCCATGCGGTCAGCTTTTGCAGCCCGCCGCTGGACAGCGCCATCCGCGCGCCCAGAAAGCCGAGATCACTGTTGTCATCATCAGACAACGGGCCAGAGGCGGCGAACACCTCGATGCAGTCAAATTGAATATTCTCAGCACTGGGATCAAAGCCATAGTCCTGCGCCACATCCTGAATGGCGCGCAGCAAAATGGTTGTCGTCACCGGCAGCTCTGCCAGCGCGGAGGGCAGCCCACCTGCCCCGCCTGCCATGCCGATGGTGGTGGCCAGCGCCGTGTGCAGCCAGCCATTTTGCGGTGCCCCCACAATCCGCCGAGAGCCATTGGCCGCCTTCATGGCCTGCTTTAGCGCCAGTTCGGTGGCATCCTGCAAGCGATTGCGCACCGGCTCGGGCAATTTGTCAATAAGACCGTCTGCCGTCCCGCCCAGCAAGTTGAGCACATCAATGGCCAGACCGCTGGCCCCGCGATAGCGCAGCACAAGCGCATCAAGCTCGGCATCCACATCTGGTTTTGCGGTGTTACGCGCGGTGTCAGGGTTTTGTGTCATAACGGCCTCCACGGTACTACGTGGGCGCGCAGGGACAGTTTTCAAGCCTTGCCCCACGCCCGGACAGCACCGCCAACCCCGTCCCAGGCCCCGGCCCGCAACGCCAGCCCCAGAACACGGGCGGGGTTTGTGGGCGGCGGCATTGTGACTTGCGGCAAGGTCTGAAAGCCAAAGCGCTCATAATAGGGGGCGTCCCCAACCAGGATCACTCGCTCCCAGCCCAGATCCTTGGCGCGCGCCACGCTTTCCCGAATGAGAAAGCCGCCCAGACCTTCGCCCTGCCGCGTCGGGTGCACAGCAACAGGCCCCAACAGGAGCGCCGCGTGATCTGCGCCGACATGCACGGGCCAATAGCGAATGGCCCCGGCTAGAATGCCGTCAGCATCGCGCGCCACCAGCGCTAGTTCGGCAACGCGCGGCACACTGTCCCGCAGCCGGTAGGACGACAGCGCCTCGCGCCCGGGCGCAAAGCACAGGTCATAAAGCGCTTCGACTTCCCACCAATCGGCCTCTGTTTCTTGTGACAGGTGAAACACCTTGGCGGTCCCTCATGCGCGCGTTCGTGATTTTATGGTGGCACCGGCAGTAGCACGGCGCTACCTCTTTGCCAAACGTGAAGGAGCGAAAAAATGTTTTACCGCCCGCAGGATGGCCATGGTTTGCCCCATAGCCCGATCAAGGCTATTGTTGCGCCACGCCCGATCGCCTGGGTGTCGACCCGCGCCAGCGATGGCACGCTGAATCTGGCCCCCTATTCCTTTTTCAACCTGATGGCCGACACGCCGCCGCAATTGGTGTTTGGCTCCACCGGAAGCAAGGCAGATCAACGCGAAAGCAAGGACAGTGTCAGCAATATTCGCGACACGGGTGTTTTCTGCGTCAATATCGTGCCGCAAGTGCTGCGCGATGTCATGAACGTCACCACCGCGCCGCTGCCCAAAGAGGTCGATGAGTTCGCCAAGGCCGGGCTGACCCCCGCCGCCTGCGAGGCGATTGACTGCCCGCGCGTGGCCGAGGCCCCCGCCAGCCTGGAATGCACGCTCAGCGAGATCATCCGCCTTGAGGGCGAGGCCAATTTCATGGTTTTGGGCAAGGTGGTCGGCATTCATATGCGCGACGAATATATCCACGATGGCATCTTTGACATCACCAAGGTGCAGCCCCTCACCCGGCTTGGCTATCGCGACTACAGCTATGTGTCAGAGGTGTTTTCGCTCGACCGCCCCGATCAGAGCTGATGTAAAAAACCCGGCGCTTGGCCGGGTTTTCTATTTTCAAGTTCTGCAACTTAGTGCCCGCCGAGAATGCCTGTGCGTACGCTGTAATCAGCGGCGATCTCATAATCTGGGTCATCATCACTGTCGATCATCAGGTGGCCCGCGCGGGTCAAAAGCTCATGACAATCGCGGCTGAGGTGGCGCAGGGTCAGCGTTTTGCCCGCCTCCTCATATTTGCCGGCAACCGTTTCAATCGCCTGCAACGCGGATTGATCCACCACGCGGCTGTATTTGAAATCGACAATCACGCTGTCGGGGTCCTGGGCGACATCAAATAGCTCGACAAACCCGTCGGTGGAGCCAAAGAACAGCGGCCCCTGAATTTCATAGACCTTAGCGCCCTTGTCTGTGGCGCTTTCGCGCGTGAGCGCATGGATGCGGCGCGCGTTGTTCCAGGAATAGGCCAAGGCGCTGACAATCACGCCCACAACCACAGCAATCGCAAGGTCGGTGGCCACGGTCACAACCGTCACCAGCACAATCACAAACGCATCCATCAACGGCACTTTGGTCATGATCTTGAGCGAGTTCCAAGCAAAGGTGCCGATCACAACCATGAACATGACCCCGACCAGAGCCGCAAGCGGGATCTGTTCAATCAGCGGGCTGGCCGCCACGATGAAAAGCAGCAGACACAGCGCCGCAAAGATCCCGGCAATGCGGGTGCGCCCGCCGGATTTGACGTTGATCATCGACTGGCCAATCATCGCGCAGCCGCCCATGCCACCGAAAAAGCCGGTCACAACATTGGCCGCGCCCTGCGCGATACATTCCTGCGACGCGCCGCCGCGTTTGCCGGTGATCTCGCCCACCAGGTTCAGCGTCAGCAAGCTTTCGATCAGACCAATCGCGGCCAGGATCACCGCATAAGGCAGAATGATCTGGAAGGTTTCAAAAGACAGCGGCACCATCGGAATATGAAAGCTCGGCAGGCCGCCCTCGATGCTGGCCATATCGCCCACGCGCGGCACATCCAGCCCCAGCGCAATCACCAGAATGGCGACAATCCCAATGCCCGCAAGCGGTGCCGGGATCACATTCGTCAGCTTGGGCATACCCCAGATGATCAGCATGGTCAGCGCGACCAGCCCCAGCATCAGAACGAGTTGACCGCCCGCCAACCAGTCAGCCCCGCCACTCGCCGGGTCGCGGAACTGCGTCAGCTGCGCCAGGAAAATCACAATCGCCAGCCCGTTCACAAAGCCCAGCATCACCGGGTGCGGCACCAGCCGGATGAATTTGCCCCATTGCATCACCCCGGCCAAGACCTGCAAAATGCCCATCAAGACCACCGTGGCGAACAGATATTCCACCCCGTGTTCCGCCACCAGCGCCACCATCACAACCGCCAGCGCGCCTGTCGCCCCGGAAATCATCCCGGGACGCCCGCCAAAAATCGCGGTGATCAGACCCACCAGAAACGCAGCATACAGCCCCACCAGCGGGTGGACCCCGGCGACAAAGGCAAAGGCGACAGCCTCGGGCACCAGCGCCAGCGCCACGGTCAGACCTGACAGAAGTTCGGTGCGCACGCGCGCAACGGACCAGCCTTCGTCCTGCATGATCGACAGGTTGGGCGGAGAAATATTTGAGGCAAAATTTGCCCAGACAGCGCGTTTCATTCGGGACGTCCCATCAGCAATAAAGGATTGGCATTTTGCGCCCCGCCTATCGGAAAACCCCTTTGTCCACAAGGGCGCGGGCCAGATTGGCGCAGCGCGGGGGGAATTGCGCGCGAAGTGGTTGCATCCTTGCACGGAGCGCGCAAAGACTACGGGCAGAACACCAACAGGAGCGAGCACGTGAGCGCGGATACACCCACATCCCCAACTGAAACCATGATTGCCGTAATCGGCGGGTCGGGCATTTATGACATCGACGGCTTGGAAAACGCCCAGTGGACCCGGGTGGAGACGCCCTGGGGGGACCCATCTGACGAGATCCTCACCGGGTCGTTTGACGGCGTTAAAATGGCGTTCCTGCCCCGCCACGGGCGCGGGCACAAACATTCGCCCTCAACCGTGCCCTATCGCGCCAATGTCGACGCGCTGAAACGCCTTGGCGCCACTGACGTGATTTCAGTCTCGGCCTGCGGATCATTCCGCGAAGAAATGGCCCCCGGCGATTTTGTCGTGGTGGACCAGTTCATCGACCGCACCTTTGCCCGCGAAAAATCCTTTTTCGGCACCGGCTGCGTCGCCCATGTCAGCGTCGCCCACCCCACCTGCCCGCGCCTGTCGGACGCCTGCGAGACCGCGGGCAAGGCCGCCGGCATCACCATGCATCGCGGCGGCACCTATCTGGCGATGGAGGGTCCGCAGTTTTCCACATTGGCCGAAAGCAAGATGTATCGCGAAAGCTGGGGATGTGATGTCATCGGGATGACCAATATGCCCGAGGCGAAACTCGCCCGAGAAGCCGAGCTGTGTTATGCCTCCGTCGCGATGATCACCGATTACGACAGCTGGCACCCGGACCATGGCGAAGTGGATGTCACCAAGATCATCGAAACTTTGATGGGCAATGCCGACAAAGGACGCAATCTGGTGAAACGCCTTCCCGCGCTGCTGGGGGCCGAGCGCACGCCTTGCGCACATGGCTGCGACCGTGCCCTGGAATTTGCCATCCTGACCGCCCCCGAGGCCCGCGACCCGGCCCTCGTTGCCAAGCTGGATGCGATTGCAGGCCGCGTGCTTGGCTAACACCAATTCAGCGCAGCAGGCCGGGCACCGAAGGGCTTGACGCCCTGCCCGGCCGCTGTCTTGACTGGCTGTGTGGTAACTCGGAGCTGACCGTGCCGTTTGATCTTTGGATAACTTTCATGGCCGCCTCTTTGGCGTTGCTTTTGATCCCCGGGCCCACCGTGCTCCTGGTGTTGTCTTATGCGCTGTCACAGGGGCGCTCGGTTGCTTTGGCCACCGCCGCCGGGGTCGCCGTGGGGGATCTGATCGCCATGACGGCCTCGCTTTTGGGTCTAGGCGCGCTGGTGCTGGCCTCAGCTACTGCTTTTACCGTGCTCAAATGGGTGGGTGTGGCCTATCTTCTCTACCTCGGACTGCAGCTTTTGCGCAGCGCCGAGCGCACCACTTTTGATCGGGTAAATGCAGCGGACGGCACCTCAGCACGCGCGGTCTTTGGCCATGCGGCGACCGTGACCGCGCTGAACCCGAAAAGCATCGGATTTTTCATCGCCTTCGTGCCGCAGTTCATCACCGCCGATCAGCCCATCGCGCCGCAATTTGCCATCATGATCGCGTCTTTTGTGAGCCTCGCGGCGGCCAACGCGCTGATCTATGCGCTCTTGGCTGACAAATTGCGTCGCCAGATTGCGCGCCCAAAAGTGATCAGAAACCTGACCCGCTTTGGCGGCGTCGCGCTGATCACCATGGCCACGATGACCGCTACGCTGCGCCGTTCCGCCTAGGGAATACCGCATAAAAACAGGGCTTTGCCCTTGCAAACGGACCGAGGATCAGCGACATAAATCTGCAATCAGGAGGCCCCCATGCGCAAAAGCAGTGACGTCAAAGATTACATCCGCACCATCGTTGATTTCCCGCACGAGGGGATTTTGTTTCGTGACGTGACCACGCTCTTTGCCGATCCGCGCGGCTTTCGCATGGCGATCGACCAAATGTTGCACCCCTACGCGGGCGAGCGGATCGACAAGGTGGTGGGGCTTGAGGCGCGTGGGTTCATCCTGGGCGGGGCCATCGCCCATCAGCTGAGCGTCGGCTTTGTGCCGATCCGTAAGAAAGGCAAACTGCCGGGCACCACCATTTCACAGGACTACAAACTGGAATACGGCGAGGCCATTGTCGAAGTGCACGACGACGCCATTCAGGCCGGTGAAAAGATCCTGCTGGTGGATGATCTTCTGGCCACCGGCGGCACCGCCGAAGCAGGGATAAAACTGGTGGAGCGTCTGGGCGGCGAGATCCTCAGTTGCGCGTTTATCGTTGACCTGCCGGACCTTGGCGGGCGCAAAAAGCTGGAAGGCCTTGGCATGGATGTGCAGGCGCTCTGCGCGTTTGACGGGCTTTAACCTTCGGCAAAAATCACGCCGGGGTTCATGATGCCATGCGGGTCCAGCGCGGCTTTCACCGCCCGCATCATCGCCAGTTTTCCCGGATCGCCATAGCGCAATAGGTCTGACGTTTTCAGGCGTCCAACCCCGTGTTCAGCCGAAAAAGCCCCGTTATGCGCGGCGACAAGATCGTGCACGATCCGCTTAAGGTCGTCCTGCATATCCTTATAATCGCTGCGCTTTTTCCCCTCGGCGGGAAATAGATTAAAATGCAGATTGCCGTCGCCAAGATGTCCAAAACAATTGATCCGCAGATCAGACACTTTGGCCAGAGCGGCCCGCGCCTCAGCGACGAACGCCCCGATGCGCGCAATCGGTACGGAGATATCATGGCTGCTGATCGCGCCGATCTTGCGATTGGCCAGCGGCACGCTTTCCCGCAGGCCCCAGAACTGCTGCCGCTGCTGCTCTGACGTGGCGACCGCGCCGTCCTGAACAAGCCCCGCTTCCAGCGCATTGACAAACAGCGCCTCAATCGCCTCCCCCGGCGCACCCTGCTGTGACAGACCCAATTCAATCAGCACGCACCACGCAGGCGCTTCGGCAAACGGCTGGCGCATCTCGGGGAAAGCATGGGCCAAAAAATTCCAGCTTTGCTGCTGCATGAGTTCAAAGGCGCTGATCTGTTCACCGAACTGGCCGCGCGCCAGAGACAAGAGCGCAACCGCCGCCTCGGGGTCCGGCACCACCAGAAACGCCGTTTCATACGCGGCGGGGCGCGGAAACAGTTTGAGGCTGGCCGCCGTGATGACCCCCAATGTGCCCTCGGCCCCGATCAGCAGGTTTTTTAGGTCATAGCCCGTGTTGTCTTTGCGCAGCTCTGACAGGCCGTTCCAGAGGGTGCCATCGGGCAGCACCGCCTCAAGCCCCAGACACAAATCGCGCGCATTGCCATAGCGCAGCACGTTAAGACCGCCGGCGTTGGTCGCCAGATTGCCGCCAATACGCGCGCTGCCCTGCGCCGCCAGCGACAGGGGAAACAGCCGCTCTGCCGCCTCTGCGGCGGCCTGCACATCTGCCAGGATCGCCCCGGCCTCAGCGACCATCACCGCCGAGGCGGCATCGACTTTGCGTATGCGCGCCATCCGCTCCAGCGACAGGATAAGCGGCTCTGCGCCACCACGCGGCATCACCTGCCCGCCCACCAGCCCGGTGCCGCCGCCATAGGGCACCACCGGCACATGCGCCGCGTGGCACGCCTTCAGAATGGTGGCAACCTCCTGAGTGGTCTTGGGCAGGGCCAGAATGCCGCCGATGCCCTCTATGCGCGCGCGCGGCTCTTCCAGATACCGCGGCTCAACCGGCCGCAGGGTATCTTGCGGCAGGTGCGCGGACAGTGCGGTTATGAAATCGGTGTCAACGGAACGCAGGCTCATGGCCCATGCCTATCATGCCGGGCGCAAACCGCTAGGGGGGCGAGAGGAATTTTGGCCGCAAAACCACAATCTTGCGCTGATCTGGCAGGCTGCGGAGCGACACGGTAAGCTCATGGCCCACGTCCCGGTCGATCACATAGGCCTCGGACATGCCGGTGAGAAAGGCGTTCAAGGTGAATTCCTCAAACCAATGCATCGGGATCACGATCGAGGCTTTGAGCCGGTTGAGGATCCGCATCATCGTCGGCAGATCCACCGTGCGCCCGCCATCGACAGCCGCCATCACCACATCCAGCCGCCCCAATGCCGCATATTGCGCTGCGTCCGGTTCATGATGCAGATGCCCCAGATGACCAATGCACAGACCGGCGACTTCAAAAATGAAAATTGAATTGCCGTTTTCCTCCACCCCTATGCCCGACCGGATGTCGGTAGGCACATTGCGCACCAGCATTTCGCCCAAATCCAAGTGGTGGCTGGCTGGCACGCCATTGCTGCCCCAGCCCTGCAGCACATGCGGGATCGCCGGGTCGGGCACCGGCGTCCAGTGGCTGGAATGGGCATGGTTCATGGTGACGACATCGGGCAAAAACGGCGCACTGCCCGTAAATCCGGTGAAATCCGTCACAGCCGACAACCCACCCTCGGTCTGAATCAAAAAGGCCGAATGGTCGATGTAGCGGATGCGCACGCTGTCCTCGGCCACCGGGGTGTGAAAGCTGGCCTGATGCAGATAGGTCAGCCCCGGCGCGGCATTGGCAAGGGCGATGCAGTGACTGGCGCGGCGGGCAGCGCCCTCCTGCGCACTTGCAGGACCTGCAAAGGCGATCGCGACAGCGAACATAAATAAGCGTATGACATCCGGCATGGCGGCTCCTCCTGCGTCGCAGGATAGCACAAGGTCACGCGATTTTCTGCCCGCTCAATCGCCGGCGAGCGCCAGCAGCTTTTCACAGCTGTTCAGATTACGCGCGGTGATCACATCTACCTTAAGATGGGTTTCCAATTTCGCCGCTGCACGCGAGCGCCCCATGCCATTCGGCGTCGCCAGATAAAGCACGTGGCCGCGCCGTTCAAAGACCTCGCCTGATGTACAGTCCGCGCGCAGGCCCTCGGCGTCCAGTGCGATCGTGCCCCCGAGAAAATAGAGATGCAGCTGCTTTTTGTCCGCCACCTCAAAGGGTGCTTCGGCCAGCGCGGTGCGCAGCTCATCCGGGCGCAGGGCCAGGGCCGGTGGGCAAAAGCCAAAATGACGCTCAATCAGGTCCGCGATCTGCCTGCAGAGCGCATCACGCTCCTGCGTGCTGTCCAGAACGATATTGCCGGACTGAATATATGTTTTTACGCCGGAATATCCGGCGTTAGCCAAATGCTGACGCAGCGCCGCCATCGGCAGTTTGCCGTGTCCGCCCACGTTGACCCCGCGCAGCAATATGATCCAGCGCGCCATCGTCTAGCCTGCGTCCGTGCGACCGCGCCGGTCATTGCGCAGCGCGGCGTAAAGCACATGGGTCCGCCAACGGCCATTGATCTGCAGATAGCTCTGCGCGACACCCTCGTATTTGAAGCCTGATTTTTCGAGAACGCCGCGGCTCGCGGTATTCTCCGGCAGGCAGGCGGCTTCGATACGGCTCAGCTGCAGCCGGTGGAAAGCGTGATGCACAAGCGCCTCAATCGCTTCGCGCATGTACCCCTGCCGCGCGTATTGCTGCCCAACCCAATACCCGAGAGTGCCCGCCTGCGCAGGGCCCCGGCGAATATTGTCCAGCGTGATCGCCCCCAATAGGCGCTCTGAGTCGCGTTCAACCAGAAACAGCGGCACCGCGTTGCCTGCCGAGATGCTGCGCTGCGCCCAGTAGACGCGGTTGGTAAAGTTCTTGCGGCTCAGATGGTCGTGCGCCCAAGACGGCTCCCACGGGGTCAGAAAATCTGCAGATTGCTCGCGCAACCACGCCCAACTGCGAAAATCCGCGTGCACCGGCGGGCGCAGGGTCAGGCGTTCGGTTTCAATACGGATTCTCTTGCGGGTCAGCAGCATCAGGCAGCGCGGCGCTCCTCAAGTTTTTGCAGCGCTGGCGCGGTCGCCACAGGACCATAGAGCGCCATAGCGGCGGGCGCGGCGCTGGCCATATGCTCTGCAAAGCGGCGCACATCAGCATCCGTCACCGCGTCAATCTTTTCCACGGTTTCTTCGAGGCTGGGCACGCGATCCCAGATCGACACCATGCGCGCCAAACGCTCAGCGCGGCTCGAGGGGCTTTCCAGCCCCATCAGCATGCCCGCCTTCATCTGCACGCGGGCGCGCTCGATTTCTTTGGCGTTCATATCGCTCGCGGCGCGCTTCATTTCATCAATGGTGATCTCGGCCAGCTCAGCGATTTGCTCACCGGATGTGCCTGCATAGATGGTGGTCATACCGCTGTCAGAATAGGCCCCGGCAGACGCATAAATCGTGTAGCAAAGACCGCGCTTTTCGCGCACTTCCTGAAAGAGCCGCGATGACATGCCGCCCCCCAGCGCAACCGAATAGATCTGCGCGGTGTAAATTTCCGGGCTGCAATAATCCGGGCTTTCAAAGCCCAAAGCAAAATGCGCCTGCTCCAGCGTCTTTTCCTCGCGGCACTCACCGCCCGCAAAGCGCGCGGGCAGGATCGTCGCCGGGGCACCCGGTGCCATATCGCCAAACATGGCTTCAGCGAGTTTGACAATCGCGTCGTGATCCACGCCGCCTGCTGCCGCCAGCACCATGCGTTCGGGCGCATAATGGCGCTCGGTGAAGGCCTGCAGATCCGCGCGAGAGAAATTCTGCACCCGTTCTTCCGGGCCCAAAATCGTCCGGCCCATCGGCTGATCCGGATAGGCGCGTTCCTGCAGCCAGTCAAAGATCACGTCATCGGGCGTATCCAGCGCCTGGCCAATCTCTTGCAGGATCACGCCGCGCTCAATCTCGATCTCTTTGAGGTCAAACACCGGGTTGCGCAGAATGTCGGAAATCACATCCAGCGCCAGTGGCACATCACCCTTGAGCACCCGCGCGTAATAGGCCGTGACCTCGCGGCTGGTATAGGCGTTGATATAGCCGCCCACGTCCTCGATCGCCTCGGCGATCTGCAACGCATTGCGCCGCTTGGTGCCCTTAAAGGCCATATGCTCAAGAAAATGCGCGATGCCATTTTCCTGCGGTGTTTCGTGGCGGCCACCGGCTGTGACCCAAACGCCAACAGAGGCGGATTGCAGACCGGGCATATGCTCGGTCACAATGCGAAAGCCGTTTGGCAGGGTATGTTGTTTAACGGTCAACGGGATGCGATCCGATCTTTGATGAGGGTTTGCAGCAGTGCCAGCTGGTTGGGCACCTTGCAGATGCGTTCCTCGCGTTGCATGGCGTCGGCCATATGAGGCGGCAGATCCGGGTAGGCCCCGGTGGCCGCGACCACCGCGTCGGGGAATTTCGCCGGATGGGCGGTGGCCAGTGTGATCATCGGCACGTCTGACAGGTGTTCATTGGCGACCTTCACGCCCACCGCTGTATGCGGGCATAGCGTTTCGCCAGACGATGTAAATTCTGCGGTGATCGTCGCGCTGGTTTCTTCCTCGGAGGCGCGGCCCGAGGCAAAAGTGTCGCGCAGCATCTCAAGCGCGCCCTGGCTGATCTTGAACGACCCGTCTTGCAAATCTTCCATCAGCTTGGCAACCGCCTCGCCATCGCGCTCATAGGCGTAAAACAGCGCGCGTTCAAAGTTTGAAGACACCTGAATATCCATCGACGGGCTGATCGACGGTTTGACACCCTCTTTGGTGTAGCTGCCGGTGGTCAGCGTGCGGTGTAGAATGTCATTCTGATTGGTGGCAATCACCAGCTTGTCGATGGGCAGGCCCATCTGTTTGGCAATGAACCCCGCAAAGATATCGCCAAAGTTGCCGGTTGGCACCGTAAAGCTGACCTTGCGCGCCGGTGCACCCAGCGCGGTGGCCGCGCTGAAGTAATACACCACCTGGGCCAGAACACGCGCCCAGTTGATCGAATTGACCCCGGCAAGTTTCACACCGTCGCGGAACTCGAAATCGTTGAACATATCCTTCAGGCGCGCCTGGCAGTCGTCAAAATCCCCGTCCAGCGCCAGCGCATGCACATTGCTGTCATCGGGTGTGGTCATCTGCTTGCGCTGAATGTCCGAGGTGCGCCCTTCTGGGTAGAGAATAAAGACATCGACGTTATCAAGACCACGGAAAGCTTCGATGGCCGCCGATCCAGTATCGCCTGAGGTCGCGCCCACAATTGTGACGCGCTCTTTGCGGCGCTCAAGTTCAAACTGAAAGAGCTGGCCGATCAGCTGCATGGCGAAATCTTTGAACGCCAGCGTCGGGCCGTGGAACAGCTCAAGCAAGTAGTGATTGGGCGCAAGCTGCACCAAAGGCGCACGCGCGGCATGGCGGAAGCCCGCATAGGCGCGCGCGATGATGCCTTTGAATTCTTCATCCGTGAAGCTTTCGCCCACAAAGGGCTTCATCACCCGAAAGGCAATGTCCTCATAAGGCAGCCCCGCCAGCGCGGCGATTTCGTCATGCGACAGGGTTGGGATTTTCTTGGGCAGATACAGCCCGCCGTCACGGGCAAGCCCGGTCAGCATGGCTTCGGCAAAGCTCAGTTCCGGCGCGTTGCCGCGGGTAGAGATATATTTCACAGCTCTCAGACCTTTTCTCGTATGCGCATCCGGCGCAGGTAATACAGTGTCATGGCAACCCAGACCAGCGCCAAGCCGAACCAGGTGACTGCATATTGCAGGTGATCATTTGGAATGCCCGCAGACGTCACCGGCATTGGGGTCACATCGGGGCGTGTTTCATCAGTCGCGCGCGCCACAATCAGCACGGGTTCTGTGCCCAGCTTGGCGGCCATCTCGGGCACTTCGCGCGCAAACCAGATATTGGCTGCGGTGTCTGCATCTGGGGTAAAGCCGTCGCGCTCATCGGGCCAATGCAGGTTTCCGGTGACGGTGGTCGCCACTTCGGGGCGCGGCGTGTCTTTTGCCTCGGGTTTGATCCAGCCACGATCAAGCAGCAGACGACGGCCATCTGCGGTTTCAAAGGCGGCAATGACGCGATAGATCGCGCCAGTTTGCTTGCTGGAGGCCAAAACGTGGATTTCGTCAGTGGTGATCAACCCGCTGGCCACCACCGGCAGATATTGGTCGCGCGCGACATCAGGCGATGCGGGCACAGCCACGGGGGCATCTGTCATGCGGGCATTGATGTCGGCCAGCACACCTTCTTTCCAGGCAAGACGCTGGACCTGCCAGCTGCCCAGCCACAGCAGGATCGCCGTGCCCAGAATGCCAAAGAACAATGGAAGGATCAGTCGCTGCACAAAGTGCCCTTTAACGTCAAAAGCCGCGGCGATGTCACGCCGCGACTTGCTATAATCTCATTCCTGCGAAAGGACAAACCCCTTCGGCTTATTGGCCCCAGATGTAGACCGCTGCAAAGAGGAACAGCCAGACCACATCCACAAAGTGCCAGTACCAGGCCGCCGCTTCGAAACCGACGTGTTTTTCCTGGGTAAAGTGACCGCGCATCAGGCGCAGCAGGCAAACAAACAGGAAGATGGTGCCGATGATCACATGCGCACCGTGAAAGCCGGTCGCCATGAAGAAGTTGGCCGCATAGATGTTGCCAGAGAAGCCAAAGGCCGCGTGGCTGTATTCATAGGCCTGGAACACGGTGAAGATCACACCCAGAGCGATGGCAATAATCAGGCCCCATTTGGTGTCTTCGCGGTTGTTTTCATGTGCCAGCGCGTGGTGCGCCCAGGTCGCCGCGCAGCCAGAGCAGAGCAGGATCAGCGTGTTGATCAGCGGCAGGTGCCAAGGATCAAAGGTTTCGATACCCACGGGCGGGAAAACGCCGTCCACCATGGGGCTGTCTGGACCCATCGGGAAAATCGCGTGTTTGAAGAAGCTCCAGAACCAGGCCGCGAAGAACATGACTTCGGACATGATGAACAGGATAAAGCCATAGCGCAGGCCGAGTTGCACAACCGGGGTGTGATCGCCGACATTGCTTTCGGCGACAACATCAGCCCACCAGCCGAACATGACGTACAGCACGCCGACGAGGCCGATCAGGAACATCCAAGGTCCGGCATCATGGAACATCAGAACCGCACCAAAGAGCATGAAGAAGCCCGCAACCGCGCCCAGGAACGGCCACCAGGATGGGGTCAGAATGTGATAATCGTGATTTTTAGCGTGCGCCATAGAGTCTTATCCCTCGTTGGAGGATGGGTTTTCGTTCGTTTCTACGGCTTTGACAGTATCGGTCAAGGCCGCGGTGTCTTCGGGGAGATCAATTTCATAGAACGTATAGCTCAGGGTGATCTCTTTTACATATTTCGCGTCGCGATCTTCGACGAGTTCAGGATCGACAAAGAAGGTCACAGGCATCTGAACGGTCTCGCCGGGTTGCAGCACCTGTTCGGTAAAGCAAAAGCAGTCGATCTTGGAAAAGAAGCCGCCCGCTTCATAGGGGGCCACATTATAGCTCGCCTGCCCGGCAATCGGACGGCTTGTTGGGTTGTGCGCCTCATAGAAGGCCAACCCGGTTTCACCAATCTTCAGGCGCATTTCATGTTGCACGGGCTTAAAGTCCCACATCATGTCGCGCGCCTTTGAGGCGTCAAACTTGACGGTGATATATTGATCCAGCACCTCATCCGCGCCGGCGTCCGCCTCTTGCGTGATGCCGCCAAAGCCGGTGACACGGCAGAACCAATCGTAAAATGGCACCGAGGCATAGGCCAGCGAGCCCATCAGAACAACCACGCCACCCAGTTTCAGAACGGTTTTGGTATTCTTGTCCATGCTCATGACGCTGATTGCCCCACCGCTTGCGGGGCGAAATCGCCGCGCGTGACTTTGACAACGGTCAGACCGAGCAGCAGCACAACGAAGGCCACGAGTACCAGCGCCACACCGACATTGCGGCCAAAGCGACGCTTGTGAAGTTCATGCTCTACGCGAAACCCCATATTACCAGCCTCCCAGGCCATAAGGCGCAAGCGCCGCTTCAGCCAAGATCGCACCAAAGTGCAGAAAGAGATACAGCAGCGACAGCGCAAAAAAGCTTTTCTCGCGCTTGTGGTTGTCCGCTTCGCAGTCGGCGTCACTGCGCCGCCAGATCGACACCGCGCCAAGCACAAAGAGCGCGTTCAGCACCAGCGCCACAGTCAGATAGATCAAGCCACCGACCGAGGTGAAGCCAATGCCAATCGCAATCGCCGCCAACAGCAGGGTGTAAACCAGAATGTGCTTGCGGGTCGAGGCGCGCCCATGGGTCACGTGCAGCATCGGCACACCCGCGTCGCGATAATCAGATTTCATGAACAGGCACAGCGCCCAGAAATGCGGCGGGGTCCACATGAAGATCAAGGTGAACATCAGAACGCTTTCAACCGAAATGCCACCCGTCACAGCCGCCCAGCCAATCATCGGAGGGAAGGCCCCTGCCGCGCCACCGATTACGATGTTCTGCGGGGTCCAGCGTTTCAGCCACATGGTATAGATCACCACGTAGAAAAAGATCGTAAAGGCCAGCAGCGCCGCCGCCACCAGATTGGTCGCCAGCCCGAGCATCACAACCGACATCACCGACAGGGCCATGCCGATGGCAAAGGCCTCTTCGCGGGTCACTTTGCCCGATGGGATGGGGCGCGATTTGGTGCGGCTCATCACCTGATCAATATCGCTGTCATACCACATGTTCAGCGCGCCGGATGCGCCGCCGCCAATAGCAATGAACAGGATGGCGCAAAACGCCTCGATCGGGTGCAACCCGCCCGGCGCGGCCAAGAGGCCGACCATGGCCGTGAACACCACCAGAGACATCACCCGCGGCTTCAGAAGCGCGAAGTAATCCCCAAAGGAGGCCTCCTGCTGCTGGGATTGCGTATGAATGCTGGCGTCGGTCATGGTGGGTCCTTGATGTGGGGGCCGATGCCCCCGTCTGTCAGATCAGCTGGGCAGGGCACCCTGGGTGCCACTGCCCGTCTTTCTCAGCCGGATCAGTTGGAAGCGACCTGATAGGCAGTTGGCACAGCGTTGCCTGCAGCCAGTTCTTCAGCGGCGGATTCGGTCCAGGCCTGGAAGGCTTCTTTGCTGACAACTTCCACAGTGATCGGCATATAGGCGTGGTCTTTACCGCAAAGCTCAGAGCACTGGCCAAAGTAAACGCCTTCTTTTTCGGCTTTAAACCACAGCTGCGCCAAACGGCCAGGCACGGCGTCCTGCTTTACGCCAAAGGCCGGGATGGTCCAGGAATGGATCACGTCGCTTGCGGTGATGCCCATGACAACGACAGTGTCTACAGGCACAACAACACGGGTGTCGGTCGCGAGCAGGAATTCATCGTCGTTATAGCCCGCGCGCTGCAGTTTGGCACGCATTGCATCATCCAGAACGTAAGGGGTTACATTCTCGTCACCCTCACCGATGGAGGCAGGCTGACCGATCATGTAGCTGTCAAATTCAAGCTCTTGCTCTGGGTATTCATAGGACCAGTACCACTGGTGGCCGGTGACTTTGATGTAAAGCTCGCCCTCAGGGATTTCCTGGTTCTTGAACAGAACCGGCAGCGAGAACGCCCCGATCACCAGCAGGATCACGATTGGCAGCACCGTCCACGCAATTTCAAGCGGCGTGTTGTGGGTAAAACTTGCAGGCTTTGGGTTGGCACGGCGGTTGTAACGCACGATGCAGATCAGCAGCAGCGCTGCAACGAAAGCCACAATAATAAAGATGATCACGTTGATCAGGTTGTCCAGCGACTGGATGTCGCGAGACAGTTCGGTCGCGGCAGGCTGAAAGCCCAGCCCCTTGTCGACTGGTTTTCCGAGGTGCTCAGCGCTTTGAGCAATGGCAGGAAGGGCGGAAAAGGCTGCCCAGAGTCCCATGAGGGTCGAAAGAATTCGCATGTATCACCCTGATCGGTTGCGTATTTTGGTCGTCTATTCGGGGGGAAATTCGCCCAGAGGACGGAATCCCGTTGTTTTGTCGGTGCTATGAACCATATTCTGGCGCGCAGATAAAGGAATATGCTTGCGTCAAACAGACGCTTTTTTGATTTATCTCAAAAACACTCAGCCAGGAGCGTGCTATGCAGAGCAAATTTGACCCTTTTGAGACCGCGCTGGATGAAGCGCGCGCCCTTACGCTGTTGCGCGAAGCGACCCGAGGGGCTGAAGATGGCGAGTTGTTTCTGGAGCGCCGCCGCGCGGAAGCGCTGCACTTTGATGACGGTCGCCTGAAGACCGCCAGCTATGATGCCTCCGAAGGATTCGGTCTGCGCGCGGTCAACGGCGAGGTCGCAGGCTATGCGCATTCCACCGAGATTTCCGAATCTGCGCTGAAGCGCGCGGTTGAAACTGCGCGGCTCGCCGTGGGCCAAGGCGGCGGCACATTGGCAGAACCACCGCGCGCCACCAATCAGCGGCTTTATACCGATGCCGACCCGATCGGCGGCACGGATTTTCCCGTGAAGATCGACACGCTGCGCGAAATCGACGCCTTTGCCCGCGATCTGGACCCGCGCGTTGTACAGGTCAGCGCCTCGCTGGCGGCGTCGATGCAAGAAGTGGTGATCCTGCGTCCGGATGGCACCCGCATTATGGACACCCGCCCCATGACGCGGGTCAATGTCTCGGTGATCATCGAGCAAGATGGCCGCCGCGAAAGCGGCAGCGCCGGCGGCGGGGGCCGTGTCGGTCTGGATGGGCTGATTGACCCGAAAGACTGGCAGGACAAAGCCCGCGAAGCGCTGCGGATCGCCAAGGTGAACCTTGACGCTGTGCCCGCCCCTGCGGGGCAAATGGATATCGTGCTTGGCCCGGGCTGGCCAGGTATTTTGCTGCACGAGGCTGTGGGCCATGGGCTTGAGGGCGATTTCAACCGCAAAGGCAGCAGCAATTTCACTGGCAAGATTGGCCAGCAGGTCGCCAGCAAGGGGGTGACGGTGATTGACGATGGCACCATCCCGGATCGCCGAGGCTCCATCACGGTGGATGACGAAGGCACCCCTTCGGGCAAAACCACGCTGATCGAAGACGGCATACTGGTCGGCTATATGCAAGACCGTCAGAATGCGCGGCTGATGGGCGTAGCCCCCACCGGCAATGGGCGGCGGCAAAGCTATGCCCATGCGCCGATGCCGCGCATGACCAATACCTATATGGCGGGCGGCGACAGTGATCCGGCGGATCTGATTGCCTCGCTCAAAGACGGGCTTTATGCGGTCGGCTTTGGCGGCGGCCAGGTCGATATTACCAACGGTAAATTCGTCTTTTCCTGCACCGAAGCCTACCGGGTTGAAAACGGCAAGATCGGCGCGGCGGTCAAAGGCGCAACCTTGATTGGCGACGGGGCCACCGCGATGATGCAAATCCGTGGGCTGGGCAATGACATGGCGCTTGACCCCGGCATGGGCAATTGCGGCAAGGCAGGCCAATGGGTCCCCGTTGGCGTGGGCCAGCCAACTGTGCTCATGGGCGGGCTGACCGTGGGCGGCTCTGCGGCCTGATCGGTTTCACCGCCGGTTAAGACTTCGGCCCGATACTGCGCTGGCACGAAACGGAGCTGCCAGCCATGTCGGGCCAAAATCAAGCCGCCACATCACCGGCCAGCCCGGGCACCCCCGCCGGGGCGGAGGTCTTCACTTGGTTGCAAATCATGCGCTCGCGCCGGATCGGGCCACGCACCTTTCATCGCCTGCGCGCTGAACATGACAGCGCCGCATCCGCCCTGGCGGCCCTGCCGCAGATCGCGGCGGCGGCGGGGGTAAACGATTATGCTCCCTGCCCGGTGGATGTGGTCAAACGCGAGTGTGCCGCGGCGCGCGTCGCTGGCGCGCGGCTCTTGTTTATTGCTGATCCACGCTATCCTTCGGCGCTACGCGATCTGCCGGATGCGCCACCGTTCCTTTGGGCACAGGGCGATCTGAGCCTGCTCACCCGTCCGGCGATTGCGCTGGTGGGCGCGCGCAATGCCTCGGCCCTCGGCCGCCGTACCGCGAGCGCCATGGCGCAGGAACTTGGCGCGGCGGGCCATGTCGTGGTCAGCGGATTGGCGCGCGGCATCGATGCGGCGGCACACCGCGCTGCGCTGGACAGCGGCACAATTGCGGTGGTCGCCGGTGGTGTTGATATCGACTACCCGGCGGAAAACGCCAATCTGGCGGCAGACATACGCACGCGAGGCCTTATCCTGTCCGAACAGCCCATGGGTATGCACCCGCGCGCCCGACATTTTCCGGCGCGCAACCGGCTGATCTCGGGGCTGGGCGCGGCCGTCGTTGTGGTTGAGGCCGCAGCAAAGTCTGGCTCGCTTATTACAGCAGAGAATGCCTTGGCGCAGGGGCGCGAGGTGCTGGTGGTGCCGGGCCATCCCTTTGATGGGCGCGCGGCGGGCTGCAACATGCTGATCCGCGATGGGGCCACGCTGGTGCGCAGCGGCGAGGATGTGATTGAGGCGCTGCAAAACCCCTTAGCGCCGGCCTCTGCCATTGCCCCTGACCCGGACCCTAACCCGAAAGGCCGTGCCTTGCCCGAGGTGCCCAGCACCACTGCGCGCGACCTTGCGCAGCTGCACCGAAAGATCCTGTCGCACCTTGGCCCCTCACCGATTGCCGAAGACCAATTGCTGCGCGATCTCAATCTGCCGACACGGGAGGTCACTGCCGCCCTGGTCGACATGGAGCTGAACGGCCAGATCGCACGTCGCGCCGGGGGCCTCTTGTCGCGCAACTAAGTGGCAGTTCGCCCTAAAACTTCCATATGAAATTTTCCTATCATTGACATTCCCCCCTTTCACCCCACATTTTTGCCCGCCATAAGACCGACCGTATTGAGTCGAAGGGAAATTGAATGCCAGTTGTTGTCGTAGAGTCTCCGGCGAAAGCCAAAACGATCAATAAATACTTGGGCTCTGACTACACTGTGCTCGCGTCCTACGGACATATTCGCGACCTGCCATCCAAGGATGGGTCTGTGGACACCGACAATGATTTTGCCATGACCTGGGAGGTGGATACAAAATCCCGCCCGCATGTCAAAGCCATTGCCGATGCGCTGAAAGACGACAACGAACTGATCCTCGCGACCGACCCCGATCGCGAAGGAGAAGCGATTTCCTGGCACCTCGAAGAAGCGCTGCGCAAACGCCGCGCCATCAAGAAAGACACACCGGTGTCGCGCGTGGTCTTTAACGCCATCACCAAAGCAGCCGTCACCGAAGCGATGAAAAACCCGCGTCAGGTGGACGAGCCGCTGGTCGAGGCCTATCTGGCACGCCGCGCGCTGGATTATCTGGTGGGTTTTAAACTGTCGCCGGTGCTCTGGCGCAAACTGCCCGGTGCCCGCTCTGCCGGTCGTGTGCAATCGGTCTGCCTGCGGCTGATCGTTGAACGCGAGATGGAGATCGAGGCGTTTAATGCGCAAGAATATTGGTCTGTGCGCGCGCTGCTGCAAACCCCGCGCGGCAAGGATTTCGAAGCGCGTCTGACCGTGCTTGGCGGTGAAAAGCTCGACAAGATGTCGTTGAAAGACAGCACCGCCGCCGAACTTGCCGTGCAGGCGGTCACTTCCCGCGATCTTTACGTAAAATCGGTTGAAGCCAAACCCGCAAGCCGCAACCCCTCGGCCCCCTTTATGACATCGACTTTGCAGCAGGAAGCCAGCCGTAAATTCGGCATGGGCGCGCGTCAATGTATGAATGCGGCGCAGCGCCTCTATGAGGCGGGCTATATCACCTATATGCGGACCGACGGCATCGATATGGCCCCCGAAGCGGTCAGCGCGGCGCGCGACGCGATCGCCGACCGCTATGGCGCGGAATATGTGCCCAGCAGCCCGCGCATCTATAAGAACAAAGCCAAGAACGCCCAAGAGGCGCACGAATGTATTCGCCCCACTGAAATGTCGCGCGATACCAGCCAGCTGAAGGTGACCGAAGACGATCAGCGCAAGCTTTATGATCTGATCTGGAAACGCACGCTCGCCTGTCAGATGGAAGGGGCCCGGATGGAGCGCACCACCGTCGACATCGCCTCGCGCGATGATCAGGTAGAGCTGCGCGCCACAGGACAGGTTGTGCTGTTTGACGGTTTTCTGCGGGTCTACGAAGAAGGTCGCGATGATGTCGCGCAGGATGACGACGACAAGCGCCTGCCGCAAATCAGCCAGGGCGAAGCGATCGTCTTTGCCAAAACAGGTCTGGCGGCGCAATACGCCAAGGCCGCCGATCAGCAAGATGCTGTGGTTGAAAGCAGCGGCATGCAGCGCGCGGACTCGGCCATCCTGTCGGAAAACGCCGGCGTGCTGGCCCTGCAGCACCACACGCAGCCCCCGCCCAGATATACCGAGGCAACTCTGGTCAAGCGTATGGAAGAGCTGGGCATTGGCCGTCCTTCGACCTATGCCTCGGTGATCACCACCATCCAAGATCGTGAATACGTCCGCAAAGACAAGAACCGGCTGTTCCCCGAGGAAAAAGGCCGCATTGTTACGATCTTCTTGATGAATTTCTTCCGCAAATATGTCGGCTATGAATTCACCGCTGATCTGGAAACCAGCCTCGATGACGTCTCGGCGGGGGATCTGGATTACAAAGAGGTGCTCAACACATTCTGGCGTGACTTCTCGGCGGCCATTGCCGAAACCAGCGACCTGCGGGTTTCTGAAGTGCTGGACAAGCTGGACGCGGCCCTTGCCCCACAGCTTTATCCGCCCCGCGAAGATGGCTCAGATCCACGGATCTGCCCCAAGTGCGGCACCGGGCAATTGCACCTGAAAACCTCGCGCACCGGCGGTTTTGTCGGCTGCGGCAACTATCCTGAATGCCGCTATACCCGCCCGCTGAATGGCGACACCGATGATACCGGCGATATGGAGCTGGGTGAGGACAATGGCGATACGATCTTTATGCGAAAAGGGCGCTTTGGCCCCTATGTGCAGCGCGGTGAAGTCACCGAAGAGAACAAGAAACCGCCCCGCGCCAGCATCCCGAAAAACTGGGATGCCGCTGAGTTGACGCTGGAACAGGCGCTGAAGCTGCTGAACCTGCCGCGCGAAATTGGCCAGCACCCGGATGGTGGCGTGATTTCCGCCAACTTCGGGCGCTTTGGCCCCTACCTCATGCACAAGCTGCCGGATGAGGAAAAACCGGTCTATGCCAATCTGAAAACACAGGACGAAGTGTTTGAAATCGGTATGAACCTTGCGGTTGAGATGATCACCGAAAAGCGCAACAACCCCGGCCGTGGCCGCCGCGCCGCCGCCAAGCCACTGCGTGAGTTGGGTGAGCACCCGGATGGCGGGGCCATGAACGTCATGGATGGGCGCTATGGTCCGTATGTCAAATGGGAAAAGGTCAACGCCACCCTGCCCAAAGGGGTCGAGCCCACCGACCTGACCGTCGAGATGGCCGTTGAGCTGGTGAATGAGAAAGCCGCCAAGACCGGCAAAGGCAAAAAGAAACCCGCCGCCAAAAAGAAAGCGGCCCCCAAGAAAACCGCCGCCAAGAAAAAGACCGCAACGAGCGAGTAAACTTTTGAGCGCGCAAAGATTGGCCGGGCCTAGCGCCCGGCCATTATTGCTTTATCCCTCGCGGCGGGCCAACATCAGCTGCAAGCGCTTGATTTCACGGATCACGCGATCTGCTTGCATCTGCGGCATCAGGCTCAGCTTGAGCTGCGTGGCCATCAACAGCAGAACACCCCCCGTCAGCCCCGATTTCACTGCTGTCAGCGCATCAGTCGCATTGTAAAACCGGATCAGGAAAATCACTGCGGCAATGAACATCGCGCTTTGCACGATCATGATCACCCAAGTGACCCAGCCGAGTTTACCGCTGAATTGCTTCAGCCCCAGCTTGAACCAGCCAAGCTCTGCGGTTCCCTCCAAAATATCGCGATCCTGCCCCGACAGGGCCGCCCGGATCATCTGATCAAGGTCACGCTCCGTGTCCTGTGTCATGATAGGCTCCTTTCAAACTTTCTCTCAGCCGCTCCCGCGCATGCGAGAGCCGGGATTTCACCGTGCCCAGCGGCACATCCATTGCCACAGCCACTTCGGCCAGGCTCATGTCTTCCAGATAAAACAGTGCCACCGCCGCGCCTTGCGCCGCTGGCAGATCCGCGATCGCGCGGCGCACTGCGGCCTGATCGTCGACCATAGGCGCTGCGGCGAAATCCGTCAGTGGCGCCAGATCTTGTGCGATGCGGCGGTTGCGTTGGTTGCCTGAAATGATCCGCGCACAGCGCCGGGTGACAATGCGCGTCGCCCAGGCGGCAAAGGCCGCATCAACGCGCAATTTGCTGATATCGCGCAGAATCTCCACCCAGGCGTCTTGCACGGCATCCTGCGCCTCGTCGCGGTTGCCCAGCAGCCGCGTGGCGTGCACCAGCAGGCGCGGCCCCCGCAGCCGCACAAGATCAGCGATGGCCGCACGGTCATTCAGCCGCGCGCCCGCCACCAGATATTCCTCCAAGGCGCGGCGTTTCTCTGTCATGGGCTCCACTTTGCTCTGTTTCATAAGTATAGTGCAGCCTGCGCGCGCAAAAGTTCATTTGCAGCGCAAAAAAATCGCCACATCATTGGACCGTAGAAATACCGGAGCCTTGCAGGATCATTGACTTGAGGGCCGCTGCCCCTGATATCTTGCCCAATCCGAATTTAGGGAGTTCTCCATGAAAAAAGTCTATGCAAATGCGGCGGAGGCGCTTGAGGGGGTCTTGCATGACGGCATGTTCATTGCGTCGGGCGGCTTTGGCCTCTGCGGCATTCCAGAGCTGCTGCTGTCAGCCATCAAAGACGCTGGCACCAAGGATCTGACCTTTGCGTCCAACAACGCAGGTGTGGATGATTTTGGCATCGGCATCCTGCTGCAAACCCGTCAGGTCAAAAAGATGATTTCATCTTACGTCGGTGAAAACGCGGAATTCATGCGTCAATATCTGTCTGGTGAACTGGAACTGGAGTTCAACCCGCAGGGCACATTGGCCGAGCGGATGCGCGCTGGCGGCGCTGGTATTCCCGGTTTTTACACAAAAACCGGCGTTGGCACCGTGATTGCCGAAGGCAAAGACCATAAAGAGTTCCCAACCGGCCCTGATGGCGCGATGGAAACCTATATTATGGAAGAGGGCATCTTCGCCGACTTGGCCATCGTCAAAGCCTGGAAAGCCGATGAGACCGGCAACCTGATTTTCCGCAAAACCGCGCGCAACTTCAACGTGCCCGCAGCGACCTGCGGCAAGATCTGCATCGCCGAAGTCGAAGAGATCGTGCCCACCGGCTCGCTTGACGCCGATGCGATCCATCTGCCTGGTATCTACGTGCATCGCCTGATCAAGGGCGACCATGAAAAGCGCATTGAGCAGCGCACAACCCGTCAGCGGAAGGAGGCCTGATATGCCATGGGATCGTAATCAAATGGCCGCCCGCGCGGCGCAAGAGCTGCAAGACGGCTGGTATGTGAACCTGGGCATCGGCATTCCAACGCTGGTCTCCAACTATATCCCCGAGGGCATCGAAGTGACGCTGCAGTCGGAAAACGGCATGCTCGGCATGGGCCCCTTCCCCTATGAGGGCGAAGAGGACGCGGACCTGATCAACGCAGGCAAGCAGACCATCACAGAACTGCCGCAAACCGCCTATTTTGACAGCGCGACATCCTTTGCGATGATTCGCGGTGGCAAGATTGCCATGGCGATTTTGGGCGCAATGGAAGTGGCCGAGAACGGCGACCTTGCCAACTGGATGATCCCAGGCAAGCTGGTCAAAGGCATGGGCGGCGCGATGGATCTGGTGGCAGGCGTGGGCCGTGTGGTGGTGGTCATGGATCACACCAACAAGCACGGCGACAGCAAAGTGCTGAAAGCCTGCACCCTGCCCCTGACCGGCCAGAGCGTTGTGGACCGTATCATCACCAACCTTGGGGTTCTGGACGTGGTCGAAGGCGGTCTGAAGATTGTCGAACTGGCCGAGGGCGTCAGCGAGGCCGATATGCGCGCCGCCACCGAAGCCACCATCGTTGATTGACTGAGCCGATTGATTGGCAAAACATCGCTAAAGAAAACCCGGCCAATGGCCGGGTTTTTGCGTTTCTGCGGCAGCGTTATTTACAAGGGACCGGATAGGTCAGCTTAAAGGTCTCGGGGCTGATATCTGCCCATTCAGGGCCCATGCAGGTGATTTTTCCGCGTCCCTGGGCCCAGAACCGATGCGGATCAGCAGAGCTGGTGCCAAGCGCGGTGCCTTGATAGATCAGCTCAAAATGCAGATGCGGAAAGCCGCTCGACAAAAAGCCGGTGACGCCAAGCTCGCCCAATTGTTCGCCGCGCTCCAAAACGTCCCCCTGTGCCACCAGACGCTTGTGCAGATGCACATAACGGGTGCGACTGGATTTGCCGCTGGCGTCAGGGGCATGGCGGATCTGCACCTGATTGCCATAGGCTGGCCCCCAGAAAGACCGCTCAACCACACCACCTGCGGCGGCGATCACAGGGGTGCCGATCGGCGCGTGAACATCGATGCCAAAATGCTCGTCAATGCCCTCAAGAGTGCTCACTTCGAGCGTGCCGCGAAATTGCTGTGTGATCGACGGCGCATTCGCCGGCATGTCCAGCACAATCGGCGCCGGATAGGATCGCACGTATCCTGCGGCATAGCCAAAGGTTTTTTCCTCGGCCAAACAGCCGGTGAGCCCGGTGAAGGCGGCAAACGCAATTAAGGTTTTTTGCTTCCAGTAAGTATGTCCCATGACATAAACCCTAGGCCAGCAATGGCGATTTCCCCAAGCGCAAAAATGCGTCACGCCCCCCGCTCCCTTGGCACCGGCGATTAGTTGTGCATGATGCCCCCATGTCGATTTCGGATCTCGCCTTCAAACACGCCCCTATTGGCATCTGCCTGCTTGAAAACCGGGTCATCCGCAGCCCCAATGATGCCTTTGCCGCCATGTTCCAATGCGACCTTGCCGCATGCAAAGGCCGCTCCATCGGCGATTTCTATGCCTCAGAAGAGGATTTTGCCACAATCGGCGCGCGGGTCCGTGAGGCAATGGAAACACAGGGGGCATATCATGATGAACGCATCATGCGCCGCCTTGATGGCACATTGTTCTGGTGCCGGGTTCGCGGCAAATCCCTGACACCTGATCAGCCGTTTTATTGCGGCGTCTGGACATTCGCCGACCTGTCCGAGGAACGCCCGGTGGTGCAGCTGACCCAGCGCGAACGCGAGGTCGCGATTTTGACCTGCCGCGGTCAGACCTCAAAGGAGATCGGCCTTGCCCTGGATCTGAGCTATCGCACCGTTGAAGAATACCGCGCCCGTCTGCTCAAGAAATTCGGCGCGCGCAAATTGGCAGAGCTGGTGGCAAAACTCTCCGGAATGCCGCTTTGAGCTGTTTGATTTTCGCACTGGGGCGATTTTTCTTGCATAGGGCGTGAATTCGGACCAATTCAGCCGCCAAGCGCCGCTTTTACTTGGGTCAAAATTGCCCTATAAGCGGCCTTTAGGGGTAAACAACCAAACGCGCTGACATATGCGCGACAGAGGACAAGCATGAGCAAAAAAAACCACGACTCTGATGTCGCCTTCATCCAAGCTCTGGCGGAGCTGTTGCAAGCAAATGATCTGACCGAAGTAGAGGTCATGCGGGAATACGCGGACAACGACAGCCTGAACGTGCGCGTCAGCCGCAAGCAAGAGGTGATCACCTCGATGGCTGCCCCAGCGCCTGCGCCTGCCCCGGCAGCACCTGCGGCCCCGGCAGCACCTGCCGCCCCAGCACCGGCAGCTGCTGTGGACGAAGACCCTGCCGGACATCCCGGTGCCGTCACCTCGCCGATGGTGGGCACGGTTTATCTGCAGGCAGAACCCGGTGCGCCAGCGTTCATTTCGGTCGGCCAGCAGGTCTCCGAAGGGGACACATTGCTGATCGTTGAAGCCATGAAAACCATGAACCACATCCCGGCTCCGAAATCTGGCACCGTAAAACGCATCCTGGTCGAAGATGGGGCCACCATCGAATATGGCGCTCCACTGGCCATCATCGAGTAAGGTCAGGGCATGTTTGATAAAATTCTTATTGCCAACCGCGGCGAGATCGCCCTGCGCGTGATCCGCGCCTGCCGCGAAATGGGCATCAAATCCGTGGCGGTGCATTCCACTGCGGATGCTGACGCCATGCATGTGCGCATGGCCGACGAGGCGATCTGCATCGGGCCTGCACCCAGCACGGACAGCTATCTGAATTTCGCCGCCGTCATCGCCGCCTGCGAAGTGACGGGCGCTCAGGCGATCCACCCGGGCTACGGCTTTCTGTCGGAAAACGCGAAATTCGTACAAATCGTCGAAGATCACGACCTGACCTTTATTGGTCCGACCGCTGAACATATCCGCGTGATGGGCGACAAGATCACCGCCAAAGACACGATGAAAGATCTGGGTGTGCCTTGTGTGCCCGGCTCGGACGGCGGCGTGCCAGATCTGGAAACCGCCAAGAAGATTGGCGAAGAGATCGGCTATCCGGTGATCATCAAGGCGACCGCCGGTGGCGGTGGGCGCGGCATGAAGGTGGCGCAGACAGCCAAGGACATGGAAAGCGCGTTCCGCACCGCGCGGGCTGAGGGCAAAGCCGCCTTTGGCAACGACGAGGTGTACATCGAGAAATACCTCACCACCCCGCGCCACATCGAAATTCAAGTGTTTGGCGATGGCAAAGGCAAGGCGGTGCATCTGGGCGAACGCGACTGCTCGCTGCAACGCCGCCACCAAAAGGTTTTTGAAGAGGCCCCCGGCCCCTCCATCACACCAGAAGAACGCGCCAAGATCGGTAAGATCTGTGCCGACGCTGTGGCCAAGATTAACTATATCGGCGCGGGCACAATCGAATTTCTCTATGAAAACGGCGAGTTCTATTTCATCGAGATGAACACCCGACTACAGGTGGAACACCCTGTGACCGAGTCGATTTTTGGTGTGGATCTGGTGCGCGAGCAAATCCGCGTCGCAGCCGGTCTGCCGATGTCCTTTGGACAAGAGGATCTGACCATCAACGGTCACTCGATCGAAGTGCGCATCAACGCAGAACGCCTGCCAAACTTCTCTCCCTGCCCCGGCAAGATCACCCAATATCACGCCCCCGGCGGTCTGGGTGTGCGGATGGACTCGGCGCTCTATGATGGCTATTCCATCCCGCCCTATTACGACAGCCTCATCGGCAAGCTGATCGTGCATGGCCGCGACCGGCAGGAGGCGCTGGCGCGTCTGCACCGCGCTCTGGGAGAGCTGATCGTGGATGGGATCGACACCACCATTCCGCTCTTTCACGCGCTGCTGGAAGAAGGCGACATCCATTCCGGAGAATACAACATTCACTGGCTGGAGAAGTGGCTGGAAGCCACCTACGGCTGATGCCTGGCGGCGCGCGCCAGCATGGGTGAGATCACACCGAGCATGCTGATGCGCGCCTATGCGATGGGCGTCTTTCCCATGTCTGAACATCGGGACGACCCGGATATTTTCTGGGTCGACCCCAAACGCCGTGGCGTTCTGCCCCTTGATCAATTCCACATCTCCCGCAGCCTCGCGCGCCGCATGCGCAAGGGGGGCTACCGCGCATCTTTGAATAGGGATTTCGAAGCGGTCCTAAATGGCTGCGCGGCACGCGATGACACATGGATCAACGGGGAAATTCATCGTCTTTACATGGACTTGCACCAAATGGGCAAAGCCCACTCTTTGGAAGTGTGGCAAGAGGACACCCTGATTGGCGGCGTCTATGGCGTCACTTTGGGGGCCGCATTTTTTGGCGAAAGCATGTTCTCAGGGGCCACCGACGGGTCAAAAATCGCCCTGGCGTTTCTGGTGCATCATCTGAACAGATGCGGATTTACCCTGTTTGATACGCAGTTTCTGACGCCGCATCTTGCCTCATTGGGCGCGGTGGAAATTCCGCGCGCCGCCTATCACGCTGCGCTGGATATGGCTGTGCGCAAAAAGGCGGATATAATGGCTTATTCGCTGGCAGGCGCGTCCGAGGTGCTGGCCGCATCGGTGGTGCAGCGCAACACCCAGATATCATAGCGCGCATGATCCATGGCGTTCAGCGCCGGGGATGAGGCCACCATCCAGCCCTCAAAAAATGTCTCGGTCGCTGCTTCGCCATCATGGATCGCCAGATAGGCAAAGGCTTCGCCAGCGATATTGTCTTCGGGGTGGCGGCATTCAGCCAGATCAATACGCAGAGTGGCAAACCGCACGCTAAAGCCGCTTTGCAACTCGACGTCAGCAACATCACCCGTCAGCTTGTCGAGCCCACGCAGCACCGCACCGGTGCCACGAATGGCTTTGACCTCTTCGATCACATCCTCAAAGATTGGGGCTTGCCGCAGCGTGATGCCATCTTCGAGCCCATCAAGCTGCTCAATGGTGATTTCCTGCGCAGCGGCCAGCCCGGCGCAGAGCGACAGAGCTGTAGCCAGGCGCAGCATCATTCGCTGTCCCCGCCGCCAGAGACAAACTTCAACAGCAGGCTGATCAGGCTAACAGAGCCTTGGGTGTCTTCGATCTCGTCGCCCGCTTCCAGGTTGAAGGGCGAGCCACCGGGCAGAACCTCGACAAAATTGCCGCCCAAAAGTCCTTCGGAGGCAATCACAATCGACGTGTCATCCGGCAATGCGATCCCGTCCAGCACGGTCACAGTGGCGTCAGCGCGAAAGGTCTGTGGGTTGAGCGCGATATCCGTCACGGTGCCGATCTTGACGCCCGCAAGCCGCACATCGGTGCCAACTGTCACCCCCTCGATCGAGCGGAAAGAGGCGGTTAAATCATAACCGCTGCTGCGCGCGGCAAAGCCCGTGACCTGCCCCATGTAGATGACAAAGCCAAGCGCCGCCGCAAGAACGACGCCGCCAACCGCGATTTCCGTTTTTTGCGCCGCCATATCGCTTGCCACCTATTCCGGTTGCCAAGCTTCGTAGTCGCTACGCTCTTTCGGGGTGCCGACACGAATCGACCCGGCGGGCGCATAGGCCAGCATGGTGCCGGTCAGATTTTCCTGATGCGGCTTTTCCCAAGCCTTGTGCACCAGCGGTTTTTCCGAGGGTGGCGTATCAAACGTGCGGTGCAGCCAGCCATGCCAATCCGCACCAACGCGGCTTGCTTCGGCTTCGCCGTTGTAGATCACCCAGCGTTTGCTGTCGTCTTTGTTGCGGTAATAGACGTTGCCCTGATCATCTTCGCCAACTTTCTCACCTTTGCGCCAGGTGAAAAAACGTGTGTTCAATGTCTGGCCGTTCCACCAGGTGACAGCGCTCAGGATCGTTTTCAGAATGCTCATGCATGCCTCCGCAAATTCCCTTTTCATATGCCCCATTCAGGGGCAAAGGTCCAGTGCGAGAAATGCTGTAATTTCAAGCGCAGAACGCTGTGCCTACTCCTGTTTGATGGCGGCGAGCCAGGCCCGCAGGAACCGCTTGCGCTTCTGCGCATCCAGAAACACCAAAAGCCCCGGCCCAAGTCGAATGGGTTTGGTGGCGGCGGCGGCCTCGGACCGATCAAGGTGCCACTTGTAGAACGGATATTCGGGCACGGTGTCCGCCCCCCAGGCGCTGCGCAGCAGGTGATCAATGAAGCTGCGGGCCAGTGCATCTTCGTTGGCCCCTTTCAGCAGGATCGCCGTGCGCAGCATCATCGACGTGATATCCGCCGGATCAATCACGGCAATGCTATCTGCCAAATCCTCGCGGGCACGTGCATAGCTGCCCAGCACGTTGTAAGCCACAGCCAGATCGCCCCGGCTCACCGCCTCGATCATCACACCGGAACAGCAAAATAGCTGCGCGTCCAAACTGCCCATCACCTCCATCAGACGCCAAAAGGTCTCTGTCGTGCGCGCGTCTTGCGTGGCAAACAAATAGCCGGTGCCGCTTTGGCGCAGATCATAGGTGGCAACCCGGCCGGCAAAACGCTCGGGGTGGCGGCGCAGAATATTGATCAGCTCTTGCCGGTCGCGCGGCATCGGCAATCCGGCAAAGGCCTGCGGGGAGACCACAATCGACGCCTCTTCCTGCGAAAAAGCAAAGACATGGTTGCGCCAATTGCCCCACTCGGGCACCAGATCCGTGGCGCTGGATTCATGCACGGCGCTAAAGCCGTCATTGGCCAGTTTGATCTGCAGATCCATCGCGGAACTCAGCGCCAGATCAAACTGCGCGCCCTCGTCCGCAATCGCGGTCATCAGCTCACCGCTACTGACCAGCGTATAGTCAATCGCAACATCGGGCTGTCCCTTGAGGTAAAGCGTCATCAGCGGTTCAAGAATATCGACATCGGCCGTCGAAATGATGCGCAGCACGCGGTTTGCATCGTCTGGCCCAAACCGATGTTGTCCTTCGATTTCATAAGCTTGTAGCGGAAAGCTTATCAGAATGGCGCTGCAAAGCGCGCTTAGACAAATTGCAAGGTAACGCATGCGCCGCCTCCGTCTTTGGTGTTGTTGAGGATCAAACTGCCGCCGTGGGCTTCGGCCACTTCCTTTGCGATGGTCAGCCCCAGTCCAGAGCCAACCGTGCCGGCAGAGTTCTGACCACGCGCAAACCGTTCTGTCAGCAAGGCCGACCCTTCGGTGGGAAAGCCGCCCGCCTCATCCGTGACTTGCAGGTTAATGCTTTCGCCATCACGTTTGACCGATACCGTGATCTTGCGTTCGCGAGGGGAATATTTGATGGCGTTATCAAGAATATTGCGCACGGCATTCTGGATCAAAATGGCATCCCCATGCAGCCATGCATCCCCTTCAAGATCCGCGACCAGCGTCAGATCTTTCAGCTCGGCAACCGGCTGCAGCCGCGCCACCAATTCGCGCACAAGCTCCGCCAGATCAATGCGCTCGCGCTCCAAGTGGTCCGTGCGATACGTGACCATGGCGTGATCGAGCAATTGCCCCGCCGCGCGCGAGCTTTCGTCAATCGCGCGGATCATTTCACGCAGCGAATGGCGGTTTTCTTCGCGGTCCACGCGGCGCAGCAGCACCTCGGCCTGGGTGCGCACTGTGGCCAAGGGCGTGCGCACGCGATGCGCCGCCTCAGCAATGAAATCTTCGGACCGGGTCAGCGAGGTTTTCAGCCGCGCCATAAAACGATTGAGCGAGGTGACAAGCGGCACCATTTCGCTGGGCACCGGGCCAATCACCGGGCGCATGTCCTTTGGCCCCCGCCGCGACACCGAGCCCGCGAGCCGGTTCAGCGGGCGAATGGCAGATCGCGCGGTCAAAACGGCCAGCACCGCGGCCACGGTGAAAAAACCCGCGCCCGAAATCAGCGCAACCTGCGACATACGCGCCACGGTGGCCATCTGCCCTGTGCGAGTTTGTGCCACCGTCACAGCGACGTCTGCCGCCTGCGCGTTCAGGCTGATGCGACGCATCACCGTAATGGCGCGCACGCTTTCGCCTTTGTAAGTATCTGTGAAATAACGAGATCCTGCGCCATTTTCTTGAGGGTCTTGTGGCAGGTCCCGATAGCCGGTCAAAAAGGTATCGGCCACCGAAATGCGATAAAACACCCTATCGTCACTGACATTGCCCAGCATCGACAGCGCCCCGTAGGGGATGTCAACTTCGACCTCTTCGCCCTGCACCGACGTGGCCTCCAGTATTGCGGTGGCCGAGGCAAACAGGATGTTGTCCTGCGAGGTCTCGGCCAGATCGCGGGCGACATTCAGCACAACGAAATACAGCATCGTCGCCAATATTGCGGCCCCACTCATCAGTTGCAGCGTCAAGCGGCGGCTGAGCGAGCCAGAGCTTTGCGGTATTTCCGTCATGATGGCCCCGGGATCAGCGACATGCGATAGCCCAGCCCGCGAACGGTCGCGATTTCGACATCGGTGCCGGCCAGATGCTTGCGCAACCGTCCGACATAGACTTCGATGGCGTTCTCGGACACATCTTCGTCATAGGAGAACAGCCGGTCCACAAGCTTGGACTTTGAAAAAATCCGATCCGGCGCGCTCATGAACACTTCCAGCAATCGCAGCTCACGGTTGCGAAGCGTGATCACCTCTTCCCCGATTCTCAACGTACCGGCCAGCGCATCAAACACCAGTGATCCGAATCGCTGCGCGTTGCTTGACGCCCCGCCACGGCGGCGCAAGACGGCCCGGCAACGGGCCTCAAGCTCGGAAAAATCGAAAGGTTTGGTGATATAATCATCCGCCCCAAGATCCAGAACACCGACCCTGTCTGACACTTCGCTGCGGGCGGTCAGGACGATCACTGGGGTTTCGTTCTGCCGCGCGCGATGGGCTTTCAGAAAATTGCGCCCGTCCCCGTCAGGCAGCATAATATCCAATAAAATCAGATCGTAATCAGCCGTCGATGCAAAATGATCAGCCGCTGAAATATCGGCCGCATGATCCACGACATGCCCGTCCAGACGCAGGCGATCAAGCACCGCGCCGGCCAGGCCCTCATTGTCCTCGACAAGCAGAAACCGCATGCCATTTCCTCCCCTGATCCGCGGCGCGTGACAGGTTTGTGTCAGCTTCGCGTGTTCCCTTCAGTCATGAGCGGCTCTTGGGCGGCTTGTCAAATGGGGAGGACATAACCGGATTTCCACGCCACACGCCGATGGGCGCGGGCCATTGCGATGGCCATGCGCATGCGGGTGTGACGATGGGGACGGTGCGTGCACCCCTACGACATGCAGGGCCCGCCCAGGCCACTTGGAAATATGTCTTAGGGAGGACACCATGACAAAATTCACATTCACCCGCCGCGTAATGATGGCGGCAACGGTTGCCACGATGAGCCTGGGCGCACCTGTTTTGGCAGGCGGCCATCAGGTGGTGGACAGCATCCACTTTCTGATTCCGGGCGGCGCAGGCGGCGGCTGGGACGGCACGGCGCGCGGCACGGGTGAAGCACTGACAAAATCCGGCCTCGTCGGCTCTGCCTCTTATGAAAACATGTCCGGTGGCGGCGGCGGTAAAGCCATTGGCTATCTGATCGAAAACGCAGCCAGCCAAGAAGGCACGCTGATGGTGAACTCCACCCCCATCGTGATCCGTTCGCTGACTGGCGTATTCCCGCAAAGCTTCCGTGACCTGACACTGGTGGCCGGGACTATCGGCGATTATGCCGCGCTGGTTGTTGCTGCTGACAGCGACATTCAGGACCTGAACGGCCTGGTTGAAAAATTCAACGCCGATCCAAATGGCACGGCTGTGGGTGGCGGCTCTGTTCCAGGCGGCATGGACCATCTGGTTGCGGCCATGGTGATGGAAGAAGCGGGCGCAGACCCGGTGGAAATGAAATACGTGCCTTATGATGGCGGCGGCGCGACGATGGCAGGCCTTCTGTCCGGCGAAGTGCAGGCGGTGTCCACCGGCTTCTCCGAAGCGGTTGAACTGGCCAAAGCGGGCGAAGTGCGCATCATCGGCGTCACCGCGCCAGAGCGCGTGGATGCATATCCAGACGCGCCAACCATGGTTGAGCAGGGCAATGACACCACATTTGTGAACTGGCGCGGGTTCTTCGCGGCACCTGACCTGCCCGAAGAAAAACTGGCGGCTTATCAGAATGCCATCGCCAAAATGTATGACACCGAAGAGTGGGAAGCCGTGCGCGCCCGCAACGGTTGGGTCAACATCCACAACGAAGGCGGCGATTTCCGCACATTCCTGGAAGATCAGGAAAAGGTCATTGGCGATCTGATGAAGAAGCTGGGCTTCCTCTAAACCCCTGAAATCATTGTCATGCGCCCGGCTATGCCCGGGCGCATTTTCTCTAAACAGGAGGGCAGGTTATGGCGCTCGACCGCTGGATCGCCTTTTTTATTCTACTGCTGTGCCTTGCCTATGGGTACGCAGCCTTTTTCACCATGGATGGCCTTCTGCCACCGATCATGAAGCGCAGCCCGATCTGGCCCTCAAGTTTTCCAAAGGTGCTTTGCATTGGCGGCATCCTGATGAGCCTGTCGATCTTGCTGAAGCTTGAAAAGCCAATCGGCGCGGAGAAATCCCCCGACATCGATTTGACGCGACTGGGCGATTACAACGTGGCGCAGGCGGTGATGCTGCTGTGTCTGATGGTGGCATATGCCCTGCTGCTGCGTCCACTGGGGTTCCTGGCTTCAACCTTCCTGTTTCTGACCATTGGCAGCTATCTGCTGGGCGAACGCCGCTATGGGCTAATGGTGCTGGTTGCGGCCCTGGCCGCCGGGTCGGTCTGGTGGCTGGTGGATTCCGTTTTGGGCATCTTCCTAAGCCCCCTTCCCTTTTTCATGAACGGAGGCTGACATGCTCGAAGGACTTTTGATGGGCCTGTCCACGGCCTTTACCTTTACCAATATTCTCATGGTGATCGGCGGTTGCCTGATCGGCACATTCATCGGCATGTTGCCGGGGCTTGGCCCAATGTCGATCATTGCGATCATGATCCCGATTGCCATCACCATTGGCGATCCAGCCACCGCGCTAATCTTGTTGGCGGGTGTCTATTATGGCGCCGTTTTTGGCGGCTCGACCTCGTCTATCCTGATCAATGCCCCGGGGGTGGCATCGACGGTTGCCACCTCGTTTGACGGCTATCCCTTGGCGCGCAAGGGTCAGGCGGGCAAGGCGCTGACCGTGGCCGCTGTGTCATCCTTTGCTGGTGGCACGATTGGCGCGATCTTGCTGGCGATCTTTGCACCCGCATTGGCCTCTGTCGCACTGCTGTTCCACAGCTCTGAATACTTCGCCCTTATGGTGGTGGGCCTGTCGGCCATCGCCGCCTTTGCCGGCACTGGGCAGGTCTCCAAAGCGCTGTTGATGACGTTCCTTGGCCTCATGATGGCGACTGTGGGCGAAGGCGTTCTGTTCAACATGCCCCGCTTCACCATGGGGATCATGGATCTGCAGTCGGGCTTTGGGTTCATCACCCTGGCCATGGCCATGTTCGCCCTGCCCGAAGCCATTTATCTGGTGCTGGATCCGAAACGGTCCAAAACCGAAGGCGGCGGAAGCAGCAACGAAATCAAGGACCTGCGGATCACCCGCGCAGAGGGCCGCCGCATTGCACCCGTCATTGGCCGCCAGTCGCTGCAAGGCTTTTTCATTGGCGTTCTGCCGGGGGCTGGGGCCACCATCGCCTCTTTCCTCGGCTATGCGGTGGAACGCAATATCGCCAGCAAGGAAGAGCAGGACGAATTTGGCAAAGGATCGATCAAAGGCATCGCTGCACCGGAATCGGCCAATAATGCCGCCTGTACCGGATCGTTTGTGCCGCTGCTGACACTGGGCATTCCCGGTTCCGGCACCACTGCCATTCTGCTGGGGGCGCTGATTGCGCTCAACGTCAGCCCGGGTCCGCGCCTGATGGTGGATGAGCCACAGATTTTCTGGGCCGTCATCATTTCAATGTACCTTGGCAACCTTGTGCTGCTGATCCTCAATCTGCCGCTGATCCCATATATCGCCAAGGTGCTGGCGGTGCCGCGGAACTACCTGATCCCCTTCATCTTGTTCTTTACTTTGATGGGCGCCTACATCGGGCAGAACAACGCGACAGAGCTGTTGATCCTGGTCGGCTTTGGCGTGGTGGCCACCGCCTTCCGCTTTGCGGATTATCCCCTCGCGCCGCTGCTGATCGGCTTTATCCTTGGGCCGCTGCTGGAAAACAACTTTTCCCGCGCGATGCAGCTTTATGACGGCATGGCCTTTATCTGGGAGCGCCCGATGACACTGGGCCTGCTGGGTCTCGCGGTGGTGCTGGTGGTGCTGCCAAGCTATCGCCAACGCCGCGCACGCCTGCGCGCGGAAGGCGTGGCCGACGGCGACTGAGCCGAGACAAAACCCCGCCGCGCGGCTTCGTTCGCGCGGCGCACCCCCTAGCCAAGGCCATTTATGCGCCCGTCTTTCACCCAGATCAAAACCGCTTTGGCCGCCGCCTTCGGAGCCGCGGTTTTTTGGCTTTTGGGCCTTCCGCTGCCCTTTCTTCTAGGGCCGATGACCATATGCCTGGCCCTTGCTCTTGCCGGTCAGTCGCTCGAAGGCATGGGCCAAATCGGCATGGCGTTTCGCACGATATTGGGGGTGGCCATCGGGGCCTCGATCACCCCCGAAGTCCTGTCAGCCTTGCCACAAATGGCGGCCTCGCTGGCGCTGCTGCCGCTGTTTCTGCTGACTGTCGCTGCCACCTCTTATCCGCTCATGCGGCGGGTGTTCGGCTTTGATCCCACCACCAGCTACTACGCGGCCATGCCCGGCGGTTTGCAGGATCTGCTGATCTTCGGCGAGGAAGCGGGGGCAAATCTGCGGGTGCTGTCGTTGATCCATGCAACGCGCGTGCTGTGCATTGTCAGCATTGCCCCTTTGATCCTCAACGCCATCTGGGCCGTCGATCTGGTGGCCCCGCCCGGGCGACCTGCGGCCGATCTGCCGCCGCTGCAAATCGCCTTGCTGATCAGCGCCGGGCTGATCGGCTGGCGCATCGCGCTGCGGCTCAATATCATGGGGGCCTCCATTCTTGGCCCAATGGTGCTGACCACGCTTTTGTCGGTCAGCGGCATCATCACCCAGCGCCCCCCGGCTGAGATGATCTGGGCCAGCCAGTTATTCATCGGTATCGCAGTCGGCAGCCGCTATGTCGGGCTGACGCTGCGCGAAATGCGCACCATCGTTTTCGCTGGCATCGTGAATGCCATGCTTCTGGCGCTGCTGTCCGGGATATTCATTCTCCTGATCGTGCAAAGCCATCTTGCGGCGTCCGACATGGATGCCTATCTGGCGTTCCTGCCCGGCGGGCAAAGCGAAATGGTCGTACTGGCCATTATCGCCGGGGCGGACCTGACATATGTGGTGCTGCACCACATTTTGCGCATCGCTTTGATCGTCACCTGCGCGCCGCTGGTCCTAAAGTGGCTACAGCCGAGCCATTAGCGCACCAATAAGAACAAAATTTAACGCTAACACGCGGTCAAAAAGCATGAAAATCCCGTCGCCCTTCTGGCTTTTTCCCTTATAACACTAGCCTATAGTGTAACAGCCGTGTAAACGCGCGGTATCGCAGTCTTTAGGGAACAGACCGTTGCTCGATCTTACCAATGTCCGCTCGACGCTCGCAGAGCATTATGACCTTGCGCCAAATCCTGACCTCGCGGCCTCGATGCAAGACATCTACGCCAAGATGGATCGCGTGATCTCTCCGGCGGATTGGGCGATTTACGCGCCTTATGTCAAGGCCATCAACGAGCTGAAGAAAACCCGCAATGCCGTGATCCTCGGCCACAACTACATGACGCCGGAAATCTTCCATGGCGTCAGTGATTTTGTCGGTGACTCTTTGCAATTGGCGATGAAAGCCACCGATGTTGATGCTGATGTGATCGTGCAGGCTGGCGTGCATTTCATGGCTGAAACCAGCAAAATCCTAAGCCCTGAGAAAACCGTTCTGATGCCCGATATGGGCGCGGGCTGCTCGCTGGCCGAAAGCATCACCGCCGAAGGCGTGGAAGAGATGCGCGCCAAATACCCCGGCGCGCCCGTGGTCAGCTATGTGAACACCACCGCCGAGGTCAAAGCCGCCTCTGACATCTGCTGCACCAGCTCCAATGCTGTGCAGATCGTGGATGCGATGGAGTCTGACACCGTGATCATGACGCCAGATCAGTTCCTGGCGCAAAACGTGGCCAATCTCTCCAAGAAAAAAGTGGTCTTCTGGCCCGGCTCTTGCATCGTGCATGAACTCTACACAGCTGACGATCTGCGCGCCTATCGCGAGCTGGACCCAGAGGTCAAGATCATCGCCCACCCGGAATGCACACCGGATGTGGTTGCAGAATCTGACTTCACCGGCTCCACCTCTGGCATCATCAAATGGGTGCATGACAACAAGCCCGCCAAGGCGATGCTGGTCACCGAATGCTCCATGGCCTCAAACATCGCCGATGAGCTGCCCGAAGTTGAATTCGCCAAGCCCTGCAACATGTGCCCCTACATGAAGAAAATCTCACTCGAGAAAATCCTTTATGTGCTGCACACCATGGAAAATCAGGTCGAAGTCGATCCAGATATGGCTACGAAAGCCCGTCAATCTGTGCAGGCGATGATTGATCTGTCCAAAAAACTGGGCCTCTAAACACGTGCAAGAGATCACCACCGATCGCATTGTCATTGTGGGCGCGGGCATGGGCGCGCTTTATGCGGCGCTGAGCCTCGCGCCGCATCCGGTGGTGATGATCTCGCCGGAAACGCTGGGCCAAGGGGCAAGCTCGGCCTGGGCGCAAGGCGGCGTGGCAGCGGCCATGGATGCCGAGGACAGCCCGGAAAACCACGCCCATGACACGCTGAACGCAGGCGCAGGCACGGTGAATGCCGATGTGGCGCAGATGGTCACGCAAGAGGCGCGCCAGCATATTCTGGCGCTCACAAAAATGGGCACGCCTTTTGATCGCACCGAAACCGGCGGCTACGTGCTCAGCCGCGAGGCCGCGCATAGTTTTGCCCGCGTGGTGCGCGTCAAAGGTGATCAGGCGGGCGCAGAGATTATGGCGGCCCTGATTGAACAGGTGCACCAGACCCCCAGCATCCAAGTGCTTGAGGGCACGATGGCCGTGGCGCTGGACACGCAGGATGGCGCTGTCTGTGGCATCGCCATCCAAGAAAGTGACGACAGCCGCTCTGCCCCGATCATGCTGCGCGGCGCGGCCTATTTGCTGGCGGGCGGCGGCTCTGGCGGGCTTTATGCCGTCACCACCAACCCACCGCGCATTCGCGGTCAGGTCATTGGCATGGCGGCGCGGGCGGGCGCGGTGATTGCCGATGCGGAATTTGTACAATTCCACCCCACAGCCATGGATGTCGGCGAAGACCCGGCCCCGCTTGCAACAGAGGCGCTGCGCGGTGAAGGCGCGGTCTTGATCAATGCGCAGGGCCAACGGTTCATGAAGGCGATCCACCCCGACGCGGAACTCGCCCCCCGCGATGTCGTCGCCCGCGCGATCTATGCCCAAAGCCAAGCGGGCAATCGCCCCATGCTGGACACGCGCGCCGCGCTTGGCGAAGACATCAAAACCCAATTCCCCTCGGTGGCCGAATATTGCGCCCGCAACGGCATTGATCCGGCGCTCGAGCCAATTCCAGTTGCTGCCGCTGCGCATTACCATATGGGCGGCATTGAGACGGGCACCGACGGGCGCGCCAGCCTCGGCAATCTTTGGGTCTGCGGCGAAGCCAGCAGCACAGGCCTGCACGGGGCCAATCGCCTCGCCTCTAACGGCCTGCTCGAGGCGCTGGTCTATGCGCGCATCTGCGCCGAAGGCATCGCGACCCATATCGCCACCATCCCCGCACAAACCGCTGAAATCACGCTGGAATTTTCCGGCATCGGTACGCCACCCCAGCCGGAAAACATCACCACATTACGCCAATGCATGACGGACAACGTGGGCGTTGTGCGCACGGCTGAGCGCCTGATCACAGCGCTTAAGATCATTGCAGATCTGGAAACGCGCGACCCCTCGCCCAGCTTTCAAAACATGTGCGCCACGGCGACGATGATCACGCTCTGTGCGCTCTTGCGCGAAGAAAGCCGCGGCGCCCATGCCCGCGCCGATTTCCCCGACAGCTTGCCCGGTGACGGCAAGCGCTCCAGCATGACCTATGCCGAGGCGCTGGCCCGGCGCGACGCTATTCTGAAGGACACAGCATGAGCTTTGCCACCGTTCCCGACCTGATCCTAGAGCCGATGGTGCGCGCTGCGCTGCTGGAAGATCTGGGCAGCTATGGCGATGTGACCACCCGCGCGGTGATCCCGGCTGAGACCAGCTATGTCGCCAAGCTGAACGCGCGCGAAGATGCGGTGGTATCTGGCATGCAAGTTGCGGCGCTAGCCTTTCGGCTGGTGGATCCGACGCTTGAGATCACCACGCATATTGCGGATGGTCAGCCCTGCAAAAAGGGTGATGTGCTGATGGAAATCAGCGGCAAAGCCGCCTCGATCCTCTCGGGCGAGCGTGTGGCGCTGAACTATGCCGGCCGCCTGACAGGCATTGCCACCAAAACAGCGGGCTTTGTGGCCGAAACCAAAGGCACCAAGGCGCGTGTGACCTGTACGCGCAAAACCACGCCCAATATGCGGCTGATGGAGAAACTTGCCGTGCTGCATGGCGGCGGGCACAACCACCGCTATTCGCTGTCAGATGCGATCCTGATCAAAGACAACCACATCGCCGCAGCGGGCGGCGTGCGCCAAGTGCTGGAGGCCACCAAACAGCACGCCAGCCACATGATGGCCGTGGAAATCGAAGTCGACCGTCTGGATCAGCTCAAAGAGGTTCTGACCGTGGGCGGGGCCTCTGTGGTGCTGCTGGACAATATGGACAATGACACGCTGCGCGAGGCGGTGAAGATCGTCGATGGGCAGATCAAAACCGAGGCCAGCGGCAACGTCAAACTGGATCGCATTGCGTCGATCTCAGCCACCGGGGTGGATTACATTTCCTCCGGCGCGCTGACACACTCAGCCCGGACTGTGGATTTGGGGTTGGATTTTTAAGGCTCAGATAGGGTCACGCCCGATCCTGGGAGGGCGACGCTACCTATGCCTTATCGCGCGCTATCGCAAAACACGCGCCGCCACGAAACAAAATAGCCTAACAAACGCCCTCCCATGGGGAGGGTCGGGCGTGGCCCGGTCCGTTGGACCGCGCCGGGTGCTTTTCATGACCCGTAGGCCGGGCTTCAGCCCGGCACCCCCAAACGCATTCCAAATAAAAAGCCGGGCTAAAGCCCGGCCTACTCAAAACGCTTCTGGTTTGGCTTCGCGGGCCATATGGTCCAGCACGCCATTGACGAACCTGCCCTCTTTGCCCTCGGGGAAAAACGCCTGCGCGATTTGCACGAATTCGACGATCACCACTTTGGGCGGCGTGTCCATCTGCGTCAGCTCGGCCCCGGCGGCGCGGAACAATGCGCGCAGCGTACTGTCGATGCGGCCCAGCGGCCATTTGGCCACCAGCGCGCGGTCCGTCATCTGGTCGATCAGCGCCTGATTGTTCACCGCCTCTTCCAGCAGCGACGAGAACAAGGGCACATCCCCTTCCAGCATTTCATAGCCATCAAAGATTTCGCCAAACCGGTGGTCCAAAAACTGAACACGCACCTGATCATAGGTCTGATCAGAATGCTCCATCTGATAAAGCGCCTGCACCGCAAAAAAACGGGCTGCGGATTTCATCTTGCGTTTCTGGTTGCCGGACAGGCCAGCTTTGGTCTCAGAGGTCATGCGGTCGGGACACCTTTGCTATCACCCGCGATCTGGATCTCATCAGAAGCCGGAATAAATCCGACTCCCTTACGCGGGCCGCCCCATTTGCGCGAAAGTGCCACGAGATGCAAGGCCGCAGCGGCCGCTCCGCCGCCTTTATTTTGATCTTTCGGATCTGCGCGCACTTCGGCCTGGGGGCGGTTCTCGACCGTCAGGATGCCATTGCCAATGCACAGCCCCTGCAATCCCAACAGCTGAATGGCGCGGCTGCTGTCGTTGCAGACCGTTTCGTAATGGGTGGTTTCCCCGCGAATGACACAGCCAAGGGCGACATAGCCGTCAAAGTTGCTCATGCGTTCGGCGATGCCGATGGCGGTGGGGATTTCCAGCGCGCCGGGCACTTCGACCACCTCATGGCTGCCGCCGCAGGCCTCGATTTCCGCCACGGCGCCAGCAATCATATTGTCGGCAATGTCTTTGTAATACGGCGACACCACGATCAAAATCTTGACCGGCTTGTCAAAGCTGGGGCGGGGCAAAATGTAATGCTGTTCAGCGGTGGCCATAGGTTACTCCACTTCGATGGGGCGGGTGTCGACGATTTCCAGACCATAGGCCTGCAGGCCCAGATAGACAGCCTGTGGCGAATTGGTCAGCAGGATCAAGCGGCTCAGCCCCAGCTTGCTGAGGATCTGCGCGCCGATACCGATCTGTTTCACGGTGCGCGGGCCTGCGTCTTCTTCTTGGAACAGGCGGTTTTTCGGCGAACGGAAGAGGCAGACAACCCCGCGCCCTTCCCGGTCCACCGCTTCCATGGCAGAGCGCATTTCATCGGCGCGTTTGGCCCCAAGGCCCAGCATGTCTTTTTCAACCTTCAGCGCATGGGTGCGCACCAGAACCGGCGCGTCGGTGGTGATATCGCCCTTGATCAGCGCCACATGTTCCACCCCATGGGTCTGGTCGGTGAATATGCGCATGTCCCAGCGGCCGCCAAATTCGGAGTCAACCATCCGCTGCGCCGTTTGCACCACCAGATTGTCATTGCGCGACCGGAAGGTGATCAGATCGCTGATGGTGCCGATTTTCAGACCATGTTTCTTGGCAAACTCCACCAGATCCGGCAGGCGCGCCATGGTGCCATCTTCTTTCATGATTTCGCAGATCACGGACGAAGGATATTGCCCCGCCAAACGGCTGACATCGCAACCGGCCTCGGTGTGTCCGGCCCGCACCAAAACGCCGCCTTTGCGCGCGCGCAGCGGGAAGACATGGCCCGGCGTTGCGATATCGGCGGCGGTGCATTGCGGGTTGATCGCGGTCGCCACGGTCAGCGCGCGATCTGCGGCGGAGATCCCGGTGCTCACGCCTTCGCGCGCCTCGATCGAGACCGTAAAGGCAGTTTCATGTCGCGAGCTGTTGTGCATCGCCATCATCGGCAGGCCCAGCTCGTCAATACGTTCCGCAGGCAGGGTCAGGCAGATCAGGCCACGGCCATGGGTGGCCATAAAGTTGATCGCATCCGGCGTGGCGAAATTCGCAGGGATCACCAGGTCGCCTTCGTTCTCGCGATCCTCGTGATCCACCAGAATGTACATCCGGCCATTGCGGGCCTCTTCAATGATGTCTTCAATCGGGCTGATTGCGTCTTTTAGGGCCGTTTCAACCGGGCCGGGGGTTTCAAAGCTCATCTTGGGTCTCGCTCAGCAGAAGTCCCCCTGCCCATAGCCCATCTGGGCTGAAATGACCAGTGAAGCAATTCGTGCATTGCCGGTCGAGCAGCAACGTCACAGGAGGAAAATTATAAGGCGTGAAAAGGAGTTACCCCGCCTCGCTCATTTCGGTCAGCCGCGCGACATAGCGCGCAAGCGTGTCAATTTCCAGGTTGATCAGATCGCCCACCTTAGCATCCCCCCAGGTTGTCACCTCTTTGGTGTGCGGAATGAAATTGATGCCAAAATCACATCCGGCAACCTCATTGACCGTCAGCGATGTCCCGTTGAGCGCAACCGATCCTTTGGGGGCAATGAATTTGGCCAGATCTTTGGGGGCACGCAGGGTGACACGGGTGCTGTCGCCCTCGTCCTGCATGTCGACAATCTCAGCAACCCCGTCGACATGGCCCGACACGATATGCCCACCAAGTTCATCACCAACCTTCAGCGCACGCTCCAGATTGACGCGCTTGCCAACCTGCCATCCGCTTTGCCCGATATTGGTTTTCGATACGGTTTCTGCCGAAATTTCAACGTCATACCAGTCATCGCCCAATGCGATCACCGTCAAGCAAACGCCATCGCTGGCAATCGACGCCCCTAGCGCAATGCCCGAGGTGTCATAGCCGGTGCCAATGCGTGCCTTCAGATCGCCACGCTGCTCCAGCGCGCGAATTTCGCCAATGTCGGTGATAATGCCAGTGAACATGCTGCCCTCGTGAGGTGATCGGATCGTCCCCAGAGGTCTACAGCGCCCGGTTTGGCCTGACAAGACGCCTTACTTTTGCCCTCAACATCCGTTAACCTTTGTCAAAATGCAGCGTGATAAGCTGTAACAAATGGGCAGACAATGATGACACAGGCCGCCACAGCAGGCGACGGCAGCAGCCGCGTCTTCTTATTCCTGCAAGGTCCGCACGGGCCGTTTTTTCAGGGCCTCGCCAAAATGGTGGCACGCTCTGGCGCAGTGGTATGGCGCGTCGCCTTCAATGCCGGGGATGCGTTTTTCTGGAACGATAAATCCACGCTCATTCCGTTTCAGGACGACCAAAGCCAGTGGCCCGCATTCTTTGATCGCGTGATCGCGGATAAATCTGTCACCGACATTGTGCTGTATGGTGATGTCCGCGCGATCCATGCCGAAGCGATTGCCATCGCCAAAGACCGGGGTCTGACCATCCATATCTTTGAAGAGGGCTATTTGCGCCCCTTCTGGATCACCTATGAGCGCGGCGGCTCAAACGGGAATTCGCGCCTGATGGATATGACAATCCCCCAGATGCAACAGGCGCTGGAAGGCTCGGATATGGAAACGCCCCTCCCGCCCAGCCATTGGGGAGACATGCGCCAGCACGTATTTTACGGCGCGCTCTATCATTGGTTTGTGATGTTCTGGAACCGCCGGTTTCCCGCCTTTCGCCCCCATCGCGACCTGAGCGTTGGCAAAGAATTTCGCCTCTATCTCCGACGTCTCTTGCGCATGCCCTTTCACGCGATTGAACGGCGCATCGCCACACGGCGCATTCGCTTTGGCGGCTTTCCGTATCATCTAGCGCTTCTGCAGCTTCAGCACGACAGCAGCTTTCAGAAACATTCGCCCTTTTCCACACAGACCGAATTTCTGGAACTGGTGATGGAGAATTTCGCCGAAGGCGCGCCGCAGCACCACCATCTGGTGTTCAAGGCGCACCCTTTGGAAGACGGGCGCATCCCCGTGCGGCGCGAAATCCAGCGCCTTGCGCGGCAGTACGGCATAGAGGACCGGGTGCATTTCGTACGCGGCGGCAAGCTGGCGCAGCTGCTGAATGACGCGCGCAGCGCCGTGACGGTCAATTCCACGGCGGGGCAGCAGGTGCTGTGGCGCGGCATTCCGCTGAAGATTTTTGGCAAGGCGGTCTATGATCAGCCCGAATTCATCACCAGCCAGCCGCTCAGCCGGTTTTTCGCCGGGGCGATCCGCCCAGACATGAGCGCCTATCGCGAATACCGCCGCTATCTGCTGGAAACCAGCCAGGTTGCGGGCGGGTTTTACTCACGCAAAGGACGCCGCCAGCTGATGCGCCATGTGGTGGATATGATGCTCTCTGCCGAAGATCCCTATGACGCGCTCAAGGCGGGCACAGCGGCACCCCGGCAACAGTTGCGCGCCGTCAAATAAGGCAAGGCTAGACAAACGCTAGATTTTATCGGCGATTTGCGCTAATTTGCCTGAAAATATCGAGGCAGAATAATAACAGGTCGAGGAGACCGAGCAGTGAAACCCCAAACGTCCCGCTGGGCGAAATGCGTCGCCCTTATCGCGGCTATGGCCGTTGTGTCTTCTTGTGGCCTGCCCCGACCGGGCCCAAACAAACGCGAAATCTACGCAGGCTCCGTGCAGCAACAAGGCGACGCCTTTGTGGTTGCTGTGAATGACCGCGTGACCCGCGCCACCGCCGTGACCCCGGCGCTTGGCTTTTCAGATGCTTTCAAGAATGCAGGCCAGCTTGGCTCTGACACCATCCGCCCCGGCGATGTGCTGTCGCTGACCATCTGGGAAAACGTTGACAAACCCCTGCTTGGCCCGGAAGGGCAAGTGGCCGCTGTGCTGGAAGAAGTGCAAGTTGATGGCGCTGGCTTTATCTTCGTGCCCTATGCGGGCCGTATTCGCGCCGCTGGCAACACCCCCGAAGCCATTCGCCGGGTGATCCGCACCAAACTGGAAGATCAGACCCCTGATCCGCAGGTCGAAGTACGCCGCGCGGCGGGTGATGGCGCAACCGTATCGGTTGTTGGCGCTGTGACCGGCCAGGGCGTTTACCCGATTGAGCGCCCCACTCGCACCCTTGCCTCAATGCTGGCTCGCGCTGGCGGTGTGGCGATTGAACCTGAAATTGCCCAGGTCTTGGTACTGCGCAATGGCTCCACCGGCAAGATCTGGTTCCAGGATCTGTATGACCACCCGCATCTGGACATCGCCCTGCGTGGCGGGGATCGCATTTTGGTGGAGGCCGACACCCGCGCCTTTACCGCCCTTGGCGCAACCGGCACGCAAAGCCGCGTGAGCTTTGAAACCCAGACCCTGTCTGCCATCGAAGCCATTGCACAGGTCGGCGGGCTGAACTCGGCAGCCGCTGACCCAACCGGCGTATTTGTGTTTCGCAACGAACCTGCACCGATTGCCAATCAGGTGCTGGGCCGCGACGATCTGATTGGGGCGCAGCGTCTTGTCTATGTGCTGGACCTGACCGAACCCAATGGCATGTTCCGCGCCCGTGATTTCGTGATCCGCGATGGCGACACGCTTTACGTCACCGAAGCGCCGTTCACCACGTGGGACAAAACCATTTCCTCAATCACCGGCTCAGCCACCTCTGTCAGCTCGCTGACGACGCTGGCCGGCGGCGGATGAACGCGCAACCGATGACGACCGAAATGTCCGCCGGGGAGGCACCTCCCCGGCGGCTTTTCGTTTATAACGGCGGCTTTCTCACCCAGCGCAGGGTGCGGCGCATCCTCAAGCTCTGCGGCTATGACATCAGCCTGGGCCTGCCCGGCGCAGGCAGCGACACGGCAGACTGGGTTGGCGTCTGGGGCCACAGCCCGACTGCGCATCGCGGCGAGGCGGTGGCCGCGCGCCGCGAGGTACCTTTGCTGCGGGTGGAAGATGCCTTTTTGCGCGGGCTGTTTCCGGGGCGCGCGGGCGAAACGCCGGTGGGCCTGTGTCTGGACACTGGCGGCATGCATTACGATCCACGCCAGCCCTCGGACCTCGAAGAGGTTCTGGCAAACCATCCACTGGATGACAGCGCCCTGCTGGCGCGGGCGCGCGGCTGTATCGCCCGTCTGCAAGAGGCGCACCTCAGCAAATATAGCGCCACACCGCTTGATACCCCCCTGCCCGACCCCGGCTATGTGCTGGTGGTGGATCAGACCCGGGGCGATGCGGCCGTCACCGCCAGCGGCGCAGGCGATGCGCATTTTCGCGAAATGCTGGTGATGGCACAGGAAGAGCACCCCGGCGCGCGGGTTCTGATCAAGACCCATCCTGAAACCCAGCAGGGCTATCGCAGCGGCTATTATTCGGAGGCGGATGTCAATGAACGGGTGACGCTGTTTGACCAGCCCATCAGCCCCTGGCAGCTGTTTGAGGGCGCGGTTGGCGTCTATACCATCTCGTCGCAGATGGGATTTGAAGCGATCTTTGCCGGCCACAAGCCGCGTGTGTTCGGCCAGCCTTTTTATGCTGGATGGGGGCTGACGCAGGACGAACGCCCAGTGCCGCGCCGTCAGCGCCGCCTGACGCGGGCGCAGCTCTTTGCAGCAGCGATGCTGCTCTATCCGAAATGGTATGACCCGGCACGTGATGCGCTCTGCCCGCTGGAAACGGTCATCGACAGCCTTGACGCGCGCAGCCGCGCCTGGCGCGAGGATCACGCAGGCTGGAGCGGCCATGGCATTCGCCTTTGGAAGCGCAAACATTTTCAACGCTTCTTCGGGGCCCACACGCCGATGCGGTTTGAACCTGAAACGCCCAGCCCGCGCAGCATGACCTGGGGCAGCAAGGATGGCCCGGGCGACACATGGCGCGTTGAGGATGGGTTTCTGCGTTCGCGTGGTCTGGGGGCAGAGCTTGTGCCGCCGCTGTCGCTGATCGTTGATGACCTTGGGGTTTATTACGATCCGACCCGCCCCAGCCGCATGGAACAGCTGATTGCCGCGCGCAGCGCGCTGCGCCCGGATCAGCGCCTGCGCGCAGAGCGGCTGATCGAGCGGCTGGTGGCGCAGGGGCTCAGCAAATACAATCTCGGCGGCAGCGCACCAGAGCTGGCCGCGAACGGGCGTCGCAAGATCCTTGTTCCGGGGCAGGTCGAAGATGATGCCTCCATTCTCACCGGCGCGGATACGGTCAAGACCAATCGCGCGCTGTTGCAGGCGGCACGCGCCGCCAACCCCGATGCTTACCTGATCTACAAACCCCATCCAGATGTGCTGACCGGGCTGCGCGACGGGGCGATCTATGACGCAGATGAACTCGCGGATTTTGTCACCGAAGATGCGGACCTGCCGCACCTGCTGCAACAGGTCGATGCGGTCTGGACAATGACATCCCTCACCGGATTTGAGGCGCTCTTGCGCGGCTGTCACGTGACCACGCTGGGCGCGCCGTTTTATGCCGGATGGGGGCTGACCGAAGATCTGGGAAAAATCCCCCTGCGGCGCCAGGCGCAGGTATCGCTGGCGGGGCTGGTGCATGCGGCGCTGATTGATGCGCCGCGCTATTATGACCCGCGTCTGGGCGCGCCCTGCGCGGTCGAGCAGGCCTTGCTGCGCCTGTCGGAAGGCGACATTCCCCACCCGGGATACGCCAATCGCTTGCTCTCAAAACTGCAGGGTATTTTGGCCAGCCGCCGCGCTTTCTGGCGATAACGCGGCCCTAGGTGGGGCGCCGCCAGACACTCATGATATCGCCGCCAACCGGTTCATGCCGGACCAGCGCAAAGCGCGGCGCATCGCGCAGCGCCGCAATGCCCATCGCGCCAATGCCGGGCGTGCCCTCGGCCCCCATGGCCATACCCGCATGGAAGACCACCAATTCATCCACAAGATCCGCTGACAACAACGAGGCCGCCAAGGCGCCGCCGCCTTCGCAGAAGACGCGCGTCAGCCCCTTGCCCCCAAGCGCCTGCAACAGCGACTTTGGCGACAAATGCCCACCCGACAGATCGCAGGGCAGCAGCTCTGCCCCCAGATCCGCCCAGGTGCGTAGCAATTCTGCATCCGCATCCGGCCCATGCGCCAGCCACACAGGGATCTCTGTTGCGCTGCGCGCCAGTTTGCTCATCAACGGCAGGTCAAGCCGACGGCTCGCCACCACGCGCACCGGCTGATGATCAATGCCCAGATCGCGCACGGTCAATGACGGATCATCCGCCCGCGCCGTGCCGCCGCCCACCAGCACCGCATCATGACGGGCGCGCCTCATGTGCACACGCCGCCGTGCCTCAGGCCCGGTGATCCACTGGCTTTCACCGGTGGCTGTGGCAATGCGCCCATCCAAAGTGGCTGCAAGCTTGAGCGTCAGGAAAGGTCGCGATTGCTCTGTCTTCAGAAAAAATCCCTGCAGATCCTGCGCCGCCTCAGCCGCGCCAATGCCGACATCAACCAAGATCCCAGCCGCCCGCAGCATGTCAAACCCGCGCCCGGCCACACGCCCGTCGCTGTCGCCCACGGCGACAACAACCCGCGCGATGCCCGCCGCAATCAGTGCCTCAGCACAAGGCGGCGTCTGGCCGTGGTGCGAACAGGGCTCAAGCGTGACATAGGCAGTAGCCCCGCGCGCGGCGGCACCGGCCTGCGCCAACGCCTCAGTCTCCGCATGGGGGCGACCGCCGGGCTGTGTGTGCCCGCGCCCGACAATGCGCCCGTCTTTCACGATCACGCATCCCACGGCCGGGTTCGGCCAACAGCGCCCCTGCCCGCGCCGCCCCATGGACAGCGCCAGCGCCATGAAACGGTGGTCTTGCTGGCTCACTCTTCTGGCTTCACATTCGGCCTGAGTTCGGAAACGAATTTGTCAAAATCATCCGCCGCCTGGAAATTTTTATAGACGCTCGCAAAGCGCACATAGGCCACAGTATCGATCCGCGCCAGCGCCTCCATGACAATTTCGCCGATGGTTTTGGAATTGATATCGGTTTCGCCCATGCTTTCCAGACGCCGCACGATGCCAGAAATCATCTGGTCAATCCGCTCAGGCTCCACCGGGCGTTTCTGCAGCGCGATACGGATCGAGCGCTCCAGCTTGTCGCGATCAAAATCTTCGCGGCGGCCAGAGGATTTCACCACCACCAGATCGCGCAGCTGCACCCGTTCATAGGTGGTGAACCGCCCACCGCAGGCCGGGCAAAACCGTCGCCGCCGAATGGATACATGATCTTCCGCTGGGCGCGAGTCCTTCACCTGAGTGTCAATATTTCCGCAAAACGGGCAGCGCATGATAATCCCCCAAAACCGACATGCCATGCAACTTTGGGTGCAGCCCAAAGTTATCCACAGCCACTATAGGCGACCCGCTAGAGTTTGGGTAGTGGAGAAATGCAGCCGCTATATGATGCATCACCCGGCGGAAATATGCCCAATGATGCGGCGCTGATGCGGGGCATTGCGGTGTTCAAACAGGTAAATGCCCTGCCATGTGCCCAAGGCCAGTGCGCCATCAACGATGGGAATATTCAAACTCACAGGCAAGAGCGCCGCCTTGATATGCGCAGGCATATCATCAGGGCCCTCGTAGGTATGGGTCAAATAAGACATCGCCGGGTCGGTGGTTGGCGGCACCAGCCGGTGAAAGAAATTACGCAAATCTGTCTGCACCTCGGGGTCGGCATTCTCCTGGATCAAGAGCGAGCAGGAGGTATGCTGCACGAAGAGCGTGAGCAGGCCCGCGCCTACCTGCTGCGTTTGCAGCCAGCCCTGAACATCGCGGGTGAATTCATAAAGCCCCTGCCCGCTGGTGCGGACCTCAAACCGATGTTGCATGCTCTGCCTTTTTCCAATTGCCTCATCACTAGGACGTGATGCATTCGCCCGTCGCCAATCTATCGCGCCGTGCTACCCTTTGCAGGTCGGCGCAGCGGCGCCGTGCCTTCAGGGAGATAATATTATGGAACGTCTGACTGCCAAGGATTTTCACCCCGCCATTCTGGAGCTTTATGATTTCTATGCGCATGGCAAAATCACCAAGCGCGAGTTTCTGAACCGGGCCGGCAAATATACGCTGGCCGGGATGACGGCGCTCACCGCGTTTGAGTTGATGCAGCCCAATTATGCCTGGGCGACGCAGGTGCAATTCACCGATCCCGAGATCTTGCCCGAATATATCACCTACACATCGCCCAATGGGCACGGTGAGGTGCGTGGCTATCTAGTGCGCCCGGCCGAGGGTGGCACCCCGGTTGCCGAAAAACGCCCCGCCGTTGTGGTCGTGCACGAAAATCGCGGGCTGAACCCTTATATCGAGGACGTCGCACGGCGTGTGGCCAAAGCCGGGTTTGTGGCGCTGGCCCCTGATGGGCTGTCATCCGTGGGCGGTTATCCGGGCAATGATGCCGAAGGGCGTGAATTGCAGCGCACGGTCGATGGCACCAAGCTAATGAATGATTTCTTCGCCGCCGTTGAATTCCTGATGGGTCATGAACTGACCACCGGAAAGGTCGGCATCACCGGGTTCTGTTATGGCGGCGGGGTCGCCAATGCGGCAGCTGTGGCCTACCCGGAACTGGGCGCAGCGGTGCCTTATTATGGTCGCCAGGCCGCGGCCGAAGACGTGCCGCGCATCCAGGCCCCGCTGATGCTGCATTACGCGGCACTGGATGAACGCATCAACGCCGGCTGGCCCGCTTATGAAGCGGCCCTGCAAGAGCATGGCAAAACCTATGAGGCGTTCATTTACGAGGGGGCAAACCACGGGTTCCACAACGACAGCACGCCGCGCTTTGATGAGGCGGCTGCGGATCTGGCGTGGGAGCGGACGGTGGCGTTTTTCAACACCCACCTAACCTAGGGTCTGAAAATGGCGCGGGTGCGAGCGCTTAGAACAGGCGCTCGCCCATCTGGTCAATCAGCTGCTTGGCCTTCATCAGGGTCATGTCGGCGGCGGTGTCGGCGGTATTGAAAGTATCGGCGCGCAGAAAATTATGGGTTTTCAGCGTGCCGTCGACCTCTTTTTCAATCCGACCGGCAATGCGATAGTTCGCGCCGTCTTTCTGCGGTGCCACAAAAATGGAAAACCCTTTGTAGGTTTCAGGCTCTGCCTCTTTCGGGGCTGCGCCGCCGAAAAGCTTTTTCAAAAGTGACATCAGGGTCCCCCCATAGGAAAACGCCCCGCCAATTCATCGGCAGGGCGTGTGTCTTTACTGATCCAGGAAGCTGCGCAGTTTGCGACTGCGGCTTGGGTGTTTCAGCTTGCGCAGCGCTTTCGCTTCGATCTGGCGAATACGCTCGCGCGTCACGCTGAACTGCTGGCCCACCTCTTCGAGGGTGTGGTCGGTGTTCATGCCGATACCAAAGCGCATGCGCAGCACCCGTTCTTCGCGTGGCGTGAGCGAGGCCAGCACGCGAGTCGTGGTTTCCTTGAGGTTTTCCTGAATGGCGCTGTCCAGCGGCAGCACGGCATTCTTGTCCTCAATGAAGTCGCCCAGTTGGCTGTCTTCCTCATCCCCGATCGGGGTCTCAAGGCTGATCGGCTCCTTGGCGATTTTCATCACCTTGCGCACTTTCTCAAGCGGCATCTGAAGCTTTTCGGCCAATTCCTCCGGGGTCGGTTCGCGGCCAATTTCATGCAGCATCTGACGACCTGTCCGCACCAGTTTGTTGATCGTTTCGATCATGTGCACAGGGATACGAATGGTGCGCGCTTGGTCTGCAATCGAACGGGTGATCGCCTGGCGAATCCACCAGGTGGCGTAGGTCGAGAATTTATAGCCACGGCGGTATTCGAACTTATCCACCGCCTTCATCAGGCCGATGTTCCCTTCCTGAATAAGATCAAGGAATTGCAGGCCACGGTTCGTGTACTTTTTCGCGATGGAAATCACGAGGCGCAGGTTGGCCTCGACCATTTCTTTCTTGGCCTGACGGGCTTCTTTTTCACCCTTCTGAACCTGCTGCACGATGCGGCGAAATTCAGAGATATCTAGACCCACATAGGTCCCGACCTGCGCCATGTCCGCGCGCAGTTCTTCGACCTTTTCAACCGAGCGTTCCATGAACATCTGCCAGCCGCGACCGGGCTTTTGCGTCATATCCTCAAGCCAGGTCGGGTCAAGTTCACGGCCGCGATAGGCATCAATGAACTCGCGGCGATTGATCCGTGCCTGGTCAGCCAGTTTCACCATCGCACTGTCGATCTGCATGATACGGCGGTTGATGCCATATAGCTGGTCGATCAGCGCTTCGATCCGGTTGTTGTGCAGGTGCAGCTCATTCACGAGTTCAACGATCTCAGACCGCAGCTTCTGGTATTTCTCTTCATCCCCGCTAGAGAATGTATCATCCTCGTTCAGCGTGGCCGAAATTCGGCTGTCCTGCATGGCAGACAGCATTTCGTAATCGTCGGCGATGCGATCCAGCGTTTCCAGCACACGCGGTTTCAGCGCTGCTTCCATCGCGGCGAGCGACATGTTCGCCTGCTCATCATCGTCATCGTCGTCGTCATCCTTGGCAATCGGGTTGCCGTCGGCGTCTAGTTCCTGCGTGTCACTCTTCTTGTCTGGCGCGGAGGAGACATTGGCGGCCGAAACGGTGCTTGCCTCTTCTTCCTCGTCGTCATCCTCGCCCAGTTGGTTGCCAAAGGTGGTTTCCAGGTCGATGACGTCACGCAGCAGAATATCTTCGGACAGAAGTTCGTCGCGCCAGATGGTGATCGCCTGGAAGGTCAGCGGGCTTTCGCAAAGCCCGGCAATCATCGTATTGCGCCCAGCCTCAATGCGTTTGGCGATGGCGATCTCGCCCTCGCGGCTCAGCAGTTCAACCGACCCCATTTCGCGCAGGTACATGCGCACTGGGTCATCTGTGCGGTCGAGCTTTTCGGTGTTGCCCGAGCCAAGCGTGATTTCACGATTGCCAGACGACGCATCGACGAGCGCGGTCGACTTTTGTTCTTCGTCTTCGACTTCTTCGTCTTCGATGATGTTGATGCCCATTTCGGACAGCATCGACATCACATCTTCGATCTGCTCAGAGCTGACCTGATCAGGCGGCAGCACTTTGTTGAGCTGATCATAGGTGATGTAGCCCTTTTCGCGCGCCTCCGAGATCATTTTCTTGACCGCGGCTTGGCTCATATCAAGTGAGATTTCCGCGTCCTGATCGTCTGGCTTACGGTCGTCGTTGTCTTTTGCGGCCATTCGCTGCTCCTGCAAACAAGGGCTGGTGATTCGTATTAGAGCGAATCAATAGCGCGATTGCGCGATTCGCACACCCGTTTACCCCGATTTCTTTATGAATTCTTCACCCAGAGGCCAGAAAATTTGCATCATCGCCTCTTCGTGAAACTGATTCGTTCCATCAGCGCGTTCAGCGCTGCACGTTCGTCCTTGTCGATGGCGGCACCATTCTCTCCGGTTTCATATTCCGCTGAATCCTCCTGAATGCTGCGCACGGCGCGGTCATGCGCCTCTGCGGCTTGGCCCAACCGCCAGGTTATCGTCTCATCTTCGATCTCGCCAATCACCTCAACGGCTTCGGCCACTTCGGCGCGATGTCCCAGCGCCGCAGTCAGTTTGCCAAGCTCTTCGGCGACAGTCTGGCGCGCCGTATCAACATCACCGGGGCGACGCACGGGGGGCGCAATGCGGACATGTGGGTGCGCCAGCAGAAAATCAAGGGCCTCCGGCCCCATGGCGTCGGCAATGATGGATTTCAGATCCTGCACTCCGCGATGCGCCTGCCGCAGCAAAAGATCGCGGATGAAGTTATGATCGTCATCAGCGCAGCGCAGGGCTTCCAGCTGGTCTTCAAATTCATCCAGAACCGCCGGGGTCGAAAGGATCGATGCAAAAATGACCGCTTCGCGCATATGACGCTGGTGCGCCTCATCTCCGGCCACCAGCAACGAGGCTTTGGTTGTGGCCTGCGCGCGTGGCGGCGCCGGCTTACGCCAATCCCCGCCGCGCGCTTTGCGGCCATCCTTCGCGCGTGCAGGCGCAGCGCCCCGGAACAATTCCCAGCGCAGATCCTTGATCGCCTGCCCATAATGGGCGCGGATGCTCGGGTCGCGGATCTGTTTGATTTTCGTGCGCAGCGCCTTGTCGAGGGCGGCTTTACGCTCCGGGCTGTCAAAATTTTTGCCTTCGGTTTCCCGCTGCCACAGCAGGTCCACCATTGGTTTGGCCGCATCCAGCAAGGCCTGCAAAGCCTCGGGCCCTTTGGCTTTCAGCAGATCATCCGGGTCCTGCCCCTCAGGCATGATCGCAAAGCGCAGGCTTTGCCCAGCCTCAAGCATCGGCAAGGCCAGATCAATCAGACGCAACGCGGCGCGAATGCCCGCGGCATCGCCGTCCAGCGCGATCACAGGTTCCGGCGAAATGCGCCACAAGAGCTGCAGTTGCGCTTCGGTGATCGCCGTGCCCAGCGGCGCAACCGCCCCGGTAAACCCCGCGCCATCCAGCGCGATCACATCCATATAGCCTTCGGCCACAATGAGCGGCTGGCCTTTGCCCACGGCGGCCCGCGCCGGGCCGTGGTTGTAGAGGTTGCGCCCTTTGTCAAACAGGGCGGTTTCAGGCGAGTTCAGATATTTGGCATTGTCATTCGGGTCCAGCGCCCGCCCGCCAAAAGCAATCGCCCGCCCGCGCGCATCGCGAATGGGAAACATGATGCGATTGCGAAACACGTCATAGGGGGCCTTACCCTTGCTCGAGGGTTTGGCCAGCCCTGCCCCGAGGATCAACTCATCAGGCACGCCCTTAGCCTTCAGCGCATCCCAAAGCGCCTGCCAGCCATTTGGCGCAAAGCCGATTTCCCAACGCTCAAGCTGCGCCGGTGTCAGGCCACGCCGCGCCAGATAGGCCCGCGCCTCGGTCGCCGCATTTGTACGCAGAGACATGCGGAAGAATTGCACCGCCTGCTCCATCACCTCGGTCAGCCCAGCGCGCTTGTCCGCTTTCTCCTGCGCGCGCGGGTCGCGATCGGGCAGCGTCATCCCCGCCTCATCCGCGAGGATTTTGACCGCATCAATAAAGCTGACATTCTCGCTTTCCTGCACGAAATTGATGGCATCGCCTTTTGCGCCGCAACCAAAGCAGTAGTAAAACCCCTTTTGGTCATCGACGTGAAAAGACGCGGATTTTTCGTGGTGGAACGGACATGGGGCCCACATGTCGCCCTTGCCCTGATTGGACTTGCGGCTGTCCCACATGACCTTGCGCCCCACCACCTGAACGATGCTGGTACGGTTGCGCAGTTCATCCATGAAAGCGGGGGTGAGGCTCATGCGGTACTATATGAACGCGCGCGCGCGGATGTCCAGCGCAGGGCGGCGAAATGCTGTGGAGAACTCGGCCTGACTTTCAGGACGCGCGCTTACTGTGTTTTGCAGGCTTCGGCGTATTTCGGGCCGGGCTCAAACCCCAGTTCGTCATCGGTCAGTGAATAGACCCAGCCAGCCAGAAACTGCACCGCCGGGCGCAGTGGCTCATCAATCGCGGCATTGCCCTTGGTCAGCATGCGAATGGCGCGGTTTTCGCGTTTGCCGTCTTGGCGCAGCGCAACCAGCTGCGTCACAACCCCGCCCAGCGCATCACATTGCGCGGCTTTGGGGTCGCCAGCCTCTTCAGCCCAGCTTTGGCTGGCAGCAAAAATCACAGCACAGGTCAGCGCAATACGCATGGGTCATCTCCGTCTCTTTGCCCCAGAAATGCCAGCCACGCCGGGGCACCGCAAGAAAAAAGCCCGCACAAGGCGGGCTTTGATCGGTTTTTCGGCGGCGCGCTGCTCAGAGGCCCTTGGCCTTATAGCTTGCGGCGACTTTCTGGATCGACACCAGATAGGCGGCGGTGCGCAGATCGGTCACATCCTCGCGGTCGTGCCAAATGTCGCGCATCGACTGATAGGCAATGCGCATGGTGTCATCCAGACCAGAGCGGACCAGTTCAAGCTCCCCCGCGCCTTTCAGATATTTCTGTTTGAAATCCGGGCTGAGCGACCATGATTTGCCCATGGAGTCTGACAGCGCTTCGAGCTGATCGACAACCAGCTGGTGGCGCGCCTCTTCTTGACGGCGTTGCATGCGGCCAAAGCGGATGTGGCTGAGGTTTTTGACCCACTCAAAATACGATACGGTCACACCGCCTGCGTTGGCATACATGTCAGGAATGATGACCGTGCCTTTCTTGCGCAGCACATCATCCGCGCCCGCCGTGACCGGACCATTCGCGGCCTCGATGATCAACGGGGCTTTGATGCGCTCAGCATTGGTCAGATTGATCACACCTTCCATCGCCGCCGGCACCAAGATGTCGCAATCCTCTTCCAGAACCTTGGAACCGTCTTCCACATAGGTGGCATCCGGGAACCCTTTGACGCCGCCATGGTTCACGATCCAATGGCGCAGCGCTTCGATATCCAGCCCATCCGCGCTGACCACCGCGCCGTCGCGTTCAATCACGCCGATCACTTTGCAGCCATCTTCTTCGGACAGGAATTTCGCGGCGTGATAGCCCACGTTGCCAAGGCCCTGCACAATCACGCGCTTGCCATCCAGCGAACCGGACAGGCCGGCCTTTTCGATGTCGCGCGCATCGCGGAAAAATTCCTGCAGCGCATATTGCACACCGCGGCCCGTGGCCTCGACACGCCCCGCGATCCCGCCGGCGTTCAGCGGCTTGCCGGTCACACAAGCCCGCGCGTTGATATCAGTGGTGTTCATGCGGGCGTATTGGTCGGCGATCCAGGCCATTTCACGTTCACCCGTGCCCATGTCAGGGGCTGGAACGTTTTGTGACGGGTGGATGAGGTCGCGTTTGGCCAGCTCATACGCAAAGCGCCGGGTGATCAGCTCCAGCTCATGTTCTTCAAATTCGGTTGGGTCGATGCACAACCCCCCTTTGGAGCCGCCAAACGGGGCCTCAACCAGCGCGCATTTATAGGTCATCAGCGCTGCGAGCGCTTCCACTTCGTTCTGGTTGACCGAAGGCGCATAACGAATACCGCCCTTGACCGGCTCCATATGTTCGGAATGCACAGAGCGGTAGCCGGTGAAGGTCTGGATTTTGCCCCGCAAGCGCACGCCAAACCGCACAGTATAGGTCGCGTTGCACACACGGATCTTTTCTTCGAGCCCAGGTGACAGGTCCAACAGGGACACCGCCCGGTTGAACATCAGATCCACACTGTCACGGAAACTCGGCTCATTCGCTACGCTCATCATTTACCTCCCGACAAGCAATCTCGCGACTCAATGTCGCAACTCAATAGCTTCACCTAATCCTTTTTCACCACAAGAAGCGAGGCGCATCTGCACAAAATTTCATCAGTTTGAAAACTTTTTCTGATCCAATTTCCAGCAGGCCGCGGAAAATCTGTTCTGTTTCCGATTTCGCGACAATAGCCCACCAATCCCACGATCAGCCCGCCTCGCCCCATTAATGCCGCAAATATGGGGCGAAACGGCCCAATAATTCACATAACCCGCCGTATTTCGGCCCAAATTTACCGTCATACACAATCGGGAGTGAAAGTATCCGGAGTCGCCCCCATTCGTGTTTTGGGGGCGGTTTTGGGGGCCTAAGTGAGGGACAAGACATGGGACACCATTCTGCACGACACAGAAGGACGGATTCTGCCCGCTTCCTGCGGCAGTTCCGCCGCGAAGAAGACGGTAGCATGGTCTATCTAGGCATGATCATTTTCCTGATCATGTTGATGGTTGGCGGTATCGGCGTTGACGTCATGCTGGCGGAAATGCGCCGCACGCAACTGCAAGATACCTTGGATCGCGCGGTTCTGGCGGCATCGTCGTTGGAGCAAGATCTGGATCCGCAAAGCGTGGTCGAAGACTACTTTGAAAAATCCGCGCTCTCTGAGCATCTGCAGGATATTCAGGTCGAAGAAGGTCTAGGCTATCGCACCGTTACCGCGACCGCTGATACCTCCATGGCAACCAAATTCATGCATCTGGCCGGGGTGGACACCTTGACCATGAACGCGCTGAGCGGCGCAGAAGAACGTATTGGCAGCGTTGAAATTTCCATGGTGCTGGACGTGTCCGGCTCTATGAACAACAACAGCCGTCTTTATAACCTGAAGATCGCAGCCAAGGATTTTGTCGACACGCTGACCACCACCACCGAAGATGGCAAGCTGTCGGTCAACATCGTGCCCTATGCAACGCAGGTATCCGCGCCCGATAGCCTGGCGCAATATCTGAACCTGTCGACAGAACATAGCCATTCCAATTGCATCAACTTTGCATCGGATGACTTTGCGACGACAACGCTGGATCCGGCGACCGCCTTTACACGGACGATGCATTTTGACCCTTGGTCCAGCAATGATGGCCGCGATGATGATCCGGTCAACCTGGTTTCTAACCCGGTCTGCCGCGAATCCACCGACACCAGCCGCCAGATCGTGGTGATGCAGAAAGACGCAAGCGCGCTGAAAACCTTCATCGACTCGATGTGGGGCGGCGGCAATACGTCGATCGACATCGGCATGAAATGGGGCACCGCGCTGCTCGACAGCAGCCTGCAGCCTGTGATCAGCAATATGATCAGCGATGGGGCCGTGGCCAGCGCCTTTGAAGGCCGCCCAAACGCCTATTCCTCGAGCGAAACGCTGAAAGTGATTGTGCTGATGACCGATGGTCAGAACACGTCGCAATATTACATTCACCCAGATTTCCGCTCTGGCGAATCCAACATTTGGTGGAACGAGCAGGAAGAAAAATATTCGGTCTATATCGGTGAAGATTCCGGCGATGAGGACAACGACGGCGATCTGTTTGAGCCGATGTTTTACTGGCCACATGACGGGACATGGAATGACCACGCCTATGGCGAGGGCACCTATGAAACCACGGAAATCTCAAGCGAATGCACCTCTTTCCGCAAGAACGGCAAATGCAAGAAATATAAAGAAATCGAAACCACCGTCACGGTAGACGAACCGGGCAGCGCCGAGGTTATCACCTATGAAGGCCTCTGGGCCTATACGTCGATGAAATACAACCGCGACAATCACTACAAACCTTGGATGGGCTACGATGACGCCAACTACGATTGGTACAGCTCTATCCGCAAATATGTGGGCAGCAGCGCCAAGAACACGCGCACCCAAGCGATCTGTGATGCGGCCAAGGACGAGGACATCGTGGTGTTCACCATCGGGTTTGAAGCGCCCTCGGGCGGGCAGACCGTTCTGCAAAACTGCGCCAGCTCTGCCAGCCACTACTTTGATGTGGATGGGCTAGAAATCAACGATGCGTTTGCGGCCATCGCCGCCTCCATCCGCCAGCTGAGGTTGACACAATGAAACAGGTATTGCTGAACAAACTGCGTGCGTTCCGCCGCGAGGACGCCGGGAATATCGCAACCGAATTTGTGGTAATGGTGCCGATCCTTCTGCTGGCCTTGATGGCGGGTGTGGAAATCGGGATCATGACGATCCGGCAAACCATGCTGGAACGGTCGCTGGATGAAACGGTGCGCTGGATCCGTCTGAACACAGGGGCCTCCCCCACGCATGAAGAGTTGAAGGCCATGGTCTGCCAATATGGCGTGGTGCCAGATTGTCAGGAGAACCTGACGCTGGAACTCTTGCCGCGCAATCTGCGCGCCTGGGAGGCCCTGCCAGAGGACTATGCCTGCATCGACAAATCCACCGAAATCACCCCCATGTCAGAATACAGCTTTGGCATGGATAACGAGCTGGTCATCATTCGCGCCTGCGCCAAGTTTGAACCGATTTTCCCCGGCACAAGCTTTGCAGCCGCGTTGACACAGGATGACGCCGGCTATGCCAGCATCACCAAGATGACGGCCTTTGTACAGGAGCCTCGTTAAGCTATGACACGGTTTGCAAAACGACTTCGCGCCGGACTGGCGCAATTCGCCAAGAACAAAGATGGCACCATCGCGGTGGAAACCGCGCTGATCCTGCCGTTGCTGCTTTGGGCGATGGCGGCCATGGCGATCTACTTTGATGTGTTCCGCACCAAATCAGCCGCCGAAAAAGCCAGCTATACCATCAGCGATATGTTGTCGCGTGAAACCAATGCGATCACGCCAACCTACGTCGACAATACACTGACCTTGTTTGAGGCGATGGTCGGCGGACAGGCGGAAAACACCGAATATGCGGCGACGCTGAATATCGACGGCGTTGAGGTCACACCAGACCCCGGTGCCTCCCTGCGGCTCTCGGTGATCACCTGGAACGAAACCGACGCCGCCTATGAGCTGCAATGGTCCGAAGTGCGCGGCGCGCAATACGAAGCCATGCAAGCCAGCGATATGGTGGATCTGGCAGACAGCCTGCCGACCATGGCAGACCAGGATACGGTGATTGTGGTTGAGAGCTTCTTTACCTACAGCCCAATTCTGAATGTCGGCCTTGGGGACCACGATATCGATACGTTTGTGTTCACCCGCCCCCGCTATGCACCGCTCTTGGCCTTTGACGATGGCACAAGCAGCGATACGACCGGCTAACGCAAAGATACGAGCATGACAGAAAGGCCCCGCACCAGTGGGGCCTTTTTTGTGCATCGTTGTTGAGTGTTTTTGCCTATTCCGAGACGGCAGGGGTGATCTAATGTGCCCACCTTAGCCTCGCATTACCCTCGCATTCTGCCAGAAGCGGCATAGTTCTTCTATCTGCGGCGTGGATAGTGCTAGCACTTATATTGACTTTGGGCAGAGATAAAGAATCATGGGACATTTCATTGATATCTGGCAGTACATGCCCCACGGCATGTGTCTGCTTTGGCAGCCTTGGCTCGTGGTGCTCTGGGCGGGCTCTGATGTACTTATTTTTGCGGCCTACACCGCGATCCCGGTATCGCTGCTGCGGGTGCTGAAACAACGTCCCGACCTGCGCAACCGCAAGCTGGTGTTGCTATTTGCCGGGTTTATTCTGCTCTGTGGCCTCACCCACCTTTTGAACATCGTCACCCTGTGGTGGCCAATTTACCCCTATGTTGGGATCGCCAAACTCGCCACCGGGCTTGTGTCGGGGCTGACGGCGCTTGTGCTGTTCCGCCTTGTGCCGACGCTCATCGCAATTCCAAGCCACGGAGAGCTCGAGGCGCTGAACCAGAAATTGCGCGAACAAGTCGCCAAATACGAAGCGTCAGAGGCCGAGCTGCGCGAGATCAAGCTGGCGCTGGAAGCAACGGTCGCCGAGCGCACAGAAGAGCTTGAACAGGCCAATGCCAAAATGGCCGTGGTGGCGCGCGAAGCGGTGCACCGTAGCAAAAATCTTCTGGCTGTGGTTGGATCCATCGCCCGGCAAAGCGCGCGTGGGCAAACCAATATTGATGACTATGTTTCGGTCCTGCTGGGGCGCATCAATGCGCTGGCCAGTGCGACGTCTATGGTGATCGGGGGAGATAGCTCTGCCTCCGCAGACCTGGGAACCGTAGTGGACAATCAACTCACCCCCCTGCGCCTGACATACGAAGACCGTATTCGCGTCGATGGCCCCGATTTGCACATCAGCTCAGAAGCGGCGCAGCAATTTGGTCTGGCCCTTCATGAACTTGCCACCAACACGCAAAAATACGGCGCGTTGTCCGGGGACGACGGTCAGGTGTCCGTAACTTGGCGCAGAGAAACGGAGGCGGCCGATCCGCAGCTGGTGGTTGAATGGCAGGAGGATCTTTCGGGTATGGCCGGGGGCAATGTCGAGGGAACGGCGAGTTTCGGCTCTACCCTGCTGACCAAGATTATCCCGACGATGCTTCAGGGCACGGCCGAACGTGTGATCGAAAGCGATCGGTTGGTGTATCGGCTGCGCGTGCCCATCCATGTGCTGGAAACCGATGAAAGCGCGCAAGGAACTGCAAACATGGCCGCACGGGTCATAGATGCGAATTTCGGTATGGCGTGACCGTCAGATTGTGGTGACGGTCACGTTTGGTCTCATGCGTCGGCCGCGCCTCAATACGGCGCTGGCGCGCTTTGGTGGATTTGGTCGATTTCGCGCATCACGGCATCGCTCAGCACCAAATCCTTACCGGCAATGATATGCTCCAGCTGCGCCGCAGTGGTCGCGCCGAAGATCGCGGACATCATAAACGGGCGCTGCATGCACCAGGCCAGCGCCATATGCACCGGGTCCAGATCATGACGCGCTGCCAGATCCAGATACAGCTGCGTGATCGGCAATGTGCGATCATTCATCCGGCCACCCAGATTGCGCCCGATCGACAGGCGCGAGCCCTCAGGCACCGCCCCGCCCTGGTATTTGCCGGTCAGCAGCCCGGTGGCCAGCGGCGAGAAGGCCATCAGCCCCACGTCTTCCTGATGGCTGAGTTCAGCCAGATCCGTATCATAGAGGCGGCAGAGCAGCGAATATTCGTTCTGGATGCTGGCCGCACGCGGCGCGCCCATCTCTTCGGCAAGCCGCACCCATTGCGCCATGCCCCAAGCACTTTCGTTGGACAGGCCAAAGGCGCGAATGCGCCCGCGCGCCACTTCTTTTTGCAGCGCCTCAAGACAATCTGCCATGTTGTCGAGCGTTTCGGCGCGCGGCTGATCGCTGGGATCAAATGTCCAATTCTTGCGGAACATATAGCTGCCGCGATTGGGCCAGTGGAACTGATAAAGATCGATGTAATCGGTCTTGAGCCGCTTAAGCGAGCCATCAATCGCCTCTGGAATTGTGGCCGATGAAATGGGCGCGCCATCACGCACGATCTTCATGCCCTCGCCCGAATGTTTCGTGGCCAGGATCACTTCATTCCGGCGGCCGGATTTTTCAAACCAGCTGCCAATGAATTCTTCGGAGCGCCCCTGGTGTTCGGCCGCGACCGGATTGACCGGGTACATTTCAGCCGTGTCCCAGAAATCAATCCCCGCCGTTAGCGCCATATCCATCTGTTGGTGGGCGTCCTCGATGGGGGTCTGTGTCCCATAGGTCATGGTCCCAAGGCACAGGGCCGAAACCTCGATATCGGTGCGGCCAAGCCGGTTGCGTTTCATGGCACTGTCCTCTCTGTTGCTTGGCTCAAAGGTAAGGGCGACACCGCAGACTGCAACCGCAAAACCCGCGATTTTTTTGGCACGGCACCCTTTCATTGCAAGAAGATACTCGACACGCGCCCATTCGGGATCCAGATCGCATCCGCCTCTGGAACTGGGGGCAACTTTGGTCTAGGGAAGGCCGGACACCGCATGAAGGAAAGCGATCCATGGCACGGCACCTGATCACATCCGCCATTCCGTATATCAATGGCATCAAACATCTGGGCAACCTTGTTGGCAGCCAATTGCCTGCGGATTTGTTCGCCCGGTATCAGCGTGGGCGCGGCCATGAGGTGATGTTTCTCTGCGCCACCGATGAACATGGCACCCCGGCAGAACTGGCCGCGGCCAAAGCCGGCAAACCCGTCGCAGAATATTGCGCCGAAATGCACGAGGTTCAGGCCCGCATCGCCGAAGGCTTTCGCCTGTCCTTTGACCATTTTGGCCGCTCCTCCAGCGTGCAGAACCATAAGCTGACCCAGCATTTCGCAGGCCGACTGGCCGATGCGGGCCTGATCCGCGAAGTCAGCGAAACCCAGATGTATTCCCATGCCGATGGGCGGTTCCTGCCGGATCGCTATATCGAAGGCACCTGCCCCAACTGCGGCTTTGAAAGCGCGCGCGGGGATCAGTGTGACAACTGCACCAAGCAGCTCGATCCAACCGATCTGATCAACCCCTATTCCACCATCTCCGGCTCGACCGAACTTGAGGAACGCGAAACCAAGCACCTCTATCTGCGCCAATCCGAAATGCGCGGCAAACTGGCGGACTGGATCGACAGCAAAAGTGACTGGCCGGTGCTGACCACATCCATCGCCAAGAAATGGCTGAACGACGGCGATGGGTTGCAAGACCGCGGCATCACCCGTGATCTTGATTGGGGCGTGCCGGTGATGAAAGGCGATGCCCCTTGGCCCGGCATGGAAGGCAAGGTGTTCTACGTTTGGTTTGATGCCCCGATCGAATATATCGCGGCAGCCCAGGAATGGGTGGATGCGGGCAAAGGCACCGATTGGGCACGCTGGTGGCGCACCGACAAAGGGGCCGAAGATGTGACCTACACCCAGTTCATGGGCAAGGACAACGTGCCCTTCCACACCCTATCGTTCCCGGTGACGATCTTTGGCTCGGGCGAGCCGTGGAAGCTGGTGGATTACATCAAATCCTTCAACTACTTGAACTATGATGGTGGCCAATTCTCAACCTCGCGCGGGCGCGGCGTCTTTATGGATCAGGCGCTAGAACTCTTGCCTGCCGACTACTGGCGCTGGTGGCTACTGAGCCATGCGCCTGAAAGCAGCGACAGCGAATTTACCTGGGAAAGCTTCCAAAGCTCCTGCAACAAGGATCTGGCGGATGTGCTGGGCAACTTTGTCTCGCGCGTCACCAAGTTCTGCCGCTCCAAATTCTCCGAAGCGGTGCCCGAAGGTGGCAATTATGGCCCCGACGAATTGGCGTTGATCGAAGATATCAGCCGACGTGTACGCACCTATGAGCAGCACATGGAAGCCATGGAAGTGCGCAAATCGGCGCAAGATTTGCGCGCGATCTGGGCGGCGGGCAATGAATATCTGCAGACCGTGGCCCCCTGGTCGACGTTCAAGACCGACCCGGCCAAGGCCGCAATTCAGATCCGGCTCGCGCTGAACCTGATCCCGCTTTATGCGGTCCTCTCCGCGCCATTCATCCCGGATGCCGCCGCCTCTCTCCTGGGCTCCATGAACGCCGAAGAGACGCCATGGCCCGACGATGTGGCCGCGCAGCTCTCCAAATTGGCCCCCGGCCATGCCTTTACCGTGCCCGAGGTGACATTCCGCAAGATCACCGATGAGGAACGCGACAGCTGGCAAGAACGCTTCGCTGGCACCCGCGACTAAGCACAGAGCTGTCCAAAGCGACAAGCGCGGCCCGGCGGGCCGCGTTTTTTATGCCCAACCCCTCAGCATGGCGTCGCGCAATATTCTTGCGAACCACGCCGAATATTAACATAATAATTGAACATTCACACTCTTTATGCGACAGTAAATAAGGGTACCGCGCTGTTCAAGCTGTGCCCAGACGTGCCGCCAAGACTGGATGTGCTGCGCGTTTTTCAACACATAAAGAACTGCTTCAAAGCCCTGTGGAGAGTTCGGCGCGCGCTGTGTGTCGCGTAGCCCGTGTAGTTTTACCTTGCTCCCCCCGCTTTGAATGGCTGGAGGGAACAAGAATGACACCGGAATTTATCCACCTGATTACCGCCTTTTTCTTCTGCAACGCCCAAGCCGAAATTGCGCCCCTGCCCCTTGAAGACGCGCAGCTTTGCGTCGGCTATCAGACGGCGATAAAATTTGAATTGCTCAGGGATACAGACGCCGCCACCTATCAAGCGATGTCCAGCGCAGAGCGCTTTGATTTCGACATGCGCGGCTATCACGCCTATCGCGCTTGGCTCGCCGAAAATCCGGAATTTGTCAGCGACCTCATGCGCGATGCCCGCGAACACGTGCGTCTGGCGCAGTCGGCCCAATAACGGCTACCGCGACATTTGTTGGTACCCTCGGCCGGACTCGAACCGGCACGGCCTATACGGCCTAGAGATTTTAAGTCTCCTGTGTCTACCATTCCACCACGAGGGCGCACCAACGCGCGCGACAATAGCGTGCCGGCATGGGGTGTAAAGGCCGATTCAACAGATCTGTGATGGCAAACCACAGGGGCTTTGCCCCGGCAAAGAGCCGCAGCTTTGTCCATCAGTCATCCAAGCCAAATTCCTTCACCGCTTCCATCACCATAAAGGTCGAGGTGCTGGCAACATGCGGGAGAGTCGAGATTTTTTCGCCCAAGACACGGCGGAACCCTTTCATATTGCGGGTCCGCACTTTCAGCAGATAGTCAAAATGGCTCGCCATCATATGCGCCTGCTCAACCTCGGCAATCTTGCGCACCGCCGCGTTAAAGGCCCGCAACGCCGCTTCGCGCGTGTCGTCCAGCTTCACCTCGACATAGGCGATGTGATCAAGCCCCAAGCGCACCGGATCCACCATGGCGCGATAGCCGCTGATCACACCATCCTTTTCCAGCCGCCGCAGCCGCGCCTGTGTGGGTGTTTTTGACAGTCCGATGGTCTTGGCCAGGTCCGTGATAGACATCCGCCCGTCGCTGGCGAGCGCATCCAGAATCTTATGGTCGTGACGATCCAATTCAACCTGATCACTTTGCATATCAATAACCCCAATCTTTAGGCGAAACGAATACCATATTAATGTGAATAAGACGAAAAGACCACATATGATATGCAATACTATTCAAATCGCCGAAATACCTTCGTGGAGAATCCCATGACATCGCATCGCCGTCTCATTGACACCCTCACCTATCAGGATGAAACCGCGCTGGTGCAGCGCTTGCAAGAGGCCAGCGGCCTCAGCAGCACGGACCGCGCGCGCATCAGCAGCGCTGCGGCAGAACTGGTGCGCAAGATCCGCAACCAGACCCAGCCCGGTCTGATGGAGGTGTTTCTGGCAGAATACGGCCTGTCCACCGATGAGGGGATCGCCCTGATGTGTCTGGCCGAGGCGCTGTTGCGCGTGCCGGATGCCGATACCATTGATGCGCTGATCGAAGACAAGATTGCCCCGTCTGACTGGGGCAAACACCTGGGCCATTCCACCTCGTCTTTGGTCAATGCCTCCACCTGGGCGCTGATGCTGACCGGCAAGGTTTTGGATGACGACAACAAAGGCGTCGTAGGCGCGCTGCGCGGTGCCGTCAAACGCCTGGGCGAGCCGGTGATCCGCACCGCCGTTGGCCGCGCGATGAAGGAAATGGGCCGCCAGTTCGTTCTGGGAGAAACCATCGTCAAGGCGATGGATCGCGCCAGCAAGATGGAAGCCAAAGGCTACACCTATTCCTACGACATGCTGGGCGAAGCGGCGAAAACCGATGCCGACGCCATGCGCTATCACCTTGCCTATTCGCGCGCGATTACGGCGATTGCAGCCGCCTGCACCCATGCCGACATTCGCGAAAATCCGGGGATCTCGGTCAAACTCTCGGCGCTGCATCCGCGCTACGAAGTGACCCAACGCGAGCGCGTGATGGATGAACTGGTGCCGCGCCTGCGGTCTCTCGCGCTGCTGGCGAAATCTGCCAAAATGGGCCTGAACATTGACGCCGAAGAGGCCGACCGCCTGTCGATCTCGATGGATGTGATCGAAACCGTGCTGTCCGAACCCGCCCTCGCCGGCTGGGATGGCTTTGGCGTTGTGGTGCAGGCCTATGGCAAACGGGCCGGCGCAACCTTGGATTACCTTTATGAGCTGGCCACCAAACTGGATCGCAAGATCATGGTGCGGCTCGTAAAAGGCGCCTATTGGGACACAGAGGTCAAGCTGGCGCAAGTCAATGGCCTTGCGGATTTCCCGGTTTTCACCAACAAATCCGCCACCGACATCAGTTATATCGCCAATGCGCGCAAACTGCTGGGCATGACCGACCGGATCTATCCGCAATTTGCCACCCACAACGCCCACACCGTGGCCGCCGTTCTGGATATGGCGACCGACAAAACCACATTCGAATTCCAGCGTCTGCACGGCATGGGCGAAAGCCTGCATGACATCGTGCACCGCGCCGAAGGCACACGTTGCCGGATCTATGCACCTGTGGGCGCGCACCGTGACCTGCTGGCCTATCTTGTGCGTCGACTCTTGGAAAACGGGGCCAACAGCTCTTTCGTCAACCAGATTGTCGACGAAGACGTCGCGCCCGAAACGGTCGCCCGTGACCCGTTTGAAACCTATGCAGAGGTCTCCGGCAGCTTGACCACTGGGCCAGAGCTGTTTGCGCCAGAGCGTGTGAACTCCCAAGGCTTTGATTTGCGCGATGTGCCCACGCTTGAAAAAATCGACGCGGCACGTACCCCTTACCGGGATGTGGCCTGGCATGCGGTTCCGCTGCTCGCAGCCGATGCGCCGACACTTGCGCCGGTGCCTGTCACCAACCCTTATCTGCCCGGCGATTCCCTTGGCACCGTGGCGCACGCCAGCCCCGAAGGCATTGAGCTTGCGCTGGCTTCTGCCAAGCCCTGGGACGCCAGCCCAGAGGAGCGCGCTGCGGTATTGAACAAGGCCGCGGACCTCTTTGAGGAAAACTTTGGTCTCTTCTTCGCCATTCTGGCACGCGAAGCGGGCAAGACCCCGATGGACCAAGTGGCCGAACTGCGCGAAGCGGTTGATTTCTTGCGCTTTTATGCGGCCAACGCCCCAAGCGACGCCCCGGCAGGCGTATTTGCCTGCATCAGCCCCTGGAACTTCCCGCTGGCCATTTTCACAGGCCAAATCTCTGCTGCACTGGCCGCAGGCAATGCCGTGCTCGCCAAACCGGCAGATCAAACGCCGCTGATCGCCTATGAGGCCGTGAAACTGCTGCATCAGGCCGGTGTGCCGCGCAGCGCACTGCAGCTGGTGATCGGTTCAGGCTCCAAAGTGGGGGCGGCGATCACCTCTGATCCGCGCGTCAATGGCGTCTGTTTCACCGGCTCAACCGCAACCGCGCAGCGCATTCGCAAAGCCATGGCCGACAATATGGCCCCTGGCGCGCCTCTGATCGCGGAAACCGGTGGCCTCAACGCCATGATCGTGGATTCCACCGCCCTGCCCGAACAGGCGGTCACAGCGATTGTCGAAAGCGCGTTTCAATCGGCGGGTCAACGCTGCTCGGCCCTGCGCTGCCTCTATCTGCAAGAGGACATCGCTGACCATGTGCTTGAAATGCTGGTCGGCGCGATGAAAGAGCTGAACCTCAATGATCCGTGGCATTACAGCACCGATTCCGGCCCAGTAATTGACGCCGGCGCGCAACAGGAAATTTCGGCTCATATCGCAGAGGCGCAAGCTGAGGGGCGCGTGCTGTATCAGCTGCGCACGCCGCAGACCGGCACCTTTGTCGCGCCGAGCATCATCCGCGTGAACAGCATCGCTGATCTTGAAAAGGAAATCTTTGGCCCGGTTCTGCATGTCGCGACCTTCAAAGCCGGCGAGATCGACGCAGTGATCGATGCGATCAATGCCACCGGCTATGGGCTGACCTTTGGTCTGCAAACCCGGATTGATGACCGCGTACAGCATGTGTCCGACCGTATCCACGCGGGCAACGTTTATGTGAACCGCAACCAGATCGGCGCGATTGTCGGCAGCCAACCCTTTGGCGGCGAAGGCCTTTCCGGCACTGGCCCCAAGGCCGGTGGCCCGCACTACCTCAGCCGCTTCCGCGCTGTGCCCACCGAAGAGGCCAATGGCACCTGGGCAAACTCCATGGATGCTGCGGCGATGCAAAAGGCCATCGACAGCGCACCTGCCGGGGCCCCTGTCACCACGGTCAGCCTGCCGGGACCAACGGGCGAATCCAACCGCCTGTCCACCGAATCCCGCGCGCCAGTCCTCTGCCTTGGGCCCGGGGCTGACGCTGCAGCGGCGCAGGCAGCGGCCATCACCGAACTTGGCGGACGTGCGGCGCAGGCCAGCGGCAGCCTAGAGGCGGCGGCACTGCGCACATTAAGCGGGTTTGCCGGGGTGCTTTGGTGGGGCGATGCTGACACAGCGCGCGCCTATGAAAAAGCGCTGGCAGAGCGTGAGGGCGCGTTGATTCCGCTGATCACCGGGCAGCCCGACGTCACCCGCGCCCGCGCCGAGCGGCATGTCTGTGTCGATACAACAGCGGCCGGGGGGAATGCGGCCCTGCTGGGTGGGGCGGCTTGACGCCCGCCCCCAAACACCCCAGCTATAGGGTATGTTTCCGATCCGAGATCACAACCCATCCGGGCGCATACCCTATGTAACCTACTTTCTGATCGCCGCGAATGTGGCGATCTTTCTTTACAGCTGGCCGCTGGAAAGCGACCCGCGCGCCTTGTCGCTTTTCTATTCAAACTGGGCGCTGTTTCCTGACCGCATCTCATCTGGCACCGGCTTTGCTGGCCTCTTCACATCGATGTTCCTGCATGGCGGCTTCATGCATATCGCGGGCAACATGCTGTTTCTCTGGATTTTCGGCGACAATCTCGAAGATGAGATGGGCCATGGCAGGTTCACGCTGTTCTATCTTTTCGGGGGTATCGCTGCGGGGCTCCTGCAGGTGGCCTCTGACCCGTTCAGCCCCGTGCCAACCATTGGGGCCTCGGGCGCTGTCGCCGCGGTGCTGGGTGGCTATCTGCTGCTCTTCCCGCGCGCCAAAGTCGATATCCTGCTGATCCTGATCGTCTTTATCAAAGTCATATCGATCCCGGCCTGGGTGATGCTGGGCATCTGGTTTGCGCTGCAATTGATCAACGGGCTGTCGATCGACGCCGCCAGCGCCGGGGTGGCCTATTGGGCGCATGCGGGCGGCTTTGTCGTCGGTTTCCTGCTGGTGATCCCGCTGTGGCTGCGCAAGGGCGGTGTGGCCTTCTGGCGCGTGAACCACGGCCATCCGCCGCATCCGGGCACAAGATACCGCTATGCGCGCAGCACAGTCCCCCGGGTGAAACGCCGGCGATAAGCAAACAAAAAAGGCGCTCCTAAGAGCGCCATTTTTACTTTAACTGTTGCGGATAACCTTTGAGAACTGATCAAAAATCGGCTCGTTCGCACAAAGCACGGTGCCGCTCTCAAGCACGCTTTCTTCTGGGTCCATGGCCTGCACAAACCCGCCCGCTTCTTTGATGATGATCACGCCGGCTGCGATGTCCCAGACATTCAGCCCACGTTCCCAATAGCCCTCATAGCGCCCCGCGGCGACATAGGCCATGTCCAGCGCTGCAGAGCCCCAGCGACGCACACCAGCGCAGGTTGGCATCAAGCGCGCCAGATCCTGCAACGTGTCAGGCAACTCCTTGCGGCCACCAAATGGCACGCCGGTTGCAAACACGGATTCGATCATCCGGTGACGCCCGGACACACGCAGACGGTTGCTGTCATTCAGCCAGGCACCTTCGCCCTTTTCCGCGTAAAACATTTCGTCTTTGGCGGCATCAAAGATCACGCCAGCGACGATTTCGCCTTTGTGCTCAAGCGCGATGGACACTGCCCAATGTGGCATGCCGTGCAGATAGTTTGTGGTGCCATCAAGCGGATCAACGATCCAGCGGCGTGTTGGGTCTTTGCCCTCTTCCTCGCCACCCTCTTCGGCCATCCAGCCATAGGTGGGGCGGGCCCCCATCAACTCTTCTTTGATGATCTCTTCGGCAGCGACATCCGCGCGGCTGACAAAATCGCCCGCGCCTTTCATAGACACCTGCAGGTTTTCGACTTCGCGGAAGTCTTTCACCAGCGAGCGCCCTGCCTTACGGGCGGCTTTCATCATTACGTTAAGATTTGCGCTGACCGCCATGGCTCGGCTCCTTTGACATCAAGGCGCGCGTATACGCCGCGACGCCCCTTTTGCCAAGGGCGAAACCGGGGGAAAGCCCAGAATTTCCGAGACAAACGCCGCTTAAATGGCCTGCAGTTTTTTCGCTTCGATCCCTGCCAGCGCAATCAGATCCTGCATGTAGGGTTTTTCCAGATCGTCACTGCGCGTGGCGGCAAACAGCCCCCGCGTGATGCCGTCTTTGGTCAGCGGGCGTGTGATATAGTCAGAGCTGTATTTCACTTCGCGCACCACCCAATCGGGCAGCACGGCAACACCGCGATTGGACGCCACCAGCAGCAGGATCACCGCCGTCAACTCGGCCTGGCGCACGCGCTCGGGTTCGACTTTGGCAGGGGTCAGAAGCTGACTGAAGAGATCCAGTCGTGCGCGATCCACCGGATAAGTGATCAAAGTTTCTCCGCGAAAATCCTCGGCATCAATCCATTTTTTCTGCGCCAGAGGATGCTGGCTTGAGGCGACAAAAACCGGATTGTAATCAAAGAGATGGGTAAATTCGACACCCGGCATATTTTCTGGATCAGAGGAGACCACCAGATCGACATCTTCTTTTTGCAAGGCGGGCATCGCATCAAATGCCAGCCCCGGGCGGATATCAACATCGACGTCCGGCCATTTCTTGCGGAACTGTTCCAACACGGGAAACAACCATTCAAAACAGGCATGGCATTCAATGGCGATATGCAGTCGCCCCGATTTGCCATCGCGCAGCCCGCTGAATTCTTCCTCTAGGGCTTGGACCTCGGGCAAGATACGTTCCGCCAGCCGCAAAAAGCGCATGCCGGCGGCTGACAGCTTCATGGGCTTTGAGCGTCGCACAAAGAGCTCAACACCCGCTTGTTCCTCTAGCCCTTTGATCTGATGAGACAAGGCCGACTGCGTGATATTGAGCTGCTCTGCCGCGCGCGCCAAACCGCCGCATTCGTGAATGGCCTTCACGGTGCGCAGATGGCGGAATTCAATGTGCATCCTCATGCAAAACTCATATTGTTGTTGAGTATTATGAAGTTTTCTCACAACCCCGCGCGTGCCACAAGGGGACAACTCAGAAATAGGACTTCAATTCATGACTGCCCCGCGTATTTCGCTCGAATTCCTGCCGCCCAAGAACCTTGAAGGGGCCTTTCGCCTTTGGGATAGCGTTCAAGCGCTGTCACCGCTTGAGCCGCGCTTTGTGTCTGTCACCTATGGTGCCGGCGGCAGCACGCGCGAGCTGACGCGCGACACCGTGGCCACCCTGCACAAGGCCAGCGGCCTGAAAGTGGCCGCGCATCTGACCTGCGTGGGCTCCACCCGCGCGGAAACGCTGGAAATCGCAAAAGAATTCTTTGACGCCGGAGTTAAAGACATCGTCGCCCTGCGCGGTGATCCCCCCAAGGGAACCGGCGCATTTCAGGCCCATCCGAACGGCTTTGCCAGTTCGGTTGATCTGATCGAAGCGCTGGCCGATTCAGGCCAATTCACAATCCGCGTTGGGGCCTATCCCGAAAAACACCCTGAGGCCAAAGACGCAGATGCGGATGTTCGCTGGCTTAAGGCCAAGATGGATGCCGGCGCATCCGAGGCGCTGACACAGTTCTTTTTTGAACCAGAAGTATTTCTGCGCTTCCGTGATCGCTGCGAAAAGGCGGGCATCACTGCGCCGGTCATTCCGGGTATTCTGCCGATTGAAAACTGGAAAGGCGCGCGCAATTTTGCCAAGCGCTGCGGCGCAAGCATTCCCGGTTGGATGGAAGAGGCTTTTGCCCGCGCCGCGCTGGATGGCAGCCAAGAGAAGCTGGCGACCGAGCTTTGCATTGATCTGTGTAACAAGCTGATGGCCGAAGGCGTGGATGTTCTGCATTTTTATCCGCTGAACAAAGCCAAGCTGACGCTGGATGTGTGCCGTGCCTTGGGTGTGCCTGCGGGCAAGCCCGCGCTGAATTCGGTGGCCTGACCGCGTCAGGTCTGTTTGCGCAGAAACCAGCGTGCGCGGCGGCGGCGGCCCGGATAGGCCAAAGCGGTTTCGTGAATCGATTCAGAGCGATCCGCGCCAACTTTGCGTTTGCCACGCAAAAGAAAGAGTTTGCCCCAGCCGCGCCAGGTGCCAATCGAGGGGGCGGTCACATCCAATGGGAAGCGCCCGCGCCAATCCCGGGGCAAAGGCAAACCACAGGTTTCAGCGCGACCCAGCATCCAGACAAGCGGAATATTGGCCAGAGGGCGCGCGGCCTCGACCCCATCCAGATGGCCGCCAACATCGCCATGGGTGCCGCGAAACCAGACCTGTTCCGCCTTGCCGGCCCAGCCTTCTCGGCATTCCCAGAGAATGGGCGTATAGGCGCTGCGGGTTTCATCAAGCGCCAGCGCGTGAAACCCGTGTTTGATCACATCCCCCAAATGGTGGTTGTGAAAATCATGTTTGCGCTCGGAAACCCGCCAGATGACTGGCAAGCGCACCCCCAGCGCCTTGACGGTATCCCAAACACCGATCATCTCGATTTCTATGGTTTCATGGCAATAAGCGTCTGAAAACGCCCGCGCCGCATCACTATCGGGGGCACATTCATAATGCCGATACGCCTGCCGGACATTGCGTTCAGTGGCATGAGTCGGCTCCAGCAGACCAACGCGGTCAATCACGCCAGCCAAAGAGCGCACCGCAAAGGCGCCTCGTGAATACCCAAAAAGGAAAATTCGGTCGCCGGGCCGATAGCGCGAGGCCAGAAACCCATACGCCCGACGGATCTGGCGATTGATGCCGCGCCCCATCATCACGTCAGGGGCGTCACGCCATTTGGTAAATTGCACGCCCGCCTCGTAATACAGCGACACCTGCGGCGCGACCTCGCTGACCAGTCGATAGGCCTGCCCGGCATTGGTTTCCATCCCCGCTGCCAGCGACGACATGGTGCCGTCCAATATGATCACATGAGTCTGAGGCCCGCGCTGCTGCGCGGAATCCTTGCGCGGCCCCGTCATTTTGCGCCGGAACAATGCCTGCAGCTTTTTCGTGAACCTTGGCCATTTCATTTTGGACAGCTCTACCTCCGTTTCATGCCCGCTCCTCATCATAACATAGCGCGAAGATGCGTTGCGATCAGGTCAAAGCCGCGCAAATTCATGTGACGCTTTGTTTCAGGGCCCTGCGCGCAGTTTTGCACCGCGACCCGGCAGGGTTGCGACGATTGTGTGCCGAAGACGCGCCATCAAGAAGGCATAAAAAAACGGTGGTGCCAGGGAGGAGGAAGGGCACCACCGTTCTTTTCAGCATCCGGCCAGGGAGGAGGAGAGGCCATCTGCATGTCTGGATCATTCGATCCGTTGTTCAGGTCCGGTGACGCAGGGAGGAGGAGAGCGCCACCGGTCTTGCATCAAAGGCCTCTAGGGAGGAGGACGAGGCCTTCGAATGTCGTGGGCCTTGCGGCCCGGTTGTTATTGCGACGGCATCAGGGAGGAGGAGGATGCCGCCGCTATCGTCGGATGGTCAGGGAGGAGGAAGACCATCCGAAACTAAATTACTTGCCGTAGACCGTTTCCAGTGCCAGGCCCTTGATGCCGCTGCGGCTGATGCCGAGATCGGCCAGGTCGCGGTTGGACAACATGGACAGTTCTGCCACGGTCTGTTTGTAGAGGCGGTACTGGCCAAACTTCTCGATCAATTTGGTCAGCATGGAAGCGGCGCGTGGTGCAGTTGCTGCCGTGTTCGCCGAGTAATGTGCTGCGTATGCCATCGTGATCTCTTTCTGTTCGTCGTCTTCGTCTCTGTTGCCTCAGAGATATATTAAATTGCTGCAGTCGCACAACGACCACCATTGCAATGCTGCTATGCAGAAATTGAATAGCGCTAACGTCGCTCTGCGAATTTTGCAGGGCGGATCATTTGTGTGGTTTCATTGCCTGGCAGGATTGCTTAGGTGTGTCTGAAACCTGCACGAGCTGAGGAGAGCCTGACCAATGGTATCTGAAAGTGATGTCAAAACAGCGCTGGCCAGCCTGGGGCTGCCCGGCGGCGGAGATCTGATCAGCCGTGACATGATCCGGGCGCTGACGATCGACGGGGATCAGGTGCGCTTTGTGATTGAGGCCCCCAGCCCCGACATCGCCCGCCAGATGGAAGGCCTACGCCGCGCGTGTGAACAGGTGGTTGGGCAAGTTCCGGGTGTGGGCAAAGTGACCGCCGCCTTGACCGCGCATGAGGAAAAAGCCCCGCCAAGCCTGAAGGTCGGCGGCCACCCAAAACCGCAGGACGGCCCGCTGAAAATCGCCGGGGTGAAACGCATTATTGCGGTCGGTTCGGGCAAAGGCGGCGTGGGTAAATCCACCGTTTCCAGCAATCTGGCCGTCGCGCTGGCCAAACAAGGCCGCAAGGTCGGCCTCTTGGATGCGGACATTTATGGTCCGTCGCAACCCCGTATGATGGGCATCCAGAAACGCCCCTCTTCCCCCGACGGAAAAACCATTATTCCCCTCCAATCTCATGGGGTTACACTTATGTCGATTGGCTTCATGCTAGATCCCGACAAGGCGGTTGTTTGGCGCGGCCCCATGTTGATGGGGGCGCTGCAACAGATGCTGGGCCAGGTGGAATGGGGCGAACTTGACGTGCTGATTGTCGACCTGCCGCCCGGCACGGGTGATGTGCAGCTGACACTGTGCCAAAAGGCCGATCTTACCGGGGCCATTCTGGTCAGCACCCCGCAGGACGTTGCGCTGCTGGATGCGCGCAAGGCGATCGACATGTTTGGCGCGCTCAAGACGCCGATCCTGGGCATGATCGAAAACATGTCCACACATGTCTGCAGCAAGTGCGGACACGAAGAACATATCTTTGGTCATGGCGGTGTCGCCGCCGAAGCCGAGAAACTGGGCGTACCGCTTTTGGGCGCCTTGCCCATTGATCTTGAGACCCGGCTCGCCGGAGATTCCGGCACGCCCATCGCCGCCGGCGACGGCCCGATGGCCGAGGCTTATGCCCGCATTGCCACCGGTCTGATCAAAGGCGGGATCGTCTGATCCCCCCTGCCCCGCGTTCCTGAAATCCACCCGAAAAACGACGCGCCTGAGCGTCGTTTTTTTTGCTCAACACTGCGAATTTCGGGCGACAAAGCTGACGCCGCACCGCAGCATGAGGTGGTCACAGTGTTGTGAACGCGGCTGAATTGCCAATTTTTTGTGCAATTTCAGAGCTGAACACCACCGATCGTCTTGCGTAACTCGCGGTAAATGAGACCAGAGGGGTCGAATCAAGCGCTTCGCGGCGGTTCAACCGGGCGTTCCGGGCCGCGCCAAATAGCCGGACAGCTCTTTAAACAGCGCAACGCGCTCTTCTTCGGACAAAAACCGTCCGATCTCTACGGTGCGCGCGCCGCCCGACAGGGTGATATACTGCGGTACAGGACCGCCCGTGGCGTGCATCTCGGCGCGGGCCCAATAGATATTGCACTCCCAGCGTTTGGACGCCCCCCTGACGGGCATATGCGTCAGCGTCAGCACATCGCCATGACGCTCCAGCCGCTCGCGTTCGGTGCCATCGCGGTAGGACCGGCGCAGCGCCACCCATAGCGCTACAATGGCCAGCGCAAGAAACGGCAGCATGCGCCAAAGGTGGCTGGTGCCCAGCAAGCCCAGCAGCGGCAATGCGATCATCGCCGACGCCCCCAGGATCACCGCCGCGAAACCGCGCGGTGGCAATGAGCGGTGCGCCGTGAGGGTCAACACCACGGGGTCATGCGCATCTGTGTTCCAATGATAGGGCATCGTGACCTTTTCTGGATGGCGCGCACAGGGCCGCATTTCTTTGGAAGAACCAGCGGGCTGTGGTGCCTCTGCGCCTCTGCAAAAATAAAAAAGGCCCCGGATCCTTTGATCCGGGGCCTCTTTGGTGATCCATCAGATCGGGATTAGTGCGCGTGGCCTTTGTCCCAGTCTTCCTGCTTGGGCAGGATTTCGAAAGTATGCTCTGGCGGTGGGCATGGCAGGGTCCATTCCAACGTGTCGGCATATTCGTTCCAATAGTTGTTCTCGGTCACTTTCTTGCCCTTGAACAGCGCGTAGAACACGATGCCGAAGAAGAACAGGAAGGACGCAAAGGACAGGAACGCACCGTAAGAGCTGATCTTGTTCCAGTAAGCGAAGGCTTCCGGATAGTCGATGTAGCGGCGTGGCATGCCCTGACGACCCAAGAAGTGCTGTGGGAAGAAGGTCAGGTTCGCGCCGATGAAGAACAGCCAGAAGTGGATCTTTGCTGCCATCTCAGGGTAGTGACGGCCGGTCATCTTACCAAAGTAGAAATAGACGCCCGCGAAGATCGCAAAGACCGCACCCAAGCTCATCACATAATGGAAGTGCGCCACAACGTAGTAGGTGTCGTGATAAGCGCGGTCCACAGAGGCTTGCGACAGAACGATGCCGGTCACGCCGCCCATGGTAAAGAGGATCAGGAAGCCGAAGGCAAAGAGCATCGGTGCCTTAAACTCGATCGAGCCGCCCCACATGGTCGCGATCCACGAGAAGATCTTAACCCCGGTCGGCACCGCGATCACCATGGTCGCCATCATGAAGTAGGACTGCTGGCTGAGGCTCATGCCAACGGTGTACATGTGGTGCGCCCAGACAACAAAGCCCAGCGCGCCGATTGCGATGATCGCCCAGACCATTGGCAGGTAGCCAAAGACCGGCTTGCGCGCGAAGGTCGCAATCACGTGGCTGATGATACCAAAGCCCGGCAGGATCACGATGTACACTTCCGGGTGGCCAAAGAACCACAGGATGTGTTGATAAAGCACCGGGTCGCCGCCGCCAGCTGGATCAAAGAAGGTTGTGCCAAAGTTACGATCTGTCAGCAACATGGTGATCGCGCCCGCCAGAACAGGCAGCGCCAGCAGGATCAGCCAGCCGGTGACAAAGATCGACCAGGAAAACAGCGGCACTTTGAACAGGGTCATGCCAGGGGCACGCATGTTCAGGAATGTGGTGATGATGTTGATCGCACCCAGGATCGACGACGCACCAGACACGTGCACCGCGAAGATCGCCAGATCCATCGACATACCCGCTTCGGTGGTGGAGAGCGGCGGGTAGAGAACCCAGCCAACGCCGGAGCCAAGCTGACCGTTGCCGCCCGGTGCAAACATCGACGCAACACCCAGCGAGGTCCCGCAGACATACAGCCAGAAGCTCAGGTTGTTCAGACGCGGGAAGGCCATGTCCGGCGCGCCGATTTGCAGCGGCATAAAGAAGTTGCCAAAGCCCCCGAAGAGCGCCGGAATGACAACAAAGAACATCATCAGCACACCGTGATAGGTGATAAAGACGTTCCAGAGGTGCCCGTTTGGCGTACAGCCTTCGGTGGTGGCCCCAAGCGACAGGAAGCGGCTGCCCTCTTGGCACATATATTGTACGCCCGGCTCCATGAGCTCCAGACGCATACCAACAGTCAGCGCGACGGCGATCAGGCCGACAACTGCGGATACAATAAGATAAAGAAGACCGATGTCTTTGTGGTTCGTGGACATGAACCAGCGGGTAAAGAACCCTCGGTTGTCCTCGTGCTCGTGGCCGTGAATGGCTGCGTCTGCCATGCGTCGCCTCCTGTTGAAGTGCATGATTGGCGCGGGAGTCACCTCACGCGCGGATTCCTGCACGTTTTAGAGTGCAACGTGAGGCGCGGCAATGACCGTCTTTGACGCAGATCAAGAAAAAATGCCGCGTGAGGCGGCATTGGGGGACTTCTGGGGGTAAAATCCGGGCGTTCACGAACCAAATGGCCGCGAATTCGCCCTAAAGGACGTAAGCGCAACGTGCAAAGCGCGACACTTTGACTTGCACGGAATTCGGGATTTACAGAATTCCAGCCTGCGTCAGCGCATCGCGCAAGGGGCCAAGGTGGCTTTCATACGCGCGCCAGGCCTGGTCACTGCCGGAATACACCGGCTTTTGCACCTGGATCACACTTGCGGTGCGCACGTGGTTGGTGGCTTTCTCCGGGCTCAGCCAGTCTTCGGTCCATTCTAGGCCGGTGGCGGTGGCCAGCGCCTCAGTGGTGCTGCGCTGATCGGCCACCAGATCGGCGTAATTCACATCATGGATACGCCCCGGGCAGACTTTGCGCCAATGGTCCATCAGGTCGCGATGCAGCACCATAAAGCGGGCGATATCAGCAATGTCATAGATAAAACGGTTGCCGTCGCGCGAGAACAGATGCTTGTAGAGCGACCAGGCCACGGCCATTGGATCGCGGTTGATATGCACAATCTGCGCCTCGGGCAGCGCGGTGCAAATATAGCCAAGCCAGCGGAAATTCAGCGGCATCTTGTCGATCATCACCGGGTTGCCGTTGGAAATGGCGTCAAACCCGGTCAGCAATTCCTGACGCAGCGCGTCAAAATCGGCCTGAGTGATGACCGAATTCTTGCGGCTGCTCACCTCATGCAGCAGCGCGGTCACGGCGTGATGCACAATCATCAGCTCGCCGCAGGCCTGCGTGCCCGCAGCGCGCGAGAGCGTGCGCTCCACCAAAGTTGTCCCGGTGCGCGGCAGCCCCAGCACAAATATCTGCCGCCGCTTGGCCTGCCGCACCTCGGCCATGTCCGGCGCTGGCAGCGGTGCCGCAAAAAGTGTTTTGCTGACCGCGGCGACCACGGCGTCTGATTTGAAATCATAGCCTTTGCTGTCTTTGACGAGCTTATTGCCCTGCGCCAGATGCGCAAAGGCACTGTCGTGATCCCCAAGACTGTCAAGCGCCCGGAACAGCGAAAAATGCAGCGGCGCGGCATCGGCGCTGCCCGCACCATTTGCGGCCAGCGCGGCTTTCATCTCGCGGATATGCGCGGCATTTTCCGGGGTGTTCTTATAATCCAGGACCAGCGACAAATGCCGATGAAACGCGGCATTATTGGGCTGCAATGCAATGGCGCGACGGAAATACGCCGCTGCTTCGTCCTTGCGCCCCTGCGAGCGGGCCACAAGGCCCAACAAGTTGAGCACCGGGGCGGCATCCGGCATCAGAGCATCAAGTTCGGTCAGGATGGCCGACGCTTCGGCCGGGCGGTCCAATTCATGCAGGCAGAGCGACTTGCTCATCATGGCTGCCGTTTCCTGCGGAAAGCGCGCCAGAACCTCATCTGTAATGCTGAGCGCCTTGATGGGTTTGCTGTTTTCGATCAGGGCACTCGCATAGGCCACACCGATCTGGCTAAGGTCAGGGGCCAGGGCATGGGCTGTCGCGAGCTGCTGCTCAACCAGGCTCCAATTGCTCGCGGCTTGCCCTTCTTTGGCCTTCTTCAGCAGCGCGGGCAACGCAGGAAGGCGCAGCGCCTCCAGCCCTTGTCGCGCACGTTTGTTGCCCGGAAACCGCGCCAGTACCGCCTGATAATTGGCATGTGCCTCCACCCAGTCTTCTGCTTTGGTCGCCTGTTTGGCGCGGGTCATAAGTTTGTCAGCAGAAAGTGCGGGCGGCATTTGTGATCCTTTGCAATCGAAATCGCGGGCCAATTGCCCGTTGATCTGACCTCAGCATAAATCGCCGCCCTTGCGCGTCAACGGCGGATCGCCCAGAAAGCCCGCCAGCGCCCTGCAGGGTTAACGTCCTTTAATCCAGCCGCCGCCCTACCCTTTTAATCGCTAGTAAAATAAGGTATCTGGAGAAAAAAAGACATCGAGGCATCGTCAGTGCTTAAGCCACTTAAAACGGTTTGGGGGGAATTTATCCGCCCCATGGTTCAACGTCCGCGCCGATTGCAGGTTGCGGCGCTGTGCTATCGTGACAGCGACAAGGGGCGCAAAGTTCTGGTTGTGACCAGCCGTGGCACTGGGCGTTGGATTATCCCCAAAGGCTGGCCGATGCGCGGCAAAGGCTCTGCCGAAGCGGCGCTAGTTGAGGCCTGGGAAGAGGCCGGGGTACGCCGCGGCGAAACCCAGAAAGACCCACTTGGGCAATATCGCTACTTTAAGACCAAATCCATGGGCTGGCCGCAGCCGGTGGAAACGCTGGTATTCCCGGTGAAGGTCAAAGAGCTGGCCGATGAATTCCCCGAAGCGCACGAGCGCAACCGCAAATGGGTCAGCCCTGAAGAGGCCGCCAATCTGGTGCATGAACCTGAACTCAAAGAGCTTTTGCGCGCATTCTAACAACAAGCGCTGAACGCCCTCGCCGATGACGCAGGGTGCGGCCGTTACAAAACCGTTACAAATCTGTTGCAATAGCCCCGCAAGGCCCCTAAGCGATGCGCAAGCAATTGGGGACCTTACCTATGTCAGACCATTCCAATCAGGACGTTCGTCACCTTGAAACGCTGGACCGTGACCTTGGGCGTCTGTCCAGCCTAGAGCAAGCGACATCCTTCGCCGCGCGCCCGATCATTGGCGGCGGCATTGCCTTGGTGTTCATCGCGCTGGCCGCTTTGGTGGCTGCACTGTTCTTTGGCCAGACAAGCAACGGCTTTATCGTTGTCATCGCCGCCGCCTTTGGGGCCTATATGGCGCTCAACATCGGGGCCAATGACGTGGCCAACAACATGGGCCCGGCTGTGGGCGCTGGCGCACTCAGCATGGCTGGGGCCATTGCCATCGCCGCCATCTTTGAAAGCGCAGGCGCGTTGCTGGCCGGCGGGGACGTTGTCAAAACCATTGCCAAAGGAATCATCGACCCAACGGCATTGGGCGACACGGCCACCTTTATCTGGGCCATGATGGCCGCGCTTTTGGCGGCGGCGCTCTGGGTCAACCTTGCCACATGGGTCGGCGCGCCGGTCTCTACCACCCATTCGGTTGTGGGCGGCGTGATGGGCGCAGGCATTGCCGCGGCAGGCTTTGGTGCCGTGAGCTGGGGCACAATGGGTACGATTGCCGCCAGCTGGGTGATTTCACCCGTGCTTGGCGGTCTGATCGCGGCCGGGTTTCTTTGGTTCATCAAGGCGCGCATTGTTTACCAAGACGACAAAATCGCCGCGGCGCGCAAATGGGTGCCGGTGCTTGTAGGCATCATGGCAGGGGCGTTTGCCTCCTATCTGGCCATCAAAGGCCTGAAAAAAATCGTCAAGATCGACCTGCAGACCGCGCTGCTGATCGGCGCTGCCGCTGCCGTCGCCGTCTGGGCGCTGACCATTCCGGTGATCAAACGGCAATCTGAGGGGCTGGAGAACCGTAACAAATCGCTAAAAGTGCTGTTTGGCGTGCCGCTTGTGGTCTCTGCCGCACTGCTGAGCTTTGCCCATGGCGCAAATGACGTGGCCAATGCGGTTGGCCCGCTGGCCGCGATTGTGCAAGCGTCGGGCACAGGCGATTTCCTCGCGGCGGTCAGCATCCCGCTCTGGGTGATGTTGATTGGTGCCTTTGGTATTTCCTTTGGTCTGTTCTTGTTTGGGCCAAAGCTGATCCGCATGGTCGGCAACCAGATCACCAAACTGAACCCAATGCGCGCCTACTGCGTCGCGCTGTCGGCCGCGATCACCGTGATTATCGCCAGTTGGCTGGGCTTGCCTGTCAGCTCAACTCATATCGCGGTTGGCGGGGTCTTTGGTGTCGGCTTTTTCCGCGAATGGTACACAGAGCGCCGCATCAAACAGGCGCGGCGGGCATTGCCAGACCGCCAGCAATTTTCGCGCGAAGAACGCCGCCGCCGCAAATTGGTGCGTCGCTCGCATTTCATGACCATTGCCGCGGCTTGGGTCATCACCGTGCCCGCCGCTGCGCTGCTGTCAGGCATCATCTTTATGCTGCTGAACACGCTGACCTAAATGAGGTCCATCCCAAACACAAAGGACGCAGCCTGAACAGGCCGCGTCCTTTTTTTGTTCCAAATATCAAGACAGCTCAGTCGGTGGTGGCCTCTGCCGCGCCGTCTGCCTCGACCTCAACTTCGACCTCTGGGGCGGGCGCCAGCGATGCCAGGAAAGCCGCGACATCAGCGCCGCCTTTCTTCAGCTTAAAAGTCATCTTGGTCTTGCCGTCTGTGCCCAGCTCTTTGAGATAGCCGCGCGGATCCGCCACATAGGCCGCCAGCGCGGCTTCGTCCCAGATCAACCCGGCTTCGGCTGCGGCCTTGAGGGTTTTGGAATATTTGAAATCCTTGCTTGCCGCAGGGCTGCCCACGACCGCAAAGAGGTTCGGCCCGGTTTTGCCGCCTTTTTCCAAGACGGCACCATCCGGTGCAATTACCGAGTGGCAGGATTTGCATTTGCCAAAGGCCTTTTTGCCTGCGTCGATGTCACCCTCTGCCCAGAGAGGGCTGGCGACAACCGAAACCGCCAATGCAGCCAGTGCTATGATTTTCATGAGTGCCTCATGCGTTTGAAATGCGCGTTCAGCGACAACATCGTCCCTGCGCGCGCCAAACGCAATGCGTCAAAAAGCCGTGGGCGGTCGCTAGCCGAAAGTGTCCTCAAACGCGGCTTTTAGCGCAACATCCACGTCATCCATCGTGACCGGCAGACCAAGATCGACAAGCGAGGTCACGCCATGCTCGGTGATGCCGCAGGGCACAATGCCGGTGAAATGACTCAGGTCTGGTTCCACATTGATCGATACCCCGTGGAACGAAACCCATTTGCGCAGGCGGATGCCAATGGCGGCCACTTTGTCCTCGGCCACCGCGCCGGTCACGGTCAATGGTTTGTCAGGTCGCGTGACCCAGACGCCCACCCGCCCCTCGCGGATTTCCCCCTTGACGTTAAACCGCTCTAGCGTTGCGATCACCCAGGATTCCAACTGATGGACAAAAGCGCGCACATCCTTGCCGCGCGCGCCCACATCCAGCATCACATAGGCCACCCGTTGCCCGGGCCCATGATAAGTATACTGACCGCCGCGTTTGCTTTGGTAGACGGGAAAGCGATCCGGGTCCGTCAGATCCGCAGGTTTGGCAGAGGTCCCCGCGGTATAGAGCGGCGGATGCTCGACCAGCCAGACGCATTCTTGGGCGGTCCCGGCGCGAATGGCCTCAGCCCGCGCCTCCATAAAAGTCACCGCGTCGTCATAATCGGTCAGCCCGTCGCTGATGATCCAGTCTACCATGATCGATCCGGGATGCCCCGGCCTCCTTATGCGCCAATCAGGTGATGCGCCCGCCAAGTGATGCAATTGGCAGCAATGATGTCCGCCCCCCGCAATGTCAACCGCGCCAGCGTCCTGACCGCCGGCACATTATTTTCCCGCCAAGGTGTTTTTTTGCGCTTCACATCCATTTTGCGAGCCGTTATAGACCCCCACACCAGTCATGTGCGGTCGTGGCGGAATTGGTAGACGCGCAACGTTGAGGTCGTTGTTCTTTAACCGGAGTGGAAGTTCGAGTCTTCTCGACCGCACCATTTCACACTTTGATGTGAAATCCATGCATTCATATATATTTCATACCCTTGCGCGGCAAAGCTGATGCAGCCCGTTCGGGCGGCCCGGCCGTTTCAGCCCCTGTTGGTATCCCCCCGCCGATACACCCCCGGCGTATGACCGGTCCAGCGTTTGAAGGCGCGGTGGAAGCTGGCTTCTGAGCCAAAGCCCAGCTCCGCGGCAGTTTGCGGAATGGATATTCGCTCGACCCCCAGCTTTCGCAACGCCAGATCACGGCGCAGCCCGTCTTTGATATCCTGAAATGACGTACCAACATCCGCAAGACGGCGCATCAGGGTGCGCGGCGTCATATTGAGATGCGCGGCCATGGCCTCCAGCGTCTGCCGCCCGCCCTCTTCAAGCTCGATCAGCCCGCGCACCTTCAGCGCCAGCGAGTGACTCACCGATTGGGTGAAAATCCAATCCCGAGGTGCCCGCGCCAAAAAGGCATCCATCTCGCCGCGATGGCGTGCGATGGGCAGATCAGCAAATCCAGGGGCAAATATAATTTCACTGGCTCCGGCCCCGAATGACACTGGCCCCGGAAAGAGGATGGCGTAATCGCGCGCGAACTCCGGCGCAGGGAAGGCCAAAGACACCCGTGCGAGCGGCAATTCCTGCCCGGCAAGCCAGGAGGCCACGCCATGGGTCAGTTTCAAAATCAGCATATGGCCAAAGCGCTGCGGAACAGCGGCCCCGCGCGGCAGCAGGCGCAGGCGCAGCCCCTCTGCGGTGTCGTCAAGGTGCAGTTCAAAATCATCAAGCAAAAGGTTCCAGAACTGCGAAAAGCGATAGAGCGCACCACGCATCTGCCGCGCTGCCATGACCGTTGTACATAGCTGTTTCAGCGCGCCGGCACGGATTGGCCTGCTCCAGAGGCCCATCATTTCATCGCCCGAATGCACCGCCGCCTGCTGGTAAAGCTGCACAATTTGATCGCGGCTGACCCGGCTGTGCGGTTGTCCCCGTATAATGCCGTTTTGCGCCAACAGCGCAGCGCAGCCCGCAGGGCCGCAACAGCGCTCAAGCGCGGTGAACCAATCCTCCAGAAACGCCACAGGCAGGGTCGCCCAGTCTGATGCCCCTCCCCGCAGTTTGTCAGTTTTGGCAATTATGTTGGCATCATCTGGCATATAAATGCGATATCATAAGGATTATCTGGCAGGAAAGCACAAAATAGGAGTGCACCATGCCACGCGAATTTGACACGGACCAATTTGAGAATCTGCTGATTGAGAAGAAAGACAGCGGCGTTTGGGTTGTGATGCTCAACCGAGCCACGAAGCGAAATGCGCTGAACGCCGCCACCATCGAAGAGCTGGTGACACTGTTTGACGCCGCGCCACGCAGCGGCGCGAAATCCATCGTACTGACTGCAGCCGGCGATCATTTCTGCGCCGGGCTCGACCTGATCGAACATCATGATGCGGATCGCAGCCCGGCTGATTTCATGCATGTTTGCCTGCGCTGGCATGAGGCTTTCAATAAGATGGAATATGGCGGCGTGCCGGTGATTGCCGCGCTGAAGGGCGCTGTTGTCGGCGGCGGTCTGGAGCTGGCCAGCGCCGCGCATATCCGCGTTGCGGATGAAAGCACCTATTTCGCCCTGCCCGAGGGGCAGCGCGGTTTGTTTACCGGCGGCGGGGCCACCATTCGCGTGGCCGACCTGATCGGAAAGGCGCGCATGATCGACATGATGCTGACCGGGCGGGTTTATCAGGGGCAGGAAGCCATTGACCTGGGGCTGGCGCAATATCGCGTTGCGGGCGACAGCTTTGACAAAGCCCTAGAACTCGCAGAGCGCGCGGCGGCCAACCTGCCCCTGACCAATTTTGCGATCTGCTCCGCCATCAGCCACATGCAGAACATGTCAGCATTGGATGCCGCTTATGCTGAGGCGGTGGTGGCCGGCGTCGTCAATACGCAGCCAGATGCACGTGCGCGACTGGCGGCCTTTGCTGATAAGTCAGCGGCGCGCATTCGGCCCAATTCTTAAGATAAACGGCGGCGCATCCACGGGTGCGCCGTTTGGCGTGCTCTGCGATCAGGCAAACAGCCCTTCGGCCTTATTCAGCACCACGCCGAGCAGCTGCGTACGCTCGCCCAGGATTTCCTCAGCGCGCTGCACCTCTTCGGGGGTGGATTCTCCGCCGCCAACAACCAGCAGCACACCGTCGACGTTGGGCAGAAAGCCCAGCACATCATCGCTGTCCAGCACGCTGGGCAAGTCAAACAACACCATATCCGGGCACAGCAGGTCCTGCATTTCCGACAGCACATCCGTGGTCATCATCTGCTGAATCAGCTCTGAGGAATTCAACACTTTGGTGTCATTCAGCCCCAGCGCCAGGGATTCATCGGCACGGATCAGAAATTCTTCCGGGGCGATATGACCCGCCAGGTAATCCGACAGGCGACCCGGGTTTGACACGCCAAACAGCTCAGCCAAGCTGGGCTTGGTGAAATGCATGTCAAACAGGATGGTACGCACCGTCTCCATACGCGCCACCGACATCGCCAGATTGGCCGCCACAAAGCTGGAGCCGCAGCCCTCGGTCACACCGCAGACCGCAATGCGCGTCCAGCCATGTTCGCGCATGGCCAGCAACAGCCGGGTGCGCAGCATGTCAAAGCGCTTGTGCGCCGGGCTGGATTTTTCCGCCGTTACAATCCGGTGGCGCATCAAATGCGCACGATCCAGATCAATTTCATGCATTTCATCCCACAGCACCTGCGCCTCGTCCCCGAGGTTCATGTAGACGTCGGCGCGCTGTGCGCTTGGCAGGGTTTCATTGGTCATGCATCTGTCCTGTATCGAGCGGGTTTTCCCGCGTTTCCGGCAGTTTAGCCCGCAATTGGGCACAAATTATGGCGATAATTTAAAAGCCCAGCAAATTCGCTTCGGTGATAGCGCTGCGGATGAACTCGGCTTTGCTGCTTTCTGGTGTCCAGCCAAGCAAGGATTTGCTGTGGCTGTTGTCAAAGGGCGACAGATGCGCCCGTGATTTCCAATCAGCGCGCGAAGGCCGGATCGCATCGCGGCGCCGCAGAGCGTGGCGTTTCAGCGCGTATTTCACCGCATCTGCCAGCCAAAAGGCTGTCAAATTGCCCGGCGATACGGCAATTTTCGCGCCGAGGTTCTGATGAATGGCCGCGAAATAGTCGCGTGCTGACATCATCGGGTCGGCCACGAGGTTGAAACTCTCGCCGACGGCGGCATCTTTTTCCATCATCAACACCAGCGCTTCGGCAACATCGTCGATCAGCACGAAAGGCAGGATATTGCTGCCATCGCCCCAGATGCGCACGGCCCCGGCCCCGTGCCAGCGGCCAATGCCCCAATGCTGCAATGGCCCGCCCGCCCCCACGACAATGCCCGGACGGGCAATCACCAAGGGCAAGCCTTTGGTGTGGTGTAATATTTCCAGCTCTTGTTCGCATTTCGCCTTGGAGCGCGCGTAAAGATTGCGGTCACTCATGTCATCAGAAAAGCCGGTTTTTTCGGTGATCGTCACCGCCGGATCGCTCATGTCATAAGAGGCGATGGTGCCGGTATAGACAAAGCGTTTCACCCCTGCCTCAAGCGCCGCTTCGGCAATGCCAACGGTGACGCCGACATCGTTTTTCAGGCAGGCCTCCCAGCTTTTGTCGAGCGATTTGCCAAGGTGATAAACCGCTTCGATCCCCTCCATCGCCGCCAGCAGAGCGGCCCGGTCGGTGAGCGGCGCTGAAAACAATTCGACATGATCGGCGATATCATCAAACGGCCCGGTCCGGCCCCGCGACAGCACGCGCACGTCATGGCCGCGCGCCACCAATTTGCGCGTCAGGGCGCGGCCAATAAAGCCGGTGCCACCGATCACCAAAACGTTCGGCTTGGGTGTCTTGTTGCTTTGCGGGCGCGGTTTTTCCGCCGGCGCGGGCATCAGCGCCAGCGTGTCGTCAATCGCCTGCATCACTTGCACTGCCGCTGCGCCATCAAACCGTTCATCCAGCGGATTCTGGGACTGTAGCGAGTCATAAAAGGCGGCAAACGCCCCCTGAAAGCTGAGCCCATAGGCGGATTTCCGGTTGAGCGAACTGAGCTGCCGCGCCAGATTCACCGCTCCTTCACGCAGGGCCTGCGCGCTTTGCGACAGTTGGCGGCGCAGCGGATTTACCACGATGTCAGAGGCGTTTTCAGCCGCCACCACCAGCGTATCCTGCGCATAATCCAGCCGTGCCTGCGCAGAGGACCCTCGCACCGTGACTGACCGATCATCCATGGTTTCCACAAGTGAAATGTTCAGCGTCACATCCACATCCCCGGCCCGCGCCAGAATGCGCCAGCTTTGCGGGCGGTCGGTGTCAGCCGGCAAAGCAATTGGCTTGCCAAGGCTCAGGTATTCAATCTCGGGCGCGCCAAACAGATCCACCGCAAAGCCAAACAGATGCGGTCCCAATTCCAGCAACAGGTTCTTCGGCTCTTGCAGCAGCCACAGGCCAAACGGGCCAGAGCGCAGCGGCGCAAGCGGGAAGTGCCAGTTGATTTCCGCCGATGTGATCTTGCCCAGTTTTCCCGCACGCACCGCGTCTTTCAGGCGCTGATAGCTTGGCAGGCCCAGAAAATTATGCCCGGCGGCAAAGGTCTTGCCGCTCTCTTCGGCCACAGCCACGATCTTGCGCGTGTCTTCGGCGCTGAGAGCAACGGGTTTTTCCACCAAGACATGCAGCCCCGCGCGCAGGCAGGTTTCGGCAAGCGCTGCATGCGAATTGGGCGGCGTCAGGATATGGACGGCGTCGCAAATATCGGCGGCGATCATGGCGTCCAGATCGTGATAGGCCGCGACACCGTGAGCGGCGGCAAAGCCGTCCGCCGCGCTACTCGACAGGTCGCAGACCGCCACAAGCTCGGCCCCCGGTGTCATTTTCAAGGCTTCGGCGTGCCAGTCAGCAATATAACCCGCGCCGATGATGGCGGTACGAATGGGGGAAATCGTCATGTCATTTATACTCGATGATTTGCATGGAATGCCCTTTGAGCCGCCGCCAGTGAAACAGCAGCAGGCCCAGCGCATTGGGAAGTTTTGAAAGGGTCAGAAACACACTGTGGCGCCGTGCCCGAGGGGCGGCCATACCGCGCGCGGTCAGCCCTCTGTAGGTGCGCAGGTAGTTGACGCCATAGAGCGCAAGCACCCCCCAGAACAGCAGCGGCGCAAATAGCCCCCCCAGCAAGGCCAACACCGGAAGCACCAGCCCGTAGATCTGCACGCGCCTGATTTCTTTGGCAAAATACGGCGGGTGCATATGGCCCACCTGGGCAAACCCATGGCCTGAACGCACCGCGCGTTGCCACCATTGACCAAAGCGCAGCATAGCGGCGTCATGAAAGCTCATCTCATGCGGAATGCGGCGCATTTTCCAGCCCGCAGCGCGCAAGCGCACGCAGAATTCATCGTCCTCGGCGGCAATCACCGTCGCATCAAAGCCCCCCGCTGCCTCATAGGCCGCCGGGCGCAGCATCATATCGCCGCCGCAGGTCAGAATGTCGCCTTCGGGCCGGTCCCATTCATCATGGCAAAGGTCATTGTAAATGCTGGCCTCAGGGTGAATTTCGCGCCGCCAGCCTGTCACCAACCCAAAGCGTTCATCCGCGGCCAGCGCTGCCTGTGCGGCCTCAAGCCAGCCCTCTGCCACGCGGCAATCACCATCGATAAATTGCACAAAATCGGGCATTTCGCCGGTTTTCAACTGCGCATAGCCCGCGCTGCGCGCACGCGCGGCGGTAAAGGGGCGATCAGCCGACAGCTCCACCACCTCTGCACCGGCCGCGCGGGCTGTGGCCACGGACTGATCAACCGAACCTGAATCGACATAGATGATGCGCGCGGCGCGCCCCTGCAGAGAGGCAAGACAGGCCTCAAGCCTTGCGCCTTCGTTGCGGCCAATGGCAATCACGGCAAGCGTCATGGCGCGTCCTCCGCGGGGCGCAGAGCAAATGAAGCGCGCCCTTCAGCGTAGCCTTCAAAGAGCTGCGACAGCCAGCCTGCTTCTTGGGACAGGGTGAACTCTGCCAAAATCTTTGCGCGCCCCTCTGTCCCCATGGCTTTTTGCCGTTCAGGATCGGAAGCAAGGCGCACAAGCGCTTCGGTCAACGCAGCGATATCGCCGGGCGGCACCAAAAGACCGGAGGCACCATCTTTGACAAGTTCTGGCACACCAGCGATGCGGGTCGTGACAACAGGGCGGGCGGCGGCCATTGCCTCCATCAGCACTACGGGCACGCCTTCGGCAAAGCTGGGCAGGACAAATATATCGTTTTCGATCAAGGCCTCAGCCACCTCTGATTGCGATTTATAGCCCAAAAAGCGCACGCGCGCAGATAGCCCCAAACCCTGCGCTTGCGCCTCAAGCGCGGCGCGGTCCGGGCCGTCGCCAATGATGTCCAGCGTCAAATCAGGTGCAGCCTGCATTGCCTGCAGCAGCACTGGCAGCCCTTTGACCGCGGCCAGCCGCCCAACGAACAGCAACTTGTTGCCGCCAGCCCCGGGCGTGCCGCCATAACGATCCGGATCCACCCCGCAATGCACGATATGCAGTTTCTCCCAGGCCTCTGGCGGCGAAAAGCTCATCGCTTGTGAGCGGCAGAAATGGCTGATGCAGGCCACAAAGCGGGCGCGCGCCACTTTTTCGCCCAAAGCCCAGCGGTCCGGTGCAAAAAAGATATCTGGCCCGTGCAGGGTAAAGCTGAAGGGAATGCCCGACAGCTCTGACATCAGCATGGCCACCGTGCAACTGGATTTGGCGATGTGGTTGTGCAGATGGGTGACGCCTTGCGCCTCAAGGTGATCTGCCAAAACCGCCGCCTCGGCAAAGTAAAACAGCTGATAGGCCAAGGCTCTAAGGCCCCCCGGCGCAGTGCGCAGGGCCAGCGCCATCGCGCGGCCGTAGCGGCGGGGGTCGCGCCGCAGATATGTCAGATGGCAACGCAGCAAGTGGAGCGGTTTCTTGGCTGCTTCCAAAACGTGAAAGGTGCGCGCGGCCTCGGCGCGCTGCTCTGCACCCACCAGATGTGCTGCACCGGTGCGGCGGATGGAACAGGTGCTGACGTCGTGGCCCAGAGCGCGTAGGGCCGCAACCTCGCGCTGAATGAACGTATCAGTCGCTCGCGGGTATTCGCCGGTCAGATACGCAATATGACTTAGCGCGCCCATGGCATTGGCTCCATCACGGTGCAGGTGGTTGTCATATCTTGCGCGCCGGTGTCTGACCCGGCGTTCTGTATCGCAAGCGTGACTTCATTGAGATGCAAGGCAAAATCCCCCCCCAACCGGCAGGGGCGATTTTGCGCGATGGCCTCCAGCATCTCCACAGGACCCAGCGCGAAATTCATCGAGGCCGCGCCCCAGCGGCCCATCTTGGGCTGGCGTGGCCCTGCCAGACGCATGCGCCGCCCCAGCGGGCTTTCAAGCAAACGGCGGCGAATGCGCAGGCGGCGGTAAAACCGCACTGGCGCGCTATTGTCCCAGGCTTTGGTCAGCCGCAGCACGCCCTTGTCGCCAATCACGCGGATCTGGTGATCATGCGGCGCAACGATAGAGCATGTCAGCCGCACGACCGGGCCATCGTGAAAAAACAGCGTCGCGCAGGAAAAATCAGGCGTGCCCCGCCCACTGGGGGATTTGTCCGGCAGCACTTCGGCGGCGGCCGCAACCACGGTTTTTACCGGGCCGAACCATGCAATCAACCAACTGAGGTAATAGCCCGCATGTTCCAGGGTACAGCCCACTTCGAATTCATCCTGCGCGGGCCATGGCGCGCCGCTTTCGCTGTGCCAACTCTCAAACGGGGCCTGCGGAATAAACCCATCGTCAAGCTCTGCATAGATCAGCCGCGGTGTGCCAGCCACACCATCGCGCAGGGCTTTGCCCATGGTTTGCGCGGCCTCAGACAACACGCTGCAAGGCGCGGACGCAACCTGCAGCCCCTGCGATCTGGCAAGCGCGGTAATGGCCTGCGCCTCTTCCATTGCTATGGCGAGCGGTTTTTCCGAATAGACATGATGGCCCGCCTCAAGGCAGGCCATATTGATCGCATAATGGCTGCCGGGGTTGGTTAGATTAAGCACCAAACCCGCAGCAGGCAGATCAGACAGCAACGCCTCTAGGCTGTCAGCAGGCGCGATGTTCCAATGCGCACAGAAAGCATCGCGACGCGCGGTGTCACGATCATAAGCCGCGCGCAGGGTCACGTGCGGAAATCGCGCAAACGACCGCATATAAAGATCCGCCACGAAACCGCAGCCGATGATCGCAATTTCTGTCATAGCTTGGCCTGCTCGCCCTTCTTCTGCATCCGTTTTTACGGAGGTCTCGCCTGCGTGCTAGCCCTGAATCTCGACAAGATTAAGTCACCCGTCGGGCAATTGCCGCACATTGCAATAACCGCGCCATGCGAGATGGCATTATCCTACGGGCATGCTAAACCATGTGCCGGAGCGACGGGAGTGTTTTATGGCGTTTGAAACCGCAAATGGTGAAATTGCGATCAATGTGCCCACGCGCGCGCATCTACAGCAGTGCGTTCAGGAAAAATTCGCACAAGATCAAGGATTTGCCCTCGCAACGCTCAACCTTGACCACCTGGTGAAAATGAATGCGGATCCGGCGTTTTATGCGGCGTATCAGGCGCAGGATTTGGTGGTGGCCGATGGGCGGCCAATTGTCTGGCTGTCCAAATTGGCAGGCACCCCGATCGAGCTTGTGCCCGGTTCGGACCTGTGCCTGCCGCTGGCGCGGTGGGCCGCGCTCGCAGGAAAAAGCGTGGCCTTTCTGGGCAGCACCGACGCGGCGCTGAAAGGCGCAGCTGACACAATGCGCAGCGCGGTACCGGGGCTTGAGATTGCCGCAATGATTGCCCCACCCTTCGGGTTTGATCCAGACGGGCCAGAGGCCGCAGCCGCGCTGAAAGAAATCGAATCCTCAGGGGCCGCGCTGTGTTTTCTGGCGCTGGGAGCGCCCAAACAGGAACGGTTGGCCGCGCGCGGTCGAGAGCTGACACCGGGCATTGGCTATGCCAGCATTGGGGCCGGGCTTGATTTTCTGGCCGGACATCAGACCCGCGCCCCGAAATGGGCCCGCGCACTGGCGATTGAATGGTTTTGGCGCATGATGAGCAATCCCAAACGGTTGTTTAAACGCTACATGCTGTGTTTCGCGATCCTGCCCGCACAGGTGACAAACGCGCTCAGGCAACGCCGCGCGGCGCGACGCTGATCAGATCTTGCGCCGGTGGGGCTTTGGCAACTCCGGGGCGTTGCGTGCCAACATCTGCGTGCCTGAGAGCGCTGTGCGCCGCATGGAACGCGCGCGCTCGCCAAGCTCGGAAACCTGCGCATTCAGCGCCTCTGCATAGCCGAGCAGCGCCCCTGACAAGATCCATGTCAGTGGTGTCAGCGTCGCATTGGGCAGCAGATCAACCATGTTCAGCGCCAGAATCAATGCCATCGCGCCGGCCATCGGTGAAACGGCTTGCTCCGAAACCATCCGCTCCTCTTTGCGGCGAATGGGAATGTCCGCGCGCGCATGTCGTTGCCGGAGGCGCTCCGTCGTTTTCTTTGCGCGCCCGGCCTCGAAGGCCAGCAGAAAGATCGGCAGCGCCAAAAGTCCAAACTCTGCCAGAAAACCAACCCAGCCAAACACGCCAATTGTGATGATCCAGCGCCCGTCGCTGATCGACTGGATGCGTCCTGTCACCGGGTCAAGAATTTGGTTGCGGCCCCAGGTGCCCCAGCCAAAGATCGGTTTTTCTGCGGCGCGGTCCAGCAGGATCGTCTCTTGGTCAAATCGGAACTTGAGCGAGCGCGCCCGCTCTTCGTGCACCGCGCTGGCCGCGGCCAGGATCTGCGTCTCGGGAACCATCTGCACGCCCTTGATCAGCGGGTAGGCAATGGTCAGCGAGGCCAGCAACAGTGCAAGGCGCAAATGCATGCGCCAATTGGTCAGGAAGACCAGCGCCAAGAAAACCAATCCATAGATCAGCGGGCTGAGCGTTTTGTTCAGGACCAGAACCACGAACAGAAAGACCGTGGCACAACCAAACAGCAGCCGCGCGCGCCCTTCGGCATATTTCGTCAATGTCGCGGTTGCGGCCAACGCCATCATGATGAACATCGCCGCCCAAATACCGTGGTTCAGAAACACGATGGCGCGGAAGCCGCCGTTGCGCATCATCTGATCAAAGGCGTGCTGGAAATAGCCATAGATCCAAACATTAAGTTGCGGGCTCAGACGGACCTCAAGCAGCATCGGAAAGGAATAGAATAGCCCCGCAATACAGAGCGCGATGAGCAGATCGCGCATATCTTCTTTGGTGGTCAGGAATTGCCGCGCCAGGGTAAAGCTGATCAACAACATCATTTGCGTCATCACAAGGGCAATGACATCCATGAAATACAGCCCGCGCAACCCGCCCGTCGCAAAAAGCACAGGCTCGGAATTTGTCAGCACGGTGAACAGCGGGCTAAAGACAAAGACCAGCGTCAGCACCTTGCCCCAGAGCGACTCCGGCAACCATTTGACCTGAATGCGCAGCATGAAGATCACCAGAAACAGCGATGTCAGATTGGGCAACGTCAACTTGTTGATCGGCGGCATCAGCGGAAAATCAAAAGCGGTCGGGTTGGGTGGCAGCAGCAGATAGGCCCCCAGAAACGACCAGATCAGCGCGCGCGCCGGCGGCATGGCGCGGAATAGCCCCACCATGATCAAGGGCCAACTGGCCAACACCAGAAAGGCAATGCTGTTGGGCATCTGCGCTTTGATCCTTTGACTGCTCATGCACCGATATGGGCCGAGTCGCCCTGCGATATCTTACTTGAGAGTCACCCTAAAAAGAAAACACGCCATTTTCATGGCGTGCTCTTCTCAATTCACTCGTTACGGGTACAAATTCGTCGGTCGGTCAGTGCCCTTTTGCGGTCAGCACAACCGCCACGGTGCGCAGCATGATTTTCAGATCGCTGACAAAACCCAGATCGTCGTAATACATGTTGTCGTAAAAGGCGCGCTGGGCAAAGCTGGCTTCGTTGCGTTCTGACACCTGCCACAGCCCGGTGATGCCTGGACGCAGCTTGTAATAATCTGCACCCGGATAGATGGATTTCTGGTCTTCCATCATGGGGCGCGGCCCAACCAAAGACATATCGCCCATCAGAACATTCCAAAGCTGCGGCAGTTCATCAAGCGAGGTCTTGCGGATGAATTTACCGACTTTGGTGATGCGCGGGTCATTCTTCAGCTTTTGTTTTTCGTCCCATTCAGCGCGCGCCTCTGGGTTGCGCGCCAGATGCCCCTCCAGTATCAGGTCTGCATTTTTGACCATGCTGCGCAGCTTGACCATGTAAAACACTTTGCCATTCCGGCCGATCCGCTTTTGCAGATAAAACGCCGAATACCCATCCAGCGCCACGAAAAGCGCCAGAAAGCCGACAACGACTGCCACTGGCAACGCCAGAAGCGCCACACAGGCCAGATCAAAGGCACGTTTGAAAAACGCAGCATACAGACCGGGGGCCGATCCTTTCACTGCAATCGTCTCGAGCGCGATCACGCGCCGATCCAAATAAGCCATCCCAATTCCTTCCCAGGATTGCAGACAACAACGCCCCATCGCATGCAAAGCATGCGTTTGTCCCTGAGGTGTCTGGAAGTCCTCCCGCCTTATCGTGCCCCCGATACTGAAATTCAGTTTGGGCGGGAATTCCGTCTCTGTCGTAATCTGCGTCTAATTCAACTTTCAAAGAAACAGTATCAAATGTGGCAAAAATCGTCCAGAAAATTACCATACACGCATAGGTTTAGCGTATTGTTTTTAAACGATATTTTCTAAAGTATGGCAAAATCCTATCCGAAATTGCCAAAATTAAGCCCAATTTGCCGGGTGATTTTTTCCATTTCTTAACAAATCCCGACACTTACCTGCGATTGTCCATAATTCGCCAAAAAGCGGCGTTTCCAATTCCCCCTCAATCCTAGGATCATTAATAAATTAAACGTCATGCGTGCATAATGCGGAAACCTAACCCTATGGCGGGTCACAATTTGATTCGCAATTAAGGCACGCGCACATGAAAAAAGGCGCCAATGTGGCGCCTGATTTCTGTAATGGAATCAATTTGATTTAAAGTGCGCCCGAGTCGCTAGCGGGCCGAGACATAGGCCGCCACAAGAACGAAGCCCACGACAGCCAAGGCAATGCCCAGCCCCCAGAAGACACGGCTGCGCGCTTTCTCATGGGCGACGTGGACCGTGGGGATCACGGCAACTGCACGCAACGCCAAATGCCGCTCCAATTGCCGCTCTGTACGGATCACCGGATTGCGCAATTCCAGCACCGCAATCAACGCAAGGCCGGCCAGCCCGGACAAAATACATCCCATAAGCGCAATCATTTTGCGGTTCGGGGCAATCGGGTAGTCGGGCACCACGGCCCGTTCGAGCACGCGGAAGCTTTCGCTTTGTTGGCTTGCCTCCAGCATCGCGCCCATTTCGGCCTCCGCCTGGTTGCGCGTGATGACCTGATACTGATCCGTCAGCTTCATCAGCGCCCGTTCCAGCCCGCTGAGTTCGCGTTCAGCTTCCGGCGCACTTTCCACAAAGACCCGGACGCGATCAATGCGCGCTTCCAGCAGCTGCCGCTGCTCTTCCAGCTGCTCGATCCGGTTCTGGGCCACGGAATTGCGTGTCCCGCGCGTGCTGCTGGTCAGTTGAATGATTTCCCGATCCACCGCCAATTTTTCCTGCTCCAGCAGCGCCAGTTCTTCGCGGTGCACAGCCAATCCGCCATCAAGACTGTCGGCATTGTTGCGTTTGAATTCAGAAATCCGCGCCTCCAGCGCTTCGATCTCGGTGCCCAGGCGTTGCTCTTCACTTTCAAAAAACGCCAGCGTTTCGCTAGCACGGAGCGCACGACGACTGCGGTTTTCTTCCAGCACATTGTCCACAAGCGTGTTGGCCACACGGGTCGCTACCTCCGGGTCGCCCAGGCGAACGGTGATATTCATCGCGGTTGGGATCACGTCGGGCCGCCAGGCCAGCGCCGGATCGGAAATGCGGATCACGCTGGCCGATCGGCGCAGGGCCGCCACTTTCTGGTTGTCGGTCAAATCCGCCTCGGCCGCAAACAGCCCTTCGGCTTTGATGATCGCCAACAGATTGTCACGCGACATCACCCGTTGCTCGATGATCTGGAGCTGCTGCAGCGTCTGCGCATTCACCGACGACACGCCGCTGAGATTCGGGGCCTGCACCTGTGGCTGTTCAATCTGAATCACCGCGCTGGTTTCGTATTCGCGCGGCAGGCTGAGCGCATAAAAGAGCGAAGCCACCACCCCAATTGCCACCACAACCGCCAAAAGCACGATATGTCGCAATACCGCGCTGATCACCTCATCAAGGGTCGCCAACCTGTTCATTCGCCTACTCATTCCTCTGCAAATCGGTCGTTTTGTCGCCAAGACCCTGTTTGCATTAATCTTGTTTCTAAGGGTTCTGCCACCGGAATGTGGTTATCCGATGACTGAATTGCGGTGATCATCTTCCAGATCCACCCCTTCGCCGATGTGGCACAGGCTCAGGATCTGATCACCAGCCTTGATGGACGTTCCGCGGAACAAGGCCCCGTGATCAAAGCCCGGCACCGCTTTCATTAACCGCGCATCAAATCGCCCCTGATGATCAAAAACCAAAGACAGCGCGTGAAAATCGAACATTTCGTGGCTGACCGCATATTGGCATTTATAGATGGCCTCTTTGGCGCTGAAAAACCGGCGCGCGACATGGCCCCGGCGCTCAAACGGCAGTTGCCGCAGCCACGCCAGCTCTTCTGGGCGACAAATCTCGCCAAAAAGGTCTGCTTCCAGTGGGGCGTCGGGTTCCAGATCTATGCCGATGGCGCGCATGCGGTCCCGCTCTGCCACCACGGCGATACAGGCGCGGTCATCATGGGCGATGCTGCCAACAATTGCGCGCGGCCAGACCGGGGCGCGATCCGCCCCCATCGGGATGGCCGAGGGCGCGCGCCCCAATGCCAGCAGCGCCTTGCGCGCCGCAGCCCGGCCTGCGGTAAATTCGACCCGGCGCGCCGGGCGCGCAGCGGCGATGGCGGCCTCTTCGGCCTGCCACAAAGGCTCCGCCGTGTGGTCGGCGGCGGTGACAGCCACGGCAACCCGCGCGGGCACAATGGTGCGGGCCGCCATTTCAAGCATGGACAATTGGCGCAATGGCATGGTCATGGGCTCTTCTCCCGGCGGCGGGCGCGCAGGGCGCGCCGTTTTGACATCATTTCTTGTCGTGCAGAGCCCCCTTTCCCAGCGACAGAGTCAGTTGGCGCGGGTGCAGGTTGCTTTGTGGAGGGGCGCACCTGCGGCGTACCAAAGCTGGCCACACGGTCCGCCAGCGCCGACAGAACCGGGAAACGGAAAATGTCGGTGATCGACAGCTTGTCATACCCATGGCTGTCCCGCAGCAGGCGATGGGCCTGAACAGCCAAAAGACTATGGCCGCCAAGGTCAAAGAAATTGTCCCCCGCATGTACGGAATCCAGCCCAAGAATATCGCACCATATCTCCGATATTTTCGACATAATATCAGATGATTGCGCGCCATAATTCACGTTAATTTCAGCACTTAGAACGGCCGCACGCGGCGCGCGCTGTTGCGGCGCGGGCAAAGCTTTGCGATCCACCTTTTTATTTGGCGTCAGGGGGAAATCCTGCAGCGTCACAAAGTGACTGGGCACCATGTAATCAGGCATGTGCTGCGCCAGATGGGCGCGCATGGTCTCCGGCTCGGCGCTGCCGCGCAGGTAGGCCACCAGACGTACATCGCCAGGCGTATCCTCGCGCGCGATAACCACCGCCTGAGCCACCTCGGCCATCTCTTCCAGGCGGCTTTCAATTTCGCCCAGCTCAATGCGATAGCCGCGCAGTTTGACCTGAAAATCGGCGCGCCCGATGAAATCATACCCACCTGCCAGACGCGCCCGCACCAGATCGCCGGTGCGATACAGCCGCGCGCCGGGCTCAAACGGGCTATCAACAAAGCGTTCTGCGGTCAGCTCCGGGCGCTGCCAATAGCCGCGCGTGACCCCGGCGCCACCAATATAAAGCTCCCCTGCCACGCCAAGCGGCACAGGCTGCATATTCTCGCCCAACACATAAAACTGGGTATTGGCAATCGGCGTGCCGATGCTCACGACACCGTCGGCGCTTTGCGCGACTGCGGTGGAGGACCAGATCGTGGTTTCCGTTGGCCCGTACATATTGGTGATTTTCGCATCCGTCAGCGCGTTGATTTCAGCCACAAGCGTCCCAGAGAGCGCTTCGCCGCCGATCAACATCTGGTCAATCTGCCCCAGTGCGACAGCGGCATTCTCGTCCATCGTCAGCATACGCGCCATCGCGGGGGTGCATTGCAGATGCGTTGCCTTATGGCGCATGATCTGCCCAGCAATCGACACATCATCATTGCGCACCCCGCCCCCGTGGTTACAGCGCGCGACAACCTCGGCCAGCGGTTTCAAACCTTCAAGCACCACGTCGGTATCAATGCCGTAATCAATCAGGCAGGCCACTTCGGTGACGCCGATCTTTTTCAGCGCCTCAACCTTTTCAACGCAATCCTCCACCGTGCCAAACAGGCCGGAATCTTCAAAATAGCGCAGGAAGGCAAAATCCAAGATGCCCTCCAGTTCCTCGTCATTCAGGCTGCCAAGATCGAGTTCAAAGGGGTTTTTCACCCCTTCCGGTTTCTTGAAGGCGGGGAAGGCCCATGCGTATTGCTTGATCAGACCAGCGGCAGACCGCAGGTAGTCTTTCATCGGATCGCGCGCAATCTCGCGCACTTCTTCGCGGTCTGCGCCGACAAAACTATGCAGCATCAGCGTGACCTTAAAGGCCTTTGGGTCATGCCCCGCTTCGCGCAGTGCATCATGGTATAACGCAATCTTTTCAGCTACTTCACCGATACTCTGTCCCAGAAGGTGGGTCAGAACATGGGTGCCATTGCGGCCCGCTTCGCGCCAGGTTTCCGGGTTGCCTGCGGTTGTCACCCACAGATCAGGCTGTTCGGACACGGGCCGGGGCTGAGTGATCACAGGCATCATGCTGCCATCCTGGCGGGCGAATTCGACCGCTTCACCGCGCCAGAGTTTGCGCAGATCCTTGATCTGCTCAAACATCGCCGGTTTATTGGCGGGCGGCGTGTTTTCGGGGCGCAGGACAAAGTCATCCGGCTGCCAGCCGCTGGCAATCGCCAGCCCTGCCTTGCCATTGGTCAGATTGTCAATGACGGCCCATTCTTCGGCAATGCGCGCCGTATGATGCAGCGGCGCAACGCAGCTGCCTGCCCGCACGCCAATATTGCGCGTCATCCCGGCCACGGCTGCGCCGGTTACAGAGGGGTTCGGATAGGGGCCACCAAAGGCGTGGAAATGCCGCTCAGGCGTCCAGATCGCGCAAAATCCGTTGTCATCGGCAAATTTCGCCCCCTCCAGCAGCAGCCGATATTTACCGGATCCCGCCCCATCGTCATTGCCCCAGTAATAGAGGCTGAAATCCATCGGCGTTCCGCCGCTGCCGACCGGGCCGTTGGAAATCTGTGTGGCGCTTTCATCACCACTGAGCACCAGCTTGTAGCCGCGTGACAGCGTGTAAAACAGCTCCAACACCGAAATATCAAACGAAAGGCTGGTAACAGCCAGCCAAACCGGATCATCCGCCGGCGGAATGCGCGCATCCATCCCGGCAAAGAAATTGGCGACATTGCCATGCTCGACCATGACCCCTTTGGGGCGCCCGGTAGAGCCGGAAGTATAGATCATATAAGCGAGATCACGGCCCGACACAGCCGGCAGATCCGCACGCGCACCGGGGCTGGTATCTTGGCAGCTGGCATCGACATCGATCTCCAGCAGCTGCGCGGCCGTATCCGGCAGCTCAGCTGAAATCGTCGATTGGGTGATAATCAGCTGCGTGGCGCTGTCTTCTATGTAAAGCGCGATGCGGTCGGCAGGAAAGCTCGGATCGAGTGGCAGATAGGCGGCCCCTGCTTTCATCACCGCAAGGCAGGCCACCACAAGATCAAGTGAGCGTTTGCAATGCACGCCAATGATGTCGCCTTTTTGAACGCCGCGCGCAATCAGCGCGGCGGCTGTGCGGGTGGCGCGGGCCTCAAGCTCCGCATAGGTCAGCGTGCCATGGGCAAAGACCACGGCTGTTTTGTCTGGGGTTTCAGCCGCTTGCGCAGCAATGGCGGCCACCATGCTTTGATCAAGATCCACCGCAACGGCGGTTTCATTCGCCGTGTTCACAAGTGCGTCGCGCTCAGCAACAGGTAACGGATCCAACGCGCTGCGCAGGAGTGCGCCATCGGCCACCTGCCGCGCGATTAAGGCCAGACGCGCCATCAGGCGCGCGGCGTGATCTTCGGTCACGCGGTTTTGGTCATAGCGCAGCCGCAGCCCGGCCTCGGTCATCACCAGATTCAGCGGCACGGTTTCCAGCGTGCTGGCATCAGGGTCACAGATGACGGCGATATCTGGGTCTGTGATCGGGGCGATATCAGGCGCGCGCGCCACAAGGTCCAGCGCATAGCTGTCCTTGGCGCAAAGCCTGGCAAACTGATCTTCTGCCGATTGAACCACTGCGGAGAGCGGCGTGTCTTCAGAGGGGCGCAGCGCGAAGGGCACCCAAGGTGCCACATAACCCGCCGCATGGGTCATGCCCTCAGCCACCAGCGCCAGATGCGCGGGGGCCTCGCTACCGCTGGTTTCGGCCAGCAGGGCAATGGCGGCCAAGCGCGCCGCGACACTCATGCCCTCTGGGAGATCAACTGGCAGGCTCGCGAAATCAGCGGCCTCATCGGATGTTGCGATCAGCGGCAATTTCGCGGGCACGAACCCGGCAAGGACATCGCGCCAAAAGCTTTCGTGGGGGGCAATTTTGCTCTGCGCTGCGGTCAGCCGTTCAGGTGATTGCGGCGCAGCAAGCGGCTGCCCTGCTTGGGCAATGTCTGCAGGCTGCAGCGCGCGGCCCATGGCATCGGTGAGGCCGCTGAGCGTGACGGCCCCGTCAGCCGTGGCCACGGTCAGCGCCGCCTCTGTCACATCAAGGATCTGACCGGGCTGCCCCTGACCGCTCGCAATCTCCGCCGCACCCACGCAGGCGATGACGCCATTAAGTGATATTTTGGGGCACGTCAGCGGATTGAAATAATCGCCGTGATCCAGCGCGCGCACCATGTTGATGATCTCGGAAGATGTGCCGTCAAAACTGAGACGCCCGAAGGCCTCAGGCCGCTGATCACGCGCGAAATAGCGCCGTTTGCTCAGATCCTGAGGCTGACGCGGGAGCGTTGCGGTAGAAAGGGCTGCAACCACGTCCGGGAAACTGTCGAGCGCTGCGCCAAAGCTTTTGGTGTTCAGCGTGAGCGCGGTATCGCTTTCGCGGATGTCAAACAGGCGCTGAACAAGGATGTCGCCCTCGTCGATGCCGTTTTCGATCATGTGCCAGCTGATGCCGTGGCGGTATTCGCCGTTCAGCCGCGCCCAGACCGGCGCATTGAGACCGGCGTAATCAGGCAGCGGGCCATCATGGAAATTCACCGCGCCGCGTTGGGCCGCGCGCAGCATCCGTTCTGGGATAATCTGCAAATTGGCAATGCTTAGGAGCCAGTCATACTCGGCTTTCACCGTCAGCGCCGATAGCGCGCCGTCGTGGTGCTGACAGGGCAAGCCTTCGGCCTTGGCCCAAGCAGCGATGGCGTCGTTCCGGGTCAGGATCATGGCGATATCGTGGCCTGCGGCGCGCCAAATCTTGGCGCATTCGATCAGAAGCGATTCATTGCCAATCATCAGTGCACGCTGCGGTGCCTGTCCGGATGGACGCTCGATATTCATTGCCTACTCTCCGTGCAAAGGCCTTAAACCCTTGGGATAATCAATTTTTCTCTGACGTCGATTGTCGCGCCCAATCGCCGCCTTTGCCGCATGATATGCCATATCAATGAGGAAATATTTGGGCTGCTCTGTGGTTCTTCGTTGCACAAAACCGCGCAAACGCGCGATGGCCCCGCCAGTCAAATGCGCCAGCGTCGCGGCAATCGCATAGCCATACCCATGGTTGCGCCGGAAATAGTGCCACCGGCTATCCAGCCAGAAGCCCGGAATGCGCTGCCAGCTTTTCATGCCGGTTGAGACAGAGCCGATATGCATCACTTCACTTTCGCGCACATAATCGGTCGACCACCCGGCGCGTTGCGCACGCAGGCACAGATCCGTCTCTTCGAAATACAGAAAATAGGCCTCATCAAACAGGCCAATCTCTTCCAGCGTCTGCCGCCGCATCATCATTGACGCCCCGGCCAGCCAATCCACGCGGCAGGTCTGCGCGGGCACCGGCAACGGAACAATCGCATGTTTCAAGAGGCGGCTGATTGGCCCCAGACGCGCCGCGCCTTCCAGCTCTCCGCTTATGGAGGGAAAACGGAAAGCCGTCAGGTGCGGCGCATAATCCGGCCCGTGGATATAACTCCCCGCAAAGCCGGTGTTGGGATGCTGATCCAGATGCTGGCGCAGGGCATTGATCGCGCCGGTTTGCGGAAAGGCATCTGAATTCAGAATGAAAAAGTAATCTGGCAGTGCGCCGTCAATCCCACAGGCAAAACCATGGCGAATGCCAAAATTATTGCCCGCGCCAAAACCGCCATTGCGGCCCGATTGCAGCACCTCAATGCGCGTCTGTGGCCAGCCCTTGGCCGCAACGCCTGCCTGAAGCGCCTCAAACGAGCCGTCGCCACTGTCGTTGTCGACAATGACAATCTTGCCCGGGATATTGGCCATATCTGCATATGCGGCCTCAGCCGCCTGCAGCGTCATTTCGGCGGTGCGATAATTCAGAATAACCGTCCAAACGGTGCTATCGGTCATGGCTTACTCCGCAGCCGGGCGAAAGGGCACCACCACCTGGTGGCGCGCCTCGGCGCGTTCAATTTCTTTTTGGATCTGCGCGGCCAAGACCCGCACGTTCGGCTCCAGCACCATACTGTCATGATCCCCGGGCACTTCGCTCACCACCAGATCGGACACATATTGCCCCCAGTCGTTGTCCGGCAGCACATAGGTGCGCTCGCTGTTGACCCAGCGATCCGGCCCCACCTGCCATTTACCGACAAGCGGCGGACGGAAAAGCGCCACCCGCCCCTGCCAGGGACGCAGCTGATATTTCGGCAAGGCGCGGTAAAACGCGGCTTCGATCTCAGCATTATGGAACTGCGCGCCCACCGTGTCATCGGTGGCCTCGGGCCGGCGGCGCTTTTGCAGCTCCCATGCGACGCGGTTCTTGATCCAGCGTGCCAGATAGCCCGGCCCGCCCGCTTTGAGTTCCTGCATCTGAATGGCAATGCGATCCTCGCGCGACAGGGGGCGGCGCAGCGGCAATGGCGTGTCCAGCATCACCAAAAGCGAAACCTCTTCGCCCATCTCGGTCAACTGCTGCGCCATTTCATAAGCAGTAATGCCACCGCCTGAAAACCCGCCCAGCAGATACGGCCCCTTGGGCTGCACCTGCCGCAATTCAGCAAGGTAATCGCGCGCGGCCTCGGCCAGATCATCATGCGGGGCAGCATCGCCAAACAACCCCCGCGCCTGCAGCCCGTAAATGGGCCGGTCCGCGCCGATCAGATGCGCCAGATGGCGCAGGTTCAGCACATTGCCATACATGCCCGCCACCAGGAAAAACGGGGTTTTTTCGCTGTCAGCGGCCACTTGCATCGGCACGATATGCGTATAGCGGCGCTCTGGCACTTCGGCCTTGGCGGTCTCTGCGGGCTGCGGGCTCTCACTTGCGGCGGCAGGACCAATACGCTCCGCAATCAGCGCCGCGCATTGCGCAATGGTCGGTGCCTCAAACAGCACTGAAATTGGAAAATCAATCTGATAGGTCTTTTTCACCATGGAAAACAGCCGCACAGCGACCAGCGAATGCCCGCCCAGATCAAAGAAACTGTCCTGCGTGCCCACCTCGTCGATGCCCAGAAGCTCCTGCCAGAACTGCGCCAGCGTGCGTTCGATATCATTGGCGGGGGCAACAAATTCTGAATCCAGATCCGGGCGCTCAAAGCCCTGGTTTTGGGCCGGATCATCCGCGCCAAGCGCATCAAGCTGCGCCGACAGGCCAGCAAGATCAAGCGACGAGACAATGACCTGCGACAGGCCTTTGGCGCCTTGGCCTCTTTGGCCCATCTGACCCATGGCACGCCGCAACGCTTCGCCGCCCAGCTGCGCCGGGATCCCTTCGGCCACGGTTTGCTGGAGCCGCTGTTCATTGGCCGATAGCGGCTGCACCTGTTGCGCGGCCCCGTCCCGCAGAATTTCCGAGGCTTTCGGCGCGGGCATGGCATTCAGCGCAAAGCCCCCAGCCAGACGCCGCAGGGTCAGCCCCTGCACTTCGACACAGACAGAGCCGTTTTTGTCGGCCAGCACCACGTCAAACCGCGCGGTGCCGCTGCCTGAAGTGCCGTCCACCAATCGCACCCAACTGACGATCTGCGCCGGCAAAGCCCCATAGTGACGCAGCGCGTCATAGCGCACCGGCACCCAAAGGTTTCCGGCCTGATAGCCATCAATCAATTGCATCGCCCAGCCAGTGCCCAAATCAAGCAAACCGGGGTGCAGCGCCATGCCTTTTGCCTCTTGGCGCAGATGATCCGGAAGCGTCAATTCGGCCAGCCCCTCGCCCGCGCCCAGCGCTGTCTGCGTCACCACCTGCCAATGCGGTCCAAAGCGCAGATGTGCCTCTTGCGGGCTGCGCAAGGTTTCGCCCGGCTTGGCCTGCGCAACATCTTGATCGCAACGCGCGCGCACCGCCGCCAGATCAAACCCGGTCGGTTGCGGCATCGCGGACATGGCAATACGCCCTTCGGCGTGCACGACAAAGCCGTCACGATAATCGGCCAGCACCGCAAGATCATATCCCGCATCGGTTGGCGTGAGCCTCAGCCGCAGCGCGCGGGTCGCGCCCTCAGTCACATGCAGCGCCCGTAGAAAAGTCAAATCCCGCACAGCATAGGCCCGCGCGCCATCCAGCACCTGCATCGCTTCTGAAATCAGCGACAGATACCCTGTGCCGGGCATGATCGCCTCTCCCAGCAGGCTGCGGTGCTGATCCAACATCCATGTGGTGTCGGCGTCAAGCGTGGCCTCAAACGTCAGGGTGCCATCGGCGTCGATCGCCACGTCAGACAAGGTCGGGGCCTCAACCGGGCGTCGCTTGGTCGGCTTGGCGCTTGTGTCGGCGGCAATCGCCTCGGCAGCCATGCCCACATCAGACCACACCCCCCAATTGACGGCGAGAACCTTGGTCTGATCACCGGCACGGCTTTGGGCATAGGCGTTGAGGAACTCATTTGCGGCGACGTAGTCGACCTGCCCCGCCGGAGTGATCACCGTGGAGGTCGAGGCAAAGAGCACCAGCCAGTCCAATGCACCATCGGCAAACAGCTGGTCCAGCACCAGGGTGCCGTGCAGTTTGGGGGCCAGCACGTCTTCGACATCGGCGGAAGATTTGGACAGCATCGGCGCGTCATTAATCACGCCCGCAGCATGGATGACCCCGGTGATCGCGCCAAATTGCGCCAAGATATCCTCTTTGGCGGCGCGCATGTCGTTGATATTGTTCACATCCGCCACAACAATTTTTAGATTGCCGGGCAATGCCTCCAGCTCGCGGACGATTGCGATCTGACGCGCGCGACGATCGGTGCTGCCGGTAAATTCAAGAATACTATCCCACTCGCTGCGCGCGGGCAGTGCGCGACGGGTTTGCAGGACCACATTGGCCCCAGCCTGCAGCATGTCCCGGGCGACGGTCACGCCGATGCCGCCAAAACCGCCTGTGATCAGATAGGTGGCACCCGCCTGCCATTCTAGTGCGGCCTGCGCGGGCAGCGGCAGGGGTTTGCTGGTTTTGACAAAGCGGCGCGCGCCGCGATAGGCCACTTGCGCAGTTTCCGGCGGGGCCATCAGATCTTCGGTCAAAAGCGGCAGCAAAGCCCCGACATCCAGCTCATCCACATCAATGCTTTTGCACGACAGGCCGGGCACCTCACGCGGCATCACGCCCAGCGGGCCTCGGATGGTGGCTTTTTCCGGCTGCGGCAGCCCCTCCTGTCGCAGTTGCGCCGCACCATTGGTGACGGCTGTCAACTGAATAGGCCGCGCAAGGTTTTCCGATACCATGGCTTGGCCAAGGAACATCAGGCTGTAAAACCCCTGCTCAAGATTGCGATGAAAGAAACTGCTGCCCGGGCGATGGCTTGCGCTCGCCGTCAGCAGCCAGAGATGCACAATCCGGTCCGGCGCACGGCCAAGGGCGATCAGGTCGGCCAACAGCTGGTCATACCCTTCGCGGCCGCGCTCTGGGGCCAGAAGATAGTGATCCTCGCTGACGCGATCATAAGCGTCACCCGCCGCCACGGTAATTACGGTCTGCCCGGCAGCGCGCAGCTTGCCTGTCAGCGCCGTGCCCAGGCCAGCGTCATCCAGAAAAATCAGCCAAGTGTGCGGCACCGCCAGTGTCAGGTCCTCGGCCAGATCAACGTCACACTCTGCCGCGCGCGGCATCCAAGCGCTACGATAGCCCCAATCGGCCATGTTTTCCTGACGCAACAGCGCCTCTGTCGCGGTACTGGCGTGACTGCCGGGTGCAATGAAATAGGAACTGCGCTGAAACTGATAGGTCGGCAGGATCACGCGATTGCGCCGCGCCTCGCCCCAGATTTGTGCCCAGTCAAATCCAGCGCCACAGGCCCAGAGCTGTCCCAGCACCTGCATGAAATACAGATCATCCTCAATCTCTTCCTGCGGATGGCGCAGGCTGGACAGGGTGCGCCCCGCGCCGACCTGCCGGTTCATCCGCGCCAGCGAGTTGAGCGCTTTGCCCGGGCCAACCTCAAGAAAGATGCGGCCCGGTTTGGCAGCGCAGGTCTCAACGCAGGCGGCAAAGCGCACGGTGCCGCGCAGATGGCCCACCCAATACATCGGGTCCATCGCCTCGGCGTCGCTCAGCAGTTGACCGCTGCGGTTCGACATAATCGGCAGGTTTGGCGCGCTCAGGGTGATCTGGCGCAGATAGGCCTCGAATTTTGCCAGGATCGGCTCCAGCATGCGCGAATGGGCGGCAATATCGATGGCGATACGCTGCGCCTCAATCTCATCCGCCGCCAAACGCTCCGCCAGTGCCTGAAGCGTAGCATCGGGGCCAGAAACCACCGTCAAATCGGCTGCATTTTCCGCAGCAATATCAAGATCATCATCCAGATAGGGGTGAAGCGCATCCAGCGCCAGCGGTACGCTGAGCATGCCGCCCGCAGGCACCGTGTCAAACAGTTGACCGCGCAAAAGAACCAGCCCGATGCAGTCCTCAAAGCTCATGACTCCGGCCAGACAGGCGGCAGTGTTTTCGCCCATGGAATGGCCCATCAGCACCGCAGGCGTTACACCCCAACTCATCCAGAGCTGCGCCAGCGCATATTCGACAATCATGATCAGCGGCAGTTGCAGCGAGGGCTGTTTTAGCTGTTCATCAGCGGCTGTCAGATCCATCCCTTCGGCAAGCCAAAGCGCGCGCACATCATGGCTGACCTTGGCCTGCAGGATATCCAGCCCGCGGTCCATCCAATCCTGAAACACCGGCTCGGTTTCATAAAGGTCCTGCGCCATGCGGGCATATTGCGCGCCGCCGCCGGGGAACATGAACACGACCTCAGGGTCGGCATGATCTGCGGTATGGGTGAAAACGCGGCGCTCGGTCTTTTCGTCTAGAAGCGTCGCCGCCTCCGCGTGATCGCGCGCCACAACAATGCGGCGCTTTTCAAACGCGCGGCGGCCTTTTTGCAACGTATAGGCGACATCCGCCAGATCCTGATCAGGATGGGCGCGCAGATGCGCAGCGAGCGCGGCGCAATTGGCGTCCAGCGCCTTCGCGTTGCGTCCGGATATGGTCAACAGGTGATAGGGCCAATCCGAAGGCTCGGACGCCGGGCGCTGTGGGGCCTCTTGGACAATCACATGGGCGTTGGTGCCCCCGACGCCGAGCGAATTAACGCCCGCACGGCGCGGCCCCTTATGACTCTCCCAGGGCTGCAAGGCAGCGTTGACCTCAAACGGGCTGCTTTCAAAATCAATCGCCGGGTTCGGGGCCTCAAACCCAAGCGACGGCGGCATCTGTTTGTGATGCAGCGACAGCGCGGTTTTGATCAGGCTGGCCGCCCCGGCGGCGGTGTCCAAATGGCCGATGTTGGTTTTGACCGATCCGATGCGGCAATAGCCGCGCGCATCGGTGGTCTCGCGGAAAGCTTCGGTCAGGGCTGCCACCTCAATCGGGTCGCCCAGATAGGTGCCGGTGCCGTGGCATTCGACATAATCGATGGTATCAGCGGTGACATCCGCCATGGCCTGCGCGTCGGCAATTGCGGCGGCTTGCCCATCCACAGACGGGGCCAGATAACCCGCCTTGGCCGAGCCGTCGTTATTGACCGCAGAGCCGCGAATGACGCCCCAGATATGATCGCCATCCGCCAAAGCATCCGCCATGCGGCGCAGCACGACAACGCCCGCGCCGCTGCCAAAGACCGTGCCCTGAGCGCGGTGATCAAAGGCGTGGCAGTGACCGTCGGGCGAGAGGATTTCCCCCTCTTCAAAGATATAGCCGCGCTTGTGCGGCAACTCGATCGTGACGCCGCCCGCCAGCGCCATGTCACATTCGCCATTCAAAAGCGCCTGACAGGCGTAATGCGCGGCAACCAGCGAGGTGGAACATGCAGTCTGCACCGACAGGCTGGGGCCCTTCAGATCCAGAATATGGCTCAGCCGGGTCGAGAGGAAATCCTTGTCGTTGCCGGTATGGCGCAGCAGGAACATGCCGGTGCTGTCCACCAGCTCCGGGTTGCTGCAGACATTGAAATAGAAATAGCTGCCCATGCCGCAGCCGCCAAAGACGCCAATGTCGCCTTCAAACCGTTCAGGCATGTGACCGGCGATTTCCAGCGCTTCCCAGCTGACTTCCAGAAACTGGCGATGCTGCGGGTCCATGATTGCGGCTTCTTTGGGGCTGAGGCCAAAGAACTCCGCATCAAATTTTTCGAAATCCTCCAGAATCGCCGCCGCGCGCACATAGTTCTTGTGGCGCAGGCGCGACGGGCTTTCCCCTGCCTCCAGCAGCGCCTCTTCGCTCAGCGGGGTGATACATTCCACCCCGTCCCGCAGATTGGTCCAATAGTCCTCAAGCGTTGCAGAGCCTGGCAAATGCGCCGCCATGCCCACAATCGCAATATCGTTCTCGGTCCAATAATCCGCTTCTGTTTCCGTCGCCATAGTCCGCTCGATCACAATCCTTCGGCGGGCGCACTTGGGTAAGCCGCCGCACTCGTTACAGAAAACCTAGCTGCCAATGAGAGCGGCAACTGGGACAGATCAAGGCGAATTCAAGGCGATCAGCGCCGCAACCGCGGGCCAGTTCAAGGTCAGGGCAACTGCCATCAAGCCCCCGCCGACGACCGCAAAAAACGCATCATGCAGCGGGTCCCAGGTGCCTTGGTGGCGCGCCAGCCAGATCACAACCGGATAGACCAGAAGCATCGCAAGCCCCTGCCCCGTAAACGCACCAAGCAGACCGAAATATTCGACCCCAATCAACAACCCCAGAAGCAGCATGATCGCGCGTGCTGCAATCAGCACGAAAAAGCGTCGTGAGTCCCCTGCCGCCAGAGCTGCTTGATCATAGGTCAAAATGATCAATTGCGGAAGCTGCGCGCATGCGACCACCACCAAGATACCCGATGCAAGCACATAACGCGGGTCATACAACGTCGTGACCAGCCAGGTGGAAAGCCCTCCAACAGCAAACAACATCGCCAAAAGCGCTCCTGAAAGCAGAAAGCGCATTTTCTGCAATTTCTTGAAATTTGCCCGCGATTCCTTTGGTGGTTTCTCACGATAAATCGGGATCAGCAGGCGCGCGATAAAAGTGATGCCCAGCACCAGCGGAAAACTGCCGAGAAAATAGCCGATATTGTAGATCCCCAGGATCTCAAGGTTCAGGTATTTACCCAGGATAATCTTGTCGCCCTGACTGAGGAAAAACCCCATCAGCGTGCTGAGAAAAATCCATTTGCCAAAATGGATCAGCTCATCGCGCGCCGCCGGTTCCCAGCGAAAGCGATTGGCCTGTCCCGGCAGGAACAGCATCGCCAGAACCAGATGCGCCAAAGCGCCGATAATGCCACTAATGACCAGCGCCCAGACTGATTGCAGCAGGTAGGCGAAAGCCAGCGCGACAAGCAGACCAACAACCTGCGCGCCAAGGTCAATCACCGTGAGGCGACCAAATTTGAGATGGCGGTTGGCGGTTTCCATGCGTGTTGGGTTAAAGCCGGAAATGACAAGCGTCAGGCCCACTGCAGGCAGCAATTGGGTCATCTGCGGCGCATCAAAGAACCGCGCTGCGGGAATGGCGAGCGCAAAGGTCACGCCCCACAGCAAAAAGCCCCGGATGACTTGAATGGTCCAGGCCGTGTCCAGAAAATCCTGATCATCGCCGCGTTTGCTTTGCAGGATCGAGGGTTTGACCCCGACGTCGGAAAAATTGTTCAGCCCCTGCAAAAACACATAGATCAGCGTCATCATGCCAAAGGCTTCGGGAAACAGCAGCCGGGTCAAAATCAGGTTGGATGCCAGACGCAAAATCTGCGCCGCGCCAAATCCGGCCACGGTCAGCGCCGCGCCCCGCATCAGCCGGGCGCTGAAGGCCTCGCCTGTCAGCAGCCCGCGCGCACGGGTCATGATCCCGGATTTCTGCGCCGCGCTCATCGACCGCGGCTCCAGGTTTGGGCAGCGGGATCATTGGTAAACCGCACGATGGCGGAGACAATCCCATAGACCAAGAACCCCAGCGGGCGCTGACTGGCCGCGCGCGCCAGCTCGCCCTTAGTCATTTGGCCTTTGTCTTCGTGCTGCATCAATCGCGGATATCGATCGGCAAGCTGCGCAACGCCCGCGTTTTGGCGGCGGCGCACTTTGATCAGGTTTTTCCAACCCTCGGCCACTGGCCAGATGTAGGTTCCGGGCACGGCAAGCCGTTCACGCGGTTTGAAATGCAGCCGTACAAACATGTCATCAGAGATGATGTCGGGAAAATCCTCCCAACGGGCCCGCCCGGCCTTGTTGACACCAAACAGCCCGGCACCGGGCACGGATTTCGCCATGAAGGGGACTTTGGACCAAAAGCGCGCATAGGCGCGGCTGACGCGGCTGGCCGCCGCCATCTGCAACTGCCCGCTGGCCCAGGCCGGCGTGTCGCGATCCAGCGCACGCTCCATCTGCCACAACAGCCGTGGGCTTACGCGCACATCCGCATCCAGATAGATGCGAATGTCGCCCTTGGCGGCGTGATCACCCACGTTCAGCGCATGCAGCTTATTGCCAATCTTCAGCTCGATCACGTCAAGCGCCCAGCCCTTTTCCTCTGCCAGCACCGCATAGCGACGGGCAATGTCGGCGGTCTTGTCCGTACAGCCATTGGCCACGACAATGATCTGCGCGCCTTGCAATCTTTCTGAGGCCAGGACCGCCTCAAGACAGGCGCTCATCCAGAGCGCTTCGTTACTTGCTGGGATGATGATGCTCGTTTTCACCAAATTCCGCCTTTTACTGGCTTGATTCTGCTCGGATTTCCGGCTCTCCTATGGTAATCACCCATCAGCCTGCTTTGGTAAACCCAACCGGATGATACAGGGGCCTCGCCGTGACAAAATCGCCAACGCTTGGATATCTGATACCCGAATTTCCCGGACAGACCCATATTTTCTTTTGGCGAGAGATCCTTGCGCTGGAACGCATGGGCCACACTGTGGCGCTCTTCAGTACAAAACGACCCCCCAAAGGGCTGATTTCCCACGCCTGGAGCCAAGAGGCCATGGTGCGCACGACATATCTGGGCAAGATCGATCCTCTGGCTGCGGCGACCGGGGCCATGGGGCTGTCGCCGCTGATCTGGGCGCGAGACGTGTTGCGCGAAGGCAAAGCGCTGGCCAAGGATCTGGCGATGACCACAGCCGCCGCGCAAAAGCTCAAGGAGAGTTGCGCGGCGCAGGGGATTGCCCATGTGCATGTGCACTCGTGCGGCCGCGCCGCGCTGGTTGCAATGCTGGCGCAACAGATGGGCGGGCCGAGCTACAGCCTGACCCTGCATGGGCCGATGTCTGATTATGGCCCAGGCCAACGATTGAAATGGCGCCATGCCAAATTCGCCACGGTGATTACCGAAAAACTGCGGGCCGAACTGCCCGAGCAGCTCGGGTCTGACCTGCCCGCCAAGCTCTTCGTGCAGCCGATGGGGGTAGATCCGCAGACGTTGCAGCGGGATATGCCCTATAGCCCGCCCCAGCCGGGCGAAAGTCTGCGGCTGTTCAGCTGCGCACGGCTCAACGTGGTCAAGGGGCATCTCGAATTGATGCAGGCCGTGCGCCGGCTACGTGATCAGGGGATGAACGTGCGCCTTGATATTGCGGGCGAGGATGATGCAGGCGGCAGCGGATATCGCAGCGTGCTTGAGGCCGAGATTGAAACTCTCGAATTGGGCAATCATGTGCGTCTCATGGGGGCGATCAGCGCCGAAGAGGTGCGCCGGGCGCTGCTGAATGCACATCTATTTGTGCTGGCCAGCTGGCATGAACCGCTGGGCGTCGCCTATATGGAGGCAATGTCCTGCGAGGTGCCAACGATCGGCACCGATGCCGGCGGGGTGCCAGAGCTGATCCGCCACGGGGTCGACGGTCTGCTGGTGCCACCCCGAGATCCTGAGGCGCTGGCCTCTGCCATTTCGCTTTTGGTCGCAAACCCCGAAGACGCCATGCGGCTGGGCAAGGCCGGACGCGCACGCATTCTGGCGCAATTCAGCTCCGATCGCGGCGCTGAGGTCATCGCCCGCGAAGCGTTGGATCTGCGGGTGTCAGAAGAAATCTGACACCGACAGGATCACCTCGGGTGCCTTGTCAAAAGCCAGGGTTTCCACAGCAAACAGCCGCACCGTGCCAGCAGGCCCCACTGCCCTGAGACGCGCGCCTTCGCGGAAAAACTGGTATTCCTCCAGAAACCCGGGCAGCAGCGCATGGTCAACGCCCGCGCCGCCGTGGATATGATCGTCACCGCCTGCGCTGATCAGCAGATCGTCCCCGCCCTGCCCCAGCAAAATGTCAGAAAGCGGCGTGCCAACCAGCTCGGCACCTTGATCCTCTGCGCGTTGCAGGCTGCCATGGGCAAAATCCTCTGCCCGGCGGCCTGCACTTGGCAGTGGCACGTCGCGATTATAGTCCCGCAGCACATCAAAGCGCTTGGTGCTGTCGCTCACATGGCGCAACGCCCCCCAACTGCCCCATTTGGACGGGCGCGCCACATCCACAAACGCGGTAAACACCGTGCCGCCCACAGCGCGCCAAGCGCCCAGCAATTCTTCGTAAAGCGCGGCGGCCTCATCGGTATAGTTAAAGTGCGTCAAGAATTCGGTCAGCGCTTCGTTATCAACCTGCGCGCCGCGCCCGACCACATGGCTGCCGCCTTCGTACATGATCAGCGCCAAGCCATTTCGCGCAGCGACCTTGGCGTTGTAGGGCCAGGCCTCGTTGATCAGCGTGTTCAGCGCATGCCGCCGTATATCAGCAGCCAAATTTCGGGTTGCCACATCAAAACCCTGCCCGCTTTCACGCCCCTCTTTGACCCAGCCCAAGATCTTGTCGGCATAGGCGGCGCTTTCATCCTCCAGCCCGAAATACCCCGTGACCGCATAGGCATCAAAAAATGTCACCGGCGCGGGGCGGCCCGAGGCAACAGAAAGAGGGGCGAACAGGCTTTGCTCTTCTAAGCCCGGCCAATGGGTGTGCACCCCAAGCACATGGGTCAGGCGGTGCTCAGCCGCATCGTCAAAGACCGCATTCCAAATCTCGGCAATCTCGGCAGCGCGGTGTCCGGCATATTGCATCCAATTGTCACGCCCCGCTTCGCCCCACAGCGCCACGGCCTGCGCGGCGGCGTATTGCGCTTGTTCAAACTGAAAATTCCAGACCTCGTTGGAATATTCCACATGCGCCTTCAGCCCCGGGCGCAACTGATCTCGCACGAGGGTTGCGAAGTTTTCGACATAGGTATTGTCGGCCTGGTGCGGCATGTTGAACCATGGGTCTGCGCCAACCTGATTGACCAGCGCCAGCATTATTTCAGCGGGCGCGCCGCGCCACGTATAACTGTAGTCTTCCGGCGCGGCGCGGTCTTGCCACGTCACCTTGGGGGAGCCGTTGGTGAACATCCAATCCATAAAGCGCAGCAGGCGCATATCCTGAATGTGCTGCACCCATTCCGGGTTGAAGATCACCCCGGCCTCATAAAGCGGGATCTGGTCTTCGCGCACCACCGCAATATTGCGGATGTAATCACCCGTGCCCTCAGGGTCGGTTTCCGATATCACCACTGCAACCGCGCCATCGCCGGGTTGAAAGCGGAACCATATTTCCCCTTCACCATAACGCAGCGCGCGCACCCGCCCGGCAATATCCAGCTTGCCACTGCCCTCATAGGTCAGGCGGTATACGCCTGATTGCAACGCGGCCTCTTCGGTCAGATCGGTCAGCATCAAGGTTTCAATGCGGTCCAATTCTTCGGGCAGGCGGATCGGCCAGCCATGGGCATCCAAATGCCCGCCAGCGGCAAAATCCGCATGGCCCCAGCCGCCAAATTGTCCGGGCAGATGCCCGACCCATTGGCGCGCCGATTTCATGTGATTGACAAAAGGCACCTGTGGCGACCAATCGGAAATGCCGTTCAGCCCCATGCCAAGCGCAGGCAGATCGTCCAGCGGTGCAGCCTCGGCGGCCTGCACAGGTGTTTCTGGAGCGGCCTCAGTCGCGGCCGCAGTTTTCAGAGGCATTTCTTCGGCAATCAGCGCTGTCAGCGCCTCAAAATTTGCAATCGCCTCGGGGTGCACATCCTGTGGACGCGCGCCCAGTTTGGGCAGCTCTTCAAAAAGACCGGCGTAGGTGATCGCCGCTGCCATGAAATACAGCGTCGCCGTGCCATGGGGCGCGTCATCCGAATAGAGGTCTGTGACCGGGATTTGGCCCAGTTTGGTCTCCAAAAACGCCCGCGCCAGGATGCGGGCAACGGGGATCAACGTGACATTTTCCCCCGGCAGATCACGGCGCAACATGGCGACAAAATCCACGTACCAATCGTGATATTCGCCCTGATTGAACCGATGGTATTTCTCAAGCCGACGCGCGCCGGGTGGAAAGCTCCAGAGAAACGGGGCCATATCCGCCCAACCTTCGTAAACATAAAGATGCTTGCCCGCCCCATAGCTCTGCATCAATGCCGTGGTGATCGACAGCGGGCTGCGCCCTTCGGGGTTGTCGCCCTCATAGGCGGCATCAGGCGGCAGATATTGCACAAAATTGGTGGGGTTCATCAGAAGGCTCTCGTATCCGACCTGTTCAAACATGCGATATTGCCGGGTCCAGGCGCTATCGACATTCTTAAACCCCCAGTCGCTGGTGGGGCGTTTGCTGAGGTCCATGTCCTTCAGGAACACACCCTCGCCATCAAGCAGAAAGCGCACCTCGGATTGATCAGCAAAATAGGCGAGCCAATGGGGCACGGTGGTGTTGTCATTGCCCGAGCCGTGATTGATCAGGCTGTTGCCATAGGTGTAGATTTTGCGCGGTGGCTCCGAAGACTGCGCAGACAGGACCGTCGCGCTTAATATGGCGACCACAAAGACCGCGCTAATCCCGCCAGCGAGTTGTGCCACAAATCGGTTCATGCCGTTCACATTCCCTCTTGTCCCATACCTGCAACATAGAAGGAAAACGCCATCGCAGTAGGGCAAAATCGCGACGCGCTGGAAAAACTGCAGAAAATTTCTTGGATAACGCGCTGGATTCACTTAAAATTAACCCAGCTTTAAGACCCATTAAAGGGCAACAGATCAAAGGCAGAGCAGATGCCACAATATACGATGACCGTTTTCCAGTGGAGCGGCACAGGATACAACGCGACCTACAATGAGTCCCACACTGCGGTGTTCAACGATGATGACGCCTCTGTGGGGGGCAGCAGTGACTCCAACGAAACCGTCAGTATCGACGGCGGCAGCGCCAATGTGACCGGGGGCTCGCCCTACAAGATTTCGATCAATTTTCGAGATACCGACAACAACAAACACGTCGAAGATTTCAACTTTTTCTACACGCCAGACGGTGGATGGTATTTCGCCCCGCAAGAAGGCTCTGCCTTCACCGAAGGCGCACGGCTTGGTCGCTATCAAAGCCACAGCACCGGCTGGGACTATGACGAAGTGGTCTGCTTTGCGGCAGGCACGCTGATCCGCACCAAGAAAGGCGATATTGCGGTCGAGGACCTCATTGCCGGGGATCAAGTTCTAACCCACAATGGGCACGCGCGCAGATTGGTGATGAACATGCGCCGTGAATTGCAGGCCACCCATCTTGCCGACAATCCCAAACTGCGCCCCATTCGTATCGTGGCCGGCGCGCTTGGCGGCGGGTTGCCCAAACGCGATCTGTTGGTGTCACGCCAACATCGCATGCTGGTGCAATCCCGTATCGCAGAGCGCATGTTTGGCACCTCTGAGACACTGGTCTCTGCCATTCGGCTGACCGCCCTGCCCGGCATTTTTGTCGATACTGAGGCCGAAAGCGTCGCCTATCACCATCTGCTCTTTGACCAGCATGAGGTGATTTTCGCCGAAGGGGCCCCCTCTGAAAGTCTGCTCACCGGGGCCGAAGCGCTGAAAACCATCAGTCCTGACGCGCGCGAAGAGATCCTGGCCTTGTTCCCTGAGATCGGCGCGATGGCGGAGGCTGCACCAGCGCGTGTCATTGCAACGCCGCGCAACCAACGTCGCCTCGTGGCGCGTCACAAGCGCAACAACCAACCCCTCTTGCCAATCTGATCCCGTGACGCGCCGTCGTTGCGGCGCGCGCGCACGCTAGCCCTTGCAGTCGGACCTGCCGCAGCGTTAGGAACGCGGTAATGCGAATGCTCAAGGGGAGAAGACAATGGCACTGAGCGACAACCTGCGCACTTATTTTGACGGCACCTGGCAAAACGGCAATGTGGCGGTCATTCGCGCGGCAGATCATGTGGCATGGCTTGGCTCGCAGGTGTTTGACGGTGCCCGTAAATTTCAGGGTGTGATGCCGGATCTTGAAGGGCATTGCCACCGGCTGATCCGCTCTGCCGAAGCGCTTGGCATGACGCCGTCGATCACCGGCGATGAAATCGTCGAGATCGTAAAAGAAGGCGTCGCGACCTATGCCGATGACGCAGAACTTTATATTCGCCCGATGATGTGGGCGACCGAAAGCAGCCCGGGCATCATCGATCTGGTGCCTGACTCTGCCACCTTTTCGGTCTGCATCGAAGAACTGCCGATGCCCAAGCCCGAAGGGTTTTCCCTGACCGTTGCGCCGTTTTGCCGCCCGCGGCAGGACATGGCCCTGACCGAAGCCAAGGCTGGTTCGCTCTATGCCAACAACGGGCGCATCATGGCTTGGGCGCGCGCGCGCGGATATTCAAACGCGCTGTCGCTTGATATTGATGGCAATGTGGCTGAAACCGCGTCAACCAACGTGTTCCTGATCAAAGATGGCGAAGTGTTCACCCCGGTGCCAAACGGCTGTTTCCTCAATGGATTGACGCGCCAGCGCGTGATTGCGCTTTTGCGTGCCGATGGCATCGTCGTGCATGAAACCACGCTGAAAGTGGAAGATTTTGAAACCGCCGAAGAAATTTTCTGCACCGGCAATATCGCCAAGGTAATGCCGGTGGCAAAGTTTCAGGACCGCGCGCTAGAGTTTGGGCCCATCAGCAAACGCGCGCGCGACCTTTATTGGGACTTTGCGCTCAGCGGCAAGTGACGCAACATCTGGCGCGGATCAGCGATTGGCCCGCGCCAGCAGCAAAACAGCCACCAACCCGACACAGACAATCATAATCGCGCCGGGGCTGGCATCACCCAGGTTTTCCAAACTGGCCTGGTCATGCACATGCGTCGCCAGTGTTTCATAGTTGAACGGGCGCAGCAGCATGGTGGCTGGCAGCTCTTTGACGCAATCCACAAACACCAGCAAAAGGGCAGAGCCGACAGAGCCGCGGATCAGCGGCACGTAGATTTCGCGCAGCACCTGCACCCGCGTGCGCCCAAGCGAGCGGGCCGCCATATCCAAACTTGGAGAGATCCGCCCCATGGCCGCATCCGCCGCGCCCTGCGCAATGGCAAAGAACCGGACTGCATAGGCCAGCACCAGCGCAAAGGCAGACCCCGTCAGCAGCAGACCCACCGGGCGGTTCAACAGCACCTCAAGCATGTCGGCCAACCGGTGATCCAGAAACGCAAGCGGGATCAGAATGCCCACCCCCAGAACTGCACCCGGTGCGGCATAGCCGATGGTCGTCAGCGGCAGCAACAGACGCGGCAGGCTGCGCCCCGACAGGCGCACGCCATAGACCAGAAACACCCCCGCCAGCACCGTGACCACAGCCGCGATCCCACCAACCGTCAGCGTATTGCCGAGCGCGCGCATCAGCGCAGGTTCGCTCCAGCGTTCGGTGTTTTCCAGCGCATGATGCCCGATCACGGTGACAGGCAACACAAAACCAAACAGAAATGGGATCAGGCAGGCCACCATTGCGCCATACCCCCAAATGCCGCGAAGGTCGGTCTTTTTTGCCGGGCGATGGCGGGTGGAGAGGTTGAAGAATTTGATTTTGCGGCGGCTGACTTTTTCCAGCGTGACCAGAAAGATCACCAGCACCAGCACGACCGAAGCGATCTGCGCCGCGCCGCCCACATTATGGCTTTCGAGCCAGACGTTGAAAATGCCGGTAGTCAGCGTTTGCACCGCAAAATAGTCAACCGTGCCAAAATCATTGACTGTTTCCATCATCACAATGGCCGCGCCGGCCGCAATCGCAGGGCGCGCCAGCGGCAACCCGACACGCAAGAACCGGCCAACCGCCCCTGCCCCCAAAGATTGCGCCACCTCTTCGGCCGATCCTGACTGCTCCTTAAACGCGGCGCGGGTCAGGATATAGACATAGGGAAAGAGCGACGCTGCCAAGACCAGTATGGCAGCCCCGATCGAGCGGATTTCCGGGAACCAATAATCGCGCGATGTCTGCCAGCCAAAAATCTGCCTCAGCGTGGTTTGCACCGGCCCGGCATATTCCAGAAAATCGACCAGCGCATAGGCCCCGACATAGGCGGGGATCGCCAGCGGCAAAAGCAGCAGCCACTCCAGCCAACGGCTCAACGGAAAGCGGTACCGTGTAATGAGCCAGGCCGCCCCGGTGCCAACGCAGGCCGCCAGCAACCCGACGCTGAGCATCAGAACCAGCGTGGTTGTCAAATAGCGCGGCAAAGTGGTGGCCAGAAGATGCGGCCAGATATTCTCGGTGGGAAAAAACGCAAGCACCGCAACGGTCACAATCGGCACCAGCACAATGGTACAGATCACCAAGGCGCCAAGTGACCAAGGATTGAGCGCCAGACCCAGCGCAGAGCGCGGGTTCAGATTCAAGGAATGTGCTTTCATGCCGCCCTGTTGCCTTAATCTGGTTTCACTGTCCAGAATCGAAGCTATATTGTAAGCTAAAGCAATAGAAAGAAGCGAATTTGATGCAGGTCGCCCTTCACTTTGGTGCCCCCTACACGGATGAAAACCGGCTGCAGCTCTGTCTGGGCAGCAATCGCGAGGCCTTGGCCGAAATTGGCACAATCATCCCGCGCCCGTCCAGTTACCGAAAAACCATGCGCCCGGTGCTGACACGGTTCAAGGACGGCACCGGCGATGACGCGCTGCGCGCCGAATATCTGCGTGAGGTGATCGGTGATCAACAGGCCGATCGCGTGGTGTTATCCAACGACACGTTTTTGGGCATTCCCCGCGCTTCTGTCGGCAATGATCAATTTTTTCCCGGCCCTTTCAACCGCATTGACGCGCTGCAGCGGCTGTTTGACGGGGCGGAAATCGAATTGTTTTATGGTCTCTGCAATCCGGCGACCTTTATTCAGGGGTTGCTGGTCAACCATCCCGGCGAAGATATTGAAACGTTGATCGGACACAGCGACCCGATGCAGCTGCGCTGGTCAGAGTTTCTGGGTCGAATCCACGCGGAATTTCCGCATCTGCAGATCACAGCCTGGTGCAACGAAGATACGCCGCTGATCTGGGATGAAGTGATCCGCGAGATTGCTGGCGTTGACCCGATGTTCCAACTCGAGGGCACACATGACTTCCTCAAGGAATTGATGAGCGCGGAAGGCTTTGAACGCTTCACCGAGTTTCTCGCCCAACGTCCCGGCATGTCCGAAATCCAAAAACGCCGCGTGATCGCCGCCTTTCTGGAAAAATTTGCTGCCGAAGAGATGCTGGAAGAGGAAGTGGACTATCCCGGCTGGACCGACATGCATGTCGACACGCTGACAGAGCTTTATGACGAAGATGTCTTTGCCATCCAAAGCCTGCCTTATGTGAAATTCATCAGCCCCTGACCATGCCCGGGGCCTGAAAAAACAAAAGCCCCGGAAACCGGGGCTTTTCTCAACGCGGATCATCCAAGCGCTTTAGCTCATGCCCAGCGCTTCTTTGTACATTTCCAGCACCGCCTCTTCTTCGGCAATGTCGTTCTGGTCACGTTTGCGCAGCGCGATGATTTTGCGCATCACCTTGGTGTCATAGCCGCGCCCCTTGGCTTCGGCCATCACCTCTTTCTGGTGATCCATGATATCTTTCTTTTCCTGCTCCAGACGCTCGATACGCTCAATAAATTGGCGCAGTTCGTCTGCGGTCACGCGGTAATTCGCCTCGGTTACTTGGTCGGACATGCTTTCTCCTGTCTCTCTTTGGCGCGCACCCTAACCGGCAGGCCAGCCCCCTGCAAGCGCGCATTCTGCCCCATCCACTTGCGGGCATGGACGCAATCCGGTAGGGCGGTTTTCAGCAAACAAAAGGGGACAAATCAGCATGGAATGGCTCATCTGGGGTGGCGCATTCGTATCGGTCATCGGCCTCGCCGGTCTGATCTGGTCCATCGTCAAAGTCATCAAATTGCGCGGTCAGTCCCTTAGCGACGAGGAAATGCGCGTGGCCATTCAGAAAGTCATGCCCTTGAACCTGGGGTCGCTGTTTCTGTCGGTCATCGGGCTGATGGTTGTCACCCTCGGCATTTTCCTCAGCTAAGCGCCACCGCAGCATTCAGATCCGCGAAACGCTGGCCGTTCTTGATGAGTTGGCTCAGCAGCTCTTGCGGCATAAGCAAAGGCGCTGTGCCAACCAATGCGTTGCGTATGCGCAAAAGACCCGCCGCATCCGCCGCCTGCATCGGCCCGCCCAGCGCCCGCGGCACGCCGCCGCCATGCACCATCAGCAAATCAAAACCAGCGGGGCTGCTCACTTGGCCCTCACCGACAAGCTTTGCGCCAACATTGCACAGCGCGGCCAGCAGGCGCATCTGGATGTCTTCGGTCAAAATACGCTGCCGCGCGTCGTCGCGATGGGCCTGAATGATCTTGCTGGCAGCAGTACTGGGTACGGCGCGGCCGGTCTCTGCGTCATATGAATAAAAGCCCTGCCCGGCCTCTTGCCCCGTCAGACCAGCCTCGGCCAGTGCGCTGACAATCGGCAGGTGCAAATCATCTGCGCCGATCACGCGCCGTGCGCGCATCAGCGCCCTGTTCAGCCCCCGCGCATCCAGCGCCTGAAACGGACCCTGCGTCCACCCCAAGGACCGCATCGCAGCATCGACACTGACACAAGAGGCCCCGTCGCGCAGCAGGCGATCCGCCGCCTGCCAGAGCGCGAGCTGCGCCAGATCAAAAGGTGAGCAATCGATTTGCGTGACCGGCACCGCGACGAGCCCCAGATCACGCGCCAGACCGGCCCCGGCCGCGAGAGCAAACCCGGCGGTTGTTGCGCTATGCGCCAGCATCATCGCTGTTGGATCATTCCGGGCGCTCAGCGGATGCAAGCCAATGACCTGCGGCGCGCGACCACTGGCATGGGCGCAGTCTTCCAGCCCAACCTCAGCGCTGGCGCTGGCCAACACACAATGCCCCGGCACCAGATACCCCAACTCTTCAAACACGCGCAGCACCTCGGGCGCTGGTTGATCCAACGCGACGAGCACCAAGTCTGCGGCGGCGCAGTCTGCCAGGGACTGCACCATGCTGAGTTGATCAGCCAAATCCGCCTTGACCAGCCCCTCCCTCTGCTGCGTGAGCAGCCAAATATCCTTCTCCATCTGGCCTGCGCGGTCCTGCGTCGGGTCCAGAAGGCGCACATCCAGCCCTGCCAATAGGGCGCGGGCGGTCAGGGTTGTTGCGCTAGCGCCTGCGCCAATGATCGCAATTGCCCCCCCGGCACCGCCGCTTTGCGCCAAGGTCGCGGCGCGGCGCTGCGCCGCACGTTCAGCCAAGGCCAGATGCCGCAGGGCACGCGGGCGTGGGCGGTCGGCGCAGTTTTGAAAGCATTCATCCTCCAGCGTCAGCCCGGCATCAAATGGCAGCAATAGTGCCGCTTCGACACACCGCAGAATATCCGCCCCCGCTTGCCCCAACTCTTCAGCCTGCGCTCGATGCGCGCGCAAGGCCTCTTGAAAGGCGAATGGGTCGGCAAGGCCATCACGGCGGCCAGAGACGGGAAATGGCGGCACATCTTCGGACACCAACCCTTCGGCAAAGAGGCGCGCGCCATGGGCAAAATCCCCGGGGATTTCGGCATCATGCACCGGGCCAAGCCGAGATGCCGCCACGGTGCGTCCACTCAGCAAGAGTTTCAGCGCCGCATCGGCCCCGACCAGACGGGGCAACCGCTGGCTGGCCCCGGCCCCCGGTGGCAAGCCAAGATGGATATCAGGAAACCCAAGCCGCGCGCCGGGCGCAAATAGTCGGAAATGTCCGGCAAGGACCAGTTCGGCCCCAGTGCCAAGCGCATCCCCCTTTAGGGCCATCACAACAGGTTTGCTGGCCCCCTCAATCAGATCAAGCACGAGGCGCAGCGCGCCGCGGCGGGGGTGGTCGGACAATGCGGAAATATCTGTGCCCTGCGCCAGCGCCCCATCGGTGTCGGTCAACAGGACAATGGCCACGGTCTCATCTTCGAGTGCCCGACGCAGCGCATCAGACAAGGAGGCACAAAAAGAGCGCGACACATATGCATCGCGCTCGTTGTGCATCTCCAGAATGGCGACCGGTCCGTGAATGCGGGTTTCGATCAAAGCTGCCCTCCTGCCATTTGACTGCGCTGCAAAGTGTTAGTTCGATACTAAATAGCAGCGGCGGTCTGACAAGAGGCTAACCAATTGGCTAAACAGGCATATTGTCAAACTGTGCTTCCAGCGCCTCATCGACAAGATCCAGATCAAGCCGGCGCAAAGCGCCCGGCACCTTACCACCACGCAGCTTGATCAATTCAAGCGTACGGTGAAGCTGTTCGTGCAACTCATAGCGCATTCCGCCCTCGGATTTGGTGATATTGGACGCAATTCCATGAGCCTTTTCAACAAGATCGGATACATTCACAAGTTCAACCTCCCAATAGAACTCTTCAACTTTAACGTGTCTGCCTATCCTTTGGTCTAGGGGATCGACAATCGAATACGCAAGGGCAAACGGAGATAGATTCCGTTTTTTCCGCATAATCCGAACACGTTGTGCATAAATTCTACGCCCTCTCCTCGTAGAACTCTTGGTTATGTTAACTTCAATACCTAAGCTTCGCGAATCTTTTTTCACACTTCCTGCGGAATCACCTTGATTTACCGCAAAGAAGCGCTCACTTCTTAAACATATTCATTTAATCGAATATGATAGTCACGATAGGAGATATCCATGGCCCCAGATGTCACCGCCTTTTTCGACGAGGCGACAAACACAGTGTCATATGTCGTCGCCGACCCAAATGGCCGCAGCTGCGCGATTATCGATAGCGTGCTTGATTTTGACTATGCCTCCGGCAACACCGACACCGCGTCGGCGGATGACATCATTGCGTTTGTCAAAGAAAATGACCTGACAGTGGATTGGCTGCTGGAAACGCATGTGCATGCTGATCACCTCTCAGCGGCCCCCTATCTTCAGGACGCATTGGGGGGCAAAATCGGTATCGGCGATCGCATCACCGTGGTGCAGGACACCTTTGGCAAAGTGTTCAACGAAGGCACCGAATTTCAGCGGGATGGCAGCCAGTTTGATCAGCTCTTTGTCGAAGGCGACGTATTCATGATCGGGCAGATGCGCGGCAATGTCATGCATACACCGGGCCATACGCCGGCCTGCCTGACCTATGTCATTGGCGACGCCGCCTTTGTGGGTGACACCCTGTTCATGCCGGATTTTGGCACCGCGCGCTGTGATTTTCCCGGCGGCTCATCGCAGATGCTATTTCAGTCGATCCAGAAAATTCTGAGTCTGCCGGATGAAACCCGAATTTTTGTGGGCCATGATTACAAAGCCCCCGGACGCGAGGAATTTGCCTGGGAAACCACGGTTGCCGCGCAAAAGGCCGAGAACGTGCATATCGGCGACGGGGCATCCAAGGCCGAGTTTGTGGAGATGCGCGATGCGCGCGACGCCACACTTGCTAAACCAAAACTCATCATCCCGTCGCTGCAGGTCAATATGCGCGCGGGCAATATGCCAGAGCCGGACGAGAAAGGTGACGTCTTTCTCAAGGTGCCGATCAACAAGCTCTGAGAGGGGAAAACATGCAACCAGATTGGATTTACGGGTTAATTGGCGGCTTTATCATTGGCCTGGGCGGGGCTGTGTACCTGTTGGCCAATGGCCGGATTATGGGGGCCAGCGGCATTCTTGGCGGGCTAGTCGATGGCAGCGGGCATGACACCGGGCGCGAACGGCTGGCGTTTCTGGCCGGGCTTATTTTATTGCCGCTGCTTGCCGCCGCGCTGCTGCGCGATGTGCAGACCCATGCGACCGAAAACATTGTTGTACTGATTGCTGCGGGCCTATTGGTTGGCATTGGCACACGCATCGCAAATGGCTGCACCTCGGGGCATGGGGTCTGCGGCATCTCGCGACTCAGCCTGCGGGGCATTGTGGCCACGGTATTTTACATCCTTGCGGGCGGCCTGTCGGTCGTTGTTTTCCGCCATCTGCTGGGAGTGATCTAAGATGACGCGCCATCTCTATGCTTTTGTCGCAGGTGGGCTGTTTGGCCTTGGTCTTTTGATCTCGGGCATGACCGACACCACCAAAGTTCAAGGCTGGCTTGATGTTTTTGGCAATTGGGATCCAACGTTGGCCTTTGTGATGGGGGGCGCGATCCTGCCAATGGCCGTGGCCTGGCGGATGACAAGTGGGCGCAAGCCGCTGCTCGGCGGCAGCTTCCCGGCCAAACCCGCGCCCAAGCTTGGCCGTGAGTTGATTATCGGTTCCGTGCTCTTTGGGATGGGCTGGGGACTGGCGGGCCTCTGCCCTGGTCCAGCCATGGCCGCGCTGAGTTTTGGCGGTTGGCCGGTCTGGGTGTTCTTTGTCGCCATGGTCACTGGCATGTTTGTCGCGCCGCAACTGCGCAGCGCGCTGGACAGGCTGGTTCCTGCAGAGTAAGCACAGCGCATGGATATTCGCGAAATCACCCCGCGTTATTACGTTTCGCCACAGATTGCCGTGGAAGACGTTTCGATTCTTGCGCAGCTTGGGTTCTCCTGCGTCATCTGCAACCGCCCGGACGCAGAGGTGCCGACGCCGCTTCAAGCCGCTGCCATGCAACAGGCGGCGGCGGCCGCAGGGCTGACATTTGTGCTCAATCCGTTGACACATGACAGTATGACCGAAGAAAAACTGCGCCTGCAACGCGACACGCTGGAGGCCGCCAATGGCAAGGTGCTGGCCTATTGCGCCAGCGGCACGCGCTCGACCGTTGCTTGGATTCTGGGTCACGCCGGGCGGCTGCCCACCGATGATCTCTTCATGGCGGCGGCCAAAGGGGGCTATCAGCTCGACGCGCTGCGCCCACAAGTGGACTATCTGGCACAATCCGGGGCCAATCAGGACTGATCAGGCGACCGCCTGCCCGGTCCCCGTGCGCCGCAATCTCGCCAGTGCGGTGCCGCGACAGACCGCCCCCCTGCCGCTTGGGTCGCGCGTCGCGCCAACTGGCGCTTGAAAACTTTCGGCGACGCGCTGATTATCCCGACATCTGAAGAGGAGAGGCGCCCCGGCCCCATGGGCCGTGCGTCAGATAAGATAGGATCACATATGACCTCACCGATTTTCCCACCTACCGCCGAGTTTGCCGACAACGCCCAAGTGACGGCAGAGGTCTATAACTCGATGTACGCCGCCTCCCTCGCGGACCCAGAGGCATTCTGGCGTGAAAAAGCGGCGCGGATCGACTGGATCAAACCGTTCACACAGGTCAAGGATGTCAGCTTTGAGCTTGGGAACGTACATATCAAATGGTTTCATGACGGCACTCTGAACGTTTCGGCCAACTGCATCGACCGCCATCTGGCCGACCGCGCGGAACAAACAGCCATCATTTGGGAGCCGGACAACCCAAATGAGGCCGCCAAGCACATTAGCTATCAGGAGCTGCACGACAACACCTGCCGCATGGCCAATATTCTGAAGGATCTGGGCGTCACCAAAGGCGACCGGGTGGTGCTCTACCTGCCCATGATCCCCGAAGCGGCCTATGCCATGCTGGCCTGCGCGCGGATTGGCGCGATTCATTCCGTGGTGTTTGCCGGTTTTTCGCCCGAGGCGCTGGCTGCACGGGTCAATGGCTGCGACGCCAAAGTCGTGATCACCGCAGATTTCGCGCCGCGCGGTGGCAAGGCGACACCGCTGAAAGCCAATGCCGATCTGGCGCTGAAGTCCTGCGGGGCCGCTGTCAAATGTCTGGTGGTCAAACGCACCGGCGCTGACACTGCTTGGGACGACAGCCGCGATTGCGACTATAACGCGCTGGCGGCCAAAGCGGCCACAGACTGCGCCCCCGTTGAGGTGAACGCAGAAGACCCGCTGTTCATCCTTTATACCTCCGGCTCCACCGGTCAGCCCAAAGGCGTGGTGCACACAAGCGGCGGCTATCTGACCTATGCGTCGCTCACCCATGAGCTGACGTTTGACTATAAGGACGGCGATATCTTCTGGTGTTCGGCAGATGTTGGCTGGGTCACGGGGCACAGCTATATCGTCTATGGCCCGCTCGCCAACGGCGCGACCACGCTGATGTTCGAAGGCGTGCCCACCTACCCCGACGCCAGCCGCTTTTGGCAGGTCTGCGAAAAGCACGGGGTCAACCAGTTCTACACCGCCCCCACGGCCATTCGCGCGCTGATGGGGCAAGGCAATGAATTCGTCGAAAAGTGCGACCTCAGCGCGCTGCGCCTCTTGGGCACGGTCGGCGAGCCGATCAACCCTGAGGCCTGGAATTGGTACAACGAGGTTGTTGGCCAGAAACGCTGCCCGATTGTCGACACCTGGTGGCAGACGGAAACGGGCGGGCACATGATGACGCCGCAGCCCGGGGCGCATGCGGTCAAACCCGGCGCTGCGATGAAACCTTTCTTTGGCGTGACCCCTGTGGTGCTGGAGCCGACCACCGGCGCGGTGATTGACGGCAATGGGATCGAAGGCGTGCTGTGCATCCAAGACAGCTGGCCCGGGCAGATGCGCACGGTCTGGGGCGATCATGAGCGTTTTGAAAAGACCTATTTCTCGGACTACGCCGGGTATTACTTTACCGGCGACGGCTGTCGCCGCGACGAGGATGGCGATTACTGGATCACGGGCCGGGTCGACGATGTGATCAACGTCTCTGGCCACCGCATGGGCACCGCCGAAGTGGAAAGCGCCCTTGTGGCCCACCCAAAGGTCGCCGAAGCCGCTGTTGTCGGCTATCCGCATGATATCAAAGGTCAGGGCATTTATTGTTATGTGACGCTGATGTCTGGTGAGGCCCCAAGCGAAGAGCTGCGCAAAGAGCTGCGCGGTTGGGTGCGCTCTGAAATCGGCCCCATCGCCTCCCCCGATCTGATCCAATGGGCCCCGGGGCTGCCAAAAACCCGGTCCGGCAAAATCATGCGCCGCATCCTGCGTAAGATTGCTGAAAATGATTTTGGAGCCTTGGGGGATACATCAACCCTGGCGGACCCAGCGGTTGTGGATGACCTGATCGAAAACCGCATGAACCGGTGATCCGCCAATTATCCGATGATGAACGACAAAGGGGCAGCCGTGGCTGCCCCTTTTTTAGTGTGTTGCGCCGATCAGGCGAATGTGGCGATCAGATAATACAGCGGCAGCCCAAGCGTGAGGTTAAACGGAAAGGTCACGCCCAGTGCCAGCGACAGGTAGATCCCCGCCTTGGCCTGCGGCAGCGCCAGACGCATGGCCGCAGGTACGGCGATATAGGATGCAGACGCGCTGAGCACCATCAAGAGGAACACGCCGCCGGTGCTCAGCCCCAAAAGCGCCCCGGCCACCCAGCCAAACAGGCTGCCGATCACCGGCATGATACAGCCAAAGGCCAGCACACCGCCTGAGATATCCTTGCGGTTTTGCAGCAGGCTTTTGCCCGCGGACAGCCCCATATCCAATAGAAACACCGCCAGAACCCCGGTGAAGGGCACAACAATGAACGGCTCAAGCTGGGTCAGACCCTCTTGGCCAGTGATCGCCCCAATCGCGAAAGAACCGATCAACAGGACAATGGACCCATTGCCAATAATGTGACGCATCAGGCCGCAATCCATCGCCGCCACGCCGCCCTTGCGTGCCGCAAGCCAGAGCGCAGACATGATCGCGGGCACTTCCATCACGGCGGCCACCGCCACCAGATACCCTTCTGATGTGACGCCCATGCCGTCCAGCACGCTCACCGCCGTCACAAAGGTGACAATGGAAATGGACCCGTAGTGCCCCGCCACCGCCGCCGCGTTCAAAGCATCCAGCTTCGTCATCACCCGCAAGAGCGCATAGGCCACGAAGGGCAATACAAACGACAGGATGACCCCGGCCACCAAAGTGGCGATCAACTGCCCGCTGATCCCGGTCTGCGCCACGGCGGCACCGCCTTTGAAGCCAATCGCCATCAAAAGATAAATCGACATGATCTTGGCCGCGCCCTCTGGGATGCTGAGGTCACTGCGTGCCAGCGCGGCAATCAAACCAAGAATGAAAAACAGAATGGTAGGCGCAAGAAGATTGCCCGCCAAAGCGGCTAATGAGAGTTCCATCGTATCGTCCTTATTGTTTTGTGAGGGGGGGCGTGCGCGCGTTTAGGCGCGGTCTCGCAATCGCAAGGCCCGTTTTCCCCGATCTCGAGCTTGGCTGCGCCATGCTGTCCCGGTCATGTCGCGCTCCTTTCGCTTGGCTGTGATCTCGCAGTCCAGATGTCTGCAAATTATGCTCGGTAACTCGCCTTGTTCTTACATAATTTCAAATATTGGTTTTGTTAATTTTACATAGGAAAAAACTATATTTAGGGCGGCGGCGACCCGACGACCCGCTTGCCATTCATTGTCACGAAACCTAGCGTCGCCCCATGTCTCAGGATCGTCCCTATATTGGCATCCTCTTGATGCTGGGCTTTAGCCTGCTCGCGCCCATCGGTGACGCGATGGTGAAGCTATTGGGCGATCTGATTGCGGTGGGGGTGTTCATCTTCTACCGATTTGCCATTCAATCCGTGCTCTTGGCCCCGTTGGTGTGGCGCGGGCGGTTGCTGGCCGCATGCAAACCTGGGCACTTTGGTCTGATTTTTCTGCGCACGCTTTTCCATATGGTTGGCATCGGCGCGATGTTCATGGCGCTGCGTTACTTGCCGCTGGCGGATGCGATTGCCATCGCCTTTGTCATGCCCTTTCTGCAATTGATCCTCGGTAAGGTGTTTCTGAACGAAGAAGTCGGGATGCACCGGATTGCCGCCTGCTGCGTCGGATTTGTTGGGACGCTTCTGGTGATTCAGCCCAGCTTTGTGGCCGTCGGTCTGCCTGCGCTCTGGCCGCTATTGGTGGCGGTCGCCTTTTCGCTCTTTATGCTGGTTGGGCGGCAGATCGCGCAGCAGGTCGACCCGGTGGCGATCCAGATGTCCAGCGGTGCCATGGCAGCCCTGCTCTTGCTGCCGCTTCTGTTGCTGGGGCGTGCACAGGGTTGGGAGGCCTTCAGTCTGGCCTTGCCGCAAGGCACGGCGCTGAGCTTGATGCTGGCCGCCGGGGTAATTGGCACCCTGGCGCATCTCTTGATGACATGGTCGCTGCGCTTTGCGCCTTCGGCCACCCTCGCGCCGCTAAGCTATGTGGAGCTGCCGGTCACAACCCTCGTCGGCTTTGCCGTATTTGGTGATCTGCCCAATACGCTGGCTGCTATTGGCATTGTCGTCACCGTCAGTGCCGGGCTTTACATCGTCTTTAGGGAGCGGGCCAGCCACCGGGCTGCGCTGAGAGCGCGGCTGCCACATTCTCAAGCTCAGCCTGAGGCAGGATTACCAGCATCTTGGGACCCGTGACGGTCACATCGATATCGCCCAATGCCTCGTTTGAGGTACCAATGCGCCCATCGGGTGTGAAGGTCAGCCCGCCAATCGGCCATTTGAGCCCATCAGACACGCCCTCCACCAATCCAAGCGGAAATAGCGATACCCGTGTGCCCGCTTGCAACGACAGCTGCAGGCGCGGCGGGGCCAGAAACGCGATGTCTGTATCGCTGAGCAGGATGCATCGCTGCCAGGGCTGGCGCACCAATACGTTGTAGCAGGCAAGCTGATGGTCCAGCCGCGCGCCGGTGAACCCCACCCCCAGAACCAGCGCGGCAGAGATATTGCGCAGGGCTTTGTCAAAATCCGTACTGTCCTGTTCACCCACCGGGTGCACACGGTCTGCGGGAATATGGGCGCGCATATCTGCGGGCAGAGAATCCATATCCCCAATCACCGCCGTCGGCAGATGATCTGCCGCCAAACAATGCGCCGCGCCGCCATCCGCCGCCACCAAAGTCGGCCCCAAGGCCAAACAGCGATCAATTTCGGCCTTTGTTGCCGATCCGGCACCAACCAGCGTTACTGTTTGAGATTCTTCAACAATCACGGCGACTCCCTGATTCTAAGGGCATTTACGGAAGCTTGCCCCATTTTGGCCCCAAAATGATACGCTCAAAGGCACAGAATCGGTCACGTTTGGCCACCCTGAAGATGGTAAACAGGCTTTGAGTAGTGCAAAGGACCCGAATCCAATGGTTACCAATAACAAAGTTCTGACGGTATCGTATGGGACATTCTCGTGCACCCTGGAAGGGTTTGAGGATTCCTTTGATACCATGAAGGCAATTGCTGAGTATTTCCGGGACTTGGCCGCCGACGACCGCTATTTTGGCGCCGAGCCGCCGACGCCGGATGCCGAAATGCTGACGCGCATTGCCGAACGCGAGATCGAACGCCGCGTTCAGGCCCGCCATGAACATGGCACCTTGGTACTTAGCGCCGCGGCGGCGGCCCCCGCTGCCACCGAAGCTGCGGCGGACACAGTGGCTGAAAAAGACGCTGAGCCCTTCGAGGCTGAGGACAAAGCCGTTCTGACTGAGAGCCAGCCCGAAGAATTGACTGCCGAGGAGGCACAAGCCCCGCAGGCCGCGCAGAGCGAAACGCCTGAGGTTGAAGCGGCTGAAGATGATCAGCCCGCTGAGTCCGCTGAGCCTGAGGCAGAAGAACACTCCGCTGCACCAGAAATGGCCGTCGAATCCGCGCCAGAGGTTGAAGCCGCGCCAGAGGTTGCGGCCAACGTTGAACCAGAGGTCGCGGCCGATGCCGAGGCGGACGAAGATGTTGCGGCAGAGACCGATCTCGAAGCAGAAGCAGAGGCTGATGACGCTGAGGATATGGACGCCGCAGACAATCTGTTTGACGAAGATTTCGACGCGCCCAAAACCGCAGCTCCGGCTGCAGAGGCCACTGACGACGCCGAAGACAGCATTGCCGCCAAACTGCGCCGTATCCGCGCCGTGGTGTCCCGCGCTGGTGTGGATGAGGACGATGAAGACGATTTCATCGAAGACCAGCATGCTGACGATATGGCCGTCGCTGAGGCTTTTGACCAGCACGAGGATGACGCAGCAGAGGCGCAAGCAGACGATCAACAATCAGACGATCAAGAAGACGACGCAGACGACGCGGACACGCTCAGTGTCGAATTGCCTGCCGCCGCTGCCCCTGCCCCGTCACCACGCCCACGTGTGATCCGCATGAAGCGCGCCGAGTTTGAAGAAGCGGTGGCCGATGGTCTGATCGAAGAAGATTTCGACCAGGCCGACGCGACCCCTGCGGCGCAAACATCGCTTTCTGACGAGGACGAAGCCGACCTGATGGCGCAGCTGGCCGAAGTTGACGCCGAGCTGAACGACGAACCACTGCCGCTGCCGGCAAGTTCGCGCGCTGACCTTGAGGTCGATACCGCAGAGGCGACACCCGAAGCCGAGGCCCCGGCCGCCGCTGAGGATACCGCCGCGCCTGAGCGCGTCACGCCGCGCCGCGCCCGCCGCAATCGCCGCGCTGCCCTTGAGGGGCAGAACGCCGGTGAGGAAGCTGTGGACCGTCTGATTGAAGAAGCCAATACCAAGCTGGACGAACCTGAAGGCAACCGCCGCCGCAACGCGATCGCACATCTGCGCGCCGCTGTTGCCGCGACCAAAGCCGAAAAAGACGCCGGCAAATCGCTGCAAAAAGAGGACAATTCCGAAGCCTACCGCGATGATCTTGCCAGCGCGATGCGCCCACGGCAGTCCGAGGATGGCGAGAAACGTTCGCGCCGCTCCACCGCGCCGCTGAAACTGGTGGCCGCCCAGAGAATCGACCAGCCAGAAGAGCAAGCCGCGAAACCGGTGCGCCCGCGCCGCGTGGCTGTCGAAGATGTGGCCCCTTCCGAGACTGGCGAAGGCCCAAGCGATTTCGCGGAATTTGCCGAAAGCATGGGCGCAACACAGTTGCCCGAAGTGCTGGAGGCGGCGGCGTCTTACCTGACGCATGTCGAGGGCCGTGCGCGCTTCTCGCGCCCAATGCTGATGCGCCTGGCCTATCAGGTCGGCGAAGATCGCCTGGAGCGCGAAGCCTGCCTGCGCAGCTTTGGCCAACTGCTGCGCGAGAAGAAGATTGAGAAAATTGCTGGCGGGCGTTTCACCGCGTCAGACAGCATCAACTTCAAGCCGGATGACAATGACCGCGAAGCGGGCTGATGCAGCCGAGAGAAACAAAAAAGCCGTCGCATTCGCGACGGCTTTTTTTCGTTATATCAATATGATCAAGGGCGATCTTGATCTGAATTTTCGGCCTCTGGATCCGCTTGCCCGACCCCAAGAAAAACCTTCTTGAACGGCAGGATCCAGAGCACACCAAGACCCACGTAAATCGCAAGCTGCAGCAAAAACACCGGACGGCCAAACCAGCCGACAACGGTTGTGGCCAAGACGGTCGCCAAAATGATGTAGATCGGCAGCCCGACCAAAAGGATCAGGGCCGCCCATTTGCGCTTTGCTTTATGCGTCAGCGCCATCAGATCAATCCGCGAAAGGATCGGTGACCAAAATAGTGTCGTCCCGCTCAGGCGAGGTCGACAACAACGCAACGGGGCATTCGATCAACTCTTCGACCCGTTTGACGTATTTGATCGCATTGGCAGGCAGATCATTCCAGCTGCGCGCGCCTTCGGTGGATTCAGACCAGCCTGGCATTTCCTCATAGATAGGTGTGCAACGCGCCTGCTGATCAGCAGCGGTGGGCAGATAGTCCAGCCGTTCGCCATCAAGCATGTAGCCAACGCAGATTTTCAGGGTTTCAAACCCGTCCAGTACATCCAGCTTGGTCAGCGAAATACCTGTGATGCCCGAGGTCGCGCATGTCTGGCGCACAAGGCAGGCATCAAACCAACCACAGCGGCGTTTGCGCCCGGTGGTGGTGCCAAACTCATGGCCACGGGTGCCAAGGCGATTGCCGTCGTCATCGTCCAGCTCGGTTGGGAACGGACCTTCGCCAACACGGGTGGTATAGGCTTTCACAATCCCAAGCACGTAGTCGATAGAGCCCGGCCCCACGCCAACACCAGTCGCGGCTTGGCCTGCAATCACGTTGGAGGAGGTCACAAAGGGATATGTGCCAAAGTCGATATCCAATAGTGCGCCCTGCGCACCTTCAAACAAAATACGTTTGCCGGATTTGCGCTTTTCGGCCAGCACTTTCCAAACGGGTGCAGCAAACGGCAAAATCTCTGCGGCCACCTCTTTGAGCTGCGCAACCAAGGCATCGCGATCCACGGGGTCAATGCCCAGACCTTTGCGCAGCGGGTCATGGTGCTGCAGAGCCCGATCAACGCGAGCCTCAAGCGTGGCCTCATCCGCCAGATCCGCAACGCGGATCGCGCGGCGGCCAACCTTGTCTTCATAGGCTGGGCCGATGCCGCGACCGGTGGTGCCGATCTTGGTGCCTTTGGAGGCCGCTTCTTCGCGGGCGCGGTCAAGCTCGCCGTGGATCGGCAGGATCAGCGGGGTGTTTTCCGCGATCATCAATGTTTCGGGCGAAATCTCAACGCCCTGCGCGCGGACAGTGGCGATCTCTTTCATCAAGTGCCAGGGGTCCAGCACCACGCCATTACCGATGACCGACAGTTTGCCGCCCCGCACCACGCCGGATGGCAGCGCGTGCAGTTTGTAAACCTTGCTGTCGATGACGAGCGTATGGCCAGCGTTATGCCCGCCCTGGAAACGCGCGATGACATCAGCGCGTTCGCTGAGCCAGTCCACAATCTTACCTTTACCCTCATCGCCCCACTGGGCGCCTACGACGACAACATTGGCCATGTCCGGTCCTTAAATCAGATGTCAAAACCCGCGCCCTTGTAACGACAGTGTATCGATTGGGAAACCGCAAATATTGCGAAAGTCATGCAAATCGCACAGACGTGGCTGCCACTGGGCTGATCCGCCGCTGTAAACTGGCACTGTTTTACGCGCCGCCACCCCCTAGGCTAGGCACAATGGGAGCGGAGACAAATTATGCCAAATGCTTATTGGGTCGTCCTTTTTGATGATGCCCCGGAAATGATTGCCCATCGCCGCGAATTCGGAGCGGCCCATCTGGAATTTCTAAAACGGAATGAAAACCGCATCAAAATTGCCGGTGGCATGCGCCCAATGCCTGGCGCGCCCTTTTGTGGCGGCATGTGGATCGTCAAAAGCTGCGATTTCGAAGAGGTCGTCGATATCGTGCAACAAGACCCCTACTACAACCCGAAATACCGCAGCTTTCGCATATTGAGCTGGGGCAAGGCCATCGACAAAGTGGTGTCACTTTAGCGCCCTGCGTTGAAACAAGGTGACATCCACAAGGTTTCTGCGCCTGCCGAGCTGCCCTGCTCTGGACATAGAGGACGTTTTTGCGCACATGCTTGCAAAAAACGATGGGGGACGGGATGGGCTATTTCCTGCGCTGGATCTTTGCCTTTCTGCTTTTGGCATTCACATTCAATCCAACGGATTTCAACTATGTCCGCTGGACCGCGAATAACTATGCCAGCGAGTTGCCCGTCACGGTTCTGATGGGGCTGCTGCTGACCATCGGCTATATCATCTATCTGCGCGCGACGCTGCGCTCGATCGGCGGCTTTGGCATGTTCCTTATTCTTGCGGTGCTCGCGGCGCTGCTTTGGGTGCTTTATGATTGGGGTATTCTGACCCTCGCCAACCGCAGCCTGAACACTTGGCTCGGGATTTTTGCCCTCAGCTGCGTGCTGGGGATCGGCCTCAGCTGGAGCCTTGTGCGACGTCAGCTGTCCGGTCAGGCCGATGTGGATGATGTCGAAGACTGAGCGCCTTCTCACCCGGCGCGCATCCGCGCAAGAAAGCGCCTTGCCCTGATCGGCAAAACTGCATAGATACCCCGCTGTACAAACCGAATGCTCGCAAGATTAAGGCCACCATGGAAAACGTTGTCCTCATTATCCACCTCCTTCTGGCGCTGGCGCTTATTGGCATCGTTCTGATGCAACGTTCCGAAGGCGGTGGCCTTGGCATGGGCGGTGGTGGCGGCGGCGCTGTCTCTGGCCGCTCTGCGGCAACGGCCCTTGGTAAAATGACCTGGCTGCTGGCCGCGGCATTTATCTGCACCTCAATCGCACTGACCGTGATCGCAGCGAAAAACTCTGCGGGTGTTTCGGTGATTGATACATTGGGCACAGAATTGACACCAAGCGAAGCACCGGTGCCTGCCGCTGACGCGCTGGTCCCACCGGCCCAAGGCGATGACGCACCGCTGGTGCCAAAAGCCAACTAATCCGCACATTCAGTCGTGGGGGGAGGCCCACCGCGACTACCATAGCTTGAGTATTCTGATTTGATCGCAACAGCATCTTGCGGTCATATTGCCAAACTTGAGCGAATCCTTTATATCTTGAGTCCCGTGATGCTACGGCAATTTTTCTTGCCGTGGGTGCTCGCTTTTTTGGAAATTACGCTGTCATCTTGGATGCATGCGTTGGCAATCACGGGGGTCGCCAAACCTATGGCTCGGTATATTTTCATTACAGGCGGTGTTGTTTCGTCTTTGGGCAAAGGGCTTGCCTCTGCGGCGCTGGGTGCTTTGCTTCAGGCGCGTGGTTACACCGTGCGGCTGCGCAAGCTGGACCCTTACCTCAACGTTGACCCGGGCACGATGAGCCCGTTTGAACATGGCGAGGTTTTTGTCACCGACGATGGGGCCGAGACCGATCTGGACCTTGGTCACTATGAGCGATTCACCGGCGTACCGGCCCGCATGACCGACTCGGTGTCCTCTGGCCGGATCTATTCCAATGTACTGGAGCGTGAACGCCGCGGCGATTACCTGGGCAAGACCATACAGGTGGTGCCGCATGTCACCAACGAAATCAAAGACTTCATCAATGTTGGCGATGACGAAGTTGATTTCATGCTGTGCGAAATCGGCGGCACCGTGGGCGACATCGAGGGCCTGCCCTTCTTTGAGGCCATCCGCCAATTTTCCCATGACAAACCCCGCGGTCAATGCATCTTTATGCACCTGACCCTGTTGCCCTATCTGGCCGCCTCGGGTGAGCTGAAAACCAAACCCACCCAGCACTCGGTCAAAGAGCTGCAATCCATCGGTATCGCGCCTGACATTCTGGTCTGCCGCTCCGAACAGCCGATCCCGGAAAAAGAGCGCGAGAAAATCGCCCTGTTCTGTAACGTGCGCAAAGAGGCCGTGGTGGCCGCTTATGACCTCAACTCGATCTACGAAGCGCCGCTGGCCTATCACCGCGAAGGGCTGGATCAGGCGGTTCTGGATGCCTTTGGCATTGCCCCCGCCCCCAAGCCGAATCTGGCCCGCTGGAACGATGTGGCCGACCGCATCCACAATACGGATGGCGAGGTCAACGTTGCCATCGTGGGCAAATACACCCAGTTGGAAGACGCCTATAAGTCGATCAAAGAGGCGCTGATACATGGCGGCATGCACAACCGTGTGCGTGTCAATGTGAACTGGGTGGATGCTGAGCTGTTTGACAAGGGCGATGCCACCCCGCACCTGCAAGGCTATGACGCCATTCTTGTGCCCGGCGGCTTTGGCGAGCGCGGCACCGAGGGCAAAATCAAGGCCGCGCAATTCGCCCGTGAACACAAGGTGCCCTATCTGGGCATTTGCCTTGGCATGCAGATGGCAGTGATCGAGGGCGCGCGCAACGTGGCCGGTGTCGCGGACGCCGGGTCCGAAGAATTTGATCACGAGGCCGGTAAAAAACGTTTCGAACCTGTGGTTTATCACCTCAAGGAATGGGTACAGGGCAACGCCAAAGTGACCCGCAAGGCGGATGACAACAAGGGCGGCACAATGCGTCTGGGGGCCTATAATGCGGTGCTGAGCGAGGGCTCCAACGTGGCGCGTGTCTATGGCACACCGCAAATCGAAGAGCGTCATCGCCACCGCTATGAAGTTGACATCAAATACCGTGACGCGCTGGAAAAAGCCGGTCTGAAATTTTCGGGCATGAGCCCGGATGGCCGTCTGCCTGAAATCGTCGAATGGGAGGATCACCCCTGGTTCATCGGTGTTCAGTTCCACCCAGAGCTGAAATCCAAACCTTTTGACCCACATCCGCTGTTCAAGGATTTTGTCCGGGCCGCAAAAGAAAACTCGCGTCTCGTCTGAGCTTCAAAAACCGAAAATCATTCGAAAAACGCCGCCCATCAGCGGCGTTTTTCCCATTCAACCTGTCGCATATCGCTTTTTGCGCAAAGTTATGCTATTTCGCATCCCAGCCTGATTGTCATATCCACAAAGCGAGGTTCGGATGATCGATTTTCTCATACGTCGTGCGCGCCCTTCGGATGCGCCGGTTTTGGCCCGGATCGGCCATGATGCATGGCAACGTGGGATCGCCACAGATCTGCCCGACACCACCAAGGAACGGGCCTCGCCCGAGGCGTTTGCCAGTTTTGTCGCCGATCAATCCAACAATATTCTGGTCGCTGAAACCCGCACCGAGGTGCTGGGCTTCGTGGCGACAGCGGATGGGGAAAACCGCATCAGCGATCTTTGGGTAACGCGCCCGAATGAGGGCAAAGGCATCGGATCGCACCTGCTGGCAGAAATCGAGGCGGATTTGAAACGCAAGGGGTTTGACGCCGCCCGGATTGAGGTCATGACCTCTAACACACGCGCCATTGGCCTGTCGCGCTATCGCGGCTATCACGAAACAGCTCGTGGCATGCGGATGGATCGGGTTCTCGCCCTGCCCCTGCACAAGACCGAATTGTCCAAACGGCTGCTCAGCGACTGAGGGCTGGCCGATCAGGAACCAGCGGCGCGCTGGTGCGCCTCGCCCAGATCGGGCGCGTCCATCGCCCGTGATCTGGGCACGGTAAACCAGATCTCGACGATGCCCTGTTCAGGCGCATCATAGCCAATCTCGCCGCCCATCCGCTCCACAATCTGTTTGCAGATATGCAGGCCCAGGCCGGTGCCGCCAGCCTTGCGCGTGTCAGAACTGTCGGCCTGCGAAAACGGCTCGAACATTTTTGCGACAAAAGCATCGGGGATCGCGTCGCCGGTGTTGCGCACCGATACGCGCAGCGCGGCCCCCGCATCCTGCACAGCAACAATCACATCGGTGTCTTTCTGCGAGAACTTCATCGCGTTGGACAGAAGATTGGTCATCACCTGCTGCAAACGGTTGGGGTCCACATCAGCGACAGAGCCCTCGCAGGCCACGCGCTGTTCAATTCGGTCGCTGCCTTCGATTGGTGAAATTTGATCAATGCATTCCGCAATCAATGAATTCAGATCACTGGGCGCAATGTCAAAGCCAACAGAGCCTGACTTTATCCGTTCAACATCAAGAATGTCATTCACCAGATGCGTGAGGCGATCGCAGTTGGACTTGGCGATATTCAGCAAACGTTCCTGCACGGGGGCGGCGATATCGACGTTCTTCCCTTCGAGGATCAACCCAAGCGATCCGCTGATCGAGGTCAGCGGCGTGCGCAGCTCATGGCTGAGCGTGGACACAAATTCATTTTTGATGCGCTGCACGGCCTTTTCTTCGGTGATGTTCTGGATCTGAACCACCAGAACAGGCTTGTCATAACCATGCACCTGAATGCCCGAAATGCTGACCAAGCCCCAAACCGCGCTGCCATCTTTGTGCAACAGCTCAATTTCGCCCTGATATGTCTTGCCCGCGTTGTCGGCCACGTCCTGCAAATGCGGTAGGAATTCAAGGTAGGCATCGCGCGACATGATCTTGCGGAAGCGCGCGCCATTCAGCTCAGCAGCTTTATACCCGGTCAAAACAGAAAGCGCATGGTTGGTTTCAGTAAAGCAATTGGCGTCATTGCACAGGGCCATCCCCACCGGCGCGTCACGGAAAATCGTGCGGAACCGGCTTTCGGATGCTTCCAGCTTGTGCTGCATTTCATGCAATTCTGTGGTGTCGATCTGAACCCCAAGAAAGCGCGTTGCACGCCCCTGCGCGTCACGCTCAGCGACCACAGCGTCGCCGTGCATCCACAGCCACTTGCCATCATGGTGCGGGTTCTTGATCCGGAAATCCACGATGGAGCGGTCGGTCTTGCCGTCGATACAGGCCTGATCCGATGCAAAAAGCTTGTCGCGATCCTCAGGATGCAGGCTTTCCAAAAAGATCTCGCGCATTTCCTCATCCGGCATGTTCGGATCAAGACGCATCAATTCTTTCAGCGTGTCGGACACGACATAGCCGTCATTGGCCAGATCACGGTCAAACACACCGATCCGCGCCCCTTTCAGCGCCAGATTCCAGCGGCTTTCAAGCTCGCGCAATTCGGCTTCGCGCGCAGAGAGCTGCTCCGTCTTTTGCGCAACAATGGTCTGAATTTCACGTTCGCGCATCAGTTGCGAATAAAACAGCAGCGCCAGCATCACGGTCATGCCCAGGCCGGAAATCAGGATGATCAGCCATTGCTTGTTACCGATCGCCGACTCAAACGTCAGGCAGGCCCGCCAGTCCACGCGCCATGTGCGCCCGAACATATCCAACTGCATGGTGGCTGTGTTGGTATATTCACTATGGGTGATCGACCCTTCTGGCGTCTGATAAATCAATGCCCCAGGGTCCGCCTCGGTGCCATCGTAAATGGCGATCTCAAAATGCTTGCCCTGCGATGATGTCAGCTTATCAAACAGGCGCGTGCCCACAAACGGCGCATAGGCCCAGCCGATGAACCCCTCGGGCGAATTGGCCGCGTCTTCGTACATCGGGACAAGCAACAGAAAGCCGGGGCTGCGCGTGTCGTCCTGCACCAGCACAATGCGCGGCGTCAGCTGCGCGGTCCCTGTTTCGCGGGCGGTATTAGCCGCGGTGCGGCGCCCGGTTTCAAACGCGATATCAAGCCCCTGCGCTTCAAAATTCGGCTCCAGCGGTTCGATATATTTGATAACGAATTTTTCGTTGAATGCAGTTTCCGGCTTGATCTGAAGATCAGGAATGCCGTCAAAACGGGACTTGGCCAGAAATTCCGGAATGTTTTCCTCTTTGACCGGGAAGATCAAACCGATCCCATTGATGCCTGGAAAGCTCGACTGAATATCCAGCCCGTCGACGTAATCGCGCCAATCCTTGGCTGTCACGTGATCAGAGGCATTGAAAAAGCTGCTGCCCCCGCGGATCGCGGTAAGATAGGAATTCATCCGAGATTGCAGCGCCTTGGCGCTTTCTTCGGTGATGGCCAGAAATTCACTTCTGACATGACGCTTCATCTGCTTATACGAAAAAGTCGCGGCCAGAATGCTGACCACGAGACACAAGAGCAGGACAACGGATTGTTTCCATATCTGCCTTGGCATGCCTTTGTTTCCTTTCGCAACCTCAGATGTCTTACGCACCCATTATTCGCCTCATAAGTGTAGAGTATGAGGGAAATTGTGGCATTGACAAGGAAAAGGGCAATAAAAACTATGACATTCGCGCTTACATTGTAATTGCCGCACACCAAAAACGCCTTTTCTCCGGATTTATTCGGCCAAGCGCACCGGGAAGCGCCCCCGGCGCACCAGCCAGACGCTTGACCTTTTGCGCGACAGACCCGATCTATGGGCTATGTTTTCTGATTTGCTCAAACGGCTGACAACTGCCGGACCAACACCGATATCCGATGATGATGCGCGCCTTGCCCTAACGGCCCTGCTGGTCCGCATTGCACGCGCAGACAATGATTATTCTGCTGCCGAAATTGACCGGATCGACCGCATTATTTCCACGCGCTACGACCTGACCCCGTTTGAGGCAACCGCGCTGCGCAGCGAAGCCGAGACGCTGGAAAGCGAAGCGCCAGATACCGTGCGCTTTACCCGTACCATCAAAGATGCCGTACCTTATGAGCAGCGCATCGGCGTGATCGAAGCGCTGTGGCAAGTGGTCTTGGCCGATGGGGCGCGCGACGCCGAGGAAGACGCCCTGGTGCGTCTGGCCGCAAACCTGTTGGGGGTGAATGACCGCGACAGCGCTTTGGCGCGGCAGAGAATATCCCCCCAATCCGGTGGTTAATTTCTGAACATCCTTCCCATGACGCGAGGGAAAGGGGCATTTTCTCCTGCCCGCGCGTGATTTGCGCGTTGCATTCCGTTATTTTTTGCGCCCAAGTATTCTGATAAAAAGAAGAACCAAAACGGGGAATGACCTTGACCGACAGCACGCCGGTGATTGAAATCCGTGGCCTGCACAAGGCCTATGGCGACTTGGACGTGATCAAAGGCGTCGACATCAAGGCGCAGACAGGTGATGTCGTCTCGCTCATCGGCAGCTCGGGCTCTGGAAAATCCACAATTCTGCGGTGCTGCAACCTGCTCGAAGACAGTCAGCAGGGTGACATTCTCTTTAACGGCGAGGCGGTTACGTGGAAAGGCAGCGGCGCAACACGTGCGCCAGCCGACACCAAGCAAGTCCTGCGCATTCGCACCAACCTGTCGATGGTGTTCCAGCAATTCAACCTCTGGTCTCACATGACCATTCTGCAAAATGTGATGGAAGCGCCGCTGACGGTGCAGGGCCGCCCCCGCGAAGAGGTTGAGCAGAAAGCCCGCGCCTATCTCGACAAGGTGGGCATCGGTGACAAATGTGATGTCTATCCGGCCCAGCTGTCAGGTGGCCAGCAGCAGCGCGCCGCCATTGCGCGCGGCCTCTGCATGGAGCCGCAGGCGCTGTTGTTTGATGAACCGACCTCGGCGCTGGACCCGGAGCTGGAACAAGAAGTTATCAAAGTGATCAAATCCCTCGCCCAAGAGGGGCGCACCATGCTCATCGTCACCCATGACATGAAAATGGCCGCAGATATTTCAAGCCACGTGGTGTTTCTGCACCAGGGGCTGATTGAGGAGGAAGGCCCACCCGACGTTGTGTTTGGTGCGCCGAAATCCGACAGGCTGAAACAGTTTCTGTCATCAACTGTCCACGCCTGAATTCCAAACTATGGGAGCAAATACCATGAAAAAACTGACACTTAGCACGGCGCTGCTTGCACTCACCGCCAGCTTTGCAATGGCGGGCAGCCATTCTGTTGTCCGTATGGGCACAGAGGGGGCCTACCCTCCGTATAACTTCATCAATGACGACGGCGAGGTTGACGGGTTTGAGCGCGAGCTGGGCGATGAGCTTTGCAAACGCGCAGAACTGACCTGCGAATGGGTCACAAACGAATGGGACAGCATCATCCCCAATCTCGTGTCCGGCAACTACGACACGATCATCGCAGGCATGTCGATCACCGACGAGCGCGACGAAGTGATTGACTTCACCCAAAACTACATCCCGCCAGAGGCCTCAGCCTATGTGGCACTGTCCGAAGATGCGGACCTGATGGGAGTGATTGCGTCGCAAACCAGCACCATTCAATCCGGTTACGTTGCCGAAAGCGGCGCAACCTTGCTTGAATTTGCTACGGGCGACGAAATCATCGCCGCCGTGCGCAGCGGCGAAGCGGATGCGGCCTTCTTCCAAGGCTCCTTCCTTGCGCCGATCGTCGAGGAATCCGACGATCTGGTGTTCGTCGGTGAGCCTGTCGCCCTTGGCGGTGGTGTGGGTGTTGGGGTGCGCGAATCCGACGGAGAGTTGAAAGCGAAATTTGATGCTGCGATTGACACCATGAAAGCTGACGGCACCCTCAACGAACTGCTGATCAAGTGGTTCGGTGCCGATCAGAACACATTCTAACCACAGCGGGGCGGCGGGCAGTCTGCCGCCCCATGACTTTGGACCTTTATGTTTTCCTACTGCAGTGATCCTGACGCTCTAAGTGGACTGTCCTGGTTGTCTTGTTATCTGACGACGGGCAAACACATGGCATTTTACCGGGCCTTTGGCACGGTTTTGCTGCTGCTTGCGATCACGGCACCCACAGCCTTGGCCTTTGGCTTTTTCGGGGCCCGCGCTGCGCGCAGCCGTTTTGCCCCGCTGCGCTGGGTTGGAAAAATCTATATCTCCATTGTGCGCGGTGTTCCCGACATCGCGTTTTTTCTGTTTTTTGTCATCGCTTTGGATCAGGCTTTTGAATGGCTGCGCCATCAGGTCAAATGCCCTGATTGGAACGAACCCATCCGGCAGGGCAATGATTTTGTGGTCTGCCAGATCGCCAAACTGCCGCTGGGCACCGCACCGCAATGGGTGCATGAAACCTATGGGTTCTTTCTGGCGGTGCTGACCTTTGCCATTGTTTTCGGGGCCTTTGCGGCCAATATCCTTTTTGGCGCGATGAACACCGTGCCGCGCGCGCAGATCGAAACCGCCGAAGCCTATGGCATGAACCGCAAACAGGCCTTTTGGCGCGTACTGGTGCCGCAGATGTGGGTCTATGCCCTGCCCGGCCTGTCCAACCTCTGGATGGTGCTGATCAAGGCGACGCCGCTGCTGTTTCTGTTGGGCGTTGAGGACATCGTCTATTGGGCGCGTGAACTTGGCGGCAGCAAGACCGCAAGGTTTACCGACTATCCGCACGGCGATTGGCGCATGTGGTATTTCCTGGCCCTGCTGGTGTTTTACCTTGGCTTTACCAAAATCTCCGAAATGGTGCTGGACCGGCTGATGACCCGCCTGACCCGCGGCCAAGCGACCATGGGCGGCGAAGCACAAAGAAAGGCAGCCGCATGAGCTGTTGGGACACGATACAGGCCTATGGGCTGCGCGCCGTGGGCATTGGCGAACGGCTTTTGCCGCGCAGTGATTTCACGCTCTGTGAACAGTTCACCCTCATCGGCTCCGGCATGCTGTGGAATATCTATTTTGGCTTCTTTGCCCTGATTGCCGGGTTCTTCTTTGCGGTCGCGCTTGCGCTCGGGAAGGCCAGCCGCAACACGCTGCTGCGCAAGCTGGCAGAATGGTTCATCTTTGTCTTTCGCGGCAGCCCGCTGTTTATCCAGATCTTTTTTGCCTATTTCGCCTTTGTCAGCCTGAAAAGCGTCTCCAGTATTTTTGACGCCTTCAGCGCCGCATGGGCCGGTGCGCTGGTGGTGCTGTTTCTGAACACAGCCGCCTATTCCGCGCAGATCTTTTATGGCGCGCTGCTGTCGATCCCCAAGGGCGATATCGAGGCGGCGGATGCCTATGGCATGAGCGGCTGGACGCGGTTTCGCCGCATCACCTTTCCGACAATGATGCGCCTGGCCTGGCCGTCTTACACCAACGAAGCGATCTTTCTTTTCCACGCCACAACACTGGTGTTCTTTTCCGGCTTTCCGGCGTTTCGCCAGAAAGGCGACGCGCTTTATTATGCCAATTATTTTGCGGATAAGACGTTCAACCCCTTTATCCCCTATCCCATTCTGGCGGGTTATTTCATCCTGTTGACGCTGGTGATCATTGGCGTCTTTGGCATTGTGAACCGCCGCCTCAACCGGCACTTGCCGCAGGAAAAGCGTCAGCGCATGCGATTGCGCCCCAACTTGATCCGCTAGGCATTTTCAAGCTGGCGCAGCGCGCAGCGCCGTGGCACAAAGCGCGCTGCCTTCACCCCAAGCTGCGAGTCGCGCCATGAAAATCGGTATCCTTCAAACCGGCCCCTTTGTTCAGGACATGCATGAGATCACAGGCGATTACGACGCCATGTTCAAAATGCTGCTGGCGGGGCAGGATTTCACATTCGAGGTATGGCGGGTGTTTGAAGGCGACATGCCCGAACGTACAGAGGCCTGCGACGGCTGGCTGATCACCGGGTCGAAATTCGGCGTCTATGAAGATCACGACTGGATCGCGCCGATGGAAGACTTCATCCGCGCCTGCGTCATGGAGGCCCGGCCCATCGTCGGCATCTGTTTTGGTCATCAACTGATCGCACAGGCGCTTGGCGGCACGGTCGAAAAATTCAAAGGGGGCTGGTCTGTCGGGCGGCAGATGTATGATTTTGGCGGCGTTGAGCTGCCCCTGAACGCCTGGCATCAGGATCAGGTCGTCGCGCTGCCCGAGGGCGCGCGCGTCATTGCCTCAAACGATTTCTGCGCCAATGCTGCGATCGTCTACGGAGATCGCGCCCTCAGCTTTCAGGCCCACCCAGAATTCGGCCCAGACGCGATTGAGGGGCTGATCCAATATGTCGGCCCCGGCAAAGTGCCCGATGCGCAACTGCAGGCCGCGGCTGACAGTCTGGATGAGCCAACGGCCAACGAGGTGATCGCCGATCAAATTGCCGACTTCTTCCGCATGCCCCGCGGATAACGTCGCGTGACATCTGCGCCATAGCAGCAAAAAAACGCCGGTCGCGCCGGGATCGGACTCGTTTTCTTTACCGTCTAGTTTTAGAATTTTGAAAACATGAATTAAGCAAAGCCAAAACTATGACCCTGCCTGATGTCTATTCTGCCGAGCCGATCCCAGCGTCCGCACGCCCGGAAATTGACCGTTTGCTACAAAGCGGCGATCTGTTCCGTTACACCGCGCCCGAAGATGCACCAGTCGCGCTGCTTGAAGCGGAATATGCCGCGCTTTTGGGCAGCAAATATGCGCTGGCCGTCAGTTCCTGTTCTGCAGCGCTGTTCCTGTCGCTCAAGGCGCTTGGCCTGCCGCGCGACGCCAAGGTGATGATCCCCGGCTTTACCTTTGCGGCGGTGCCCTCTTCGGTGGTGCACGCTGATCTGGTGCCGGTGCTCTGCGAAGTGGGCGAGAATTACCGCATCGACATCGCCGATTTTGAGGCCAAGCTGCCAGATGTCTCGGCGGTGATCATCAGCCACATGCGCGGGCATACCTCGGATATGGATGCGATCATGGCGCTCTGTGAGGCGCGCGATATCCCCGTGATCGAAGACGCAGCGCATTCGCTGGGCACGACCTGGCATGGGCGCAATATCGGCACCATTGGCAAAATCGGCTGTTTTTCGTTTCAATCCTACAAGCTGGTGAACGCTGGCGAAGGCGGTATTCTGGTGACAGATGACGCCGATCTGCTGGCGCAGATGGTGATCATGTCCGGCGCATATGAGCACAACTGGCGCAAGCACAAACAGGCCAGCGGTGCGGAAGATACCGCGCTGAGCGCCGCCTTTGCGCGCTGGCAGAACAAGCTGCCGCTATACAATCTGCGCCTTGGCAACCTTTCGGCGGCCATCATTCGCCCGCAGCTTCCAGAGGTGGCGCGCCGCGTCACCCACGGGCGGCGCAACCACGATTACGTCGCCGCCAGACTGAATGAAAGCACCTGGATGCAGGTGCCCGACAAGCTGCCCCCGGAAGAGCGCGCGCCAGACAGCATCCAATTCAACCTTTGCGGCATGGATGACGCGCAGATCGCCGCCTTTCAGAAAGCAGCGCAAGCGCGCGGCATCAAAGTTCAGGTCTTTGGCGCCTCTGAAGACAACGCCCGCGCATTCTGGAATTGGCAGTTCCTCAAGGATCTGCCAGAGCTGCCCCAGACCCGCGCCATGCTGATGAAAGCCTGCGACGTGCGTCTGCCCGCGCGGCTGGAGCTGGCGGAGCTGGACGTGATTGCCGACACGCTGACCGCTGCCATCAACGATGTGATGGCCCCTGCGGCAGCGGCATAGCCTACCCAGAACTAAACCATTTCTAAAAACAAAGAAGGCCCGCGTTTGCGGGCCTTCTTTGTTTGAAATTCAAAAATTTCAGGACATTTTTGATAGTTTGGCCTGCAACTCGGCCAGCTGTTTCTTGATGTCATCCAGCCCTTCTTCTTCGGCCTCTTTAAGGTCCGGTGCTTCTGGCTGGGTGCCCATGTTCTTTTGCCACTTCGCCATGCCACCTGTCATCGCTTTCAGAAAGGCTTCCTGCTGGGCCTGCATCGCCGACATCGGGTTCATGGGGTTCATGGGTTTGATGGCGGACATGTTCTCCATCATCTTGGATTGCTGCTCGCGCAGCATATCAAAGCTGGTGGCCAGGAACTGAGGAACAATGCTGGTCGCCTGCGAGGTATAAGAGCGCACGAGATCATTCAACACATTGACCGGCAACATATTTTCGCCCCGGCTTTCGTGCTCTGCGATGATCTGCAGCAAATATTGGCGCGTCAGGTCGTCGCCGGTTTTCAGGTCGACAATCTGCACTTCGCGCCCATCGCGAATGAAGCTCGCGATATCATCCAAAGTCACGTAGTCACTGGTCTCTGTGTTATACAGCCGGCGGCTGGCATAACGCTTGATCAGGAGCGGTGTATCGGTGTCTGCCACAGTGCATTCTCCCTATTTATGCAGCGTTGCAGCAAAGCTTATGCGAGTGCAGAACAAAAAGAAAGGGCGAGCCTCAGGCTCACCCTTTGCTTTTTTTACCAAAGCTCAACGCTTTAGTGACTTACTTCGCGGCTTTTTTAGCAGCGGCAGTCACGTCGTTGGTCGCTTTTTTGACTGCTGCGGTCGCTTCTTCGGTTGCTTCTTTAGAAGCCGACATCATCAGCTCAACAGTTTCAGTCTGAACTTTTTTCGCAACTTCTGCGAATGCCGCCATGTTTTCAGCAGCGGTTTCAGCTTGTGCAGAGGCGAAGTCGGTGACGGCTTTCGCGTAATCTGCAGGCTCTGCTTTGGCTTTGGACATCACGGCCAGTTTCGCCAGAGTGTCTTTGGTCCATTTGCTGGAGATCTCGGAAGATTTCTCAGCTGCGTCCAGAGCAACAGTTGCCAGTTTTTCGTTCAGTGCGGCGGTGTTTTTGAAGGCGTCTTCCAGGGCGGATGTGTCCACTGGGAAAGCACCCATCATGTCTTTCAGTACCGCAGTCATATCTTGAGTTTTAGCCATTTCAATTTCCTCGGTTAATGTTGCGGGAACACCCCGCTTTTCTGCATCTGCAAACAATATGCATTCTGCAGTGCAGCATTTCAAGGTTTTTTTGCTGCACTGCAGCAAAATTTTGCAGAACCTAGGAAATTCAACGTGTTGCGGGCACTTTTACATAGGTCCCAGGCGCATCTTCCATGGGGGGATGATCTTTGTCGCCCGGTTCGCGGGCGGGAATCATCTTGCCTGAGCGCGCGGAAAGCCAGCTGTCCCAGCGTGGCCACCAGGAGCCTTCGGTATAGGTTGCGCCCTCCATCCAGCCCGCGGCATCCTGGCCAAGATCCTTGTTGGTGTAATGGCCATATTTCTTTTTGCTCGGCGGATTGACGATGCCGGCGATATGACCGGATTCAGAAACGATGAACGTGCGGTCCTTGCTGCTGGTCATCCGAAAGCCGCGGTAGCAATCTTTCCAGCGTGCGATGTGATCTGTTTCGCAGGTAACGGCGCAGATGGGCAGATCGACATCGCTGATATGCAGCCTTTCGCCCAGAAACTCGATGCCCTCTGTGGTGAACTTATTCTCCTGACAGAGTTGGCGCAGATACTGCACGACCATCTTGCCCGGCAGGCCAGACCCGTCGCCATTCCAATACAGCAGATCAAAGGCAGGCGGGGCCTCACCCAGCATATAGCTGCGAATGGCCGGGCCATAGACAAGATCGTTAGACCGCAGGAAACTGAAGGTGCGCTGCATGATAAAAGACCGCAGAATGCCCTCTTCCCCGGCTTCTTGTTCGATGCCATCGACAAAATCATCTTGTAGGAACGGCGTGAATTCGCCCTGATCGTCGAAATCCGTCAAGGTCGTAAAGAAGGTCGCGGATTTGACCGATTTATCGCCGCGTTTTTTCAGCAGCGACAACACCAGATTCAGCGTGGTGCCCGCGATACAATAGCCGACAACGTTCAGCGATTTGCGTTTGGTGATCTTTTTCACCTCGTCCAAGGCTGTCAGATACCCCTCTTCGATATAGGTCTCCATGCCCGCATCAGCATAGGACCGATCCGGGTTGATCCAGCTGACAATAAAGACAGTATAGCCCTGATCGACCAGCCATTTGATCAGGCTGTTTTTCTCTTTCAGATCCAGAATGTAGAATTTGTTGATCCACGGCGGGAAAATCAGCAGCGGGATCTCATGCACCTCTTCGGTGCTGGGCGAATACTGGATCAGTTCCATCATGCGATTGCGATAGACCACCTTGCCCGGCGTGGTGGCAATATTGGTGCCCAACTCAAAAGCATTTTCATCGGCCAGCCGCACGATCAGCTCGCCATTGTTGGCTTCCAGATCACGGATCAGGTTCTCAAGCCCCTGCACCAGCGACTCCCCATCCGTCTGCATCGCCTTTTCAAGCGCATCCGGATTGGTGCCGAGAAAGTTGGTCGGTGCCATCATTTCAACGATCTGCTCTGAAAAATACTTCAGCCGCTGCTGCTCTTTGGGCTCCAGATCATCCAAGGCGTCCACCGCCGAGCGGATCGCGTCGGCATTCAGCATGTACTGCTGTTTGATGAAATTGAAATACGGATTGCTCTGCCACATCGGGTTGGCAAAGCGCCGATCAGTTGGAGTTTCGTCCGGCGGCGCGGCCAGTTTGCCCTGCGCCAGCACATGTTGCGCCTCGACGTAATGTTTGACCGATTTGCTCCAGAACTCCATTTGCTGCTCAATCACTTTGCCGGGGTTCTGCACCATCTCAGCCCAATAGGCCGCTGCCGCATTGGTAAAGACATCATGATTCGGCGCGGCCAATTCGCGCCGAACGGGCTTCCGCGAAGCCATTAATTCAACCATGCGTTGCGTCAACTGTTCCGCTTTTGCCAGATTGGTATTCAGTTTCTCAATTTTCGCAACGGCAGCATCGTCTTCAGTTGTCATAATATTCATCACACCTTATCGTCGCTGCTATGCAGCAAATGGGAGATGCCGCATAATACGAACGGCATTCAAAAAACCGCGTCACCGCGGGCAGGACAGGAGACGCCAATGCGCTATATGGCCACCTATGATATGATGGAGACCATCCGAAACACCAACCAGTGGTTGGGTGCCTCGGCTCTGGCAATGGCGTCTTACCCAATGTTTGCGATGATCCCCAGCCCGGCGCTGCAGTGGATGGCCGCTTGGGGCGAAGTCACCGAACGCACCTTTGCGCGCATCGTCACCAAACCGGATTGGGGTATTCATTCCTTTACGTGCGAAGATGGCAAAGATCACATCGTGCAGGTCGAAACCGTGGTGGAACGCGATTTTGGCGATCTCATTCATTTTTCTGTCCTTGGGCGCAAGCGCCGTCGTCGTCAAGTTATGCTGGTCGCCCCCATGTCCGGGCATTACGCGACTCTGCTTAGGTCCACTGTAATATCGCTATTGCCTGATTGTGAAGTCTACGTAACCGATTGGCACAACGCGCGCGACATTCCGGTCAGCGCTGGCAAGTTCGATATCGAAGATTACACGCTCTATCTTGTGGATTTTATGCGCCACCTCGGCCCAGACACCCATGTGATTGCGGTCTGCCAGCCTGCCCCCCTGACGCTGGCGGCCACCGCCTATCTTGCGGGCGAAGATCCTGACGCGCAGCCACGGTCCCTCACCCTGATCGGTGGGCCGATTGACCCCTCTGCCGCGCCAACAGATGTGACCGACTTTGGCCACTCTGTGACCATGGGCCAGTTGGAAGAAACCATGATCCAGCGCGTCGGCTTCAAATATGATGGCGTTGGCCGCATGGTCTATCCGGGCCTGTTGCAGCTGGCGTCCTTCATGTCGATGAACGCCGAGCGCCACGGCAAAGCCTTCATGAACCAGATCATGCGCGTCGCCAAAGGCGAGGCGTCTGATCACGATGCGCACAACCGCTTTTATGATGAATATCTGGCGGTGATGGATATGCCCGCAGAGTTCTACCTCTCCACAGTCGAGCGCATTTTCAAAAACGGCGAGATTGCCAAAAACGAGTTTACCGTTGCGGGCCGCAAGGTCGACATTGGCCAGATCACCACCGTGGCGGTGAAAACTGTCGAAGGGGCCAAGGACGACATCTCTGCGCCTGGTCAATGCGTGGCCGCGCTTGATCTGTTGACTGGATTGCCCGCCAGCAAGAAAGCCAGCCACCTTGAACCGGACGCTGGCCATTACGGCATCTTTGCTGGACGCAGCTGGCGCAACAATATTCGCCCGCTTGTGCTCGACTTCATCAGTGAAAACAGCGGGCCGTCCACCAAGGCACCTGCCAATAAAAATGCAGCGGCCTAAGGGCCGCAGCTACCCCCGCAACACATAGGGACGCGCCAGCCAGCCGCGCAATGCGGCCGTCACGGCGGCCGGGTCCTGCAGGCTGGGCACATGGCCAGCCCCCGGGATCTCGTGCAATTCGGCATCGGGAATGAAACCGGCCATGGTCTGATAGCGTTGCGGCGCAATCACCGGGTCCGCGGCACCGCCAATGACCAGCGCCGGACATTGGCATCTGCGCAGCACCGATTGTTGATCCTGCCGCCGCTGCAGCACACGCACCTGGCGCACGAACCGCTCAACGCCAATGCGCTCGGCCATGTCCTGCATCAGCGCCAACACTTCGGCATCCGCGCTATTTGGTTGCGCCTCCGTCAGGCCAAACAACGCCGGCACCACCTCCGCCAGCCGCCCGGCACGCGCCGCAACAAGCCAGGGCTCATAACGCAGCGTGTCAAACGGGCAATCCTGCAAGGGCGATGTCGCAATAAGCGCAATCCGCCCCACCCGCTCAGGGGCGCGGCGCAATATTTCCATCGCCACCAACCCACCAAGCCCGCTGCCCACCAAGGCCACCTGCGCCGGGCACTGCGCCAGAACGTCTGCGGCCAAATCCGAAAGCCGCTCCCCGGCATCCAGCGGCATAAAGCTCACCGGCATCTCCGCCGACAGCTCTGCAATCTGCGGTCCAAAGAGCCGCGCATCACAAAGGATATCCGGCAGAAACACCAGCGGCGTTGTCATTGCTCTGACGCCTCTATCACATCCAGCACCGCCGCCTCGATCAGCGCAAGGCAGGCCGGATCGGAAAACCGGTGATCAGCATCTTTCACCAGGGTCAGGCGCATGTCATCACCCTCCGCATGATCCAAGAGCCGCAGGGCGGTCTCAGTTGTCACAGCCGTATCCGCCGTGCCCTGCAAAAACCGCACCGCGCAATCAAAACGCAGCGGCGCGCGCAGTACAAGGTTCTGGCGGCCATCCTCAATCATGCGTTTCGTGATGATGTAAGGCTCCATATAGTCACTGGGCAACGCCACTTGCCCCTCAGCCTCAAGCGCCGCTTTCTGCGCATCGGTGAAATTGGCCCAATAGCTGTCTTCGGTAAAATCCGGTGCCGCCGCAATCGTCACCAGCCCAACCAGACGTTCCGGTGCCGCCCGCGCCAGCAAAAGCGCCTGCCAGCCGCCCATAGAAGAGCCGACCAGAACATAATCGCCGCTGACCAATTCCGTCACCGCCGCCAAAGCATCCTGATGCCAGTCGCCAATTGCGCCCTCTTCAAATGTGCCAGAGCTTTCCCCGTGACCTGAATAATCAAAGCGCAAAAACGCCCGCCCCTGCGTTTGGCACCAGGCCTCCAGATGCACTGCTTTTGTGCCCGCCATATCTGATTTCAATCCGCCGAGGAATACGACGCAAGGGCCCTGCCCACCCGTCTTATGATATGCGATCTTGCGGCCTGCGGCCGTGGTCAGATATGCGTGCACGCTTTGTCCTCTTCGTCGTTTCCCAAAGTTAAACCGCAAAGCCGCAATCTGGTCAAAGCGATAAGCCAAGGCCGCTTCATCTTTTGGCAAATACTCCGGGGTGAAGGCAAAGCCCGCTTTGCCTGAGGGGCAGCGCCCCTTACGCGCCCGTTTTAGGCCGCCCCGGTTTTCAGCGTTGACAGAGACGCTGGCAAAGGTCACTAAGCAGGCGAACCATATACCCGCAACCGGGCGTTCCGTGGGCGCCAAACTGACGAGGAGGATTGGGCCATGTCCCAGATTTCCCTGACTTTCCCCGATGGCAATGCACGTTCCTATGACGCAGGTGTCACCCCTGCCGAGGTCGCAGCCTCTATCGCAACTTCTTTGGCCAAAAAGGCCATCTCTGCCACGGTGGACGGGCAGCATTGGGATCTGGCCTGGCCGATCACCCAGGATGCGCAGATCGCCATCAACACGTTAAAAGACAATGACGCCGAAGCGCTGGAGCTGATCCGCCACGATTGCGCCCACATCATGGCGCGCGCGGTGCAGGAAATCTGGCCCGACGTCAAAGTCACCATCGGCCCGGTGATCGAACATGGCTGGTACTATGATTTTGATCGCGCAGAGCCGTTTACCCCCGAAGATCTCGGCCTGATCGAAAAGAAAATGAAAGAGATCATCAACCTGCGCGATCCCGTCCGCACCGAAGTCTGGGAGCGCGATGTCGCCGTCAAATATTACGAAGAGCGCGGCGAGCCTTACAAAGTTGAACTGATCGATGCCATTCCCGGCAATGAGCCCTTGCGCATGTATTGGCATGGCGACTGGCAGGATCTCTGCCGGGGCCCGCATTTGCAGCACACCGGACAGGTGCCTGCGGATGCTTTCAAGCTGATGAGTGTCGCGGGGGCCTATTGGCGCGGTGACAGCAGCCGCGCCATGTTGCAGCGCATCTACGGCGTGGCCTTCAAAAACAAGGACGATCTGAAAAAACACCTCACCATGCTGGAAGAGGCCGCCAAACGCGACCACCGCAAGCTAGGCGGGGAAATGGATCTGTTCCATATGCAACCCGAAGCGCCGGGTCAGGTGTTCTGGCATCCCAATGGCTGGACGGTCTATACCGAACTGCAGGATTATATGCGCCGTCAGCAGCGCCGCGGCGGCTATGTTGAGGTGAACACCCCGCAAGTGGTGGACCGCAAGCTGTGGGAAAAATCCGGCCACTGGGACAAATATCAAGAAAACATGTTCATCGTCGAAGTCGACGAAGAGCACGCCCGCGAAAAAGCCATCAATGCCCTCAAACCCATGAACTGCCCCTGCCATGTGCAGATCTTTAATCAGGGCTTGAAATCCTATCGCGACCTGCCGCTTCGCATGGCTGAATTTGGCTCTTGCGCGCGCTATGAACCGTCGGGCGCATTGCACGGCATCATGCGCGTGCGTGGCTTTACCCAGGATGATGGACACATCTTCTGCACCGAAGATCAGATCACCGATGAAACCGCGCGCTTCATCGCCTTTCTGTCCAAGGTCTATGCCGATCTGGGTTTTCACAACTGGACCATCAAGCTTTCCACCCGCCCCGAACAACGTATCGGGGAAGATGAAAGCTGGGACCGGGTTGAAAAAGCGCTTGGCGATGCCTGTAATGCGGCCGGGTATGAATATGAGATCCTTGAAGGCGAAGGCGCGTTCTACGGGCCAAAGCTGGAATTCACGCTGACCGATGCCATCGGCCGTGACTGGCAGTGTGGCACCTTGCAGGTCGACCCATTTCTGCCGGAACGGCTCGAGGCCAATTATATCGGCGAAGATGGCGCAAAACATCGCCCGGTGATGTTGCACCGCGCGACGCTCGGTTCATTTGAGCGTTTCATCGGCATCCTGATCGAAGAGCACGCCGGCAAACTGCCGTTCTGGCTTGCCCCACGTCAGGTTGTTGTGGCGGCCATCGTCTCTGATGCCAATGACTACTGCCTAGAGGTGGTTGAGCAGCTGAAAGCCGCGGGCGTGCGCGCCGAGGCGGACCTGCGCAATGAGAAAATCAACTACAAGGTTCGCGAACATTCGGTCGGCAAAGTGCCTGTCATTCTGGCCATCGGCAAAAAGGAAGTCGAAGAGCGCACCGTCTCCACCCGCCGCCTTGGCGAAAAACAATCCAAGGTACAGCCACTTGACGAAATCGTCACACAGCTGAAGGCAGAGGCAACACCGCCCGACCTTGCCTGAGGCATTTTGAAACAATCGGGAACCATCTCGCTGAAAACGCCGGGCCAATGCCCGGCGTTTTTCCTTGTTTACTGGGTGTCCCAACGTTCGGATGCTCGCAAAAAATAACATGCACTCACAGCGCTGTGACCCACGAATGCGTTATTAGCGATTGATAAGGTCCTGCGGCTAGGGTTGGGGCACACCGCACAAGCGGTTGGAATTTTTAACTTGATTAGGGAAATCCATCATGTCCAAGACCGTAAAAACCCTCGCCGTTGCTGCCTCTGTTGCTGCCGCTGTCACCGCAGCCACCACACACACTGCTGCCGCAATGGACAAAGAAAAATGCTACGGCGTTTCGCTGGCAGGTAAAAACGACTGTGCCGCTGGCCCAGGCACAACTTGCGCCGGTACGTCCAAAGTGGATTACCAAGGCAACGCCTGGACCCTGGTTGACGCAGGCACCTGCGCCGAAATCGAACTGCCAGCCATGGCAGACGGCTCCATGCGCAAAGGCTCTCTGGAAGCGCTGGACCGCGACCTGCCAGCATAAGCCGATCTGCAGCGCCCCTGATCGATGGGGCGCTGCACACTTTGCCAAGGACCATGAGCCCCATGTTTGACACAGCAGCGCAATTGCCCGCCCTCCCCCATGCGCCGGGCGTCGGCTATAAGCCGCAGCATTTCTCTGAGATTATGGAGGATGCCGCGCCCGTGGCGTGGCTGGAGATTCATGCGGAAAACTATATGGGTATGGGCGGCCGCCCCTTGGCCCAGCTACGCCATTTGGACGAAGAATTTCCAATTTCCGTGCATGGTGTGGGCCTGTCGATCGGCGGCGAAGGACCGCTTGATCCCGAACACCTCGCGCGGCTCAAACACTTGGTGGATTGGCTGAAGCCAACGGTGTTTTCCGAACATCTCGCCTGGTCCACCCATGACGGCAGCTATTTCAACGACCTGCTGCCCCTGCCTTACACCGCAGCCACCCTGACCCGTGTCTGTGATCATATCGACGCCTTACAAAACACCATTGGCCGTCAGATGATGCTGGAAAACCCCTCAAGCTATCTGGCCTTTGCCGAAAGCACCTGGTCCGAGCCTGATTTTCTGCGCGAAGTCACCCGTCGCAGCGGCTGCGCCTTGTTGCTTGATGTGAACAATGTCTTTGTCTCAGCCACCAATCTTGATTACGATCCCAAGGCCTACATCGCGGAGTATCCGCTTGAAAAGGTGGGCGAAATTCACTTGGGCGGCCATGATGAGGACGAAGACGACCATGGCAAGCCACTGCTGATTGACAGCCATGGCGCGGCGGTGGTTGACCCTGTCTGGGCACTCTTGGATCACACGCTGGCCCTGTCTGGGCCAAAACCGATCCTGATCGAATGGGACAATGACGTGCCCGATTGGCCCATTCTGGCTGCCGAGGCACGCCGCGCCGCGCAGGCGCTGACCAAGGTGCCCGCATGAGCACGCCGCAAAATGATGTCTCACAATCGGCGTTTCGCGCGGCGCTCTTGGATGGCAGCTCTCCGGTGCCGGATGGCCTCAAGGATGGTGCAGGCAACCCTGCGGCGCGGCGCTTTGATGTCTATCGCAACAATGTCGCCGTTTCGCTGACCGAAGCGCTGGAGACCGGTTTTCCGGTCATTGCAAAACTCTTGGGTCCGGACAACTTCAAACATGTGGCCGGGGTGTTTCTGCGCCAGTCGCCGCCCAGTGCCCCGGTGATGATGCACTATGGTGCCGGCTTTCCGAATTTCCTGCGCGGCTTTGAGCCGCTGAAATCGCTGGGCTATCTGGGGGACGTGGCTGAACTCGAACTGGCGCTGCGCCGTTCCTATCACGCGGCGGACAGTACGGCGCTGGCCCCGGACGCGTTGGCGCAGATCGCGCCCGAGCGCCTGCCCGAGGTGCGCCTGACTCTCGCGCCATCCGTAGAGGTCATCCCCTCTGCATGGCCGATCTACGATCTCTGGGCCTTTAATATGATCCCCGGGGCCCCAAAGCCACAAGCGCGGGCTCAGGACACGATTGTCATGCGGCCCGAATACGATCCCGCGCCCCATGCCCTGCCGCCCGGCGGCGCACGCTTTCTCGATGCCCTGCGGCGCGGCATGCCTTTGGGGGCGGCCGCAGAAGAGGCCAGCGCAAATCTGGGGGCTGAATTTGACCTCGGCGCGCTCTTGGGCCTGCTTCTCAGCCATGGCGCACTGACCGACATCAACCACAAGGAAGACCTATGGACCGCCTGATTTCGCTACATAATTCGGTGTTTGCCCGGCTGGAGCGGCAAGATTGGATCCTGCCCACAGTGGCGCGGCTGATCTTTGCCGGTGTCTTGCTGATGTATTTCTGGGCCTCGGGCCTCACCAAACTGGGTGACGGCGTTCTGGGCTTCATCGTGCCGAGCACCGGCGCCTATGCGCAGATATTCCCCAAGGCGCTGGAGGCGGTCAGCTATGATACCAGCCAGCTGAGCCTGTTTCATTGGGCGGTGGTCTGGGCCGGGACCATGGCCGAATTCTTGCTGCCTGCCGCCCTTGTTCTGGGGTTTGCAACCCGGCTTGCCGCGCTTGGCATGATCGGGTTTGTGGTCGTGCAATCGCTGACGGATGTCTATGGCCACGGCGCGGACGCCGGCACCATCGGCACCTGGTTTGATCGCGCATCAGACGCGCATATCCTGGATCAGCGCGCCTTCTGGGTGTTTCTGCTGCTGGTCTTGGTGATCAAAGGCGCAGGGCCGCTATCGCTGGATCGTCTTTTGGCGCGACGTCAGCAAATGGCCCCTGCCTGATCAAAAATGTGCCTTGGGTTCGTCCGGTTGCCCGGCTGATATCGCCAGCACACCGGCGAGCCCGGCAAAGGCAATCGGGAACATGGTAAAGACGTTAAAGCCAAAGCCGATGTACATGCCCGCCGCCGAAGCCAGCAATAAGGCCCCACCCCAAAGCGCCCGCGCCCGTGCCATGGCACCGCCCGCAATGGCCAAAAGCGGCGACAGCAGCGCCGCAGCCCGCACCAATTGCACATTCTCGACCTGCTCGGCAATCCCTTCGAACTCGCCGAAGCTTTCAATGAATGACGTGTAGCCCCAGCTGAAAAACCCGACCATCATGCCGACGATGCCAGCGATGATCCCCAGTACGAGCGCTGCGTTGCGCATGGCTGCCTCCTATCGTTTTATGTGATCTATGTGCGCGATCACGGCTTGCCAAGAGCAGCCTGCACATCCGCCCCCCAGCCAAGATACAATGTGCCATCCGCGTCAATCAACGGACGTTTCATCAAAGTCGGATGGGTTTTCAACAGCTCTTTCGCCGGTAAATCCCGCTGTTCTGGCGACATTTGACGCCATGTGGTGGAGCGGCTATTGACCAATTTGTCACCAAATTCAGCAAGTGCCTGTTCAATCAGCGCTGCTGGGACGCCCTCTGAACGCACATCGATAAGTTGTGCTTCTGGAAGTAATTTCAGTGCCTTACGGCACGTATCGCAGTTTTTCAGCCCGTATAATTTCATCTCATTCCCCATTGTTACCTGCTGAATATTCAATTGTTTGACAATTTCACAGTTGTTTTGCTTGCTTTTTACCTAAGCCGTGCAATCATCCCTGCATGGCAACTAGGCTTTGGCACGGTTGGGGTCTCCCCCTGCGGTCCTCAGGTTGGCTGGCCTGTCCCACAGTGGGGGCGACTGAAGGAAGTAGAAGGAGAGACGGGATGCCAACTGGCACCGTGAAATGGTTTAATACAACGAAGGGTTACGGCTTTATTGCCCCGGATACGGGCGGCAAAGACGTGTTCGTACATATTTCTGCTGTCGAGCGTTCCGGTCTGACCGGCCTCGCAGACAATCAAAAAGTCGAATTTGAGCTGAGCGAAGGGCGCGATGGTCGCCAGATGGCCAGCGATCTGAAGCTCGCCTGATTAATAAAAAAAGTATGGGGCGTCGTTCAACGCCCCTCACTATCTCACCCATCATATTGCGACTACCAACCTTAGTTGGTGGTATAGCAGCCTTTTTCGCCCACCGGGCAGACGATCCGCGCGCGCTGGATCTTCTTGCGCTTGACCGGGGTATGGCAAATTTCGCCCGCTTTTGGCACGCCGCAGCTGATCATGCCGCCGGCGTCAATGGGCTGCAGGCCCGCTGGGCAGATATTGTCGCGCGATGACGCGGGCCGATAAGCGCAGCCCACAGGGACTGGCGGTGGCGTCTTTGGGACAAATTCTACAAGCGGATCTTCTTTGATCTTACACGGGAAGATGACGCAGGACGCTTGGGCGGGTGCCGCAACCGCAACCAACGCCGAGACCATCAGCATTTTCTTAAACATGTGAGACACCTTTTCTCGTCGAACTGCTCGGGTTTATTCTGTGGTGTTTATAGGGGGTAGACTACTAGATTTTGTGGCCTAGTCAATTTTACTCCGCGAAAAAGCCGCAACTTGCAGGCCAACGCGCCGCTGCAATGCGGTTTTTACGTCACACGGCGCAGATATTCATGCATCACGCAGGCCGGGTCAGCGGCGCGCAATTGGTGACGCGCCAAGAGTTGCCAGTCCTCACCGCCGAAGGTGGGAAAAAAGGCATCAGCATCAGGAATGTCGAGCGCCACCTCGGTGATCAACAACCGCTGCGCCAGCGGCAGCATGGCGCGGTAAATCCCTGCGCCGCCAATCCCGTAAATGCGCTGATAGCCCTGCGCCTGCGCTTCGGCAATCGCGGCCTCAACCGAGGGCACACATATGTCGCCCAGCCCGCCTTGCGACGACACGACAATATTCAGGCGATTTTTCAAGGGCTTGAAAGGCAGACTTTCCCAGGTATTGCGCCCCATGATGACCGCGCCCCCGAGCGTTTCGCGTTTGAAGAACTGCAGATCTTCGGGCGCGTACCAGGGGATATCATTGTCTTTGCCAATCGCGCCGTTTTGCGCGCGGGCCACAATCAAACTGATCATCAGCGCGCCCCTTACACGGCAACCGGCGCTTTGATCACCGGGTCAGGGTCATAATTCAGGATCTCGAAATCCTCAAATTTGAAATCGAAGATCGAAGAGACCTGCCGTTTGATGCGCAGCTGCGGCAGGGCCTTTGGGCGGCGCGCAAGCTGGGTGTTCACCTGATCCAGATGGTTGGAATAGATATGCGCGTCGCCCATGGTGTGCACAAAATCCCCCGGCTCATAGCCAGTGACATGCGCCAGCATCACCTGCAGCAGCGCATAAGACGCAATGTTAAACGGCACCCCCAAAAACATATCTGCAGAACGCTGATAGAGTTGCAGGTGCAATTTGCCGCCCAGGATTTTTACCTGCCAGAGCGTGTGGCACGGCGGCAACGCCATGTCGGGTACATCCGCCGGGTTCCAGGCCGAGACTATCATGCGCCGGCTATCCGGGGCGGTTTTGATCAGCTCCACGAGGTCAGTAATCTGATCTACGGTTTTCTTGCGGTAAAGCTGCTCTTCGCCCGCGGGGGCATCCACCGGCTCAAGCGCGGGAAAGCGTCGCCATTGATGGCCATAAACTGGGCCCAGATCGCCGTTTTCATCCGCCCATTCGTCCCAAATGCTGACGCCATTTTCCTGCAAATAGCGGATATTGGTATCGCCGCTCAGGAACCAAAGCAGCTCATGAATGATCGAGCGCAGATGCAGTTTTTTGGTTGTGACCAAAGGAAAGCCATCTGCCAGCGGATAGCGGCATTGCATGCCAAAATACGATATCGTTCCGGTTCCGGTCCGGTCGGTGGTTTCCACCCCGTTGTCCAAAATGCACTGCAATGCGTCGTGATATTGTTGCACCCTCACCTCCCGGCCAGACTCGCGCGGCTTGTCGCTGCCTTTCTGATAACGGAAATCGGCATGCCACGCTATATCTGGCGGGCGATTTTTTCGATCCCACCACATAAGCCCAAACGCGGCCGAGGCCTTCTGGCGCTCGACAATCTGTTCTGCCCCGCTAAATTGTCTGTAGGAATGGGAGCGACATGATGAAAATCGAATATCTGCACACAATGGTCCGGGTGAAGGATCTGGAGAAATCCAAGGCCTTTTATGAACTGCTGGGTCTGCGTGAAACACGGCGCGTCGAGCACGAAGGTGGGCGCTTTACCCTCGTATTCATGTGCGCGCCGGGCCAAGAGGATGTTGCGGTAGAGCTGACCTACAATTGGGATGGCGATGACGCGCTGCCCAGCGACAGCCGGCATTTTGGCCATCTCGCCTACCGGGTAGAGGACATCTATGCGCTGTGCCAGAAACTGATGGACAATGGCGTGACGATCAATCGCCCGCCCCGCGACGGGCACATGGCTTTTGTGCGTTCGCCGGACAATGTTTCAGTGGAACTGCTCCAGGCGGGCGATGCGCTTGCGCCGCAGGAACCCTGGGCCAGCATGGACAACACCGGCCATTGGTAAGCCTCAGTAAATGTAGCGGATCTGATCGCTCCAATAGCGTTCAACCCGCCGAAGCGCGGTGGTGATATTTTCAAGCCCCTCGGGGCCAAGCACCCCTTTGCTTTGCAGCCCGGTGGCGTGGTCTTCAAACAGCTGCGCCACCACATCACGCACCCCGCGCCCTTTTTCGGTCAGGCGCACCCGCACCGAGCGGCGGTCAATCGCGCAACGTTCGTGGTGCATATAGCCGTTTTCGACCAGTTTCTTCAGGTTATAACTGACATTGCTGCCCTGGTAATAACCACGAGATTTCAGCTCTCCGGCGGTGACTTCGTTGTCGCCAATATTGAACAGCAACAGCGCCTGAACGGCGTTGATCTCAAGCACGCCGACACGTTCAAATTCATCCTTGATGACATCCAGCAACAAGCGATGCAGCCGCTCGACCAGAGCGAGCGCATCCAGATACCCTGACATGAAACTGCGCGCCTCTGCTGGGCTGACCGATGAATGTATGCTCATTGCTGCCTCCGCATGTTACGATAGGCAAACTCCGACAAATTCGCGAAAAATCTGTTAAATTCCGAGCATTCGCTAAAATGCGAGCTATTTTGGCTGCGCCATAAGGGCGGCGATATCGGCGATCAAGGCTTGGAATTTTTCCGGCGCATCTTTCTGGCCGCTGACCCATTGATAGAGGTCCTGATCGTTTTCATGCAGCAGCGCATCATAGTGATCCAGCTCTGCAGCACTCATACCGGGCAGCTTCGCCTCCGCATAGCGGCTGAGGATAATGTCCATCTCCTTGATCCCACGGCGCATGGAGCGCATCTGCATCCGTTTCAGACGGTGTTCGCGGAGTTCCGGGGTGCTGGTCATTCTGACATCCTCTGCATAGCGTTTGATCGGGCAGACGCCCTTGCAATACCTCTGCGCGCGCCAGACAGCAAGCTGATCTGCCTTCGCGCTTGAATGGCCCTGCCCCACTGTCTAAGACTTGCGCAACGCATCTTATTAAGGCTGGCCCATGTCCTTTCTGTCCAAAACGCTTTCGCGCGTGAAACCCTCCCCCACCATCGCTATGACCGCCAAAGCCTCAGAGCTGAAGGCCGCCGGGCGCGATATCATTGGCCTCTCTGCCGGGGAGCCGGATTTTGACACGCCAGACAACATTCGCGCGGCCGCCAAGGCCGCGATTGATGCGGGCAAAACGCGCTATACGGCACCCGATGGCATCCCCGAACTGAAGCAGGCGATTTGTGACAAACTGCTGCGCGATAACGCGCTGACCTATACGCCCAAGCAGATCTCGGTCGGCACCGGCGGCAAGCAGACGCTGTACAATGCGCTGATGGCCACGCTGAACCCCGGCGATGAGGTGGTGATTCCGGCCCCTTATTGGGTCAGCTACCCGGATATGGTGCTGCTTGCCGGGGGCACGCCGGTGATTGCCGAAACCAGCCTTGAGGCGAATTTCAAGCTGACCGCCGAACAGCTCGAGGCGGCGATTACCCCAAACACCAAATGGTTTATTTTCAACAGCCCCTCCAACCCTTCGGGCGCGGGCTATAGCTGGGATGAACTCAAGGCGCTGACCGATGTGCTGCTGCGCCACCCGCATGTCTGGGTGATGACCGACGATATGTATGAACATCTGGCCTATGACGATTTCAAATTCTGCACCCCGGCCGAAGTTGAGCCGCAGCTTTATGAGCGCACGCTGACCTGCAATGGCGTGTCCAAAGCCTATGCGATGACCGGCTGGCGCATTGGGTATGCTGCCGGACCAGAGCCGCTGATTGCCGCGATGCGCAAGATCCAGAGCCAATCGACATCAAACCCCTGTTCCGTCAGCCAATGGGCGGCGGTTGAGGCGCTGAATGGCACGCAGGAATTCCTGGCACCGAACAATGAAAAATTCGTGCGGCGCCGCGATCTGGCGGTGCGGATGCTGAATGCCATCGACGGCATCACCTGCCCGGTGCCCGAAGGGGCCTTTTATGTCTACCCGTCGATTGCGGGGCTGATCGGCAAGACCACGCCCAAGGGCACCAAGATCACCGATGATGAGGCCTTTGCCACCGCACTCTTGGAAGAGTCCGACGTCGCCGTCGTCTTTGGTGCCGCTTTTGGCCTGTCGCCCAATTTTCGCGTCAGCTACGCCACCTCGGACGCTGCACTGGAAGAGGCGTGCAAGCGTATCCAGACGTTCTGCGCTGCGCTAAGCTGATCCAAAAACCCGGAGGTCCCCATGTCCGTTGATCTGCCCGAATATTTCTTTCGCACCCGTGACAACGGGGCCACGGTGTTTCGGGTGGACAGCGAAAACCGGCATCGCCGGATCGAGATGGACCCGATTGCCACGGTTGTTCTTCGCAGCGGTGACATCCGCCCGCAGGGCGACCGCACCCTATCCGAGGCAGATCTGGCAGCGATTGAAACCTGGCTGGCGGATCGCCGCGAAACCCTGCAATGGCGGCAGATGGACGACATCCTGCGCACCATCGACAAGCTGCATGAGGTCAGCCATTGGGCGCAAAGTCAGGCAGAACCCGAGCAGCTAGATATGGTGACGGACACGCTATTGATGGCGATGCACGATCTGCGCAGCGTGTTGGTCCGCAAAAAGGCCGAAAAACTGATGCAAAATTCCGGCGATTAAACCGTGGCAAAACGCAGGCGCAACACTGACATCTGCTGATGCCAGAACCGCAGCATCAAAAGCAGCGCGGCCACGCCCAGACCAAGCGCAAGGCCGAACCACACTCCCAAAGCGCCCCAACCGAGCACAAATCCGGCAAAATAGCTGAACGGCACACCGATCAGCCAATAGCTGATCGCTGCCATGATCATCGGCCCGCGCGTATCCAGAATGCCGCGCAAAACGCCCAGCGCCATGGCCTGCGCCCCATCGACAAACTGAAACAATGCGGCCGCAACGAGCAGCAATTTGCCGACCTCAAGTATGGCCGCGAAATTTTCATCCTGCCGATTGAGGAACAGCGACACCAGCAATTCGGATTGGGTCACAAAGATGAAAATTGAAAAGACGGCGTAACACATGCTCACGCAAATCGCTGTGCGCGCACCGCGCGCCAGATGCTCAGCGTCTTTCTTGCCCATAGCCGATCCCGCGCGCACGGTGGCGGCGTTGCTCAGCCCCAGATGCACCATAAACATCAGCCCCGCGAGATTGATGGCAATGCCATGTGCGGCAAGCTCAACGATACCGATCCATCCGATCATCAACGCACCAGCGGCAAACAGGCCCACCTCGGCCAATGTGGTCAAACCTACCGGCACCCCGACCACAAAAACCTGGCGCGCGGCGGCCCAGTCCGGCTTCCAGAGGCGCACAAAGAGTTCGTCTTGCGGCAGGATCCGCTGCGCATAGAAGATCGCGCCAATCACCATCACCAAATTGACTGCAAGTGAGGCAACTGCCGCCCCGGCGATACCCAGTTCGGGTGCGCCCCAATTACCAAAGATAAGCGCATAGTTCACCACAGCGTTGGTCGCTGCCGCAACGACGGTGATCCAGAACACGACTCGTGTGTGTTCCAGCGCGGCAAGATAGCTTTTCAGCACCATCACAATCAGCGCCGGAAACAGCCCCGGGCCGGCAATACGCAGATAATCCTGCGCCATCCCCGACAGTTTCGGGTCCTGCCCCAACCCCACCAGGACCGGCGCGGCATACCAGAACAGCGGCATCGCCAGCAGGCCGAACAACACCGACAGCCATAGCGCCATGCGTGTGATCCGGCGAATGGCCGTGTTATCATTCTGCGCCGCCGCCTCGGCCACCATGGGCATAACCGCAAAGGCAAAACCCGAGCCGAGAATATAGGTCAGAAAAAACACCTGGGCCCCCAGAACCACCGCTGCCAGCGCCTCGACATCATACCACCCCAGCATCAGCGTATCGGTCAAATTGATCGAAAACTGCGCCACATGCCCGCCCACAAGCGGCAGCCCGAGGGTCAGCAAAGCGCGCAGGTGCTGGCGGTATGTCATCTCAATTTGATCCATATCTCGATCAGTACGGAGCGCTCAGCCCCTTGGCAAGGTCGTTCTGCACAGCAAATAGGCAAAGTAAAAACATCGCAGAAAAAGCTGGACCCAGACCGCGATCATCGCAAAACTGCCATGAAAGCAAGGAGTTCGCTATGACCGACTCATTTCAGTCGCTTGTGCCCGACACCCGCCGTTTCCTGTCTGAACTGGCAGAGAACAATACACGCGACTGGTTTCTGTCCCAGAAGCCCCGCTATGAGGCAGAGCTGAAGCGCCCCGCCGAACATCTGCTTGCGCAAGTTGCGGCTGATCTGGAAAAGCTCACCGGCAAACCGGCCAAACCGAAACTCTTTCGCGCCAATCGCGATGTGCGGTTTTCCAAAGACAAGCCCCCCTATCACACACATCTACACATGCTCTGGACCACCGAGAACGAGGCGCGCCAACCCATGGGGTGGTTTTTTGGTATTGGGCTTGATCACCTGTCCGTTGGTGCCGGGCTTATGGGGTTTGAAAAAGCCACGCTGACGCATTGGCGCGCGCTGATTGACGGCCCCTTAGGCAGCGATCTGATTGCCGAGGCTGAGATGCTGCGCGATCAGGGGTTTCGCGTGACCGAGCCAGAGCTTAAGCGCGTGCCGCCGCCCTATGCCAAAGACCATCCGCGCAGCGAATACCTGCGGCGCAAAGGGTTATCGGCCTGGCGTGACCACCAGCCCGGCGCGATGAAAGCGCCGGTCAAGATCGTGATGGCAGATTTCGCTGCGCTTCTGCCACTGACGCAAAAGCTGTCGCAGGTGATTTAACGCGCGCTGATCGCTTCGGCGGCGCGCGCGGCGGCAGCCACGGCCTCGCGCACATCATCACGTGTGCTGCGGTGGTTCACAATTGCGGCCCGCAACATTTCAACCCCATCGACAATGGTGGTGGAGAAGACCGCTTCACCATTTTCCTGCAGCTCAACTGCCACCTGGGTGTTCAAAGCAGATTGCGCCACCTCTGGCAGGTCCGCCCGCAGGGTAAAGACGCACACATTGGACACCGGCTGGCGTGCCACGGCCATGTTTTCGTGGCTTTCCACCACCTCAGCCATAAAGCGCGCCAATTCGCAGTTGAAGGTGATCGCCGCGCCAAAGGCCTCTGCCCCATGGGTTTCCAGCCCCAGCCAGACCTTGAGCGCTCGGTTGCCGCGCGACAGGTCAATGCCATAGTCGCAATACCATGGATCGCCGCTGGCCACACCGCGGTCCTTGCCACTTAGGTAAACCGGGCGCGCGGCAAAGGCGGCGCGATGCTCGGCCTCATCGCGGATCAGGGCCAATCCGCAATCATAGCCGACATACATCCATTTATGAAAATCAAGCGCGATGGAATCCGCGCGGCCAATCCCATCGGTCAGTTGGCGATAAGGTGCATCCGCAAGACGGGTCCAGGCCCCAAAGGCCCCATCGACATGGAGCCACAGCTTTTCATCAGCAACGAGATCCGCCAGCGCGTTGAAATCGTCAAACAGGCCGAGATCTACCGATCCTGCCGTGCCGACAACCAGAAACGGAGTTTTGCCGGCTGCGCGATCCTCGGCAATCATTTTGCGCAATTCCGCGCAGTCCATCTGCCCGTCGACCAGCGGCACGAACCGCAGGTTTGCCGCGCCAATCCCCAATAGCTCAAGCGCTTTGCGGGTGGCATTATGCACGCCCTGCCCCGCATAGCAGGTCAACTCTGCCCCGCCTTGACCAACCGCGCGCACCTCTGGCCCCAACGCCCGCAGCCGGGCGGCGGCAAAGCTGATCACCGTGGCTTGCGAGGTGCCCGTCACCAGAACGCCGGATGCGCCCTCGGGCATGCCCATCTGTTGGCGCGCCCAGTCGATGACCGCGCGCTCCATATAATTGGCCCCGTGGTTGCGCCCGCCGCAATTGGAGTTCATCACCGCCGTGACCATACCCGCCATCACATCAGTCGCCAGGCCCGACCCTTGCACCCATCCCCAATATTTCGGATGGGTATTGCCAGCGTGATAGGGCATCACATCATCGCGCAGCCGCTGCATGACATCACCGCCCTGCCCAATCGCATACCGCGCCTCAAGCCCGTCGGGCACATGGGTCCATGGGCGTTCACCTGCCGCTTGCATCTGGTCAATACAATCGTCCAGCAGCGCCCGCGCCTCGGCACGGAATGCGTCCCAGTCTTTGGGGTCCAGGGAATGATCAGCCACGCGCAGCCCTCCGAAGGAAAGAATGTTGCGCGTCATTTACAGGAAGCCGTGCCCCTGCGCACCCGGAAAGTGCGCAATTGCAAGAACCTATTGTCGCGCTTTCACATTCTGAAAGCTGGCAGTGCGTTAGACCGCCATGCGCGCCGGAATGTCGATGATCGGCGCGATACGTCCAAACCCGTGCGTTGGATGAAAGGCTTCGGCCACTTTGAACCGGCTGAGCGCGGGCAAAGCTTCGATATTGGGCAAATCCACCTGCTCGAACCGATCCCGTTTAAAGGCCGCGGAGAGCACTGGCCAATCTTCGTCATAGGCGCTCTCGGTCACGTGGCAGGGCGCGATGCATGACACGACAAGCACATCAGCGGGCACCAAACGGAATAGGTCAGACGCCACTTTGAGCGTCGCGCTCGCAGCATAAGCGCGATAGAGGCGCATGGATTTTTCCCGCGGCATCTTCAGTTCGGTCAGCTTGCCGCTGGGCATGTATTTCAGGTGAAAGTCTGGGACGATGCTTTGGTCATGCAGGGATAGCACCGCGTGAATCAGCCCGCCGTTGACCGAAAACCCAAGGCCCCGGCCCAGTTTGTGAATTTTGGACAAGGTCTGTTGGGATTTGATCACCGACAGCAGCACCGCATCATCGCCCTGCATGACGCCATGATAGGTGGCCTGTTCCCGTTCCCATTGCGCCACTTGGCGATGATAGGGGGTCAACTGCACCAAAATATCATCATGATTACGCTGCTTGGCGATATGAAGCGCGCGCTCCAGCGCATCGCGCGTCTGCTTGCCCCGCCCCATCAGCCATTCCACGAACCCCGGCTCATGATGTGCCAGCTGGCTGCGCATGCGCTGCGAATTTTGCAGATCGATCTCAGGGGGTTGGGGGGCCGGACGCCCGGCCAGGCCCTTCCAGTCGATGGGGGCGATCAGCTCATGGTGCAGCCCCGTGATGTGCCGAATATAACTGTCCAGCTCATGAATATACTTGGCGTTGGATCGCTCCATCGCCCGCTTCTGCCTGTCCTTCTCCTGCCGCTCGCTTTCACGCGCGGCGGGGCCGAGTGATCGACCCAAGGACCCCATGGTGTCATTGTAGACCACGACACTTCTCTCCTTTGGGGTGTATTCTGCCTCTACGCTCAACCCTGCGTGCAAAAGTCTCATATTGCAATATGAAATTGGTTTACAAACAATAACCTATTCAAAAATGTGCATTTGGGAACGCCCTCCAAAGTGAACCACAGCAAAGTAACAGCCCTATAAAACCATATGCGCCTTGCCCCAGCATCCGGCTGGTGGAATAATGAAAGCAATCAAAACAAATTGAGCAGCGCATGACCGATCTTCTGACGGAAACAGAAACAGACCAAACCTATGACGCCTCCTCCATCGAGGTGCTCGAAGGGCTGGAGCCCGTGCGCAAACGCCCGGGCATGTATATCGGCGGCACGGACGAACGGGCGCTGCACCATATGGTGGCGGAGGTTCTGGACAACTCGATGGACGAGGCTGTGGCTGGCCACGCCAACCGCATCGAAGTGGAGCTGCACGCCGATTACGCCATCACCGTTCGCGACAACGGGCGCGGCATTCCAATTGATCCGCACCCGAAATTCCCCGATAAATCCGCGCTTGAAGTGATCCTGTGCACCCTGCACGCCGGCGGTAAATTTTCGGGCAAAGCCTATCAAACTTCGGGCGGTCTGCACGGGGTTGGGGCCTCGGTGGTGAACGCGCTCTCTGATTCCATGGTTGTGCAGGTGGCCCGCAACAAAGAGCTGTTTGAACAGCGGTTTTCGCGTGGCCATCCGCTTGGCCCGGTTGAGAAAATCGGCGCAGCCCCCAATCGGCGCGGCACCACGGTGACATTCCATGCCGATGAACAGATCTTTGGCAAACACCGGTTCAAACCCGCGCGGCTGTTCAAATCCATTCGCTCCAAAGCCTATCTGTTTTCCGGCGTTGAGATCCGCTGGAAATCCGCGATCGAAGATGGCGAAACCCCAACCGAAGCCACCTTTCATTTCCCCGGCGGTCTCGCGGATTATCTGAATGAATCGCTCAACGGCTCCACCAGCTATGCCGAGCAGCCCTTTGCTGGCACGGTCGAGTTTCAAGAACGGTTCGGCGTGCCCGGCAAGGTCGAATGGGCGATCAACTGGACGCCCAGCCGCGATGGGTTCATCCAATCCTACTGTAACACCGTGCCCACCCCCGAAGGCGGCACCCATGTCGGCGGTTTTTGGGCCGCGATCCTCAAAGGCGTCAAAGCCTATGGCGAATTAACCAACAACAAAAAAGCCGCGCAGATCACCCGCGATGATCTGATCACCGGCGGCTGCGCGCTGGTGTCGTGTTTTATCCGCGAGCCGGAGTTTGTCGGCCAGACCAAAGATCGGCTGGCCACGGTGGATGCCCAGCGACTGGTGGAAAACGCCGTGCGCGACCACTTTGACAATTGGCTGGCCTCCAACACCAAATTTGCCGGTGCCATTCTGGATTTTCTGGTCCTGCGCGCCGAAGAACGGCTGCGTCGCAGACAAGAAAAAGAAACCCAGCGCAAAAGCGCCACCAAGAAACTGCGCCTGCCTGGCAAGCTGGTGGATTGTTCGGCCACAAACCGCGAGGGCACTGAGCTTTTCATTGTTGAGGGCGACTCCGCGGGCGGTTCGGCCAAGATGGCGCGCAACCGCAAAACGCAAGCGCTGCTGCCCCTGCGCGGCAAGATCCTCAATGTTCTGGGCGCTGCCAGCTCAAAACTCGGCAGCAACGCGGAAATCAACGATCTGACACAAGCGCTTGGCGTTGGGCTTGGCACCAGATTCAACGTCGATGATCTGCGCTATGACAAGATCATCATCATGACCGATGCGGATGTCGACGGCGCGCATATTGCGGCGCTATTAATGACATTCTTCTTTACCCAAATGCGCCCGATGATCGACCAAGGCCACCTGTATTTGGCCTGCCCGCCTCTCTTCCGCCTGACCCAGGGCGCGCGGCGCGTTTATTGCGTCGATGAGGCCGAGCGTGACGCCTATCTGGAAAAAGGCCTCGGCGGCAAGGGCAAGATCGACGTCAGCCGTTTCAAGGGTCTGGGTGAGATGGACGCCAAAGATTTGAAAGAAACCACAATGGACCCGGCGTCACGCAAATTGATCCGCGTGACGATTGACGAAGATGAACCCGGCGAAACCGGCGACCTTGTCGAGCGTTTGATGGGCAAGAAACCGGAAAAACGGTTTGAGTACATCCAAGAGAACGCACGTTTTGTGGAGGAGTTGGATGTTTGAGTTGAGGAAAATTTTACTTCTTTCCTAATTCATCCAAAAGATCATCCAGAACTTGTTCAGTACCTGAAATTTGCCGGCGAATTAAATTGTATGTCGAATTCAGGGCGGAGGCATAATTTAAATTAGAAATTTCGCTTAGATCAGCATCCGAAAACCGGTCGACGACTTTCCCTGACCCGTCGCGCACACGGATTTCGAAGTCATGGAAACCTGATGACTCGAGTTCAATGGCATTCTTGCCTATTACAACTTGCACAACATCATCATCAGATGTGTCCTGCCAAGCCAGCTTACCCTCTGATGTTAGACCGATAAGCCTCTGCGCCAACTTCACCCATTTGTCAGACATTCTGAACTGCCTCCGTGTTATCTTTGATTTCGCGAACTGCCTTCGCAACTGCTTCAGCTTGTTTCGCAAGCACGGATTTGATTTTTACCAAATTAAAATCCGAGCCATTGTGGCGAATTTCATCTGAAGACTTTTGTAAAGATGCCATTTGCGCCTGCAACCCAATCAGAGATTTTTCAGTTTCTTCAGAAAGTTCTACGTTCCCGGAACTCAGTAATGGTGCAACTATTACTCTAATTGCCTCACATTTCTCAGAAACCTGCTCCCATTGTTGGTTTTCCACTCTCAAACGAATTTCGACCAACATTTGTTGCACTAAAGTGATCTGCGACGCGGTATCAGCATTAATCATAGATCTTTTTGCGGCGTGGGCCGCATTTGCTGCCACACTCGCTTTTGAACTGGCCCGAGCCGCGAAGGCAATGGAAAATGCAAAGCCAACCATGGCGAGTAGGATTCCCCAAAAATCATACCCAGGCCAAGAAAATACCGCGTCCCAATCTACTGAAATCAATTCACAATCCTCAATCGCTTCCAACATATGATTTTGCTTTAGCGCTTTCAAACCTAAAGTAGGGAGGTATACCCTTGAGATGCGAAAGAGCATCGCCTGACCGCGGGCGGAAGCGAAGCGCCCGCCGTCAAACCTTTGGTTTGCCTTCGGCAAAACGGGGAGGGTCGGGCGCTGCCCGTGCCGCGATCGACACGGGCGCAGTGTGCGGCGACGTAGCTAAGCCCCACAAAACGGACATCCAAGTTAATACAGTATGCCCGGCGGCGGGCTGAAGCCCGCCTTACGAGCCGTTTTTGAACCAGGCCACAAGCGTGGCGCGTTCGCTGTCTTCCATCCAGCTGACGTTGGCGGGGGGCATGGCGCGGGTGATGCCGGCTTGCAGGTAGATCCCCTCCGCCAGTCGGGCGATGTCCGCGTCGGTTTCCAGCAGCACGCCTTTGGGCGCACGATGGATGCCTTCGTAACCGGGTTCGCGCGCGTGGCACATGCTGCAGCGGCCCATCACGATGTCGCGCGCATCGTCAAAGCCTTCGGCCGAAGCAAAGCGCTGTTCCGCCTTGGTCAGGGCGATCTCTTCGGGCACGCTGACCCGGCCCGCCGAGGACAGCCACATCACAAGAATGAACAGGATCGCGGTGACCGCCCAGGTCCACCACAGCATCGGCCCGCGCGCGTGCATTGTGTTAAAGAAATGCCGGATCGTCACCCCCATCAGAAACACCAGCGCGGCAATGAGCCAGTTGTATTCCGTGCCAAAGGCCAGCGGGTAGTGGTTGGACAGCATCAGAAAAATCACTGGCAATGTCAGGTAATTGTTATGGGTGCTGCGCAGCTTGGCGATCTTGCCGTATTTGGCGTCCGGCACCCGCCCGGCCTGAAGATCCGCCACCACGATCCGCTGATTGGGCATGATGATAAAGAACACATTGGCAGTCATGATGGTGGCCGTCAGCGCCCCCAGGTGCAGCATCGTGGCGCGCCCGGTAAACACCGTGCTCATGCCCCAGCCAAGACCCACCAGAAACACAAACAGCAGCAACATCAGCAGCGTCGGAAAATTGGCCAGCGGCGATTTGCACAAACGGTCATAGGCGAGCCAACCCAGCCCTAGAATGGCGGCGGAGAGCACGATGCCCTGCCAGAGCGGCAGATCGCTCTTGCTGCCATCGACGAGATAAAGCGCACCGCCCGCCCAATAGACCACCATCAGCAAGGCAAAGCCCGACAGCCAGGTGGCATAGCTTTCCCATTTAAACCAGGTCAAATGGGCCGGCATTTCCGCCGGGGCGACCAGATATTTGCGAATGTGATAGAACCCGCCGCCATGCACCTGCCATTCTTCGCCATCCGCACCGCCAAAATCGCCGTTTCTGTTCAGCCCCAGATCCAGCGCGATGAAGTAAAACGACGAACCGATCCAGGCAATCGCGGTGATCACATGCACCCAGCGCACCGCAAAGGCGATCCATTCCCAGAGTATCGGCCATTCAAACATATATGCCCTGCCCTTTTGCTTGCGGTTCAGCTGCCGCGATACGTGGAATACCCGTAGGGCGAGACCAGCAGCGGCACGTGGTAATGCGTTGACTCATTGATGCCAAATCGCACCGGCACCTCATCCAGAAACATCGGCAACCGCGCAGCCTGACCGCTGCCCTGAAAATAACGCCCGCAGTAAAACACCAGTTCATACTGCCCGGTCGCAAACTCATCTTCCGGCAAGATCGGCGCATCGGTGCGCCCGTCGGTATTGGTTGTGGCTTCGCCAATCAGATGGCGCGCCCCCTCGTCCAGCCGGTAAAGCTCTACTTTTACCCCTTCAGCCGGGCAGCCGCGCGCCGTATCCAGAACATGGGTCGTGATATATCCGCTCATTTTCGCCTCCCCGCGATTTTTTTGTGCGTGTTTCGCCCCGATTGTGGGTGCAGGCTGTACAGTTGCCAAGAGCTCTTTCAATATAAACCACGACGCAGCTGCAGTTTTGGCAGGAAAGAGGGCAAAATGCACAGATACCCCAGAGATTTGCGCGGATACGGCCAGCACACGCCTGACCCGCAGTGGCCCGGCGGGGCGCGGATCGCGGTGCAGTTTGTGCTCAACTTCGAAGAAGGCGGCGAAAACTGTCTGCTGCATGGTGATGCCGCCTCCGAAGCTTTCCTCAGCGATATTCCCGCAGCGCAGCCCTGGCCCGGGCAACGGCATTGGAACATGGAATCGCTCTATGACTACGGTGCGCGCGCCGGGTTCTGGCGGCTGCATCGGCTTTTCACCGGCGCGGGCATTCCGCTGACAATCTATGGTGTCGCCAGCGCGCTGGCCCGTGCCCCTGAACAGGTGGCTGCGATGACAGCGGCGGGCTGGGAAATCGCTTCACACGGTCTCAAGTGGGTTGAGCATAAAGACATGCCGCCCGAAGAGGAACGCGCCGCCATTGCCGAAGCGATCCGCCTGCATACCGAAGTGGTCGGCACCCCGCCGCGCGGCTGGTATACGGGGCGGTGTTCGGAAAACACCCTGCGATTGACCGCAGAGACCGGGCAGTTTGATTACGTCTCGGACACCTATGATGATGATCTGCCCTATTGGCGCGAATATGGCGCGCGCGATCAGCTGATCATCCCCTATACGCTGGACGCCAATGACATGCGTTTCGCCACCGCGCCGGGCTGGGTGACGGGGCGCGATTTCGAAGACTATCTGACAGACGCCTTTGACGTGCTTTACGCCGAAGGGCGCGCGGGTGCCCCCAAGATGATGAGCATCGGGCTGCACTGTCGCCTGATCGGGCGCCCGGGCAAACTGGCCGGGCTTCAGCGTTTCATCCGGCATATTCAGGCGCATGAAGGCGTTTGGACCCCGCGCCGGATCGACATTGCGGACCACTGGGCCAGAACCCACCCCCACCAGCGCCGCCCGCGCCCCAGCGCCATGACGCGCACAGAATTCGTCACAACATTCGGCGGCATCTTTGAGCATTCCGCTTGGATCGCAGAGGGTGCCTTTGCACTTGAGCTTGGCCCGGCGCACGACAGCGCCGAGGGTTTGCACAACGCATTGGCGCGGGTCTTCCGGTCGGCAAGTCGCGATCAGAGATTGGGCGTGCTGCGCGCCCATCCCGATCTGGCGGGCAAACTGGCGGCCGCAGGGCGACTGACCGAAGACTCGACCAAGGAACAGGCCAGCGCCGGTCTGGACCATTTGACAGATGCCGAGCGCACGCAGTTTGAAACGCTGAACGCAGCGTATGTCGCCAAACACGGCTTCCCCTTCATCATTGCCGTCAAAGATCATAACAAGGCGAGCATTCTTCGGGCCTTTGAGCGGCGCATCGACCAGGATAGCGCGACGGAATTTGCGGAAGCCTGCCAGCAGGTGGAACGGATTGCCAAGCTGCGGCTCAAGGCACTGTTGCCATGAAGAAAATAGAAATTCAGCCTCTGACCGCAGCGGCATTTGCCCCCTTTGGCGATGTTATTGCGCGGCGCGAGACCCCGGACATGATCATCAATCAGGGGTACTGCGGGCGCCACCACGATTTGGCGCAGCTTGATTTTGGCAGCGGACGGGCGGGCATCAGCCTATTTGATGCCAAGCCCCGCGAGCTGCCCTATTTCTGCGACATGGTCGAGCGGCACCCAAAGGGCAGCCAGGCTTTCATCCCGATGAGCATGACACGCTTTCTGGTGATTGTCGCAACCGACCGCAACGGAACCCCCGCTGGCCTGCGCGCGTTCCTGACGGAACCGGGGACAGGAATCAACTTGCATCGCGGCACGTGGCATGGGGTTCTGACCCCACTTGAGGCCCCGGGCCTCTTTGCCGTCGTCGACCGTATCGCCGAGGACAGCAATCTGGAGGAGTATCATTTCGAAACGTCATACGAAATAGTTCAACCCTGAACTAACCGAGCGAATAGGGTGCTAAAATTCTGGATACCCGCGTTTCATTGAGGAGAATGGAACAAGAAATCCACCATTACGAGTTTCCCACTAGGTGCATGGCTGCTATGTATCAGGCGGCCTATCTAGATAGTTTAATATTAAACTATAATATTCGCTAACACGACATCACGAGGAGGAAGTGTTCATGTCATCCAAAATCGAAGACATCGATCCGGTCGAGTCACGCGAATGGCAAGAAGCCATCGAAGATGTGATTGCCCGCGACGGCGCGGACCGCGCGCATTATTTGCTGGACAAGGCAGTGCAACAGGCCCGGGCATCGGGTGCCAATCTGCCATTTTCCGCCACTACCCCATATCAGAACACAATTCCTGCCGATGATCAGGAAGCCTTTCCAGGCGATATGGACATGGAATGGCGCATCCGCACCATCAACCGTTGGAATGCCATGGCGACCGTCGTGCGCCGCAACAAAGTGTCCAGCGAATATGGCGGCCATATTGCATCCTTTGCTTCCTCCGCAGTGATGTATGACATTGGCCTCAATCACTTCTGGCGCTCCAAATCCGCGATCCACGGTGGCGATCTGGTGTTCTTCCAGGGCCACGTCATCCCCGGGATCTACGCGCGTTCTTTCATGGAAGGCCGCCTGACCGAAGAGCAGCTGGAAAATTTCCGCTCCGAAGTGGCAGGCAACGGCCTGTCGTCTTATCCGCACCCTTGGCTGATGCCGGATTATTGGCAGTTCCCAACCGTCTCTATGGGTCTTGGCCCATTGATGGCGATCTACCAAGCCCGTTTCATGAAATACATGCACAACCGGGGCCATATCGACATGGCCGACCGCAAAGTGTGGTGTTTCCTCGGCGATGGCGAAATGGACGAGCCGGAATCCCGCGGCGCGATCGACCTTGCCGCGCGTGAAGGCCTCGATAACCTGATTTTCGTCGTCAACTGCAACCTGCAACGTCTGGATGGCCCGGTACGTGGCAACCACAAGATCGTGCAAGAGCTGGAAGGCGACTTCCGCGGCGCGGGTTGGAATGTGATCAAGCTGCTCTGGGGCAAAGGCTGGGATGAGTTGCTGGAGAAAGACACCTCTGGCAAGCTGCGTCAGCTGATGGATGAAACACTGGATGGCGATTACCAGACGTTCAAATCCAAAGACGGTGCCTATATCCGCAAGCATTTCTTTGGCAAATACCCAGAGACAGCGGAGCTGGTCAAAGACTGGACAGATGAGCAGATCTGGGCGCTGCGCCGCGGTGGCCACGATCCTCAAAAGGTCTATACCGCCTTCAAACGCGCAACGGATACCAAGGGGCAGCCAACTTGCCTGCTGGTGAAAACCGTCAAAGGCCACGGCATGGGCACCGCTGGCGAAGGTCAGAACACCACCCACCAGCAAAAGAAAATGAACGAAGAGCAGCTGCGCGCCTTCCGCGATCGTTTTGACATCCCCGTCAGCGACGAAGACGTCGGCAAAGCACCCTTTGTAAAGCTGAACAATGCGCAGAAAGCCTATCTGGCGGACCGCCGCAAAGCGCTTGGCGGGGAATTCCCCAAACGTGATGCGACCTCGCCCAAACTGGAAATCCCAGCGCTCGACAAATTCGCCGCGCAGTTGAAATCCACCGGCGATCGCGAAATTTCCACCACGATGGCCTTTGTGCGTATTCTGACCACGCTGCTGCGTGACAAGAATATGGGCAAAAACGTTGTGCCGATTGTCCCGGACGAAAGCCGTACCTTTGGTATGGAAGGGCTGTTCCGCTCGGTCGGGATCTACAACCCGCTGGGTCAGAAATACACGCCGCAAGATGCCGATCAGATGATGTTCTATAAAGAAAGCATCGATGGTCAGGTCCTGCAGGAAGGCATCAATGAAGCGGGCGCAATGGCCGACTGGATTGCCGCTGCAACAGCCTATTCCAACCACGGCGTGCCGATGGTGCCGTTCTTCATCTACTATTCGATGTTCGGCTTCCAACGGATCGGCGATCTGGCTTGGGCCGCTGGCGACAGCCGCGCACGCGGCTTTATGCTGGGTGGCACCGCTGGGCGCACCACGCTGAACGGCGAAGGTTTGCAGCACGAAGATGGCCACAGCCACATTCTGGCGGGCACCATTCCGAATTGCATCAGCTATGATCCGACCTTCCAACACGAAGTTGCCGTGATCATCCAGCATGGTCTGAAACGCATGTATGAAGATCAGGAAGATGTGTTCTACTACCTGACCCTGATGAACGAAAACTATGCGCATCCAGACATGCCGATGGGCGTGGAAGAGGACATCATCAAAGGTCTCTACCGGTTCAAAGAGGTTGCGAAACCCGGCAAGAAACACGTGACCTTGATGGGCTCTGGCACCATTCTTATTCAGGCGATCAAAGCAGCAGAGATGCTGGAAGAAGACTTTGGCGTCAGTGCTGAAATCTGGTCGGCCCCAAGCTTTAACGAGCTGGCCCGCGATTGTCAGGATGCAGAGCGCTACAACCGCCTGAACCCGCTGGCAGAGCCAAAGGTTCCGTTTGTGGCAGAGCAACTGGCCAAGTCCAAGGGCCCGATCATTGCGGCCACCGACTACATGAAAAACTATGCCGAACAAATCCGCGCCTGCGTCCCGCGCAGCTACACGGTGCTCGGCACAGATGGCTATGGGCGCAGCGATAGCCGCGTCAACCTGCGCCGCTTCTTTGAAGTGGACGCCAACCACATCGCTGCGGCGGCCATGGTGGATCTCTACCGTGACGGCGCCATCACCAAAGCCGTGCTGGAAAAAGCGCTGGCAAAATATGACATCGACGGCAACAAGCCGAACCCCCGTCTGGTGTGATCGGGAAGAGGAGACAAGATCATGGCAATTGAAGTCAAAGTTCCAGATATCGGGGATTTTTCCGAAGTACCCGTTGTATCCATCTTAGTCAGCGTCGGCGATGTCATCGCCGAAGAGGACCCCATTATCGAGCTGGAAAGCGACAAGGCAACGATGGAAGTGCCATCGCCTGCCGCTGGTAAAGTCCTGGAAATCAAAGTGGCCGAGGGCGACAACGTGGGCGAAGGCTCGGTTGTGCTGATCCTCGAAGCGGATGCCGCAGCCGAGGCCCCTGCGGCGGCCCCAGCCGAAGCGCCCGCTGCGGCAGCCCCTGCCGCGCCAGCCGCCCCAACAGCGGCAGCACCTGCAACTCCGGCGGCTGTCACCGACAGCGGTTTTGGCAAGGCCCACGCCTCCCCATCTGTGCGCGCTTTTGCCCGCCAGTTGGATATCGACATCAGCAAGGTTAACGGCACAGGCCGCAAAGGCCGCATCCTGCGTGAAGATATCACCGCGCAGCTCAAAGCCTCTAGCGCCAGCGCCCCAGCCGCCTCGGCACCATCGGGCGGCATGGGCATTCCGCCGATCCCAGCGGTTGATTTCAGCAAATTCGGCAAGGTCGAAGATGTGGAAATGCCCCGGATCAAAAAGATCTCGGGCCCGGCGCTGCACCGCAGCTGGCTGAACATTCCGCATGTCACCCACAACGACGAAGCGGATATCACCGATCTGGACAAATACCGCAAAGAAATGGACACGATGGCCAAGGAAAACGGCTATCGCGTGACCCTGCTGAGCTTTGTCATCAAGGCATCGGTTTCGGCGCTGAAAGAGCATTGGGAAGTCAACAGCTCGATCCATCCGGACGGCGACAAGCTGATCAAGAAAGATTACTACAACATCGGCTTTGCGGCGGACACGCCCAACGGTCTGGTGGTTCCGGTGATCAAGGATGCAGATCGCAAGGGCATTGTTGAGATTTCCAAAGACCTGATGGAACTCTCGGGCAAGGCCCGTGCGGGTGAGCTGAAAGGCCCGGACATGCAGGGCGCGACCTTCACCATTTCATCGCTGGGCGGCATTGGCGGCACCTCGTTCACCCCAATTGTGAACGCACCAGAGGTGGCGATCCTGGGGCTGACACGCTCCAAGATGGCACCGGTTTGGAACGGCGAAGAATTCGTGCCACGCCTGATGCAGCCTCTGTCGCTATCATACGATCACCGCGCCATCGACGGGGCTTTGGCGGCACGGTTCACCGTGACGCTCAAGACCCTGCTGGGCGATATGCGCAAGCTGATGTGGTAAGGAGACAGATCAATGGACGTCAAAGTACCTGATATCGGCGATTTCGACTCGGTTCCTGTGGTTTCGGTTCTGGTGGCCGTCGGCGACACCGTCGCCGCCGAAGACCCGCTGATCGAGCTGGAATCCGACAAAGCAACGATGGAAGTGCCCTCCCCTGCAGCGGGCACTGTCAAAGAGATCAAAGTGGCCGAAGGTGACACTGTCAGCGAAGGCAGCTTGATCCTGGTCCTTGAGGCCGAAGGTGGGGCAAGCGAAACAGCAGCGCCAGCAGCGCCCACCGCGGAAACGCCAGCCGCCCCGCAGGCGGTTGCCGCAACCGGCACCGCATCCGGCGCGGGCGATGTGCACGCCGAAGTCGTTGTGCTCGGCTCTGGTCCGGGCGGCTATACTGCGGCCTTCCGCGCCGCGGATCTTGGCAAGAAAGTTGTCTTGATTGAAAAAGACAGCAACCTGGGCGGTGTTTGCCTTAACGTGGGCTGTATCCCGTCCAAAGCCTTGCTGCATGGCGCAAAGGTGATCACCGAAGCCGAAGAGATGGGTGAATTTGGCATCAAATTCACCAAACCTAAAGTCGATCTGGACGCGCTGCGCGGCTGGAAAGAAAGCGTCGTCAACCAATTGACCGGCGGTCTGGGTGGTCTGGCCAAGGGCCGCAAGGTTCAGGTTGTGACCGGCTATGGCAAATTCACCGGCCCCAACATGATCGAAGTTGACAACAATGGCGAAAAATCCACCGTCAGCTTTGATCAATGTATCATTGCGGCAGGCTCGGTGCCTGTCACCCTGCCGTTCATCCCACATGATGATGAACGGGTGATTGACAGCACCGGCGCACTCGAACTGGCAGATGTGCCAAAGCGCCTGATGGTGCTCGGCGGCGGGATCATCGGTCTGGAAATGGCAACTGTCTATGACGCGCTGGGATCGAAAGTGACCATCGTTGAATTCATGGATCAGATCATTCCGGGCGCGGACAAAGATATTGTCAAACCGCTGCACAAGCGCATCGAAGGGCGCTATGAGAACATCTTTACCAAAACCAAAGTGACCGCCATTGAAGCCCAGAAAAAGGGCCTCAAGGTCACGATGGAAGGGCCAGATGGTGAAACCACCGACACCTTTGACAAGGTTCTGGTGGCTGTGGGCCGCAAACCCAACGGTCATCTGATTGACGCCGAGAAAGCCGGTGTCGCAGTGGATGAGCGCGGCTTTATCGCGGTGGACAATCAGCAGCGCACCGGCCAGCCGCATATCTTTGCGATTGGCGACGTCGTGGGCCAGCCGATGCTGGCGCACAAAGCGGTACACGAAGGCAAGGTTGCCGCCGAAGTCTGCGCCGGTCACAAGCGGTTCTTTGATGCCCGCGTGATCCCATCGGTTGCCTATACCGACCCCGAGGTCGCATGGGTTGGCGTCACAGAGACCCAAGCCAAAGCCGACGGCATCAAGGTTGGCAAAGGCGTGTTCCCATGGGCCGCCTCTGGCCGGTCGCTGTCGCTGGGCCGCTCTGAAGGCATCACCAAAGTGTTGTTTGACGAAGAGAACGAGCGCGTCATTGGTGCGGGCATCGTTGGCCCCAACGCGGGCGATCTGATCGCCGAAGTCGCGCTAGCCATCGAGATGGGCGCAGATGCCGTGGATCTGGGTCACACCATCCACCCACACCCCACGCTGTCAGAAACCGTGAACTTTGCTGCCGAAATGTTCGAAGGCACGATCACCGATCTGATGCCGCCGAAAAAGCGCAAGTAAGCTTTGAAAACATGACTGTGAAAGCCCCGCCATCGCGGGGCTTTTCTTTTGCCTTAGTGCAGCGTGTGCCCCAGTCCGCGGGCGATACCGCGCTGCGCCAGCAACATCACCAATCCTGGCGGCAATATCGCAACTAGCGCCAGCACCATCCCATCGCTGCTGCCGCGCCCCATCCGCTCGATCCCGCGCACAATGGTGTAATGCGCTTCGCTGCTGACATTGATCACCAGCGGCCAGACATATTGGTTCCACCCCATGACAAACAGAATGGCGAACAGTCCAAGGATCATCGGGCGCGCAAGCGGCAACAGAATATCCCAGAAAAACCGCATGGGGCCTGCGCCATCCATCCGCGCGGCCTCTTGCATTTCGCTCGGCACTTGCTGGAAATATTGCCGAAAAAGCAGCGTGCCCAGACCACTGGCCACGACGGGCAATATCATCCCCGCGTAACTGTTGGTTAACCCGAGTTGGTGGGCGGTAAGAAACGTTGGTAAAACGCGCGTTTCGACAGGGAAAAACATCGACAGCAGAATGACGCCAAACACCAACGTGGCATGGCGCAGGCGAAAATAAACCAAGGCAAAGGCAGCCAGCATGGACAGCGCTGTTTTTAGACCGGCCACGCCCAAGGCCAGCACAAAGGAATTTTTGAGCAGTTGCAAGGCGCTCACGCCATTTCCGAACAGATCGCCTTGCTGAAAAAGCGCCACAAAGGGCTGTGCCCAGCCCCCAAAGCCCTGCGTGTTCTGCAATGCAGAGGCCGCCAGAAAAATCGCGGGGCCTAGCATGAAGAGGCTGCCAAGGATAAGGATCAGATGATCCAGCGGCTTTGCTTTGGTCATCCTTTGGGCCTTTTTTGTAATGTCCACGCTAACCCGACGCTGACAGCAGAGTAGATGACGTCAGAACCTGACAGAATTCACCATTCAGATGTGCCAACGCGCTCCGGTGGATGGCTTCTGGGCTAAGCAATGGGCCGCTATCAAAACTGGTATCCGCATTGGCGGCAAAGGCCGCGCAAGCATCAGCGACCAATGTCACATCATAGCCTAAATTGGCCGCCATGCGCGTGCTGGTCGATACGCAATGCGGCGTGGTCAGACCTGCAATGACAAGCGCTTTTACCATCTGCGCCTGCAAATACGCATCTAGCTCCGTGCCAATAAAGGCAGAGTTGACCGACTTCTCAAACACCGGTTCACGCGCCAGCGGAGCTACGCCGGGCAAGAAATCCGCCCCCTCCCCCTGCAGCGGAGACCCAGGTGTGGTGCTGATGTGGCGAACATGCACAACTGGCCAGCCGCGTTTGCGCCAATGCGCCAAGAGCTGCGCAGCGCGCCTTTCTGCGTCAGGGTTATTGCGCGCGCCCCAAATCGGGTCATCAAAGCCGATCTGAAAATCAATCAAAAGCAGCGTTGCAACGTGATCCGTCATCGGGACGCCATTTTTCGCGCCATATCCAGCATGCGGCAGGAAAACCCCCATTCATTGTCATACCAGCCAAACACCCGCAGCAGCCCCCCGACCGAGACCGATGTTTCCCGCTCGCAGACAACAAGCGATTCCGGGCGCATACGCAGATCGGTGGACACTAGGGGTTTCAGCGTCGTGCCAATGACGCCCGCGCCAGCGGCACCGCGCAAGAGCTGGTTCACACCTTCGGCTGTCACCGGCTGTTCGGTCTGGATGGTCAGATCAATGGCGCTGACCGAGGCGGTGGGCACCCGGATCGCGCGCGCCTCCACCCGCCCGGCCAGATGCGGCAACACCCGGTCGATCATCCGCTGGGCGCTGGTGGTGGTTGGCACCATCGACAGCGCCGCGGCGCGGCTGCGTTCAAGGTTGCCGCGCGGTTTGTCCACGGTCGGCTGCGAACCGGTATAGCAATGCACTGTCGTCATATGGCCCGAAATCAGCCCGTAACGGGCATCCAGCAATTGCATCAGCGGCGCCAGCGCATTGGTGGTGCACGAGGCGTTCGACACGACGTGATGCGCCGCCAGATCGGCATCATTTGCGCCCAGAACAACGGTTACATCCGCCTCATCGGAGGGACCGGAAATCAGGACAGCGCGTGCCCCCGCGCGCAGCCCCCGCTCTACAATCGGGCGTGACCCGGCCATGCCGGTGCATTCCAGCACAACATCCACCCCGGTCAGATCCAGCGTCGCGATATCTGCCGCCCCATGAAACGGGATCGCATGACCGTTCACCACCATGGCCCCATCCTGTGTGTCGACCGTGCCGGCAAACGGGCCAAAGACAGAGTCATATTCAAACAGATAGGCGCAGGTCTCCAGCGGCTCGATATCGTTAAAGCCGACCACTTCGATATCGCGATAGGCCTCGCCTGTGGTAAGGATTCGCAAAATCGTACGGCCAATTCGACCGAACCCATTGATGAATATACGGATTTTCTGATCAGCCATGGGGCCTCCGGCGTCGCGTTGCGGCCAGTTCACAGGTTTTCATGCGCCTTGGCCACCCCCAGTTTCACCCCGGGGCTCGGCCCAGTTGCGGGGGGCTATCGCAACTTCGGATGACGGTTCACATCTTTATAGAGCAGATAGCGAAAACGCCCCGGCCCGCCCGCGTAACAGGCCTGCGGGCAAAAGGCGCGCAGCCACATAAAATCACCCGCTTCGACCTCAACCCAATCTTTGTTGAGCAGATAGACCGCCTTACCCTCCAGCACATAAAGCCCATGCTCCATCACATGGGTCTCAGGGAAAGGGATCACCCCGCCCGGCTCAAATGTCACGATATTGACGTGCATGTCGTGGCGCAGATCTTCGGGGGCCACAAAGCGTGTCGTGGCCCAGCGCCCCTCGGTGTCAGGCATCGGCGTCGCAGGGACATCCTTTTCATTGGTAAAGATCGCATCGGGCGCATCAATGCCGGGCACCGCCTCATAGGCTTTGCGAATCCAATGGCATGTCGCTGGCGTGTCACCGCTGTTGTGAATGCGCCAGTCACTGCCTGCGGGCAGATAGGCATAGCCCCCCGGCGCAAGCAGATGGTCGTGCCCGTCAAGCGTGACGGTCAGCCCCCCCTCGGTGACAAAGATAACGCCCTGCACCGCCTCATCCGGCTCTGGCGCGTCCGAGCCGCCCCCGGCCTCAATTTCGAGGATATATTGCGCAAAGGTTTCTGCAAATCCCGTCAGAGGCCGCGCGATAATCCAGGCGCGTGTGCCCCGCCAATGCGGCAACGACGAGGTGACGATATCGGTCATCACACCGCGCGGAATCACGGCGTAAGCCTCGGTAAAAATGGCGCGGTTGGTGGTCAGCTGCGTCTGCGGCGGCAGGCCCCCTGCTGGCGCGGCGTAAGGTATGTCAGCCATGATCAGCCCTTTCAAATCCCTGACCATGAAACCGTTTTTTCAATGGAATTCCAAGGGGTTTTCCGCAAAGTCGCTAACCTGAACCTAGGGCGCATCAAAAGGTTCGATCAGTTCGGACCCGCTGGCGCGGTTGGAATTGACCCTGGGGTGCACCGCACGGCGCAAGAGCACCCCTTCTGGCGCTGGTCCCATCAGCCGTGCCGCGCCATGGCCCGCCTCCCCCAACCAGAGCGGCCAGTCCGCTTCGCTGATAATCACCGGCATGCGGTGATGCACGGGTGCCATAGTGTCATTGGCGGATGTGGTCACAATCGCACAGCTGCGCGTGACCTCGCCCTCCTGCTGCCAGTCCTGCCAGATCCCTGCGAGCGCCAATGGCCCCTCCCCGGAAAAATAATGCGGCCAGCGCTTGCCCTCAGCGTCCTTTTTCCATTCGTAAAACCCTGTCACCGGAATAAGGCAACGACGGGTGCGGCATGCCGCGCGAAAAGCGGGTTTTTCAGCAATGGTTTCGGCGCGGGCGTTGATCAGCAACGGGCCGTCATTCATGGCCTTGTACCAATGCGGTAGAAACCCCCACCGCATCGACACAAGGTTGCGCCCCGTTTCGTTGCCAAAAACGACAGCAATATCTGTTGTTGGACAGATGTTGTAATTCGGAACCTCCGGCAAGCGGTTGGCTGGTTTGGCGTCAAATAACCCAGCCATCGCATCCCTGGGCAGGGTATTTGCGATACGTCCACACATACCTTTGAACTTACACAGGAAATTTTGCGCTGCAAATCATCATGCAAGGGTTGCGATTTACCTGAGGTCAACCGTAGATGGACTTAACGCATTAGTGATCTATGAGTGATTTGATTTTCCAAACCGCAGCTTTCACAGAGAAGAACATTCCGTTTGCCACACCAATTTTCAGCACGAACCGACAGCAACAGTGCCAACAATACCGGGCTAAACCTGACCAATGCCGATGCAATTACGATCGAATTCGTCGCGGACGGTCAGGACGGTGATCTGGCGCTTGAACCCAATGGCGGCGCGGTTGATCCTGACACATCCGTTGTGATCGACGGCGTAAACTATGAATTCACATTTGAGCTAAGCGGGACCCTCCCCACAAGCAAAAGCGATGGTGCCAATCAGGTGCCCGGCCAATTCGAAGGGGCGTCCATCAACGTCATCACCGTGCATGACTACCCCTCCGCTGGGGAAACCACGCGGATGGTTTTCATGCCAGAGGAAGACGCCAGCAACGAGGACATGGACGCTTTTGGCAAGGGGGCCATCTCGCTGCAAGACGTCAACACAACCGACACATCGGCGATCTGTTTTGCCGCCGGTACGTTGATTGAGACCACTGAGGGGCTGAAGCCCATCGAAACCCTGAGGATCGGTGACAACGTCTTCACGCTGGACAACGGCCCGCAACCGGTGATCTGGCTGTCAAAAACCGATTTGGAATGGCCGGGCGCTGACCCGTCACTGCGACCGATTGCAATCCGCAAAAACGCTTTTGGCCCGAATGCTCCGATGAAAGAAACCGTGCTGTCCCCGCAGCATCGCGTTTTTCTCGGGGCGCACGAGACCGGAGGCGATGCGGCCCTGGCACCGGCGCGCGGGCTTCTTGACCGCAAAGGCATACGCCTCATGCGCGGCAAGAAAGCGGTCAGCTATTATCACCTATTGTTGCCAAAACACGAGGTTGTGTTGGCAAACGGCTTGGCCTGCGAAAGTTTCTATCCCGGACCCGAGGCCCTGAAGACGCTAAGAAAATCGCAACGCAGCCGCTTGGGGGCCGCCCTGCAGGCCGCCGGTGTGTCCAGTGCCACAGAATATGGGGGTTACGCGCGGCGCGTTCTCAGCGTGACGCAAACCAGGGCGCTCTATTCTGGTTTGGTAGATTAACGCAGCGATCAGCGATACGCCTTGCGGGCGATGTCGATCTTGGCTTCCATCATCGACATTTCCTTCATGATTTTCTGTCGGGCCGTGCGATCCCCGGTCTCGCGCAGCTCAGAGCGCAGACGCTCCAACTCGCGCGACAGCGACACAAACTCCGGCACGCCGCCGCTTTCCTTGACCAGCCGATTGAGCAAAGCGTTTTCCGGGTCGTCGACTTTGGGCAGGGGTTTGCCTGCTCCGGGCAGGTCGTCAAACTCGCCGCGCGCCTCGGCCTCGGCGATCTTCTGGGTGATGAGATCTATCAGCGGATGGTCCATATGCCATATTTAAGACACGCCCTTCTAATTGTGAAGTGACGCGCATAGCCTCTGCGCCGCTGCCGAATGGAAAGCTGCTCAGTCCGGTCTAAACTGACCCAAAGAGGAAAGGATCTGACATGAGCTGGAACCCCGATCAAACCCATGCGTCCATTGAAACGCTGATTGTGCCCCGCGCCCGTGATCTGGGCGGCTTTGAAGTGCGCCGCGCCCTGCCCGCGCCTGAGCGCCAAATGGTCGGGCCATTCATCTTTTTTGACCAAATGGGCCCCGCAGAGTTTCTGACCAACGATGGCATTGACGTGCGCCCGCATCCGCATATCGGGCTGGGCACTGTCACATATCTGTTCAAGGGGGAGTTTGAACACCGCGACAGCCTGGGCACGCGGCAGATGATTTACCCTGGCGAAGTGAACTGGATGCTCGCCGGGCGCGGTGTCACCCACTCAGAGCGCACCTCAGAGGCCACGCGACAGCATGCGCACGGCCTGTTTGGTATTCAGACCTGGGTTGCGCTTCCCGAAGACGTGGAAGAGCACGCCCCCGCCTTTGAACATCACAGCAAAGACAGCTTGCCCCTGCTGGACGATGACGGGATCGCGCTGCGTCTGATCCTGGGCCGCGGCTGGGGCGCAAAGGCCCCGGCTCAGATGCATTCAGACATTTTTTATGCGGATGTCACCCTTGCCCCAGGCGCGCAGCTTCCGATGCCTGATGATCACGAAGACCGCGGGATCTATGTGCTGGACGGCAGCATCACCGTGGCCGGCGATACGTTTGAGGCCGGGCGCATGATGGTGTTTCGCCCCGGTGACAAGATCTCGGTTAAAGCCGGCGACAGGGGGGCGCGCCTGATGGCGCTCGGCGGCGAGACCCTGAATGGCCCGCGTTATATCTGGTGGAATTTCGTGTCCTCAGATGCCGACAAAATCGAAGCCGCAAAACTGGCTTGGAAAGCGGCGGATTGGGCCAAGGGCCCCTTCCGCCTCCCGCCCGGCGATACGGAAGAGTTCATCCCTATCACGGATGCGATGGACCGCATGAAAATTAAAACGCCCAAAGGGTCGGCCTAACAAAAACAGCGCGGCACTCTTGCGCCGCGCTGCCCCCCCGATGCTGGGCATCGAGGGATTTAGATCAATTGCTCATTTCTGCATGATGCGCCCATCTTTGTAGGGCGTATAGGGTGCGTTTTTGGCAATATATTCTGCTGTGACATCCGCCAGATCCGGGCCGAAATCATAGGCGTTCATCGCGTCGCGGAACATGCTGTACCCGTCACCGCCGTTGCGCACATAGTTGTTGGACACAACGCCATAGGTTTTTTCTGGGTCAAGGGCCACGCCGCCAATCATGACATCAGAAACCCGCTCTCCGGCCGGTTTGGACAGATCAAACGCAAAAGTCATCCCCGCCACTTGCGGAAAGCGCCCTGCGCCCTCTTCAACCTGCGAGACGCCATTTTCCAGCGCTTCGACGATGGTGGCACCTTTGACCTGGAAAGTGGACAGCGTGTTCTGGAACGGCAGCACAGTCAGAACCTCGCCCATGGTGACTTCGCCCGAGTCGATTGACGCGCGGATACCGCCGCCATTTTGGATCGCAACATCAATGCCTTGATCCTTGACCCGATCCAGCATCGCATCGGCAATCAGATTGCCCATCGCGCATTCCACCGCACGGCATTCTTCGCGTACGCCGATAATTTCGGTAGCGGTCTCGGCGACCACCTTGTTGCGAATTTCTTCAAGCGGTACGGCGGCCTCAGCGATCCGCGCTTTCACAGTGTCATCTTCGGAAATGAAGCGGTCCATGATCAGCGGCTCACCCTGGGCCGTGATCACTTTACCCTCATCGTCAAACACGACATTCAGCTGCCCAAGGAATTTGCCATAGGCATAGGCCGACACGATCTGCGTGTCGCCAACCACGGTTGGGTAAGGCCCCTCTGCGCGATCTGAAACATTCGACAGATAGGTATTGGTATGGCCGCCCACGATCACGTCAACGCCAGTGGTCATCTCTGCCACTTCCAGATCTTTTTGATAGCCGGAGTGCGACAGAACGATGATCTTATTCACACCTTCTGCGGTCAGGCGATCCACTTCGGCCTGCACCGCGTCAACGGCGCTGGTAAAGATGATATTGTCGCCCGGCGAGGCGAGTTCATGAGTGTCCTCGGGGGTCAGGCCGATCATGCCGATTTTCTCGCCGCCGCGCTCAATCACGGTGGATTTCTTCAGCACATCCGCCAGATGCGGCTCGCCAGACACATCAGCATTGGACATCAGAACCGGGAAATTCACCGCATCCATGAAACCGCGCAGCACTTCGGGGCCGTCGTCAAATTCGTGGTTGCCCACGGTCATGCCGTCATAGCCAAGCGTGTTCATCATCTCGGCGGTCAGCTTGCCCTTGTAATAGGTGTAAAACAGCGTGCCCTGGAACTGGTCGCCGCCATCTACAAGAATGGAGTTCTCATATTGCGCCCGCGCCGCATCAACGGCCGATTTCAGACGGGCGGAGCCGCCAAAACATTTGCCAGCGTCGTTGTCCTCGCCAGAGCAGCCAGAATCAAACCGGCTGATCGGCTCGAACCGCGCGTGAAAGTCATTGGTGTGTAGAATGGTCAGCGCATAGTCAGCTGAGGCCATGCCAGCGGTGACGGCCAATGCCGCAACCGACGTGAGTATTCGCGAAAACATAATGCTTCCCCCTTCGCTGTTGGTGGTCTGATTTGGACATAAAATTGACCCGCGAGTCAAAATTTCCTCAAGTTGACCTAACGCAAAGCAGGTAACAGGCGTATGTCAGTGACCAACTATTGACCTCTGCCGCAGGGCCGGGCATGTCAGCGCCATGCTGATTTTCAAGATTTTTCGGGCCGATGAATGGGCCAAACTGCAGGCCGAGGGCGAGACCCTAGGCGCCCCGGTCGATCTGGCCGATGGTTTTGTTCATTTCTCAACCGCATCGCAGGCGGCAGAGACCGCGGCCAAGCATTTTGCCGGCGTCTCAGACCTCTGGTTGCTGGCCGTCGATGACGCCAGGCTGGGCGATGCGCTGAAATGGGAGGTTTCGCGCGGCGGCGACCACTTCCCCCATCTTTACCGCCCCTTGCGCCTGAGCGATGTTGTCTGGCACCAGCCCCTGCCCTTGAAAGAGGGCAAACATATTTTCCCTGCGGAGGCTCGCCCATGAACCTGCTTGAAAAAATCGGCATGCCTGTGCTGCATAAATTTGACCCGGAGACCGCGCATGGGCTGGCGATCAAGGCGCTGCAGCTGGGCGCGGCCCCGGCACCGGGCCTAGTGAGCTCACCGCGCCTGCGCACCCATGTGGCCGGGCTTGACCTGCCAAATCCCGTTGGGCTTGCCGCTGGATTTGACAAAAACGCCACCGCACTTTTGGGCCTATCGCGCGCGGGCTTTGGCTTTTTCGAAGTGGGTGCGGCCACGCCGCGCCCTCAGCCGGGCAACCCCAAGCCGCGGCTTTTCCGTTTGACCGAGGACCGCGCCGCCATCAACCGCTTTGGCTTTAACAATGACGGGATGGAGGCGATCGCCACCCGTCTGGCGCAGCGCCCCAAGGATGCCGTGATTGGCCTTAATCTGGGGGCCAACAAGGACAGCGCGGATCGCGCCAGCGATTTTGCCAAAGTGCTCGCCCATTGCGGTGCACATCTGGATTTCGCAACCGTCAACGTCAGTTCACCCAACACTGAAAAACTGCGCGACTTGCAGGGCAAAGCCGCGCTCTCAGCGCTGCTGGCCGGGGTGATGGAGGCACGCGCGGGTCTGGCGCGGCAGATCCCGGTGTTTCTGAAAATCGCGCCGGACCTCACGGACGCAGATCTGGGTGAAATCGCCGAGGTCGCGCAGGAGAGCGGGCTGGATGCGATCATCGCCACCAACACCACGCTGGACCGCAGCGGCCTTAATTCTGCGCACAAATCCGAATCCGGCGGTCTGTCTGGCGCGCCGCTCTTTGAAAAATCCACCCGCGTTCTGGCGCAGCTGTCACAGCTCACGGGCGGCGCGCTGCCATTGATCGGGGTTGGCGGCATCTCTAATGCGGATCAGGCCTATGCGAAAATCTGCGCCGGGGCCTCAGCCATACAGCTTTATACCGCGCTGGTCTTTGGCGGGCTGTCGATGGTGCAGGACATTGCCCGCGGCCTTGATGATCTGCTGGCGCGCGATGGCTTTGCAAATGTCTCTGAGGCCGTCGGCAGCAAACGGGAGGATTGGCTGTGATCACCATTTGGCACAACCCGCGCTGTTCCAAATCGCGCCAGACGCTGGCGCTGATAGAAGCCAAAGGCGCAGTGCGCATCCGTAAATATCTGGAAGATAGCCCCAGCGCCGAAGAGTTGCGCGCGGTGCTCAAGCTGCTCGGCATTCCCGCCATCGATCTGATGCGCAAGGGCGAAGAGGCTTTTAAGACCTCAGATTTGACAGCCGATAGCCCCGAAGACGCGCTGATTGCTGCCATGGTTGCCACGCCGAAATTGATCGAACGGCCGGTAGTTCTGGCCAATGGGCAGGCCCGACTTGGCCGACCGCCAGAAGCGGTGCTGGATATCCTTTAAGTCACACTGCGCTCCAGCGCCGGGTAGCGCGCGCCAAGCGTGATCCCGCGCGCGACAAAGGAAACCACCAGCGCCGCCCAAAGCCCGTGATTTCCCAGCATAGGGATCAGGGCCAGTACGGCCACGACGTAGATCGCCGCGCTGAGAACCATCATGTTGCGCATGTCGCGCCCGTGAGTTGCGCCTATGAAAATCCCATCCAGCATCCAGGATGCACATCCCAACAGCGGCGCGACGACCATCCACGGCAAATAGGTCATGGCCGTGGCCTGCACCTCGGGTGCCTTGGCCATCACGGTAATAAGCCAGCCCCCGCCCAGCGCAAAGGCCAACGACAGGCCGGCGCAGGTGACTGCCCCCCAAAAGCTGCACATCAGGGCGGCTCGCCGCAGCCGCGCCGGATCACGCCGCCCAATGGCGCGCGCCACCAGAGCCTCTGCCGCAAAAGCGAACCCGTCCATGGCGTAGGCGGTGATATAGGTGAACTGGATCAGCACCTCATTGGCCGCAAGCGTGACATCGCCAAAGCGTGCGCCAAGAAAAACGAAACTGGTAAATATCGCCATCAATAGCGCTGACCTGATCAGGATATCCACGTTCAGCAGCATCATGCGCACCAGTTTGCTGCGTTCAAACACACGCGCCCAGTTACGCCACTCCAGATTGGCAAAGGCGTCGCGGCAAAGCCAAAGCCCCACCGCCGCCCCGGTCAGCTCGGCGATCACAGTCGCAACGGCCACGCCGCCAACGCCCCAGCCAAAACCAAGCACAAAGGCAAAATCCAGCAGTATATTCACCCCATTCATGATCAGCTGCACCCAGAACACCCCTGTGGTGCGCTCCATCGCGACGAGCCAGCCGGTCAGCGCATAAACCGCGATCGCCGCTGGCGCTGTCCAAATGCGGATGGTCAGGTATTGGCGTGTCAGGTCCTCGACCTCGCCCGAGGCGGGGGAAAGCCAGAAGGCCCCGGCAAAGATCAAAGGCTGCAACAGGATCAGCAACAGCCCGCCGCCCCCTGCAATCAACAACGCGCGCGTCAGAAAGGCCGAGACCTCAGCATCATCATCCGCCCCGGCCGCCTGCCCCACCAGGCCAGCCGTGCCCATGCGCAGAAATCCGAAAATCCAATAGACGCTGGACAGGATAATGGCCCCCATCGCAACTGCGCCAATCGGGGCCGCTTCGCCAAGTTGGCCCACAACGCCCACATCCACCGCTCCCAAGATTGGCACCGTGGCGTTTGACAGCACCACCGGCACTGCAATCTTGAGAATGCGGCGATGGGTGATGTCGCCGGCAACCGCAGCCCCGGTCATCCGCCGCGCGAATTTGGTATGAGGAAATGCCCAGTGGCCTGCGCAAAGAGCTTGCTGCGCTGATCCTGCCAGGCTTCGACATGAACCGAGGCATAGCGCCGCCCAGACCGGTTCACGCGCGCCCGCGCATAGGCATCACGCGGCAGGCCCGAACGCAGGTAGTCCACGGTGAAATCAATGGTTTTGGGCAGACGCGGCAGATGTCCTGCTTCCAGCTCATCCAGCGACAGCACGCCGCTTTCCATATCCTCCCACAGATTGGCCCAGCCCAGCGCGATCACCGACGTGATCTCAAGAAACGCCGCCGTCGCCCCGCCGTGCAGCGCAGGCAGCAGCGGATTGCCAATCAGTTTTTCATCAAAAGACATCGTTGCGGTCAGCTCGTCGCCGCGGCGGTCAAAGTGAATCCCGAGGTACTGCCCATAGGGAATGGACGCCACCAGCCCACGCAGGGCGGCATCACGGCGCTGTTTGACGGTCTGCACGGGTTCTGGACGTGGACGGCTCATTCGGACTGCTCCACCGTAAAGGCCCCTTTGGCAGAGGCGACAGGATTTTCGGCATCATCATCAAAACTTACCGCGCGCACAAAGGCCACCGTGCGGGTCAGATGATAGACTTCGGCGCGCGCACGGATGCGCTGCCCCGGCGTGGCCCCGCGCATGTAATCGATCCGCAGATCAATCGTTGCCGTCGCGCCGACAACCTTAGGGTGGCTCATCACCGCCGCCCCGCAGCAGGTATCCATCAGGGCCGAGACTGCGCCGCCCGAAATGACCTGTGTTTCAGGATCCCCGATAAACCGCGTGTCATAATCCATTTCGATCTGGGTCATGCCGTCACCGATCTGTGTAATCTCCATACCCAGCGCTTTGGCATGCGGAATCATTTCAATGAACTGTTGGGCCTGCTTGGCGTTTTCAGCTGTCATGTCGTCCCCTTCCGCGTCGTCACTTGTCGCTGCAGTGCAACAACGGCTGTTGCCCATCGCGATTACACGTCATAAATTCCCCTTAGGGAGATTAAGTCATGACGCCGGAACGTTTAAACTTCAAGGAGATGTGCGCAAAATTCGATGTGACGCCTCGAACGCTGCGCTATTACGAATATATCGAACTCCTGCAGCCAGAGCGCGAAGGGCGCGCCCGGTTTTATGGGCCGCGTGAAATCGCGCGCATGACGCTGATCTTGCGTGGGCGCAAATTCGGCATCAAGCTCGAAGAGCTGCGCCAATGGCTTCTGATGTATGAAGAACAGGGCAGCAAAGCCCAGATGGCGGCCTTTGTGGATGTCGCGAACCGGCAGCTCAAAGATCTGAATGAGCAGCGCGAGCAGTTGGACGAGGCGATCGCCGAGCTGACGAAAGTGCGCGACTACGCCATCAAGTCATCTCAAGACTAACTGACTGTTCTACAATAATTATTTTTTGACTTTCGTGATTCGACCCCGGCGAATGATCTGGCGTTGCCGCCGATCGTGGGGTGATACATGACCTATTTGCACGTTACGTAATAAGGAAGTTACGTCACCTAAATGTTGACGTAACGTACCAGCTGCGTAAACTTCATTTTGCATTGTAACCTTCCGGCATGATCCCATCTTTTGGGTATCGGATAGCAAATGAGGTCTGCGAATGACTGAACAATTCATGACCATCCGTGAGATGTGCGACACCTTTGATGTGACCCCGCGCACCCTGCGGTTTTATGAGGCGAAAGAGCTTTTGTTTCCTGTTCGTGAGGGGCAAAAACGCCTGTTTACACGCCGGGACCGCGCTCGGCTGAAGCTGATCCTGCGGGGCAAGCGTTTTGGTTTTTCGCTCGAGCAGATCCGGCAATTGCTGAACCTCTATGACATGGGGGATCAACAGCAGACGCAGCTGACAGAGACCTATGCCGTCGCGCAGGAGCGCCTCGCGGATCTAGAGCAGCAGCGCGAAGAGCTCGACGCCGCCATCGCTGACCTCAAAGAGCAGATGAAGTGGGGCGAAAAAATGCTCGCCTCGCTCACACAATCGAAAAAGGCGGCGGAATAACCGCACGCGGGAGGAAGACATGCCAATTTACAATGCCCCCACCGACGATCTGCAGTTTGTGCTGCATGATGTTCTGAACATCAGCGCCAGCGATGTCGCAGGCTTTGCCGATCTTGATCGCGAGTTTACGCAGGCCATTCTGGACGAGGCCGGCAAGCTGGCCAGCGATGTGCTGGCCCCGCTGAATGCCAGCGGCGATCAAGAGGGCTGCGGTTTTGAAAACGGTGTCGTGACAACCCCAAAGGGCTTCAAAGAGGCTTTTGAGCGTTTGAAAGAAGGGGCCTGGCCGGGCATCGACATGCCCGAAGCCTATGGCGGACAAGAGATGCCCGTGGTGCTTGGCACCGCTGTTGGCGAGCTTTTCTCAGCCGCCAACCAATCTTTCACCATGTATCACGGTCTGACCCACGGCGCGGCGTCGGCCATTCTGGCGCATGGCACCGCGCAACAGAAAGACACTTATCTGCCTAAAATGGTCAGCTGCGAGTGGACCGGCACCATGAACCTGACAGAGCCGCATTGCGGCACGGATCTGGGGCTGATGCGCAGCAAAGCGGTGCCGCAGGACGATGGCAGCTATCAGATCAGCGGGCAGAAAATCTTTATTTCTGCGGGCGATCACGACCTTTCTGACAACGTCATTCATTTGGTGCTGGCCAAAATCCCCGACGGACCAGACGGCATCAAGGGCGTTTCGCTCTTCATAGTGCCCAAGTTTCTGGTCAAAGATGACGGCAGTCTGGGCGCGCGCAACGGCGTCTCTGTCGGCAATATCGAAACAAAGATGGGCATTCACGGCAATGCCACTTGCGTGATGAATTATGACGGGGCCACGGGCTATCTGCTCGGCGAGCCGCACAAGGGCATGCGCGCCATGTTCACCATGATGAACGAAGCGCGCCTTGGCGTTGCCATGCAGGGTCTGGCGCAGGCCGAGGCCGCTTATCAGAATGCCGTTGCCTATGCCAAGGATCGCCTACAGGGCCGCGCTGTCACCGGCGCGGAAAACCCCGATGGCCCGGCAGACCCGCTGATTGTCCATCCGGATATCCGCCGTGCCTTGATGGATCAGAAAAGCTTTGTCGAGGGCGCGCGCGCGTTCCTTCTGTGGGGGGCTGAGATGATCGATCGCGCCCACCGCGCCGATGATTCAGCGGCCGATGGCATGATTTCCCTGCTGACCCCGGTCTTGAAAGGCTTTCTGACCGATCAGGGGTTTGACATGACCGTGCAGGCCCAGCAGGTCTTTGGCGGCCATGGCTATATTGAAGAACACGGCATGAGCCAATTCGTGCGCGATGCGCGTATCGCCATGATCTACGAAGGGGCCAACGGTGTGCAGGCGCTGGATCTGGTCGGTCGCAAGCTGGCGCAGGATGGCGGAAAATACGTCATGGCTTTCTTTGAGATGGTCAAGGATTTCTGCAAAACCCACGGCGAGGACGCGGCAATGGCCGAATTCATCGCGCCCTTGAAGACCGCATCAAAACATCTGCAGTCGGCTGGGATGTACTTCATGCAGAACGGCATGAAAAATCCCAATCACGCCCTCGCCGGATCCTATGATTTCATGCACCTTTTTGGTCATGTCTGCCTCGGCCTCATGTGGGCGCGGATGGCCAAGGCGGCGCAGCAGGCCCTGGCAGAGGGCCGTGGCAATGCGGCGTTTTATGAGGCCAAGCTGACCACCGCCCGGTTTTATATGAGCCGCCGCCTACCCGCGACAGCGCTGCATCTTTCGCGCATCGAAAGCGGCGCAGATCCGGTTATGACCCTGCCCGCCGATGCCTTTTGAGGAGAGCCCATGCCCAAGCGTTTTCGCCTGACCCGCCGCCTGCCCATCGCAATGACCGAAGATGCCTATCGCCGCCTCAAACGGTTTGCTGGCGAGGCAGGGTTGGACGAAGGCGAAGCGCTGTCATTTCTCTTTGAGAATTTTGACGCCATCACCGATGACGAAGGGCTGGCGCACCGACTGCGTCAGTTCAATCTGGAGCTTGAAGCGCGCAAACGCTGACCGCGTGCAGATCTGAGGGGGGGAGCCATGAGTATTTGTAAAAAGGTGAATGATGTCACCCCGCCCGCAAGCGCCTGTCTGGGGGCGATGCGGGCGCGGCTTCACCTTTTGCGGTCATCGGCTCTCCAGCCTGTACCGCAGATCGAATAAGTCAGAAGTTTCCTCATAATTCGTAAACCGCCTTCATCTTTTTAGAAATACTCCACGGGGGTGCGGGGGTGTGAAACCCCCGCTTGAACAACCAAAAGGACATGCTGATGAGCATCAAACTGCATTGCTTTGGAGAAAGCGGAAATGCCTATAAGGCCGCGCTGGCGCTGGAACTCTCCGGCCTGAAATGGGAGCCGGTGTTTGTCGATTTCTTCAATGGCGCAGCGCGCACGCCCGACTATTTGCAGACGGTAAATGAAATGGGTGAAGTGCCGGTTCTGGTGGATGGCGATTTTCGCCTCAGCCAATCCGGGGCCATTCAAGCCTATATTGCCGAAAAAACCGGGAAGTTTGGCGGCACCACTGCAGAAGAGCGCTATCAGGTGCTGCGTTGGGTGCTGTGGGACAATCACAAACTCTCAAGCCAAAATGGCATCACCCGCTTTTTGCTCAACTTTCTACCCGCCGAAAAGCGCCCCACAGAAGCGATTGCCTTTCTGCAAGGGCGGCTGAAGGCGGCTTATACCACGCTGAACACCCATCTTGAGGGGCGCGACTGGATTGTCGGCGATGCGCTGACCAACGCGGACCTCTCGTGCTGCGGCTACCTCTATTATCCCGAACCCTTTGGGTTTGAACGCGCCGACTGGCCGAATATCGACCGGTGGCTGTCCAACATCTCTGCGCTGCCCGGTTGGAAAGCGCCTTATGATTTGATGCCCGGTCGCCCCAGCGACCGCGGCCTGTAAAGGAGACCTTGCATGTCTGACGCCTATATTTATGACGCGGTACGCTCCGTGCGCGGCAAAGGCCGGCCCGATGGTGCCTTGCACGAAGTCACCGCCCCGCGCCTGAGCGCCGTGGTGCTGAATGCGCTGAAATCCCGCAACGCGCTTGAGGGCCATGCCGTCGAGGATGTGATCTGGGGCAATGTCACCCAGGTCGCCGAACAAGGGGCCTGCCTGGCGCGCACCGCGGTGCTGACATCTGATCTGGATGAAAGCATCCCTGGCGTGTCAATCAACCGTTTTTGCGCCTCTGGGCTTGAGGCGGTCAATATGGCCGCCAATCAGGTGCGCGGCGGCGGCGGCGATGCCTATATCGCGGGCGGCGTTGAATGTATGAGCCGCGTTAAGATGGGCATGGATGGCGGCGCGATTGCCGTTGATCCGTCGATCGCCATTGATAATTATTTTGTCCCCCAGGGCATCTCGGCCGATATCATTGCCACCGAATATGGTTTCACCCGCGATCAGGCCGACGCCATGGCAGTGGAAAGCCAGCGCCGCGCCAAAGCGGCCTGGGACGCCGGGTATTTTGACAAATCTGTTGTGCCCGTCACCGACATCAATGGTCTGACCATACTGAATCATGACGAATACATGCGCCCGGGCACCGATATGCAGGCGCTTGGCAGCCTGAAGCCATCGTTCAAGGACATGGGCGAGGTGATGCCGGGCTTTGATAAAATCGCCCTGATGAAATACCCGCATCTTGAGCGCATCAACCATATTCACCATGCGGGCAACTCTTCGGGGATCGTGGATGGTGCCGCAGCCGTGCTGATTGGCAACAAAGAGTTTGGCGAGCGCATGGGGCTGAAACCCCGCGCCCGCATCCGGGCCACGGCCAAGATCGGTACTGACCCGACCATCATGCTGACCGGTCCGGTGCCCGTGACCGAAAAAATCCTGCGCGAAAGCGGGATGAGCATCAAGGATCTGGATCTCTTTGAGGTCAACGAGGCCTTTGCAGCTGTGGTGATGCGCTTCAAGCAGGCCTTTGATGCGGACCCTGACAAGGTCAACGTCAATGGCGGCTCGATTGCCATGGGCCATCCGCTGGGGGCAACCGGCGCGATGATCCTTGGCACCTTGCTGGATGAATTGGAACGCAGCGACAAGGAAACCGGGCTTGCCACGCTGTGTATCGGCTCGGGCATGGGCGCGGCCACGATTATCGAGAGGGTCTGATGCCCAAGGTTGACTTGACCTCCATCGCGCCGCGCACCGGCACCGTCTATCCGGCCGCGTTTCACGCCGAGATGGCCGGGCGCAGCAGCCTGCGGTTCAGCGATGCCGCCGGGCTGACGCAGTTCGGGGCCAATATCACCATTTTGCAACCCGGGGCTAAATCCAGCCTGCGCCATTGGCACGAGACACAGGATGAACTGGTTCTTGTGATCTCGGGCACCGCGACACTGCTGGATGATACCGGCGAAACACTGCTGCACGCGGGCGAGTGCGCCGCCTTTCCCGCCGGGGATGGCAATGGCCATTGCCTGCGCAATGACACAGACCAAGAGCTGCGCTTTCTCGCCGTTGGCGCACGCACAGAAACAGAGATCGCGCATTACAGCGATCTGGACATGACAGCGCACATCCGGGACCGGGACATCCGGTTTACCCACAAGGATGGCACACCCTATGGGGAGAGACGAGATGAGTGATTTCACATTGACCAAAGACGCCGAGGGCATCGCCACGCTGGTTTGGGACACCCAAGGCAAAAGCATGAATGTGCTGAACCTGGACGCCCTGAAAGAGCTGGAGGCAGCCATCGACGACGCGCTCGCAGATGAGGCCATCAAAGGCATCATCCTGACCTCGGGCAAAGAGGGGTCCTTTGCTGGCGGCATGGATCTGAACATCATTGCCAAGATGAAAGCCATGGCGGGCGATAACCCGGCGCAGGGGCTGTTTGATGGCATCATGAACATGCACCGCATCCTGCGCAAAATTGAGCGCGCGGGCATGGAGCCAAAGACCAACAAGGGCGGCAAGCCGATTGCATGTGTCATGCCCGGCACCGGGCTGGGCATTGGGCTTGAAATCCCGCTGGCGTGTCACCGGATTTTCGCCGCAGACAACCCAAAGGCCAAGATCGGCCTGCCCGAAATCATGGTCGGGATCTTCCCCGGCGCAGGCGGCACCACGCGGCTGGTGCGCAAAATGGGGGCTATGGCGGCGGCGCCTTTCTTGCTGGAAGGCAAATTGAGCAGCCCCGCCAAGGCCAAGCAGGCCGGCCTGATCGACGAGGTCAGCGCTGATCCAATGGCCGACGCACGCGCTTGGATTTTGAGCGCGCCAAAGATCGTCAAACCCTGGGATGAAAAAGGCTATAAAATCCCCGGAGGCGCGCCTTATCACCCGGCAGGTTTCATGACGTTTGTCGGAGCCTCTGCCATGGTGCACGGCAAAACCTGGGGGGCCTACCCGGCGGCCAAAGCGCTGCTGTCCGCGGTCTATGAAGGGGCGCTGGTGCCCTTTGATACCGCGCTGAAGATCGAGGCGCGCTGGTTCACCAATGTGCTGATGAACCCCAGCTCGGCGGCGATGATCCGCAGCCTCTTTATCAACAAGGAAGCGCTGGAAAAAGGCGCAAGCCGTCCGGACGTTGCCGATGAGACCGTGCGCAAGATCGGCGTATTGGGCGCCGGCATGATGGGCGCAGGCATTGCGCTGGTGTCGGCCAAAGCGGGCATCGACGTGGTATTGATCGACCAAAACCAAGAGGCCGCCGATCGGGGCAAAGCCTATAGCGCGACCTATGCCGACAAGGGCATTGCGCGTAAGAAATCCACGCCCGAGCAGAAGGAGGCCCTGCTGTCGCGCATCACGGCCACCACCGATCTTTCAACCCTCAAGGATGTTGATCTGATCATCGAAGCGGTGTTCGAAGACCCCAAGGTCAAGGCGGAAATGACCCAAAAGGTTGAAGCGATCATTCCTGAAGATGCGATTTTTGCCTCCAATACTTCGACCCTGCCGATCAGCGATTTGGCCAAGGCCTCGGTGCGCGCAGAGCAGTTCATTGGCATTCACTTCTTTAGCCCGGTGGAAAAGATGATGCTGGTTGAGATCATCAAGGGCGCTCAGACGGGCGACCGGGCTGTGGCCAAGGCGCTGGATTTCGTGCGTCAGATCCGCAAGACCCCGATTGTCGTGAATGATGCGCGGTTCTTTTATGCCAACCGCTGCATCATCCCCTATATCAACGAGGGCTTGCGCATGATCGGCGAGGGGGTCGCCCCTGCCCTGATCGACAATGCGGCGCAGCTTTTGGGCTTCCCGGTTGGGCCGCTGCAGTTGGTCGATGAAACGTCGGTCGAGCTGGGGGCCAAGATCGCCCGCGCCACCAAGGCGGCGATGGGGGATGCCTATCCCGACGATGCCGTGGATGATGTGATTTTCTTTATGGAAAGCGCAGGCCGTCTTGGCCGCAAAGCGGGCGCAGGCTTTTATGACTATGACGAGAAGGGCAAGCGCCAGGGCTATTGGACAGGGCTGGCAGACCAATTCCCCCGGCTGGAGCAGCAGCCCGAGCTGACAGAGGTGCAAAATCGCCTGATGTTCGCGCAGGTGCTGGAAGCGGTGCGCGCGCTGGAAGAAGGCGTGCTGGAGGATATCCGCGAGGGCGATGTTGGCGCAATCTTGGGCTGGGGTTTCGCCCCCTGGTCCGGAGGCCCCTTTAGCTGGCTGGATATCGTCGGCAGCCCCTGGGCCGCAGAAACCGCCGACCAGTTGGCGGCAGCCCATGGTGCGCGCTTTGCCTGCCCCGAATTGCTGCGCGACATGGCAGAGAAGAACCAAAGCTTTTATGGCCGGTTTGACACCAGCAAAGCTGCCTAAAAAACAATCGCGCCTGCCGGATTTCGGCGGGCGCGTTCCTTTCAGACCGCTGCGCTAGAACTGATAGCCAAATCGCACGATGTCCTGCGCGCAGATAGTCTCAACGATGGCCGCGGTTTCTTCATCATAATACGCCCGGTGGTCTTTGCCGCGCTCAGAAGCGTTCACGTGGGGCAGATCGAGCGCGAACCCAAGGTGGTCAAACAGCGGGGCCGCATCTGTCTCAAAAGCCTCAAGCCGGATGAAAAGATCGCAGGCCTCCTGCCCGTCAATTGAGGTCACATACCGGCCATAGGGCATGTTGCGCAGTGACATCTGCGTATGTGGATGCAGAAGAAATTCTTTGAATGTCAAAGACTTCGCCAGAATAACCGCCGTATGTTCAAACTTTTGTTCGCGCAGCCAATGAAAATAGCTCACGAGCCGATCCCAGGGGTTGCGCACCAAGGTAAAGGTAAAAAACGCCTGCACCTCTTCGGGCGTCACCATTCCGTCAATGTCGGACAAGGTTGAGTGTTTCCACAGCCGCCCGGCGGCCTGCACACCCTTGGTGCGACGGCGGCGGCGCACAGCTTTGGGCGTGTCGCCCATCATTATATCATCTTTCATCGCGCGCGCCTCAAGTGCCAGCGACAGCGCGGTGCCCCCGGTTTTCGGTATGTGAACAAAAATATAGCGACGTCCGCGTGATACGATCATATGAGAACCTTAGCGCGGCAACTGCCTTGGGGCCAGCGGCCAGATCATGCGCCGAATGGTGAATTGCGATAGGCCGCCAAGCGGTGTAAATTACGCACAACAAAAAAACGAGCAGCCTCAGCAATATGACCGCCCTCAATCAATATCAACGGCTCGAAGCCTCTGGCCTGTGGCGCGCAGAGGCAGGCGCGCAGCGCCGCGAGGTGATTGCCTCGATCGGGGATGCGACCCTGTTGATTTCAGACATGCAGGATCGGCCGCTGACCCACTGGTCTATTCCGGCGATTGAACGCGCCAATCCCGGAAAATTCCCGGCGGTGTTTCACCCGTTTGGCGATGCGGATGAAACGCTCGAGTTGGCCGAAGATCAACATGAGATGATCGATGCCATCGAAAAACTGCGCCGGGCCATTCACCGCCATGAGCCGCGCCCGGGCCGCTTGCGTAGTGTCGTTCTTGGGGGAAGCCTGCTTGCCATGGTGGCAGGCGCGGTGTTCTGGCTGCCGGACGCTCTGCGCGGCCATGTCACCAAGGTCATGCCCGATCTTAACCGCACGGTGATCGGCCAGGATATCCTTGGTCATCTCAGCGCGGTCACAGGCACGCCCTGCCGCAAACCCGCGCTGACGCCGACACTGAAACGGCTGGCAGAGCGGGTTGGTGCCAAAGAGATCATCGTGGTGCCCAGCGGCATTCGCAGCACTGCCGCCCTGCCCGGCAAGATTATTCTCTTGTCCCGCGCAGTCCTTGAGGACACCGAAGATCCCGCGGTGGCAATCGGCTATCTCGTGGCAGAAAGCCTGCGCATGCAGCAAAATGATCCGCTTGAAAAACTGCTGGAAACCGGCGGGATCAGCGCAAGCTTTCGCTTGCTGACGACGGCAGAGCTGACGCCTGAGACGCTCAAGGCATTCTCTGAAACCCTTGCCAGCAGCGATCCAGCTCCGTTGGACATGGCGGCCCTTGCAGCGCATTTCAATGCCCTGCGTCTGCCTGCGACACCCTATGCCTATGCGGTGGACATCTCGGGGGAAACCACAATCGATCTGATCGAGGCGGATGCCGTGACCGGCGTGCAAGAGCCGGTTTTGAAAGACGGAACCTGGGTGGCGCTGCAGGAAATCTGCAGCACCTGATCTGTGCTAAAGCGCGTCAGAGTTTGATTACCCGCCCGCAGGCACGGTGATGACATCGCGGGCCCGCACGGATTTTAGACGGCGCGGCACAGTGTTGGTCCAGATCATTTCCATCTTGGCTTTGCCATTGAAGGTCTGCTCGGCGCGGCGCGGGTTCAGGCGATCATCGTCCCAGACGGATTTATAACCGCGCGGCGGTTTCGCCACGGTCACGGCATTGCCGCGCGCCTCATAGACATGACGCGGCACCACGCGGGTATTGCCGGGCACCTGCCCCTCAACCACAACCTGCCCCCGGACAATGGCACTGGCGGGCAGCGGTATGAGCGGCTGCGCGGCGCGGCGCAGTTTCAGGCCAGCGCGGCGGGGCTGGCTGGCAGCCAGGGTTGCACTGGTTGCGCCCTGCGCCTGCGGGCCGCAGCGCACGGCGGCGCTGGGATGGGTCTGATAGCGTGCTGAGACCGCATTGCCGCCGGTACACTGCGTGGCAGCGACGGTCTGCACCTCTGTGATCACCGGCGCGGGGGCCGGGGGCGCGACGGGCGCAAGCATTGGCGTGGTTCGCACAGCTTTGACGGTTGTGGTGCTGCGGTAGCTTGCTGTCGCAGGTTTGCTCACAACAGGGGCGGCTGCCGCAACAGTGCGGGTGCTTGCGGTCGGTGCCGGGTTGCTTTCTTCGGGGGTGAGCGTGATCACCGTCGGTGCCGCCACAGCGGTATTGCGCACGGTTTCCCCGGCACTGAAAGTCGGCTTGAACCCGCAGACCAGTTTACGGTCCCGTGTCACACGCGGCACCCAGTTGGTCGACCCATCCACACCTGCGCGGATAAACACGCAGCCACTGCTGTCTACGAATTGACGGCCCTTAAAGGACGCTGGTGGCAATTCTTCAGGAGAACCATCCTTGCTCAGACCCAGGGCGTCTACTGATGATAAACCCAGGATCGAAGCGACAACTGCGATTGCGATTGTTTTTGTTAACTGCATCATGCCCCCACAAGATATGGGGGCAGTGTAGACGCATTCCGCTATATGAGTAAAGCGTGCATAGACCTATTTTGTGCCAAACATACGGTCGCCTGCATCCCCAAGCCCAGGCACGATATAGCCCTGCTCGTTCAGACAGTCATCCAGCGCCGCTGTGACGATTGGCACATCTGGATGCGCCTCTTTCATGCGCGCGACCCCTTCGGGGGAGGCCAGCAGACAAAGGAAATGAATATTGGTGGCCCCGGCCTGCTTTAGCAGATCAATAGCCGCCACAGACGAATTCCCGGTGGCGAGCATCGGATCAACCGCAATCACCGGGCGCTTGCCCAATTGCGGCGGCACTTTGAAATAATACTGCACCGGCTCCAACGTTTCTTCGTCGCGGTATAGCCCGACAAAGCCGACCCGCGCCGATGGGATCAGCTCAAGCATGCCGTCCAAAAGGCCGTTGCCCGCCCGCAGGATCGACACCAAAGCCAGCTTATGCCCAGCCAAAACGGGCGCATCCATTTCCTGCATGGGGGTCTCAATCAACTGTGAGGTCAGCGGCAGATCGCGCGTAACCTCATAGGCCAAAAGCTGGCTGACCTCGCGCAGGAGCTGGCGAAACTCAGCGGTCGAGGTTTCTTTCTTGCGCATCAGCGTCAGCTTGTGCTGCACCAGCGGGTGGTCAACGACCGTCAAATGTTGTGTCATGTGCTCTCCAGAGTCTTCAGCACCCGCGCGCGGGTGTCCTCATCGCAAAAGGCTGCATGGGCAGCCGTGGTGTTCAATTGTGTAAAGTCATCCGCCTGCCAGCCAAAGGCCGCTTCCAGCATCTCATATTCGCGCCGCATATTGGTGCCAAAGAAGGGCGGGTCATCCGTTGAAACGGTCACTTTGACACCGGCGTCGCGCAGGGTCTGAATGGGATGTGCCGCGATGTTTGGATATAGCCCCAACACCACATTTGAGCCGGGGCAAACCTCCAACGTGATCTGGCGGTCTGCCAGTTCACGTACCAGCGCCGCATCTTCGATGGCACGCACCCCATGGCCGATGCGCACCACATTCAGATCATTGATCGCCTCACGTACGCTGTCGGGGCCGCCAAATTCACCGGCATGGGTGGTCAGCTTCAGCCCCGCCTCACGCGCCATGTCAAAGGCATAGGCAAAATCCCCCTGATGGCCCTTGCCCTCATCGCCCCCCATGCCAAAGCCGGTGATCCAATCGCCCGCAGTTTCGGCCGCGCAAAGCGCGCTGGATTTGGCCGCCTCGGGGCCGAAATGGCGCACGCAGGTGACAATGCCGCGCAGGATGATGCCATACCGCGCCTCAGCCGCTTCAGCCGCCTCGCGGATCGCATGCAGATATTCGCGCCAGGCCGATACATCCCCGCCGCCACAAAAATCCGGCGACAGGAATGTTTCGCAATAGATCACATTGTTTGCAGCGCTTTGCTCCAGCACCGCGGTGGTCAGACGCCCATAGTCCTCGGGCGTTTTCAGCACCGAGGTTGCCGCTTCGTAGACCGACAGGAAATGCACGAAATCGCGAAAACCATAGCTGCCATCAGGTCGGAAAATACCCGCGAGGTCGACCTTTTTCTCAAACGCCAATTGCCGGATCAAATCAGGCGGCGCAGCCCCTTCGTGGTGCAGGTGCAATTCCACCTTGGGCAAATCTGCGACAGTCATAGAAAGCTCCTTCCCGGCCCAGAGGCCGGCACGCCAAGATGCGCCGCGACACTTGCCGCCACATCCGAAAATTTCACCCGACCGGCAGAGCCGCTGCCAGCACCATGGCAGAGTACCGGCACGCATTCGCGTGTATGATCCGTCCCCACCCAGGTCGGATCATTGCCGTGATCTGCGGTCAGGATCAACAGATCGTCGGGCCGTAGCCGGGGCAGCAGCGCGCCGACTTCCCGGTCAAACCACTCCAGCGCGCGGGCGTAACCCGCAACATCCCTGCGATGCCCATAAAGGCTGTCAAACTCGACGAAATTGGCGAAACACAGGCAGCCATCCGGGGCGCTGTCTATCGCCGCCCCCAGATGCTGCATCAGCGCCGAGTCATCGCCCTTGTGCAATTCATCGATCCCTTGCATGGAAAAGATATCGCCGATTTTACCTATGCCGACAACGTGCTGGCCCGCGGTCTGCACCCAATTCGTCAGCACCGGCTCAGGCGGCACAATCGCATAATCGCGCCGGTTTCCGGTGCGTTGAAACCCGATGTCAGCACTCCCCAAAAAGGGGCGCGCAATCACGCGCCCAATCTTGCGGGCATGCAGCAGCGGCGCAATCGCTTCGCAGAAACTCAGCAGCCGATCAAGGCCAAAGCTTTCTTCATGCGCGGCCACTTGAAACACACTGTCTGCCGAAGTGTAGCAGATCGGATAGCCGGTTTGCATGTGCAGCGCGCCGAGGTCTTTGATGATCTCGGTACCCGAGGCGTGGCAATTGCCCAAAATGCCATCCACCCCACCACGCGCCAAAATCTCATTGACCAGATCGACTGGAAAAGCCGGGCGTTCATCCGGGAAATATCCCCAGTCCCAGGGCACCGGCACGCCAGCCAGTTCCCAATGCCCGGAAGGTGTGTCCTTGCCGTTTGACTGTTCTGTTGCGACGGCCCAGAACCCGCTGTGCGTGGCGCTGAGCCCGGGTGCGGCATCGCCGGTGGCCTGCTGCAGCGCTGCGCCAAGCCCCAGCGCGACCAGATTAGGAAGGTGAAGCGGCCCGCTGCGCCCGTCGTCAGCCTGCCCCGCGGCGCAAGCCGCAGCAATATGCCCCACGGTATTGGCCCCGGTATCCGGCACCGTGCCGTTGAAAAACAGGTGGGCATCTGGCGCGCCGCCGATGCCAACGGAATCCATCACAATCAGAAACGCCCGGCTCATCCCGTGACCCTCTGCAACACCAGCGGCGCGATGTCTGGGGCTTTGGGGCCTACATGAATGGCCGCTTTGACGGCGTCAGCCGCCGCCAACGCCGCACTCTCGCGCGCGGCATGGATGCGCAGCAGCGGCGCGCCTTTGCTGACCTTCTGGCCCAAAGGCACGACATCGGAAAACCCGACGGCCGGATCAATTCGGTCGCTTTCAACCTGACGCCCGCCACCAAGCGCCACGACCGCCAGACCCAGCGCTTCGCCATCAATCGCGGTGACAAATCCCGCTTTTGGTGCAGGCACTTCGATAATCACCGGAGCTTCGGGCAGGAAACGCGCCCAGTTGTCTGCAAAGGCCACCGGACCGCCCTGGGCATACACCATGCGGCCAAAAACCTCGGCTGCGCGGCCATTTCCCACCGCTGCCCTGATCTGCGCCGCGCCGGCGTCGGCGTTTTCTGCCAGCCCGGCCTCCGCCAACAGCCCACCACCGAGTGCTGCGGTCAGCTCCAATAGCGGGCCGTTTTGTCCTTCACACAGCACGCGCATGACTTCGCGAATTTCCAGCGCATTGCCCAGTGCCGGTGCAATCGGCGCGTCCATATTGGTGACAAGCGCTGTCGTGGGACACCCGGCGAGGTTGGCTGTGCGCACCAGCGATTGCGCCAAGGCCTGCGCCGCCTCGGGGGTTTTCATAAACGCCCCGCTGCCGCATTTCACGTCAAGCACCAGATGCTCCAAGCCGGCGGCCAGTTTTTTGGACAGGATCGAGGCGGTGATCAGATCAAGGCTTTCAACGGTGCCGGTGACATCGCGGATCGCGTAAAGCCGTTTGTCCGCCGGGGCGATATTGGCGGTTGCGCTGACGATCGCGGTGCCGCAGCCTGCCACCACGTCGCGGAACCGCGCCTCGCTGAGGTCAACTGAGACGCCGGGTATGGCTTCCATCTTGTCGAGCGTTCCGCCCGTGTGGCCAAGCCCCCGCCCCGAGATCATTGGCACGTAGCCGCCGCAGGCCGCCAGCGCCGGGGCAAGCACCAGCGACACGCAATCCCCGACGCCCCCGGTGGAATGTTTGTCAATCACCGGGGCATCCAGATCCCAGACCAGACAGTCGCCGCTGTCGCGCATGGCGCAGGTCAACGCGGCGCGGGCCGCGTCCGAAAGGCCATTGAGGCAAATCGCCATGGCAAACGCCCCGGCCTGGGCATCGCTGACACGGGACTCCGCCAGCCCCGCCGCAAACCAGCGCAGCGCCTCTTCTGACGGCTCTTCTGCCTGTCGCAGACCGCTGATGATCGCGCGGGCGTCCATTCAGGTATTCTCCAGATGCGCCTCGGTAAAGGCACCGGGCATCAGCTCTGCCAATGTCATGCGCACCTCTGCCCCCTCGGTGGTCGCCATCGTAACCGCGACGTCACCCGCGCCAAATTCGATCAGTTTTTGCCGGCAGCCGCCACAGGGGGACACAGGTGTCGGCGCATCGGCGACAACATAAACCTCGGTCAACCGGGTCTGCCCCGCCGCAATCATGGCCGCAATCGCCCCCGCTTCGGCGCAGGTGCCTTCGGGGTAGGCCACGTTTTCCACGTTACAGCCGCAATAAACCACGCCATTTTCTGCGATGAGTGCCGCGCCAACCTTGAAGTTGGAATAAGGCGCATAGGCATTTTCGCGCACGGCCAGGGCGTTTTCTCTCAGGGACATAGCTGTATCCTTCTTGATTGTTCTGTTTTGCCCAGCTTGACCTTGCCCCGATGGGGGGCGTCAACCCCCGCGCATCAAAACGATGTCGCAGCGGTGTTCTTTCGCTTTTTAACCCAATGGTCAAAAATGACAAGCAAGCGACTCAGCGGCGGGCAGGCCACGGCGGCCTTTGCCTCTGCGGTCCCGGTTTTCACAATGTTAACGCCAACATAACCTCAGCTGTTGCACCGCTGCCGAAAATCCGGGTCTAATCGTCGCCACAGAGGTAGTTCCGCATTGCAATTTTAGACCGCTTGTTTTCTACCGCAGTCAGTTAGTTTAACGTTAAACGACCCGGTGAAGTGGAGAGACGCATGTCCGATGATAGCAAAGAGAACCAACGCCAAGCTGCCCTCGACTATCATGAATTTCCCAAGCCCGGAAAGCTGGAGGTCCGCGCCACCAAGCCGCTGGCCAATGGGCGCGATCTGTCGCGCGCCTATTCCCCCGGCGTTGCCGAGGCCTGCGTTGAAATCAAGGCTGACCCAAGCCAAGCCAGCCGCTATACCGCGCGGGGCAACCTCGTGGCGGTTGTCTCCAACGGCACCGCGGTTCTGGGTCTGGGCAACATCGGCGCATTGGCATCTAAACCAGTGATGGAAGGCAAGGCCGTTCTCTTTAAGAAATTTGCCAATATCGACTGTTTTGACATCGAAGTTGATGAAACCGACCCTGAGAAGCTGGCCGACATTGTCTGCGCCCTCGGCCCGACCTTTGGCGCGATCAACCTTGAGGACATCAAAGCCCCTGACTGCTTTGTCGTGGAAAAGATCTGCCGCGAGCGCATGAATATCCCGGTTTTTCATGATGACCAGCACGGCACTGCCATTGTTGTCGGGGCCGCCGCGACCAATGCGCTGCGGGTGGCGGGCAAATCATTTGAAGACATCAAAATCGTGTCCACCGGCGGCGGCGCAGCGGGCATCGCCTGCCTTAACATGTTGCTCAAACTGGGTGTGAAACGCGAAAACGTTTGGCTCTGCGATATTCACGGGCTGGTCTACGAAGGCCGCACCGAAGATATGAACCCGCAGAAAGCCGCCTTTGCCCAGGCCTCGGACCTGCGCACATTGGACGAGGTGATCGAAGGGGCGGATCTGTTCCTTGGGCTCTCAGGCCCGAATGTGCTGAAACCGGAAATGGTCGCCAAGATGACCAAGCAGCCGATCCTCTTTGCACTGGCCAACCCAACGCCCGAAATCATGCCGGAGATTGCCCGCAGCGTTGCGCCGGATGCGATCATTGCCACTGGCCGCAGCGATTTCCCCAACCAGGTCAACAACGTACTGTGTTTTCCTTTCATCTTCCGCGGGGCGCTGGATGTGGGGGCAACCGATATCAACGACGCGATGAAGATCGCCTGCGTTGAAGGCATCGCTGAACTCGCGCGGATCACGACATCGGCCGAGGCGGCAGCCGCCTATTCTGGCGAAGAGCTGACCTTTGGCGCGGACTATCTGATCCCCAAACCGTTTGACCCGCGCCTTGTCGCCATTGTCTCGGGCGCTGTGGCGCAGGCCGCGATGGACAGCGGGGTGGCAACCCGGCCGATCGAGGACATCGAAGCCTATAAAGAGCGGCTGAATGAAAGCGTGTTCAAATCAGCGCTTTTGATGCGCCCGATCTTTGACGCCGCCGCAACCGCCAGCCGCAAGATTGTCTTTGCCGAAGGCGAGGATGAGCGCGTGCTGCGCGCGGCGCAGGCCATTTTGGAAGACACCACCGAAAAGCCGATCCTGATTGGCCGCCCCGATGTGATTGAGCAGCGCTGCGAACGCCTGGGCCTGTCCATTCGCCCAACCCGTGATTTCGAACTGGTCAACCCAGAGAACGATCCGCGGTATCGCGACTATTGGGAAACCTATTTCAACCTGATGGCGCGCAAAGGTGTCACCCCGGATATTGCCCGCGCCATCATGCGCACCAATACCACGGTGATCGGCGCAACCATGGTGCATCGCGGGGAGGCCGACAGCCTGATCTGTGGCACCTTTGGCGAATTCCGCTGGCACCTGAATTACGTGACGCAGGTGCTGGGCACACCAGAGTATCAACCCCATGGCGCGCTGTCGTTGATGATCATGGATGACGGGCCGCTGTTCCTTGCGGACACCCATGTCTGGTCCCTGCCCGCGCCAGAGCAGCTGGCCCTCGTGGCGCAGGGGGCCGCCCGCCACGCCCGCCGCTTTGGCGTCGAGCCGCGCATCGCCTTTTGTTCACAATCGCAATTCGGCAACCAGAAAGAAGGGTCCGGCAAGCGCCTGCGCGACGCCATTGCCATTTTGGATCAGATGGATACGGATTTTGAGTACGAAGGCGAAATGAACGTCGATGCGGCGCTTGATCTTGAACTCTGCGCGCATTTGCACCCCGGCCACCGCCTGACCGGCCCGGCCAATGTGCTCATCTTCGGCCATGCGGATGCGGCCTCTGCCACGCGCAATATTCTGAAAATGAAATCAGATGCGCTTGCCGTGGGCCCAATCCTGATGGGCATGGGCAACCGGGCGCATATCGTGACGCCATCCGTCACAGCGCGCGGCCTGCTGAACATGGCGGCGATCGCGGGCACACCTGTCAGCGAATACAGCTAACGGCGCGTTGGCAAGACAGATATCATCACATCCCCGGCCTAACCGCCGGGGAATAACGCGCATTCTTCTTTACAAGCCCTGCGGCCCATGTCATGGCTTGGGCGCACGACGTGCCTTCTATCGTTTACCTGTCTTTGCCTACGGCGACCACGCATTCGATTCTGCACAGACGCCGAGGACCCAGCGCATACTGCGGTTGGGCTTAATTTAGGAGAGACGGTTATGCCTACAGGCACCGTAAAATGGTTTAACACCGACAAAGGCTACGGCTTTATTGCACCAGAAGATGGCGGCAAAGACGTTTTCGTTCACATCCGCGCCGTACAGCGCGCAGGTCTTGAAGGCCTGGCGGACAACCAGAAAGTGACTTACGAGCTGGAAGCTGGCCGCGACGGTCGCGAAAGCGCCGGTGAAATCTCCCTGCTGTAATCAGCAATGAGATCTGGAATTGAAACGGGCTCCTTCGGGGGCCCGTTTTCATTTAGACGAACTGTTCGCGAATCAAACGTTCTTCCAGCCCATGGCCGGGGTCAAACATGATCTTGTGGCGCACGGAAGGGTCGGATTTGATTTCAACCGACACCACATTGCGCACCGAGCGGCTGTCAGCGTCCGCCATAACGGGCCGCTTTTGCGGGTTCACGACCTCAAAGCGCACGGTGGCGTTCTTGCGCACCAGCGCCCCGCGCCAACGCCGGGGGCGAAAGGGTGCAATCGCGGTCAGCGCCAGCACATCTGAGCCGATGGGCAAGATCGGCCCATGCGCGGAATAATTATAGGCGGTGGAGCCCGCCGGCGTGGACAGCAGCGCGCCGTCACACACCAGTTCATCCATACGCAGACGATCATCAATCCAGATGCGCAGCTTGGCCGCCTGCGGCCCCTGCCGCAGCAATGAAACCTCATTGATCGCCAGCGCGCGGGATTGGCTGCCATCCTGACAGGTGGCCAGCATGGACAGGGGGTTGATCTCTTCGATCTCGGCGTCCTTCAGCCGGTCAAGCAAATCCGCCTCATGATATTCGTTCATCAGGAACCCAACGGTGCCCCGGTTCATGCCATAGACAGGCACGTCAAGTTCCTGAAACCGGTGCAGCGTGTGCAACATGAAACCATCGCCCCCCAGCGCGACGATCACCTCGGCCTCTTCGGGGGCACAATTCCCATAGCGCCCGATCAGCGCCGCCCGCGCCGATTGCGCGGTTTCGGCCTCCGAAGCGAGAAATGCGATTCTATCGGCCATGCTGCCTGCCCATATCCTGTTTCCAAAGCCCGTCATGTGGTTCCGAAAGAAACACAAGTTTACCCGACACACCAGAGAAGAGGTCCAGATTTCCCAAGCGGGCCTGTTTCTGCGCTTCCAATTTGAAAATGTTTCCTTTAGGAAACTCGCAAAATCACTTCTATTCGGAGCACCGCACATGAACGCCCCTACCCGTGACACCGGCTTCTTTACCGAGTCCCTCTCCACGCGCGACCCGGAACTTTTCGGATCCATCACCGATGAGCTGGGCCGCCAGCGCGATGAGATTGAGCTGATCGCTTCGGAAAACATCGTCTCGGCCGCTGTCATGGAAGCGCAAGGCTCTGTGCTGACCAACAAATATGCCGAAGGCTACCCGGGCCGTCGCTACTATGGCGGTTGCCAATATGTGGATGTGGCGGAAAACCTGGCCATCGACCGCGCCAAGCAGCTGTTTGGTTGTGACTTTGCCAATGTGCAGCCCAATTCAGGCTCTCAGGCCAACCAAGGCGCGTTTCAAGCGCTGATCCAGCCGGGCGACACCATTTTGGGCATGAACCTCGCCTCCGGTGGCCACCTGACTCACGGCGCTGCGCCAAACCAATCGGGCAAGTGGTTCAACGCCGTGCAATACGGTGTGCGCAAGCAGGACAACCGCATTGATTATGACGAAGTTCAGGCCCTGGCGAACGAACATAAACCCAAGTTGATCATTGCCGGCGGCTCGGCCATCCCGCGCCAGATCGACTTTGCCAAATTCCGTGAGATCGCCGACAGCGTTGGTGCTTATCTGATGGTTGATATGGCGCATTTCGCCGGTCTGGTTGCGGCAGGCGAACACCCATCGCCCTTCCCCTATGCCGACATCGCCACCACCACCACGCATAAAACCCTGCGTGGCCCACGCGGTGGCATGATCCTGACCAACGACGAAGCGATTGCAAAAAAGGTCAACTCTGCAATCTTCCCCGGCATTCAGGGTGGCCCGCTGATGCATGTCATCGCAGCCAAGGCCGTCGCCTTCGGTGAGGCGCTGCGCCCAGAATTCAAAACCTATCAAAAGCAGGTCCGCGCCAATGCCGTAGCGCTGGCGGACCAACTGATGAAGGGCGGGCTGGACATCGTGACCGGCGGCACCGACACCCATGTGATGCTGGTCGACCTGCGTCCCAAAGGCGTCAAGGGCAATGCCACCGAAAAGGCCCTGGGCCGTGCGCATATCACCTGCAACAAAAACGGCATCCCGTTTGACCCAGAAAAACCGATGGTGACATCCGGCATCCGTCTGGGCACACCTGCGGGCACAACCCGCGGCTTTGGCGAAGCGGAGTTCCGTCAGATCGCAGACATGATCATCGAAGTTGTCGAAGGCCTTGCCGCCAATGGCGAAGAGGGCAACGCCGAGGTGGAAGAGAAAGTAAAGACGCAGGTCGCAGAGCTTTGCGCGCGCTTCCCGCTTTATCCAAACCTCTGATTTCGATCCACCCCTGACATCTGAACGCCGCCTGCAACTGCCGGGCGGCGTTTTTCATTGCCGCCTGGCAGGTGCGGGCGACGCTTTACTGGCTAGAGATACCCGCGCCAAATCAGCACGCCAATAATCAGCGCAAAGATCACGATGCCCTGAAAGGCCAGCGTGCCCAGAAACCCAAGCAGCAGCCCCTTGCGCCGATCGACGCGATCATAAGCTTCGATCTCGCGCAGCAGGGTCGCATAGGGTTTGATCAGCTTGTCTGATTGCAACTGATAGGCCGTCTTGGGGTTTTGCGCCTGGCACTGGGCGCGGATCAGCACCCCCGCGGCGCGATGGGCGGATTTTGGCAGACGGCGGCCGATTTTGCGCATCGCCTGCCCCAGATCATCGCTGCGAAAGCCAAACCGGCGTTCAATCAGCGACAGCAGCTTGCCGATATCGGCATTAAATTCCGTGTGATCCAGCATGGCAGTGCCTCCCGCGCCCAGTCTACCACGGGCAAGGCTTGCTCAACAGGGGCGCTGTGCTATCAGGGACGCATGTTGAATATGATCACCCATGGCAGCCCCACCGACCAACCGCCTCTGCTGATTGTGCACGGGCTTTACGGCTCTGCGCGCAACTGGGGGGTGGTGTCCAAGAAACTTTCCGATGAACGGCAGGTCATCGCCGTGGACAACCGCAACCACGGCGACAGCAAACGCACAGACAGCCACAGCTATCACGATTTGGCGAGCGATCTGGCCGAGGTGCTGGCCGACATCGGCCCAGCCGACGTCATGGGCCACTCCATGGGCGGCAAAGCAGCCATGGTGCTGGCTGTGCAACGCCCAGAGCTGGTGAACCGGCTGATCGTGGCCGACATTGCGCCGGTGGCCTATGGCCACACGCAGTTGCCGTTCATTCACGCCATGCGGGCGGTAGACCTTGAGGCCGTGGAAAAACGCTCCGACGCGCTGGAAATGCTTGCAGCTGCGGGGGTCGAAGACGCCACTTTGCGGTCGTTCTTTACCCAATCACTGGACCTGAAGGCCAAACGCTGGAAGCTGAACCTAGATACGCTGGAGGCCGAGATGACCAAAATCATGGGCTTTCCGGATAATATCAGCGGCAGCAATTCGGGCCGCACGCTGTTTTTGTCCGGCGGAGACTCTGACTATGTGCTGCCAGAGCACCGCGCAAAAATCCGAGATATGTTTCCCAAGGCGGCGTTTGTCAAAATCTCAGGCACCGGCCATTGGCTGCACGCGGAAAAACCAACCGAATTCATCGCAACCGTGCGGGCGTGGTTGAATCGATAGGTGAGCTAAAGAAAAGGCGGGGTAAAACCCCGCCCTACATTCCTTTAGTCATCCATCTTCAGCGCTGAAATAAACGCTTCTTGCGGGATGTCGACCTTGCCGAATTGGCGCATCTTCTTCTTACCGGCCTTCTGCTTTTCCAGCAGTTTCTTCTTCCGGGTTGCGTCGCCGCCGTAACATTTTGCGGTCACGTCTTTGCGCAGCGCAGACAATGTTTCGCGGGCAATTACCTTGCCGCCAATCGCCGCCTGAATCGGGATTTTGAACATGTGGCGCGGGATCAAATCCTTGAGCTTTTCGCACATGGCACGGCCCCGGGTTTCAGCCCGGTCGCGATGCACCATGGTCGAAAGCGCATCCACCGGCTCATCATTGACCAGCACCGACATCTTCACAAGGTTATCCTCGCGATAGCCGGTCATCTGATAGTCAAAAGACGCATAGCCCTTGGTGACAGATTTCAGCCGATCATAAAAATCAAACACCACCTCGTTCAGCGGCAGATCATAGACCACCATGGCGCGGGTCCCGGCGTAGGTCAGGTCTTCCTGAATGCCGCGACGGTCCTGACACAGTTTCAGCACGTCACCCAGATACTCATCCGGCACCAGAATGGTCGCTTTGATGCGCGGCTCTTCCAGGTGGTCCACCTTGGACATGTCGGGCATGTCGGCGGGGTTGTGCAGCTCGATCATCTCGCCGTCTTTCATGTAGACGTGATAAATCACCGAGGGGGCGGTTGTGATCAGTTCGATGTTATATTCGCGTTCGATCCGGTCGCGGATCACTTCGAGGTGCAGCAGCCCCAAGAAGCCACAGCGGAAGCCAAAGCCCAGCGCCGCTGACGTTTCCATTTCAAAGCTGAAAGAGGCATCGTTGAGCGCCAGCTTGTCGATGGCGTCGCGCAGATCTTCAAATTCAGAGCTGTCCACCGGGAACAGACCACAGAACACCACAGGCTGCGCTGGCTTAAAGCCCGGCAGCGCGGTTTCGGTGCCATTGCGGTCATTGGTGATGGTGTCCCCGACGCGGGTGTCGCGCACCTGTTTGATTGAGGCGGTCAGAAAGCCGATCTCGCCCGGCCCCAATTCGTCAATCATCTGCATTTCAGGGCGGAAGACCCCGACGCGGTCGACATTGTGCAGCGTGCCGTTGGACATGAATTTGACGCGCATGCCCTTTTTCAGGGTGCCATCCATGATCCGCACCAAAACGATCACGCCCAAATAGGCGTCATACCAGCTGTCCACCAGCATCGCTTTCAGCGGCGCATCACGGTCGCCCTTTGGGGCAGGCAGTTCTTTGACAACCGCCTCAAGCGTTTCGACAATCCCCTGCCCGGTTTTGGCCGACACCTGAATGGCGCCCGTGGCGTCAATGCCGATCACATCTTCGATCTGCTCGGCGACACGGTCACAATCGGACGCTGGCAGGTCAATCTTGTTCAGAACCGGCACAATCTCGTGGTCCGCATCAATCGCCTGATAGACGTTGGCCAATGTCTGCGCCTCAACCCCTTGGGTGCTGTCCACCACCAAGAGCGAGCCTTCCACCGCACGCATGGAGCGGGAGACCTCATAGGCAAAGTCGACGTGGCCGGGGGTGTCGATCAGATTGAGAACATAGGTTTCGCCATCCTGCGCCTTGTATTCAATGCGCACGGTGTTGGCCTTGATGGTGATGCCGCGCTCGCGCTCGATATCCATGCTGTCCAAAAGCTGCGCTTTCATATCGCGGACTTCCACAGTGCCCGTCTCTTGGATGAGGCGGTCAGCAAGTGTGGATTTACCATGGTCAATATGCGCGACGATGGAGAAGTTACGGATTTTGGAAAGCTCTGTCATAAAGGCGGATATGTCGTGGAAACGCCTTCTGGTCAAGCTCTGACGTGATGGCGCCCGCCACTTGTTTCACGGGGTGTTTCATGGGCGGATCAGGCGTTGGCGCTGCCGGGGCGGTTTGACCTTGATCAAGGCGGAAACGAAGTCTCGGAATTAGACTTCTTGAGATTTTAGCACCCGCAGAGGCCAACCATGATTTTTCGCAAAATTTACCTGAGTACGGCCCCGCACGCCCCAACGGCCGATCAACTTCTCAGCCTGATGGAGGTGGCGCGGCGCAACAACAGCCGCGACGGCATCACCGGGCTGACCGCCTATCACGACTATACATTCATCCAAGTGCTCGAAGGTCCCTTTGACAAGGTCGAGGCTTGCTTTCATCGGATCCTGCAGAACCCGATGCATGACAACATTCTTGTCGCGCACGAAGAATACGCCAAGGACCGCATATTTGACGATTACGCGATGGCCTTTGTCCCGCTCAAAGGGGCCGACGCGGCCAGCGCCCAGGCGTTCGAAGATTTGCGCAAGGTCTTTCATGGCCCCCGCGCCGCGCAGATCCAGCGCGACGCAACAACAGCTGGCTTTCTTGAGGCGTTTCGCCAGTCGCTGCCCGGGCTTTAAGCGGCCATGCGCAACTGCCGCGCGGCGATGGCAGACGCCCCGGCCATCGCTGCTGCGGTCAAAAGGCACAGCGGCAGGCCACCGAGTTGATAACTCAGCCCCGACAGCAGCGTGCCAATCAGCCGCCCTGCGGCATTGGACATATAGTAAAAGCCAACATCCAGCGTGACCCGCTCCGCGCTAGTAAAGGCAAGGATCAGATAGCTGTGCAGCGCGCTGTTGACCGCAAAGACGAAGCCAAATAGCAAGAGCCCTCCCACGAGCACCGCTGTTAGCCCCGGCACATTAAGCGCGACGGCGAGCGCAAGGACCGCCGGGATCAAGGTCAAAATCGCACACCATGTGGCGGCGCTGCGGCTCAGCGCAGCGGTGTCGCGCGCTTGTGCATTCAGAATGCGCGGCGCAATGCCCTGCACAAACCCATAAAGGATGATCCAAACCGCCATAAAGCTGCCGATGGTGAAAAACGCAGCGCGGTTTCCCGCCACGCTGCCATCTGACAGCACCGAATAGAAATAGATCGGGATGCCCACCACAAACCAAACATCACGCGCCCCAAACAGGAACATCCGCGCCAGACTTAGCCGGTTGATCTGCGCGTCTTTGGAAAAGACTTGATTGAACTTGGCAGATTTCTTGCCCTGCGGCAGCCCAGAGGGCATGAACAGCATTGTGCCCAGCAGGATCAAGGCCAGCAGCGCCGCCATCAGCCAGATGGCAACGTGAAACCCGGCCAATGCCAAGAGCGCCGCGCCCAAAAGGAAGCCAAGGCCTTTAACCGCATTCTTGGATCCGGTCAGCACCGCCACCCAACGAAACAGGCTGCCATCGCCTTTGGGCGCAAGCACTTTGACCGCCGATTTTGCCGACATCTTGCTGAGATCCTTGGCGATACCCGACAGCCCCTGCACGCCCATGACAAATCCCACCGAAGCGGCCAGCGACCAGCTGGGATCCAGCTGTGCCAGCAGCACCAGCGCCACGATCTGCAAACCCAGCCCCGCATAGAGCGTTGAGGTCAGGCCAAACCGCGCCGCCAGCCACCCGGCAGACAGGTTGGTGACAACACCCATCAACTCATAAAGCAGGAAAAGATAAGCAAGCTGTATCGCCGAAAACCCCAGCGTATGAAAATGCAGCAACACCAACATGCGCAGCGCGCCGTCGGTCAACATGAAGGCCCAATAGGCGGCCGTGACGGTGATATAGGCCGCAAGCCCGCTGCGTGATGTCTGGCCTGTGTCGCTCATGCCCCTGCCCGCCTCTGTGGGTTAGATCGACTGCGCGACCATTTTGGTGATATCGGCCAGACGGCTGACATATCCCCATTCATTGTCATACCAAGCATAGATCTTCACCTGACGTTTGTTCACCACCATGGTCGAAGGCGCATCCACAATGGTGGAGCGGTCATCATTGGTGAAATCACAGCTGACCAGCGGACGCGGCTCATATCCCAGAATGCCCGCGAGCGCGGTCTCGCTGGCCTCTTTCAGGGCTGCGTTCACCTCTTCCTCGGTGACGTCACGCGCCACGTCAAAAACGATATCGGTCAATGAGGCGTTCAACAGCGGCACCCGCACCGCATGGCCGTTGATGCGCCCCTCAAGCTCTGGGAAAATTTGAATGACCGCCTTGGCTGAGCCGGTGGTGGTCGGCACCAGCGAATTCAGAGCAGAACGCGCGCGGCGTGGATCTTTGTGAGCTTTGTCGACAATGGTCTGCGTGTTGGTCACATCGTGGATCGTGGTAAAGGACGCCTGCTCAATCCCAAAGACTTCGTGCATGACCTTGACCACCGGCGCGATGCAATTGGTGGTGCAGCTGGCGGCAGTCACAATGCGCTGATCCTCATAGATATCGTGGTTGACGCCATAGACGATATTGGCCGCGCCTGGGATTTTGACTGGGGCGGAGACAACGATCTTTTTCACGCCAGCATCAAAATACGGCTGCAATGTCTCTGCGGTTTTGAATTTACCCGAACATTCGATCACCAGGTCAATGCCGCTTAGGTCCAGCTCTGCCGGGCTGCTGGCTTGGGTAAAGCGCAAATGCTGATCATTGATGGTGATGCTTTCATCATCATGGCCGACCTTGGCTGGCCAGGTGCCGTGCACCGTGTCAAACTCCACCAGCAGCGCATGGGTGGCGATATCGCCAACAGGATCGTTCAGCAGGGCAATCTGCCCACCCAGCCCCATGTCAAACAGACGGCGCAGCACCAGTTTGCCCATGCGCCCCAGGCCATTGATTGCGATCTTTGTCATGTTCTCAAATCCTCAGAAATTCAGGTGGAAAACCAGCCGCGCGTGCGATTGGCAAAAGCCACAAGCGACAGCATCACCGGCACTTCGACCAAAACGCCAACCACGGTCGCCAAAGCAGCGCCAGAGCCAAGGCCAAACAGGCTGATCGCGACGGCGACGGCAAGTTCAAAGAAATTGGAAGTGCCAATCAGCGCGCAGGGTGCGGCCACATTGAAGGGCACGTTCCACAGCCGCGCTGCGCCATAGGCCAAAAAGAAAATGCCATAGCTTTGAATAAGCAGCGGAATGGCAATCAGCAGGATCACTAGCGGCTTATCCAGAATGACCTGCGCCTGAAAGCCAAAGAGCAATAGAACCGTCAGGATTAGCCCCATGATCGAGGCCGGCTTGACCCGCGCCTGAAACGCTGAGACCGCGGTTTCGCCCCCCCGGCGCAGCAGCATGCGGCGCGTGATCAGCCCAGCAATCAGCGGCAGCGCGACGTAAAGCAACACCGACAGCACCAGCGTATCCCACGGCACAACAATATCCGTTACACCAAGCAGCAGCGCCACAATCGGCGCAAAGGCAAAGACCATAACCACGTCATTCACCGACACCTGCACCAGCGTATAGGTCGCATCACCCCGCGTCAGATTGGACCAGACAAAAACCATCGCCGTACACGGTGCCGCGCCCAGCAGGATCACCCCGGCGATATAGGCCTGCGCGTCATCAGCCGGAATCCAACCGGCAAAAAGCACCTCAAAAAACAGAACGCCCAGCGCAGCCATGGTAAAAGGTTTGATCAGCCAATTGACCACCAGCGTGATGACCAGCCCCTTGGGCCGGTCGCCAATTTTGCGCAGGGCCGAAAAATCGACGCCCACCATCATCGGATAGACCATCGCCCAAATCAGCACCGCCACCGGCAGGTTGACCGACGCAACCTCAAGCCCAGCAAGCGCCGCAAAGCCGCCCGGCATCAGACTGCCCAGCACCAGCCCAGCGAGAATGGCAAGGCCAACCCAAAGCGACAGCAGCCGCTCAAACCTGCCCAGGCCAGCGTCTATCTCAGCGGTGTCAGTCATCAGAAATGTCCTTATTTTGGGTGATTTGCGTGCCGCAGCCGCCGGAAAGCCCCGCGATCAACGGGTCACACAGATCTGGCCGCCCGCCGCAACAATCTTGCAAAAGGAAGGACAACAGCCCGGACAGCCCATCCATATTGGCGAAATATCGGATCGCGCGCCCTTCGCGCATGTTGCGCACCAATCCTGCGCCCAGCAGGATCGCCAGATTGGAAGACATCGTGTTCTGCCGCGCGTCCAGTGCATCGGCAATTTCCCCAGCGAGCATCCCGGCCTCCCCCGCCTGCACGAGCAAGCGAAAGGCCTCCAGACGCGAAGCCTGGCTCAGGGCGCTGAACGCATTAAGGGCTGAAGTGTTATCCATATATCGCGAATTATCGATATATGCGCGGCGCGTCAATTTTTGTTGTGTGAAACTTTCATGACAGGCGGTCAGCCATGCAGGCTGAGCGGCCGATCCTCTAGCATGGTTTCCATGCTGAACAATCCCGTGACGGTATCCAACTCAAACCCAGTGGTGATCCGGCGATAGGCGCGGTCATAGCCCGCCATGCCCCGGGTCACGACCTTTAGCATATAGTCCCAATCCCCGCCGATGCGGTGCATTTCGGCGACTTCGGGGATGCGCGCGACATGCGCCCTGAATTTTTCGGCCCAGTCGACAGAATGGTTGCGGGTCCGGATCATGACAAACACCGTCAGATCCAGACCCAGCCGCGTCGCGTCAAGGCGCATCCGCTCGCCCTGCATGAAACCAGCCTCTTCAAGACGTTTTAACCGCCGCCATAGGGCGTTCTGACTCAACCCAACCTTCTCCGCGATTCCGCGCTGTGACAGCCCGGCATCGCGTTGAATGGCGTCGAGTATTCTGCGATCAGTTTCGTCTATTTTCTCCATTCTGTATATCAAATGACACACCTTTTTAGAAATATCCAGATCTTATTGGGCAAAATTTTGAATTTCTTCGGTCTAATATTTTGGAAATCACATCAAAGGCCGATCATGCTCTCTTCTCCTTCTGCCCTGTTGAAATTTGAAAACGATCTGCGCGCGCAGCCTGACCCGATCGCCGCTCTTCGTAGCGGCCTGATTGGCGCAGGCCGCACCATCGTCACCCCGCAAGGCACCAAGAAGCTCATCTATGCGGATTATGTCGCCTCGGGGCGCGCCCTGCGGCAGGTCGAAGATTTTGTGATGTCCGAAGTGCTGCCCTATTACGCCAATTCTCATACCGAGCAGAGCTATTGCGGCGCGCGCATGACGCACATGCGCGAGCAGGCGCGGCGGATCATCGCCGAAAAATGCGGGGCAACCACGGCAGAGCATGCGGTAATTTTCGGCGGCGCAGGCGCGACCACCGGCCTTAATCAACTGGTGCATCTCTTTGGCATCAAGGCGGCGCTGCGCGCGGGCCAACACGTGTTCGTCTTGACCGGCCCCTACGAACATCACTCAAACCTGCTGCCGTGGCGCGAAAGCGGTGCCGAGGTCATTGAGTTGCCCGAAGCCCCAGACGGCGGTGTTGATCTGGATGCACTTGCCCAGCGCCTGAAAACCCTTAGTCGCAAGGGCATGGTTATCGGGAGCTTTTCTGCGGCCTCCAATGTCACCGGGGTTTGCACAGATCCGGCCCCGATTACGGCGCTCTTCAACGCGCATGGCGCGCGCATCATCTGGGATTACGCCGGTGGTGGCCCGTATTTGCCGATCTCAATGCAGCCCGGCGGCGCGATGGCGGATGCCATCGTGCTCAGCCCGCATAAGTTCATCGGTGGTCCAGCGGCATCCGGCGTTTTGATCGTCCGGCGCGCCGCCGCGATAAGCACAACACCCAGCCGCCCGGGGGGCGGTACAGTGTCCTTTGTGAACGCAGAGCGCCATGACTATGTGACACGGCTTGAGCAACGCGAGGAAGGCGGCACCCCCAATGTCATCGGCGACATTCGCGCGGCTTTGGCGCTGATTGTCAAAGACGTGATCGGCCAGGAGCGCATCAGCAAAATCAACCAGAAATTGTGCAAACGTGCATTTGATGCTTGGCATGATCATCCACAAATTGGGCTGCTTGCGCCGCGGCAACGCCTCAGGCTGCCGATCTTTTCTTTTGCGCCCCGCACCCAGAATGGCCGCCCGCTGAACTACAAGGCCTTCACCACCGCGCTTTCGGACCATTACGGCATTCAGGCCCGCGGTGGCTGTAGCTGCGCGGGGCCCTATGTGCATCGGCTGCTGCATATCAACAGCGCGCAATCTGCCCTGCTACGACGCGAAATCCTGCTGGGCAATGACAGCAACAAACCCGGATTTGTGCGGTTCAACTTGAGCTATTTGATGGACGACGCCACCGTGGACGCCATTCTGACAGCCGTTCCAGCGCTGATTGCGCAGCTAGAGGCAGGCGACCCTGTGGAGAATTTAGGGATATCCTGTGGACATCATCAGCACAGCACATAAGGGGCTGCGGTTAACCCGCTGAAACTCAGCATAAGCGATGAGACAGGCGCTGTGGATGATTTGCAGAATGTTTTATCCACAGCCCGCAGCGCTGGAATGACAACAAAAGCGTGAAGACCCGAAAGACGTTCCACCGCAGAGCGTAGCTACGTTTAATATGCACAAGAAAATCACATTCAATTACGGCATCAAATTATTGAAATATATAATTTTATCTTAACTCAACCCTACATCCGACAATCCGCAAGACGCCATTGGAAAGCCCAAGAAATTGATTGCATTTTTCAGGGCAATTTAAGAATTGTGTGAATTTTGAAAATTGCAGGCGCTTTCGCGCCGGAATTTCACCCCGATAAGTTTGCAATTTGAAATTTATTCCGGCAGAGAATGCGCGCACGCGCTCCGTCAGAGCGCTGTTTTGCGCTTGAACGCACCCGACCCCCGGGCAATTTCGGTGCCATTTTCATCCGTAATTTGCGCCTCTGCAAAAAACAGCGACCGCCCGCCGCCGGTTTCCTGCGCGCGCGCAATCAATCGCTTGCCCGTGGGTCTCGCCAAGAAATTCACCGTCATCGAAACGGTCAACGCATAGGTTTTCTGGGTTTCGTCCCCGGTATAGCACCCCGCATATCCCATCGCCGTATCCAGCAAGGTCGCGTAAATTCCGCCATGGGGAATGCCCGCGCGGTTCATCAAATACGGGGCAAGCGGCAACTGCACCTCGGCCTGACCGGCGCTCCAGGCGGTCAGATTATACCCCAGATGGGACTGCAGCGCGGACCGCGCCTCGCCAAATGCATCGCGCTCATCCGACATCGCGCAACTCTCCCTATAATTGCAATTCCCCTAACAGGGCGCACAGACCCCGTGCCGCCATGCACAGCGGTCCCCCTTGGCCATAAGTCGCGCCGCCCCTACTTTCAATGCAGAAAGGAGAACATCATGTCTCTGCGACCCACATTAGAAACACGCCGCGCGCAGCCCACGATGGAGGGGGCCGGCGTGCATTTGCACCGCGCCTTTGGGTTTCATGACCCTTCGGAGTTGGACCCATTCCTGCTGTTTGATGATTTCCGCAATGACCGCCCCGAGGATTTTGAGCGCGGCTTCCCCTGGCATCCGCACCGCGGCATTGAAACCATCACCTATGTGCTGTCCGGCACGGTTGAGCATAGCGATAGCCTTGGCAACTCCGGCCAGCTTGGCGCAGGCGACATCCAATGGATGACGGCCGGATCCGGCATTCTGCATCAGGAAATGCCGCAAGGAAACGCGCAAGGTCAGATGCATGGCTTTCAGCTATGGGCCAACCTGCCTGCCTCGCTCAAGATGACCGCGCCGCGCTATCAAGACGTGCAAGGCACTGAAATTCCAGAAATTTTCGAAGATGACGGCACGCGGGTAAAGGTTGTGGTCGGCAGCTTCTGGGGCAAGACCGGGCCGGTTGATGGCATTGCCGCTGACCCGCAGTATCTCGATATCTTTGTGCCGCCCGGCGTCAAGAAAACCTTTCCGGTTGATACCTATCGCAGGGCGTTTGCCTATGTGTTTGAGGGGTCTGGTGCCTTTGCTGATGCCAGTGCGCCCAGTGGCGTTCTGCTCGAAAAGGAAGTGGCGGGCGAGGAATTGAACATTCGCGATATGTCCGGCAACCGCACGTTGGTACGCTTTGGCACCGGCGACGAGGTTACGGTCCAGGCCGGGCCCGAGGGCATCCGCTTTCTGCTGATTTCCGGCGCGCCCATTCAGGAACCCGTCGCCTGGCACGGCCCAATTGTGATGAACACCCGCGCCGAGCTTCAGCAAGCCTTTGCAGAGCTGAACAACGGGACATTTATCAAACCTGCGCATTAAATCGCCTCGGTGGCGGTCGATCAGGCCGCCACCGCCTTGCGCGCCATATCCCAATAGATGGCCTGCACCTCAGCCAGCGACAGCCGCCCTGTTTCGCGAAACCATGTGTTCACGCCGGTTAACATCGCAATCAACGCCATGGCGGTGATCTTTGTATCCGCCACGCCGAAGGCCCCGCTGGCGACGCCATCCTTCAAGATCCGCTCCAGTTCATCTTCATAGCGCCGCCGCAGCGCTTCGATGGTGCTAAAATTCTCGGGCGTGAGGTTGCGCAGCTCCATATAAGCGATGAAAACCGCATCTCGCCGCGCGTGGTGAAAACTGATGTGAAACTCGGCAAACCGCTTCAGCCGCTCCATCGCGCTGCCAGTCTGCGGCTGCGTCGCCCATGTCGCGGTCAAATCTTGCATGTGGCTTTGCATCAGCCCAAACAGCAGGCTCTGCTTGTCAGGCGTATAATTATAGAGCGCCCCGGCCTGCACCCCGACGGCCTGCGCAATCTGACGCATTGAGACGGCGGCGTACCCGTGACGCGCGAACAGCGCCTGCGCCTCTTGCAGAATTTTGGGTCCAGTGATTTCGGAATGCGATCCTGAGGTGCGCGCCATTTTCAGCCGTCAAAAAAGTGAACACTTGTTCTATTAATCTAGGGCACGCGCAGCTAATCGTCAAAACTTGGTTCCGAGCCTCTTTCAACGGTCATCCGCCGATTGCAGCCCCGCACCGAAAGCGCTACACGGCAAGGCAGCAGTGAAGTCAAAGGAGAATGTCATGACGACCCCCTTGCGCCTGGGTATTGCCGGGCTTGGCACCGTCGGAATTGGCGTGGTGAAAATTGTCCGCCAAAAAGCCAAGCTACTGGAGGCCCGTACCGGGCGCCCTGTGGTGATCACTGCTGTTTCCGCCCGCAGTCGCGACAAAGACCGCGGCGTGGTGCTGTCAGATTACGCCTGGGAAGATGACCCCGTGGCATTGGCACAGCGCGATGATGTCGATGTCTTTGTCGAATTGATGGGGGGGCACGACGGCACCACCAAGGCCGCGATCGAAGCGGCCATCGCTGCTGGTAAAGATGTTGTCACAGCCAACAAGGCACTGCTGGCGCATCACGGTCAGGCGCTGGCCGAAGCCGCCGAAGCCAAGGGTTGCGTGATCCGCTATGAGGCGGCCGTGGCCGGGGGCATCCCGGTGATCAAGGCGCTGACCGAGGGGTTGGCAGGCAATGAGATCACCCGCGTCATGGGGGTGATGAATGGCACCTGCAATTACATCCTGACCCGCATGCAAGACGCCAAACTGCCCTATGACGAGGTTTTTGCCGAAGCCGATGCCCTTGGCTATCTTGAGGCGGATCCAAATCTGGACGTCGGCGGCATCGACGCTGGGCACAAGCTGGCGATCTTGGCCTCGATTGCCTTTGGCACGCAGGTCGCCTTTGACCGGGTGCAGCTGGAAGGCATTCAGCGCATTTCCATCGACGATATCCGTCAGGCCAAAGACATGGGTTATCGGATCAAGCTTTTGGGGGTGGCCCAGATGACGGGCCGCGGGCTGGAGCAACGCATGACCCCCTGCTTGGTCCCTGCTGACAGCCCGCTTGGGCAGCTCAAAGGTGGCACCAATATGGTTGTGATCGAGGGCGACGCGGTTGAACAGGTTGTCTTGCGTGGCCCCGGCGCGGGCGAAGGCCCCACAGCCAGCGCGGTTGTCGGCGACATCTGCGATGTGGCACGCGGTCTGCGTCTGCCAACCTTTGGCGTGCCGGCAAAAGATCTAAAAGAACCACAGCAAGCCTATTCCAATTCGCCTGCCCCATATTATCTGCGGATGTCGCTGCTCGATCGCCCCGGTGCCCTGGCCAAAATCGCCACTATTCTGGGCGAAACCGGCATCAGCATTGACCGCATGCGGCAAGGCAAACATGTGGGCAACGAAGCGCCCGTGCTGATCGTCACCCATAAGACGCAGCAAAGCGCACTAAGGGAAGCTGTTGAAATGATGCAAAAAACCGGCGTTCTCGCAGCCGAGCCGGTGGCATTGCGCATTGAATCCGTCTGATTGACATGGCAGCGGGCCAGGCCGCGCTTGTTTGCGCCCGCCCGGACCGCTACACCTAAAGCACAACAATAAGATGCAAGGACCTTTCACATGACCAGCCAGCCCGAATTTCACGACCGTCTTTTGTCTCTCGGACTGGCCCGCGTTGCAGAGCAGGCGGCCCTTGCTTCTGCCAGCCTGGTGGGGCGCGGCGATGAAAAGGCCGCAGATCAGGCAGCGGTCAACGCCATGCGCGAACAACTGAACCTTTTGGAAATCGCCGGGGTTGTTGTGATCGGCGAAGGCGAACGCGACGAAGCGCCAATGCTCTACATCGGTGAAGAGGTTGGGACGGGCAATGGCCCGGGCGTGGACATCGCGCTGGACCCGCTAGAAGGCACAACGCTGACCGCCAAAGATATGCCCAACGCGCTGACCGTGATCGCCATGGGCCCACGCGGCTCCATGCTGCATGCGCCTGATGTCTATATGGAGAAACTGGCCATCGGGCCCGGTTTTCAAGAAGGCATCGTAACGCTGGACATGCCGCCCGCCACCCGGGTTTCGGCGCTCGCTACGGCCAAGGGCTGCCTGCCCAAAGATATCACCGTATGTATCCTTGAGCGCCCGCGCCATGAGGATATGATCGCCGAAGTGCGCAGCACCGGGGCGTCGATCCGCCTGATTACCGATGGCGACGTCGCCGGCGTGATGCATTGCGCTGATAGCGAGACCACTGGCATTGATATGTACATGGGCTCTGGCGGCGCACCCGAAGGGGTGCTGGCCGCTGCCGCGCTGAAATGCATGGGAGGGCAGATCCAGGGGCGTCTGCTGTTCCGAAATGACGATGAACGCGCCCGCGCCCGCAAGGCTGGCATCACCGATTTTGACCGCACATATACCCGCGATGAAATGGTCACGGCGGATGTGATCTTTGCCGCCACCGGCGTCACCGGCGGCTCGCTTCTGCCGGGGATCAAACGCTCTCCGGGCTGGCTTGAGACGACAACGCTTCTGATGCGCTCCAAATCCGGGTCGGTGCGCCGCATGACCTATCGCACGCCAAACACTGACGCCTAGGCCGGTCAACCGCGGGGGCACATGTCTGATTTTCTGAATGTTTCCAGTTCTCTGACCGGGCGACGCTGGGTTGGCCCCAGCATTGAAATTGACCGTGCTGCCGAAGCACTTGCCCAAGATACCCACCTGCCCCGCGCGCTGTGTCAGGTGCTGGCGCGTCGCGGCGTGCCCGCCTCTGAAGTCGAGAGCTTTCTGGCACCTGCCCTGCGGGACCTTTTGCCCGACCCACGCAGCCTGCGTGACATGGAGCGGGCGGCAGCGCGGTTTTTACAGGCCGTAAAGCACCGCGAACGCATTGCGATTTTTGCTGATTACGATGTGGACGGCGGCAGTTCAGGCGCGCTTTTGGTCACTTGGCTCCGCGCGATGGGGCGCGCGGCAACGCTATATGTGCCCGATCGGATCGACGAAGGGTATGGCCCTAACGACGCGGCCATGGCTGAGCTGGCGGCGCGGCATGACCTGATCGTCTGCGTGGATTGCGGCACGCTTTCGCACGGCCCGATTGCCGCTGCCAAAGACGCGGACGTGATCGTTCTGGATCACCACCTGGGCGGGGAAACCCTGCCGGACTGCCACGCCGTGGTGAACCCGAACCGGCAGGACGAAGATGGCGCGTTGGCGCATCTGTGTGCCGCCGCAGTGGTATTTCTGATGCTGGTCGAGGCCAATCGCCAAATGCGCGAGGACGGCGCGCAGGGGCCAGACCTCATGGCCATGCTGGATCTTGTCGCGCTGGCGACGGTGGCCGATGTTGCGCCGCTTATTGGCGTCAATCGCGCATTGGTGCGTCAGGGTTTGACGGTCATGGCGCGACGTGCCCGCCCCGGGCTGGTGGCGCTGGCGGATGTCAGCAGGATGGACACCGCGCCCAGCACCTATCACCTTGGCTTTCTGCTGGGGCCACGTGTGAATGCAGGGGGCCGTATTGGTCAGGCAGACTTGGGCGCGCGCCTCTTGGCGACCGAGGACATGCATGAGGCACAAGCGCTCGCCGAGCGCCTTGACATGCTCAACACCGAGCGCCGCGATATCGAGGCCGGCGTGCGCGCGGCGGCGGCGGCGCAGGCCGAAGAGCGCGGGCTTGATGCACCGCTGATCTGGGCCGCTGGCGAAGGCTGGCACCCCGGTGTTGTGGGCATTGTCGCCAGCCGCCTGAAAGAATCCAGCAATCGTCCCTCGGTGGTCATTGGCTTTGACGGCGATGAAGGCAAAGGATCGGGTCGTTCGGTCAGCGGTATTGATCTGGGCGCAGCCATCCAGCGCCTGGCCAGCGAAGGACTGCTGGTCAAAGGCGGCGGTCACAAAATGGCCGCCGGGCTGACGGTGATGCGCGATAAGCTTGAGCCAGCGATGGCGCGCCTGTCAGAACTTTTGGAGAAACAGGGCGCGGGTGACATTGGCCCGGCTGACCTGAAACTTGACGGGATGCTGATGCCCGGCGGCGCATCCATTGATCTGGTGCAGCAGATCGAAGCCGCCGGGCCGTTTGGCGCAGGCGCACCGGCCCCGCGCTTTGCCTTTCCCGAGGCCGAGATCCGCTTTGCCAAACGTATTGGCGACAGCCACCTGAAACTGACCTTTGGGGATGGCATGAGTGCGCGCCTCGATGCGATCTGCTTTGGCGCTTTTGACACACCGCTCGGTGCCGCGCTTGAGAATCACGGCGGCAAGCGGTTTCACCTGGCTGGACGCCTTGACATCAACACATGGGGCGGACGTCAGTCGGTGCAACTGAGGCTTGAGGATGCCGCCCCGGCATAACACACGCCTAGGTCTGGTTTTTCGCGGCTGCACAGGGCTTTGACCGTGCGGTATCGCGCCCCGTGCCGTGTCACAGGAAAAAATTCATCGGCCCGCGATTTTCCACTTGCGCGCCAAAGGCGCTTTGCATAAATACCGCCTCACGCTTCGGCACGGCCCGTTCGTCTATCGGTTAGGACGCCAGGTTTTCAACCTGGAAAGAGGGGTTCGATTCCCCTACGGGCTGCCACCGAAGCTAGAATTTTCCTGGAAAATTCGCCCTGCACAGCAGATGATGGCCCGTTCGTCTATCGGTTAGGACGCCAGGTTTTCAACCTGGAAAGAGGGGTTCGATTCCCCTACGGGCTGCCATTTTCTCTGACATTACAGCGATCTGAAGCGATTTGTTCATGCAGCATCGCTGGCATCTTTCTGCGCATCTTCGGCCTTTTTGATCTGCGCCTTGCGCCGCAAGGCACGGGTAAAGACTGTATACCGACCACGCCCATTTTCCTTGCTGGCATACAGCGCAAGATCCGCATTCGCAAACACCTGCTGCGCGGTCAAAACGGTGCCCGCCCGCACCGGCGCAATCCCGATACTGGCTGAAATCGTACAGGTGTCGCCCTTGAAAAAGATCGGCTCCTGCACCCGCGAAATGATCCGCTCAGCGATCGAGGTCAGCAGCGTTTCATCAACGTTGCCCTGAAACAGCAGGACAAATTCATCGCCGCCAATGCGCGCCACCTCATCCAATGCGCGGGTCTCTTCACGCAGGATCCGCGCCACCTGTTGCAAAACATAATCCCCCGCGGCATGGCCGCGCGTGTCGTTCACCGTCTTAAAGAAATCCAAATCCAGCTGCATCAGCGCAAATCCGACGCCCGCCGCAAGAAACCGCTGCAGAATATGATCGACCGCGCGCCGGTTTTTCAGCCCGGTCAGCGTATCGGTATAGGCCTGCGTTTCGGCAACGGCCTTTTCGGCTTGCAGACGACGATTAAGCTTGCGCGAGGCTTCCATTGCCGCTGATTTCGCCTCAACCAGATAGAGCATTTCCACAGCCAGATCCGTGGGGGCGAAATCGCTGCTGTTCAGGTGAAACCGCCGAACAGCATCGCGGAGGCTGATCCCGAACCCAAGGTTGACGATATGCATGCCAGCCATCGGTGCCGGTGCCACAATGGCCTGCAGTTTGACATCGCGGGCATGGCGCAGGCGCAGATGCACGCGGGTGCTGGTCTCGGTAAAAATCGCGTGGCTCATTTTCAGACGGCTTGGTCGGGTGATTTCAAACATGTCGAAAAACGCCCGCCCCTTGGGCGGCCCCCCGGTGCTGAGCTTGGCCAGCGTCGGCCCCACATGCGCGATGGTCTGGTCGGCATTCACCAACAGATGCATCGGGCAAATGACATCAAACATATCCGCCATAGCAGTGATATCATGCGTTTCGCTCACGCGACATGTGCCCCCAGGTCAAAGCCCCGGCCCGGGCTGAAATCAGCATCCACCAGCTTGATATCTATGATCTCTTCCCCCTCTTGCCCAAAGGCATGATCCAGCAGCGCCAGCGCCCCGTAGTCATCAGCCATTGTGCGCAAGAGCCCCATCAGCACATAGCCGAACCCGCCGTGAACATGGCGGCAGCTGAGGCTGTAGGCCCCGTCGCCAAGGTCATCCAGTTCAAGCTCTGGCAACTCAAGGTCTTCGACCGCAAGCCGGGATCTGTCGGCCAGATCATCAAGCGATTGCAGAAATTCAGGAAAGCTTTCGCCGCCAAATCGCAGCAGGCGGCGCAAAGCCTCAACATTGGGGTGCGTCACCAGATAGGTGCCGATATCTTCGAGCACCATCGCGCGTTTCACCCCCAGCGTTTTTACAATGGCAGCAATGACCTGTTCTGTCAGTGCATCTTCATAATGCAACATCGCCTCAAATTCAGCGAAGTCGAGCCGCGCAATGCGCACCACCTCTTCCCAACGGTCTGATCCGTAGGTGTCGGTGACAAAATACTGCAGCGCGCGGTTTATCAGACCATGCATGCGTGTCCTCGCTTTCGTTACGAAGGCAGGCTACGCGGAGGGCCTTAAGATTTTTCAAACGCGCTCAAAATCTCGGACTCAGCTCAAAATCTCCGATCCACAGCGATTGCTGACGCGAGGGGCCAATACGAAAACCACCCTCACCCAACTGCCGGATCTGCGCAGCGCTCAGCTGACCCTCCCCGCGCGCCGCGCGGATCACCCCGGCCCCGTCAAACCCGCCCGCCGCGGTGCCGTGCATGACAAACGCCCCGGCATTATGCGTGGTGCCGGGGACCACAAAAATCGCCCGTTCTTCGCCCGCCCGGCCAAAGGGGCCAAACACCAGCGAACAGCGCGGGGCTTCGGGCAAAGCGCAGAGGTCTAGCCACGCCTTGAGTTGCGCATGAAAGATCATAGCAAAGGCATCTGGCGCAAGGCGGCGGCCTTCGGGCCAGACGGCCACAAGCGGCACCAAGTCTGCGGACATGTCTGAGGCGGCGCGCTCGCCCTGCCCGCTGTCAAATTCCCAGCGCGAAAGCTCCGCTGCACGCTCAGTGTTTTGCTGCAATTCGGCGTGCGCAACACCGTCCAGCGCGGCTATTTGGTCAACCACCGCCTGCCCTGCCAGTCCCCAGTCATGCTGCAACTCCCAGACCGGCACCTCGTCTGCGGGCACCGCGCCGGCAAGGTAGCGATCCAACTGACTTTGGGATGCGATGTGTTCCGCATTCAGCAGCGGCGAGAGCCAAAGCGCCGCAAGCGCAAAGCTGATCACCGCCATCATAATATTGGACGTACGGATATGGTCAGCCCAGCGCGCGCCGCGCAGCACCGCAATCGCATAAAGCAGCGCATACCCAGATATCAGCAGCGCGGCGAGGGTCGCGGCAATGCGCGCCGGGCTCCAGCCATAGTCAGCAACGCGCAGCCAAATCGCCCAGAGCGCAAGGCCCGCAAGCACCGGCAGCAACAGCGCCATGGCTTGCGCAACACGCCGCATCCAGCGGTTGGCAATCGCGTCGATATCATCGCGGTCCAGCGCCGATGTCACCAGCGTGATCGTGACCACAGCCATACCCATCAGAACCGCCGCCGCAGAAAAATCACCAAACAATCCGCTCAGCCCGCGCAGCGGCAAGGCCAAGAGAAACACCACAGTGACCAGCAACACCATCGGCATCAACAGGCGCAGGAGGCGCAGCAGAAGATAAGGGGAGACATAGGCCCGCATGTCCTGCGCCACCGACAACGCCAGCCCCAGCGCCAGACCAGAGAGCACATAAGGCACGGGTTCCTGATCAATCAGATCGTCAATCAGCGTGATCCCGACGATCCCCAGCAGCGCATCAGACAAGAACAGAGCGCCCCAAAACAGCCCGACAAACAGCGCTGCCGCAGCATAGCGCACGACAATATTCCACGCGGTATCAAAGAGATAGGCATAATCTTGTGCTCGTCCGTCAACCAGCGCCGCCCCAAAGGGAGCCCCCACCACAAGCATCAGCGCCCAAGCCAGCGGCGCGAGGCCCGTGTCAAATTGTGCCCGCACCGTTTCAAACCCGGCGCTATGCCAGAAGAGCAGCGCCGCGGCGGAAAACGCCAGTACCAAGGCCACGCCAAGCGCGTGGCGCAACCGCAAAGGGCCCAGCAGCGCCAACAAGACCGTAAAGAACCCGCCTGTTGCGCTTGCCGTCCAAAGCAAAAATCGCTGGTCAGACAGCTGATCTGGCAGGACATGCACCAAAAGCCAGGCAGCGCAGCCGGCGCAGGCCCCGATAAGGCTCATGTACACCCGTGGTGCCATGGGCGCTTCGCCCGTTTCCGCCATGTGGTCTTGTGTCATCGCGCACCTGTCGTGTTATTTTTCCTCAGCCTACTGGCAGACAAAGCGCTTGCCCAGAGGGCACAAATAACACGCAGAGATTACAGCAAACTGGGGATATGCCCGATATGCGGCAGCACAATATCCGCAAGCGGGGCGAGCGTGTCTTCGGTGGCCAGACCGGTCAATACGCCAATGGTTTTCATGCCTGCCCGTCGCCCGGCGAGCAGATCGTGGGTGCTGTCGCCCACCATGATGACATCATGCGGCGCCAGCCCCATGTGCTGCGCAAACGCCAGCAGGGGCGCGGCGTCCGGCTTGGCCCCAAAGCCGCTGTCATGACCAATCACCATGTCAAAGCGATCGATGACGCCAGCGGCCTCCAAATGCGCCTTTGCGCCCATTTCTGTGTCATTGGTCATCACCCCGAGCTTAAGGCCGCGTGACCTGAGATCGTTCAGATAGGGCGAAAGCGGCACGGCGGGCACAATGTCTGCGCGGCTGGCGCTGATGGCAAGGTGCTGCTCAATCTCGGCCACGTTTTGCCCCGGCAGGGCCGAAGCCACCAGCTCCGCAGCCTCGCGGTTGGTGCCCGCGATCACCGGGCTCGTCGGCAGGAACTGACGGCTGCCAAGATCAAATTCAATCGCGGCGGCGATCCGCGATGCAACATCGGCGTCACCACCGGAAAAATAGTCGATAATGCCAATGGTCCAACCGTTCCAGGTGGCATTGAAATCAAACAAAGTGCCGTCTTTGTCAAACAGCACTGCCGAAGCTGTCAGGCTGACCTGTGACGCGCGATTTGGTGCCTTTTCAAATCCCATAGCTCAGGTCCAATTCACCTGCGCCCCACCGGGCAGCGCCTGTCGCGCGGCCATCGGGTGCGCGTAATCCAGACCCGCGCTGTCACAGAACGCGACAACCCAAGCGTCATCCATTGTGACAAAATCCAATATAGACGCCAAAAAAGCCGGATCACCGGCCTGCGATTTCAGATCCGAGACCGACGCACCGCTGGCCCCAAGAAAAACCGGCAACAGCTCCTCATTGCTGGCCAACCAACCAAGGGCCTGCAACCCGATGGTTTCTGCGGCCTCAGAATTTAATGACATTTTGATCTGCTTTCTAAAGGGTTTGTTAACCATCACGACGCAAGCTGACTCGAACCACTAACAAGGACAAGTCAGATGCCCGGCAAACTGCTGATAGTTGATAGCATTGCCACAAACCGGATCGTTTTGAAAGTTCGGCTTTCAGGGGCATTTTACGAGGTTTCCCAAGCCGCAACTCTGCAGGAGGCAGAGACGCTTCTAAAGCACGACAAGCCGGACATGATCCTGATCAACGAACAGCTTTCGGACGGCGATGCCCTTGGTTTCATTACGGATCTGCGCGCCGCGCCGCAAACGCGAGACCTGCCGATTGTTGTGCTTGCCGCAATGGAAAACCGCGTGACCCGCATTGCCGCGCTGCGCGCCGGTGCCAATGCGGTTTTGGCGCGACCCATTGACGATTTGGTGCTGCTGGCGCGTCTGCGCAGCCTCTTGCGCGACCGCGAAACCCGCGAAGAATACCAATTGCGCGAACGCACCAAAGAAACTTTTGGCCTTGCCGAAACTGCCGATCCCTTTGCCAAACGCCCGTCAGTGATGCTGGTCGTCCCTGAAAAACCGCTGGGTGTGCGCTGGCAAAGTCAGTTGAAAGCGCTCTCTCCCTATCAGATATCCTGCCAAAAACAGGAGTCAGTCCTGCAGAAACTGGCCAGCGACTCGGCACCGGATGTCTTTGTCATTGCCATTGATCCCAGCCAGCCAGCGCCAGCGCTGCGCCTTTTGGCGGAAATACGCGCGCGCGCCACATCGCGCTATAGCGGCATCCTGATGGTGATGCTGGCCCCGGACCGGCAAGTGATGATCGACGCGCTGGATCTGGGCGCACAGGACATCATGCCAGACGGGTTTGATACCGAAGAGATCACACTGCGCCTTGCGACGCTGGTGGCGCAAAAGCGCTATTCCGACCGGCTGCGCAACACGGTCACGCATGGGCTACAGGCGGCGCTGACCGATCCGCTGACCGGGCTGTTCAACCGGCGCTATGCGCTGCCGCACCTCAGCCGCATTGCGCAGCAGGCACAGGATCGCGGTCGATTTTTTGCCGTGCTCATTGCCGATATCGACCATTTCAAATCGGTGAATGACAGGTTTGGCCATGCCGCCGGCGATGTGGTGTTAACCGAAACGGCGCAGCGCCTGCGCAACAGCCTGCGCGCGGTGGATTTGCTGGCGCGGATCGGTGGGGAAGAATTCCTGATCGCCCTGCCAGATGTCAGTCAGAAGGATGCGGCCCAGACGGCACGGCGTCTGTGCGCGGCGCTGCGCGACTCGCCGATCGAAATTTGCGCCAGCAACGCAAAGGTCCCGGTCACCATCAGCATCGGCGCGAGCCTTGGGGGCGGCACATTGGCGCGCAGCACAGATGAAATCATGAAAGAAGCCGACCAGGCGCTTTATGCCGCCAAAACCGCCGGGCGTGATCGCGTCTTGTTCGCGTCGCTCCCCGCGTAAGCCGCCCGGCCCGACCTCAGTTGCGGGCGGGCTTGCCGGATTTTGGCCGAGTCAACAGGCGCTCTATCTCGTCAGCATAGACAGCACGTTCCGCATCGCTCATTTCTGAAACCGCCTTCAACCAGATCTCTTGCGCCGCGTCGCGCCGGTCATAAGACGCGCGTGCTTGGGCATCCAATTGCGCCTTGATCGCTTCAACGTCAAATGGTGTGGCCCGCATCAGGCTCAGCATCTCTTGATAGGCGGCGCGGGCGGCATCACGGCTGATGCCGCTCGTGCGGTGGTGCCGCCGGATCGCGCGCCCGATGTCGCGCCGGGTGTCGTCCGGCAGCGCGCGGGTATAGGCCCCCATGAAATCCGCATCCCGTGGCGCGCGATCCCCACCCTGTTTCTGGCCGAACACCGCCCCGAGCGCGAGGCCAAGCACAATCAGGTTGACCGCCAGCGATCCAATCAGCAGGGCGCGCAAGCCGGGCCGCATGGGCGCGCGTGGCGGGGGTGTGATCTTGTCTTGCGCCATGCCTTTACCCTTCCTCAATCGTAAAGCTGAAATCCCCGCCCAAATCGGAGAGATAATAGTCCGTGTCGCCGCCGACCACAGCCTGAAGCCCTTCAAGGGTCAACGTATCCGTGCCGGCAAAACCAATCCAGACGCTGGCCATGGTTGCAGCCACAAGCCCAGAGGTGCCTTGCCAGCCCCCGACGGCATCAAAAATTGCCCGCATCAAACTACGCCGCGGCCGATCTGCCACAACAGCCGGGACCGGTTGCAACGCGATCGCATCTGCCAAGACCCGCGCCATAAGATCGTCGCCAGGGGCGGCATCGGGGGCACCGCGCGCCTCTTCAAATAGATTGTTCAGCATGTCGTCCATTGGATCTTTGTCAGCCATCTGAATACCCCAATTCATCCTTGCGCCCGGCCAACAGCTTGGCCAAGGCGCGTTTTCCACGCGCGGTCAGACTTTCGACCGCTTCAACACCCACATCCATAATCTCGGCAATCTCGGGATTTGCCAGCCCCTCGATATGCCGCAAGATCACCGCCTGTTTCTGCCGTTCCGGCAGCTGGTTAAGCGCCAATTGCAGCGCATCGGTGCGGGCCTGATTTTGCATCGCTTCAGCGGCGCTGACAGCATCATCTTCGGGCTCTGGCACCGCATCCAGCGCCACGCCGCGCGTGCGGCGCAGTCGGTCCGTACAGAGATTGGCAACAACACGATAAAGCCAGGTTGTCACCTTGGCCTCCCCCTGTCGCCAGTTGGGGGCCTGTTTCCAAAGGCGGATCAACGCTTCTTGCGCGATATCCTCCGCCTCGGCGCGATCCCCGAGCATGCGAAAGGCATGGCCAAACACTTTGGGTGTCAGCCGCGCCGTCAGACTGCGCGCAGCCGCAACATCGCCGTTGGCATAAAGCACCAACAGGGCGTCGTCGCTGGCATCCTCAAAGCTGTCTCGCGGCATCTCCATCGTCCTGTCGGAGTAAACACTAATCAGGGGTTAGGCAATCGACTTGCGCGCTGGTCGGGGGATCAGCGCGCAAGCCTGAGGCAAGCGATTGGGATCAGCCTTCGTCAGCGTCTCCGCGTTTGCCTTTGCGCTTACCCTTTTTAGCGTCCAGCTCTGCCTGGCTGATTGCGCCGTCACCGTCTGTGTCCAACCGCTCAAACATGCGGTCCGCACGGTCACTTTCCGGCTGCATTTCCTCAAGACTCAGCACACCATCGCCATTGGCATCCTTGCGCTCGATCATACGTTTGGTACGCTCTGCTGTGGCGCGCTCGGACGCGGCGGCCAGTTCTTCTGCCGAGAGCATGCCATCGCCATTGGTGTCCACTTCGGCAAAGCGCGCCTGGGCGTGCGCTGCCATTTCTTCCTTGGTGATCTGCCCATCGCCATTGGCATCCAATTGCTCAAAGTTGATGCGCGCACCATGGTGGCCGCCTTTGCCGCCGCCCTTCGCCGACGCCACACCTGCGCCCAGCGCCAATGCCAGAGCTGTCACACCAGAGATCACTACTGCACGTTTCATTATGTCGTTCCTTTCGGTTTCTTTGCCTAAGATCAAAACCGGCTTGCTGCCCGTTTTCATAAGGTCAAACGCCGAGGCCACAGCTTTCCGTCGCCCAACGCGCAAAAAAAGCGTCGATAATTTGTAAGTCACTGACTTTAAATAAATAAAAATATGAAATCTTTCGCCACGTCACACGCCGCTGGGCTTGAACATTGCGCCGCCGCGGGGCAGATTTAGGGAGAAATCCGAAAAATGAGGCCGCAGATGACCGTCGACAAATCCGCGATACGCGATGCGGCCACCGTAATTGTGCTGCGCAACCGCTTTGACAACCCGCAGGTGCTGATGGGGCAGCGTGGGGCCAAAGCGGCCTTTATGCCGAATAAGTTCGTCTTCCCCGGCGGGGCCGTTGATGCAGACGATTATGCCATCACGCTGCAAACGCCGCTGCAAAAACGCTGTGCGGACCGGCTGCAAGAGGATCTGCGCCCAGAGACGCGGCCGGATGTCACCACCGCCCTGCCCGTCGCCGCGATCCGCGAGCTTTGGGAAGAAACCGGGCTGGTGCTTGGCAGCAAAGCCGCCTGGTCGACGCCGCCTCGAGATTGGGCAGACTATGCCGCGACCGGGCATCGCCCCAGCGCCGAGGCGCTACAATTTGTGTTCCGCGCCATTACGCCCCCCGGCAGGCCGCGCCGTTTTGATGCGCGTTTCTTCCTGCTGGACGCCGCAGCGCTGTCCGGGGATATCGACGATTTTTCCGCCGCCAGCGATGAGCTGTCGCATCTGCAATGGGTGCCGCTCGCCCAAGCGCGCCAATTTGACCTGCCGTTTATCACAGAGGTGGTTCTGGCCGAAATCGCGGGATACATTCATGATCTTGCCCCGCCTGCAACCATTCCGTTTTTCAAGAACGACGACGAGGCCGGTTATTTCAAACGGCTCAATGGCCGCCCGCCGCGCAAAGATGACCTGGGGGCTTAGCTGCCCAAAACCAATACGATCACGCTGACCGCAATCAGCGCGATCCCGAAATATTCGCGCAAAGAAATCTTTTCTTTGAAAAACAGCGTTGTCGCAAGCAGCCCAAAGATCAGCTCTACCTGCCCCACCGCCTTGACATAGGCGGCGTTTTGCAGCGTGAAGGCGGCAAACCAACCAAAACTGCCCGCCAGGCTGGTTAGCCCGACAAAACCTGCGGTGCGCCAGACGCTGAGGACGCGGCTAATCTCGGCGCGGTCGCGCAGGTATAGCCACAGCGCCATACTGACCAACTGCATCGATGTCACTGCGGCCAGCGTGACAAGTGCGCGCTCAAAGGGATCAGCGCTTTCAATCAGCAGCGAGGCGCCGCGATAACAGACGCCGGACACGCCAAACAGCGCCCCCGCCGCAAGACCCAATGCCGCGCTCGGGCTGACGATCCGCTGCCACCAGGGGCCGTTACCTTCGATCTTACCCGACAGCACCATCACCCCGGTCAGGCCAATCAGAATGGCAAGCAAGGCAAAAACCGAAATCTTGTCCCCCAACAAAACAAAGCCGATCAGGGCTGTCAGCAGCACTTCGACTTTCTTAAGCGTCAGCCCCACGGCGAAATTGCGGCGGCCAAACAGCATCACAACACAGACCGTGGCGGTGATTTGCGCCATGCCGCCAACGAACCCATAGGCCCAAAACCCGGCAGGCATCAGCGGCACGGGGACGTCGCGCACCCCCAGATAGACCGACGCCGCCAAGACCGCGAGGGGCGCAGAATAGACAAACCGCGCAAAGGTCGCCCCAGACGCAGACAGTTTGACCTGACTTAAGTGCTTTTGCAGCATGAACCGCAGGGTTTGAAAAAACGCTGCGGCCAGCGCGAGAAAGATCCATAATTCCATAGGCGGCTTATGCCCAAGCGTCTGCGGCGTGACCAATCAAGAATTGTGATACCCACGCGGTCAGCGGCCAAAGACCTCGGCTTCGGCGACGGCCACGGTTTTCACAACCGCAAAGACCTGATCCCCCTCGCTCAGCGCCATTGCTGCGGCAGAGCGCCCGGTAATGCGCGCCAGCAAATGCGCGTTGCCGCATTGCAATTGAACCATGACGCCACCGGCCTCACGACGGTGCAGCTTGCGAATGCGCCCTTCCAGCACATTCAGCGCCGAAATACCACTCGGGCGCGTCAAGCTGAGCATCACGTCCTGTGCGCGCACCCGAACGGTGACATTGCGCTGTGCGCCCACATCCGGATAGGGCAGCCAAAGTGTGCCGCCCGCCGCAGCAAGTTCGGTCAACCCGTCCGCGTGCTGCGCCACGACCCGGGCGCTAAGAATGGCCCCCATCGCGGCATCCCCCAAAGCATCAGCGGCCACCGGATCTGCGAAGACTTCGGCCACAGGGCCGACCCGCGCAACGCGCCCGTCTTTCATGGCCACCACCGTCGTGGCGAGCCGCGCCACTTCGGACACGGAATGGCTGACATACAGCATGGGCATTGCGGCCTGATCGCGCAGGCGTTCCAGATAGGGCATGATCTCCTGTCGCCGCGCCTGATCAAGGGCGGCCAGAGGTTCATCAAGCAAGAGCAGCTCTGGCTCTGCGAGCAATGCCCGCCCGATCGCAACGCGCTGTGTCTCGCCGCCCGAAAGCGCCTCCGGCATGCGCTGCAAAAGCTGCGCCAGCCCCAGCATTTGCACCACCGGATCAATGTCAGCGGCCTGAACCGGCAAACGTTGCGCCCGCCGCCCATAGGTCAGGTTTTGCAGCACTGTCATATGCGGGAACAGGCGATGATCCTGAAAGACATAGCCGACGCGACGTTTGCGCGTGGGCAAATCCACCCGCGCCGCATGATCGAAGAACAGTCGATCCCCCAAGGCGATGCGGCCCTGATCCGGGCGCAGCAGACCAGCGACGACGTTAATGACAGAGGTTTTGCCGACCCCCGACGGCCCAAAAAGCGCGGTGATCCCCTGCGGGGCTTCAAAGCGGACATCCAGCGAGGTGCCTGGATATCTGTGCTGAAAGGCGACCTGCAAACTCATCTGGCTGTCCTCTTGCGCGCCATGCGATGGGCCAGAACCTCAGAAATAATCAGGGCCCCCAACGCCAGCACAAGCGACATGATCACAAGTCGCGCGGCCTGCCCTTCGCCGCCCGGCACCTGAAGAGCGGCATAGATCGCCGAGGGGAGCGTTTGCGTCTCGCCCGGAATGCTGGACACGAATGTGATGGTCGCGCCAAATTCGCCCACAGCCTTGGCAAAGCCCAGAATGGCTCCGGTCAGGATGCCGGGCAGGATCAACGGCAGTGTCACCGTGACAAAGATAAAGGGTTTTGAGGCCCCTAGCGTGGCGGCTGCCGCCTCCAGCCCCGGCTCTGTGTTTTCAACGGCCAAACGTATGGCGCGCACCATCAAGGGAAAGGCCATGACAGCCGCAGCAAGGGCCGCGCCAGTCCAGCGAAACGCCAAGACAAGGCCAAAAACCTCTTCTAGCCAGGTCCCCAGCGGGGCGCGGCGGCCAAAAACCACAAGCAACACATATCCCGTGACCACCGGCGGCAGGATCAATGGCAGATGCACAAGCCCGTTCAGCAGCTGTTTGCCCCAGAATTGCCCGCGCGCGAGCACATATCCCACCCAGACGGCCAATGGCAGGCTGAGCAATGTGGCCCAAAACGACACTTTGAGCGAGAGGATCACCGCTTGCCAGCCCTCCGGCTCCAAAAAATCAGCAAACGCACTCATTGCGCGCCCCCAGACGCCGCCAGGTCGCCGGTTTGAAACCCATGGTCGGCAAAAATGTCGCGCGCTGCGTCCCCGGTCAGAAACTGCACAAAATCCTGCGCTTCTGGACGGGCATTGATCAGGGCCACCGGATAGCGGATCGGCGTGTGACGCGCCGCGTCGATCAGAGCAACCACATGCACGCGATCACTGGCGTGCGCATCACTTGCATAGACCAGCCCAAATTCCGCCTCCCCCAAAGCCACAAGCCGCAAGGCCGCGCGTACGTGATCGGTCTGCACCACACGCGGCGCAACATCGTGCCATATCCCCATGGCGGTCAGCGCTTCGCGGCCATAAATGCCAGCGGGCACCGCCGCAACCAGCCCCATGGCGAGCCGCGCCTCAGCCAACTGCGCCGGAAACGCTGCCCAATCAAAGTCCGTCACAGGTGTATGTGCGATCAATACCAAACGATTGCCCAGCAGATCGCGGCGGGTGTCCGGCACCAGCAGGCTCTGCGCGTCCAGCACATCCATCCATTGCTGATTTGCCGAAATAAACACGTCCGCTGGCGCGCCCTGACTGATCTGCCGCGCGAGCGACGCGCTATTGGCATAGACCGGCGTGACGGGCTTGCCGTAGGCGGCAATCACCTCATCCAGCGCCGATTTAAGGCTGGCGGCCGCAAACACCTTTGTATCAGCCTGCGCCACCGTGGCGCTGACGCAGAGGGCCAGCAGGAAATTCAGCAATTGACGCACGTTAGGTGGGCTCCGCTAGGTTTGGGCACTATTCCCGATGCCCCAGCCCAAGGCAAGCCATCTGCGGCTCTACCGCGCCAGCGCTAAGAGACCCGCAACATCCAGATGCGCCTCAAGATGGGCCGCAAGCGCATCCAATGTTGCCTCAACACCCTGCTGATAGCGCGCGCCAGAAGGGGCCGCGCCTAGCTGCGCCAGAAAGGCGGCGCGAAACATGTCATCGCCGAACATCCCGTGCAGATAGCTGCCCTCTATGCGCCCATCGGCCGATCGCGCGCCCTCGGCCCGCCCGTCCACCAAGGCAAATGGGCGCGTGCAATCTGTGCCATGCGTGCGGCCAATGTGAATTTCATAGCCGCTGAAACCCTGCCCGCTGGCGACATGCTGCGCCGCGACTTCAGTCAGGCGTTTGTCGGCCGTCATAGCCGTGTCGACAGCCAGCAAGCCCAGCCCTTCGGTGGTGCCAGCGGCACCTTCGATGCCGTCGGGGTCAGCAATGGTTTGCCCGAGCATCTGGTAGCCTCCGCAAATACCCAGCACATGGCCGCCGCGCCGCACATGCGCCATCAGATCAACATCCCAGCCCTGCGCCCGTAAAAACGCAAGATCACCGCGTGTCGATTTACTGCCCGGCAGGATCACCAGATCGGCATCCGCCGGGATCACTTGCCCGGCGCGCAGCATAGTCAGGCGCACGCCCGGCTCCTGCGCCAAGGGATCAAGATCATCAAAATTCGCAATCCGCGACAGACCAAGGCAGACGATATGCAGCCCCGCGGTCTTGTCGCTGCTGCGCAGATCCAGCGCGTCTTCGGCAGGCAGTCGCCAGGCATCGTCAAAATAGGGCAAGACGCCAAAGCCGCGCCAACCTGTGTGGGCGCTAATCAGCGCATAGCCGTCGTCAAACAGGCTGGGATCGCCGCGAAACTTGTTGATGACAAAGCCTTTTACCCGCGCCGCATCCTCGGGGCTGATCACCGCTTGTGTACCCACGATCTGCGCAATCACGCCGCCCCGGTCGATATCGCCCGCCAAGACAACCGGCACATCTGCGGCCTCGGCAAACCCCATATTGGCGATATCGCCCGCACGCAGGTTCACCTCTGCCGGGCTGCCCGCGCCTTCGACAATCACCAGATCATGCTGCGCTTTGAGAAGCTCAAAACTTTCCAACACCTTGGCCAAAAGCTGTGGTTTCAGCGCCGCATATTCGCGGGCTTTGGCGGTGACAAAGCGTTTACCCTGCACAACCACCTGCGCCCCGACATCAGATTCAGGCTTAAGCAAAACCGGGTTCATATGCACGGTCAACGGGATTTTACACGCAAGGGCCTGCAAGGCCTGCGCACGCCCGATTTCGCCGCCATCCGCCGTGACCGCCGCGTTATTTGACATATTCTGCGGCTTAAACGGCGCAACCGACAGCCCCCGCCGCACCGCCGCCCGGCATAGTCCTGCAACCAACATCGACTTGCCGACATTGCTGCCGGTGCCTTGGATCATGATGGCTTTGGTCATTTGGGGCCTCATTAATTACTGGCGCATTGATTGGCACGGAATGAGTTGGTCATACGCACAAAAGACGCGGTTAATACTCCACACCCTTCTGCGCTTTGATGCCATCCCTAAACGGGTGTTTTATCAGCGTCATTTCTGTCACCAGATCCGCTGCTTCGATCAGTTCCGGCTTGGCGTTGCGGCCCGTCAGGCAGACATGGGTCATCGCGGGTTTTTCCGTCAGCAGAAAGTCCACCACCGCGTCGATATCCAGATAATCATTGCGCAGGGCGATGTTGATTTCATCCAGCAAGACAAAGCGGTTGCTCTCATCCCGGATCAGCTGTTTGGCCAACTCCCAACCAGCTTCGGCTTTGGCGATGTCGCGTTCCCGGTCTTGGGTTTCCCAGGTGAAGCCCTCGCCCGACACATAGAATTTGCACTCTTTGGGGAAATGGGTTTCCAGAAAGTCCCGCTCGCCGGTTGCCATCGCGCCTTTGATGAATTGCACCACGGCGCAGGGCATCCCATGTGAGATCGAGCGCATGATCATGCCGAATCCAGACGAAGATTTGCCCTTACCCGGCCCGGTGTGCACCATGATCAGACCTTTTTCTTCGGTCTTGGTGGCCATCAGCCGGTCGCGCGCTGCTTTGATTTTCTTCATTTTCTCGGCATGACGGGCGTTTTGGTCAGTGTTATCGCTCACGCGGCATTCCTCTTTGCTTGACTCACTCCGCCCTATCGCGCATTCCCAACGGGCTGGTTCCTGCTTTAATGCAGGTGAAAAGGGAATGCGACAAGGGGATACCCCAAAAGCGCAGCCGCCCCCGCGACCGTGACCGGAAAGGTCATCCATAAAACCACTGGCCAAATGGCCGGGAAGGTTGGATGAGCGCTAAGGCTAAGGCCTTGAGATCCGTAAGCCGGGAGACCTGCCCGCACATATGACATGAAACCGGACGGGGTGTTCCGGTGTCGGGAAAACGTATGCACGTCCCCGCCCACTCGCCCTTGTCCTCCGAGCTGGAGAGACAAATTGACCGAGACTTTCGCGCCCGTAGAGCTGCTGGTCTGTGCGACCTGCCGCGCGGGGCAACCGACCGATATCGAGGGTCCGCGCCCCGGCGCACAATTGGCCGCCGCCCTGATCGAGCGGGATTGGCCCGCCCATGTCACGGTCAAAACTGTCGAATGCCTGTCCAATTGCGACAGCGGCTGTTCGGTGGCGGTGCGCGGCGGCAAAGATCGCTGGACCTATGTCTATGGCAATTTCACCGGCGCCGATGATGCCGAACTGGTGCATGACGGCATCGTTAAATACGCCGCGACTGACAACGGCCTTGTGCCCTGGCGCGAACGTTCCATCCATTTTCGCAAAAACTGTATCGCGCGCATCCCGCCGCTGGAGATCCCTGAATGAGCACTCTTGAAAAACTCCCCGTCACTGTGATCACCGGCTTTTTGGGCGCGGGCAAAACCACGCTCGTGCGCAACCTGATGCAGAACCCGCAGGGCAAACGTCTGGCGGTTGTGGTCAATGAATTTGGCGACGTGGGCGTGGATGGCGACATCCTGAAATCCTGCGCCATTCCCGATTGCCCGGCAGAAAACATCATGGAGCTGGCCAACGGCTGCATCTGCTGCACTGTCGCTGATGATTTCATCCCCACCATCGAAGCCCTGATGGCGCTGGAGCCACGCCCAGAGCATATCATCATCGAGACGTCGGGCCTTGCGCTGCCCAAACCGCTGCTTAAGGCCTTTGACTGGCCGGATATCCGATCAAAAATCACCGTGGATGGCGTGATCGCGCTGGCCGATGCCGAGGCTGTCGCCGCCGGCCGCTTTGCCACCGATGTCGCCAAGGTCGACGCCCAGCGCGAGGCTGATGACAGTATTGATCATGAAACGCCCTTGTCCGAAGTCTTTGAAGATCAGATTTCCTGCGCCGATATCATCCTGCTGACCAAACCCGATCTGGCTGGCCCGGACGGCGTGGCCAAGGCAAAAGAGGTCATCGCCGCGGAATCCCCGCGACCCATTCCGGTGGTCGAAGTGGCCGAAGGCGTGATGGACCCGCGCGTCATTTTAGGCCTGAATGCGGCCGCCGAAGACGACATGGAGGCCCGCCCCTCGCATCACGATGGCCATCACGATCACGAACATGATGATTTTGAAAGCGTTGTGATTGATCTGCCAGAACAGGTTGATGCCGCCCGTTTTGCAGAGCGGATCGAACGGCTGGCCAAAGACCAGAACATCCTGCGCGTCAAAGGCTATGCAGCGGTTAAAGGCAAACCCATGCGTCTCTTGGTACAAGCCGTAGGGGCGCGGGTACGCCACCAGTTTGATCGCCCGTGGAAACCCGAAGAGGGCCGCCGGGGCCGCGTTGTTGTCATTGCCGAGCACGATGACATCAAGCCAGACGCCATCTGCGCCGCCTTGGTGGATTAACCACGATGCATGTCGTCTTTCGCGAAAGCCACGGGTTAGAGGAAACCGACACCCCCATGGATCTGGGCCAAAGCCCGGCTGATCTGGTGGTGCTGTCGTTTTCTGACAGTGATCTGGGGGCTTTCGCGGCAGGCTGGCATCGCGCCAAGGGCGAGCTGCCGTCCTTGCGGCTGGCAAATCTGGCCGCATTGAAACATCCGCTATCGGTCGACACCTATGTCGAGCAGACCTTGGAGGGGGCCAAGGCGATATTGGTGAGGCTGATTGGCGGGCTGCCCTATTGGTCCTATGGCATTCAGCAAGTGCAGGATCTCGCGCGCCGCAAGGGTGTTGCCTTGGCGGTGCTGCCTGCCGATGGGCGGCCAGATTCCCGACTGGATGACGTTTCAACCCTGCCAAAATCAACGCTCACCCGGCTCGCCCACCTTTGTGACACCGGCGGCGCGGTCGCCGCGCAAGCCGCGCTGGCGCAATTGGCGCTGGCCGCCGGATTGGCGGCAAAACCTGTGGCCGGCAGCAAAGCCCTGCCCGACTTTGGCGCTTGGCGGCCTGATGTTGGCCCGTGTGAGGCCGTGGCGACGAGCGGTAGGCCGTTGATTGTTTTGACGTTTTATCGCTCCTACCTCAGCGCGGCTGACATGGCCCCGATCGAAGCATTGGCCGCGGAGTTCACCGCCAGTGGCTATGAGGTCTTGGGCATCTATGCGCCAAGTCTCAAGGCCCCCAAAGCCGCGCGCTGGATCGCCGAAACACTGAAAACGCTCGCGCCAGCCGCCATCGTCAATGCCACTGCCTTTTCCGGTAAAGGCGCTGATGGTACCTCGCCGCTCGATGTTACCAACGCACCGGTCTTTCAGATCGCGCTGGCCACAAGCCGCGAAAAAGCCTGGCAAGACAGCGACCGTGGGCTGGCACCAGCGGATCTGGCGATGCACGTCGTGCTGCCCGAAGTGGACGGGCGGCTGTTCGCCGGTGTCACCAGCTTTAAGGAGCCTGGCAAGAAAGATGCGCAGTTGGAATATGCGCGCTTTGGCCATCGTCCGCTGGCAGATCGGATCAGCGCCTGCGTGCGCAAGGTTGACCATTGGGTCACGCTGGCGCAAACGCCATCGCGCAAAAGGCGCATAGCCTGTGTTTTATCGACTTATCCCGGCGGGGATTGGAACATGGCCCATGCCGTGGGGCTGGATGCCCTCGCCAGTGGCGACGCGATTTTGCAAGATCTGGCCAAAACTGGCTATGACGTCCCCAGCGGCCCGCGCCTTGCGGACGGTTTACAATCTGCCAAGCACCGCTGGCCGCTCAGCGACTATTTGGCTGCATTGGCCACCTTGCCGGACGCCCTGCAGTCAGATCTGCGCACCGCTTGGGGCGCACCGGAAGAGGATGCACTTTGCCGGGAAGGCGCGTTTGAATTCGCGGCGCTCACGCGCGGCAAGATCACTGTCACCCTACAGCCCGAACGCGGCGCAGCACACGACCGGGTCGACAGCTATCATGACCTCGCGCGCACCCCGCGCCACAGCTATGTTGCCTTCTATCTTTGGCTCACCACACAGCAACGCATCCATGCACTGGTACATGTCGGCGCGCATGGCACGCTGGAATGGCTGCCGGGAAAATCAGTTGCCCTCTCGCGCGACTGCTGGCCCGAGGTTCTGACGGCGGATCTCCCCGTCATCTACCCGTTTATTGTCAACGACCCCGGCGAAGCCGCGCAGGCCAAGCGGCGCATTGGCGCGCTCACGCTGGGCCATGTTCCCCCGCCGCTGAAAAACAGCGCGGCCCCTGCCCGCTTTGCCCATCTGGAAAACCTGCTGGATGAGTTTTCCAACGCCGACGGGCTGGACCCAAAACGCCGCGACCGATTGCAAGATGACATTCGCGCTGAAGCCGAGGCGCTTGGGCTGGCGGATCAACTTGGGATGGATGCGGCCACCACTTTGGCCGAGGCCATCACCCGCATCGACACCTTTGTCTGTGACATCAAAGAAAGCCAGTTCGGCGACGGGCTGCATGTCTTTGGCCGTCCGCCCCAGAACCAATCTGCTTTTGACGCCGCGCCCTCCGCCACCGCTGAGAGTGCCGCCTTGCTCAGCGCGCTTGAGGGGCAGCGAATCCCGGCAGGCCCGGCAGGCTCGCCGTACCGCGGGCGCACCGACGTTTTGCCCACCGGGCGCAACCTCTTCACCACCGATCCCCGCGCAGTGCCGAGCCGCGCCGCCTATGCGCAGGGCGTGAAACTGGCCGAAGAATTGGTGCGCCGTCACCTACAGGACGAAGGCGACTACCCGCGCAACCTGATCGTGGATCTCTGGGGCAGCGCCACCATGCGCACGGCGGGCGAAGAATTCGCCATGGCGCTGCACCTGCTGGGGGCCAAGCCGGTCTGGGATGACGGATCAGAACGGGTGTCGGGCGTTGAAATCCTTCCCATATCCTTGCTGGAGCGCCCGCGCATAGATGTGACCCTGCGCGTTTCCGGCCTGTTCCGCGATGTCTTTCCGGGGCTTGCGGCCCTGTTTTCGCAAGCCGTACGGGCGCTTTCTGAGCGCGAGGAAGCTGCGGACTGGAACCCGTTTTTTGGCGCATTCCCCGCCCCACGTGTCTATGGCCCAGCGCCGGGCAGCTATGGGCTGGGCATGGGGCAGCTGACAGATTATGGCCCCGCCGCGCAGTCCGAAGCGGGGGAGGCTTGGCTCAACGCCTCCTCTTGGGCGCTGGACCAGCAGGACCCCCGTCAGGATGCTGCCGGCATTCGCAACCGTGTGGCCGCCGCCGACAGTTTTGTTCATCTGCAGGACCTGCCGGAAACCGATATTCTCTTGTCGCTGGATTATGCCAGCCATGAGGCGGGATTTGCCGCGGCGCAATCCGTGACCGGCGGCAGCGCCGCGCTCTATCATCTGGACAGCAGCGTACCCAGCCGCCCGCGCGCCCGCGCCCTGGACGAAGAAGTCGCCCGCGTCGTGCACGCCCGCGCCACCAACCCCGATTGGTTGTCGGGCATGATGCGCCACGGGTTTCGCGGCGGGGCCGAGATTGCCGCCACGCTTGAAAACATGGCCGCCTTCGCCCATCTGGCGGACGCTGTACACCCGGCGCTGTTTGACGCCTATCATGAGGCGACGCTGGGCAATGAGCAGGTTGTGGAGTTCCTCAAATCAGAAAATCCCGGCGCGCTGGCCGCGATGCAGGCCCGCTTTGCCGCGCTCCATGCCGCCGGGGTGTGGCAGAGCCGCCGCAATTCCATCATCGCCACGCTGGACGCAACCCCATGAGTCGCCCGACCGCCAAAGGCTGGTGCCCGGGTGCCTATCAGCCAATGTTGTCCGGCGATGGGCTGGTGGTGCGCATTCGCCCCATCCTCGCGCGGCTGACGCGGGCGCAGGCCCTGGGGCTTTGCGGGCTGGCGCAGCGCTATGGCTCGGGCATTATCGACGTCACCAGTCGCGCAAACATCCAGTTGCGCGGCGTTGATGCGGCGCAGCATGACACGCTGCTGACCGCACTGGTGGATTTGGATTTGCTGCCAGACGATCCCGCCATCGAAGCGCGGCGCAATATCCTTGTCGCCCCCGATTGGCCCGAGGGCGGCCTGACCGAACGGCTGGCCCGACAGTTGATCACACGCCTGACCGACCTGCCCGCATTGCCAGCCAAGTTCGGCTTCTCAATTGAGGCGGACGCCGCCCCTATGCTGGGCGACGCCTCTGCTGACCTTCGGATTGAACGCGCTGGCAGCGGGCTGATCCTGCGCGCCGAGGGTTGCGCCACAGGGCGCGCGGTCACCGAGGCCAATGCCATTGATCAACTGATAGCGCTTGCGCATTGGTTTGCTGGTTCTGGCGGGCAAGACGCAAAGCGGATGGCGCGGCACCTGACCACCACAGAGCTTCCGCCCGAATGGCAAGGCGACGCGCCTTTGAAACCGCGCGCGCCCTTGGCCGCTGGCCTGAGCCCCGGCGGCACCGCCTATGGCGTCGCTTTTGGGCAGATCAACGCTGCCGCGCTCGCGGATCTCATCGAGAAAAGCGCCTGCCGCGCGCTGCGTGTGACGCCCTGGCGGCTCATCGTGACCGAAGACGCAGCGCCTTTGGCCGACCCTCCCCCGGGGCTTCTGACCCAGGAAAGCGATCCGCTGCGCCGCCTCCATGCCTGCCCCGGCGCGCCGTTTTGCGCCAGTGCAACGGTGCAAACACATGCATTGGCACGGCGCATGGCCCAAGCGCCGCAGTTGCCGGGCGGCCGTCTGCATATCAGCGGCTGTGCCAAAGGCTGCGCCCACCCCCGCCGCGCGGGCACGACTCTGGTGGGGCACGACGGTAGGTTTGATCTTGTCCGCGATGGCCTGCCATGGGATGACCCGGACGATCGCGGCCTGACCGATACCGAAATTCTGACCCGCCTAAGCGAGACCGGAGCCCTCTAATGCCCTATGAATACGAAAAGAACGGCCAAGCCATTTATGATGAAAGCTTTGCCACCATCCGGCGCGAAGCGGATCTGGCCCGGTTTGACGCGGACGAAGAACAGGTGGTCGTGCGCATGATCCACGCCGCTGGCATGGTCGGGCTGGAGCAGCACGTGAGATTCACCCCCGGCATGGTGGCCACGGCGCGGCGGGCAATGGAAAATGGCGCGCCCATTTTATGTGATGCGCGCATGGTTTCAGGCGGCGTCACCCGCCCACGTCTGCCCGCAGACAACGAGGTGATCTGCACCCTGCATGCCGAGGGCATCCATGCGCTGGCCGCTGAAATCGGCAATACCCGTTCGGCCGCCGCGCTGGAGCTGTGGCGCGACCGGCTTGAGGGTGCGATTGTCGCCATTGGCAATGCCCCTACCGCGCTCTTTCACCTCTTGAACATGCTGGAAGATCCCGACTGCCCGCGCCCGGCCGCGATCATCGGCCTGCCCGTCGGCTTTGTCGGCGCGCGCGAAAGCAAAGACGCGCTTTGGGCGGCTCAGCCCGTTCCCTGCATGATCGTGGAGGGGCGTTTGGGCGGCTCGGCCATGACCGTCGCCGCGATCAATGCCATCGCCAGCCGAAAGGAATGACCATGACCGGCACAATTTATGGTGTGGGGCTCGGCCCCGGCGATCAAGAGCTGATGAGCGTCAAATCGGACCGGCTGATCCGAAATGCCAAGCATATCGCCTTTTTCCGCAAGGCGGGCCGCAAGGGTCAGGCGCGCAGCATTGTTGAGGGTATGATCCCGGCTGAGGCCGTGGAATTTGCCATGGAATATCCGGTGACAACGGAAATTCCGCTGGATGATCCGCGCTATAACGCAATGCTCTCGGCCTTTTACGCCGAAATCACCGCCCATCTGATTGCCCTGGCCAAAGCGGGCGAAGATGTTGTGGTGCTCTGCGAGGGGGATCCGTTCTTTTATGGCTCTTTCATGCATATCTACACGCGGGTCAAAGACCAGGTTCCGGTCGAAGTGATCCCGGCCATTACCGGCATGTCCGGGGCTTGGACGGCGACGGGCCAGCCCGTGACCTGGGGGGATGACGTGTTGACCGTGCTGATGGGCACCCATAGCGAAGACGTGTTGACCAAACATATCCGCGGCACCGATGCGCTGGTGATCATGAAAATTGGCACCAATTTTGACAAGGTCGTGCGCGCGCTCAAGGCGGGCGGCAAATATGACGCGGCCTATCTGGTGCAATATGCCACGATGGGGCAGCAGAGCGTCTGCAAACTTTCTGAGTCGACCGAAAAAGTAACGCCCTATTTCTCGATCATCATTGTGCATGGTCAGGGGCGACGCCCATGAGCGGATCTGTCACCGTGGTGGGCCTTGGCCCCGGCGATGAGGCGCTGATCACACCCGAGGTCAGCGCAGCGCTTGCCCAAGCCACGGATATTATCGGCTATATCCCCTATGTGGCCCGCATTGCGCCGCGCCCGGGTCTGCGGCTGCATCCGTCGGACAATCGCGTAGAAATCGATCGCTCCGAACATGCGCTGCGCCTCGCGCAAGAGGGAGCATGCGTTGTGGTGGTGTCCTCTGGTGATCCGGGGGTCTTTGCCATGGCTGCTGCGGTGCTGGAAGCGGTGGAACATGGCGATCCGGGCTGGCGCGATCTTGATATTCGCGTTCTGCCCGGCATCACCGCCATGCTGGCCGCTGCGGCGGCCTGCGGTGCGCCGCTTGGCCATGATTTTTGCGCCATCAACCTGTCGGACAATATGAAACCCTGGGCCCTGATCGAAAAGCGCCTGCGCCTTGCGGCGGAGGCAGATTTTGCCATGGCGTTTTACAACCCGCGCTCAAAATCTCGCCCCGAAGGCTTTGGCAAGGCGCTGGCAACGCTGCAGGCGGCCTGCGGCGATGACCGCCCGATGATTTTTGCCCGCAATGTCTCGCGCCCTGATCAAAGCATTCGCATTGTGCCGCTCAGCGCGGCCACAGCCGAGATGGCTGATATGCGCACGGTCGTGCTGCTGGGGTCTTCCCAGACGCGGATCATCCCGCGCGATGGCGCACCGCTGGTTTACACGCCGCGTTCGGTGGCCGGGTGATCCGCCAGCCAGTCCATAACCGCCCCCGGGGTTGCCAGTTCATCGCGCGGCGGCAGGCCGGGCCGGTCGATCATCACCACCGGCAGGCCCAGTGCCCGCGCGGCATGCAGCTTGGCCTCCGCCCCGCTGCCGCCGGCATTTTTGCAGACAATACGGTCGATCCCATGCTCCCGAAACAGCGCAATGTCATCGGCCACGGCAAACGGCCCGCGCGCCACGGTGACAGTGTGATGCGGCAAAGGCGGCGGCGCGTCGGGCGCATCCACCAGGCGCAACACATAGTGATGTTGCGGCTGGCCCTGAAACGCAGCCAGATGCATCCGGCCCAGCGCCAGCATGATCCGCTCAGCCGGGCCACTAAGCGCGGCAACCGCCGCCGGAATATCGGGCACCTGCTGCCACATATCGCCCGCTTGGGGCTGCCACGCCGGCCGGGTCAGCGCCGCAAGCGGCACGCCGAGCTCGGCGCAAGCGTGATAGGCATTCCAGCTCATCTGCGCCGCAAAGGGATGTGTGGCATCGACCACATGGCTGATGGCGTTATCGCGCAGAAACGCTGCGAGGCCTTTGACACCGCCAAACCCACCATGTCGTGTCGGCAGGGGCTGTGCGCGCGGGCGCGCCACGCGGCCCGCATAGCTGAAAATCGCGGGCACATTTTCCTGTGCCAGCCGCGCGGCGAGCGCGCTGGCTTCGCTGGTGCCACCCAGAATGAGGAGATGCTGCGCCATGTCTGATACGCCCTGGTTAACCATCGTCGGTTTGGGCGAAGATGGCCCGGATGGGCTGCCGCCTGCAAGCCTTGCGGCTTTGAAAAACGCCGAAATCATCATGGGCGCGGCGCGGCACATCGCGCTTCTGCCCCCCCTTGACGCCGAGCTGGTCACATGGCCGGTCCCCTATGCCAAGGGGGTCGCGCAGCTGATGGCCCTGCGCGGGCGCAGGGTTGTGGCCCTTGCCTCCGGCGATCCGTTTTGGCACGGCGCGGGCAGCACATTAACCCAAGAGCTCGCGCCCTCCGAATGGCGCGCGCTGCCAGCGGCGGGCTCTATGTCACTCGCCGCCGCGCGGCTCGGCTGGCCGCTGGAGCGCACCCGCTGTTTTGGCCTGCATGCCGCCCCCTTTGCCAAATTGCGCAGCGCGCTTTATCCCGGCGCACAGATCTTTGTGACCCTGCGCGACGGGCCTGCGGTGGCTGCGCTCGCGGCCTGGCTTGAGGGCGCGGGATTTGGCGCAACCACGGTGCATATTCTCGAAGCGCTGGGCGGGCCGCGCGAACGTTGCCGCCGTTGCACCGCCGCCGATGTGCCCACCGACGTGCAACACCCGGTCGTGGTCGGTCTTGAGGTGGCGGGGGACGGCCTTGTTATGCCGCTGGCCAGCGGGCGGCCAGACGGGCTGTTTGAGCACGATGGCCAAATCACCAAGCGCCCAGTGCGCGCGCTGACGCTCTCGGCCCTTGCGCCAAGACCCGGCGAACACCTTTGGGACATTGGCGGCGGTTCAGGCTCTATCGCGCTGGAATGGCTGATGAGCGCGCCAAACATGACCGCCGATGCTATCGAAATGAGCGCTGAGCGGGCCGAGCGTATAACCCGGAATGCCGCGCGCTTTGGCCTGCCCCTCACGGTGACAACCGGCGTTGCGCCCGAGGCCCTAGAGGGCTTGCGCCTGCCCGACGCGGTGTTCATCGGCGGCGGCATCAGCGCAGAGATGCTCGACTATCTCTGGGAGGCGCTGCCCCAAGGCACGCGGCTTGTCGCCAATGGGGTCACACTGGAAGCCGAAGCGCTTTTGACGCACTGGCATGCAGCCAAAGCTGGAACGCTGCAGCGGATTGAGATAAGCGAAAGCCAACCACTGGGGCGCAAACGGGGCTGGAAAGCCAGCTATCCCATCATTCAATGGAGTGTCACCTTATGATCATCGCTGGGTTCGGTTTTCGGCAGGAGGCAACCGCGAGCAGCCTGCGTGACGCCTATCAACGTTTAGGCGGCGATGCCGATGCGATTGCCGTTTTGGATGACAAGGCGGGCGCGCTTTGCTTCAAACAATTGGCCGAGACGCTTGGCTTGCCGGTGCATCTGGTCACACTCGCTGACATGCAGGCGATGACAACCGCAACGCAATCCGCAAAAGTGCAGGAAAAACGCGGCACCGGCAGCGTTGCCGAAGCCTGCGCGCTGGCGGCGGCCGGTGCAGGCGCGCGTTTGATGGCGAAGCGCCATATCTCTGGTGATCGGCTGGCGACATGCGCCCTTGCCCAGAGGACCGAAAAATGACCGTTCACTTTATCGGCGCCGGCCCTGGCGCTGCTGATCTGATCACCCTGCGCGGGCGTGACCTGATTGCCGCCTGCCCGGTCTGCCTTTATGCGGGGTCACTGGTGCCCGAGGCGCTGCTGCGCCATTGTCCTGACGGCGCACGTATCGTGAATACAGCCCCCTTGGATCTTGACGCGATTGTCGCCGAATGCAAAGCGGCGCATGACGCCGGGCAGGATGTCGCGCGGCTCCATTCAGGCGATCTTTCGGTCTGGTCCGCTATGGGCGAGCAGATCCGCCGCCTGAAAGCGGAGGGCATCCCAGTTTCTGTCACCCCCGGCGTGCCCAGCTTTGCCGCCGCTGCAGCGGCGCTTGGCAGCGAGCTGACCCTGCCGGGGCTGGCGCAATCCGTGGTGCTGACACGCACGCCCGGCCGCGCCTCTGCGATGCCCGAGGGCGAGACCCTGGCCAATTTTGCCGCCACCGGCGCGACGCTGGCCATTCACCTTTCCATTGGCAATCTCGCCAATGTGGTGGCGGCGCTGACCCCGCAGTATGGGTCCGATTGTCCGGTTGCGGTGGTCTATCGCGCCAGCTGGCCTGACCAAGAGATCATCCGCAGCACGCTTGCGACCCTGCAGGCCGATGTGCCAGAGCACATCAGCCGCACCGCGCTCATTCTGGTGGGTCCGGCATTGGCGGGCGACGGGTTTGAGGAAAGCTGCCTTTACGCCGCAGATTACGACCGCCGCTATCGCCCCCAGACGGCAGACAGCAGTTGGGCGGATTGGAAACATGGGGACGATTGACCATGCTGCATGATATGCCCCCCGGGCTGCTGATCTCTGCCCCTTCCTCGGGCACCGGCAAAACCACGGTGATGCTGGGGCTGCTGCGCGCGCTGGCAGATGATGGGCTGAAGGTCCAACCGTTTAAGTCCGGCCCGGACTACATTGACCCGGCCTTTCATCGCGCCGCTGCGGGGCGACCTTCGTTCAACCTTGATACCTGGGCGATGCCCGAGGGTCTGATCGGCGGCATCAGCGCTGAGGCGCAGGGCGCGGATATCGTCGTGGCCGAAGGCTCCATGGGGCTGTTTGACGGTGTGGCCACAGGCGGGGAATGCGGTTTTGGTTCCTCCGCCGAAACCGCGCAGGCCATGGGGTGGCCCGTTGTTCTGGTGCTCGATATCGGTGGGCAGGCGCAATCTGCGGCGGCCACGGCGCTTGGCTTTCGCGCATACAATCCAGATCTGCCGTTTGCCGGGGTGATCCTGAACCGCTGCGCCAGCCCCCGGCACGAACGGTTGGCCCGTCTGGGCATGGACAGGGCCGGCATGAATGTCCTGGGCGTGCTGCCGCGGCGCGGCGACCTTGCCCTGCCCGAGCGGCACCTGGGCCTCATCCAAGCTGTGGAGCACCCTGACCTCGAGGCCGCCATTCAGGGCTATGCCGACTTCCTGCGCGAGAACGTCGATCTGGCCGCCATCAAGGCAGCCGCTGCGTCGCGCCCGGCCCCGGCGGGCCAACTGCCCAAACCGCCCGCGCAACGCATCGCCTTGGCGCAGGACGCCGCCTTTAGCTTTACCTACCCGCATCTTGTGGAAGGCTGGCGGGCCCATGGCGCAGAAATTCTGCCGTTTTCCCCGCTCGCAGACGAGGCGCCGGATGCCACGGCGGATCTGGTCTGGCTGCCCGGCGGCTATCCCGAGCTGCACGCGGGTACATTGGCGGCAGCGCAAGGCTTTCGGGCGGGTATGCACCGCCATGCGGCCAGCAAACCCGTGCACGGCGAATGCGGGGGCTATATGGCGCTTGGCAGCGCGCTGATCGACAAAAGCGGCACCCGGCATGAGATGCTTGGCCTGCTCGGCCTTGTCACATCTTATGAAAAGCGCAAATTCCATCTCGGGTATAGGCAGGCCGTGCTCAACGCGCCCCTGCCCGGCCACGCCGCAGTCGCGCGCCTGCGCGGGCATGAGTTTCACTATTCCACCATTCTGGAAGAACCAGATGCGCCCTTGGCGCAGGTCGGCGACGCGGATGGCAACCCGGTGCCTGAAACCGGTTCTCATCGCGGCCATGTCACCGGCACGTTTTTCCACCTGATTTCTGAGGCAACATCATGAGCGGCTTTGTCAGCTTTGTCAGTTCCGGTCCCGGCGACCCCGAGCTTTTGACCGTCAAGGCGGTGGATCGGCTGCAAAAGGCCGATGCCATCCTGTTTGACGACCTGAGCGCGGGGGCGATTTTGGAACATGCCAAACCCGATGCCGACCTTGTTGGTGTGGGCAAACGCGCGGGCCGCCCCTCGCCAAAACAGGATCATGTCAGCCAGTTGTTGGTGGATTATGCCAAGGACGGGGCGCATGTGGTGCGGTTGAAATCCGGCGATAGCGGCATTTTTGGCCGCCTCGAAGAAGAGTTGACCGCGCTCAAAGCGGCGAGCGTCGGGTTCGAGATCATCCCAGGCGTCACTTCGGCCTGCGCGGCGGCTGCGGCGGCGGGGATCCCGCTGACGCGGCGGCTGGTGGCGCGGCGGGTGCAATTTGTGACGGGTCACGACGTGGCCGGGGCCCTGCCTGGTGATCTCAATTTGCAAGCACTGGCCGATCCGGGGGCCACCACGGTATTGTTCATGCCCAAACGCACCTTTCCCGAGCTGGCCGAGAAACTCTTTGCCAGCGGGCTGCGTCGCGACTGCCCGGCCCTGCTGGCCGAAAACGTCAGCCATGCCGACCAAAGCCTGACGCGGACCACCATGGCCGAGCTGGCGGAAACGCTAAAGAGCGAAATCAGCAGCGCGCCCGGCCTGATCCTTTTCGGCGAATTGGCGGAGAGTTGAGCATGCGCCTGTCGCTTGTGGGCATCGGTTCTGGCAACCCGGATCATCTGACACTGCAGGCGATTAAAACGCTGGGGGCCGCTGATCTGATCCTGCTGCCGCGCAAGGGCGCGGAGAAATCCGCACTGGCCGAGCTGCGCCGCACGATGCTGCGCGACCAGCTGCGTGCCGCGCCAAAGGTGGCGGAATTTGACTATCCGGTGCGCGATGCGGATGCGCCCAAATATCTGGACGGCGTCAATCAGTGGCATGATGCGCTGGCCACAATCTGGGCCGATCTGATCAAGACCCATGGCGGCGACAACAGCCATGTCGCGCTGATGGTCTGGGGGGATCCCTCGCTTTATGACAGCACGTTGCGGATTGCGGCGCGGCTGGCGGCGCATGGCTTGCAGACAGACGTTGATGTGGTGCCGGGCATCACCTCTCTGCAGATGCTGACCGCAGCCCATGCTATCCCGCTAAATGAACTGGGCGCGCCGGTGATCATCACCACCGGGCGGCAGCTGCGCGATCACGGCTGGCCCGACGGAGCCGATACCGTTGCCGTGATGCTGGATGGCGCTTGCGCCTTTCAGACCCTTGCCCCCGAAGGCATCGACATCTGGTGGGGCGGCTATGTGGGCATGCCGCAGCAAATTCTGGTTGCGGGCCCACTGGCTGAGGTGGCCCAAGACATCGTCACCCAAAGAAAAGCCGCCCGCGAGGCGAACGGCTGGATCATGGATATCTATCTGATGCGGCGGCAGCGCTGATTTTTACTTAAGCGGGATGCTCACACGCGCCTGCACCGTTTCGATGCCGGGGTTATTGCTGTAGATTTCCAGGTTGGAGCGGTGATCATAGCTGATTGAATAGCGCCAGCCTGCTTGGTTCTCATAACCCACCTCGATGCCCGAGCGGAATTCAATTGGTCCGCCAAGGTCAAAGCCGCCGTTTGGCTCATAAAGGCCCACCATTGCGTGCAATTCGGTGTAAAACGGGCTGTTGCGGCCCAGATCCATTTTCCAGGTCTGACCGGCACCGAGCCATAGCTCGCCGTTTTCGCCGATAGAAAAGCCAACCGCATGGCCAAATGGCCCGTTGCGATGCCCCAGATCGTAGCGCACGTAAAGCTCTGCGGCGGGCATGGCCTGCCGCTCAAGCACTTCGCCGGCAGAAATGGCAAAGCGTGGTGTGACGTCGCTGCGCCCCAAACAGCCATTTTCCGTGCCGCAGTGGTTTGCGCTCATGTCCAGAAGGCCACCCAATACGAGTAGCGCTGCAAATGTTCCGTCTGCCATGGAAGCCTCTCTGCCAGGTGAATTGCTAAACTGCCCTAGCCTTAGCTTGCGCGGGACGCTTTGACCAGAAGCCACGCGAAAAATTGCTGGGCGTGATCAACTTGCACCTGAAATCCAGACGCTCGACTAGCGCACTGTGCTGGTATGGGTTTTGCCCAAAGCGCGCATGACCGCCCGCAGGGCCGCCTCGCGGCGGGCCGCTGTTTCTTCGCGGCTTGGGGCCTCATCTGGGACGCCGGGCGCGATATCGCTTTCATCAAACATCGGGTCAAACTGCGGGCAATATTTGGATTTCAGCTGCGCGTTGTCTTCGCGGTACAGCCGCATCAATGCGCGCCGCTCTGAAGGTTGAAAACAATCGCCGGTCCGCACCGCCCCCTCCGGACGCTTGCGCGCCAGAAAGCGGATCAGCTGCCGCGTATTGATGTCGGTGTTTCGGCTCATCTGCCCCAGAATTTGCGAGGCTTCGCGCGAGAGGGTGACATTGGAATGCGCATAGCTCCAACTGGCGCTGGCCGCTTCGGGCACGCCCAATTCCTTTAGAAAATCGCGCACGACATCACCGCCGTCAAACAGCCGCCGTTCAAAGGGTTTGACCGATAACGCCGCTTGGCCGAAATGCCGCGCAAACACATCAAGAACCTGCGTGTAGGCGGCGCTGTGCTGTTTTTTCTCGACAAATTCGGCCGGGGTGCCGCGGAACCGCCCGTTTTTCAGCAGCTGTTTGTACATCGCTTCCAGAAATTTATCCTGACGCCGGACATAAGCGATGAACTTAATGTTGTCTTTCAGCCGGTCAGGAAAAGCAGCGGCCAGCGTTTCGGCGATACTGGTGCGAAAGAACATTTCACTGGAAAGAATGTGAATCTTGTCCGGGGCCGCGTCAATTTCGGCGACCACCTCATCCAGAAGCGCACCAATTTCAGGACCGCGACTGCTGACAGCAATATGATTATGCGCCGCCCTGCGCCGCCCGGCTTTCACAAAGTGATAGCCCAGCGGCTCAAGCGCCTCTGCATTGGAAAACAAAGCCGATTGAATCGCTGTCGACCCGGTCTTCTGCGTGCCTATATGGATGATAACCTGCGTCATGCCCCCTCTGGTTTAGCGCAACAGCCGACGGTTGGACAGGATTTTGACACCCAAACCACCGCGATTAAGAAACCGACACGTGCCTAATTTTTGGTCAATTCCTCAAGGGGTATCCCTGAAAAGCGGTCAAATCTGCTGCGGTTGCGGCATTGGGTTGCCCTTCAGAACCGACGCACCTAAGTTTCCACACATGACGCACAAGGTTCCTCTGCTGGTTTTTTCTGATCTGGATGGAACGTTGCTGGATCATGAGACTTACCAATGGAACGCTGCAACAGAGGCGCTTGGGGCCTTGCGCGACGTTGGGGCCGGATTGGTCCTCGCAAGCAGCAAAACCGCACCCGAAATTTGCGACATTCGTGCCGCGATTGGGTTTGACGACTGGCCAGCGATTGTTGAAAACGGTGCCGGGATTTTGCCAGCCGGGACACATTCGGTGGCCGCAGACGCAACATATGACACGCTGCGCACTGAACTTGATGCTTTGCCGCGCGCGCTGCGATCGAAATTCTGCGGGTTTGGCGACCAGAGCGTCGCAGCGCTATCAGAACGCACCGGATTGCCGCCTGCCCAAGCCGCGCGCGCCAAACAACGCGCTTTCTCCGAACCCGGCACCTGGTCCGGCACGGAGGCTGCGCTAGAGGACTTTCTTGCACATCTGGCCGAGGTCGGCATCATCGGCCAAAAAGGCGGACGTTTCGTGACGCTGTCCTTTGGTGGCAACAAGGCCGATCGCGTGCACGAACTCACGCGGAAATTTGGGGCGCAGCATACTTTGGCGTTGGGCGACGCCCCCAATGACATCAAAATGCTAGAAAGCGCGGATCGCGCCGTTGTGGTGCATAATCCGCACGCCACGCCCCTGCCAAAATTGCGCGGCGAAGAAGCGGGGCATATCCTGCGCACGCAGGCTGCCGGACCCACCGGCTGGAACGCTGCCGTATTGGCGCAGCTCAAAGACTTAAATATCAAGAGGACTTAAGGACTATGGCCGATTTTCACCAAAACGGGAATATCGCAACTCTGCACAATCTGCGCACACGGTCCCTTGACGAGCTGGAGCATGAGCTCACGACCTTTGGCGACAGCCGCAAGATTTCACTGATCCTGCCTTGCCTCTATTCCGAGCTCGAAGGCGAAGCCATGCCAAATATCTTGGCAGAGCTGGCGCAAGTCAAATACCTGCATCGGATCATCATCGGTCTGGACGCCGCGGATGAGGCGCAATTTCGCAAGGCCAAGGAGTTCTTCAAGGGCCTCAACCAAAACCATATTGTCATCTGGAACGACAGCCCGCGCATGCTGGAACTTGGCGCGCGGCTAGAGGCGCTTGGCCTTGCGCCTGCCGAAAAGGGCAAAGGCAAAAATGTCTGGTCCTCGATGGGCTATCTGATCGGCTGCGCGGATAGCGCCGTGATGGCGATCCACGATTGCGACATTCTCACCTATAACAAAGAGCTGCTGGCGCGGCTGGTCTATCCGGTTGTGAACCCGACCTTCCCCTATCAGGTGGCCAAAGGTTATTACCCGCGCATCGGCGGCGGCGGGCTGAACGGGCGGGTCACGCGGCTGCTTGTTAGCCCGCTTTTGATCGCGCTTAAGCGGGTCATTGGCGATCGGGACTATATCGATTATCTGCGCAGCTTCCGCTATCCGCTGTCAGGCGAATTTGCCATGCGCACCGCGATCCTGCCAGATCTGCGCATCCCCTCTGACTGGGGCCTTGAAATCGGCGTGCTGTCTGAAGCCTGGCGCAATCTGGCCCCCAAGGCGGTCTGTCAGGTGGATATCGCAGATGCCTATGACCACAAACATCAGGAACTGTCGCCGGAAGAGGCCACCAAGGGCCTCAACCGGATGTCCGCCGACATCTGCAAAGCCATCTTCCGCAAACTCGCAGCGGATGGCACCGTCTTTACGCCCAATGTCCTGCGCACCTTGAAAGCCACTTATTATCGCAGCGCACTCGACCTCTTGGAAGCCTACTACAACGACGCCCGCCTGAACGGGCTTGAACTGGATCGCCACAAAGAAGAACAAGCCATTGAGCTTTTCGCCGAAAGCATCATGCGCGCCGGTCAGGTGTTTCTGGACAACCCCTATGAAACCCCCTTTATCACCACCTGGAACCGCGTCCATTCCGCGGATCCGACCTTCCTGGCGGATCTGACGGCTGCAGCGCACGCAGATGAGGCGGACTTCTAAGCTTCAGCCGCGATTGGTGATCCAGCGGCATTGATACGGTGCCAAAGTGAGCGTGCCCTTGGACATATCCACGGGCTCGCCACTCAGCAAATCAACCCAGATTTCATCTTCGATCAGGTTCATCGACAGATGCGAAAGCTCAACCGTTTCGGCGCTGACATTGTGCAACGCAAAGACCGACTGATGCCGATCCAGACTTTGCCGCCAGACGCCAAAGACACTGTCCTCCAGCGGCAGGGTAAACTGCGTCGCATTCGGGTGAAACGCCGGTTGCTGATTGCGAATGCGCAGACGTTCTGAAAGCGCGCCCAGCACCCGCGCCTGCGGTGTGTCCGGATCATCCAGCAGCGCGTTCAAATCCGGGTAATGCCAATTGTGCCGGTTGATCGCCCGGTTCATCCCGCGCCGCTGCACTTGATCCAGGTCATTTGGTGTCGCCAGCAGCGAATGGATGTAAAAGGCCGGGATCCCTTCCAGCGACATAGGGATGGTCTGCGCGCAGAGAAACCTTTCAAAGTGATGCGCATCCTCACCGGCAAAGGTGCGGCGGGTGGCCTCGTAGAAGGTTGTGTTGATCTCATAGGGCGCTTCGCCGCCATCTGGCAGCGCGCGCATGGACACCAGCCCGCCCACCTTCTCAATGGTATCAATCATCTTGGCCTGTTCCTCGGCGGGCAAAATCCCCTCAACCGGGCGCATGCCAATGCCATCATGGCTGGCGGTGAAATTCAAATAGGCGCAGCCCATCGGGGCCGGCGGCATGCCGCTTTGCCATTTGCGCAGCCGCTCGGCAGAGCCTGACTGCACCGCATGCAAGATCAACGGCGGCAGCGGGAAATTATAGATCATATGCGCTTCGTCACGATCGCCGAAATAGCTCATATTCTCGGCTTTCGGCACATTGGTTTCCGTCAGCAGAATGATCTTTTCCGAAGCGAAATCACACAGCAGTCGCATCAGCTTCACCACCGCATGGGTCTGCGGCATGTGGATGGAGGGCGTGCCGGCCTCTTTCCACAGAAACGCGACCGCATCTAGCCGGATGATGCGCACGCCGTTGTCGACATGCAGGCGGATGATCCGCAGAAACTCCAGCAACACTTCGGGGTTGCGAAAATCAAGATCCACCTGATCATGGCTGAACGTACACCAGACATGCCGCGGCCCATTAATCGTCTCGACCTGTTGCAACAAAGGGGTCGTTCTGGGCCGCACCACGTCACTCAGATCATCCTCGGGCGAGGCCTCAAAGAAAAACTGGTTATAAGGCGGCTGATCCTGCAGATAGGCGTTGAACCACGCCCCCTGGCTTGAGACATGGTTCAGCACCAGATCCGACATCAGCTGAAAACCATCAGCAATACGGTTGATGTCCGGCCAATCGCCCAGCTGTGCGTTCACCGCGTAAAAATCGGTGACAGCAAAGCCATCGTCCGAGGTGAACGGAAAAAACGGCAGGATATGCACGCTGTTCAGCACGCCCTTGAGGCGGCGCAATAGGAAATCATGCAAGAGGTCCAGCGGCTTATGCTCGCCGTCCTGAATGGAATGGCCATAAGTGATCAGCAGCGCGTCTTGCTCGCTCCACTGATTGTTGCCCGGCCGCCGTGCCCGTTTGCGCGGCGCAGACTCGCCGGGCCAAAAGGCCTCCACAATCATCTGCTTGAGTTGGGCGGCATCGATGTCGGGATAGATCTGGCCGATAAGCTTGGTCAGCTTGGCATCAAACGTGTTCTGTGGTGCTGCAGTCATACTGCCCAAATTGACCCAAACCTCCCGCCTGCCTCAAGGGCTGAATCAACACGGCACCTCTGCCTGCCGCCAGAACGTCTGCTCCCCCCGCGATGGGCGACCCATTGCCTAGAATTTAGGCAGTGTGCGATGCTCTTGGAGGTGTAGAGGCTTTAGCTCGGCCTTCCGTCTTCAACGCCCCGCAGCGATGGACATTGAAATAAGGGGGGGGGGACTGATGACCTAACCATATTTGGTGAGCGTGCTCCGTCATGCCGTATATGTCTGACAGATATAGCGAACTTTTGTGGCGCTCTCGTCTGCGCGCGGCATGGTGGATCCTTTGCGCGTGATATCGCGCGCCCAAGTTAGCTGGGAACATGCATTAGGAGGGTATTGCCAAGCGCGCGTTTGATAGACGAATTTGCTTTATCGGGTCGGCTTTGCCGGGGTGTTGGCTTCGCGTTCGAGGCGCGCAATCCGCAAACGGTCGATTTTGGCTTGCCGTTGCTGGGCCTCTTCTTCGACCATTTTTCGTACGATCCGGGTTGTCTTATCCATCGCCGTTTCCGCCTTGGGAATTTGCGTTTTGAACAGGCTTGATTTTGTGAGCTTTGCCATTTGAGTTTCTCCTTCTGGTTTCATCTGGGGCGCGCGTAATTCAGCGCGCTCAAACCGATGCCAGGCGTGTGCCTGGGCCACCGGCACCAGGTGCGTTTTGCGCAGGTCGGTCATTGCGTAAATGTATCTGAATATCCGGGGCGGCCGTGGCGCGCATCAAAGCCCCATAATCCATTTGAAATCGCATTTCCGATCCAACGCTGAGCGCTGAATTTTTCATGCCGATAACAAGGTGATCGCTTGTCGCGCCGATAAGTGTGGTGCCAACAAGCATCGAAAGCCCGGCCATATCCGAGTCTTGTTGCCCGATAGCAAGAATAAGCCGCGTTGTTCCGAATGTGTCGGGCGCAGGCTGAGTGGTTGCCTTTGGACGGTCAGCGAGGCTTTCGGAAGGTTGCATCGGCTTAACGTCTACCTCGATGACTTCGGCGATAAGCGTGCAGGCATCTGAAAACAGGCCGCCAATCTGATCTCCTGTGACCGGGTCCACACCAAGCAATATCGCTTCTCCAAGGCGCAGATCGTTGATCCGGCCAATGGCATGTCGCTCAAGTGCCCAAGGCAAGGTGGCAGAATTGCCGCCAGAGACCGTTTCAAGGAATGGGCCACACTGGCCCTCGATGTCATTGGCAAGCGCAGTCAGCGCCTGCATTTTCGCCGCAGTCGGAGCAATGCCGCTCAGACAGGCAAAGTTCGCCCCAATGCCTTTTAGCGCCACACCGGGCAAATCCACCACATGCTGCGCCATAGCGCCAAGGTCCTGTGGCCTGATCCCTTCGCGCTGATCACCCAATTCGACCATCAGGATAACGCCGTGAACCGTGTTTTGCTGGCGCGCTGCAATGGCCAAGGCTGCGATCACCGCTCCCTCTGTGTTGTAACTCGTCTCGCAAACCTGCACCACGTCATCGACCTGACTGAGCATCGGCGTTCTGATCAGGGTGATCGAGCACGTCATTCCTGCCTGGCGGAGCCGTTTTGCATTGGTCAACCGTGCGTCAGCCAGCCCCTCTGCGCCACCGTCGAGCATGGCCCGGGCGATAGCCGGATGACCACATACAGCTTTGGTCACTGCCGTCACACGGATGCCGCGCCGCTTCAGCCGCTCGACAATGGTCCGCGTATTGTGGCGTATCTTTTGCAGATCAATTTCCAGGCGCGGGCTATTCAAATTGCAGCCACGGGCGTTCGTTGCTGCAGACCGGGATAAGCATCAACAACCAGCGCCAACAAACGTGCCGATGGCCTGCTGAGCGCATCGGTTACTGGCAGGCGCAGCTTTTCAGTTTGGCTGGCAATCGTGGTTGTGATCTCAGCCTCGGACATGCCTTCGTGATTGAGAGTAACGCCTATGACCTTGGTGTCAGAAAACGCTTCGATCAAAGCGATCTCACTGGCGGGCGTCGGCATTGGCATATTGGGAAAATCACAGCGATGGGCGCGTTTTGGGGCGTGCTGCAGGATAACAGCGTCGGGTTGGCTGCCGCGCAGGATAAAGGCGGATGTGCAAAACGCGGGATGGCTGAGCGCCCCTTGGCCCTCGATTAAAATGACATCGGGCTGCTCGGCCTCCGAGGCGGCAACAATCGCGCCCTCAAGTTCGCCGCAGCAGAATTGGGGCGGGATCGCATCCATGGCCACGCCATATTTTGCGCCCTGCATTAAACCCGTCTGGCCGGTCCCAACCAGCACGGTCTTGATGCCTTTCGCATTCAATGCACCGGCCAAAACCGTCGCAGTCGTCCGCTTTCCGATGGCGCAATCCGTGCCAAGAACAGCGATCCGCAACGCCTCAACATTTGCGACGCTGCCATCGAACAACCGCATGTCTTTGCTGAGCTTAGGTTTACGGATGTCGCGAATAGTGACCTGATTTTCCAATGCGGCTTGCGCAATTTCGGCATCATCACTCAGGTACTCATGCAGGCCAGAGACGATGTTCATACCACGTCCGATTGCATCCAGCACAACATCACGATCCGCTGTCGAAAGCCGCCCAGTTGACGGGGCCATTCCATAGATAAACGTATCCGGCATGAAGCTCTCGTGGGCGACGGCGGCATCCAGGTCCTTGAGAACGGGTATGGTGTTGCGCACACCATCAAGAACCGCGCCGCTATTCTCACCGCTGTGGGTGCTGTCGATGACCGAGACGATCCTGTAGGCTTCTGAATGGCGCACAAGCCCGTTGGCCGTCTTGCCATCAACTTTGGCAAAGTTGCCCTCACAGAACACAACCGCCGTCGGGATCTGCGTGAGCGCATTGGTCTGTGCCGATATGGCATCGGTTCTGGGGAGAGCCTGATCACCGCTGATGGGGCGGCGGCCGGTATCTACCGTGTGAATTTCGGATTTCATAGTATTTCCTTTTGAAGGCGAGACTGTCGCCGGCCTGACTGTTGAAGCGAGGAATTGGACGTCGTGCGCTCAGTTATTTAGAACGCACAGACCCCTGGATTTTTGGAAATTCCGGTTGCACTCCCAGCGGTTTCCAGTTCTGTCCAGATGGGCATTTTCAGGGATATTGATCGCCTCGCAGCGTGTCCCAGATGCTTGATACCCCCGCTGGCATTTCCACCCTTTGCCGTAAGATGCATCGTCAAAAAATGCGAATTCCGGGATGACGACGGCCGCGCAAAGGCCATCCTTCTCGAAAAAACCGCGCTCACATGACCAGCGGCGACCATAGCGCGTTCCATTTAGAAATCCGTTGATCGGAACCGCAATAGCTGTGCAGCTGTCCTCAACCTGTTCAAATCCGCGCGCACATTCCCACCCCGACCCATCGGACGTCTCTATGAGATACCCGTTGTCCGGCACGACAACCTCTTGGCAGCTTTCGCCGGTTTTGAAAAAGCCCCGCGAACAGTGCCAGCGCTTGCCCGAAGGATCTAGAAACCCATTTTCGGGCACAACGACGGCGACGCAGGAGGCCTCATCGACCTTGCTAAAACCGTGGTGACAGTCCCATCCGGACCCATAGGTGCGGTTTGTCTCATAGGCATTTTTTGGGATCACGATCGCGGCGCAAATGTCGCCAACCCGTCGATATCCGATGTTGCATTCCCAGCCGTCGCCATAGCTTTGTTCGCGGGCGTTTTCGGGCATGGTCTGGGAAATCGCAGGCAAGATGAAAGCCAACAGCGCGAAAATTGGCCCAAAGAGAAAGCGGCAAGGTAATGTGAGCCCCGTCAACCCATGGCTCATGCAGGCGACATCTGACCAAGGAACTGACACGTTGGAATTATGACGCATCCAACTCAAGCCCCGCGAGACAAGCGCCTGCAAGTCGGCGGTCTGAGGCCTCTGAGCCCGGGCGGATCGCCCAGCCGGTGTCCATCATGGCATTCAAACGGCCAAAGCCAGTGAGACCCTGAAGAACTGCGAGCTTTTCAGTACGTTCGGGATCTGCCGCCGAATTGCCGAGGCAGAGCGGAACCATGGCCAACGTCACTTCGTCAGTCGCAAAGTCCTTTGCCATGGTTTGGGCGTTGCTGTTTGTTGTCCAGCCCCCCCAGGTAAAGCCGATGATAGAAATCGCAATCGCCCCGACCAGAGCACCGTAGATGCTTGGTTTGGTCCATTCTGGAAAAGTCATTTTTGATCCTTTGACGGGGAAAGCGCCGCCTCACTATTTTTACGCTGACACGATTTGGTGTCAGAGGCGTATCGACGTTGTGCTGATTGGCACCGCGCTATTCATATGTGGCCGCAATGCTGGGGCAAGTGCAGCCGCCAAAGTTGCATGTACTTAAGGCAAGACCGATGCAGTCGCGCGCGATAACATCGGCACCCTTCCCAAACGTCATTGCCTTGATGTGGCACGTGACAGTTGAATTTTGATGATAGAAGATCGTCGTCCGCTCTGGCAGGCGATACGCCTCTGCCGAAGAAAACCACAACTTTGTACCCTGTATATAGTGTCTTAGCGCTGGAATTACAATGACAGTCGGCTTGAACGAGATTGTCATACCGCCCATGGCCTTTGTTTTGAGGGTAAGCGGCCCATTTCTGGTTCGGCGCGTTGGCGGTGAAGTCACGATCAGCAGGTTCGGCGCAATGTTGAACTTATGATCGCTGTCTGTGGTGACCTCGTGTTTACGGGTTCTGACGACGGATATACCATTCGGGCGCATCAATCTGCCAACCCGGCGGTGGCCCATATCCAGACCGATCTCTTTCAACTCTTCAGTCATGCGAGGACGACCATAACTGCCAAGGCTGAGACGGGATTGCTCTTTGATATGTGCAAGCGTGACCAAGTCAGACCGCTGTCTTCGGCTGGCAGGACGGTTACGGAATGCGCGTAACCCGCGTGTGCTGACGCCGACAACACCGCACAAACGGTTGGTTGGGAAGTGGGCCCTATGCTCTTGGACAAACCTAATTCTCATTGCTTTAGGCCCGCAAAGAACTGGGTGGCCTTTTTTAGGATTTCCCTCTTGCTGCGGGGAAACAGTCCCCCAGACTGTTTCCTGATCCTTGCAAGTCATTGAGAAGCCGGATCTCACGTCGAAGCCGCTCATTCTCTTTGGCCAGCTCTAAATCCTCTTGTGAAACCACGTTCGTGTCTCGATGTGCTGTGATCCATTTGTTCAGCGTCGACATGCCAACGCCCAGATCATCGGCCGCCTGCTTGCGCGTCAGCCCACTGGTCAGCGCAATACGCACAGCATCTTGGCGGAATTCGTCAGTTCGTTTCAGTCCCATAGTCAGTCTCCTTTGGGGCAGTAAATGCTATCAAAGGAGCGGCATCAAACCGCGACAGGTCCAAGCAGGTGGGAGCCGATAACTCTTCAACATAGGAAGCTGACACTCATAGGGGCCCGGAACAGGGAGCATTTCTGCGCCGCCGCAGGTCGGTTCGAGCCCAAAGTGCTTGGTGCTGCGCACTTCATAAATGTCAGCTCTCAATGAAAGTCCCGGCTTGGAAACAGTCGTTTGGCCTGATCGCGGGGATGCATTGCGCGGGTGGGGTAGCGGGTGTTTTTGGGGGTATCATCAGCACGCGGGCCCTCGGTGGTGAGGGCTTCGGGTTGAGGATGACCCAATTCAGACAGTTTATGTGACAGGTCCACCACCTCTTGCGCGATGAGATGCACGACAATCCCTTCGCGTTGCAAATAGCCCGTGACGCGCAACAGCCGCCCGCCCATCACAACCCGGCGAAAACGTTCATATACCTTGGGCCAGACCACCACGTTGCTGACCCCGGTTTCATCTTCCAATGTCATGAAAATCACGCCGGATGCAGTACCGGGGCGCTGGCGGGTGATGACCAGGCCGCAAACACTGTATCGGCCAAGGGCAACGTCTTGCAAAGACGCATGTGTCACGAGGCCGGGCAGCATGGGGCGCAGCAACTCCATGGGATGGGCGCGCAAACTCAGACGGGTGGAGACGTAATCTTCCACCACCTCTTCGCCCAGATGCATATTGGGTAACGGCACAGTCGGTTCTGTGATCGCCTCCCCATCGATGGGATCATTGAACAGCGGCAAAGGTTTGGAACTCTTGATCGCTTTCACCTGCCAAAGTGCGTCCCGCCGGGTAAGGCCCATGTCAGAAAACGCATCCGCTTCTGCCAATCGCGTCAGAACATCTGGCTTCAGGCCCGCGCGCAGCCAGAGCGCATTGGGGTCCTGATAACCATTGCCCCGCGCTGCCACAATCCAGCCTGCATCTTCTTGTTTGAAACCCTTGATCTGACGCAAACCCAACCGCAAAGCCAAGGCACCATCAGAGCGGCGTTCAAGCGTGTTGTCCCATTCAGAACGGTTTACGCAGATCGGGCGGATTTCCACGCCATGTTCGCGCACATCCCGCACGATTTGGGCCGGGGCGTAAAACCCCATGGGTTGGGAGTTCAGCAAAGCGCAGGCGAATATCGCGGGGTGATGGCATTTCAGCCAAGCCGACACATAGGCCAGCATGGCAAAAGCAGCAGCGTGGCTTTCAGGGAAGCCATAGTCTGCAAAGCCTTCGATCTGGCCAAAGCAGCGTTCGGCAACCTCGGGGCTGTACCCATTGTTGAGCATGCCTTTGATGAATTTCTCGCGGTAGTTTCCGATCGTGCCCATGCGCCGGAAAGAGGCCAAAGAGCGGCGCAGGTGGTCCGCTTCTTCTGGGGTGAACCCTGCCCCCACCACAGCGATTTGCAACGCCTGTTCTTGAAAGAGTGGCACGCCAAGAGTGCGGCGTGTGACCTCCTCCAACGCAGAACCAAAAGGTTCGGGTTTTTCTGAACCATTGCGGCGGCGAATATAGGGTTGCACCATATCCCCTTGGATGGGGCCAGGTCGAACGATGGCAACCTCAATCACCAGATCATAAAGCTCTCGGGGCTGCATGCGGGGCAAGAAATTCATCTGCGCCCGGCTTTCCACCTGAAACACGCCAACCGCATCGGCGCGACAGAGCATATCATAGGTGTCGGTATCTCCTTGTGGAACCGATGCTATGTCATGCTTGATTTTATCGTGCTGCTCCAGCAACTCAAAGGATTTGCGGATACAGCTGAGCATGCCCAGTCCCAGCACATCGATCTTTAAAATCCCCAAGGCATCAATGTCATCCTTGTCCCAACAGATCACCGTGCGGTCCTCCATTGCCGCGTTTTCAATTGGGGCCAGTTCGTCCAATCGCCCCGCGGTGATGACAAAGCCGCCGACATGCTGAGACAGATGGCGCGGGAAGCCAATGATCTCGCCAATCAGACGAATGGTCTGCATCAAGCGACCATCCGTCGGGTCAAGTCCAAGTTCGCGAATGCGGTCCAGATCCACGCCGCCATCGCTCATACCCCAGATCTGACTGGACAGACCTGCAGTGACATCCTGCGATAGCCCCATGACCTTGCCGACCTCGCGGATTGCAGCGCGTGTGCGGAAATGGATGACTGTCGCACAGAGCCCGGCACGGTGGCGACCGTATTTCTCATAGATCCACTGGATCACCTCTTCGCGGCGCTCATGTTCGAAATCTACGTCAATATCCGGTGGCTCCCCTCGGTATTTTGACACGAAGCGTTCAAACACCATGGCAATCATGTCCGGGCTGACATCCGTGATACCCAAGAGATAACAAAGGATCGAATTGGCCGCCGAGCCGCGCCCCTGACATAAAATGCCTTGCGATTTGGCGAATTGCACAATGTCATGCACGGTCAGAAAATAGGCCGGAAAATTCAACTCTTTAACGACAGCAAGCTCTTTAGCCATCAATTCCAAGGCGCGATCTGGCGGGTTATCACCGTATCGCCGCCCCAGCCCTTCATATGCGAGCCTCTCCAGTCGGGCCTGTGGCGTTTCACTTTCCGTTTCCTCATGGGGGTACTCATACGACAGCTCTGCGAGGTCAAAACTGCATTTATCCGCGATCTCCACTGTCCGGCGCAGCGCGGCAGGGTGATTGCGAAAGACCCGCGCCATTTCTTGCCCTGCCTTCAGACGCCGTTCCCCATTTGCGAGCGCACGGGTACCGATCTGATCAATCGTGATATGTTCGCGCATACAGGTCAGCACATCCGCCAACTGCCGGCGACCTGCGCGATGCATCAGAACATCTCCGACGGCGACCATAGGGGTGGAGGCACGCAGCGCAACCTGTGCGCAGAGGGTCAGATAGGCTTGGTCGCTGCCATCATAGCGCGGTGCAGCCCCCAGAAAGACATGGCTCGGAAACTGGCGGGCAAATTTTTGAATGATCGCAATGGCCCGGCGCAGGTTTTGTCCGGGTAAAGCGATCAAAATCATACCCTTACAGGCTTCTAGAAGATCCTTGGTATATAGAATGCACTCTCCCTTTTCGGCCCGCCGTTTTCCCAAGGTCAGCAAACGTGTGAGCCGTTCATAGGCCCTGCGATCACGCGGAAGCGCAGTCCACTCCACCGGGCTGTCCTGCACTACAAGACGGCAGCCCACGATGAGCTTGGGCAGTTTTGTGATCAATGGCTTGTCAATTGTCTCCCCGCTTCCGATCTGCTGGCGCGAGGAGGAGTCGATGCGCTGCTGTGCGCGAATATGCACCACACCCTCTGTTTCATGCCTCAGCTCTTTCAATGCAGACCAGGCTCGCACCACGCCTGCAAGAGAGTTTCGATCCGTGATCGCAAGCGCAGCCAGCCCCAGCTCGGCGGCGCGCACGACCAGTTCTTCGGGGTGTGATGCGCCGGTTAAAAAGGTAAAATTTGTGGTCACGCAGAGCTCAGCATAGTCCTGCGAGTGCGGCGCAGCTTTCGGCGGGTCGCGGCGCGTGGCTTCGCCCGGACGGTGGGGGAGTTTCACGTCGCTCATGCGAACTCCCCCTGCACAAACCAGCCCGGATTTTGCGGCGTGAAAAACAGCCACAGCCTGCGCCCCTGCGTGGTTTCAACACGCCAGTAATCCCGCAGACCCGAGCGCCAATTGTCATCCTCAAGCCACCATTCCGGCGCGATCCGTTCTGGCCCAATCGCACGCCCCACGGTCAGGAACATCCGCCGCCAACGAAAGCGCGCGGGCGGGGTTGCGCCTGTGCCAGCAATAGGTTCTGGCGGGAACAGGCAAATTGGTCGTGGCTGAACAACACTCCAGCCATGGGCGGGTGCGGAATAGGCCGCAGGGGCGATGGTGAAACTACGCTCGGGGATATGGCTGTCAGCAGGCAGGAAACGCTGGATATTCTCTAACCCAATGCGTGTCCCCAAGCGTGTTATCAGATCATCCAGCTGGTCTTTGCCTGCCCCCGATACATGGCTGATCTGTTGCACAGCTACGGCCTCGGCCTGCGTGGCCTCTAGGCGCAGCATATCAAAGCCAAACCCGGCATCGACCCCTGCCAGGCCGCGCTCAAACAGGGGTAAAATGCGTTTGGCATCACGCAAAGGCCGGGCAAGGCGCAATTCCACCTGTTGATGGTCCTGATCGACACGACGCAGAGTTACGCATAATTTGCGCGCGCCCATCTCCTGTCTTTCCAGCTTGCGACAAAGCTGATGCAGCAAACGTTCTATGCCTGCCATCACATCCGAAAGCAGGCCAATCGGTTCCGGCAACGTCATCCGCACCGCGTAATGCGGCGGTTCGGCCTGCGGGGAAATCTCTTCGGGCTGTGCACCTAGCGCCTGATCAAGCCGCAGCAGCAACTCTAGGCCAAACCGGCGCGCCAGCGGCGCGCGTTCCGCCCCGGCCAAATCGCCAATGCTGCGCAACCCCAAGCGCTGTAATGCGATGGACATTTTTTCATCAATGCGCAGCGCCGCCACGGGCAAGGTTTTTACCGTTTCCAAAGCCCTCCCATACGGTGCAATCCCTGGGTTGTAATGGGCCAAGGCCCAGGCAGCCCCGCGCGTATCAGCTAGACCGATCTGCACTGAGATCCCCCGACGCATCAGGCGGTTGTGTATGTCAGACAGCATGGCCGCCTCACCACCAAACAAATGCGCTGATCCGGTCACATCCAATATCAGCCCATCCGCACCCTCCAGCCCCACCCAAGGGCAATAGCCTGTTGCCCATCGGCGCAGGGTTTGAAGAAACCTAAGATCATGGTCCGGCGCTGCCACGCAGCTTTGCAGATCAGGACAAAAGGCCCGCGCATCCGCATAAGACATGCCCGGATGCAAACCCGCTTTCAGCGCGGCGATATTGAGGCAGTAAATCCGGTTGACATTTTGGTGTTTCAGCGTCACTGCAAATGGTCCCTCAACCGGGCGCAGCCGCAGAACCCGGTCACTCGCAAGGCGAGGAAACCAAAGCGAGACAACACGACGCTGAATCCCATCGAACATGCCAAATACCAAATGTTCCCTATTTGTTCTTATTAATCTTCCAAGGCTGCAGAGTCGAGTCCTGCGCGGCGCTTGCGTCAGCTGCTGGCATGCCGTGCCACCGCGTTTCAGCAGCATTACTGCCCATACCTTCGGGAATAATGGCTAGCCCCGTGGATTTCCCATCCCGCGCAGCCAGCTGCAACCGCCGCCCTTCGGTCAGGCCCTAAGGTTGGCTCTACTGCATCGCCACCAGCGAAACGGCCCCAGATCGCAAAGCTTCTTCGGCCAGAGCCAATGTTTCGAACTGATCATTTGCATTGCAGATGGTTAAATGAGCAGGGTCCGAAAATCAGAAAAGCCCGTAGGGTTAACCCGCCGCACATCCCAGTCTTCTCGGATCCACAACCCAAGCCGACCATAGTGGGCCAACAGCGCAAAAGTAAAAACATACGATCCTGCCCCGCAGACCTCATGGGTGCGAGACACTCTTGGTGGGAAAAATGAGATGTCTATGTATCGCATGTTAAAAAACATATGGCGTGAAGTCCAAGCCAGACAAGAGCAGACATGGCGGAGCCAAGATGAGCGGCTGTTTTGTCCCGTGATGCAGCCGTCAAGCATGCCGAAATAATGCGCCCATGGGGCAATGTCCGCTATGCGGGCCGCACTGCAGCACGCCCACAGGTAGGTGAAGGTCCGGAATGGGCCTTAGTTTTCAAGTTTTATTTACGTTGCTGATGTTGCCTTGTGGCCACGATTTGATTTGGCTTCGTTTGCTTCCACAGTGCTTCCAGCGGTGTCTGGGTGCGAACGCAAAAAGCGCCCCTCGGGGCGCGATCGTATTGATATGTTTTGGTAATATTGGTTGCGGGAGTAGGATTTGAACCTACGACCTTCAGGTTATGAGCCTGACGAGCTACCGGGCTGCTCCATCCCGCGCTAGGGGTATTATTTGAGTGATCGTTTTGAGAGATGTTTTTGATCTTTAGTCGTTTATTAGGTTTGGCGATGCCCTACTCTCCCACACCTTAAGATGCAGTACCATCGGCGCAACGGTGCTTAACGGCCGGGTTCGAGATGGGACCGGGTGTTTCACTCGTGCTATGATCACCAAACCGAATAAACGGCTAAAGATCGTGTTGCTTTGTTAAGCAACGGTGTTGTCCAAGTCACATTTTAAGTGCGCTACCGCCTATTCGGCTACTTGAGCGCTTTGTGTGCGCTACCGGCCTTTGGCCTACTTGAGCGCCTTATGTGCGCTACCGGCCTTTGGCCTACTTGAGCGCAAGTACAAGCTGTGTATTGTTGTGTATGACTTATTTGGTCCCAGCTAGGCGACTTAGTCTGTGCGATTGCATTTCTGCTTGCGCACATGTGTCTGTCTATTACTGGATCAAATCAA